>NZ_JBITTY010000001.1:0-2055309 GCF_044542155.1 Pseudomonas sp. NPDC079086 | reverse complement strand
GCCGACACGGTTTCAACAACCAACTGTCACCGGTAGAGTTCGAGAAGCGACATTTACTGAGCCTGGAAAGTGTCTAGGAAATCCGGGGCGATTCAGTTCATACAGCACGAGGATATTAACGCGCTGATCATCCACCAGAAGCAGCTTGGGCTTCTGCCGGGTGGCTTTTAACCAAGTTTGCATCAATAAATCCTTCAGACCGAATTCAGCAGTTCATGCCCAGCCAATAAAGATGCAGCAAAGTCTAAGGATTGCACCAAATCTAAAAACTTGCCAAATTGTGGCCGCAATTCGTGTGAGGTCTGCGCCAACAATGCCTCACTTTGGGCGATTGCCTGCATATTGCCCGCGTCTAACAACTGCAGAATATCCTGCAAGGCCTCACGCCATTGCTCCAGCGGTAAACCAGCAGACTCGATATCGACTGACGGCAACTCACTAGGCAACTCAAACATAGCCTTCAGCGCCTGATCACTGCTGTGTAGCAACTCATGCAGTTCCTCAACGAAACTACCCTCGGCTAACAACTGCGCCTTGGCGGTTTCATCCGCATGCAGTAATTGTTGCTCCAGCTCACCCGCCAGTTGCGACATGGCCCACGCCCCCATGGTGCCGCTGCTGCCTTTGATGGCGTGTAATACCGCAGCCGCACCAGCGGCATTGCGTTGCTCAACCTGCTCCTGCAGCCGAGCGAGTTGCTTGGCCTGCTCTGGCGCGAAACTGTTCAACACGTTGCGAATCAACTCGCGATTACCGCCAAAGCGTTGACCAATTGAAGTAGCTGACTCCACCACTGAGTCATGTGGCTCTGCTTGTACCTGGACTGATGATGCAGCGCCTTTACGTCCAGTATGACGCAACAGAGTAGCGACCATTTTCTCCAGGTCTATTGGCTTACCGAGGTGACCATTCATCCCCGCCACACGGCATGCCTGCTCATCGGAGACTGATGCATTGGCTGTCATGGCAATGATCTTTACTGCGCCACACCGAGCATCGGCACGAACCCGCCGTGTCGCTTCCAAGCCGTCGATATCTGGCATCTGGACATCCATCAATACTGCATCGAAGGTCTCTCTCCCCTCGATAATCATCTGAACGCCCTCAAGGCCACCCTCGGCAAGAGCAACCTCAGCGCCCTCACCTTTTAACAACTCGAACGCCACTTGACGGTTAAGCATATTGTCTTCGACGACCAGCAAGTGCAGCCCAGCCAAACGCTTTGGCTGTAAGGCACGCTGGGTTGCGACCGTTGGTTGAGGCGCGCGCCCCCCCGTCAATACACGCTGAATCGTATCGGCCAATAACTGAGGAGTTACTGGCTTGCTGAGGAACTCAGCAAACGGTGCGTCCCTCCCCTGCTGCGCATCAGACAACACCTCACGCCCATACGCCGTGAGCATGACGATCACAGGTGCATGCGGCCCCTGGCTCTGCTGACGAATCAGGCGCGCGGCGCTCAAACCGTCCATGGTAGGCATGCGCCAATCCATTAGGATGACGTCATAGCCATTGCCCGCGTGCTGCATCTGTTGCACCCGTTCCACGGCTTCGAGGCCATCCTGCACCAGGTCAGCCTGCCATCCCAAAGCCTCGGCTGTGCGCACCAGCAGATAACCGGCCACTTCATTGTCGTCGGCCACCAGTAAGCGTATTGGGTGGTCAGCACCTGGGCAAAGCTCGCGCAACGGCACGGCCTGAAAAATCCCTAATTCGACATCAAACCAAAAGCGGCTGCCTGCCCCAACCTCACTGCTAACCTGCAGCTCCCCTCCCATGAGATTGATCAAGCGTTTGGAGATAACCAAACCCAATCCCGTTCCACCAAAACGCCTGGAGGTAGAAGCTTCAGCCTGGGTAAAACCATCAAAAATTCGCTGCAACTGCTCAGGGCTTATACCAATGCCGGTATCACTGACCTCAATGCGAACGCGCACTGCATCATCTTGGCGCTGCAGTTGTTCAAACCTAACAACTACCTGTCCTTGCTGGGTGAACTTGAGCGCATTCCCTGCGAGGTTAATCAATACCTGCTGCAAACGCAGGCTGTCGCCAAATAGCATGCTGGGCAGTTGGGGGTCGAGGTCGAACATGACTTCGACATCCTTGCTGCCCTGATTTCCAGACAGAACAATAGCCAAGTCACGCATCAGGGGTTCTAGCTCAAAGGCGTGTGCATCAAGCAGTAACTTGCCAGCTTCGATCTTGGAATAGTCGAGAATATCGTTCAGCAGCCCAAGCAGTGATTTTGCCGCTGACTCGGCCTTGGAGATGTAATCCAGCTGGCGGGACTCCAGTTCGGTGTTCTGCACCAAGTGCAGCATGCCCAACACCGCATTCATCGGCGTACGGATTTCGTGGCTCATATTGGCCAGGAATGACGACTTGGATGCACTGGCGGCATCCGCCTGCTCCTTGGCATCGATCAACCGTGCTTGCAGTTCACGCTCAGCAGTGATGTCGAGATTGAAGCCGGTTACCCGCAGTGTTGCCCCTGTTGAGTCACGTTCAACCTGAGCACCACCCTGAATAATACGTATCGATCCGTCTGGGCGCACCACTCGGAAAATCGGGTCATAAACCTCCCCTGCTTCTGCGGTCCGCTGCAGCTTATAAGCAGTCGCTTCAACGTCATCCGGATGAACGCGCGAATACCAATGTTCATAGTTCAAACCGTTATCACGCAGGCTAAGGGGCTGATCGTAGAGTTCGTACATACGGTCATTCCAACTCAGAGTGTTATCTGAGGGAGTCCAGGTCCAAATCCCCATCTCGGCCAAATCAGCGGCCAAAAGCAACTGATCACGCGCAGCGGCTACGGCAACCTCAGAAGCTTTAGTAGCGGTCAAATCTACGGCGATGCCCAGGTAGCCATTGATCTCGCCATCTTCATTACGTATGGCCGTAACAGCTAGGGATACCGGGAAATGCGAGCCATCTTTGCGGACATAGGTCCACTCACGTGTCTCCGCCCCCTCTAGTTCGGCCTTGTATACAAATGCTCGGAACCCTTCTATCGCTTGGCCATATTGCACAGTTAATTCAAGTGAGCGCGCCGCCACCTCATGCTCCAGATGGAAGCTGGCCGGGCTGCTCTTATCGATCAGCTCTGCCGCCGTATAACCCAGCATCCTCTCGGCACCGGCATTGAATAAGCGAATGATGCCCTCCCGGTCAGTCGCAATAATTGCTACTTCCGAGGCCGAGCGCAGCACATTACTCAACAACAGGTTGCTCTCACGCAGCTCCGCTGTGCGCTGAACGACCTGCGCCTCAAGGCTGCTGTTGAGCTCATGAATCTTCGCCTCAGCGGCCACTTGCTCAGTGTTATCCCGGACGGTCTTCGACGCCCCAACAACTGCGCCAGCAGAGTTACGAATAGGCGAAACGGCAACGGAAACGGGAATCAACTTGCCGTATTTATCTTGGCGCAGGGTGTTAAAGCTGGGGACGTGGCTTCCCGCTTTAACCGTGGCAAGAATCTCTGTCTCTTCATGTTTTAGTGCCTCTGGGACGACCAGTTCAGTAAGGCGTCGCCCTATCGCCTCCTGCGCACTAAACCCAAATAGCCTCTCGGCACCTTTATTCCAGCTGGTCACCGTGTCGTCCAGGTTTTTACCAATAATGCCGTCGGCCGAACTTGCCACAATCGCGGCCAATTTTCCTTGTTCTGCGAACACTTGCTGCTGACGTTTTCGACTGATGCTTAGTACGCCCACCAAGGCGGCTAACAACACTGAAACGGTGAGCCCAATACTCAGCGCCAGTAACGGAGAAAACTGGCGAAGTTGGCTGATAAACAGCGGGTGCACGCCAAATTGCACCTGCCAGCGCCGGCCATACACATCGCGCTCAAGCGTCTGGGAGAGAACCACTTCCTGAGCACGCTCATCCTCATCGTTATAAAACACGACACTGTGCGCAGGATCAGTAATGTCACGTAATTCAAGGCTAACTGCCTGCTCCGGCGGGCGTATGCCGTTGAGCACCTCGCCCATACTCAATGCCGCATAGCTCCAACCAAACGCTTGCGCCTCACGCGCCTCAGTCGTGTCGGGGACCACCCCACCGGAGTAGATCGGCATCAGAATCAGGAAGGACTGCTGCGGCTGACCTAGCCCTTGCACCAGCGTAATGGGGCCTGACAGACGCACCTCACCACTCAGCATCGCGGAATATGCCGCTTGCCTGCGGTTAGCCTCGGAGGCGATATCCAGACCAACGGCCACCCTATTGGGCTCAACCGGGCTGATGTACTGGATGACATAACGTTCAGTGTCATGGGGCGCAAGCTGGCGGATGGCAAAATCTGGCCAGCCATCGGCACGCGCCTGGGCCAAAAACGCCGCTTCATCCTGCGGAGCAACGCGGCGAATAAAGCCAAATCCACGCGCGCCCGGGAACTCCACTTCAACGTTGCGCGTCTTGCCATAACGGTCAAAGCCCTCACGGGTGATGGCTTTCTCGTCCATGGTTTGAATCGAGCCACGAGCCCCCCGCAAACCATACTGATAAAGCTTTATGCGATTAACTACTGCATCAGCGGATTTCTCAGCAGCAGCCTTAACAGCGTCAACAGCCTCCCGATGATTGAACTGAGCAAGCCCCACAGCTACAGCGATGCTGATAACCAACCCGCCAAGCAGGCTAGTGATGGTCCATTTATTGGCGGCAACGATGGCGTAATTCTTTTTTATCGACATAGCATCCCAACAACAATTTCAGAGCGCTGATCGGTGATGGTTACCCACAGAAAAACCTTGGTAACTCAAGCGTAAAGTGATGATTGGTGAATCAACAAAACGTATCGAATGACTGTTTTTATCGGCTATCGAACAGTTAGATTGCCAGAGTCCAACAATGCACAGAACTGGTTAAACGGTACCGGCCTAGAATACAGATAGCCCTGCATAATTTGGCAGCCAAACGATTGCAAGGCGGCGGCTTGCTCCTGGGTTTCCACGCCTTCAGCCACTAATTCAAGACCAAATGCCTGAGCCAATTTGACAATGGCTTCAATAATCGCGGCGTCACTCTTATCAACCAGCATGTCACGCACAAAGCTCTGGTCTATTTTCAGCACATCCACTGGAAAGCGCTTGAGGTAGGTAAGGCTTGAGTAACCTGTACCAAAATCATCAAGCGCAATCCGCACTCCCATGCTGCGCAAAGATGACAATACATGCTGCGTGTTAGCGACATCCCTAGCCAGTACGCCCTCGGTGATCTCCAACTCAAGAAACTCTGGTGCGAGTTTCGACGCAAGCAACGTGTCTTGCACCATCTGTAAAAATGATTCTTCGCGAAACTGCACTGCTGAAATATTCACGCTGACCACAAAATGCATGCCTTGTGCGACAAGCATCTGGGCATCATGACAGGCCTGCTGCAGCACGAATTTACCAATCGGAATGATCAGCCCGGTTTCTTCGGCCAACGGAATGAAATCAGCTGGAGAGATGAGGTTGCCCTCTTTATTGCGCCAGCGAACGAGCGCCTCCATCCCGACCATTACATTCCCGGTGGCCACAACCTTGGCCTGATAGAAAACCTCAAATACGCCATTTTCCAACGCACTGCGCATGTGCTGTTCCAACAGGTGCCGACCACGGGTGCTGCGCTCAATATCGAGGGAAAAGAAGCGACAACGATTACGCCCATCGAGTTTGGCTTGGTACATCGCCGAATCCGCATGACGGTAGAGCGACTCGGTGTCCTCGCTGTCGTCAGGGAACAGGCTGATGCCGATACTCGCGCTCAGGTCATAGCGATTACCTTGAATAATGAAGGGGGTGCTGATGGTGGTGAGTAGCCGCTCGGCAAAATCGCCGACCACATCAAAACCACTGACCTCTGGCAATAAAACGATGAACTCGTCCCCACCCTGCCGACTGACCGTATCCAAAGCCCTGGAGGCCAGCGAAAGACGGGCTGCGACTTCCTTGAGCAGGGCATCACCAATGGAATGCCCGAGCGAATCATTAATGCCTTTGAAGTTGTCCAGATCAAGCAACAGCATGGCCACGCGGACCTGACTGCGACGAGCCTTTTGCAAGGCTTGCTCGGTACGGTCTTGCAACAGCGTGCGGTTTGGTAAGCCGGTCAGCGCATCATGATTAGCGAGCTTCTTCGCCTCATTACGCAACGCCAGGTGGGCTTTGATATGGGCCCTGGCCACCGGTGCGTTCAGCGGTTTATGGATGAAATCAATTCCGCCATATTCCAGCGCGCGCAGCTCGTTCTCAGATTGAACATGGGAGGTAACAAAGATAATGGCGGCATCGCAGAGTTTCGGATCGGCCTTGAACGCCTTGCATACGGCAAAGCCACTCATACCAGACATTTCGATATCCAAAAGCACAAGATCCGGCTTGCACTGCCTGGCCATCGCTAATGCTGAAGGACCATCACTGGCCACGTGAACCTCCCCTAGGTCACGCACCGTTTCACGCAGAGCAAGCGCATCCGTGGTCTGGTCTTCGACGATCAGAATGACCGACTCGACATCAATTCCTTTACTTATGCGCATGCGCGGCTCCAGATCCTTGCGTTGCAACTCCATACTCGCTCAGCCTAGCTCGCTTTGGACTGACAGGTAGCGCAGCAGACAAATATCTAAACGTCACGCCAAGCCGGCGAGCCTCATCAGCCGATCAACGGTGGCTGGTGGCTCGCTGTTGTTTATGGCCGCCGCCAGGCGCATCAACACCTGCTCACGTCGAATTTGAGCCTGTGGCAGTGCATAAACGGCCCCGATCATTTCACGCAAGGCCATGGGTACGCTCCACTGGGCTTTCAATTTGATTGCAAGCGGTGCGGCAAAGTCGTTGACAGCCTGCATGAGCAGGCTCTCATCCAACCTATTGCCCTGGCTTTCCCACTTATAGGCTTGGTAGATCACACACAGCTCACCAATGCGATGCAACAAGGCGGCAGTCTGCAATGGTGCTGGTTCAACGCCGCACTGCTTGGCCAGCGCCACCACGCGCTCAGCCAGAGATAAGGCATTGTCCAAATGATCTTTCATTAACACTGACAAGACTAAATTGCCCTGCATGCTGATCTGCTTTAAGGCAAAGCCCATCGCCAGATTCACACTGGTACGGGGTCCAAGACGCCTGAGTGCATCGCTTAAGCTGGTGCACTGCGTCCCTAGGCCGATATAGGCAGCGCTGTTGGACGCAGCAATCAGGTGCATGCAAAGTGACGGATCACCTTGCCAGCTACTCGCCAACTCACGCAGATCAAGCGACTCCCCGCGATAACCCAGCTGAAGCTGCTCTTTAACCTTCTCAAGCATCGGCAAGTCCAAGTCCTCTGCGGCCAGCCCGCTCAGGTAGGCGATAAATGCTTCCTGAACGATGGGGGTGGTAGGGACAAAGTCCTGCAGCGGGAGGAGCCCCTCAATACACGCGACAACACGTGGCACGTCAAAAGGCTTAGTAATAAAAGCGCTAATGCCCAGCCGCCTGACCTCCAACACACTCTGCCGGTCAGAGCGACCGGTAATCATCACCAGTGGTGTTTCACGGTCCTGTACACGAATTCTTTGCAGCAAATTCACACCTGAACCGTCGGGCAGATTCCAATCGGCAAGGACCAAGGCGTAATGTGTTTCCCGCCAAGAAGCAAAAGCGCTTTGCACATCAGCAAAACAATTGACCTGGACCCCTGGGCGGACATTTAGGACGATCTGTTTTAACAAATCAGCGATCCATGGATCATCGTCAACAATCATCACCTGCATGCACTGCCCCCTCGGCTCCGTCTTTCCATAAGTGGTGCGTGATATAGCTATAGGCTGGTGCAAGCGTCTCTGACAACTACTTTGCGCCCTAACTCGCAATTCCGTTGTTTATAGAGGCTCAACAATAGACAGCGCAGGGCGCCGCTGCGGCTGCTAGCCGACGCGCGATTGAGCGGGGGGCGACTCAATGCGCTGGCGGCAGAGCTATACGCTCTACAGCCCACCACTGACGCAAATATAGGCTGTATGCCGTGCCTTACAGCGCCTAGCCACGGCTCAGCCCAGTCAACCGCGACGACAACGCCTGCATGGCACTGCTGACTTCATCCAGAGCCTGGGCGTCGCGGGCGTTTTCTTCGCTGATGCTGTGAATGCGCACCGCAAGCTCATTGATCTCCTGAGTCACATGGCTTTGCTGCTGCGCCGCCACGGCGATCTGCTGAGCGCGTTGAGAGATGTCATCGAAACTCTGAACCGAACTGGACAACGCCGCCGCTGCGCCTTCGGCCTCCCCTACCGCATGCTCGGTACGAGCCTCGCCCGCTTGCATGGCTTGCACGGCCTGACGTGAAGCCTGCTGCAACGCACTGATCATGGTGCTGATCTCATTGGCCGAAGCCTGAGTTCTGCCCGCCAGGGTGCGCACTTCATCAGCCACCACGGCAAAACCACGGCCCTGCTCACCGGCCCGCGCGGCCTCGATGGCGGCATTCAGTGCCAACAGGTTGGTCTGCTCGGAAATTGCCTTGATCACATCCAGCACCGCCCCGACCTGCTGGCTGTCCTTCTCAAGCTGGCTGATCACCATGGCCGCACCGGCCATTTCCGTCGACAGCGCCTGAATTGCCGAGCTATTGGAGGCAACCTTCTGCTGCCCCTGCTGCACCACCAGCAGTGAGCTCTGTGCGGTATTGGCGCAGTCGTTGGTGTTTTGCGCCACTTCCTGGGCGCTTGACGACATTTCGGTGATTGCCGCCGCCAGCTGGGTGTTTTCCTGGCGTTGCTGCTCGGCACGCCCGGCCAGGGTGCTACTCAGGCCGCCCAGTTGCGCGGCTTCGGCCTGCAAATGGTCGGCTTCTTCGGCGATCCGCTGGAGCATGGTGCGCAACTGCCCGGCATAGCGATTGACTGCGTGGCGCAGCGCGCCGATTTCATCTTCGCGTTCCACACTCAATTCGACATCTCGGCTCGCCGAGCCACGGCCCAGGGAGTCGATCTGCGCAGTGGTTTCTTCCAGTTGGCCGATCAGTTTGCGCCCAGCCAGCCAGGCCAGCGCTAGCAGCACCGCCAACAGCGGAATTAGAAATAACAGAATTTCCCAGGTCAGCGCCCTGGCCAAGCCAGTTACCCGTTCCTGCGGCGTAACCAATCCAATCACCCAGCCTGTATCAGGCATCACAAACAGGCTGACGCGGCTGGCCTGCTGGAGCTGCTCGTCGTTATCCAGGTCTAGGTTACGGATTGCCCCTGAGCTGCTGTCTGCGAGCGATGCCTGAATCGGCTTCAACCAGTTTTTCTGCTGCGCCAGGTCAGCGAATGCCAACATGCTGCCGCCCTTATTGCCGGTCACCCCAGGGAAGTGCAGCACATTGCCCGCCTGATCAAGAGCAAAAGCATAGCCATCAGTCACCTTGCCTTGCTCGAGCAGAAACTGCGCCAAATCATCAAGCAAGAGATCAACCGTCGCCACACCCGCGAAACGCCCTTTTAGCTGGTAAGGCACGCTGCAGGTGACCATTGGTACGCCGGTCACCGCATCCTGATACGCCTCCGACCATAAGCAACGACCTGCCTTGCTGTTGCGCGCTCCGGTGTACCAGGCATCGTTATGATAACCAGGGCCGTCGGCAGCGTTGTAGTCATCCGAATAGGCTAACCGCCCGTCGCCACCGCGCGCCCAGAAGAAACTTCGACGCGCCACACCGTCGGTAAACGCATTCGGCTCAGGCCATACTCCGCCGCCGGCAATGGCTTTATCACCCTGATTGTCGATCACATTAGGCAGTGTGTTGAGATACAGCGTCTCATCCAACGGCAGCACTTCGGAGAGATGCGCCAGACTGGCGGTCACGCCCTCAATCCCAGCCAGCTGCAAGGCTAACTGGCGCACGATGGCACTGCCCGTCTGCTCAATCAGTTCGCCACTGGCCGCCACTACCCGCGGCTGCCCGCGCAGCGCCATCACCGCAAACACTGCCAACGCGGTGAGAATCAGCAGCAGAATGCTGCCCAGGGTTAAACGTTGCGACAACCTAACGGGAACCAAAACCATACTGACTACTCCTGTTCACTGAAATACTGCGCTCGTGGCAAGTGCCACAGCACTTCCCCGCCGAGCATTTATACGATCGGCTCACAAGATTCAGGGGTCCCCGTACTCAAATGCAGAGGGCGACTTTACAAAGCACCTGTAGGTTATAGATGAAATATCAACCAACCGTACCGCCAGCCCCTCTGTGGGTTATTGCAGGAGCAAGAGGCGCAAGGCGTCTGGCTCCATCGGGCGTGCCAAGAAATAGCCCTGTACTTCATCACAGTCACACTGGCGCAAGACCTCAAGTTGCTGCTCGGTCTCGACACCCTCGGCAGTAACCGTCAACGACAACGCCCGACCGAGCCCAACAATTGCCTTGATGATCGCCTGACTATCGGGCGAGTCATGCAAGTCGGCCATAAAACTACGATCGATCTTCAGTCCATCGAAGGGGAATTTGCGCAAATAGCTAAGCGATGAATAGCCTGTGCCGAAGTCATCCATCGCCAGTCGCACGCCCAGCTTTTTCAAATCCTGCATCAGTACCAGAGCGCCCTCTGCATCTCCAAGCATCACGCTTTCGGTGAGTTCGAGTTCCAACCGCGAAGGAGGCAGACCACTGTCGTTCAGAGCACTTTTAACCCTTGCCAGCAGACGGCCATGCTGAAATTCAACCGGGGAGAGGTTTACCGACACAACCAGCGCTTCGTGCCAGGTCATTGCTTCCATACAGGCAGTGTGCAGAACCCAAGAGCTCAGAGGCACTATCAAGCCTGTCGTTTCGGCAATAGCAATAAAGCTGTCTGGCCCCAGCAATCCCCGTTGTGGATGCTGCCAGCGCACCAGGGCCTCTGCCGCCACCATGCATTGGCTGCTAACGCTATATCGTGGCTGTAGGCACAGGCGTAATTCGTTATTGCCCAACGCTTGGCGTAGATCGTTTTCGAGCTGTTGCCGTTCAGTCACCCGCTCCTTCATGTCGCGGGCATAGAAGCACCACGTGCTACGCCCGGCCCCCTTGGCTTCGTATAGAGCGATATCGGCGTAGCGCAGCAACTCCTCAGCCAGGCATGCATCAGCCGGCGCCATAGCCACGCCGATACTGGCGCCAATAAAAATGCTGTGATTTCCAACTTCGAACGGCTGCTCAATGCCAGCGATCAACCTTTCACACAAGCGCTTTACCTCCGCCTGAGTGGAGATACCGCTGATAATCAGAATAAATTCATCACCGCCCATGCGCGCGACTAGGTCGCCATCACGCAATATCACACGCAGACGCTTTGATACCTCACCGAGTACCACATCGCCGGTCTCATGGCCGAAAGAATCATTCACTGATTTAAACCGGTCGAGGTCGACACTCAGCATGACTAACGGCACGCCAGACGTCGGCAGTGCGCTCAACTTATCCTCAAGGAACGCCTGCATGCGATTGCGATTGGGCAGTCCAGTGAGCGCATCGTGCAGAGACAGGTGCTCAATGCGCTCCCGCGCTTCAACTTCCTGGGTAATGTCGCTGACGATGCCGCGATACCCGGTAACACCGCTGACACCCTCGACGTGCCGCAGCGCGAACATACAAATGCGCAGTCTGCCGTCGCTCGCAAGATACTGGCCTTGCAGACTGTCCTTAGACGATGAATGCAGGCTGCGTTTACTCAACCAGGCCTGCAAGCCTCCCGGGCAACTCACTAACTCGTCAAGCGGACGACCCAGCCAAGCGTTTTCAGCGTGACCGGTCACTACCTGAAACCGCGCCGACAGGTACGTTAAGCGTAACTGTGCATCGGTTTCCCAAATCCAGTCAGAGGCTGCTTCGGCCACATCACGAAACCGAGCCTCACTGGCAGCCAGCGCAGACTGACTGGCATGTAAGGACGAATAGCTAGCATCCATTTCACGCGCTGCGGTGATCGCACGGCGCAGCATCAGCCAAGTGATAAGGGCAACAATCACACCGGCCAACCCTAGCAGCGGCAAGATGAAATAGAGCAGTTGATCGCCTGGCTGGGCAGGATGCCAATGCAGCAAAAGCGGCTCACTATTCAGCGTTGCCAAGGGCAAGCTGGATCGGACCTGCGCCTTACTTAACCGTTTATCCACATGCAGATTGTCGATGCCAAAGTCTTGGCCAAGCATCTGCAGCTTCTGTGGGCCGAGCCGGTCGACAAACAACAGTACCGAGGGAGGGCCATCCACCGCTTCGATTTGCGGATCACTGCCTGGCGTCAACGCGGCTAGGGCCACCAGTGCTGGCTGCCCGCCCACCAATAAAAAGCCAACAACCGGCTCTTCATCCTCAGCTTGTAAGCGAGCCTGTTCGATCAGTGGGTGGATATCCTGCATAAGCCACTGCTGAACTTCGACCGAGCTCAGCTGGCCTTCCACGACCGCATAGGCGGTGTGGCCACTGGCGTCGACCACAAACACACCTTCATAGGCGAAATCAGGAAACAGGCTGGGTCCCAGATTCTGCCTTGTATAGGCCCAGTCGGTGTCGACCTGCACGTGCAGATGACGATACGCCTCACCCCAAAAGGCGTAATCGTTAATAGTCGCGAGAATAGACTTCTGCCGGGCTTGGGTCGCTTTTTCCACATAAAACAAGCTTTGCTTGATCGCCTGTTTATTTTGCTCTGAAGCGATTTGCACCAACGCTACGCTCGCCACTACAAACAGAGCCACCAACAACGCTGAAATAAATAGCAGCGTCTTACGTGTTGCAGAGGAATTGGAATGAGCATCTAGAGCACGGAACGACTCAACTACTGGCGCCATCTTCGGCCCTCAACCAGTCGGAGGTGCTATTCGGAATAGGCAAACGCCTTCGGTTAACACCAGTCTAGCTGCAAAAGGCCAGCATGAACCTTGCAGTATGCAGCGGCTCAAATACCTCAATGGTGCAGCCCAGAGTTTGACAATGCGCGCCAAAAATCTATGACAAATCGGGCGCAACACATGAACAGAAGCCTGCGCGGCTTAAGCAAGCCACCCACAACGTTAAAAAACGCTCAGGTACAAAGGCACGGTTGAACGCTCAACCAAGCACCAATCAGGCATCACAGGATAGGTTTATCCGTCCAGCCCAGCTAAGCTCGTTTACTACTTAACAGCCGGAAGAATCCCCCATGTTGCGTACCCTCGTCTTCACTGCAAGCTTGGCCCTCTCCGCCAGCGCTCTCGCGTTTTCCCTTGCCGACCTCTCTCAGAGTGATGCCAGCGGCGGCCTCAAGGACGCCCTCACCCAAGGCGCCAAAGTGGCCGTGCAGCAACTGGGCAAACCCGGTGGTTTCAGCAACAACCCGGACGTGCGCATCGAGTTGTCGGGCAACCTCGGTAAAGCCGCGAAAACCATGAAGATGATGGGCATGGGCGCGCAGGTTGATCAGCTCGAAGCGAGCATGAACAAAGCCGCCGAAGCGGCCGTGCCGCAAGCCCAGGCGCTGCTCGTGGATTCGGTGAAGAAGATGACCGTGCAGGACGCCAAAAGCATCCTCAGCGGTCCGCAAGACTCCGCCACCCAATACCTGAACAAAACCAGCCGCGAACAGATCCGCGCCAAGTTCCTGCCCATCGTCAAAAAAGCTACCGACCAGGTCGGCCTGGCTAAGCAATACAACAGCTTCGCCGGCCAAGCCGCGAGCTTCGGCGTAATCGATGCGAAAAGCGCGAGTATCGAGAACTATGTAACCGAGCAGGCGCTGGACGGACTGTTCACCATGATCGCCGAGCAAGAAGCGAGCATTCGGGAGAACCCAGCTGGCGCAGCGACCAGTTTGGCGAAGAAGGTGTTTGGGGCGTTGTAAGAAGGGTTAGCTCGATGTGAAAAAGCCAGACCTTGGGGTCTGGCTTTTTCATAAGCAAAGAACAATGCGGCTCACTATTGCGTAGGCTATAAACGAGATAATTCGTACATATCGCGGTATGCCTTTAAGGCTTCTTCAAGCATCAGTTTCATCTCACCCTCTGACCGATTTAAGCGCTCAGCTAGAGAACCAATTGCGCCAGTATCCAATGCTTTACCAGCAACCTCAGAAGGGGAAGGAAGAACGCCCACGTCACTCCACAGATAATCGCTGCCTGAAAACCGCTCAACGAACTTGAGTTGTATCTTGGCTAGAAACTCAGCGGTCTCGGCGATTTTGGGGGTTAAGGCTTCCACAAGGCCGACTTTCTTTATTGAATCAAACAATCGGGAAAATCGGTCAACGCGACTGTCTTTCGTGGCAAATACATCACCAAATCCACCAGGCAGCACCTTAACCGCCTCTAACTGGGGCTCAAAGCTCGCTTCCAGCAATTTTTGTAGTTGGCCAATCGTAATTTCGGCCTCTTTCTTGGCCTCCCGGAGCTTGATGACGTAGCCCCCAATGGACACCTCTGACAGCTCACTCAGGAAGGCCAGAGCAAAACTGGCCACTACTACTGTAATGACCAGCGTAACGAAGTCGCCGCTTTCAATCATGGCATCATCGAGTAAACCGTAACTGGCGCGGATACCGTGATAGAAAACGGCTAAAGACAGCGCAATAAGTAGGCCCCCGTTTAAACAATGGGACTTGTTGAATAATCCAAGCTCGTAAGTTTCTAAAATGTCGTTTCAAGATGGTGCCGCCTGATGACTGGTAGACCTGTCGAATATACGCATCAAGTTCATGAGGTGTCATTGTGGCTGTATCGCATGGCTCGCTCCCTATCTAGGAGCAGATCAACTTCTTTCGTGGCATGGGCAGCTCGTAGAACGGGTCGAGCGCAGCGATACCCATCGAGTATCGAACACCCGCCGCACCTGCTTTGCCTGTGTGTCACCGTTTCGCCCTTACGGCGAGTCACTTTCTCTTTGCGCGCGCAAAGAGAAAGTGACCAAAGAGAAAGCGCGCCCGGCATACGGGTCTGGCTTCGCCAGACTTCCCTCGCTCCGGCACTGCTCCGAGGGTCGTCACGGTGGGCCATCCCTGGCCCATCGCTCCTCGTTTGGCATCCATGCCAAACGCCCCTCTCCACAGCACCTCCCCTCGGCCTCCTGACGGGATTCGGGGATCGCGTTGCCTATGCGATTTGTAGATGGCAGAGCATAAAAGCCAAAGCAAAAACATCGCGGGCAAGCCCGCTCCTACTGAGTCGGCGGACATTCGCAGGATGGATTGAGCCGCGCGATACCCATGCGGTTGATTGATGGGTATCGCTGCGCTCCACCCATCCTACAAATCAAAAGCCAACTCACTGCGCCACCGAACCAATCCGCTAGCGCCAGGACAAACGCCCCATCAGAAGGCCGAGTGGAATCGTTGCGTAAGGGGTTGAGCGGCATGGATGCCGCGAGAGCCGCGATGGGCCAGGGATAGCCCTTCGCGACGGGCCACTGGAGCAATGATGGAATGAGGGAAGTCGAGCGCAGCGAGACCCGGATGCAAGGGGCAAGACTTTTTGCTTACTTTCGGGGCGTTTGCCAAAAGTGAGCCGCCGTAAGGGCGGAACCGTTAGCGGGAACACTACAAAAAGCGGCGTAAACAAAGCCGCAAAGTTCGCGACTAAAGCCTGCCACGGGATGAATGCGCTCTCCGCCTTCGCAAGGCGCAAAAACAAAACCCCGCCAATCAGCGGGGTTTTGTCGACCAAACGTCAGGCTTATTCGGCCTGCGCCACCAGCACATCATTCTGGTTACGGCTCCACTGCGGCAGCAGCGTACCAATCAGCATACCGGCCATGCTGAACAGCAGGCCCGCCAGCTGTGGCGGCCAGAAGGCGGCTTCGCTCCAGCTGTATTCCAGATAGATCCACGACACCAGACCAAAGACGATGGCAACCAGCGCGCCCTGGGTGGTCGCACGCTTCCAGAACAACCCAGCGAACAACGGTACCACCGCCGCGACCAGGGTCACCTTGTAGGCGTTGCCAACCATCTCGTAGATGCTCGCATCCGAATACAGGGCGAAGCTCAGGGTTGCAATCGCACAAACCAGAATGGTGGCGCGCATCAGCAGCAGAAACTGCTTGTCAGTAAGCACCGGCAAGAAGCGCTTGAGCACGTTCTCGGTCAGGGTCACCGACGGTGCCAGCAAGGTGCCCGAGGCGGTGGACATGATTGCCGAGAGCAGCGCACCGAAGAACATGATTTGGGCGAACAGCGGCGTCTTTTCCAGGATCATCAGCGGCAGAATCATCTGCGCATCTTCAGCCAACCACTTCTCGACCAGCGTCGGATCGATCATCGAGGCGGCGTACACCAAGAAGATCGGCAACATACAGAAACCGAGGTAGAACACCGCACCGGCCATTGAGGCGCGCGCGGCGATGTTCTCGCTCTTGGCCGACATCACCCGCTGATACACGTCCTGCTGGGGGATGGAGCCGAGCATCATGGTTACCGCCGCGCCGATAAAGGCGACGATGTCCTTAGGCTCGAAGGCGTGCATAAAGGTGAACTTGCCTTCGCTGGCTGCCTTGCTGATCACCAGATCAGCACCGCCAGCCATGCCGCTGAACAGCCAGACCAAGTACACCAGGCCGACCACGATGATGATCATCTGGAAGAAGTCGGTCAGGGCAATCGACCACATGCCGCCGAACAGGGTGTACAGCAGCACGATAAAGGTGCCAAGGAACATGCCCTGGGTAGTGCTGATGCTGCCGTCGGAGATGACGTTGAACACCAGGCCAAGGGCAATCAGCTGCGCGGCGATCCAGCCCAGGTAGGACATGACGATAACCAGGCTGATGATCAGCTCGACCTGCGGGCCGAAGCGCTTTTTGAAATAGTCACCGATGGTCAGCAGGTTCATCCGGTACAGCGGCCGGGCGATTATCAGACCGACCAAGAACAGGCAACCGAAGGAGCCGAACGGGTCTTCGACGATGCCGGCAAAGCCTTCTTCGAGGAAGGTGGCGGGGATGCCCAGTACCGCCTCGCTGCCAAACCAGGTGGCAAACACCATGGCGGCGACGATGGGGAAGCCCATGCTACGACCACCGGAGGCAAAGTCGCGGGTGTTGTGCACCCGGGTGGAGGCGTAGAAACCGATGGCGACAGTCACCAGCAAATAGAGCGCAACGAACCAGATCAGCATGCTTTCCCGTTCCACAGACGTCAGCCCACCGCATGCATGCCCCACGCAGGCTGCGTAGGACGTAACGATGGGCTACAGGTTTTTGTTATGACCATTCTTAACGGGTAGCTGCACGCGCCCGTTCAAGGTCGCGCAGTTTTGGCAAACACGTAAAATATGTCAAACAAAAACGACGGAACGTAAGCAGATAATTCGCCAGAATGCCCTGCACCCCCCTGTAACAGACTGTAAACGCTATAAAAGCCACATACAGGCCTCAGCAGACAGTTGCATATTTTTGACAGAAGACCCGCAAACGCACTAACCGCCAGGCATAAAAAAGCCAGGCGCTAGGCCTGGCTTTTTCACAACATCAACCGCCGATTCAGACTGGTTTCGCTTCCACTTCCTTGACCCGGAACCAGCGACTAGCCCGGGCAACCGTGGATGAAAAAGCGTCATCCACCCTACGCCAGGATCACCAATGGGCCGACCCGTCGGGTGGGCAGCGCAAAGCTTGTCCACCGTTATGCCAAAATCCTCCGTTACCCGCCATCACCATCACAGGTGCTGGTTCTCCAATCCACAATCTCGCAAACAGCGCCAAACGCCCCATCAGCAGGCCGCCGAGTAGCCGAGTGCAGTAACGCCCGCAGGGCGAGCGCAGCAAGTAGCTGCATTATTACGAGAAGCAGCGAGCCGCATGGGTGCTACGTGGGGCCGCGTTGTTCGCCGATTGCCGAAAGAACGCTGCCGCCTCCCTGCGCCGTACACCATCGTTTAGAGCTTTACCATTTGCTCCAACTGCTCTGCGCAGCTGCGGGCTTGGCTGAGCATTGTGCCAAACGGTGCACTCACAAGCTCATCGTGGCCCAGCCAGCTCACTTTCTGGGTCAGGCGGTAGTGATAGCGAATGCCATCGCTGATCTTTTCCCCATCCAGGTCGAGGTCGTACCAAGGCGAGCGGACTTTGCAGCGCTGGATCGGCTTGTCCATCTGCGCACCGGACAAGGTGACGGTGTAATCGACCGTATCCGGATCGCCCACGTAGAGGTCGGCACGTTGATCGTTACGCCGATAGTTGAGCAGATCGCTCCATTTATCGTGGAGATAGGCGTCGCTGTAGAAGTAACCACCGTCGAGCTTCTCAAGTGCCCGCTGATTGGTCATTGACACCTTGATGCTGTAACGCTCGGGCACTAAAAACCCCAAGCTTTCGCGATGGACTTTACAGTCGCTGATTTCCATCCCGAAGTTGTCGCAGAGATCCTGATCCGAAGCGGTGGCACCTTGATAGCTATCAGCCAGGCTCAATTGCATCAACGGCTGTCGGGCGAATGCGAGCGTGGCCTGAGTGACAGCGCCCCCGGCCCTATCAAAATGTGCCTGCTTATCGAGGCGAATGCTGACTTCAGGACGCGCCAGCGCAATGTGTTCTTCACGCACCTGCCCTTGCACGTCGCTTACCAAAGCCCAGCGATCCTGGATGTCAGACATTGTCTGGCCAGGGGCAAACACCGGATTGGTGGGGTCCAGCCACCAGACCTGGTCGGCAACTTGGGCGCGCACGATTGCATGGTTTGGTGCACTGGTACCTGGGATCAACAATGACTCCACCACATCGCCCCGACTGACCCAGGCGATTTCGGCGCTAATGCCGCTCGCCCTGAGCATGGCGGTCAGCAGCGTGGCAAGATCCTTACAGTCGCCATAACCGCGCTGCTCGATTTCCTGCAGGTTGAATGGCACATAGCCGCGCTCGGAAGCCCGCCAATCGCCCAGGTAGCGGTAATGGGCATTTAAATGCTGCATCAGTTCGGCTACTTGTTGGGCGGGCTCAAGCCCCTTCACCGCAGCGACCGCTATGGCGCTCTCAGGTGGTAGATCAGCGCTGATTATTTGGCTGTAGCGTTGGGCTAAAGCGCCGAAGTAACGCTGCAGTTGCACAGTACTGCCAAGCTCTATCCGCGGAATACGGCGTATGTAGGCATTGTTAGACTCATTGATGTAGCTGCTAAACACCGGAGCTCTTTGTTCGATATCCAGTGCCTTGCCATCGGCCGAAGCGGCGATGGTGAAATCGTCCATCAACTCACTGCGCCACTGGATTGGCTGCTCGGCGGTGAAACGCGCCTTGAACCGGTCCCGGCGAACGGCGTTGGGGGCAAACCGCAGGCTGTAATGGAACTCGCTGAGCAGAGGCTGTGCAGCACTGCGCTCACGCACGGTATAGCGAACTTGAGTCCCGACGCGCAGCGCCGGAAAAGCCAGCGATGTTTGTTTCTCTCGGGAGAAACCCTGATCGGGATTGGGCGCCGTACGTGTATCGATCTGCGTTTCATGCAGAGGCGTCGGCTGGCCGTCGGGTTGAACATACTCGGCGTTGATCACCTCAAACTCGTCAGTTTCGACATAGCTGAAATCGATTCGCGAGAGCATTTCACGGCCCAGGGGCTTGAGAATGGTGTAGCGGTAGGTGGTCGTACAGTCGGTGCTGACATCACGACTGAAGTGGCAGTGCATATCAATATCACTGGCCAGCGGTGCTTCGGCCAAAGGTTGGAGCGCAGCCGATACGCTGTGCGTAAGCGCAATCAGACTGATACCAAGCAGTGGCCGGTAGAACGAAAAACATTGCATAAACGCCTCTGTAAAACGGCGCCACGGGCACCGAAAGGCCAGGAATGATCGCCCCAATGAAAATCAATCGCAACAAGAAATGTTATTTTTTGTTATCGTGCGAACGTCTAGAACGCCCGAGATAGGCGCCTCGACGCAACTACTTGTGCCGTTAACAACGCTCAGATGCTGCTGCTTTTTACCGTCGCAATAAAAAAGCCAGACCCGTAGGGTCTGGCTTTTTCACATCAGCAACCGTCGCTTCAGGCAGGCTTTGACTCCGCTTCCTTGACCCGGAACCAGGCCGCATACAGCGCCGGCAGGAACAGCAAGGTCAACGCGGTGGCCACGATCAGGCCGCCCATGATGGCCACGGCCATCGGCCCGAAGAACACGCTGCGCGACAGCGGAATCATCGCCAGTACCGCCGCCAGAGCGGTCAGTACGATAGGCCGGAAGCGCCGCACGGTGGCTTCGATAATTGCGTGCCAGCGGTCCATACCGGCGGCAATGTCCTGCTCGATCTGATCGACCAGAATCACCGAGTTACGCATGATCATCCCCGACAGGGCGATGGTGCCGAGCATGGCGACGAAGCCGAACGGCTGACGAAAGATCATCAGGAACAGGGTCACGCCAATCAGCCCCAGCGGCGCGGTGAGGAACACCATGGCCGAACGCGAGAAGCTTTTCAGCTGCAGCATCAGCAGGGTCAGCACCACCACGATAAACAGCGGGATACCGGCGTTGACCGACTTCTGCCCACGACTGGAGTCTTCCACCGTGCCGCCGACGTCCAGCTGGTAGCCGTCTGGCAGTTGTGCCCGGATCGGTTCAAGAGTCGGCAGGATCTGTTTGACCAGGCTCGCCGGCTGCTCCTTACCGTACACATCGGCACGTACGGTGACGGTCGGCAGGCGGTTACGGTGCCAGATGATGCCTTCCTCAAAACCGTATTCCAGGGTAGCAATCTGCGACAGCGGCACACTGCGGCCATTGTCGGTTGGCACAGCCAGGCTTGGCAGCAGGCCGAGTTCCTGGCGCTCACTCAAGGTGCCGCGCAGGAGGATCTCGATCAGCTCGTTACCTTCGCGGTACTGGCTCACCGGCGAGCCAGTCAGCGAGCTTTGCAGGAAGCGCGACAGGTCGGCAGTGCTGACGCCCAGGGCGCGAGCGCGCTCCTGGTCGATGTTCAGGCGCACCACCTTGCTCGGCTCTTCCCAGTCCAGGTGCACGTTGCTCACATGGCTGTTCTCACGCACCTTGTCAGCAACCTGACGGGCCAGCTGACGCACCTCGTCGATATGCTCGCCAGAAACGCGGAACTGCACCGGGTAACCCACAGGAGGACCGTTCTCCAAGCGCGAGATACGCGTGCGCAGGGTCGGGAACTCTTCACGCAGCACGTCGATCAGCCACGTGCGAATTTTTTCGCGCTCTTCAATGCTTTTTGCCAATACCACGAACTGGGCAAAGCTGGCAGCCGGCAGTTGCTGGTCAAGCGGCAGGTAAAAACGCGGCGACCCTGTCCCCACATAGGCCACGTAGTTATCGATGCCTTCGCGCCCTTTGAGCAGTTCTTCGAACCGCTTGGCCTGCTCTTCAGTGGCGGCCAGCGATGCGCCCTCACTGAGTTTGAGATCAACCATCAACTCCAGGCGGCCGGATGCCGGGAAGAACTGCTGCGGTACAAAGCGGAACAGCAGAATTGAGCCGACGAACAGGGCAATGGTCAGCATGATCACCGTCTTACGGCGTCGTACGCACCACTCCACCGCACCGCGTACACGCTGGTAAAACGGTGTGCCATAAGGGTCATGACCGTCCGCACTGCCGCCATGTTTAGCGGCGTGCGGCTTGGCCAGGTCGGGCAGCAGCTTGGCCCCCAGATACGGTACGAACACCACGGCGGCAATCCATGACACCAGCAGAGCAATGGTCACCACCTGAAAAATCGAGCGGGTGTATTCCCCGGTGCCGGACTGCGCAGTGGCAATCGGCAGGAAACCGGCGGCAGTGATCAACGTGCCGGTGAGCATCGGGAAGGCGGTGCTGGTCCAGGCATAACTGGCCGCTTTGATACGGTCGTAGCCCTGCTCCATCTTGATCGCCATCATTTCCACGGCAATGATCGCGTCATCCACCATCAGGCCCAGCGCCAGCACCAGCGCGCCAAGGGAAATTTTGTGCAGGCCGATGCCGAGGTAGTACATGGCGGCAAAGGTCATCGCCAGCACCAGCGGAATCGACAACGCCACCACCAGGCCGGTGCGCAGGCCGAGTGAGAAGAAGCTCACCAGCAGCACGATGATCACCGCTTCGGTGAGCACGCGAACGAACTCACCGACCCCGGTTTTCACCGCCGCCGGCTGGTCCGACACCTTGTTCAACTGCATGCCGGCCGGCAGGGTTTCCTGCAGGCGAGCGAACTCGCCTTCCAGGGCCTCACCGAGTACCAGAATGTCGCCGCCGGCCTTCATCGATACAGCCAGGCCGATGGCGTCTTCACCCATGTAGCGCATGCGCGGTGCGGGTGGATCGTTGAAGCCGCGTTTGACCTCGGCCACATCGGAGATACGGAAGGTCCGATCCGCCACACGAATCGGGAAATTACGGATTTCATCAACCGACTCGAAACGCCCGGTAACGCGCAGTTGCACACGATCAGTGGCCGTTTCGAAGAAGCCGGCGGCAGCCACAGCATTCTGTTCTTCCAGCGCCTGCTGTACGGCGGCCAGCGGCAGGCCGAGGGTGGCCAATTTGGTGTTGGACAGCTCGATCCACACCTTCTCATCCTGCAGGCCAAGCAGGTCGACCTTGCCTACGTCTTTGACGCGCTGCAGCTGCAGCTGAATGCGGTCGGCGTAATCCTTAAGCACGGCGTAGTCAAAACCCTCGCCGGTCAGTGCATAGATATTGCCGAAGGTGGTGCCGAATTCGTCGTTATAGAACGGCCCCTGAATCCCCTGCGGCAAGGTGTGGCGAATATCGCTGACCTTCTTGCGCACCTGATAGAACAGGTCGGGAATGTCGGCGGAATGCATCGAATCGCGGGCGACAAAGGTGACCTGGGATTCACCCGGGCGCGAGAACGAGATGATCTTGTCGTAGTCGCCGGTCTCCATCAGTTTCTTTTCGATGCGCTCGGTGACCTGACGCGCGACTTCCTCGGCGCTAGCCCCTGGCCAGTTGGTGCGAACCACCATGGCCTTGAAGGTAAAGGGCGGGTCTTCACTCTGGCCCAACTTGGTGTAGGAAATAGCCCCGACCACAGCCAGCAGCAGCATGAGATACAGCACGATCTGGCGGTTGCGCAGCGCCCAGGCGGATAGGTTGAAATCCATCGGGCTTACTCCTCGACCGTCAGGTCGGTCTTGGCCGTGAGCTGAACAGCACGGTTGTCACGGTCAACCGGACGCACCTGCTGGCCTTCACGCAGCACCTGACCACCGGCCGCAACCACCCAATCAGTGGCTTGCAGGCCTTCGAGCACCGGTACGGTTTTCTCACCGTAAGCACCGATACGCACATCGGTACGTTTGAGGGTGGAGTCCTTGGGATCGACCACCCAGACATAGGGCTGGCCCTTCTCCGCCGTCAGCGCTGACAGCGGCACGGCCAGCGGCACTTCGCCGTCATGAGCGATAAATACGCGGGCGCTCTGGCCCAGTTCGGCCGGCACCTTGCCTTCGACAAAAGCCACACGGGCAGCAAAGGTGCGCGACTGAGGGTCGGCCGATGGCGACATTTCACGAATACGCCCTGGGAAGCGCTGATCCGGCTGCGACCACAGTTCAACCGCCACTTCCTGGCCGACCTTGAAGCGCTCGAAGGCCTGTTCCGGCAGATTGATCAGCACTTCACGTTCGCCGTCAGCGGCCAGGGTGAATACGGTTTGCCCAGCGGCAACCACCTGGCCGACTTCGACCATACGCCGTGCCACCACACCATCCTGCGAGGCGCGCAGTACAGCGTAACCGGCCTGGTTGTTGGCCACGTTGAATTCGGCTCGCACCTGCTTCACCCGCGCCTCACCGGAGCGGTAGGTGTTCTCGGCATTGTCGTACTGCGAACGGCTGACCAGGTTGCGTGCCAGCAGCGTTTTGTAACGGTCACGCTCGGCGCGTACCAGCTGCAGATTGGCTTCAGCCGCTGCGACCTGAGCGCGAATGGCTTCCAGCTGCAGGCGCACATCCTGCGGGTCCAGCTCGGCCAGAGGTTGGTCCTTCTTCACCCGTGCACCGACGTCGACCAGGCGCTTGGCTACCTTGCCGCCGATACGGAAGGCCAGCTCCGGCTCCAGGCGCGCGCGCACCTCACCGGGGTAGGCATCCATCAGGTCACCCGCCAGTTGCGGCTGCACCACCATCGCCGGGCGCACGGCAACCTTGGCGGGTTCGCCATTGCCGCAGGCGGCGAGCAACAGGATAAGACTGACAGGCAACGCAACAGACAGTGCATGACGAAACATGATGACTAACCTTTGTGGAGGCTTTTGAATATTTATACTGGCGGGTATAGTAAAAATAGCAAACTCACTAGTCCAGTATTAAAAACGACCAATGCCAAACAAAGTGTTACCACCCAGCGGCCCCGGTCGCCCAAAAGATCTGGCCAAGCGCAAAGCCATCCTGGAAGCGGCGAAGGCCCTGTTTCTCAGCAATGGCTATGACGGTAGCAGTATGGATGCGATTGCCGCGGAAGCCGGAGTGTCCAAGCTCACGGTGTATAGCCACTTCACCGACAAGGAGAAGCTGTTTGCCGAGGCAGTGAAGTCCAAATGCGAGGAGCAACTGCCCGAGCTGCTGTTCGAGCTGGACGACGAGGTGCCGGTGGCACAACTGCTGCTGAATATCGGCCGTGGCTTTAATGAGCTGATCAACAGCCGCGAGTCGGTGGAGCTGCACCGGGTGATGGTGAGCCTGGCTGCGCAGGACTCCAAGCTCTCGCGGATGTTCTACGAGGCAGGCCCTCAGCGCGTGCTGCATGGCATGGAAGAACTACTGCGCCAGGCCGACCAGAGCGGCAAACTGCGCGTACCCGACCCACTGAGCGCGGCGGATCAGTTCTTCTGCCTGATCAAAGGCGGGGCCAACTTCCGCCTGCTGATCGGCTGCGGCGAAGCCTTGCAGGGCGCCGAAGCCGAAGCCCACGTGTGCGATGCGGTCGAGGTATTCCTGCGCGCCTTCCGCGCTGACTAGCAGGCGGCTGAAGAACGTAGGTAGTTTTTCAACGGGCTGCGAACGCCAGGCATCGCCAGCGTTACTCGCTGGCGGTCTGCAGCTTCTTCTTCGGGTAGATGTCGTAGCGGCTAGATTTACCTTCCAGGGCATAACCCGGCTTGGCGCCGTCAATCAGCGGCGCCTTGCGCGGGCGCTTGACCACAACCCGATGGCTGGCCAGGTTCAGCGCCGCTTCCAGCAACGCCGGGGCATCCAGGTCATCACCAACAAACGGTCGGAACAGACGCATTTCTTTCTTCACCAGCGCGCTCTTGTCACGATGCGGAAACATCGGGTCGAGGTAGATCACCTGCGGCGGTTCGCCTTCCCAAGCACGCATCAGCTCGATGGCGTTGCCATTCAGCAGCTGCATGTGTGCAGCAATCGGCGCGACGTCGTGATCCAGCGCGGCACGAGCCAGGCCATCCTCTAACAGCGCGGCAATCAGCGGCTGACGCTCGATCAAGGTCATGCGGCAACCCAGGCTGGCCAGCACAAAGGCATCGCGCCCCAGGCCGGCCGTGGCATCCAGCACACTCGGACGCACCCCGGCTTGCACGCCAACCGCCTTGGCAATCATCTGCCCGCTGCCGCCACCGAATAGTCGGCGATGCGCCACCGCGCCTTCGACAAAATCCACTTTAACCGGCCCTGGTGCCTGTGGCCCCAGCTCCACCAGCTGCAAGCCGCCCTCGCCCAGTTGCAGGGCAAACTCGCTCTCCCCCTCCAGCGGTAAACCCAGGCGTGCGGCCCAGGTTTCAGCCGCTGCCTGCAGATGGGGAGCCAGGGCTTGCATACGAATTCTGGCTATTAGCCGCTCATCACTCATCAGAAAATGTGCTCAAAAATCACTCAACTGACCGCCGCAGCGGCCGATAACCTGCCTGAGCGGCATTTTGCCAGACCCGGCAGCTTCCAGCCGCACCGAGTTCGCTATGTTCGACGTCATTTCTGCCCCACGCAGCGCCGCACCGTCGGCCGCCAACACCAGCTCGATCAGCGAGACGCTGGCGGAAGGCAAGCGCGCCTCGCTGGATTACCAGATTCTGCGGCGCACCCTGATGCCCAATGAAGTCGAGGCCGAGGCGCCCGCCAGCCCGCCGGAAACACCCAGCGAGCCACCCGCCGTCACTGCTCAGGCCAGTGATTTTCAGGAACTGGCCGCCCAGCGCGAGCTGGAGCTGAACGTCAATATCAACGCCGAACCGCAGAAAACCGACCCACTGGTGCTCGATCTGGCCGGTAACGGCTTCAGCACCAGCGGCCTGAATCGTTCAGTAAATTTCGACCTGAATGCCGACGGCAAGCTCGACCAGATCAGCGTGCCCACCGGTGACGACGCCCTGCTCGCCTATGACCGCAACGGCAATGGCCGCATCGATGATGGCCGCGAGCTGTTCGGCGACCAGAACGGCGCCGCCAATGGCTTTGCCGAGCTGCGCAAATACGATGACAACGGTGACGGCCGTATCGATAGCCAGGATGCGATCTTCGAACGTCTGAGCCTGCTGCGTTTCGACGCGCAGGGCCGGCAGTCCAGTCAGTCGCTGAGCCAAGCCGGCGTCAGCGCCATCGACCTGCAAGTGCGCGACGTAAAAATTGCCCTGGGCGCTTACGACGAAATCGCCCAACTTGGCCGCTTCGAATTTGCCAACGGCCGCAGTGGCCAGGCTGCCGACCTGCTATTAGCAGAGCGTTAAGCACTTAACGGCACATCCGCCACAGCCCCATATCCACGTGAAAGTGGTCGCGGTGGGCCGCGTTGTACTCCGGCCCCAGAGTGGTGTTGAAACGCCGACAGGCACCCTGCTGCACTTGGCGCAGAAACTCAGTGCTCTTGCCCTGCTTGGGCCAATCCTGCAGCACGCTGATGCGCCGGCCATCAGTCAAACGAAAGCCAATGATATCCAGCGCATTAGCCGACGCATGCTGGCTGCGCCGTTGGCTGCCTGCAATGGTGCGACAGGCGAAGCTGCCCACATGTTCTACCCGCGCCACGCGCTGGCCAAACACCGCCTGGGCAGTTGGCTGCAGATCATGCTGCTCGAACAGAGCAAAGGCCGCCGCCAGCGGGCAGCTGGCGATAAAGCTGCTGCTGAACGCAACTCCTGAGCTCTGTACGCGCAAGGTATTGTTCAGCGGACAGGCCACCTCCGGGCTGCTGTCGGCCTGAGGCGTAAAGTGCAGTGATGAGGTATTCAGGGCCTGCTGACACAACGCCGGATCATCCTGCAGCCGCCACAGTTTGAAGCTGGTCAGCAGGTTCGGCGTTTCGCGAATATCCAGCACCGCCCAGGGATTCCAGCGCGGAGGTACATCCAACCAGCCACGCCAGATCGCCAGCAATAGGCAGGCGAGCACGACACACAGCATGAGAAAACCGCGGAAGAAAGTCATGCGGCGCAGCCTATCAGAGCAGACCCAACTGCTCGACCTGATCCTCGACCTGCACCTGTGGCAGATCCGCCAAACCAGGCAAACGCAGCATCAACTGCTGGTGAAAGCGCTGCGCCAGTTGTGGCGCCAGGCGATTGTCCGAGGTGTGCAGAAAAACGTAGGGGGTGCGCCCTTCTTCTATCCAGCCTGCCACCTTGTCCAGCCAGGGCGCTATAAAGGGGTCATTGGCCAGCAACTCGGGATGGCCGATAAAGCGCAGCTGTGGGGCCTGGCTAAAGGCTGTGGGCCGCAGCGGCAGACGCGGCTTCTTGGCCTGCGCATGCAATACGGCCGGCGCTGTGGATACACAGCTGAACAGCGCCCGCGAATCCAGGCAGATACGCTCGATGCCACGCCCATGCAGCAGACGATTAAGGCTGCGTTCCTCGTCACCCTTGGCAAAGAATCCTGGATGACGCACCTCAACGGCCAGCTCCCCAGCCTGCCAGGGCTCGATATAAGCGCTCAGCTCCGCCAAACGCTGCGGGCCGAAACTCGCCGGCAACTGCAACCAGAACGGCGCCACCCGCTCACCCAATGGCGCCAGCAAGCGGCGGAAATCCTCGGTGGCACTCAACTGGTCACGCAGATCGCCATTATGGCTAATCTCACGCGGCAGCTTGGCGCAAAAGCGCAGATGGGCCGGCATGCGCTCGGCCCAGAGCGCCACGGTTGAAGAGGAAGGCTGTGCATAGAAGGTGGTGTTGCCCTCAACGGCGTTGAACACCTGAGCATACAGCGGCAGAAAGTAGGCGCTGCGACTGCCATCCGGATACAGGGAACCGCGCCAGGCAGGCTCGCTCCATGACGGGCAACCGAGGTAGTAAGGCAACATTAATCTGAAGACCGTTGAGAAATGTAGCGAGTGAAGGCGAGATCAGCCGAGGGGCGCAGTGTACGAGTTGTATATGAGTACGACGAGGTTGATATCAACGCGACATAGCCGAGCGCAGTAGTTTTGCAATGGTCTTCTAGGCGTAGAGATCGAGTCCCATGACCTGCTGGGCATCCGTCTCGCTGGCGAAACTGGCGGTTGAGCTGTAGCTGGCCAAGGCCTGGGCGGCGCGGTTATTCAGTGGCGGCTGGTAGAGCTGGTCTTGCAGGCGCGATGGCAGGCTGTCGCTGCTGGCATTACTGGCTTCGACCTTGCGCGTCTGGGCAACTTGCTCAAAGCCCTGGGTGCTGGCGGGGGATGCTGGCTGCTCACGACGGTCCTCTATCTCGCGCTGCGCTTCGCGAAATGGCGTAATCGCAGAGCCCGGGCGGGCACTGCGGTCTGGCGAATAAGAGGAGGTAAAACCGTCGATACGCATCAATTACTGCTCGGCTTGCTTAGCCAACGATGGACACATGTGATGGCAATTTAGCCGCCGAAGACCGGCTTGGCAATCAAGCCCGGTGCACGCGGCAATATGCGCGACAGAAGGTACGCCAATGCCCGACTGTTTAAACCGGGGCCTTGGGCGTGGCCACCTGATCACGCAAATAAACCGGCTGCGCCAGGTCGGCGTCAACCGCTTCACCACGGGCCCAGGCAAAGCGCGCCAGGCTGAGCAGGTCCTCGGCGTGCGGCAGCATGGCCGCATCCTGTCCGCTGATCACAACCGGAATACGCGCGGCAAAGGTGCCCCAGCCAGTACCGGCGGCAAACCAGTCGCCGCTGGCATCACCCGGCAGGCTAGCGCGCTCAGGCGGCAATACGGCCTCGACGCCGGCCAGACGCATTTCACCCTGCTCAGCGCGGTAGCAGCCCCAATAAACTTCATCCATACGCGCATCGATGGCCGCAGCCACTTGCTGCGCGCCATGCTCGCGCAAGCTGCGCTGTGCTAGCACGGCCAGATTGGACACGGGCAAAACCGGCCGCTCCAAGGCAAACGCCAGGCCCTGCACCACACCGATAGCGATGCGCACACCGGTAAAAGCGCCCGGGCCACGGCCAAAGGCAATCGCGTCGAGCGCCGACAGCGGCACCCCGGCATCCGCCAGCAGCTGCTTGATCATAGGCAGCAGACGCTGGGCATGCATGCGTGGAATCACTTCGTAATGGCTGAGTACCTGGCCGTTATGCAGCAGGGCAACGGAGCAGGCTTCGGTGGCGGTATCCAGGGCCAGGAGAGTGGTCATTGCATTCGGACAGGTGACGAAATGGACCGGCATTAGAACGGCTTGAGGCTTTTTTTTCCAGCGTAATCACTGCTGCCCGCGCCTGTCACGCGAGCGGTCTCGCAGGATTACAGGCATGCAGCGGGGCCGAAGAGCCCCACTGCTGCCTAAGTAACGCGCTTACCAGGGTTCGATAACGGTCTTGGCGTCCCAACCTTGCAAAGGCGCCTTGGACCAGGTGCCGTAGCCCGCATTAGGGAAGACAATCCACTCGGTGCCCCATTTGCCCGCCTCAGAAGCCACGGTGGCGCGCTGATCGGCCAGCGGCGTTTTGCGGAAACGCCCATCGAAGTCATGCAGCGTATCGCCCAGCAGCAGCACAATCTGATGATCGGCGCTGACGATGGCGCGGCGCTCGACCTTAGGTGGGCCCAGCAGCAACACGCTTTCTTCCGAGATTTGCGGCAGCCCCAGCTTGGTCAGAGTGGCCAGGGTGTACTTCTTCTGCTCGTCGGCGCGATCGGAAATGTAGCGAATGGTCACCCCGAGCTTGTCGGCGTGCTCCAAAAATTGCTTCGCCCCTGGAATCAGCACAGGAGTACCGTCACGCTCCCAGGGCAGCCAGGTATCCCAGGCGTTATAGGTGTGACAGTTGGCCAGGTCCCGCGCCAACAGTGCGCTGTTATCAATAACGGTTTCATCCAGGTCGGTGACGATGGCCAGCTTGGACGGATCTTTCGCAGCAGCCACTGCTGCATCCAGCTTCAGTGTGGCGATGTTGTAGGCCTGCAGTTGCAGGGCCTGAACTTCTGCCGATTGCTGCTGGAAACGCAGCCCCATGGTGAACTCGGCGACTGCGCAGTCCGCTGTGGGCTTCGCCGCGGTCTCGGCAAAAGCCGCAGGACTCCCCACCAGGGCTAACGCAAGGCCCAACCAGATGGCACTCTTTGCTGTTTTCTCGGTCATTGAATGCGCTCTCTTCCTTAGTATGGGTTAAGGCTCGACGTCTACGACCATCTCATCTAGTGGTCTAGACCAAACCGATGCTAGCTTAGACGAGCAAGGTTACTGTTCTATGAACGACGCTCAGCGACTCCAGCGCGCCAACCGCAGAAACGACAACGGCCCGCAAAAGCGAGCCGTTGACTGACTGCAGCAAAGCTTAACTGAGCGCCGCAAGTACCTTGGCAGTGATCTCGTCAACCGAGCCAACGCCGGCAATCGCACTGTACTTAGGCGTACCGTCAGCGGCGGCAAGCTTCTGATAGAAGTCCACCAGCGGCTTGGTCTGCGAGTGATAGACCGACAGGCGATGACGTACGGTTTCTTCCTTGTCGTCTTCGCGCTGGATCAGCTCGTCACCGGTCTCGTCGTCAACACCGGCGACTTTTGGCGGATTGTGCTCGGTGTGATAGACGCGACCCGACGCTGGGTGCACACGGCGACCGGCAATACGGCCGACGATTTCTTCGTCATCAACGGCGATTTCGACCACGTTGTCGATGACCACGCCAGCTTCCTTCAGGGCTTCAGCCTGAGGAATGGTGCGCGGGAAACCATCAAAGAGGAAACCATTGGCGCAATCAGCTTGGGCGATGCGTTCCTTGACCAGATTGATGATCAGGTCATCGGAGACCAGACCACCGCTGTCCATTACGCTTTTGGCAACCAGGCCCAGTTCAGTGCCGGCCTTGACCGCAGCACGCAGCATGTCACCGGTGGAGATTTGCGGAATACCAAATTTCTTGGTGATGAAACCAGCTTGGGTACCTTTACCGGCACCGGGCGCCCCCAGCAAAATCACACGCATCGATGTGCTCCTCAAGATTTAAGTAAAAATCGTCGGACTCGCCTCGTGGGGCCAATCTCAGAATTGTTCAAGCAGCGCTGCCAAACTGGGCCAGAGTGCCGAAAGGCCGCTCAAGATACACAGCGCACCCATAGCGCACAAGCCACCGAAAGTCGGATACACCTGCGACCACTTCTAGCGGGTAGTGCTTTCGCCAGCGCACTACATATGCGCCAGCGAAAGCCTAACCCCCCCTTCTTCAGCCACCTAGCCGGTGTTGCGTAAACCAGCTGCAATACCCGCCACACTGACCAGCAAGGCCTGTTCCAGAGGGCTGTCAGCCTGATTGTCACGCTGCCGCGAGCGCGCCAGAAGCTCCGCCTGGAGCAAATGTAGCGGGTCCAGGTAGGTGTTGCGCACACTGATCGACTCCAGGGTTTCCGGGCTGTGCGCAAGCAGCTGCGCCTGACAGGTCAAACCTAGTACTGCAGCCACCGCCTGCGACAATAGGCCGCGTAGATGCTCGCCTAGCGGACGCAGGGCCGGCTCGACCAAACGCTCGTCGTACAACTGGGCGATGGACTCGTCGGCCTTGGCCAGCACCATCTCTAGCATGTCGATACGCGTGCGGAAGAACGGCCATTGCTCGCGCATTTGCCCAAGCAGCTCGCCTTCGCCGCGCTGAAAGGCGTTGTCCAGCGCCGCCTCCCAGCCCAACCAGGCCGGCAACATCAGGCGCGTCTGGGTCCAGGCGAAAATCCACGGAATCGCCCGCAAGCTCTCGACGCCACCCTCGCGCCGCTTGGCCGGGCGGCTGCCAAGAGGCAAACGACCCAGTTCCTGCTCCGGCGTAGCCTGGCGGAAATAGTCGACGAACTGTGGGTGCTCGCGCACCACCGCGCGGTAGGCACTGACGCCATCGCTGGCCAGCTTATCCATCAGCTCGCGCCAGGCTGGCTCCGGACTAGGCGGCGGCAACAAGGTGGCCTCGAGTACGGCGGCGAGGTACAGATTGAGGTTCTGCTCGGCGATATCCGGCAGGCCGAATTTGAAACGAATCATTTCACCCTGTTCAGTGGTGCGGAAACGCCCCGCTACCGAGCCAGGCGGCTGCGACAGAATTGCCGCATGCGCTGGACCGCCGCCGCGCCCGACTGTGCCGCCACGGCCATGGAACAGCAACAACTCGACATCCTGCTCGCGGCATACCTGAACCAGGGTTTCCTGGGCGCGGTATTGCGCCCAGGCGGCCGCCGTGGTGCCGGCATCCTTGGCCGAGTCGGAATAGCCGATCATCACTTCCTGCGGCCCGTGCAAGCGCGCGCGGTAGCCATGCAGCGCCAGCAGACGGCTGATCACCGGGCCAGCGTTGTCCAGATCAGTGAGGGTTTCAAACAACGGCACCACACGCATCGGCCGTTGCAATCCGGCCTCTTTAAGCAGCAGTTGCACCGCCAGCACATCGGAAGCCGCACCGGCCATGGAGATCACGTAAGAGCCCAGGGAAGCAGCGGGCGCACCGGCCACTTCACGGCAGGTCGCCAGCACCTCTTCGGTCTCACCGCTGGGTTTGAAGTGCCCCGGCAGCAGTGGCCGGCGGTTTTCCAGCTCTTTCAACAGAAACGCAAGACGCACTTCCTCACCCCATTCCGCGTAACGCCCAAGGCCGAGGTAATCGGTGATTTCGCTCATGGCGGCGGCGTGCCGGCTGGAGTCCTGACGCACATCCAGGCGCACCAGAAACAGGCCAAAGGTCGCCGCACGGCGCAGACAATCGAGCAGCGGGCCATCGGCGATCACACCCATGCCGCATTCATGCAGCGAGTGGTAACACAGCGTCAGCGGTTCCAGCAGCTCGCGATTGTCCTGCAGCACCGCTGCGGGGGCCGGGATCTGCTCATTCAGCGCGGCCTGGGCCCAGCTACGGGTGGCGCGCAAGCGCTCACGCAACTGTTTGAGCAGGCTGCGATAGGGTTCGGCACTCTCGCCCACCCGCGCCAATAGCGCTGGGCTGGCCTGCTGCATGGACAACTCGGCGGCCAGGTTATCAACATCCCTCAGGTACAGATCGGCCGCCATCCAGCGCGCCAGCAATAGCACTTCACGGGTAATGCTTGCGGTGACATTGGGGTTGCCGTCACGGTCACCGCCCATCCAGGAGGCGAAACGAATCGGCGCGGCGTCCAGCGGTAGGTGCAACCCGGTGGCGCTGTGCAACACCTGATCGGCCTTGCGCAGCACGTTGGGGATGGCATGCCAGAGCGAATGCTCAATCACCGCGAAGCCCCATTTGGCCTCATCCACCGGGCTCGGCCTGCTGCGGCGGATTTCTTCGGTGTGCCAGGCTTCGGCAATCAGCCGCTGCAGGCGCTGTTTGACCTGCTCGCGCTCGGCAGCCGACAGATCGCTGTGGTCGCCGGCCGCGAGCTGCTCGGCCATCGCATCGTATTTCTGGATCAGCGTACGCCGAGCCACCTCGGTGGGGTGCGCGGTCAGCACCAGCTCGATATCCAGGCGGCCGAACTGGCGGGCCAGAGCCTCGCCCTTGTGGCCGTTGCTGGACAGCCGCTGCAGTAAGTCTGAGAGGATATTGTCTTCAAATGGCTGCGCTTCACCCGGCGCACGGCGGCGCACGCGGTGGTACTGCTCGGCAATATTGGCCAGGTTGAGGAACTGGTTGAACGCCCGCGCCACCGGCAGCAGTTCGTCATCGTCCAGTTGGTTAAGGGTTGCACTGAGTTGCTCCGCACCCTCTTGCGAGCCTCGACGCGATGCCTTGGCGCCTTTGCGAATGCGCTCGATCTTGTCGAGAAAAGCAGCACCATGCTGCACGCTGATGGTGTCACCCAGTAGCTCGCCGAGCTGGTGGACGTCCTCGCGCAGACGCGCGTCGATTTCTGCCATGAGTGCTGCCTCCGCTGATCCTGCCTCCAGAGTGCCCAGCGCGCCAACTTCTTACAAGTGCGCGACGCGTCGGCCGCACTTATCGGCCCAAGCACTAGTCTTAACTATGCAGCTCACCAAAAAACGGTGGGCATAGGACAGACACGAGGCAATCATGAAGATTCGCGAGCTTGTTCAGCATTGGCAGGAAAATGCCCAAGGGCGGCTGAGCGCAACGCCTTATCAGATAAGGCTCGACCTGGAGGCCGCAGCACGCCTGGCGGCATTGCAGGAAATGTACCCCAAGCACCACGTAGAAGAGCTGCTGGGGGAGCTGCTAGGTGCGGCGCTCGATGAGCTGGAGGCCAGCCTCCCCTACGTTCAAGGCAACAAGGTGGTGGCCAGCGATGAACAGGGCGACCCGTTGTATGAAGACATCGGCCTGACACCGCGCTTCCTCGCCCTGTCACGCCGGCATCTGCAGCGTCTTAGCGAGCAGCAGAAGCAGGCAAGCTGAGCTTACTGACCGTCAGAGCAGCGTACGGCCTGCTTACGCTGGTCGACCAGTACACCGCTCAAGCCCTTCTGCTCCAGATCAAACATCACCAGCACGCCGTCGATGCACTGGGCGACCTGGCTGGCGGGTTTGAGCGAGACTTTGTAGTCCTCACCCGGCACAGTCTTGAGCATGGTGAACTCGGACAACAGCAAGGCATCTTCCGGCTTGGCGATATGCAGGTAGCCGTAATAACTGAGCACAGCCACCGTGGCGCAGATACTGCCGATACCGGTAAGGATCAGCGGGATGGGGTTTACTTCACTCATAACAGGCTCTCGGAATTATCAATTGGCGCAATAAGCGGCGCAGCTTGCAGCAAACACTCGCGCCTGCAAAGGCCCAGATTGCCGCATCATTTGCCGCCAGCGCGCACTTCTTCGCGGGCTTTGAACGTCGCTTCATAGATGCGCTCGGCCAAGCGCGAGAACGGCAGGCTCTGCACCCACACCGTGCCAGTGCCCTTGAGCGTGGCAAGGAGGATGCCCTCGCCGCCGAACAACATGCTTTTCAGGCCACCGGCCAGGGCGATGTCGTAGTCGATGCCACTGGTAAAACCCACCAGGCAACCGGTGTCCAGGCGCAGGGTTTCGTTATTCAGCTCCTTGCGAATCACCGTACCGCCGGCGTGGACAAAGGCCAGGCCGTCACCTTCGAGCTTCTGCAGGATAAAACCTTCGCCACCGAAAAAACCGGCGCCCAAGCGTTTGTTAAAGCTTATTCCTACTGCCGTGCCGTAAGCCGCACAAAGAAAAGCATCCTTTTGGCAGATCAGCGTGCCACCATGCTCCGCCAGCTGGATCGGCACCACGGTGCCGGGGTAAGGCGCAGCAAAGGCCACCCGCGCGGGAGTTTTGCCTGCATTGGAAAAATGCGTCATAAACAGCGATTCGCCCGTCAGCATGCGCTTGCCCATGCCCCACAGTTTGCCCAGCACACCGTTGGTTGAGCCATCGCCCATGCGCGTTTCAAAGCGGATGCCGTCGGTCATGTAATTCATCACCCCGGCTTCGGCGATCACCGTTTCGCCCGGATCGAGAATGATCTCCACGCTCTGTGCGGAGGCGCCGAGGATTTCGTAGTCGAGTTGATGGCTGGGCATGCGCAGCTCCTGTTAATGCGGGAAGAGCAACCCGGATTTCATCCGGGCTACGAATCATCTATTAAAGGGCTAGGAGCGTCACGAGCGAAGGTTAGGCAAGGCGCGCACGACCTGGAAAAGCGGAGTTTACGACTGTAAATGAGCATTTTTCAGGTCGTGCGCAACGCTGCATATCCGAGCGCAGTAGCTACTAGAGGATATTGGCGTAGTCGGCTTCGATCCGATCAAGACTCAGGTGATTGAGGAAGTTGGAGAAGCACATCCAGGCCGACAGCGAGTTGAGGTCGCTGAATTGCGGCGGCAGGTACTTGGGCGCGACAACCAGTCCCTCATCCACCAGCTGGCGCAGACTGCGCATATCTTCCAGGGTGGTTTTGCCGCAGAACAGCAGCGGAATCTGCTCCAGCTTGCCTTTACGCACGGCCAACTGGATGTAGTTGTAAACCATGATGAAGCCTTTCAGGTAGGACAGGTCCTTGGTGAACGGCAAACCAGTGGGCGTCGAGCCACGGAACACCCGGTTGGCGTTGCTGTAGCTCTGCTCTTGGCTAAAGCACTGCTCACGGTAGAAATCGTAAACCTGCAGAAAATCCGCGCCCTCTTCGGCCATATGAATGGCGCGGGTGCGGTTGGTCAGCTTGCGCAACCGCGTCGGATAGGAGGCAAAGGTGATCACCTCCATCAGAATCGCCAGGCCTTCCTGGGTCACCGTCGACGAGGGCGGGCCCTTGGCCAGAAAGGTGCAAATCGGCTGATTAAGCCCGTTCAACGTGGTGGCCACATGTACCAGCCCCTCGTGCACTTCCAGGGCTTTTACATCGCGGTCATTGAACATCGCATCAGCGCGGATCTTGATGTAATCGGCACCGGCGGCGGCATCGGCGAGGATGCCATCGGATTCAAACACCCGAATGGTGCTCTCTTCCTCGCCAAAAACCTTGTTCAGGCGGTGTTGCAGCAGGTTGACTGCCTCTTTCGCGGTCAGGGTCTTGGCCTCGTCCTTGAGGTCACCGCGCTTGTCGATGTTATTCAGGAAGTCGGAAAACATCATGCCCAGGTCGGCCAGGGTCGGATCGCCGGCATGGAAAGCGTCGGAGGCCGCGCCATAGAGCTCCTGACTGATCAGGCCAAAGTCCTCGGTACCGCGCGCTTCGAGCATGCGAATAACCATGCGGTACTCGCGGCACATGCGCCGCATGATCTTGCCCACGGGGTTGAACTGGCCGAGCTGGCGGGTGATATCACGCTCGATATTCTGGAATTCCAGCTTCTTCGCTGCCGCATCAAAGGGCAGCGGCCGGTTGGCGTAGTAGGCACGGTCGACGGCGGGCAGCTTCTTGCCCTTGTGCTTGAGGAACTCGCTGCGGATCGAGTCATCCCACTTCACCGCATCCAGCACGCGAATCGGCGTTTGTGCGTCGACTAGGCGGTCGGACAACGCGCGCACGATCAACTGATAATCGTCCAACCCGGTATGACTGTTCATGCTTTCCTCACCACAACCTACTAGTCACCCGCCCGCTGATAACGTGCGACTTCAATAAATACATCCGAATTGGCCTGATCATCGAGGTAGCTGAATACCTGTCCCAGCGGGCTGCTGATCAGCACGCCATCGCCTTCGGCGCCGTCGATTACCTCGCCCTGCAACGCACCCTGCTCCAGCTCCTGAAGGATCCGGTCGACATCCAGGTTGTAGATCACCAACTCATTGCTGGTGGTCAGCTCAAAACCGGCAATGGCGAAGTTTGCCCCCAGGCTCTTCGGCAAGCCCGCCGAGAGGTACCAGCGACGGCCATGGTGGGCCACGGTAAAGCCGTATTCTTCAACGCTGTCGAGGTTATCCAGACTGTCAACATAGGCCCGCGCCTTATAGACGTTGGAACCGGCACGGGTGATTTGCAGATACAGCTGTTCGCCCCACTCGTTCTTGCGCGACCATTCGCCAAGCAGGGGAATCGGGGCTGCTTCATTGGCGGGGATCGGGTCCTTGAAGGTCACCAGACAGCCACCAAGCAACAGGAAGGACACGGCAAGCAGCGCGCGCCAGGCTTTCATTCAGCTCTCCTTGTGAACGGATTGACCGGGTTACAGGCCCAGTACCAGATGCATATAGCGTTTAAGCATGGCCAACATCTCTTCACTGTCCAGATGATCGACACCATCGAGCAGCCCTTGATACTCCATGCGCACAATAATCGCCGTCAAGAGCTTGGCATACGGCTCGGCCTGCTGCGAACCCAGCACCTCGAAGAAGTGCGTCACGCCCTGCAGCAATATCTGCCGGTGAGCACGTAACAGCCCGTGCAGACGAGGGTTAAGCAAAGCCTCCTGCTGAAAGGCCTGCTCGGCTAGCAGGTGTTCACGGCGGGTCAGCAACTGCTGACGCACGTATTCCACAGCCAACTGGGCAATTTCATTGGCCAGACGCCGACGCGCCTCGGCGCTGCCATCCAGGCGGCTGACCTGCTCACGCAATAGACCTTCGGTACCGCTCCAGAACTCGCCCATGTGCGCCGCACTGCGCTCGACGAACTGAGCGAAGGTATCGGTGATCAGGTCGTTGATGTCTTTGAAGTAATAGGTAGTCGCCGACAACGGCACTTCGGCCTCTGCGGCTACTGCGCGGTGCCGGACGGCACGCACGCCTTCACGCACGATAATACGCATGGCGGCATCGAGAATGGCCTGACGGCGCTGTTCACTGCCCTGACGGCTGGCTTTGCGGCCCTGATACTGCACGCTCTCGGCAACGGCGTTGGCCACCAGGGTGGCGCTTTCTTGGGCGGGCTTGGCTGTCACAGCAAGAGGATCCTCTGTCGGTTATTCACGATTAATAATGACTTAGTCAGTAAATCGCAAAATTAATCCACTGGCCGCTAATAAAAAATCGTTCCCCGGCTGGTAGGCCATAAAAACCGGGTAATAAAAAGCCGCCCGGAGGCGGCTTATCAAGTATCAGGCTTGCGGGCGCATGTGCGGGAACAGAATCACGTCGCGAATAGACGGTGAGTTAGTCAGCAGCATCACCAAACGGTCGATACCAATGCCCTCACCGGCGGTCGGCGGCATGCCGTATTCCAGGGCGCGGACGAAATCAGCATCGTAGTGCATGGCTTCGTCGTCACCGGCGTCCTTGTCGGCCACCTGCGCCATAAAGCGCGCGGCCTGGTCTTCCGCGTCGTTAAGCTCGGAGTAGGCGTTGGCGATTTCACGGCCACCGATAAACAGCTCGAAGCGGTCGGTGACGTTCGGGTTCTCGTCGTTGCGACGGGCCAACGGCGACACTTCAAACGGGTACTGGGTAATGAAGTGCGGCTGCTCCAGCTTGTGCTCGACCAGTTCTTCGAAAATCATCACCTGCAGCTTGCCCAGGCCTTCGAAGCCCAGCACTTTGGCACCGGCTTTTTTGGCGATGTCGCGCGCCTTGTCGATGTCATTCAAGTCATCGGCAGTCAGCTCAGGGTTGTACTTGAGGATCGAGTCAAATACCGACAACCGCACAAACGGCTCGCCGAAGTGGAACACCTTGTCGCCGTACGGCACGTCGGTGCTGCCCAGAACCAGCTGCGCCAATTCACGGAATAGTTCTTCGGTCAGGTCCATGTTGTCTTCGTAGTCGGCGTACGCCTGGTAGAACTCCAACATGGTGAATTCTGGGTTGTGACGAGTCGAAACGCCTTCGTTACGGAAGTTGCGGTTGATCTCGAACACTTTTTCGAAGCCGCCAACCACCAGACGCTTGAGGTACAGCTCTGGCGCAATACGCAGGAACATTTCCATGTCCAGCGCGTTGTGGTGGGTTTCGAACGGCTTGGCCGCGGCGCCGCCAGGGATGGTCTGCAGCATCGGCGTTTCGACTTCGAGGAAGTCGCGCTGCATCAGGAAGCTGCGGATGTGCGCGATCACTTGCGAGCGCACGCGGAAGGTCTGGCGCACTTCTTCGTTGACGATCAGGTCAACGTAACGCTGACGATAGCGCTGTTCGGTGTCGGTCAGGCCGTGGTGCTTGTCCGGCAGTGGGCGCAGCGACTTGGTCAGCAGGCGCACGTCGGTCATTTCCACGTACAGGTCGCCCTTACCAGAGCGGGCCAGGGTGCCGACGGCGGAGATGATGTCGCCCATGTCCCAGGTTTTCACCGCGGCCAGGGTGTCTTCCGACAGGGTCTTGCGGTTGACATAGACCTGGATGCGCCCAGTCATGTCCTGAATCACCATGAACGAGCCACGGTTGAGCATGATGCGCCCGGCAACCTTGACCGGAATGGCAGCCTCGGCCAGCTCTTCCTTGGTCTTCTCGGCGTACTGTTTCTGCAGGTCGGCGCAGTAGTTGTCGCGACGGAAGTCGTTAGGGAAGGCGTTGCCCTGCTCACGGATAACAGCAAGCTTTTCCTTGCGCTGGGCAATCAGCTTGTTTTCTTCCTGTTGCTGGTCTTCGTGGGAAGGGGCTTGCTGGTCGAGTTGTTGGTCGCTCATGGTCGTTCGTCTGTCCTGTAAATCGTTGGCGGATGGCTGGGCCGCGCATCGCACGCCCAACCTGCCTAAACCATCACTTGGCGGTTAGAGCCCCTGCTTGAGGCTCGCCACCAGATATTCGTCGATGTCGCCGTCGAGCACCTTGTCGCAGTCGCTGCGTTCGATATTGGTGCGCAGATCTTTGATCCGCGAAGCATCGAGTACGTAGGAGCGAATCTGGTGACCCCAGCCGATATCCGACTTGCTTTCTTCCAGCACCTGGGAGGCGGCGTTGCGCTTCTGCACTTCCTGCTCGTACAAACGCGCACGCAGCATCTTCATCGCGGTGTCTTTGTTGGCATGCTGGGAACGTTCGTTCTGGCAGCTGACCACGGTATTGGTCGGTACGTGGGTAATACGTACGGCCGAGTCGGTGGTGTTTACGTGCTGACCACCGGCACCGGATGAACGATAGGTGTCGATACGCAGGTCGGCCGGGTTGATCTCGATTTCGATGTTGTCATCGATTTCTGGCGAGACGAACACCGCAGTAAACGAGGTATGCCGACGGTTGCCGGAGTCGAACGGGCTCTTGCGTACCAGACGGTGCACACCGATCTCGGTGCGCAGCCAACCAAAGGCATATTCACCCTTGATATGCAGGGTCGCGCCCTTGATCCCGGCTACTTCACCGGCGGACAGCTCCATGATCGTGGCATCGAAGCCGCGCTTGTCGGCCCAGCGCAGGTACATGCGCAACAGCATGTTGGCCCAGTCCTGTGCTTCGGTGCCGCCGGAGCCGGCCTGGATATCCAGATAGGCGTTGTTGGGGTCCATCTCGCCACTGAACATGCGGCGGAACTCGAGCTTTTCGAGGATCTCGCGCAGCCGTTCGATCTCGGCGGCAACGTCATTTACCGCGCCTTCGTCGTCTTCTTCGACGGCCATATCGAGCAGATCACGCGAGTCAGCCAGGCTGCCGTGCAGGTCATCCAGGGTGTCGACGATCAGCGCCAGGGAGGCGCGTTCGCGGCCCAGGTTCTGCGCGTATTCAGGGTTGTTCCAGACGGCCGGGTCTTCGAGCTCGCGGTTTACTTCGACCAAACGATCATGCTTGTGATCGTAGTCAAAGATACCCCCGAATAGTCAGGGTGCGCTCGGACAGGTCCTTGATGCTATTAAGGATCGGGTTGATTTCCATGGCTGGCAGCACTCGCAGGCGATTGAGGTGTACAGCGGTCATGTGCAGCCCTATCAGCAACCTCACGGCATCTGATCGAACTCGGCAATCTGACCCTGACCCCGAAGTTTCAGAAAAGCCGGCGAGTATACCCCAGTCAACACCCCGCTGGCAGCCCATGGCGAACACCTCCAGACGGCCAGCAATCAGTTAAAACGTTGCGCTACGCATCAATCCGGAGCGACAAGGCACACTTGGTTACGCCCATTCTGCTTGGCCAGGTACAAGCCTCGATCAGCCAGTTCGACCAGGTCGGTCGGCGCCATGTCCACCCGCGGCGTGAGCGTGGCAACACCCATACTGATACTGACGATGGAACCCTGCACGGGCTTCTCATGGGGGATTGCCAGGGCTTGCACAGAGAGCCGGACCTTTTCCGCAAACAAGCGTGCCCCGCCGCGCGTGGTGCCCGGCAGGATCATGGCGAACTCCTCACCGCCATAACGCGCTGCCAAATCCGAAGAACGGCTGCACATTTCATTCATACACGCCGCGACCTTGCGCAAGGTTTCGTCCCCTTCCACATGGCCAAAGCGATCATTAAAGGCCTTGAAGTGATCAACATCGATCATCAGCAGCGACAGTTCGCTCTGTTCACGTAGCGCACGTGCCCATTCACTGTTCAGACAATCATCAAAGTGTCTTCGATTGGCCAGCCCCGTTAGCCCGTCTGATCTCATCAAGCGCTGCAGAACTAGATTGGCCTCCAGCAGCTGCTGCTGACTTTCACGCAGCGCGCGAAAGGCATCGTCGCGCTGCTGCAAGGCCATATAAGAACGTGAGTGATAACGAATACGCGCTACCAGCTCAATAACATCGGGGAGTTTAACCAGGTAATCGTTGGCACCCAGGGTGAACGCGGCGCTTTTGACCTTGGGGTCTTCCTTGGTCGACAGCACGATAATCGGCACGTCCTGCAACGCGCGGCGCGCACGGTACTGAGTCAACAATTCAAGCCCATCCACGCCTGGCATAACCAGATCTTGCAAAATAACCGTAGGCTTTATCTGCTCAGCCAGACTCACTGCCTGCAAAGGGTCCGAGCAAAAATGAAAGCTAATGTTTACCTCAGGCGCCAAAGCCCGACGCACAGCTTCACCGATCATCGCCTGATCGTCGACCAACAAAACCATCAATGGCGCAGATGTCGATGCATCCTCATGAGCATCGTTGAGATGAGGAAAACTCTGCCTACCAATTACTCCAGGCTTAGCGCCTTCTACAGTTATAGACCCTGCGACACCCAATAGCACTTAGCCATCTCCATCATTAGTCAAACAGCGCCACCAAGCGCCGACCGATATCGGTCAGGGGTAATATTTCCGATGCAGCACCAAGCTGTGCTGCCGCCTTGGGCATGCCATACACCGCGCAGCTGGCCTGATCTTGGGCGATGGTGATAAAACCACGCCGACGCATACTCAGCAGCCCTTGGGCGCCATCGCGCCCCATGCCCGTCAGTAGCACACCGATGGAGTCCCCCTTCCAATTGGCCACCACACTCTCAAAAAACACATCAATCGACGGCCGGTAAATATGTGCACTGGGCTCAGAGCTATAGGCCAGCTCACCATTGCGCTGCAGAATCAAATGATCATTACTACCCGCCAACAACACACTTCCAGGCTGCGGCACATCCCCCGGACGCGCCAAGCGCACGGGCAGGTGCGACTCACTGGACAACCATTGCGCCATGCCAGTGGCGAATGCCTCATCCACATGTTGCACCAACACGACGGCAGCCGGAAAACCAGAGGGTAGTTGCTTGAGTAGCTCAACCAAGGCAGCCGGACCGCCCGCCGACGCACCTATCGCCACCAACGGCTGGCGACAGCTGTTAGTGGCGCGCTGGATAGACTCAGACGTTTTACGCGTGGTGTTTTGCTCGAACAGCAAGCCCAGGTTACGGATCTTGCGCAACAGCGCTGCCGCATCCGGCAGCGCTGCCGTCCCTAGCACGGGGGTGGCAACGACATCCAGGGCACCATGCCCCATGGCCTCGAACACTCGGCTGACATGACGGTCAACGTCCGAGGTGACGATCAGGATCGCGCAGGGCGTGCTGGCCATGATCTGCCGGGTGGCCTCAACGCCATCCATTTCCGGCATCAGAAGGTCCATCAAAAGCAGATCCGGGGTGTCCTCTCGACAGCGTTTTACAGCCTCTGTGCCACTGCCCGCGACCCAGGCCACTTGGTGCTCGGGGGCACGCGCCAGTGCACGACGCAGCGCCTCCACGGCCAACGGCATATCGTTGACGATACCGATTCTCATCCCTGCGCCTCACCTATCAGTACCAGCACCGCATCAAGCAGGGCTTCGTCATGGAAACTCGCCTTGGCCAGGTAATAATCCGCACCAGCATCCAAGCCTCGCCGGCGATCTTCTTCACGGTCTTTGTACGACACCACCATCACCGGCAAGCTGCGCAGACGACTGTCGCGCCGTACCAGCGTGACCAGCTCAATACCGTCCATTCGCGGCATGTCGATATCGGTAATCAGCAAATCGAAGTGTTCTGCACGCAGCGCATTCCATCCGTCCATGCCATCCACTGCGACCGCTACGTCATAACCACGACTGAGCAGCAACTTGCGCTCAAGTTCGCGCACCGTCAGCGAGTCATCGACTACCAAGACCCGCTTGCGAGCGGCCTCACGAGCGCCCTGACTGCGTCGATCAACTCGATCGAGGTGACCACTGCTCAAGAGTTTGGCTATTGAGCTGAACAAATCCTCAACATCTAGAATCAGCACCGGCGTGCCGTCATCCAGCAAGGCGCCGGCGGCCACATCGCGAATTTTGCCCAAGCGCGGGTCCAGCGGCATAACCACCAGCGTTCGCTCGCCGATAAAGCGCTCTACGGCAACGCCGTAGAGGTTGTCGCGCTCGCGAATCAGCACCAGCGGGATGCCAGCGTCTTCGGTACGGCCCTCAGGGCGTTGTAACAACTGACTGGCAGAGATCAAGCTGACATGGCGGTCGCCGTGCCAGAAGTGCTGGCGCCCTTCCAGCTGCACGACATCCTCCGGGCTGACTCGCACCATGTGCTCGATATGCGCCAAGGGGAAGGCATAGGCCTCGCCAGCCACTTCCACCACTAGGCTACGCACCACGGAAAGCGTCAGCGGCACTTGCAGGATGAAGGTGCTGCCTTCGCCACGCCGATGTTCCAGGCGCACGCTGCCGCGCAACTGCCGTAGCTCATGCTGCACCGCATCGAGGCCCACACCGCGCCCAGAGGTCTCGGTTACCTGTTCACGCAGACTGAAACCCGGCAAAAACAGAAACGCCAGCAGCTCTTCCTCCGCCAGCTTGGCAGCCGTCTCAGTGCTGGCGAACTTGCGTGCTACCACCACTTCGCGCAGGCGCTCGACATCCACGCCGGCACCGTCATCACTTAATTCCAGCAGCAACATGCCGGCACGATGTCGCGCACGCAGCAACAAACGCCCTTCCGGCGCCTTACCCTTACGGGCTCGCAGCTCAGGCGGTTCGATGCCATGGTCGATCGCATTGCGCAGTAGGTGGGTCAAGGGTGCATCGAGGCGCTCAAGCACATCACGGTCGACTTGGGTGGCCTCCCCTTCGATATCCAGACGTACTTGCTTACCGAGCGAGCGCCCCAAGTCGCGCACCATCCGTGCGCGGCCCACCAGCACATCTGCCAGCGGACGCATGCGCGAGGACAGAGCCGCATCGTAAAGCGAGCGGCTGCGCAGTCCCCCCTCCCAGGCAAATTCATCAAAGGCCTCGAAGTGCTCTTGTAACAGCTGCTGGCACTCAGTCATCTGCGCCCTGGACTCCTCCAGCAGTGCCAACGCCTGAGGCTCCAACGAGCTGTTCAAAGTGATATCGCGCAAGCCATCCAGAGTGCGCCGCACCGATGTCTGTTGACGTTTAAGTCGCTGCAGAGCGTCGGCCAACGGCTGGATACGCTGAAACTCAACCAGTGCTTTGCCTGACATATCCAGCAAGTGATCAAGATGCTCGGCCGAAACGCGTAATACCCGGCCGCGACCGTCATCATGCGGTTCTTCAAGCGGCTCATCCGCAGATACGGACTCGGGCATAACCTCAGCCTGTACAGCGGGCTCTTCTGCTGCAGTCGCACGGCCCAAGGTCGGCACAGCAGCTACCAACTGGCGCTGTAACAAGCTCACCAGTTGCTCAACTCGCTCGACCGAGGGTGCATCGGCCACCACTGGTGCGCCAACCCGGCGCAATAGATCGGTGCCCTGCAGCAACCCGTCAATCTGTTCGGGCACTAAGCGCAGCAAGCCTTCCTGGGCGGCAACCAGCAAGTCTTCCATGGCATGCGCGACTTTCACCCCGTCATCCAATCCGACAATACGCGCTGCGCCCTTGAGCGAATGCGCCGCCCGCATACAGGCTTCCAACTGCCCGGCATCGCAGGGCTCACGCTCCAAGATCAGCAAGCCGGCATCCAGCAGCTGCGCCTGGGCATCCGCCTCCAGACGGTAGAGCTCTAGCAGCGAAGCATCCCTCATCTGATCAGGCGTCATGCGAGACTCCTGGCTATGGCCTGGCGCAGCAGCTCGTCATCCAGCCGGGTCAGGCTGCGCCCCTGCCATTGCACTACACCGCTGGCAAACTGACTAACCGCCAGGCCGCCATCACGCACCGCCGGCAGCACACTGTGCAGTGGAATGGCGTGAATACCATCCACCTCATCCACGAGTACGACCACGGGCCCGCCTTGCCCAGTAAGAATCAGCATGCGCGGGGTGACACGTTGCTGGGTAGGCGGTACTCCACCGACAGTAATACCTAGGAGTTCGCCAAGCGATAGGCAGGCCACTAAGGTGCCGCGCACATTGGCCACACCTAACAGACTTCGGGAACGCTGGTGAGGCAATGAATGAATCGGCATCGGCGCCACCACCTCGTCTAAGCTACGCGTGGCAATCGCCAGCCACTCTTCAGCAATGCGGAACACCAATAGTGAGCAACACGCAACGGCCTGCTCTTGGACAACTAGCTCGACGTCGTCTTGCAGCGACGCATAACGCTCAAGCAAGCGTGTCGCGGCCGCCGCATACACCTCACAATTGCGGCAATGCACATGCTCCCGCAGGCGCTCACAGCTTTTATCACCCTGCACCCCGATACGGTTCCAGCAATCATCGATAGCGGCCCCGCCGTCCACCAGCATCAGCTCATCGCTCATCGCGTTTCACTCCAGTAGGGCTCGCGCGACTTACCCGCTGCTGCAGCCGCTTGGCACCTTCATGGTCACCGCGCGCTGCCAGCAGCGTCGCCAGATGCACCAGGCTTTCAACGTGCTCGGGGTCAAGGTAAAGCGCCTTGCGGTAGTAAGCCTGTGCACTGTCACCCTGGCCGGCCATGTCATTAAGCAAGGCCAACCAATAAAAGGCATCGGCACTAGGGCCGTGCTCCAGCAGATAACGCTCACACTCCTGTAGCGCCTCCTCACTGCGCCCGGCATCGGCTAGTTCAACGACTCTGGCCAGCGCACTGGCCGCATCGTCGAGCCGCACTGCAGGTGCCGGCGGTGCCAGAGCCACGGCCGGCAGCGCGCGCAGCGGCTGTGGCTCTGGCTGTGGCCGCATCGACCGAACGGGCGCTGGCATCACCACGCGCACGGGTGCCTTTACTAAAGGCGCCACAACCGCACGTTTAAAAGCAAACGTCAGCGGCGCACCCAACGCCTGCATGCCGCGCTGAGTCAGCAAGCTGGCCTCGGCTGGGCCGACGAAGAAGGTGCCATCGGCGTGCAGCAGGCGTTGCAGTCCATCCAGTACAGCATTCTGCGTTGGGCGATCAAAATAGATCAGCAGGTTGCGGCAGAAGATAAAATCAAACGGCGCTTCACCGCCCAGCACATTACTGTCCAATAAGTTGCCGCAACGCAGTTGGACCCGGTCGCGCACCCGCTGCTGTAGCTGGAAACCGCTGCCCGTTACCTCGAAATAGCGCTCGCGAAAGCCCAGCTCCTGTCCACGAAATGAATTGCGCCCGTAATGCCCCAAGCGTGCCAACTCCACCACCCGGGCACTGACATCCAACGCATCAACCTGGAATGCAGCAGGCGCAAAACCCGCATCCAGCAGCGCCATCACGATTGAATAGGGCTCCTCGCCACTGGAGCACGGCAAACTTAGGACGCGCAGCGCACGACCGCCAGCCAGCGCAGCCTTACGCTTGAGAGCCAACTCGACCAAGGTCACAAATGACTCCGGGTAGCGGAAAAACCAGGTTTCCGGCACCACTACCGCCTCGACCAATGCCTGTTGCTCGCTGCTCGAACGACTCAACTGCTGCCAATAATCATCTTCAGTAGCAAGCCCTAACGCCTGCATGCGCTGACGAACTGCCCGCTCAATCACCAGTCGGCCAACTGACTCCGCTTCCAGGCCGATCAGCTGCTTCAGCAGGCGCTCTACCTGGCTAATCATGGCGCCCCGCCCGGCTCAGGAAACAGCAGCGCGCGCACATCCGCAGGCAGCAAACCGGCAACCTCTATGCGCTGCACCAGTCCCTGCGCACTACGTTGCACCCCACCCAGGTACTGCGCCTCGCCGGCGTGCAACGCTGAGTCAGCAAAGGCACTGGTAGGCAGGCGCAAGGTATCGGTGGCCTTTTCCAGGATCAGGCCCAGCACACGGTTTGCTGGACGGTACTGCACCAGCACCAGCCGGGTACTGGTCAACGCCGCCGCAGGTCGAGCACAGGCGCGGACCAACAGATCAATCACCGGCACCAGTGCCCCACGATACTCAAAGCCGCCAGCGACCCAAGAAGGTGCCTGCGGAAACGCCTTCAGACGGCGCAACGGCAACACCTCGACCACCTCGTGCACACTTAGTGCGTAACGGTCCTGGTCCAGACTGAATAACAAATACAACTCACCCGTCTCACGCTTGGCGTACGTTTGGCCGGCACTCGGGGTGTGCATACTCAGACCTTGAATCGGCTGACGCCGCTGCGCAGGCTACCAGCCACCTGGTTCAATTCGTCAATGGCGGCACCGGCTTGGCGCAGCGAGTCAACCGTCTGGCCGCTAGCTTCGCTCAATTGCACCAGCGCCTGATTGATCTGTTCGGCACCGGTCGCCTGGGCTTGCATACCCTCGTCCATCATCTGCACCCGCGGTGCCAGAGCCTGCACCTGATGAATGATCTGCGACAGCTGATCACCCACCTGGGTCATTTCGCTATTACCGCGGCGCACCTCTTCAGAAAACTTGTCCATGCCCATGACCCCAGCCGACACCGCCGACTGGATTTCGCGCACCATCTGTTCGATGTCATAGGTGGCCACAGCCGTCTGATCGGCCAGGCGCCGCACCTGAGTAGCAACCACGGAAAAACCACGGCCATACTCGCCAGCCTTCTCGGCTTCAATGGCCGCATTCAGGGACAGCAAGTTGGTCTGATCCGCCACTTTGACGATGGTGGTCACCACATGATTGATATTGCCCGCTTTCTCATTGAGGATCGCCAGCTTGGCATTCACCACGTCGGCAGCACCCACCACATGGCGCATCACATCCTCCATGCGGGCCAAGCCCAACTGACCAGAACCGGCCAACACCGAGGTTTGTTCGGCAGTGCCAGACACCTCGCTCATGGTGCGTACCAGATCGCGCGATGTCGCTGCAATTTCACGCGAGGTAGCGCCGATCTCCGTAGTAGTGGCGGCCGTTTCGGTAGCAGTAGCCTGCTGCTGCCGGGAGGTTGCCGCGATTTCGGTGATCGAGGTGGTCATCTGCACGGCCGAGCGCTGCGCCTGAGCCACCAGACTCTTCAGCTCATCAGCCATACTATTGAAGCCTTCTTCGATGGCGTTGAACTCATCGCGCCGCCCCATAGCAAGACGCGCAGAAAGGTCGCCTGAACCAAGTACTTTGAAGGTTTCCACTATCACAGCAATGGGTTGACTGATGGTGCGCTGCAAAATCACCGCGCTCAGTGCCGCCACCACCAGAACAATCAAAATGGCCAGCACCAGGCTCAACTTGGTCAACCCGGCATCTGTGACAATCTGCTCCACAGCTTGATTAGCCGTGTGCTGATTTAACTCGAACAACTGAGTCAGTACTTTGCGCGCCTCTAGCCAAGTCGGTAGCAACTCTTCGCGCACCAAGCGGCGGGCATCAATATCGCGACCATCCGCAAGCAGTGCAAGCAATTGGGCATGTAGCGCCAGGTACTGATCACGCTTGCTTAAGAACTCTTGCGACTCCAACCGACTGCGTTCCGAGTTGTTGGTCTCTTGGTAAGCCGCCCACGTTGTGTCTAGCCGCTGAATCAACTCGGCAAAAACCTTACTTTCCTCCGGACTCAAGTTGCGCCTAGCGTCATCATCCTGACCAACCATCAATAAACGCTGACTTTCCATCAGGTGATCCGCCCAGGCCAAGCGCAACTGCCCGGCCAATTGCATACCAGGAGCCGCCGACGTGCGCACATTAACCGCCGCCTGTTCGACCGTTGCCAAACGGTAATAGGCGGTTGCGGAAAGCAGCAAAAGAATAATCACCACAACGAAAAAGCTCGCGATGATGCGTTGCCGGACAGTCCAGTTCTTCACAGTATTCCCCACTCGATTAAACGCATTCAGCCAACCAGACAGCGATTGCGCGCAGTTATTTGGACTCTAGAGTTTGCGTCAGCCAGCAGCAAGCTCTGAAATACCATAGGCCACAGAGCCATCCCTACTCTGACCAAGCCCAGCACAGCTGAGCTAGACTGCCCGCTGAACGCTCAAACCTTATTTACACCAGCCCTCAATTAGCTTGATACACCTAAACCCGCCTGCGGAGTTGCGTCAGTATGGGTAGACCGCACAGCCTACGTAGCCGTTTTGCCCTGCTGATTGCAGTGCTGGTCGCAGGCCTAAGTTGGCTGCTTGGCAGCCTGATTGGCCATGATGCCAGCCAGCGCATCCGCGAAGAGGTCGGCCGCGATCTCGCAGAAGTCTCCTTTATGATGGTCGACCGCCTGGACCGCGACATGCAGAGCCGCGCTGCCATGCTCCAGGTGATTGGCAAACTGCGCGCACTGCGCCAGCCGGACGATATCGTCGAGGTTCGCGTATTACTCGACCGCCTGCAGACCGAGTTCCCCAGCATCGCCTGGATCGGCTTTACCGACGCCCAGGGCACGGTGCTGGCCTCAAGCGATGGTGTGCTGGAAGGTGCCAGCATCGCCCAGCGCCCGGTGTTCATGGAAGCGCAGAAAACCGTGTTTATCGGCGACGTACATGAGGCCGTGCTGCTGGCCAAGCTGCTGCCCAACCCAACCGGTGAGGCGATGAAATTCGTCGATATCAGCCTGCCGGTGTTTGCCCGGGACGGTAGCCTAGTGGGCGTGCTGGCCTCGCACCTATCCTGGTCATGGGCCGACGAAGTACGCCTGTCCATCCTTGAACCGATCCAGAAGCGTCGCAATGTCGAGTTCTTCGTGATCGGCCAAGACCGTACCGTGCTGCTCGCCCCCAAGGAAATGATCGGCCAGCGCCTGCACCTGCCCGTTCTCAATGAAGTGGCGCAACGCAACGATCTGTGGGCTGTGCAGGAGTGGCCGGACGGCAAGCAATACCTCACTGGCCTGGCACTGAGCCAGGGCCATATGGACTACGAGGGCCTGGGCTGGACGGTGATTGCCCGCCAACCACTGGATGAAGCCTATGCCCCGGCGCGTGAAACCACGCGCTACATCCTGCTCTGGGGCAGTGGCCTGGCGCTGCTGTTCGCCCTGCTCGGCTGGCTGGTGACCGGCTATTTCACCCGCCCACTGCGGCAGATTGCCGAGGCAGCGGACCGCCTCAGCGCTGGTGAAATCAGCGTTATCCCTGAACTGAAAAGCACCCGCGAAATCGAGATCCTCAGCAACTCGATTCGCCACCTAGTGGAAAGCCTGACCCACCAGCAAAACGCCCTCGGCGCTATGGAAAACCTCGCTCACCACGACGCCCTCACCGGCCTACCCAACCGCGTCGCCCTGGAAAGCTACCTGCCACGTGCGCAGCAACGCAGCCAGGCCAACAGCAACTGCCTGGCGTTGTTCTATCTGGACTTGGACGGTTTCAAGCCGATCAATGACCAGTTCGGCCATGCTGCGGGCGATCAGCTGCTGCGCGAGGTGGCAGTGCGCTTGCGCGGTTGCCTGCGCGAAGGTGATCTAGTCGCGCGGCTAGGCGGCGATGAGTTTCTGATGGTACTGCAGGTGCCCAATGGCGAAGCCTTGCTACAGGCGCAACTGGTGGCTGAGCGCACCCTCGCGGCACTGAGTGCGCCGGTAGACTTGGGCAGCAATCAGGTTAAGGTTGGCTGCAGTATCGGCGGTGCACTCTGGCCGCTGGACAGCAGCAACCTTGCCGAAGCACTGGAACTGGCCGACCAGGCTCTGTACCGGGCGAAACATGCCGGCAAGAACTGCGCGGTGTTCCACGCAGCCCACAAACACTGAAACTTATTTAGCGCGCAAACGCAGCAACTGGTCAGCCATTTCGGCCGCATGCCGCTCGACGACCAGCGGCACCAGGTTGTCGCTGTAGCCAACCAGGCGCGGGTAAATAAACTTCCAGCGCGTCTGCGCCCGCTGCAAACGTTGCTGCTGCTCGCCGGTCAGTTCAGTGGCCAGACTGGCAAGCTCGGCGTCCACCTGCTTGGCCAGTACATCAATATCCTGATTCAGGTAATCCTGCTGTTGCTCAGGCAGGGTCTCAATGTCGCCAACATAGGCCCGCGCGGTATAGCGCGCCGCCAGGTATTGCACCTTGGCCGGCAGGCTTTGCAAACGTAGATCCGCCGCTGGCAATGGCTGCGCCAAGCCTTTGAGCAGCTGCTGCTCGAGTGCTTCCAGGGCCGCCACCAACTCACGCTGGGCCTTGCTGTACTGGAAGTTGAACTCCCAGGGCAGGTCAGGCTCGCTGGGGTTATACGCCAGGGTCTGCTCGACCATCGCGATAAAAGCTGCCAGTGGCGGCTGCAGTTGTTCCATCGCCAAGCGCGCCGAATCAGTCATAGGCTGCGCCTGCAAGGTCGCCAGGCTTTCACGCAGCTTGCTCAGATCGTTCTGCACCTTGGTTGCCAGCTCGGTATGCCCGCCTTCACCACGATGGATAAACAGATCGGTACTGGCGCGAAACACCTGCACCTGCGCCAGCTGTACCTGGCTCAACGCCACATCAGGCGCGGAATGCACGATTGCGCTGAAAAGAACCAGCGCCAGACTCAGCAGACAATTCGTGTAGGTACGGCGCATCGGACGTCCATCCATAGCGAGGAAAAACGCCAATTATAGGGAGGCCGCCGGTTAGCGGCCACAACCCTTGGCAAAGGGAGGCCGCCGGTTAGCGGCCACAACCCTTGGCAAATGGCCGCTACGCGCTATTAGCCGGCCACCAGTTCCTGACGCACCTGAGCCTCAAGCTCGGCCTTGAGCGCCGGATCCAACTTGAGTTGACGGGCCAGCTCTTCCAGATAAGCACGGTCCATAAAGTGCTCTTCATCGACCATCAGCACGCTGGCCACATACATTTCTGCTGCCATTTCCGGCGTACTGGCCGCGCGGGCGATTTCGGCGGGGTCCAGCGGCTTGTTCAGCTCGGCCTGCAGCCAATGCTGCAATTCGGCGTCACTGGTGAGCTTGACCAACTCACCCTCGATCAATTGCCGCTCACGTGCATCGACATGACCATCGGCTTTGGCCGCCCCCACTAGCGCCTTGAGAATCGCCTGGCTGTGCAATTCAGCCTGCGGCGCCGGCAAGCGGTCCAGGGTTTGCGGCTCGACCTGCGGCGCATTGGCCTGCTGCGCCTGCCAGTTGTTGTAAGCCTTGTAGGCGACGACGCCCAACGCGGCCAGACCACCATAGGTCAGCGCTTTGCCGCCCATCTTGCGCGCACTCTTGTTGCCCAGCAGCAAGCCCAGCGCACCTGCCGCCAACGCACCACCACCCGCCCCTTTGAGCAGAGTACCCAGATCACCGCCCTGGCCGCCTTTACCGGCGCCGCCAAGCAAACCGCCCAGCGCGCCACCCAAGCCACCGGCCGATCCACCTGCGGAGCTGCCAGCAGATTTCTGCTGCATCAGGTCCTGACCGGATTTCAACAACTGATCAAGCAAGCCACGGGTAATCATCAAGCGCTCTCCCTAAAAATGGTTGTGCAAGCACACAGGCTGATTCTAGAGACGGAGGTTTGTCGCCACCTAACGCCAGAGTGCTTCGAAAGATTGCCAGCGGGTGTAACCCCCAGGAAAAGCGGCTATTCGTCGGTTAACCGACAGTAAATATGTCAAATAGTGGTCACCATCACATTCTGCCGATAGTCGATCTATATTTGACGCCGATAGGATGACGTACATAAAACCCGCAACGGCAAAAGGCTATCAAGAGCCGACGCCGGAGACTTCGCGCCATGTCGCCACGCGCCAATCGCCCCGCCCACCGTTTATTGCGCAGCCTGCTTGCCAGTTGCTGGCTATTCAGCCCAGTGCTGGTAGCCGATGCATCGAATACTCAGCACAGTGCCCTGGCGGCGGCGCTCAGCGATACGCGCCTGGCCAGCTGGCTCAACCTGCTCGATAACTCCGCCGGCGACGACGAACGCGCCCAGTTGGAGCGGGTCAATCACTTTATCAATCGCTCAGTGAGCTTTGTCAGTGACCAGCAAGCCTGGGGCGCCGATGACTATTGGGCGACGCCCGCGCAGACACTGAGCCTAGGCAAAGGTGACTGCGAAGATTTCGCCATTGCCAAATACTTCAGCCTGGTGCGCATGGGCGTACCCAGCGAGAAGCTGCGCCTGACTTTCGTTAAAGCGCTCAAACAGAACCAGGCACATATGGTGCTGGCCTATTACCCCAGCGCCAGCGAGCAACCGCTGATTCTCGACAACCTTGACCCACGCATTCGCCCGGCCAGTGAACGTGGCGATCTGCTGCCGGTGTATTCCTTCAATAACCACGGTGTGTTTCTGGCCAAGTCGCCGCAGCGCGCCAGCCAGCCACCGGAGTTTCTTGCGCGTTGGAATGAGCTGAGTGAGCGCGCGCTGGCCGATGGTTCGGCCGCACGCTCACCGCAGAGCTAGCCCAATCAGCGTGGGCTGATATGGGCGATCAGCAGTTGCACCGACTCCTGCCCACGGAACTCATTTACATCCAGCTTGTAGGCCAGCTCGACCCAACGCACGGTCGGATTCGGCCAGATTTCGCGGTCTACACCAAAGGCAATACCGTCGAGCTGCACACTGCCGCATTCACTTTTCAGCACCACCTTGAGGTGCCGCTCGCCGACAACGCGCTGCTGCACCAACTGAAACACACCATGAAACAGCGGCTCAGGGAAATGCTGGCCCCAAGGCCCAGCATTGCGCAGCTCTTTGGCCAACGGTAGGTGAAACTCTTCGATGGACAGCGCGCCGTCAGACAACAGGCGACCGGTCAGATCGTCTTCACAGAGCTGGCGACGCACCTCCGCATCAAAGGCCGCGGCAAAAGCAGCGAAATTGGCTTCAGGCAGTGACAGCCCTGCCGCCATGGCATGCCCACCAAACTTGCTGATCAGCTGCGGATGCTTAGCGGCCACCGCATCCAGCGCATCACGGATATGGAACCCCGGCACCGAACGCGCCGAGCCTTTCAGTACACCGTCGCCAGCATCGGCAAAGGCGATGGTAGGACGGTGATAACGCTCTTTCATCCGCGAGGCGAGGATACCGATTACACCTTGGTGCCAATCGGCCTCGAACAGGCACAGGCCGAACGGCATATCTTCCAGCGGCAGGTCCTTGAGCTGGGCCAAGGCCTCGCGCTGCATGCCCTGCTCAATCGCCTTACGGTCCTGATTAAGCTGATCCAGCTGCACAGCCATATCGCGGGCCAGGGCTTCGTCTTCGCAGAGCAGGCACTCGATGCCCAGCGACATGTCATCCAGCCGCCCCGCCGCATTCAGCCGTGGCCCGAGGATAAAGCCAAGATCGGTGGAGGTAATGCGCCGATGATCGCGCCCGGCCACTTCAAGAATGGCGCGCAAGCCCGGCCGCGCACGACCGGCACGAATCCGCGCCAAACCCTGATGCACCAGAATGCGGTTATTGGCATCCAGCGGCACCACGTCTGCGACGCTGCCGAGGGAAACCAGATCCAGTAACTCACCAAGGTTCGGCTCAGGCCGCTGCGCAGTAAACCAACCCATCTCACGCAAGCGTGCGCGCAGCGCCAGCAACACATAGAACATCACCCCAACCCCAGCCAACGCCTTGCTGGGGAACTCACAGCCCGGCTGGTTGGGATTGACGATGGCATCCGCTGCCGGCAACTCGGCACCGGGTAAGTGGTGATCGGTTACCAGCACGGTCAAGCCAGCTGCCTTGGCCGCCGCTACGCCCTCAACGCTGGAAATACCGTTGTCCACGGTAATCAGCAACTGCGGCTGGCGCTCAAGCGCCACCGCAACGATTTCCGGGGTCAGGCCGTAGCCGTATTCAAAGCGATTGGGCACCAGATAATCGACATGCGCCGCGCCGAGCATGCGCAAACCAAGCACCCCCACCGTACTGGCGGTGGCGCCATCGGCATCGAAGTCGCCGACGATCAGCATGCGCTGGCCTTGCTGCAGACCCTGCACCAGCAGTTCCACGGCTTCTGACATGCCCTTGAGCTGCTGATAGGGGATCAGCCGCGCCAGGCCCTTATCCAGCTCGGCAGCCGATTGCACGCCACGGGCGGCATACAAGCGGGTCAGCAACGGCGGCAGAGCGCCAAGATCAGGCAATACGGCAGGTAACGGGCGGGCTTCGATACGCATCAGGGTTCCGGTACAAACAAAATGCAGGGCATACACAGGCGTTTAAGTGGCACGCCTAGAGCCTTAGGATGGACCGGGCCGCGCAGGTTGCGCGCAGCAATACCCAACCTACAAAGGCAAGATTTAGCGCTCGCCCGCCAACCACTCAATCGGCAGCTCATGCTGGCCGCGCTCATCGGTGACGAATAGCTCTCCGTCGCTGATCATCACGCTCCAGTTCAGCGAACGCGGCATATCCAGCGCCAGCTTGGCCAAGGCTTCCTGGTCGAGGGCGACGACGTTGATGTTTTTCAGGCTGCGCACGGGATCGAGCGCCTTGGTCTGCCAAACTCGCAGGTTGCCGTAGGCCACCAGGCTGAATTTCTCGGTACGCCGCGAGCACCAGGTGATGCGGTCGCTGTCTGGCTGGCCGACTTCGATCCAGTGCAGCACGCGATCATCCAGGCTCTTTTCCCACAGCGCCGGCTCATCAACATCCGACAGGCCGCGACCGAACGCCAAATGCTCGTGATAGAACAAGGCATACCCCACCAGGCGCGCGGCCAGGCGCTCTTCGGTTTCCGAAGGATGCTTTGCCACAGTGAAACGCAGGTTTTCATAAACGCTGCGATCCATGTCGGTGAGGTTCAGCTCGATTTTGTAGGTGGTAGACGGCAGGGCCATGGTGGGGCTTCTTACTGGGCGAAAAGAGCGCAAGTCTAACCCGAAATGCGCCTCGCCCGTAGGCACGCCAACTCAACAGCGCATTTGTCGCTCGCTGCCGTCCTCAGGATCACGGTAATCAATAATTGCCTGGCACGTGCTCAGGTCGACATACAAGCGGCAGTAATGCTCACCATGGCGCCAGGCCATGGCCACGCTGCTTTCACCGGACTGATCCAACTCAAAGCGCCCATCAAAGGCCGGATGGCTATTGCGCAGGCGCATCAGCGGTAACAAGCGCTGTACCAGCGGCTGCTGCAGCGCCTCTTCGGCTTCTTCCAAGCTGTAATAGTGTCGATTGACGTCACGCGCCTCGCCGGTTGCGCTACACAGCTCAAAATCATTACAGCCGGCCAACAGACCAACGTAGTAAACCTGCGGAATACCGGGGGTGAAGAACTGAATGGCACGCGCCGCAATGTAGGCATCGTCATTGCGCAGCAGAGCTTCATAGAAGGTGCAGGTCAGCTGATAAATCGCGCCGACGCTGTGCACGCTGACCGCTGAACGACGCATGATCGGGTCGGCACTGCGGGTCGAAACCTCATCGACCAGAAAGCGAATTTCCGCCTCCGGCAGCATGCTTTCCACATCTGGAATACAGATGCCGTCATGGGTATCCAGCACGGTGATCTGATTGCGCGGGCACATGCGCAGCCACTGTTTCAGGTAGCGGCTTTGCCCGCTGAGAAAGGCATGCAGCACCAGCGGTGGCAAGGCGAACGCATACGGGCGCATATGCCGGCGTGAGATGGCGTACTGGTAGCTGATGTGGTCGTGAACCTCAGGCAGCATCTCAGCGCCGTACTTCTCGCCGGTTTCACGGAACCAGTCGAGGATGCGATAGACATCCGGCTCGACCAAAAAACAGCTGCTGCCAATCTTCTTGGTGGTGTAACCGAACGCATCCAGCCGAAACAGTTTGACCCCACGCGCGGCGAGAAAGGCCATGTACCGCTCCATCAACTGATAGGTCAGTGGCGACGCGTAGTTGAGGTCGATTTGCCGCTCAGTGAAGGTGCACCACACTCGGCACGTCTCGCCATTGGCCAGGCGCACATCGCGAAACGGTTCTTTCTCTTTACGAATATGGATCTTGGCCAGGTCTTCCAGGCTGATCTCGCCCAGCTTATCAACCTGCACAAACAAGTCGGCGTATGCCGAGTCCTGGCCATGGGCAACAAAATCGAGAAACTCTGGCGACTCATCAGCAATGTGGCTGATCACCAAGTCAACACACAGATCAAAACGCGCCGAGATACGCTCGACATCCTCCCAGTCGCCGTAGCGTGGGTCGACTTCCATATGAGTTAACGGTGAAAAACCACCGTCCGCATTGGACGGATACATCGGCAGCAAATGCACGCCAGCGACGGCATCAGCCAGGTGTCGGTCGAGCAGCGTGTAGAGGCTGCCAAGATTGCCACCCAAGCGATCTGGATAGGTGATCAACTGAATCGCGTTGCGCAATGCCATGCTCGCCCCTCATTTGCCAGAACAACCGCCGCCTGCTGAGAGCAGGACCGGGTTGACCTTAACGAGAGATGCCAGGCATGGCCAGCCCGCAAGGCTCACACATCAGTTATTCGCATAACGCAGCCATAGTTCATCGAACATCCGCCGATAATCGGCAAACAATGCGGAATGGTCGATTACCAGCAGGTTTTCCTCGTTGCCCGTGGTCGCGCTCCGGGTCCAATTGAAGCTGCCATTAAGCAGAAAACGGCCATCGAACAGAGCGAACTTGTGATGCATGTGGTACGGCCCAGAATCGATGCGCAGTGGCACGCCCAGGCTACGCAGGCGCTCAATATCGCTGCCAAGATCAAACTGTTTTTCGTTATCGGTAATCACCCGTACCGCGATGCCGCGTTGATGGCAGGCAAGAATCTCACTACTCAACTCATCATCGGAGATGGTGTATACGCAAATATCCACCGACTGCCGGGCCTGGCGACACAGGTCACGAATCTTGCGCCGGCAGCTCTCGCCAGGGCTGAAGTGCGCACTGGCGACCTCTACCCGGTTTGGTGCCGCACAGCTGTCGAGTGTTTTGATCACCTGCTCAAGCCACTTCAGCGCCGCCAGCGTGTTAGCCGGATCAACGACTAACTCACGCACCAGGGCGAAGGCACGATTGCGCAGGTAGCGCACCTGATCCGGCCCCAGGTCACTCCCCAGTTGGCGCAACTCATCGCGCTCCTCATTACTCAGGCGCAGGTCGGCCAGGCTGTCACGCAACTGCTGATCGAGACGATTGAAATCCACTTAACCTCCTTGTCGTGAACGAGGCGTGTAGCGCCAGGCCGCGTAGAGCCCACCGCACAACGCGCCGGCCAGATGATATTCGAATGACACGCCCTGCTGCGGCAGCAGACCGAAGACCCAACCGCCATGCAGAAAGAACACCAGCACCGCCAGCAGCAGGTCTAGCCAGCTGCGGCGAAACCAGGCCCGTGCCAGTAGCAACGCCCACAACCCGAACAACCAGCCGCTGGCGCCGACATGGATACCCTCGCGACCGAACAGCCAGACCAACAGCCCACTGCCGAGGATGATAAACAGGCTGCCCTGAATGAAGTCGCGACGCGACTCAAGCAAGGCCAGCAGCCCCAATACCAGCAGGCCACTGAGATTACTCAGCAGGTGCATCCAGCTGCCATGCAGCCAGGGCGCAAACAGCACACCTGGCAAGGACTCAAGCCGCCGCGGTATGACGCCCCAGAGATTCAGGCTGTAACCACTCAGGCTGTTGCCCAGCTGCAGCACCAGCATCAGTGCGGCGATGCCCAGCAACAGCTGTACGCGTGGCAACAACCCCGCTTTCATGGCGTTTCGCTTTCGCTGTCGCCACCCAGACGCTGTTCATGGCCCAGTTGCTCACCTAAATCACGCAGCTGAGTAGAGATTTCCAGCATGCGATTGTGGGTGCGCAGGTCGATATCGATCTTCTTGTCCATGGCGTGGATCAACGGCAAAAAGCTGTTTTGCAGGCTGTCCGCCAGGCTTTCTAATACCTTCTGTACGGCCGGTTGTGGCGGCGTGATCACCTCCACTTGCGGGCGCAGCTTGCCCAGGCTATCCAGTCCAGCCAACAGTTCAGCCCAAGGAATCGTTGGCGCGGCGGCTTGCTCGCCCGGCGCCAACGTGGCCAAGCCGCGCACACCTTCAACCAGGTCATTAAGCTGCGCTACCACACGGCCACCAACATCCGTATCGCTGCCACCCATGGCCTTGTTGCGCATAAAGTCGCGCTTGATCTGCGCCCAGCGCTCGGCTTGTACGTCGGTCATATTGCCGCGCAACTCGGCCAGTTTGAGCAGGTTCTCCTCGGCGCCGGTGGTGAGCAGTTGTGACTCGCCCTGATAGTGATCTGCGATCAGTTGCAGTACCTCGGTATCGTTCATCACCGAGCTGATCTTCTCCGCCATCTTGTTCATATTGCGGTAGCTACCCTGCAGCTTGAACGGCGGCTCAGTGCGGTACTGATCGGCCTGGGCGGCGCTGGCGATGTACTGCTGATTGACCCGGCCAACCACGTCACGCACCTGCATCAAACGCTGCAGGGTGGTGACGATCTCATTGACCTCGGCACCGCTGTAGCTGTGGCTCAGCTCGTTGCTGGAGAATGGCTTGCCCTCGGCCTTGGCGACAAAGCGGTAGACATCGGCCATATCTCGGGTGGCCAGCGGCGCCAGCACCGGATTGGAGGTCAGGCCGTTTTCGATGTAGGACAGCGCGAAGGCTTCCTGCATGCCACCCAGGGTGTCGCCGAGGTTATAGATGTCGGCGCGGTTGGCCAGCATATCCGGGATTTTGAATACGTCGCCGGACTCGGTGTAAGGGTTGCCCGACATGATTACGCAGAACTTGCGCCCACGCATGTCGTAGGTGCGGGTGCGACCCTTCCACACGCCTTCAATGCGCCGAGTGCCATCACACAGCGAGATGAACTTCTGCAAAAACTCCGGATGGGTGTGCTGGATATCGTCAAGATAGAGCATCACGTTGTTGCCCATCTCCAGCGCCAGGTTGAGCTTTTCCAGCTCCTGACGTGAAGTGGCGTCCGGTGCCTGGGCCGGGTCCAGCGAGCGCACTTCATGGCCCAGGGCCGGGCCGTTGATCTTCATAAAGATCAAACCCAAGCGGTGGGCGACATACTCCATCAACGTGGTTTTGCCGTAACCCGGCGGCGAAATCAGCATCAGCAGGCCGGAGAGGTCCGAACGACGGTTCTCCCCGGCGGTGCCCATCTGCTTGGCCAGGTTGTCGCCGATCACGCCAAGGTAGACATCGTTGATCAGCTTGTTGCGCACAAAGGAGCTGAGCGGCTTGGGCTTGAACTCGTTAAGGCGCAGCGCCTCGCGCTCGCGCACCACCACTTCCTGGCGCAATGCCTGGTAGCGCTGCAAACCGGGCAGGAACTGCTCGCGATGCACGCGCAGGCGTGCGAAGAAGTCGTCCACCGCCAGCACCAGTTGCCGTTCGCTGATACGTGGGTGTTCGCCCATCAACTCCTTGGCGGTAAAGCGCAGGTCCACCTCGGTGATGCGCTTGGGCAGATCCTCAGTGAGCAAAGCCAGGGCCACGGCCTCGGGCACATAGGCACTGAGCGCGGCGAACTCCTCTGCCGCGCAAAGACCACGCAGCCAGTTTTCCACTAGCGCCCATTGCGCCGCCGGTCGCCCCTGCAGTTGCGTCAGGGTCTGCTGATACACATCCCACATATGCGCGGCCTGCAAGCGCGCCTGCAAGCCGGCGAGCAGCTCACGAGCGTATTTGCTGAAGACAAACTCAATGCGCTCGGCCGCCAGCTCCTGCGCCAGGTATTCCGCAGCCTCGGCCAACGCCGCAGGACTTAGCTGCATACCCTGCTCGGCGATGTAGCCGGCCATTGCCTCGGCGATTTCCGTCTGCAGCTGCAACAGGCTGTCGCGCCGGCCGAACAGCTGCTGAATATGCCGGGCGCTACGCGCACGCTGCGGCCATTGCTTCGCATCGTCGCGGCGCTGCACCTGGCCCCAGAAAAAGCTGGCGAAACCTCGCGGCAAGGCGCCGTAACTGAGCAACCCGGCGCTGTCGCGCAGCGGCAACAGCTGGGTGAGGATCAACGACGCATCGTGATCGTGGATGCCCTTCTCGTAGCCTTCCTTGTAGCGCGGCGCGGCGAAGTCACGAATGCTTTTGACCAGTGCCTCCGGCTGGGCCAGCTGCTGCTTAAGTAGATCCAGGCTAAGGCCATCACGCCCGGCATCAGCCGCCGCCAGCACTTCGCCTGCCAGGTATTCGGCGCGGTAAAGGCTGGCGGATTCGGACTCCAGAGATACCTGCCAATAGTCGCGCAGCGCTTCCAGCTCGGCGTTCTGCAGCGGCTCGAGGAATTCGGTACCGGTGAGATGCAGGTAAAGCTGATCCCCCCTCGGCATCAGGGTCAGGTCCAGCTCCTGGGTGTTGACACTGAAGCGGTGGCGCGGACCGAGCTTGATGACGTTGCCGCCCTCTTCGAACAGCTCACTCTTGTCACGCAGGCTGCGCACCGCCTGATCGCGGGCGGCCTTGAGGCGCGACTCGACATCCTCGGCCTTGACGCTGTCCTTCAGCTCGCGCAGACGCTCAGCCAGTTCACGCAGCTTGAGAATCAACGGATCAGAAGCGAAGAAGGCGTTCAACTCATCCGGCTGGGTCAGGCGCGCGGTGCGCCGACCGAGGCTTTCCAGAATCCGCCGCGCGGCATCGAGCAGACCCTGGGCCTTGCGTTGACGCTCGTCGAGCAGCGCCTGCTTGTGCGCTTCGAAGGTTTCCAGCAGCTCTTCGCGTTTGGCCAGGATATCGCCGAGGAACTGTTCCTGATCGCCGAACTGGCTTTCCAGCTCTTCCAGCTGTACCAGCAAGCGCGACAGCTGTTCGTCGCAGCGCTCCGGGTCCTGGGCCATGGCCAGGGCGTTGGTGATGCCCTGGCTGAACAGTTTGAACTGGGCGCCGAACTGCGCCACGGTCTCCGCCGACCCCAGGCCCTTGCGCCGCTGTTCAGCCCGGGCCTTGGCCTGATTGAGGCGGGCATAGACTTCGGAAATCGACTCGACGATCTCGGTACGCTGGGTGGCATCGTCAATCGGCAGCGAAGCCATCAGGCTGGAGAGCATATCCAGATTGCCGGCCATAGCCTGCAGCGCCACCAACGGCTCATTAAGTTGGCTGACGCTTTCGGCCTTCTGCGCCTGGGCGTCGAGCTGAGCCAGCTGCTGCACATAAGGCTCCAGCGCCGCCTTACTGGCGAGGAACGCCGAGGTCGCGGCCGCGACCTGCTCCTGGGCCGTCAGCAGTTCGGTTTCCATGGCGTCGATACGCGCCACATCGATATAGCGGTAATCGCGAATAGTCAGTAGCTGGCCACGCTGGGCATTGATGCCGTTGAGCGCATCGACGAAGTGCCGCACCTCGTCCCAGCTATCGATCAGCAGACCGGAGAGCAGCGCCTGCTGCCGGGTTTCGGCCTCAGCCATCGCGCGGGCCGATTGCTGACGAATGCTCTCGACTTTCTCGAATTCGTCGAGCACCAGTTCGCCGGTGGCGGCGATCTCGCGCAGCAGCGGCGCCATGCCCTGACACTGGGCATCCCCCAACCAGTGATAGACGTCGAACAAGCGGCGGGTGTTCTGGCACAGCTGGGTGTAGCGCTGCACCGAAACTTCCGGCGTCTCGATCTCGCGGCTAAGGCCCAGCAGGTCGGAGACGCCGCGCACCAGCTCAGCATTGCCGATGCGCCCGAAGAAGCCGCTGCGAACCGGTTGGCGAGCGGCGAAATCATCGCTGCAGAACGGCGTCTGCCAGATCTGCATCGGGTGGATACGGGTCGGCTCGGTGCCTTCCGCGGCGAAAATCACCATGCGCCCGTCTTCCAGGCGCGCGTAGCCGTGGCCGAAGATCGGATTGTGCAACTGGCGGTTGATCATGTTGTAGGTGAACAGCGCCGAACGGCCTTCTTCCGGGTGGTAGAAGATGTACTGCACGTCCTCGCCATTGGGCGAGCGCACCGCGCGTTTGAAGCGCATACCGGCCATGGGCTGCTCAAAGGCCTTGGACTCGCCGTTCTGCAGGTAGTAGCCACCGGGGAAGATGATGCCGTGGTCTTCCGGCAGCTGAACGCAGGCCAGGCCGATGGCGTCGATACGCTCGACCTTGCGCGTCAGGCTGTTGAAAACCAGGTAGCGCCACTGCTCTTCGCGGTACGGCAGCACTTTCAGCAGGATCAGGCTGCCGAGCTTGGCGTACTCGATCTGCGCATCGTCCAGCGACTGGGTCTTGTCGAGCACCGCTTCGCGGTAGATGCCCAGGCCGTCTTCGGTGTTGTTCTCGACCTTGACTGTGAGGTCGCCGCCGATGGTCTCGACGAAGATGGTGTCGAGAATATTCATATGCGGATGACGGCCGTTGACCACCATCTCGCGGGATGTCTTTTGCCATTCAAAATCGAACGGCGCCGGCAGCGCTATATCGCGCTCGCCGCGGTTATCGATATAGCGAACCTCTTTGCCGTCGAGGGAAATTGACCAGCGGAACACGCGGATATCGCTGATTCGCTCGCCAATCTGGAAGCTGGCCAGCAGCTTGCCGTCACGCACCAAAAGCTGCAGCAGGCGGGTGTTCTTGTAATAGGTGTAAAGCTCGTTGAAGTCGTTAACAAAGCTGCTCTGACCGAGAAAACTGTCGGCCAGCGCCACGCTCTCGGCCTCATAGCCCTCTTCCTGCTCGCCCAGGCGATACAGGGAGAACACGTCCTCGACGCGGGTTTCCTTTTTCAGGCCGAGGAACACGTTGTAGCCAAACAGCAGGTTCTCGCCGACCTGAACGATATCGCGGGCCGTGCAGTTGTTCTCGGTGCGAATGCGCACCCGCCCAACCACTTCCATCTGGCTGCTGCCGAACTCCTGCAAACGCTGAGCGTTCAGCGCCTCAGTGGTCTGGCGCAGGCGCAAGCCCTGCTCCTGCAGGCGCTTGTGCAGCACCTCGTAGGCACCGCCTTCGGCGACGGCCTTGTCCAATACATCCTGTGGTTGGGCTACGGCTGGAGCATCCGACATCGTGGTCTTCCTGAATCTGCGCTGTCTGCTAGCAAGGTGGGATGGAGCGAAGGGGCGGTTTCAGCCGACCCCAACGGCGAATCTACCCTCTGTTAGGCACCAATCTTTTGGGCGATTTCGGCAAGTTTGTCGCGCATCGGCTGATCTAACTCTTCGGGCTTAATCTGCGCGATGATCTTTTTCAGCACACGAATTTCATTGTCATCAATCACCCCGTCGCGCTCGGCAACAGCCAGCAGCGAACCCAGTTCATGCACATCCAGGCGACCGTCATTGGCAAAGCACTGGATCGAGCGAAACGACATTTCCAGATAATCCCGTGGTTCTGACATAAGGCTTCCTAATTAGAAATAAACGGGCCACTCCTGGGGTTAGCTTTCACTAACCCCAAGAAACCATCCACATATTGGTAAGACGCTAGGTTGCAGCCGTTACCGGCAAGCACTTAGCTCTCGCTGCTATCCACTGCCGCTGGCGTTTTTCTTTCGCCGACGCTGCCGTTGAGCAGGCGGGCCAACACGTCCTGCACAACCGGGCTCTTGCCGACCACGCCTTCGATGGCTTTACCCACCGACAAGGACTTGGCGAAGGAATTGAAGAAGTCGCCTTCGCCGCCGACGATCTCGATCTTCGCCTTGGACAGCGCCGCCGAGAGCACTTCGGCCTGGTCCTTGGCGATTTCCTTGTTGGCGGCGATGGCGGCCATGGCCTCGTCGAAGTTCGCCTCCAGCTGCATGCGGAACTCTTCGTGCTGACGCGCGTTGTCGCTGAGCGCATCGAGAGCACCGAACTTCTTGCCCAGGCCTTCGGCTTCAGCATTCAAGCGTTCAAGCAGCACATGGGCTTCGGCCATACCCAGGTCCTGGGTGGCTTTGGCCTTGGCAGCACCAAGCTGCTCTTCACCACGGGCCTGCGCACCGAGGTTCTCCTCAAGCACCTTGGCATCAGCCAGACCATCTTTCTCTTTCGCAGCCGCCTTGGCTTCGGTGACACGCGCTTCGGCCAGGCCCTTCTCCTGTTCGCCCTTGGCTTCGGCGATCAGTTGCTCGGCATGCACACGGGCTTCAGCCAGGCCTTCCTTCTCCTTGGCGGCGGCGGTGACTTCACGTACCCGTGCATCAGCCAAACCAGGCGCTGCGCGCTCGGCCTCAATACCTTCGGCCATTTTCTTCTTGGCTTCGGCCTGCTTGGCCGCCGCTTCCAGCTCGGCTTGGGCGAGGTTGTTGATTTCCACGGCCTTGTGCTGGGAACGGGTCTCGTCGGCTTCGGCTTGCTTAACCTGACGCACTAGCTCTTGCTCGGCCTCGGCCTGGGCATTGAGCACCATGACCTGCTTGGCCCGATCAGCCTCGGACACTTCACGCACTTCCTTGATGCGCTCTTCTTCCTGAGCCACGGTTTTCTCGACCGCCACGCGCTCACGAATAACTCCGGCGATGTTCTTGCGCTCGACTTCCAGAGCTTTCTCTTTCTCGATGCGTTGCAGCTCGACTTCACGCTCGCGAGAGACGATTTCCAGGTCCTTGGCGCGGGTGACTTTTTCCACCTCGATAACCACCGCACGCTGACGGTTCTGCTGCGCCACTTCGACTTCGCGCTGATGGTTCTCGGCGCGGATATCCAGCTCCTGCTGGGTGTTGATACGCGCCTGCTCGGACTTCAAGCGCTCTTCTTCCTGCACCTTGAGCGTTTCAGCTTCTTCACGGGCACGAATGGTTTCGATCTCGCGCTTCTGCCGCGCCACTGCGTCAGCTTCCTGGCGCTCCAGGGACAGTGTGGCTTCGCGGGTTTCAACGTTCTTTTTCTTGATCGCCAGCTCTTCGTTACGCTCAAGTTCGTTGGTGATGACGTTCTGTGCGGCGGTCAGCTCGGTGATCTTGCGAATACCCTCAGCGTCGAGAATATTGCTCGGATCAAGCGACGCCTTGGAGGTTTGCTCCAGGTAATCGATGGCCACGTCTTCCAGCACATAACCGTTGAGGTCATTACCGATCACTTCAACGATGCGGTCGCGGAAATCCTGACGGTTCTCGAACAGTTGGACGAAGTCGAACTGCTTACCAACGGTTTTCAGGGCTTCGGAGAACTTGGCATTGAACAGCTCGTTAACGGCGGCGCGATCAGACGCACGGTCAACCCCAATAGCCTTGGCAACTTTGAGTACGTCCTGCTGCGTTTCATTGACGCGCAGGTAGAAGGCCACTGTGATGTCGGCGCGCATATTGTCGCGGCAGATCAGCCCGTCCTTGGCGCGACGATCAACTTCCAGGGTGATCAGGGAGATCTTCATGAACTCCTTGAGGTTGATCACCGGATACACCAATGCGCCAGTGAAATGCACCTTGGGCGTCGAAGACATGTCGTTGACGATCAACGCCGTGCCTTGCGGAACCTTGATATAGAAGGCTTTGAATAGAACAAAAAAGCCAAAAACAATCAGGAAGAACAGACCGACACCGGTCAGAAAAGGCATTAGCAGCTCGAGGCTCATTACAATCAATCTCCTTTGATAAACGGGCTAGATGCCCTTGAACTCGTCTTCGGTAATCACCCGATAGGCGTGTTCGGCCTCCAGGTACTCCAGCAACACCACACGGTCGCCACGTTTGAATCCCTGCACCTCATCGGCACGTACACGCAAAATCAGCCCGGCGCCGCCATCCTCAAGCGTCGCCTCACCCTGAGCGGCAGTTACCCGCCCACTGCGCACGATGGCCACCTGCCCGAGAACGGATTTACTAGTGGTGGCTTCCAACTTGAGAAACAGCGGACGCAATGGCCGCACCAACAGGCTCACCACTGGCACCACGGCGATCAACGCGGCGGCGATCACCAGAAGCCCCAGGGGGTAACGCAAAATACCCAAAGGCAGAAAGCGCAACACAAATAGCTCGACGAAATAGCAGAGGAACCAGGCAAAAAAGAACAGCAAGGTGAGAATCAACGTCACCGGCACGCCGTTCAGACCCAGCTTGAGTAACAGGCCGGCCAGGCCTTCGGGCTGCAGCGCGTGGTTTTCCAGCGACGAGTCGACTTCAATATCCAACAGATCGACATCGACAATCCCCATGGCGGCGACCAGCCAATACAGAATCGCCACGCAAAGCGCAAAACTGAGCAGCACCACGGGAAACGACAGCGCGGTCTGTATAAATAGTTCCATCTGCTTTACATCCTGGTAGTCGAAGAAGCGGGAGCCACAGCTCCCGCATTAGCCGCTCAGGCGTCGGGCTTAGCCTTACTCTTCAGGCGTGCCAGCACGCTATCGGCACTGGCGTTGTCCGGCACAATGCCGGCAGCACGCAGCTTGACCTCCAGAGCATCATCCGGAGCGCTGGTTGCGGCCAGCTCCGCCGTCGCTTCCATCTTCGCCGCCCGCTCGGCCTGCTTGAGCTTGATCCGCTCCAGCGACTCGACCGCGGTATGCAATTTGGCCTGTGAACCGCCATAGCGTTGCGCCACCGCCATCTGCGCTTTCTGCACGCTTTCCGTAGCCTTGACCGTATCGACCTGCTGCTTGAGGCGTTTGATATGCCCTTCCGCCTGGGTTACCGCTTTGCGCAACTGCGCCACGCTGGCAGCAAAACCATCGGCCTGCTCACGGTCGCTGGCCTGTTCGGCCTCGAGGTTGGCGATCTTCTCGGCCACGTCCTTGGCCAGGCTTTCATTTCCTGCATCCAGGGCCTTGAGCGCGTACTGCTCATACTCGGCAATCTTCGCAGTGCTCTTGTCCAGGCGATCACTGGCCAGTTTTTGCTTGGCCATGATTTCGGCCAAGGCTTCCTTGGACTTGCGCAGCTCTAGGTCGGCATCGCGGATTTCCTGGTCGAGAATACGCAGCGCCTGACCGTCAACCACGGCCTCACCCACTTCATTGGCGCCGCCACGCAGCGCCGTCAGCAACTTGCTCCAGACGTTCATAGCATCACTCCTTAGCATCAGCCTTGAGGAAGCCTTCGTAGGCTTCGGTGGCCTTGATCACGTTGTCGGCCAGTAATTCGATCTCGAAGACCACGTCGGTCAAGGTCGAAGCCGAGCTCAGCGCACCAAACATGGTGTAGCAAGGCTGACCATCCGGCAGAGTCTCGAGGCCGATAGATGACAGCGGAAACAGCTTGTGGGTGCGCAGCACCTCTTCATTGAAAGCTGCACTGTCACGCACGTCGACGGCCGGCCAAAGCAAACTCTCGACCACGATCTGCTCACCAAATACGGCAATAAACAACGGCAGATCGCCATAGTCGTGCATGGTTACGTGCAAGCTGGCATCCGAACTTTGAATCAGCTCGATGCTCGCTTGCCCGCCCTTGAATAACTCAGCGGCCGACAGCGCATCGTATAAAGCCTGTGCAGTCCAAACCTGCGGCATGCTCATACCCTCCTCCTTTTCCATTGATGCCAGCTTTACTGAGTGCGGCTGACGAAGTTTCCGCTCAAACGCCATAAGCAGTGGGGCATGCTCTGGCAGTATCCAGACTTCTTTCTTGACCAACCCCTGCTCGCGCAGGCGCTGACGAAAAAGACGCTGGTAGTGGGCTGATGATTTGTTTTCCATGGACGCAGACTAGACCCACACATGTAATGAATCAATACATCACATGTAATATTTTAAAACGCATGTTTTATCGATTTTCAGGCGTGCAAAAGCGAGCCGCTCATAAGCAGCGCAGCAAAAATTGAACAGGGAAAAGTCGCAGGAGGAAAACCATCCAGGGTTAGCGATACCGAGCATCCATTCGTGGCGGCAATTTAACGCCATATAGCCCGCCAACTAAACAGCTAAATCTGCCAACCCCGTCGCAGCCGCAGCGCCCGATAGCGACCATTGAAAAATGACGCAGCACCCCACAATCGAATAGCCTTAGCCAGCCCACCGCACAACGGAAAACCTTATGAACCCAGCTATCAAACCCCTCGCCGGCCTGAAAGTGATCGAGCTCGGCACTCTGATTGCTGGCCCGTTTGCCTCGCGCATCTGTGCCGAGTTTGGCGCCGAGGTGATCAAGGTCGAGTCACCGAATGGCGGTGACCCCCTGCGTAAATGGCGCAAGCTGTACGAGGGCACTTCGCTGTGGTGGTTTGTGCAAGCGCGCAACAAGCAGTCGATCACCCTCAACCTCAAGAATGATGCCGGGCGCGAGGTACTGAAAAAGCTACTGAGCGAAGCGGATATTTTGATCGAAAATTTCCGCCCCGGCGTGCTGGAAAAACTCGGCCTGGACTGGGATGTATTGCACGCACTGAACCCCAAACTGGTGATGGTGCGCCTCTCTGGTTTCGGTCAAACAGGCCCAATGAAGGATCAACCGGGTTTCGGTGCCGTCGGCGAATCCATGGGCGGCCTGCGCTATATCACCGGCTTCGAAGATCGCCCACCCGTGCGCACTGGCATCTCGATTGGCGACTCGATTGCGGCGTTGTGGGGCGTGATCGGCGCACTGATGGCGCTGCGGCATCGCGAGGTCAACGGCGGCAGCGGCCAGGTGGTCGACGTGGCGCTGTATGAGGCGATTTTCGCCATGATGGAGTCCATGGTGCCGGAGTTCGATGTGTTCGGCTTTATCCGCGAACGCACCGGCAACATCATGCCTGGCATCACGCCGTCATCCATTCACACCAGCAGCGACGGCAAACACATCCAGATTGGTGCCAACGGCGATGCGATTTTCAAGCGTTTTATGCAGGCCATAGGCCGCCAGGACCTAGCCGAGGACGTGACGCTGGCCAGCAATGATGGCCGCGACGCGCGACGCGATGAGATTTATGGCGTGATCGACCGCTGGGTAGGCTCGCTGCCGCTGGAACAAGTACTGGCGACACTGAACCAAGCCGAGGTACCCGCCAGTCGCATTTTCAGCGCTGAGGACATGTTCCACGACCCGCAATTTCTTGCCCGAGAAATGCTCCTGTCGGCCAAGCTGCCAGACGGCAAAGCCTTCAAGATGCCAGGCATCGTACCCAAGCTGAGCGACACTCCAGGCGAAGTAAATTGGGTAGGCCCGGAGCTGGGTGAGCACAATGAACACGTGCTGAGCGGACTGGGCTATAGCCGTGAACAGATCGCCAGCCTACGTGACGAAGGCGCCATTTAATCAGCAATCTCAGCTATCAGGCTGCTGCTAAAGGTGAACGCCATATTTGGCGTAGATCCCCTCAATAACGCCGCGACGTTTGAGCGTCAGAATGGCCGCATCGAGTTTATCCAACCAGGCTTCGTGGCGCGGATGAACACGCATACTGACATCGAAAGAGCTCATTACATCGCCGATCTCGAGGTGACTGTACTCCGGGACCTTCGCCAGGCTGTATTGCGCAATCGCCTTATTGACCACAATTTGATCAAAGCGCGATTTGGCCAACATCTCCAGCAACTGCGCTTCATTCAGCGCATTGCGCCGATCGAGTTGCCCGGCCTCGATCAACGCACGCAGGTCCGGATAGGCATAACCACGCACCAGCCCCACTGATTTGCCGCGCAAATCCTCAGGCCGCGCCACGGGGAAAGCCTTGCCCGGGGCAAACAGCATGACATCGACAACCTTGCCAAACGGCACCGAAAACACCCCAGGCGTCGACTGGCCCTGCACCCAACCCGGATAAACACCCGGCTCGATATCCAGCTGCCCGCCATTGAACAGCAGACCAATGCGTGGATAGGGGTAGTACTGCACACTGAATGTGTCGCCCGTCAGCTTACCCAGCTCATCGAAAATATCCTGATAAATACCGGTTTTACCCTGCTCGATCATCATCGGCGGGTAGTTATAAAAGCCGACTTCAAAGGTAGCGGCATTGACGCCAGCCAAGGGACAGACACCGCACAGAAGAACAACCGCCTTGATCAGCCACTTCACTCTGCTACCTCTAACTGCACAACACACTGCCGCTAAAACGCGCCAAACAACCAGACGACTGCAGCACCCAGCACAAGTAAGCCCAACAACCAGAAGATACCGCCATGCCCGCCAGACTGCACCACCGACATACCACCCGCCTGTCGCGCGGGCCCGTAGTCATCCACGGCGTCCTTGGCCTCTTTCAAACCAATGCCTCTTAGCTCACGCAGCAGCTTGATCGCTTCAATTTTCCGCCCACGCTCAAGTGCCGCAACCACCTCTACCGGCAAATCCTGATCAAACTCAGCCATGACACGCTCCAGCCCAACAAACCATCCAAAGCATAGCCGCAAAAAAAGCCGGCCCCTCGCGGGTACCGGCTTTATCGACAAGCGCCAAACTTACAGCGGCTTACCACGATTACCGTGCTGAGCGACAAAGCTCTGTACGGTTTTCAGGTCATTGGCCAGCACCGTGCAGCGCTCCTCGCGCTCGAACAGATCCGCCAGATGCGCGGGCAGCGCAGGCGCCTGACCAACACCGGCCTTCTCCACGGCCTCGGGGAATTTCACCGGATGCGCCGTGCCAAGGATGACCATCGGCGTCGCCAGGCTGCGACGGCACTCACGGGCAGCACGCACGCCAATCGCGGTATGCGGATCAAGCAGCTCACCGCACTCGTTAAACACGTCGGTAATGGTTTCGCAGGTTTGCGCATCATCCACAGCGAGGGAATCGAACAGCTTGCGCGCCTCGGTCCAGCGATCCTGATCGACGCTGAAACCACCGCCCTGCTTGAAGGTAGCCATCAGCTCGGTAATCGCCGCACCGTTGCGACCGTGCAGGTCAAACAGCAGGCGCTCGAAGTTCGACGAAACCATGATGTCCATGGACGGCGACAGCGTCGGATGCAGAGTGTCCTTCACATACTGATTGCCACTCATAAAGCGGTGCAAGATGTCGTTGCGATTGGTCGCAACGATCAGCTGGCTGATCGGCAGGCCCATGTTGCGCGCCAGGTAGCCGGCGAAGATGTCGCCGAAGTTGCCGGTCGGCACCGAGAACGCGATAGAACGCGCTGGGCCGCCCAGCTGCAGGGCTGCATGGAAGTAGTAAACGATCTGGGCCATGATTCGCGCCCAGTTGATCGAGTTAACCGCGACCAAACGGGTGCCCTTGAGGAAACTCTGGTCAGCGAAGCTGTCCTTGACCATTTCCTGGCAGTCATCGAAGTTGCCTTCGATGGCGATGTTATGGATGTTGTCACCGAGGATGGTGGTCATCTGTCGGCGCTGCACCTCAGACACACGGTTGTGTGGGTGCATGATAAAGATGTCGACGTTATCGCAGGCCTTGCAGCCCTCGATGGCGGCCGAACCGGTATCACCGGAGGTCGCACCCATGATCACCACGCGCTCGTTGCGCTTGGCCAGCACGTAGTCGAGCAAACGGCCTAGCAGCTGCAAGGCAAAGTCTTTGAATGCCAGGGTCGGGCCGTGAAACAGCTCCAGCACCCACTCGTTGCCGTTCAGCTGACGCAGCGGCGCCACGGCGCTATGGGCGAATACACCGTAGGTTTCTTCGAGGATTTTTTTGAAGTCGGCATCCGGAATGCTGCCGGTGACGAACGGGCGCATCACGCGGAAGGCCAGCTCGTGGTACGGCAGGCCTGCCCAGGAGGCGATTTCTTCCTGAGTGAAGCGCGGCAGGTTTTCCGGAACATACAGACCGCCATCACTGGCCAAACCGGCGAGCAGCACGTCTTCGAAATTCAGGGCCGGTGCCTGGCCACGGGTACTGATATAGCGCATAGGGGCAAACCTTCGATTGACTCTTCAAGAGCCACCGCAGCCAAGCTGCGGCGGCCAAAAGCGGATTAGTTCAGCTGCTCGACGCGGATACGCACAACGCTGCCGACCACATCTTCGAGCGCCTCAAGGGCACTGATCGCCTCGTTGATCTGCGCTTCGACCACACGATGAGTCACCAGGATCATTGGCACCAGGCCATCCTGCTCCTCAACTTCCTTCTGCATGATCGACTCGATATTGATGCCGCGCGCCGACAGAATGCTTGCCACCTGGGCCAATACGCCCGGATGATCCTTGGCCTGAATACGTAGGTAATAGGCGCTCTCACAGGCTTCGATCGGCAGAATGGGGTGATCGGACAGCGAGTCCGGCTGGAAGGCCAGGTGCGGCACACGATTGGTAGGATCTGCCGTCAGGGCGCGAACCACATCAACCAGATCAGCAATAACCGAGGACGCGGTAGGCTCCATGCCGGCGCCAGCGCCGTAGAACAGCGTGCTACCGGCGGCGTCGCCGTTGACCATCACTGCGTTCATCACGCCGTTGACGTTGGCGATTAGACGATCCGCCGGAATCAGAGTCGGGTGCACGCGCAGCTCGATACCGGCGTCAGTGCGGCGTGCCACACCCAGGTGTTTGATACGGTAGCCCAGCGCTTCGGCGTAGTTCACGTCAGCAGTGGTCAACTTGGTGATGCCTTCGGTGTAGGCCTTGTCGAACTGCAACGGAATGCCAAAGGCGATAGAAGCAAGAATGGTCAGCTTGTGCGCAGCATCGATGCCTTCGACGTCGAAGGTCGGATCCGCTTCGGCATAACCCAGCGCCTGCGCCTCGGCCAGCACGTCTTCGAAGGTACGACCCTTTTCGCGCATTTCACTGAGGATAAAGTTGCCGGTGCCGTTGATGATCCCGGCCAGCCAGTTGATGCGGTTGGCCGCCAAGCCTTCGCGAATCGCCTTGATCACCGGAATACCACCGGCAACGGCCGCTTCGAAGGCGACTATCACGCCCTTCTCGCGGGCCTTGGCGAAGATCTCGTTGCCGTGCACGGCGATCAACGCCTTGTTGGCGGTAACCACGTGCTTGCCGTTCTCGATAGCCTTGAGCACCAGCTCCTTGGCCAGGGTGTAACCGCCAATCAGCTCGATAACGATATCGATCTCAGGGTTGTTCACCAGCTCGAAGACATCGCTGGTCATGCTAATACCGGTCGTATCGTACTGCGGCTTGGGCGAGCGAATCGCAATCTGGGCAACTTCAATACCGCGCCCTGCGCGCCGGGTAATTTCCTCGGCATTTCGCTTGAGTACATTCAACGTACCGCCACCGACGGTACCCAGCCCACAGATGCCTACTTTCACCGGTTTCACACTGAACTCCCCATCTGCACTGCGTAAAACGGCCGGAGCAAGCCCCGGCCGTAGAAAAAGAGCCGCACCATACGAAGCGGCTGTTTATTAGTCAATCAGGCACACGCCTCAGCCGCTTAGATTACTGGGCGGATTCCAGGGCAATTTTTGCCAGCTGCGGTGCTGGCTGGTAGCCGGGAATGATCTTACCGTTGGCCAGAACGACAGCCGGGGTACCGCTGACCCCGATCATCTGCCCCAGCGCATATTGTTTGGCAACCGGGCTATCGCACTGGGCGTTCGGTACCGACTGACGGGTCTTCGCCAAATTCATGGCCTGCTGCTTGTCCTTGGCGCACCAGACATTCGACAGCTCTTTTGCAGCCTCACTTTCCAGCCCCTGACGTGGGAAGGCCAGGTAACGCACCTCAACACCCAGACGGTTAAGCTCAGGCACTTCACTGTGCAGCTTCTGGCAATAGCCGCAATCGGTATCGGTAAATACGGTGATATGGGTTTTCGGCTGCTGGGGTGCGAACACAACCATTTCCGAAGCAGGAATCGCTTCCAGCAGCTTAACCACACCTTTGCTCTCAGCGGCTTCGGTCAGGTTAACCGGCTTGCCATCCTTAACCTGAAACAAGTAACCCTGCAGAAGGAACTGACCGTCTTCACTGGCATATAACTGGCGACCACCTTGCAGCTGAACCTGATAAAGGCCAGTCATCGGGCTTTCCGCAATCGTTTCAATCGGCAAATTAGGATCAACCGCTTTGAGGGTATTACGAATAGCCTGATCGGGATCAGCAGCCACACCAATACTACTGGCCAGGCTCAAAGCCAATACGACAACAATGCGATTAAAACGCATACAAACTCCTGTCGAGGACGGTCTCACGAATAATCGTCACAGCCTACCATAGAAGCCTGAACAGACCGATCACGGCAGGCCAGACGACGCTCTCAGCCTCGCGGATGGTGCTGCGCATGCAACTCTTGCAGTCGCGCGCGGGCAACGTGGGTATAGATTTGCGTGGTCGACAGATCGCTGTGCCCCAGCAGCATCTGCACCACGCGTAAATCGGCGCCGTGATTGAGCAGGTGTGTGGCAAAGGCATGCCGCAGGGTATGCGGCGACAGACTCTTGGCAATTCCCGCCACCTTGGCCTGGTGCTTGATGCGATACCAGAAGGTTTGCCGAGTCATCTGTTCGCCGCGCAGGCTCGGGAACAGCACATCGCTGGGTTTGCCATCGAGCAGAAACGGCCGCGCCTCCTTGCTGTAACGCTCGATCCAGGCAATCGCCTCTTCACCCAGCGGCACCAGACGCTCCTTGCTACCCTTGCCAAACACCCGCAGTACACCCTGGCGCAGGTTGACCTGCTCCAGCGTCAAACCGATCAACTCACTGACACGCAGACCGCAGGCATACAGCACCTCAAGCATCGCCCGATCGCGCAAACCAATCGGATCATCCAGCTCGGGAGCGGCCAGCAAGGCCTCGACATCCGCCTCGGACAGCGATTTCGGCAGAGGCCGGCCCAACTGCGGCAAATCCACTTGCAGGGTTGGGTCACGACTGATCAGCTGCTCACGCAAGAGAAAGCGGTAGAAACCGCGCAAGCCCGAGAGCAGGCGCGCAGTGGAACGCGCCTTGTAGCCTTCATTCAGACGCCAAGCCAAGTGGTCAAGGATCAACTCACGACCTGCAGCCGGCAATTGCACATCGCGCACCTGCAGCCACCCGTTGAATAGCGCCAAATCACTGCGATAGGCGGCGCGCGTGTGCGCCGAAAGCCCTCTTTCCAACCACAGGGCCTCCACGAAACGATCAATCAGGGGGTGGTCGATAGCGGGCATGGGAACTATGGCGGCAGGTTAAAGCGGGTTAGTCTTTCACAGCTTGGCCATGCAGGGCCAGGGCTCACCACAAGGACTCTCGATGAACGAACAGCATATTCTTCTGGCCTTTGCCGCCATCGGCGCAAGCGCCCTCGCCTGCCAGTGGCTGGCCTGGCGCCTACGCCTACCCGCCATTTTATTCCTGCTTATAGCCGGAATACTTGCAGGGCCTGTACTGGGCTGGCTTGACCCGCACGCCCTGTTCGGCAGTTTGTTATTCCCATTGGTATCAATGGCCGTGGCGCTGATTCTGTTTGAAGGCAGTCTAACCCTGCACTTATCAGAGTGGCGTGAGATCGGCAGCGTTGTCAGGCGCATGGTAACGGTGGGCGCGCTGGCCACCTGGGCTGTCATTGCCATAAGCACGCATTACCTGCTTGGTTTTAGTTGGGATATGGCGCTGCTGTTCGGCACGCTGACCCTGGTCACCGGGCCAACCGTAATCGTGCCAATGCTTCGCGTCGTCCGCCCGAAAGCCTCCATCGCCAACATCCTGCGCTGGGAAGGTATCGTTATCGACCCGATTGGCGCGCTACTCGCCGTTGTCGTGTACAGCTTTATTATTGCCAACAACGAAGGCAACGGCTGGAACAACGGTCTGATTACGTTCGCCGGCGTTATCGCCTGCGGCAGCCTCTTTGGGATTGCCAGCGGCTGGGCACTGGGACAGGTCTTAAAGCGCCAATGGCTGCCGGACTACCTGCATAACCTCGCGGTATTGGCCACCGTACTGGGTGCTTTTATTGCTTCTAACGCAGCCATGCATGAGTCCGGCCTGCTCGCCGTTACCTTGATGGGCATGTGGCTGGCCAATATGAAGGGCGTCGACGTTCGGCATATTCTGCACTTCAAGGAAAATCTCAGCGTACTGTTGATTTCCGGGCTATTTATCCTGCTAGCCGCACGCCTCGACCTGAGCGCACTGCTCGCTCTCGGCCCAGCGGTATTGGTACTTCTAGTAATCGTCCAGTTTGTCGCGCGCCCACTCAACGTGGCACTGTCCACCTTCGGCTCCAGCCTCAGCTGGCGTGAACGGGCCCTACTGGCCTGGATCTCTCCACGCGGCATCGTTGCCGCGGCCGTTTCAGCCATTTTTGCCATTCGCCTTGGCGAATTAGGCTATGAAGGCGCCCAACTGCTAGTTCCGCTAACCTTCGCCGTTATTATCGGCACCGTAGTTTTGCAGAGCGCGACCGCACGCCCACTCGCCAAGCTGCTTAAAGTGGCAGAACCCGCACCCAGCGGCTTCCTGATCGTCGGCGCCAATCCGGTAGCGCGCGCACTCGGCAAAGCCCTGCAAGACCTCGGCAATCGCGTACTCCTGTGCGACTCCAGCTGGGAAAATATCAGCACCGCCCGCATGCAAAAACTACCAACTTACTTTGGCAACCCCACCTCACAGGATGCTGAAGCCCATCTGGACCTAGTCGGCCTTGGCCACCTGCTCGCGCTATCCCCATCCAGTGAGCTGAACGCGCTGGCCTGCATGCACTTTCGCCACGACTTTGCCGCAAACCGCCGCTTTACCATCCCCAGCGGCACTGAAAGCCGCCGCAGCGATAAACATCGCAGCCGCGACGCCGTGCGTGGCCGCCCCTTAGGCAGCCAAGCGCTGAGTTTCCCGCAGTTTGCCAGCCGCTTGAGCAAAGACGCAGAAGTTCGCACGACGACACTCACCAACACCTTTGACTGGCAGGCCTACCAGAATCTGCATGGCGACCAAGCCGTGATTCTGCTTGCTTGCGACCCTGGTGGCTGGATACATGTCGCAACCCATCCGCTTGAAATCGTGCCCGGCCCGGACTGGACCCTGGTAGCCCTAATTAATGAGCCACAGATCGCCAGTCAGTAGCGGCAAACAGGAAGAGCAGCAATATCGTCACCCTATCCTTGGATGGGTGACAGATATCAATTTGCAGCCCATGATTGCATCACGCCACTACAACAAATGGGCCTACGCAATGTCCAGCCAACAGCATTCACGCCTTGGTCAGGTTCTGATCAACAAAGGACTGATTAACCGCGGCCAGCTGGATGCTGCCATTCAACTGCAACTCACCAACCACAAACGCCTCGGCGAGACGCTGATTGAGCAAGGCTGGCTAACCGAACGTCAGCTGAAAAAAGCCCTCAGCAAGCAGAACAACCTGCGCCTGGCCGCCACCTTGGTCGCCGCCCTACTCAGCCCATTCCAGATCGCCAGCGCCGATGCACCACGCAACCTGCCCAGCGCTATCAGTCAGGAGCAAACACCGAGCGGCCTTCGCCCCTTGAGCGATATGGAAATGAGCAATGTCAGCGCTCAAGGCCTGGACGACGTTCTGCAAGGCCTGTTTCTCCAAGCCGGCAGCGGTGACGGTCTGGGCACCGTCGGCCAGCTGAGCAAACTGGTGATGCCGGTACTGAGCAGCCTTGAAGCGGAAACCTCGATGAAAGACGTGCTGTACGACACCAGCAAACTGACGTCGGTGATCAATGCCGACGGCTCGGTAAACGTGCGCCTGCCCAGCTCGATTGGCGAGCTGCGCTTTGACAATATCCGCGTCGCCGGCGCCCCCCAAGGCCAAAGCTTTGGCAGCCTGAGCCTGCATGATATCGACCTGTCGCAAGCCTCGCTAAAGATCAGCCTGCGCTAGCCACGGCCAGATATTCAGACCGCAGAAACGAAAAAAGCAGCCCGAAGGCTGCTTTTTGATTGGAAAGCTGAGACTTAGCCCAGTTTTTCCTTGATGCGCGCTGCTTTACCGGACAGGTCACGCAGGTAGTAAAGCTTGGCTTTACGCACGTCACCGCGACGCTTAACAGCCAGGCTATCAACCAGCGGGCTGTAGGTCTGGAAAGTACGCTCAACGCCAACACCGTTGGAGATCTTACGAACAGTGAAAGCACTGTTCAGACCACGGTTACGCTTGGCGATAACAACACCTTCAAACGCCTGCAGACGCTGACGGTCGCCTTCCTTTACTTTTACCTGAACGACGATGGTGTCGCCCGGTGCAAAAGTAGGGATCTCTTTGCCCATCTGCTCAGCTTCGATCTGCTGAATAATCTTGTTGGTCATGCTGCGCTCCTAAGACTGGCGTTGGCCGGTCATCGATACATTAACTATCGTCCCGCTGGCGGATGTATTCCTCCAGCAGCTTCTTCTCTTCCCCAGAAAGCGAGCGGCTATCCAGAAGATCAGCGCGTCGTTCGTGCGTCCGACCAAGGGACTGCTGCAAACGCCAGCGCCGGATGTGTTCGTGGTTACCGCCAAGCAGAACCTGTGGAACACGTTTATCCGCATACACCTCCGGGCGGGTGTAGTGCGGGCAGTCAAGTAAGCCATCCGTAAAGGAGTCTTCCTCGGCCGAACCTGCATGACCTAATGCACCAGGCAAAAGGCGCGTCACCGCGTCGATTAGCACCATGGCCGGCAGCTCACCGCCAGACAGGACGTAATCCCCAATCGACCATTCTTCATCGACATGCGCCTCAATAAAGCGCTCATCAATGCCTTCGTAGCGACCAGCAATCAGGATTAACGCATCCACATTGGCCAGTTCGCGTACTGCTGACTGCGTCAGCTGGCGACCTTGCGGCGACAGGTAAATCACCTTAGCCGCACCACCCGTAGCGTGCTTCGCGTCAAGCAAAGCGTCTTCAAGCGGCTTGATCTTCATCACCATGCCTGGGCCACCGCCAAAAGGCCGATCATCCACGGTGTGGTGACGGTCTGTGGTGTAGCTACGCGGGTTCCAGCAGGTCAATTGCAACAATCCCTGCTTCACCGCTCGACTGGTAATGCCGTATTCGCTGATAGCGGCAAACATCTCTGGAAACAGCGTAATAACTTCAACGCGCAGATTTGGCATCAGGCTTAGAAGTCCGCATCCCAGTCGACCCGCATTTCGCCAGCACTCAGGTCAATCGACAACACGCATTGCTCGGTATAGGGCAACAGGCGTTCACGATCATCCAGGCTGTCGGTGTAGGGCTTGACCACCATCACATCGTTGGCACCGGTTTCTAACAAGTGATCAATCTTGCCGAGCAATTGCCCAACCTGATCGATAACCTTTAGACCTTCCAACTGGTACCAGTAGTACTCGCCATCAGCTAATTCAGGGAACAGATTGCGCGGAACACAGATCTCATAACCAGCGAGAAGACGTGCTTCTTCACGATCATCGAGACCCTTAAGCTTCGCGACCAGGAATTTATCATTCCCGCGCCCACTGACCAGCTCGACCTGCTTGACACTGCCTTCGCGCTTGAGCGTCCAGGACTTGTACTGCAACAGGTTTGCAACAGGATCAGTAAAGGAATACACCTTCACTTCACCGCGAACGCCATGTACTGAGTAGATCTTGCCGATAACAATCAAATCATCGGTAGAAACAGGCGTCGCGCTCATATTGCTCAGGCCGCAGCCTTAGCAGCGTCCTTCAACAACTGAGCAACACGATCAGAAGGCTGTGCGCCAACGCTCAGCCAATGGGCCAGGCGATCTTGCTTAACGGACAGACGAACTTCCTGACCACGAGCGATCGGGTTGAAGAAACCGATTTCTTCTTTGTGCGAACCGTCGCGTGGGTTACGGCTGTCGGTCACGTTGATTTTGTAGAACGGGCGCTTTTTGGAGCCGCCAAGGGCAAGACGAATCGTTAGCATGTGAACATAGTTCCTGTAGTCGGTGCTGCAAATCTAAATGCACGGCGGGCATAGGTGCCCGAAAGGCCGCATATTCTAAGGAATATCCGGACTTTTGCAAATGGCTTTTTCAGGCGCATGGGGCCGTGCAGTTAAGATTTGCCGGAGGACCGTTGTCCAAACCGGCCAATCAGCTCCCGCAAAAGGCGGGTTTACTGTAAATCCCCGCCTTCAGCGGGGTCTACGCCGACATCACTGCCGACGCGAATTCCTTACATCTTCGGCAGGCCACCCGGCATCATCCCACCCATGCCGCGCATCATCTTGGCCATACCGCCTTTGGCAGTGAATTTTTTCATCATCTTCTGCATCTGCTTGTGCTGCTTGATCAAGCGACCGATGTCCTGCACCTGGGTGCCAGAGCCCATGGCGATGCGCCGCTTGCGCGAGCCACTGATGATTTCCGGATCGCGGCGCTCCTGAGGGGTCATCGAGTTGATGATCGCCTCCATCTGCTTGAACTGCTTCTCGGCCGCGCCCTGGGCATTGCCCATCTGCGCCAGATTGACGCCCCCCATCTGTGGCAACTTGTCCATCAGGCCACCAAGGCCACCCATGCTTTTCATTTGTTGCAGCTGATCGCGGAAGTCTTCGAGATCGAAGCCCTTGCCCTTCTTCAACTTCTTGGTGAGTTTCTCGGCCTTTTCGCGATCCAGGGTCTGCTCGGCCTGCTCGATCAGACTGAGCACGTCGCCCATGCCGAGAATGCGCGAGGCAATTCGATCCGGGTGGAAAGGCTCCAGCGCCTCGGTCTTCTCACCCATACCAATAAACTTGATCGGCTTGCCGGTAATCGCACGAACCGACAACGCCGCACCACCGCGCGCATCACCGTCAACCTTGGTCAGCACCACGCCGGTCAGCGGCAGTGCATCATTAAAGGCCTTGGCGGTGTTGGCAGCGTCCTGACCGGTCATGGCATCGACCACGAACAGGGTTTCCACCGGTTTAATCGCCGCGTGCAATGCCTGGATCTCAGCCATCATCTCGGCATCGATGGCCAGGCGACCGGCGGTATCGACGATCACTACATCAATAAACTTGAGTTTGGCTTCCTTGATCGCAGCCTCGGCGATATCCACCGGCTTCTGGCTAAGATCGGAGGGAAAGAAGGTCACGCCAATATCACTAGCCAGGGTTTCCAGCTGTTTGATCGCCGCCGGACGGTAAACGTCAGCCGACACCACCATCACGGTCTTCTTCTTGCGCTCTTTAAGGAAGCGCGCCAGCTTGCCGACGGTAGTGGTCTTACCTGCGCCCTGCAGGCCGGCCATCAACACCACGGCTGGCGGCACTGCATTCAGCGCCAAGTCTTCGTTGGCCGCGCCCATCAGCTCTTCCAGCTCGGCACGGACAATCTTCACGAACGCCTGGCCTGGGGTCAGGCTCTTAGAGACTTCAGTGCCGACCGCGCGATCCTTGACCTTATTAACGAAGTCCTTGACCACCGGCAAGGCAACGTCAGCCTCAAGCAAGGCCATGCGCACTTCACGCAAGGTGTCCTTGATATTGTCTTCGCTCAGCTTGGCTTTGCCGGTGACATTTCGCAGGGTCTGCGAGAGGCGGTCAGTCAGATTTTCGAACATGCACGTTCCTTTCAGGCTCTACCGAGCCGAGGGTGGTCTTGCAACAGGTCGCGGATTATAGCGAAGACTGCAAGGTACCGACACCGTCAGACGCTTTCGTGGCGCACGGGTTATATGCCACACTGCGGCTCTTCCGGGTTTGCCTGACAAGGATTTATGCACCCTCTGCTACCCAGCCTAGCCGCCGCCTGCCTTTACACCGGCGCCACAGCCTATCAAGGTTGGCGTATTGCCCAGCGCAACGCTCCCGACAAACGCCTGCTAGCCCTTTGGGGCGTGTTTGCGCTGTTCTTCCACGGTGGCAGCTTGTTTGTGCAGATGTATCATTCAGATGGCCTGGCCTTAGACTTCTTTAATGCCGCCAGCCTGATCGCTTACGCGGTCATCGCGCTGACCCTGATTGCCTGTATCCGCATCCCCGTTGAAAACCTTTTATTGCTGCTGTTCCCGCTAGGCGCGCTGACCGTGATACTCGCGCAATTTATGCCGAGCGGAACGACTCAGCTGATCAACGAACAGCCCGGCATTCTGATCCACATCCTACTCTCGGTGATTGCCTACGGCATGCTCACCATTGCGGTATTCCAGTCGCTGCTGGTTCTACTGCAAGACCATCAACTGAAAAACAAGCACCCCTCCGGGCTGATCAAGAACTTCCCGCCGCTGCAAACCATGGAAAGCCTGCTGTTCGGCTTTCTCTGGGCCGGCTGGATTCTACTGTCGCTCTCGCTCTTCTCTGGCGCGCTGTTTATCAGCGACCTATTTGCCCAGCATCTGGCACATAAAACCATCCTCTCGTGCTTTGCCTGGGTGGTTTTTGCCGTGCTGTTGTGGGGCCGCCACCAACTCGGCTGGCGCGGCCACAAAGCCATTCGCTGGACCCTGGCGGGCTTCTGCTTGCTGATGCTGGCCTATTTCGGCAGCAAGCTGGTTCGCGAATTTATCCTGCATATCTGAGACCCCTTCCGTGGACGACCTTCAATCCGGCTACCTGCTTGGGCTGCTGATTTTTCTGATTATGTGCTCGGCATTCTTCTCCAGTTCGGAGACCGGCATGCTTAGCCTCAACCGCTATCGCCTCAAGCACATGGCTAAGGAAGGGCATAAGGGGGCCAAGCGCGTCACCACCTTGCTCAGCCGCCCGGATCGCCTGCTAGGTACGATTCTGGTCGGCAACAACGTGGTCAACATTCTCGCCGCGTCCATCGCCACCGTACTGGCCGTCGACATATGGGGCGAAGCCGGGATCGCGATTGCCACTGCAGGCCTGACCATCGTGGTGCTGATTTTCGGCGAAATCACCCCGAAAACCCTGGCAGCCCTGCGCCCGGAACTGGTGGCCTTTCCCGCCAGCCGCGTACTGCTGCTCCTGCAACGCCTGCTTTACCCCGTGGTCTGGGCCACGAGCGCTATCAGCAACGTACTGCTGCGCCTACTCGGCGTCGACCCGTCGCAACGCGCCAGCGACAGCCTGTCCACCGAAGAGCTGCGCAGCGTAGTGCGCGAGTCCGGCGCCGGCATGCCGAAGAATCGCCAGAATATGCTGCTTGGCATTCTGGATCTTGAACGGGTGACAGTGGATGACATCATGATTCCGCGCAACGAAGTCACCGGTATCAACCTCGATGACGACCTGGAAAGCATCATCAGCCTGCTGACCAACACCACCCACACACGCCTGCCGGTATTTCGTACCGACATCAATCAGATCGAAGGCATCGTGCATATGCGCCAGATTGCCCGACTGCTGACGCACAATGAGCTGAGCAAAGAGGCGCTACTGGCGGCCTGCAGCGAGCCGTACTTCGTCCCCGAAGGCACGCCACTGTCGACCCAATTGATCAATTTTCAGAAGCAAAAACGCCGGATCGGCATCGTCGTCGATGAATACGGCGACGTGATCGGCATCGCCACCCTGGAAGATATCCTCGAAGAAATCGTCGGCGACTTCAGCAACCAGGACACCCTGCGCAGCCCGGACATTCACCCCCAGGAAGATGGCACCCAGGTCATCGACGGCGCAGCTTATATCCGCGAAATCAACAAGGCGCTGGATTGGCACCTGCCCTGCGATGGCCCGAAAACCCTCAACGGCCTGGTAACTGAAGCATTGGAAAGCATTCCCGACAGCGCCGTATGCTTGAAGATCGGGCCTTATCGCCTAGAAATTCTGCAATCGTCAGAGAACCGGGTAAAAAGCGTGCGCGCCTGGCAAGCCAAGCCTAAGGCGCACACCGAGCCGCCGGCGCAAGACTGACGGCCAGCCCCTGCGCCCACACGCGGTAGCCAAGAACTGAAGGGTGATAGCCATCACGCGCCAGAAACTCGGAGGAAAACTCCAGTTCGACCGCGTGATGCCCAACCCCCAAACGACCCGCCAACTGCGCCAGGCGCGCGTCCAACAGGCCGGCACGCATACCGAGCAAACGCCGTAACAGCCAAGGCAAGGCCCTGAAATGCTGCAGCGGCGGCACACTGCTAAACGCCACCTGCGCGCCACGCGCCGATAACGCCTTAGCCATGCTGCCGAGCGCAGCTTCCCAGCGCGGTAGTGAAGTCAGATGAGTGGTGTCGTTGACACCGAACACCAGCAACGCCAGATCAAAGGGCTGATCCAGCACTTGCGGCAACAGCCGCGCATGCGCCTGCGTAGCGGTAATACCGTTTTCGCCACAGGCACGCCAGGCAACCGGCCGCCCATAACGCGCCGCCAACGCAGTAGCCAACTGCCCGACCAACGCAGCCTGCAGCTCATCGACACCCACGCCCACTACGGTCGACTCGCCCAAGACCAGCAGACGCAATGGCTCGCCCGGTAAGTCTGCACCAGCCACACCGCTCAGCAACCCTGCGGCAGGTGGTAAACGCAGCGCATTACGCCGCGCATATACAGCCAGCGGCAGCGCCACCGGCGCCAGCAGCGTAAAACCTAGCCACCACGCACCGGCGCGCCAAGCGTTCACAGCTCGACCTTAACCGCCTGCGCCGCACGCGCGGCCTTGGCCCGCGCAGCTTCTAATGATTCATCTCGCGCCAGCGCCACACCCATACGCCGCTGACCGCTGACTTCCGGCTTGCCGAACAAACGCAGAGCGGTATCCGGTTCAGCCAAAGCCGCACCGAGATTGCCGAAGCTGACCTGCTGCGATTCGCCCTCGACCAATATCACTGCCGAAGCTGACGGCCCGAACTGGCGAATAGCTGGAATCGGCAAGCCGAGAATAGCCCGCGCATGCAGGGCAAACTCGGACAGATCCTGGGAAATCAGGGTGACCAAGCCGGTGTCATGCGGACGCGGTGAAATCTCGCAGAACCACACCTGATCACCTTTGACGAACAGCTCGACGCCAAACAGCCCGCGCCCTCCCAGCGAGCCGGTGACCGCCAGGGCAATACGCTCGGCTTCAGCCTGAGCCTTAGCGCTCATCGGCTGCGGCTGCCAGGACTCCTGATAGTCGCCCTTGACCTGACGATGCCCCACCGGCGCACAGAAGGTAGTGCCGCCACTGTGGCGCACGGTGAGCAAGGCGATTTCATAATCGAAATCGATAAAGCCTTCGACGATCACCCGCCCCTTGCCGGCGCGACCGCCGGCCTGGGCGTAATCCCAGGCGGTTTGTAGGTCATCCAGGCTTTTCAGCACCGACTGCCCCTTGCCCGAAGAACTCATGATCGGCTTGATCAGACAGGGAAAGCCGATGCTTTCGACCGCCGCCCGGCACTGCTCGAAGGAGTCGGCAAACTGATAGGGCGAGGTCGGTAACCCCAGCTCTTCGGCGGCCAAACGGCGAATACCTTCGCGGTTCATAGTCAGCTGCGCGGCGCGGGCGCTGGGGATAACGGTAAAGCCCTCATTCTCCAGCTCAACCAGGGTCGCGGTGGCGATGGCTTCAATTTCCGGGACGATGTAATGCGGCTGCTCCAACTCGATCACCGCCCGTAGTGCGTCACCGTCAAGCATATTGATCACATGACTGCGGTGCGCCACCTGCATGGCCGGCGCATTGGCATAACGATCCACGGCGATCACCTCAACGCCGAGGCGCTGCAATTCGATCACCACTTCCTTGCCCAGCTCGCCAGAGCCACACAACAGCACACGGGTCGCGCTCGGCGACAAAGGGGTTCCAATACGGGGCATGGGGAGTCCTCAAACTGATCAGGAAAGTTACAGCAGAATGCCTTTGGCCTTGGCCCGCTCATGGCACTGCACCAGCACCTTGCGGCGCTCGCCGTTATCCATCAGGCCCCAGCGGGTAATTTCGGCGACCGTGCGCTGGCAGCCGATGCAGATATCCTCATCATCCAGCGCGCACACATGCACGCAGGGCGAGGCAACGGGACGCTCGCCGCTTATCAATCGTCCTGCTCCTGAAGATCACGGGCGTAGCGCTGGGCGTTGTGCACGTAATGGGCGGCGCTGGCTTCGAGCATCTTCTTTTGCGGTTCGGTCAGCTCGCGTACCACCTTGCCGGGCGAGCCCATGACCAGCGAACCATCGGGAATTTCCTTACCTTCACCGATCAGGCTATTGGCGCCAATGATGCAGTACTTGCCGATTTTCGCGCCATTGAGGATCACGGCATTAATGCCGATCAGGCTGTAATCACCCACCGTGCAACCGTGCAACATGGCGTTGTGGCCGATGGTCACGCCAGTGCCAATATTCAGCGGAAAGCCCATATCGGTGTGCATCACGGTGCCGTCCTGCACGTTGCTGTTCTCGCCGATATGAATCAGCTCGTTATCACCGCGCAGCACCGCGTTGAACCACACGCTAGCACCCGGTTCCAGTTTGACCTTGCCTACCAGAGTGGCATTAGGTGCAACCCAGCTCTCGGCATGGGCCTCGACTTGGGACGAACCCAGGCGGTATTTCATGAATACTTCCTCATAAGCTCAGGTGAGCTTGATAAAGTGCTCAGGCGGCTGGTGCATATCAATATGCACATCGTCGAACACCAGGTTGACCAACTCGACCAGCATGATCGCCGTCAGCCCCCAGATTTTATATTCGCCATAACGGTAACTCGGTACATACCAGCTGCGCCCGAGGTAATCGATACGGTGGGTAGTTTCCCGCGGGTCGTCACGAAAGAACGCCAGCGGCACGGCAAATACGGCGGCGATCTCACCGTCATTGGGCTTGTACTCGACGAAGTCCGGCACCAGACCCACATAGGGCGTGACCTGAATACCGTGACGCGACACCAGGGTACTAAGCGGCCCGATAACCTCGACCAAGCCAGGCGGCAAGCCGATCTCCTCTTCCGCCTCGCGCAAGGCGGTCTCGATCAGATCAGCATCCTCCGGGTCACGCCGACCACCGGGAAATGCTACTTCACCGCCGTGGGTGGACAAACCGCTGGCGCGCAAAGTCAACACCACTTCCGGCTCATCGCTGCGGGTAATGGGCACCAGCACTGCGGCTTCTGGGTAGCGCTTGTCGATCTGCAGAATGTGCGGGCTGTAGCCGCGCATGCGATGGAGCAACTCGTCCAGCATGGGGATTCTCGGTCTTTTATTCTGCCTTCGATGATGGCACGAAAGCAGCGTACGGCCCAAGCCCCGCGGCGCGAGCTGTAATCATTCAGACGTTCGATAATCCGCAACACCAGGCCGCTTGCCGAGCAGCTGATATGCGCGCCAAGATAGCCAACACGCAGCGAGGGCCTGGCATGAAGTTCTGTAGTAACTGTGGCGGCACGATCAGCCACATCATCCCGCAAGGCGACAACCGCCTGCGCCACGTCTGCGCTCAGTGCCAGACCGTGCACTATCAGAATCCACGCATCATCGCCGGCTGCCTGCCGGTGTGGGGCGAACAGGTGTTGCTGTGCCGCCGCGCCATTGAACCGCGGCGCGGCTACTGGACCCTGCCGGCCGGCTTTATGGAGAACGGCGAAACCCTCGAGCAGGCCGCCGCCCGTGAAACCCATGAAGAAGCCTGCGCGCGGGTGCGCAGCCTCAGCCTCTATACCTTGTTCGACCTGCCGCACATCAATCAGGTGTACATGCTGTTTCGTGCCGAGCTGGTCGATCTGGACTTTTCCCCCGGCGAGGAAAGCCTTGAGGTTCAGCTATTTCACGAGCAGGACACCCCCTGGTCAGAGCTGGCTTTCCCGACCATCGGACGTACCTTAGAATGTTACTTCGCTGACCGGCGCGAGCAGCACTACCCGGTCCGCAACGAGCCGCTCGAAGCCTTGCGCGCACATTACAAGAAAGCCTTTTGATCCATGGAAATTACAATGCGCTGGTTGCTTGCCCTACTCTGCATGACTGTTGCTCTGACTGGCCACGCCAGTACCGCACCAACCCTTGACGGTAAAACCATTGATAAAGTGCTGGTGGTTAAATCCGAGCGTAAGCTGCATTTGATCAGCCGCGGCAACACCCTAAAGTCCTACCGCATCTCTCTGGGTAAACAGCCTAAAGGGGCCAAGCAGCGCGAAGGCGACCTGCGCACGCCGGAAGGCTTCTATTGGATTGACTGGCGCAAGACCAGCGACAAGTACAACCTGTCCATGCACATCTCCTACCCCAACGCCCGCGACCAGGCGCAGGCGCGCAAGAGCGGTGTGTCGGCGGGCGGCATGATCATGGTTCACGGCACGCCGCTGGACGAGGAATACCCAGAGTGGATGTTTCACACACTGGACTGGACCGAAGGCTGTATCGCCATGCGCAATATCGACATGCGCGAGATCTGGACCCTGGTCAAAGACGGCACGCTGATCGAAATCAGACCCTGATCGATACGCGCAAAAAAGGCACCCTCGCGGTGCCTTTTTTATGAACTAGAACTGGATATCTGACAGCCGCCAGACTTCAAAAGCCGGCGTCTCATAGGGATGCTGCTTCTTCATGGCTTTCACGGCGTCATGAATCAGCTCATCAGCCACTACCATCTCGACCTTCCATTCCGCCACCTGCTCAACCCTACCCGGTTGCCCGAGAAACGGCTGACTGCCTTCCAAGGCACGAAACTGGCCTTGCCCAAGTGTTTGCCAGCAACACTGATCATACTGACCAATACGTCCACCACCGGCGCCGAATACCGCGTTTTTTACGGCATCCAGGTGCGTTTCAGGTACATAAAAACACAGCTTGTACATCGAAGTCTCCGCCGGCAAGACTGATAAAACAGTTGGATAATGATGCCACATGATAATGGCATTATGCCTTATCAGGTATTCGCGCAGCCCATCACACTTAAACCCTATGACCGGACAATTTGCTGTGTGTTCAACGTATTAGCGCACTCAGCCAGGCTACAAGCCGCGCCAGAATCGCCGCCAGCGGGCCTTGAAGCCGGATACCGGCTGGTGATGGCTACCATCACAGTAAGGTAGACGTTGCGAGCGAGCGCAACGGCAAAGCAGCAGAAATTGCTCGCGCTCAGGCCGTAGCTCAAGCACATCAGGGCAGGCGGAAGCACAATCGGGAAGCTGGGACGAATGCCCGCAGCGGCACAGCAGCAAGGTATCGCCAGGCTTAACCTGGCGTACCTCAGGCAGAATCGGCGCGGGCTTACTCGACATAAGCCCGTACCCTCCGGATCAATCCACCCACACGCGGGCGTTGCGGAACATGCGCATCCAGCCGGCATCTTCCTGCCAGTCATCCGGTTTCCAGGAGTTCTGCACAGCGCGGAATACCCGCTCCGGGTGCGGCATCATGATGGTCACACGACCGTCGCGACTGGTCAGACCGGTAATCCCGCGCGGCGAGCCGTTGGGGTTAGCCGGATAGGTTTCGGTGACCTTGCCGTGGTTGTCGATAAAGCGCATGGCCACACAGCCTGACAGATCGGCCTCGAGCAGTGCTTCCTCATTCTCGAACTCGGCATGGCCTTCACCGTGAGCAATGGCGATTGGCATGCGCGAACCGGCCATGCCCTGCAGGAAGATCGAGGCCGACTCCTGCACCTGGACCATCGCCACACGCGCTTCGAACTGCTCAGAGCGGTTACGCACGAAATGCGGCCAGAACTCGGTGCCAGGGATCAGCTCGTGCAGGTTGCTCATCATCTGGCAGCCGTTGCACACGCCAAGGGCAAAGCTGTCCTTGCGCTCGAAGAACGCCAGGAAGCCATCACGGGCACGGCTGTTGAACAGGATCGACTTGGCCCAGCCTTCGCCAGCACCCAACACGTCGCCATAGGAGAAGCCGCCGCAGGCGACCAGCCCCTTGAACTCGTCCAGACTGACGCGGCCGCTGAGGATGTCGCTCATATGCACGTCGATCGCGTTGAAGCCTGCACGGTCGAAGGCCGCAGCCATTTCCACCTGGCCGTTGACGCCCTGCTCACGCAGGACGGCGATCTGCGGACGTACACCCTTGCGAATATACGGCGCGCTGATGTCCTGGTTGACGTCGAAACCGAGCTTGGCCGACAGACCGGGATTGTCTTCTTCCAGCAGCGCGTCGAACTCCTGCTCGGCGCATTGCACGTTGTCGCGCAGACGCTGGATCTGGTAGCTGGTTTGCGCCCACTGGCGCTGCAGCAGACGGCGCTGGCCGCCGAATACTGGCTGACCATTGAAGCTGATCGCCACGTCATCGCTGTTAACCGGCTGACCGATCACCGCCACGCAATCACCCAAGCCGGCGGCGCTGAACTGCGCCAGCACTTCCGGAGTGGCGTCCTGATGCACCTGGATTACCGCCCCCAACTCTTCGTTGAACAGCACGGCGGCAAGCTCAGAGCGGCCATCGGCCAGGGCGTCAAGGAACAGGTTGAGGCCGCAATGGCCGGCAAATGCCATTTCCAGCGCGGTAACCATAAGGCCACCGTCAGAGCGGTCATGGTAGGAAAGGATATGACCATCGGCATTCAGGCCCTGGATCACCGCAAAGAAGGCCTTGAGGTCTTCAGCGTCATCCACATCCGGCGCTTGGCTGCCGAGCTTGCCGTACACCTGAGTGAGGATCGAGGCGCCCAGGCGGTTCTGCCCACGACCCAGGTCGATCAGGATCAGGTCGGTTTCGCCCTTGTCCATCCGCAGTTGCGGGGTCAGGGTCTTGCGAATATCGCTGACCGGGGCAAAACCGGTCACCACCAGCGACAGCGGCGAGGTCACGCTCTTGTCCGTACCCTCGTCGCGCCACTGGGTTTTCATCGACATCGAGTCCTTGCCGACCGGAATGGTGATGCCCAGCTCCGGGCACAGCTCCATGCCGACCGCTTTCACGGTGTCGTACAGGCGCGCGTCTTCGCCCGGGTGGCCAGCAGCGGCCATCCAGTTGGCGGACAGTTTGATATCGGAAATTTTCTCGATGTGCGAAGCCGCTAGGTTGGTCAGCGTCTCGCCAATCGCCATACGCCCGGACGCCGCAGCATCCAGCAACGCCAGCGGCGTGCGCTCGCCCATGGCCATGGCTTCACCGGTGTAGACGTCGAAGCTGGTGGCGGTCACCGCACAATCGGCCACTGGCACCTGCCACGGGCCAACCATCTGGTCACGGGCAACCAGACCGGTAATGGTGCGGTCGCCAATGGTAATCAGGAAGCTCTTGCTGGCCACGGCCGGGTGATGCAGTACGCGGGTCACAGCTCCGTCGATGGCTAGGGTGCTGGCATCGAAATCATCGCCCAGTTCAGCTTCGCGAGCAGCCGAACGGTGCATGCGCGGCGGCTTGCCCAGCAGCACTTCCAGCGGCATGTCCACCGGGGTATTGGCGAAATGGCTGTCGGTTACAGTCAGATGGGGTTCTTCGGTGGCTTCACCAACCACGGCAAACGGACAACGCTCGCGTTCACAGATGGCTTTGAAACGCTCGAAATCAACCGCGCTTACGGCCAGCACGTAACGCTCCTGGGACTCGTTGCTCCAGATTTCGTGCGGGGCCATGCCCGGCTCGTCGTTGGGTACATTGCGCAACTCGAAACGACCACCACGGCCACCATCGTTGACCAGTTCCGGGAAGGCGTTGGAAATACCGCCGGCGCCAACGTCATGGATAAAGGCGATGGGGTTGTTGTCACCCAGCTGCCAGCAGCGGTCGATAACCTCCTGGCAGCGGCGCTCCATTTCCGGGTTCTCGCGCTGTACCGAGGCGAAATCCAGGTCAGCCGAACTGGCGCCGGTGGCGACCGACGAAGCGGCACCACCGCCCAGACCGATCAGCATGGCCGGGCCACCGAGCACGATCAGTTTGGCACCCACGGTAATCTCGGCTTTCTGCACGTGGTCTGCACGGATGTTGCCCATGCCACCGGCGAGCATGATCGGCTTGTGATAACCACGCACCTCTTCACCGCGCGGGGTCTGGATCGCCTGCTCGAAGGTGCGGAAGTAGCCGGTCAGGGCCGGACGACCGAATTCGTTGTTGAACGCCGCGCCGCCCAGCGGGCCTTCGATCATGATGTCCAGCGCAGTAACGATGCGCTCGGGCTTGCCATAGGGCACTTCCCAGGGCTGCTCGAAACCAGGGATGTTCAGGTTGGAGACGGTGAAACCGGTAAGGCCAGCCTTCGGCTTGGCACCACGGCCGGTGGCACCTTCGTCGCGAATCTCGCCACCAGAACCGGTGGACGCACCAGAGAAAGGTGAGATAGCCGTCGGGTGGTTGTGGGTTTCCACCTTCATCAGAATATGCACCGGTTCCTGGGTCGCGCCGTATTGGCGAGTTTCAGGGTCCGGGAAGAAACGACCAGCAACACTGCCGACGATCACCGAGGCGTTGTCCTTATAAGCTGATAGCACGCCTTCGTTGTGCATCTGGTAGGTGTTCTTGATCATGCCGAACAGGGATTTCTCTTGGGCTTGGCCATCGATATCCCAGCTGGCATTGAAGATCTTGTGGCGGCAGTGCTCGGAGTTGGCCTGGGCAAACATCATCAGTTCGATGTCGTGGGGGTTGCGCCCCAGACCGTTGAAGCTGGTCACCAGGTAATCGATTTCGTCTTCTGCCAGGGCCAGACCCAGCTCAACGTTGGCCTTCTCCAGCGCAGCGCGGCCGCCACCGAGAATGTCCACGGCAGTCAGCGGCTTAGGCTGTGCGTGACTGAACAGCGCGGAGGCGCCTTCGAGGTTATCCAGTACCAACTGAGTCATGCGGTCATGCAGCAGATCGGCAACCAGCTGCGCCTCGGCGGCATTCAGCTCGCCGCTGACGTAGTAGGCCAGACCGCGCTCGATGCGCTGAATCTTAGCCAGGCCGCAGTTGCGGGCGATGTCGCTGGCCTTGCTCGACCACGGCGAGATGGTGCCAAAGCGCGGAATGCTCAGGAACAGGCGGCCACTTGGCTCCTGCACCGGCACACTCGGGCCGTATTTCAGCAAACGGGCCAATACCTGCTCTTCGTCGGCATTCAGAACACCGGACACTTCAGCAAAATGCGCGAACTCGGCATACAGGCCGGTGACAGCAGGAACCTTGCTGGTCAGTTGTTCAAGCAGTTTGCCGTGACGGAAAGCAGAAAGGGCGGGAGCGCCGCGCAGGATCAACATCGGGGACAGCCTCTGGGAAGGGGTGTACTTTGAGGCCGTGCATTCTAGCCTAAAGCGCCGCCAACGGCACCCGTGGCAGCCAGGGTCTGTTGCCGTTTAGCGGCCGCATCGAAACAGCAGCAGACCCTATTCACGCGCAGCGGCTGTGCTAGCAGAGAAGCCACCCGCTGTCGAGATATGGCGCGCCCCATGCTTTGCGTATACTGCGCCAATGTTTGCCCAATCTGCGTTCCGTGTGCGCCGCGCCTGCTGGCTCTCGGTGATCGGAATCCTCCTGGTGCTCGGCGGCTGTGCTGAAGAACCCAGCACACTCGAGCGCGTTCAGGCGGAGGGTGTACTGCGGGTGATCACCCGTAACAGCCCGGCCACCTATTTCCAGGACCGTAACGGCGAGACCGGCTTCGAATACGAGCTGGTGAAGCGCTTTGCCGAGGATCTGGGCGTCGAGCTGAAAATTGAAACCGCCGACAACCTCGACGAACTATTCGCCAGCCTGAACAAACCCAACGGACCGGTACTGGCCGCCGCCGGCCTGGTAGAAAGCGACGGACGGCAGCAGCACGCACGCTTCTCTCTACCCTACCTCGAAGTCACCCCCCAGGTGATCTATCGCAATGGCCAGCAACGCCCGACCCGACCCGATGATCTGCTCGGCAAACGTATTCTGGTCCTCAAAGGCAGCAGCCATGCCGAACAGCTGGCCGCCCTCAAACTGCAGCTGCCAGAACTGAGCTACGAAGAGTCCGCCGCCGTCGAGGTAGTCGACCTGCTGCGCATGGTCGATGAAGGGCAAATCGACCTGACCCTGGTCGATTCCAACGAGCTGGCGATGAACCAGGTGTACTTCTCCAACGTGCGCGTAGCTTTTGACCTAGGTGATGCGCAGAGCCTGGCCTGGGCCACCGCCCCCGGCGAAGACAACAGCCTGCTCGACGAGATGAATGCCTTTATCGAGCGAGCGCACAAAAATGGCAGCCTGCAGCGACTGAAGGATCGCTACTACGGCCATGTCGACGTACTCGGCTATGTCGGCGCTTACACCTTCGCCAAACACCTGCAGCAACGCCTGCCACGTTACGAGAAACACTTTCGCGAAGCCGCCCAGGCCAATCAGGTCGACTGGCGCCTGCTCGCCGCCATGGGTTATCAGGAATCACTCTGGCAACCCACCGCCACCTCGAAGACTGGCGTGCGCGGCTTGATGATGCTGACCCTGCGCACCGCACAAGCCATGGGCGTGTCGGACCGCCTCAACCCCAAGCAGAGCATCCAGGGCGGCGCCAAGTACATTGTCTATGTGAAGAACCAGCTGCCGGAAAGCATTCAGGAGCCGGATCGCACCTGGTTCGCCCTGGCGTCCTACAACATCGGTGGCGGCCACCTGGAAGACGCGCGCAAGCTCACCGAGGCCGAAGGCCTGGACCCGAATAAATGGCTGAATGTGCAGAAGATTCTGCCGCGCCTGGCGCAAAAGCAGTGGTACAGCAAAACCCGCTATGGCTATGCCCGCGGCGGCGAGCCGGTGCACTTTGTGCGCAACATCCGCCGCTACTACGACATCCTCACCTGGGTAACCCAGCCACAGCTGGAAGGCTCGCAAATCGCTGAAAGCAACCAGCATGTGCCGGGCATCGACAAACGTCAGCCTAATGAGCAAACCCCGCCGCTTTAACGCTGCTCGCGCCTAGCTTTAAAGAAGGCACTCAGCACTGCCCCACACTCCTCTGCCAACACGCCACCCTCGATCAGAACCCGGTGATTGAGAAACTCTTGATTGAAAAACTGCCCACGACTGATTGCCACCCCGGCTTTGGGTTCAGTCGCGCCATACACCACGCGCTGCACTCGCGCATGCACAATCAGGCCAGCGCACATGCTGCACGGCTCCAAGGTGACATACAGGGTGCTGCCAGGCAGGCGGTAGTTATCCACGGCCTGGGCGGCGGCGCGAATCGCCACCATTTCAGCGTGGGCGCTAGGGTCATGGGTGGAGATCGGGCAATTAAAACCGCGCCCGACAATCTGGCCATCCTGCACCAGCACTGCGCCGACCGGCACCTCGCCAAGGGCAGCGCCTTCGGCAGCCAGGGCCAGGGCCTCGCGCATAAAGTGCTGGTCCTGACTGCGATCAATGATCAAGGGTTGGCGCACGCTTAAACGACCTCGATTGATGCCATCAGACCGGTTTCCATATGGTCGATCACATGGCAGTGGAACATCCATACCCCAGGATTATCGGCGACCAGCGCAACGCGCGCGCGCTCATTCTTGCCCAGCAGGTAGGTGTCAGTGAAATACGGGATGATCGACTTGCGATTGGAGGCGAGCACCTTGAAGGTCATGCCGTGCAGGTGGATCGGATGCTGATACTGACTAAGGTTGCGCAACTCAAAGATATAGCTCTTGCCCAGCTGCAGGCGAGCAATAGGCCGATCGGCGCAGGTCTTGTCATTGATATCCCAAGCCTGGCCATTGATCTGCCAGAAGCTGTGTGCCGCGCCCTGGGCCAAGCCGACCGACACCGCGCCGGCCCACTCGAAGTTGAAGCGCATCGTCTCGGCAGCAGCCAAATCAGGCTCGGCAATCGGGTTAGCAGGCAGCGCCGACGGCCACTCACTCGCACCCTCAGCACTGGGCTGCGCGCGCAAGGTCGCCAAACGTAATGGCCCGTTACGCAGAGGCAGCTCTGTACCCACCGCTGGCACCTTCACCCCCAGTTCAATGCGCATGCCCGGCCCCAGCCAATATTCCTTGCCCAATGGGCGCGGCTCGACTGGATTGCCGTCCAGCGCATAAATGCGCGCATCCGCGCCTGGCAGATTGAGGCGATAGGTCAGGGTGTTATCCAGATTGATCAAGCGCAGCCGCACTACCTGCCCGGCGGGCAAATCCAGAGTGGGCACATGCACACCATTGACCGTACTCAAACGCCCCGGCGTACCGCCCCGCGCCGCTTCGCGCGGCACACTGAAATCGGTAAACGCGCCCTGTTCGTCGACATGCCAGCTTTTCAGGCTGAGCGTGTGATCATGCTTGAAACCACTTGGCTCACGCTCCTCGACAATCAGCGCACCGACCAAACCACGCCCCAGCTGCTCGCTGCTGGTGACGTGCGGGTGATACCAGAAGCTGCCGGCATCGGGGGTGATGAAGTTGTAGTCGAAGTATTCCCCCGGCAGCACCGGCGCCTGCGACACATAAGGCACACCATCCATTTCCAGCGGCAGGCGGATGCCGTGCCAGTGGATGGTGGTCGGCACATCCAGCTTATTGATAAAGCGCACGCGCAAGCGCTCACCCTGCCGGCAACGCAACTCCAGACCAGGCGCCTGACCACCGTAAGCCCAGGCCGGCGTGATATGCCCCGGCACCAACTCGATATCCAGCGGAGCGGCGATCAGTTCGTAGTCGTGGGTCGCCACATTCTCCGGGCGCCCCAGCCAGTAGCGCACGCCGCCGGCGCCAAGGCCGACAACACCAAGACCAGCCAGACCGACCAGTATTTGCCTGCGGGTAAAAGACATTAAGATTCCCGTAGCCCGGATGCAATCCGGGAAGATACCAACCCGGATTCAGTCCGAGTTACCAATTGCAATATCTTCTCATTTAAACCATCGAACTGACGACCCTGAAAAACGGACAGGATGCCGCAGCAGAAACGACAAGGGCAGCTTTCGCTGCCCTTGTCGCGGTTCAACCTTCTTGCAGGATCATTCCCACTCGATAGTCGCTGGCGGCTTGCTCGACACGTCATAGGTGACGCGAGAGATACCTTCGATTTCATTGATGATGCGGCCGCTGACGGTTTCCAGCAGCTCGTAAGGCAGGTGCGCCCAACGTGCAGTCATAAAGTCGATGGTCTCCACCGCGCGCAAGGCGACAACCCAGGCGTAACGACGGCCGTCACCCACTACACCCACCGATTTCACCGGCTGGAACACCACGAAGGCCTGGCTGACCTTGTGATACCAATCGGCCTTGCGCAGCTCTTCAATAAAGATATGGTCAGCGCGACGCAGCAGGTCGGCGTATTCCTTTTTCACTTCACCGAGGATGCGCACACCCAGGCCTGGGCCCGGGAATGGGTGACGGTAGACCATGTCGTACGGCAGGCCGAGTTCGAGACCGAGGCGACGCACTTCGTCCTTGAACAGTTCGCGCAGCGGCTCGACCAGTTTCAGGTTCATTTCTTCCGGCAGGCCGCCAACGTTGTGGTGCGACTTGATCACGTGGGCCTTGCCGCTTTTTGCGCCAGCCGACTCGATCACGTCCGGGTAGATGGTGCCTTGGGCGAGGAACTTGATGTTGTCTAGCTTGCTAGCCTGGGCATCGAACACGTCGATAAAGGTGCGACCGATGATTTTGCGCTTCTTCTCCGGGTCGGCTTCGCCGGCCAAGTTGTCGAGGAACTGCGCTTCGGCGTTGGCGCGGATCACTTTGACGCCCATGTTCTCGGCGAACATGGCCATCACCTGCTCACCTTCGTGCAGACGCAACAGGCCGTTGTCGACGAATACGCAGGTCAGCTGATCACCAATGGCCTTGTGCAGCAGCGCCGCAACCACCGAAGAGTCAACACCGCCGGAGAGACCTAGCAGCACGTTGGCGCTACCGACTTGGGCGCGCACAGTGGCGATGGCGTCTTCGGCGATTTTCGACGGCGTCCACAGCGCTTCACAACCGCAGATGTCGAGGATAAAGCGCGACAGGATGCGACCGCCCTGCTTGGTGTGGGTCACTTCCGGGTGGAATTGCACGCCGTAGTAGCCGCGAGCGTCGTTGAACATGCCAGCAATCGGGCAGCTCGGGGTACTGGCCAGGACATGGAAGTCCTGCGGCATCTTGGTGACCTTGTCACCATGACTCATCCATACGTCGAGGCCAAACAGGCCGTCAGCGTCGACGTGGTCTTCGATACCATCCAGCAGACGGCTCTTGCCAACCACATCAACACGGGCGTAACCGAACTCACGCAGTTCGGAGCCTTCAACCTTGCCGCCCAGTTGCTCAGCCATGGTTTGCATGCCGTAGCAGATACCGAGGACAGGCACGCCCAGGTCGAATACTGCTTGTGGCGCGCGCGGGCTATTGGCCTCATGCACCGACTCCGGGCCACCGGCGAGGATGATGCCGCGCGGTGCGAAAGCACGGATGTCATCGTCGCTCATGTCGAACGGGTGCAGCTCGCAATACACACCGATCTCGCGCACGCGGCGGGCGATCAGCTGGGTGTACTGGGAACCGAAATCCAGAATCAGGATGCGGTGAGCGTGGATGTCTTGATGAGCCATGGCCGTCTCTCGTAGCGGAATTCACAAATGACTCGGGGCTGCCCTGTAAACCAACAGCGACAGCCCCGTGCTTCATATCAACTGATCAGTAATCAGCCCACGCGGTAATTCGGGGCTTCTTTGGTGATCTGTACATCGTGTACATGCGACTCGGCCATGCCCGCGCCGGTAATGCGCACGAACTCAGGCTTGCTGCGCATCTCTTCAACGGTCGCACAACCGGTATAGCCCATGGAGGCACGCAGGCCGCCCATCAGCTGATGAACGATGGCGGCCATGGCGCCCTTATACGGCACTCGACCTTCGATACCTTCCGGTACCAGCTTCTCGGCACCGGCCGAGGAATCCTGGAAGTAACGATCCGAGGAGCCCTGCGCCTGCGCCATCGCACCCAGCGACCCCATGCCGCGATAAGCCTTGTAGGAACGACCCTGGAACAGTTCGACTTCGCCCGGCGCTTCTTCAGTACCGGCGAGCATCGAACCGATCATCACGCAGGACGCACCGGCAACGATGGCTTTGGACAGGTCACCGGAGAAACGGATACCACCATCGGCGATCAGCGGTACACCGGTGCCGGCCAGAGCGGCGGCAACGTTGGCCACGGCAGAGATTTGCGGCACGCCGACACCTGCGACGATGCGCGTGGTGCAGATCGAGCCAGGGCCGATACCGACCTTGACCGCATCAGCGCCCGCTTCGGCCAGGGCCTTGGCGGCCTCGCCGGTGGCGATGTTGCCGCCGATCACCTGAACGTCCGGGAAGTTCTGCTTGACCCAACGCACGCGGTCGATCACGCCTTTGGAGTGACCGTGTGCGGTGTCGACGATGATCACGTCAACGCCGGCGTTAGCCAGTGCAGCGACGCGATCAGCGGTATCGGCACCGGTACCGACAGCGGCACCAACACGCAGGCGACCTTGGTCGTCTTTGCTGGCCAGCGGGTAGGCTTTGGCTTTTTCGATGTCCTTGACGGTCATCATGCCCTTCAGGTGGAAGGCATCATCGACGATCAGGACTTTTTCGATGCGGTGCTTGTGCAGCAGCTCGCGCACCACATCTTTATCGGCACCTTCCGGGACGGTGACCAGACGCTCTTTCGGCGTCATCACTTCACGCACGGTGGCGTCCAGGCGGTTCTCGAAACGTACGTCACGGGAGGTGACGATGCCGACCAGGTCGCCATCGCTCAGCACCGGCACACCGGAGATGTTGTGCATGCGGGTCAGGTCGAACAGGTCACGCACGGTGGCATCGGCTTCGATGGTGATCGGGTCCTTGACCACGCCCGCCTCGTAGCGCTTGACCTTGCGCACCTCGGCAGCTTGCTGCTCGACGGTCATGTTCTTGTGGATGATGCCGATGCCGCCTTCCTGAGCCATGGCAATCGCCAAACGGGCTTCAGTCACGGTATCCATGGCAGCAGAGAGCAATGGGATATTCAGCTCGATACCACGGGTCAGGCGCGTTTTGAGGCTGACATCCTTCGGCAGAACTTCGGAATAACCTGGAATAAGTAGAACGTCGTCGAAGGTTAGAGCTTCTTGACTGATACGCAGCATGGCGGGGGCTCCCGGACGGGAAAATTGGAAGCGCGCCATTATACTCAGACGCCCCCCTGCACTCAACGCAAACAATCACATTGCTCTGCACCCGCTAACGCAGCGCTATCCAAGCGCGGAACAAGACGAATACAATAATGATTCTCAAAAACACCCGCAACTGAGTAGTAAATGCCTTACAGCCGCCTCTCTTACAGCCCACACGCTTGGCGTGCCAGCCTGCTCGCCCTCGCTTTGGCACCAGCTACAAACAGCCTCGCCGCCGAAACCATCAGCCCACTTGAGCTGCCAAGCCAGGCTGTTACCGCAACCCGTGAAGCCGAAACGGGTTACGCCACCAAGACGGCCAGCACCGCCAGCAAAAGCGCCGTACCAATCATGCAGGAAGCCCAAGCCGTGCAAGTGGTGACCGAGCAGGTGATCGAGGACTATCAGGTGCAGTCGTTGGACGACGCCATGAAGTTCGTCAGCGGCATTACCCAGAGCAATACCCTGGCCGGCACCCAGGATGGCTTTGTTAAACGCGGTTTCGGCAGTAACGCTGACGGCTCAATTCTGCGTGACGGCATCCGTTCCAGCCTGTCGCGCAACTTCAGCGCCACTACTGAGCGTGTGGAAGTACTCAAAGGGCCGGCCTCCTTGCTTTATGGCGCACTGGAGCCCGGCGGCCTGATCAACGTCATCAGCAAACAACCGGAATACCTTCGTTACAGCAAGGTAAGCGGCGAACACTCAAGCGCTGGGGGTGGCAGCCTGTCCGTTGACACCACTGACCCACTGGGCGACAGCGGCTTTGCCTATCGCCTGATTGCTGAACGACAGCACGAGGACTATTGGCGCAACTTTGGTGCGGACAACCACACCCTGATCGCCCCGTCCTTAAGCTGGACCGGCGATGACCTGCGCATCAGCCTGGCTTATGAACGCAAGGAGTACTCAACGCCAGTGGATCGCGGCACGGTGATCGTCAACGGTAAGCCGGCAAATACTCAGTACAACGCCCGCTTCAACGAGCGTTGGGCAAAAGCCGAAGGCACCGATGAGCTATTCACTGCCAAAGTCGAATATCAGCTCAACCCGGACTGGCTAAGCCGCCTAACCTACGGCTGGAACAACGAGCGCTACGACTATGCCGAGGCGCGTCCCAACACGCTCAACGCAACCACCGGCGCACTCAGCCGCCGCGCCGATGGCAGCGAGCACGACAATCAAACCCAGTACCTGGCTTGGGACTGGATTGGCAACGCCAGCGTGTTCGGCCAGCAGCATGACCTACTGCTGGGCATGGATACCGAGAGCGTCGATAACTTCCGTGGTGATACCTATCGCGGCACGGCAGTGGGCGGTTTCAATATCTATCAGCCGGTCTACGGCAACCTCCCCGAGCCATCGGCGCTGAACAGCGCGCAAAGCGATAGAAGCGATGAACTGCACTCACGCTCGCTGTATGTGAAAGACAACTGGCACCTCAACGAGCAATGGATAGTGGTCGCCGGCGCTCGCTATCAGCACTTTGAGCAATTGGTCGAACAAGGCCGTGGCAACAGCTACACGAAAACCACCGACCGCCAAGACAACGCTTTTTTGCCGTTTGCCGGTTTGGTTTACCAGCTCAACCAGCAGGTTTCGCTGTACGGCAACTACAGCCGCTCGTTCGCGCCCAACGCCTCCGACACCGACACGGGTCAAGCATTCGACCCGGAAGAGGGACGCAGCTACGAAGTGGGCGTCAAGCTCGACCTGGGCAATGCCCTCACGGCTAGCGCGGCGCTGTTCGACATCGAGAAAGAAAACGTTGTGGTGAGCAACAACGGCACCTCGCAAGCGGCCGGCAAGGTGGGCTCGCAGGGTGTGGAAATCGACGTCAGCGGACGCCTTGCCGAACGATGGGAGCTGCTCGGCACTTACGCCTACACCGACACGGAAATCCTCGACGACCCGAAAGATAAGGGCAATGCACTGGTCAATGCCGCGCAAAACACCGCCAGCCTCTACCTGACCCATCACCTGGCCCTGCCCAGTGAGGCGGGGCAATGGCGGATTGGCGGCGGTGCGCGCTATGTCGGCGAGCGCGCGGGCGATAACGCCAACAGTTTCTGGCTGGACAGCTACACCGTGGCCGATGCGTTTATCAGCTGGGAAAGCCAGCTACTGGGCGACAAAACCCGCCTGCAACTGAACGCCCGCAACCTGTTTAACCAGGAGTACTACCCGTCCAGCGGCGGCAATCTGCGCGTTGCGGTGGGTGAACCGCGCGAGTTGCGCCTGTCAGCCAGCGTCGAGTTTTAACCAGCAACCCGGCTCAGGGATGAGCCGGCTCAATCCAGATCCACCCGCACCAACGAAACCGCATAACCCAAACGCGCAGCAAACTCATCGAGAAAGTTCTGCTTAAACCCGGCATCAGCCCAGTTATTGAAGATAAAACCCAGGTTGGAAAAGCCACAGGGCTGCAGGAATAAAAAGCCGTTGATGTCGTCTTCATGACCACAACGTGGGCAAGTGAAGTTATCCGTATGCCCCGGCATCCACTCATCCAGGCTGTCGAACAGTGGCCCGCCGATTTCCTTACGGCACTGCGCGCAGCCCGCTTCCTCCAGAAAGCCAGCGGTCGGCGTATAGATGCAGCGCTTGTAGATAATCTCCAGGCCATGCACCGCCTGCCCAAACGGCAACAACTCCGGCCGTTCGACTACGCGCCGCGCACCCTCGGCAATGCCATAGCCCATGTGTTTAAAGGTACGCCCACAGGTGCTTAGCTGTTCTTCGATGATGTTCTGCTTGACCAGCCAACGCACAATCAGCCGCGCCCGCGCCTCGTGGCCGGGGAAGCTGGAAATCTGCGGCACGATGATGGCTTGCTGTTCACTCATAACGGGACTCTGCTTGTGCTGAAGCGGCGCAGCTTAATCTGCTGACCGCGCGGGTCAAGGCCATTGCACTATGGCCAATCCGGCAAAGCCTTTATCATGCCGAGCATGATCAAAGACCCCTTCCAACGCCTGAACCTCGACCGCGAGGTGCTCAGCGTCAGCCAGCTGAATAACCGCGCGCGCCTGCTGCTCGAAGATGTATTCGGCGGTATCTGGGTTGAAGGCGAGATATCCAACCTGGCCAAGCCGGCGTCTGGACATATCTACTTCACCCTGAAAGACAGCCAGGCCCAGGTGCGCTGCGCGTTGTTCCGGCAAAACGCCGCCAAGGTGCGCCAGGCTTTACGTGATGGTTTGGCCGTGAAAGTGCGCGGCAAGGTTTCGCTGTTTGAAGGCCGTGGTGATTACCAGCTGATTCTCGATGCCGTGGAGCCTGCCGGCGACGGTGCGCTGCGTCTGGCGTTCGAGGCATTAAAGGAGAAACTCAGTGCTGAAGGCTTGTTCTCGGCCGAGCATAAAATCGCCTTACCGCCCCACCCCAAGCGCATCGGCATTATCAGCTCACCGACCGGCGCGGTAATCCGCGACATCATCAGCGTATTCCGCCGCCGCGCGCCGCAGGTCGAACTGACCCTGACCCCTACCGCTGTGCAAGGCCGCGACGCCACCGCACAGATTGTTCGCGCCCTCGGTATCGCCGATGCAAAAGGCTTCGATGCGCTGATCCTGGCCCGTGGCGGTGGCTCGCTGGAGGACCTCTGGTGCTTCAACGAAGAGCCGGTGGCTCGCGCCATTGCCGCCTGTAAAACCCCCATCGTCAGCGCGGTGGGCCATGAAACCGATGTTTCCATCGCCGATTTTGTCGCCGACATGCGCGCGCCAACGCCCTCGGCCGCCGCTGAGTTACTGGCCCCCGACAGCAGTGAACTGGTGCAGCGCCTGCATAACCTCAAGCGCCGCCTGAACCTGCGCATACAACACCGCCTGGAGCGTGAACGCATGCGTCTGGAGGGTTTGCAGCGACAATTGCGCCATCCGGGTGAACGCCTGCGCCAGCACGCCCAGCGCGTAGATGACCTGGACATGCGCCTCAGCCGCGCCTTTGAGCGCCAACTGAAGAACCGCCGTGAACGCCTGAGCCATCTGCAAACCCGACTGCTTAGCCTGCACCCGGAGCGCAACCTAAAGCTGCTCGACCAGCGCCTGAAGGCCCTGAGCGAACGGCTGCAACGCAGCATGCGTGAAGGGCTCAAGGCGCGTCACCTGCAGCTGCACAGCCAGGTGCAAACGCTGCATGCGGTCAGCCCGCTGGCGACCCTTGGTCGCGGCTACAGCATCTTGCTCGATGAGCGCGGCCGCGCCATCCGCAACGCTGCTGACACCCAGCCAGGCCAACGCTTAAAAGCGCGCCTGGGCAACGGCGAGCTGGATGTGCGGGTCGAAGACAATCATGTGCAGCCGGTCACCCTCTCGCTGCTCGATTGACCTTTTATGCAGGTGGATAAGCTTCGCGTTATCCACCCTAGGGATATTCAATGCGCCTATTTACTCTGCTCACCCTGTTCTGCCTCGCCCTACCCGTCCACGCCGAAGGCTTTATCAGTCGTCTACTAAACAAACCGGTGCCCGGCGGTGTGGCAGTAGTTGATCTGGGCACGGGAGAAACCGCGCCCAATGTGCGCTATCAGAGCAAACCGGTATTGGTTATCAAAGAAGACCAGCAGCGCTGGATCGCCATAGTCGGCATTCCCCTGAGCGTGAAGCCTGGCACTCAGCAGATCAGCGTCAATGGCAGCAAGGCATTGAGCTTTCAGGTGGGCAGCAAGCATTACGTCGAGCAACGCATCACTATCAAGAACCAACAGCAGGTCAATCCGAACGCGACCAACCTCAAGCGCATTCAACGCGAACTGGCCGAACAGACCCACGCCTACCAGCAATTCAGCCCGCGCCAGCCGAGTAACCTGCTGCTCGACAAACCAGTCAACGGACCGCTTTCCAGCCCCTTCGGTTTACGCCGTTTCTTTAACGGCGAGGAGCGCAACCCGCACTCCGGGCTGGACTTCGCCGCCAGCCGTGGCACTTCGATCAAAGCGCCAGCTGCGGGAAAAGTGATTCTGGTGGGCGATTACTTCTTCAACGGCAAAACCGTATTCGTCGACCACGGCCAAGGTCTTATCAGCATGTTCTGCCATTTGTCAGTGATTGGCGTGAAGGTGGGCGATGAGCTGCCGCGCGGCGGCGTGCTCGGCAAAGTCGGCGCCACTGGGCGGGCCACTGGCCCGCACCTGCACTGGAACGTCAGCCTGAACGACGCCCGCGTCGACCCGGCAATTTTTATCGGCGCTTTTACGCCATAACCGTTCGTCGACTTGTTCCGTAACTCTGTCAAGACCTTTCAGCGCATGCCGATTACGTCTGTGACGCCGGGTTTTCCGCCCGGCTGAGTGGGTATGCACGAAGATGCTGACGGTTAATACCAACATCTCGTCGTCGTTTACACGTCGCCAACTGGAGAGCAACAGCACGGCCCTGAGTACTTCGCTGCAGCGTCTGTCCACGGGACAACGTATCAACAGCGCGAAGGACGATGCCGCTGGGCTGCAAATCTCCAACCGTCTGACCTCGCAGCTGCGGGGGCTGAATGTGGCTACGCGCAATGCAAACGACGGCATATCGCTGCTGCAGGTAGGTGAAGGCGCGTTGCAAAGCGTCACCGATGCCCTGCAGCGCATTCGCGCGCTCGGTTTGCAGGCCATGAACGGCTCCAACGGAGCCAGTGAACGCACGGCCTTGGATCAAGAAGCTCAACAGCTGCTGCAAGAGATCAACCGCGTTAACGAAACCACGACCTTTGCTGGGCGTAAGGTGTTTGACCAAGGCACCTTCTCGGTCCTCGGCGATCTCGATCAGAGGGCTGTGCTCAATGCCCTGAAAGGTTTCTGGATCAGCGAGGGTGAGCAGCGGGTGGCCGATGCGTTTGGGCTGAGCGCGGATGGCGCTGAACTGAAAATCACTTTTACCAACGACTCGTCCAGCCAAGCATTGGCTTCTGTTTCAGGCAGTTCGGGCGCTGGCGGGAAGATCTTTAATCAGGTTCTCAACGTCAACCTCGCCTACTTTGATGCCTCAACCCTGCCCAACGGCGGCAGTACGCCACAATACACCGACCGGGTCATTGCCCATGAAATGGCGCATGCGGTCATGGGCCGCACCATGAACTTTGCCGGACTGCCCAGCTGGTTTATCGAGGGCAGCGCCGAGGCCGTCCAGGGGGCTGATGAGCGACTGGCTGGGGACACCGCTGGCGGCACCAATACGGCAGCCATTCTGGCGGCATTTAACGCCGATGATGTCAGCGGCTCAGCAGGTTATTCCGGCGGCTATGCCGCCATTCGTTACATGCATGACGAAATCAAGGCGGCGGGCGGCAAGGGCATCAAAGACATCATGGGTTACCTGAAACAGAACAGCGGGTCGACCCTGGATCAGGCGTTGACCAATGCCAGTAAAGGCGCATTCAGCAGCTTGGCGGACTTCAGCACCCAGTTCAACGCGGATGCGGCGACCTACGTAGCCGGACTGGACCTGACCAACGCCGATACCGGTGCGATTGGTGGTTTCGATGCTGACGGCGGTAATGTTTTGACTGCTGAGAATGTACTGCTTAACCAAGGCACAGGCTTCCCTGGCTCACAAGGTTTCAAGCTAGTTGAACCTGAACTGTTTAACGCCACGGGCGTAGGTGGCAATACCATCACTCAATTCCAGGTCGGGGCCGAAGCGTATGAAACCATCCAAGTCGGCTTCAGCTCATTCAGTGCCGACGCAATGGCCCTGAGCCGCCTGGACCTCAGCAAGACGCCCGGTCTGGCGGTGATGGATATTGATGATGCGCTGGCCTATATCGACCGCCAGCGTGGCTACATGGGCGCACTGCAAAACCGCCTGGAAAGCACGATCAATAACCTGCAAAGCATTGCCGAAAACGCTGCAGCCAGCCGCTCCCGGATTCTCGACACTGATTTTGCTGCAGAAACCTCAAACCTGGTTTCTCGCCAGATCATTCAGCAAGCCGCGCAAAGCGTGCTTGCACAAGCCAACCAACGCCCTCAAGCCGTACTCAGCCTGCTTGGCTAACTCGCTTCGCACACGCCCCTAAACACATCGAGCAATCCACTCACCCGAACTGATGGCCGCCTGAGTAAAGCCCACATTGCTCCGTCAATTTTTATCGCTGCCCTCAAGCCCTGAAACGATTACGCCTGGGTTCAGCGCTTCTGCTTTGTTATGGTTTGCCCGCCTGAAATAGGCGCACCCGATGTTACCCACCCTTCTCAACTGTCCTAACTTGGGAGCTTGATATGCCGCAAGCGCTGGCCTCATGGTTTGACTGGCTGCAACAACACACAGAGCTTTTCACCCTGATCAGCGTGAGCCTGCTGCTGCTCAGCGCCTGGCTGAGTAATTGGCTGATCAAGCGAATACTCGTCAGAGCGTTATGTCGCCTGCTCGATGCCACCGCCCTTGGGCGCAACGCACAAAACCTGGATAACCAACTCATCCAGCGCCTGGCCAATGTTGTTCCCGCACTGCTGATCAGCGCCGGCGTCGGACTGATCCCAGACCTGCCGGAAAGCCTGGTAAGTGTGACGCGCAACGTCTGCAACGCCTTTATCGTACTGACTGTTGCCCTGGCCTTGAGCCTGGTACTGGATATTGCCAACACCCTTTACAACCTTCGCCCTGACGCCCACCTACGGCCGGTCAAGGGCTACCTGCAGGTTCTGAAAATCAGCGTATTCGCCGTTGCGGCGATTCTGATGATCGCCAGCCTGATTGATCGCTCGCCGCTGATTCTGCTATCTGGCCTCGGCGCCATGGCCGCTGTGCTGATGCTGATTTTTCAGGACACTCTGCTGTCGCTGGTGGCCAGCGTGCAGATCACTTCCAGCGACATCATCCGCGTCGGTGACTGGGTCGAAATGCCGCAACTGAATGCTGACGGCGATGTGATCGATATCGCCCTGCATACGGTCAAGGTGCAGAACTGGGATAAAACCATCTCCAGCATCCCGACTCGACGCTTTATCACCGACCCGTTCAAGAACTGGCGCGGCATGCAGGAATGTGGCGGTCGAAGGATCATGCGCAGCTTGTACCTGGACCAAACCAGCATCGGCTTTCTCAACCCCGACGAGATTGCTCACCTGCAACACGTCGACCTGCTCGGCCAATACCTACAACACAAGCACAGTGAACTGGGTAGCTGGAACAGTGCGCTAGGTGAGGCTAACCACCTGCCCATCAATACCCGGCGCCTCACCAACATCGGCACGTTTCGCGCCTATGTGGAGCATTACCTGCGTCAGCACCCGCATATCCATCAGGACATGACCCAGCTGGTTCGCCAACTCAGCCCAACTGCGGACGGCCTGCCACTACAAATCTACTGTTTCACCAACACCACGGTGTGGAGCCGCTACGAAAGCATCCAGTCCGATATTTTCGACCACCTCCTGGCCATCCTCCCGGAATTTGGCCTGCGTGTGTTCCAGCACCCAAGCGGCGTGGATATCCGTGAGCTGGGACGTAGCCGCAGTGCGCAGAACGCCCACGGATAAATCCAGGCGAGCCTCCCCGCCGACCTTAGGCGGGGACAAAACGCTGCACAATTACCCGCGCACAACGACCATGTTTGCGCAATAAAATCTCGCTCAAGTTGCCAGGCAGGTCGAAACCGCCAATTTTCCAGGAATGCTTGCACGGTTTTGTTCGCATCAGTAGGGTTTACGCTATGAACATTGCCCACACCCTTATTCTGCTGCGCCAACACGCCAACCTCTGCCTGGTCAGCCAGCGACTGCGTGGCTAACGCCCGACGCCAACGCCCTGCACTGTTTTCAGATTCCGCCCGGCTCGCCGATTGCCGCCGCGCTATAAAGGATTGCCCCATGAGCATGCTTAAAGACCCATCCCGCAAGTACCGCCCGTTCACCCAGATTGCCATCCCGGATCGCACCTGGCCGGACAAGGTCATCGACAAGGCGCCGATCTGGCTGTCCACCGACCTGCGCGATGGCAACCAGTCGTTGATCGAGCCGATGGACGCCGAAAAGAAGATGCGTTTCTTCAAGTGCTTGCTGGCTGTGGGCTTGAAGGAGATTGAAGTAGGCTTTCCGTCCGCCTCGCAGACCGATTTCGACTTCGTTCGCGAGCTGATCGAAGGGGGTCACATCCCGGATGACGTGACCATTCAAGTGCTGACCCAGGCCCGCGACGACCTTATCGAACGCACCTTTGAGTCGCTCAAAGGCGCGAAGAAAGCCATCGTGCATTACTACAACGCCTGCGCACCGAGCTTCCGCAAGATTGTCTTCAATCAGGACAAGGCAGGCGTCAAAGCCATCGCTGTGGCTGCCGGCAAGACCATCAAGCGTCTGGCCGACGCCGCACCAGACACCCAGTGGGGCTTCGAGTACTCGCCGGAAGTCTTTAGCAGCACTGAAACCGACTTTGCCGTCGAGGTGTGCAACGCGGTAATCGCAGTGTTCCAACCCACCCCGGCCACCCCGCTGATTCTCAACCTGCCGGCAACCATCGAGTGTGCCACGCCGAATAACTACGCCGATCAGATCGAGTGGTTTGGCCGGCATATCGATAAGCGCGACAGCGTGCTGCTCAGCGTGCACACCCACAACGACCGCGGCACTGGCGTCGCGGCCACCGAGTTGGCGGTCATGGCCGGCGCGGATCGCGTCGAAGGCTGCCTGTTCGGCAATGGCGAGCGTACCGGCAACGTCTGTCTGGTGACCGTCGCACTGAACCTCTACACCCAGGGCGTGAACCCTGAGCTGGACTTCTCCGACATCGACGCCGTGCGCAAGGTGGTTGAAGACTGCAACCAGATCCCGGTACATCCTCGCCATCCGTATGCTGGCGACTTGGTCCACACCGCATTCTCAGGCTCGCACCAGGATGCGATCCGCAAGGGCTTCACCCAGCAACAAGCCGACGCACGTTGGGAAGTACCGTATCTGCCAATTGACCCGGCCGATATCGGCCGCGATTACGAAGCGGTGATTCGCGTTAACAGCCAATCCGGCAAAGGCGGCATTACCTTCCTGCTCGAACAGGAGTACGGCATTAACTTGCCACGCCGCATGCAGATTGAGTTCAGCCAAGTCGTACAACGAGAAACCGACCGCCTTGGCCTGGAAATGACTGCCGCGCAAATCTACAAATTACTCGACAGCGAATATCTGCAAGCCACCACGCCCTATGCGCTGAAAGGCCATCGCCTACAGGAAGAGAACGGCACCAGTGCGGTCGACGTGGAGGTTGTCAGCGAGGGTGAAGTTCAGCACTGGCGCGGCATTGGTAAAGGCCCGCTGGAAGCGCTGGTGGCCGGCCTGCCTGTCGCCGTGGAGATCATGGACTACTCCGAGCACGCCATCGGTGCGGGCACCAATGCCAAGGCTGCGGCCTATATCGAGTTGCGCGTTAACGGCGGCCGCGCCCTGCATGGTGTGGGCATCGACGAAAACCTGACCACGGCGAGCTTCCGCGCGCTGTTTAGCGCGCTGAATCGGGCCATCGGCCAGGCCGCCGAACAAGCGGCCTGATGGGCATCGATCGCTAGCGGACCCTCACCGCTAGCGAGACCCCATGCGCCTCAGCTCATTCGCCCTGCTGCTGCCAGTGACTACGCCCCCACTCACACATGGCAGCCAACACCGGCTGCAACGTGGCGCCATGTTCAGTCACGCAATATTCCACTCGCGGCGGCACCTCGGCAAATACCGTTCGGGTTAGCACGCCGACGCGCTCCAATTCACGCAACTGCTGAGTCAGCATCTTCTCGGTGATGTCCGGCACCAGCCGTTTCAGTTCGGAAAAGCGCAGCGGCCCGTTGAGCAGGCGATACACCAGTAGGGCCTTCCACTTGCCGCCAATCACCTCCAAGGTGACATCCATCGGTGTGCTATAGACCTTATCGCCTTGCATCAGACGCTTGTTTTCAACCGTCCCGGTTTGTTGCTCAGCCATTAATGGTTACCTTTAAGTAAGTTACCGCCTTTATCGTACGTACTTCCTAAAAAGATTGCCACGCGCATAATGGCCGCCTTGGCTTATACAGCCACTTCGAAGACCTTGATGGAGGCTTTATGACGATTGAACACCTGCAAGCACCGCTGCAGCTTGGCGCTTTGACGCTGCCCAACCGCCTGGTGATGGCGCCTTTGACACGCCAACGCAGCCTACCGGGTAACGTCCCAGGCGAGCTGAATGCCAGCTACTACGCCCAGCGCGCCAACGCAGGCCTGATCATCAGTGAAGCCAGCCAGGTCTGCCCTGAAGGCCAAGGCTACGCATGGACACCGGGCATCCACAGCGATGCGCAAGTGGCCGGCTGGCAGCAAGTCACCCAGGCAGTGCATCAAGCCGGCGGACGCATTTTCCTGCAGCTGTGGCATGTGGGACGTATCTCACATCCGCTGCTGCAACCGAACGGCGCCGACCCGGTAGCCCCTTCGGCTATCCAGGCTAAGGCCGAGTGCTATGTAGTCGAAGCCGACGGCAGCCACCACAAGGCGGCCACTGCCATGCCACGCGCACTGGAAGTGAGTGAGCTGCCAGGTGTTGTAAGCGCTTACGCCTACGGCAGTGAAAACGCGATCAAGGCCGGTTTCGATGGTGTTGAAGTGCATGCCGCTAACGGCTACCTGCTGGATCAGTTCCTCTGTTCCAATAGCAACCAGCGCACTGATGCCTATGGCGGCTCGGTGGAAAACCGCGCCCGCTTTGTACTTGAAGTACTGGACGCCACGGTGGCTGCGGTCGGTGACAGCCGCAAGGTCGGCATCCGTATTTCGCCCTTGGGTACGTTTGGCGATGTGCACGATGCCAGCCCATTGGAGACCTTCAGCTACCTGGTCGGCCAACTCAATAGCCGCAACCTGGCCTACCTGCACGTCAACCGTCCGGATTGGCTGGGGGGCACCTTCGAGGGGTTTGATGATCTGCTGCGCGCCCTTCGCGACATTTATAAGGGCACGCTGATTATTGCGGGTGGGCAGACAGCGGAAAGCGGTGAGCAGGCCATCGCCAATAACCTGGCTGACCTAGTCGCCTACGGCCGCCCCTATATCGCCAACCCAGACCTGCTGGCGCGCTTTAAAGCCGGGGCAGAACTCAACCCACTGGACGGCAACACCCTGTATGGCGGCGGAGCCGAGGGTTATACCGATTATCCAACCCTGCGCTAAGCAGCGCTGTTGTAATAAAACGCCGGGCAGAGCCCGGCGTTTTGCTAATCGATGCAAGCCCAACCGCCGCGAACGCCCATAGCGGCTTACTGCGCAGCCACTAAATAGCGCGCGGTCACCCGCAAGGCCTCTGTCATATCTGGCCAGGTCAACCCATGGCGCTGGGCCAACGCCTCAGTCGCAGCAGTATCAAACCGGGCGGTCTGGATAAAATCCAGTGACTCGGCATCGGTGCGCAACAACCGTGGCAAACCCGGAATTTTCAGCAGCACACGTAACACAGGTATCGGCACATGATGCTCTGGCGCACACACGCCCAGTGCCTGGGCCAGTGGCTGCAGCATGCCGAGCAAATTTGGCGTGCGTGCATCCAACGCCAGAATCTCCTGCCCGACCTGCTGCTCATCAAAGGCCGCAGCCACTATCAACTCAGCAAGAAAATCGACACTGACCAGCGGTAGCCAATGTGCTGCCGAACCTGGTATCGCCCCGAGCCGACCGCTGGCCAAGTTACCGATCAGCCCAGCCAACGGCTGTGCCGGCAGAATATGCCCACTGCGGCTATGGCCGCACACGGTAGCCGGATGCACCACCGTCAGTGCTGCCTGCAGCTCAGCCATACGCGCGTGCACACGAAAATGCGCCTCCAGCTTACTGCCCTCATAAGCACCAGTACGTTGATAGACCTTGTCCCAATCGGTGCGCTCGGGCCGCTGCAGATCAATACCAATACGCCGCAGATGCCCGTGATTGGCGAGCATAAAACCGCCTACCATCAGCAGCCGGCTGCCTTGCTGCGCCGCCAGTTCAGCCACCGCCAACGCGCCCTCAACATTGACCTGACGCGCCTGCTCGGCAGCCAGCCCCCAGGCAAATTGCGCACCCAGGTGAAACACCACAGCCGCCTGGCGCACCTGCTCACGCGCAGCTGCATCCAGCCCCAGATCGGCCCGCGCGAGGTCTCCAGCCACAGCTGTCAGCAACTCGCCCCGACCGCCCAATTGCTCAACCTGCGCACGCAAGGCCGGCAAGGCTTGCGGCTGGCGCATCAGCAGCGTCGCCGAGTGGCCCTGACGGGTTAGTAATGCCAGCAGATGCTGGCCGATAAAGCCGCTGCCACCGGTTACCAAACAGTGTTTTTGCATGATCAATCCACCCGACTCGTTAATGACCCGAACAGGCTAAACTGTCGAGCACACTCTATGGTCAAGCGGGATTTCCATGCGTATTGGTGAACTGGAAAAACGCAGCGGCGCCAGCCGCCACACTCTTCGCTATTACGAAAGCCTGGGGCTGATAAGCGCCCTGCGGCGCGACAACAATTACCGCGAATACAGCCCGCAGACCTTGGCCGACCTGGGCTTTATCCAACAGGCGCAGGGCATGGGTTTCTCCCTTGGCGAGATCGGCGAAATCCTCAAAGCGCGACGCGAGCAACAACTGGACTGCGCCCAGGGCGCGGCACTGGTCAGCCGTAAACTGATTGAAGTAGAGCAAAAGATTGCCGACCTGCAGCAGCTGCGCGACTTTCTGCGCAGCGAGAAGCTGCGCCTGGAGGCCAGCGCAGCCGAGCAAGCGTCCATACACATGGCCATGGCGACACGCTGAATCAGCCCGATTATTAAACCAAGTGCACGGCGATCACTCGGACAACATCTACACTGCAAGAAAACGATCGCAGGAGCATCTGACCATGCGTTCACTGACACACTGGATGTGTACCCTCACCCTGCCGCTGCTGCTCGCCTGCAGCCCACATAGCCTGGCGGCCACCGTGGTCATGGCCTTCGGTGAAAAAATCCCGCCCTTCTGCTTTCCGGAAAGCGACAGCGGTATTGAGCTGGAGGTGATAGGCGAAGCTCTGGCGTTTCGCGGCCACAAACTCGAACCCCGCTACTTTCCCCTGGCCCGCGTGCCACTGGCGTTTCGCAAAGGTGAAGTGGATGCCGCCATGACCGACCTCGGACAAGACCTTGCCGCAGTCGGCGGCCACTACGGCAACCCGGCGGTGATCTACTACAACGTGTTTGTCAGCCTGCAAGGCCGGCACTTCGACATCCAGAAGCCCGAAGACATCAAGGGCCTTAGCGTGGTGGCATTCCAAGGCGCTGCCCAGCGCTATCCCGAATGGCTGGCCGAGAGTCAGAGGGATGGTTTGTACTTCGAACAGAACAACCAAGAACTGCAGGTGCTGGGCCTGAACAAGGGCCGCTACGATCTGGTGCTGAGTGATCGCAGCATCTATCGCTACTTCGAACTGCTACTCGAACGCACCACGCTGTTCAAGGCCAAAACCATCGCCATGCACCAGTTCGTAGAGGAAGACCCGCAGAATTACCGCCCGGTATTTCGCGACCCGCAGATCCGCGATGACTTCAATGCTGGCCTCGCCCAGCTCAAGGCCAGCGGCCGTTACCAGGCGATTTACGACCACTACCTAAAACAGTAAAAGCCGCCCATCAGTCGGCCAGATCAAAAGCATCCGCATCCCGATAAGCCGGGAAACGCTCGCGGTAGGCAGCCAACTCAGCAGCCTTGAGGGTTACCTGAAATACGCCATCCGCCGCGCCAGGTTCCAGTAGCGGCTCGCCCTGAAAATCCAGCACCTGGCTATCGCCACTGTAGGCGTGGCCCTTGCCGTCCTCACCGATGCGGTTGACTGCAGCCACGTAACAGAGGTTTTCAATCGCTCGTGCTGGCAGCAGGCGGCTCCAGTGATTACGCCGTGCGGCCGGCCAGTTGGCGGTGTAGAGCAGCAGATCGGTAGTCTGTGGATCTCGGCTCCATACGGGGAAGCGCAGGTCGTAGCAGATCAGCGGGCGCACCTGCCAGCCGTTGACCTCCAACAGCACCTGCTGATCGCCGGCGCTGTAGTGCTTGTGTTCGCCAGCCATGCGAAACAGGTGGCGCTTGTCGTAGTACGCCAGAGAGCCATCCGGCCGCGCCCAAAGCAGACGGTTGCGGTACGAGCCATCATCTGCCTGGATAATCAGGCTGCCCGTGATGACGGCCTGCAGCCCCTCGGCCTGCTCGCGTAACCACTGGCTGGTCAGGCCATCCTCGGGTTCGGCCAGGCCGGCGGAGTCCATGGAAAAGCCGGTGCTGAACATCTCCGGCAGCACGATCAGATCGGCACCACGCGCCTGCTCCAGCAAGACTGCAAAATGCGCACGATTAGCGGCCGGATCTTGCCAGGCCAGGATGGTCTGGATCAGCGCCAGCTGAAGGTCGGGCAATTGGCTTAGATCGCGCATAGCTTTTCCGCCGCCTGACGCAACGTCTCCTCACGCTTGGCAAAGCAGAAGCGCACCAGACGTAAATCCTCGGGTGGCTTTTGATAGAACACCGATACCGGAATCGCCGCCACGCCATGTTCTCGGGTCAGCCATTCGGCCATGGCGACATCATCCAGATCACTGCGAATAGCCGAGTAATCGACCAGCTGGAAATAGGTGCCGGCGGCGCGGGTGAAGGTAAAGCGCGAGCCGGCCAGCAGATTGCAAAACAGATCGCGCTTGGCCTGATAGAACGCAGGCAACTCCTCGACGTGCTCGGGATGCTCGGCCATATAGTCGGCCAGGGCCCATTGCAGCGGTGTCACTCCACAGAAGCTGACGTATTGGTGAACCTTGCGCAGCTCGGCGCTCAAGGCTGGGGGCGCCACGACATAACCGGTTTTCCAGCCGGTGACGTGGTAGGTCTTGCCGAACGAGCTGACCACAAAGGCGCGCTGATACAACTCATCATGGGCGAGGATGCTGGCGTGCTGAATGCCATCGAACACCAGATGCTCGTAAACCTCATCGCTGATCAGGTAGATATCGCGCTCGCGGATCAACGCTGCCAAATGGTCCAGCTCGGCACGGGAAATCAGCGCACCGCTGGGGTTGTGCGGGCTGTTAAGGATAATCAGACGGGTCTTGTCGCTTAGCGCATCGCCCAGACGCTGCCAGTCAATGGCGAAATCCGGCAAGGCCAGCGGCACATGCACGCAGCGCCCGCCTGCAAGCTCGACCGAGGGCTCGTAGCTGTCGTAGCTGGGGTCGAAGACGATGACTTCGTCACCCGGCTGGATCAGCGCCTGGATAGCGCAGAAGATGCCTTGGGTAGCGCCAGGAACTATGGTGATTTCAGTATCGGAGCTGACGATACGGCCATAACTGCGGGCAATCTTCGCCGCCACCTGCTCGCGCAGCGCTGGTAAGCCGGTCATCGGCGCGTACTGATTATGCCCGGCGGCAATATGCCGGCCGACCGCATCACGCAAGGCTTGCGGGCCGTCAAAGTCAGGAAACCCTTGAGACAGATTGAGCGCGCCGGTTTCCACGGCGAGCTGCGACATGCGGGTAAAGATGGTGGTGCCAACGTTCGGCAGCTTGCTGATAATCATCGAGGCAGCATCCGGCTTGAGCGCGATAGATGGCGCAGGATAGCCGATACCCCAGAAAGGCAAAAGGCACCCGCAGGTGCCTTTTATAGAGCGTTTAAATCCACGCTTAGCGCTTGTCTTTGCGCTTCTTCTCGGCCTTTTTGTGGTGGCTCATCAAGCGGCGCTTCTTGTTCACTTGGCGATCCGTGAGGGTGTTTTTGTTGCCCTCATAGGGGTTATCGCCGCCCTTGAACTCGATACGGATCGGCGTACCGACCAGTTTGAGCACACGGCGATAGGTGTTTTCCAAGTAACGGATATAGGACTTGGGCACCGCCTCGACCTGGTTGCCGTGAATCACGATCAGCGGCGGGTTGGCACCACCCAAGTGGGCATAGCGCAGCTTGATGCGGCGATTGTTGACCATGGGCGGCGCATGATCGCTGACGGCGTCTTCAAGAATCGTGGTCAGACGGTTGGTCGGCCAGCGGGTAATCGCTGACTTGAACGAAGCCTGCACCGACTTGTACAGGTTGCCCACGCCGGTGCCGTGCAGCGCCGAGATGAAGTGGATATCGGCAAAGTCGACGAAGAACAGCCGGCGTTGCAGCTCGACCTTCACGTAATCGCGCTCGCTCGGCTCCATGCCGTCCCATTTGTTCAGAGCGATTACCAGGGCGCGACCGCTTTCCAATACGAAGCCGAGCAGGTTTAGGTCGTGATCAACCACACCTTCGCGAGCGTCCATGACGAACACCACGACGTTGGAGTCCTGGATCGCCTGCAGGGTTTTCACCACCGAGAACTTTTCCACCGCCTCGAAGATCTTGCCGCGGCGACGCACGCCGGCGGTGTCGATCAGGGTGTACTTCTCGTCATCCCGTTCGAACGGAATGTAGATGCTGTCGCGAGTGGTGCCGGCTTGATCATAAACGATGACCCGCTCTTCACCGAGCATGCGGTTGACCAGAGTCGACTTGCCGACGTTGGGCCGGCCGATGATCGCCAGCTTGATGCCGTCCTTTTCGCTCGGGCCGGGGATGCGCTTAGCTTCCTGACCTTCGAGCACAACTTCCTCTTCCTCGCCCTCTTCCAGCTCGCTGGCATCCTTGGGGAAGGAGCCGAGCACAGCTTCGAGCATCTGGGTAATGCCGCGACCGTGAGCACCGGCAATCGCCAGGGACTCGCCCATGCCCATGCTGGAAAACTCGGCGCGGGCCAGGTCGGCGTCAATGTTGTCGACTTTGTTGATGACCAGGAAGCTGCGCTTGTTACGGCGACGTAGGTGCTCGCCGATCATCTGATCGGAAGCAGACAGGCCGGCGCGCGCATCCACCAGAAACAGTACGGCATCGGCCTCTTCGATGGCCTGCAGCGACTGCTCGGCCATCTTCGCGTCAATGCCTTCCTCGTCACCGGAAATACCACCGGTGTCGATGACGATATAGGTTCGCCCCTGCCACTTGGCCTCGCCGTACTGGCGATCACGGGTCAGACCAGACAGGTCGCCGACAATCGCGTCACGGGACTTGGTCAAGCGGTTAAACAGGGTGGACTTGCCAACGTTCGGGCGGCCCACCAGGGCAATTACGGGAACCATTAGGCTCTCCACTTCGTTATTTCAGAAAATACAAAAGCCGCTGCAGGGGCAGCGGCCAGAATTCATTGCGCTGGCCAGTGCTACACAGCCCTAAGTGCTGTGCAGCATAGCCAAAGCGTCAGCGAGCAATCACTTGATGGTCAGGGCCACCAGATTGCCGCCGTTGCCGTAGGCATACAACCAATCACCCACGACCAGCGGACGGGCACGCAGGCCGTCGCTGTCGATACGCGTACGACCGACGAAGCGACCATCCACCTGGCTGACCAGGTGCAGGTAGCCTTCCAGGTCACCAAAAGCGATATAGCTGGAGAACACTTCCGGAGCCGACAACTGGCGACGAGCCAGAGCATCGTTGCTCCATAAAGCCGAAGCCGAGCGCTCGTCGATACCTTCAACTGTACCGCTGGCCAAGCTTACGTAAACACTGCCGTAGCCCTGAGCAACACCGACCGAACTGGATGCTTCACGCTGCCAGAGGATACGGCCGCTTTCCAAATCCATCGCAGCAACGCGACCTTGGTAGCTGACAGCGTAAAGGGTGCCCGCCGAAAGCAGCAGACCACCGTCGATGTCGACTACACGATCCAGCTCGGAGCGACCCTGTGGAACGGCCACACGCTGTTCCCAAACCGGAATACCGCGCTGTGCATCCAGCGCAATCACCTTACCGGTGGACAGGCCGGCAACCGCCAGGCGATTGGTCAGTACCGGGCTGCCAGTGCCGCGAAGAGTCAGTACTGCTGGGGTATTTTCAAAGATCCAACGCTGCTCGCCGGTGTTCATGTCGAGAGCGATCAGGCGGTCATCCTGGGTCTGCACCAGCACCACGTCACCGTTCATCGCTGGCGGGGCCAGTACTTCACTGGTCACACGGGCGCGCCACTTCTCTTCACCGTTAGCGGTATCGAGCGCGATGATCTCGCCTTTCAGCGTACCGACCACCACCAAACCATAACCAGCGGCGACTGCGCCAGAAACCGGCAGTTCCAGATCAGCTTTCCAGATGACCTTACCAGTCATGCGATCCATGGCCACGACCAGGCCTTCGACGTCGGCAGCATAGATCTGCTCACCATCAATCGCAGGCACCAGCATGTTGAAGGATTCGCCCTGGCCGTCGCCAATCGAACGGCTCCATTCCTTCTGCAGGCGCACCTCTTCGTCGAACTTGGGCAGATCAGCCGGTGGCAGTTCCTTCTTGCTATTGCTGCTGCAACCTACAGCCAGAACGGCCAGGGCCAGCAGTGCGGCATTCTTCCAGCGCATCACGTCACGCATCCCCTTTTGCCAGATCATCCAGCTTCATTTGCAGACCACCGACAGCGGCATCTTCAGAGAGCGCAGCCTTGGCTTTTTCGTAGGCGGCGTGTGCATCGTCGGCACGGCCGAGTTGCAACAGCAGGTCACCCTTTAGTTCTTCACGGCTGGCGGCAAAGGCCGGCGCAACCTTGGCATCCAGCAGTTTCAGGGCATCTTCTGCCTTGTCCTGCGCAGCGAGCACGCGCGCCAAGCGCTGGCGGGCAAGCTCAGCCAGGCTATCATCAGCCGGCTTGTCGACAATTGCCTGCAGTTCGCTAGCAGCGTCATCCAGTTTGCCCGCCTCAACCGCAACCTTGGCCACAAACAGGCCACCGTACTGGGCGTAATGGGTGCCGGAAAAATCCTTTTTTAGCGTGTTGGCCAGTTCTGCGACCTTGCTCGCATCAGGCTTGCCGCTCGGATCAAGCGCTGCTTCGAGCAATTGCTGATACACCAGCGAAGCGCCCTGGGACTGATTTGCCTGGTATTTCTGCCAGCCCTGCCAGCCGAATACCACCACCAACGCCAGCGCTACACCGGTCAGCAATGGCATGCCATTGCGCTGCCACCAGTCCTTGATTACCGCTAGTTCTTCATCATCAGTACGCGAAACCACCCCAACACTCCTATTCGCTAAATCACTCAACAGGCGCTCAGGCCTGATCGGCGCTGGTCGCCAGATGATCGGCCAATGCCGACCAAGCAATACTTTGTTGCTCACCCTGACCGCGCAGCGGCTTGCAACCTACCACTTGCTGGGCCAATTCGTCTTCACCCAAGATCAAGGCGTACAACGCGCCACTCTTGTCGGCCTTCTTGAACTGACTTTTGAAGCTACCCGCCCCGGCATTCACCTGCAGACGCAGGTTTGGCAGCTGATCACGCAGACGCTCGCTCAAAGCCAGCGCCGCCAATTCAGCGGCCTCGCCGAAGGCGCACAGATAAATATCGACCGTACGGGCGATTTCAACCGGTACTTTACCTAGAGTTTCGAGCAACAGCACCAAACGTTCGATACCCATGGCAAAACCCACGCCTGGCGTCGGCTTGCCGCCCATCTGTTCGACCAGGCCATCATAGCGGCCACCCGCGCAAACCGTGCCCTGGGAGCCAAGCTGATCGGTTACCCACTCGAACACCGTCTTGCTGTAGTAATCCAGGCCACGCACCAACTTCGGATTAATCACATACGGCACACCGGCCGCATCCAGACGGGCCTTGAGCCCCTCGAAATGCACGCGCGACTCTTCGTCCAGGTAATCCGCCAGCTTCGGTGCATTGACCAGCAAAGCCTGGGTTTCAGGCACTTTGCTGTCGAGCACTCGCAGCGGATTACTGCCCATGCGGCGGCGGCTGTCTTCATCCAGCTGATCGGCATGGGCAGTCAGAAACTCAACCAGTGCGTCGCGATACACCGCACGTGCGGCACTGGTGCCTAGGCTGTTGAGTTCAAGCTTCACTGCATCACGGATACCCAGCAGGCCCCACAGGCGCCAGGTCAGCACGATCAGCTCGGCATCGATATCCGGGCCGTCGATATTGAAGACTTCCACTCCAATCTGGTGGAACTGGCGATAACGACCTTTCTGCGGACGCTCGTGACGGAACATCGGGCCGATGTACCAGAGTTTCTGGGTCTGTCCACCACCCGCCAGCCCATGTTCAAGCACGGCACGCACGCAGGCGGCGGTGCCTTCCGGGCGCAGGGTCAGGGAGTCGCCATTACGGTCATCGAAGGTGTACATCTCTTTTTCAACGATATCGGTAACTTCACCAATCGAGCGTTTGAACAGCTCGGTGAACTCGACGATAGGCATACGCATCTGCCGATAGCCGTAACCATCCAGCAGACTGGCGACCGTGCCTTCAAAATAACGCCAAAGTGGGGTCTGCTCGGGCAGGATATCGTTCATGCCACGAATGGCTTGCAGGGACTTGCTCAATTCAATTCCTTAACTGTGTTAGCTGCGCAGAATCAGAGCGGCGTCAGCTGCGACCTTGTCGGCCGCTTTCTGGCGGATCAGCTTTTCCAGCTCATCGACCAGGTTGTCATTGCCCAGCTTGAGTGCCGGCTTGCCATCGATATAGATCAGATTGGGCGAGCCGCCGGTCAGGCCAATATGGGCTTCCTTGGCTTCGCCAGGGCCGTTGACCACACAACCGATCACCGCCACATCCAGCGGCACCAGCAGATCTTCGACACGCTGCTCCAACTCGTTCATGGTTTTCACCACATCAAAGTTCTGCCGCGAGCAGCTTGGGCAGGCGATAAAGTTGATACCACGGGAACGCAGGCGCAGCGATTTGAGGATGTCGTAGCCAACCTTGATCTCTTCAACAGGATCAGCGGCCAAGGAAATACGAATGGTGTCGCCGATGCCTTCAGCCAACAGCATGCCCAGACCCACGGCCGACTTGACCGTACCGGAGCGCAAACCGCCTGCTTCGGTGATGCCCAGGTGCAAAGGTTGTTCGATCTGCTTGGCCAGCAGGCGATAGGCTTCGACGGCCATAAACACGTCGGAGGCTTTTACACTGACCTTGAAGTCCGGGAAATTCAGACGATCCAGGTGTTCGACATGGCGCAGCGCTGACTCTACCAACGCAGCAGGCGTGGGTTCGCCGTATTTCTTTTGCAGGTCTTTTTCCAGCGAGCCGGCATTTACCCCGATACGAATCGGAATGCCTTTATCGCGCGCAGCTTCAACCACCGCGCGCACTCGGTCTTCGCGGCCGATGTTGCCCGGATTGATACGCAGGCAGTCAACGCCAAGCTCAGCCACGCGCAAGGCGATCTGATAATCGAAGTGGATATCAGCCACCAGCGGCACACGCACCTGCTGCTTGATCTTGCCGAAGGCTTCGGCAGCATCCATGTCCGGCACAGAGACCCGCACAATATCGGCACCGGCTTCTTCCAGACGACGAATCTGCGCCACAGTGGCGGCTACATCATTGGTATCGCTATTGGTCATGCTCTGTACGGCGATAGGCGCATCGCCACCCACCGGTACAGAACCAACCCAGATTTTGCGTGAAATACGGCGCTTGATCGGTGACTCGCAATGCATGTTACTGCCCACCCAATTTCAGACGCGCGGTCTCACCGGAGATAAAGGGCGCCACATCGACGGGATTGCCATTGAGACTGACCTGCACACCACGGGCATAACCCAGACGCAGCTCCAGCGGAGCCTTACCGGCCAACTGCAGGCTATCGCCTTTACGCTTGAGGGCGCTGAAGAGGACCTTGCCATTGGCATCGGTCAGTTGCGTCCAGCAATCGGCAATAAAGGTCAGACTGACCACTGCCTCGCCTGCGGCGGCGTGCACGGGCGCTGTTGCAACTGGCGTTGCCGGCACGGACTCGGCTACATCAGGCGTAGTATTCGCCGAAGCTACGGTCGCGACCGCCATACTTGCCGTTTCGGCGAGTGTTTGCGGCTGTTCAGGTTGCGGTGCAGCAGCGGCAGCCTCGCTGCCGATAGCGCTTGGTAATGCAGCAGCATCGGATAGGAGTGGCAACGCAACTTCTGTATCCAACTGGGCAGCTTCTACCGCCTGGTCTTCCGGCTCATCCAACGGATGAATTTGCGTGGTGCCGTCGGCGCCATCTACTTCAACATGCTCAAGGCTGGTTGAAGCGAGGTCGCCGGCCCGACGCTCCGCCTGCTCCTGCCACCAGAAAAAACTAAACCCGGCCAGCGCCAGCAACAAGACAAAACTGACCATCCGCAAAATGCGCTGCGAGTAGCTTACCGGTTCCTCGATACGCCCCAAACTGTGCACACTGCTGCCGGCGGCGTCGCTGCCAGTGAACTGATCAAACTCCAGTACCAAGCGGTTCTGATCAACTTCCAGCAATTTAGCGTAAGCCCGCACATAGCCACGGGCAAAGGTATGACCCGGCAACTTATCGAATGCACCTTGTTCGACCTGACCCAAGCGTTGCGGGGTCAGATTCAACTGCGCAGCAACCTCGGCAATGGTCCAACCACGGCTCTCACGAGCCTTGCGCAAAGTCTCACCCGGATTAACGCGGGGCACTGCTAGCACTTCTGGATGCACCGCTTTCATCATTGCTCCGACAGGTATTGCTGATATTCCGGCGTACCCGGGTAAAGTCGCTTCAACTGCAAACCAAGGCTCGCGGCCGCATTACGGTCATCAAAAACTCTCGCTAACCGCGTTCCCAGCAACAGACTACGGGCGTCATGCTGGCTTAACGCAATGTAGCCCTCGTAATATCCACGTGCTGGCACATATTGCTTATCCTCATATGACATTTGCGCCATTTCCATAAGAGCGCGAGGTTGCCGACTGTTCAGCCTAAGAGATCGCTCAAAATAAGCAGCTGCTTGCTCACGCTGTTTCAACCGCAGCGAGGTCAGCCCTAGATTCATAAATACCCGTGAGCGCTCGGTGTAGAGCGTGTCTTGAGATGCCTGTAAATAAAACTCGTACGCTTCCTTATAGCGCTCCTGCTCAAATAAAAAGCTACCATAATTATTCAGCAACCTAGCATCACCGCTCCGCTGAGCAATGGCCATACGGTAATGTTCATCCGCTAATTTAGGCTCCATTTCTATCTGAAAGACCAACGCGAGCGCAGCATGTGCATCTGCACTTGAAGGATCTATTTCAAGCGCTTTTCTTAGCGGAACTTTGGCATTCTCAGTTGAACCTTGCTGCAAGTACCCCATTCCTAGCTGCGTATATGCATCACGAGCTTCATCGCGGCCTTTAGCAGTTTTCATCGGATCAACATTACCGGTTGTAACGCAACCGGCTAACAGACTGGCGGCCAACAGCAATAACGCGGGACGCAAGGTCATGGGTATCCTCCCCTCAGGTTCGATTGGCGGCGGAACTTGGCGTTTCGGCCTCGCTACTCAATTCACGCACAGCAATATAGCGCTCACTACGGCGGGTACGGTCCATAACCTGGCCGACCAACTGGCCACAGGCTGCATCAATATCCTCGCCTCGCGTGGTGCGTACGGTGACATTGTGCCCGGCTTTGTGCAGCAGGTCTTGGAAACGGCGAATAGCGTTGTTGCTCGGTCGCTCGTACCCCGAGTGGGGGAAGGGATTAAACGGAATCAGATTGATCTTGCAAGGCACATCTTTAAGAAGTGCGATCATTTCCTCAGCGTGTTCAACCTTATCGTTTACATCCTTAAGCAGGGTGTATTCGATTGTAAGTACGCGCTTCTCGCCAAGACGCGAGACATAACGCTTACAGGCCGCCAGCAGCATTTCCAGCGGGTACTTCTTATTGATCGGTACCAGCTGGCTGCGCAGCTCATCATTAGGTGCATGCAGTGACAACGCCAGCGACACGTCGATGACCTCAGCCAGCTTATCGATCATCGGCACCACGCCTGAGGTGGACAACGTCACCTTGCGCTTGGAGATGCCATAGCCGAGGTCGTCCATCATGATTTTCATGGCGGCGACGACATTGTCGAAATTCAGCAGCGGTTCACCCATGCCCATCATCACCACGTTGGTGACGGCGCGATCAATTTTCGCTGGCTGAGTGCCAAACGACTTATTGGCAATCCAGACCTGACCGATGATCTCAGCGGCGCTGAGGTCGCTGTTAAAGCCTTGCTTACCGGTCGAGCAGAAACTGCAATCCAGCGCACAGCCGGCCTGCGACGACACACACAAGGTGCCGCGCGCGCCCTGGGGGATATACACAGTTTCTACGCAGCTGCCTGACGCCACTCGCACAACCCACTTGCGCGTGCCATCAGTAGAAATATCTTCGCTGACCACTTCCGGGCCGCGGATCTCAGCACAGGCCTTGAGCTTTTCGCGCAAGACCTTGCTGACATTACTCATGGCATCGAAATCATCGACACCAAAGTGGTGAATCCACTTCATCATCTGACCGGCGCGGAAACGTTTCTCCCCGATTTGTTCGAAGAATTGCTCCATCTCTGCCTGGGTCAGACCCAACAGATTGGTTTTACCGGTCGATGCGATCATGGCTTCACCCTCACTCAAATTCGCTTAGCGAATGCGAGCGCAAACTTCGGTGGAAGCGAAGAAGTAAGCGATTTCGCGAGCAGCAGAAGCTTCGGAGTCGGAACCGTGCACGGCGTTTTCGTCGATGGAAACGGCGAAATCAGCACGAATGGTGCCAGCAGCGGCTTCTTTAGGGTTGGTTGCGCCCATCAGATCACGGTTAGCCAGAACAGCATTTTCGCCTTCCAGAACCTGAACGATAACCGGACCGGAGGTCATGAAAGCAACCAGGTCCTTGAAGAAGCCGCGCTCGCTGTGCTCAGCGTAGAAGCCAGCAGCTTCACGCTCGGACAGTTGAACCATCTTCGAAGCAACGACGCGCAGGCCGGCTTTTTCGAAACGGCTAGTGATTTCGCCGATAACGTTTTTAGCAACAGCGTCAGGTTTGATGATGGAGAAAGTGCGTTGAACAGCCATGTGAAACTCCAGAAACAGTGATTAAAGCGAAAAATTAAACCCGCGAATTATACGCGGGTTCCGGTTAAATGCGTAGGCCAGGCCAAAGGGCCAATTAATCGGCCTCTTCGATCCAGGCTGCCTGAACGGCCTCAAGTACCTTCTCACCGCCGCGCTGCGGATCATCACTGAACTCTGGCAACGCCAGAATCCACTTGTGCAGATCAACAAAGTTTACGTAGCGAGGATCTATCTCAGGCCTGGACTCAGCCAGCTGAATCGCGATTTCCAGGACATCAGCCCACTTCAGACTCATAACAACTCCTTGAATCAGTGCGGCGCTTCGGCGGCGTGGTTGAGCGAGTACTTGGGAATTTCGACGGTCAGATCTTCATCACCCACAATTGCCTGGCAGGACAAACGCGACTGCGCCTCAAGCCCCCAAGCCTTATCGAGCATGTCCTCTTCCAGCTCATCAGCCTCAGCCAGAGAGTCGATGCCTTCACGAATAATGCAGTGGCAGGTGGTGCATGCGCAGACACCGCCGCAAGCACTTTCGATTTCGATGTGATGCTCATGCGCTACTTCAAGCACCGAAGTGCCCGGCGCAACCTCGACCACCAGACCATCCGGGCATAACACAGCGTGGGGCAGAAAAATGATCTGCGGCATGCTTATTCCTCAATCTCATCAAGACTACGGCCGGCCAGTGCAGCCTTGACCGTGGCATCCAGACGACGCGCCGCAAAGGCGTCAGTCACCTGGGTCAAACGTTTGGTTTGCTGCTCAATCGCCAGGCCATCACTGCCTGCCATCAAGTCACGCAATTGCTCTATCTGCGCATCGATAGCCAGGCGCTCATCGGCCTCTAGCAAGCGCTCGCCATCGACCAGCAACGCGGCCTCGACCGCCTCAAGCAGACGCTGGGCATCAACCTGTTGCTCACGCAGCACGCGGGCAACTTTGTCATCGCCGGCATTCTTGAAGGAGTCCTGCAACATGCGGGCGATTTCGCCATCGGTTAGCCCGTAGGACGGCTTGACCTGAATACTCGCCTCAACACCTGAGGCCAGCTCGCGCGCCGCGACACTAAGTAGGCCATCGGCGTCGACCTGGAAGGTCACGCGAATCTTCGCCGCACCGGCAACCATTGGAGGAATACCACGCAATTCAAAACGCGCCAGCGACCGGCAATCGCTGATCAGCTCGCGCTCGCCCTGCAGCACATGCACCATCATGGCCGTCTGGCCATCTTTATAGGTGGTGAAGTCCTGAGCGCGGGCCACGGGAATCGTCGTGTTGCGCGGAATTACCTTTTCCATCAGCCCGCCCATGGTTTCCAGGCCAAGCGACAAGGGAATCACATCCAGCAGCAGCAATTCTTCGCCATCGCCACGCTTGTTGCCCGCCAGGGCATCGGCCTGAATCGCCGCACCAATGGCCACCACCTGATCTGGATCGATATCAGTCAAAGGCTCACGAGCGAACAGCTCTGCCACAGCCTGACGCACGCGCGGTACGCGGGTGGAGCCACCAACCATGACAACTGCCTCAACCTCATCCAGCTCAATGCCCGCATCACGCACAGCACGGCGGCAGGCCTTGAGGCTACGTGTCAGCATCGGCTCGATCAGCGCGTCGAACTGCTCACGAGTCAACTGCCCGGACCAGCCGGCATAACTGAGTAGCGCACTAGCACTGTCAGTCAGCGCTTCTTTGGCGGCGCAGGCAGCCTCCAGCAACAGGCGCTGCTGTGTTGGATCGAGATCAGAGGAAATTCCCGCCTGCTGCACAATCCAGCCGGCAATCGCGTGATCGAAGTCATCACCACCCAGCGCGCTGTCGCCGCCAGTGGCCAGCACCTCAAACACACCGCCAGTCAGGCGCAGCACGGAAATATCGAAGGTGCCTCCACCTAGATCATAAATAGCGACCACGCCCTCGGCGTGCTGATCCAGGCCATAGGCCACGGCAGCGGCAGTCGGCTCGTTAAGCAGGCGCAGCACATTCAAACCAGCCAGGCGCGCAGCGTCCTTGGTGGCCTGACGCTGGGAATCATCAAAATAGGCTGGCACGGTGATCACCGCACCGACCAGCTCACCACCGAGGGCCGCCTCAGCGCGCTGACGAAGTACTTTGAGGATATCCGCCGAGACTTCGACGGGGCTTTTCGGCCCCTGCACAGTCTCAATAAACGGCATATGCGACTCGCCACCGACAAAACGGTATGGCAGCTGCTCGCCAAGCTGCTTGACGTCGGCCAGGCCACGCCCCATGAGACGCTTAACCGACAGCACGGTATTCAGCGGATCAGTCGAAGCGGCCGCCTTGGCGACGTCGCCCACCTCGACCCGATCAGCGTGATAGCGCACGGCGGACGACAGGATCACCTGCCCCGCCGCATCGGCCAGCGGCTCGGAAAGGCCGCTACGCACAGCGGCGACCAGCGAATTGGTGGTACCCAGATCAATCCCCACGGCCAGTCGGCGCTGGTGTGGCTGGGGGCTTTGTCCGGGCTCAGCGATCTGCAGTAGGGCCATGATTAATCAGTGCTTAGATATCAGGTGCGCCACACAGGCGCACCAGCGTTAATCGTCGAGGCGCTCTTCCAGCTGGCGGACCTCGTGAGAGAGTTTGTCGAGAAACTGCATACGACGCATCAGGCGCTCGGCCTCTTCACGTCGCAAGGCATCATCCCAACAAGCGGCAAAACTTTCGTTGAGCTCATCCTGAGCGACCTTCAACCGCTGCTTGAACTGCGCAACACCCGCCAGGTCTGCACTGTCATGCAGATCCTCCAGTTCTTCGCGCAGCTGCATTTGCTGCAGCAGGAAATCCGGATCCTGCACCGTCACTTCAAGTGGCAGTTCGGGGCCGCTTAAGGCCAGCAAATAGCGGGCACGCTGCGGCGCACTCTTGAGCGTGCTGTAAGCTTCGTTAAGGCTGGCGGATTGCTCGAGAGCCAGACGCTGATCACGCTCGGAAGCATCGGCAAACCGGTCCGGATGAACATTGCGCGCCAGCTCGCGATAACGCACGGCTAGCTGATCAAGATCCAGGCGAAAACCCGGCTGCAGGTCAAATAAAGCAAAGTGACAAGGACTGCCCACACGCGCCTCAGATATTGAAGCTTTCGCCGCAGCCACATTCGCCGCGCACGTTCGGGTTGTTGAACTTGAAGCCTTCGTTCAACCCCTCTTTAACGAAGTCGAGCTCGGTGCCATCGAGATAGACCAAGCTCTTGGGATCAATAATCACCTTGACGCCATGGTTCTCGAACACCTGATCTTCGCTGGCGGCCTCATCGACAAACTCCAGCACATAGGCCAAGCCGGAACAGCCCGTGGTGCGCACACCCAGGCGAATACCTTCGCCCTTGCCGCGCCCGTCAAGAGAGCGACGCACGTGCTGAGCGGCAGCTTCGGTCATGCTGATAGCCATCGACAAACCTCCTTAGAGCAAACCTTTCTTCTGCTTGTAATCGCGTACAGCGGCCTTGATGGCATCTTCGGCGAGTACCGAGCAGTGAATTTTCACCGGCGGCAAAGCCAATTCCTCGGCCAGCTGGGTGTTTTTGATGGTTTCTGCTTCGTCCAGGGTCTTGCCCTTCATCCACTCGGTAGCGAGGGAACTGGAGGCAATCGCCGAACCGCAGCCATAGGTCTTAAACTTGGCGTCTTCAATTACGCCCGCTTCGTTGACCTTGATCTGCAACCGCATCACATCACCGCAAGCAGGAGCACCGACCATACCGGTTCCTACATCTGGGTCTTCCGCGTCCATCTTGCCGACGTTGCGCGGGTTTTCGTAATGGTCAATGACCTTTTCACTGTAAGCCATGCTGGTATTCCTTCCTCATCAGAGAGTCGCTCTTGCTCGGCGACTACTTAGTGCGCCGCCCACTCGATCTTGGAGATGTCGACACCGTCTTTGTACATATCCCACAGCGGCGACAATTCGCGCAGCTTGGTAACGGCCTCGCAAACCTTCTGCGCGGCGTAATCGACTTCTTCATCAGTGCTGAAGCGGCCGAAGGTAAAGCGAATGGAACTGTGCGCCAGCTCGTCGTTGCGGCCCAGGGCGCGCAATACGTAGGACGGCTCCAGCGAGGCCGAGGTACAGGCCGAACCGGACGAAACCGCCAGATCCTTGAGCGCCATGATCAGCGACTCGCCCTCAACGTAGTTGAAGCTGAGATTGAGGTTGTGCGGCACACGAGCGGTCATGCTGCCATTGATGTACAGCTCTTCCAGGCCATCGACCTGCTTGAAGAAGCGATCACGCAGGGCCAGGATGCGCTGGTTTTCCTGGGCCATTTCTTCTTTGGCAATACGGAACGCTTCACCCATACCGACGCACTGGTGAGTCGCCAGGGTGCCGGAACGCATACCGCGCTCATGACCACCACCATGGGTCTGGGCTTCCAGGCGCACACGCGGCTTGCGACGCACAAACAGCGCACCAACGCCTTTCGGGCCATAAGTTTTGTGCGCGGAGAAGGACATCAGATCGACCTTGAGCGACTCCAGATCGATCGCCACTTTACCGGTGGACTGCGCTGCATCAACATGCAGGAACACGCCGCGCGAGCGGGTCAGCTCGCCGATTGCCGCGATGTCGTTGATGGTTCCGATTTCATTGTTCACGTGCATGACCGACACCAGAATGGTGTCCTCGCGCAGCGCCGCCTCAATCATGGCAGGGGTAATCAGACCATCGTCACCAGGCTCGATGTAGGTGACTTCAAAGCCTTCGCGCTCAAGCTGGCGCATGGTGTCGAGCACAGCTTTGTGCTCGATCTTAGAAGTTATCAGGTGCTTGCCTTTGCTCTTGTAGAAATCTGCGATGCCCTTGATCGCCAGGTTGTTGGACTCGGTAGCACCGGAGGTCCAGACAATCTCACGCGGGTCGGCATTGACCAACTCGGCCACCTGACGCCGAGCGTTTTCGACGGCTTCTTCAGCTTTCCAGCCGAACACGTGGGAGCGCGACGCCGGATTGCCGAAGTTGCCGTCGACCAGCAGGCATTCGCTCATTTTTTGCGCAACACGCGGATCAACCGGCGTGGTGGCGGAATAATCGAGGTAAATCGGCAACTTCATCAATTCTCTCCTAATCAGGTATCAGGCCAGCTAGCCAGCGCTGTGCGCTCAATCGACGGCGGACGTTTCGATCTTATCCAGGTACGGCGTCCTGCCATTGCAGCGGCGCTGATCCTGGCGCTGAGCAACTTCCTGCACTTCACGACGGGTCACCAAGTCAGCGAGACTGATGCCACTTAAAAATTCGTGTATCTGCTGACTGAGGTCACACCACAAATGGTGGGTAAGACAGGTATCACCCGCATGGCAATCACCCTGCCCCTGGCAGCGCGTGGCATCTACAGACTCATTGACGGCATCAATTACTTCAGCCACCTGAATGCCATGCATATCACGCGACAGCTGATAACCACCGCCTGGGCCGCGCACACTGGAGACCAGATTGCCACGACGCAACTTGGCAAATAGCTGCTCCAGATAGGAAAGGGAAATACCCTGCCGCTCGGAGATATCAGCCAAAGACACCGGCCCACGCTGAGCGTGCAGCGCCAGATCAAGCATGGCGGTGACGGCGTAACGGCCTTTGGTGGTTAGTCGCATAAGGGATTACCGCGTGATCGCAATATGCAGCGAGTATGCAATTCCCGAGCATTTAAGTCAACTATAAGACCTAGCGCTTTAGTCGGGATTAGCCAGAATGAAGGGCGCGCATAATAGCAAAGTGCGCCCCCTCGCACCATCAAGCCGCAGGCTTGTCTGCATCTTTGACCACACCAGCGAAGTCCTCGTCACGCAGTTGCGGCAGATCCTTGGCGCAGTAGTCACTGCCCAGCGACTTGAGCGCGCCGCACATGCCTTCCAACCGCCCATCCACCGCGTGCAGGTGATCGAGCAGCTGACCAATGGCTCGCGCCACCGGGTCTGGCATGTCCTGACTCACGCCGTAGGCATCAAAACCGAGTTTCTCGGCAATTGCCTGACGCTTGGCCTCCTGCTCATCGTCAGTTTTGACGATAATCCGCCCCGGAATACCGACCGCCGTAGCACCTGCAGGCACCTCCTTGGTCACCACAGCATTGGAGCCAATCTTGGCCCCCGCGCCAACAGTGAACGGCCCCAGCACTTTGGCTCCAGCACCGACCACCACACCATCCCCCAGCGTCGGATGGCGCTTACCCTTATTCCAGCTGGTGCCACCCAGGGTTACGCCCTGATAAAGAGTGACGTCATTGCCGATTTCGGCAGTTTCACCAATGACGATGCCCATGCCGTGATCGATAAAGAAGCGCCGACCGATCTTTGCACCCGGATGGATCTCGATGCCGGTCATCCAGCGCCCGAAGTTCGACACCACGCGCGCCAACCACTTCCAACCACTACCCCACAGCGCATGCGCCACGCGATGCAGCCAGACTGCATGCAACCCCGGATAGCAAGTGACCACCTCAAAGGCATTACGCGCCGCTGGATCGCGATGAAATACACTTTGGATATCCTCTTGCATGCGCTCAAACATCTGCCTTCTCCTGCCCAGGGTGCTCGCCACGCGCCGCCTTGATGGTTTCCGTCAAGATACCGCGCAAGATATTCATTTCCAGCTTGCTTACTGCACTGCGGCCGTACAAGCGGCGCAGGCGACTCATCAAATGTCGCGGCTTGGCCGGGTCAAGAAATCTGATCTCAACCAGCGCCTGCTCCAGATGACGATAAAACGACTCCAGCTCATCCGCCGCAACCGGCTCTTCATCCGGCTCAACGACCGCCGCCTGCTTGACCGGCTGCCCTTCAGTCGCCAGCCAGGCCATACGCACTTCGTAGGCCAGCACCTGCACTGCAGCCGCCAGGTTCAATGAGCTGAACGCCGGATCAGAGGGAATGTGCACATGATAGTGGCAACGCTGCAGCTCCTCATTAGTCAAACCAGCATATTCACGACCAAAGACCAAGGCGACCTGCGCGCCCTGCTGCGCCTGCTCACACGCCGCCACGCCACATTCGCGCGGCTCTAGCATCGGCCAAGGGATATGCCGGTCACGCGCACTGGTGCCCAGCACCAGACGACAGCCAACCAACGCCTCTTCAAGCGTGGCTACCACCTGCGCTGCATCGAGAACATCTGTAGCGCCCGAAGCCCTGGCCACCGCCTCCTCACTCGGGAAATCACGCGGTTCAACCAGCACCAGCTGCGACAACCCCATGTTTTTCATGGCCCGCGCCGCGCCACCGATATTGCCCGGATGACTGGTGCCGACCAACACAACGCGAATATTTTCCAGCAACGCAAACGCTCACAGACAAGGCTTAGAGGAGCAAATCTTACAGAAGCCACCCGCCTTACGCCACGCAAGGCGCAGGTTGCACTTCAACCGCTGGGCTTTTCTGCTAGAATGGCCGGCTTTCTTTAACGACCCAGGTGAACATCCATGCAGCCCATGCTGAATATCGCGCTGCGCGCAGCCCGTAGCGCCGGCGAAATGATCTTCCGCTCGACCGAACGCTTGGACGTCATCTCGGTCGACGAGAAAGAAGCCAAGGACTATGTGACTGAAATTGATCGCTCTGCCGAGCAGCTGATCATTCAGGCCCTGCGCAAAGCTTTCCCGAACCACGGCATCCTCGGCGAGGAAAGCGGCCTGAGCGAAGGCAGCGGCGACGGCGCCGATTACCTGTGGATCATCGATCCGCTGGACGGCACCACCAACTTCATCCGCGGCATTCCGCATTACGCCGTCAGCATTGCCTGCAAATACCGCGGCCGCCTTGAGCACGCCGTGATCATCGACCCGGTGCGCCAGGAAGAATTCACTGCCAGCCGCGGCCGTGGCGCTGCCCTCAACGGCCGCCGCCTGCGCGTCGGCAATCGCAAGAGCCTGGAAGGCGCACTGCTCGGCACCGGCTTCCCGTTCCGCGACAGCCAGATGGAAAACCTGGAAAACTACATCGGTATGTTCCGCAGCCTGGTCGGCCAAACCGCCGGCATCCGCCGCGCGGGCGCAGCCAGCTTGGATCTGGCCTACGTAGCCGCAGGCCGTTTCGATGCATTCTGGGAGTTCGGCCTGTCCGACTGGGACATGGCTGCCGGCGCACTGCTGATTCAGGAAGCAGGCGGCTTGGTCAGTGACTTCAGCGGCGGCCACGACTTCCTGGAAAAAGGCCAGATCGTTGCCGGCAACACCAAGTGCTTCAAGGCAGTCCTGACCGCTATCCAGCCACACCTGTCAGCCTCACTGAAGCGCTAACAGCACGGCAACAAAAAAGCGCCCTCGGGCGCTTTTTTTGTTGCCGCAATAATTAGTCAACTAGCACTAACTGACCATCACGAACCGGAATTTGCCGACCCGGATCTTTGGCCATACGCACCTGGCTTACCTTGCCATCCAGCTCATATTTAACGTCATAACCCACCAGCTTTTCGCTGGTGTCCATCACCGTACTGCATCGCGTCTCAGTCGTAGTAACGGTGTCGTTAGCCTGCATACTGCCCTGCACTTGGTTGCCGGCATAACCACCACCCACTGCACCTGCGACCGTAGCCAGCTTCTTACCGTTGCCGCCACCGACCTGGTTACCCAGCAAACCGCCAACCACAGCACCAATGGCCGTACCTGCAATCTTGTGCTGATCTTTTACCGGGGCCTGACGCGTGACAGCTACATCCTTACACACCTCACGCGGGGTTTTGATCGTCTGATTAACCGGCTTTACCGCCAGTACTTCAGCGTATTTCGGCGCACTGACAATATTGTAAGTGGCCACAGCCCCACCGGCCGTAACCCCTACCGCGCCCAACACAGCACCCACCAACAATGACTTATTCATATATGCCTCCCACAACCTGCCATCCGGCACTTAAGCGCCTCATTCAGAGTCTTTGAGCATAAAAAAACCGGGCAAGTTCAACACCAGCCCGGTTCATTCAAACATTTGCGATAAGCCGCACAGAATCAGGGGCGCTCATCGACCTCTTCTTCAACCACCGGCGGAATCAGGTCATCGACGGTCAGATCGAGCCACACCAGCACCACGTTAGCGATATAGACCGACGAGTAAGTACCCGCCGCCACGCCAATAAACAGCGCCACCGAGAAGGCGAACAGGTTGTCACCCGCAAACAGCAGCAATGCGGCAATCGCCATCAGCGTCGAAATGGACGTCGCCAGCGTACGCAGCAGGGTCTGCGTAGTGGAGATGTTGATGTTCTCGATCAACGTCGCCTTGCGCAGCACACGGAAGTTCTCACGCACCCGGTCGAAGACCACGATGGTGTCGTTCAGCGAGTAGCCGATGATCGCCAGCAATGCCGCCAACACAGTCAGATCGAAGGTAATCTGGAAGAACGACAGAACACCGAGCGTGACAATCACGTCGTGGATCAGCGAGACAATTGCCCCCGCACCGAACTTCCACTGGAAGCGGAAGGCCAGGTAGAGCATCACCCCGCCAAGCGCCAGCAGCAGACCAAGGCCACCCTGATCGCGCAGCTCCTCACCCACCTGCGGGCCGACGAACTCGACCTTTTTCACCTCAAGCTGCTCACCAGCCTGACGCAGCGCTGTGGCGACTTTATTGCCCAAGTCAGGGTCATTGCCCTGCATGCGCACCACCACATCGGTGGTAGCACCAAAGCTCTGCACCACGGCGTCGGCATAACCGGCACCGGCCAGCTGCGCCCGGATATTACCGAGGTCCGCCGGCTGCTCGTAGCTCAGCTCGATTTGCGTACCACCGGTAAAGTCCAACCCCAGGTTCAGACCTTTGGTAAACAGACTTGCCAGCGACAGCAGCGTCAGCACCACGGTGAGGGCGAACGCAATATTGCGAACCCCCATGAAGTTGATCGTACGATTCATCACAGCCCCTTAAATCCACAACTTCTTAAAGTCACGCCCACCGCATGTCAGGTTGACCATGCAACGCGTCACCAGAATCGCGGTAAACATCGACGTGATGATGCCCAGCGACAGCGTCACGGCAAACCCTTTGACCGGCCCAGTACCCATGGCGAACAGGATGCCGCCGACCAACAGGGTGGTCAGGTTGGCATCGACAATTGCCGAGTACGCCCGATCAAAGCCTTCATGGATAGCGCGCTGAATCGACATGCCATTGGCGATCTCTTCGCGAATACGCGAGAAGATCAGCACGTTGGCATCCACCGCCATACCCATTGTCAGCACGATACCGGCAATGCCTGGCAGGGTCAGAGTGGCACTGAGCAGCGACATCAGCGCCAGCAGCAGCACCATGTTCAAGCCAAGCGCAATGGTCGCCAACACACCAAAGGCGCGGTAGATGGCAATGATAAATAGCGAAACAAACAACATTGCCCACAGCGACGCATTGACACCCTTGGTAATGTTGTCAGCACCCAGGCTCGGGCCAATGGTGCGCTCTTCCGCAAAGTACATCGGCGCCGCCAGACCACCGGCACGCAGCAACAGGGCCAGTTCGGACGACTCACCCTGACCATCCAGGCCAGTGATGCGGAACTGGCTACCCAACGGCGACTGAATGGTGGCTAGGCTGATGATTTTCTTCTCTTCGACGAAGGTCTGCAGCTCGACCTCCTTCTCGACGCCATCAACCACCTGGCGTACGTAGCGGGTTACCGGCTTCTGCTCGATAAAGATCACTGCCATGCTGCGCCCGACATTGTTGCGGGTGGCGCGGTTCATCAGGTCACCACCGCGGCCATCCAGACGGATGTTCACCTGCGGGCTGCCGTTCTCATCGAAGCTGGCCTGGGCATCGGTGACCTGATCACCGGTGATGATCAGATCCCGCTCCAGCTGGGCTGGCGGACGACCCTCCTGACGGAACTCGAAACTTTCAGTCGCAGCCTTGGCAGCGTCCGGCTCGGCAGCCAGTCGGAATTCCAGGTTGGCAGTCTTGCCGAGAATACGCTTGGCCTCGGCAGTGTCCTGCACGCCCGGCAGTTCAACCACGATGCGGTTGGCGCCCTGGCGCTGCACCAGCGGCTCGGCCACTCCCAGTTCATTGACCCGGTTACGCACAGTGGTCAGGTTCTGCTTGATCGAGTATTCGCGAATCTCGACCAGCTTGGCCTGGCTCAGGCTTAGGCGCAGCACCTGCAGCTCACTGCGCTGCACGGTAGTCATATCGAAATCATTGAAGTCTTTGCGAATCAGCTGTTGGGCTTTTTCCAACGCGGCTTCATCGACAAAGCCCAGCTGGATAGCACCATTGAGCTCAGGCAGGCTGCGATAACGCACGCGCTCTTTACGCAGCAGGCTCTTGACCTCGCCTTCGTAAACCTTACGGCGCGCATCCAGAGCTTTATCCATGTCCACTTCCATCAGGAAGTGCACACCACCGGACAAGTCCAGACCAAGCTTCATCGGGCTACCGCCCAGGTTGCGCAGCCAGTCTGGCGTGGTTTGCGCCAGGTTAAGGGCTACTACGAACTCATCGCTCAAGGCCTTGCGTACCAGCTCTTTGGCTGGCAGCTGGTCTTCAGCGCTGTTCAAACGCAGCAAACCGGCACGGCCCTGATTGGCCAGACTGACGGCTTTTACGCTAATACCAGCGGCTTCCAGGGCGCGGCTTGCGCGGTCCAGATCAGCCTGCTCAACGCGCATGGCGGAGCTGTTGCCACTGATCTGGATCGCCGGATCATCCGGGTACAGATTGGGCGCGGAATAAAGGAAACCGATTGCCAGCACAGCCAGAATCAGCAGGTACTTCCAGAGGGGAAATTTGTTGAGCATGACGCCGCCCGTTATGACGCGGGGCGCATTAAGCGCCCCGTCGAATGGTAAAGGTGTGTTGCTTAGATCGCTTTCAGCGTGCCCTTAGGCAGCGAGGCGGCAATCGCCACTTTCTGAATCTTCAGCTCAACGGTGTCGGACACTTCGATCACCACGAAGTCATCGGAAACTTTAGTCACCTTGCCAGCGATACCGCCGCTGGTTACCACTTCATCACCTTTCTGCAGGCCACCGATCAGACCCTTGTGCTCTTTTGCACGTTTGGCCTGTGGTCGCCAGATCATCAGATAGAAGATGACCAGAAAGCCGACCAGAAATACCCATTCAAAGCCACTACCAGCAGGACCGGCAGCCGGTGCGGCGCCTTCAGCGAAAGCAGCGGGGATAAAAAAGCTCATGTAACACTCCTGTTGCAAGGGTCTTTAAAAGGTTGGGAATCAATCCAGAGGCGGCGTTGGCAGCCCGCGCTTGGCATAGAAGGCATCGACAAAGGCGGCCAATGTACCCTGTTGAATAGCCTCGCGCAAACCAGCCATAAGCACCTGATAATGCCGTAAGTTGTGGATTGTATTGAGCATGCTACCGAGCATTTCGCCGCATTTATCCAGATGGTGCAGATAGGCGCGGGAGAAATGTTTACAGGTGTAACAATCGCAGGTCGGGTCCAGCGGCGAATTATCCTGTTTGTGGAAGGCATTGCGGATTTTCAGCACGCCAGTATCGACAAACAGGTGACCGTTGCGCGCGTTACGGGTCGGCATCACGCAATCGAACATATCCACGCCACGGCGCACGCCCTCAACCAGATCCTCCGGCTTACCGACGCCCATCAGGTAACGCGGCTTGTCGGCCGGCAGTTGCGCAGGCAGGTAATCCAGAACCTTGATCATCTCGTCTTTCGGCTCGCCGACTGACAGACCGCCAATGGCATAACCGTCAAAACCGATCTGTTCCAGGCCATCCAGCGACACCTTGCGCAATTCCTCATGCATGCCGCCCTGAACGATGCCAAACAGCGCCGCCGTGCTTTCGCCGTGGGCCTCTTTAGAGCGCTTGGCCCAGCGCAGCGACAACTCCATCGAGCGCTTGGCCACATCGAACTCGGCCGGGTACGGCGTGCATTCGTCGAAAATCATCACAATGTCAGAGCCCAGATCGCGCTGTACCTGCATCGACTCTTCCGGCCCCATAAACACCTTGGCGCCATCGACCGGCGAGGCGAAGTACACGCCCTCCTCCTTGATCTTGCGCATGGCGCCGAGGCTGAACACCTGGAAGCCGCCGGAGTCGGTGAGGATCGGCCCTTGCCACTGCATAAAATCATGCAGGTCGCCGTGCTTCTTGATCACTTCAGTGCCGGGACGCAGCCACAGGTGGAAGGTATTGCCGAGGATGATCTGCGCGCCAATCGCCTCGATATCACGCGGCAGCATGCCCTTGACCGTGCCATAGGTGCCCACCGGCATAAACGCCGGAGTTTCCACCACGCCACGAGGGAAAGTCAGCCGGCCACGGCGCGCCTTGCCCTCGGTCGCCAACAATTCGAAAGACATGCGGCAGGTGCGCGTCATAGCTGTTCCTCTGGCCCGCGCGGTGCGGGGTTGCGGGTGATAAACATGGCATCACCGTAACTGAAAAAACGATATTCACCGGAAATCGCCGCCTGGTAGGCCGCCATGGTTTCCGGGTAACCGGCAAACGCCGACACCAGCATCAGCAAGGTCGACTCCGGCAAATGGAAGTTGGTCACCAGTGCATCGACCACATGTAGCGGCCGGCCTGGGTAGATAAAGATATCGGTGTCACCGCTGAAGGCCTTGAGCACGCCATCACGTGCAGCGCTTTCCAGCGAACGCACACTGGTGGTGCCAACCGCAATCACCCGACCGCCACGCGCACGGCAGGCCGCCACAGCATCGACCACATCCTGACCGACCTCCAGCCACTCGCTGTGCATATGGTGATCTTCGATGCGCTCAACGCGAACCGGCTGAAAGGTGCCAGCACCGACATGCAAGGTGACGAATGCGCGCTCAACGCCCTTCTCGGCAATCGCCGCGAGCAACTGCTGGTCAAAATGCAGCCCCGCAGTGGGCGCTGCGACAGCACCGGCACGATCCGCGTAGACAGTCTGGTAACGCTCACGATCAGCCTGCTCATCCGGCCGATCGATATATGGCGGCAACGGCATATGCCCGACCCGCTCCAGCAGCGGTAGCACTTCTTCGCCAAAGCGCAGCTCGAACAAGGCATCGTGACGGGCAACCATCTCGGCCTCGCCACCACCGTCGATCAGGATGGTCGATCCCGGCTTCGGCGACTTGCTCGAACGCACATGGGCCAGCACGCGATGACTGTCTAGAACCCGTTCAACCAGAATCTCCAGCTTACCGCCCGAAGCCTTCTGGCCGAACAACCGCGCCGGAATCACACGAGTGTTGTTAAACACCATCAGATCGCCAGGACGCAGGTAATCCAGCAGATCACTGAATTGTTTATGCGCCAGCGCACCCGTCGGCCCGTCGAGCACCAGCAAACGGCTGGCACGGCGTTCGGCAAGGGGATGGCGGGCAATCAGAGCGTCTGGCAGCTCGAAATTGAAGTCGGCAACACGCATGGTAGGAAGGAGGTCGTCTAGCAGGGCGGCAAAGCTTACCGGAAATCGTGCATTCTGACCACGCAAGTGCATTGACCAACCCCAATACCATCCCTATACTGCGCCGCCATTGTGCCCCGGTGGCGGAACCGGTAGACGCGGCGGATTCAAAATCCGTTTTCGAAAGAAGTGGGAGTTCGAGTCTCCCCCGGGGCACCACAAACTCGAAGAAAGGCCTTGAGACTCAAGGCCTTTCTTTATGCCTGGAGTAATCTTGGCGTAACTCCTTTAAAGACCGCATAGCCGCGACTGCGAATCGCAGTCACAACAAAAGGCCCGGCACCGTGGATAGCTTCCACAGCATCGGATCTTATTTATCTGGCACCTATCAAACCTAAACCGCTCTTACCGTCCACAGCTGATCCCACCTGGTGGTATAGCTCGGGCTCATCATCTCGCGTTTCATTCCCCAGCCCGGCGCTACCGGCACTCTGCCCGGACGCAACGTGCCGCGCCCCCACTTAGCGTTGATCTCATCGAGCACACCCATCACCTGTTCAGCCGCCATGGGCTGCACTTGGGCAAACATATCGTCAGTGAACTCGCCGCGCTGGTGAAGATCGAGCAGCAGAATCTCGGCCTTGGCGTAAGCGAAGCCCTCCCTGAACAGATGATCAAGCCCAGCCAAGGCGGCGCGGATGACCAGGCGGGTGTCGTCGGTCGGGTACGGCAGTTCGCAGTTGATGCCCTTGGCGTACTTAACCTCATCCGGGTTGAACATGCCGGTACGGATACTGACGCGCACCTGCTTAGCCAGAGACTGCTGCGCCCGCAGCTTTTCACAGGCCCTGGCCGCATAGATGGCCACCGCCTCACGGATTGGCTCTATATGGCGCAACCGTTTACCAAAGGCACGACTGCAGCAGATTTCCTGCTTTGGTGGCGCAGCCTCCTCCAAGGTCAGGCACGGCGTTCCGCACAACTCACGGGCAGTCTTTTCAATCACCACACTGAACTGTTTGCGCAGAATCCAGGGGGCGGCCTGCGATAAATCCCAGGCAGTTTTGATTTTCATACCCTGTAGGTGCGCCGCCATGCGCCGACCAATGCCCCAGACTTCCTCGACCGGCACCACCTTAAGCAGTTTGTCGCGCCGCTCAGGGTCACGGATATCCACCACGCCACCTGTCTGCCGCTGCCACTTCTTCGCAGCGTGGTTCGCCAGCTTGGCTAGCGTCTTGGTGCTTGCAATACCCACCCCAGTGGGTATGCCGGTGCACTGCAACACCTGAGCACGGATTTCTCGGCCGATTGCTTCCATTGAGCCTGGAATGCCTGCCAGGTCGGCAAAGGCCTCATCGATGCTGTACACCTCCAGCACAGGCACCAGACTTTCAATCACGGTCATCACGCGCTCGCTGATGTCGCCATACAACGCGTAATTGCTGGAGAACGGCACAATCCCCCTACGGCGCACATCATTCTTGATCTCAAACCAGGGCGCCCCCATTTTTACGAAAGGCTTGGCATCTGCCGAGCGGGCGATCACACAGCCGTCGTTGTTGCTAAGCACAACAATGGGCGTGCGCCGCAGATCCGGCCTAAATACTCGCTCACAGCTGGCGTAGAAGCTGTTGCAGTCGATCAACGCAATAGTTGGCTCAAGCATGATGGCGGTGCCGCCGCAGGCTGTCTGTCACCACCCCCCAGATCAGTAACTCATCGCCTTCCATAACAAAGCGCGGCGAGTACTTGGGGTTCTCGGAGCACAGCACGTACTGCTGGCCCTGCCGCGAGAGACGCTTGACGAAGGTTTCCCCATTCAGCTCAGCCACCACAATATCGCCATGCTGAACCGGCAGGGCCTTACTGACGATGAGAATGTCATCCTCAAAGATACCCACGCCGGTCATGCTGTCACCGATCACTCGTACCAAGTAGGTGTGCGGCGCGTCGATATCCAACAGCTCATCCAGGGAAAGCTTCTGCTCGAGATGATCCTGCGCCGGGCTTGGGAAGCCAGCAGGAATGCGGAAGGAAAAAAAGGGCAGATCGATAGCCGAGCTGCCCAAGGGGGCAAAGAATACTGCGGTGGCCATTGACGGACACTCCTTCAAATACTGTTTTTTTATACAGTTATCTTATAGGCGTGTGAAGCACCGGCTATCCGCTAAACCACCTCATAAGCCAATCTGCTGCACTGGTGCAAAGCTCGCACTATCATGCATCTATGGGGCGCGTAAAACACCTGCAGTCCAGTAACTGCATGCCCTGCAGGGGCTTGGCATTTGCCTGGGAGTTGACGTAAAGTCTGCCCCACTGTGTTTGCATGGGTCGCCGAAAATCGTGACCTGGTGCAGTAGATCATCTAGATCCGCTACATCCCGCTCGACCGTCGCACACCGCCTTGCAACCAGTATCCAGCCCCTCATGTCGAGTAGCGGCTGTCATCAACTCTAGGTTCAAGGAAATACACCATGTCGAATCGTCAGAGCGGTACCGTCAAGTGGTTTAACGATGAAAAAGGTTTTGGTTTTATCACTCCTGAAAGCGGTCCGGATCTGTTCGTGCACTTCCGCGCGATCCAAAGCAACGGCTTCAAGAGCTTGAAAGAAGGCCAGAAAGTCAGCTTTATTGCGGTGCAGGGCCAGAAAGGCATGCAGGCTGACGAAGTACAAATTCAGGAATAATCCTGCTGCGCTGAAGAACCCCTGGTGGCAACATCAGGGGTTTTTTATGCCCTGCCATCCATCGCGCGCCCTTCGGGCCGTCGCTCTGCGACGTTAAAAATGACTCCCGGGCATTTTTTATGGCCGGGCATTCCCACGAATGCCGTATTGTTGCCGCCATTCCGCCAGCCGATTGAGTAAAGAGCCGACCATGCCGAAACACCTGCTGCGCCCGCAGGGTGAATTCCCCAGCGCCGGACTGATTCGCCGCTTCGCTGCAATGTTTTATGACTTTCTGCTGTGCATCGCACTGCTGATCGTCGTGACCTTCATCTACAAGCTGATCCTCATGGGCTTCTACGGTGAGGCGCAGCTCAAGCAAATGTCCGACGCCGGCGCACTGGATGGCGACCCTCTGCTTTCAACCCTGCTGTTTCTCAGCCTGTTTGGCTTCTTCGCCAAGTTCTGGACGCACAACGGCCAGACCCTGGGCATGCAGGTCTGGGGCCTGCGCATCCAGAATGCCGACGGCACGGCGATCAGCCTGTGGCAGGCGCTACTGCGCTTCCTGGTCGCCATCGGTTCCTGGCTGCTGCTGGGCCTGGGCTTTCTCTGGGTGCTCTGGGACAAAGAAAAACGCAGCTGGCATGACATCTATTCGGACAGCCAGGTGATTCAGCTGCCGAAGAACATCCATAAGAAGTAAATCGAGAGCAACAAAAATGGCCAGAAGCCATTTTTAACGCCCCACCCCGGCAACCTCAAAAGTACCCACTACAAATGGCAGACCATAAAAAGCCGGCGTGCGCAGTAATGCGCACGCCGGCTTTTTTTACGCTCGGTTAACCCGCGCGACGCAGCAACACAACACCTGCAAGCGCGCAGACGCCCGCGGGAACCAACACAGCCAGCAGCGGCGAGAAGCCAAACACCAGACTCGACGGGCCGAGCAGGTCCTGGCTGATCTTGAACACAAAACCCACCAGCACCCCGGTAAAGACCCGCTGCCCAAGGGTCACGGAGCGTAGCGGACCGAAGATAAAGGAGATCGCCATCAGCACCAGCGCCGCCGTTATCAATGGCTGTAGAACCTTGGTCCAGAACGACAACCAATACTGGCTGTTATTCAGGCCCTGCTCAGCCAGGTAGTGGATGTAACGCCACAAACCAGTCATCGATAGCGCATCAGGAGCCATGACCACAGTCCCAAGCAACTGCGGCGTCAACTCAACATCCCAGCGCTCATTATCGAGCGTTACGACCTCACTGCTGCGCTCAAGAAAATGCGTGGTGGCCACGTCTTCGAGCTGCCAGTGGTCATTCTGATAGTGCGCACGACGGGCAAAACTGGACGACTGCATGCGCCGCTGATCATCAAAGCGATAGCGGGTCACACCGAGCAGCACGCCATTGGGCTGTACCGCGTTGATATGCACATACTCCTGACCTTGGCGGTGCCACAAGCCATGTCTGGAACTCTGCGCCTCACCACCACCCTGCGCCATAGCTCGACTGGCCTGCGCCTGGTTTTCACTATAAGGCGCGAGATACTCACCAATCAGCACACCAACCAGCATCAGCACCAACATCGGCTTCATGACCGCCCAGACGATGCGCCCAACCGAAACGCCCGCGGCACGCATGATGGTCAGCTCGCTGTTGCTGGCCAATGAGCCCAGACCAATCAAGCAACCGATCAGAGCTGCCATCGGCAACATGTCGTAAATCCGCCGCGGCGTCGTCAGTGCGACATACCAGAGTGCATCCGACAGGTTGTAGCTACCTTCGACATCACCTAATTCGTCAATAAAGGCAAACAGCAGCGCCAAGCCGACAATAATGCCAAGCACACCCAGAATGGCGACGAATACCTGCGTACCGATATATCGATCCAACTTAACCACGAGGCACCTCCTGCGCCACACGACGGGACGTCCAGCTCAAGCGCAGCTGCTCCCAATAGAGCAGTAACAACCCAATCAATGCGAACAAACCGTGAACCCACCACAGCCCCAGTGCCGCAGGCAGTTTCTCTTTATCTAACGCACCGCGCGCCGCTATGAGCACTGCCAGGTATGCCATGTACAACAGAATGGCCGGCAATAATTTTAGGAAGCGCCCCTGCCGCGGGTTAACCCGGGACAACGGCACCGCCAGCAGCGTCACCACAAATACCAGCAAGGGCATGGACAAACGCCATTGCAATTCAGACTGCAAGCTCGGCTTGTCGCTACCGATCAACTCGCGCGTCGGTATCGCCTCACGCTCTGTCACCTCAGTCGCCACTTCCGGCTTAGGCAGCAGCACGCCATAAGTATCGTATTTAATTGCACGGTAATCGGCCTGCCCCGGATTACCGTCGTAGCGGTAACCGTTTTCAAGAATCAGGTAGCGACTGCCATCTGCCTGAATTTCTTGGCGGCCCGATTCGGCGACCAGCACCGAGATACCACGCTCTTTATCACCCTTGCTCGACAGCTGCTTCTCGGAGATAAACACCCCGGACAGAGCCCCCCGATCCTCGGAAAGCTCCTCGGTGTAAGTTACCCGCGAACCATTTCTCATCGACTGGAAACGCCCAGGCACCAGAGTATCCAGCTCGGTCATGGCGCTCTGTTGATTGAGTATCCGCGTCACATGCTCAACGCCCTGCGGGGCCAGGCCCAGGCTGAGCCAGCCGGCCAGCAACGCCACCAGTGTTGCTGGCGCCAGGCTATAGGCAAACAAGCGCTGCTGACTCATGCCGGTGGCCGAGAGCACGGTCATTTCACTGTCCAGGTACATCCGCCCATAGGCCAGGAGGATGCCGAGAAACAGCCCCAACGGCAGAATCAGCTGCAAAAACCCGGGAATACGGTACGCCATGATCATCAGCAGTACCCCAGGGTCCAGCGCACCCTGCGCAGCCTGGGCCAGATAACGAATAAAGCGACCACTCATAATGATGACCAGCAACACCGCGCTCACGGCACTCAGGGTCAGCAACACTTCACGGGACAGATAACGGAAGACGATCAAACCAGACACTCCAGGGTTGTCAGGCTCAGCTGGCTAAGCTCAAACTAGCCACACTGCTTGCCGGCTCGCTCAACTGGCGAACCTCGAAATTTAAGCCGGCATTATCCTGCAATAGCGACTCGTTGTCTTGGGGACACCACGTAATGGAATTTATTGTTAAAAGCGCTCGCCCAGAAACACTAAAAACCGCCACCTTGGTTATCCCTGTCGGCGAAGGCTGCAAACTTGGTGAAAGTGCCAAAACTCTCGACACTGTCAGCGGCGGCGCAATTAGCGCTCTGCTCAAGCGCGGCGACCTAGCTGGCAAGGTTGGCCAGACCCTGCTGGTACACAGCCTGCCTAACCTGAAAGCCGAGCGCCTGCTGCTGGTCGGTACCGGCAAGGACAGCGAACTGTCTGACCGCCAACTACGTAAACTGATCACCAGTGTTTATAGCAGCCTGAAAAACCTCGGTGGCAGCGACGCGGCACTGGCGCTTGACGAAGTACAGGTAAAAGGCCGTGACACCTATGGCAAAACCCGCCTGATGGTGGAAAGCCTTGCTGATGCGGGCTACTGCTTTGACCGTTTCAAGAGCCAGAAGGCCGATGCCGGCGTACTGAAGAAGCTTACCCTGCTCACCGAGAAAGCCAACCTGGCCGATGCCGAGCGCGCCAGCACCCACGCCCAGGCAATTGCCACCGGCATGGCCTTCACCAAGGACCTCGGTAACCTGCCGCCCAATCTCTGCCACCCAAGCTATCTGGCGGAAGAAGCCAAAGCACTGGGCAAGGCCTACAAAAACCTCAAAGTTGAGATTCTCGACGAGAAGAAGCTTAAAGAGCTCGGCGCCGGTGCCTTCCTCGCCGTGGCCCAGGGCAGCGACCAGCCGCCCCGCATGATCGTGCTCAACTACCAGGGCGGCAAAAAGACTGAGAAGCCCTACGCCCTGGTCGGCAAAGGCATCACCTTTGACACCGGCGGCATCAGCATCAAGCCGGCCGCCGGCATGGATGAGATGAAATACGACATGTGCGGCGCCGCCAGCGTATTCGGCACCCTCAAGGCCGTGCTTGAGCTGCAACTACCGATCAACCTGGTATGCCTGCTGGCCTGTGCTGAAAACATGCCAAGCGGCGGCGCCACGCGCCCTGGCGACATCGTCACGACCATGAGCGGGCAGACCGTGGAAATCCTCAATACCGACGCCGAAGGCCGCCTGGTGCTGTGCGATACCCTGACGTATGCGGAGCGCTTCAAGCCGCAGGCGGTGATCGATATCGCCACCCTCACCGGCGCCTGCATCGTTGCCCTGGGCAGCAATGTCTCCGGCCTGATGGGCAATAATGACGAATTGGTGCAGCAGATCCTCAGTGCCGGCCTGACCGCCGACGACCGCGCCTGGCAGCTGCCGCTGTATGACGAGTACCAGGAACAGCTCGATAGCCCGTTCGCTGACATCGCCAATATCGGCGGGCCGAAAGCCGGGACCATCACCGCTGGCTGCTTCCTCTCGCGCTTTGCCAAGAAATACCACTGGGCGCATTTGGATATCGCCGGTACAGCTTGGATCAGTGGCGGCAAGGACAAAGGCGCAACTGGCCGGCCGGTGCCGATGCTGACGCAGTACCTGCTGGATCGCAGCAACGCCTAAGCTTCTGGCGTATTACAGGAGCGGTCTTGACCGCGATTGACTGGTAAGCTGCGCGCCTATCAGCAAGCCGCTCCTGCAACTAACGCCAAATCGTGCCGCCATGCCCCGAATAGAATTCTACGTACTCTCCACCGCCGCGCCGGCCGAACGCCTGCGTGCGGCCTGTCAGTTGGCGATGAAAGCCTGGCGCGCCGGCCTACCGGTGTTTCTGCGCGGCAGCGATGCGCAGCAATGCACCGAAGCGGATGAACTGTTGTGGCGTTTCAAGGCCGAAAGCTTTGTGCCGCACAGCCTCTACCAGGATGACGCGCAAGCACCGGTGGTAATTGGTCTAGACGAAGAGCCCAACAGCGCTCAGGGCGTGCTGATCAACCTCGGCAGCACCCTCTCACCGCAAGTCGAGCGCTTTAGCCGGGTGATTGAAATCGTCAACCAGGAACCTGACCTGCTGACCGCCTGCCGGGAGAATTTCCGCAGCTACCGGCAGCGCGGGTATGATCCAAAACGAGTCGAACTCTAGCAGGCCGTTGAAAAACTACCTGCGTTGGCAATACTGCGATAAAAGCGGCCTCGGAATGCTCATTTACAACACGTAAACTCGTGTGCGAGCCCAGTCCACTTCCTCGGCGCTTTGACCAGCCGAAGGCTGTTGCTAATGTAGCGCCTTGTCTTGCCTGCCTCGCCTATGCTTTTCAACCGCCTGCTAGTTGCACATATGGACACCCCAAAGCCTCCGCAAAAACCCGCTCAACTGCTGAACGACCTGGAGTCGATCCGCCAGCTGCTGGGCGATGAAAACCTCGAACCACCGCTGCTGATCGACTCGCTCGATCCAGATAGCATCCCCCTGCTCTCGGAAATCGTTACCCCGCCGCCCAGTGCAGTCGCGCCAAAGCCCATACCGCCGGCAGCCGCGTCAACCCTGCGTGACACCGTGAGCCAAAGCGTCAGCCGCAACAGCGAGATGAACCGCCTGGATAGCGAATTGCGCGCCGCCGCCCAGTTGATCCTGCAGGACGTGATCGACGACTTCGTGCCGCAGATCGAGGCTGAGCTGAAACGTCGCCTGGAAGCACGTCTGACGCGCCTACTGCCGCCACGCCGGCCATAAGCGCGGGCGCATCACGCCCACCAGTCAGCCGCACCACGCGCGCCCTTACGTCGCAAGGGCCATCCCCGCTATACTTGCCGGCTTTTCCGTCTAGCCGTCATAAGGGTCCCGCCGCGCATGGACAAGACCTACCAGCCGCACGCCATTGAAACCGCCCTGTACCAGAACTGGGAGGCGAATAACTACTTCGCCCCGCAAGGTGCAGGCGAGCCGTACACCATCATGATCCCGCCGCCGAACGTCACTGGCAGCCTGCACATGGGCCATGGTTTCAACAACTCGATCATGGATGCGCTGATCCGTTTCCGCCGCATGCAGGGCCGCAATACCCTGTGGCAACCGGGTACCGACCACGCCGGCATCGCTACCCAGATGGTGGTTGAGCGCCAACTGGCCGCCGATGGCATTGGCCGCCACGACCTGGGCCGCGAGAAATTCCTGGAAAAAGTCTGGGAATGGAAAGAACAGTCCGGCGGCACCATCACCCGGCAGATCCGCCGTTTGGGCAGCTCGGTGGACTGGTCGCGCGAGCGCTTCACCATGGACGACGGTCTGTCCGAATCGGTTAAAGAAGCCTTCGTGCGCCTGCACAAAGACGGTCTGATCTACCGCGGCAAGCGCCTGGTCAACTGGGACACCAAGTTCCACACCGCCATCTCCGACCTCGAAGTGGAAAACCACGACGAGAAAGGCAGCCTATGGAACCTGCGTTACCCGCTGGCTGACGGCAACAAAACCGCTGACGGCAAGGATTACCTGATCGTTGCCACTACCCGCCCGGAAACCATGCTCGGCGACAGCGCCGTAGCGGTAAACCCGAGTGACGAACGCTACCAAGCGCTGATCGGCACCTTCGTCGAACTGCCTTTGGTTGGCCGACGCATCCCGATCATCGCTGACGACTACTGCGACCCGGAATTCGGCACCGGCTGCGTGAAGATCACCCCAGCCCACGACTTCAACGACTATGAAGTCGGCAAGCGCCACAACCTGCCGCTGCTGAACATCTTCGACAAAAACGCTGCGGTACTGGCGCAAGTCCAGGCGTTCAATATCGACGGCAGTGTCAATAGCGACATCGACGGCAGCCTGCCCGCGCAATTTGCCGGCCTCGACCGTTTTGAAGCGCGCAAGCAGATCGTTGCCGCCTTCGAGGCTGCTGGCCTGCTTGAAGGCATCGAGCCGCACGCGCTGAAAGTGCCGAAAGGCGACCGCTCCGGCACCATCATCGAACCCTGGCTGACCGACCAGTGGTACGTCAGCACCAAGCCGTTGGCCGAAAAAGCCATCGCCGTGGTCGAGAGCGGTGAAATCCAGTTCGTGCCCAAGCAGTACGAAAACATGTACTTCAGCTGGATGCGCGACATTCAAGACTGGTGCATCAGCCGTCAGCTCTGGTGGGGCCACCGTATTCCTGCCTGGTACGACGATGCCGGCAACGTCTATGTCGGCCGCGACGAAGCGGAAGTACGTGCTGAACACAACCTTGGCGACGCCAACCTGCGTCAGGATGAAGACGTCCTCGATACCTGGTTCAGCTCCGGCCTGTGGACCTTCTCCACCCTCGGCTGGCCTGAGCAGACCGACGCTCTGAAAACCTTCCACCCGACCGACGTGCTAGTCACCGGTTTCGACATCATCTTCTTCTGGGTCGCCCGGATGATCATGCTGTCCACTCACCTGACCGGGCAGATTCCGTTCAAGACCGTGTACGTGCATGGTCTTGTGCGCGACGGTCAGGGCCAGAAAATGTCCAAGTCCAAGGGCAACGTGCTCGACCCGCTGGATATCGTCGATGGCATCACCCTCGACGCCCTGCTGGAGAAACGCACCACCGGTTTGATGCAGCCTAAGCTCGCCGAAAAAATCGCCAAGCAGACCAAAGCGGAATTCCCAGAAGGCATCGCCGCCTATGGCACCGACGCCCTGCGCTTTACCAACCTGGCGCTGGCCTCCACCGGCCGCGACATCAAGTTCGACATGGGCCGGGTTGAGGGTTACCGCAACTTCTGCAACAAGATCTGGAACGCCGCCAACTTCGTCATCGAGAACACCGATGGCCAGGACACCGGTATCAACGGTGAAGAAGTCGAGCTGTCCTCGGTGGACCGTTGGATCATTTCCGCTTTGCAGCGCACTGAAGCCGAAGTGACCCGCCAACTAGACGCCTTCCGCTTCGACCTGGCTGCACATGCTTTGTACGAGTTTATCTGGGACGAGTACTGCGCCTGGTACCTGGAGCTGGTTAAGCCGGTGCTGTGGGACGAGAACGCGTCGATCGAACGTCAACGCGGCACCCGTCGCACGCTGATCCGCGTGCTGGAAGTGGCGCTGCGCCTGGCGCATCCGTTTATGCCGTTCATCACTGAAGAAATCTGGCAGCGGATCAAGTCGCAGGCAGGCGTCAGCGGCGACACCATCATGCTGCAGGCCTGGCCGGTGGCTAATGAGAGCCGCATCGACGCCGCCGCTGAAGGCGACATCGAGTGGGTCAAGCAGCTGATGCTCGGCCTGCGCCAGATCCGTGGCGAGATGAAAATCTCCATGGCCAAGCGCATCGACATCATCCTGCAGAACGCCAGCGCGGAAGACCTGCGCCGCCTGGCCGATAACGCGCCGCTGCTGAACAAGCTGGCCAAGCTGGAGTCGGTACGCGTACTCGAAGCCGGCGAAGAAGCACCGATGTCTGCCACCGCCCTGGTGGGTGAGATGCAGGTACTGGTACCGATGGCCGGGCTGATCGACAAGGACGCTGAACTGGCGCGTCTGGACAAGGAAATCGCCCGCCTGAGCGGTGAAGTACAGCGCGTTGGCGGCAAGTTGAGCAACGAAGGCTTCGTCGCCAAGGCGCCGGCCGAAGTGCTCGATAAAGAGCGCGCCAAACTGGCCGAGGCTGAGCAAGCCCTGAGCAAGATGGTCGAGCAGCGCGGCAAGATCGCCGCACTCTGATCCACTGGCAACACCCGCAGCCCGCGCCCTTACCGGCGCGGGTTTCGTTTTTTCTGGGGCTGGGCTTTAGCCAGCCACAGCTCTATTGATCGACCGGTACACCCATGACTGATGCACGCTCCCCTTCCCTACTCGATGCCCTGCTGCCGATTGGCGTGCTGGTGCTGCTGCTGGGCCTTTCCGTTTACCTATATGGCGACAGCTCTTCCAGCGGGCCCAACCAGATCGCACTGATGAGTGCTGCCTTTGTCGCCGGTCTGGTCGGCCTGAAAAATGGCCTGCAGTGGGCGCAGGTCGAGGAAGGCATCCTCGCCGGCATCCACATGGCCATGAAGGCCAATCTGATTCTGCTGGCGGTTGGCGCGCTGATCGGCACCTGGATTCTCGCCGGCACCGTGCCGACCATGATCTGGTTCGGGCTCAAGCTGATTTCGGCGGAATACTTCTACGTCACCAGCTGTCTGATCTGCGCCCTCACGGCGCTGTCCATCGGCAGTTCCTGGACCGTAGCCGGCACCCTGGGTATTGGCTTGATGGGCGTAGCCGCCGGCCTGGGCCTGGACCCGGCCATCACCGCCGGGGCGATCATTTCCGGCGCCTACTTTGGCGACAAGCTCTCGCCCTTGTCAGACACCACCAACCTGGCGCCGGCTGCCGCCGGTGCCGACCTGTTCGCGCACATTCGTTACATGCTGCAGACCACCGTTCCAGCGCTGCTGATTGCCCTGGTGATTTTCTTTATCCTCGGCCAACAGGCCAGCGGCAGCCATGACACCGCGCGCATTGCCGAGGTGCTGCAAGCCCTTGAGAGCCAGTTCAGCCTCGGCTGGCACCTGCTCCTGCCCGTGGCGTTTCTGCTGTTTCTGGCGGTGCGCCAATGGGCGGCATTTCCTGCGGTGTTTCTCGCAGCGCTGGTCGGCGCCGTATTTGCGCTGATCTTTCAGGCGGATGTCATGCAACGCCTGGCAGACCCCGCTGCCGGCGCGCTGGCGCCACTGAAAACGGTGTGGACGGCGCTGTTCGCCGGTTACGAGTCCAATAGCGGCAACGTGGCGCTGGATGGCCTGCTGTCCAAGGGCGGCATGGGCAGCATGCTCACCACCGTGTGGCTGATCATCTGTGCCATGTGTTTTGGCGGCGTGCTGGAAAAGCTCGGCCTGCTGCAGCGTCTGCTACAAAGCACCCTGCACCTGGCCAAAAGCACCAGCCGCCTGATCGCCAGCACCATCGCCACCACCATAGGTAGCAACATCATCACCGCTGACCAATACATCGCCATCGTGCTGCCGGGGCGTATGTACCGCGAGGAATACGCCAAGCGCGGCCTCGCCCCGGTAACCTTGTCGCGCGCCCTGGAGGACGGCGGCACCCTGACTTCCGTGCTGGTTCCATGGAACACCTGCGGCGCCTATATGGCCGCGACCCTCGGCGTGGCGACCCTCAGCTATTTGCCGTACTGCTTCTTCAACCTGTTGATGCCGCTGCTGGCAATCTGCCTGGCGTTTATCTTCCCGCCGCAACCTTCCGTGCAGGTTGAGGCGGAACGCGACGACCTGTCGCAGGCGTAATCCCACACATTCCCCACACTGCGCATAAGCCCGCAGTGTGGGCGTACCAGGGCTAATCATTCAGTCAGGAACTAACCGCGCAAGCCCCAGGCGGGTTTACTGCGCAATAAATACCCTCCCATTTTCTGAGCAATTCAGGCATCTTCGTCGACGCATCAAAAGCCCCGGCACCTCTAATTCAATAAAAAAGCCCTGCAAATGGAATTCTGACCATGTATGCGTTGATGGCATTGATCTTTGTTCTCGGTTACCTGTGCATCGTCCTCGAACACCCGCTAAAAATCGATAAAGCCGCTTCGGCAATCCTCACCGCCGTGATCTGCTGGACCCTGCTGGTACTGGGTGCGGACAGTATTCTGCCGCTGATCGGTTCAGGCACGGCCGGCGCAAGCAGCAATGGCCATCACGTCACCGAGGAGCTGCGCCACCATTTGGGCGAGATCTCCGAGATTCTGTTCTTCCTGATGGGCGCGATGACCATCGTCGAGCTGATCGACGCCCATGAAGGGTTCAAGGTCATCACCGACCGCATCCGTACCAACAAACGCGTGACCCTGCTGTGGACCATTGCGCTGATCACCTTCTTTCTCTCGGCGGCGCTGGATAACCTGACCACCACCATCGTCATGGTCTCGCTGCTGCGCAAACTGGTCTCCGACCAGAAAGAGCGCTGGTTCTACGCGGGCATCGTGGTTATCGCAGCCAACGCCGGCGGGGCCTGGTCGCCAATTGGCGACGTGACCACAACCATGTTGTGGATTGGCAACCAGGTCACCACCAGCGGCATCGTGACCAACCTGTTTATCCCGAGCCTGGTCTGCCTGCTGGTACCGCTGCTGATTCTCAGCATGACCATGAAAGGCGAGATCCAACGCGCCGAGGTCAAGCCTTTGGCCGAAGAGCGCCGCGACCCCACCACCCCGTTCGAGCGCAACCTGGTATTCACGCTGGGTATCGGCGCCTTGGTGTTTGTCCCCGTATTCAAGACCGTGACCCACCTGCCACCTTATATGGGCATCTTGCTCGGCCTGGGCGTGCTCTGGGTGGTCACTGAAGTGATCCACCGCGGCAAAAACGACGAAGACAAACACCCGCTCTCGGTGGTCGGCGTACTGCGCCGCATCGACACCACCAGCGTGTTGTTCTTCCTCGGCATCCTGCTCGCGGTATCCAGCCTGGCCACTGCTGGCCACCTGACCCAGGTCGCCACCTTGCTGCGCGAAGGATTGGGTGATGTCTACGCCATCAACATCGCCATCGGCCTGCTGTCATCGGTGGTTGATAACGTACCGCTGGTTGCCGGCGCTATGAAAATGTACCCCCTGATAAGCCCAGAAGCCTTGGCGCTGGCGGGTTCCGACACGCCTTGGCTGAGCAACTTCCAGGTCGACGGCACCTTCTGGGAAATGCTCGCGTATTGCGCCGGCACTGGCGGTAGCTGCTTGATCATCGGTTCCGCAGCCGGTGTAGCGGCAATGGGCATGGAGAAGATCAACTTCATCTGGTACCTGAAAAAAATCAGCCTGCTGGCCTTTGTCGGTTATATCGCCGGTGCAGCAACCTATATTGCGATTGCTACCCTGAGCTGAACACAACCGGACCGTGCGCCGAGCTGGCGCACGGCATCAAGCCTGGAGCATGGCCCCATGGACGTGAGTAAAACCCGCACCAGCTTCTACCGCCGCCTGTATGTGGCCTGGCTGATCGACAGTGGCACCGCCACCAGTGTCCCGGCGCTGATAGAAGCCACTGGCATGCCACGACGCACCGCCCAGGACACCCTAAGCGCCCTGACCGAACTGGATATCGAATGCGCATTCGCCCAACAAAGCGGCGAACGAAACAACGCTGGCCACTATGAAATTCGCGACTGGGGCGCGATCAACCCCCAGTGGATTGCCGCTCATCTCGAGCAGATCAAGACCGTGCTGGGCTACCCCTAAACTACCGAGGCCGCCATGCGCAGCTCCCGCCGCCTACTGCTGGTCATTGTGTTTCTGCTCGGCTTGTTTGTGCTGTTCGAAACCCTGGGTATCCGCGCACAGTTCAACCTGGATGCCTTGCAGGCGCTGATTCTTATGCACCCGGTCGCCGGCCTGCTGCTGTTTATTCTGCTGTTTGCCCTCGGCAATCTGATCCAGATTCCCGGCTGGGTATTTCTCGCGGCTGCAGTGCTGGCACTGGGGCGGATTTATGGCGGCATCGTCACCTATGTAGCGGCCTGCGTGTCCTGCATCGTCACCTACATCACTATTCGCTATCTGGGCGGTAACGCCCTGCGCGAGCTGAACAATCCCCTGGCGCAACGCCTGCTAAGTGGTCTCGACCGCCGCCCACTGGCCAGCATTATTATCTTGCGCATGCTGTTTCAGACCGTACCGGCGTTGAACTATGCGCTGGCCCTGTCCGGCGTACGCTTTCGCACCTACCTGCTCGGCACCCTGCTCGGCCTGCCGCTGCCGATTGCCCTGTACTGCGTGTTCTTCGATTACCTGGCCATGCTGCTGAATATTGCCCACTAGAGCTGGCATTGCGCGTTTACATAAGGTCGACAAGCAAGCGGCGCCCAGCTGTGGGAAAATCCCGCGCCCCAAGCCTGCGATCTGCCTGCCATGTCCCTGCCGCCGAAACGCCCCAGCCGTAAACCCGCCGCGCCGCGCTCTGCTCCCAGCAAATCTGCTGCGGCCAAGCCGGATGCAAGCAAGGGTCAGTTGCACCCACGCAATCGCCACCAGGGGCGCTATGACTTTCCGGCGCTGATCAAGGCCAGTCCCGAGCTGACAGCCTTTGTGATCATCAATCCGTATGGCAATGAGAGCATCGACTTCGCCAACCCGGCGGCGGTCAAGGTATTCAACCGGGCGCTGCTCAAGCAGTTCTATGGCATCCAGCATTGGGATATTCCAGCGGACTACCTGTGCCCGCCGATCCCCGGCCGCGCGGATTATTTGCATTACCTGGCCGACCTGCTGGCGGCCAGCAATGGCGGCGAGATCCCGCGCGGGGCCATGGTGCGTGCTCTGGATGTCGGCGTAGGTGCCAACTGCATTTACCCGCTGCTGGGTAACCGCGAATATGCCTGGCAGTTTCTCGGTTCGGACATCGCCGCCAGCGCCATTGCCTCGGCCAAGGCCATCGTGCAGGCCAACCCGGGCTTGAGCAGCGCCATCGAACTGCGTCTGCAGAGCGACAGCGCGCATATCTTTCAGGGCCTGCTGCACAGCGCAGAACGCTTTGACCTGACCCTGTGCAACCCACCCTTCCACGCCAGCGCCGAAGAAGCCAGCAGCGGCAGCAAACGCAAATGGCGCAACCTGGGCAAACTCGACCCCAAGCGCAAACTGCCGGTTCTGAACTTCGGCGGTCAGGCGGCAGAGCTGTGGTGCAAGGGCGGTGAAGCGGCGTTTGTCAGCCAGTTGATCAGGGAAAGTATCGACGTCGGCCAGCAGGTGCTGTGGTTTAGCAGCCTGATCTCCAAGGCTGGCAACCTGCCGGGCGTCTACAGCGCGCTGAAAAAAGCCGGCGCGCTAAAGGTACAAACCGTGGAAATGGCTCAAGGCCAGAAACAGAGCCGTTTTGTTGCCTGGACCTTCCAGACACCGGAGCAGCAGCAGGCCTGGCGAAAAGAACGCTGGTCGTAGGATGAGTCGGGACGCGTAGCCTGACGGGATGCCGTATTACACAGCTTTAGCTGCCCGCAGGGCGAGGGACATGGATGTTCCTCGTGATAGCCATGCTGCCTACAGCGCCATGATGGGTTTAGCCGCAACGCTATAGCGACATCGCGCCGGTTATATGCTGCGGCTAACCCACCATACGCTTGATTCAGGCGTTACTTGAGCAGTTCGAACAGCGCGACGTTGCCGCTCTTCTCCAGGCCGGTAACGAGGAAATGCCGACCGTTGTGCTCGACATGCGCCAGACCTTCCGGCGCCAGCTTGCCGGAACCGGCGCCTTCGCCAGCACCGACTACCTGCAGCACCTTGGGTTGCTCCGGCTGATCGAGATCGATCAGGGCCAGAGAGTCCGCACGCTCCAGAGTAGCCACCACCAGGCGTTTGCCGAAGGCATCAAAACTCACCACGCCTTCCGGCTCGCTGCCCTTGTTGGGGCTGCGCACATCTGGGTAAACACCGGCCTGAGCAGCCATATCATCGAGCTGGCTGCCGGTATCGCCGAGCAGCTTGCCACTCATAGCGTCAAACACGCTGACCGTGCGCCCACCACCGCTGGGCAGGCCAGCCTTGGTCTTGGCGATTTTCGGATCGGTATCGCCTTCATCGGCACTGATCAGGTAACGGCCATCGGCGCTGACTGCCAGGGCATCCGGCTCGCGCAGGGCGAACAACTCGGCACTCGGGTCGTACTTGCCGTCATCCAGAATATCCGCCGCATGGCGCACCGTACCCAAGCCAAAAACCTTGCCCAGTTTGCCCTGCATAACATCAATTACAGCAACTGCATTGTTTTCCTGCAGGCTGACGTAAGCACGTGCACCGTCCGGGCTGAAAGCCACGTATTCCGGTTCGATATGCTCCGGGCTGGTGCCGAACGGCACTTTCAGCTCTTCGCCGTCGATCAACCGCTCCAGCATGCGTTGATGCTCAGCCTGGGTCGCACCCTCGACACCGGCCAGGTCTGGCAGCGCAATCAGGCTGTGCTTGGCGGCAGCCACACCGCCGCGCAGGTCGATCAGGCTGATCGAGCCTTCACCGCTACGAAATCCCTCACCGTCGCGCACATAGCCTTCACCTTCGTTGGCCACCACGATGAAATCACCCGTGGGCGAAAACGCCACGCTGTCCGGCCAAATGCCGATTTCCAGGGTATTGAGCAGTTTGCCATCGGCCGCCGCGCGCAACTCGATCCGGCCGCTTTTCAGGCCATCGCTGTTGCGGATACACGCAGCAAAGAGGTCTTCGCTGGGGTGGAAGGCCACCGATGTGATCTCCCCTGCCCCTTCGGTCACCAGGTTGTAGCGTGCTAATCGATTGAGGCCCTTGGCTGGGTCCAGTTGCAGAATATCCACCAACCCTTCGGCACTATTAGAGACAACCACACGCATGCTTGACGCCTGCACGCTGACAATTTCAGTGCCTTCAGCAAAGCCGCTCTGGTACAGCGCCAAGGGTTTCAGCTCTAGGGCAGACGCCAATGGCGCCAAGGCAAAAAGCGCACACAATGTAGGGATTCGCAGCACAGCAACTATCCTTATGCAAAGACATGGGGATTGAACAAATCCGCAGCAGTCTTCACCCGCAGGATGACGTTTTAATGAAGCATTAATGGCGTTTCATCCACAGCACTGCGATGGTATTACTGTGCGACTAGCTAACACGCACCTGCATTATCGGTTGCAGTAAGGGGCACCAATGAAGTGGAAAAACCTGTTCGTGGTTGCGTGCTTGCTGCTGGGACTGCCCACACAAGCCAGCGAACAGCCCGAATTGAAGATAAGCGCCGGTGATTGGCCGCCTTACCTGTCCAGCGACTTGAAACACAATGGCGTCATCGCGCACCTGATCAGCGATCTATTTGCCGACGAGGGTTATCGCGTCAGCTTTCAGTTCCTGCCTTGGCCGCGGGCCTATTCTGCCGCCGCAGCCGGCCGCTTTGACGCCACCGCGGTATGGATGCACAAGGACGAACGCGAAGCTGACTTTCTGTTCAGCGCACCGCTGCTCGACGAGCAGTTTGTGTTCTTTCACCTGAAAAGCCTGCCCTTCGACTGGCGGCGCTTCGACGACCTCACCGGCATGACCCTCGGAGGCGGGCTGGAGTACAGCTACGGCCCGGGCTTTGATGCCTTCCTCGCCGAGAACAAGGTGAAAATGGAACGCGTCTCCAACGACCAACAGAACTTCGACAAACTACTCAAGGAGCGCGTGGTGCTCTACCCGCAGGAGATGAACGTGGGTTATGCCGCCTTACGCAGCCACTTCAGCCCGGAAGATCAGGCCAAGATCACTCATCACCCGAAACCGCTGCTGGTCAACCTCAGCTATCTGATGCTGCCGAAAAGCCTGGAGGGCAGTCCAGCGTTGCTTGAGCGCTTCAACAAGCGTCTACAGCGCTACCGTGAAAGCGGACGTTACCAGCGATATTTCGATGATCTAAAGCAAGGCAAGTACCAAGCGGAGCCCTCAGCATCCCCCACAAGCGAGTAAAAGCCGGGCCTTTGATGCACAACTGGCTACAGTTGTCTTAGAGAATCACATGCACTTAAAGAACAAGAAAAAATGCCCGAACAGGCCCCTCTATCGTCAACGGCCCGGACAAGGAACTCATCGATGACGCCTCGACAGCTGCTGCGCGGCCTGATCCTCATCTGCCTGCTGGCACCTGGGTTATCTGCTGCTGCGGAACCCGGCTTGAGCGCGGATGAAATCCGTATCGGCATGGTCAATGCACAAAGCGGCCCGGCCGCAGCGCTGGGTTTAGGCATGCTCAATGGCGCCCAGGCCTACTTCAAGCGCGTCAACGCCGAAGGCGGGGTACATGGCCGGCGTATCAGCCTGCTCAGCTTGGACGATGGCTATGAGCCCAGCCGTACTGCCGCACATACCCGCAGCCTGCTGAAAACCCAACAGGTGTTCGCCCTGTTCGGCTATGTCGGCACGCCCACCTCGCGTGCGGCCCTGCCACTGGCTCTACGCGCACAGGTGCCTTACCTGTTCCCCTTTACCGGCGCCGAATTTCTGCGCACACCACCAAAACCCGGGGTGTTTAATATTCGTGCCTCCTATATCGAGGAAACCGAGCAGCTGGTCGAGCGCGTGACCAAGGATCTCAAGCTGAGCAAGATCGCCATCCTGATGCAGGACGACTCGTTCGGTGAGTCGGTCAAGGGCGGCCTTAACGGCGCCCTGCTCAAGCGCGGCCTGGAGATTTATGCGCAGGCGCGTATCCAACGCAACTCGCTGGCGGTGGAGGCTGCCATCAAGTCGCTGCAACGCACACAACCTGAGGCGGTATTCTTTGTCGGTACCTACCGGCAACTGGCGGTAGCGATCAAGCAGGCAAAGGCTACCGGCTTTAATACGCGTTTTATCAGTGTGTCGTTTATCGGTACTGCGGGTTTTATCCGCGAGGTCGGCAGTGACGGAGATGGGGTCTATATCACTCAGGTGGTGCCCTCCCCAGAAGACACATCACGCGCACTGGTGCAGGCCTATCAAGCCGATATGCAAGCCAGCGACTTTGACCATGCTTCGCTGGAGGGTTATATCGGCGCTGCGGTGTTTACTCAGGCGCTACGCAAGGCCGGTGCGCAGCCTACTCGGGAGACGTTTCTCGATGCGCTGGAACACCTCAACACGGACCTTGGCGGCTTCAAGGTGGCGTTTTCACGCAGCCAGCATCAGGGCTCAAGCGCGGTATTCCTGACCCGCATCGAGAATGGCCAAGCCATCCCCGTCAGCACGATGCGCTAACGTCCGACTAGCTGCCCCTGGAGCAGATCAGCCACCGGCAACGCCACGCCGAGGCGGCTGAGGTTCCAGTAATGCCCTTCCAGGGTGCGATTGACCAGCAAGGTTGCCGGCGACGGCTGCAGACTGCCCAACGCGCCTAGCACATCGGGCAGCAGCCGTTGCACCTGCTCATGCAGCGGCGTAGCGGCAAAATCCCAATGCACCCCAGGCTGCAGCAGCGGCCCGAGCAGACCATGTAACTGACGGTATAAGCCATAGGGGGTGGTCGACTGCGGCTGGCGCGTACCGAGCGCCTGGAAGGCCTTTTCCAGCTGCTCGCCGTCGCGGGCCTGCAGGGCCTTGTAGGTTTGCACATAAGCCGCCAGCAAAGGCGCAGACAGCGCCTGCACACAACCGAAGTCATACACCACCAGCTCACCGGCTGCGGTATAGGCGAAATTACCGGGATGCGGGTCGGCATGCAGCAAGCCCAACTCGAAGGCCTGGGCACTCAGCCAACGCACCAAGGTCAGGGCCAAGCGCTCCCGTACTTCAGCACTGGCCTGGCTGACCTCGGCAAACGGCAAACCGGCTTCCTCGCTTAGCGCCAGTACTCCAGGCCGGCAAAGGTCTTCCTGCGGTATCGGCAGACGCAGGCCCGGCCAGTCGGCGAAATGCGAGCGAAACTCCTGTAGGCGACGCATCTCGGCCGAGTAATCCAGCTCAGCCTCGATCACCGCCGCCAGCTCCTGATACAGGTCCTCCAGTTGCTCAGCTGGCGCGCGAAATAAACGCCCCAGCGGCAGCAAACGGCGTAGCTGACGCAGATCCGCCTGGCAGATTTCGGCGATACCCGGATATTGCACCTTGAGCACCAGCGCCCGGCCATCGGCCGCTATCGCGCGATGCACCTGCCCAAGCGACGCGGCAGCAAAGGGTTGTTCGTCTATCTGCTGAAAGAACTGCCCAAGATCCGCGCCATACTCCTGCTGCAGATGCCCGCGCAACGCGCTGAATGGCAACGCCGGTACGCGGTTCTGTAGCGAACTCAGTGCCAGCGCCACTGGCTCAGGCAGTACACCCTGCCACTGCGAGGCCATTTGCCCCAGTTTGAGCACCGGGCCTTTCATCTCGCCCAGTACATCCGAGAGCAGATCGCCTACCGGCTGCCAGTCAATTCCGCTGCGCCCTGGTCGCAAGCTCTGCCCCAGCACGCTGCCGCCGATACGCGTAGCGGTGCCTGCCAACGTGAGAAAGCGACCAAGCGCAGAGGCAGACGGTGGAGCGGCGGGTGGCTTGGCCATGCGGCAATACTCATCGAGGCGAAACACGATCATGCGCCTGCGTCTGGCAGGCACCAAGCATTACCGGCTCAGGGCTGAGAGCGCGCCAGAAAGGCCCGCACCTGTTGCTGATACGTCACCGACTCACGCTGACGCTCAATTTCATCCCAGATACGCGCGGCATACGCGGGATTCGTCGCCACATAGGCATTGGACAGCATCAGGTAGTAAGCCTTCTCTTCCAGCGGCAGTTTGACCTTCTCCAACTGCGCCGCCAGCTCAGGGTTAGCCTGCAGCACAAAGTCGCCGCGCAGACTTTGCAGCGCCGCCGCTGCGATGCGTTTATGCCTAAGCATCTGCAACAGCGCCAAAGGATCACGGCTGGTTTCATCCACCTCGGCGCCCTGGGCGCGAATAAAGTCGACAATCGAAAAGCCGCTCAAAGAACCCACTCGCCCGCGCAACTGGCGAAACTCCTCACCATTCCAGCTCACCGCACTGCCTTTGCGTCGGTACAGGGCGTAGATCGAAGTGTGCAGGCGCTTGCGCTCATCCAAGCGGCCATCGGCATCTTGCGGATAACGGCCGAGGCTCAGGCGCTCCGTCTTGAAGCTGGAAGCAAATGCGCCGTCGTAGGTACCCTGGGCCAGTCCGGAAAGGCAGCGTTTCCAAGGCACCGCGACAAAGCTGAACTGCACCGGCAAGGCGTCAGCGACCAGGCGTAATAGCTGCAGATTGAGCCCGGTGCCGTCAGTCATCACCCAGGGATAAGAGTTCTGATCCTCATAACACAGGGTCAGAGCCTCAGCTGAGCGCGGGGCGGCGAACACATCAACAACCAGGCAACAGCTGCACAGCAGGCAAATCAACAGCTTGGCCAAGTGCAATGCTCCGAGACAGTAATAACCGCCACGTCCTAATGGATTTCGCGGTTGTTGGGCGCGTCTTGCTGCGCGCTATGCCTGAGTATAGATAGACCTGGCAAATGCAACGTGGGCGTAGATCAATTCCCCCCGGCATTGACCGCAAAACGCTTATCCAGGCCGCTGTAGCCCATGCCCACACCCTTGTGCACTTTCAACTGCACCGGAATGCGCTCCTTGAGTGCCTCGACATGGCTGATCACACCAATCATCTTGCCGCTGGCGTTGAGGTTGTCCAACGCATCCAGCGCCACTTCCAGGGTTTCACCGTCGAGGGTGCCGAAACCTTCATCGAGAAACAGCGAGTCGATGCTGGTCTTGTGGCTGACCAGATCGGACAGCGCCAGGGCTAGGGCCAGGCTGACCAGAAAGCTCTCGCCGCCGGACAAAGTCTTGGTGTCACGCGCCGCATCGGCCTGCCAAGTGTCGATCACTTCCAGCTCCAACTCGCCACTGCTGCGCCGCGCCAACTGATAACGGCCGTGCAGACGCTCCAGCTGCTGGTTGGCCAGGTAGACCAGATGATCCAGGGTCAAACCCTGGGCGAACTTGCGGTACTTAGCACCGTCAGCCGAACCGATCAGGCTGTTGAGCTGTTGCCACAGGTCGTATTCGCCCTGCTTGGCGCTGATCGCGGCAAACAGGCTTTGCTGGCTGAGCCTGCGCGCATCGTCACCCTGCAGTTGGGCGCGGATTTCGCCCTGACGTTCGCTCAGGGCTTTTAGCTGGGCGTTAAGGGCGAGCAGTTGCTCATCCAGTTGCGCAAGACCGAGCGAGGTGGCCGGACTGGCTTGCAGAGTCGCCAACTGCTGTGCGGTTGCACTGGCCAGCGCCTGGGCATCACTCAGGGATTTATCCAGGCGTTGACGCAATTGTTGCAAGGCGCCGCGCTGCGCCTCATCCAGCAAGGCGGCCAGATAACCCGCCTCATCGTTAAACGGGCTTGTGCTTAGCGCAGCCGTCCACTGCTGCTCGGCCTGTTGCAGTCGCGCCTGTTCATCCTGCAAGCGGCCGACTAGGGCCTGACGACTACCGGCCAGCTGCTGCTGACGGCGCTGCAGTTCCTCCAGCTGAACCTGCGCCTGCTGCAAGACCGCCTGCACATCAGCGGGTTTGGCCAAAGCCGGCTGACCGACCAGGTCCAGTGCAGTCCAGCGTTGCTGCCAGAGCTGAGCCAGCTGAGTTGCGTTTTGCAGGCCATGGTCCAGCTCACTTAGCTGGCGCTGTAAATCCAGGCTTTGCTGCTGATTGTGCTGCCAGCGCTGCCACTCTGCCTGGCGCTCGGCCAGCCAGGCGCTAGCATCCTCCGGCAGCTGATAGCCGAAGCTGGCCAGGACCTGACTTAGGCTGGCGCTGCGCTCGCTGGCAACCTCCAGCAACTGCTGCAAGCGCAGTTGGCCTTGCTCGCTCTGCTCCTGGCGTTGCTGCAATTGCAGGCGATTAAGCGCCTGCTGCTGCTCCAGCTCGCTGCACAGTTGCTGCAAACCCAACCGCGTCTGCTGACGTTGTTCAAGGTGGCTGTTGAGCTGTTGCAGTTGCTCAAGTTGTTGCTGCAGTTGCTGCAGCTCACAGTTTTGTTGCGCCTGCTGCTCAGCCAGGGCATCGGCATCGGCCAACGGGTTTTCCAGTTGCGCGCTAAGCGTCTGCCAACGCTCGCTTTGCTCGACCTGGGTCTGCTGACCACGCTCAAACTGCTGTTGCTGTTGCTCCAGGCGCGCGGCGAGTTTCTCCAGCTCGCCCGCCAATTGCCGGCCTTGTTCAGTCAGTGCCTCCAGCTCGCTACGCTTACGAGTGAGCAGCGCCTTGGTCGCCGAAACATCCAGGGCCTGGTAAGCACTGATCGCCGGATGCGATTCGGAGCCGCACAGTGGGCAGGCCTCGCCGGGTTGCAGCTGGGCGCGATGGGCTTCCAGGGCCTGGATACGCTGCTCCTGCTCCAGCAGTTTTTCCTGGGCCTGCACCTGTTGCTGCAGGTCCTTGTAGCTCAGGCGCAACTGCACCACCTCGGCACCCTTGGCCTGATGTTGCTCGCGCAATAGCGTCAGGCCACTGGCCAACTGCGTTTGCTCAGTAGTCAGGCGCTGCTGAGCCGTTGCCAATTCACTCAGCTGGGTCAGCAAACCGCCCTGGATATGCAGCTGCTGCCAGCGCTCACGCAGGATAGCCTCGTTGCGCCCGGCCAGCAGCGCCTGCTGTTGCTGCTGCGCGACGTCTTCCTGCTCGCGGGCCAGCTGCAGGCGGAGCTGTTCGCTGCCGAGCTGTTCAGCCTGCTGGCTCAGTTGCGCCTGCTGGGCAGCAATACTGTCTTGTCGCTGCTGCTGACTGAGTTGCAGCTGGGCGATTTCCTCGGCCAGCTGCTGGCGTGCCTTTAGCTGCTCGCTCCAACTACCCAGCTGCTCACCCAGTTGACCATGTTGCGGCTGGGCTGCCAGTTGTTGCTGCACCTGCTGTAAACGCTCGGCCAGCTGCTGACGTTGCGCTTGGCAATCGTCCAGCAGCAAGGCGCTAAGCTCGCGGGCCTGCCAGGTCTGCTCGGCAATAGCCTGCTCAACCTGACACTGTTCTGCGCAATTGTCCTGCAGGCCTTGCTCGGTCTGCGTCAGGCTCTGGCGGACCTGCTGCCAGTCATGGTGCAGCGGTTGCAAACGCAGTGCCGGCTCGCTGGCGGCCAATTGCGCCAGCTGCGGCTGGGCCAGTTGTAACTCATTCTGCGCGGCCTGCTCGGCCTGCTTGTTGGCATGCAACTGAGCCTGGGTCTTGCTCAGGTCCTCACACCAGCGGCGCTGGCGCTGCAGCTCAGTTTGCTCTGTGCCCAGGCTGGCTTCTTCAACAGCCAATTGCTCGGCCTGCGCCTGTAACTCCGCGCGTTGTTCTTCACTTAGCAGCTCGACGCCATCGGCACGGGCGCGTAGCTGATCGAGGCCGACCTTGGCCTCACGGGTCTGCTCAAATACGCGCTGAGAAATCTGCCCGTAGATATCGGTGCCGGTCAGCTCTTCCAGCAGCTCGGCACGCTGGTTGGCGTTGGCTTCGAGAAATGCGGCAAACCCGCCCTGAGCCAGCAGCATGGATTTGGTAAAGCGCTCGAAATCCAGGCCCGTCAGGCGCTCGGTTTCGCGCAGCTTCTCATTGATCTTGTCGGTGATGATCTGCCCGTCAGCGGCAGCTAACTCGACCTTGGGCGCTTGCAGCGCGCCGTCGGCCTTGTCGCGGGCGCGGCGCTGGCTCCAGAAGGCGCGGTAACCGACGCCCTTGACCTCAAATTCGACCTCAGCCAAACAATCCGCGGTGTGCCGGCTCATCAGCTCGTTAGCACTGGCCGACACCGTGCTCATGCGCGGGGTGCGGTGATACAGGGCCAGGCAGATGGCATCCAGCAGCGTGGTCTTGCCCGCACCGGTTGGCCCGGTAATGGCAAATAGGCCGTTGTCTTTGAAGGGTTCGGTGGCGAAGTCAATCTTCCACTCGCCCTTGAGCGAATTGAGGTTTTTCAAACGCAGGCTGAGGATCTTCATGCCTCGCCCTCGCGCAGTCCACTGACCACTTGCTGATAGAGTCCCAACAGCTTGGCTTGCTCAGTTTCGTCGAGGGTTTCGCTGCTTAGCCGTTGGGCGAATACATCCTCCACACTCAGCTCATCCAGGGTTTCCTTAGCCTTGCCTTGCAGGCTGGCACTGGCATTGCCGCGCTCACGGCGGATACGCAGCACTTCGACCGGCAGCCCCTCGCAGAGGGCGGCAATCCGCAGCTGTAAGTCGCTCAAGTAGTCGTCGGTGCCGACCAGCACTTCCAGCCAAACCGGCTGCTCGGCACTGCCCTGCTTGGCTGCTTCCTGAATGGCGGTTTCAAGTTCTTTAAGCGAGCCACGCAAGGACAACAGCGGCTGAAAGCGCGGCACCGGCAGCGCGGTGATCTGGCGCAAACCGCTGGTATCCAGCGCCACAAGCAACACTTCTTTCTGCTGCTTGGCCTCATCGAAACTCAGCGCAATCGGTGAGCCGCAGTAGCGAATATGCTCAAGACCGCCGACCTTCTGTGGGCGATGGATATGGCCCAAGGCGATATAGGCAGCCGGCGGGAAGGCGCTGGTGGGAAAGGCCTCCAGGCTACCGACATAAATCTCGCGTACTGAATCGCTGGCGCTGGCACCAACAGTGGTCAGGTGGCCGGTGGCAATAATCGGCAGATCGCCGCCCAACTCGGCACACTTGGTTTCGGCCAGGGCATAGAGGTCTTGGTAGTGCTGCTGGATCGCCTGCTGCAAGGACTGCTGTTTGTCCTGGGCGCTCTGCCCGGCCTGGCTGAGCAACACATCGCGCGGACGAATAAAGGGGATGCCACAAAGGATCGCGCCAGGCGAGCCGTCACGCCGATGCAGCACCAGCAGCTGCTCTTCAATCGGCTCACATACACCGGGAATCACCCGCGTGCCGAGCTGCGCCAGCAGGGTTTTGCTTTCACCGAGCATGGCCACCGAATCATGGTTACCGCCGAGCACCACCAGTTCGCAGCCTGTGGCGCGCAATTCGACGATAAAACGGTTGTACTGCTCACGGGCATAACTGGGCGGTGCACCGGTATCGAAGATATCGCCGGCGATCAGTACGGCATCGACCGCCTGCTCGCGCGCCTGTTCAATCAGCCAGGCGCAGAACGCCTGATGCTCGGCCTGGCGGGTCTTGCCCATAAAGTGCTGACCGAGGTGCCAGTCGGAGGTGTGCAGGATGCGTATGGGCTGAGTCAAAACTGCCAGTCCTTAACCACCATATGGGTCTTCACCTTTTGCATGCCGGGGAAGTTCTCGATCTCACCGCGCACCTCGCTGAAGCGCAGCATCGACGGGGCCTCGATATACACCAGCATATCGGTCTCGCCGCTGATGCCACTGCAACGGCGCACTTCGGGAAACACGCGCATCCGCTCGACATAGTGCTCACAGCGGCCACCGCTGTAGAACAGCGGCCACCGCTGTAGAACAGCTCTAAATAGACCTTGATTGCCGCCTCGCCCGGCACCGCCACTTGAGCGTGGTAACCGCTAATTACGCCACTGTGCTCAAGCTGGCGAATTCGCTCACTCACCGCCGAACGTGACAGGTTGACCTCGCGGGCAATCTGGCTGACAGGTAAGCGCGCATCGGCACGCAACAGGGCGAGTATCTGCTGATCGAACTTGTCCACGCGGGGCTCTCAGAAAGGCAATTTGACGGTCAATTCCACCATTACGTCGGTCAAAGACGACGCTTCGCCAGCAGCCTGCAACAGGTGGACGATTTAACATGGCGAACGAAACCGCAGAGCATACAACATGAGTCGTCTGAATCAGGAATTGGGCCTACTGCAAGGGATTGGCCTGCTGAGCACCTCACTGCTGGGCACCGGCATCTTTGTGATCCCGGCACTGGCCGCCACCGCTGCTGGCGAGGCGTCTTTATGGGCCTGGATGCTGCTGATCGCCCTAGTGCTGCCGGTGGCCTTTACCTTTGCCCAATTGGGCCGTCACTTCCCCCATGCCGGCGGCGCGCCGCACCTGATTGGCCGCGCTTTTGGTGCACGAATGGAGCGCCTTAGCGCCCTGCTGTTTCTTGCCGTGCTGCCGGTGGGTTTGCCGGCAGCGCTAAACATCGCCAGCGGCTTCTGGCAGGCGCTGTTCGATCTTGGCCGTGGCCAAGCCCTGACCATTCAACTCGCCACCCTGGCCGCCATGCTGCTGCTCGGCCAGCGTCCGGCCAAGGCCAGCGGGATGATTCAGGGCGCTATTGCCGTGGCGATTATTGCGACGATTGCGCTGATCTGGTGGGTCGGCGATCTGCCCGTCAGCAGCCAGCCGCTGCTGCCGCCCATCCAAGGCTCCTGGCATCTACTGCCGGCGGCACTGGGGGTAATGTTTTGGTGTTTTGTCGGCATCGAGGCCTTTACCCATATGGGCGAAGAGTTCAAGAACCCCGAGCGCGACTTCCCCTTGGCCTTACTGTTTGGCGTGCTGCTGGCAGGCCTGGTGTACTGGGCCTGTTCGGTGGCGGTGCTGAGCCTGCATAGCTACGGCAACGTGACGACAGATGCCGCCTCTTTGCCGCGCATGCTCGACCTACTGCTGGGCGACCAGGCGCGCTGGATCGCTGCAACGGTGGGCTACCTGGCCTGCTTCGCCTCGATGAACGTCTATATGCAAGGCTTCGCCCGCCTGATCTGGAGCCTGGCCGACGAAGGTAAGCTGCCCAGCAGCCTGGCCCAGCGCAACCAGCACGGCGTACCGGCCCGCGCCCTGCTGCTGGTGATCCTGAGCTGCGCCCTGTGCGCAAGCCTGGCCAGTGTGCTCAACCTGACGGTGGATGACCTGATCCGCTACGCCAACGGCAACTTCGTGGTCATCTACCTACTCAGCATGGCTGCCGGCTGGGTACTCCTGCGCGGCATCTGGCGCTGGCTAGCGGCATTCAGCGCACTGCTGTGTGGCCTGGTGCTGCTGATGCTGGGCATGGATGCCGGGTATGCCTTGGTTTTGCTGTTGGTGCTCGGGTTGTTGGACCATTGGCGCGAGCAGCGCAGCGTCCATCTGGCTAACGTAAACGGCTGAGATACGTACTTGGCATTTAGCTTGGCCAGTCATTGCAGCTATTCTGAGCCCAGCTAACGACAAGGACTGACCATGCGCCGAATTCTTCATGACCTGAAAATCCTTATTCTCACCAACCTGTGGATCGTGCCGGTAATTGCGGGACTGGTTGGCGCGCTGTTCTATTTCGCCGCGCCGCCGCCGCCGATGCATGCGCGCATGGCGACCGGTGCCGTGGGTGGTGGCTATCATGCATTTGGCGAGCGCCTGCAGGCGGAGCTGGAACTGCAAGGCTTTAGCCTGGAGCTGGTTGAGAGCGCAGGCTCCGAGGACAACCTAGGCAAACTCGGCAGTGGTGAAGTGGAACTGGCGCTGGTACAGAGCGGCCAGGAGCTGACCCTGAGTGACGAGGCGCGCGGCAAGCTCAATGGCCTAGGCGTGGTGTATCGCGAACCGCTGTGGCTGTTTCTCGGCGACAAGGTCAAATTCGAGCGCCTGAGCGATCTGATGAAGCTGCGCCTGGCGGTCGGCGCGCAGGGCAGCGGCACCCAGGCGGTCACCGCTGCGCTGTTCGCCGCCAATCGAATCGAGCCGGCGCAGTACCCCGAACGCTGGCAGCAACTGGGCGGCAGCCGCGCCGCCGATGCCCTGATTGCCGGCAAGCTGGACGCCGCCTTTTTTGTCGGACCAGCGGAGAACGCGCTAATTCAGCGCCTAGCGGCAGAGCCTAAGGTGCGCCTGGTCACCCTGCGACGTACGGAGGCCTACCTGGCTCGCCTGCCATATCTAAGCCAGCTGCAGGTAGGCGAAGGCATGCTCGATATGGCGCACAACACCCCGGATCGCGACATCGTCACCCTCGGCCCAGTTGCCACCCTGGTGGCCGGCGAGGAGTTTCACCCGTCACTGACGCCGCTGATTCTCGAAGCGGCAAAAACCGTGCTGAAAAATGGCAGCCTGCTCGATCCGGCCGGTAGCTACCCGGCCAAACCACCGCTATCACTCAATACCCTGAGCGAAGCCGATTACTACTACGACAAGGGCCTGCCAATCCTGCAGCGCTACCTACCGTTTCGCATCGCCTCGCTGGCTGACCGTTACATCATCCTGGCCATCCCGCTGCTGGTCCTGCTATTCCCACTGTTCAAGGCCGTGGGGCCGATCTATCAATGGCGCATCCGTGCACGCATCTACCGCTGGTACAAACACTTGCGCGAGATCGACCAGCAACTCTACAAGGGTAAGTTGCCCAGCGACCTGGACGCCGAAATCAATCGCCTGGAACGCCTGGAAGATGAGCTGGCAAGGGTAGAAGTGCCGCTGTCCTACTCCAGTGAGCTGTACCAGTTGCATATGCACCTGCGCTATGTGGTTGAGCGGCTTCACGGCCTCAAAGCGAAGAACAAAGCCGCACCCGAGTAAGTACGTTATTCGAAACGGAGTTGTAGGTAGCGCCATGGCGCCAGCAGTACATGGGTGTACCGCCCAAATGCCAGGCGGTAAGCCAGGTCGCGCCGCAAGCGACGATAAGCGCTGTGGCTACCACCTCGGGCAACCGCTTTGGCCGTCGAAAAGTAGCGCACAGCTCTCGCGCTATCGCCGTGCTCAACTGCTTCGGCATAACCATCCAGCATGTGCTGCATGCAAGCGAAATAAGGGCGTATCTGCGCCTCTTGATAACGTGATTGCCACACACGAAGCGCTTGCATGTCTGTTTGTCTTGCAGCATCTGCGGCAAGCCAGATCATCGCTTCATAATTCTCTGGCATCTGTTCAAGCGACTTGTGCGATACGGCTGCAGCCAACTCATCACGACCCGTTGCGCGCAACCCCAAAGCCAGATTGTTCAGCCCCCAGACAGGGATGTCGGTACGCTGTTTCCAATCCGTAAGCCAATAAAGCATCGACGAGTACAGTCCCTGGTTCGCCAATGCATAACTGGCCATTCCCCAGATCATTCCATCATTGCGTATCGCCTCACGACAGGTTTGCAACGTACGAATCAGCAGACTGTTGGCATTCTCACGCTCAGCCAACAAATCCAACATGGCATGCTTGGCCGCATGCTTGGGATCATTGAGCAGTAGCCTGCTAAAACCTTTCCACAGTGAACCGGGTAGCCAGCGGGCATCTTCGTGCTTTAACCAGAAAAGCGCAGCGGCATGGTGTAACGCGCCCTCAGCAGCAGCCTTTTCTACAATGGGCCACAACTCTGGGTCACGTGCTGGCGCGATAAACCGTTTGAGTACATCAGCCCAGACGCCTGCGTTATCGTCATTTCGGCATAAAGGCTCAAGCGCCCGCTGTTTAAGTGGCCTATCACTGTGTGCCTGAGCGAAGTCCAATGCCCTTATAAGAGTCGGAGGCTGAGAAGCATTAGGCGCCTCCAATAGACGCGCCAACACAGCCCGGCAATCATCCACACAGCCATACTTCAGCTGCAGATCGAACTCATTGAGACCGGCAAAGGTGTAACCGGGATCGAGACGGAAGGCTTGTGAAAACGACAGTAGCGCCTGTTCGCTCTGCTCATTGAGCAATAACGCATGACCGAGAAAACCATGGGAAATCGCCAGCTTTGGCTCCAAACGCACCATTTCTCTGGCTGATTCCACGTAGGCCGAGTAGTGCCCCGCGCTATCTTGCCAGTCCGCAAGCTCACGCCAGGCGTCAAAGCTGTTCCTGTGGCGCACCAGCAACTGGCGCAAAGCCTCCATCGCAACGTCGTGCTTACCGCTGTTATAGGTCGCTCTAGGCCCGAAAACCGCCAACTCAACCGGCGTTGCGCCTCCCCAGCATGGTGCGGCCAACAACTCATGCAACTCGTCAAAACGCTCGGACTTCAGCAGCAGATCCAAGAGCTTTTCGTGCGCACCACGGTGTCGAGGATTGAATCTCAACGCCTCACGCAAGGCGCCTTCACGCCCAGCAGCGTCCTGTTCGTGCTCAGCCAGCGCCAGCCAGGCATCCGCATCACCGGCACGCAACTTGACCAACTCATGAGCCAGACGCAGTGGTCGCCCGGCATCATCCAGAGCAACACTGTAACGCCCTAACTGATTCCATACCCAGGCGTTACCTGGTTCATCGCGCAGAATCCGTTCGGCTTCCAGAACAGCCTCATCGTATGCCTCGCGCTCGCCCTGCACATAACTCAGGTAAGCACGCAACTCATGGTTATCAGGTGTTCGGCTAAGCACACGGCTTAACAAGGCTTCAGCCTCGGCCAGGTTATCGCCCTCATCCAGAAGGCTTTCCACATAGAGACGAACAGTCGGCGTCCACAAGGGGTTGATGCGGAAGCTTTCTTGCAGCGTCGCGCGACATTCGCTGTATTGACCATGGTTTTTCTGCAACTGGGCGCGCTCCAGGGCCAAACGAGGCATCAACGGAAAACGCTCAACCGCTGATTGCAAAAGCGCCTCGGCCTGCTCGACATGCCCGTCCAAAGCCTGTTGCCGAGCCACTACTACCCACAACTGCCAAAGATCAGGTCGCTGGCGCAAGGCCTCACCTAGCTGCTCAAGCAGTACCTGCGGATCAAGGCGTTTCTGGGCCTGCTGCTGATAAGCCATCCAGCCTTCCCCAAAAGTCACTTGGCGAACTAGCTCGGCATGGACGTAATCCAAAGCCTGCAGTACGTCATCCTGGCCCGCGCAGGTGTCGAGCAACATATTGCTGGCGTATTCATTGTCAGCACTGCGCAGCAACGCCTTGCGGAATGCTTCCTGAGCCTCCTCACGCTGTCCGGCCTGCAGCAGCACAAAACCATGCGTGGAGTGGTAGTAGGTGTCTTGTGGGTCAATCGCCAATACTTGCCTGCACAAGCTTAGGGCCTCTTCACTGCGCCCCAGCCGAGCGAGCACCACAGCCAATTCGCGTAATGCCCAGGCGTTTTGTGGGTGGCTGTGCAGAAGGCGGCGCAAAGCTGCCTCGGTGGCTTCGAGGGAGCGCCGCTGCGCCCGCTCGACAGCGAACTCGGCGATGCCTGCATGGTGCTCAAAACGTTGAGCAAGCGTTTCCACATAAGCATCAACAGCCTCTTCCCCCGCAGACTGCCGCAATAACTGTGCATACAGACGATGCAGCGACAGGTTTAGTGGATCAAGCTCAGCAGCCTCCTTACACCAGAGCAGAGCCTGTTGAATATCACCGCCACTGCGCTGGCTGTAGATGACCGCGGCACGCAGCCAGGCCCCACGCCGGCTTAAGGTCTCTGCCCGCAGTAGCAGTTGGTAGTTCAGCTCAAGCTCACCACTACGCCCATAGAAATCAGCCAATCCAAGCAACAGTTCAGGATCATTCGGACGTACCTGAAGCGCCTGTTCCAGCACATCACGAGCGCCATGCGCATCCCCAACCTCTTCAAGGCATTCGCTGAGCGTGATACTGGGGCCAGCAGCCAGAGCACCTAACTGCTGATGACGCTGACGTAAAAAGTGCATCCCCTCTTCAGTCCGCCCCAAGCAACGCAGGGCGCGGAAGTACTGGTTGCTGTATCCCTCGTTGGCGGCATGCAGGCAGGCGGCAAACCGATACAGCTCGCAGGATTGCTCACGCATGCCCTCACCCCAACGCAAGCTGGCCAGCGCATTCCATGCTGGGGCCTGCCCCGGTGCCTGACGCAAGGCCTGGTTGAGCAAGTACTGCACGGTCGCGCCCTGGCCACCGCCATCGCCTAGCAAATTGGCATACCGCACCACGATCAACGGGTCACTCCAGCGCGCCTGACAGTGCTGCTCCAGCCATGCCAGTTGCACCCCGCGCGACTGCAACATACTCAGCGAACTGGCCTTAGAAAGAATCAGGTTGGAATCATCCGGGAAGTGTTGCAACAGCGCCTCAGTGGCTTCGAGTACCTGCATCTCTCGGCCGTCATACCAAGCCAATGCACGCTGCGCCTGAAAATACAGACGATGCTTTGGTGCAGTGGCCTGCAACTCTGCCAATGTTCTTAACGCATCCTCTCGTCGATGTACTTCCAATGCACAGAGCAGTCGGTAGTAGTTATCCCACAGGTGGCGTTCAGGGAACTCCAGCCCCTCCAATCGATAGGACTGATCGGCGGGCAGTAACACCATGCCACGTGGACCCGAGGCGCGTTGCGTAGCAAACAGGCTCTCTGCCAGGCACTCACCAAACTGCGCCTGGCCAGGATCTCGAATCAACAAGGTACCGCGCGGCTGGTCGTAGCCGACCACTGCCTGCAGGTGGCCGCTGCCGGTGTATTGCACGGAAAGGGTAAAAGGCAGTCCGCGATCAATCAGCGCGCAACTGGTCGCCCAGTCAGCGGTAAATTCACGCACCAGCCAGCCATTGCGCTCAGCCCATGCGCGCTCGGCCTGATATGAGGTGCCGTCGTAACAGATCTCTTCGGCGACCTCTAGATGAGCAACCGGCCGCCCCCAGAATGCAGAAAGCGCTGTCAACGTCGCCGGAGCGCAGGTCATATGGTGCTGCCGGACAAAACTCACAGGTAACAGGCAGCGCTGGCCTTGCGGTGCCTGCAAATGTTCAGCGACCTTGCTGTAAAAGGGGCCTCCGGCCTGCCCAGCGAGTTCCCCGGCCTCTGCATAAGCACCACGTAGACTCGCCATATCGCAGCGCCTGCCGGCATACCAGCGCGCCAGGCCTTTTTCCAGCAAGGGCGACAATGCCTCGGCACGTGCCAGCCAGTGCCCGGCCTCGTCCAACTCATCGACTTCGATCAGCAGATCCACCAGCTGAGCGCACAGGCCACTGCTTTCCGATGCAGCAGCACCGCTGCGCAGGCGTTCCAGCGCCTGCTTCTCACGGTTGAGTTGCACCTCCAGCATTGCCGCCTGAATCAGCGCAGGCCGCGAGCCTGGCGTCAGGCGCAGGGCCTGCTCACAACAATCAAGCGCCTCAGAAAAACGATCCTCCTGCTCAAGACAATAGGCACGCTCCACTAACAGCCAAGGATCTTGCGGCGCCAGAGCCAGGGCTCGCTCGCTGCATGCGGCACTGCGAGTAAAGTCACGCAACAACGCAAATAGATAGGCAGAAAAGGAAAGCCACTCCGCATGTAGCGCCGGGTTCTCCGGCACCCAACTGCCAAACTGCTGAAGAAAACTCCACGCGCGAAACTGCCCTCGACGAGCAAGAAGAAAGCGGGCATAGCGCAGACGTGTTTCGGCCGCCTCTGGATAACGCCGATAGCCCAGATAAGCCAGGGCATCCGCCAAACGCGGTGCGCCAAGATGAGCAGACAGGCGTGAGGCCATGACCATGGCAGCAGCTCCCCGCCATTGCCGGTAGTCTCCATGGCGAGTTGCAAGCCTATGAGCCTGCTGAAAAAGTCCCTGATCAATTAGCGCCTCAAGTTGCGCTAGCTGCTCGGGAGTAAGAAAGGTGGTACTGATAAGAGTGGAAGACATCGGATCCGTCCTTGGCCTTAGAAAACTTTTTCGCCACTCTAAGTAGCAATCTGCAGCGTTTCAAGCCAGGGGTAAAGCCGGAACCGCACTTCACGCATCTTTGCCACGAACGGTCATTTTTCACGTAATTACGCTTCACTTGATTTGCTGTGATCAACTACGGCGAAACCGCTCCTAGAGAAGTGTGCCCGCACTGACCGCACAAAGAAAACCCCGGCAGAGCTTAGCTCTGCCGGGGTTTTGCATTTCAGCCGATCACTTGATCCAGTGTTTACCCCAGTGAGTGATGTCGTAGCTCTGCGCACTACGCGCCACGCTCTTCTCGGCCTTAGCGGCCTCGATCTGATCATCGACCACTTTGGTGGAGAACGACAGCCAGCTGGTCACAAAGGCCATCGCATCGCCATTGATCTCCAGAGCACGCTGCGCGATGTTGTTCAGGTCATCGCAACTGGCGTGGTAGCACGGATCAAGCGCGACCCCCGCAGTACCGCCATAAAGGTTCGCCTGCTCAGGAGTTTTCAACACCTCTGCCCCCGTGAACAACCCGCCAAAGGCGATGCCATCCTGGAAGAATTGCGCGTAATCCGAACGGAAGGTGATCTCATCACCCTCGGACGGTAAACCGCGCAACTTGTAGTACTCCTCGAACAGTTTTTCGATGGCTGCAGAGCCGGGCGGGCCTTGCAGGCCAAACGCAGAACCGTCGCCGTCATAGATGAAGTAGGCGAAGTTTGGCGAAGCGATCATGTCGAAGTTCAAGTACGACTTGATCTTGCTCTTCTGCTCAGCCGGGAGTTGATTGACGTAATAAGTCGAACCAACCAAGCCAGACTCCTCGGCACCCCACCAGGCGAAGCGCAGCTTGTTCTTCGGCCGCACCTTCTGCAGCTGCAACGCCAACTCCAGCAACGCGGCACTGCCTGAAGCGTTGTCGTTGATGCCTGCACCCTCATATACCGAGTCAAGGTGAGCCCCGGCCATCACCACATTGTTGGCATTGCCGTGGCGGCTCTCAGCGATAAGGTTGAAGGTCTGCGTGCGCTCACGCACCACGTCAGCCAACATACGCACCTGTGTCTCTGTGCTCTGCGCCAGGCCAACCCCGACATCGTAGGTGGCGAAGAACACCGGGATACCGCCGGCATAGCTGTCACCCAGGGTGGCATTCAGTAAGCCCTTGCGGTCCTCGGTGTCGCCCTGGTTGAAGATGATCACCCCTGAAGCGCCAGCCGCAGCGGCGTTCTCCGCTTTCAACTGGAAGTTACAGCTGCCGCGCTGCAACAAGGCAATGGAACCGGACGGGAAGTCGACAAAGTCTTCCGCCTCACAACCACTGCTGGACAGGTTGCCCGCACCAAGCGCGATATCCACCGCCGCGACTGGTGCACTGACGTCACCGTCTTCGGTTTGCGACAGGTAGGTGAAGTCCACATCCCACTCATACACCGCCGGCGTCGGCGCCAAGGTCTGCAGTTCGCCTGGCCCTTGTGGGTAGTAGGCGGTGAAGGGGAACGGCTGTACCTCTACACGATAACCAGCGCTTTCAAGAGTGGATTTCACGTAATCAATCGAGCGCTGATAACCGGGCAAGCCCGCAGCACGATTACCGCCATTGGCTTGGGCAATATCCTTGAACATCTGCAGGTGAATCGAGGTATTGCTCGCCTGCATACAGCGCGGCAACCCCAATGTAGTGCTGTTGAGCAGGCCAAAACGACATTCCAGAGGACCCAAGCGGGCCGGGCTCCAAAACGCATTAAACAGTTGGCTGCTACTTTTGTTCGACTCTGCGAGCACCTCGCCCGAGATCGCCGCCAGTAGGCTTCCAACAATCAGACCGCTTTTCACAATCTTGTTATGCATGCTGCCTCCAATCCATATATGGAGTTTTTAGGTGCGGCAGCGCTTGTGACACCGCCGCGATACGTCCCTTTACTGCGTCGTGTGGACGCTACATAACCTAGACGTGGATATTCATCTTCGCGAACCGATATCTACAAATTTCTTGAAAATTAGAACTTATCGACGAACATGAGAGCAATTGGCCAGCATCGCACGCTGTGCCCGTCGGACTGCAATAACTGGCGCCAGGGTGTTAACAGCCCGGTGGGGCGCGCTGACAGATGGAGAGAAACCTGTACTCAGGTAAACTCTGCGCACATTTTCTAGATCGGCTCCATGTTGGCCTCGCCAACAACCCAGGAGCCATCACCCAGCGACTGAATTGAAGACCTAGCCCATGCCGATCCGCCACTGCATCGTCCACTTGATCGACAAAAAGCCCGATGGCACCCCCGCCGTGTTGCATGCCCGCGATACCGAGCTGGCCGCATCCCAGGCCATCGAGAATATGCTCGCCGACCTTAACGAGAGCTATAACGCCAAGCAGGGCAAAGCCTGGGGCTTTTTTCATGAAGAGTCCGGGGCCTACCCGTTCAGCGGCTGGTTGAAGGCTTATCTGGATGAAAGTCAGGACTTCGCCGCGTTCAGCCGCCAGGCCGTGGAACAGCTGCAAAAGCTGATGGAAGAGTCCAACCTGTCCACCGGCGGCCATGTGCTGTTCGCCCACTACCAGCAAGGCATGACCGACTACCTGGCCATCGCCCTGCTGCACCACAGTGAAGGCGTTGCGGTCAATGATGCGCTGGACGTGACCGCCGCCAAGCACCTGGACCTCAGCCAGTTGCACCTCGCAGCACGGATCAACATCTCCGAGTGGCGCAATAACGCCAACTCCAAGCAGTACATCTCGTTTATCAAAGGCAAGAACGGCAAAAAGGTCTCGGAATACTTCCGCGACTTTATTGGCTGCCAAGAAGGCGTCGATGGCCCAGGCGAAACCCGCACCCTGCTGAAAGCCTTCAGCGACTTCGTGGAAAGCGAAGACCTGCCGGAAGAACAGGCCCGCGAGAAGACCAAGACCTTGGTCAGCTATGCTGCGAACCAGGCCAAACAAGGCGAGCCCATCACCCTCGATGAGCTATCCGGACTGATCGACGAAGAACGGCCCAAGGCCTTCTTTGACCATATCCGCAACAAGGATTACGGCATGGCTCCGGAATTTCCGGCGGACAAACGCATCCTCAGCCAGTTTCAGCGCTTTACCGGGCGTGCCGAAGGCCTCTCAATCAGCTTTGAAGCTCACCTGCTCGGCTCGAAGATCGAGTACGACGAAAGCACTGACACCCTGGTGATCCGTAACCTGCCGACGCAGCTCACCGATCAGCTTAAGCGCCGCAAAAACCAAGCATGAGCCGCCTGCCGGATAGCCTGTTGGATGCCTGCTGCTGTGATCCCAGCGCACCGTTTGGCCAAGATCCGGCACGCGACTTTGGTCTGGACAAGCAGGCCGCTCAACTGGCCCTGGCCGAACTTCGGCCCTGGCTCAACCAGCAGCAACGCATGCTCTGGGCCAATCGCCGTAGCGCCCTGCTGCTGATCCTGCAGGGCACCGATTGCTCCGGCAAGGATGGCGTGATTCGCCGAGTAATCAGCAGCTTCGATCCGCAGGGCCTGCGCATCCATAGCTTTCAGAAACCCGATGCCTGCGAGCAACGCCATGACTTTCTCTGGCGCTACCAGCGGCGCTTGCCCGGGGCGGGCCTGCTTGGGGTATTCAACCGCAGCTACTACGAAGGGCTGATCAGCGACCCACTGGATGGTCTGTGTAAATCCGCCGAACTTCCCGCGCGCCAGCAGGCGATTCAAGCCTTCGAGGCGCAGTTGCTCAGCCAGTCGATTCAGCCGCTGAAATGCTTTTTGCAGCTATCCAGAGATGAACAAAAGCACCGCCTGCAAGAGCGCCTACAACAACCGCATAAACGCTGGAAACTGCACAGCAGTGACCTGCAGTCCTATCGCGAATTCGACCTGCGCCAACAGCGCTGGACTGAGCAGCTGACAGCCAGCCACAGCGACGCAGCGCCCTGGTATGTGGTCCCAGCCGATCATCGCTGGTTACGCGACTGGCTGGTGGCCAGCTTGCTGGCGCGCGAGCTGGAGCGTTTGCAGCTGGACTGGCCGGATACGCCGCCGCCATTCAGTTTGGAAGAGTTGGAGCACAGTTAGCTCACTGCTAACCTGGCGCGGCTGCCCCATCCGGTTAACCAGGCAAAGGAACGCCCTATGAAGAAAATCATCCTGTTGCTAAGCGCGCTGGCGCTCTTCCAACACTGGGACACCGTGCAGGGCTGGTTACAGCCACCGCTGGCTGATCGACCAGGCGAAGTGGTGTTGTATGCCACGCAATGGTGCGGCTACTGCGCGAAAACCCGCAAGCAACTGGCGCAGGATCAGATTGCCTACCGGGAAATTGATATCGAGAAAGACCCAGCCGGCCAGGTGACCTTCAAGGCCCTGGGCGGGCGCGGCGTACCCTTGCTGGATATCAAGGGCACCCTTATTCACGGCTACGACCCACAGGCAATGCGGGCCGCGTACTGAAACCTCGGCACACTCTTTCAGCAGAGCGTGCCGGGGTTGCGGCCTTACAGCGCCTTGATGGCAAAGCCCATACGCGGGAAGTGCACATGCACGGTGCCGGCGCGTGGGTCTTCGCGGCGCAGGATCAGTTCTTCAGTGCCACTGAAAACAAGCTCACCCTCCACCGCATCCACGCCATAATCGACGGCGGAAATCGCCACCTGCTGGCCAATGGTGAAGCCATTTGGATCAACCAGTGCAGCATCCGGCAAGGCCACCGGAGTGGCGTTGCGGGCAATTTCTACGGCCTCTTCACCGCTCATGTCGCTGAACGAGCCATGGCCGAAATCCAGCACCCGCGCCAACCAAGTCGCCACCGCAGGGTAGGCATCAACCAGCGGCGCAGTCACTGGCGTGCCGCGCAGGAACCACAATGCATGGGCCATGGCAAAATCTGCCAGAGATGGCTCACCGAAGAGGAAATCGCCCTGCTCGCGCTCAAGTTGCTGCTGCAAACGCGCCATCAAAGTCGGCCACTGGTGCTTGGCCACCTCCAATGGAACACGGGCAGCCAGACCGCCAGTGAACAAGGACGAACGGTCGGCAATAAAGGTTTTGAGGAATTCCGGTGGCAGTTTACCGAAGCGTGCAGCGATGGATTCTGGCTGGAACACCAAGCTCACGGCATGCAAAAACACCTGGGAGTCAGCCCACTGGGCGAAGCAGGCAACGTTGAATTCCTGACCTTCTGGCAACAATGCAGGGGTATTCTTTTCCGCTTCAAGGCGACGGGCGATCAATGCTGTATCGCAGTAGATATCAGCGCCGACCTGCAGCACCGGCGTTTTACGGTAGCCACCGGTCAGCGCAGTCAGATCCGGCTTGGGCATCACCGGCGGGATCATCACCGAGCGCCAGGATAGCTGCTTGAAACCGAGCATCAACCGCGCCTTTTCGGCAAAGGGCGAGGTCGGGTAATGGTGCAGGATCAACTCATGCATGACAGGCTCCGCAAGGATTCAGGTAGACCCGCAGCTTAACCGCGCAAGCCGTGGCGGCCTACCCGCTTAGCCTGATGGCGCATTATCAGTTACAGCGATAACAGGCATGGCTGCTACCAAAGCTTCCTTGGCTGCCTTACTCAAGGCCTTGACCGCCCGCTCACGGCGCAGCGCATCGCCTTTACCGGCACAGTGTTCGATATACACCAAAGCTTGCGCCGGGCTTGAGTGGAAGAAGCGTGCACCCTTACCGCTCTGGTGTTTGACAAAGCGCTTGTGCGGATCGTCGCTAATGCCGCAGTACAACGCGCCGTTGGCCGCTCGTACCAGATAGACAAACCAGGGTTTGGCGGCGGGCTCAACAATGGCAGTGGATGATTCAGGCATCAGACAAATCGGCACACAGTGAGCAAGGTCGCCGAGCTTAGCGGCTCTTTTGGAACGCCGCCAAACCTTTGCCCGCCTGGTGGCGAATGGCGTTCTGCACAAAAGGCGCCCAACCCAGCAACAAACCTTTAGCGCCCAAGGCCTGACGTGCCCAGCGCCACAGGTCGAAGTGGTCGTGGTGCTCACAGATTTTGCCGTCACGAAAGCGGAAGTTGGCGTCGATGTGGTTGACCACGGTATTGCCCGTCTGGCTAAAGGTGTAGGTCGCCACCCAACGCGCCCGTCCGGAGTGGTCATCCGCTGCCACGCCTTCGAACGTCAGGGAAAAGCCCTGAGCCTTGGCGCAGAGCATGCGCCACATATCGCCGGCCGCTGCACCGCGCAGGTCGGTAAACACCGGGTCGCTGAACTGCACATCCGCGCTGTAACAGCTGGCCATAGTCTCGGCATCCAACTGCTGGAAGGCCTGGTAGAAACGGGTGATCAGCGCGGCGTTGGAATGGCTCATGGGGCAGAACTCCGTATGGGGACTGCGAGGAGTATTGCCCCTAAAGCCTTTATTCGCGATTGGCGTAAAAGACACTCTTGTGTCAATAATCGCCAAAACCCTCCCAGCGATGAGTTAGTCATGCTGAAGATTGCCTTGTACGTCTGCCCGCAAACCGTGTGCTCCAGCCTGAGTATGACCATGGACGCTTTTGTCCTGGCCAACCGCCTGGCCGAGCAACGGCTGTTCGAGCTGCAGCGCGTCAGCCTGGACGGGCAAGCGGTTGATCTGGGCTTTGCGCAGATCCAGGTCGATGGCGACCTAAGCCTGGCCGAGGATGCCGACCTGATTCTGCTAGCTGCAAGCGGCAGCGCTATCGACAGTACCTTGGCCGACAACGCAGCGCTGCTGCCCTGGCTGGCCCTGCGCCCCCCGCACCAGCAACTGGCAAGCCTGTGCAGCAGCGCCTTTCTCCTGGCCGCCGCGGGCGTGCTCAACGGTCGCCGTACCACCACTCATTGGGCGCTGGCCGACCAGTTTCGTCAGCGTTATCCGCTGGTCAATTTGCAGATCGAGCAACTGATCTGCGAAGACGGCCACCTGCTCAGCTCCGGCGGCGCGCATGCCGGGCTCGACCTGTGCCTGCACCTGATCGCCCAGCATGGCGGCGACGGCCTGGCGCAACAGGTGGCCAATGCCCTGGTGTTCGACAGCCAGCGCGGCCTGCAATCGCGCTTTGCCCCGCTGCTGCCACCGGCCAGCAGTGATTGCCAGCTCACGCCAGTGCTGCAGTGGCTGCAGCGTCATCATGGCGAAAATATTGACCTCAATCGCCTGGCCGCCCAAGCCAACTGCTCATCGCGCACTCTATTGCGGCGCTTCAAGGCCAGCACCGGGCTAACGCCCAACGATTATCTGCAGCGTGTGCGCATCAGCGCCGCGCAGCGCGCCCTACGTAGCCCGGCATCACTGGAGCAGATCGCCGAACAGGTCGGTTATGCCGACCGCGCCACCTTTGCCAAGCTGTTCAAGCAGCTCTGCGGGGAAAGCCCTGGAGCGTTCCGCAAGCGCCTACGCCAAGCGAACTAAACGTCGCAGCAACGTATCAACTTGCCGCGCCAACGCTTGTCGATTAATACCTTAAAGTCCAAAATGGAATTAATTGTTCAAATCGTTACGGAGCTGCTCATGTCGACCACCCCTTATGTGCTGGATAAAAGCGCAGCCGAACAGCTGCTGCTCCAGGTCGATGTACACCAGGCCATGGTTGCGATGTTCCGCGAGCTAGCCGCCGGCCATGCGGTGCAGCCCGCGCAGCAGCTGGTGGAGTTCCCCTACGGGGCTGGCGACTTTATCAACTACCTCGGCGTGCTGGCCGGGGCCGGTGTTTACGGGGTGAAAACCTCACCCTATATCGTCCGCGAGCAAGGCCCGCTGATTACCGCCTGGACCCTGCTGATGTCGATGCAAACCGGCCAGCCACTGCTGCTGTGCGATGCCGGCAGCCTGACCACTGCGCGCACCGCCGCCACCACCGCAGTCGCTGTAGATGCCCTGGCCGCGCCTAAGGCAAGCCGCCTGGCGGTAATCGGCAGCGGCGCCGTGGCGCAGGCCCATGTGCATTACGCCAAACAGCTGCGCCCCTGGCAGAGCATCCGCCTCTACTCGCCAGGCCTGGCCGGCAAAACCGGCGCGCAGCTGCTCAAGCTGCAGCAACTCGACCCACGCATCCAGCTGTGCGCCAGCCAGGCAGACGCCATTCGCGATGCCGACGTGGCGATGCTCTGCACCTCATCGGCGAAACCACTACTCGATCCCGTCGAGCTGGATAAACCGGCGCTGATCACCTCGATCAGCACCAACGCGCCGCGCGCCCATGAAGTAACGCCCGCCAGCCTGCTAAATATGGATGTCTACTGCGACTACCGCGCTACCACCCCGGACAGCGCCGGGGAAATGCTCCTGGCCAGCCGCCTAGGCTGGAACAGCGCAGATATCCTCGGTGATCTGGCCGAACTCGTCAGCGGTAAAGCCGTGCGCCCGGACTACCGCCGCTCGGTATTTTTCCGCTCCATCGGCCTGGGCCTGGAAGATGTCGCCCTGGCCCACGCGCTCTACCAGCTCAAGCAGGAGACCTGCTGATGCACCAGGCCGACTACCTGATCATCGGCGCCGGCATTGCCGGTGCCTCCACCGGTTACTTTCTCGCGTCCCATGGCAAAACCATCCTGCTGGAGCGCGAGCAGTTACCCGGTTATCACTCCACCGGCCGCTCCGCCGCGCTCTACACCGTGGCCTACGGCACGCCGCAAGTGCGCGCCCTGACCGCCGCCAGCCGCGCCTTCTACGATGCGCCGCCCGCAGGCTTTGCCGAACACCCACTGCTGACCCCGCGTGGTGAGCTGGTGGTGGACTTCACCGGCGACGCTGCCGAGCTGCAACGCCAGTTCGACAGCGGCAAAGCCAGCGTGCCGGAGATGCGCCTGCTCAGCGCCGACGAAGCCTGCGCCCTGGTGCCGGTGCTGCGCCGCGACAAAGTGCAGGCCGCCATGCTCGACCCCAGAGCCGCCGACATCGACACCGACGCCCTGCACCAGGGTTACCTGCGCGGCATTCGCCAGCAGGGCGGGGAAATCCACAACAGCTGCGAAGTGCTGCGCATCCAGCGCGATGGCGACGCCTGGCTGATTGATTGCGGCACCGGGCAATACCGCGCCAAGACGCTGATCAATGCAGCCGGCGGCTGGTGCGACCAGATCGCCGCAATGGCGGGCGTGGCGCCTATCGGCCTGATTCCCAAACGCCGCGCCGCCTTTACCTTTAATGGACCAGAAGGTCTCGACTGCCATGCCTGGCCCTGCGTGGTCAGCCTGGACGAATCCTTCTATTTCAAACCTGACGCCGGCCTGCTGCTCGGCTCGCCCGCCAACGCCGACCCGGTCGAGCCCCACGACGTACAGCCGGAAGAATTGGATATCGCCCTCGGCATCTACCAGATCGAAGAACACACCAGCCTGAGCATTCGCCGCCCCGCACATACATGGGCCGGTCTGCGCTCCTTTGTCGCCGATGGCGATCTGGTCGGCGGCTTCGCCCCGAAGGTGGCGGGCTTCTTCTGGGTGGCTGCCCAAGGCGGTTACGGTATTCAGACCTCCGCCGCCATGGGCATGGCCTGCGCGGCCCTGGCCCGTGGCGAGCCACTGCCCGAGCACCTGCGCCAGTTTGGTTTAACTGAAGCCATGCTCTCACCTGCCCGCCTGCTCAAATAATCAGTCGCAGCGCACGAGGATGACGCCTCGGGCGCTTTGCGGCACACTTCCAACGCCTCCCAAGCCCGAAGAGTTAGCCGCATGACGCCGCCCCGCCCTGCCCCCGAGCTGGACAACTACCGCACCATCGCCGACGCCATCGCCACGCTGTTCTTCCCCCACGCCGAAGTGGTGCTGCACGACCTGCGCACTCAGAAGGTCGACTACATCGCCAACAACATTTCCAAACGCGTGATCGGTGATGACGCTGCGCTGGAAGACATGCTCAGCGGCGAAGTGGATGAGCGCAACATCGGCCCCTACGAAAAGCTCAACTGGGACGGCCAGAAGATCCGCTCGGTCAGCAGCGTATTGCATGACGCCAGCGGCACGCCCATCGCCGTGCTGTGCATCAACCTGAATATCTCGATGTTTGAAACCGCCAAGCAGGCGCTGGATCTGTTTCTCTCTTCCAGCAAACTGGTGCCGCAGCCCGACGCGCTGTTCCGCGACGACTGGCAGGAGCGCATCAACACCTTCCTGCACAGCTGGCTACGCCAGCGCCAGCTCGGTCTCAACCTGCTGACCCGCGAGCACAAACGCGAGCTGGTCGAAGCTCTGCACGCAGAGGGCGCCTTCAAAGGCAAAAGCGCCGCCAACTACATCGCCAACGTGCTGAATATGGGCCGCGCGACGGTGTACAAGCATTTGAAAGAGATCAAAGGCGAGGCTTGAGCGCACTTATCCGGCAAGGAGTGCCAGGCATCCAACGCTTTATCAGTTTTATCCTCGTAACTATTCAGACGCTGGGCATTCCACTGGTGGCAGGGCTGTTTATCTGCGCTGTCACAGGTGAGCTGAATAACCAGCGTCTCACGCTGGAATGGCCATTTTTAATTGATGCCAATTCCCCGCTGCTGGACACCCTACTGCTCTCGATACCCAGTATGTTGCTCTATGCAGCCTCAGTTAGAGTGCTGAAAAACCCCTACGGCGAGCTGCCAGCTTTGTTCTGCTAACTGTGCTTGCGGCCTACTTCAGCTGCGAGGTCTTTGCCCAGGCCTTTGGTAATACCTGGGCGCCGTCAGAGATTTTCTTCGAACTGTTTCTCGCGCACCAGCACCTACTTGCAATCGCTCTGCTACCCGGTCTGCTGCTGTGGTGGTTTATTGATTTACTCGGCACGCTCATACGCGGACGCCTGCCGCCGGCTTGAGCAGATCACGCCTTTGCAACTAAGTGCGGACGCCTGGGGTGCCGCGCGCGTTTTTCTTCTGCAGGATCATCGAGGCTTCGTTGTAGGCATGCTGGAAGCCCTCGCTGCCAATCCACTCCACGGCCGTGTCTTCATCTTCATTGTGAAAGATCCCGCGATAGACGATCAGCAGCCCCATCATAAAGTCAGTGGCCGCGTCTTCCGCCTCCTCCGCGACCACCAGCTCCAACACCGGGTATTGCAGGAACACCAGACACATCGCTAGCAGGCTGATGCCTTCGCCGACTTTCATCGTCTGGAACAGATCATCGAAGTGCGCCGGGTCGAAACCGTTCTCTTCGATATCGCTGAAGTCGAAGGTACTGAGGTCGATTTCGACATCATCGAACGGCTCGTTGATCAGCGGATTGGCCAGCAGCGGATGCACGACAGTGGCTTTGGCCTTGCCCGAACGGTTTTGCTTGGCCTTGGCTTTGGCCCGCTGGGCACGTTTTTGCTGTTTATCTGGGGAAGCCATAAAGGCGCGTTCCTTGTTCGAGGCAGCCATAGTAATGGCCCGGGATTATCGGGCGCATAGTGTATTCACTCTTGGCTAGATTCGCCGGCCAGATGCTAATGCGCCTGGCGCAGTGGCTAAAGGAAAGCGCCTAAGGTGTCCACTCCAGCGTTTCATAAACCGGCTTCACCGAGTTGAACTCCTCGTAATGCCTCTGCGCCTCAGCTCGAGTGGCGAAGCAGAACTGGCCCGCCATCTGGTCGGGCTTGAACAACGCCTTCTGCGCATTGGCGAAGCAATAACCAGATGGCGGGCTGCACTGTACGTCTGGGAAACTGAACGGCCGCCAGGCCTCGGGCTGCTGCTGCCTGACCTTGGCCACAAACTCAGACAGCGTAGCCATCATACCGGCCGAGGTTATCTGCGGGCTGGCGCTCTGGAAGATCGCTGATTGCAATCCGCCGGGTTTCTTCACCACATAGATATAGGCATGGCAGAAGGTATTGCCCTGCGGCGCAGAAGCAGGCGCTGCAATCACCGGAGTAGCACTGCCGCCGCCAGCGCAGAATTGCTAATGCCTGGCTAAGAAAGGAACAAGCCGACGCCAGTCGAAACGCTGTTTCAGAACAGTCTTAAGTCCTCATTAAGTGCAAGGTTTCTGTCCTTCAGCTTGGCTTCAGAATTGGGGGCTAAGGTTGCGCCATTGCCTACGGAGGTTCAGATGAACAAGACCACCCTAACCCTCGCTTTAGCCGGTTTGGCGACGCTGCCCGCGCTGGGCCAGGCCCGCGAAATCACCCTGCAAACCACCTTGAAAGAGTATCGCGGCAACGATGCCTACCTGGCGTTTTACGTTACCGATGCACAAGGCAATTACCAACGCACGCTATGGGTCTTCGGCAAGAAGGCCAAGTACTACAAGCACCTGCGTGACTGGGTGCGTGACGGCAACAAGCCTGCCGAATACGACGGTCTTACCGGTGCCAGCGTTGGCAGCGGGCAAACCTTGAAGGTGGCGGTTGAACTGGAGGATGCGTTGATTGATGCCGGCTATGAAATCCGCATCGACAGCGCCGTCGAGAACAAGCAGGACAACCGTGCCGAGATCAAAGTGCCGCTCACACAACAGCCCACACCGGTCAGCGGTAGCGCAACAGGCTACGTCAACACCTTCAGCTACCAGTTTTAACTCAGGAGCCTGCTCATGCTGCAACGCACCCACGTGGTACTCAGCTTGCTCCTTGGCGTCTTGCTGATGGTCTCGGCAGCTACCGGCCTGGTGTTGTCCAGCAGCACCCTGGTTGAACACCTGCAGTCTGCACCAGCAGCGGAGCACAATGTCGCCGACGTTGCCGCGCGTATCGCCGGCCAGGTGCAAGGTATCGAGCGCATCGAGCGGGCACCCAGTGGTGAGCTGCGCGTCACGCTCAGCACGGCGAACGAGAACAGCACCGTGGTGGTTGATCCACTCACCGGCTCAGTTATCTCGCCCTACCAGCCTTCCGCCCTGCTTGCCTGGACGCGCAACCTGCACCGCGAGTTGCTGCTCGGCGAGCCGGGCCGCTGGTTCAGTGGTCTAGCGGCGCTGGCCATGCTGATACTGGTGGTGACTGGCGCTTGGCTGTTGGCGCGTCGACTCGGGGGTTGGAGCCGCTTAGTACGGCCTATTCCAGCCAGCAGCGGGCTGATTCACTGGCATATGGTCGTGGCCCGTTGGACGCTGCCGGCCCTGGCGATTCTCGCCCTGAGTGGGCTGTATCTCGCAGCGATCAGCCAGGGCTGGATCAACGATGGTCAAGACGCCTCGCCGGCCTACCCAGAAGCCAGTTACTCGGCCCCGGCGGCCGAGCTGAACAGCCTTGCTGCCCTGCGCAACCTGGACCTGCAAGACTTGCGCGAACTGGAGTTCCCCAGCGACCCGGATGCCAATTTCTACACCGTGCGTACGGCGGCGGGTGAAGGCTTCGTCAATGCCAGCACGGGGCAATGGATCAACTATCAGCAGCATGGTTTTGCCACTCGCCTGTACGAAAACATCTACGAATTGCACACCGGCGCGCACTCGCCACTCTGGACGCTGATCCTCAGCGGCTCCAGCCTGGCCGTGTTGTTTCTCAGCGGTTTCGGCCTGCTTTCATGGGCGCGGCGCAAGCGTCTGGCTGGCGCACGGCCCGATAACACGCCGGCCGATCAAGCGCAGATCATTCTGCTGGTTGGCAGTCAGGCCGGGGCTACTTGGAGCTATGCCCGGCAGTTGCATGAACAATTGCAGAGCCAGGGCCGGCGGGTGCACTGCGCCAGCATGAATCAACTGCAGCCGCACTACCGCCAAGCCAGCCAGCTGTTAGTACTCACCTCGACCTATGGCGATGGCCAGGCTCCCGATTCGGCCAAGGCGTTTCTCGGGCGCTTGCAGCGCAGTGAGCTGAACCCTGCGCTGCAAGTCGCGGTGCTGGGCTTTGGTGATTCGCAGTTTCAGCACTTCTGCGGCTATGCCGAGCACGTTGAGCAATGCCTGCAACAACAGGATTTAGCGATTTTGCTGCCCTTGCAACGCATCGACCGCAACGCCTTGGGCGAGCTCAACCAGTGGGCGCAGCGGCTTGGCCAGGAACTTGGCGTTGCCCTGCACTTCACTGCGCACGCCAGCCGCGAAACCCCGCAACAGTTGCAGTTGCTGAGCCGCGAGCTTTACGGCGAGGGCAGCGAATCACCGGCAGCCGTTTTGCGCTTTGCCGTATCGCCCACCAGCAACAGTCGCTTTGCACCCGGCGACCTGCTGGCCATCCGTCCGGGTATTGATCTGCCGCCACGCTTCTACTCGATTGCCAGCGGCGAAGAAGATGGCGTGCTGGAAATCTGCGTGCGTAAACAGCCCGAGGGCGTTTGCTCAAGCCTGCTGCATAGCCTGCAGGTGGGTGAATGTATTGAAGGGGTTATCCAAGCGCATCCCGAATTTCGCCCGACTGCAGGCCAGCACCCGCTGATTCTGGTGGGTACCGGCACTGGGCTGGCGCCGTTGATTGGCTTTGTCCGCAAGAATGCCCATCAGCGCCCACTGCACCTGTACTGGGGTGGCCGCAGCGCGCAGTCGGACTTCCTCTATGAAACGCAACTGAATGAATACCTGGCTGACGGACGCCTGAGCCAACTGGGCCTGGCGTTCTCCCAGGCGGCTAAGCCGATGTATGTGCAGGACCGCCTCCTGCAGGACGCCGACAAACTGCTGGCGCTGTTGCAACAGGGCGCGCAGGTGTTGGTGTGCGGCTCCCGCTACATGGCCGCCGGTGTGCGCAATGTACTGGAACCCTTGCTGCAGCAACTGGGCTTGAACATCGACCAACTCCGCCAACAAGGACGCTACCGTGAAGATGTCTACTGAGACCAACGCAGCGCAGCGCCACAACTTGAGTGGCGCCACCATGGGCACGCGCTGGAGCGCGGTGCTGTATGCACCGACCGAACTCGACCTGAGCGTGATCAGCAGCGAGTTGCAACAGGCGGTCGATCAGGTTGACCAGCAAATGTCGACCTGGAAGCCCGACTCCGACCTGATGCAACTCAACGCGGCCAACTGCGGCCAATGGCTGAGCGTGCCCGATGAGCTGCTGTGGGTGCTGAGCAGCGCACTGCGCATCAGTGCCGAGTCGGAGGGGGCGTTCGAGATTGGCGTCGGCGCGCTGGTCAGCGCGTGCGGCTTTGGCCCACACGCGCCGCTCAACACCTGGCCGGACAAGCAACCCAGCGCGCGCGAGGTACTGGAAGTCGACGCGGATAACGGCCGAGTACGCAAACATGCGCCCATCACCCTGGACCTTAACGGCATCGCCAAAGGCTTTGCCGTGGACCAGATGGCCCGCTGCCTGGCGCGCCACGGCATCACGTCCTACCTGGTGAGCATTGATGGCGAGATGCGCGTCAGCGGCGTCAAGGCCGACGGCAGCGAGTGGTCAGTCGCCCTGGAAAAACCCAGCAAAGGCCAGCGCGAAGTGCTTGGCTCGCTGGCCCTGAGTAACACCGCCATTGCCACCTCCGGCGACTACCGTCACTGGCGTGAGCATAACGGCCAGGTGTTTTCCCACACCATGAACCCACACACCGGTGCCCCGCTGCTTTCTGACCTCGCCTCAGTGTCGGTGCTGTGCACCAGTTGCATGTACGCCGACGCCTGGGCAACCGCACTGATGGTGCTCGGCGTGGAACGCGGCGCGCAGTTGGCCAAAGCCAAAGGGTTGAGCGCCATTTTTGTTCTGCGCGACGGCGATGAGTTGCGCGAAGTAACGGTTGGTCTCTAAGCCGCCGGCGTCATTGAATAATCTGAGACCAATCGGCGTCTCAGGCTCAACCCTGCCGCCTAGCGACTCGCCTTGCGCTCAGCCAGATAGGCGATGACCGCGGCCTGGTCACCGGCAAACTCGATACGAGATGCCTTGCTCTCGCGTTGAAAGACATACATCGGGTCGTAATACTCACGCAGCATCCCGTCGATCCAGCCACGGTGCAAGTCAACCACCGCGGTGCGTTGCTGCTCGTCGAGTGCAGCCTGCATAATGGCCAGCAGCCGCTGGTAACGCTCGCCCCCCAGCCGCTTCTGGATATTGCTCAAGCTCTGCAACAAGCGCTCGGCATACAGCCGAAAACCATCTTCCTCGCCGTGGAGGCTGATGAACTCGGCACACAGGTTGATGACATAGTCACGCAGGATGCGCTCGACACGGTCCTCAAACGCATCCTCCAGCCACACCAACGGATACTCCTGCATGCCCTGGTACAGCGCTAGCGGCACGGTGCAGCTGCCGACCATGCGCCCTTCGTCTTCCAGAACAAACTGCTGGACTCCACGGGCGCGCTGCTTGAGCAGATCGATGGCCAGGCGGTTCTCAAAATCAATCTGCATCGGCTGGCCAGTAGCACGCTTGCCGAAGCTGGAGCCACGGTGATTGGCGTGGCCTTCCAGGTCCAGGCTGTTGTTCAGCTGCACCAGCACGTCGGTTTTGCCCGTGCCAGTCAGGCCGCCGAGGATGACGAAATCGCACTCAGACACGGTCTGCTGGGTGGTTTCCAGCAAGAAGGTGCGCATCGCCTTGTAGCCGCCGATTACCCGTGGGTAGTCGATACCGGCTTCCGCCAGCCATTGCTGGGTAATCTGCGAACGCAGCCCGCCGCGAAAACAGTACAGATAGCCGTGTGGATTGGCCTTGGCGAATGCCGCCCAGGCTGCGACCCGTTCATCTTTGACCTGACCGCTGACCAGTTGGTGACCCATAGCGATGGCAGCGTCCTGGCCATGCTGCTTGTAGCAGGTGCCGACCCGCTGACGCTCGCTGTCATCCATCAGCGGCAGGTTGAGTACACCGGGGAAGGCGCCCTTGTTGAACTCGACCGGGGCGCGGGCATCCATCATCGGCACATCATTAAGAAATATCTCGCGGTAGTTGCTGCTGTTGTCGCGCATCACAGCACCTCTACCGCGTAACCCTGTCGTTCAATCAGACGGCCGATGGGCGCCAGGTTCAGGCCCAGTTCGGCGGCCACGGCAAGAAACTCCGCTTCGCCCTCTGGGCTGACGGCAATCAGCAGGCCGCCACTGGTCTGCGGATCGCACAACAGATTTTGCTGCTCCTGAGTAATAGGCGCGATCTTCTCGCCATAGCTTTCGAAATTGCGCTGGGTGCCGCCCGGCACGCAACCCTCAGCCAGGTAGTAATCGACCCCCGGCAAGCGTGGCACGGCGGCGTAGTCGAGCTGGGCGGTGAGATTAGCGCCATCGGCCATCTCCACCAGATGGCCGAGCAGACCGAAACCGGTAACATCGGTCATCGCCGTGACCCCGGCCAGCTTGCCGAAACGCGAGCCGGGCTTGTTCAGGGTGCACATCCAGTCGCGCGCCAGGCCAACATCCTCGGAGCGCAGCTTGGCCTTCTTCTCGGCAGTGGTGAGGATGCCGATACCCAGCGGCTTGCTCAGGTACAGCTGGCAGCCGGCGGTGGCGGTGTCATTGCGTTTCATATGGCGCTTGCTCACCACGCCGGTAACAGCAAGGCCGAAGATCGGCTCTGGGGCGTCGATGGAATGACCACCGGCCAGCGGAATACCCGCTTCATCACAGACCGCGCGGCCGCCACGGATCACTTCACGGGCCACCTCCGGTGGCAGCAGGTTGACCGGCCAGCCGAGGATGGCGATGGCCATCAGCGGGTCGCCACCCATGGCGTAGATGTCGCTAATGGCGTTGGTGGCTGCAATACGGCCGAAGTCATAGGGGTCATCGACAATCGGCATAAAGAAGTCGGTGGTCGAAACTACCCCTCGCTCGTCATCCAGGGCATACACCGCCGCATCATCACGCGAGGCGTTGCCAACCCACAGCTTGGGGTCAAGGTTCTGCGCGCCACTGCCGGCGAGGATCACATCCAGTACCTTGGGCGAAATCTTGCAGCCGCAACCGGCACCATGGCTGTACTGGGTCAAACGGATCGGCTCGCTCATCGGTAAGGCTCTCGGCAAATCAGAAAACAGGCCGGAGATTCTAGCAAAGCTGGCCTTTGTCAAAGCGCTCCATATAATCGCGCCACATCGACTACCCTGACCACGACGCGCAGGCCTGCACATCTTCGGACCTGTTATTTAGATCCTTTTCCGCTATTGAACCGGAGAATCCTCATGCTCAAACGCACCCTGACGCTCGCCGCCGGCGTTGCTCTGTCCTTGTCCGCCAGCCTCACCAACGCCGCCGAGGTGCTCCGTGTCAGCGCCATTCCGGACGAAGCACCAACCGAACTGCTGCGCAAATTCAAACCTCTGGGTGCTTATCTGGAGCAGCAACTGGGCATGAAGGTCGAATTCACCCCGGTCGCTGACTACCCAGCCGTGGTCGAAGCGCTGGCTACTGACCGCTTGGACCTGGCCTGGCTCGGCGGCTTCACCTTCGTGCAAGCACGCCTGAAAACTGGCAATGCAATGCCACTGGTGCAGCGTGAACAAGACGCCCAGTTCACCAGCAAGTTCATCACCGCCAACCCGGACGTGACCTCCCTGGCCGACCTCAAGGGCAAGACCTTTGCCTTCGGTTCGGTGTCGTCCACCTCCGGCAGCCTGATGCCGCGCTATTTCATGCTGCAGGATGGGATCAAACCGGAAGACTTCTTCAGCCGCGTGGGCTACTCCGGCGCGCATGACGCCACTGCAGCCTGGGTTCAGGCCGGCAAGGTCGATGGCGGCGTGCTTAACGCCAGCGTGTGGGACAAGCTGGTCGCCGCCGGAAAAGTCGACACCAGCAAGGTCAAGGTCTTCGCCATCACCCCGACGTACTACGACTACAACTGGACCGTGCGCGGCACCCTCGACCCGGTACTGGCCGAGAAGATCAAAGCCGCCTTCCTCGCACTCGACCCCGCGAACCCTGAGCACAAGGCGATTCTCGACCTCCAGGCTGCCAGCCGTTTTATCGAAACCTCGCCCGAGAACTACAAAGGCATCGAGGACGCCGCCCGCGCCGCCGACCTGCTGAAATGACCCTGCGCCTTAGCGGCGCCGGCCTCAGCCACGGTAACGGAGTCCACGCCCTGCGCGGTGTGGACTTGCACATTGCTGCCGGCGAACAAGTCGCCATTATCGGTCCGTCCGGAGCCGGCAAGTCGAGCCTGCTCAATCTGCTGGCCACCGCTCTGCAACCAAACAGTGGCGAACTGCTGGTACTCGGTACACACCCCTGGCAACTTTCCGGCCGCCAGCGTCAGCGCCTGCGCGCACGCATCGGTCTGGTGCATCAGGCGCCGCCACTACCGGCGCGCCAGCGAGTCGTCACTGCGGTGCTGGCTGGCAAGCTCGGCCAATGGTGCTTGGGCAAAAGCCTGTTAAACCTGCTGCACCCGCTCGACATCCCCGGTGCCCGTCGCGAGCTGGCCAAGCTGGACCTGGCCGACAAGCTGTTCGCCCAATGCCAGCAGCTCTCAGGCGGCCAACTGCAACGCGTGGGCATCGCCCGCGTGCTGTACCAGGCCCCCGAACTGCTGCTGGCCGATGAGCCGGTGTCGGCCATGGACCCGGTGCTGGCCGAGCACACCCTGAGCGTGCTGTGCCGGCATGCCACTACACAGGGCGTGACGCTGGTGGCTAGCCTGCATGCGGTGGAGCTGGCCCTGGCGCACTTCCCGCGGATCATCGGCCTGCGCGACGGTCAGGTTCTCTTTGATCGCCCTGCCGCTGAGGTCGATAAAGCACAGCTCGATGCACTCTACGCCAATGAACAACTGCTCCCCCCCCCCACAGCGGCCGTCAGCCTAGGCCTGCAGATTCCGCGATGCTGAGCCGCACCAGTCGCGATCCAGCCGCCCTGTCGCGGTTGCTGCTGACCTTGCTGGCACTGGCCTTGCTCTGGCCAGGTATTCAGCTTAGCGAGCTGGATCTGGGCGTATTGCTGCTCAGCGATAGCCAGAGCGAAATGGGCCGCTTCGTCGCCGCCTTCTGGCCGCCAGCCCATGAGCCTGAATTTCTTCAGCTGCTGCTCGATGCCACTCTACAGACCCTGGCCATCGCCACTGCGGGCATGGCCCTGGCGCTGCTCCTCGCGATCCCGGCAAGCCTGCTGGCCAGCCGCGCCCTGTCACTGTCGGCGGCCTCCCGTGGCGGCCGGCCAAAGCCGCTGGCGCAATTGCTGCGCTGGCCGGTGCGTGGTTTGTTGATCTTCCTGCGTAGCGTTCCGGAAATCGTCTGGGCGCTGTTGTTCGTCCGCGCGGTCGGCCTCGGCCCTACCGCCGGGGTACTGGCCATCGCGATCACCTACAGCGGCATGCTCGGTAAGGTCTACGCGGAGATCTTCGAGTCAGTCGACCAGCGCCCAGCCCATGCCCTGCTGCAAGCAGGTAGCGGCCGGCTGGCAGCATTCGCCTACGGCATTCTGCCAAATGCCGCTGCGGAGCTGACCTCCTACACGGTGTACCGCTGGGAATGCGCGATCCGCGCCTCGGTGGTCATGGGTTTCGTCGGCGCCGGCGGCCTGGGCCAACAGATTGACCTGTCGATGCGCATGTTTGCCGGTGGTGAAGCCGCCAGCATGCTGCTGACTTTCCTCTTGCTGGTGCTGTTGGCCGACCAGCTCAGCCGCTTGCTGCGCGGGAGGTTGGCATGAACAGGCTGGTCAACCTGTTACTGCTACTGGGGATTGGCGTGGCGGTATTGGTTTCATTCGCATACCTGGGTATTGACCTGGGCGAACTGCTCAGCGGCGACAGCCCGGCGCAGATGGCCGGCTACGTGCAACGTTTTCTTAGCCCGGACTTGAGTTCTACGCATCTGGCGGCCGTCAGCCGTGGCGCCCTGGAAACCCTGGCCATGTCGGCCCTCGGCACCCTGCTCGCGGCGGTATTTGGTCTGTTTCTGGCGCTGCCGGCGGCAGGGCGCTTCGGCTGGCCGCTGCAAAGCGCGGCACGCTTACTACTCAATGCCCTGCGCGCAATTCCGGAATTGGTCTGGGCTGCGCTGATGGTGCTGGCTGCCGGCCTTGGCCCAAATGCCGGCACCCTGGCCCTGGCCCTACATACCGCCGGCGTACTCGGCCGACTATTTGCCGAAGCACTAGAGAACACCCCAACCGCGCCAGCAGAGGCAATTCGCCTGCAAGGCGGCAGCCAGGTCGCGGCGTTCTGCTACGGCACCCTGCCCAACCTGTGGCCACAGCTGTTGGCCTACTGCCTGTATCGCTGGGAAAACAATATCCGCATGGCCAGCGTACTCGGCTTTGTCGGGGCCGGCGGCCTGGGACAGATGCTCTATGTCAGCCTCAGTCTGTTTCAGGAAGCCCAGGCCAGCACGGTAATTCTGGCCATGTTAGTGCTGGTATTCGCTGTCGATGCGCTAAGCGGCTGGGCCCGCCAACGCTGGATTAGTGCCTAGCTGCAACTGCCTCAACGAGACACGCTCTAAAGCACTCACCCCACCTCGGCCCCATTGCCCGTTCCCAGCTGCGCCTTGCAGAACTCGACAAACAACTGCGCCGGCTTAGTCAGCGGTGCGCGTTTTAGCCAGGCGGCGCCTTATCTGCAGCAGTGTTTGCGCGAAGTATTCGGCAATCACTCGCTGGTCGGCGATATCCAAGACACTGGCCTGGCGCTGCCGCACCATCGGCTTCGAGAAAGGCCTGATCATCCGCGCCACCCAGGGCCGCATGATCATGGCTCCGGCCCTGGTAGCCGGGCGCACGCAACTGGATGAGCTGGTGGAAAAAACCAAGCGCGCGGTGGATCGCACGGCCATGGAACTGGGCTTACTGTAAGGTCCCCGCTACCTCTGCCCACAGCCTGCCGGGATAACTCAGTCGCCCAGCAGGCTGAACTTGTGTAACGTCTGTCACAAGGGTCGAGTTCACTCGGCCCTGCACTCATACCGTTAAAGGAGTTATGGGTATTGCGAGCGTGGCGGATTGACTGGCAAAGCATTGCTAAAAAAAACCGAGCCTTTGCTCCAGAGTTGCTTGAGCAAAATATACGACGCCTGCGACTTGCTGCCCCCTGGATTCCACCGCTCAACCTGATGCACATCTGGTTGTTCTGGCAACGACAACCCGAATCGGCTAATGAAGCCTTATGGCGTCAGGGCATTCTCGCCGCGCACACTGGCATGCTGGTGTTCTTTGGAACGTTGGCGTTAATTGCCTGGTATTTAGTCCCCCGGCCGGAGTTAATCCGGCTACGTCAGATCAGCGTCAGCGTAGCGGTACTGGGTACGCTGGGTTTCGCTGCCCTGATTAGCGCTATCGATCAATTAGTCACCAGCAATATCACCCCACTATTGGTGGGCTGTACCTTGGCGGCGCTGGCATTTTTGCATCGCCCCCTCTCCGCCTTGTGGCTGTTTAGCCTGACCTTAGGGCTGTTTCTGTTTGGCATCCAGCAAACTCAGAGCAGCCCGGCACAGTTGTTGAGCAATCAGGTCAATGGCCTATCCAGTTGCACCATTGGTTTGCTGCTGGCATGGCTGCAGTGGCGCAACTTCGTGCAGATCAACACCCAGAAACAGCGACTGCAAGCCCAGGCACAGCTACTTGAAGAGCAGAACCACAAGCTCAGCTACCTTGCCGAACACGACCCACTGAGCGGCTTGCTCAATCGGCGGGCGTTTAACGGCATCGTCGAGCACGAATTGCTGCGTTTTCAGCGCACTCAGCAGCCATTGTGTTTACTGCTGCTTGATCTCGATCATTTCAAGACCGTTAACGATCGCTTCGGTCATCCGCTGGGCGATGTAGTTATCAAACGCGTGGCGACGCTACTTTCCAGCCAGGTACGCAGCCTCGACAGCCTGGCACGCCTGGGTGGTGAAGAGTTCATGTTGTTGCTGGTTGACTGCGACCGCGAGCACGGACTGCAGATCGCCGAGCACTTGCGCCAACTGGTGGAGACGCACCTGAAGGTAGTTGATGGCAACGCTGTAGCACTCACCGTCAGTATCGGCTTGAGCTACTTGGAGGCCGGCCAGTCAGGCACTTACGACAGCCTTTATGTAGCCAGCGACCGCGCGCTATATAGCGCCAAACAAGACGGACGCAACCGCGTGAAGGTGGCTGCGCCTAGCTAGAAAACCGCGCCAGCGCGCGGTTTTCTCATTACTGAACGACTCAGTCGCCGTAGATATCGAAGGTGAAGTACTTGGCCTGAATCTTCTGGTATTCGCCGCTGGCGCGAATCGCCTGGATGGCCGCATTCAGCTTGCCGAGCAGTTCGCTGTCGCCCTTGCGCACGGCGATACCGGCGCCTTCACCAAAGTATTGCGGGTCGGTAAAGGCCGGACCTACGAAGGCGAAACCCTTGCCGTTGTTGGTTTTCAGAAAGCCTTCATCCACCGGGATGGCGTCGGCCAGGGTGCCATCCAGGCGCGCGGAAATCAGGTCCAGGTAGATTTCGTTCTGCGAGCTGTAGCGCACCACTTCCACCCCTTGCGCGGCCAGCACTTCGCTGGCGAAACGATCGGTGGTGGTCGAACGCTGAACGCCAATGCGCTTGCCTTTTAGGTTGCTGAAATCGGCGGTGACTTCGCTGCCGGCCTTCATCACCAGGCGCGCCGGGCTGTAGTAGTACTTGCCGGTGAAATCCACCGATTTGCGCCGATCATCGGTGATGGTCATGGACGACAGGATGGCGTCGACCTTCTTCACCTTGAGCGAAGGAATCAGGCCGTCGAACTCCTGCTCGACCCATTGGCACTCGGTCTTCATTTCGGCGCACAGGGCGTTGCCGATATCCACGTCAAAACCGGCGATCTGGCCGCCGGCTTCTTTGTAGGCGAATGGCGGATACGCAGCCTCGATACCCAGGCGCAAGGGTTTGTCTGCGGCGAACAGACTGGATGCAATCAGGCTCAGGGCGATGCCGCCCGCAAGGACGATTTTCTTCATTGTGCGGATTCCTGCTGAGGGAGTGACAGGCCCGTGCCACCTGGCATTGCTGCGCAGGTCGAACGGGCAACGACGGTTGCTGCAAGACAGAAGAAAGACGCGTCAGGTGTACACCTGAGCGAGAAGCGATGGCTGGATAGCACGCGTGGACGGGTCATTTGCCAGTCTCGATTTATACTTTAAATTCCATACTGGACTTATATGTATAGATCGTCAACCGGGCAACAGTCATCGCTGCGACTGAAGGATCAGCGCAGGCGACATCGACAAAATACGCTTAAGGCTGCTGTTTCCAGCGCTCGGCAGCGGTCTGATCGGAGCAACGCCCTTCGACCCAGCGCGGGCCTTCGGCGGTGTCTTCCTTCTTCCAGAACGGCGCGCGGGTCTTCAGGTAGTCCATGACGAAGTTGCAGGCATCGAATGCCGCCTGACGGTGGGCACTGGTGGTACCAACAAACACAATCGGCTCGCCGGGCTCCAGACGGCCGATGCGGTGGATCACCTCGATGCCCAGCAGCGGCCAGCGCTGCATGGTTTCCTCGGCAATCTTGCCCAGGGCCTTCTCGGTCATGCCGGGAAAGTGTTCGAGAAACATCCCGCCGACTTCGCGCCCGTCGTTGAAGTCGCGCACATAGCCGACAAAGCTGACCACCGCGCCAATGCCGAGGTTGGCGGCATGCAGGGCGTTAAGCTCAACGCCCGGATCGAAGGGTTGCGACTGGACGCGGATGGCCATATTCAGCCTCCGGTGACCGTAGGGAAAAACGCTACTTCATCGCCGGCTGTCAGTGGCTCCTCCAAGCTGCAGAGTTCCTGATTGCGCGCGCACATCAGGTTCTGTTCGGCCAGCACCTCCCACACCCCGCCGCGACTCAGCAGGTGCTGGCGCAGTTGATCCAGGCTGGTGAACTCGCCGCTAAGCTGTTCGCCATCCAGCCCCAGGGCCTCGCGGTAACGGGCGAAATACTGCACGCGGATCATGCCTGCTCTCCCGCCACGCTCTCTGCCTTGAAGGCGCCGCTCTTGCCACCAACTTTCTCCAACAGGCGCACAGCCTCAATGACCATGCCACGGTCCACCGCCTTGCACATGTCATAAATGGTCAGCGCGGCGACGCTGGCGGCGGTCAGGGCTTCCATCTCCACCCCAGTCTGCCCGGTCAGTTTGCAGCGCGCGGTGATTCGCACGGCATCCGTGCCCTCGGGTTTGAGCTCAACCTTGACGCTGGTCAGCATCAACGGGTGGCACAGCGGGATCAGGTCACTGGTTTTCTTCGCCGCCTGAATGCCGGCAATCCGTGCCACGGCGAACACATCGCCCTTGGGGTGATCGCCCTTGGTAATCATCTGCAGGGTTTGCGGGCGCATGCGCACCAGAGCTTCTGCCACGGCTTCACGGACGGTCAGGGCTTTGTCGCTAACGTCGACCATGTTGGCTCGACCTTGGGAATCTAGATGGGTTAACACAGACAGGCTCCAGGCAGATGTCCGACGATTGTAAACCCACGGGTCAGGTTTCGGCACCTGTGAATGCCAGGGGATTCAGACGAGAGGTTACGGCGACACCCGGCCCAGCAGGCATAACAGCCTGCTGGGCGAGCGTGAGTGAGTGAGGGTTACATATGAGTTTCGGCGTACTCGGCAAGGATCGAGCGCGGCACCCCTTGCAGGGTGATGTGCACGCCATGCTCGAAGTCTTTGAAGCGCTCCGTCAGGTAGGTCAGGCCCGAACTGGGCGCCGACAGATAAGGCGTATCGATCTGCGCCAGGTTGCCCAGGCACACCACTTTCGAGCCGCTGCCGGCACGGGTGATGATGGTTTTCATCTGGTGCGGAGTGAGGTTCTGACATTCGTCGATCAGGATCAGGCTCTGCTGGAAGCTACGGCCACGGATGTAGTTGAGGGATTTGAACTGCAGCGGGACCTTTTGCAGGATGTAGTCGACGCTGCCGTGGGTGTTCTCGTCGTCCATATGCAGGGCTTCGAGGTTGTCGGTGATGGCGCCAAGCCAGGGCTCCATCTTCTCGGCTTCGGTGCCAGGCAGAAAGCCGATCTCCTGATCCAGCCCCTGCACACTGCGGGTGGCGATAATTCTGCGGTAACGCTTGCTGACCATGGTCTGTTCGATAGCCGCCGCCAGGGCCAGGATGGTTTTACCGGAACCGGCCGCGCCGGACAGGTTGACCAGGTGGATGTCCGGGTCAAGCAAGGCAAAAAGCGCCAGTGATTGATAGATATCCCGCGGGCGCAGGCCCCAGGCCTCCTGGTGCATCAGCGGTTCCTGGTGCATGTCGAGAATCAGCAGCTCGCCGTGCTTGATGCCCTTGATCCAGCCAACAAAGCCCTGTTCGTCGATGATGAACTCGTTGACGTGCACCGCCGGCAGGTTGTCGGTGAGTTGCACGCGGTGCCAGGTACGGCCGTGATCCTGACGGGTTTCCACCTTGTTCACGCGGTCCCAGAAGGAGCCGTCCATGTTGTGGTAACCCTGCGACAGCAAGGACACATCGTCGACGAGCTGGTCGGTATGGTAATCCTCCGAATCGATGCCACAGGCGCGCGCCTTCAGGCGCATGTTGATGTCTTTGGTCACCAGCACCACGTTGAGACCGGGGCGCCGGGATTTAAGCTCGACCAGCTGGTTGATGATCTTGTTGTCGTTGAGGTCTTCCGGCAGCCAGGTCACCGGGGTGGCGCTTTTGCTCATAAGAATTGACAGAAAGCCGCAGGGGCCGCTCTTGTCACGCTGGATGGCGACACCGTGTTCCACTTCTTCCGGGTTGGCGCTGCCGAGGATCTTGTCGATCAGACGAATGGCTTGGCGGCACTCGGCGGCCACGCCCTGTTTGCCGGTTTTAAGCTTGTCCAGTTCCTCCAGTACGGTCATGGGAATTGCAACGTGGTGCTCCTGAAAATTCAGCAGCGCGTTGGGGTCGTGGATCAGCACATTGGTGTCGAGGGCATACAGGGTTGGGGCGGTGGGCTTGGAGCGTCCGTGGTCATCCATACTCGGTCACCTTCTTGTAGTAGCCAAGCAACGCAGGGGCGAGTCTGCGCCGCGGAGGGGCCGTCGACTCCTCAGTGCCGAGGCTGAGAAGGCTGCAAAAAGGTGAGGGCCAATGGCCGCCACCTGTCTGCAGGGTTCGGCGGTCTTGCCTTTTAATTACTCCAATTCAGATGACAGAAAAACGTTTTTTTCAGCATTCACAGGTTTATTTGTCGGGACGACAAATAGCGCTTGGCGCACCACGCAAGCGCCGTTAAAGTCGGAAGTCCCACCGGCGTTCGAGCCGACATATTTTTTCCTTTCAGCCCCGCGCCACCCTGTGTTCTTCGGCACAGCGATTGACCTCCACGGTCACATGCACCAGCTCCGCAATCCCCGCCAGCCGCGCCTTGTAGCGATCTGCAGAACCGTCGCCATGGGTTACCACGCTGACGATGCAAGCGAACTGCGCCCGACCGACACGCCACAGATGCAGGTCCGCCAGTTCGGTATCTTCCTCCTGGGCCAAGGCAGTGCGTACGCGCTCGACCACCGGGCTGTCCATCTCGCGATCAAGCAGCACCTTGCCAGTCTCGATCAGCAGGCCCTTGGCCCATACACCAATGATCACTGCGCCAATCACGCCCATCAGCGGGTCGAGCCAATCCCAACCCAACAGCATGCCGCCCAGTAGGGCAAGGATGGCCGCCACCGAGGTCAGGGCATCTGCGAGCACATGGATAAAAGCCGCGTGGCGATTTAGGTCCTTGCCCGCAGGCGCAGCAACAGCATGATCGTGATCGTGATCGTGATCGTGATCGTGATCGTGATCGTGATCGCCATAAGCATGTGCGGCAGCGTGCTGATCATGCCCGTGGCCATGGGCGTGATCATGACTGTCACGCAGCAGCCAGGCGGATACCAGATTGACCAGCAGGCCAACCACTGCGACCCACAGCGCCATATCGAAAGCAATCGTCTGCGGCTGCAATAGGCGCCACAGCGACTCGAACGCCAGCATCGCCACCACGACCACCAGCAACAAGGCACTGGCGAAACCGGCCAGTACCTCAATCTTCCAGGTACCAAAGGCAAAACGCGGGTCATTGGCATAACGCCGCGCCAACAAATACGCCAACGCAGTCAGGCCGATGGCGAGCATATGCGAGGCCATGTGCCAGCCATCGGCAAGCAAGGCCATGGAGTTGAATGCATAGCCGGCGGCAATCTCCACCAGCATGGTCACCCCGGTCAGCGCCGCCACGCGCCAGGCCTGGCGTTCTGCGGTGGTTTCCAGCGGGCGGTAATCGTGGGACGGCTCCCAGCGCGAATGGTTGCAGGCGGTCATGCTAGCTCCTTGGAGGATTCGACCTAGGCAGACTACAACCCCGTGGCGGCCCCTCGGTCAAGTCGCAACGCTAATCGCCCTAATAGGTAGTCTCAGCGACTGCCAGCTTCTAGAATCGCCGCAGACTTTCAGGAGCACGCTTATGTTGATGGTGATTTCCCCGGCCAAGACCCTCGATTACGAGACTCCGCCTGCGACCCCGCGTTTTACCCAACCGGAACACCTTGATCATGCCCAGGAGCTGATTCAGCAGATGCGCGACTTCAGCCCGGCGCAGATCGCCGAGCTGATGCACCTCTCGGACAAACTCGCCGGTCTCAATGCCGCCCGTTTCGGCAGCTGGGAGCGACCATTCAACCCGTCCAACGCCAAGCAGGCGCTGTTGGCGTTCAAGGGCGACGTATACACCGGGCTGAACGCTGAGGATTTCAGCGAAAAGGACTTCGACTTCGCCCAAACCCACCTACGCATGCTCTCCGGCCTGTATGGCGTGCTGCGCCCGCTCGATCTGATGCAGCCCTACCGCCTGGAAATGGGTACCAAGCTGACCAATCCGCGCGGTAATAACCTCTATGACTTCTGGGGCGAGCGCATCAGTGGCTGGTTGAATGAGGCGCTGGCCGCTCAGGGCGACGAGGTGCTGCTTAACCTGGCATCCAACGAATATTTCAGCGCAGTGAAACGCAAGGCATTGAATGCGCGGATCATCGACACCGAGTTCAAGGATCAGAAGAACGGCCAGTACAAGATCATCAGTTTCTACGCGAAAAAGGCTCGCGGCCTGATGGCCCGCTATGTGATCAAGGAGCGCCTGACCGATCCGGCCGGCCTCAAGGACTTCACCTATGAGGGCTACCGCTACTCGGTTGAAAACTCGAAAGCTGACACCCTGGTTTTCCTCCGCGACCACCCACAAGACTGACCCCGCCTCCCCCTGCGGGCCGCGCCAACGGCCCGCCCCCGCTATTTCCCGCGTTGTTCAATACTTATTCCAACAGTCAGTTTTATTAAAGCCCAACTTCATTGTTGAACTTTTTAACGCCCATATACACCGCGCGATTTTCCCGCCAGACAATTGCAAAGTGCCATCAAAGCACAACTACCAAGCAGTTCTCATTTCATTGCAAAAGATGACGAGCGGTAGGAACCATCAGAAAAACATCGGACTCATAGCGACACGATGTTTTTCTTCACGCAACTTTCCGCGTGAGTATATCTGCCATTAATCCCGAACCAATGTTCGGCGCAGAAACTCACCTAAAGGAAAGTTACGGGTAAATATAAGGTGGAACTATCAACAACCCAATGACTCACTGACAAGGACCGAGACAGAGCCTGCAGCGACAACAACACATATAGAACGGGCGTGCTACATACCAAACCCGACTCCGGTAGCGATACGCCACCAACCAACTTTTATGCCTGTATTAGTTCATGCACTTATGCGCGCCGAACTAACGAATAACCGTGGCTAATCGCCACTCATTAATCATCTAAAATGGACGAGGTAAATACGATGCGAATTAGCATCTTCGGTTTAGGTTATGTCGGGGCAGTTTGTGCAGGTTGTTTATCCGCACGCGGCCATCATGTAATCGGCGTAGATATATCCGCCAATAAGATCGACCTGATCAACAATGGCAAATCGCCAATCGTTGAGCCAGGCCTGGAAGCGCTGTTGCAACAGGGATTAGCCTCGGGGAATTTGCGCGGCACTACTGATGTAGCCGATGCCGTGCTCAATAGCGACGTATCGTTTATCTGCGTGGGCACGCCGAGCAAGAAAAACGGCGACCTGGAACTCAATTACATCGAAGGCGTGTGCCGTGAAATTGGCCTGGCCATGCGCGGCAAAACCGAGCGCCACACCGTTGTGGTACGCAGCACGGTGCTACCCGGCACTGCCAAAAACGTAGTCCTACCGATTCTGCAGGATTGCTCGGGCAAGCAAGCCGGGGGCGATTTCGGCCTGGCAGTAAACCCGGAATTCTTGCGTGAAAGCACCGCGATCAAGGATTACGACTTCCCGCCCATGACAGTCATCGGTGAGCTGGATCAGGCCTCCGGCGACTTGCTGGAAGCCATCTACAGCGAGCTGGATGCGCCGATCATTCGCAAGAGCATCGATGTTGCCGAGATGATCAAGTACACCTGCAATGTCTGGCATGCCACCAAGGTCACCTTCGCCAACGAGATCGGCAATATCGCCAAGGCGGCCGGCGTCGATGGCCGCGATGTGATGGACGTGATCTGCCAGGACCACAAACTCAACCTCTCCAAGTACTACATGAAACCCGGCTTCGCCTTTGGCGGCTCGTGCCTGCCCAAGGACGTGCGCGCCCTGTCCTACCGCGCGGGTGCCATGGATGTCGATGCCCCGCTGATTGGCTCATTGATGCGCAGTAACGCCATCCAGGTGCAGAACGCCTTCGACATCATCGCCGGCTACGACAAACGCAAGGTCGCCCTGCTCGGCTTGAGCTTCAAGGCCGGCACCGATGACCTGCGTGAAAGCCCGCTGGTAGAGCTGGCGGAAATGCTCATCGGCAAGGGTTACGACCTGAGCATCTTCGACCGCAATGTCGAGTACGCCCGCGTTTACGGGGCGAACAAGGACTACATCGAGTCGAAGATCCCCCACGTGTCCTCGCTGCTCAGCAGTGACTTCGATGCCGTTGTGGATAACGCCGACATCATCGTTTTGGGCAATAGCGATATGCACTTTGCCCCACTGGCGCAGCAAGCCTTGCACGGCAAACACGTGGTCGACCTGGTGGGCTTTATGCCGACTGCATCGCGTGCCGGCAGCGAAGGTATTTGCTGGTAAGCGCAACGGCTATAAGCCCACGCACACCCTGGGCGGCCAAGCGCTGCCCCAGGGTCTACCCGGCACAAACGATGGATATGTTTATGCACCTGCACACGCTGAAAAGCGGCCTCAACCAGGCTGCTGGCTGGCTGTTCTACGTATCACTGCTGATGCTGCTTGCGCTGGCACTGCCCAGGAGCGTGTTCGACCCCGAGTCACGCGACTACCTGCTGTTGATCGGCGCGGTGGGCATCTGGCGTTATTCCATGGGTGCCGTGCACTTCGTACGCGGCATGCTGTTTCTCTATGTGGTGTACCCGCACTACCGGCGCAAGGTCGCCAAACTCGGCAAAGATGCTGACCCTTCCCAAGTATTCCTGCTGGTCACCAGCTTTCGCATCGACGCCCTGACCACCGCCCAGGTTTACCGCTCGGTGATCCGCGAGGCGATTGAGTGCGGCTATCCGACCAACGTGGTCTGCTCCATTGTCGAGCTATCGGATGAGCTGCTGGTAAAAAACCTCTGGGCGCAGATGCAGCCCCCGGCGCACGTCACGCTGAGTTTTGTGCGGATTCCCGGCACCGGCAAACGCGACGGCCTGGCCTATGGCTTCCGCGCCATCTCACGGCAGATGCCGGCAGCAGATGCCGTGGTTGCGGTGATCGATGGCGACACCGTGCTCGGCGAAGGCGTAGTGCGCAAAACCGTACCCTGGTTCAAGTTGTTCCCCAATGTCGGCGGCCTCACCACCAATGAATTCTGCGAGGTGCGCGGCGGCTATGTGATGAGTGAATGGCACAAGCTGCGTTTTGCCCAGCGCCATCTCAACATGTGCTCGATGGCCCTGAGCAAGCGCGTGCTGACCATGACCGGGCGCATGTCAGTGTTCCGCGCCGCGGTGGTGACGGACCCGGCGTTTATCGCCGATGTGGAAAGCGATCACCTTGAGCACTGGCGCCTGGGGCGCTTCCAGTTTCTCACTGGCGACGACAAGTCCAGTTGGTACAGCCTGATGCGCCTGGGCTACGACACCTTCTATGTGCCAGACGCATCGATCAACACGGTCGAGCATCCGCCGGAAAAGAGCTTTATCAAGGCCAGCCGCAAGCTGATGTTCCGCTGGTACGGCAACAACCTGCGGCAGAACGCCCGCGCCCTGCGCCTTGGGGTCAAACGCCTGGGCGGTTTCACCAGCCTGGTGCTGTTCGATCAACGCGTGTCGATGTGGACCAGCCTGCTCGGCCTCAGTGTCGCAATCATTGCCAGTATCAAATACGGCCTCGGTTTCTTCTTGGCCTACCTGCTGTGGATCGGCCTCACCCGCCTGGCTCTAACCCTGCTGCTCAGCGTCACTGGCCACCACATTGGCCCGGCTTATCCGCTGATTCTTTATTACAACCAGATCGTCGGTGCGCTGGTGAAGATCTACGTGTTCTTCCGCCTCGACCAGCAATCCTGGACCCGCCAGAACACCAAGTTGGATCGCGGTTTGGTGAGCTTTCAGCGCTGGTTCAACACCTGGTCCTCACGGGCCATGACCTTCTCTGCCGCCAGCATATTCGTCGCCGCCATCATGGTCCTGGTGTGACGACCGGACTCCGCTTGAACAGGAATTTGCACTCATGAATACAGCCGTTAACGTCAATGTGATCCACGAATCTGAAGCCCAGCGCCAGCATGCACGGGTGAAAATCCCAGTCGTGCTGCAGTACCTGAACAAAAACCGTGAACGTATCGAGATGGCGCTCAGCGACATCTCCGCGGGCGGCTTCAGCTTTATCGACAACAAGCAGCAAATCCAGATCGGCGACTTTCACAAGGGTCGCATGCAATTCAAGCTGGACAGTTTCAACCTGGGCATCGACATCGAATTTCAGGTGCGCTCGGTGGATGTCGACAGCAAGCGCATCGGCTGCCAGCTGCACAACCTAAAGCCCCGCGAGCAAGCCACCCTGCACCACCTGATCAGCGCCTACCTGGGCGGGGAACTGGTGAGCGCCGGCGACCTGCTGAGCACCTTGCAGCGCGAGAACTTCACCAAAGCCCGCAAGAACGCCAGCAGTGGCTCAAGCATGAGCGCCCTCGGCCGTCTCAAGGCCGTGACCTTCAGCCTGGGGATCTTCTTGGTCGGCCTGGCGGCATTCGGTTTTATCTTCAAGTCGGTGTATGGCTTGTACTTCGTCACCCACGCCGAATCTGCCATGGTCAACGTGCCGAGCATGCAGGTCACCATGCCGCGTGAAGGCACCGTGCAAAGCCTGGCAGGCCCGGGTGGTGAAGTGGACAAGGGCGCGCCCATCGCCACCTTCTCCGCCACCATGCTGGAGATGCTCAAAGGCCACCTGGCTGACGAACAACTAACTCCAGCCAACGTCGAAGAGCTGTTCGGCAAGCAGATGAAAGGCACCCTGACCAGCCCGTGCAACTGCAAGATCGCCAAGCAGTTGGTCGCCGATGGCCAGTTCGCCAATAAAGGCGATGTGATCTTTGAGCTGGTCCCGCAAGACAGCAAAGCCACCGTCACCGCCAGCTTCCCCTACCGCAGCATTGCCCAGACCCGCACCGGCACCCGCGTGAACTTCTGGGTCGCCGGTGAAGACACACCACGCCGCGGCAAGATCGTCAGCACCAGCCTGGATCAAGGCGGTTTGTCCTCAGACATTCGCGCAGAAATCGAACCAGAAGCCACCCTACCCAGCACCCTCGCCGGCCAACCGGTGGAAGTGGTGATTGACCGTGGTCCCTCGCTCGACTGGGTGATCGACAAGGCCGTGGCGGCTGGCTTCTAAGGAGGACGCTGACATGGCGAATACATCTCCTCATCTGTTGTTGCTCAGTGCTGTGCTGCTGTCCGGCTGTGCCGGGCTGCCTGACCAGCAACTGGCCAACGAAGCGCTGAAACGCGGCGACAGGCAACTGGCCGAGCAGCACTTCAGCCAACTGGCCGAGCTGGGCTACGTCGATGCGCAGATCGGCCTGGCTGACCTGCAGTTGGCCAACGGCACCCCGGCCGACGTGGACAAGGCTGAAAAGACCTACCGCCTGGCGCTCGACGAGTCGCCACGGGCGCAGGCTCGGCTCGGCAAGCTGCTGGCACGTAAACCCAGCAACAGCGCCGCCGAACGCCGCGAAGCCGCGCAACTGCTCAGCGACTCCTTCAGCGCTGGCGAGCCCAGCAGCTTGCTGCCACTGGTGATGCTCTATCTGCAATATCCACAGGACTTTCCCGATATGAACGTACAACAACGTATCGCGACCTGGCGCCAGCAGGGCTACTCCCAGGCCGACCTGGCACAAATCCTCTTCTACCGCACCCAAGGCACTTACGATCAGCACCTGGATGAGATCGAAGCCATCTGCCAGGGTCTGATTAGCGAGGCCGACACCTGCTACGCCGAGTTGGCCACCGTGTACCAGAAGCAGGGTGAGACGGATAAACAGCAAGCCCTGGTGCGGCGCCTGCTGAGCGCCTATCGCAGCGGCGCAGTGCCGGCGCAACGGGTCGATGACGTGGCCTCGGTGCTAGCCGATGCCGAACTTGGCAAGCCCGACGCAGACACCGCCCAGAAGATGCTCGAAAGCATTGCGCCGAACTACCCCGCCGCCTGGGTCAGCCTTGCCCGCCTGCTGTATGACTACCCGGCGCTGGGCGATATCGAGCAGATGCAGGCCTACCTTGAGCAAGGCCGCGCCGCTGCACTGCCACGTGCCGAACTGCTGCTCGGGCGCCTGTACTACGAAGGTAAGTTGCTGCCACAAGACCCGCAGAAAGCCGAAGAACACCTGCGCAAAGCCGCCCCCAGCGAGCCCAGTGCCAACTACTTCCTCGGCCAGATTTACCTGCGCGGCTACCTCGGCGATATCTACCCGCAACAGGCACTCGATCACCTGCTCAGCGCCGCCCGTGGCGGCCAACTCAATGCCGACTTCGCCCTGGCGCAGATGTTCTCCCAAGGCAAAGGCATTCAGCCAGACATGGCCAACGCCTATGTATTCGGCCAACTCGCCCTGCCCAAAGACACCCCGGCAGCCACCGAACTGGCCAGCGAGATCAACCAACGCCTGCCGCCGACAGAGCGCCTCAGGGCTGAACGCATGCTGCGCGAAGAGCGCCAGCTACGGGGTAACGCCTGGCAGGCGCAACAGCCCATGCAGGCGCAGTTGCCATGAGAAAAGGATATTCAATGCACTTCAACCGGATTACCACCGGCCTTGGCCTGAGTGTCTCCCTGTTATCGGCCTCCTCCGCTTGGGCGGCGCAGATGAGTGATGACAACTTCGGTATCGACCTCAAGATCACTGCGCAATCGGAAGATGACCGCGACCTCGGCACCCGTGACGGCGGCGACGTTCAGGGTATAGGTCTGGATGTGCGCCCCTGGGTCTATGGCGAGCGCGGCAACTGGAGCGCCTATGCCTTGGGTCAGGCCGTTACCGCGACCGACATCATTGAAACCGACACCCTGCAAGCCAGCGAAGGCGACACCAGCAGCAGCGGCAACACCAGCCGCGAGCCAGACAAAAGCTACCTGGCCCTGCGCGAGTTCTGGGTCGACTACAAAGGTCTTACGGCCTACCCCGGCGAGCACCTGCGCCTGGGCCGCCAACGCATGCGCAGCGACGACGGCACCTGGTGGGACACCAACATCGAAGCGCTGCGCTGGAGTTTCGATACCACCTTGCTCAAGGCCCATGTCGGCGTCGCCGAACGTTACTCCGACTACCGCAGCGACCTCGACGAACTGGCCCCAGAAGATGAAGACCGCCAGCACCTGTTCGGCGACATCTCGACGCAGTGGCAGCCAGGCCATTGGCTTGGATTCAAGGCCCACCACAGCCGCGATACCGGCGAGCTGGCCAACCCTGGCGAAGCCATCGACGAGATGAGCAAGCGCTACACCGGCGACCTCACCTGGCTGGGGGTGAGCGCCGACGGCGACTTCTTCAACCGCCGCTCGACTATGCCGCTCAATTACTGGGCGCAAGCCACCTGGCTAAACGGTGATATCGATGAGCTTGAGCAACAGGTGATCGGCGACCAGCGCCTGGCCAGTGGCGCGCGCAACGTTGATGTCAACGCCTGGGCCGTGGACCTCGGCCTGCGCTGGAACATCGACGACAACTGGCGCCTCGGCGGTGCCTATGCCCGTGGTAGCGGCGGTGGTGATGACGACAGCTCCAAGCAGTTCCGCCAGACCGGACTGGAGAGCAACCGCTCCAATTTCACCGGCACCAATGCCCGCATGCACCGCTTCGGCGAGGCTTTCCGTGGCGAGCTGTCCAACTTGCAGGTGGCCACGGCGTTCACCTCCTGGCAACTGCACGACAACTACGACGCCAGCCTGGTTTATCACCAGTTCTGGCGGGTCGACGACCAGCAGGACATCGGTGACAGCGGCATCATCGCGCCGCTGCAAGCGGGCGAGAAAGACATCGGCCAGGAACTCGATCTGGTCGTGACCAAGTACTTCAAGCAAGGCCTGTTGCCGGCTTCGATGGCCGAGCACCTAGACGAGCGTTCGGCCCTGTTGCGCTTTCGTGGCGGTGTATTCAAGCCCGGCAAAGCCTATGGCAGCGACACCGACGCGCTGATGCACCGTGCCTTCGTCGACTTTATCTGGAGATTCTGAGGGTAGCCCTATGACAGAGCAGCCAGACAAACTTAAACAACGCTTCGGCATCGGCTTGCTGTGCAGCGGCTTATTACTCGGTGCATTGCAACTGGCAGCGCCCTGGGTACAGGCGGCCAATAGCGAGCCAACGCAGACGCTCAAGCAAGCTAAGACCTACACGGTCACCAGCGCGCCGATCGAGCCTCTGCACCTGGCAGCCCCCACCCTGCCCGATCTTTCCGGCTACAGCGCCGAGGCGGTCGAAGCCAAGATCGAGCGCAGCAAAAAAGGTCAGGTAGTGGTGCGTCGCATGCTGCAACAGGACGCCTTGAAGGACTTTATCGGCGGCGACGAACGGCTGCGCGAGTGGGTCAACCGTCAACAGGGTATGCCCAATGCAATCTTCGTAGAAGATGGTTACATCACCCTGCAAGACCTCGCCAAGCAGCTGCCCGACAATCAGTTCAGCCAGGTTAAGCCCGGCGTTTACCTGGCTCGCTTGCCTATCGTGGTCGCCCAAAACGCGACCCTGCATGTCGATAAAAACGTCGATGAACTGCGCCTGTCGCAAGAGCGCGGCGCGTTTCTGGTCAACGACGGCAAGCTGTTTATCACCGATACCCGCCTGACCGCTTGGCGCGAAGCAGACAACGGCCCGGCCACGTTCCGCAAGCCCGATGAATTCCGCCCGTTCCTGGTGTCCTGGGGCGGCAGTGAGCTGTATATCTCGAACAGCGTGGTCACCAGCCTCGGCTACAACACTAGCAAGTCCTACGGGGTGAGCATCACCCAGTACACGCCGAACATGCACAAACGCCTGCAGCGCAAAGAGCCGACCGGCTGGCTGCTCAACTCCGAGTTCGTCGATCTCTGGTACGGCTTCTACTGCTACGAAGCCGCCGACGTGGTGATCAAGGGCAATATCTACCGCGACAACATCGTCTACGGCATTGACCCGCACGACCGTTCACACGGCCTGATCATCGCCGAGAACAGCGTGCACGGCACCAAGAAGAAGCACGGCATCATCATCTCTCGCGAGGTGGATAACAGCTGGATCTTCAACAACAAGAGCTACGACAACAAACTCTCCGGCATCGTTATCGACCGTAACAGCATCAACAACCTGATCGCCTACAACGAAGTCACGCAGAACCACGCCGACGGCATCACCCTGTACGAGAGCTCGCACAACCTGCTGTGGGGCAACAAGGTTCTGAACAACGCCCGTCACGGTATTCGGGTGCGTAACAGCGTGGACATTCGTCTGTACGAGAACGTCTCGGCGGCCAACGCCCTCACCGGTGTTTACGGCCACATCAAGGACCTCTCCGACACCGACCGCAATATCGAACTCGACCCCTTCGATACCAAGATTTCCATGATCGTGGTCGGTGGCACCCTCGCGGCCAACGGCTCCGGGCCACTGTCCATCGACTCGCCCCTGTCGGTTGAGCTGTACCGCGTGGAGCTGATTGCCCCGACCAAAAGCACAGGTATCAGCTTCAGCGGCATCCTCGGCGAGAAGCAGGAAGAAATTCTCGACCTGATGGTGCGCCGCAACTTGGCCGTGCTGATTGACCCCGTCGAGCGCCAGGTCGAACTCCAGGATTGAGGAAAGCATTGTGAACAAACAGCATCTGCAACTTCGTCAACTGGCCCTCGCCTGCACCTTGCTCGGTGCAGCGGGCAGCGCCCTGGCCAGCCCGCAATACCAAGTGCAGCGTGTAGGCCCGCTGTGCCCCGCAGCGCAAGACCCAAGCCTGTACAACACCAAGTACCTGAGCTTTTTCACCGCACTGGTGCAGGGTGAAGGCGACTGGTTATTCCGCAGCCGCTATGACCTGCGCACCGACTTTGGCACCACGCCCGCAGGCTATCGGCAGTTCAAAAAGCTGCGCGATGCCCTGAAAGCCAAAGGCGTGGAGTTGGTGATCGTCTACCAACCCACCCGTGGCCTGGTAAACCGCGAGAAGCTGACCGCCGCGGAGAAAGCCCAATTCAATTTCAAACTGGCCAAGCAGAACTACCTGAAAGCCATCGAGGGCTTCCGCCAGGCCGGAATCTGGACCCCCGACCTGTCGCCGCTGTTTGATGAGCAGGGCGTGGCAACCGACTACTACTTCAAGGCCGACCACCACTGGACGCCGGCCGGAGCTGAACGCACCGCCGAATTGGTAGCCGACACCCTGAAGCAGATCCCCGGCTTCGCCGACATCCCCAAGAAAGACTTCGAAAGCAACGTGGTCGGCCTGCTGCCCAAGGCCGGCACCTTGCACAAAACCGCCGCACAGTTCTGTGGCACCAGCTACGCCACCCAGTATGTGCCGCGTTTTGAAACCACCACCCAGGGTGAGGCCGACAGTGACAGCCTGTTCGGCGATGAAGCCGATCCACAGATTGCCCTGGTGGGCACCAGCAACAGCGGCCCGGCCTACAACTTTGCCGGCTTTCTGCAGCAGTACAGCGGTGCCGAAGTGCTCAACATGGCGGTCAGTGGCGGCGGTTTTGACAGCGCCTTGCTGCAATACATGAGCAGCCCGGAATTTCACGAAAATCCGCCGAAAGTGCTGATCTGGGAGTTCGCCACCCACTACGACCTGGCCCAGGCCAGCTTCTATCGCCAGGCCCGGCCCTTGGTGGACAACGGCTGCGTCGGCAAGGACGCAGCCCTGCACAACACAGTCAGCCTCAAGCCTGGCAGCAACGAAGTACTGGTCAACGGCATGGGCCGCCAATTGGTGGACTTGCGCGGCGGTGATTACCAAGTCGACCTGACCTTCAGCGACCCCAGCGTGCATGAGGCCCAGGCCACGCTCTGGTACCTCAATGGCCGCCGCGAAAAGTTCAAGCTCGAGCAGAGCGACCGCGTCGACACCGCCGGCCGCTACGTCTTCGAGCTGCGCAACGACCCCGACTGGGCCGACCTCAACCTGCTCGCCCTGGAAATCCACAGCCCGGAAAACATGCCAGCCAACCTCAGCGTCGACGCCACCTTGTGCCAACGCCCCAGCGCGGCCAAAGCGGTGGTTGCCCAGGCACCCCAGGCCAAGGATTCACAATGAACATTCGCCACTGGCTACTTACCCCTTGGCTGCTGGCCCCCTGCCTGCTTGGTAGTGCCCTGTACGGCTCATTCGCCAGCGCCAATAACCTGATGCCACCGGCTGGCTACTATGCGCCGGTGCAGATGAGCGACAAGCCATCACGCAGTTGCACCGCACCGCCCAGGCCTTACACCGCCAAGCTGGAGTTTCGCAGCAAATATGAAGGCTCTGACAAGGCCCGTTCAACCCTGAATAAAACCTCGGAAAAAGCCTACCGCACCAGCACCCAGGACATCACTGAGCTGGAGCGCGGGGTCAATCGCCAGGTGATGTTCTACATGGGCCGCGGTGACCGCCAACAACTGGAATGCGCACTCAACTGGATGAGCGCCTGGGCCCAAGCCGACGCGCTGCTCAGCACAGAGGGCAACCACACCGGTAAATCGGTGCGCAAATGGACCCTGGGCAGCCTGTCATCCGCATACCTGCGTCTGAAGTTCTCCAGCTCACACCCCCTGGCCGCTTACCCGCGACAAACCCGCTTGATCGAGGACTGGTTTGTCGCCCTGGCCGAGCAAACGGTGCAGGACTGGAGCGACCTGCCGCTGCGTAAGATCAACAACCACAGCTACTGGGCCGCGTGGTCGGTAATGGCCACCGCTATCGCCACCGATCGCCGTGACCTGTTCGACTGGTCCGTGGCGCAGTTTCGCGTCGGTGCCAACCAAGTCGACGCCGACGGCTACCTGCCCAACGAACTCAAGCGCCGCCAACGCGCCCTGGCCTACCACAACTACGCCTTGCCGCCGCTGATGATGATCGCTGTCTTCGCCCAGGCCAACGGTGTCGACCTGCGTGCGGAAAACCAGGGAGCCCTGCAACGGCTGGCCAAACGGGTAATGGGCGGCATCGAGGATCAGGACGCTTTCAGCAAACGTACCGGCGAAAAACAGGACATGGGCGAGCTGAAAAAACACGCCAAGTTCGCCTGGCTGGAACCCTATTGCGTGCTCTACGCCTGCTCAATCGACGCCCAGACCTACAAGGCCGAGATGGGACCGTTCAAAACCTTCCGCCTCGGCGGCGATGTAAGCCAGTTGTTCAGCCCTAAAAAAGCCGGCGACAGCTGAACCCGATGCACTGAATAAACGGAGGCCGGCCTGCACGGCGACTTCCTCGCCCATTCACTGGGCATGTTGCAAAACCCGTCCACAGGTGTGGGGGGGAAAGGGGGGGCTTGGCCCTTGACCCGTGCCACTCAACGGAGAGAAACGGATGGTCTTTTCATCCAACGTGTTCCTGTTCCTGTTTCTACCGGTCTTCCTTGGCCTGTACTACCTGAGCAGCAATCGCTATCGCAACCTGCTGATCCTGATTGGCAGCTACGCCTTCTATGCCTGGTGGCGGGTGGATTTCCTCCTGCTATTCGTCGCCGTCACCCTGTGGAATTACATCTTCGGCCTGCGCATTTATCAGGCTGGGGTCAGAACCAAGGCCGCGCAGCGCTGGGTGCTCTGGGGCATCGTCGGTAACCTGGCGACCCTGGGTTATTTCAAGTACGCCAACTTTGGCGTCGCGAACATCAACAAGGTGTTGGAAGGCGCTGGTTTTGAGCCGTTCCTGCTGACCCACGTGATCCTGCCCATCGGCATTTCCTTCTATATATTCCAGTCACTCAGCTACCTGATCGACGTGTACCGCGGCGACACCAAACCCACAGAAAACCTGGTCAACTTCGCTGCGTTTATCGCCCTATTCCCCCAGCTGATCGCAGGCCCCGTGCTGCGCTACAAGGACCTGGCCGACCAGTTCACCGACCGCACCCACAGCCTCGACAAGTTCAGCGAAGGCGCTACGCGCTTTATGCAGGGCTTCGTGAAAAAGGTGTTTATCGCCGACAGCCTGGCACCCTTGGTCGATCACTGCTTTGCCCTCAGCAACCCCAGCACCGGTGACGCCTGGCTGGGCATGATCGCCTACACCGCGCAGCTGTACTTCGACTTCTCCGGCTACAGCGACATGGCCATCGGCCTGGGCCTGATGATGGGCTTCCGCTTTATGGAGAACTTCAACCAGCCCTATATGAGCCAGTCGATCACCGAGTTCTGGCGACGCTGGCACATCAGCCTGTCCACCTGGCTGCGCGACTATCTCTATGTACCGCTGGGTGGCAACAGGGGCGGCACCTTCAACACCTACCGCAACCTGTTCCTGACCATGCTGCTCGGCGGCCTGTGGCATGGCGCTAACTGGACCTTCCTGATCTGGGGCGCGTGGCACGGCATGTGGCTGGCGATAGAACGCCTGTTCGGGGTGAACGCTGCGCCCAAGGTGATCAACCCACTGAAATGGGCCTTTACCTTCCTGCTGGTGATGCTCGGCTGGGTGATCTTCCGCGCCGAAAACCTCGACGTGGCCTGGCGTATGTACAGCGCCATGTTCAACCCGGCGATGTTCAGCAGCCAAGGCTGGGCGCTGAGCGAGCTCAACCGCGCCAGCATCACTGACCTGCAAATCGCCACCCTGGTGTTGGCCTATGCGGTGATGGCGTTCTGCGGCCTGCGCCAGTTCTATCGCTCGCGCCCTGCAACATCGGCCAGCCCAACGCTAGTGCCACAGGCCAACGGCGCAACAGTTGCCCTGCCCCACTACCTGCTACGCGGCGCCTTGCTGCTGCTGTTTTGCGCCTCCGTGCTGAAACTTTCGGCGCAGAGCTACTCACCCTTTCTCTACTTCCAGTTCTGAGGAGCCGACCATGACGCGTCCGTTACGCAAGCTCTACGTCGCCCTGTTTATCGGCATCCTGGCCCTGCTATTTGTCGGTTCCATGCGCGGCGTACTGAGCTACCGCCCCCCTGCTGAATACAGCGTGCTCGACGGTGACTTGGCCAAGACCTTTGAGCAGCACTACGACGAGAAACTGCCGGTCAAAGACATCGGCACCAACCTCTGGGCCGCCCTCGACTACCTGCTTTTCAATGAGGGCCGCAGCGGCGTACAGATCGGCGAACAAGGCTGGCTGTACTCGGATGAAGAGTTCAAACCGGAAGTCGATGGCCCTCAACAGATCAGCGAAAATCTGGCGCTGATCAAGGGCGTTCGCGATGAACTGGCCAAGCACGATGTGCTGCTGCTGATGGCCATCGTGCCGAGCAAGGCGCGCCTGTACCCGGAGTTTGTCGGCGACAACCCAACCAGCCCACTGCGGCAGAACCTTTATCAGCAGTTTCTGGCTGAGGTGAGCGCCGCTGACATCGCCGCACCCAACCTGCTGAGCACCCTGCGTGACGGTAAATCGAACGGCGCCATGTTCCTGCGCACCGACACCCACTGGACGCCACAGGGCGCAGACCTGGTCGCTCAGCAACTGAGCCGCACCCTCAAACGCGGGATCACCTTGGATGGCGAACCGCAGCGGTTTATCACCCAAGCCAGCGCCGCGAAACCCTACAAAGGCGACCTCACCCGTTTCCTGCCACTGGACCCTTGGTTCGACTACCTGCTGCCCGCGCCTGACCAACTGCGCCGCCGCGAAACCCAGGCCGTCGAGCAGGCCACAGGCGACGACGCGCTGTTCGCCGACAGCGCCATGCCGGTGGCGCTGGTTGGCACCAGCTACAGCGCCAACCCGGCGTGGAATTTTGCCGGTGCCCTACGTCAGCACTTGCAACGCGACCTCAGCAACCACGCCGAAGACGGCCAAGGCCCGCTGATCCCGATGCTCAAGTACCTGCAAAGCGAGGACTTCAAAGACACCCCGCCGCAATTGGTGATCTGGGAGTTCCCCGAGCGCTACCTGCCCATGACCAGCGACCTCAGTGCCTTCGATGCGCAGTGGCTAAGCACCCTCAAACACCCCATTGGCAACCGACGCCTGGCCATCAGTAACAGGCGCTGAAACCTGCCTTTTCCATCGTTTTTTACCCGGTCGCACGACCGCCTTATCGACCTGAATGGAGTTTTAACCATGCACAGTCCCACCCCAAACCGCTGGATGCCCTATGCCTGCGCGTTCGCCCTGAGCCTGAGCAGCCTCACTGCCACGGCCGGCGAAGGCGGCCTGTACGCACCCAACGCGCCCAAGGGCTCAAGCTTTGTTCGCGGTTACAACGCCAGTAACAGCGAACTCAATTTCAGCGTCGGCAACACCGATCTAAGCGACATCGCGCCACTGGCCTCCAGCGATTTCAGTTTTCTGCCAGCGGGTAGCTACAGCGCCCAAGTCGGCAGCAACAACCTGCCGGTAAAACTCGAAGCCGAGAAGTTCTACACCCTGGTCAGCCAGGACGGCGAAGCGCCCAAACTGGTGGCCGAAGCACCCTTCACCAACAAGCGTAAAGCGCTGCTGCGGGTACAGAACCTCACGGACAACACCCTCAGCCTGAAAACCGCCGACGGCAAGGCGGTAGTCGATGCCGTAGCGCCAGATGCCAGCGGCCAGCGCGAAGTCAATCCGGTCAAGGTCAGCCTCGCGCTGTTCGACGGCAACCGCAAAGTCAGCGACCTCAAGCCCGTCAGTCTGGCCCGTGGCGAGGTGGTGAGCCTGTACATCACCGGCAGCGGCAAGGCGCTCTCACCGGTATGGGTAAAGCGCCCAGCCAAAACCGACTGAATCCAGACAAGTACAGGTGCGGGCAATGATCCGCACTGCGAAGCAGCGTCTGTAGCAACAGACGTATTGGAGTGATCCACAGCCTGGCTAACCGGGTAGACCCGGCCAGAAGGCCGCCTACTCAAGCAAACCAAACGTGCTTTAGGAGTACACAACATGATTCCAGTAATTCTTTCCGGCGGTAGCGGTTCACGCCTTTGGCCGCTCTCACGTAAACAGTATCCCAAGCAGTTTCTCGCCCTCACCGGCAGCGACACGCTGTTCCAGCAAACCATCAAGCGTTTGCGCTTCGACGGAATGCAGGCGCCCGTATTGGTGTGCAATCTCGAACACCGTTTTATCGTGCAGGAACAACTGAAGACCCAACAGCTGGAAACTCAGACCATTCTGCTCGAACCCTTTGGCCGCAACACCGCACCCGCCGTAGCCATCGCCGCGATGCAGTTACTCGCCGAGGGCCGCGATGAGCTGCTGCTGATCCTGCCTGCTGACCATGTTTTGGCCGATCAGCGCGCTTTCCAGCAAGCCCTGGCCCTGGCCACCTGCGCGGCTGAGAAAGGCGAAATGGTGCTGTTCGGCATCCCCGCCAGTCGCCCGGAAACCGGCTATGGCTATATCAAATCAGAGGTGGATGATGCCTTGCCAAACGGCGCCCTGCGCGTGCAGAAGTTTGTCGAGAAACCCGACGAAGCCCGCGCCCGCGAGTTTGTCGCCAGCGGCGATTACTACTGGAACAGCGGCATGTTCCTGTTCCGCGCCAGCCGTTACCTCGAAGAATTGAAGCAACACGATGCCGACATCTACGACACCTGCCTACTGGCGCTGGAACGCAGCCAGATCGACGGCAGCCAGGTGACCATCGATGCCGCCACCTTCGCCTGCTGCCCAGACAACTCCATCGACTACACGGTGATGGAAAAAACCACCCGCGCCTGCGTGGTACCGCTGAATGCGGGTTGGAGCGATGTGGGTAGCTGGTCGTCGATCTGGGATGTGCACCCCAAAGATCAACACGGCAACGTCGTGTCCGGCGATGTGCGCATACACGACAGCCACAACTGCCTGGTGCACGGCAACGGCAAGCTGGTCTCGGTGATCGGGGTGCAAGACATCGTGGTGGTCGAAACCAAAGACGCTACCATGATCGTGCACAAGGACCGCGTGCAAGACGTCAAAACCATGGTCAATCAGCTGAATGACGAGGGCCGCAGCGAAACCGAAAATCACTGCCAGGTCTATCGGCCTTGGGGCTCCTATGACTCGGTGGACATGGGCGGACGCTTCCAGGTCAAACACATCACCGTCAACCCAGGTGCCACGCTTTCACTACAGATGCACCATCACCGCGCCGAGCACTGGATAGTGGTCTCCGGCACCGCCGAGGTGACCTGTGATGACAAGGTATTCCTGCTCACCGAAAACCAGTCCACCTACATCCCCATGACCTCGGTACACCGTCTGAGCAACCCCGGCAAAATCCCTCTGGAGATCATCGAAGTGCAATCGGGCAGCTACCTCGGTGAAGACGACATCCAGCGTCTGGATGATGTCTACGGCCGCAGCGAAACCCCAACCCTCAGCCTCGCCGCAGGTTGACGCACAACCGCCAGCCCTGAACACGGGCTGGCGGGTCAAAGCATGTACCCCGCCGCCCGGCCTTGTGTAGGATGAACGTCTGTTTATCGACCAAGGCCATTTTCCCCCATGCTATTTGGCGCAATCCTGGTATTGAGTTGGTTAATCCTGTTGATCCGCTACCCGAGCAAGGCGCTGCCGGTTTCCCTCGCCGCGCTGATAGGACTGGGCCTGGTTACCAGTTGGGTGCTCTGGGAGGAAAGCCGTGAGAATCGCCACCTGGCGTACCTCGAATTACGCCTCGACTATGCCCCCGACAGTTGCCCGGCGGATCGCCCCCTTGCCCTCAACCTGAAAAACGGCAGTGAAGCGGCTCTACTTGAACTGCAATGGCAAATAGCCGCCTACCGACCTGGTGACAGGGTCAATCTGGCCGAGCGTCTGTATGAAACCCCGCGTTACAGCGGCCCTGGTGAACTGCTACCGGGCGCCGAATGGCAAAGCTGCCTGCCACTGCCCACCCTGCGCAGCGGCTACCGTGCCAGCACCCTGAAGTTTCGCGCCGAGCGCCTGCAAGGCAGCTTTAGCCGTTGATATTTGCCCCCCATTAGAACGACAAGGAAAGCTGCATGACCCAGCCCAGCGTACTGATCACCGGATGCTCCAGCGGTATTGGCCGAGCCCTGGCCGACGTGTTCCAACAAGCCGGTTATCAGGTCTGGGCCACTGCCCGCAAAGCTGAGGACCTCACAGCCCTGAGCGAAGCCGGCTTTAACGCCGTGCAGCTGGACGTCAACGATGGCCTAGGACTGGGGCAACTGGCGGAGCGCCTGAAAGCTGAAATCGGCGGCCTCGACGTGCTGATCAACAACGCCGGTTACGGGGCTATGGGGCCGCTGCTCGATGGCGGTGTTGAGGCCATGCGCAAACAGTTCGAGACCAATGTGTTCTCGCTGATCGGCGTAACCCGCGCACTGTTCCCACTGTTGCGGCAGAACAAAGGCCTGGTGGTGAATATCGGCAGCGTTTCAGGCGTTTTGGTCACTCCCTTTGCTGGTGCTTACTGCGCCTCCAAAGCCGCCGTGCATGCACTGACCGACGCCCTGCGTCTGGAGCTGGCGCCCTTCGCCATCGAGGTAATGGAAGTACAGCCCGGCGCGATTGCTTCCAGCTTCGGTGCCAATGCCAGCGAACAAGCCGAACAACTGATCGACGAAGCCTCGCCCTGGTGGCCGATCCGCGACGGCATCCGCGCCCGCGCCAACGCCTCACAAGACAACCCCACCCCCACCAGCCACTTCGCCCGCAACCTGCTGGCCGCCGTACAGAGCAAATCCCGGCCGAACATGATCCGCTTGGGCAACGGCAGCCGCAGCATGCCGCTGCTGGCCGCACTAGTGCCTAAGCGCTTGATGGAAAGCATTCTGAAAAAACGCTTCGGCCTAAACCGCAGCCTCTAAATCACCGGGAGCGCGCACGATGAACCCGCCCAACACTGATAACGTCTCGACAACCCGCCTGGCCATTGGCGGCGTGGTGGCGGTCATGGTGCTCAACCTGCTGGTGCGCAGTTTCGTCAAACTCGGCGGCGTACTCAGCACCCTGCTGGTGGCCGCTTTAGTCGCCGGTGGCATGGCCCTGTGGTTTCACTTCCAACATCGTCGCGCGCCACTCCCCAGCGAACGCCGCAAGCTACTCGCCCTCTACGGCGGCATCCTCGCCCTGCTCTACCTGGGCCTACTGGGCATGATGTGGCTCAAAGACGAACCCGGCCCGATGGGACTGTTTATCTTTGGCCTGCATTACTTTTGTTATCCGCTGCTGGCGTGGCTGGCACTTGCCAAGCTCTACCGCAATAACCCGTAAACACCGCCAACGGACTCCATAAGCTGGATAAAATCCGGCGAACAGCGCGGGTATCGATAAAGGGTCCCGGATTGCATAAGGGCTACCCTTTTGTTCAGTTGAACGCACTGCGTGCGTGTCCACGCCTACGCGCTAAAAAACTGGCCAATTGTAAAAATTGGCCAGTTCTAGACTCATCAAACTCTTTAGGCTTCTACCGAAAATCGGGAGGGAGATAAGGCTTCTACAGGCGAGAAACCGCTCGCTTTTTTGAATGACATATTGTGGATGAAGTTTTTCATTGAGTCGGACGGATCAATCGTATCCAAATTCAACGAATCAAGCGTTCTACGTGATATAGCCACACTTAAAAGCGGCATATCTTCGATATGACCAGTGGCCGAGTTAAGAAGTCTGTCATTAGCAGTCACGATCACAATATCGTCCGGTAGAATAGCCAGTGTTTCTCGCCCTACCCTTAGCGCACAACTACATATGTAGTCTTGCAGCAATTCGTTGTAACGGCTAATTGGCATCTTCTTGCTTGAAAGCTTACCGCTCTGGAGCAAGCTTTTTATCTCAGACGGAATCACACGCTCACCATGAACACTCAGAACAACCTCTACCACACCATTTGAATGAGCATGGAAAGTTACCGAAGTACCAAGCATCGAAATATCTTCGAAAGGGTGAAGCAGCTTCAGCGCCTCGATCTTTGCCTCAAGATCATGCATTAACAAACGTTCAGCCAACGCCTTATCCGAACGCCATTCTGCATGCTCTATTTGCCAAGTGTTGATTGACTGCTCATACAGCTGAGCATCTAGCTCACGCGCCGTTTCGACCTGAAGTGTTAGTTTGTCAATTTGACGCTGCTGAAGCTTGAACAGGCGGGCAAGTAGCCCCGGCTGATAGCTATTAAGCCCGGCACTAGCAGCGATTTCATTAGTCGACTGACGGTCAGGCTGAGGGGGCTCTTGACGCTCACTGCATGCAACCCAATCGATTGTCTCAGCACTTTCTCGATGGACTGAAAGAAGAACATCGATAAGGTTTTCGTAGACTTCGACCTCGTACGCGGCCTGCTCTAAAGCCTCCATCTTCGCGTATTCCCTACGCCGCGTCTCTAGTTCGCGCTGCCTACGTTGAGCGTTGCGCTCAGCCTGTCGGGATGCCGCTTGCATTGAACGCAACGTGCCTTTCCACCCCATGAGAATCCCTCCACTATGCTGCGTTAATTTGACTGACATCATAGTGATGGCACAACCCGAACACTGTCTAGCGAGTAGCCCGGATATCCACAACCCGTAGGATGTGCTGAGCAGCGCGATACCCATCGGCATTTCTACGTACAACGCAGCAGTCGCCATACGGAAAGAGTGATGGGTATCGCTCTGCTCAACCCATCCTACGCATAACAGGTTTCAAGTCCGCCTTAGCGCTTGATGGTCTTGAGCAAGTCTTCCGGGGTGATATAGCCCACCGCGCCGGCGTTGCTTGCAGCACTGCCCGGCTGCGGTTGATGAAGGATATGACCCTTCATCTTGCCGATGATGTGCATCTCGCAGGGTTTGCAGTCGAACTTCAGGGTTAGCACTTCGTCCTGATGGATTAGCTGCATATCCGAGACTTTGGTGCGCACGCCGGTGACGCCTTTGGCCTGTTTCGGGCACAGGTTGAAGGAGAAGCGCAGGCAGTGTTTGGTGATCATCACCGGCACTTCACCCGCTTCTTCATGGGCCTCGTAGGCCGCATCAATCAGCTGCACACCGTAACGTTTGTAAAAAGTGCGGGCCTTGTCGTTGTAGACGTTGGCCAGAAAGGTCAGGTGCGACTCGGGGTACACCGGCGGAGGCACGCTAACCGGCTTGCGCCCGCCACGTGGATGAACCGCGACGCGGGCTTGAGTCAGCGCTTCAATGGCCTCGCGGCGCAGGGCTTTGAGCTGCGAGCCAGGGATAAACGGCACGGCCTCACAGTCGATCTGCACAGCGGTGCTGTAGTACATCGTGGTACCCAGCTTGCTCAGGGTGTCGGCCAGCTGCTCACGGGACTGCTCGGCATCCTTGGCAGCGGCGAACGGCCCATTCAAGCTGACGCTGGCGACCACCCCTTCTTCACTGATCACGCTCAGCTGCAACTGATCGCCCTGCAACGCCACTTGCCAGCTAACCGCGACGCGACGCTCGGCTGAAGTCTTCTGCAGGGCCTGTTGCCAGTTATGGTCGAGGTTGCGATTAAGCGGGTGTTGCGGACGCACGCGCTGCATGGCCTCGGGCATTTCGTTGGGCTCAACGCGGTAGCGGTAGCGCTTCTCGCCGTCTTCTTCAAACTCGCCTTTCAGTTCGCAGATATTGCTGCGAAAACCCACCACTTCGCGCTTGATCAGCACGTTCAAACCATCGCCGTTGGACAGCGGCGTGTCGGTGACCGCAATCAGGTCACGCTTGCCGACTTTCTCGACATAACCCACAGAAAGCCCGGTGAAGGTAGGCGAATCGAACGCGCCGATATCCACTTTGCGATCCGTCACGAAGTAGTCAGTGCTGCCACGGTGGAAGGTCTTGTCGGTATCCGGGGTGAAGAAGTGCTCGGTGCGACCACTGGCAGCGCGGGCCAGGTGCGGTCGCTGTTCGAGAATCGCGTCGAGCTCGCGGCGGTAGTGCGCGGTGATGTTCTTCACGTAGCTCATGTCTTTGTAACGCCCTTCGATCTTGAACGAGCGCACGCCGGCATCCACCAGGTAGATCAGGTTGTCGGTCTGGTTGTTGTCCTTCATCGACAGCAGGTGCTTATCAAACGCCACCACGCGGCCCTGATCATCTTTCAAAGTGTACGGCAGACGGCAGGCCTGCGAGCAGTCGCCACGGTTGGCGCTGCGCCCGTTCTGCGCGTGGGAGATATTGCACTGCCCGGAGAACGCCACGCACAGGGCGCCGTGGATAAAGAACTCGACCGCCGAATCGACGTTCTTGCAGATAGTGCTGATTTCTTCCAGGTTGAGCTCACGGGCCAACACCAGCTGGGAGAAGCCAGCTTTGTCGAGGAAACGGGCTTTCTCCAGGGTGCGGATGTCGCACTGGGTGCTGGCGTGAATCTCGATGGGCGGCAGATCCATCTCCATCACGCCCATGTCCTGCACGATCAGCGCATCAATCCCGGCCTCGTACAGCTGCCAGATCATCTGCCGCGCCGGCTCCAGCTCATCCTCATGCAGGATGGTGTTGAGGGTGACAAACACCCGCGCATGGAACAGGTGGGCAAACTGCACCAGCTCGGCAATATCCGCCACGCTGTTGCTGGCGTTGTGCCGCGCACCAAAACCGGGGCCACCGATGTACACCGCGTCGGCCCCATGCAGGATGGCTTCCTTGGCAATAGCGGTATCGCGCGCAGGGCTGAGCAGTTCGAGGTGGTGCTTGGGCAGGGACATGGCGTGGGCATCGGGGCAGTCAATCAAGCCGGGCATTTTACTCTTAAAGTCAGCTTTGTCTGTGCCCGCTGAGCAGCCACTCAATTACTGTATGGGCATACAGATAAAAGCCCGCGTAGAATTGCCACTTCTAATCAACGCGAGATGAGTGCAGTGGATTTACAACAGGGCTTCATCCTCACCCGCCACTGGCGTGATACGCCGGCCGGGACGCAGGTGGAGTTCTGGCTGGCCACCGACCACGGCCCGCGACATATCCGCTTGCCGCTGCAACCCTCGGTGGCGTTTATCCCGGCCGAGCAACGCGCCCAGGCCGAGGCGCTACTGGCCAATGAAAGCGGCGCTGAGCTGCGCCCGCTGGCACTCAAGGACTTTCACCAGCGCCAGGTGCTGGGCCTGTATTGCCAGCAGCATCGCCAGTTGATTGACCTCGACAAACGCCTGCGCCGCGCTGGCGTGACGGTGTACGAGGCCGATGTGCGCCCGCCGGAGCGCTACCTGATGGAGCGCTTTATTACCGCGCCGGTGCTGTTCGCCGGCACGCCTGATGCGAACGGCCTGCTGCTGGAAGCGCAGATCAAGCCCTGCGCGGACTACCGCCCCACCCTCAAGCTGGCCTCGCTGGATATCGAAACCAATGCCTTCGGCGAGCTGTACTCCATAGCCATCGAAGGTTGCGGCCAGCGCAACGTGTATATGCTCGGCCGCGCGCCCTACCAGCCGCCAGAGGTAGATTTTCAGCTGGAGTACTGCGTCAGCCGTGAGCAGTTGCTCGAACGCCTCAACCACTGGATGACGCAGCATGACCCGGACGCGATCATCGGCTGGAATGTGGTGCAGTTCGACCTGCGCGTGCTGCACGAACACGCGCGCAGCCTGGCCATCCCGCTGCGACTGGGGCGTGATGGCAGCGAGATGCAGTGGCGCGAGCATGGCAGCGGCAACGGCCACTTCTTCGCCGATGCGGCGGGCCGGCTGATTATTGATGGCATCGAAACACTGCGCTCGGCGACCTGGAGCTTTCCTTCATTCAGCCTGGAAAACGTCGCGCAAACCCTGCTCGGCGAGGGCAAGGACATCTCCACGCCCTACCAGCGCATGGACGAAATCGACCGCATGTTCCGCGAGGACAAACCCGCCCTGGCGCGCTACAACCTGCGCGACTGTGAGCTGGTGACGCGGATATTCGGCAAAACCGGCATCCTCGACTTCCTCTTGGAGCGCGCCACGGTTACCGGCCTGCCCGCCGACCGTAACGGCGGTTCGGTGGCGGCCTTCGAGCACCTGTATATGCCGCTGATGCACCGTCGCGGTTTTGTTGCGCCGAACCTCGGTGACAACCCGCCGCAAGCCAGCCCCGGCGGTTTTGTCATGGAATCCCAGCCAGGGCTATACGAGTCGGTGCTGGTGCTCGACTACAAGAGCCTGTATCCGTCGATTATTCGCAGCTTTCTGATCGACCCGGTGGGGCTGATCGAAGGCCTGCGCCAGCCGGATGACGCCCATTCGGTGCCGGGCTTTCGTGGTGCGCGCTTCTCGCGCAGCGAGCATTGCCTGCCAGCAATTGTCGAGCGCGTGTGGCAGGGCCGCGAAGCCGCCAAACGCGAGCACAACGCGCCGCTTTCGCAAGCGCTAAAGATCATCATGAACGCCTTCTACGGCGTGCTCGGCTCCAGCGGTTGCCGCTTCTTCGACACGCGCCTGGCCTCCTCCATCACCCTGCGCGGCCACGAGATCATGGCCCGCACCCGCGCGCTGATCGAGGCCGAAGGCTACGCGGTGATCTACGGCGACACCGACTCCACCTTTGTCTGGCTGCAACGCCTGCATGACGAAGCCGATGCAGCGCAGATCGGCCGCGCTCTGGTGGCCAAGGTCAATGCCTGGTGGGCTGAACATCTGCAGAGCGAGTACGGCCTGAGCAGCGCCCTGGAGTTGCAATACGAAACCCACTACAGCCGCTTTCTGATGCCGACTATTCGTGGCGCCGAAGAAGGCAGCAAAAAACGCTATGCCGGGATGATCAGCCGCGCCGACGGCAGCCACGAAATGGTCTACAAAGGCCTGGAAACCGTACGCAGCGACTGGTCGCCGCTGGCTCAGCAGTTTCAGCGCGAGCTGTATGAACGGATTTTCCTCAACCAGCCCTATCAGATGTATATCCGCGACTATGTCGAGCGCACCCTGAATGGCGAGCTGGATGAGCTGCTGGTCTACCGCAAGCGCTTACGTCGCACACTCACCGACTACGAGCGCAACGTACCGCCGCATGTGCGCGCCGCGCGCCTGGCCGACGAATACAACGCGGCGCACGGCCGGCCGCTGCAATACCAACGTGGCGGCTGGATCAGCTACGTGATCACCACCGCCGGCCCACAACCGCTGGAAGCACGTAATGCCGCCATCGATTACGACCACTACCTGACCCGCCAATTACAGCCGGTGGCCGACGCCATCCTGCCGTTTGTCGATGATGACTTTGTCACCTTGATTGGTGGGCAGTTAGGACTGTTCTAGACAACCCGCCGACCTAAACCACATTCAACCGTCAGGACGACACCCATGCTGCACACCCTCGCCGTCGCCAACTACCGCTCGATCAACAGTCTGGTGCTGCCGCTGGGCCCGCTCAACCTAGTTACCGGGGCCAATGGCAGCGGCAAGTCGAATCTCTATCGCGCACTACGCCTGCTAGCGGAAACCGCCCAGGGCGGCGTGGTCAATGCTCTGGCCCGTGAAGGCGGGCTGGACTCTACGTTCTGGGCCGGGCCGGAAACCATCAGCCGACGCATGCTCAGCGGCGAAGTCCCGGTGCAAGGCGGCCCGCGCAAAGAGGCCAAGCGCCTGCGCCTGGGTTTTGCCGGCGATGATTTCAGCTATGCCATTTCCCTCGGTTTGCCGGAACCGAGCCTGTCCGCCTTTGCCCTTGACCCGCAGATCAAGCGCGAATGCATCTGGGTCGGGGCCAGCTATCGCCCCGCCTCGCTACTGGTGGATCGCGCTGGGCCGATGGTACGCAGGCGCGAAGACCGCAGCTGGCAGGTCATGGCCCAGCACCTGCCGCTCTTCGATAGCCTGTTCGATCAGATCGGTAATGACCCGGCCTGCCCGGAAGTGTTTCAGCTGCGCGAACATATCCGCCGTTGGCGCTTCTACGATCACTTTCGCAGCGACGCCGAAGCCCCAGCACGCCTCCCGCAACTGGGCACCCGCACACCGGTACTGCACCACGACGGTCGCGACCTGGCGGCCGCGCTGCAGACCATTCGCGAAATCGGCGACCCGGCTGCCCTGGACACGGCAATCAGTGATGCCTTCCCCGGCGCACGGTTGCGCATCGATATACAGACCGGAGGACGCTTTGCCGTGGAGTTGCAACAAGAAGGATTGCTGCGACCCTTATCAGCCAGCGAACTGTCGGACGGCACCCTACGTTATCTGCTGCTGGTCGCCGCCCTGCTCACCCCAAGGCCACCCTCGCTGATGGTGCTGAACGAGCCGGAAACCAGCCTGCACCCCGACCTGCTGCCCGCCCTTGGCCGGCTGATCATCGCCGCCTCGCAGCACACCCAAGTCTGGGTGGTGTCCCACGCCAGCCGGCTGATCGCCACACTGGAACAGCACCCTGAGTGCAACGCCATCGTCCTGGAAAAACAGCTAGGGCAAACGGTGATCAAGGGTCAGGGCATGCTCGATGAACCGGCCTGGAAGTGGCCGAGTTAAGCCTTAGCGGCCAGTGCGGCCGCTGCCGACAGCACCTTGGGCTTACGAAACACCAGCACGTTACCCAACATCACCAGCACCAAGCCGAATAGCGCCGGGGCCGTCCATTGATAGCCTTCGACAAACACCGAAATATTCAACGCCACTACCGGGAACAGTACGGTGCAGTAAGCGGCGCGCTCCGGGCCCATACGCCCGACCAGGGTCAGGTAGGCGGTAAAGCCGATCACCGAACCGGGAATCGCTAGGTACAGCAGAGTGCCGATATAGCGGGTATTCCACTCGAAGCCGAACGGTGTACCACTGACCAGACAGATCGCCACCAGCATCAAAGCGCCATACAACATGCCCCAGGCGTTGGTGGTCAGCGGTTTGAGCCCGGCCTTCTGCTGCAGGCTGGAGAGCATATTGCCGGCGGAGAAGAACAGCGTACCCATCAGCGCCAGACCGATGCCCAACAGAGTTTCATGGCTGGCCTCCTGCCCGGCCAGCTCCGGCCAAAACAGCAAGGCCAAACCGCCCAAGCCCAACGCGCCGCCGACCAACACATTCGCGGCGATCTTTTGCTTAAAGAACAGCCGCGCGTTAATCGCATTCCACAGCGTTGCAGTGGAGAAAATCACCGCCACCAGCCCGCTGGGTATCCACTGGCTGGCGGTGTAGAAGCACATGAAATTCAGACAGAACAGGCACAGCCCCTGCACCAGGCAGATCAACTGGCCGCGCTTATCAACTTTTTGCAGACGACCGCTGAGTAGCAGAATGGCAAACAGCACCAGCGAGGCCAAGGCAAAGCGATAGGCAATCGAGGCGGCAATCGCCACTTCGCCCAGTTGCAGTTTGAGGGCGATCCAGGTGGTGCCCCAGATCAGTACGGTCAATAGATAGAGCGATAGGTTCATCAACAGACTCCCAATAGATGCTAAAGAGTCTGCGCCTGATCAGCCCTGCAACTCTTGCAAAAACTTGCGCTTTTGTATGTTCTGCCATCCCTGAATGCTATCGGGTCAGGCAAAGACCTGTAGGAGCGGCCTTGGCCGCGATACTTTTGGGTTGACGTCGATTCACGGGCATGGGACTAGGCGTCCCCACCGTTCCTACAAGGGCTGAGCCTGTCGATGCCGGGGCAAACCAATAGAAATCAGTGCCGCCAGCAGGACAAAGGCCGAGGACACCCACAAACATGCCTCCAGGCCATACGCCTGATACACCCAGCCCGAGAGTAGCGTGCCAATCAGTCGGCCGAGGGCGTTGGACATGTAATAGAAACCCACGTCCAGCGACACACCGTCCTCTTTGGCGTAGCTGACGATCAGATAGCTGTGCAGCGAAGAATTCACCGCAAACAGTGCGCCGAATATCAGCAGCCCGCCGAGCAAGGTCCACTGCGCCGATAACCCGCTGCTCAGACCAAGGGCGATAGCAGCTGGCACACCGGCCAGCACTGCCGCCCAAGCAAAGGCAGCGCGGCCATCCGGCAACTGGCCGCTGGCTTTGCTAGTGATGGCTGGGGCAAAGGACTGCACCATGCCGTAGCCAACCACCCAGGCAGCGAGAAAGCCGCCGACCATCCAGAAATCCCAACCAAACACGCTGGACAGGTAAACCGGCAGCGCTACCACAAACCATACATCGCGAGCGCCAAATAAGAACAAGCGTGCGGCCGAGAGAATATTGATCGCCCGACTCTTGGACAGAATGTCGCGAAACTTCGGCTTGGCCTTCGCCTTGCCCAGATCCTTTTTTAACAGCAGCAAACTGGCCAGCCAGACCAACGCCAGCACAGCGGCCATGGCCAGTACCGCGCCGCTAAAGCCGAGTAGCGCCAGCAGTGCACCGCCCATAAAGAAGCCAACGCCTTTCAGCGCATTCTTCGAACCGGTAAGAATCGCCACCCATTTGTACAAGGTGCCCTGCTGACTGTCCGGCACCAGCAATTTGATCGAGCTTTTCGCGCTCATCTTGTTCAGGTCTTTGGCGATACCAGACAAGGCCTGCGCGCCCATCACCCAGGGAATGGTCAGCCAGGCCGCCGGCACCGTGAGCATCAGCAAGGCCGCCACCTGCAGACCCAAGCCGATATTCATGGTGCGATTAAGCCCCAGCCGCGCACCCAGGTAGCCGCCGACGAGATTGGTGACCACGCCAAAAATCTCATAGAACAGAAACAGCGCGGCGATCTGCAGCGGCGTGTAAGCCAGGCTATGAAAATGCAGCACCACCAACATGCGCAGCGCGCCGTCAGTCAGGGTAAATGCCCAGTAATTTCCGGTAACCAACAGGTATTGGCGCACGTCGGGGGCGAGGCGAGATAAGGCGTGCATCGGGAGTTCCTGTTTACTACGAAGCTTGATGGGTATCGCCGAACTCAACCCATCCTACGGGGCTACAGACCAGGCCGTATGGTGGATGGCGCTTTATCCACCCACCAGACAACCACGGCGGATGAAAAAGGCGTCATCCACCCTACGGATCAATCAGCGGTACCGACCATCCTAGCCAACTCGACGGCGCGGTTGGCGTAACCCCATTCGTTGTCGTACCAGGCATACAGCTTCACCTGGGTGCCGTTGACCACCATGGTCGACAGCGCATCGATGATCGAGGAGCGCGGGTCGGTTCGGTAGTCGATGGACACCAGCGGCCGCTCCTCATAGCCGAGAATCCCAGCTAGCGGTCCAGCGGCGGCAGCTTTGAGCAAGGTATTGACCTCCTCCACCGTGGTGGTGCGTTCCACTTCAAACACGCAGTCAGTCAGCGAGGCGTTGGCCAGGGGTACGCGCACGGCATGGCCGTTCAGCTTGCCGCGCAGCTCGGGGAAGATCTCAGCAATCGCCGTCGCCGAGCCGGTGCTGGTGGGGATCAAGCTCATGCCCGAAGCGCGCGCACGGCGCAGATCCTTGTGCGGCTGGTCGAGGATGCTTTGGGTGTTAGTCAGGTCGTGGATTGTGGTGATCGAGCCGTGGCGGATGCCGAGGTTCTCGTGGATCACCTTGACCACCGGGGCCAGGCAGTTGGTGGTACAGGACGCCGCGGTGACGATGCGGTGCTGCGCCGGGTCGAACAGCTGCTGGTTAACACCCATGACGATATTCAGCGCGCCCGGCTCTTTGACCGGCGCACAGACCACCACGCGCTTAACGCCTTGATCGAGATAGGCCTGCAGCAACGCCACGGTCTTCATCTTGCCGCTGGCTTCGATGACCAAATCGCAACCGCTCCAGTCGGTCTCGCTGATGGATTTGTTAGCCGTGACCTGAATGCGCTTGCCGTCGATCACCACCGCATCGCCGTCGCTACCGGCCTCGTGCTGCCAGCGGCCATGCACCGAGTCGAAATTGAGCAAATGCGCATGGGTCGGCGCATCACCGGCCGGATCGTTGATCTGTACAAATTCGAATTCCGGCCAGCCCCAGGCGGCACGCAGCGCCAGGCGACCGATACGACCAAAACCGTTGATACCTACTTTGATAGTCATGAGGGTTGTACTCGCTGAATGATTAAACCGAACGCGGAGCAAACATGATGATTGCCATGCCAAGCAGGGCCACAGCGGCCCCGAGCAAATCCCAGTGGCTCGGACGAATGCCATCCACCAGCCACAGCCAGACAATCGCCGTCGCCACATAGACGCCGCCATAAGCGGCATACACCCGCCCAGTCGCCGTTGGATGCAAACTCAGCAGCCAGACAAACAAGGCCAACGACGCTGCGGCGGGCAGCAGCAACCAGATGCTTTTGCCCTGTTTAAGCCACAGGTACGGCAAGTAGCAGCCGAGTATTTCGGCCAGTGCAGTCAGGGCAAATAACCCCAGGGTATTGAGCATGCTTACCTCAATGATCTTGCAATAACGAGCAGCAACGAGCGACGACTCAACCACACAGGCTCTGTCGATCAGGGCGATTGCGCATGCGTTGCAGCTTGTCGGTATTGCCAGCCAGCCAGGTTTGGTTGGCCTGCAGCGTCACCTGCAGCAACTGCTGCGCCCACTCAGGGAGCTGCGGATGCAGGCGGTAATACACCCACTGGCCACGCCGCTGATCTTCCAGCAGCCCGCAGTTGCGCAGCTGCGCCAGGTGGCGGGAGATCTTCGGCTGGCTGTCCTCCAGCGCGGTGGTCAGCTCGCATACGCACAACTCGCCTTCGGCCGTAATCAGCAAGGTCATGCGCGCGCGGGTTTCATCCGCCAGGCATTTGAAAACAGTCGCGGGGGTCAAGGGTTCGAGCATGCTCACCTCTGCTGCTGTGCGCAGGCATCGCCGCGCCACAGAAATACGATTCGGCGAATATATTTAAATCCATATATCTTGTAAAACGAATATCCTGCTAACACCCAGCACGTTGTCAGTGCCGCCACTCAAGGACAGCAGATGCAATGGTTCACATGGCTGAATGACCAAGTACTGCGCATGGATTGGCTGGCCTGGCTGGTGCGTGCGCTGCTGGAGGACGGCTTCGGCATGGACATGGCCAGCCGCGTCGGTGCCAGCCTGCACTTCTTTATCTACGACGTGATCAAGATTTTCATCCTGCTCGCCGTGCTGATTTTCAGCATCTCCTGGGTGCAGAGTTATTTCCCGCCGGAACGTACCCGGCGCATTCTCGGCAACATGAGCGGCTTCAAGGCCAAACTCACCGGCGCGCTGCTGGGCACCATCACGCCCTTTTGTTCCTGTTCGTCGATCCCGCTGTTTATCGGCTTTACCAGCTCCGGCCTGCCGCTGGGCGTGACCTTTGCCTTTCTGATCTCCTCGCCACTGGTGGACCTGGCCTCGGTGATTCTGCTGGCGAGCATCTTCAATTGGTCGATTGCCATCGCCTACGTGCTGATCGGCCTGGTGCTGGCGGTGCTCGGCGGTACGCTGATCGGCCGGGCGAAGATGGAGCGCTATGTCGAAGCCTTTGTCATGCACAACCCGGTGCTCGACATCCCGCAAGAACAGCTGACGCGCCGCGATCGCGCGCAATTCGCCTGGGCGCAGGTCAGCGATATTTTCAGCCGCGTGTGGCTGTACGTCTTGATCGGCGTCGGCATTGGCGCGGCCATCCATAACTGGATTCCCGCCGGCTGGATCGAAGCGCTGCTAGGCCAGGAAAACTGGTGGTCGGTACCGCTGGCGACTGTGCTCGGCATCCCGATGTATGCCGATATTTTTGGCACCCTGCCGATTGCCGAAGCGCTGGTTGGCCAAGGCGTCGGCCTGGGTACGGCGCTGGCTTTTATGATGGCCGTCACCGCGCTGTCGCTGCCCTCGCTGATCATGCTCAAAAAAGTGGTCAAAGCGCCGCTGCTGGCGTTGTTCTTCGGCATCGTGGCGGTCGGCATTGTATTGATTGGCTACCTGTTCAACGCGTTCGCCTATCTGTTTATCTGACTGATGGAGCACAGCATGATCATTAAAATCCTCGGTTCCGGCTGTAAAAAATGCATCGCCTTGGGCGAGAACACTCAAGCGGCGCTGACCAACCTGGGCCGCGAGGCACAGATACTCAAGGTGACCGATATCGCCGAAATTGCCGCCCACGGCGTGATGTCGACTCCGGCGCTGGTGATTGACGACAAAGTGGTATCAGTCGGCAAAATTCTAAGCGCAAGCGATGTGGAGAAGCTGCTCAGCGCCTGACTCGTGCACCGCCTTGCACAATCTTGCGCTTTTCTACGCGCAGGGGCTGGCACAGCAAAACACCAGGAGTAGCATGGGGCGACGGAGGATTTATGTCGCAACTTGAGCACTTACAGGTTTTCCAAAGCATGCACAGCTCACCGCACACTCGCCTGCACCGCAGCGCCGAGTTGGGCGATGGGCTGGCTGCGGCTGTGTGGAGCAACCGCCACGATGCCCGCGACTATGAAGCCCCCAGCCACCACACGCTGTCCTGCTACCTGGCTGGCGGTACTGGCACCTTCCGCCGTGAAAGCCCGCACAACAAAGGCGCACCGGACAAGCTGTGCATCCTCCCGGCCGGACACCAATCGGCGTGGGTAATCAACGGTGAAATCCAGCTGGCGCACCTGTATATCAGCCAGGAACAGTTCGCCTTGGCGGCCGTCAACTTGCTGGACCGCGAACCGCGCGAGCTGGAGTTGCGCGAAGGCACCTTTCTCGATGATGCGCAGCAGGCCCAACGCTTTCGCCAGCTCAGCCAGCTGGATTGGCGTGAACCCGGCGAACGCATGCTCAGTAGCAGCCTGGCCCATGGCTTGATCAGCCATGCTCTGTTGTCCCAGGTCGGCCGGCGCGAAGGGCTGCGTTTGAAAGGGGGACTTGCACCCAGCCAGCGCCGGCGAGTACGCGAATTTATCCAGGCCAACCTCTGTGAGCCACTTAGCCTTGGCACCCTGGCCAGCTTGTGCGCACTCTCCGAGTACCACTTTGCCAGAATGTTCCAGCTCAGCTTTGGCGTACCACCCCATCGTTATGTGCTGGCGCAGCGCTTGCGCCATGGCCTGCATTTGTTGCAACACAGCCATTTGCCTCTGTCGGAAGTTGCTCTGGCCTGCGGCTTTGCCAGCGCCAGCCACTTCAACAACCGCTTCCGTCAGGCCTTCAGCGCCACACCGGGTCAGTACCGCGCCGCTTTACAGCGTCCATAGCGCGGACAGCTTTCGTCACGCAGGTGTTATCACGCCAGCCCATACCCAACCATCAACCTGCCAAGGTTGTTGCTGCCTGCGGCTGAAAACAGCCTGCTAATCCCGCGCTGCCTGTGCAAGAATCATCGGCTGCCTTCGAGAAAGCTGCCCATGCCACGATTCGCCTTTTCGCACACTGGGGGCCACTGATGCCCCTCGATATCCTGCATCTACGCCAGGAAGACTGGCGTGCGGAATTCGGCGTGGGAGATTTACAGCGCGGCCAGGGCTACGCCGCGCAAGGCCGCAGCCGCCTGCTTAGCCTCAAGGACAGCACCCTGCTCGCTAGCTGCAGGGGCTCTGGCGCGCAAACCTATCAGCAACGCATCACCCTCAATCATTACGGACAGGGCTGGGCTGTCAGCGGCAAATGCAGCTGCCCGGTAGGTTTCAACTGCAAGCACGTCGCCAGCGCCCTGCTCACCCTGCAAAGCCAACAGGAACAAGGGGTCGACCTCTCGCCGCTGATTGTCAGCAGTCCAGAGGCCCGCGAAGAACGTCTGGAGGGTCTGCAGCCGGCCGCAGTGCTGAGCCTCGGCAGCCTGGTGCGCGTGCATTTCGATGCACGCAAAGGCCGCATGCAGGAACAGACCCAGCACCGCGCCGCATTGGCCTTCGATTATCAGGGCCACCTGGCCTCGGGCAAAAGTGGCAAAGACCTGCTGATCAAGCAGAGCGCCCAGCACAGCCTGCGCATCGTGCGTGACATCAGCAGTGAAACCCAACTGCGCAAACGTCTGCAGCAGACCGGCCTGCAAGTGGCGCTGCGCCAAAGCGAAGCCCTGCCGGAAAGCGCGGGCGAAGCCTATGAACAACCCAATGACGGCGCCTGGCTGCAGTTTGTCCGCGAGCAATTGCCGCTGCTACGCGAGGAAGGCTGGCAAATCCGCATGCAGCCGGATTTTCAGTTCAATCTGACGCCAGTCGATGACTGGTACGCCGAGGTCGAGGAAGACCCCGAACAGAACTGGTTCGATCTGGAGCTGGGCATCGAGGTCGAAGGCCAGCGCATCAGCCTGCTGCCGATCCTGCTGCAGGCCATCCGCCGCGCGCCCTGGCTGCTCAATGGCGAAGCGTTGAACAAGCGCGATGATGATGAGGTGCTGCTGGTCAGCCTGCCGCATAACCACAAGCGCGTGGCTTTGCCGCTGGCGCGACTGAAACCGCTGCTGGCGACCCTCGGCGAACTGTTCGTGCGTGAGCCTGGCGAACCCAGCCAGCGCCTGCGCCTGTCGCGCCTGGATGCCGCACGGCTGAATCACCTGCAACAAGGACCAGCACTCAGCTGGCAAGGCGGCAGCCAGCTGCGCGACTTTGCCGAACGCCTGCAGCAGCTGGACAGCGCCACCCTACAAGCCCCCACGGGTCTGCAAGCGGAGCTGCGGCCCTATCAGCTACAAGGCCTGGCCTGGATGCAGGGGTTGGCCGAGCTGGAAGTCGGCGGCCTGCTGGCCGATGACATGGGCCTGGGCAAAACCCTGCAAACTCTCGGGCATATCCTCTGCGAGTTCAACGCCGGGCGTTTGCAGCAGCCGGCGCTGATCGTTATGCCCACCAGCCTGATTCCCAACTGGCAGGATGAAGCCGCGCGCTTCACCCCGCAGCTCAAAGTGCTGGCCCTGCACGGGCCGAAGCGCCGTGCGCTGTTCAAGCAGATCGCCGAGCACCAGATCATCCTCACCACCTACGCCCTGCTGCCCCGCGACCTCAAGGCGCTAAGCGCCTACAGCTACCGCCTGTTGATTCTCGATGAAGCACAAAACATCAAGAACCCGCGCAGCAAGGCCGCCGTCGCCGCCTCACAACTGCAGGCCGGCCAACGCCTGTGCCTGACCGGCACGCCGCTGGAGAATCACCTGGGCGAGCTGTGGTCGCTGTTCAACTTCCTCATGCCCGGCTGGCTGGGTGACAGCAAGAGTTTTACCCGCGACTACCGCACGCCGATCGAGAAGAACGCCAACCAGCAGCGTTTGACCCACCTGACCGGGCGGATCAAACCTTTTATTTTGCGGCGTACCAAGGAGCAGGTGGCCAGCGAGCTACCGCCGAAAACCGAGATCACCCAGTGGGTAGAACTCAGTGCGGCGCAACGCGACCGTTACGAAACCCTGCGCCTGGCCATGGATCAGAAGGTCCGTGCGGAAATCGCCCGCCAGGGCCTGGCCCGTAGCCAAATCGTGATTCTCGAAGCGTTGCTGCGTCTGCGCCAGGCCTGCTGCGACCTGCGCTTGCTCGGCGATGAAGGCGATAGCAACCTGACCAGCGCGGACTCCGGCAAGCTCAGCGGCCTGCTGGAAATGCTCGAAGAGTTGTTTGCCGAAGGCCGGCGGGTGCTGCTGTTCTCGCAATTCACCTCGATGCTGGCGCTGATCGAAGCTGAGCTGAAAGCGCGCAATATCCCCTACGCCAAGCTCACCGGCAGTACCCAGGATCGGCGCAGCCCGGTGCAGCAGTTCCAGGCCGGCGAGTTACCGATCTTCCTGATCAGCCTGAAAGCCGGTGGCGCGGGCCTGAACCTGACCGCGGCCGATACCGTGATCCACTTCGACCCCTGGTGGAACCCGGCCGCCGAAGCCCAGGCCAGCGACCGCGCCTACCGTATCGGCCAAGACAAGCCGGTGTTCGTCTACAAGCTGATCGCCCGTGGCAGCGTCGAAGAGAAGATCCAGCAGCTGCAGCAAGCCAAGGCCAGCTTGGCCCGCGGCGTGCTGGAAGGCGGCAGCCAGACCCAGCTGCAGCTCAGCGAAGACGACCTGCAGGCGCTGTTTGCCCCGCTAAGCGACTGACCCGGCTTTAATCGTCACTCTGCGTATCGTCTTTCTCAGCCGCATCGTCGGCCGAATTGCGTTTGCGTCGTTGACCGTCAGCCTGCACTGCCGGAAAGCGCGAGGAAGCGTAACGCACCACAAAAATCGCCAATGCCAACAGCAGAATCGCCCCGGAGACCATCACCACGCCCATGTCGGGTTTGTGGTTGTGCGAAATATCGGAAATCATCAGGCGGGTCAGCGCGGTAATCGCCACATAGATCATGAAGCGGATCGGCATGTGGTTGGTCTTGAAATAGATCCCCACCATCGCTGCCAATTCCAGGTAGATAAACAGCAGCAGGATATCGTCGACGGTGATCTGCCCCTTTTCCAACATGCCGAGAAATGCCATGACCGCCGCCCAGGCGGTGATCGCGCCGATGGCGAACAGCGCCAGGTAGTGGAACGCCTCCATCAACAGATTGCCCAGCGATTCCGCCAGCCCATGCATGCGCTCGCGCATCAGCTCGGCCCAGTTTGGCTTACCCATAAAAGCTCCTAATAGATCGAAAATGACGACAGCACCGCGCGTCATCATCTAACAGTGTCAGTAGAAGAAGCTTGCTGCGGGCGAAAAAGCACCTGCAACCGCCGCGCCATGCTAGCGACTGGCTGTTGCAGGCTGAAGAATCGGCTATGTTGTTAGCCGGCATGGCAATTGCTGCTGGCCAAATGCAGGCGAGTTCTTTATGCTCGCCACCACTGTACAAATAAACAGTTTATTGCAACCTATCAGCGTGAAGGCGTAGAGGTGATGAATGGCCGTCGAAGTGGTGTACCGCAGCAGCCGGGATTTGGAGCGTTTATTCATGGATAAAGCCGAAGCCGACCGTCATGACAAAATGCTCGAACTGGCCGAGCTGCTCACCGAGGTGCTGCAAAAAGCCGTGCCATCGCTGAATGAAGCCCAAGGTGAAGAGTTGGGGATTTATATGGCGAAGAACCGTGACATCTTCGCCAAAGCGTTCAAGAACCAGCCGGACGCCTTGAGTGAACTGAGCGAACCTGCTGCCGAGTAACCCCAGCAGCGATAAACAAAACCCCAGTCAGTGACTGGGGTTTTGTGTTTTTACCTCGCCAAACTCAGCCATACAGCAAGCGCTCAGCAATGGCATCTGCGACCCGCGCTGGCGAACGCTTATCGGCCTGAGCATGGCCGAAGATTTCGGTCAGGCGTCGGCTGATCTGCGTCAGGTGCGCGGTAATCGCCGATAACGGCTCTCCCTGATGCTTCAGCGCCACATAGATCAGGCCGCCAGCATTGATCACATAATCCGGCGCATAGAGAATCCCTCGCGCCTGCAGGCTGTCGGAGATATCCGCACTGGCCAGCTGATTGTTTGCCGCCCCCGCCACCGCCGAACAGCGCAGCTGGCCAACTGTTGTGTGGTTCAGCACGCCGCCCAGCCCGCACGGCGCGAGGATGTCGCACGGAGTAGCCAGTAGTGCCTCGCTGGCCACCGGCCGCGCGCCCAATTGCTCGACTGCCAGCTGTACGCGGCCATGATCCAGATCGCTGACCAGCAACTCGGCCCCCGCAGCATGCAGTTGCTCGGCCAGCGCATAACCGACATTGCCCAGCCCCTGAATCGCCACCCGCAAGCCTTCCAGGTTGTCACTGCCGAGGCGCGCCAGAGCGGTGGCGCGAATACCGGTAAACACCCCCAGCGCCGTATGCGGCGACGGATCGCCTTCGGCCGTGGTGCTGGTGACATGCTGGGTGTGCTGGGCGATGCAGTCCATATCGACGCTGGAGGTGCCACTGTCCATGGCAGTGATGTAGCGGCCGTTGAGGGTTTCGATAAAGCGCCCGAAGGCTTCAAACAGCGCGCCACGATTGTCGACATGCGCCGGGCGGATAATCACCGCCTTGCCGCCGCCCTGTTGCAGGCCGGCCAGCGCAGCCTTGTAGCTCATGCCCTTGGCCAGGCGCAGCACATCCTCAATGGCGCTTTGGCTGTCGGCGTAGGGTAGATAACGGCAGCCGCCCAGCGCGGGGCCGAGGCGACTGTTGTGAATGGCGATAATGGCCTGCAGACCGGTCAGCGGGTCTACGGCGAAGTGCAACGACTCCAGCCGGGCGGTTTCCATCATGGCAAACATGCTGTGGCTCCCGTACTGATTTGCACATCAGTATAGGCAGTGGCACTGCCGGCACCCGCCCAGTGGTCAGTTGCAACCGAGCGCCCACATAACAATCCACTGGACGAAGCCTCGGCGCTTGACTACAAAGCAGAGACATCGGGAGATTGCTATGACCCCACGCGCCGCCTGCCTTGCCTGTCTGGAGCAAAACCCGCCTGCGCTGTTCGAGGCGGCGCTGTGGATTGCCGTGGAGCACCAACCAACGCTGCAACCGGCCGAGGTGCTGCAACGGCTCAACGGTCTGCAGCAACAGGTCAGCCAGGGCCTGCCAAATCTGCCGCTGCAAGAACTGGCGCAACCACTGCTGCGCCGGCTGAGTGAGCTGGACTTTCATGAAGACGACGAACGCCCGCTCAGGCCAAGGGCAGCGCTGCTGGACCAGTTGTTATTGCGCCGCCGCGGCCAACCACTGTCCCTGGCCCTGCTCGCACTGGAGCTGGCCCGGCGCTTGGCGATTCCGCTACAGGGAGTGAATTTTCCGGGACATTTTCTGCTGCGCGTACCGGGCGCCGATCATCTACTCGACCCGTGCAGCGGCCGGCGTCTGTACACCCGCGAATGCCGCGAACTGCTGCAACGCCACCTAGGCCCGACTGCCGAATTGAGCGCCAGCCAGCTGCAGCCCTGCGATGCACGCAGTATGTTGCAGCGCCTATCACGCAACCTGCGGCAACTGCATCAACTGGATGATGACCCGCTGGCCGCGCTGCGCGATGCCGAGCGCGTGCTGTTGCTCGGCACACCGACCCTGCATGACCACCTGGCCCGCGCGGAGATTTATCAATTGCTCGATTGTCCGCAGGGTGAACGCTTCGACCTGCAATGCGCCCTGCTGCTCAGCGATGACCCGGCGCAGCACCTTCAGCTCAGCCAGCGTCTACGCCTGCTCAGCGCCAGCCCAGCGCTGCACTAGAAGAAGCCCAACGCCTTGGCCTTGGCCACCGCCTGAGTACGCCGTGCCACACCCAGCTTGCCGTTGATCCGGCGGGCGTGGGTTTTGACCGTATGCAGCGAGATAAACAGCTGCTCGGCCACCTCTTGATTCGAGCAACCCTGAGCGATCAAGCGCAACACCGCTATCTCGCGTTGGCTCAGCGCATTGGCGGTAGCAGGTTGTACCGGAGTGGCATCGCGAAGTGGTTTGGCCACCGAGAACCACAGGCAGTGATAAGCCAAACGTCGGCGCAGCACCTGTCCGGTTTCTCGTGCGTGCTCAGCCGCGGTTTTGTCGCCACACGCGGTACTGGCATCGGCATAAGCCAACCAGAGTTCACTGACAAGCGCCTGGCGCCCCTGGCTCAGGGCCTGCTCACGCAGGTGGCGCAGAGGCTCACGCACATCCTCACCCTGCGCCAAGTCCATTTGCAGCAACAACAGTTGCAGACGCGGAATAAGCTCAGGAAAGTTGGGCGTCGGTAGAATCGCCTCAACCCGCTGAGAATAAGCCAGCACCCGGCCAACAGCCATACGCGCACGCTCGTAGTGTCCCTGGGCAATCCACAGGTGGCTGCTGGCCAGCAGCAACGTGCCGCGATAGAGGGTTTCACTCACATGCTGGCGCTGCATCAACCGCTCGGCTCGCCCTAAATGGGCAAACGCTCCGGCAAAATCTCCCTGCCCCATGGCCAGCTCAGCCAGGCCGAGATAACCGTGAAACGCGCCAGGATCACCACAACTAAGCGCATGCTCAAGACCACGTGGGAAACCCTGTGCAGCCTCGTCGTGTCGCCCCTGGCGCAACTGCACACGTGCCAAACGCAGCTGAAGCCGTGCCAAAACCGGAGTATTACGCAGCGCGGCAGGATCTGTGGCCGTCAGTACCCGCTGTAGCAATGATTCGGCGCGGGCAAACTCCCCGCGAGCCTCCAGCAACAAGGCATGGTCAAGCTCCAGCAGCGCCTCAAACACTGCATTGCCGTGCAACCTCGCCTGTTTCAATGCCTCGAAGCTGAGCTTTTGTGCCAGCTCAAGATTACCTTCGCCAATGGCCACCAGTGTCAGCGCCGAGCGGCATAGCAGGGACTGCGCCCAAGCGCTTTCCGGCAACCCCTGTAATGCCTCAAGCAGATTACTGCGGGCACCGACCGCACAAACACGGCCATAGGCAATGATGCCCTGGATAGCCTGCCAATGAGCGAACAGCTCACGGGTACGCGCACCATCACTGCGCGGCTGAAACCTGGCCAACTGATCAATACAGGCCTGAGCCTCATCCAGACGACCGACTAGCAGTAAGACCCAGGCGTTTAACAAAATCAGCCTTGGCGTGCTACACAGCAGACTTTCTGGCAGCTCGCTGCGCCAACGCAGAATCAACGCCAGATCTTGCCCTTGTAGCACCTGCTCTTCGGTAAACCGCTCAAGAAAGCTGCCTGCCACTTCCAGCTGCCCGGCCAGCAACGCATGTTCCACGGCCGCCCGGATATCACCGTGGCTGGCAAACCACTGGCTGGCATGCACATGCAGGGCATTGCACGGGATATGCGACGTAAGGCTTCGCAGTAACCTGGCCAGTGGCGGAAACAGAACAAACCAGCCCTTGGCAGCCTCCAGCTCCTGAACAAATACACCGCGCTCGATCAACCCACGCAACCAGAGTGCCCCCTCCCCCACGCCAAACAGGTGGTCACACAGCGCCGGATTGAAGCGCGGCAGCTGTGCCAGATTCTGCAGCATCTGCAACAGCTCGACCGGGAGACCATGCAGCACTTCACGCTCAACGTACTCGCTAAGCAGCGGGTCGTGCTCAATATCCAGTGGCGCAGTCGCCGCCGCTGGCTCGACCTGGGCTGCCAATAGGCGCAAGCGCAATGCCGCCGGCCAGCCTTGGGTCAACCCATATAAATCATGTGCCCAATGGCTGCGCGCTGGATCGATTTGCTGCAACCAGGTAGCGACATCCGCTTCGCTGAAACACAGGTCACTCGGCCCAAGCTCCAACAACTCACCTTCCAGTAACAACCGCGACAAGTTGCAAGACGGACGCCCTCGACTACCGAGCCACCAGCAGACGCCCGCCGGCGTTACGCTGAGCAGTTGATTGAGGACATTATCGAGAGCGTTATTCGAGTGAGCCGGATAGTCGTTAAGCATGATCCACAGACGGCGCGGCTCATGGGCCAAGGCTGCCAGCAACTCGCTGGTAGTAAGCCCCGCCGAGTAACCGAGCAACTTGCCCAGCTGCTCGACGAACTGCTCTGCATGTATCTCGTCTGCACCACAATTGAGCCAAAGCAACTGGCAACCTTGCGGACACTCACGGGCACAATCGGCCAGTAACACAGTCTTGCCAAAACCGGCGGGGGCAATCAGCAGGCGGAGTCGACAGTCTTGCGCGAATAAGCGCTGCTGTAGGGTGAGGCGCGGGATATGCCCGGGTGGCGGGCGCTGCACGCTGCCGCCGGGAAGGGCTGCGACGCTCAGCGATAAAGGCGCTAATGCGTTCATGGCGGCTCGTTTTATTGTTCTACAGGAACCGGATCGTTACAGGCTAAACCCCATCGCCCGAGGTTCAAAGCTCTATCACGGCAGATGATGCTGGCCGATAAAAAAAGCGGCCCGAAGGCCGCCTAAATACGGAGTAACAGGTAACGCAGCCTACTTAACGTACGCCGGAGCTGCGCAGTGCGGCAGGAGTGTAGTCTGCAGCTGTCGCCTTGAAACCGAAGTTATAGGCTGACTTCTCTTCGTTTTTCATGCCCAGGGCCAAATAACGACCCGCCACCAAGTCATACAACGCTTCGAGGGTGTAGCCCGGTACCTGATGGTTGAAGTACTGCTGCGCATGGCCTTCGGCAACACGCCAGAGCTGGCCACGGCCGTCGTAATGATCAACCAGCGCAATCTGCCAGCTGTCCTCGTCGACATACATATGACGCTTGGCATAGATATGCCGCTCACCGCTCTTCAGCGTAGCCACCACTTCCCAAACCCGGTGCAGCTCGTAGCGAGTCAGATCCTGATTGATATGCCCGGCCTTGATCACGTCGTCGTATTTCAGCGACGGCGAATCAAGCTTGTAGCTGTTATAGGGAATGTACATTTCCTTCTTGCCGACCAACTGCCAGTCGTAGCGATCCGGAGCACCGGAGAACAAGTCGAAACTGTCTGCCGTACGCATGCCGTCAGCAGCGGTACCCGGCCCATCGTAGGCCACCTGCGGTGCGCGCCTTACGCGGCGCTGACCGGCGTTATAGATCCACGCCAAGCGCGGCTCTTTAACCTGATCGATGGTTTCGTGAACCAGCAGCACGTTACCGGCCAGACGTGATGGTGCAGTCACCCGCTGCTTGAAATACAGCAGCACATTACTGCCCTTGGCCGGATCAAGGTCGGGCATATCTGCCGGGAAGGCTACTTCGTCCTCGAACTTCACCAAGCTGTAAGAACCATTGGTTTGTGGTGTGGCCTGCGTAACCACTCGACGGGTGTTACCGCCGCGGTAACGGGTAATGTGATTCCAGATCACCTCAACACCAGTCTTGGGAATTGGAAAGGCGTAGTAGCGACTGGCATTAAAGTTCTGCAGGCCGTTACCACCATCAACCGGCGTGGTATTCAGCGCACTGACCTTGGCCGCATCACCAATCCTTGCAGGCACAGCAGTGGAGCGGTGAGTGGGGTAAACCGGAATCTTGTAGCTATCCGCGTAGCGCGTGAGCATGGCCATCTGGCCGGCTGATAGCTTGTCTTTGTATTGCTCAGCATTGGCTGCGGTAATGGTGAAGAGCGGTTGCTCGCTGGCATATGGGTCTGCGAGAAAGCCCTTGTCATCAACAGCCGCCGCGCTGGTAGAAAGGCCACCATCCCAGGCAGGAATACTGCCTTCGGCATTACCGGCCATTTCCCCGCCCAGTGGCGTCAAGCTGGTGCCCAACTGAGCCGCTTCTTGTTCAGACACTGCGGCCATTACGCTGCTGGCTAACAAAGTCAGCGCCAGCGCCCCTGCTTGCAGGATTCTTGTGTTTTTCATGGTGTACGGATCCTTTGCACTGCGTTGATCAGAAGTTCACACCAAAGCTCAGGGCAACAAAGTCACGGTCGACGTTGGTGTTGTAATCACCACCAAAGAAGTCGGTGTAACTGAGGCTGGCGTTATAGGTGTTCTGGTAGTCGGCGTTCAGGCCTAGGCTCACCGCCTTACTGCCCTCGCTAAAATTGGGGCCATAACCATCGACGTCATGCGACCAGGCGATGCTCGGCGTTAGGTTTATCCCGGCGAAGACGTTGCTGTACTCGGCACTAGCACGCAGGCGGTAGCCCCAGGAGCTGCTGGTAAAGAAACCATCGTCATTACACTGATCAGGGTTGGCGGTATTCACCCCTGCGGTACAGGTCGTATTGGGGGTGAGCTGACCAATGCCATAGACAGGATCGCGGCCGAAGCGCAGCTCACCCACATCATTGCTGATGCCACTGACGTGGTTGTAACCCACCTCACCCAGCACGGTCAGGCGACTGGCCCCCAGCACCCGGTCGAAAAACTGCACCGCCGTAACTTGCGCCTGGGTCACCGGCTTGCGCACGTAACCGGCAATTTCCTCACCCACTGCATTTCGCCCATGACCACTGGTAAATACCGGTGAGAAACCCTGCCGAAGGGAAGCAAAGGTCATATCAGTGGAGTTAATGCCGATTGGCATATTCGGCCGGTAACTGAGTTCACCCGACAACGCCGTGCCTTCGATATTGGTCTGGAAACTTACGCCATACAGGCGAATATCCTCCGGGTATTCCAGAAAGTAGCGAGCAGCCTGTGGTGCCCCAGTACCAACAATGATGCTGCCGCTCGGGGTACGGCTGTGATAATTCATCGCATACAAGCCGAACTCAGTGTCGTTCAGCGACTCGGCAAACCAGCGCAGGGCAACGCCGAACTGGCCGCTGTCGCGAGCATCACGATCACCCGCGCGCGGAATGAAGACCGGATTACCGGGCGCACCGGTGTTATTTGACGCGTCAGGCGCAACGTCGGCCCCGGCTACAACCAGGCGGTCATTGCAGCCATCGGCGGCCGTGTCGCTGGGTGCAAAGAACGTCCCGCAGTTATCAATAACGGTCTGGTCCCACTCCAGCTGATAGAACGCTTCCATGCTGATGGTGTCGGTCAAGCTCTGCGATACATAGAGCATGTTGACCGGAATCAACCCCTCCTTGATCTCCGCCCCAGGCCGGCGGAATGCTGCAGCATCCACAGGGTTGATCGAGTTGATCGAGTTACCGATAAAAGTACTTTCGCCCCAGCTGACTACTTGCTTACCAACCCGCACACTGCCGGGCATGCTGCCCAGGTTGTAGTTGTGGTAGATGAACGCATCGAGGATTTCCGCTCCTGAGGCCTGCGCCGCAGTCTTGCGATTGTGATCATCGATGTCATACAGCAGGCGGCTTTCATCCTTGGTCTCAAAGTCGTACCAGTACTTGCCGCGAACGAACACACCGGTATCGCCGTACTTGAGTTCAAGGTCATGGATACCCTTGAAGATCTTCGAGAAGGTTTCGCCCTTTTTGAAGTTCAGACGCCCATCATCGTTCGTCTGTGAGGAGGCCTTGCCGCCATTGCGTGTGCCGATGAAATCCGGATCAGCCCCACGCACACTCCAGCTGGCCCCCACCGACAGTGATGAGTCGAACTGCGCTTCGACCTCACCAATATTGAACGTTATGGCCTGGACAGGCGCGACACAGCCAACAGCAATGGCAACCGCCAAAATGCTGGGCTGGAAGATGGCATGTCTTGTTGTTGTTCTCATGCGGCTCTCCTGGAAAGCGGGTTTCGTGTTGAGGCCCCACGCTACCCAGGCGCCTTGAGCGGGATAAGCGCCCGAAAGAGGTATTTGCCCTGTCAGCCGAAAGAGTGAATACACCTCTAAAAAGCCACTCAGCGCCCGGCCCATGGACCATTTCAATGGCGCTTTATAGGGCGGGTGAATGGCCCGGCCGGTTCGGCGGGGGAGTTCACCATGGCTGGCGTTGCAACTCAGGCCGCACTGCAGCGCCAGCAACGGCACTGCAGCGCGGAATCTAACCGGCAACCGTACCGATTTGAATACACCGTATTGAAAGCGACACGAAGCGTTCAACCCGCGACGCTAGAGCCTTTGCGCCGTGCTTTGTGAATGAATTAGCCACACCTGTATCGAAATCGCTACAATCGCTATAAAACCCAGCACCTAAAAACAACTTAAGTTGTTGTTTTTATTGATAAAAATAACAATGGCACCACCCTTGCTATGGTCTTTACACCTTCCGTTCGTGCCCGGCACGAGCGTCCAGCACATCGCCCCCAACAGAAAGGGCGAGTCACCACCCTTGAGGAGTTCACATGAGCGAATTGCGTTTTACCGTTGAGCACGAATGGCTGCGTCAGGATGCCGATGGTCTGGTTACCGTGGGCATCACCGCCTATGCCCAGGAAGCCTTGGGTGACGTGGTATTCGTCCAGTTGCCGGAAGCCCAGAGCTACGTTGAAGGCGCTGAAGTGGCCGTGCTGGAATCGGTAAAAGCGGCGAGCAATATCGCCATGCCGCTGGACGGTGAGGTGATTGAGGTCAATGGCGAGCTAGAATCCAGCCCTGAGTTGGTCAACGAAGATCCCCTGGGCAAGGGTTGGTTCTTCCGTTTCCGTCCGGCCAATGCCAGCGCGGTAGCCGACCTGCTCGATCAGGCCGCCTACGAGCGCCTGCTCAACGCCAATGCTGACGCCTGAGAGATTGCAATGACCAAGCTGACCACCCAGAACGAATTTATCGCCCGGCATATCGGCCCACGTGAGACCGATACCGCCGCCATGCTCGAACTGCTCGGCTATGCCAGCATCGACGCGCTGACTGATAACGTCATCCCCGAGAGCATCAAGGGCACCAGCGTGCTGGGTGCTCAGCCGGGCCTGTCGGAAGCCGACGCGCTGGCCAAGATCAAGGCCATCGCAGGCAAGAACCAGCAATTCAAAACCTACATCGGTCAGGGCTATCACGGCACCCACACGCCAAGCCCGATCCTGCGCAACTTGCTGGAAAACCCGGCCTGGTACACCGCTTACACCCCTTATCAGCCAGAGATTTCTCAGGGCCGCCTGGAGTCTTTGCTGAACTTCCAGACGCTGGTCAGCGACCTCACCGGAATGCAGATCGCCAACGCCTCGCTATTGGATGAAGCCACCGCCGCCGCCGAAGCCATGACCTTCTGCAAACGCCTGTCGAAGAACAAGGCCAGCAACGCCTTCTTCGCCTCCCAGCATTGCCACCCGCAAACCCTCGACGTGCTGCGCACCCGTGCCGAGCCGCTGGGTATTGAAGTGGTGATCGGTGACGAAGCCGCGATTACTGATGCCAGCGCCTACTTCGGCGCGCTGCTGCAGTACCCGGCGAGCAATGGCGATATCTTCGACTATCGCGAACTGGTTGAGCGCTTCCACGCGGCCAACGCGCTGGTCGCTGTCGCCGCTGACCTACTGGCCCTGACCCTGCTCACCCCACCCGGCGAGTTCGGTGCCGACGTAGCCTTGGGCAGCGCCCAGCGTTTCGGCGTACCGCTGGGCTTCGGTGGCCCACACGCGGCCTACTTCGCTACCCGCGATGCATTCAAGCGCGATATGCCAGGCCGCCTGGTCGGCATGTCGATCGACCGCTTCGGCAAGCCGGCCCTGCGCCTGGCCATGCAGACCCGCGAGCAACATATCCGCCGCGAGAAAGCCACCAGTAACATCTGTACCGCCCAGGTGCTGCTGGCCAACATCGCCAGCATGTACGCCGTCTACCACGGCCCGAAAGGCCTGACGCAGATTGCCCAGCGCACTCACCAGTTCACCGCAATCCTGGCCAAAGGCCTGCGCGCCCTGGGTTACAGCGTTGAGCAGGAATTCTTCTTCGACACTTTGAGCCTGGCAACCGGCAGCAAGACCGCTGCTCTGCATGCAGCGGCGCGCAAGGCTGGGATCAACCTGCGTGAAATCGATGGTGAGCGTCTGGGCCTGTCCCTGGATGAGACCACCGATCAAGCAGCCGTCGAAGCGCTGTTGGCGGTATTCGCCGACGGCAAGGCTGTTCCAGCCTTCGCTGAACTGGCTGCCGACGTGCTCGCCCAGCTGCCAAAAGGCCTGTTGCGCGAATCGGAAATCCTCAGCCATCCCGTATTCAATCGCTACCACAGCGAAACAGAGCTGATGCGTTATCTGCGCAAGCTGGCCGACAAGGACCTGGCGCTGGACCGCAGCATGATCCCGCTGGGTTCCTGCACCATGAAGCTCAACGCCGCCAGCGAAATGATCCCGGTGACCTGGGCCGAATTCGGCAACCTGCACCCCTTCGCTCCAGCAGAGCAGAGCCAGGGTTACAGCCAACTGACAACCGAACTGGAAGCCATGCTCTGCGCGGCCACCGGCTATGACGGTATCTCCCTGCAGCCAAACGCCGGCTCCCAGGGCGAGTACGCCGGTCTGCTGGCCATCCGTGCTTACCACCACAGTCGCGGCGACGATCAGCGCGATATCTGCCTGATCCCGCAGTCGGCCCACGGCACCAACCCGGCGACCGCCAGCATGGCCGGTATGCGCGTGGTGGTAACGGCGTGCGACAGCAGCGGTAACGTCGATATCGCCGACCTCAAGGCCAAGGCCGAAGAGCACAAGGATCGCCTGGCTGCCCTGATGATCACCTACCCGTCGACCCACGGCGTGTTTGAGGAAGGCATCCGCGAAATCTGCCAGATCATTCATGACAACGGCGGCCAGGTGTATATCGACGGTGCCAACATGAATGCCATGGTCGGCCTCTGTGCCCCGGGCAAGTTCGGCGGCGACGTCTCGCACCTGAACCTGCACAAAACCTTCTGCATCCCGCACGGTGGCGGTGGCCCAGGTGTTGGCCCGATTGGCGTCAAAGCGCACCTGATTCCATTCCTGCCTGGCCACGGCCATATGGCCCGTAAAGAAGGTGCAGTCAGCGCCGCGCCGTTCGGCAGCGCCAGCATCCTGCCGATCACCTGGATGTACATCAGCATGATGGGCGGTGAGGGTCTCAAGCTCGCCTCGCAGATGGCCATTCTCAACGCCAACTACATCGCCCGCCGCCTGGAAGAGCACTACCCCGTGCTGTATTCGGGCAGCAACGGCCTGGTGGCGCATGAGTGCATCCTGGATATCCGTCCGATCAAGGACAGCAGCGGCATCAGCGTTGACGATGTGGCCAAGCGCCTGATCGACTTCGGTTTCCACGCCCCGACCATGTCCTTCCCGGTGGCCGGCACGCTGATGATCGAGCCGACCGAAAGCGAATCCAAAGAAGAACTGGACCGCTTCTGCGACGCCATGATCGCCATCCGCGAGGAAATTCGTGCAGTGGAGCGTGGTGAACTGGATGCCAACGACAACCCGCTGAAAAACGCCCCACACACCGCGCTAGAACTGGTCGGTGAGTGGACTCACGGCTATAGCCGCGAACAAGCGGTGTACCCGACCGCCACGCTGATCGAAGGCAAGTACTGGCCACCGGTCGGCCGCGTCGACAACGTGTTCGGCGACCGCAACCTGATCTGCGCCTGCCCGTCCATCGAGGCGTACCAGGACGAGTGATAACAGCCCGCGGCCCGGAGCGCATCCGGGCCGCGGGGCTGCTTTCTCCCCCAAATTTCGACTCACCCCTACCCGGGGCGGGTTAGTTGCACCCCAAAACAATAAGCGAGGGACCTCACCATGTTCAGCAAGCACGACCAACTGCAAGGCTACGACGACGCCCTACTCGCCGCGATCAACGCCGAAGAGCAGCGCCAGGAAGACCATATCGAGCTGATTGCCTCGGAGAACTATTGCAGCCAGCGCGTCATGCAGGCGCAAGGCAGCGGCCTGACCAACAAGTACGCCGAAGGCTATCCGGGCAAGCGTTACTACGGCGGCTGTGAACATGTAGACAAGGTCGAAGCCCTCGCCATCGAGCGCGCCAAGCAGCTGTTTGGTGCAGACTACGCCAACGTACAGCCGCACTCCGGCTCGTCCGCTAACAGCGCGGTGTATCTGGCGCTGATTAATGCCGGCGATACCATCCTCGGCATGAGCCTGGCCCACGGCGGCCACCTGACCCACGGCGCCAAGGTGTCGTCCTCCGGCAAGCTGTACAACGCGGTGCAGTACGGCATCGATGAGCAGGGCCTGATCGACTACGCCGAAGTCGAGCGCCTGGCGCTTGAGCATAAGCCGAAGATGATCGTCGCCGGTTTCTCCGCCTATTCACGCACTCTGGATTTCGCCCGCTTCCGCGAAATCGCCAACAAGGTCGATGCCCTGTTGTTTGTCGACATGGCCCACGTTGCTGGCTTGGTCGCCGCCGGCCTGTACCCCAATCCGATTCCGTTTGCCGATGTGGTCACCACCACCACCCACAAAACCCTGCGCGGCCCACGTGGCGGTTTGATCCTGGCCAAGGCCAACGAGGCTATCGAGAAGAAACTCAACTCCGCCGTATTCCCCGGCAGCCAGGGCGGCCCGCTGATGCAAGTGATTGCAGCCAAAGCCGTATGCTTCAAAGAAGCGCTGGAGCCAAGTTTCAAGGCCTACCAGCAGCAAGTCATCGACAACGCCCAGGCGATGGCTGAAGTGTTCGTTACGCGCGGTTTTGATGTGGTCTCCGGCGGCACCGACAACCACCTGATGCTGGTCAGCCTGATCAAGCAGGGCCTCACTGGCAAAGCTGCTGATGCGGCTTTGGGCGCAGCACATATCACGGTCAACAAGAACGCCGTACCGAATGATCCGCAGTCGCCATTTGTCACCTCCGGCATCCGCATCGGCACTCCGGCAGTTACCACTCGCGGCTTCAAGCAGGGTGAGTGCCGCACCTTGGCTGGCTGGATGTGTGACATTCTCGATGAGCTGGACAACCCAGCGGTGATTGAGCGCGTCCGTGGTCAGGTTGCAGAGCTGTGCGCAACCTTCCCGGTCTACGCTGACTAAATAACAGCTGCTTTTGCTGAACGCAGGCGCGGGCAACAGGCGCGGTTACAAGCCGCGCTGTACCCACGCCGACCTACAAGGTTGGCTAAGAGCCGGAGATAGCATGTCACTCAGCGTTTTTGACTTATTCAAGATTGGTATAGGCCCGTCCAGTTCGCACACGGTGGGCCCCATGCTCGCAGCCCTACGCTTTGCCGAAGGCCTGCGCCGCGATGATTTACTGAGCAGTACCGACAGCATCAAGGTCGAGCTATACGGCTCCCTCGGCGCCACCGGCAAGGGCCATGGCAGCGATAAAGCCGTGCTGCTCGGCCTGGAGGGCGAGCAGCCCGATACGGTCGACACCAACAACGTCGATGCCCGCCTGGCGGCAATCCGCAGCACCGGCGAGCTCAACTTGCTTGGCGAAAAGCCGATCCGCTTTGTCGAAAAGCAGCACCTGGCGATGATTCGCAAGCCACTGCCCTTTCACCCCAATGGCATGATCTTTCGCGCCTTCGACGCCGCTGGTTTGCAGATTCGCTCACGCGAGTACTACTCGGTGGGTGGCGGCTTTGTGGTGGATGAACAGGCCGCCGGGGCCGACCGTATCGTCGAAGACACCACCCCGCTGCAATACCCCTTTACCACCGGCAAACAACTGCTCGCGCATTGCGCCGAACACAACCTGTCAATCAGTCAGGTGATGCTGGCCAACGAAGCCGCCTGGCGCCCGGAAGCGGAAACCCGCACGCGCCTGCTGCATATCTGGCAAGTGATGCAGGACTGCGTCGAGGCGGGTTGCCGTAACGAAGGCATCATGCCCGGCGGCCTCAAGGTCAAACGCCGCGCCGCCGCCCTGCACCGCCAGCTATGCAAGCACCCTGAAGCCAGCCTGCGCGATGCCCTGAGCGTGCTCGACTGGGTCAACCTCTACGCCCTGGCAGTGAACGAAGAAAACGCCAGCGGTGGCCGCGTGGTCACCGCACCAACCAATGGCGCGGCCGGTATCGTGCCGGCGGTGCTGCATTACTACAGCCGCTTTATTCCCAGTTCCAACGACGACGGCGTGGTGCGCTTTCTACTCACTGCTGCCGCGATCGGCATTCTCTACAAAGAAAACGCTTCGATCTCTGGTGCCGAAGTCGGCTGCCAGGGCGAGGTCGGCGTGGCCTGCTCGATGGCAGCCGGCGCTCTGTGTGAGGTACTCGGCGGTAGCGTTAACCAGGTGGAGAACGCTGCCGAAATTGGCATGGAACATAACCTCGGCCTGACCTGCGATCCTATTGGCGGCCTGGTCCAGGTGCCCTGCATAGAACGCAACGCCATGGGTTCAGTGAAAGCAATTAACGCCGCGCGCATGGCCCTGCGTGGTGATGGCCAGCACTTCGTCTCGCTGGATAAAGTGATCCGCACCATGCGCCAAACTGGCGCCGACATGAACAACAAGTACAAGGAAACCGCTCGCGGCGGCCTTGCTGTGAATATTGTCGAATGCTAAAGCCAACAACCATACAACCCTGTAGGAGCGAGCTTGCTCGCGATGCTTTTCGCAAAAAATCGCGAGCAAGCTCGCTCCTACAAAAGCAACCTATACAGACATGGAGAACCGCATGACCACTGAAACCCTGGCGAAAACCCCACTACATGCCCTGCACCTCGAACTCGGCGCACGTATGGTGCCCTTCGCCGGTTATGACATGCCGGTGCAATACCCACTGGGCGTTATGAAGGAACATCTACACACCCGCGACCAGGCTGGCCTGTTCGACGTGTCGCACATGGGCCAGATCATCCTGCGTGGCGCAAATGCTGCCCAGGCGCTGGAAAGCCTGGTGCCGGTGGATATCATTGACCTGCCAGTAGGCATGCAGCGTTACGCCATGTTCACCGATGAAAACGGCGGCATCCTTGACGACCTGATGGTCGCCAACCTGGGCGATGACACCCTGTTTCTGGTGGTCAACGCTGGCTGTAAAGACCAAGACCTGGCCCACCTGCAGAAACACATCGGCAGCCAGTGTGAGATCGAAAGCCTGTTCGAAGCCCGCGCCCTGCTCGCCCTACAAGGCCCGAAAGCCGTCGACGTATTGGCGCGCCTGGCCCCAGAAGTTGCGCAGATGACCTTTATGCAATTCGCCCCCGTGCGCCTGCTGGGCGTGGACTGCTATGTCAGCCGTTCCGGCTACACCGGTGAAGATGGCTACGAGATTTCGGTGCCAGCTGAACACGCTGAAACCCTTGCACGCAGCCTGCTGGCCGAAGCAGAAGTCGAGGCCATCGGCCTCGGCGCGCGCGACTCATTGCGCCTGGAAGCCGGCCTGTGCCTGTATGGCCACGACATGAGCACCAGCGTTACGCCAATCGAAGCCAGCCTGCTGTGGGCCATGTCCAAGCCGCGCCGTGCCGACGGTGCTCGCGCTGGCGGCTTCCCGGGTGCCGAATGCATCTTCGCCCAGCAGCAAGCCGGCGTAGCCAGCAAGCGCGTTGGCCTGCTGCCGCAAGAGCGCGTACCTGTGCGTGAAGGCGCGGAAATCGTCGATGCCGACGGCAACGTGATTGGCACTGTCAGCAGCGGCGGCTTTGGCCCGACATTAGCGGCACCGGTTGCCATGGGTTATGTACAGAGCAGCCATATCGCTCTGGATAGCGAAGTCTGGGCCATGGTGCGCGGCAAACGCGTTGCCATGAAAGTTGCCAAGACTCCGTTTGTGCCACAACGCTACTACCGCGGCTAATCACCCAGTGCGCTGCGCCGGCCGCTTGGCCGGCGCAGGCTATTCGCACCTACGGCGTGCGGATATCGGTAAAAATCAGTCGATTGCCAAACGGATCCATTACCGGCATGTCGCGCCCCCAGGGCTGCGCCGAGATGCCGGGCCGTGCATTGACATAAGCCCGCGCAGTCAGCTCGGCATGCAGAGCATCCAGATCATCAACACTGATGCGCAGCGCCGCACCGGGGCAGCAATCGCCATGGTGCTCGGACAGGTGCAGCACGCAACCATCGCGCGACACTTGTAGATAGAGCGGCAAGCCCGGCTCGAAGCGGTGCGACCAATCTTCGCTGAAGCCGAGAAACTCGCAGTAAAACGCCCGCGCCTTGGCTTCATCAAAGCTGCGCAGAATTGGAATGGGGGCGGCCAGCTGCATTGGGTTTTCTCTTAATGGGTTAAAACGCGATTAGCGCAGTTCTCCGACCATCGCTGCTGCCACGCTCAGCACATCCTTACCCAGCTGCATTGAACGGGCTCCATTCCAGCCAGTGTGTGGATTGGGCCGATCGTCGTGGTCCTTAAACGGCATTTCGATGGTGAACGCCAGGCAATCGAACTCCATGCCTACTGCGTTACAAGCCAGGGTGGTATTGGCCTGGCCAAACTGGTCGGGGGTATAACCGAAGGTGGTCTGGAACTCGGCGTCGTTATCGATCAGCAATTGGCGGAACTGCTTTTCCAGACGCTCCAGACGCGGGCTGTAGCCCGGATTACCTTCGCAGCCGGCGGTAAACACATGAGGGATTTCCTCATCACCGTGGATATCCAAAAACAGATCAACGCCCACGGCGCGCATCTGCTGTTGGACGAAATACACCTCAGGACTTTCCGCCTCGCTGGCCGACTGCCAGGCGCGGTTAAGGTCGCACCCAGCGACGTTGGTACGCAGATGGCCACGGAAGGCGCCGTCCGGGTTCATGTTAGGCACCAGATACAGATCAGCCTGCTCCAACAGGGCATTCAGCTCGGGGTCATCACGCTGTTGCAGGCGCTCAAGCAACCCCTGCATAAACCACTCAGCCATATGCTCGCCCGGATGCTGCTGGGCGATCAGCCAGATCTTGCGCTGCGCCTGCGGGTTGCGGCTGATGCGCAGCAACTCGATTGGCCGACCTTCAATGCTCTTACCCGTGGCAAACAGCTCAGCGCCAGCCAGGCGTTGCGCATCCTCGATCAGAAGCGCATGACGCTCGCGGCTGTAGGGCTCGAAGTAGGCGAACCAGATCTGTTCATGTTGCGGCTCGATGTCGAACTTCAGCGCCCCCTCTTCAAAACGGCTGGGCACACGGAACCAGTCGCGCTGATCGTAGGAGGCCACAGCGTGGTAACCGCTCCAGGCATCCTTGTAAGACGACTGCCCAGCATTACCTAGGCTAAAGCCATAACGCTGCCCAGGCTGCAAGCCATCAACCTTGAAGTGGAACCACTGAAAATGCCCACTGTTGAGATCCGGACGAATCGCCAGCAATACCTGCTGCGGGTTGCTAGCGTCGATGACCTCGATATTGCCGCTGTCGAAGTTAGAACTGATCTGCATGGATACCTCGAAGGCCTGGAAGCATGGAGAGACGCGAAGATGACCAAGAATCGCAGCTCTGGCGCGCAGACGAAACGCTACAGGCGACAAACTGATATGGATTCTGCAACCTGTAGCCGCTGAGCTGATTTGCGGGACACTCGCACGACGCAACTCATCGGCGCGCCGATAGTCATCTGCTTACCTGCTGTGCTCGACACCTTCGCCTTGCTTTATGTCCGGGAGAAACACATGGCTACACCAATAAACCTACGCTACCTGATGCCTGCACTGCTCTGCACCAGCCTGCTGCTCGGCGGTTGTGCCAGCAAACCCACAGATCAACAAGTCAGCAGCCCGAGCCAGCAAACAGAGCAGCCCGTTGTATCAAGCGCCACCGAGGCCAACCTGCGCAGCCAGGCCAATCGCGGCGATCTCGATAGCCAGTTCCAGCTCGGCAGCCTGTACTTCGTCGGCAAACCGAAAAAAGACCTCAAACAGGCCGAGTACTGGTGGAAGTTGGCTGCCGACAAAGGCCACGCCATGGCAGCAGTCAGCCTGGCCTACTTGTATACCGGCCGCGACAACCCGGATTTCAACAACCCGGCAGAGATGCTCAAGTACCTCAACCAGTCCGCCGCCGGCGGCAACCCGATGGCTCAGCACATCCTCGGCAACCTCTACCTGCGCGGCGAACAAGGCGTACCACTGGATGCCAACCAGGCCAGACGCCTGTTCACCAGTGCCTGCCAGCAGAACTACAGCGCCAGTTGTCACGCACTGGAAAATACGCCTTAACCCAATATTTAACGGCGCTTGCAGGTTCTGCGAACAGCACAGTTACAGCGAAAAACTCGACGCACCACCAGCAACACATTTTCGCAACCAAGGTATTAGCTCGCACCGATACGCACTATTTGCCATCTTGTTCTGCAGCACTACTTCGGAGGCCAAGAGCCTGTACTTGGTAACCGAGCAGTAACTACCTTTCAGTTATTCGCACGGTGCAAGTGCCAGCGGCGCCCAGCCCGAAAGAGTTAATGCCACATGCTGACTCTTGCAGTAGCGCCGCCGTACCCTGGCGCCTTACTCTGCAGCAGGCCAAAGATGGCGAGGTGGATGGTATTTTCGCCGTAATGCAATCTCCCGCGCAGTATCAGGCGTTCAATCGCGGACTGAGCCCGCTACGTAATAACGGCCAGTTTGCAACCATTGCGCAACACCATGGTCTACTGCCTACTAATTAAGCAGGCTGGACATTTAACTTGGCTTCGCCATAATTGCTGGGCGCAGCATAAATCGTCCTTTAATAAATCTGACAATTCGCTCAGATAACCCAGAGTTAAAGGGCGAACCAGCACGGCAATAGTCATTGCAACTATTCGCCACGCTTAATAAATGCGCGAGCTAAAACTGTTTGGCCGTCTCAGGTGACCAGACCATATGCCTGGCATCCAGCCAATATTCTGTTCAAAACCATGGGTAACTACGTGACGAAAGACGAACTGCGCGCCGAACTCGAGCGCCAGGCGCAGCGTTACAAGGATGTATACGGCGGGGAAGTGATTACCTACGCCGCTCAGCCGGACCCCGAGCGCAAGCCGTGGCGCAAGAAGGCTAACCTTCTCGACCAAGCGTTTGAAAAAGAGCTGGTAAAAATCGAAAAAGAGTTGCAAACCAAGGCAGACGAGGCATCTGGCTAACGCCCCGCCACCTTGATGTCAGATCACGCGGCCATCCCTGATCGGGATGGCCGCTGACTCAGCGCCCCTTACCACCCATCAACGAACCCAACAGACCGCGTACCAGTTGCCGACCAATCTGATTGGCCGCCTGGCGCATGGCCGTTTTCATCACCTGACTGGCAAGACCGCCAAGCAACTCACCGGCCGCACCACCTATACCGCTACCGGCCTCAGCCTTTTTGCTAACAACGCTCGGTTTACTCTGCTCGGCCTGCTGGGCGGCGATCTTTTCGGCGCGGGCAGTCAACAACTCGTAAGCCGACTCCCGATCAATTGGTTTGTCGTAACGTCCCCGCAAAGGCGACTGCTGGATCAAGGCCGTTCGCTCAGCCTCGCTCAGTGGCCCGATACGCGATTGCGGCGGTGCAACCGCCACCCGCTGCACCATGGCGGGCGTACCTTTAGCTTCCATAGTGCCTACCAGCGCCTCGCCAATACCGAGTTCAGTCAGTACAGCTAACGTGTCGATAGCCGGGTTAGGGCGAAAGCCTTCGGCGACCGCACGCAGCGATTTTTGCTCTTTCGCGGTAAAAGCACGCAGGCCATGCTGAATACGTAAGCCAAGCTGAGCGAGCACATCATCCGGCAAGTCGCCCGGCGATTGGGTGACGAAATACACCCCCACACCTTTAGAGCGGATCAACCGCACCACCTGCTCCAACCGTTCCTGCAAGGCCTTCGGTGTTCCAGCAAACAGTAGGTGCGCTTCGTCGAAGAACAGCGCAAGCAGCGGTTTGTCGGCGTCACCGCGTTCCGGCAGCTGCTCGAACAGCTCGGCCAGCAGCCAGAGCAGGAAAGTCGCGTAGACCTTCGGTGCTTCATGCACCAGACGACGGGCGTCGAGCAGGTGGATGCGCCCACGACCATCCCGGTCCGGATGCAGAATGTCTTCCAGCTGCAGGGCTGGCTCGCCAAACAGCGCCTCGGCGCCCTGCTGCTCCAGGCCGGCCAATTTGCGCAATAAGGCTTGTGATGAGGTGGAAGTAAATAACGCGCTGTCTTCGCCCAGCGCCTCGGGATGACTTTTCAGATGTGCCAGCAGCGCCTTGAGGTCTTTCAGATCAAGTAGCAATAAACCTTCGCGGTCCGCCACCTTGAATGCAGCGTAGAGTGCGGCTTGCTGGCTGTCGGTCAGTTCCAGTAGCGCACCGAGCAGTAAAGGCCCCATCTCGCTCAGCGTGGTACGCAGCGGATGGCCACTCTTGCCATGCACATCCCACAGAGTTACCGGGTAGGCGGTCGGCTGGTGATTGAGCCAGGGCATGCTGGCGATACGCTCAGCCACCTTGCCCTGCGGCGCGCCGGCAGCACCCAGGCCGCAAAGATCACCCTTCACATCGGCGGCAAATACCGCCACGCCAGCATCGCTGAAGGTTTCGATCAAGCGCTGCAGGGTCACCGTTTTGCCAGTGCCCGTCGCACCGGCAATCAGTCCGTGACGGTTGGCTAGACGCAACGCCTGCCCCACCGGCAGCCCATCAAGACCGGCCCCTACAATAAATTGATCGGTTTGCGCCATCTTGCCATCTCCTTAGTTAAAGCTTTACTGCAAGTAGGCCGACATAGTCAGCATCGCCGCATTGCCGCATCAGCGGCGGAGCAATTGCCTTACATCAGCACAAGACTGATGCCAGAACTTACCGGACGCAAGAAGCCATGACCAATAACCTGAAGTTCAGCCACAAGATTCTGCTTGCTGCCTCACTGGTAGTAATCGCCGCATTCTCATTGTTCACCCTGTACAACGATTACCTGCAGCGCAACGCCATCCGCGATGATCTGGAAAACTATCTACAGGAAATGGGTAATGTCACCGCCAGCAACATCTCCAACTGGCTGTCGGGACGCATCCTGCTGGTGGAAAACGTCGCCCAGTCAGTCGCTCGCGACCCATCCAATGAAGCCCTGACCGGCCTGTTGGAGCAAAAGGTCCTGGCCTCCACATTTGTGTTTACCTACCTGGGCAGCGCCGACGGCAGCTTCACCATGCGCCCGGACGAGGAAATGCCCGCTGATTACGACCCACGCCAGCGCCCTTGGTACAAGGACGCCATGGCTGCAGGTGGGAGCACCCTGACCGAGCCCTATGTAGACGCAGCGACCAAAGAGCTGATCATCACCATCGCTACCCCCGCGAAAGCAACCGGGGTTATCGGAGGAGATTTAAGCCTCAACACCCTGGTCGAAATCATCAACTCGCTGGACTTTGCAGGAATGGGTTATGCCTTTCTAATCAGCGCTGACGGTAAGATCCTGGTGCACCCGGACAAGTCCCTGGTGATGAAGAACATCAGCGAGGTCTACCCGCAAAACACCCCACGGATCAGCGGCGAGTTCAGCGAAGCGGAACTCAATGGCGAGACCCGCATCCTCACCTTTGCCCCGGTCAAGGGCCTACCTTCGGTCAACTGGCATGTTGGCCTGTCCATCGACAAGGCCAAGGCCTATTCGATGCTCAGCGAGTTCCGCGCCTCGGCGATCGTCGCCACAATCATCGCGGTTGTGCTGATCATGCTACTGCTGAGCATGCTGATCAGCGTGCTGATGCAACCGCTGAATGTCATGGGTAAAGCAATGGAAGATATCGCCCAGGGCGAAGGTGACCTGACCAAACGCCTGACCATTCAGTCCAATGACGAATTCGGCCGCCTGGCTAGCGCGTTCAACCAGTTCGTCGAACGTATCCACAGCTCGATCCGCGAAGTGTCGTCAGCCACCAGTCAGGTCAATGAAGTAGCGAAACTGGTGGTCGGCGCGTCCAACTCGTCGATGATCAACTCTGACGAGCAGGCCAGCCGCACCAACAGCGTCGCCGCTGCGATCAACGAGTTGGGCGCTGCCGCCCAGGAGATCGCGCGCAACGCAGCCGACGCATCGAATCAGGCTTCCGATGCACGTCATCTGGCTGAAGACGGTCGCCAGGTTGTAGAGAAAACCATACTGGCGATGAATGAGTTGTCGGGCAAGATCAGCGCCTCCTGCGGCAATATCGAAACCCTCAACAGCAAAACGGTGAATATCGGGCAAATTCTTGAGGTCATCAAAAGCATCTCCCAACAAACCAACCTGCTGGCACTCAACGCCGCCATTGAAGCAGCGCGCGCCGGTGAGGCCGGCCGTGGGTTCGCCGTGGTTGCCGATGAAGTACGTAACCTCGCCCACCGCACCCAGGAGTCGGCACAGGAGATCGAGAAGATGATCGAGGAGCTGCAGGTCGGCTCCCGCGAATCGGTCACCACCATGACCGAAAGCCAGCGCTACAGCGAAGAAAGCGTGGAGATCGCCAACCAGGCCGGCGCGCGTCTGAGCAGCGTGACCGAGCGCATCGGCGAGATTGATGGCATGAACCAGTCAGTGGCCACTGCTACCGAGGAGCAGACCTCGGTAATCGAATCGCTCAACGTCGACATTACCGAAATCAACACCCTTAACCAGGAAGGCGTGGAAAACCTCAATGCCACCCTGCGTGCCTGCGGCGATCTGGAACAACAAGCCAGCCGACTCAAGCAACTTGTCGACAGCTTCCGCATTTAACAAATGCGTAAAAAGCTGGGAGCCATTTTTAACGTCGCGTAGCGACGGCCCGCAAGGGTGGCCGCCATGGATGGCAAGCCATACAAACAAAAAGGGCGCTCAGTGAGCGCCCTTTTCTATTTCTGCTTATCGCTGTCCGTTGCCGACTGTTCGTCTTGCTGCAACTGTCGCCACAGCTCAGCGGCATCGGCAAATTCGGTACCGTCCTCAGGGGTCATTGCCTGTGGGTCATAACGCTGCGTGCAGCCTTCCCCAAGCACAGGTGGCGCGCTGGATGAACCACGGTCGAGCGGATCCGTCATAACACCTCCAAATACACCTCGCAGCCTTTCAGTTGAGCGCCAGGCGACCTTCATCATGCTGGGCGAACTCCTTGACCGCACGCAGAACATCGCTGCGACTGACCTGACCGATCAGGCGGCCCTCTTCGACCACCGGCAAACGCCGACGTCGGCCGCGCAGAAAGCGCTCGGAGATTTCAATAATGTCCGCCTCAGGCGAAATCACTTCCACCTCAGTGGTCATGTAGGCGCTGACATCACCACCCGCCGACTCGTAATAAGCCCCGGAAAGAATGCCACGCAAGCAATCGCCCTCCGACAACAAGCCCACCAAGTGCCCTTGCCCATCGACCACCGGCGCACCGGAAATACGGTGTTCAAGCAGACGGTTGATGGCGGTGAACAGGTTCATTTCAGGACGAAAAGTCACCAGGTTGCGGGTCATGTAATCACGTACTTTGATTGACTTGAGCATCAGTAAATCCCTCTGTCTGTACTGAACCGAACCGCAACATGCACCTCAGTCGAACACCACCGTCTTGTTATCGTGCACCAGCACTCGGTCCTCTAAGTGATAGCGTAGACCACGCGACAGCACCATCTTCTCCACATCCTTACCCAGGCGAACCATCTCTTCGATGCTGTCGCGGTGACTGACGCGCACCACGTCCTGCTCAATGATTGGCCCTGCATCCAGCTCCTCGGTCACATAGTGCGAAGTCGCACCAATCAGCTTGACCCCACGCAGCGATGCCTGGTGATACGGCTTAGCTCCGACAAACGACGGCAGAAAACTGTGGTGAATATTGATGACGCGCTGGGAAAATTCCGCACAGAGTGGTGCAGGTAGAATTTGCATATAACGCGCCAACACAATCACATCGGCCGCATGGGCTTTCACTAGGCGCGCCACTTCATCAAATGCCGGTTGTTTATCCTGTGGGTTGACCGGCACATGGAAGTACGGAATAGCATGCCACTCGACCATGCTACGCAGGTCGTCGTGATTGGAAATCACGCAGGGGATATCGCAATCCAGTTCATCGCTGTGCCAGCGGTGCAGCAAATCGGCCAGACAATGCGACTCTCGACTGGCCATCAGTACCACGCGCTTCTTCTGCGCCGAATCGGTAACCCGCCACTCCATGGAAAACTCACGGGCAATCGGCGCAAAGGCCTGACGGAAACCATCCAGATCAAATGGCAGTGAGTCAGCACGGATCTCGTGACGCATAAAGAACCAACCACTCTGATTATCCGAGTGATGGCTCGCCTCGGTAATCCAACCGTTATAGGTGGCCAGAAAGTTACTGACCTTGGCCACGATCCCGACCCGGTCCGGACAGGCAATGACCAATCGAAAAGTACGCATCAACGGCTCCAGCGCTCAGATAAAGTCGGCCATTCTAGTCACAGTCAGAAAAAACTGCAGTACTCAAACAGCACTTGCCAGCGTAGCAATAGCGCAAGATCGAACAGTTACAGCCAGGTAAATAGAGCAAACACCGCAGCCCTAACAGGTGAATAACCAGGTATGTGCAACAGACAAAATACTCAACAAGTTACTGAACAATACAATTCATAAAAAATACCGATAAAGCGGTTTACTTGTGAAAAGTGCCTGACTACTATTGCTATCACTTAATCGCCAATCCCGAATACAGGTACCCAACATGTCGTTGATCAACGAATATCGCGCCACCGAAGAAGCTATCAAAGAACTGCAAGATCGCCTGAAGAACCTGTCGCAAGACGACAAACTGAAAAAAGAACTGGAATTCGAAGGCAAACTACGCGCACTGATGGGTGAATACCAGAAGTCGCTGCGTGACATTATTGCCATGCTCGACCCGGACGCTAAAGGCGGCAAAGCCACCCGCGCCACCAAAACCACTGGCACCAAGCGCGCACGCAAAGTTAAGCAGTACAAAAACCCGAACACCGGCGAAGTTATCGAAACCAAAGGCGGCAACCACAAGACTCTGAAAGAGTGGAAAGCCAAGTGGGGCGGTGACGTCGTTGAAGGCTGGGCTACCCTGCTGGGTTAAGCCTGCCGCGCAAGCGACACAGCTCTAAATAAAAACGCCAGCGATGCTGGCGTTTTTTATGGGCACTACTTCAACGGCGCAATCAGCATTTATCCTCACAAATTACAGGGCATAACGCTGGCGTAACTGTTCTGCATAATCACGCCATTCCAGCAAGATAGCTTGCTGCTCCGCGCCAACATCAGGAAGTACCGCGGCAAGGGCCTGACTGAACTGCTCCAGAGTATTCGGCGCACCATATTCGGGCTGACTCAAACGCTGTTGGCAGAACGTCCACCAACGTTGTTGCTCTTCAGCATTCAGGCTCGCGGCAAAGTTGCGTGCGCGGTAACGAAACAACAACTCTGGCAAACGCCCATCATCAAATGGCCAAGCCGCCTCGCCCAAATGCTCCGGCTCGGCACGCCGCACCTGCTCACACAAGCGGCGATCACGATCACCAATAAAGCCATCGTATAACTGCTGCTCCGGGTCTTGATTGGCAGCGAATTGCTCCTCGGCATACACCTGCGCAAGTTTGTCCTGCCACACACCTGGACTACCGCGCAGTTTTTCAGCTTGCGCCTGATAAGCCGGCACATCGAGTTGCAGGCGCTGAATATCTTCCGCACGCAATACATTCATCGGCGCAACAACCGGGCAACGATTGATATGCAGCAACTTCAATGGCACTGGCAACTCACCCTCGGCCAACTGATCGCGGCGCGTGTACAGGCGCGTGCGCAATGTCTCTGCGGACTCATTGAGCAGCGGCGATATATCAGCCTGTAAATCGCAGACGATCAGCGCATTGCGGTTACGCGGATGCCAGGCCAACGGCAACACCACCGCCAGATAATGCCGTGCCCCGGCATAGCGCCCGGATATATGCACCAACGGCTGCAACAGGCGTATTTGATCCTGCACCCGTTGCTTGCTGCGCAGTTGATACAGGTAGTCATAGAGTTTGCGCTGCTTGCTGCGCAGCAAGCGCGCCAAGGCGATGGTCGCCCGCACATCGGACAGCGCGTCGTGGGCCTGGCCATGCTCAATGCCATTGGCGGCGGTCAGGCGCTCCAACTTGAGCGTCACCCGGCCCTCTTCTTCCGGCCAGACGATGCCTTCCGGGCGCAATGCATAGGCCGTGCGCACCAGATCGATCAGATCCCAGCGGCTATTGCCGCCCTGCCATTCACGGGCATAGGGGTCGAAGAAATTGCGGTACAGGCTATAACGCGTCACCTCATCGTCGAAACGCAAGCTGTTGTAACCCACCCCACAGGTGCCCGGCTGCGAGAGCTCAGCATGCACGCGACCCATAAACTCAGCCTCGTCCAGGCCATGCTGCGCCAGCTTGCTCGGGGTAATCCCGGTTACCAGACACGCCGCCGGATGCGGCAGGATGTCATCGCTAGGCTGACAGTAGATATTCAGCGGCTCAGCGATCTCATTGAGGTCTTCATCGGTGCGAATCCCCGCTACCTGTAGCGGCCGGTCGCGCCGTGGGTCAATACCGGTGGTTTCGTAGTCGTACCAAAAGAGGCTGGAAGTCACTGTCATGTCCTGATGCTGAGGCGCTGGCAGTCTACCACCCTGTAAGCATCACGCAGACAAGCGCAGAACCTTGCGCCAGCGCACGCCACGCGTGGTGCCTGTGCCTTGTAGGGCACCCTGGCGGCGGCTAAAGTGGGAGGCTTGAACAACCACTCTGCACAAGGACGCCCCATGAGTGACATCAACCCCAACAACCCCTACGCAGCACCTGCCAGCGCACTGCAGGAAACACCACGCGACAGCCAGGTGCCAAGCATCGAAGAAGCCTTGAGCCGTGGCTATGACTTCAACATCAGTGACCTGCTCAGCGAAGCCTGGCAACGGGTAAAAGGCACCAAAGGCATCATCATCGGCGGTTTTCTGGTGTTCTACGCCGTGCTGCTCGCAGCGTCCTTTCTAATTGGTGGGTTCTTCGGCCTGCTGGGCGTAGTCAGCGAAAGCCCGATGCTCGCGGTAGTCGCCGAACTGGTAATCGGCATTCTGGCCTCAGCCCTGGCTTATCCCTTTATGGCCGGAATCAATATGATCGGCATCCGTCGCGCCGCCGACCAACCGATCAGCTTCAATGACATCTTTAGCCACTTCGGCCGCACCGTGCCGCTGGTGATTACCGCCATCGTCAGCATGCTGCTGATCTATCTCGGCATGTTTCTGCTGATCATTCCCGGTATGTACCTGGCCATCGCTTATATGCTGGCCATCCCGCTGGTAGTGGAGCGCGGCTTGACGCCATGGCAAGCCCTGGAAGCTTCGCGCAAGGCGATTACTCAGCACTGGTTCAAGGTCTTCGGCCTGTTCTTGCTGCTCGGTCTGATCACCGCTATCAGCGCCATTCCGCTGGGGATCGGCCTGGTCTGGACCATTCCATTGTTCGTTATCGCCATGGGCGTGCTCTACCGCACCATCTTCGGCGTATTGCCCGCACCGCAATAATCCTCACTATAAATAGCACCGCTGCGCCGGCTCAGATCATTGAGCCGGTTGCTTCCCTGCCTGCTGCTGGCTAGCATCGGGCTTTCCTCGACGCAGTCTGCCGATGTTGCCCACGCCAACCCCTGCTTCAGTCGCCGCTCGCCCGCTGCTGGATACCCGCTATAAGGTGGAAACACCGGAAGGCATCGACCTGATCCTGCGCCCCGCGGGTGTAGTGCCGCGCGCGCTGGCATTCAGTATTGACCTGCTGATTCGCGGTGCGCTACTTGGCGCACTGTTTGCTTTACTGGCGCTGCTCGGCCAGTTCGGGATGGGCCTGGGCACCATCCTGCTGTTTCTCGTGACCTGGTGGTACATGGTGCTGTTTGAAGTGCTCAACCAGGGTCGCTCACCCGGCAAGCAGATGATGGGCCTACGCGTGATTCATGACGACGGCACGCCGATTGGCTGGGCCGCCTCATTGACACGTAACCTGCTGCGCTTCGTCGACATCCTGCCGTTTGGTTACACCCTGGGTATTCTCAGCTGCCTTAATCATCCGGCCTTCAAGCGCTTGGGCGATATCGCCGCCGGCACGCTGGTGGTCTACCGTGACAACGCCCCGGCAGCTCCAGAGCTACCGCAGGCCGAAGCCCTGCGTGCACCGTTCAGCATGAGCCTGAGTGAACAGCGCGCCCTGCTCAGTTTTGCCGAGCGCACCCAGAGCCTGTCCAGCGCACGGCGACAGGAGCTAGCAAGCATTCTTGCCGAACCATTGCAGGTATCCGCCGAACAGGCTGAACAGCAGATCCACGGTATTGCCCGTGGTTTGTTGGGGCCGACATGAAACAGAGCCTGTTTGAAAACCAGCACCAAGCGGACTGGCAAACCTTCAACACGCAACTCGAAGCCCTTGAGCGTGGCAAGGCCGATAGCCAGCAGTGCAAGGCTTTTGCCGCCAACTACCGCAGCCTGTGCCAACACCTGGCCCTGGCGCAGAGCCGTGGTTATAGCAGTCACCTGATCGAGCAGTTGCAGCTGCTGGCCATGCGCGGCCATCAGCAGTTCTATCGCCATCGCAGCCCACTGGGGGGGCAACTGCTCGGGTTTATCCTGGCCGGTTTTCCGCGCCTGGTCCGCGCCGAATGGCGCTTTGTCGTCGCCGCCAGCCTGCTGTTCTTTGGCAGCCTATTGCTGATGGGCACGCTGGTGTATCACTTCCCCGACCTGGTCTACGGAGTAATGGCTCCCGACCAGGTTGGCGAGATGGAAAAAATGTACGACCCTGACGCCAGACGCATCGGTCGTTTCAGCGAACGCGACTCCGGCGATGACTGGATGATGTTCGGCTACTACATCATGAACAACATTGGCATCGCCTTTCAGACCTTTGCCAGTGGCCTGCTGTTTGGTCTGGGCAGCCTGTTCTTCCTGCTGTTCAACGGCCTGATGATCGGTGCAGTGGCCGGCCACCTGACGCAGATCGGCTATGGCGAAACCTTCTGGTCGTTCGTCGTTGGCCACGGCGCATTCGAGCTGACCGCCATTGCTCTGGCCGGTGCAGCAGGACTGAAACTCGGCTGGGCGCTGCTGGTACCAGGCCGCCTGCCACGTGGCGAAGCCTTGCGCATAGCCGCCGGCAGCAGCGTGCGGCTGGTCGGCGGCGTGATCGTATTTCTGCTGTTGGCGGCTTTTATCGAGGCCTATTGGTCATCCATGAGCCTGGCCAGTCCCGCGATCAAATATGCAGTCGGCGGCGCACTTTGGCTGCTGGTACTGGCCTATCTGCTGTTGGCTGGCCGAGGTGTGCATGCGCCTGACTGATGCCAGCGTAGTCATCCGCCCGCGCAGCGCCTGGGAAGCCGTCGACCTCGGCGTGTTGTTGGCCAAACAACACGCTGCCCTGCTGATGGCCAGCTGGGCGCTGGTGACCGTGCCGATATTTGCCCTGCTGTGCCTGCTGCTGTGGGATTACCCAAGCATTGCCCTGCTGATTTTCTGGTGGTTGAAACCAGCCTATGAGCGCCTGCCGCTGTATATCCTCTCACATGCCCTGTTCGGCGCTACGCCGAGCCTCAAACAAGCGCTGAAAGCCCTGCCTGGGCTGCTCAAACCGCAACTACTGGCCAGCCTGACCTGGCGCCGGCTAAGCCCCACACGCAGCTTCGACCTGCCCGTCATGCAGCTGGAAGGCCTTTCCGGCAGGGCGCGCAGCCAGCGCCTGATCGTCCTCGGCCAGCGTGATGCAGGCGGCGCCAGCTGGTTGACGGTAGTCGGTATGCACCTAGAAATGGCGTTGTGGTTCGGCATCATCAGCTTGTTCTACATGCTGCTGCCGGCACAGATAGAGTTGGACTGGAGCTGGAGCAGCCTGATCAACGCCGCTGCGGGCGAATGGCTATGGCTGGAGCACCTGTCCAACCTGAGCTATGTCCTGCTGCTGATTCTCTGGGAACCAATCTATGTAGCCTGCGGCTTCACCCTTTACCTGAACCGCCGCACCGCCCTGGAAGCCTGGGACATCGAACTGATCTTCCGTCAGTTACGCCAGCGTCTGACCGGCGTGGCCTATGCCCTGCTGCTGGGCTGCGGCCTGTTGCTGATGCAGCTGCCAAACAGCGCCATGGCCGCCGCCAGCAGCTGCCCGCTGCCGATTGAAGATCCCATGGGGCCGCAGGCCGAGCGCCTGCTCAAGCAACCGCTGACCAGCGCGGAGGCCCAGCAGAGCATCAGCCAATTGCTCGACCAGCCACCCTTCGAACACCGCGAAACGGTCACCCGCTGGCGTCTCGGCGACGAACCCAAGGAGACCAAGGAACCGAGCGAGGAAGACGCTAAAGCACTGATCGAGCTGCTGGAAAATTTCTTCAAACTTACCGAGTTCTGGAAAAGCATCGATGCTGTGGCACTGTTCTTCGAGGTGCTGCTGTGGGCTGCATTGTTCAGCCTGATCGCCTGGCTGCTGTGGCGCTACCGCGACTGGCTGAGCGCCTTTGCCGGGCGCCTGCGCTTGCCGCAAGCGCGCACCTATCAGCCGCCAGAACAGCTATTCGGCCTGGAAGTGGCACCACAAAGCCTGCCAGCAGATATCCCCGGTGAAGTCGAGCGGCTCTGGGACGAACAGCCCCGCGCCGCCCTCGGCCTGCTCTACCGTGCCCTGCTCAGCCGTATGCTGCATGAACAACGCCTGCCGCTGAAGAGCTCGCACACCGAAGCCGAAGTACTGCAGCTGGTAAATGCGCTGCAGCAGAAGAACCTCAGCCATTTCAGCCAGGACCTGACTCGTCATTGGCAGAACCTCGCCTATGGCCACCGCCTGCCACCAGCAGCGCTCAAGCAGGGTTTATGCCATGCCTGGCGGCAACTGTTCGAGCAAGGAGCGCAGGCATGAACCGGCGCATCCAGTTTTTCCTCGGCGCGGGTCTGCTGCTGGTGCTCGGTCTGCTCGGCATTTATCTGCTGGGCAAGCTCACGCCTTATCAAGAAACGCTCGAACATGGCCCTGCCCCCGAGGCTCGTGCCAACCCTTATCTGGCTGCCGAGCACTTCCTGCGTAAGCAAGGCCTGCAGGTGCAACGCGCCGATGGCCTGGAGGTCATGAAAGACCTGCCGAGCGCCGGACAAACCCTGCTGCTGCTCGGTGACCGTAACCGCATGACACCCAAACAGGCCGAACGCCTGCTGGCCTGGACCGCCAAGGGCGGCCACCTGCTGTTTGTTGCCGAGCGGCTGTGGGATGAAGAAGAAGGCAAAAGCGGCGATCTGCTGCTCGATAGCCTTGGCATCCAGCAATACGAGAGCGAAGAACTCGATGAGGACGCCAGCGAAGCGACGGATGAAGAGGCCTCTGCAGAGAGCGAGCACGACTCCGAGCAACAAGCCGGGCCCATTCAGGACGAAGAGACCCCGCTCGCTGCAGACGATGACAACGCCTACCCGGAACTGACTCAGCTCTACCTGGAAAATGAAGAGGCGCCGGCCTATTTCAACTTCGACACCGACTTCCATCTCTACGATTCCGAGAACCGCGCCCACGCCTGGGCCAACAGCGATGCGGCCACGCACCTGCTGCAGCTCTACCATGGCGATGGTTTGATCAGCGTGGTCAGCGACAGCTGGATCTGGCAAAACCAAAGCATCAGTGACTACGACAACGCTTGGCTGCTCTGGTACATGACCCAGGACAGCCAGGTGACTCTGCTCTACCGCGCCGACCGCGATGACCTGTTCAGCCAGCTGCTCGAACACTTCCCGCAGGCACTGGTCGCCCTGGCGCTGTTGCTGGCATTCGGTCTATGGCATCTGGGCATGCGCCAGGGGCCGCTGCTGTTGCCTGCCAGCCGCAATCGCCGACAACTGCAGGAACACCTGCGTGGCAGCGCCGACTTCCTCTTGCGCCACAACGGCCAGCACAGCCTGCTGCAAGGCTTGCAGCAGGACATTCAGCGCCGCGCCCGCCATCGCCACCCCGGTTTCGAACGCCTCGCGGTGGCCGAGCAATGGCAGATCCTTAGCCGTCTGACCCGCCAGCCTTCCAGCGTTATCAGCCAAGCCATGCGGCCGTTGCCCAAGCAGCGACTGGCCGCCGCCGACTTCACCCGCCAGGTCGCCAACCTGCAAACCCTCAGGAATGCCCTATGAGCGAAAACACCCCAGAACAGCCGGAAAGCGAAATCGAACCTGCTGTCGTAACCCCCGAGCCCGCCACCGAGGCACCGGCCGCGGCACCCGCTGCGGCACCAGCGCCAACTGCCCCGGCAGCCGCTGTGGCCAATCCGAATGCTCAGCGTCAACGCGCCAGCCAGCTGGCTCAGGCGCTACGCGCTGAGTTGCAGAAAGCCCTGATCGGCCAGACGGCGGTTATTGACGACGTGCTTAGCGCGCTGATCGCCGGCGGCCACGTATTGGTCGAAGGCGTTCCCGGCCTAGGTAAGACCCTACTGGTTCGCGCTCTGGCGCGCTGTTTTGGCGGCGAGTTCTCGCGCATCCAGTTCACCCCGGACCTGATGCCCAGCGACGTCACCGGCCACGCCGTGTACGACCTGCAAAGCGAGCAGTTCAAACTGCGCAAAGGCCCGGTGTTTACCAACCTGCTGCTGGCGGACGAAATCAACCGCGCCCCGGCCAAAACTCAGGCGGCACTGCTGGAAGTGATGCAGGAACGCCAAGTCACTCTGGAAGGCCGCGCGCTAAATGTGCCACTGCCGTTTATGGTTCTGGCCACGCAGAACCCGATCGAGCAGGAAGGCACCTACCCGCTGCCGGAAGCCGAGCTCGACCGTTTCATGCTCAAACTACGCATGGACTACCCCGAGCAGAGCGAAGAGCTGAACATGGTTCGCCAGGTGGCGCGTTCGAGCAAAGCCGACATGCTTGAAGTCACGCCGCTGCGCACCCTGTTGCAGGCCCGCGATGTCCTCGCGCTGCAGAAGATCGCCAGCGACCTGCCGATTGATGAGCAAGTGCTCGACTATGCCGTGCGTATCGCCCGTGCAACGCGCACCTGGCCAGGCCTGGCCATCGGCGCCGGCCCGCGCGCCTCGATTGCCCTGGTACGCTGCGGCAGGGCCCGTGCACTGCTGCGCGGTGGTGATTTCGTCCTACCAGATGACATTAAGGGCTGTGCCCTGGCCGTGTTGCGCCACCGCGTAAGGCTGTCACCGGAGCTGGATATCGAAGGGCTGTCGGTGGATCAGGTGCTGCAACAGCTGCTCGACCAGGTTGCGGCTCCGCGTCTATGACCCACCCATGGAAAAAGCCCGCAGCGCAAGGCGCAACGGCATGAAACCCTCACGCACGCTACTGACGCTGCTGGCCGGCATGCTCGTCCTAGGCATTGCGCTGGGCATCTGCAGTGCGTTGGCCATCGCCGTGCCGCGCAGCTTCACCCCGATTTACTGGGGCCTGCTGCTGGTTTTGCTCGGTCTGACGCTGATCGACGCCCTGCTGCTGCGCCAAGTGCCCTCGCCGCGCATCGAGCGCCAACTACCCGGTAATCTGCCGCTGGGACGCTGGAGCGAAGTGCGGCTAAATCTGCACCACAGCTACAACCGTGCGCTGCAGGTAGAGGTATTTGACCACCTTCCCGGTGACATGGCCTTCGAGCACCTGCCGCTCAAGGTTGACCTGCACCCCGGCGAACAGACCCAGGTCAGCTACCGCGTGCGCCCGCTACTGCGTGGGCATTTTCATTTACCTCAGTGCGAAGTCAGCCTGCCCAGCCCCATGAGCCTGTGGTGCGCCCGCCGTTATCTACCAGTAGTCGGTGAGACTCGCGTCTACCCAGACTTCGCCCGCCTGTACGGCGCGCAATTGATGGCCGTGGATGACTGGCTCAGCCAACTTGGCGTACGCCAGCAGCAACGCCGTGGCCTGGGCCAGGACTTCCATCAGCTGCGTGAATTTCGCGACGGCGACACCTTGCGGCAGATCGACTGGAAGGCCACCGCGCGCAAACGCACGCCAATTGCTCGCGAATACCAAGACGAACGCGACCAGCAGATCATCTTTTTACTCGACTGCGGCCGACGCATGCGCAGCCAGGATGGTGAGCTGTCGCACTTCGACCACGCACTCAATGCCTGCCTGCTGCTCAGTTATGTAGCGCTGCGCCAGGGCGATGCGGTGGGCCTGTCGACCTTTGCCGGTGAGCAGAACCGCTTCCTTGCTCCGGTAAAAGGCCAGGCGCAGCTAAATGTGCTGCTAAACGCCCTGTACGACCTGCGCAGCACTCAGCAACCCGCAGATTTCACCGCCGCAGTGGAAAACCTGCTCAGCCGCCAACGCCGCCGCGCCTTGGTGGTATTGGTGACCAATCTGCGTGATGAAGATGATCAGGCGCTGCTCGGTGCGGTCAAACGCCTAAGCCGCCAACACCGCGTGCTGGTCGCCAGCCTGCGTGAGGAAGTGCTGGACACCCTGCGCCACACACCGGTGCAAGACCTGTCCAGCGCCCTGGATTACTGCGGCACCCTCGATTATCTGAATGCCCGCGCCGGCCTGCACGAACGCTTGATAGCCCACAAGGTGCCGGTACTGGATGCGCGTCCTAGCGAGCTAGGGCCGCAGTTGGTGAGCAGTTATTTAGCCTGGAAAAAAGCCGGCGTACTTTAAGGGTCCAGCCAGGATCTGCTGCGCGTCGGCCCTACTGCGTTAAAAACAGGCTCAGCAAGCCGCTGGCGGCTAACGCGCTTTAGCGCGACCCGAAGGGCGAGTGAAACGAGTTATGCTCATGTACAAAAGTACACTCCGCTTCCTCGCCGTTTTGACCAGCCGGAGGCTGTTACTACGTAGCGCCTTGCAGGACTCTAGCTCGCGAGATCCGAAACTGTTTCGCGAGCAATAACCTATAGCCACGTCACGTGCTGCTCCAACGGAAAACGCAGGCGCGGGTTATATACGCCCCTCTCGTCCTGCTTGCCCACCGCCAGCAACATGATCGGTAAAGCCTGGTGTGGGATATCGAGAGTCTTGCGCAGGCGCACCTCATCAAAACCTTCCATCGGGCAAGTGGCATAGCCATGACTCTGGAAGGCCAGCATCAGGTTCTGTGCCGCCAACGCCGTGGATTTCACCGCCCAGATACGCATCTGCGCGCGGCTGTTGGGCGCGCGCATCAACGGCTTGCGCCAGGCCGCCACGCGCAGCAGCTGACGCTTGAATAACCCAAGCAGGCCAAATGGCCCCTGGTTGTACTGAAAAGGCGCAGTCTTGTTGTAGAAGCTGCGAATCCGTGCCGGCACCTGCGGCTCCGGCCAGTAATCGATGATGTTCTGGCAAGCCTGTTTCCAGGTGTCCGGCCGCGCCAGCACGACAATAATCAGCGGCGCTTTGGCGGCGTTCTGGCTCATGCACACCGGGTGCAACCGCGCCAACAACGCTGGGTCGCGAATTACCTGAAAGCTCCAGGGCTGCAGATTGCAGGAGTTGGGCGCGAGCACCGCCAGCTCCAGGCAATCACGCACCACCTCATCAGGTACCAGCTCATCGGTAAAGCGGCGAACCGCGCGGCGACTCTCGATCAACTCACGCAGCGCAGCAGGGGTGGCGGGGGAAATGGCAGTGTCAGCGGGAAACAGGCTCATCGGGGACATCCTCGGCAGATCAGCCGATTAAGCCGCGATGCCTAGCTGCGAACAAGCCGTGTACCGGCTTAGTCCGCAGCCTTGGCGCAAATGACCTTAACCTAAAGCCTTTTCGATCGCCTGAATGATGCTGGGATCATCCGGTGTGGTACGCGGAGAGAAACGCGCCAGCACACGGCCGTCGTGACCGACGAGGAATTTCTCGAAATTCCAGGTGATATCGCCAGGAAACTCAGCGCCCTCGCCCGCTAGCAGGCGGTACAGCGGATGGCGCTCCGGCCCGTTCACCTCAAGTTTGCTGCCCAAGGGGAAAGTCACGCCGTAGTTGAGGCTGCAAAACTCGCGAATGGCTTCTTCGCTGTCGGGCTCCTGCTCGGCAAACTGGTTGCACGGCAGGCCCAGTACGCTGAAACCCTGATCTTTGTACTGCTGATAGAGCTTTTCCAAGCCGGCGTACTGTGGCGTCAGGCCACACTTGGAGGCCACGTTGACCACCAACACCACCTGCCCCTTGAAGGGTGCCAGCGGCAGTTCCTGGCCATCCAGTGCACGCAGGTTGAGGTCGTGAAAGGCACTCATGGGTAACTCCTTGAGAACACACAGGTTACGTATGGCGGACAAAAAAGGCGCCTATCTGAAGGCGCCTTTCTTCTTTTGCAGCTTAGCAGTCGAACCAGCGGTTGATACGACCATAAGTCGACTCGCGGCTCTGACATAAGGCTAAACCTTAGTGGTGATGACCACCTTCACCGTGGATATGGCCATGCGCAACTTCTTCTTCGCTGGCATCACGCACGCTGACAACCTTGACCTTGAAGTGCAGGCGCTGACCAGCCAGGGGGTGGTTGCCGTCAACGATCACATCATCGCCTTCCAATTCGCGGATGGTAACGATCTGCATGCCGCCGTCCGGGCCCGAGGCATGGAACTGCATGCCGACTTCCAGTTCATCAACACCTTCGAACATCGAACGGTTGAGGGTGGCTACCAGCTCAGCGCTGTATTCGCCGTAGGCGTCTTCAGGCTCAACTGCAACGTCCAACTCGTCGCCAACCTGCTTACCCAGCAGGGCTTTTTCCAGACCGCCGATGATATTGCCGGCACCGTGTAGATAAGCCAGCGGCGCGCCGCCTGCGGAACTGTCGATCACCTCACCGGCATCGTTAGTCAGGGTATAGTCGATGGAGACGGCCTTATTGGCGGCGATCAGCATGGGGCGAGACCTTTTGCTTGGAAATAAAGAGCGTGCAAGTTTACCCAAGGGCACGCGCGAAAGCGAACCGGACACAGACGGACGGCCAGGCGCGGCTTTAGTACGCGTGCTTGATTTTCGTCAGGATGAGCACGGCCATTGGGTGGCAGTATTGTCCTGCGGCCATACTCAGCACCTGCGCCACCAGCCGCCCTGGCAGAATCGCGCCTGGGTGCTGGATGCCGAGCAACGCCAGGCGCACGTGGGAGAACCTTTCCTGTGCGGCTGGTGCGCGGCTGAAAATGGCGCACGCGAGGCGATGACAGAGCGCCCGAACCAAGATTTGAACAAGGAGCGGTAAATGCCCGCACGCAATATTCTGGTGATCAACTGCGGCAGTTCATCGATCAAGTTTGCCCTGATTAACGAAGACCAAGATGCCTTTATCCTCAGCGGCCTGGCCGAGCGCCTGGGCAGCCCCGATGCACAAGTCCTCTGGCAGCAAGGCGACAGTAAAGACAGCCTGATCCTGCCCCATGCCGACCACCGCGCCGCCCTCGCTCAGATGTTGCCACTGGTGCAGGCTGCCGCTGGTGGCCAGTTGCACGGCATCGGTCATCGTGTGGTACATGGCGGCGAACACTTCACCGCAGCCTGTCGCCTGGATGCGCTGAGCCTCGCCGCGATTAGCGCCACTGCACCGTTGGCACCGCTGCATAACCCGGCCAACCTGCAGGGTATCGAAGCGGCGATCAAACTGTTCCCAACCCTGACTCAGGTGGCGGTATTCGATACCGCGTTTCACCAGACGCTGCCCGAACACGCCTACCGCTATGCTCTGCCCGACTCTCTGTACCGTGAGCACGGCGTACGCCGTTATGGCTTCCACGGCACCAGCCACCGTTTTGTCAGCCAACGCGCGGCGGAAATGACCGGTCTGCCGATCAACGCCAGCAACTGGCTGGTGGCGCACCTGGGTAACGGCTGTTCAACCTGCGCCGTTGTCGATGGCCAAAGCCGCGACACCAGCATGGGCCTGACGCCGCTGGAAGGCGTGGTGATGGGCTCCCGCAGCGGTGACGTCGACCCCAATCTGCACAGCCACCTGGCGCGCACCTTGGGCTGGAGCCTGGAACAGATTGAAAACATGCTTAATAAAGACAGCGGCCTGCTGGGCCTGTCCGGCATGTCCAACGATATGCGTACCCTGGAACAGGCCCGCGAACAGGGCCATGCCGGCGCCACCCTGGCCATCGAGGTATTCTGCTATCGCCTGGCCAAGTCCCTGGCGGCCATGAGCTGCGCCCTGCCGCAACTCGACGGGTTGATCTTCACCGGCGGCATTGGTGAGAACTCGGCGCTGATCCGCAGCAAGACCATCGCCCACCTGAAATTACTCAACCTGGCCCTCGACGACCCAGCCAACGCCCGCACCGTGCGCGGCGCTGCCGGCCCGATCCATGCCCAGGGCCACCCACGCGTGCTGGTCGTACCGACCAATGAAGAACGACAGATTGCCCTCGATACCCTGGCGCTACTCGAAGCCTGATCGTCACCTGACTACTACGGAGCGCGAATGCACACTTTCTTTATTGCCCCCACCGGTTTCGGCGTCGGCCTCACCTCAATCAGCCTGGGCCTGGTCGGCGCCCTGGAGCGGGCCGGCCTCAAGGTCGGCTTCTTCAAGCCCATCGCACAGCCACATCAGGGCGATATGGGGCCGGAGCGCTCCAGCGAGCTGATCGCCCGCACCCATGGCCTGCACTCGCCAAAACCACTGGCCCTGGCACATGTCGAGCGTATGCTCGGCGACGGTCAACTGGACGAGTTACTGGAAGAAATCATCAGCCTTTATCAGCAGGCCGCTGAAGGTAAAGACGTGGTAATCGTCGAGGGCATGGTGCCAACACGCCAGGCCAGCTATGCCGCACGGGTCAACTTTCACCTGGCCAAGAGCGTGGATGCCGAGGTGATTCTGGTCTCTGCGCCTGAGCAGGAAAGCCTCAGCGAATTGAGCGACCGGGTGGAGATCCAGGCCCAGCTGTTTGGCGGGCCAAAAGACGAGAAAGTGCTCGGGGTGATCCTTAACAAGGTGCGCAGTGACGATGGCATCGAAGCCTTCGCCACTCGCCTGAAAGAACTTTCGCCGCTGCTCAAGGGCGATGACTTCCGCCTGCTCGGCTGCATTCCCTGGCAGGACGAGCTGAACGCGCCGCGCACCCGTGACATTGCCGATCTGCTCGGCGCACGGGTACTGAATGCTGGTGATTACGAACAGCGGCGCATGCTGAAGATCGTGCTCTGCGCCCGCGCGGTGGCCAACACCGTACAACTACTCAAGCCAGGCACCTTGGTCGTCACGCCAGGGGATCGCGACGACATCATCCTCGCCGCCAGCCTGGCCGCGATGAATGGCATGCCGTTGGCCGGCCTGCTGCTGTGCAGCGACTTCGCCCCCGACCCACGGATCATGGAGCTGTGCCGTGGCGCACTGCAGGGAGGCTTGCCGGTGATGACGGTGAGCACTGGCTCCTACGACACGGCGACCAACCTCAACCGCCTGAACAAGGAAATCCCGGTAGACGACAAGGAGCGCGCGGAAACGGTCGCCGACTTCGTCGCCAGCCATATCGACCATGAATGGCTGTTCGCCCGCTGCGGCACACCGCGCGAGCTGCGCATGTCGCCGCCGGCGTTCCGCTATCAGCTGGTGCAACGCGCCAAGGCGGCGAACAAGCGCATCGTTCTGCCGGAAGGCAGCGAGCCACGCACCGTGCAAGCCGCTGCCATCTGCCAGGCGCGCGGTATTGCCCGCTGCGTTCTGCTGGCCAAGCCGGAGGATGTTCACGCGGTGGCGCACGCCCACGGCATCGAATTGCCGGAAGGGCTGGAAATCCTCGACCCGGACCTGATTCGCGAACGCTATGTCGAGCCCATGGTCGAGCTGCGCAAAGGCAAAGGACTGAACGCGCCGATGGCCGCCGCGCAACTGGAAGACACCGTGGTGCTGGGCACCATGATGCTTGCATTGGATGAAGTCGACGGGCTGGTGTCCGGGGCAATCAACACCACCGCCAACACCATTCGCCCGGCGCTGCAGCTGATCAAGACCGCGCCTGGCTACAAGCTGGTGTCGTCGGTGTTCTTTATGCTGCTGCCCGATCAGGTGCTGGTCTATGGCGACTGCGCGGTAAACCCAGACCCGAGCGCGGTGGAGCTGGCAGAAATCGCCATACAAAGTGCGGCTTCGGCCAGCGCCTTCGGCATCACCCCGCGGGTGGCGATGCTCAGCTACTCAACTGGGGACTCCGGCAGCGGTGAAGAAGTCGAGAAAGTTCGCCAGGCCACCCGCCTAGCGAAGGCCATTGATCCAGACCTACTACTCGACGGCCCGCTGCAATACGATGCAGCGGCGATTGAAAGTGTCGGCCGGCAGAAAGCTCCCGGCAGCCCGGTCGCGGGCCGCGCCACAGTATTTATTTTCCCCGACCTGAATACCGGCAATACCACCTATAAAGCGGTACAACGCAGCGCCGATTGCGTTAGCGTCGGGCCGATGCTGCAGGGCCTGCGCAAACCGGTGAATGACCTGTCGCGCGGCGCGCTGGTCGATGACATCGTCTACACCATCGCCCTGACCGCGATCCAGGCCGCCAACCTGCCGCAGTAATGCACAGCCAGGGCCGGCCTGAGGTCGCCCTGGCCGGGCAAAAGTGCTAACAGGCTGGTAAAAATCCGCGAAACGCAGCGATCACCAGCGTTTCGAAAGGCTTGCAGTTCGATGCACAGGCGTTAACCTGTGCGCCGACCGATCTGTGGTGGAAAACCACAGGCATAGATAAGTCGGGGCATCAGGCGGTGAGCACCTACGCCATAGTTCTCACCAGAACTACCCCATTTCTTGGAGGCACCTGCCCCAATGCTGCATTTCCTGCCTGCTCCACTGCGCGGCCTGCTTGCTGGCTTGCTGCTCGCACTGAACACCCTGATTTGCTGCTGGCCTTTGTTCATCGGGGCTCTGCTCAAATTTCTGCTGCCTATTCCAAAGGTACAACGCACGCTGCGCTCTGCCATGCATGCGACTGCCGAGTTCTGGATTTCCACCAACAAATTCTGGATGCATCTGGTTGGCAATACTGAATGGAATGTTGAAGGACTCAAGGGCTTCGATAAGCAGCACTCGTACCTGGTGACCAGCAACCACCAGAGCTGGGTCGATATTCTGGTGCTGCAATATCAACTGAACCGACGTATTCCGTTTCTCAAGTTCTTCCTCAAACAAGAGTTGATCTGGGTACCGGTGATTGGTCTGTGTTGGTGGGCGCTGGAATTCCCGTTTATGAAGCGTTTCAGCAAGGAATACCTGGCCAAGCACCCAGAGAAGCGCGGCCAGGACCTCGCCACCACCCGCAAGGCCTGTGCACGCTATAAAACTAACCCCGTATCGGTGTTCAACTTTCTCGAAGGTACGCGCCTTTCAGCGACCAAGCACGCGCAGCAGCAGTCCCCCTTCAAGCACCTGCTCAAACCTAAAGCAGGCGGTATTGCCTTCGTTCTGGATGCTATGGGCGAGCAGCTGCACAGCCTGATTAATGTCACCATCCACTATCCGCAAGGCATTCCGGGCTTCTGGGATTTGCTCTGCGGGCGCATCCCTGAGGTGGTGGTACGCTTGGATGAAGTGCAAATTCCCAAGGAATTTATCGGTGGTAACTACGACCAAGACGATGCCTACCGCCTGCAATTCCAGCAATGGGTCAACCAGCTGTGGCTGGATAAGGATGCGCAACTCGACGAGCTAAAACGGCGCTATCCCGCGCGCTAAGTCGCGAACCCCGCAGCCTCAAGCCCGCCTAGCCAGCGGGCTTTTCATTGGGCAACGGCAAGTTGTGCCAATCCAGCTGCGAAGGGAAAGTTTTGATCTGCTCGGCGTTCAGCCCTGGTGCGACCAGAAAGCCCTGCATGATTGCGCAGTTATGCGCCGCCAACCAATCGCGCTGAGCCATGGTCTCTACACCCTCGGCGATCACTTCCAGCCCCAGATGACGGCCCAGGTCGATGATGGTACTGACCACCGCAGCGTCACGCGGCGAGTCAAGCATATTGGCAATAAACAGGCGGTCGATCTTCAGCGTATCCAGCTCGAAATGGCGCAGGTAGGCCAGCGACGAGTAGCCGGTACCGAAGTCATCAATGGCGATCTTCACGCCCAGTTTGCGTAGCTGGCGCAACTGCTCCTGGCTGGTTTCCAGGTCCTGCATCAGCGCACTTTCGGTGACTTCCACTTCCAGTTGCTGAGGGTTCAGCAGGTGCTCTTCAAGCACCCGACGCAGGTCTTCAACCAGCTGCGGCATGCCGAACTGCACCGGGCTGACATTCAGGCTGAGCACCAGTTGATTCCCGTACTGCTGGCTCAGCTGTTGGCATTTTTCTATCCCCGTCTGGAAGATCCAGCCGCCCAGACGGTTGATCAGGCGAGTCTCTTCCAGCAACGGAATAAACACCCCGGGTGCCACGGTCCCGGCAACCCGGTGCTGCCAGCGCAGCAAGGCCTCGAAACCACGCAGACGCCCGGTTTCCAGATAGATCTGCGGCTGATAGACCAGCACAAAGTCATCATTTTCAATGGCATTACGCAGGCTTTCCTCAAGCATCAGCCGTGAGCGCGCGCGGCCGTTCATTTCCTGGGAGAAGAAGCGGTATTGCTGGCGACCGGTGCGTTTGGCCTCGTACATGGCCATGTCTGCAGCGCGCAGCAAGCCTTCCACGGTTTGCCCACACTCAGGGAAACAGGCTATGCCCACGCTCGCGCCCAGGGTTACCTCGATGCCGTCGAGGTTATGCCGCACCGACACCTGCTCAATCAGTTTTTCGGCGATGCGTGCGGCGTCTTCCGGGTGTTCCAGGCTATCGAGCAAGGCGGTGAATTCATCGCCGCCAATCCGCGCCAGGCGGTCATAGGGGCGCAGGCTAGCCTTAAGCTGTTCGCCAACCAGCTTGAGCAAGCGGTCGCCAACATCGTGACCGAGTGAATCATTGATGCGCTTGAAGCCATCCAGATCGAGATAGAGCACCGCCATGCGCTGACCGCTGCGATTGATCCGCGACAACGCCGACTCCAGCGCCTGATAGAAACCACGGCGGTTGAGCAGACCGGTCAAAGAATCGGTAATCGCCTGCGACTCCAGTTGCTGATGCAGATGGCGCACAACCGACATATCCAGCGCCATCACCACCATAGCGTGTTGCAGCCGCGGTAAGGGTGAACAGGACAGAGCCACCGGCACCTGCCCTCCATTCAAGGTGCGTAGGCTGGCATCGTGTAGGCGATAAGATTCACCGCGGCGCCATTGCAGGTAAAACTCGGACAGACGCCAGTCGCTGGTGACTTGCGGGCTGACCAGATAGGAGAGCATTTCACTGCCTTCCAGATCGCTGATCGAGCCTCCAAGCATGCGCGCCATCGCCGGATTGGCGAAATTGATCCGGCCATCTTCACCCACCACCATGATGCCTTCGGCGGCGTTATCCAGCACCGAGGCATTGAAGGCCCGCGCCGTGTCTAGTTGCTGAGTCAGTTGCAGCAGCTCGCTGCGGTTACGCTCATGCTCAAGTAGGGCATGAATCTTATGGCGTAATACGCTGGTATCGAACGGCTTGAGCATAAAGTCCACCGCGCCGGTGGCGTAGCCCTTGATCACCGATTCCTGGGTCTGCGCGATGGCGGACACGAAGATGATCGGGGTGTAGCGAGTACGCGGGTTGCCGCGCATCAGCCGGGCGACCTCGAAGCCATCCATGTGCGGCATTTGTACATCCAGCAGCACCAGGCCGACGTCCTCTTCGAGCAGACACTGCAAGGCGGCCTCGCCTGAGTCGACACAACGCAGTTGCCAGTCGCCCTCCTCGAGCAGGGCTTGCATGGCCACCAGGTTTTCCGGTCGGTCATCCACCACCAGCAAAATCTGCGTACTGGGTACGCTCTTCAGCTGCACATGTGCCATAACTCCTCCCTTGTCCCTGGCGAGCGCCTTGCGACTCCTGTTGCGGTTGAGGGTAGCAGCCCACAGCAAAACTACTGCGATGGGGCGACAGATGTGCCGACATATGGCTCGGCAGTGGCGAGCCAGCGCACCAGCAGTTCAAGCAAGGCCTCGCGGCTAACCGGTTTGGCCAGGTAGTCATCAGCACCGGCGGTGATGCACTTCTCTCTGTCGCCTTTCATCGCATGGGCAGTCAGGGCGATGATCGGAATGCTGCAGCCGTGCTCGGTTTTGAGCAGCCGGGTGGCGGTGTAGCCGTCCATAGTCGGCATGGCCATGTCCATCAGGATCAGGTCGAACGGCTCACGCTCATATGCATTGATTGCCTCCTGACCGTCCTTGGCCGAACTGATGATTAGCCCCACCTCGTCAAGCAAAGCGGTCAGGGCATAGACGTTGCGTACATCATCATCAACCAACAGCACGCGCCGTCCTTGCAATGGATTCGTAACCCTCGGCATTTCTGCAAGGCCGGGATCAAGCACACTGCCGAGAAAGCCCTGCACCGCCTCGCTCAATGCGTGCATATCCTCACCATGTTTGTGCACCACCACTGCGCTGTAACGGCGCAGGCGCTGCAAAGCCTGGCGGGTGACATCGACACCGGTGTTGACCACCACGCGCGTGCCCTCCAGCGGGCGCTGCCGGTTGAAATTTTCCAGTAACTCAAAACCATCTTGGTCAGGCAGGTCGAGATCGATCACCAATGCATCGAACATACCGTTGGCGTAGGCCTGCTGTGCTTCATCGGCACGCGCGCAGGCGTGCACATCGAAGCCCAGTTGCTGCAGGTGCTCACGGTAATGCTCGCGCTCAACTTCCACATCCTCGACCAGCAGCAGGCGTTGCTCCGGCTGCTGGTTCATCTGCTGCAGGTCGATAAACACCTGTTCCAGGTCTTCCCGCTGGATCGGCTTAACCAGGTAGCGCGTGCCATCATCATTCCAATCCACCGGTTGCGGTACACAAGAGATGATATGTACCGGGGTGCAGCGGTGGCTGGCCTGGCTGCGCAGACGGCGGAACAGCTGCCAGCCGCTGATATCGGGCAGCAGAATATCCAGGATCACTGCGCTGAAGCGCTCACTTTGCAGCAGGTTGAGCGCTTGCTCCCCAGAACGGCAATGCACGCTGGCAAAGCCATGTGCATGGGCCTCCTCGGCCAGTACCGCAGCAAAACTCATATCGTCCTCGATAATCAGCACCAGCGGGCCGTCACCACTGCGTTGCGGTGCTTCGGCAATCGGCTCCGTCTGGCTATGAGTATAGGTTTGCGCCACCACCTGCACCGGCAGCTGTACGGTAAAACAGGAGCCCTCGCCCGGCGTACTTTGCAGGCTGATCTCACCGTCCATCGCAAGGACCAGCTGACGGGTAATGGCCAACCCCAGCCCAGTGCCACCGAAGCGCCGACTGGTGGAACCATCAATCTGCTGAAAGGCCTGAAATATCTGCTCATGCTGCTCGGGAGGGATGCCAATACCGCTGTCGCGCACGCTGAAATTGAGCAGCTCATAGCCCTCCTCCGGCTCGCCACTGGCGCAGGAGACCGTCAAGCTGACTTCGCCATGCTCGGTGAACTTCAGCGCATTGGACAGCAAGTTGCGCAGAATCTGTTGCAGGCGGATGCGGTCCGTGTGAATCACCCGTGGCACCCCGGCCTCTAGCTGGGTATGCAAGCGCAGGCCCTTGATCTCGGCCATTGGCCGCAAGCTGGCATCCAGTTCGACCAGAATGTCCTGCATGTTCAGGGGTTCGAGTTTGAGCTGCATGCGCCCGGATTCGACCTTGGCCAGATCCAGTACATCATTAATCAACTGCAGCAGGTCGCTGCCGGCACGGTGCACGATATCGGCGTGCTTGGCCTGCTTCTCGGTCAGGTTACCGGCACTGTTCAAGCGCAACTGGTCGCTGAGAATCAGGATGCTATTAAGCGGCGTGCGCAGCTCATGGGACATATTGGCCAGGAACTCGGACTTGTAACGGTTGGCCAAAATCAGCTGATCAGCCTGATCACGCAGGCGCTGTTCGGCGGCCTTGCGTTCGCTGATATCGATGATCACGGCTTGCACCAGTGCGTCATCACCGCCACGGATCGGCGACAAGCCAACCTCAAGCGGGATCAGCGTACCGTCGCGGTGCTGGCCAAATAGTTCACGGTTATTACCCATACGCCGCGGCTCGGGATTGCTCTGGTAACCCTGACGCATGGGCACATGACTGCCACGCAAAGCTGTAGGCAGAAGAATCTCCACAGGCTGCGAGAGCAACGCCTCACGGCCATAACCGAACAGCTGCTCAGTCTGGCGGTTAACCATGGCAATACAGCCTTTGTTATCGACCAGCACAATGGCATTGGGCGAAGCTTCGACGACCAGGCGAAAACGCTCTTCGGCGCCTTTTCGAGCGCGCAGGTCGATCAGGTTGATCAGATAATTGACCTCACCAGAGTCGCCCAGCACGCTCAGGTTCAAAGTCACCGGCACTTCTTCGCCAAGATCACGTCGCGCCAGGTATTCGTTGGACAGCTCGGAGGTGTCGAGATCAATCGCCAGCGCGCTGAGTTGCTCGACGCTCGGCAAAAAACGTTTGACCCGCTCACCAACCAACCCCTCGGGCGTCGAGTCGAGCAGGTCGGCGGCGCTGCGGTTAGCCATCTCGATCCGGCCCTGGGCGTTGCACAGCAACGTCGCCACCGGCAGCCGCTCGACCAGCAGGCGGAAGCGTTCTTCGCGCTCACGCAATTTGTTGGTGGCCAGGTGGTTGGCATGCATCTCGCGCTCACGCAAATACAGGTATCCACCAACCAGCAAGGCCAGCAGGGTCGCAGCCACCAGGCCGACCCATAAACTAATGCCACCACGGCTGGACAAAACCGCTTCATAGGCTGGTGTACTGCTCACCTGCAACACCCAGTTGCGCCCATACAAGGGTAATTCCAGCTCATGCTGAAAGCGTGGCTGCAGGGCAACACCATGCGCTTCGGCGCTTAGCAAAGGGGTTTTCAGGGCCTGCTGATCCTTGATCACCACATCGAAGCGCTGGCTCTGCACACCGAGAATGCCTTCCATCAAGTCACGGCTGCGAAACGCACCGTGCACCATGCCAAGAAAGGCTGCGCGGCGCTCTTCGGCAGTGCTCTGCGGCATGCTGGGCTGGTACACCGGCAGGAACAGCAGCACCCCGCCCGGCGCATTGGCCTCAGTTTCCTGGCGCAGAGTGACGGGCGCACTGAGAATCGCCTGGCCCGTGTCGATGGCCTGCTCAACTGTGGCGCGCCGCACGTCCTCGCTGAGCAAGTCAAAGCCCAACACCCGGCGGTTACGCCAATCCAGCGGGCTGATGTAGTCGATCAACAGGTAATGCTCACGCGCCCCGGTGGGAAATGCTCGATAGTCGGCACGCCCCTGGCTCTGCTGCGAAGTCAGGAAGGCATCAAGCTGCTCGGCGCGCAGATAACTCGACCAGGCCAGGGCCAGGATGCCTGGGTAGAGGTCCTGTAGCTGCAGCTGATCAATGGCTCGATCCCATTCAGTCAGGGAGACATGATCACTACCGGTCATCAAACCGGATACACCACGCAGAACCATTTCATAGGCGCGCATGCGGCTTTTCACACGTTGGCCGATGTCCTGCGCCTCCAGCTCGAAGCGCTGCTGGTTCTGCTCGCGCTCATGCTGCTCGAAGACCTGCCACTGCCAGACAATCAATGCCCCCAAACCAAGCGACAAGGCCAGGGTGACCCACAACGGCAGCCAGGGTTTACGCGAGCTAGAAACAGGCCTGTCGTCCATGATCTCTCCAGTTTTCATCCATGTCTGGCGCATACAGCGCGCCGATGCGGCAGGGTTATTGGAACCACTGCCAGCAGTCTAGTCATGATTTGAACGCCCGACCGAGTCTAAATTGCAGGCAGAAAAAAGCCGCGTATTCGAGTGAATACGCGGCTTTATATGACGCGTTACGGTTACAGCGGACGCAGGTTGATTTCTACCCGGCGGTTCTGCGCACGGCCTGCTTCATTGGCATTGCTGGCAATCGGCTGACTCGGCCCAGCGCCGTAGGAAGACAAACGCGAAGCCGGAACACCATTGGCACTCAGGTAAGAGGCAACACTCTGTGCACGACGGTTGGAAAGGTTCTGGTTCAGCTCGAACGAGCCGGTGCTGTCGGTATGGCCGACGATATCAATACCGTTCTTGTTGAACTCCTTGAACACCGTGACCAGGGAATTAAGAGTTGGGTAAAAGCCGCTGGAAATATCCGCCGAGTTGCTGGCAAAGGTGATATTGCCCGGCATGATCAACTTCAGGTCATCACCATTGCGCTGTACCTGCACGCCGGTGCCTTGCAAGGTCTGACGCAGTTTGGCTTCCTGGGTATCAACGTAGTAGCCGTAGCCGCCACCAGCCGCGCCGCCGACTGCCGCACCGATCAAAGCGCCTTTTGCGCGGTCTTTCTTGCTGGAAGTGGCTGCACCGATTACCGCACCAGTAACTGCGCCAACACCACCGTAGATCCCAGCTTTGCCAGCCTCGCGCTCACCGGTATAGGGGTTGGTGGTACAGCCGGCGAGTACGCCAAGACCGAGGGTAACAACAGCAAGATTTCGCCACAGCTTCATGCGTACTTCCTTTGAATATCGGATCGGGACAGGTTTGCACCTGGTTTTTCGAGCCCGATTAATGGTTAAAGTTCATTTTCAGGGGTGATTAGCAGGTCAGCGATACGGACTACGCCCGAACAAACGGGTTATCACGCATCTCATCACCAAGGCGCGTATCGGCGCCATGACCGGTCACCACGGTGGCATCCTCGTCCAGGCTGTACAGACGCTGCTTAATCGAACGCTCGATGGTCGGGTAATCACCGCCCCACAAGTCGGTACGGCCGATACCACGCTTGAACAGGGTGTCGCCGGCAATCAGCAGCTTGTCCTGCGGGAACCAGAAGCTCATCGAGCCTGGGGTATGCCCTGGCGTATGCAAGGCCACGCCGCACCCGCAGGCCAGTTCCTCGTCATCACTCAACCACTGATCCGGCGCCGGCACCGGCGTATAGGGCACACCAAACATGCGGCACTGCATCTCCAGGTTGTCCCAGAGAAACTGATCTTCCTTATGCAGGTGCAGGGTCGCGCCAGTCTTCTCCTTCATCTGCCCCGAGGCGAGAAAGTGATCCAGATGGGCGTGGGTATGGATGATGCTGACGACCTTCAGCCCGTGGACCTCCAGGCGCGCCATGATCAAATCCGGATTACCACCCGGATCGACGACGATGGCCTTCTTGGTCAGCGGATCACCGATAATCGTGCAGTTGCACTGCAAAGGCCCGACGGGGAAGGTTTCGCGTATTAACTGGGACTTTGCGGCTTCCATGGGTATTCCTTTATGATATTTGGCACAATTTTGTCACACTGAGATTAGAAATGGCGACCTTTCGCAAGCGCGGCCCATTCCAATGGCAAGTGCAAGTCAGACGTAAAGGATGGCCCCTGCAAAGCAAGACGTTCAATACCCAGGCAGAGGCAAAAACCTGGGCGACCATGATCGAGCGCGAAATGGACGCTGGCGTGTTCGTCAGCCGCAACGAAGCCGAAGCCACCTCCTTCTCCAGCGCACTGGAGTTGTACGCCAAGGAGGTGACCAGCAAGAAGCGCAGCAGCGCCTCCGAGCTGTCACGCATCCAGGCCATGCAACGCCACCCTCTCGCCCTTCGCTCGCTCGCCAGCATTCGTGGCTCAGACATGGCGACTTACCGTGACCTGCGCCTCGAAGAGGGCCTAGCTCCCTCCACCGTGCGCCGCGAGCTGGCCCTGATCTCTCACGTTTTCACCATAGCCCGCAAAGAGTGGCGTATGGAGTCGCTAAGCAACCCCGTCGAACTGATCCGCCAACCGAGCGTTGATGACGCCCGCGAACGACGAATCCTCAGCGCAGACGTATGGACATGCAAAGACGGGAAGCTGGTAAGCGAGCACTTGGATGAGCTGGAAATGATCTGCCGCCACTCGCGCTCGGCCGAGCTGCCGAAAATCGTCGCCTTCGCAGTGGAAACAGCAATGCGCCGTAGTGAGATAACCGGCCTGCTAAGCGCCAACGTAGATCTGAAAAAGCGGACAGCCCTCCTCCCAATGACGAAAAATGGTTCTTCACGCGGCGTACCGCTATCCAGCCGAGCCGCAGCGATCATTGAAAACCAACCTAAATTAGAGGGCGGCCGAGTATTCAAAAGCCAGCCGGACACCATCACCAAGGCGTTCCTGGATGCTCTGGGTGATGCTAGGAATGCTTATGAGCGGGGGCTTGAGCTGCATCTCAAATCCGGGGGACTAACGCCGGAGCAGGTTGCAGAGCAAACCGCCAGAGATCCATTCCTGCTCGACCTTCGGTTTCACGATCTGCGCCATGAGGCCACCTCGCGCCTAGCTGAGATATTCCCGCTGCATGAGCTGACCAAAATCACTGGTCACCAAGACACGAGAATGCTCATGCGCTATTACCATCCAAGGGCAGAAGATCTAGCCAAGAAGCTGAGCTAGCCGGAACAACACCCCCATAATCCTTGGGTCCACGGTTCGAGTCCGTGTGGGGGTTTGCTTTTTCGTTTTTAGCTATTTCAGCGCCTGCTTCTCGCTTCAGACCACTCCCCGGCCCGGCCCTTGCCACGAGCTAATCCCCCCCCTGGTTTCCTAATCCTGCCTCGTCTTGAGCTGGCAAAGTCGGCGCTTACGACTGCCGCTATTGGCCAGAGGAAGACACGGAACAAGCTGATCTTACTGTCGGTACTCCAGCTGACCCCAAAAGCCAAGCAAGAAGGAATTGAAAGCCGCTGTCGACTTTATCAACGCAAAGCAGTGAGAGCCTCACTGGCGATCTTTCCTGCTGGCCACGGCTGCTGAGGTCTGTAGCCTTGCGACCGGTTGAACCCTCATAAATGGCTGGGGCAAAGAGGTAGAATGGCGGCATGTAAATCTCCTTGCAGGGAAGCCGCTTGATCAAGCCCTATTTTGAACCGCTGGCAATCCAGGATCGGACCTATTGTCTGGCCCACCTCAACCCATTCCAGCTGGTTTTGCCGAGCGAGCGAGCCCGCAAGGATCTGCGTATTCATGTACGGTTTACGAACCACGTCTTCACTGCCGCGCATGACGTGGTAACTCACAACCCTGCTTACCCTGTCATTCCAGATCATGGAGGCAGACCACGCTCATTCTGTGAAGTGCGCTACACGCTGTCGCATACACTGCCTGGTGTGATTTCGGGCTTTAGCCATCCCGCAACGAAGGTTCACCAGACCGCGGCTCAGCGAAACTGGGCTCATGTAACCGAGATCCAGACGCCGAAAGGGCCGTACTATGTCTTCTTCGAGCTTCGCCGGACGGCAAAGGATGAGAGGCACATGCAGGATCTGAATTTGATAGTGGAGAGCGCGTATCCGAAGGCTCCAGATATGGATCCGCCACAGCTGTCTGGCCGCATGGGCTTCGGCCTGCTGTGCTCGAAGGTGTACGCTGGGGAGCCGGTCTCAACCCGGCGATAGCTAGAAACGAAAAAAGGCGCCATGGGCGCCTTCTTCGAATATTGCGATCCAGACACCACTTACGAGCCGCCTTGCGCGACTACGGCTTTCGCCGCTGGGGAGTGCTCGGTCTCATCTGGTCAGTCACTCCGATGCGCGCAGTATTGCGCAGTAGCGGTCGTGACGCAAGATGATTAGCAAATAGTTGCGTGAAACGGCCGTTAACCGGAGTGATCAGCCTGGCGCTTCTCTTCCTTACGTATTTCCTCCTGAAACGCTTCATCCAGCAGACTCGGACGCTTGCGCCATGGCTTGCGGTCCGGCTCAGGCTGAGCCGCATAGGTCACGACCTCCCCCCCCGTAAACCGTCTCAAATCTCTGTTTCTGGCGTTCAAGCTCTGCGCGCAACTCGTCTTTTGTCATGCTTAGCGTTCGATTTTTTCCGAATTCTGCGGATGCCCTACAATAGGGCTAGCTTCTGGTGGTATCGTCAAGTTTTTACATTTTTCACATTGGAGTGACTGATGCGCTGCAACATTGAATTACTGGATAGCAAAGATAATGCATGGTTCACCGGGACACGAGATCTTCCGGGAGACTACATCCTCAAACTGGCGGCCGAGCGAAAGCCTGCCGTTATGGAGAAAGGGCTAGATTTCGCACAGAGCGCCATTCCATTTTTCGGTGGGGCATTGGCCAAAGTCGTGAAGGCGGGCGGCAGCGAGGATGAGATTGATAAAGCGGTTATCGAGTTCGCGCTGGCTACAGTAGTGGTTGAAAGCTGTTTGGGGGTTTCCGACGAAGTTCTGCTTGGCCGTAATTTTAACTTGGCCGTGTACGATAACGGCGCAGTTCGGTACGACCGCCTGGACGCGTGATTCCAGCAATCCCGCTGAACATCAGCGCTCGCAAAGGTTAGCCCTAGCGGGCGCTGATAAAGATTCGGATGGCCTGTCCTTACCTAAGGCGACTGGCAGGGCAATATCTTTATATTATACAGTTATTTACAGCCATATGACCGCCATCCTTGGCCGCATTCGTCGCTCGATGAGCTGGTCAACGTTCGGGCTCCAAGCGTGTACCTGGTACGCGCCGGCGGCGATAGTCTGACCGGCGTCGACATCTTCGATGGTGATGTATTGGTAGTCGATCGTGCTGCGGTGGCCAACCCGGGTGAGGTGGTGATCGCCCTGATTGAGGGAGAGTTCACAGCTCGGTCTGCGTCGGCCCTTCCGGTGCTACGGCGTCCAGCAGCTGCTCCGAGGCGGGGGCTTCGTAATGGCTACACATGTGCACCAGCGCCTTGATTTGCAGGGAACATTTACATCGCCTTGCAGGCCTCCAATTCTGCCTGCGTTTTCAGTTCAGTTTTAATACCTAACCGATACTTGCAGTAGTTGATCACCTCACTCCGCTCTTCGTCGCTGAGCCGGTCAATTGGCTTGTCATCTTCATCCGTTAGGAAGATGTTTTCGAACCGAACCTGCAATGTCGGATGTTTTTTGATAAAAAACACAGATCGATTATCTTCAGCGAAGTGTGTTTCGTAAACGCCTACGTTTAGCCATAAAAATGACAATGCAAGAATTGTCAAAACAAGGATTATTTTCTTTTTCATGGCGATGTCGGCGGCGGCAGTAAGCCTGTAACCACCCTCATGTTTCTCACAAATTCCATCCCGATATTGCCTGGGCAGGTTTTCCCGTCCGCGGCCTGCCCCGGAAATTCACGATGTCCGCCCAATTGTTTAATCACAAATACACTTTTAAGAGCACTGATCAAATTGGTGGCGGCATCAATCTGGAGAGGCGGTATAGCGTTGGTCGTATTAACTCCCAGACGCTCAATTGTCTCACGCCCCATTGCCCAAATATCATCGCCCTCGGTGGCAATGGTGAGGTTGTTCAAGAAAACAATACCTACAACACCGGTGTTATACCCTCGAACACTGCCGCCCTTTAGGCGAATGTCCCGACCTTCGTAGATAGCTCCGCTGCAATCAATCCCAAAGTGATATGCGATGTCGTCGTATTTATTGCCAAGCTGTTCCTCTTGAGTGTCTTTCATCTGATCAGCACCATGCCCACAGCTGTAGCTGCGTCCCGCATGGTGAAAAGCAATCATGGAATAATCCCAATCTGACGCCATTCCTTCCTTTGCTGAGACGGCTCCCCATTCGGAACGCTCGACAAATTGATGTCCTAGAGAACGCACCTTACGGATGATTGCCTCACGAGTTGCCGCTCTGTCATTAACGATAACCGTTACTGGAACGAGCGGTTGACCAGGCTTCACCTCTTGAGCCTTGGACGTAGTCTTGAAAGCGGTGCCGGTCATTGGTTGCCCTCCGACAGCTCAGTGAGCGTGCGCGCCGGAGATTTGAACAGGACGTGCAAGGAAATTACAGAGTCTGCTGATGGCGCCTGTATATGGGCCAGGCCACCTATATCCGTAATGCCGAACACCTCCTTACCGTCGACCAGCGCCACAAATTCCCGATTAGCCAATGGCAAACCAGTCGCGCTGTCAGTTATCGCAAAAACCTGTGCATATGACTTCGCAAACAAGAGAGGTTTCGGTGCTTCGAAGGGCGCTGCGGAATGGCTGTCTCCGATTATCACGGTGCCAGATCCCATGATGACCGTATTCCCATGAGAGCCACTGCTGCCCACAGTGGCGGCGTGCAAGCCATTGATGATAACGGTGGAGGACAACCCCGACACTAGGGGGCTTCCACAAGCGCTCGTGTCAGTCTCGCGTGCGGCCGGGAGGTTGTCGAACAACACGTTGGGCGAGCCGATGGCAATGGGGTTGATGCCATGGCCTGGCAGAGGACAGGAGGTGGGGTCAGTTTGGCGAGCCGCCGGTTTTCCGCTCATAGTGAAGCTCCTTGGATACACAGACAGAAGACGGATACTACCTTCGCCTTATCGTGGGAACCCAGCGCCACATGCAGAACTGAGGGAGATGTCACTATTTGCTAGGCTTAAGTACATTTTCGATTTACATGTTTCGCAACTACAAACCACTAATGGGGTGCTCGCCGGTGATCAACGCAGCCGTAATCCGTAAGCAAGCGGTTCAGATTGGTCTAACGGCCATGGTGGTGAGCGTCGCGCTTTCGCTTATCCCTCTCGTCGCCGGCCATGTGACCTGGTGGAGAGCTGCTGCCCATTTCGTGGGCTTTGCAGGCATGGCGGCCTGCCTTGTCTCACTACTAAGCAGGACTCAAGGCGAGCGCATTGAGGACAGTTTGCCGAGGCTATTGCTAGCAGCTACGGCCGGGATCGGTGTTATCTGGCTGGCGAATCACGCTGGCAAAATGAGCGGCGCCGCAGCATCGGCCATAGCGATGGCCATAATAGTTGGCGCTTTTCTGCGAGCAATACTCGGCGAAGTGGTGACTTGGACGGCCGGGCGCCACGCAGTAAGCCTGACGCTGCTGTTCTGCCTACTGCTATCAGGGCTTTGGGAGCTGATCAACCAGCCCTTCGTCGATGTTTACGGCACAGGGCCACGCGGCTTTTTCCAGTGGGAACAAGTGATCGCTGATGCAACTGGGGCCGTCCTCGGCGCCCGCTGGGCAGCGAGACGCATCGCTGCCAGTCCGGTAGTGTTGGCCGAGGCAATGCCTGTCAGATGACGCCTTCCGCCTCGGCATGCGCGGAAAGTCACAGATATGTGATTAAGCGTACACAGCGGAGAGGTGACGATGAACAAAGATGAAGCCGAGGAACGCACCAGGGAAGGCCTGGCCGATGTTGACGCCGCCCGGGTTGTCGATCACCAGCTGGTCGAGGCCTGGGCGGCGAGTCTGTTAGCTGATGTCCAGCTGCCCGTGCCTGGGCTCAACCAGGGCGGCGAGAAGGCGGGCATCCTGCAGGGCGTGGTGGGGCGGCTCCTCGCCGTTGTAGTCGGCATCGAGGTCGATGGTCAGTCGCCCGGGTTCCGGTCGTACGTTGGCCGGTAGGCCTGCAGGGCCAACAAGCCACAGCAGCAAGGGCCAGTCGTGATCTGGGGCGTCTGTGATTATCTCTACCTGGTCGAGCGCCTGCAGGAAGGCCAACAGCTCGCGCCTGGCCTGTTCGGTAGTGCTGCCGTAGCAGGTGTGATCGAGTAGGGGGAGAACGGTATCTAGGACGAAGGGGGAGCAGTCGGCAACCGCCCAGCTGTCGGTCAACTCGACATAGAACTCCGGGCCTTCAGATACCACTAGGGCGAGGCTGATCAGTTTGACCTGGTAACGGTTCAGGCTGGTGAACTCGGTATCGAGGTAGATCCGGGTGAGGGTCATGCTATCGAGGCCTCATCTCGCAAAACATCTTGAGCGAAGCTAACAAGCTGTTCGGTGAGACTGAAAAAACGTCGTTCGACGTATTTAAAATGGATCTGGCGCGTCGATAATATTCGGTCGATCGCTCAAAAAGTCTTCGTCGGCCTTCGGCAAAGCTGGCAACGAGGACCAGACCGGGTTCTGGTGCGCGTGCAGCTTTGCGATATTGAGCACATCAGACAGCGCCCGATGGTGTGGCCCTTCCAGCTCAATACCTGAGATCTCCAGCGCTTTTTTCATGCCCACCCGTTTGATACCCCTGGCCTTGGCCCACTCCTTTTTCAGATTGCGGTGCTCCCAGTTTTTTAGGGGGCTTTCCACCCCATGATGGACGCAGTCGCGGTTCAGCGAGTTGAGGTCGGCCGCCCCCCAGCTGGCCCAGGTTTTATCCGGATGCCTGGCCGCGAATTCGGCCAGGGCCTGCATGGCCTCAGGGAACGTCAGCCCGCCGTCGACGTCGGCTTGGGTGATGCCGAGCAGCTCGACACAGAACTCGGTCACTGGGTTTTCGGCCCGAACGAACCTCTCGAACGTGTCCAAGACCTCGCCGGCCGGCGTGACCCATGCCGCGCCGATTTCGATAATTTGCCCGTGGTAATCAGCCGGCCGCTCGTGTTCCGGCATGCAGGTGTTTTCAAGATCGATGATCAAGACGTTCATTTTGTTTCTAGCCTCTGGCGCAGCAGCGCCTCAATTCTTTCGTCCAGTCCGTCGTAAAAAACGCACTCAATCAGCCGGTCACGGTGCTGAGTGAACTGCCAGCCGGCATCATCCAAGGCGAGCCATGGCTCGGCAATCCGGCTGGTAGATTCCAACCATTCGAGGATCTCTCCCTCACGCCTGGCCGGTAACCAGCCGTCCACCCGCTCGGCGATGGGCGTCACGTCGATGATGCGGCTGCGGATCTCGGTCGGGAACAACTCGCGCAGCTCGTCGAGTGAGAGCTTCTCGCGCCAGAGCGAGCTGATCACGACATCCACCCCGGGGAAATCCTGCAGAATCGCGACCAGGCGCGGCAGCGAGCGCAGGCGCTGATCAGGCTGTGGCGGATCTGGATGGAGCACTCCGTCGATGTCGAGGAAGAGGATCACGTCTAAACCTCGATGACCAAATCAGAGCAGAAGCAGGTTTCCTCCCCCGGATACCCCCTCGGATTAGACACCACGCGGGTGCCCGCCACGTCATAGTCGACGGCGGTATGCGAATGGCCATGGACCCATAGCGCGACCATGTCGCCTCCCATCAGGTCTTCCCAGCGATTGGCGAACGCGGCATCGAGATCAGTGCCGGCATGCGGATTGTCCTGGAGCGAGCGCAGGCTCGGCGCGTGGTGAGTGATCACCACCGTTGGCCCGTCAAAGGGATCGGCAAGCCGATCGCGCAGCCAGTCTTTCGTCTGCACGGACTGAGCGATCAGATCGGCAGGCCGGATGCGTCGGTAGTTGTCAGCACGGATCTTCCGGAAGTCGTTCAGCGCATTCTGGGCGCTGAACGCAGCGATATGCGGGTTGCCGGTGGCTGCAAAGTCGGTCCACATGGTCGCGCCGAGAAACCGCACGCCGGCCAGGATCACTTCATCACGATCCAGCACCCGCACGCGATCATCTTGAGCAGCCCTGAGTTTTTCCAGGGTCTGGGTCAGGTGGCCACCGTAAAACTCGTGGTTGCCGGGGACGTACAGCACCGGCCTGGAGAAGGATTGTTTGGCCCACTCAACGCCGCGGGCTTTGAGGTCAATGTCTCCGGCCAGAATGACCACATCGCAGTCCAGTGGCTCTGGAATGAAGGGATCGAACTCGTTGTGCAGGTCGGACAGCAGGTGGATACGCATCACGTCTTCTTGCTCCGTTGAGCTATGCACCGTGCATAGGTTGTTTTTTAGCCTTCCAATCCCGGAACGCTTGATCTCAATTCGTAATTCTTAATTGCCTCTTCATGTTGTGAGGGGCCTTGCCCCTTCTTCCGTGGTTAATCGGGCAACTGGGCCTTGATCTCAACGAGCAGATCGATGATCCGCGCTTGCTCTCGTGGATCGCGGGGGGCTGCTGCCTTGGCGACTTCTTCCGGGTGATCCAGCAGAGTTCGCAACGCATCGCGGTCGTTTTCGTTCAAATCGAGGGCAAAAATTGTCCGACTGGTCATTTTATTGTCCGTGCAAGTGCATCTGAATACCGTTTGTCTGGCACTTAGCCAGCATTGCGGAATTGTCGTAACAAAAGAGTTCGACTCGATCCCGAACGCTGGTCGGGGCGTCATCGAAAAGGGCGTTGCGCAGATCCAGCAGCACGGTTTCAGTCCGTTCCCATTGCGTGAATAGCGCCAGGTGCCAGCTGGTGTTGGGATCGCCTGGTAGGCCAAGGATTTGGCTCGGCACGGCATAGGCAGCACTGACCGGAACAACGAGGTTGGCGATGGCCATAGTCAGAATGAACGGGCCGGCCAAGCCGTTGCCTGGAGAGGCGCGCAGCTCGGCGAGCTGCGCCTCCAGGGTGGCGATCTGGTGATCGCGCATACGCCCGGCCAGGCGCTGGATCTCGGAAAGGGTGTCAGACACCGCCCACCTCCAGGATTCGCGTGTGGGCGTGCTCCTGGCAGCGGGTGCGCAGCCAGCCTGACGGCTGGCCCGGGTCGCCGTCATGCCAAAGGTGGCCATCCGCACCGCAGATTTCGCAGACGGTCAGGGAGCTGTGCTCGATCGGTTGCAGCGCCTTGCGTACATCGGGAGAGCGGGCGTTCGTAATAACGCGCAGGGCTCCGAATTTCTCCTTGATCTGCAGGATCTCCGCACCGGCCGGCAGCACGGCCAGCGCTTCGCGCACGAGCGGCAGCCAGCCGCGGCCGGCAGAGATTGGTGTGAGGAGGCACAGGCGGGCGCCTGGTAAGTCGGCGGGGGTGATTTGGGTATCAGTCATATTCAATGTCCTCGTCGATAAGCAGCTCTTCGGCGATGGGCTGGATGTCCTGCTCGGCCTGCTGCTGTTCAGGGGTTGTTTCAGGTTCGGCCGGAGTCGGCTCTTGCTCGGAGCTGGTCGGGGTGGCCTCTTGGGTCAGTGCTGGTTTTGCAGCCGGTGCAGGTGCAGGTGCAGGACTTACAGCCTGTTCAGCCTCACGCTTCATCCGGTCATGCGGATCCTCACCAGGCTGCAGCTGGTGTTCGTCGCGGGCATCGCGCACATTGAGGTGGGGGGCATGCTCGCGAAGTGCTTCGAGCATTTTCAGGGTATGGCGATCGCCCGCCTCATCCCTGTCATACACAAGCGATACGTCAGTGATGCCAAGTCGATCTGCCAGGCCGACGAGTGCAGCCACGCTATCCGGCCCCGGGTTTCCCCCCGTGCTGGTGAATAGAGCGCCCTGGCGTTCTTCGGTAGTGGCGAGCTGGTACAAAGCCAGTGCATCAATCCCGCCCTCGCTGACCTTGATCTCAGTTGCCGCCGAGGCTTTCGGGTTGGCGATGTAGATGCCGCGATCGGACTCGCTGAAGAAGTGAACTTTCTCGCCAGTTTTTGAGTTAACGCCTCGCTTTTCGTGCCCGATGTAGCGTCCATCTGGGCCACGGTGAGCGAAAAGGGCATTGCCGTAGCGGCCGGTCGTCCAGCTCGTTGAAGCGAGTGTTTCAGGCGTAAAACCTCGGCTGACCAGATAGCTGTTGCCGCGGCCTCGATTGCCTGCCTGGTACTCAAAGGCGGCATTCGCCGTACGTTCTGCAGCACTCGGCGAAACATGATCCTGGGAAACCGGAGTAGCAGCTGGTTGCCGGTCAGACTTTTCAGCTACCGAACCACGCCCAAGGAAGGCACGAACATCGTCACGGGCTTTCAGAAAGTCTTGTCCCGTGAAGCTCTCATAGAGGCGGAAAACATCTCCTCCCGCCTGTCCATGCGGAGCTGCTACCCAGTATTGGCCCTGCGTGCCCTCTCGGATTCCGATAAGTTGCATATCGGTGGATGCCTCAGGATTCCGCATGAAGGTGTACTTCTTCCCATGGCCCTTCTCGATCTGATAGCCGAGTGATTCGGCATATCGAATCAGATCAGCTTCCTTTCTCATCTCATTGGTCTGAGAACGCTGGGCATCACGTTTCTCGCGCAGCTCAGCAGCTGATAGGCCTTTGCGCTTACCCACTGGCTGATGCTCCTTTAGCCCTGCAGGGCCTCGAACGCGATCGCCTTCCCGTCGGACAGAATCGGCTTCTCCTTTTCCATGTTCCGGTGCATCAGGCGGCAGTAAACCCGCGGCTCGTTCTCCGCTTCCGGCATGTACCACACCCCCGCCGGGCACCCAGTGCAAACGCATTGGATCGCCGGGCCGGAAAGCGCTGAAAGGGTCATTGAGCTCTGCGCCGACCTTGTGGACGATGTAGCCGCCGGATGGGCGATAGCGCTCGTGCTCGGGGAGGACTCGGTACTCTGCTCCTGGAGCGCTTCGGTCGGCAGGCTTGCCAGCATCTCGTCCATACTGCTGTTCAGAAAGGCTTCCAGATCGCTCGGATCGTTCGGCTCGGTCATGGTTTTTTTCCTCGTGCGTAGGCGCAGGCTCGACGTGAGCCTCAGCTTTGAATTCAGGGACGGGTGGTAGCAAGCCAGCGGCCAGGGCCACTTTGGTGGCACCCTCGGGCAGGACGTAGGGCTTGCCTGGCCGATACGGGGTGTCGGCCGGAATGTCGATCAGGTTGGTGACGGCGTAACCCTTGGCCTTGGCCAGGCTGCGCGCCTCCGGGGTATCTGCGATCACAACCATGTGCGGCGTGTCTTTAGCAGGCTGTTCCGGCTCTGCAGGGTGCTGGAACCGGATTCCGGCCTTCTCCAGCAGCACTTTCACTTCCGGTTGAGCGCGGAACTCTGTGACGTGGCCATCTTCACCGGCCGAGCGGATGATCAGCTCCTTCGTGGCCGGGTCGGCATCGAGAGCGCAGGTTTTCGAAGCGAACTGAGCAGTGTTCTTCTTCAGTGCTTCGTACACATCTTCGTCGCGGTCGACGAAAATGAGGCAGGCCTCTTTGGACCGTGTGAATGCGACATAGGCCAAGCGTCTGTCAGTGGTCTCCCCTACCACGTAGAAAGCATTAAGGTAGGTGCAGCCCTGCGACTTATGAGTTGTCATTGAGTAACTTTGGTCGAGCGCGTTGTACTCGGACTCAAGGAAACTCACGACCTCGCCGGTTCGATCCAATTGAATGCTGATACTTACATCGTCCTTACCGCCTTCTTTTTCAGCCTCAATCAGACGCAACCCGACAACTTCACCACGATCACCGTTGAATACCTGCTGTTGGTCTTTCCCGACCACAGCATTGCGGCGAAACATAATTCGATCACCAGGTGCCAGATCAATTTCACGGGGACCGTTCCGGCGCCGAGCTATGCGGATAGTCAGTTCTTGTGATTCATCAAGCTCACCGATGCTCTTCCGGTAGTCACGTACCCGCTCATTCAGCGTCCGCACCTGTTTGTTACGGTCGGCCAGCAGAACCATGTCTTTCCAATCGACACCCTTTTCATGGGTTGACTGGACGTGCGACATCATTACGTCGATGGCTTCCTGGCCTGGCTGATCGGGCCGCTTGATAAGCCCTAGATCCTCCATTTTCTCCAGGGCATCACGACGATCTGTGCCGGTTGGGCCGGAAAACCAGGTTTGGGAGATGTCGTTGATTAGGGGGTCAGGTTGGCGAGCGATCTTAACCAGCTCAGCCGAGCCAACCTGGTCGATCAGCATTTGGAGATTCGAGGCTGAACCAACTGCTTCAAGTTGCTTCGAGTCACCGGCCAGAATGAGCTTGGCTCCAGCATCGGACGTATGCTTGAACAGCTTATGCAGCGTCCGCAGATCAACCATGCCGGCTTCGTCGACAATGATCACATCGGTATCAGTCAACGTTTCACGATACTGAGGATCCTTATGCTCAAGCTTCATCAGTAATGAGTGAAGGGTCGAAGCCTCCTCGATGTTCGCCGAATCTTTCAGTGCACCGGTGGCAACGCCACTCGGCGCAACGCCCAGAACTCGGTGGCCAGCGAGCGTGTAGGCCTCGTTAACACCCTCAAGCGAGATCGACTTACCCGTACCAGCAGCGCCGTCGACGATCGAAATCTGCTGACCGCCTACGCAATGCAAAACGGCAGCTAACTGCTCTGGATAAAGTGCAAAGCCCTTCCTTGCTTGCACATTTCGAATTGCCTGCTGGATGGTATGGTCGACTAGCGCGAATCGTGCTGTAGGCTTCTGACAAGCGATTCCATAGCTGACGACATCGCCTTCCATACGGCGAAAATCTTCGGTTGTATACCGCTTCAACCCTGCTTGATCGGCGACGGGAATCACCCCGAGTTGTTCAACCATGGCGCTACGAATACCAGGCATTGCGGCGCTGCCGCCATGACAGATCCCCAGCTGAGCAACTGTGCGATCGAAGTCGCGCTCAGTGAATACAGACTTGTTCTTGAAGGCCATATACTCGACTTCAAGCATGGTCGGAGGTAGGCGTTTGGCCTGCTCTGGCTTGAGGTCCTTAAGCTTTAGTCGCCACTCATCACGAAGCTTGTCCGTATCGAGATTTTTATCTTTGGCATCGCGAGTCCGTTTCGTTACAGCCAAAGCTGCAGCAGCTCCACTTGCCCCCATTTCGGAAAGGCCAGCAGTGATTTGGCGCCGACGACTGGAGTTATCCATGCGATCTTCATCGCTGATCCCTTCTACATACAGGCCGCTGCGCTCGTAGTGGGCATCGAAAAATTTGGCCTTCTCTGGAAGGTCACGTTGAAGCGCTTCGTAAAGGTATCCATCGAAAAGCGCTGCCATTTCCGCTTGCCGTGCAAATAACTCACTAGCATCGAGAGCGCGCCACTTTTCATCCTGGCAACGGATCATTGCGACCAAATCACAATGAACATGCAAATGCATATCCGCTCCCCTGCTAGTGAAGTGCAGGAAATGCATAGAAATAATGTTGCCTATCTCTCCGTTGCGATATCGAAAGTATCCATTCTTCTCCGAATACTCCTGAGTCTTTCTAGCTGCTTCCATCAGAGCTTTTTCAATGACGATTTGTGTATCTCTAGGCGCAGCAGCCCAAAGCAAAGAGATAGACTTATCTACGTTGTAGCTGGTGGAGTACCCGGCCCTGGTTTCCATATCGCTATCAAGCTGGCCACGCCTAACAGGGTCGACATAGCTCTCATTCGTGCGGGGATTAAAACCTCGCATCAACGCGGAATAATCGCCATCCTTAATATCTGTTCCTAGGTTGAGAATCGCTGCGCCAGTTCCACAGAACTCACGATCCAAGGTATCAACAGAATTTTGGTAATAGTCCTCCTTACCACTTCGGCGAACTTCCTTTGCTTCCTCAGGGATCTTGCCTTCGCCGCGCTCCATGTAGTCAGCGCGACTCTCAATTTTTCCGCTATTGAATTGGTCAATCGTAAACACAGCCATCTTTATAGATCCTCGGCGTTGACCAAATTGCTCAAGAGACGCTGATGCTCTTTAGCGGCGCCACGCGCCGCACCAATCTCGGCTGCCGCCTCGACACGGCCCTGCAAAAGGGTGAAACGATGACTCAGGGCCTGGTGCAAGGCCTCGATCTGTTCGGCGTCCAACTTCACTGCGCGAACAGCAGGCGCCTGAACTCCATCCTGGTACTGATCCAGCAGTCGCTGCAGTAGGCCTGTTTTCGGCACCCCGAGATCCCGCGCAGCGCGCTCGACTTCGAGCAGTTGCATCTCGTCTCGCAAAGACTGGCTGAGAACCTTTCTCATCTATCAACCCTCATCGTCCTCGCCTTGGCGAGGCTGTAATACGCAGTAATACGGCGGCCTACTCGGTACATCCCGCGTGCTGCGGGGCTTTTGCGGCTCTGCAGTCCCGAAGGGGCTGCGAGACGTGTTTGGCCTTTTGCTTTAGATACTACTAGCTCTTCATAGCTTGACAAGATTTTTTAACGTCTGTGCGATCTAGTATTGACGTGTTTTAGCTTGTTAAGTATTCTGAGATCAACCAGGGGGTGATATGCTTTACAAACGCTTAAAGCGTTTAACAAGCAGAGGAGACACCCCAAATGTTCAAGGACTACAGCCGGATAGGTTTACCCGTGGATGACGACGAACTTGAAGCCATGATCGAGGCGGCTGCGCAGAACGCTGACAAGGCTGCCCGCACTAAAGGATCGACTCGGCAACAGCTCGCCGGACGCGAGGAAAAGGCACTCAAGATGCTTCGTGCCAATCTGCCGCTGCGCGAGCAGCAACGGATCTGGCAAGCCGCAGGAATCCAGACAACCGCTCCCTCGCTGCGCCTTTTCTTCAAGAGGTATTACCCCGAAGAGTGGGCTGCATACCTCGCCCGAACCGCACGAGGTCAGCTTAAAAATCGCCTCTTAGACGAGCCTGTAGGTGCTGAAAAAGAGGAGATCAAAAGCTTTCAGGCAACCCCAGTACAGCGTTTAGAGAAACCTCAACAACAGGTAGCGGCCACCCCGGTTGCTAATCCGCAAGATGCACAAGAGAAGTTGGAACAACTGCAAATGGTTGAGCGCGAAGTCAGTGCAACTACCGATGACGCAGCTGCTTGGGACTTGATAGCCAGCCGGCTTCCCTGGTTGGCCGAGAAGGTCAAAGAAAACCGAGTTAAAAGTTACATCAATGCGCGCATGTTCATTTCGAGTGAAACGAAAAGCCTCGAAACGAGTTTGCGCCTCAAATAGAAGTGAGGAAGTGAAATGGCAAATATGGCCCTAATTCAGGAAAAGGGTGGTTGCGCTAAATCCACCACGGCCCAGCAAATCGCAGCAACTTATAACCTGGCTCGCCATGGTGCCAGTCAACTCTTGGAGCAGGACGATCAGAATATGCACTGTGCATTTCTGACTTCTTCGGCGATTGAAGCCAAGCAAGTTAAGTTGGGTTCGGAGAATCGCGCTCTAGAAGCTGCACAGGAGCTTCTGGTTAGCCTGCGTAAACCCACTGTTATCGATCTGGGCGGTAACCGTACCTGCACGGTTATGTCGCGAGAGATGGCCGCAAACGGTCTTCTGGAACTGCAAGACTTGATCATGGTGCCGGTCACGAACCCCGACATTGAGGTCATGAAGGCGCGCAACGTTCTGGAGATGCTGGACGAAGTGGCGCCACATGTACGCCGAACCATCGTGATTGCCCGCACCTATCAGGACATACGCAACCCGGCAGACGATTCGATCCTGGACGGCGCATTCCGTACGGCTCGATCGCTGGCCCAGGAATTCCGGATTCCTCGCGAGCACATCCTGATCTTCCCGCATTGCGATGCTGTATGGCTCTGCCGTGACCTCGGCATGACTGTGTACGAAGCCGCAATGCGCGCCCCTGAGGCTCTGGCGGACATTTCGAAGTCCATGCGCGAGCTGGCCCTGGCTGGTCGTACCGATGAACTGGGAAGCCTCGGTGAACTGAAAGCGGCATACAGCAAGGCCGTCGAGGCGCTGCCGCTGATCCAGCATCTGCACAGCAAGATCGATCGCATTATCGGCGTCGACTCGGCAGCGCAGCCTGCCAAAGCCGCAAAGGCTAAGTGAGGGCACCGCCATGTCGTCAATGTCGCCCCTCGAACAGGCTCTTGGTCTGAAAGACACCCTGGATGCGTTGCTCCTGGTACTCGCGGGTATTGAGGAGCGCGGCATCCCTGGGATCGTCCAGCAGATCGATGACGCCGCGCTGCGCGCCTCCAGCGTTGCAGATGAGATTCGTCGGCAGAACGACCAGGCCGGCGACATCACGGGTGCTCTGTCGGCGGTTCGGCAGCAGCTGGACGCGATCCTGGCAACTGCCGATGAGGCCGTGGTTCAGCGCTTGCTGAGCCTGCTGCAGCATCCGGAGCTTGAAGCCGGCGTGGCCATGTACCACAAGCGCCTGGCGCTGAACCTCGCTCTGGACCTGAGCGATGAGCGCCTTCGCCGTGTGCTGACTGAGTTCATGGCCGAGCGTGAACAAGTGATATCGAGCGATATCACGGCTCTGGCCGAAGCAATCGACTCTGAAATTGCTACACGCCAGATCACTGAGTTTCGTTTCGCTGAGCAAGATCTTCAGATGGCGAACGAGGAAATCATCCGCTTGAGGAACCTCGTTTATGACGCCGATGTGAAGGCCAATGCAGCCCGTGAAACTGCAAACCAAGCGGTGACCGAATCAGCTCTGCTGCTTCGCAAGCTCCGTGAGTCGAGCAGCATGGCGAAACAGACATTCAGCGTAGCAATCAGCGGCTCGTTGTTCATGAGCGCTGGCGTTGCCATCGGCATGTATCTGAAACCAATCATCGCCTGACCTGAGGATCACGCAATGCACCATGAAAACCCACTGTTTAAGCAACTGGACTCCGATGAGTTCGTGAAGTCTCGGCAAGCGCAGCTCCAGGCGAAACTGAAACGCAACGGCCGTGAATCGCTGACCCAAGCCCAGCAGGAAGTTGAGCAAGCCCTGGAGGATCAGGCCGGTAGCAGCATCAGCCTCGAAGTTTCTGCCGATCAGCTGCTGAGCGAGTTTCAGCAAGGATTCAAGCAGGGTGACGCACAAGGCCAGGAGCAGGCGAAAAGCCAGGAGGAGGGAATCAAGCGCTCCGAACAAGAGCAGGAAGAACGCGCCGCACAGCAGCACATCGAGCACTGAAAGAGTGAGCACTCAGAGGCGGCCACCTCTGAGCGCTCTGCCAATCATCAAAAACGGATAGAGGACTAGCGATGAGCATTATCGCTGAAATTAAGAAATTCTGGGCGGAACCCTCCGCAATCATGCCGGCGCTGCTGCGCCGCCAGCTGAACGCCGCCCGTGGCGCGTTCTCTCTCTTCTCGCACGGCAACGTCATGGAGATGTTTTTCGATGACCGCGCCGAGCCAGAACGTGCTGCAGGTTCTCACGAGGCGACTGTTCGTCGTCTTCATCACAACCAACTCGGGTTGGCGATCGCCAGCCGCTGCGAAGGCAAGGGCCACCGCAATCTGGTGGTACTCGCCTTCGCTATCCTGGTGCTCTGCTCCGTAGTCGGCTATGCCGCGGTGAAACCCACCGGCGTGGTCACCATGGCAGCACTCATCGTCGGCGGGCTTACTGCGCTTCTGGCTGGGGTCTACTACGGTGTCATGGCCCTCGGCCTGAGCCCCAACTCGTACTGGCTGCTCGCGCCTCAGGGCGACATGCTCACTGAGGGCGACATCGATGCGGCTGAGCGCTTCACGCGCACCGTCCTGGTACGCGCTCCTGATGTGAACGCGCCTCGCGATCTACAGGATGTGTTCCGACCACTGACATTCGATGAGTCGGGCAACCCGGTTGACGGCCAGATCGTCTCTGCCGATTTCGTTGAGTCGTATGCTCTGAAGGTGGCCAAGGAAACTCTTTTCTGGGTCGCCGGCTTCGCCGGTGTGCTGCTGATGCTCGGCCTGGGGGCCGTGATGGCGGCTACCAAAACCGGTCCCGGCATTGTGTTCGTTGGCCTGGCCGGCGTACTGGCGATGGTCGGTGCCTTCTTCGCTGTTGTCCGTTCCCTGGTGTCGCCTCGTATCGCTGAACGCCGAGCTGCGATCGCTCATGACGTGCGCCAGGCCGCTGGCCTGGTGAAGCTGTTCGCCAACCTGAAACACCATCCGATCGCCCGGGTTGCTGCAGCACGTAAAGCGCAGATCCAGCGCGCCAGTGCTGATAGCAGCCCGATCCTGAGCTACGGATTCACCACCGGCGAATTTCAGGCCCGTGGCGACCTGTACGCGCCGGATCCTGGACAGGTGGTCGCGAAGAGCATCAACGACGATTCCGTGCACCAAATCTGCTTCGGTGAAACCGGCTCCGGGAAGAGCACGCGCATGGCCATTCCTGCAATCTTGCAGCTGATGGAAACCGATGTCGGCATGGCGATCTTCGATGCCAAGGACGAATTGCCTTACCTGGTGGCCGGCTCGAAAGACTACGTGATTCTCTCCCCTGGCCAGCAGGCCTATGCAGCGCTGCAGAACGTAAGCCCTGTCCAGTTCGCTGATCAGCTGAAAGAAGAGTTTGGCGGCAGTGGTGGTGACAACGGCTCGTTCTTCGATGCCCAGGCTGCACTGCAGATCCGCGCCGCCGGCTGGGTGGTGCTGCTGGCCAAGCAAATCGATGCTTCGGTCGCCCGCTACACCATCCGCGACATCTACCGCGCGTTCGTTGACCAGGAGTTTATCGCTTCGCTGCGCGAGACGATCCAGGGCGACGGTGACGCTCAGATGGAACTGCTGGCTCCGCATGTTCGCGAGGCCTACAACGAATGGCTGGCGTTCCCGAAAATGCCCTCGGAGAAAACCCGCGAGAGCATCTTGTCGACTATCAAAAACTGGCTGGATGCCTTCCTGCGTTACCCCGAGCTGTCGGCCTGGATTGATGCTGAAGAAGGCATTCTGATCGAGGACGTACTCCAGGGCGCCAGATTCGGTTTCTCGCTCCCGGTCGACAATTTCAAGGATGCGGCGAAGGTGATCACTAAGCTGGCCAAGGCTCGTATCTACGTCGCTGGTCGGCAACGCAAGCATGACTGGGCGAAGGATCCCGCGCAAAAGCCCTTCTATGTCCATATCGACGAGGCTCAGAAGCTGGTAACAGCCGACGAGGCCGATGCCGTGGATCGTCTGAGGAGCAAGGGCGGCAAGGTGTTCTTGTACACCCAGAGCGTTTCCGCGCTGTACGACGCATTCGCCAAGCTGGGTAGCGAAGGCGACAAGAAGGTCGAGGCCCTGCTCGCCAACTTCCTGAATGTGATCTGCCTGGCCACCGGCGACCAGAAAACCCGCGAGTTCGTGTGCGGCCGTGTGGGCGCGGCGCCTCGTGCGGTCTTCAAGACTGTGCAGGCGGGTGCCAACGACGCAGCCGGCACCATGGCGCTGCTGCAGCTCGATGCGCAGCACGATGCTGATTCAGCCGCCGGCGCCGCTCACCATCGCTCGAACATCCTGCGCGAGATCCGGCGCGCTGGTGGCACGTCTTCGGAGCTCGGCGCAATCCTCTCCGGACTCATCACCTGGACCGGCATTCCGGCCGCGTTGAAGAACCTGGGGCTGGTAAGCCGCCAGAAAGCCGGCCTCGGCCAGGTAGAGGTCGGTGTCATGCCGATCATCACGCCTGACGAGTTCGATTTCACCCTGCGCGCTCCCGGCGCGGCGATCGCGATCATCAATCGCGGTGGAGTGAAACGCTCGGACGTGGTGATGCTGGAACAGCTCGGCTCTGCCGATCAGCTGGCCGCGTTCAAACAGAAATTCGCTGCCTGAGGATATGAGCATGCAATCGATCACTGAAAAACATGCTGCTCTGCTGCAGCCGAAAACCCCGGGCAATGTCCAGTTGCCGCTGCCTAGCGCTGGCTTGATGAAGTCGCTTATCGCTGGCGGGATGGTCATTTCGATTTTCCTGTACGCGATCAGCGGCCCTGCCGATCGTTACCTGGCTGAACGCGCAGAGGCCAAAGCGGAAGAAGCGCGGATTGCTAAGGTTCGCGAAAGCCGGATTGGAGAGTTGGTTCTGAGCGTCGACAAAACCGAACAGCAGGCCCAGGCCTTGCTGGCGAAAATTGGCGAGCAGTTCCAGGCGCTGTCGGACGAGTCGAAAACCTCTGCAACGCTGCGCCGGCTGATCGCAGATCACCCGATGCCGGAAGTTCCGACCTTGGCCAGCTACGGATTCGATAAGGCCTACGAGCTCGACAAGGAAGAGTTCGTGAAGTCGGGTAAGGCGCACAACATCGACGCCCGTATTGATCAGTTCCAGAGCGATATTCAACGCCTCGGCACGTATGCGCAGGCAATGCGGCAGGCGGTGGATGCCTCGCGCTACGGGGGTTCGCTGCCCTATGAGCTGAAACAGTTCTCTAAAACAGAGCTTGCTGAGCCGGAGGCTCAGCAAGCCCCGGCGCAGCCGGAAGCTTCTGAGCGCTTCAATTTCCCAGCTGCGCCGGCGCCGCTCGATTACTCCCAGGTAATCGAGCAGGAGGCCTCCAAGCCGAAGCCCATCAGCCAAAGCGCCCCTGTCCAAGCACCCAAGCCGAAGTCCGTACCCACGGCGAAACCAGGCGTTTATCAAGTCCAGGATTGGTGAGAGAGATGAAAATCATGCACGTACTTTTCGCAACTATCGCCCTGCTGACCACTAGCGTAGCCGCGGCCTGCCCGCTTCACGAATGCATGCCGGAAGGATCCGCCGGTGCTCCTGCGGTGCCCGATGAGTGGATACAACTCGATATCAAGAAACCGGAAAATATGCGTATTGCCGCTGGTTCGCTGCTCGTATGGTTGCAGCGCGCTCGACTGATGGCTGAAGTTCGAGCCCTGCGTTATGCAGAACTTACGGGCAAGCCGGTCGACATGACTTCTGTTCGTCTGTATCCGAACGATCACACCGTTGTCGATGCGTTCTCTAGTGATCTCCTGCAGTCAGGAGTAACTGGCCAAGCGCCCCAGCTCGATCGCGTGGCTAATCGGATCTACGACTTGCATGCAGCTGCTGTGATGAAAGACGCAGAGAAGATCCTGGCGCTGCGCCAAGCGGGTCTGATTGACTACTGAAACCTGACCGCGGGCCCCGGCTTTGCCGGGGCTGCTTTCCCTCCAGGGAGAACGAAATGCGCAGAACAATCAACTTCAGTGAGTATGAAGAGGCCTTCATTCAGATAGTCCTTCGACATATTCGAGAAGGCATGACCAGGAAAGAATGGCGCAGCTATAGATCCCATGCTCCACGAATAAAAATAAGGACAAATCCACCGGATTTTGTCGTTAGAAAAAGCTTCTGTGAGTCCGGGATCTCGATAGAAGAAATGCTCACAGACTGTAAGGATCAGAAAGTGGTTGGGGAGCTGAATGGGCGCGATATCTTCTTTGTTCCCAGTCTGGGGCTCTACTGCCACGCAATAAACAGTCACTTCATTTTCGAGGTCAATATCTGCTGTCCAGCAAGGCTTTACTGAGCGCAACCGCTATGACCCAAGGCAATTCCAAAAGCCCGTTCTACCAGCTGTTTCGGAACACTCCCCCAGAAGTGCTTTCCGCGATGCTGCGGCCGGCGCTCAAGAGGGCATGGGAGGATGTCCAGGACATTCATACCAGGGCAAAAGCCCTGAGAGAAAAGAATGGTCCGTCTGAGCCAGAACCTGGCGAATAGGCGCAATGATCCCGGCCAAGGCCGGGTTCTTTATGCCCGCTGCGCGGGCCAGGGTCGCAAAAGGGCGGAACGTGCGCCGGATTCGTGTTGACGTCTGCGCCCCTTCTCCATACCCTGATCGGCAAGAATAACCCCCACGCCTCGGGCGGGACCTGTCCCGTACTGCGCACCAGGGGGTTAGTTTTTTCTGCCCCTCTCCTCGATGTCGTACCTGGCCAACAACGTGGCCATCTCCTCCAGATGTTCGTCGTACTCATCGAGCAACACCGGATCTGATGCCAGACCACGCAGATAGTCAGCCCCGAACTCTCCCGCAAGCGCCCCTTTCAGCATCCAGTCCAGGTACAAAGGGCGCAGCACGCGCCAAGCCAGCCCGGGTTTGCCGTGATTCCAGTAAAAACGATGATCCCGCGTGGCCACCAGGGCGCAGCCCTTACCCCAGACCACATAGTCGACGGGCCAGTCGATGCCGATTGCATCCAGGAAGATGGAGAACCATAGCGATCCGCTTGGCTCTTTCGATGGCCATGCTTTCCAGGCTTGAGGGTAGGCATTGCTGGCCAGGCCAGCGAAAGCAGCGCCCGGGTAGTAAATCATTCGATCTCGGCCGATCTGTAGGACGGGCACGGTGCGGTCGATGTGATCGAGGAGCAGGTCAGCGAGGTGAGGTTTCATGCTTGGATGCTACCGGCCCGCCCTCCTCGCCTCAATTCCCAGCAGGATCGAAAATTCACGATAAAATACATTACCGATAATTATTTGAGGTCTTCATGCCAGAGTTTGAAAAGACATTTTACGTGCAAGAAAGCTGGGGCAGGATGGCCACGCTTACGCATCTCTACGCCGAGATGGCCGAAGACGCCTACGACCGCTACCTAGGTGAAATGGACAACCGTATCCCCGAGCCTTCGGTCGACGAGAACCCAACTGATCGAATGGAGCAGGATGATAGATTGGCAAAACTCGGTGTCCAGGCGATCGTTTTCACAGCGATGGCATTGGAGGCAGGTGTATTCGACTTCGCCGCCATCAACCTAGGCGATGGGTTAGCAAGGGGTCATTTAGATAAGCTGACGTTGGAGGGGAAATGGCGGGTCGTCCCTGAGCTCGTCTGCGGACAATCATTACGCGAGAATGGGCCTGCGTTAAACAATCTGAACTCCCTCATCCAAGCGCGAAATCGTTTGGTACACCACAAGTCTAAACCAATGCCTTATGGAGACGTACTCGCTCTAGAATCAGCTGTAGATGATGCGAAAAAGTCATCGAAGCAATTCGAACAGGACGTACTACTGTCCTTCAAAACATTAGTCCTTCTTTCGCTTGAGCTACACGACCTACTAGGAGGCAGCACTCCACTTCCAACTTTCAGTAAGAAGTCTCAGGATCTGAACCCTCATATCATAAGATCAAGGCATATTTCCCAAGTTATTGAAAAATGCAGGGTGACACACCGGAAGACCTCCCAGCCGCCTGTTATCTGAGATCAGTACACGCGACTGAGAGACACAAGCAAGACTATTTAGCGTCCCCCGCCCTGCAACGGGCTAGGGTTCCTCGACGGCGTAACCGCTCTACTGATTGCTCCAGTCAGTACTTGCCGCGCACTCGTCGACAATCCGCCCATCAAATTCTGAGGTGCGTTCTCGTAGGGGTTCAGGCCCGGTTCAGAGAACGAGATCATGTTGAGCACAGTGCGCGGGAACGTTGTGATCAGCTGGGCGCTTGTCACAACGACATTCCAGCTCAGCAGAATGATTACTACCACCAGGAGCAAACCGCCGATCAGGATTCCGCCGAGGCTTTCGAGGGGGCGGCCTACTTCAGCAGTGCCCGGGTCAAACATCCCCCAGAGTCCCATGGCCAGCGCCTGCACCATTGCCAAGCCAATTGCACTGATCACAATCGCAGCTGCCAGACCGCCAACTGCCAGAGCCGGGTAAAGGCCAATGAAAATGAGTGCGTTCCAGCCCTTAGCACTCATCTGAGACGTGTGTTCTTCGCCTTTTGGTGCGGCAAAACCAGCGCTCCAAAGCGTCACGCCGAAAAATGCTGTAGCTACAGCTACAAGCCAGCTGATTGCACCCATCAGCCCATAGACCGCGAACAGCAAAGGCATTACATAGCCGAGTATTCCACCCGCGATGATCATCACCCCCCCGATTGATTTCGGCAGCGTTCCATCGGTTAGCGATTTAAGCCCTGGTATGTATTGCGCAATTGTTCCGCCTGCGAAAAAACCGATACCAGTACCAACAAGCGATCGGCCCCAGGAAGCGATAGTGTGGATATTTTGAACGCTTGGCCCGGTAGTTTCTTTAAGAATGTCGAGGCTAAAAACGCGAGCTAGCAGCGATTTTTCCATTCCAGTGTTTCCCGGTTGAATTTGATTCAAAGCTTCCTGCTCTACAACTTTGGAAAGCGCATCACCACTAGTCAATGTAGACAATGCAGACTTCGGCATCATTTTGCTTGTCGCACCTTCCGCATAACTGGCTGCACGACTAAAATCGCTCGCAGCGCGTAGTACGAAAGTACCACCAAGCATCCAACCCCAATTTTTAACTTCGTCAAAATATGGTTCTGCCCGTTGCGCCTGATCACCGGCTAAAGTATTTGCAATTGTCATTTCAACAGTTTTGCTATACCAATCAGCTGTCTGCGCCGTCCAATAAATCGATTTCTCGAAATAGTCTTTATGCTCTATTTCGCTAACACCACCATCTTGAAGTGACTTAGCGTATTTAAAAGAATGAGCTACAAGATTAGTCCATATCTGACGCTGTGCAGCAGCGAGGCCCGCCTCAATGGAAGCTGCATTATTATTTTTAACTTGCTCATATTCATCAGAGCATGTCATTGAGCTCATCCAGCCGAGTTGGCAAAACCAACCCTCTGTTTCAAGTTCACTCTCAACTGTACCGCCAACAGCATTTGGATCGATCAGACCATTTACTCCGATAACGACTGATCGGGCCAAGTCATCAGTTGGCGCGATTAGTGGAATCTGCAGTGACTTGCCGCCAACACTGATAAACGCCTCGGCATCTTCGAGTTGAGTTGGTGCCGGATGTGTTTGGCCGTAAACTTCGTTCCAACGCACTCGCAAAGCAGCTAGCGCAAGCTGCTCACCAGAAAGGCCCGCTACAATTTTCGTCTCACTCGGGTCTTTAAAAACAGCAAAGCCGGCCAGTTGCGCAGCTGACAACTTCCAGGAATTGAGCATTTCTAGGGCAACACCTGGATCTACTTCGACACGAAATTGGGGATCGCTGAACAGGTTGTGACGGTGCATCAGCTCAAAAGCGTCGTGCTGCATAGTGTCGCCGAATTCTGCAGCCATTTTTGAAACGCCTGCGATTAGAGCGTGGCCTGTTGTCAGGGTAATCGGTACTCCACCTGCGCTCGAGACCGGGACAACTGGAGCAACGAGGATCAATGCGACCACTACTCGCAGCGGGTAGAAAAAAGCCTCGTTGCCATCCTTTGCGCCGAAGAAGTTTCCGTTGTTTTTCAGTCGGAAAATTCCTAGGAACATCGCCCAGGATGCCAGCACGCCGAACATCAGCAGGCCGGTTTGTGAAAAAGCCGCTGCGAAAATGGTTAGGGGAGTTACGTCTTGAGCTACTACCTGCGAAACTTCAGAACCATCAAAAATCCAACGCCCAAACATCCAGGCAAGAACAAGCTGGGAGAAGCTATTCATTATAATTCTCCAGGCGAACTTTATAGTTTTTTGGTAGTGTCCGACCAATCAACAGAGTCGGATTCCTCAAGGTTTCTTTAAAGAACTTCATAACCGGCGGGGCGGCTTGGGTATATGCCATGTTCAGGCGGTATGCATTCTGAAAAAGGATCATAAGCACCAGATTAATGAACACGAGATTTGCAAAAATCATCATTGACCCAGCATCGATATTCGATAGCAAGTTGCCCACTATCAAACTGAGGCCCATAACTAAAAGCAGATTAGTGAAAAGAGCGATCTTGTACTTGAGTCGCACGCTTTCAGTTGTCACTGCGTACTGACGGCACATGTCGTCCCATAGCGCCTTATCGTCAAGTTCTGCCAGAGCCTTGGCTTCTTTAGCCTCGCGGCGAATTTCTTGAACGCTACTCCATATCCCGCGTAGAAAATTTATAGGAAGGCTGGCCGAGGTCTTAACTTCACGAACAGCTTTCTTCGTTTGCGCGTAGCCGGTCAAGTAGGCAGCAGCAGTTTTAATCTTGCTCATTATTCACCTCGGGCGTGTAAATAGGTGGAACGGGAGTTTCAGGCTCAACGACCTTAGCTTGTGAAACTGGATCGACACGATTGATAACATCGCGTCCCGGCACGACTAATCCGAAATAAATGATCAAACCAATGCCGATAGCGCGAGGGATTTTCACTTGGGCTTCTTTAAGCAGCATCTTGAATCTCCTGACTCAAAATCTGTTCTACAGTGACCGCAAGAGCTGCGATGACATGCGCGTCATGCTCACAGCTCGGAGGTAGCTCTACGGCCTTAACTTGGATCTCGCGCAAAGCGGCAAGAGCGCGCTGGATTTCGTATACTTTCATTTCAGTCAAACTCGTAATGGTGGCTGCAAGACACTTCGCTTTTGCTCGGAGACTGCCCGTAATTACCATCCTTAAAAAACTCTTTAACAGTCACGATCAGCTGTTCGTCGGTCATCCGTTTAGGGTCTTCTTTGCAGAAAAGAATTAGGTTAGCGCTGTAATTTTCGCCCTGATCTTCGTACCAGAAGTCAAACCAGCCGCTCTCCCATCTTGCGCACACCTCATTACCTCTATCACCTTCGACCTTAATAAATACATCACCAGCATCCCAACGAGTAACCGTAATTTCCATTGTTTCTCTCCCTGATCGACTGTCTTCAACCAATGTAGTAATAAGTCATTTCATCTTCGCCCAGCATAAATTTTCTACCGACGCTTACAACCGACCTACCATCGTAGTGCTTAGTAAACTCTTTAGGCTTTTTAAAGCGCTCAGTAGAAACCGGCTTATACTCAACAACCTTCGTACCTACATCGTATTCGCCAGCCTTCGCAAGAAAATACGGCTTGCCGTTGTTACTTATCTGTATTGTCTTCCATGCTTCGGCGCGATTGTATTCATCCGCTTGTTCGAGCGCGTATACAGCAGCTGAAATATTGCACATCTCTTTAACTCCAATATTTATTCAGACCTCTGTGACTGATGCCTTTATTATAGGATTAGCACGCCACTCAAACTAATTGCATTTATCTAAAGCCTCGGATGCTTTTGCAATTGCGTTAGCATATAAAATTAACGGATATCGAATATTCTCGAATCATTTACTGATAATTTGATTAACTGTAACTATCACCCACAAAAAAGCCCCTCGACAGGGGCTTTATTTGAATCGCTTATCTTTAGTAGCTGCGAATTATTCCAGTGATTTCATTGAAGAACTCTTGAGGATTCTCGCCATGAGTATTGGCCTCCTTCGTCGCCACATACGCCTTCCAGGCACCATCGCTGTACACGAATTTGAAACCTTCCGAACTTGCAGTGCGACGACGATAGCCGCCAAAGTTGTCAATCGGTCGAATCTTCTCAACACCGTCCACTACAAGCGACAGATAGCCAGTATCAGGGTTGCTTGCCTCATTCCAGAACATCAGCTCGATTCGTTTGGCCTTGGGAGTGCCGAGTGCATCCTCTAGATACTGTGAGGCCTTCTCACTGTAAACCGCGTCAGTAGTGGCTGCTTTCGGCATCACCTTATTTACGTCAGTTTCACCGCAGCCCACCAGGGCGAAAAGTGCCAGCACTACCAGGGTAATTTTGATTTTCATGTTGTTAGTCCTTTTACTTATCAGCTTTAAAGCGGATCGCGTTTATCGCGTACCCACTGGGCCTGTCGTTTTGGCGAATCCGTATAACATCAGTTTCAATATATCCTCTCAGGGCCCTTGCCACATCACCGTTAAAAACAATTTGAACAGGAGTGCTGATTGTCGCGGTGTAGCGTTTCCAACCTACATTTTTCCCAATTGCCTTAACATCTTCACTCAGAATCTGCCCTGCCTCGACATTGGCTGAAAGAACAAGGCGGTCTTTCGAGCTCTTAAGCTGATCCATGATCGATAGTTGCGGCGCTTTAGCGCGCTGCAAGTTTTCTCGCCAATCGATGTAGGCCTTGTCTGTCAAACATGCCAAATGTAGATCTTGAAGCTGTCGTATATACGCGCCGTAGTTCAACTCGAATGCTTGCAAAACACACTTCTGATTGAACTCCAGCAGCGGGATCGGATGAGGCTTTGGCTTTGGTTTGTCGCTCGCCGCCTCGGCCTGGACGGTGGCCAGCAGGATCACCGCGGCCAGGACACCTTTCAAGGCGCTCATTGCTCAATAACCTGATGGGTAAGCAGCGCCAAATAAGCTGCAATCGTCACGTACAGCATGCCCAAAACAGCAGATCCAGCAGTTGCCTGTCCGGTGTGAGCTACGTACGTCAGGCCAGCGATTGCAAACGGCCAGGCCAGCGCCGCGGCGCCACAGCCGAACACCAGGGCGACCATGACCAGGCCGGCGAGAATGCGGAAACCCCACGGTGCGTGCTCCAGCGGGAACATGATGCAGGCCTCCAGGCCGGCGACCAGGAAGCGCACGGGGTTGCGAGCAATCCGGCGAGCTGCAGTGAACCCTGGCCATACGATATTAAGCACGTTCATCGTTCAACTCCTCGGCCAGATCCTGCTGCGCAGCACGCCAGTCACGAATCAAGGCCTTCAGCTCATCGGCGCCGGCGCGCAGCTTCGTTCCAGTACCGGGGACCAGTGCAATCCGGCCGGAATCGGCCAGGACGCAATACTCTTCTGCTCTTATGCGCAGCTCCTCGATCTCGTCCCGGCTGGCGGTCGCTGATTCGATCATCAGCGCCGCGTGCTCCAGGATCTCGCCCTGCTGTAGCAGCAGGGCGGTGTCGAGGCCTGGCAGAGGTGCCAGGCGCAGGGTCATTACAGAGCCCCCTTTTCCATGGCCATGGGTTGCAGCGGTGCCTTCAGGCGGATCTCGACGCGACGGTTCTGCGCCCTCCCCTCCTCGCTCGAATTGCTGGCGATAGGCTGAGACGGGCCGGCGCCGTAGACCTGAATGCGGTTCTTATCGATGCCCTGGCCGATGAGGTGCTTGCCGACACTGATTGCGCGCTTTTGCGAGAGCTCGATGTTGCTCGCGTTGCTGCCCACGCTATCGGTGTGGCCGGTCACTTCAATGTTGTTGTCGCCGTATTGCTTGAAGCTGCCGGAAAGCTTGTCGAGGTTGAATTGGGCGGCAGGCGACAGTTCGGTCGAGCCAGTGTTGAAGGTGATCGCGCCGGGCATCACGAGCTTGATGTCGTCGCCCTGGCGTTGTACTTCGATGCCGGTACCGGCGGTTGCCTTGCGCAGCTCGGATTCTTGGCGATCTGCATACACGCCGTAGCCAGCGCCTGCGAGGCCCCCGATACCTGCACCGATGAGAGCGCCCTTACCGCGGTTGTCTTGATTGATCAGAGCGCCTGCCGCTGCGCCGGCCAAGGTGCCGATGCTGCTCCAGGTGAGGGTTTGGTTGCGGCTTCCATCTTTATCAGTCGGGCCCATGCCAGCGCAGCCGGCGAGTGAGATGACGCCGATGATCAGCGATGTGGAGATGATCTTTTTCATATATGTCGAGTCCTTCTTACTGCGACGGGTTGATTGAAATTGCACGCGATTGCATGCGAAGCCGGTTTAGCGGCGGATCAACTTGAGGTCACAGCGAGCACTCGACAGAGCATTTCTTTTTATTGCCTTGCCTCCCCTGTCGCTGATCCTGGGAGGTTCGGTTAACGCTATTACTTGAATAAGTAACCCTTACCTACAATTATTAGCCACCACGACCAAACACGCAAGCATCAAACACCAAAAAGCAATGAATTATATATATCAAACAAGTATCATAAGTACAGAATCCGAAACACAAAGCAACCCTAGAGTTAGCTAATGAAAAATTTCGAACGAAACAACTCGCTTGATCTTATTAAATGGATCGCATTACTTACGATGATAGTTGATCATGCCTGGTACGTATTGCCCCCTGAGTTACAAGAGCCTTTCCGCTGGATGCGCACCATTGGACGCTTCGCATTCCCACTCTTCTGCCTTGCGATAGCCGTAAACGTTTGTCGCCAATCTATTGCATACACAGGAGGATGGAAATATCTCGGTGGCATTTTTTTATTTGCATTGATAAGCCAGCAGCCATATTCAAGATTTTTCGAGGGGAATTATTTAAATATCCTCTTCACCCTGGGCCTTGGTCTAGTTATCACTCAGGCGATTCATCACCGGACGCCATCACTTATCACTGCGGGAGTCGTTGCCTTGGCTATCGCCGCAGCTTATAGACCGATTTTGAGTTTCGGCCTAGCCGGTGTGCTGCTACCAGTCGGTCTCCTAGCAGCCCTCCAGGCGCGTGAGTTTGAAACTCGAATCGCTACCTGGTCGCTTGCTGCTTTAATCGCTGCAGTCGCAAACGCCGGTGCTGGCATCCTGATCCTACGCGATCTGCCGCCAGCGGCTCAGGCTGGTATCTCTGCAGCCGCCCTAGCGCCGTTACTCGGCCTGGCGCTACTGCATGTCCGTATCCGGTCGATCAAGCCGGTTAGCACATGGATGTACCCAATTTATCCGATCCACCTGATGCTGCTCAGCTCTCTGTCGATCGCCTGGGTCTGATGCGGCGAAGCCGCCACACCGCGCCTCAATCCATCCCTTTCCCTTCTGGGGGCTTTTAAGCGCCGTTAGGCGCTTAGTGGGGCATGGTCAACCCGAACCTTACCTCCGCGCAGTTACCCCGACGCCTGAGAAATCCCGAACCCTTGATGTTAAATACAATGTTAAAAGCATGTTAAGGGTCACAGCCAATGCCTGAAGCCCTAGTAAATACGGGGCTCCGCATTGTGCGCGCGCGCAGTAACCCCGACAATCCGCGCAGTAACCCCGAAGCAGCGCGCAGCTACCCCGATGAAAACCGCGCAGCAACCCCGACGCCTGTGGATAACTCAAAGCCTCCTGCTTTTGGTGTGAGGAATCCTTGTCCATCTAACGGTGCCGTCTCCGATTGACCAATCCCTAATAACCCCCTCCTCCTCCAGTTCGCCGAGTGCACTCGGTAACGCCCGACAATCGAAGTCCCGTGCACGCCCTCGCGACCCGCTCCAAACTCTGAGTTTGTCACAACCTATTCCATGCACCCCAACCTTATGCCCAGCTATATAATTTTGGAGATATTTTGCCAAAGGGCTTTTTAGCCTCAACCGAACATCCATATCAATAAATGCAAGAAACTCATTTGCAAATATCGAAACAATCTCCGCATCCATTTCTATGGAATACTGGCCATTCACGCCCCACCTTAATTTATCTATCAACCTAAAACTTTCACCCCCCATCTGATCTTGCGCAAATATAGTGGCACTTGTAAGACGCTCCATGGATTCATGCAGACGCCGATAACTTTCTGAAGAAAGATCACTGCCACGACCAATCGCGCGTAAAAAGGATGATCGTTCGAAAAATATTCTTTCGCCTGAATGTGCGCCTTGAGCCAACTGAACTGTATGCAAAAAGACATCATTGTCATACATGTCTAGCTCCTCGCCTGACATTCTTACTAAGCAGTCAGATCTTCCCTCCAAAATTTGATTCTTTAAAGTTCTCCGCTCTCCCTTCTTAAGATTTGAAAACAAACTAGTCCTAGTCCAGTGCGTCGGCATTGCTGAAGCCATGGCAGGTAGAAACGGAAATTCATATTGAGCAGGCGCGAACTCGCTGCTTGGACGTCCAACTTCGGCCTGTATGGCTTTCTTAGAATTTTCTCGCTCAGCTGCCTCTTGTGATCGTCGATGCAAAATTGCATGGACTCTTGAAGAAGTGCCGTACGCAGTGCCTTCCCCCGACCGAGGCTCATGCATACTGAGCCTCCCGCACCGCAAGCCCCGTGCGAGCTATCGTTTCAGACTTTCGCGGCCGACCCGCCTTCCGCTTCTCGGCACTTAGAACAGGCTCATCGAGCCGGACAACATGCTGCAGAAGCCACCGCTCAACATCTTCTCGACGCCACAGCAGCCGGCCCGCCCCAGGGATGCGGCAGACAGGAGGTAGTTTGTAGGGGTGCTTAGAGTGCTGGTTTTTGATAGTGCCTGGGGCACGGTCAAGGATCAGAGCGAGATCATCAACAGTAAGTAGTTTTTCGAGAGACACAACAACATCCTCCCCCAACCGTAAGGTCAGGATTGGATGGGTTCGCGGCAGCACCGATGATTGACCGTCTGTGGCTTCTGGCTCAGCACATCAGACGGGATCCATTCGGATGCGGGGTTGTGCCCTCATCTGCTTCTCGCTCTCCTCCGCGCTCCACTGATTGGAATCCAGCCCCATCAAAAGCTGGCAGCTTCGCGTCGTCAGGCGACCACCTCATAAGAGGCATCCTTTCTTCCACCCGCACTACAATCCGCTTTTTGCATGGGTGGCACTGGACCGAGGCACCCTGCGACTCATCATCAATACCCTGCAGGCCAGCTGCCGAGCATCTAGAGACCAGGGCCATTTTCGGACCCCGCCAGTTCGATTGCCTCTATCTTAATCATCGGCGGTAATTACCTCAACCACCTTGGCACACTTTTGTCACACTGAACCTGTGAATCATGATGATTCAGCGTGATCGCCGATTATCGCCTAGGCCGGCTCTAACCAGATAAACAAAGGGCTACAGACCGAACAGGTCGTGTTTTCAGGCATCATGAGGACGCTAAATTTTGCAGTTGCACTGCAAAGGCCCGACGGGGAAGGTTTCGCGGATCAGGGTCGGGGTTGCGGCAGAACTCATGGTTATTCCTCAGCGCGGTAATCGCTGGGCAGTTTACCCGTCCATTTCTTGAACGCACGGCGAAAATTCGACGGGTCGCTGAAGCCCAGCAGGTAAGCGATTTCATACAGCGGCAGGTGGGTGGTGGTGAGGTACTGCAGGGCCAGGCTCTTGCGCACTTCATCCAGCACTTGCTGGTAGCTGGTGCCCACGCTGGACAAGTGTCGACGCAGGCTGCGGCCACTGGTGTGCAGGGCACTGGCGGCGCTGGCCAGGTCGGGGAAGTCGCCGGGCCGCGCCAGCAGTAAGCGGCGCACGCGGGTCAGCAGGCCGTCCTGCACATCCAGACTGGCCAGCAGGGCTTCGCATTGTTGCTCGCACATTTGCACCGTGGCCGGGTTGGCCAGGGCCATCGGCCGGTCCAGGTAGGTGATCGGCATGCTCAGACGGTGATAGGGCTGCTCAAACGCCACCGCGACGCCAAACAACCGCTCGTAGCGCTCGGCGTAATGCGGCGCAGCATGGGCAAAGCCCACCTCGACCTCCTGCAAACGCTCGCCCACCAGAAAGCGCGCGATGGTATAGAGGCTGGTCAGCAAACCTTCTGCGGCGAAGCGGCTGAGCGGGCCCAGCGGCATGGTTTCACTGGCGCGCAACTCAATCCGCGTACCCAGCTCGACCATTTCCAGTTCATAGGTCAGGCCCAGCACCCGGTAGTACTTGAGGGCAAACTGCATAGCCTTGCCCAGATTGGCGCTGGACAGCACCGCATAGCCGAGGATGCCGTGGGTCGAGACATTCAGGCGCTGCCCGAGCAGCAGGCCCAACGCTGGCTCATCACACAGACGCAAGGCGCTGCTGGTGAGTTGGGTAAAGTCGATAAAGGACAACCGCCCCTGAGGATTGCCCAGCACTTCGGGGCGTACCCGCGCCTCGGCAAACAGCTGCGCACGAGGCACACCCAGTTCCTCGACCAAATCGAGCAAGGCGGCAGCGTAGGCGACGGGAACCAGTTCAGCGGAGAAATTCAGTGATGGCTTCATGGGCTTCTTATTATCTGGCCAGATATGACCACTGGCAGCGACGATAACCTTGTTCGACAAAAGCCGACAAGGGCATCACTGCACCATGGGCCATGGCCGGCAAACCGACCGAGATCACGCAAAGGCTTACCCATACTCAGGACTTGGTCGGTCGCTCACCACAACCGAAGGTTGGGCGCATGCATGCTATTGCTGCAGCAAATACCCTTCGTCACGCTGATAACGCTCTAGTACGGGCACTCGCAACAATACCCACAGCGCTAATGGGTTCCAGTGGTTGGTACACGCGTACAACATTGGCCATAAATGACCGAAACATTGGCTGTTGTGAACCTTTGCCGAAGCGCTTGGCGAATCCATAGTTAAACCACGCTTTAGTCACAGACTCAGGGAGTCAGCATGGTCAGCACTACCCCGGAAGGTTTGCAGATTCGTCCACGGCATATGGATTTCGATTTCCCTAATCCGCTGCCGCGCCACTGGCACAGCGGTGATGCCTTCAAAAGCCATTTGTTCGATGCCATGTCGGTGCTCTTCCCCGATGGCGAACGCTTCTTTATCGACTCGGTGCGGCACTTCCGCGACCAGATCGATGATCCGGTGCTGAAAGAACAGATCCGTGGTTTTATCGGCCAGGAAGGCCACCACAGCCGCGAGCATCTTGAATACAGCAACCGCCTGCGCGACCTGGGGTACAACATCACCCGCATTGAGAAACGCGCCCAGGCGCGGATTCGCTACACCCAGAAGAAGTTCTCGCCACAGCGACAACTGGCAGCCACAGCCGCGCTTGAACATATCACTGCGATCATGGCCGACGGGCTGCTCAAAGACCCGAAACACCTGGAAGGCGCCCACCCGACCATGGTGCGCTTGTGGCGCTGGCACGCGCTGGAGGAAACCGAGCACAAGGCGGTGGCCTTCGACGTCTACAACCAGGTCTGCGGCAGCCGCAAACTGCTGCGCCGGGCGATGATCATGGGCACCTTCTTCTTCGTGCTCGATACCACACGCGGCCTGGCACACATGCTCAAGCAGGATGGTTTGCTGTGGAACTGGCGCGTATGGCGCGACGGCATCCAGTGGATGTGGGGCAAGGAAGGCGTATTCCGCCCACTGATCAACACCTACCGAGATTTCTTCAAACCCAACTTCCACCCCTGGGAGCACAACAACCTGGAGCTGCTCTACAAGGCCCGTACGGAGTTTGATCTACCCGCACAAAGCCAGGCAGCCTAGCCCAGGCGATGAAACATTAAAGCGAGGGAGCCAGATGGCTCCCTTTTTTATTCTTCTGTTTTTCACCGATTGCGACAGCTATTGCCGCCGCAATCGGATTCTGTGCTGTCAGTCCTGAAGAAAACGCAGGGCATCGGCCGCGCTTTGCTGCGGGATTTCTTCCATCGGAATATGCCCCACGCCCGGGTAGGTTTTTACCTGAATCCCCGGCAGGTCACGTTGCCACAGCGGCACGTGTTTGGGTGAAATCCAGCGATCACGCTCGCCCCACAGCAGCAGGGTCGGCGCCTGAATCTGCGCAACCCGTGCCGAAGTGCCGTGCAGCTCTTCTTTATTGACCTTGAGCAGCACGCGGAAGATATCCATCATCGCCCGGCGATTGCCCGGCCGCCGCGTCAGGTCGTTGTAACGGTCCACCACGCCGGGCTTGATCCGCGCCGGCTCGCCGTAGACTTCCTTGATGCCCTGAGCAATAAGCGCGCGCGGCATCCATAGCGGCATGGCCACAGTGGCGCCGGGCAAGGCTGCGGCGGCAATCATCCATGGCACCTTGTGCATGTGATAACCGGCGGGGTCGATCAGCACCAGTTTCTCCACCCGCTGTGGCTGAGCCAGGGCGAAGTTCCAGGCGATATAACCGCCCAGCGAGTTGCCGACAATCGAGGTTTTATTCACGCCCAGGTAGTCGAGCAGCAGACCGAATACCTTGATCATCCGCTCAGCGGAATACAAGCCATCGCGGGCCGGGCCGGTGAGGCCGAAACCCGGCACATCGAAGCGAATCACCCGGTAATCGGCGGCAAAGGCTGGCAACCAGTCATCCCAGGTGTGCAGCGAGGCGACCACACCGTGGATCAGCACCAGCACCGGTTTGTCGCGACTGCCTTCATCGCGGTAATGCAGGTTGAAACCGTCGAGTTCGATGTAACGCGAGCCATTGGCGGCATTGCCATAGCGCGCCTTGAGGCGCTCCAGCGGCAGGGCGCCGAAACCCAGACGGGCAAAACCGGCCGCCAGCGGTGGCGTCAGCGGGAGACTGGAAGCAGACATGCAGGCACCTCTAGATTGTTGTTATGGGAAAGACGCATCCGGTCTATCAGAGCATGTCCACCTAGAGCTGACGCCTAACCTAGGTTGAGCGTGGGGCGGGACACAGCGAGGCGATCAGCAGCTCACTGAGCACGCGCTTGGCTTGTTCGATTTCCGCGCGACTGGCGGCGCGGCCAAGCAGCTCCAGCGAGGCTGCTTCCATGGCCCAGATCAGCGCACGGTAGGTCAGCGGTTCGGCCGCCTGGGTCGTGTTATGCAGCCGCTCGGCGAGCAGCCGCGCCATCTCGATATGCGCCCGCTGCCGGTGTGCGGCCAAAGGTGAGTCGGCGCGCAAAGCCTCTTCCTGCATCAGGCGGATAATCGGCCCGACGGCCAAGTGATAATCGAAGTAACGCCCGACCATGCCCTGCAACCAGGCTTGCGGACTGCCGGCGAGGCTCTGCATTTCACCGAAGCGCGACAGCAGCAGGGCCACCGCCGTCTGGTAGATGCCTTCGAGCACCTGCATCTTGTTCTCGAAGTATTTGTAGAAAGTGCGCCGCGACACATTAGCCGACGCCAGCAGATCGTTCACCGTGGTGTCCGCCAAACCCTTGCGGGCGAATACCGGAATCGCCGCCAGCTGGATATTGGTGCGCTGTAGATGACCGATCAACGGCCCGTCGCCGTCCTGTTCCTGCTGCTGGGCCACCGCGCCGTATCCGCCGAGGTCTTCAAATACCGCGCGAACGGCACCCAGTTCTGCCAACGCCTGCTGCATCGCACACTTCCCAACCAAGGCGCGGGTGACGCGAGCTGCCAAGCTGGTTACGCTGGGCCACGCATACTCCGCAGGATTGTTCTTGTGTCGCACACGCTACCATCACGCCGTACCTTACCGCTGGCCATCCTTTTGCTGGTTCTGCTCGCTCCGGTGCAGGCCACCGAGCTGTTCTACCTCGGGCAGAAAATTCCCGACATCCACAAGCCCTGGAACAGCGCCGACTACCAGCAACTGCTGGAGGCACTGAGCAAGGTCGACAGCACTCAGCTCAACGCCCTGCCCCGGCGCAGCGGCGAGTTCACCGGGCCGATCTACCAGCGCATGGTCAGCGAGGAGAACTTCCGTCCGCAGCTGAATATCTACGCACCGCTTGAACTACGGCAGAACGAAGCCCGCGAAGCACTGTTTCGCCTTAAGGAGTTGATGCGCCTGTATTTCGATTTTCGCGCCGTGCAACAGCCCTATGCCGCCGAGGCGCTGGGCTTGATGAGTTACTCACTGCGCCAGCAGGCGGTTCTATTTACCCTGACCACCGAATTCTGGATGACCCTATCGGAAAGCGAGCAAAGCAACCCGGTGCGCCTGCAAGGCCTGCATGAAACCAAGGCAGCGGCGGCCATGCTCACCTCCAGCGCATTGGATTACCTGGGTCTGACCAAACAATTTGGCCGTGAGGAACTGGTGCTCTACAGCGCTGAGCTGAGTAAGCAGCTACCCGAGCTGTTTATCCACCTGAGCGGAGAGGTGCGTGAAACCCTGCTGCAACGCGTCGAACAACTGGCGCAGCAGCATGCCTACGCAGAAGTGCAGTCCAACATGCGCGAACTGCAGCCAGTGCTGCTGGCCATTCAGCAGGATGTTCAGGAGAAGCTCGCGGCCGCTGCAGCACAACCGCGCAAGGCACCTACGCGCAGCCTTGATCTGTCAGTACCTGTGGAGTCAGCGCAATAGACCCAGGCTCTTGGCCCGCGCTACCGCCTGGGTACGCCGCTCAACGCCGAGCTTGCTGTTGATATGACGGGCGTGGGTCTTCACCGTGTGCAGGGAGATAAACAGACTGTCACTGATTTCCTGGTTGGAGCAGCCCTGAGCGATCAGTTGTAGCACTGACAACTCCCGCGAACTGAGCGCGTCGACCACACTGGCATAATCGTCCTGGCTGACCAGCGGCAGTGCCTGCGGCAAGTGCTGCTGCAAGGCTTCAATCAACGGACTGGCGTCCTGCGTCAGCAACTGCTCATGCAGCCATCCGGGCTGTCGCGTCAACAGCCCATGGAAAGGTAACAATCCACCGCCGGCCGCGGTTTGCAGGGCACTGCGCAGCTGCTGCTGAGCCTCGCGTTCGCGCCCGGCGGCATGCAATAGATCCGTCAGCTGCATCTGCGCAATCGCCCCCAACAACTGACCACCGGCGTTCTGCGCCAGCTGACTCAAACCGCGCAAGCGCCGCTCCGCCTGTTCATCCTCGCCCTGCAAACGCTCGTAAGTAGCCAGGTGCAGCTGAACATGCAACGGCAGCTGTGGATGGAACTCAGGTGCGGCAGCCGCCTGTTCACCGCCATACGCATCCAGCAAACGACTCAGCCAGACACCTGCCAACTCGGTCTGGCCCTGACGCAACCACAGCTCACATTTGGTTAGCGTGATCATCGCCAGGTAGTAGATCGCCGGAATGTCCCAGATGTGCATCAGGCGCTCGGCTTCGGCCAACTGAGCAAAAGCCTCCGGCAGGTTGCCGCTGCGTCCTTCCAGGCTGGCCAACACGCAGTAACCGATCAGCACGCTGATATCTCGGCAGCCACGCGCCTCTGCAATCCCGGCCAGTAGCCGCTGGCGGGCCTGCTGCGGCTGCAGGCGCAGACTCAGCAGATAGCCTTCGTAGAGGGTCAGCCGCCCGCGCGCGGCGTACTGTCGCTGTGCCGGCAGACTGGCCAAACGCTGTTGGCCCTGACGCACTTCGTCCAGCGCACGCAGCACTTCACCACGGGCTTGCAACACTCGCGCGCGATCGTAATGGGCCAGCGCTTCGAACAGCGGATTGCCGACACGTTGCGCCAACTCCAGAGCTTCCCGGTTCAGCCCGCGAGCACGCCACAGATCCCCGTGCACAATGGCCAGGTTGGCCAAGCTGGACAAGCACATCAGGCGCTGTCCGTAACGGTCCAATGGCAAACAACTCAGCGCCTCAGTGCAATAAGCCTGCGCCTTGGCGCTATCGCCGCGGCCACGGGCAATCACCCCGCTCAGAGCCAGCCACTGGGCCAGCAAGCCTTCTTGTTCGCTGCGCTCACGCGCAGGGAGAAAGCGTCCCAGTTCAGCCAGCAGCTCTTCGGCGGCATCCAGCTGACAGGCCAGCGCCAGCGCCCAGCCATAGAGCAGAATCAGGCGCGGCGTGCTGGTCAGCAGGCTGTCCGGCAAGTCCATCTTCCAGCGCAGCAAGGTCGCGACGTTCTGCTCGGCCAGCAGTTGTTCCTCGGAGAGGTTCTGTACCAGGTTGGCTGCCACGTCCGGTTGACCGGCGCGCAACGCCTGCTCGATGGCTTCATCCAGCATCCCCTCGGCACTGAACCAGCGGCATGCGCGCAAGTGCAGACCTGACGTTGGCTGCGGACGGCTGCGCAGCAGATCGGAAAACAGGTGGTGATAGCGAAACCATTTGCCCTGCTCATCCAGCGGCACCAGAAATACCTGGTGCGCCTGCAGGTGACGGAGAATCGCGGCGCTGTCATGAGCATCACGCAAGGCGTCGCACAGCTCGGCACAGAAGCGTTCCTGGCTAGCTGTTTCATAGAGAAAGGCTTGCACATCGGCCGGCTGGCGCTCGATCACCTCTTCCAGCAGGTAGTCATGAATTAGCCCGTCACCGCCCTGTGCCAGCGCCGGTAAGTTCGCCGACTCCTGCGCCTCATTGGCGGCAAGCGACCAGAGGCGCAGCCCCGCCACCCAGCCCTCACTGCGTTGCAACAAGGCGGCCAGCGCTTCAGCCGACAACGCGGCTCCCTGCAGCGTGAGCAGCGCAGTACTTTCTGCATAGGTCAGACGCAGATCCTGCTCGTGTAATTCCAACAACTGACGCGACAGACGCAAGCGCGCCAGGTGCCAATCCGGGCGCTGCCGGCTGGTCACCAGCATCACCAATCCGGGCGGTAGGTGGCTTAGGAAAAACTGCAAACAGCGGTCGAGTACCGCGCCCTGGGCCAGGTGGTAGTCATCAAGCACCAGCAGCAATGGCTGCTGCGGGTCAAGGCGCAGCGCCAGCTCATCGAGCAGACCATCGAGCCACTCCTCAAAAGCGAAGGGTTGATGCCGTTGGCGCAGACGCAGCAGCCCCAGCGCTTCCTGCCCAACGCCGGGAAAAAACTGCTGCAGGCCGCTAAGCAAACGCTCGAGAAAGCGCCCTGGATCACTGTCCCGCGAACTCAAGCCCAGCCACAGGCTTTGCCACTGCTCAGGCAAGTGCTCGCAGAACTCTATGGCCAATGAGCTTTTACCAAAACCTGCCGGCGCACTGACCAGCAGCAAGCGCCCCGCCAAGCCGCCCAACAGGCGCTCGCACAACCCAGGGCGCGCTACGTAACTAGCCGGCAAAGGGGGTCGATAAAAATACCCACCCAATACGTTGGGCGTGGCAACCAAGCCAGGAATGCGGATCAGATCAGTCATCAACCAGTTTCTTGTAGTAGTCAGGCAGAGGCACTACCAATGCCCCGCAGACTAGCCTCTTGATGCGCGCATTTGAAGCCCTTGTGGCCACCAGGTAGCAAACAGCAATGATTGTTTATCCATCTGCTGCACGTTCACGGGTTTTACCCAGGCATAAAAAAACCGGCCCATATGGGCCGGCTCTTTATGCAGCGTTACTCGGTTTTAGCGAACGCCCGCCTGGCGCAGGGCCGCCGGGGTGTAATCGCTTTCTTTGGCAGGGTAGCCAAACTCGTAAGCACTCTTCTCTTCGTTCTTCATACCCAGAGCCAGGTAGCGACCGGACAGCAGGTCATACAGGGTCTCAATGCTATACCACGGCACTTTCTTGTCGTAGTAATACTGAGCCTGGGCTTCAGCCACACGCCACAGAGTACCGCGACCGTCGTAGTGATCAATCACAGCAGCTTGCCAGGTGTCTTCATCAAGGTAGAAGTCACGTTTGGCATAGATATGACGCTCGCCCGACTTCAGGGTCGCAGTCACATTCCATACACGGTGCAGCTCGTACCGGGTCAGATCCTGGTTGATATGGCCAGCTTTGATGATGTCGTCATACTTCAACTTCGGTGAGTCCAGACGGTAGCTGTTGTAAGGAATGTAAATTTCCTTCTTACCGTTAAGTTTCCACTCATAACGGTCAGGTGCACCGTTGTACATGTCGAAGTTATCGGAGGTACGCAGACCGTCGGCCGCAGTACCTGGACCGTCATACGACACCTGTGGAGCGCGACGCACACGACGTTGACCGGCGTTATACAACCATGCCAGACGCGGCTCTTTAACCTGGTTCAGCGTTTCGTGCACCAGCAGCACGTTACCGGCCAGACGCGACGGAGCCGTTACTCGCTGCTTGAAGTAGAACAATACGTTGCTTGGCTTACTGTTATCAGCATCCTGCAACGCGCCGCGGAAGGTGAACTCATCCTGGAAGTAAACCAGGCTGTAGGAACCGTTAGCTTGCGGAGTAGCCTGGGTTACCAGGCGCTTCACACTGCCACCACGGTAGCGGGTGATGTGGTTCCAAATCGCTTCCAAACCATCCTTCGGAATCGGGAAAGGATAAGCCTGGTCGAAGTTCTCCAGACCGTTACCACCTTCAACCATCTTGGTGTTCACTGCGTTGTTCTTCGCAGCAGCCAAAACATCATCCGGCATGGTCGCCGTACGATGAGTCGGGAACACCGGCATTTTGTAGCTTTCTGGATAACGCTTGAACATCGCCAGCTGGCCTGGGGTCAGCTTGTCTTTGTACTGATCAACGTTTTGCGCGGTGATGGTGAACAGTGGCTGCTCATTCGGAAACGGGTCCGAGAGAAAGCCAGCAGCATCGGCAGTACCGGCACTGGCTGGAAGACCGCCAGTCCACGCGGGGATCGAGCCATCGGCATTACCCGCCATTTCTGCGCCGACTGGCGTCAGCGTAGTACCCAGTTTGGCAGCTTCATCCGGCGATACCGCCGCCATAACACCACTGGCCAGCAGCGAGAGTGTCAGGGCACCGGTTTGCAGCAGACTTTTTGTTGTTTTCATAGTCATATTCGTCCTCAAAAATCTCGTCCGCTTAGAAGTTCATACCGAAGCTGAGTGCAACGAAATCCCGATCAACAGCGGTGTTGTACTTGCCACCAAAGAAATCGGTGTACGCCAGGCTGGCGGTGTAGGTGTTCTGATATTCAGCATCCAGACCCAGGCTAACGGCCTTGGCACCCTCAGTGAACAGACCATTCGGACCGTAACCGTCGACATCATGAGACCAAGAAACACTTGGCTTCAGGTTTACACCGGCGAAGACATCCGGGTAATCCCAGATAGCGCGAGCACGGTAGCCCCAAGCAGTGCTGGTAACAAAGCCATCGTCTTCGCAGTACTTGGTTTGATTCTCACGGCTAGCCGTTCCAAGCGTACTAGCATTAAGCGTGCTACAGGTATTTAAGGCACCAGTAGCCGGTAAAGGACCCGGGCCATAAATTGGATCACGGCCGTAACGAACCTTATCGGAGCTTTCCAGAGCGCCCACATGAACGATACCGACCTCACCTACCAGAGTAAGGCGGCTAGCTCCCATGACCTGATCGAAGAAGTGAGTGAAGGTTGTTTGGAACTGAGTTATTTCTTTACGCTTATAACCGTTAACCTCTTGGCCAGGCTGGCCATCGATCAGCGATGCGTTTCCAAACAAGCCACCCAGCGGATTAACACCGGCAAAGAGAATATCAGTGGTGTTCAACAGAACTGGCGCATTCGGACGGTAGCTCAACTCCCCAGCCATAGCTGTGCCAGTAGGCAAGGTTGTCGAGAAGCTGAGGCCATAAAGTTGAATGTCTTCAGGATACTCAACAAAATAATTCGAATTACCTGCAATTAATAATGGACGCAATGGCTGCAGTGCAGGGTTGGTCGTAAACGGAGCACTGTTTGCCATTGTATAAACATCGGCGCCAGGACCCGCTGCGCTAAACACAGGGGTACGGCTGTGATAATTCATGAAATAAGCACCGAACTCTGTATCCAGCTCTGGCGAGAAATAACGCAAGGCAGTACCAAACTGCCCGCTGTCACGGGCATCACGATCACCGCTACGCTGGACGACCACGCCCTCGGTTGTTTGTTGTATTGCAAGGTCCGGACGACCTAGAGCAGTAACTGTATTGTTAATACCAGCCTTAGCAGCCGGATTGTTGCTCAGAACGGCCAAATTGTCGGTACAGCCATCAGCGATGATATCGGGCTGGGCAAAGAAGGTGCCGCAGTTATCCGTTACAGTCTGGTCCCACTCCAGCTGATAGAACGCTTCAGCCGAAAGGTTCTCAGTTAGACTTTGAGAGATGTAGAACATATTGACCGGAATCAAGCCTTCCTTGATTTCAGCACCTGGGCGACGGAAAGCAGACACATCAACCGGGTTAATTTCGTTGATGCTATTACGGATAAAGGTGCTTTCGCCCCAGCTTACAACTTGCTTACCCAAACGAACGGAGCCCGGCTGATCACCAATGGCGTAGTTGTGGTAAACGAAGGCATCGAGAATTTGTGCACCGGATGACTGAGCACCTTCTTTGCGATTGCTGTCACTGATGTCTTTAAACAGACGGCTTTCATCTTTCAGCTCAAAGTCGTACCAGTACTTGCCACGGACAAATACGCCGGTATCACCGTATTTCAATTCAAGGTCATGAATACCCTTGAAGATCTTCGAGAAGGTTTCGCCGCGTTTGAAATTTTGACGCGAATCATCGGTGGTTTGAGAAAGTCCTTTACCACCATTGTTGGAGCCAATCAGATCTGGATCAGCGCCACGCACCGACCAGCTGGCGCCAACCGACAGCGATGAGTCGAACTGACCTTCGATTTCACCAATATTGAAAGTAACGCCGAATGCAGGTGCGGCGAGGGTGGATGCGAGGCTGACGGCCAGTGGCAGTTTTGCCAGGCGCCAGGTTTGTTTTGTTTTTGTCATCGACGCTACTCCATGTGTTTTTTGTTATGGATGGTGCGGACTATAGCCAGCGGGTACTTCTGCTTGATCCCTCTAAAGTGTGATTTGCAGCCCCCAGGCACTCTGGCTCGCAGGTTTCGGCGTGTTGTCCGCAACCGGCAGAACCAAGAATGGCTTGGAATGAGCAATTAGCAAGCCAAACGCTTGTTTGACTAGCCAGTCACCAAAAACGACCTAGTTTGACGCGAACTGAACACCCTGCAACGTGACACTAACCACTCAGGGAAACCCTGCATATCTGTCTGAAAGCCTTTATCCAATGGGCTTTAGCGATCTTGCAAGGCAAGCACCTCAAGGGGCGAGGCTTACGCCTCCCCCTTAGCCCAACGCTTTAAACAGTCGATAGAAACGGGCTGCCGGCGGCTTGCCACTGGACGATATCCAGGCGAATACGTTTCTTATCCAGCTTACCGACGCTGGTCTTGGGAACTTCGGTAACAAGGGCAATTTGCGATGGTATCGCCCACTTGTTGATGCTGCCCTGGTCGACAAAAGGCTTGAGATGTTCCTTAAGGCCCTTGGCATCCAGGCTCTGGCCTTCGCGCAATACCAACAGGGCAAACGGCCGCTCGCCCCACTGCGGATCGACCACGCCCACCACCGCTACCTCACGTACCGCAGGATGACGGCTGATCAGATCTTCCAATTCCAGGGAGGAAATCCACTCGCCACCTGTCTTGATCACATCCTTGATGCGGTCGCGGATATCGATAAAGCCGAAGTCGTCAATGGTCGCCACGTCACCGGTGTGCAGCCAGCCGTGTTCCCACAATTCAGCGCCCTTCTCCGGCTCGCGAAAGTAACCTTGGGTCAGCCATGGTGCCCGCAGCACCAGCTCGCCCTGGCTTTCGCCGTCGGCCGGTAACAGGGTGCCATCGGCGGCCATGATCGCAGCCTCAACCAGCGGGACTGGCACGCCGGCCTTGATCCGGTAGGTAGTGCGCTCATCTTCGCTGCCGGCCATCAGCTCATCATTGATATGTGCACAGGAGATCAGCGGGCAGGTTTCCGACATGCCGTAGGCGGCGGTCAACTGGATGCCACGAGCCTTGGCGACCTCATATAACGAACGGTTGAGCGCGCTGCCGCCGATAATCATCTTCAGGCCGCCGAAATCGTGGCCCTGAGCACCTGGCGCGGCCAATACCATCTGCAAGATGGTCGGCACACAATGGGAGAAGGTCACCTTCTCCTCTTTGATCAGACGGCAAAGCATGTCTGGCTCATAACGACCGGGATAGACCTGCTTGATTCCCAGCATGGTCGCGACATAAGGAATGCCCCAGGCATGCACGTGGAACATCGGGGTGATCGGCATGTACACGTCGTTGGTACCCAGCAGACGGATGCTGTCCAGGCTGCCCAGCACGCTGGCTTCGGCCATGGTGTGCAGCACCAGCTGACGATGGCTGAAGTACACACCCTTAGGGTTGCCGGTGGTGCCGGTGGTGTAGAAGGTGGTGGCGACTGAGTTCTCGTCGAAATCCGGGAAGTCGTAGCGCGGGCTGGCGGCGGCCAGAAGGTTTTCGTATTCACCGACCAGGCCGCCCAAATCGCCGGTTTTCTCGGCTGCATCGGTGAGCAGGATGGTCTTCTGCACCGTGGTCAGCTGGCTTTCGATGCCTTTGTACAGCGGTACGAATTCGCTGTTGACCAGCACGAACTTATCGTCGGCATGGTTCATGGTGTAGAGAATCTGATCGGCCGATAGGCGGATGTTGATGGTATGCAGCACCGCGCCGATCATCGGAATGGCGAACATGCACTCCAGGTAACGGTGGCTGTCCCAATCCATCACGGCCACAGTGTCACCGGCCTTGACCCCGGCTTCGGTGAGCACATTGGCCAGCCGCGCCACGCGCTCGTTAAGGGTCGCGTAGCTGTAGCGCAACTGATCGCGGTAGACGATTTCGCGGGTTTTCTCGTAGCGGATGCCGGACAGCAGCAGGCGCTTGATCAACAGCGGTGCTTGGTGAGCGTTGTCAGCGGGGGCAATCAGACGGGTCTGCAGCATGGCGGTACCTATTGTTGGCTTTCTTCAGTGCGGCCAATCTAGAGAGCTCGACGCATAGTCAAATCAGCCCAAAGAATGATTTTCCGCGTGACTCTTTGGGCATTTTTAGTCACGCAGTAGAATCGGTGGCTCGCATTCGATGTGTTTGGCCTGCGATCTACTACAAAAACGAGGAGTTTCCCGATGTCCGATATCGTCATCGTCAGCGGCGCACGTACGCCGATGGGTGGTTTTCAAGGCAGCCTGTCGAGCATTGCTGCGGTTGACCTGGGTGCGGCCGCCATTCGCGCGGCAGTTGAGCGCTCCGGCATTGCCCCTGCCGACGTGCAGGAAGTGATCATGGGCTGCGTGTTACCGGCCGGCCTGAAGCAGGGCCCGGCCCGCCAGGCGTCGCTGAACGCCGGCCTGCCCGCCGCCACCGGTTGTACCACGATCAACAAGCTCTGCGGTTCGGGCATGAAAGCAGTGATGATGGCGTTTGATTCGCTCAAGGCCGGCAGCAATAACGTGATGATCGCCGGCGGCATGGAAAGCATGTCCAACGCGCCCTACATCATGACTAAGGCCCGCGCGGGTCTGCGTATGGGCCATGGCGAGATCAAGGACCACATGTTCCTCGACGGCCTGGAAGATGCGCGCACCGGGCGCCTGATGGGCTCCTTCGCCCAGGAAACCGCCGACCAGTACGGCATCACCCGTGAGCAGATGGACGCCTACGCCATCGAGTCGCTGAAACGCGCGCAGGCCGCCATCGCCAGCGGTGCGCTGGATGCGGAAATCGTCCCGATCACCGTCAGCGGCCGCAAGGGCGAAGTCGTGGTCAAGGATGACGAACAGCCGTTGAACGCCAACCTGGAAAAAATCCCCAGCCTGAAGCCGGCCTTCCGCAAGGACGGCAGCATCACCGCGGCCAACGCCAGCTCGATCTCCGACGGTGCCTCGGCGCTGCTGCTGATGACCGCCGAAGAAGCCGCCAAGCGTGGCCTCAAGCCGCTGGCGAAGATCGTCGCGCACGCTACCCAGAGCCAGGACCCGAGCGAGTTCACCATCGCGCCGATTGGCTCGATCAGCAACCTGCTGAAGAAAACCGGTTGGGACAAGGCTGAGGTCGACCTATTCGAAATCAACGAAGCTTTCGCCATGGTCACCATGCTGGCCATCCGTGAGCACGGCCTGGATCACGCCAAGGTCAACGTCTACGGCGGCGCCTGTGCCCAGGGCCATCCGGTCGGTTCGACCGGCTCGCGGATTATCCTGACCCTGATCAACGCGCTGAAAAACACCGGCGGCAAACGCGGCATTGCCTCGTTGTGCATCGGTGGCGGCGAAGCTACAGCTGTAGCGGTTGAACTGATCTAAAAGGATCGATGCATGGCCGCAATGGCCATGCTCACGTTGCGGTAACGGGCCAGCCTTGCGCTGGCCCGTTACGTTTCAGATGCCGATCTTGTCCAGCGACTTGCCAACCTTGCGCCAGAAGCTGCGCTGCATACGCTCGGTTTCACCGCTGGCGGCAATCTGTTCGAAGGGCTGGGCTTCACGGGTGGCGTCGATTTCTGTCGCTGCCACTTCGCGGGATACCAGTTGCAGCGGGCCATCGCCCTGGCTGGGCGCCTGTTCATTGACCGGCGGCGGGTTAAGTTCGTCATAACGCAGGTAGTAGATACCGCCTGCTTCGGCATCCAGAGTGAAACTGCTGATCAGGGTGAAGTCCAGCGGGCCGTCGGCGAAAAAGGTCCAGTGCGTACCGAACAACGGCCGGCGCATCTCCAGCTGGTAACTGGCGATATCGAACTCCAGCACCAAATAGGCATTACTCGGTAAGCTGCCGATGCGCGCGTTATTCAGAAACAGCGCGGGGGCTTCCAGCTCCTGATCGGCCCAGTCGCTTTGCGGCCGGTACAAGTAGACCAGCGCATGGTTGTCATCGCTGAGCACATGCTCGCGGAACGCTTCGCCCTGGGTTGCACCAAAAAACGCGCCGGGGGTCGAGCAACCACTCAAGGCAACCAACAGCAGCATCGCAAGCCAGGGCAGACCACGCATCGACAGCATCCTTATTGGAGTTATCGGCCGAGCATAACCGCGCCCTGCTCGGCCTACACCAGACAAAAGTGCGGGCTAGCGACGACGATCGAGCAGGTTGACCAGCAACTGATCCAGCGCCCCCCAGATCGACTGCTGCAGACGCCGCCACCATGGCCGCGCGCGCCAGTCCGCCAGGGTGATTTCATCACTCTCGACAAAATCCGTCTGGAAACTTGCCGCAACGCTGGCGGTAAACACGGGGTCAAGCGCCTCCAGATTGGCGTCCAGGTTGAAGCGCAGGTTCCAATGGTCGAAGTTGCAGGAACCGACGCTGACCCAGCCATCCACCAGTACCATTTTCAAATGTAGAAAGCGCGGCTGGTACTCGAAAATACGCACCCCAGCCTTGAGCAAGCTGGCGTAATAGCGCTGACCTGCAAAGCGCACCTGAGGATGATCGGTGTGTCGCCCAGCTAGCAGCAGACGCACCTCGATCCCCCGCTTAGCAGCACGGCGCAAGGTACGCCGCACGCGCCAGGTCGGCAGAAAATAAGGTGTGGCTAGCCAAATACGTTGCTTGGCCCCGCGTAACGCACGCACCAGTGAAAGCAGAATATCGCGATGCTGAAGAGCATCCGCAAAGGCAACGCGTCCCAGCCCCAGGCCTAAAGCCGGTAATGCTGGCAGATTTTTCAAACGCAACGGCATGCGCGGTCGCCAGACGACCCAGGCCTGACACGCCTGCCACTGACGCTCGAACAGTTGTTGCCAGTCGATGACCAGCGGCCCGGCGATTTCCACCATGACCTCGTGCCAGCGGCTGCTGGCTTGATCCGGCTGCCAAAAATCATCGGTCGCGCCACTTCCACCGACAAAAGCAAACTGCTTATCGACCAGCAACAGCTTGCGGTGATCACGGTGAAAATTACCCAAGCCATGCTTCCAGCGCAGCGGGTTGTACCACTGCACCTGCACACCGGCGGTAAGCAGGCGCTGTCGATCAACCGCTAAGAGGCCTTGCGAGCCAAAAGCATCAAACAGACAGCGCACCGCAACACCGCGTAACGCCGCAGCGCAGAGCGCATCCAGCAAGGTACGGCTACAGGTTCCACTTTCTACCAGGTAGAGTTCCAGCTCGACCTGCTGCTGCGCCGCATTGATGCGCGCCAACATCTGCACAAAGAACTGTGGCCCGTCGATCAGCAGCGTCAGCGTATTGCCGCGCCGCCAGGGAAAGACGTTATCGGGCATGACAGTTCACTCTGGACATTGCGTCTCACGCCAGTGAAAGGGAGTCGCCACCATAGCCGCCTGGCAGAGCCTTGCAAACCCTGGCAGATCTACCGCAAGCCACTCAGGCGTCAGGTAGCGGCGCTGCCTCCGGCAACAACTGGCAGCCCTGCCGTTCACCCAACCATTGCGCACTCTGGGTACTGCCCAAGCCGCGCGCCGTCACACGCTTATTAGCTTGGTCATCAAAAAAGCCGGAGAGCGAAACATACTGCGCCACATACGCCTCGCAGTAGTCGGCCGGATTGTTCGCCACATAGCGGCACGAACAATATTCCTTGGCCGAGTACGCGCCGATGATCCCAGGGAAGGCTTGCAGGTGTGCGCGGTTCTGCCAGGCCAAGGCGGCGAGCAATAGCAGAATAAGTAGCAACAGGCTGCTGAACGGACGACGACGAATCATGGCTGCACCTCATCGGCCATCGCGGCGAGAACCAGTTTGAGGAAATGGTTGCGATCAAAGCTGCCATCGCGGTCATCGGCATAGCGCACGATCACCAGGTTCTCACTGGCGATCACATACAGCCCCTGCCCCCAGTGCCCGGACGCCACCAGGGTGTCCTCCGGCGCATCCGGCCAGGGCCTGCTCGCGCCGGCCACCGCCGCATTCAGCCACCACTGGCCGCCGGGCACCGCTTCGCCAGGCTTGTCGGCTTGCGGCTGGTAGTTGGCAAACGGCGTGCGGTTGAAGTCGACCCAGGCTTTGGGCAGTAACTGCTGCTCGCGCCAGCGACCCTCGTGCTGCATCAGCAGGCCGACACGGGCCAGGTCGCGGGCGCTCATGTACACATAGGAAGAACCGACAAAGGTGCCGGCAGCATCGCGCTCCCACACGGCGCTGGTAATGCCCAGCGGTTCAAACAGCGCCTTCCAGGGGTAGTCGGCATAGGCCTCGGCACCGACCATGTTCTTCAACGCGGCGGCCAGTACGTTGCTGTCCCCGCTGGAATAGCGAAAACGCGCACCCGGCGCGGCATCGGCGCTGTGCGCGGCGGTGAAGGCGGCCATGTCTGAGCGGCCACGGGTGTAGAGCATGGCCACCACCGACGATTTCAGCGGAGCGTATTCGTAGTCTTCCTGCCAGTCCAAGCCCGAGGCCCAGTTGAGCAAATGCCCGACCTTGATCTGTGGATGGGCGGCAAACGGTGGGTAGTAGTCGGCCACCGGGGCATCCAGACGAAAGCGCCCCTCGCCGTATGCCACACCCAAGGTGGTGGCCAGCAGGCTTTTGGCCATCGACCAAGTGAGGTGCGCAGTCGCTGCCGTGGTGGGCGCTGCGTAGCGCTCGTAGACCACCTGGCCATCACGGATCACCAGCAGGGCATCGGTGCGCACGCCTTTGCGTGTGACATCGTCACGGGCTGGGAAGGCGTAGTGCTCCAGCTCGCTGAGCGCGCTGCTCGGTGCAGCCAACTGGCTGTCCCAGTCGCTGCCGGGCCAGTTCTCGGCCTGCGCCGTGGCGCAGCCTAGGGCGAAAGCACACGCCAGCATCAGCCGCCGTGCGGGGAAGGTATTCAGGGACATAAAGCCGCCTCTGCTGAGATCGAAGGCGGCACCCTAGCATGGCGCGGATGACATCCAACAGCGCCGAACGCGCCGCTTTATCCCGTGATTCGGCGCGAAACGTCAGTGCATGATCCGGGACATTCGGCAAAGCCCATATAGCTGGATTAAGGTCCTAGCAGCTCAATCGCGGCTAAAGCCCCTCCCACCATTTTCTGCACACCCGTTGCGTACCTCAGCTGATCGTTCTGCCCATCAAATGATCACGCACTATTTCGGCAGCCGGTAATCGTCAGGTCCCATCAAGTCCATGCCGCATTCCAGATTCTCGATCCAGTAGAGGAAGGCGTTGATCATTTCCGCGCCGACAAAGGGCCGACCATGCTGCGGCACGATCATCGACACATCCATCTCACGCACCATCGCCGCCCACAAACGGCACACCTTGTTACCGGCCATGTAACGCCGATGGAAGCCGAGCATGTTGGGCACATGGTTGACGAAATCGGTGACCGGGTGCGCGTCATCGACCATCGAAGCGCCCATGTCGCCGGAGAAGAGAATTTTGCTCACTGGGTCATAAACCTGAAAGTTACCGACCGAATGCAGAAAATGCGCGGGCACAGCCTTAAGCATGCATTTACCCAGGGCAAATGACTGGCCGCGATCCGGCAGCGCGATGATCCGGTCAAAGGTATTGATGCCATGACTCAACGCCAAATAGTTGGCCGTCAGGTGCGGTAAAAACCGCGCCCAGAGCTTGGAGCAGATCACCCGCGCACGGGTGTGCAGCAGCCACTTGTCCAGCGAGGCGATGATGTCTGGGTCTTGGTGCGAGGCGAAGATGTAGGTCAGGTCCTGCACGGGAATGTGCTTGGACAACTCCAGCGACAGCGGCGTGTAGGTCAAGTCGCCGCCCGGATCCAGCAACAGGTACTGCTCGTTATCGGTGATCAGAAACTGGTTGGACTGCACGCCCTCCCCGCTCACTAGGTCATCGAACATCATGCACTGATGCTCGCCGTTATCGAACAGCATTATGGGCTCGCGTCGCATGGAAACCTCACAGAAAAATGCGCGGTGACCATAGCCGAAGCCCACTCTTGCTTCACTGACCTGGATCAAGCAGGGCAACCCTTCGCCATGGGCTAACGCGCCCTGCCCCGCAGCATGCTGGCCAACACCCCGTCACGCCGGATCAGGCCATGGAACAACGCTCCGGCCACGTGCAGCAGGATGCTGGCGAACAGCAGGTAGGCCAACCAGCCATGAGCACGGCGCAGCCCGGCATAGAGGTCGACATCCTGCGGAGCGATAGCAGGCAGTGTCCAGCCCAGAACCACCAGCGGATAACCGCCCGCCGACTGCATGGCCCAGCCGAGCAGTGGCAGAGCCAGCATCAGGCCGTACAGCAGACCATGGGCGGAGTGCGCCAGGCGTTGCTGCCAGGCCGGGATGTTCGCCGGCAGCGCGGGCGGCGACTGGCGCAGGCGCATAACCACGCGCAACAGCATCAGGCCGAGCAGCACCAGCCCGACACCCTTGTGCAAACTCACCAGGCGGTGCTGCCAGGGCCCCAGGCTGCTGACCATGCCGACACCGATGAACAGCATGGCCAGGATCAGCAGCGCCATCAGCCAATGCAGCAGACGAGCGGGAAGGCTGTAGGTGGCGTAGTTCATGGATGCTCTCCGTGGCTGGCGCTGGGCGTCCCCTCGCGGATGCGGCGCTTGAAGGACTCGGCATAGGCCGCCGAACGCGCCAGCAGGATCGGGTCCGCCGAGGGCCGCAAACCGCTGGGCAGAATCAGCGGATCGAAGTTCACCGCGTGACATTCACCGTCCAGCTGATCGCTGGCCTGCTCGATCACCAGTTGGCCGGCATCGATGTGTCGGCGGTTGGCTGGCCACTGGCGCGTGGCATCGTCTACTGCATCACCTGCCTCGGCCAGAGTCAGGCGCAGGGTCCAGCGTACCGGTCCGGCGGCCAGACGCTCGCGCAGGTCCACCTGCAAGCCATCGTCAGCCATTGGCGCACTACCCAGCGGCTGCGGCGCCAACGCCGGCAGCATCGACCAGCGCACCGCCTGCTGGCGGCCAGCGGCGTCCACCAGATAGAAGGCATTGATGCTGTTGAAGGTGGTGCTGGCAAAACTGCTGCTCGGCTGATGCTGCTGCGCCCACTGGCGGAAGGCCGCGCTCTGTGGATGAGCGGCGAAGAACGCCTGCATGCGCTGCGGGTCCGGCTTGCCGGTGGCCGGATCCGGACGCATCGCCTGCACCTGTTGGAAAAACTCCTCGGGCGTGCCCACCGCCAGCACCGGCGGCGTATTCATCGCCATGCGCCATTGCTGGCCATCTTCCTGCTGCAACAGCAGCGCCATGCTGCGCACCGGCACGCTGGTATCGGCCGCATGCGGGTTGCCGCCACCGATGGACAACCGGCCACTGACCGGCACCCGCCCGGCGGCAAACACCGCGGCGCTGGACAGCGAGGCCGCCGCCCCCTGACTCTCGAAATAACCGCTGATGCACAGGCCTCGGGCATGGACCCGGCGGTAGCCGGGGTGGACGCCAGAATTAGCTTCGAAGCTGTCGACAAAGCGCTGCGGCGAGAGGCGCTGCGGATCGAGCCAGCCGGCGGCATAGGCAAAGCCGCCAGCCAGCGTCGCCACGCTCAGGGCAATCAGCGACAGGCGCCCGAGCTGGCGCGACCAGGGCAGGGAGGGTTGACTCATGAACAGGACTCCAGGGCCTTGCGGCCGATCATTGAGCCTGTGGGACGCAGCCCCGCGAACTTTATTCCCGCCGCCGTGGAATAAAGTTCAACCTGTAGCGTCTTCCTTGCATGAGCAGCGGACAATCGCCCCTGCACCTGCCGAACGAGTCCACGATGATTGACGACGACGAGCTGCGCGAACTGCTACCGCGCCTGCGCCGCTTTGCCCTCTGGCTGACCCGCGAGCCGGCCAGCGCCGACGACCTGGTCCAGGCCAGCCTGGAGCGCGCGCTGTCGCGGTGGCGCAGCAAACGCCCGGACGGCGAGTTGCGCGCCTGGTTGTTCAGCATCCTCTATCGCCAGTTTCTCGACAGCCAGCGCCGCGCCAAACGCCACGCACGCTGGCTCAGCCTGTTCGGTCATGAGGAAGAACCGCAAACCACGACCCTTGACGATGTGATCATCGCCCATGCCACCCTGGATGCCTTCGCCAAGCTACCGACCGAGCAACGCGCCCTGCTGTTGCTGATCAGCGTCGAAGGCCTGAGCTACCAGGAAGCCGCCGACAGCCTGGATATTCCCATTGGCACGGTAATGTCGCGCTTGTCGCGAGCGCGCAAGGCACTGCGCGCCCTGAGTGACGGCAAAAGCCCCCTGCCCGCCCTGCGGAGACTGAAATGACCCCTATGCAGCCCAGCGAAGACGACCTGCACGCCTACCTCGACGATCGCCTGCCAGCTGAGCGGCGTCACGCCGTAGAAGCCTATCTGGCCGCCAACCCCGCCGTGGCGGAGCAGGTAGCTGGCTGGCGGCGCGACACCCTGGCTCTGCGCACGGCCCTGGCCAACCTGCAGCCGCTGGCCGCCAACAGCAGGCTCGACCCGCTGGCCATTCGCCGCCGCCAGCGCGCAGCCCGGCAACGCGGCCTGGCCACTGCGGCCACCCTGGTGCTGGCCATCGGCCTGGGCGGCCTGGGCGGCTGGCAGGCGCGCAACCAGACCCTGCTGGCCACCAACCCGCCGATGCAGGATGCCCTGGAGGCCCATCGCCTGTTTGCCCTCGACAAAGCCGCCATGGTGGATGTGAAAGTCAGCCAGCCGGCCGAGCTGCAGCGCTGGCTGGCCGGACACTTCGCCCAGGCCACGCCTCTGCCGGACCTCGCCGCCCAGGGCCTGCAGGCAGTCGGCGCGCGGCTGCTGACCACCGAGCAGGGAGCAGCCGCCTTGTTGCTGTTCGAGGATGCTCAGGGCCGACGCATCAGCCTCTACCTGCGCGAGCCCGGGGCGCTGTACGCCAACATGCCCAGCGGCGAACGCGCAGACGGCCCCTTGCAGGCCCGCTATTGGTCACGCGCCGGCTACAACTATGCCCTGGTCAGCGACGCCGGCGATCCACGCAGCGCGGCGCTACAGCAGGCCTTGCGCCTCTAGTATTCAGACCAGCGTCTGCAGCGCCTTCTCCAGACGCTTCTCACGCGCCGTGCGGGCGATCTCCAGCAGGTTGCGATCGCGCTGCCACAGCGCCGCCCATTCGGCGGGGCCGGCCGTCATGGCAGTGTCGATATCAGGCCGTAGTGCGGCGAACTGGGCAAACAACCCTGCCAGCAGCAGATGGTTGCTCGGCGTATTCGGACACAGGCGAGTCGCCTCCGCACACCCTGCCAGCAGGCCCAGCAGGCGCAATAGCAGCGGCTGCGGCCAAGCATTGTCCTGGCCCACGCCATACAGCCAGGCGGTAAGCGCAGCCAGTACATGCAAATCCTCGATGCTGCGAAAAGGTTTGACGTAGGCATCCCAGCCATCGCCGGGCAGCAACTCGCACAGCGCGTGATCCAGGTGCAGGCGGGCGTGACCGATATCCGGCATCAACGGCAACGCGGGCAATGTTTCGATGCGCACACCTGGCGCACCATTGCGCACGACACCGACGGCCAACTGCACAGGCTGCCCGGGTTCATCCTCACGGGCGGCCACCAGCAGCCAATCAGCGGCATCGGCAGCGGTGACAAAATCTTTGCGCCCATCCAGCACCAGCGCACTGATGCGTGTGCTCATGTCGGCCGGTCGCGTGCTGCGATTCTCCGTCACGCATAACGCGCCCAACGTCCAGGGCGCGGCTGGCCAGAGTGCGCGCAACGCGCCTTGGTAGCCGGCCAGAAAGGCCAAGCCCGGCGTAGCCGCAAAACGGCCACCGAGCATAGCCACTTGCAGGGGCGCTACTGGCCCCAAACGCTCCAGCAGACTGGCGTACCACTCCTCCAGACTCGCGCTGGGCAAACGGGGCTGAGGGCTCAACAACTGTTGCCAGGGCATGCCGCACTCCTTTGATGGGATATGGAAAACAGTGTCACACAAGCATCACTGAATCTTCACGGAGGTGACACCGCCGCTACCTAGCCTGAGCTTGTCCAACAAGATCGACCGGCTGCAAGGCAAAAAGCCGGCTAACGGAGACTCAGGCATGACTCAGATGGCACTTAAAGCTACTCCCGCTCGCCGCCTACAAGCCGAACGTTTGCACGGTGCCGCCGCCCTGCGCGAAGCCCAGGCACTGCGTTTTCGCGTGTTCAGCGCCGAATTCGACGCCAAGCTCAAGGGTGCTGAGCTGGGCCTGGACATGGACGATTACGACATTCACTGCCAGCACATCGGCGTGCGCGACCTGAACAGCGGCGAGTTGGTCGCCACCACGCGCCTGCTCGACCACCGCGCCGCCGCCAGCCTGGGACGCTTCTACAGCGAAGAAGAATTCAGCCTGCACGGTCTGGTGCAACTGCAAGGCCCGGTGCTGGAAATCGGCCGCACCTGCGTCGACGCCGCCTACCGCAACGGCGCGACCATCGCCGTACTCTGGGGCGAGCTGGCCGAAGTGCTCAACGAAGGTGGTTACCGCTACCTAATGGGCTGCGCCAGCATCTCCATGCAAGACGGCGGCATTCAGGCCCAGGCAATCATGCAGCGCCTACGTGAGCGCTACCTGTGCAACGAACACCTGCGCGCCGAGCCGAAAACCCCGCTGCCGGCGCTGGATGTGCCGAGTAACGTGATCGCCGAAATGCCGCCACTGCTCAAGGCCTATATGCGCCTAGGCGCGAAGATCTGCGGCGAGCCATGCTGGGACCAGGATTTCCAGGTTGCCGACGTATTTATCCTGCTCAAGCGTGACGAGTTGTGCCCGCGCTATGCACGGCATTTCAAAGCCGCTGTTTAACAGCAGGTCGGAGTAATGTTGCGCAACTCGCCGGCACTCTGTAGACAGTGCCGGCGTTTGTGTTTTTGCCGCGAGAGAGTTCGATGAAGAAAGTGCGTTTGTACCTGCGCCTGGCGCGCCTGCTGTTAGTGATCAGCCTCGGCACCCTGCTGGCGGCGGCTATCACCCTGCTCGAACGCCTGGTGCGGCATGACCTGATGCCGACTCGGCAACGCCTGACCCGCTGGTTTCTCGCGCGCCTGGCGGCGGCCTTGCCGTTCCGCTTGCAGGTACAGGGCGAGCTGCCACGTCAGCCGATGCTGTGGGTCAGCAATCACGTGTCCTGGACCGATATTCCGCTGCTCGGCATGCTCACCCCGCTGTCCTTTCTGTCCAAGGCCGAGGTGCGTACCTGGCCAGTGGCTGGCTGGCTGGCGCATAAGGCCGGCACGCTGTTTATCCGCCGCGGCTCAGGTGATAGCGGCCTGCTCAGCCAGCAGCTGGGCAACCACTTGCAACGCGGGCGCAACCTGCTGATCTTCCCCGAAGGCACCACCACCGATGGCCTCGGCCTGCGCACCTTTCATGGCCGCTTGCTGAGCAGTGCGATCGACAGCGGTGTGTCTGTGCAGCCGGTGGCCATCCGTTACCTGCGCAATGGCCAGCCGTGCAGCGTGGCGCCGTTTATCGGTGATGACGACATGCTCTCGCACCTGCTGCGCCTGCTCGGCAGCGAGCTGAGCGAAGTGCAGATCCAGCTGCTGACGCCGATTGCCAGCAGCGAGCTGAACCGCAATGCCCTGGCCCGCGCGGCGCAGCAGGCGATCAGCCAGGCGCTGTTTGGCGCGGCAGACGCAACTGAAACAGAACGGCCTGAAACAGAAAGCCAGGCGGCCTAACCGCGCTCGCGGGCAACGAAGGCCTGTAACTCAGGATAGAACTGGCGAAAATCCTCCAGCAGCGGCTGATACAGCCGCTCCAGTTCAACCAGGCCGCCTATCAGCAAGCCAGGCCGCGACAGGCGCCGGTCGATCCCCGCGACCACCTGCTCCAGCACGGCAAACTCGCGGTAACTGCCCAGCCAGTCCTGCGCAGCCATGCGCGGCGCGATCAGCGCAAGGCGCTCGGGCAAGCACGGCTCGGCGGCCAGCACCTGATACACCCGCCCGGTAAAGCGCGGCAGCGGCTCTGCGGCATAGTCGGCCCAGTTCAGCGCCAGGCAGTGATCGAAAAACACATCCAGCAAGATGCCGCTGTAGCGCCGCCGTTCTGCGGCAAAGCGTGCTCGCGCCTGCAATTGCAGCGGATGGCTGTCAGTGAACACATCGATACGCCGATGCAGACGAATCGCGGCCTCGATATCCACCGGCCACTGCCCGGCCAGCGGCCCTTTGACAAAATCGCCATACAGGCTGCCCAGCAGTTGGGCCGGCGCGTCGCCGCCGAGGTGTAAATGCGCGAGATAGTTCATGGTCACAGCTTACACATCAGCCGGCATGATGATGACTATCGCCACGAACGATCTGTATATCGCTAACAACCGATATAAAGTTCGTCCCATCGCGATATGGCGTTACAGGCTACAGGGGATAACCCGCATGCAACTCGACATTGATGAAGTAATCAAAGCACTGGCCCACCCGGTGCGGCGCGACATCCTGCATTGGCTGAAAGACCCGCAGGCGTATTTCGCCGACCAGGACCACCCGCTGGAAATCGGTGTCTGCGCCGGCAAGATCGACCAACGCACCGGACTGTCGCAGTCGACAGTCTCTGCACACCTGGCGACCTTGCAACGCGCCGGCCTGATCAGCAGCAAAAAGGTTGGTCAGTGGAACTTCTTTAAGCGCAATGAAGAGACCATCCAGGCGTTCCTCAACCACATCAGCCAAGCGCTTTAACCCAACTTTTCATCCACCATTTTTCAGGAGCTGACGGCATGCCTGCAGCGCTTATCGTCCTCGCTTTGTCCGCGTTTGCCATTGGCACCACGGAATTCGTCATCATGGGCCTGCTGCCGGAAGTGGCTGGCGACCTTGGTGTATCTATCCCCGGTGCTGGCTGGCTGGTCACCGGATATGCCCTCGGCGTGGCCATTGGCGCACCCTTTATGGCCCTGGCCACTGCCAGTTGGCCGCGTAAAGCCTCCTTGCTGACGCTGATGAGCATCTTTATCGCCGGCAACCTGTTCTGCGCCCTGGCCAGCGACTACCAGATGCTGATGCTTGCCCGGGTAATCACCGCCCTCTGCCATGGTGCATTTTTCGGTATCGGCTCGGTAGTCGCCGCTAGCCTGGTACCGGCCAATCGCCGCGCTTCGGCAGTGGCCTTGATGTTTACTGGCCTGACCCTGGCCAACGTGCTCGGCGTGCCGCTGGGCACCGCGCTCGGTCAGTACGCTGGCTGGCGCTCGACCTTCTGGGCAGTGACCTTGATTGGCGTAATCGCCCTGATCGGTTTGTGGCGCGTACTGCCGAACAAAACCGATGAAACCAAGGCCGACTTTGCCAGCGAAGTACGTGCCCTGCGCGGTGCTGGCCTGTGGTTAGCGCTGAGCACCACGGTACTGTTCTCCGCGTCGATGTTTGCCCTATTCACCTATATCGCGCCGCTGCTCGGTGATGTCACCGGGGTGTCGCCCAACGGCGTGACCTGGACCCTGCTGCTGATCGGCCTCGGCCTGACCCTGGGTAACGTACTTGGCGGGCGCCTGGCTGATCGCAACCTGAAAGCCACCCTGCTCGGCGTGTTCGTTGCCATGGCGGTGGTCTCCACCCTGTTCAGCTGGACCAGCCAAGCGCTGATCCCGGCCGAGATCACCCTGTTCCTCTGGGCCACCGCCGCCTTTGCCGCCGTACCGGCCTTGCAGGTCAATGTGGTGGCCTTTGGTAGCGGCGCACCGAACCTGGTATCGACCTTGAATATCGGCGCCTTCAACCTCGGCAATGCCCTCGGCGCCTGGGTGGGCGGCCTGGTGATTGCCGAAGGTTTTGGCCTGACCCGCGTCCCCCTGGCCGCGGCAGCCCTGGCCGTACTGGCACTGCTCGCCACCCTGCTGACCTTCAGCACCCGTACCCCTGCACCTGAACTTGCACTCAACGAATAACCTGAGAGGACCGTCCCATGACTACACTTTTCGACCCGATCAAAATCGGTGAGCTTGAACTGAACAACCGCATCATCATGGCGCCGCTGACCCGCACCCGCGCCGATGAAGGCCGCGTACCCAATGCCTTGATGGCCGAGTACTACGTGCAACGTGCCAGCGCCGGCCTGATCATCAGCGAAGCCACCGCCGTCACGCCAATGGGCGTCGGCTACCCAGACACCCCCGGCATCTGGTCGGATGAGCAGGTGCGTGGCTGGAGCAATATCACCAAAGCCGTGCACGCCGCTGGCGGCAAGATCGTTCTGCAGCTGTGGCACGTTGGACGCATTTCTGACCCGATCTATCTGAACGGCCAACTGCCGGTAGCGCCGAGCGCCATCCAGCCAGCCGGGCATGTCAGCCTGGTACGTCCAATGAAGGACTTCGTTACCCCGCGCGCGCTGGAAACTGAAGAAATCGCCGACATCGTTGATGCCTATCGCCTGGGCGCCGAAAACGCCAAAGCGGCTGGGTTTGATGGCGTAGAAATTCACGGTGCCAATGGTTACCTGCTCGATCAGTTCCTGCAGAGCAGCACCAACCAGCGCAGCGACCGCTACGGCGGCAGCCTGGAAAACCGTGCGCGCCTGCTGCTGGAAGTCACCGATGCCGCAATTGACGTCTGGGGCGCTGGCCGCGTCGGCGTACACCTGGCACCGCGCGCCGACTCCCATGACATGGGCGACGCCAACCGCACCGAGACCTTTACCTATGTCGCTCGCGAGCTGGGCAAGCGTGGTATCGCCTTTATCTGCGCCCGTGAAAAAGAAGCCGACGACAGCCTGTCGCCGAGCCTGAAAGAAGCCTTCGGCGGCGTGTTTATCGCCAACGAGCGCTTCACCAAAGATCAGGCCAACGCCTGGCTGCAAAGCGGTAAAGCCGATGCCGTGGCCTTCGGTATTCCGTTTATCGCCAACCCAGACTTGCCAGCACGTCTGGCCCAGGATGCCGAACTGAATACACCGCACCCGGAAACCTTCTACGGCTCAGGCCCGGTCGGCTACATCGACTACCCAACGCTGTAAGACGGCGGTTACACCGGCATAAAAAAGCCCGCCAATTGGCGGGCTTTTTCTTTGCTGCGGTATAAGCACGTGTCTCGGCGCTTAGCGGGCGTCGATTTGCTGCTGCAAATTCTGCACCTGCGCTTGCAGGGTATTGATGTTGCGGGTCATCTGCGCACGGAAGGCATCGAACTCGGCGGTGCTGCTACCGGCGGAGCGGGTCTCCAGATCACCTTTCACCACCAGCAAATCCTGCTCCAGACGGGCGATCGCCTGGTTAGGGTTGCCCAGCTTCTTAAGCGCGGCGACTTCAGCACTCAAAACGGCAATTTTCTCATCAACTTTAGCCTGTCCGGCCAGCGCACTTTTCAGAGTGGCTTGCTCGTTCTTCAACACAGCCTGATCGGCACTGAGTTTGTTGAGCATGCCCTCAAGCTTCTCACCGCCACCAGCTTGGCCTTTCAGCTGCGCGGCCAACTGCTCAAGGCTTTTGCTCTGCTCGCTTTGTTTACTGATTGCACCCTGCTGCTGCTTGCTCAGCTCCGCCAGTTTGCTTTCCAACTGCTTGACCTGCAGCTTCAGCGCTTCGCTGCCGCTGGTGACCGTGGACTCGGTGGCCACCACCTTGCCGGAAATATCCTGAATTCGCCCGGCAGCTTCCTCGCTGATGCGCGCAAAGCTTTCCTGGGTGGCCACCAGCTGCTGCTCCATCAGGCTGATCTGCTGAAAACTCCACCAGCCGAGCCCGCCCAGGGCAATCATCAAGGCGCCGACCAGCGCCCAGAGTGGGCCGGTACTGGCCGACTTAACCGGTGCGGCGACCGGCGCGCGGCCATAGGTATTGCCGCGTGTTGGCTCCGGGTGATCGGTGGCGTAGTCATCGTGATCGCGCTGATCAGCCCGCAGGCTGGGCACGTGATCGAGTTCGTCGTGGGCATCGTTACGCATGGGTCAACCTTCAAGAAAGCGCGGGGATAGCAATTTGCCGCGCAGTATAACGGTTCGCGCGCAGCGCTTCAGTGTCGCGCCATGCCAGTGCGAGGCGCACCGACGAAGGGCACGGCACAGGCCATCGACTCGCTGCAGCCTGCGCAGTTCCACAGAATGTGAACTGGTATGCGCTTTGCAATTGTCTATTTGCGACGTTTTCGTAGCACCAGGGAGCAAAGGTGCTGCAGGCGCGATCCGCACGCGGGAAACGCGGCGAGACCAGGCCGGAGGCATTGCGGATGGATGGCACCCAGTCCACATGCCCACTTGTAATAGCTAGGGGGGAAAGATCCATGGAGCTGAACAGAGAAGTGTTGGATTGCATGAAGAGTCTGCGCCGCAGGCTGCGCGAAGAACTGACTGTGGACATCCGCATGAGCCAGCCAGATGCGATTAACAGCATGCTCAGCGCCTGCCTCACCTCAAGCAGCGAAGAAACCCGGCAACTGGGACAGCTGCTGGCCCAATACAGCGACCGGCCTTTCGCTCAGCCCAGCGCCGCACCACGTATGCAGGCCGGGCACCCGCTGCTGGTGGAAGAACTCGCTCAACGCCCCGCCAGCGCTTCGGTACGGATGTATCGCGGGCAACGCGTCTACGCCTGAGCCGCGCCTCGCGTAGTCAACTCGGGTGATGCGCCTGCCACCAGGCGCAGAACTCATCCAGCGCGCTCCACAGGCTGGCCTTGGGCTCATACTCCAAGTACTGCTGCGCACGGCTGATATCCAGGGAGAAATCCTTGGCCATCACAGCCACACCCAGGCGGAACAGGGTCGGCTCAGGTCGCCCCGGCAGCAGCTTGCACACTCCCTCATTCAAGGCCGCCGCACCATACGCCAGGCCATAGGGCAGATGGCGGGTCACGAGCGGCAGGTCGAGTTTGCGCAGCACATAATTGACCACGTCCCACAGCGGCACCGGCGCACCATTACTGATGTTGTAGACCTGCCCCAGCGCTGGCCCGGCGGCCAGCAGACAGCTCATCAATGCCTCATTGAGGTTATGCACGCTGGTGAAATCGACCTTGTTCAGGCCGTTACCGATGATCGACAAACGCCCTTTGCGCTGCATATTGATCAAGCGCGGAAAGATGCTGGTATCGCCCGCACCGGTTACAAAGCGCGGACGCAGCGCCAGCACCTCCAAACCAAACTCCTGGGCGGCAAACACCTGCTGCTCGGCGAGAAACTTGGTTTTGCCATAGTGATCGGAAAAGCGCTTGGGCAGCTGTTCTTCACGCAGACCAACATGCGCCCGACCGTCGAAATACACCGATGGCGAAGACAGGTGCACCAACCGCCGCACCTTTTGCTTAAGACAGGCATCCACCACGTTCTCGGTGACCGTGACGTTAGCCTGATAGAAGTGCTCGTAACGGCCCCACACCCCGACCGCGCCGGCGCAGTGCACCACCGCGTCGACATCCCGGCACAGCTGCTGCACCAGCTCGGGGTCGGACAAATCGCCCTGGACAAACTCCGCGCCACGCGCGCGCAGATGCTCAACGCCCTCGGCACGCCGCCCGTTGACCCGCACACTCAAGCCCTGCTCCAAGGCAAAGCGGGCGAAGCGCCCACCGATAAAGCCACTGGCCCCGGTTACCAGAATCTTCATTGTCGCCCCCTTTACCCTGATTGCAGGCCACTCTAGCAGCGCACGCAGGGTGCTGCCGTGGCATTGCAAGCCAGAACAACGACTGCACACACTCTGCGATAGGCTAACAGCAGCGGACACAGCAGCTAAGCTGCTCACCCACACCCCATAACAAAGGAGCACTGGATGGCCACGCACTGGATGATCTACGGCGCCAACGGCTACACCGGCCACTTGATCGCCGCCGAAGCCAAGCGCCAGGGCCTCACGCCCATTCTGGCAGGTCGCAACCCGGCAGCGGTGCACGCACTGGGCAGCCTGCTCGGCCTGGAGTGCCGCATATTCGATATCCACCAGCTGGACCGAGCCAAGGAGGCCCTGGCCGATATTGCCGTGGTCGCTCACTGTGCCGGGCCGTTTTCCGCCACCAGCGCGCCGATGCTCGATGCCTGCCTGGCCAGCGCCACGCACTACGTCGATATCACCGGTGAGATCAGCGTGTTCGAGGCCGCTCAGCAACGTGGTCAACAGGCTCGCGAACTGGGTGTGGTGGTCTGCCCCGGCGTGGGCTTCGATGTCATCCCCAGCGATTGCCTGGCCGCCTGTCTGCATCAGGCATTGCCGGACGCCACACACCTGGCACTGGGTTTTGACAGCGGCAGCGGGCTCTCGCCTGGCACTGCAAAAACCTCGGTGGAAGGCCTGAAGTTTGGCGGCAAAGTACGCCGCGCAGGGATCATTACCGATGTGCCGTTGGGCTATAAGCGCCGCGCTATCAACTTTGGCCGCGGTGAAAAGCCCGCCGTGACGATTCCCTGGGGCGATGTATCAACCGCCTACCACTCCACCGGCATCGACAACATCGAGGTCTACCTGCCCACGCCGACAGCAGCAGCGATTGTTATGCGCCTGATCGACCCGTTGCGCGCCCTGCTCGGCCTGGATGCAGTGCAGAACTGGCTCAAGCGGCTGATCGAGAAACGCGTCAGTGGCCCTGATGAAGCCAGCCGTGCACGCCAGCGCACCTGGCTCTGGGGCGAGGCACGCAATGCTGCGGGCGCGGTGAAAACCGCGCGCCTGGAAACCGCCAACGGCTATGACGTAACCGTGCATGGCGCCTTGCTCGCCGTGCGGCACTTGCTCGAATACAGCGGTCCCGGCGGCTACTTCACCCCCAGCAAACTGTTCGGCGAGCGCTGCGTGGAACAGCTGCCGGGCTCGGGCAAGATGGTTATTTCCTGAGCGCCACCAGGCTATGGCCTGCGGCCAGGGTAAGGTGGCGCGTCAGCTGATTAAGCAACTCGCCACCATTGCGCCAATGATGCCAGTACAGCGGCACATCGATTGGCCGGTCGCTGATCAATTCGACCAACTCGCCACGGGCTGACTCCCCCAGCACTTGCAGCTCAGGGATCAGCCCCCAGCCAAATCCGGCCTGGGCCAGACGGATAAAACCCTCGGATGACGGGCACAGGTGGTGAGCAAAGCCACCTTCCACGCCCAGACCGGACAGGTAGCGGTGCTGTAGCAGATCATCCGGACCGAAGACGATGGCAGGCGCATGGGCCAGCGCCTGCGCCGTTACACCTCTCGGGAAATGTCGGGCAATAAACGCCGGGCTGGCCATGGCGCGATAACGCATCGCCCCGAGCAGCACGGCACGCGCACCGGCTACTGGGCGCTCGCTGGCGCATACGCAGGCGGCCACTTCGCCAGCGCGCATACGCTTGAGGCCAACCTCTTGATCCTCTACCACCAGATCCAGCAATAAGCGCTGCTCGGTACAGAAAACGCCCACGGCGCCTGCCCACCAGGTGGCCAGGCTGTCGGCATTCAGCGCGATACGCAGCCGCTCGGGCAGGCCGCCCTCATCTAGCCCCGGCACCTGCGCCTGAATATCGCGCTCCAGCAGCCGCACCTGCTGCACATGGTTAAGCAGGCGCCGGCCGATTTCCGTCGGCGCCGGCGGCACCGCGCGTACCAGCACCGGCTGACCGACGCGCGCCTCAAGCAGCTTGATCCGCTGCGACACGGCCGACTGCGACAAACCCAGCACCTGCGCCGCACGCTCGAACCCGGCCTGTTCCACAACCGCAGCCAGGGCGGCGAGTAATTTGTAATCCAGCAATATAAATTTTCCTAATGAGTGATCAGGATTATTGGTTTCTCTTATATACCCAACCACAGCAGACTGGCCAGCATCCCAACCCTGAACAAGGCAATCCGCATGGCCGGCGAAACCTCATTAACAACATTGCTACGCAGCATGAGCCCAGAGCTGAACGAGGGCGCTTTCGTGTTCTGCAGCCTAAGCGATGCCGCGCAACTGAATGGCGTGCAGCCGCTGGGCAGCTTTCAGGAAGCCGAAGGCCTCACCGTGATCCTGCCGCGCCAGCAGGCCGAACAACTGGGTTTGCATTACAGCTACGTGGCCGCCTGGCTGACGCTGCACGTGCATTCGGCTTTAGAAGCAGTCGGTTTGACGGCCGCCGTCGCCAGCGCACTGGCGAACGCAGGGATCAGCTGCAACGTGATCGCCGGTTTCTATCACGACCACCTGTTCGTCGCCCACGCCGATGGGCCGCGCGCGCTGGCCACCCTGCAACAGCTCAGTAAACAGGCGGAATAGCCGATATGTGGCAAAGCTATAGCAATGGGTTACTGATCGCCGCCGGACTGATCATCGCCCTCGGCGCGCAGAACGCCTTCGTCTTGGCGCAAAGCCTGCGCCGCGAGCATCACCTGCCGGTGGCGCTGCTCTGTGTGGTCTGCGATGCCCTACTGGTCACCGCCGGAGTATTCGGCTTGGCCGCCGTGTTGGCGCAAAACCCGATTCTGCTGGGTGTAGCGCGCTGGGGTGGCGCAGCCTTTTTGCTCTGGTATGGCGCCCAGGCGCTGGTTCGCGCCAGCCGTCCACAGGCACTGAATCAGGCCAGTGACAGCGGCCCGCGCTCACGCCGTGCGGTGCTGCTGGCAGCCCTGGCAGTGACCCTGCTCAACCCACACGTGTACCTCGATACCGTATTGCTGATCGGCTCGCTCGGCGCGCAGCAACCGGTGCCCGGCGCCTATGCCCTGGGCGCGGCAAGCGCTTCATTGATGTGGTTCTTCTGCCTGGCCATCGGCGCGGCCTGGCTCGCTCCCTGGCTGGCGCGCCCAAGCACCTGGCGCTTTATCGACCTGGGCGTGGCGTTGATGATGTTCAGCATTGCCTGGCAGCTATTGAGCAACCCCGGCATGCTCTAAAACGGCCCTGATGCAACATGCCGAGGTGGTTTTCCACACAGTTGCCGCGTGTTTAAGGCGCTGGGCCAGTGCTATGATCCAAGGCTTGTGGCGCAAAGAGATAACTCACGCCGCTGAGATGGCCGCCCGTGATCGGCCTCGCGCACACCGCACCTGACCTGATTAGGAGATAGACAATGGCTTTCGAATTGCCGCCGCTGCCCTACGCACATGACGCCCTGCAGCCGCACATTTCCAAGGAAACCTTGGAATTCCACCACGACAAGCACCACAACACCTACGTCGTGAACCTGAACAACCTGGTCCCAGGCACCGAGTTCGAAGGCAAAACCCTGGAAGAGATCGTCAAGACCTCTTCGGGTGGCATCTTCAACAACGCCGCTCAAGTCTGGAACCACACCTTCTACTGGAACTGCCTGGCACCAAACGCTGGTGGCCAGCCGACAGGTGCCCTGGCTGACGCGATCAACGCAGCCTTTGGTTCCTTCGACAAGTTCAAGGAAGAGTTCAGCAAAACTTCCATCGGCACCTTCGGCTCCGGCTGGGGCTGGCTGGTAAAGAAAGCTGACGGCTCCCTGGCTCTGGCCAGCACCATCGGTGCCGGCTGCCCGCTGACCAGCGGCGACACTCCGCTGTTGACCTGCGACGTATGGGAACACGCGTACTACATCGACTACCGCAACGTACGTCCGAAGTACGTCGAAGCGTTCTGGAACCTGGTTAACTGGGACTTCGTCGCGAAAAACTTCGCCGCCTAAGTACCAGCGCACCACACGAGAAACCCGGCCCTGAGCCGGGTTTCTTGTTATGTGGATACGCGTTTACAGCAGTTTGCGCGGTGCAAAAGCCAGGTGCAGTGCCTCCACCTGTTGCACCGCCTGACTCAGGCGCTGATCGGCGATGACCGGGCCCAGGTACTCGCACAAGCCGATATACAGCAGATTGAGCAATTGCCGTAACTGCTCAAGGCCCAAGCCAGCGGACTCAAGTGCAGCACCCTGCTCCAGCCAGGCACGCACCAACAGACGCTGCTCGTTAGCCACGCTCAACCCAGCAAGATTGCCCGCCGCAAAGCGCCGCAAACGCGGCACCAGCTCAGCCTCCAGCTCATTCAACAGCACCCGACTCAGCGCCTCGAAGGTATGCCGCGCCTGACTATCCGAACCAACCCGTAGCGGCGCCGCCACGCCCATCCGCTGCCGCCAGCTGAGCAGCAGCGGCTCCGGGTCGGGTAGCAAGGCCGATAACGGCCCGGTCAGCGCACCAACTAATTCACGATAGAGTTTGGCGCGCTCCAGCTTGCGCTCAGAGGTCTTGGCCACCTCACCGAGAAACTCGTTGAGGGCGAACGGCGGTTTGTCGGCATATTTGCTTTCCCATAGCGCCAACACAGCCAACAGCTCGTCCTCGGCAAAGTGTCCGGCCAGCCCGGTGTAGATCGCCCGTCGGCGAGTTGCCAGGCTCATCTCACACCTTCCTCGGCAGGTCGTTGCTGTCGAAGGTCACGGCCAGGTTGAACTCGGGATAGCCCACCTCGGCGTGCTCGGCATAATCCAGACCGCGCTGCTCATGCTGGGTCGAGGTACGCAGGCCGAGAGTTTTCGCCAGTAATAGATAGAGCATCAGCGCCAGCGGGAAGGCCCAGACAAATGCCACACCGGCGCCGAGCAGCTGCACGCCAACCCGCGACCAGTTGAACAGATCACCACTGAAGAACAGACCAGCTGCCAACGTACCCCAGACACCGGCAAAACCATGCACCGGCACGGCGCCAACAACATCATCGAGCTGCCAGCGCTCCAGCAAGCGCATGCCGAACACCACCACAAAGCCGGCGACCAGCCCGGTCAGCAATGCAAACAGCGGCGACATCGTCGCGCAACCGGCGGTGATGCCGACCAGCCCACCCAGCGAGCCGTTCACCGTGGTGGTCAGCAGCACCGGACTGGAGGTGCTGCGCTGCGCGAGAAAGGCGCCGAGCGCGCCGGCCGAAGCCGCCAAATGTGTATTCAGGGCAATCAGGCCGAGGCTGACATTCATCTCCAGGCTGCTGCCTGCGTTGAAACCAAACCAGCCGACCCAGAGAATAAAGCCACCCAGCGCGACCAGGCTGAGGTTATGCCCGGGAATGCTGCGCGGCGTACCGTCCGCCGCAAAGCGCCCCAGACGCGGCCCAAGGACCAGAATGCCGGCTAGCGCACACCAGGCACCGACGCTGTGCACCACGGTCGAGCCCGCAAAGTCGATAAAACCCAACGCCGCCAGCCAGCCCTGGCCACCATAGATGCCGCTCCACACCCAGCTGCCAAACACCGGGTAGATAAACCCGCTGATCACCACCGCGCCGATCAAGTAGGCCGAATAGCGCGTACGCTCGGCCATGGCGCCGCTGGCGATGGTCGCAGCCGTGGCAGCGAACATCATCTGAAACAGCAGAAAGGTGAAATCCCAGGGCTCGCCCGTATGCGGAGCGAAATGACTCATACCGAACCAGCCGGTGATATTGCTGCCGAACATCAGGCCGAAACCCAACAACCAAAAGGTGATGCCGCCGACGCAGCCGTCCATGTAATTTTTCATCATCACATTGACTGCGTTCTTAGCCCGCGACATGCCACTTTCCAGCAAGGCAAAGCCGGCCTGCATAAAGAACACCAGCACGCTGGCTAACACCAACCAGGCCGTATTGAGCGCCTCATCGCTGGCCGCCTGGGCCAGTGGCGAAACCGCAAATACCGCTATCCCTAACAGTCGAGTTTTCATTGCAGCAGCCCCCATGATGGTGAGTACAGGGGGTGTCGCAACTCTCATGCCAAACAAAAAAATAACTGGGAGCCATTGTTAACGTTGCGTAGCAACGGCCCGAAGGGCGGCCGCCAGGGGTGGCAGGCCATAAAAAACCGCCAAACGGTGCTCAAGCCGCAAGCAACTCGCACCGACACAGTGCAAGCAGCCAAAACAGCTGTCGGCGGCCGCGCCATCGCCGCGCAGATAATTTGTTCGACAAAGTTTGGTAATGGCCCTTTGACTGCAAGCGCGACTTTGCCAATACTCACTAGCGTCTGACGCCGAAGGCCTCGAACAAGGAACCGTCATTTGAAGCTGGAACTTAAAAACAGCTTGTCACTCAAGTTGCTCCGCGTGGTGCTGCTATCAGCGCTGATCGTCGGCGTGGTCTTGAGTCTTGCGCAGATTGTTTTCGACGTTTATAAAACACGTCAGGCAGTCGCCAACGACGCCCATCGTATTCTCGGCATGTTCCGCGACCCTTCCACTCAGGCGGTCTACAGCCTCGACCGGGAAATGGGCATGCAGGTCATCGAGGGCTTGTTCCAGCACGAGTCGGTGCGTATGGCCTCCATCGGCCACCCCAACGAACCGATGCTGGCGGAGAAAGCCCGAGAGCAAGTCGACGTACCGACTCGCTGGCTGACCGACCCGATCCTTGGCAAAGAACAGAATTTCACCACTCAGTTGGTCGGCCGCGGCCCCTACAGCGAATACTACGGCGACCTCAGTATTACCCTCGACACCGCCCCCTACGGCGAGAGCTTTGTCACCAATTCAGTCATCATCTTTATCTCCGGTGTGCTGCGCGCCGTGGCGATGGGCCTAGTGCTGTATCTGGTCTACCACTGGCTGCTGACCAAACCGCTGTCGAAGATCATCGAGCACCTAACCAACATCAACCCGGACCGCCCCAGCGAGCACAAACTGCCGATGCTCAAGGGCAACGAGAAGAACGAGCTAGGGCTGTGGATCAACACCGCCAACCAGTTACTCTCGTCCATCGAACGCAACACCAACCTGCGCCGCGAAGCGGAAAACAGTCTGCTGCGCATGGCCCAGTACGACTTCCTTACCGGCCTGCCCAACCGTCAACAGCTGCAGCAGCAACTCGACCAGATTCTCGAAGACGCCGGGCGCCTAAACCGGCGCGTAGCCGTACTGTGCGTCGGCCTGGATGACTTCAAAGGGATCAACGAGCAGTTCAGCTACCAGACTGGCGACCAACTGCTGCTGGCCCTATCCGACCGTCTGCGCAGCCACAGTGGCCGCCTCGGCGCCTTGGCTCGTCTGGGTGGCGACCAATTCGCCCTGGTGCAGGCCGATATCGAGCAGCCTTACGAGGCCGCGGAACTGGCGCAAAGCGTACTCGACGACCTCGACAACCCGTTTATGCTCGACCAGCAGCAAGTGCGCCTGCGCGCCACCATCGGCATCACCCTGTTCCCGGAAGACGGCGACAGCACCGAGAAGTTGCTGCAGAAAGCCGAACAAACCATGACCCTGGCCAAGAGCCGCTCGCGTAACCGCTACCAGTTCTACATCGCCAGCGTCGACAGTGAAATGCGCCGCCGCCGCGAGCTGGAAAAAGACCTGCGCGACGCCTTGTCCCTGAATCAACTGCACCTGGTTTACCAACCGCAGGTCGACTACCGCGACCACAGCGTGGTTGGCGTCGAAGCGCTGCTGCGCTGGCAACATCCGCAACATGGTTTCGTGCCGCCGGATCTGTTTATCCCGCTGGCCGAACAGAACGGCACCATCATCCCGATTGGTGAATGGATTCTCGACCAGACCTGCCGCCAGTTGCGCGAATGGCATGATCAGGGCTTCACCGAGCTGCGCATGGCGGTCAACCTCTCCACCGTTCAGCTGCACCACGCCGAACTGCCGCGAGTGGTGAATAACCTGATGCAGGTCTACCGCCTGCCACTGCGCAGCCTGGAACTGGAAGTCACTGAAACCGGCCTGATGGAAGACATCAACACCGCCGCCCAGCATCTGCTCAGCCTGCGCCGCTCCGGCGCGCTGATCGCGATTGACGACTTCGGTACCGGTTACTCCTCGCTTAGCTACCTCAAGAGCCTGCCGCTGGACAAGATCAAGATCGACAAGAGCTTCGTGCAAGACCTGCTCGAAGACGAAGACGATGCCACCATCGTACGTGCCATCATCCAACTCGGTAAGAGCCTAGGCATGCAGGTCATCGCCGAGGGCGTGGAAACCGTAGAGCAGGAGGCCTACATCATGGCTCAGGGCTGTAACGAAGGTCAGGGCTACCTGTACAGCAAGCCCCTGCCCGCTCGTGAGCTGACTGCCTACCTGAAACAGGCCAGACGGCTGAACAACGCTGCCAACCCCGCCACGCTGTAACGTCAGATACAGATGAAAAAGCCCGCCAATTGGCGGGCTTTTTCGTGCGCTGCACTTTCACCTAAAAGCTGTTGATCCCGAGCAACCAGGCCGCTACCAGTGCGCCAGCCAGACACAGCACTACCCCGCCAGCCGCCTGCCAGTAGAACTGCCGCACCAGCTCATCTTCACCGGCGCAGGAGAGGATAAACGGCTGCGCCTCGCGCGGTTTGGCAAGATGATGCTGCACCGGCCGAGTGCTTTGCTGGCGATGCCGATCTTCGGCTTCCAGGCTCGCCGCCAGTTGCACACGCTGCCATTCACGCGCATCCAGCTGACCATTGCCGTCACTGTCAAAACGCTGCAGCAAACCGCCGAAATCGCCCTTCCATTCACGAATTACCGCACCTTGAGCCGCAGGCAGATCCAGTCCCTGACGGCCGCCGCCACTGCTGCGGAAATCGCCGATGGCGTACAGCGGCTGACCGGCATGCAAACGCTCCTCGGTATAGCGATAGCGCTGGTCATTGCTGAACAGCGCACGCCAACCGGTTTTTGCGACACCCAGCGGGTGACGCAGGCCGCCCTTCCACACTTCACGGGTCAGCGGTCGCACATGAGCGCCACGTGGGTCGATCAAGCAACTGCCGGTACTGTCATCGAGTTGCAGCAACGCCTCGCTGCTGCCGCTTTCCAGGGTGCGCCAGCTGCGTTTCTTGCCGTTTGAGGTGTATTCCTCGATCTTGTAACGCCACCACAGGCAGGGCGTATTGGTCAGCGGGCCGAGCAACTGAGGTTCGGCGCTGTCGTGCAGTACGCCATAGAATTCAACATAGCCCTGGGCCGCCGAACGAATCTTCGAAGTCGGCGTATCGAGCAAATGTCGCGCCTGGGAGAAACGCCGCAAGAACCACCACGCCCCGCCCGCGCTAGCCGCCATGCTGAAAGCCAACCCAATGACTTGCCCTTGAATATCCACGGTTCAGCCAAACAGTGACTTGAGGTCGACATCAGCTTTCTCGCCCTCGCTGAACTCGAGCAGCGCCGCTTCCTTGAAAGCGAAAGCACGGGCAATGATCACATCTGGGAACTGCTCAATGCGCACGTTGTTCAGGTTGACTGCTTCGTTGTAGAGCTCGCGGCGGTCGGCAATGCCGTTTTCCAGGCCGCTGATCCGCTGCTGCAGATGCTGAAAGCTTTCATTGGCCTTCAGTTCCGGATAGTTCTCGGCCAGGGCGAACAGCTGACCAAGGCCCGCACGCAGGCCCGTCTCGGCCTTACCCAGAGCACTCATGTCACCTTTGGCCTGGGCGCTAGAAACCGCCTGGCGCGCAGCGATCACCGCTTCCAGGGTGCCGCGTTCGTGCTGCATGTACTGCTTGCAGGTTTCCACCAGTTTGGGCAATTCATCGTGGCGCTGTTTGAGCATCACATCGATATTCGACCAGGCCTTGCTCACGCCGTGCTTCAAACGCACCAGAGCGTTGTAGAGCAGCACGGCATAAGCCGCGAGCAGGACCAACAGCACAATGATGACAACACTGGTAAGGCTCATGCGGAACTCCTGAGTGGTTCTTGAAGGCAGCTGTGCTGGCATTTTAGCCCTATCGAATTGCCCGATCGCAGACTTTGCCCACAGCTCGTGGTGAAAAAACTGCATTGATCCTTTGCGCAAAATGAAAATCTTTCGCATTATGTTTCGGTTTCTGTACCCGCGTGCGTGGGTGCTTACTCTCACCAGCAAAGGATTCCGCCATGCTCCGTATGCCCCTGGCCTCTGCCAGCCTGCTTGCCATCGCCATTTCACTCGCCGGTTGCGGTGAAGACAAAGCGCCAGCCAGCCAAGCCGCCGCACCGGCTGCCAGCAGCGTCAGCGCCCCGGCAGCGGCCACCAGCCAAATCGATGAAGCCGCCAGCAAAGCAGTGGTCAGCCACTATGCGGACCTGGCTCTGGCCGTATTCAGTGACGCCGCCAGCACTGGCAAAACCCTGCAAGGCGCCATTGATGCCCTGCTAGCCAACCCGAATGACGACACTCTGAAAGCCGCCCGTGAAGCCTGGCTGGCTGCCCGTGTGCCTTACATGCAATCTGAAGTGTTCCGCTTCGGCAACGCCGTGGTCGACGATTGGGAAGGCCAGCTGAACGCCTGGCCGCTGGACGAAGGCCTGATCGACTACGTCGCCAAGGATTACCAGCACGCCCTCGGCAACCCAGGCGCCAGCGCCAACATCATCGCCAACACCGAACTGCAGGTCGGCGAAGATAAGCTCGATGTCACCACTATCACCCCGGAACTGCTGGCCAGCCTGAATGAACTGGGCGGCTCCGAAGCCAACGTCGCCACCGGCTACCACGCCATTGAATTCCTGCTCTGGGGTCAGGACCTGAATGGCACCAACCCAGGCGCCGGCGAGCGTCCAGCCAGCGATTTCGTCGTGGGCGAAGGCGCCACCGGCGGCAACAACGAGCGTCGCCGCGCCTTTATCAAAGCTGCCGCAGACCTGCTGGTCAGCGACCTCGATGCGATGGTTGTGCAATGGCAAGCCGGCAGTGCTGATAATTACCGCGCCAAGCTGGAAGCGGAATCGGCTGAAAACGGCCTGCGCAAAATGCTCTTCGGCATGGGCAGCCTGTCTCTCGGCGAACTGGCCGGCGAGCGTATGAAGGTTGCGCTGGAGGCCAACTCCACCGAAGACGAGCACGACTGCTTCAGCGACAACACCCACAACTCGCACTTCTACAACGGCAAAGGTATTCGCAACGTCTACCTGGGCGAGTACAAGAAGGTCGATGGCACCACCCTGACCGGCCCAAGCCTGTCGTCGCTGGTCGCCAAGGTTGACGCCGCCGCAGACAGCACCCTGAAAGCCGACCTCGAAGCCACCGAAGGCAAGCTGCAGGCTCTGGTCGACAGCGCTAACAACGGCAAGCACTTCGATCAGCTGATCGCCGCCGACAACGCCGAAGGCCAGCAGATCGTTCGTGACGCCATCGCCGCACTGGTCAAGCAGACCGGCGCAATCGAGCAGGCAGCTGGCAAGCTGGGTATCAGTGATCTCAACCCCGATACCGCTGACCACAGCTTCTAATCGTGTAGGACTTGCTGCGCGTCGGCGATACTGCGTTGAAAACAGCCTCGGCAAGCCGCTTGCGGCTAACGCGCTTTAGCGCGGCCCGAAGGGCGAGTGAAACGAGTAATGCTCGTAAACTCCGCTTGATTCGCTACGCTCACCCTTCGGGCCAGCCTGCGGCTGTTACTTCGCTTCGCTGCGTTTCTCGGCTGTTTTCGCCTTGTCTCACTCTAGCTCGCGAAGCCCGAAAATCGGTAGCACATAAGAAGCCGCAACTCCTTAATCGGAGTCGCGGCTTTTTTGTGGCCTGCCATCCTTGGCGGCCACCCCTCGAGGCCGCCGCTACGCATCGTCAAGAATCGCTCCCGACGTTTTTTGTGGCCTGCGACCTTTAACCACCATCGATAATGCAAATCCGTCTTATTTAAACCGGGCTAGGCTGTTAAGATCAGCCGCCTGTTTTTCTGCTGCGGATGTCCTTTCATGTTTGCGCCGCATCGCATTGCGCTGCTGTTGGTTTTGGGCCTTAGCCTGGTCGCCTGCGATAAAACTCCCCAGTTCACCCAAGCCGAGCCAGGCGAAGCCCTGTCCGCCGGCAGCAGCACCGTGCGCAAGGCAGACCAGAACGCCTTCTCGCTGCCATCCGCTAATCTGTCGCCGTCACGGCGCCTGGATTTCAGCGTCGGCAACAGCTTCTTTCGCAACCCCTGGGTCACCGCCCCAGCCACTACCACCGCGCGTGACGGCCTCGGCCCGCTGTTCAATACCAACGCCTGTCAGAACTGTCATATCAAGGACGGCCGCGGTCATCCTCCAGCGCCTGATGCGCAAAGTGCGGCGTCCATGCTGGTGCGTCTGTCGATTCCGGCCGGCAGCGAACATGCCGAGATTATCCAGCGCCTTGGCGTGCTGGCCGAACCCACCTACGGCGCTCAACTGCAAGACATGGCCAACCCCGGCACCGCGCCCGAAGGCAAAGTCCGCGTCCGTTACAGCACGCAACAGGTCAGTTTTGCCGATGGCACACAGGTCGAGCTGCGCAAGCCCAGCCTGGAAATCAGCCAGCTCGGCTACGGCGACCTGCATCCCGACACACTGTTTTCCGCGCGCATCGCCCCACCGATGATCGGCCTAGGCCTGCTCGAAGCGATTCCCGAAGCGGCGATCCTGGCCAATGCCGACCCCGACGACCGCAATGGCGATGGCATTTCCGGGCGCACCAACCAGGTCTGGGACCGCGAGCAACAACGCACAGTGCTCGGCCGTTTCGGCTGGAAGGCCGGTCAGCCGACGCTCAACCAGCAAAATGCCGAAGCCTTTGCCAACGACATGGGCCTGACCAGCACGCTGGTTGCCCATGACAGCTGCACCGCAGCACAGACGGATTGCCGCAGCGCCCCCCATGGCGGCGAGCCCGAGGTCAGTGACAACATTCTCGCCAGCATACTGTTTTACACCCGCAACCTCGGTGTACCGGCGCGGCGCGGGGCCGATACACCACAAGTGATCGCTGGCAAGAACCTGTTCTACCAGTCAGGCTGCCAGGGCTGTCATACCCCGCAATTCACCACCGCAGCGGATGCCGCCGAACCGGAGCTGGCCAATCAGCTGATCCGCCCCTACAGCGACCTGCTGCTGCATGACATGGGCGCAGGCCTGGCCGACAATCGCCCGGAATTTCTCGCCAGCGGCAGTGAGTGGCGCACCCCGCCGCTGTGGGGTATCGGCCTGACGAAAACAGTCAACGGCCATACCCAGTTCCTGCATGACGGTCGCGCGCGCAACCTGTTGGAGGCCATCCTCTGGCACGGCGGCGAGGCCGAGGCGGCCAAGCAGCAGGTCATGACTTTCAATGCCGACGAGCGCAGCGCGCTGTTGGCTTTCCTGAACTCGTTGTAAGGAGCTGTAGATGATTCGCTCACCCCTCACGCTCGCCCTGCTCAGCCTCACGCTCACCGCCTGCAGCCCAAGCGACCCGCAGCAGCAGGTCAGCCGCGCGCTTACCGATGGCGTGTTGCTGCCGATCTACAGCGCCTGGAGCGAAGCCGACCGGCAACTGGCTGCCAGCGGCCAGGCCTTCTGCGCAGGTCAGCAGAACCTCGTCGAAGCCCGCCAGGCCTTTGCCAGCGCGCAGAGCGCCTGGGCCGCAGTGCAGCCGGCGGCCTTCGGCCCGCTGGCGGAAGGTAACCGCGCCTGGCAGGTGCAGTTCTGGCCGGACAAGAAGAATCTGGTAGCACGTCAGGTTGAAGCGCTGATCAACAGCAAGCCCGAGTTGACCCCGGCCGATCTGGATAAATCCAGCGTCGTTGTGCAAGGCCTGACCGCCTATGAATACCTGCTGTTCGACTCAGCCATCGACCTGAGCGTCGCCGAACAGAAAACCCGCTATTGCCCGTTGATCGTCGCCATCGGCCAGCACCAGCAAGTGCTCGCCGCCGATGTGCTGAGCCAGTGGCAAGCCAAGGATGGCATGGCCGCGCTGCTCAAGAGCTTCCCCAACGCGCGCTACGCCGAAGCCCCCGAAGCGGTGGCCGAACTGCTGCGCACTCAGGTCAGCGCCATCGACGGGCTGAAGAAGAAACTTGGCACGCCACTCGGTCGCCAGAGCAAAGGCCAGCCGCAACCCTATCAAGCCGAAGCCTGGCGCAGCAAAGCCAGCCTGGCCAATCTCGCCGCCAGCCTGGCCAGTGCCGAACGTATCTGGCTGGGCGCTGAACAGGATGGCATTCAGGCGCTACTCAACAGTGATCACGCCGAGCTGAAACAGCGCATCAATGCCGCCTACAGCGACACCCGTCAGCGCCTCGCTGCCGCGCAGCGTCCGCTCGGCGAACTGCTGAGCGACGAAGCCGGTCGCACTGAGCTGAACGCCCTGTATGACAGCCTGAATGCCTTGCACCGGTTGCATGAGTCAGAGCTGGCAAAAACCCTGGGCATCCAACTGGGCTTTAACGCCCATGACGGTGACTGAGCCATGCAGATGAAGCGCCGAACCTTTCTTGGTCTTACTGGCACGGCATTGGCCGCGAGCGCTCTGGGCGGCTGGACGCTGATGCACAGTGGCGCGCAGCCGCTGCTGTTGTCGGCGCGCAACGACAGCGCCGGCAAGCACTTTGCGGTGGGCTACCGGCTGGATGGGAGCCAGGCGTTTGCCACCCAGGTCAGCGAGCGCTGCCACGATGTTATCGGCCACCCGTTTTTGCCGATGGCACTGTTTGTCGGCCGCCGCCCGAGCACCCAGAGCTATCTGATCGACACCCGCGACGGTCGCCTGCTGCAGACCCTGAACTCACCCAAGCAGCGCCACTTCTACGGCCATGCGGTGTTCCACAAGGACGGCGAATGGCTGTATGCCACCGAAAACGACACCTCCGATCCCGGCCGCGGCGTACTCGGTGTCTATCGCCTGCAAGGTGAACAGTTATTGCGCAGCAGCGAACTGTCGACCCACGGCATCGGGCCGCACCAGCTGCTCTGGCTGCCAGACGGTGAAACCCTGGCGGTGGCCAACGGCGGCATCCGCACCGAGGCCGACAGCCGGGTGGAAATGAACCTTGATGCCATGCAATCCAGCCTGGTGCTGCTGCGCCGCGACGGCAGCCTGATCAGCAAGGAGCAGCTGCCAGAGCGGATGAACAGCGTGCGCCATATGGCCGTGGCCAGCGACGGCACCCTGGTGACCGGTCAGCAATATATGGGCGAAATAAGCGATGTGGTGCCGCTACTCGCGATCAAACGCCCTGGCCAGCCCTTCCAACACTTCCCGGTGGCCGATGCGCAGCGCCAGCTGATGAGCCAGTACACCGCCAGCGTGGCAATCCATAGCGAGCTGCGCCTGCTGGCGTTGACCGCACCGCGTGGCAACCGAGTGTTTATCTGGGACCTGGACAGCACCGAACTACGTCTGGATGCGCCCCTGGCGGACTGCGCCGGTGTCGGCGCGGTGGCCGACGGTTTTGTAGTCAGCAGCGGCGTCGGCCGTTGTCGTCTATACGACTGCCGCAGCGCCCAGATCAGCAACCAGCCACTGCAACTCCCTGCTGGCCTGTGGGACAACCACCTGCGCCTGGTCTAAACGCCCGCCTCTGAATTTGTAACACGCCTGCGGCACGCTAAAGAACGCTGCCGCAGAGCCGATCTATACTCCTAGCTAGCCGCTGCTTCCAGGCACTCCGGCCCAGCCGATACCAGTCGATAGGGATCTTCGCAGTTAGGGCGCGTTTGGCGTCACTGGCATCCCGCCTTCCATACTCAGGGGTATCACTTATGTTTCTGCAAAAATCCTTGCGCGCGCAAATCCTCGCCCTGCTCGGTGGCAGCCTCGCATTGATTCTAGTCACGGCACTGGCCTGTTTCAGCTTCCTGTCCAGCGGCATGCAGGCCTATCGCGGCCTGCTGGAAGGCCCACTGGAGGCCTCGACACTGATCGACTCGACCAACCTGAACTTCAAGACCCAGGTTCAGGAGTGGAAAAACGTCCTGCTACGTGGCAGCGACAAAGCCCAACTGGACAAATACTGGGGCCAGTTTGAAGCGCAGGAGCGCAAGGTCCAGGACTTACTGGGCAAATTGAGCGACCTGGCGGGTGCTGACCGCGCCCTGAAAACCAAGGTCGATGCGCTGCGCAGCGAACACCAAACACTCGGCGCCAACTACCGCAAAGGTCGCGATGCCTTTGTCGCTGCCGGAGGTGACGCCGCTGTCGGCGACAAGGCAGTCTCCGGCATCGACCGCAACACCGCCCAGCAATTGGAGGCACTGTCCAGCGAGCTGCACACGCAGAGCCTGGAGCAGGCCAGCATGATCAATGCCTCGGCCGACCGCACCATCACCTACGGCACCCTGCTGATGCTCGGCGCCACCGTGGTGATCGCACTGCTCAGCATTTGGCTGATCAACCGCAACCTGATCAACCCTATTCGCGAGCTGATTGATCATATTGCTCAGCTCAGCAAGGGCAACTTCGATAAGCACGTCGATGCCACCCGTCAAGACGAGCTGGGTAACCTGGCAGTAGCGGCTAATATCCTGCGCGACTTCCTCTCAGACACTTTCACCCGCCTGAAGCGCAGCACCGCTGACCTGGACACCGCCAGTGGCGAGCTCAACTCCATCGCCACGCTAATGGCCCAGGGCACTCGCGAACAGTTCTCGCGCACCGACCAGGTCGCTACCGCCATGCACGAAATGTCCGCCACCGCTCAGGAAGTGGCGCGCCATGCGGCTGAAGCAGCAAATGCCGCCGATGACGCCGACAGCGCCGCACGCCAGGGCGAGACCGTGATGCAGGCGACCATCAAGACCATCACCGATATCCGTGGCGAAATTAGCAATACCTCCGAGGTCATCCGCCGACTGGAAGCGGACAGCGGGCGCATCGGCAAGGTGCTGGAAGTGATTCGTGGCATTGCCGAACAAACCAACCTGCTCGCCCTCAACGCCGCCATCGAAGCCGCACGCGCCGGCGAACAGGGCCGCGGTTTTGCCGTAGTGGCCGACGAAGTACGCACGCTGGCGCAGCGTACGGCCGAATCCACCGCAGAAATCCACCAGATCATCGACACCGTGCAAACCGGGGCGGTCAATGCCGTACGTGCGATTGAAAGCGGCCAGCAACGCAGCGAGGAAGGCGTGACCCAAGTGACCGAGGCCGGCGCCACACTGCAACTGATCACCAGTGCAGTGGAAGCCATCCGCGACATGAATCGGCAGATTGCCACCGCTGCTGAAGAACAAACCTCTGTGGCTGAGGACATCTCACGCAACCTCACCGAAATCACCGCGATTGCCACGGCCAACCAGGAGAATGTGCAGCGCACCGAAACCGCCGGACAGAATTTGCATAACCTGTCCGGGCAACTCAGTGAGGTGACTCAGCGCCTCAGCGCCTGACCCAACAAGCAGTAATAAAAATGCCAGCAAATGCTGGCATTTTTATTAGAAAGCGCTTGATCAATAAGCCAACTTTTGCACAACTTTTCCGTGTGAATGCGAATCTTTGACAGGCCTTTACGCGAGGTCTACTGTGCCCCTCTTGCCTATTCCCAGGCTACTCAACCGCCTTGCCAAGGAACCGGAATATGTTGCTCCGCCGCATGCTATTTATGCTCGGCGCGGTACTCGTCGTGGTACTCGCCCTCGCCGCCTACAAAGGCTTCTCCATCTACCAACAAGTGCAGATGTTCTCAGCGCCGCAGCCGGCCATCAGCGTCGATGCCGCGACGGCAGCAGAACGCCCGTGGCAGGGTCGCCTGCCAGCCATCGGTACGCTAAAGGCCTTCCAGGGCGTTGACCTGACCGTAGAGGTCGGCGGCACCGTGCAGCAGGTGCTGTTCCGCTCCGGCGAGCAGGTCACCCTGCAGCAGCCGCTGATCCAGATGGACAGCGATGTCGAGCAGGCCAGTCTGGCCACCGCCGAGGCCGAACTGGGCCTGGCACGCGTTGAATATGAGCGCGGCCGCAGCCTGGTCAATCGCCAGAGCATCTCGAAAAGCGAGTTCGACCGCCTTTCCGCCAGCTTGCAGAAAGCCAACGCCAGCGTTGCCCAGCTGAAAGCCATGCTGGCGAAGAAGCGCATCACAGCGCCGTTTGCCGGCACCATCGGCATTCGCCAGGTCGACGTCGGTGACTACCTGTCCTCAGGTACCACCATCGCCACCTTGCAGGACCTGAGCAAGCTCTTCGTCGACTTCTTCCTGCCCGAGCAGGCCGTGCCCAAGCTGGCCATCGGCGAGCGTGTGCGTTTCAGCGTGGCGGCTTACCCGAACGAGGTGTTTGAAGGCGAAATCACTGCGATCAACCCCAAGGTCGAAGACACCACCCGTAACGTGCAAGTGCGCGCCATGCTGGTCAACCTGGATAACAAACTGCTGCCCGGCATGTTCGCCAACCTGGAAGTGCTGCTGCCAGGCGAGCAGAACGTCATCGTCGTTCCTGAAACTGCGATCACCTACACCCTGTATGGCAATTCGGTGTATGTGATCGGCGAGAAAAAGGGCGGAGACGGCCAGGTAGTCAAAGACGACAAAGGTCAGGCCGAACTGGTGGTAGAACGCCGCTTCATCGAGACCGGCGAGCGCCGTGACGGCCAGGTAGTGATTAGCAAGGGTCTGCAGGCCGGTGAACAGGTGGTATCCGCCGGCCAGCTGAAGCTGGATAACGGCGCCCACGTCAGCATCGCCAATGCCGAGGCCAAGCCAAGCGTCGAGTAATCGAGGCTGGCTCAAAGGAATTTATTTATGGCTTTTACTGATCCCTTTATCCGTCGCCCGGTATTGGCGACCGTGGTCAGTCTGTTGATCATCCTGCTTGGTTTCCAAGCATTCAGCAAACTGACCATCCGCCAGTACCCGCAGATGGAAAACGCCCTGATCACGGTCACCACGGCTTACCCCGGGGCCAATGCCGAGACCATCCAGGGCTATATCACCCAGCCGCTGCAGCAGAGCCTGGCCAGCGCCGACGGCATTGATTACATGACCTCGGTAAGCCGGCAGAATGTGTCGATCATCTCGATCTATGCGCGCATCGGTGCCAATAGCGACCGCCTGTTCACCGAACTGCTGGCCAAGGCCAACGAGGTGAAGAACCAGCTGCCGCAGGATGCCGAAGACCCGGTACTGAGCAAGGAAGCCGCCGACTCCACGGCACTGATGTACATCAGCTTCTATAGCCAGGAACTGAGCAACCCGCAGATCACCGACTACCTGTCGCGGGTCATCCAGCCCAAGCTGGCCACCCTGCCCGGCATGGCCGAGGCCGAGATTCTCGGCAATCAGGTGTTTGCCATGCGTTTGTGGCTGGACCCGGTGAAGATGGGCGCCTACGGCGTGACCGCAGGCGACGTGAATGACGCCGTGCGCAAGTACAACTTCCTCGCGGCTGCGGGTGAAGTAAAAGGCGAGTACGTGGTCACCAGCATCAATGCCGAAACCGACCTCAAGTCGGCCGAGGCTTTTGCCGCCATCCCGCTGAAGACCGTGGGCGACAGCCGCGTGCTGATCCGCGATGTGGCGCGGGTCGAGATGGGCGCAGAAAGCTACGATGCGATCAGCTCCTTCGATGGCACCCCCTCGGTGTACATCGCCATCAAAGGCACGCCTGGGGCCAACCCGCTGGACGTGATCAAAGAGGTGCGTAAGGTCTTGCCGGACCTGGAAGCGCAGCTGCCGCCGAACCTGAAAGTCTCCATCGCCTATGACGCCACGCTGTTTATCCAGGCCTCAATCGATGAGGTGGTGAAGACCCTCGGCGAAGCGGTGCTGATCGTCATTGTGGTGGTGTTCCTCTTCCTCGGCGCGTTCCGCTCGGTGCTGATCCCGGTGATCACCATCCCGCTGTCGATGATCGGCGTGATGTTCTTTATGCAGCTGATGGGCTACTCGATCAATCTGCTGACCCTGCTGGCCATGGTGCTGGCGATCGGCCTGGTGGTGGACGACGCCATCGTCGTGGTGGAAAACATCCACCGGCATATCGAGGAAGGCAAAACGCCGTTCGATGCGGCCATCGAAGGCGCTCGGGAAATCGCCGTACCGGTGGTGTCGATGACCATCACCCTGGCGGCGGTGTACGCGCCGATCGGCTTCCTTGAAGGTCTCACCGGCGCGCTGTTCAAGGAGTTTGCCCTGACCCTGGCCGGCGCCGTGATCATCTCTGGCATCGTCGCCCTGACCCTGTCACCGATGATGTGCGCCAAGCTGCTGCGTCACGAGGAAAATCCGTCGGGCCTCGCACACAAGCTCGACCAAATCTTCGACAAGCTCAAGAAACGCTATCAGCGCGCCCTGCACGGCACTCTGGACACTCGCCCAGTGGTGCTGGTGTTTGCGGTAATCGTCATGTGCCTGATCCCGGTGCTGCTCAAGTTCACTAAAAGCGAACTGGCCCCGGAAGAAGACCAGGGCATCATTTTCATGATCGCCAACGCGCCGCAGCCAACCAACCTGGAGTACCTGAACAAGTACACCGATGAATTCGTCAGCATCTTCAAGGAGTTCCCCGAGTACTACTCCTCGTTCCAGATCAACGGCTTCAACGGCGTGCAGTCGGGTATCGGTGGTTTTCTGATGACACCGTGGAACGAGCGCGAGCGCACGCAAATGGAGATCCTGCCGGAGGTACAAGGTCGCCTGTCACAAATTGCCGGCCTGCAGATCTTTGGCTTCAACCTGCCGTCCCTACCGGGCACGGGTGAGGGCCTGCCGTTCCAGTTCGTGATCAATACCCCAAGCGACTACCAGTCACTGCTGCAGGTGGCTGAGAAGGTCAAAACACGCGCCGTAGAGTCGGGCAAGTTTGCCTTCCTCGACGTTGATTTGGCCTTCGATAAGCCAGAAGTGGTAGTGGAAATCGACCGCGAGAAAGCCGCGCAAATGGGCGTATCGATGGAAGACCTCGGTCTGACCCTGGCCAGCCTGCTCGGTGAAGGTGAGATCAACCGTTTCACCATCGACGGGCGCAGCTACAAGGTGATTGCCCAGGTCGAGCGCGCCTACCGCGACAACCCGGAGTGGCTGAGCAGCTACTACGTGAAAAGCGAAAGCGGCGCGATGCTGGCCCTGTCCACGCTGGTCAAGGTCAGCGACCGCGCCCGGCCGACCCAGCTCAATCAATTCCAACAACTCAACTCGGCGATCATTCAGGGCGTACCGATCGTGAGCATGGGTGAAGCCGTCGAAACCGTTGCGCAGATCATGCGTGAGGAAGCGCCTGCAGGCTTTGCCTACGACTTTGCCGGTGCCTCGCGCCAGCTGGTGCAGGAAGGCAACGCGCTGTACGTGACCTTCGGCCTGGCCCTGGCACTGATCTTCCTGGTGCTGGCGGCACAGTTCGAAAGCTTCCGCGACCCACTGGTAATCATGGTCACGGTGCCGTTGTCGATCTGCGGCGCGCTGATTCCGCTGTTCCTTGGCCTGTCGAGCATGAACATCTACACCCAGGTGGGCCTGGTGACGCTGATCGGTCTGATCACCAAGCACGGCATCCTGATCGTCGAGTTCGCCAACCAGCTACGCCGCGAGAAGGGCTTGTCGCGTCGTGAGGCGGTCGAAGAGGCCGCAGCGATTCGCCTGCGTCCGGTGCTGATGACAACGGCCGCGATGGTCTTCGGCATGGTGCCGCTGATCCTCGCAACCGGTGCAGGCGCGGTCAGCCGCTTCGATATTGGCCTAGTGATTGCCACCGGCATGTCGATTGGCACGTTGTTTACCCTGTTCGTGCTGCCGTGTGTGTACAGCCTGCTGGCGCAACCGGATGCACCTGCAACAGCTGCCAAGGCTCACTGACAGCACAGCGAAGCGTGGCGGCCATGGAAGGTCGCCCACAAAAAAGCCCTGCATTGCAGGGCTTTTTTATGTCTGTCGAATCGGATCAACCTTGCGAACGAGCGCCCTGGGACAGGCTAAACATAAACAGCAACAGATCCTGATCCGGTTTGAGCGCCTCGGCCGTTCGCGCCTGCGGCGGCAGCGGACAGTAGCCCCGCTCATTGAGGGTGATGACCTGGGGGCTGGCTTCTTGCCAGGCCGCAGCCGCAAGCGAGGCCACGCTGAGCGCGGTTACCAAAAATAAACCTCGTGCGATTTCTAGCTTCATCACTGCAACCTCTTGATAGCGCTGCTAAACGCTGTATGTAGACCCTAGATCACTGATAACCGCAGCATCGCGCTTTGCGACCAGCGGTCGTTACTGCCGGACTCTGCCGGCAACTCCATCCAGATCATCCTGATCCACAAGCAAGCCATTTAGCAGGCCAGGCCTTTGAGCTGCATTCACGCCATTGGTTCAATGCGTGAGCAAACCAAGGTTGGGCGCCGCAACACCGCACCTTGCGGTAACACTCTCACGGTCACTTAATTGCCCAATTGCATCAGCTTGGTGCGTCATAGAACCAACTGTTTTAAAACAGCTGCAGGCAAAACCGTAACCGGCACAATCTCCAGCCACACAGCAAAAGCGGCGTGGTAGAGCACATCCAGGTGAGGTCAAAACACGGAGCAGCAATGCTGACCAGCAGCACAGCGCAGATTGACAGGCTCCAGTCCGGGAGCACGCATCACACAAAGCAATTGGCGTACCGCTTTGCCGCGAGGGACTGTTATAGCCTAGAAAAATGAAAACCCCGTGACAGGCACGGGGTTTTCTTTACAACGTACAGGCCGCCTGGCGACGGCCTGTTAGGGGCCGGGCTGGCTTACATCATGCCGCCCATGCCACCCATGCCGCCCATGTCCGGCATACCGCCACCGGCTGGTTTGTCTTCAGCCACTTCGGCAATCATCGCTTCGGTGGTGATCATCAGGCTACCGATCGAAGCTGCAGCTTGCAGTGCCGAACGAGTGACCTTGGCCGGATCGAGAATACCCATCTCGATCATGTCGCCGTAGGTGTCGGTAGCGGCGTTGAAGCCGTAGTTGCCCGAACCCTGCTTGACCTTGTCGACCACAACGCTTGGCTCGCCGCCGGCGTTGGAAACGATCTGACGCAGCGGCGCTTCAACAGCGCGACGCAGCAGAGCGATACCGACGTCCTGATCGGCGTTGTCGCCTTTCAGTTCGCTGATGGCCTGCAGAGCGCGAACCAGTGCCACGCCACCGCCAGGTACCACGCCTTCTTCAACGGCCGCGCGGGTTGCGTGCAGAGCGTCGTCAACGCGGGCTTTCTTCTCTTTCATTTCAACTTCGGTACCGGCACCGACTTTGATCACGGCAACACCGCCAGCCAATTTGGCCAGACGCTCTTGCAGCTTCTCTTTGTCGTAGTCGGACGAAGTGTCTTCGATCTGCTTACGGATCTGCAGTACGCGAGATTCGATATCAGCTTGAACGCCAGCACCGTCGATGATGGTGGTGTTTTCTTTGCTGAGGATGACGCGCTTAGCGTTACCCAGGTGCTCCAGGGTAGCGCTTTCCAGGCTCAGACCGATCTCTTCGGAGATCACGGTACCGCCAGTCAGCACAGCGATGTCCTGCAGCATGGCCTTACGACGATCACCAAAGCCTGGTGCCTTAACGGCAGCAACTTTAACGATACCGCGCATGTTGTTCACAACCAGAGTCGCCAGGGCTTCGCCTTCAACGTCTTCAGCCACGATCAGCAGCGGACGGCCGGACTTGGCTACAGCTTCCAGAACTGGCAGCAGCTCACGGATGTTGGAAACCTTCTTGTCGACCAGCAGAATCAGCGGGCCGTCGAGCTCGGCAACCATGGTGTCCGGCTTGTTGATGAAGTATGGGGACAGGTAGCCACGGTCGAACTGCATGCCTTCAACAACCGACAGTTCGTTTTCCAGGCCCGAACCTTCTTCAACGGTGATCACGCCTTCTTTACCGACTTTTTCCATAGCTTCGGCAATGATTTCGCCGATGGAGGTGTCGGAGTTGGCGGAGATCGAACCGACCTGAGCGATGGCTTTAGTGTCAGCGCAAGGCTTGGACAGGTTCTTCAGCTCGGCAACAATGGCGATGGTCGCCTTGTCGATACCGCGCTTGAGGTCCATTGGGTTCATGCCAGCAGCGACGGCTTTCAGGCCTTCGTTGACGATGGCTTGAGCGAGAACGGTAGCAGTGGTGGTACCGTCGCCTGCGTCATCGTTAGCGCGCGAAGCAACGTCTTTAACCAGCTGAGCGCCCATGTTCTCGAAGCGATCTTTCAGCTCGATTTCTTTGGCAACGGAAACGCCGTCTTTGGTGATGGTCGGAGCGCCGTAGCTCTTCTCGATGATCACGTTACGGCCTTTCGGGCCGAGGGTCGCTTTTACCGCGTCAGCCAGAACGTTGACACCGGTGAGCATTTTCTTGCGGGCGGAATCGCCGAATTTAACTTCTTTAGCAGCCATGATGGTTATTCCTTAATTCGTTCAAATAGAGCGGAATTCGTAGCGACGGGGCGCTGAAATCAACCTTCAACGACAGCGAGGATTTCGCTCTCGCTCATTACCAGCAGGTCTTCACCGTCAACTTTCACGGTGTTGCTGCCGGAGTAAGGGCCAAACACCACTTTGTCGCCGACTTTGACGGCCAGGGCGCGCACTTCACCGTTGTCCAGCACGCGGCCGGTACCGACAGCGAGGATTTCACCGCTGTTGGCTTTCTCGGCAGCGGAACCTGGCAGCACGATGCCGCCTGCGGTTTTCTTTTCTTCTTCGCTGCGACGGATTACGACGCGGTCATGCAGAGGACGAAGCTTCATTGTCGATCTCTCCCAATAGGTGGTTTTTCGGCCGGTGTATTCACCGGCGGGTTAGCAAAATCCGGCGAGGCCGGTTGCGTTGCGCCAGGCGCAACGCTGAAGTCTGATTCTGTCTGACGACAGAAAACCTTGCGGTGACCGCTACATAAGGGCGTACAAGAGGATTTCAAGGGCAGGGGATGATTATTTTTACGATCAGCACTGCCAAAACAAGACCTACACGTTGCGTACAAGCTTACTCACGACGCTCATATTCACCTTCCAGCACATTAGGCCTGACCTGCCCGGAACGGGCGGCCTGATCATCAAAGAAGGCACGCTGGCGCATAGCCTGTTCGGCGGCACGCAGACGTATCTTGTTGACCAGCAGACGGCGCGTGAAGGGGATCAGGCAGAAGACACCGAAGATGTCGCTGATAAAGCCTGGCAGTAACAGCAAACCACCACCGACGGCGATCAGCAGCCCCTCGAGCATTTCCTGCTCGGGCAGCTCACCACGCGCCAGTTTTTCCCGAGCACGCCAGGCCGTGGCAACACCAGCGACACGCAGCAGCACGCTGCCAAGAATCGCAGAGCCAATGACCAGCATCAGCGTCGGCAGCACGCCGATGGCGCTGCCCACCTGAATCAACAGGGCCAATTCGATGATCGGAAACAGCAAAAACAGAAACAGAAAAGCGCGCATCAAAGGTTCCTTAACGGAAGATCAGCTTCCTATGGGACAGAAGTATGGGGCGTTAGGCTGAATTCAAGCTGAAGCCTGACCGTCGGTCGGCCAGACTTCGGCGCGAGCCAGTGCTACCAAGGCCTGGCGCACCTCCAGCGGACTGTTACAGGATGTTGGGAAGGCCAACCAATACAGACCCTGACCGATGCGCAAGTGGAAACCTTCGCTATCGAGACCGACCAGCTCGGCCGGCGTATGGCCGGGCAAGCCAACCAGCTCGACATAGTGAGCGATAGCGTCAGCATGATCACTATTCATGTGTTCGGCCATGCCGATTTCACTCTCGCCGGCAAAGGGATTGGTCAGGGCCACCTGGTCCAGCCAGTGAATCGCGCCAAAACCGCCGATATAGCGCCAGCGCACCGGTTCCAGCCGCCAGAAATCGAAGTCATGGGCCTGGTGATAGCCGCGCGAATCCGGAAAATAGCGGTAATAGCGCTGCGCAGCAGCTGCAACCTGCCCTTCGTCATCCAATTGCCGCGCTTGCGCGAGCAGCGTAAGACGGCCGACCGCCTGCACATCCTCCGCTCCACGCTCGCCCACCAGCAGCGAGCACTTGCCGTCCTGCTTGAGGTTGTGGGTGTGTTGGGCGATGCGGCTGATCAGAATCAGCGGATAGCCGTCAGCATCCAGGCAGTAAGGCACCACTGATCCGAAAGGGAAGCCCGGCATGGCCTTGGAATGGGTACTGAGCACGCCACGGTATTCCTTGAGCAGCAATTCTCGGGCATGCTTGCCGGCTTTCACGCTCAACTTATGACTCCTTGTATAGAATCCGTCACAAACGGACAGGCGCTTTAGAATAACGGTTACAGCGCCGGCAAGGTTACACCGAAGAGCCTGTTGATAATCTCGCGGGCTGGGCCAGACACTGCTATCGCGGTATGCCCGGCGCGCAGCAGAGGTTGCAGCGGTTCGAACCACTTGAGGGGATACGCAATGCAACTCAAAGACAAAGTGATCGTCATCACAGGCGGCTGCCAGGGTCTGGGCCGCGCCATGGCTGAATACCTGGCAGAGAAAGGCGTCAAGCTGGCGCTGGTCGACCTGAATCAGGAAAAACTCGACGAAGCAGTGGCTGCCTGCAAGGCTCTGGGCGTGGAAGCCCGCGCCTACCTGTGCAACGTCGCCAATGAAGAGCAAGTGACCCAGACTGTGGCACAGATTGCCGAAGACTTCGGTGCGATCAACGGCCTGGTCAACAATGCCGGCATCCTGCGTGACGGCCTGACCATCAAGGTCAAGGACGGCGAAATCACCAAACTGAGCCTGGCCCAGTGGCAATCGGTGATCGACGTCAACCTGACCGGCGTATTCCTCTGCACCCGTGAAGTCGCGGCGAAGATGATCGAACTGAAGAACGAAGGCGCGATCATCAACATCTCCTCGATCTCCCGCGCGGGCAATATCGGCCAGGCCAACTACTCCGCCGCCAAGGCCGGTGTGGCAGCCGATACCGTGGTCTGGGCCAAGGAGCTGGCGCGTTACGGCATCCGCGTTGCGGGCGTAGCACCGGGCTTTATCGAAACCGAAATGGTTGCCAGCATGAAGCCGGAAGCGCTGGAGCGCATGACCTCGGTCATCCCACTGCGCCGCATGGGCAAACCGGCCGAGATCGCTCACTCGGTTGCATATATCCTGGAAAACGACTACTACACCGGTCGCGTTCTGGAGCTGGATGGCGGCCTGCGCCTCTGATCCGCTAGATCGAAACGCTGCAAACAAAAAGCCCCGCAATGCGGGGCTTTTTGTTTTGCTTAGCATTTGTTCACGAGCTAGCGAGCTAGAGTCCTGCAAGGCAAAAACAGGCGAGGAAGCGGAGCGTACTTTTGTACATGAGCATTACTCGTTTCACTTGCCCTTCGGGCCGCGCTAAAGCGCGTTAGCCGCAAGCGGCATCCCGAGCCTGTTTTTAACGCCGCAGGGCCGACGCGCAGCAGATCGACGGCCTAACACTTACCAGCCGACGCCAAAACCCAGGCTATAACGGGTTTCGTCCAGCTCACCTTCCGAACCACTGACCAGGTCCTTCTCCGCCTTCATATTCAGCGAAGCCCAGTCCGTCAGCTTGTAACGTAGCCCCACCGCAGCATCCAGGGTGTAGTCAGCCACATTGGCCAGCGGCTTACCCACCTCACCATCGCTGAACAGCTCGACACTCTTGCCGACCAGGTAGCGGTTGTAATCCCACTTCATACTCACCGCATAGAAGTTGTCACGTTCGCCATTGTCGTACTCATAGTCCGAACGGTTAAGTAGGCCGGCCACGGAGAAAGCACCCAGCTCGTTGTCCCAGAACTGATAACCGGGACCGGTACCCAAGGTACGCTGGCGGCGCACCTCTTCAATACGGTCACGCTTGTATTCCATGCGCCCCTGCCAGAACCATTTCTCAGTCAGAAAACGGTCAAGCGCATATTCAGCACTCCAGTTATCGGTGGTCACCACGTCATCCTGGAACTCACGGTTGTATTCCGCCTCGGCGTGGTGCCGCCACAGGCCATGCCGCGCCTGAGTTTTCAGGCTGACGTCATAGTCGTCGGTGTCACGTTCAGCACGCTTGTAGTCCAGGGCCGCATCGATATTGCCCTTCCAGACCAAGTCCTCAACCAAGGGTTTGGGCTTGAGAATCTGCTGGATGCTCGCCAGCTCAACAGTCTTGGGAGCACCACCGTTGGCCAGCGTCACCTTGCCCGGCTCAGCCGACTGCAGGGATTTGGTGCGCTCGCCAGCAATAGCGTTTTCCTTGATCAGCAGTTCCTGATCGCTTTCCAGGGTCGCGATCTTGCTCCAGTCGAGGGCAATCGCGCCGCCGTAGTCGGTTGCCAGCAACAGCTTGCCACCGTCGTAGAACTTGATCTTGCCGGTCAGGCGGTCGCCGTTCTTCAGCCAGACGGTATCCGCCAGCGCGGAGGTGGCAGCCACAGAAAGGGCCAGGCACAGCAGGGTTCGGGAAAACATAGGAATGGTTTTTCTACTTCGGGTTCGCGGAAGGTCGCGCATTATCCGTAAGCACGACGCCAGAGCAAGCACTGACCGACAGAACCACTGCGAGTTCACTACGGTCTGCCCTACCAGCCGACCCCTACCCCCAGCAGATAACGCCGTTCACTGCTGGTCTGGCCGAGCCCACGCGCCTGGTCCAGCTCATACAACAGCGAGAGGCGCGCCCAGTCCGTCAGCCGATAACGCAGGCCCATTTCACTGTCGAGTACATAGTCAATTTCATCTATGTCCGGCAGCTGCAGCTCGGCCGTACTGTAGAACTCCAAACGGGTGCCCCAGAGCAGGCGTTTGTAATCCCAGGAAAACGAGTAGGTATTCAGTGCCAGCTCGCCGGCACTACTGTCCAGTTGCAGACGATTGAACTGGCCAATCACATCCAACCGGCCCAGCTCATTATCCCAGAAGCGATAGCCCGGACCGGTACCCAGCGAACGCTGACGATTCAGGAAGGCGAACTCGTCTTCGTCCTGCTCGGCACCGACCCGCCAGAACCAATGGTACGTGATAAAGCGGTCGAGATCGTATTCCAGCTGCCAGTTGTCGGCAGTCTTAGCGTCATTCTTGACCTTGCGTTCCAGCTCACCGGCTAACACGTGACGCCAGCGGCCATGCTCCATACGCGTATTGCCTTTAAGCTTCCACTCATCGCTATGGTTGTCGTCGCGTTTCATGTCCAATTTGGCGTCCAGGTTGCCCTCCCATAAGCGGTCCTGCAGCACCGGGCGCGGTGGAATCAGCCGATTGATACTCGCCAGAGGAACGGTCTGTGTGCTTTCGCTGACGACCCGTACCATGCCCTTTCCGGCGGCTTCCAGTTGATTGCTGCGCTCGCTATCGAAGCCCTGGCGACGTATCAGCAAGGGTTTCTCCGAGCGCAGGGTGTCGATATCCTTCCAGGCAATCAGCACCTGACCGGCGTACTTGGTTTTCAAGGCCAGTTTGCCGCCATCGAGCAGAACTATCTCGCCGCTCAGGCGGTCACCATTGTTCAACCACACCGTGTCCGCCCAAGCAGGTGCGGCCAGAGCAATAACCAGAAAACACAACAGAGTACGTAGCAGCATGATGGAAAAGCCGGATAGCGAGCTAGGACAGGGGCAGAAGCATGCCGCGCCAGGCCAGCCAACAGCAAGCCAACTCGAGCGTCGCACGGCACTTTATACGGCGCTGGCCCAGATACCTGCCGGTTGCGTGGTGAGTTACGGCCAACTGGCCGCATATGCAGGCCTGGGCCGCGCCGCGCGCTGGGTCGGGCGCACCCTCAGTCAGCTGCCGGACGGCAGCATCCTGCCCTGGCACCGGGTAATTGCCGCCGGCGGGCGCCTCAGCTTATCCGTTGATAGTCTCTCCGGCGCGGAGCAACGCATCCGACTACGTGAAGAAGGCGTGCAAATCCATAACGATAGGGTGGATATGCCGCGCTATGGCTGGCGCCCAATGGAGCACAGCGGTTAGAGTGCGCCCTTTATTAGGTCAAACTCAGGCTGATACCCCTTCAATGCCCCGTAAAAGCTGGCGTGATGCCATTGCTGCCTACTCCAGCCCCTCGACATTGGTGCTGCTGCTTCTAGGGTTCGCCGCTGGCCTACCTTATATGTTGGTGTTCTCCACCCTTTCAGTCTGGTTGCGCGAAGCCGGAGTGGCCCGCGATACCATTGGTTTTGCCAGCCTGATCGGCCTGGCATACGCCTTCAAATGGGTGTGGTCGCCGCTGCTCGACCAATGGCGTCTACCGCTGCTTGGCAAGCTGGGCCGGCGGCGCTCCTGGCTGGTGCTATCGCAGATACTGATCGCTATCGGCTTGGCCGGCATGGCCCTGTGTGACCCGCAAACCCATCTGACCTGGCTGATTTCCCTAGCCGTACTGGTGGCCTTCGCCTCAGCCACCCAAGACATCGCCGTCGACGCCTACCGCTTGGAAATCGTCGACGACACCCGCCAGGCCGCACTGGCCGCGAGCTACATGGCCGGTTACCGCGTCGCCGCCCTCCTCGCCACCGCCGGCGCGCTGTATTTCGCCGAAGGCTTTGGCTCCACCGCCCTGCTCTATCAGCATGGCGCCTGGGCCGGCACCTACCTGTTGTTTGCCCTACTGATGCTGCCCGGCCTGCTGACCAGCCTGTGGATGCGCGAGCCGGATGTACCACTGCGTACGCAATTGGCCGCTGCGCGCTATGGTTTCAGCCATCAGATTATGTCGGTATTGGTGCTGATCGTGCTGCTGGTGTCGGTACCGGCGATGTTTACCCAGTTCTATCACACCGATTTCGCCAGCCTGGTCAACGGCGAAGCGAGTTTGCTCGACCTGCTGCTGGAAGACCGCGCCTTCCTGCGCGCCCTGCTCTACAGCATCCTCACTGCCCTGTGTCTGTCGTCCATGGGCCGCCGCGGCCTGGCCCCGGTGCTGACGCCGGTTAACGACTTTATCGTGCGTTACCGCTGGCAGGCCTTCCTGCTGCTGGGACTAATCGCCACCTACCGCATGTCGGACACCGTGATGGGTGTCATGGCCAACGTGTTCTATATCGACCAGGGTTTTACCAAGGATCAGATCGCCAGCGTCAGCAAGCTGTTCGGCCTAGTGATGACCCTGTTTGGTGCAGGCTTTGGCGGCCTGCTGATCGTGCGCTTCGGCATTCTGCCGATCATGTTTATCGGCGGCGCGACCTCGGCGGCAACCAACCTGCTGTTCCTCATGCTCACCGGCATGGGCGCAGACCTGCAGATGCTGATCGTGACCATTTCCGCCGACAACTTCAGCGCAGGCCTGGCCACCGCGGCATTTGTCGCCTACCTGTCGAGCCTGACCAATCTGAAGTTCTCTGCCACCCAATACGCACTACTCAGCTCGATCATGCTGCTACTGCCACGGCTAATTGGTGGTTACTCAGGGGTGATGGTGGAGAAGTTCGGTTACGCCGAGTTCTTCCTGATAACCGCCTTGCTGGGCATACCAACGCTGATCCTGATCGTTCTGCAATGGCGCCGCGAGCGGCCAAATAACTCCAGCGACTCCAACGCTATTGCGCCCCCCGAATAACAAGAAAACAGCGTCTAATAAGACGCACATATCAGCCTAGCAGGCACGAGTCTTGCTGAGGATTGATATCTAAAAAGGGCAAATTATGACCGCAAAACCTAGCGTCTCCGACACCCACTCATCCACTACTAGCTTCGAGAACTGGTGGAAAATCCAAGGCGAATGGGTAGAAGAGCCCAATGATAGGCGAGGTGGTTATAGCGGTGTTCAGCGCATCTATGCAGAGGGCAAGCTGCTCTACGCTAAACGCCAAACAGGACACATACACCGTAGCCTTCTACACCCTTTCGGTCGCCCAACCGTACTGCGCGAGCAAGAAGCACTACTGGGAGCCCGTAAAGCTGGGGTGACAGTGCCAGAGATTGTTTATTGTGCTGCTGAGCAAAGCACGCAAGGCTGGCGCGCATTGTTAATCACCAAGGCCCTTGAAGGCTTTCAACCAATTGATGAGTGGTATGCCAACAACGGCCGCGAAGAGTATGGAGAGGCGCTCCATCAACAGCTACTGGTCGAGGTGGCCCACACCCTTGCACGGCTACATACTGCTCGCTGGCAACATGGCTGCATTTATATCAAGCATATTTTTGTACGCATTACCGGCGAGGGCTCCGCAGCTATGCCCGAAGTCGCGCTGCTTGATCTAGAAAAATGCAGACAACGCCTCACCAGCAAACAGGCTGCGATGCACGACATGCTGCAGCTACGTCGCCATTCGCCTTGGGATCAAAGCGATTGGAAAACCCTGATTGGCCACTATCAAACCGCCATGGGTCATATCTTCAAAAGCCTCTATAACGCCACTCGCCCCTAACAGGGCGAGCCGCGGTGCGAGCCAGGCTCAGCTGGACTGCTGCACCAGATGCACCACCCGCTGCGGGAATGGAATGCCGATACCGGCTTCAGTCAAACGCTCCTTCGCCTGCTCGATAAAGGCAAATGTCACCGGCCAGAAATTCGGTGTATCCACCCAGACCCGCAGTGACACGTTGATCGCGCTATCGCCCAACCCTGTAACAAAAACCACCGGGGCCGGGTCAGCATGCACCCGCGGATCCTTGGCTATTTCCAGCAGCACCTCACGAGCTTGCTTGATGTCGCTGGAGTAGTCGATGCCAAGCTTGATATCGGCTCGACGCTTGGGCTCACGCGAATAGTTGGTGATATGGCCGTTCGATAGGCTGCCATTGGGCACGATCACCACCTTGTTATCCGCGGTTTTCAGCGTGGTATGGAAAATCTGAATACTGTCGACGCTGCCCGATACGCCTTGCGCCTCAATCCAGTCGCCAGCACGAAACGGGCGAAACAGCATGATCAATACCCCGCCAGCGAAGTTCGCCAGGCTGCCTTGCAAAGCCAGACCAATCGCCAGGCCGGCAGCACCGATCACTGCGATAAAGGAGGTGGTTTCCACGCCGATCATCGAGGCCACGCTGACCAGCAGCAATACCTTGAGCACGATGCCGACCAGGCTGCAGATAAAACTGCTCAGCACTCGATCAACCTGACGCATATTAAGTAAACGACCAACACTCGAGGTAAGCCGGCCAATCAGCCACCAACCAATCAGCATCGTGATCAAAGCCAGAGTCAGCTTGCCGCTGTATTCAAGCACCACAGGCAACCAGGCCTCGGACATTTTCACCAGTTGTTCGACGTTCATATCCATCTGTTAATCCTTGTAAACCTTTGAAAATAAAACGCCACGGCAAGCCGTGGCGGTTTCACTGCACCAACACCGTTGCGACGCCTGTGCGGCGGCAAGGTTCAACGTTCACGCATTAATCGCGGAAGTTATTGAACTGCAGCGGCATACCGAAGTCCTTGGCACGCAAGGCAGCGATGGCCTCCTGCAGGTCATCGCGCTTCTTGCCAGTGATACGCACCTGCTCCCCCTGAATGGCGGCCTGCACCTTAAGTTTGATGTCCTTGATGTGCGCGACGATCTTCTTCGCCAGGTCCTTCTCGATCCCTTCGCGCAGGATCACTTCCTGCTTAACGCTCTTGCCCGATGGGTAGGCGTCCTTGAACTCCAGGCACTGCACATCAATCTTGCGTTTGACCAGGCAGAGCTTGAGAATCTCAACCATCTGCTCCAACTGAAAATCCGCATCGGCTGTCAGGTTGACAGTCAGCTCTTTCAGCTCAAAGCTACCTTTACCGCGCAGATCATAACGACGGTCCAGTTCCTTTATGGCACTGTCGATAGCGTTGGTAACTTCATGTTTGTCCAACTCGGACACCACGTCGAACGAGGGCATGGGCTTACTCCAGATAGACGGCGCGCCCTGCATCACGAATGGGGCACGCCTGGCTTGACGGTAAAAAAACCCGGCCATTATATAGTGGTAGCAACATACACTGCCCGGCGAAGTATCGGGCCCACGTGATTTCCCTCTAGCGAGCCTGCCCATGCCTAACCCCCACCTGAGCATTTTGGTCGTCGATGACGCCAAGTTCTCCAGCGCCATGATCGGGCGCGCCCTGAGCCAGGCGGGCTATCAGGACCTCCGTTTCGCCAGCAGCGCCGCAGAGGCCATCAAACTGCTCGAACAGCGCCCTGCCAGCGTTTTACTCGCCGACTGGCTGATGCCTGAGATGAATGGCCTGGAACTGACCGTGCAAGTGCGCCAGTTCGATGAAATGGCCCACCACTACACCTACGTCATCCTGCTCACCGGCAAGGAAGGTGAAAACGTGCTGGGCGAAGCGTTCGATAGCGGTGTCGATGACTTCATCAGCAAGGCAGCGATGAACGAGCAACTGGTGCCGCGCGTCTACGCCGCCGACCGTCTGTGCAACACCCTGCAGCGCCTGCTCCAGGAAAACCGCCTACTGACCGAAAATATTGCCAGCCTGGAACAGCGCAACCTGATCGACCCGCTCACCGGTCTAGGCAACAACCGTTACCTGCACCAGAAGATGCTCGACAGCCTGCGCCAGGTCGAATCTCGCGGCGGAGCCCTGTGCTACCTGCTGATCGGCCTGCAGGATGTGCATGAGCTGCACCAGCAGCATGGCGATGCCTTCTACAACGAGCTGCTTACCGGCGTGGCACGGCGCCTGCAACAGCTGGTGCGACCACTGGATGTACTGGTACGTCTGGATGAAAGCCACTTCGGCCTGATCACCCTGCTGACCGATTTGCATGAATGCTCGCCCAGCAGTTTCAAGCGCCTGCATGAAGGCATCAACCTCAAGGCGTTCAAGACCAGCGAAGGCTTTATCAGCCTCAAGGCGGGTATCAGCCTGGTGGGTCTGGATGCAAAAGGTCTCCCCATCACCCCGGATCAGATCACCGAACACGCAGCCAGGATACTGCCCGAGTCGCACAGCACAGGGCTTGTCACCGCCTTGCGTCTGTCTTTGCCGCAATAAGCTGTACCGCATATGTGGCATATCCTCGGCGCCGGCAGCCTCGGCACTTTATGGGCGACGCGCCTGGCGCGCGCCGCCCGGCCGGTGCAGCTGATCCTGCGCGACCCGGCGCGCCTACACAGCTATCAACAGGCCGGCGGGCTGACCCTGATTGAACAAGGTCACGCCCAGCACTACGCCATTCCCGCGCAAACAGTCGATTCCCCCCAGCCGATCCAGCGCCTGCTGCTGGCCTGCAAGGCCTATGACGCCGCCGCGGCCGTCAGCCAACTGGCGCCACGCCTGGCCCCTGGCGCCGAAATCCTCCTGCTGCAGAATGGCCTTGGCAGCCAGGACGAAGTCGCTCGCGCAGCGCCCCAAGCACGCTGCATCTTCGCCTCCAGCACCGAAGGCGCATTTCGTCAGGCAGATTTTCAGGTGGTATTTGCCGGCCACGGCCATACCTGGCTTGGCGACCCGCTCAATCTGCAGCCACCCACCTGGCTGGAAGACCTGCACCAGGCCGGTATTGTTCACGACTGGAGCCTGGATATTCTTAGTCGGCTGTGGCGCAAGCTGGCACTGAACTGCGCGATCAACCCGCTGACCGTGCTGCACGACTGCCGCAATGGCGGGCTGCGTGAACACCCGGCGCAAGTTGCCTGCCTGTGCAACGAGCTGAGCGAGTTGCTGCACCGCTGCGGCCAAAGCGCGGCCGCCGAGGACCTGCATGACGAAGTACAACGGGTGATCCAGGCCACCGCCGCCAACTATTCCTCCATGCACCAGGATGTCAGCCAGGGCCGCCGCACGGAAATCGCCTACCTGCTCGGCTATGCCTGCAACGCCGCACAACGCCACCAACTGGTGTTGCCTCATCTACAGGCCCTGCACAGCCAACTACTGGCCCACCTTGACGCACGTGGATTGCCCAGCCACTGAGGCCCGCGTTAACCTGCCTGCACTTCAACCATCGCGACAGCCCGCCATGCCCCTGCGTCAGAGCCTCGAAAACCTACCGGTCGGCCGCAAACTGCTGGTCGCCCTGCTGGCTTTGCTCGCCACCGTGCTGCTGGTGGCCAACCTAGCCTTTATCAGCGCGGCCTACTGGATTTCTCAGGAAAGCGTGGCGCCCCAGGCCCTGCACACACTCGGACGACTGATAGCCAGCCCACCGCTGAGTAAGGAAGCATTGAGCACACCGGCAGCTGCCGAAACGCTGCTCCGCCGCCTGGATGACTACGCGCCATTGCGCGCGGCGGTAATCTATGACGCCGAGGGGCTGAACCTGGCACAGCTGCAGCGCGGCACCAAACTACAACTGCCGCAGCGCGTCGAAGAGGTCGAGTCATGGCGCCACAGCGAATTCCGCATCAGTCAGCTTGTCGAGCTACCGCAGGCCACGGGCAACTCTGGCCATCTGCTGTTGGTAGCCTCCAGCGAGCTACCGGGGGTGTTCTACACCGGCACCCTGACCGCCAGCGGGGTGATTCTGGCCTTGAGCGTCCTGTTCTGGCTGATCGTCTCGCGCCAGGTGCGCCGCCTGATCACCCGTCCGATCCGCCGCCTGGAAGAACTTTCGCGCCAGGTCACCCGCGAAGAGAACTACGCCCTGCGCGCTCGCCGTGGCAACCGTGACGAGATCGGCAGCCTGGCCGATGCCTTCAACACCATGCTGGTGCGCATCGAAGCCCGTGAGCAGCAGCTCAAGCGCGCCCGTGACGACGCCCAGGAAGCCTTCGACCAAGCCCAGCACCTGGCAGAAGAAACCCGCCACTCCAACCGCAAGCTGGAGCTGGAAGTGCAGGTGCGCGGCAAGATCGAGAAGAAGCTCACCGGCTTTCAGAAGTACCTCAACAGCATCATTGACTCCATGCCCTCGGCGCTGATTGCCCTCGATGAGCAGCTCTACGTCACCCAGTGGAACCAGGAAGCCAGCAGCCTTTCCGGTACGCGCCTGGACGAGGCGCTAAACCAGCCGATCTTCCTCGCATTCGCGCCGCTCAAACCCTTCCTACCGCAGCTAAGGCGCACTGTCGAACAGCATCAGGTGGAAAAGATCGAACGGGTCACCTGGGGCAGCAACGAGCAACCGCGCCACTTCGCCCTGACCTTCTACCCACTGATGGGCGGCAGCGGGCGCGGCGTGGTGATCCGTATCGACGACATTACCCAGCGCCTCAACCTGGAAGAGATGATGGTGCAATCGGAGAAGATGCTCTCGGTCGGTGGCCTGGCCGCCGGCATGGCGCATGAGATCAACAACCCGCTAGGGGCCATCCTGCATAACGTGCAGAACATCCGCCGACGCCTATCACCCGAGCTGGAAAAGAACCGCGAACAGGCGGAGCAAGCAGGCATCTGCCTGGAAGCCATCGACCGCTACCTGAATGCCCGGGAAATTCCGCGTCTGCTCGACGGCATCCAGCAGGCCGGCAGCCGTGCAGCAAAAATTGTCAGCCATATGCTGAATTTCAGCCGCCTCAGCGATCGCCAGCTGGCGCCGTGTCAATTGCCAGCACTGCTCGATCAGGCAGTCGAGATTGCCAGCAATGACTTCGACCTGACCGAAAGCTTCGACTTCAAGAGCCTGAACATCCAGCGCGAGTTTGCCGCCGACCTACCCCCTGTGCCGGCCACCGCCAACGAACTGGAGCAGGTGCTGCTCAACCTGCTGAAAAACGCTGCCCAGGCCATCCATCAACGCGACGACAGTAAGACACCTGGACAGATCACCCTACGCGTACGCCTGGCGCCGCCCTGGGCGGAAATCCAGGTGGAGGACAATGGCGTCGGCATGCCCGAGTCAGTGCGCAAACGCATTTTCGAGCCATTCTTCACCACCAAGGAAGTCGGCCAGGGCACGGGGCTTGGTCTGTCGGTGTCCTACTTCATCATCACCAACAACCACAAAGGGCAGATGGAAGTGCAGTCCCAAGCTGGCCAGGGTACCTGCTTCACCCTGCGCCTGCCGATGACCACCGCCACGTCTGACACAGGTCTCTGAACATGGGTTACCGCCTCTCAAAAATCTATACCCGCACTGGCGACGCCGGCGAAACCGGCCTGGCCGATGGCCGCCGCGTAACCAAGGACCACCCTCGGGTGGATGCCATGGGCGAGGTCGATACATTGAACAGCCATATCGGCCTGCTGCTGGCCGAACTGGCCGAACAGCAAGCCCAGTGGCCAGGGCTGGCCGAGGTTTTCGAGATGCTCGCGCCCTGCCAGCACCGCCTATTCGACCTTGGCGGTGAACTGGCGATGCCGGACTACCAAGCCTTGCAAGCCCCGGAAATCGAGCGCCTGGAAGCCGCTATCGACCGCTGGAACGAAGAAGTCGGCCCGCTGGAGAACTTTATCCTGCCCGGCGGCTCGCGCCTGATTGCCCAGGCCCACGTGTGCCGCAGCCTGGCCCGCAGCGCCGAGCGCCGCTGCCAACACCTGAATGCCGTGGAGCCGATTCGCGGCGTCGGCCTGGCCTACGTCAACCGCCTGTCAGACCTGCTGTTTGTCGCCGCACGGCTGATCGCCAAGCGTCAGGGGATCGCTGAAGTGCTCTGGCAGGCGGCAGCCAAAGAGCCACAACGCTAAGCCTGTAGCCGCGTAGGGTGGATGACGCTGTTTTCATCCACCATTACGGGTTGGCGGATGGATAAAGCGCCACCCACCCTACGACTTCAGAGCAGACTCAGCTGGCTTTCGAATGCGCGACGCTCGCCGGTTAACGGATCAATAAAGCTCAGGCCCTTGGCTAGCAGCTTTAGCGGCTTGCTGTAGTCATCCGGAGCATCGGTGACCTCGGGATAGAACGGATCATTGAAGATCGGCGCGCCCAGCGCGGCCAGGTGCACACGCAGCTGATGCTTCTTGCCGGTAACCGGATACAGCCGATACAGCCAGTATTCGCCGAGGCGCTGGGCGACCTCGACACGGGTTTCGGTATTCGCTTCACCAGTCACTTCCTGCATGCGGAAGAACGGCTCGGCTCCCTCCAGCCGCGTCGCCCGCAACAGCGGAAAGTCCAGCTGCGGCAAGGCCGCCGCCAACGCCTCGTAGCACTTGTCCATCTGCCGCAGGCGAAACAGCGCCTGGTACTGAGCACGGCTCTGGCGATTGGTGGAAAACAGCACCAGGCCGGCGGTGTGCCGATCAATCCGGTGCAGCGGCACCAGGTCGGCATTGCCCAGGCGCTTGGCCAGCCGCGCCTGCAGGGTCTGCTCGACGTATTCACCAGCGGGCATCACCGGCAGAAAATGCGGTTTGTCGGCCACCAGCAGGTGTTCATCAACATGCAGCACGGCTTCCTCGAAGGGGATCGGCGTTTCCGCCGGAACTTCGCGAAAGTAGTGCACCTTGAGCCCTTCGCGATACGCCGCAGTTATCCCAATAGGCTGACCCTGAGCGTCGAGCACCCGGCCACGTGCGATCCGCTCCTGCCACACCGTCGACGCAATCGCCGGGAAATGCGCACACAGGCACTCGAACACCGTCGCCCAGTTGCCACGCGGCAGGTGCAGAGTGCTGGGGCGCATATTCGACGGAGAGCGAGCTTCAACAGGCATGGACACACTCAACAACCAAGCGGTGGAAAACACAGGATAACGTAGCTGCTGCAATCAGCTGCCAGCTGAAGTCACCGCAGAGGCTTGCAGGGACATTCGAAACATTGCCGCGAGTAGATCGGACTGGCTGACAATACCCACCACTCGACGTTCTTCGTCGATCACCGGGATCACGTGCACATCCGCCTCAGTGAACATCTGCACCAAGTAGGTTACTGGCCAATCGGCGTGACAGGTAGGCACCGGGTGACGCATAGAAGTGGCTACATCAGGAGCCTCAGTAGAGGCTTGCAACAGATCATGCAGCCCTAGCATGCCAAGCAACTCACCTTGAAGGTTAACCACGGGCATCGCCGTCAGACGGTACTGATGCAGGCTGGCTTGAGCGTCGACAAGGCGGTCATCCGGCCCCAGTGTTCGCACGTCGCGGGACATAATGTCGCCACAGAACACCTCACCAACGCGCCGCTGATAAGACCTCAGCTCGGTCTGCAGGAGAATCTCCTCCAGATCTTCACGGGAAATGTCGAGTAACTCACCGCGCGCCTCGAGCACCGCATCCAGATCCGCCGAGGTAAAACCCAAGCGATCACGCGGGAGCGGATCACGAGTCCCATGCACATTGCCTTGTTCCAACGGACGATATGGGTATTGCCGACGCAGAGCGTTATTGAACAGCAAGGCAATCAACAGCAAGCCAATGGAGTTAAGTCCCACCGGATAGAGGGCGAAGTGATAACCCAGCTGAGCCACTTCTGGCCCTGCTAACACGGCCGTCAGCGCAACCGCACCACCCGGTGGGTGCAGGCATCGCAGGGTAAACATCGCGGCAATCGCTAGGCCACCTGCGAGCACCGCCACCCAGGCGTCGTGGCCGAACCAAGTAGCGCATGTGACACCAATCAGGGCGGAAATCAGGTTTCCGCCAATAATCGACCAAGGCTGTGCCAAAGGACTGGCCGGCAAGGCAAACATCAACACCGCCGACGCGCCCATAGGCGCTATCAACCAAGGGCTGCCGCTGCCCAACACTTCGTGACAGAGCCAACTGCTGAACAACAGCCCCAACACTGCGCCCACACAGCTCAACACCCGTTCTTTCAGGCTGATTGCCATGGGAGCAGGCCAGAAGCCTTTCAGCCACGTTTTGATGTTTTGCACCGTCAAACGCTCGTCTGTCACACACCATTCAAGGTGCGCGACTATAACGCCCTTTGCCCATAGGAGGCAGTTACTCCGGCCAGAACGCGCGAATCCCCGCCACGCCCTGAGCGCCGACCTGCCAGGCGCGCTCCAAATCGGCCGGCGTAACCCCGCCTAGCAGATAGGCCGGCAGATTGAAGCCCTGCAGCAGCTCGGCAACCTGCCCCCAGCCCAGCGGTTGCGCATCGGGGTGGGTCTGAGTCGCTTGCACAGGTGACAGGGTGATGAAATCAACGCCCATCTGCGAAGCCAGCTCCAGCTCCTGTGCTGAATGACACGAAGCCGCTAACCAACGCTTCGCAGGAAACGGCCTGCCGCCGGCGCTCAACTCACGCAACTGCTGCGCCGTCAGATGCCAGCCCGCGGCGGGAAAATCGCCCAGCCATTCCAATGGCCCCTTAAGCATCAGCTGCGCCTTGCCCGCACACAAACCGAGGGCGTCCACGGCAATATCGCGGTACTGCGCATCGAACATCGCCGGGGCGCGCAGTTGCAGCAAACGAATACCGTTTTTCAGCGCTGCCTGGATACCGCGCAGCAACTCAGGCCCACTCAGTCCCTCGGGCGTAATCAGATAACGCTCGGGTAAACGTGCGGCTGCAACAATCGGCCGATTGGCAGCGGGAAACTCATATTCGTCCAACTGCCGAGGGCTGACCCAGGCCAGCGGCTGGCCTTCGGCACCATGCGGCTCACCGGTAAAGGCCGAGACCTCCCAGACGTCCAGCAACACCTGCTTGTCCGGGTAATCGTGACGCACCTGAATCAGCGGCCGTGCGGCGCTGGGGCGAATGCCCAGCTCCTCTTCCAACTCACGGGCCAGCGCGGCCTGCACCGTTTCGCTGGCCTCGACCTTGCCACCAGGAAACTCCCAGAGCCCGCCCTGGTGCTTATCTTCAGGCCGTTTGGCGAGCAGTATCTGCCCGTCCACGCCACGAATAACCGCGACGGCTACATGAATACGCTTCACGCCAGATGTTCCTCCTGGGCGGCTTGATACCAGCGCTGAAACGCTGGCCACTGGTAGATCGTCTCAACGTAGGCGGCAGCCTCTGCCGGCAACTTCACCTGATAACTGCGCAGACGCGCCGCCACCGGGGCAAAGAAGGCATCAGCCAGGCTGGGCTGACCAAACAGGAAGCCGCCACTCAGACCAAAACGCTGCCGGCACTCGGCCCACAAGGCGCAGATACGCTGAATATCGGTCATGGCTTCAGCCGGTATCTCAACCAGTGCCTGATTGCGCTTGAGATCCATCGGCAGGTGGCTGCGCAATGCGACAAAGCCACTGTGCATCTCGGCACAGGCACTCCGCGCTAACGCACGCGCCGCTCGCCCCTGCGGCCACAGCTGGGCAGCAGGGAAGCATTCGGCCAGGTATTCGCCAATCGCCAGGGAGTCCCAGATGGCGCCGTCATCACTGATCAGCAACGGCACTTTACCGGTCGGCGAGTGCTGCAAAATTCGCGCGCGCGTATCGGGCCGGTTCAGGGTAATCAGCTGCTCAGTATAGGCTGCGCCAGTCAGCTCCAGGGCCAGCGCTGCACGCAGCGACCAGGACGAATAGGTTTTGTCGCCGATAATCAGAGTAAGTGACATGGGCTGCGCTCGTTGCGAGAAGGTCGAGTGACCTTAAAAGGCGACTCCCGCAATAGCAAATTCCCGTTGTTCATAGGGGCATGAACAACGGGAATGCGGGCAGTCAAACAGCAGGTACGTGGCAGATCAGGTACGGTATTCGGCGTTGATCTTGACGTACTCGTGGGACAGGTCGGTGGTCCAGATGGTCTCGCTGCAACCGCCACGGCCCAGCTCGATACGGATGGTGATCTCTTCCTTGGCCATCACCGCCGCGCCCTGCTCTTCAGTGTAGGTGGCGGCTCGGCAGCCACGGCTGGCAATGCACACATCACCGAGGAATACGTCGATCAGGCTGACATCCAGTTGCGCCACACCGGCGTAACCGACAGCCGCAAGAATGCGCCCCCAGTTCGGGTCGGAGGCAAACAGGGCGGTCTTAATCAGCGGTGAATGGGCCACAGCATAGGCAACGTCCAGACACTCCTGATGCGTGCCACCACCATTGACCTGCACGGTGACGAACTTGGTCGCGCCTTCACCGTCACGAACGATGGCCTGCGCCACCTCCATAAACACCTCGCACACTGCCTGCTTGAGCTTGGCGAATAGGTCGCCGCTGGCCTGGGTGATTTCTGGCAGGGCAGCCTTGCCGGTGGCGATCAGCATGCAGCAATCGTTGGTCGAGGTATCGCCGTCGATGGTGATGCGGTTAAACGACTTGTTCGCCGCGTCACGGACCAGGTCCTGCAGCACGCTGCGCGCGACCTTGGCGTCGGTGGCGATATAACCCAGCATGGTTGCCATGTTCGGGCGAATCATCCCGGCGCCTTTGCTGATGCCGGTCACAGTGACGGTGACGCCATCGTGACTAAACTGGCGGCTGGCACCCTTGGGCAGGGTGTCAGTGGTCATGATGCCGGTGGCAGCCTCGGCCCAGTGGTTCTCGGACAAATCGTCGAGAGCAGCCTGCAGCGCGCCTTCGATCTTCTCCACTGGCAGCGGTTCACCAATTACCCCAGTGGAAAATGGCAGCACGGCACCTTCATCGACACCGGTCAGCTGAGCCAGGGCGGCGCAGGTGCGCGTGGCATTCTGCAGGCCCGGTTCGCCAGTACCAGCGTTGGCGTTACCGGTATTGGTCAGCAGATAACGCACGCTGCCCAGCACCCGCTTCTTGGCCAGAATGACCGGCGCAGCGCAGAACGCATTGAGAGTAAACACACCCGCTACGCTGGAGCCTTCGGCACATCGCATCACTACCACGTCCTTGCGCCCCGGGCGTTTGATGCCCGCAGAGGCAATGCCCAACTCGAAACCTGGAACCGGGTGCAGGGTAGACAACGGGCCAAGACCAACAGCCATAGAAAACGCTCCTTGAGGTGGTAGGACTTATTGCGATGGTAAAACGCCGCGAGCGGTCAGACCGTTCGCGGCGTTAATCAAGCTAGGCCAAGCATAGCCAACTTCACTGTCGGCTCAACCCGCTCTACACAGTCGGGTTAGTTAACCTGACCGTGGCAGTGCTTGTACTTCTTGCCGGAACCACAAGGGCACGGCTCGTTGCGGCCGATCTTCGGCTCGGTACGGACCGGCGCGGCAGCAACCGCCAGATCACCCTCTTCTTCGCTGGCTTCCGGCAGCAAGGCTGAAGCTTCGGCATGCTGGAACTGCATGCGCTCGGCCAGGGCTTCGGCTTCACGGCGCAGACGGGCTTCTTCCTCGGCCGGATCTTCACGACGTACTTGCACATGCGACAGCACGCGGATGGTGTCGCGCTTGATCGAATCCAACAACTCCTGGAACAGGGTGAAGGACTCGCGCTTGTATTCCTGCTTAGGGTTCTTCTGCGCATAGCCGCGCAGGTGAATGCCGTGACGCAGGTGATCCATGGTCGACAGGTGGTCTTTCCATAGGTCGTCGAGCACACGCAGCAGAATCTGCTTCTCGAAGGTGCGCAATGCCTCAGCACTGGCCTCGATTTCCTTCTCGTTGTAGGCGGTGATCAGCTCTTCGAGAATGCGCGCACGCAAAGTCTCTTCATACAGCTGGTGATCATCGTCGAGCCACTGCTGGATCGGCAGGCGCAGATTGAAGCTGCTGTATAGCGCCTCTTCCAGGCCGGCAATATCCCACTGCTCAGGCAACGACTGCGGGGCGATATGCTGGTTGATGGTGTGATCCAGCACTTCCTGACGGAACTCGGCGATGGTTTCACCGATGTTGTCGGCAGCCAGCAGCGTGTTACGCATGTGATAGATCACTTTGCGCTGCTCGTTGGCCACGTCGTCGAATTCCAGCAACTGCTTACGCATGTCGAAGTTGCGTCCTTCAACCTTGCGCTGAGCTTTTTCGATGGCGTTGCTGACCATACGGTGTTCGATGGCTTCACCGGACTGCATGCCCAGGGCCTTCATGAAGTTCTTCACCCGGTCCGAGGCAAAGATGCGCATCAGGCTGTCTTCCAGCGACAGGTAGAAACGGCTGGAGCCTGGGTCACCCTGGCGGCCAGCACGCCCACGCAGCTGGTTATCGATACGACGCGATTCGTGACGTTCGGATGCGATCACGTGCAGACCACCGGACTCGATCACCTGTTGGTGACGCTTCTGCCAATCGGCCTTGATCTGTGCAATCTGCTCGGGCGTGGCATTTTCCAGGTTGGCAACTTCAACTTCCCAGTTGCCGCCCAGCAGGATGTCAGTACCGCGACCGGCCATGTTAGTGGCAATGGTCAGCGCACCCGGACGACCGGCCTGAGCGATGATTTCCGCTTCCTTTTCGTGGAATTTGGCGTTGAGCACCTTGTGCTCGATGCCTGCCTGATTGAGCAGCGCAGACATGTGCTCGGACGTTTCGATGGTGGCCGTACCGACCAGCACCGGACGGCCCAGGGCCATACTTTCCTTGATGTCAGTGACGATGGCGGCGTACTTCTCCTCCGCAGTCAGATAGACCAGGTCATTGAAGTCCTTACGCGCCAAGGCACGGTTGGTCGGGATCACGATCACCGCCAAGCCATAGATCTGATGGAACTCGAACGCTTCGGTATCAGCGGTGCCGGTCATGCCGGACAGCTTGTTGTAGAGACGGAAGTAGTTCTGAAAGGTGGTCGAGGCCAGTGTCTGGCTCTCGGCCTGGATCGGCAGGCCTTCTTTGGCTTCGATCGCTTGGTGCAGGCCTTCGGACAGACGACGACCGGGCATGGTACGGCCGGTGTGTTCGTCGATCAGCAGCACCTGGTTGTTTTGCACGATGTACTCAACGTTGCGGTTGAACAGCTTGTGCGCACGCAAGCCCGAATACACGTGAGTCAGCAGGCCCAGGTTATGTGCCGAATACAGGCTCTCGCCCTCGGCCAGCAGGCCAACTTCGGTGAGCATCTCTTCAACAAACTGGTGGCCAGCCTCGTTAAGCTCGACCTGGCGAGCCTTCTCGTCGACCTTGTAGTGGCCTTCCTGAGTGACGATGCCCTCCTCTTCCTCAACATGCAGCTTGAGGCGTGGAATCAGCTTGTTGATTTCGATGTAGAGGCGCGAGCTGTCTTCAGCCTGGCCGGAGATAATCAGCGGGGTGCGCGCTTCGTCGATCAGAATGGAGTCAACTTCGTCGATCACGGCGAAATTCAGCTCGCGCTGGAATTTATCTTCCAGACTGAAGGCCATGTTGTCGCGCAGGTAATCGAAGCCGAATTCGTTGTTGGTGCCGTAGGTAATATCGGCAGCGTAGGCTTCACGCTTCTCTTCTGGCGGCATAAACGGGGTGACGATACCCACAGTCATACCGAGGAATTCATACAGCGGACGCATCCAGTTGGCGTCGCGGCGAGCCAGGTAATCGTTGACCGTGACCACATGCACGCCCTTACCGGACAGCGCATTGAGGTACACCGCCAGGGTCGCCACCAGGGTCTTACCTTCACCGGTGCGCATCTCGGCGATCTTGCCTTCGTGTAGGGTCATACCACCAATCAACTGCACGTCGAAGTGGCGCATGCCCATTACACGCTTGCCGGCTTCGCGGGCTACCGCAAAGGCTTCGGCGAGCAGCTGATCGAGGGTTTCGCCTTTGGCCAGACGGGCTTTGAACTCATCCGTCTTGGCACGTAGTTGCTCATCGGAAAGGGCAAGCATCTGCTCCTCGAAGGCATTGACGGCTTGTACCGCCTTGAGCATGCGTTTGACTTCACGCTCGTTCTTGCTTCCAAAGAGTTTTTTCAACAGAGGCGCAAACATATCGACAGGATCTTCCAGGCGTATGGATTGAGGGCGGCTGAACAGCGACCCATGCAGCCTTTATGGCTGCGTGCGAAGGGGGCATTCTACCCGGAAACGCAAACGAGGAAAGCGGCGTTATTCGACGTCGTTAACCCGGGCTATATAGCTGGCTGGATTGACCAGCCGACCGCTCTTGGTTACTTCAAAGTGCACATGATAACCGCTGGCGCGGCCACTACGACCGACCTTGGCGATGGTCTGACCACGCTGCACCAGATCACCGATCTGCACGATATTCTGTTTATTGTGCGCATAGAGCGTGGTGTAGCCATCGGCATGACTGACCTCAATCACATTGCCATAGCCCGACTTGACCCCGGAAAAGCTCACCACTCCAGCGGCGACAGCGACCACATCACTGCCGGGTTTGGCGGCAAAATCGACGCCTTTATGCTGGGTGTTGCGCCCGGTTAGCGGATGCACGCGGCGGCCAAATGGCGATGACATATAGCCGTGGCGCACCGGCATGCCGGAGAGATACTCGGCTTCACTCAACTGGCGATCACCAATCAACTGTTCAAGCACTTCCAGCAACTGCTCGCGACTGTCCAGGCGCAGGCTTAGCTGATCCAATTCATCCATAAAAGGTGGCGGCGCATAAGCCGCATCGCCCAAGGTGTCTTCCGCACCACCCTGGCCAACGTTAAGCGAAAAGTCGAATTCGCTGGCATCCAGATCAGCCAGCTCGGTCAGGCGGGCACCCAGCGCATCAAGACGCGTCAGACGCGCTTGCAGCTCGGCCACGTGCACAGCGAATGCATCCAGCTGGCGCTGCGCATCCAGACGCACAGCACCCACTTCGGCGCGCTGCTCATCCAGTACCTGATTGATTTTCGAGTCGTCCTGAACGGCAACCGTGGCCGGAGCCCACCAGCCCCCCACAGCCACACCGCTGGCCAGCGCAACGCCAAGTGCCAGCAACAGCGCCAGCAACAACCAGCGCAGATCCAGACTGAGCGAACGTGCGGCACCGTGGTGACGACTAAGTAGAATAATGTGCACGGCTTTCCCCTAGTGGTGAAGCGTCAGTCGGTAGCAGCGATTCTGCTACCATGGCGGCTCCACTTTTTCAGGCGTCCTGCCATGACTTTTCGTCCTTTGCCGGCCCGGGCTCCCGCCGCGCTGTTGCGCGAAGCGAAACCCCTGAAGGCGCTGTTCAATCAAGCGCAACGCATTGATCGCCTGCAGCACCTACTGGAAAGCCAGCTGCAGCCTGCTGCTCGCGAACACTGCCATGTAGCGTCATGGCGCGAGGGTTGCCTGCTGCTGATAATCACCGACGGCCACTGGGCCACGCGCCTGCGCTATCAACAAAAACGCTTGTTGAAACAGCTGCAGGCACTCGAAGAATTCGCGACCTTAACGAAGATCCTATTCAAGGTGCAACCTCCGACTGCCGAAAGGCGTGCGCCGGGTCGCACAATCAGCCTATCCAGCAGCGCAGCAGAAAACATTCAGGCGACTGCCGATGGCATCAGCGACCCCAAGCTACGCGCCGCCCTGGAGCGCCTGGCCAAGCACGGCAAGCCCAGCGCTTAAGCGCAGGCAAAAAATGATCAGGAATCATTTTTAACGCTGCGCTGCAGCTGCCCGAAGGGTGGCCGCCAGGGATGACAGGCCGCAAGAACGCCCGGAGCCTTCTTGCGCAAAGCCCCGAAGGGGTGAAGCACATGGATGTGCTGAACATAAAAAAGAGGCCACCCGAAGGTGGCCTCGAAAAGCAAAGTAAGGAGGGTATTGCGTTACACGGCCGCAACCGGGCGCATGTAAGAGATTGGCGCGGTGTTGGGGTCGTCAAAGGTAACGACTTCCCATGCATCAGGCTGCTCGATCAGAGTGCGCAGCAAGCGATTGTTCAGCGCATGCCCCGATTTGAAACCCTTGAACTCGCCAATCAGGCTGTTACCCAGCAGGTATAGGTCACCGATCGCATCGAGAATCTTGTGTTTGACGAACTCGTCCTCGTAACGCAGGCCGTCTTCGTTCAACACGCGGAACTCATCCACCACGATGGCGTTATCTACGCTGCCGCCGAGCGCCAGGTTCTGTGAACGCAGGAACTCGATGTCACGCATAAAACCGAAGGTGCGAGCGCGACTGACTTCCTTCACAAACGAGGTGCTGGAAAAGTCTACGCTGGCCGACTGGGTGCGATTGCGGAACACCGGGTGATCGAAATCGATCTCGAAGGTCACCTTGAAGCCTTCGAAAGGCACGAAGGTGGCGCGCTTGTCGCCCTCCTCAACCGTGACTTCCCGAAGGATGCGGATGAACTGCTTATGGGCATCCTGCTCTTGCAGACCAGCAGATTGAATCAGGAATACAAAGGGACCCGCACTACCATCCATGATCGGTACTTCGGACGCGGAGAGCTCGACGTAGGCGTTATCGATGCCCAGGCCAGCCATGGCCGAAAGCAGGTGCTCTACCGTATCCACCTTGACATCACCATTGACCAATGTGGTCGACATGGTGGTTTCACCAACATTACCTGCACGCGCGGGAATTTCCACGACAGGGTCCAAGTCGGTACGACGGAACACGATACCGGTGTCCACGGGTGCCGGCTTCAGGGTCAGGTATACCTTTTCCCCGGAATGCAGGCCGACGCCTGTGGCGCGGATAATGTTCTTCAGGGTGCGTTGTCTGATCATGGCTTTGGCCGCTATAGCGCTAGTTGCGAATTGTTTTCAACAATGGCCGGCGATAATAGCAGAACCGGCCTTTGCTGAACACCAATCGTCCCAATGCTCCTGATACATTTCATCAATCGGCCTGACGACGCAGGAAGGCTGGAATATCCAGGTAATCCAGGTCGTCCTGCGGGTTCAGCTTAGCGGCAGTAGCAGCGCCGCCGTGGCTTTGACGCTGAACGGTAGGACGCTCGTAGTCCTTGTAGTTAACGCTCTGCTCGGTGCGAGCCGGGGCTGCTGCGTTGCTGCCAGTGCTGGCAGAAACTTGCACAGTATTGTCGATAACCTTGACCGGCTTCTCGATACGCGCACCCAGACCAGTGGCAACTACGGTGACGTGCAGCTCGTCGCGCATGTCCGGATCGATCACGGTGCCGACCTTGACGGTGGCGTGCTCAGAGGCGAACTGCTCGATGATGTTACCCACGTCGGAGTACTCACCCAGAGACAGGTCAGGACCGGCAGTGATATTCACCAGAATGCCGCGTGCGCCTTGCAGGTTGACGTCTTCCAGCAGCGGGTTGCGGATCGCCGCTTCGGTGGCTTCACGTGCACGGTTCGGACCGCTGGCGCAGCCAGTGCCCATCATCGCCATGCCCATTTCGCTCATCACGGTTTTCACGTCAGCGAAGTCGACGTTGATCATGCCCGGACGCTTGATGATGTCGGAGATACCGCGCACGGCACCGGCCAGTACATCGTCAGCCTTGGCGAAAGCCGACAGCAGGCTGGCGTCTTTACCGAGGATGGTCAGCAGTTTTTCGTTGGGGATGGTGATCAGCGAGTCGACGCTTTCCGACAGTGCGCGAATGCCTTCTTCGGCGATCAGCATGCGCTTCTTGCCTTCGAACGGGAACGGACGGGTCACCACTGCAACGGTGAGGATGCCCATTTCCTTGGCCACCTGAGCGATAACAGGGGCTGCACCGGTACCGGTGCCGCCGCCCATGCCGGTGGTGATAAAGACCATATCAGTGCCCTGCAGCACTTCAGCGATACGCTCGCGATCTTCCATAGCAGCCTGACGGCCGACTTCTGGATTTGCACCGGCACCGAGGCCTTTAGTCACTGCAGTGCCTAGCTGCAGAACTGTGCGTGCACCAATGTTTTTAAGTGCCTGTGCATCCGTGTTGGCGCAGATGAACTCAACGCCTTCAATGTTGTTTTTCGCCATGTGATTGACAGCATTACCGCCGCCGCCGCCCACGCCGATGACCTTGATAACCGCACTAGCTGGAGCGCTGTCTACGAGTTCGAACATTTTCCCTCTCCTTTACTTTCTAGTTGTAACGCCTACTGCAAAATCAGAAATTGCCCTGGACCCAGCGTTTAAGCCGTTCCAGCACAGGTTGTTTGGGTTCATCGCTGTAGCTGCCAAGCGCAGACATGGAGATGCCGTCGGCCTGCTTCTGCAGTCCGTACAGCAACAGGCCCACGCCTGTGGAATAAATTGGGTTACGCACTACATCGGCCAGGCCCTTGACGCCTTGGGGCATGCCCAGACGAACTGGCATATGGAAAATCTCTTCGGCCAACTCCACCGCGCCTTCCATCTTCGCCGTACCGCCGGTGAGCACGATGCCGGCCGGGATCAGGTCTTCGTAACCACTGCGACGCAGCTCAGCCTGAATCAGGGTGAACAGCTCGTCGTAACGCGGCTCGACCACTTCGGCCAGGGACTGGCGCGACAGGTCACGCGGCGGACGATCACCAACGCTCGGCACCTTGATGGTTTCGCCGGCACCGGCCAGCTTGGCCAGGGCACAGGCGTAACGGATCTTGATTTCTTCGGCGTACTGAGTCGGCGTACGCAGGGCCATGGCGATGTCGTTGGTCACCTGATCACCGGCAATCGGGATCACTGCGGTGTGACGAATCGCACCCTCGGTGAAGATGCAGATGTCGGTGGTGCCGCCACCAATGTCGACCAGGCAAACGCCCAACTCTTTCTCATCGTCAGTCAGCACGGCATACGCCGAGGCCAACTGCTCAAGAATGATGTCATCGACTTCCAGGCCGCAGCGGCGGACGCATTTTTCGATGTTCTGTGCGGCATTTACCGCACAGGTGACTACGTGCACCTTGGCCTCCAGACGCACGCCGGACATGCCCAGTGGCTCACGCACGCCTTCCTGGTTATCGATCACATAATCCTGCGGCAGGGTGTGCAGCACGCGCTGGTCTGCTGGGATGGCCACGGCCTGGGCAGCGTCGAGTACGCGTTCCAGATCCGCCGGGCTGACTTCACGATCACGAATAGCAACGATGCCGTGGCTGTTGAGGCTACGGATATGATTACCCGCCACACCGACGAAGGCCGAGTGGATGCGGCAGCCGGCCATCAGCTGCGCTTCTTCAACAGCGCGCTGGATCGACTGCACGGTGGATTCGATATTCACCACCACGCCTTTCTTCAGGCCGCGCGACGGATGGGTGCCGATGCCGACGATTTCCAGTTGGCCGTCCGCATTCACTTCACCGACCAGCGCCACCACTTTCGAGGTACCGATGTCGAGGCCGACGATCATCTTGCCGCTCTGCACGTTTGCCATGGCTCTTGCCTTCTCCTGATTCACTGCACGACAGCGGTTGGTGCCGCCGTGGGCGCTACCGGCTCACGCCATGCCACGGCCAGGCCGTTGGCATAACGCAGATCGATCCGCGCAATATTCGTTTGCTGCTCTTTCAGGGCCTTGTCATAGATGGCCGTGAAGCGCCGCATTTTTTCCACCAGATGGTCACGCCCCAGCAGCAGCTCGATGCCCTGCCCGGTGGAGAGGAACCAGCTACCGCGCTCACGCAATTCCAGGCGCGCCACGGAAAAGCCCATGGGCCGCAACATCTGGCTGAGCACCTGGTATTGCTGCATCACCTGTTGCTGCGCACGCTTGGGGCCATACAGCTGTGGCAGGTGTGGATAATTCGCCAGCTCTAGCGGCGCGAACGCCTCGCCTTGATTGTTCAGCAATGCTTCATCACCCCAGCGGGCAATCGGCAATTGCTCCTCAAGACGCACCACCAACTGATCCGGCCATACGCGGCGTACCTGTGCACTGGCAATCCACGGCATTGACTCCAACTCGCGACGCATAGTCAGCAGGTCAACACTGAAGAAACTCGCGCTGGCATACGGTGCAATGCGCTCTTGCACGGCCTGCTGATTGACGTAGCTGAGGTCGCCCTCGACGCTGATTCGCGCAATCGGCTGGTCGGCATAGGGCAACGCGCGCAACGACAACTCATAGGTGCCGTAACCCAGTGCAAGTAATAGAAACGGCCAAGTCAGGTGTTTTAACCAAGAAAAATTGGCTTTGGGCAGACTCACCCGCAGGCTGAGCGGCTCCTTGGCCACCAGACGGCTGGCGCCACGCGGCACAGGCTTGCCGCGCACGGGGGCGCGGTTCGAGCCTGGCTGGTGACGCAAGGTGGCCGTCATGACTTAACCCCGCGCCTCAAGGCTGTCGGCAAGAATCGCCAACACCAGTTGTTGAAAATCCAGACCCGCTGCACGAGCCGCCATCGGCACCAAACTGTGGTCGGTCATGCCCGGTACTGTGTTGACTTCCAGCAGCCAGAACTTGCCCTCGGCGTCCTGCATCACGTCGGCCCGGGCCCAGCCCTGAGTGCCGACAGCGTCGCAGGCGCGTGCAGTGAGGTCTTTCAGCTCGGCTTCCTTCTCTGCCGAAAGGCCGCACGGGATGCGGTACTGGGTGTCATTGGCCAGGTACTTGGCGTCGTAGTCGTAGAAGCTGTGCGGCGTGCCCAGGGCAATCGGTGGTAGCACCTGGCCGCGCAACATGGCGATGGTGAACTCGGGCCCGGCGATCATCTGCTCGACCAACACCTGCGAGTCATAGCGGCTAGCATCCTTCCAGGCGGCGATCAGGGCATCGACATCGCCCACCTTGGCCATGCCAATGCTCGATCCCTCATGGGCCGGCTTGACGAACAACGGGAAGCTCAGTGCAGCAGCCGCAGCGTGGCAATCGGCTTCGCAGGACAGAGCAGCATGAGCCGGCGTCGGCAAGCCGAGGCTCAGCCACACGCGCTTGGTGCGCAGTTTGTCCATGGCCAGAGCCGAAGCCAGGATGCCGCTACCGGTGTAAGGAATCCCAGCGCACTCGAGCAGGCCCTGCATCGCGCCGTCTTCGCCACCACGGCCGTGCAACACGATAAAGGCGCGGTCGATTTTCTCGGCCGTCAGGCGCTGCAGCAGGTCATCGCCGGCATCGATGCCGAACGCATCCACACCCGCAGCCAGTAACGCTTGCAGCACGGCATTGCCGGAGTTCAGCGAGACTTCACGCTCGGCGCTCTTGCCGCCGAACAGCACGGCCACGCGACCAAAGGCGCTGACCGGAAATTGTGATTGCAGACTGGCAGCACTCATTTCGCCTCCTCTGATGACTCGCCGCCGACTGTGGCGAACAAAGGGCTTTGCAACAGTTGCGGAGCCAGGCCGCCGATGTCGCCGGCACCTTGGCAAAGAAGAATGTCGCCCGCGCGCAGCAGCGGCTTGACGATGGGCGCGAGGTCCACGCCGCGCTCGATATAGATCGGGTCGAGCTGGCCGCGCTGGCGGATGCTGTGGCACAGGTTGCGGCTGTCCGCCCCCGGAATCGGCGCTTCACCGGCCGGGTAGACCTCCATCAGCAACAACACCTGAGCATCACCGAGCACCTGGACGAAATCGTCATACAGGTCGCGGGTGCGGCTGAAACGGTGCGGCTGATAGACCATCACCAGGCGGCGCTCCGGCCAACCACCGCGTACGGCCTTGATCACCGCCGCGACTTCGCGCGGGTGGTGGCCGTAATCGTCGACCAGCATCACGCTGCCGCCATCCACCGGCAGTTCGCCGTACACCTGGAAGCGCCGGCCAACACCCTGGAAGCCCGACAGGCCCTGGACGATGGCTTCATCGCTGATCCCTTCGTCGCTGGCGATGGCGATGGTGGCCAGGGCGTTCAATACGTTGTGGTTGCCCGGCATATTCACCGACACATCCAGCGGCTCGCGGTCACGGCGCAGCACGGTAAAGAAGGTCTGCATGCCCTGTTGACGCACATTGATTGCGCGCACATCGGCGCCTTCATCGAAGCCGTAAGTTACAGTTGGACGGGCCACCTGCGGAAGAATCTCGCGCACGATCGGGTCATCCACACACATCACCGCCAGGCCGTAGAACGGCAGGTTGTGCAGGAACTCGATGAAGGTTTTCTTCAACTTGTTGAAGTCACCGCCATAGGTGCTCATGTGGTCCATGTCGATATTGGTAACGACCGAGACCATCGGCTGCAGGTGCAGGAAGCTGGCGTCACTCTCATCGGCTTCGGCGATCAGGTAACGACTGCTGCCCAACTGCGCATTGGTGCCAGCTGCATTCAGCCGGCCACCAATCACGAACGTCGGGTCCAGACCGCCAGCGGCGAACACCGAAGCCAGCAAGCTGGTGGTGGTGGTTTTGCCATGGGTGCCGGCAACAGCAATACCGTGGCGATAACGCATCAACTCAGCGAGCATCTCGGCGCGCGGCACGACTGGAATACGACGCTCCAGGGCGGTGGCGACTTCCGGGTTACTGGTATTCACCGCACTGGACACGACCAATACATCGGCCTGTTCGGCGTTCTCGGCGCGGTGGCCAATGAAAATCTGCGCACCGAAGGTTTCCAGACGCTCGGTCACGGCCGAAGCCTTGAGGTCGGAGCCGGAGACTTCATAGCCGAGGTTGAGCAGCACTTCGGCGATACCGCACATACCGGCGCCACCGATGCCGACAAAGTGGATACGGCGAATGCGGCGCATGCGGCGAATTTCCGAACGTGCAGCGGCGGGAGACTTAGCCACGGGCCACCTCCAGGCAGATATCGACAACGGTGCAGGTTGCATCGGGCTTGGCTAGACGACGAGCCGTCTGCGCCATATGGGTGAGTTGTTCGGGGTGCATCAAAACCTCGGTCAGCTGCGCGGCCAGCTTGGCGGCGTCAGTGGAACGTTGTGGCAGCAGTACGGCAGCGCCAGCACTGGCCAGATAATCGGCATTACGGGTCTGGTGATCGTCGATCGCGTGCGGCAACGGCAGCAGAAATGCTGGCAGGCCGGCTGCGGCCAGCTCGCTGACGGTCAGCGCGCCGGACCGGCACACAACCAGATCAGCCCAGGCATAGGCCCGCGCCATGTCTTTGATAAACGGCGCGACCTGCGCTTCGACGTCAACTGCGCGATAGCGTTCAGCGGTAATTGCATCATGTTGCTTGCCGGCCTGATGGAACACTTCAGGCCGCAGCTCGGCAGCCACCAGCGCCAGGGCTTCAGGCAGCAATTTGTTCAGCGGTTCGGCGCCCAGGCTGCCGCCCAGCACCAGCAAACGCGGCTGGCGATTGCGCAGCGAATCACGTGGGGTTTCCAGGAATAGCTCTTCACGCACCGGGTTGCCGGTGGTACGGCGCTTGTCGCTGTTGCCGAAGGTATTCGGGAAGGCTTCGCAGACGCGGCTGGCGAACGGCACCAGACTGCGGTTAGCCGTACCTGCCACGGCATTCTGCTCGTGGATGATCAGCGGCGCCCCGCTCATGCGCGCAGCCAGGCCGCCTGGGCCAGTGACATAACCGCCCATGCCCAGCACACACACTGGCTGCAGCTCGCGCATGACCTTGCGCGCCTGGAACAGCGCCTTGAGCAGCTGGAACGGTGCTTTCAGCAGCGACAGCTTGCCCTTGCCACGCAGGCCAGTGACATCGATCAGGTGCAACGGCAGCCCAGCCGCCGGCACCAGCTCATTCTCGATGCCACGCGGCGTACCCAGCCAATGCACGCTGTAACCACGCGCCTTGAACTCGCGGGCGCAGGCCAGCGCCGGGAATACATGCCCACCGGTGCCGCCGGCCATGATCAGCACATTACCGCGCATGCTGAACCTCCTCGGCGGACTGGCCTTCGAAGAAATCCGATTCCTTGAAGTCGACATCCTCACTGCCCAGCTGGGTGCGACGTTCCCACTCGATGCGCAGCAGCAGCGCCAGGCTGACGCAGCAGATCACCAACGAGCTGCCGCCGTAGCTGAGAAATGGCAGAGTCAGGCCTTTGGTCGGCAGCAGGCCGACGTTCACGCCAATATTGATCAGCACCTGGCCGATCCACAGAAAAGCCAGGCCGTAGGCCACATACGCCGAGAAGAACTGCTTGGCCTTCTCCGCCCACAGGCCGATATACAGGGCACGCACGCTGACGAAGACAAACAGACCAACAGTGATCAGGGCGCCGACCATGCCCAGCTCTTCGGCCAGCACGGCAAACACGAAGTCGGTATGTGCTTCCGGCAGGTAGAATTGCTTCTGCACACTGTTGCCCAACCCCACACCAAACCACTCACCGCGGCCGAAGGCGATCAGCGCCTGGCTCAATTGGTAACCGGCGCCGTACTGGTCCGCCCAAGGGTCAACGAAGTTGGTCAAGCGCTCCAGGCGATAGGCCTGACTGGTCATCACCAGCACACCCAGACCGAGCACGCAGGCCGCCAGCGGAATAAAGCGCAGCAGGTTGACGCCGCCGAGGAACAGCATGGCGATGGCCGCGCCAACCAGTACCACAGTGGCGCCGAAATCCGGCTCGGCTAGCAACAGCGCGGCAATCGGGCCCAGCACCAGCATCGGTTTGATAAAGCCGGTGAGCTTCTCGCGAACCTCTTCTTGGCGACGCACCAGGTAGGCGGCGATAAACATCACGCTAAACAGCTTGGCCAGCTCAGACGGCTGCAGGTTGAAAATGCCCAAGCCGATCCAGCGCTTGGCTCCGTTGATCTCACGACCAATGCCCGGCAGCAATACCAGAATCAGCAGCACGACCGCCGCCAGCAGCAGCATGCCGCTGTAGCGCTGCCACAGCGCCATCGGCACCAGCAGCGTAGCCAGCGCAGCGCCGAGGCCAATGGCCAGATAAATCAGGTGACGAATCATGTGATACAGCGGGTTGCCCGACTGCACCGCCGCCACTTCCGAAGAGGCCGAAGCAATCATCACCAGGCCCAGGCCGAGCAGCGCCAGGCAGCCAGCCAGCAGCGGGAAGTCCAGATCGATACCGCGACGGGTATGCAGCGGCGAAGGGGCGGCGAGCAGGCGGGCAAGCATCATTGCAAACCCTCCACGGCCTGGGCGAACAGACGCCCGCGCTCTTCGAAATTCTTGAACATGTCCAGGCTGGCGCAAGCCGGCGACAGCAGCACAGCATCGCCCGCCTCTGCCAGTTCGGCAGCGCACTGTACAGCCTCATCCAGGGTCTTGACTCGGATCAGCTGGGCAGCGTCGCCCAGCGCCTCAGCCAGCAGCTCGGCATCGCGACCAAGCAACACCACGGCACGGCAGAACTTGCCGACCGGCGCTTTCAGCGCCGAGAAATCCGCGCCCTTGCCATCGCCACCGGCAATCAGCACCAGCTTGCCGGCGATATCCGCACCCAGGCCTTCGATGGCAGCCAGTGCGGCACCGACGTTGGTGGCCTTGGAATCGTCGTAGTAGCTCACAGCATTGTGCTCGCCAACCCATTGGCAGCGATGCGGCAGACCAGCGAACTGCTTGAGGGTGGCCAACATCGGCTCAAACGGCAGGCCCACAGCATGCCCAAGGGCCAAGGCCGCCAGGGCATTGGACTGGTTGTGCGCGCCACGGATTTTCAGCTCACGCACCGGCAGCAGCGCAGCGAACTGGTACGCCAGGGATTTCTCACCATTTTCTTCGAGCAGACCGAAGCGCTTGAAATCCGGCTTGCCCAGGCCGAAGTACCAGCACGGCAGTTGATCAGCCACCAGCGGACGCGACAACGCGTCATCGCGGTTCACCACCACCTGCCGTGCGCCACGGAAGATGCGGTGCTTGGCCAGGTGATAAGCCGGCAGATCGGCGTAGCGATCCATATGGTCTTCGCTGATGTTCAGGCAGGTCGCCACTTCAGCGTTGAGCTGATCGGTGGTTTCCAGCTGGAAGCTCGACAGCTCCATGACATACAACTCGACCGCGTCATCAAGTAGATCCAGCGCCGGGGTACCGAGGTTGCCACCGACGGCGACCTTCTTGCCCGCAGCGGCGGCCATCTCTCCGACCAGGGTGGTCACCGTGCTTTTGGCGTTGGAACCGGTGATCGCCACGATCGGTGCCTTGGCATAACGGGCGAACAGGTCGATATCACCTGACAGCTTGACCCCGCGCGCAGCGGCAGCCTGCAGCGCCGGGGTGGCGATGGCCAGACCCGGGCTGACCAGCAACTCGCTGGCGCGGCAGAGGAACTCCACATCCAGCTCGCCACAACGCACTTCCACCTGCGGGAATTGCTCGCGCAAGGTGGCGAGCTCCGGCGGGTTGGCACGGGTGTCGACCACAGCAAACGGCAGGCCCTGACGCGCGAGGAAGCGCACCAGGGACATGCCGCTCTTGCCGAGGCCGACAACGATGCGGAAGTGGTCAGAAGCGATCAGGGTCATGGGTTCCTCAACGCAGTTTCAGGGTGGCAAGGCCGATCAGCACCAGAATCACGGTGATGATCCAGAAGCGCACGATTACGCGCGGCTCGGGCCAGCCTTTCAGTTCAAAGTGGTGATGGATCGGCGCCATGCGGAACACGCGCTTGCCGGTCAGCTTGAAGCTGGCAACCTGAATGATCACCGACAGGGTTTCCACCACGAAGATGCCGCCCATGATGAACAGCACCACTTCCTGGCGAACGATCACCGCGATGGTGCCCAGGGCCGCGCCCAGCGCCAACGCGCCGACATCGCCCATAAATACTTGCGCCGGGTAGGTGTTAAACCAGAGAAAACCAAGGCCAGCACCGACCAGGGCGGCGCAGAACACGATCAGCTCACCCGCACCCGGCACGTAGGGAATAAACAGGTATTCGGCGAACTTCACGTTACCCGACAGGTAGCAGAAGATCCCCAGCGCGCCGCCAACCATCACGGTGGGCAGAATGGCCAGGCCGTCGAGACCGTCAGTCAAGTTGACCGCGTTGCTAGAGCCGACGATCACAAAGTAGGTCAGCACCACGAAGCCCAAGCCCAGCTCCAGGCTGAAATCCTTGAGCATCGGCAGAATCAGGGTGGTTTCCACCGGGCTTTGCGCAGTCATATAAAGGAAGAACGCTGCGCCCAGGCCGAACACCGACTGCCAGAAGTATTTCCAGCGGCTTGGCAGGCCCTTGGAGTTCTTCTCGATCACCTTGCGGTAGTCATCGACCCAGCCGATGGCGCCGAACAGCAAGGTCACGGCCAGCACGGTCCATACGTAACGGTTGGACAGGTCAGCCCAGAGCAGGGTGCTGACGGCGATGGCCGAGAGAATCAGCGCGCCGCCCATGGTTGGCGTGCCCTTTTTCGACAGGTGCGACTGCGGGCCGTCGTTGCGCACCGACTGGCCGATCTGGCGGATCTGCAGGGTGCGGATCATCCAGGGGCCGAGCCACAACGACAGCGCCAGCGCAGTGAGCACGCCGAGGATGCCGCGCAGTGTCAGGTACTGAAACACTGCGAAACCCTTGTGGAACTGTTGCAGGTATTCCGCCAGCAGCAGCAGCATTAGTGAATCTCCCCGGATGTGCCACACAGCGCCGCAACGACTTTTTCCATCGCCGCGCTGCGTGAGCCTTTAATTAGAAGGGTAGTGTCGCCATGCTCAGCGCGAAGCGCGTCGACCAGGCTGGCTTGGTCGGCGAAATGCCGGCCATTTGCGCCGAATTCTTCAATTGCGTGAGCCATCAGCGGGCCAACGGCATATACCGCATCAACCTTACTGCGCGCATAACTGCCGACCTGGCGATGACCCTGCTCGGCCCACGCACCCAGCTCGCCGATATCACCCAGCACCAGCACGCGACGGCCAGGGAAACCGGCCAGGATATCGATAGCGGCGCAGACGGATGTCGGGTTGGCGTTGTAGCTGTCGTCGATCACGCGCAGGCCGTTCGGCGCAATCTGCGCAACGGCACGGCCTTTGACCGGCCGCAGGCTTTCCAGCCCGGCTTTGATCGCTGCTGGGGCAAGCCCCAACGCCAGGGCAGCAGCAGCGGCGGCCAGGGCATTGGCGACGTTATGCTCGCCGAGCAGGTTGAGCTGAATACGTGCCTGACCGTCGGCGCAATGCAGAGTAAAAGCTGAGCAGCCACGGGCGTCGCGCGCCAGCTCGCTGGCGTAGACGTCAGCGGCAGCATTGCGCAGGGCGAAACTGCTGATTGCACGGCCTTCGGCACGCTGCTGCCAGGTGGCAAAGGCGCTGTCGTCGAGGTTGAGCACGGCCACGCCGCTGTCGCTCAGGCCTTCGAGAATTTCGCCTTTGGCCTCAACAATTTTTTCCGGGCCGCCGAACTCGCCAACATGGGCAGTACCGGCATTGTTGATGATGGCCACCTGCGGCTGAGTCAGGCCGACGGTGTAGGCGATCTCTCCGACATGGTTGGCGCCCAGCTCGATCACTGCGGCGACATGCTCAGGCGCCAATTCCAGCAGGGTCAGCGGCGCGCCGAGATCATTATTCAGGTTGCCACGAGTCGCCAGCACCGGACCTTGCAGGCCTTCACGCAGAATACTGGCAAGCATTTCCTTCACAGTGGTCTTGCCGCTGGAACCGGTAATCGCCACCACGGGCGCGTTGAACGCCTGGCGATTGAGGGCGCCCAGCTGACCGAGAGCTAAACGGGTATCGGCGACCAGCAGTTGCGGCAATGGTGCGTCAACCACCTCACGCTCAACCAGTGCAGCCACTGCACCTTTGCCAGCGACTTCAGCCAAGTAGTCATGACCATCAAAGCGCGGGCCGGCCAGGGCGACAAACAGCTGGCCAGCGGCAATCGCCCGGCTATCGCTGCTGACGGCGCTGAATGCCACGTCCGCACCGATCACCCGGGCAGCCAATGGTGCAGCCACTTCGCTCAACCGCAGTGCCTTAAGCATGCGCCACCTCCCATGCCGCCAAAGCGTTAGCCGCTTCGACCAGATCGGAGAACGGCTGACGCACGCCGTTGATTTCCTGATAGTCCTCATGGCCCTTTCCGGCCAACACCAACACATCATCGGCACTGGCAGCGGCAATCAGCTGGGCAATCGCCTGGCCACGGCCATGAACGAACTGCACTGACTCCGGACTAGTGAAGCCAGCGCGGATGTCGCTGAAAATCTGCGCAGGGGTTTCCGTGCGCGGGTTGTCATCGGTCACCAGCACCGCATCGGCCAGGCGCTCAACCACTGCAGCCATCAGTGGGCGCTTGCCACTGTCGCGATCACCGCCGCAGCCGAACAGGCACCGCAGGCGACCTTTAACATGCGGACGCAGGGCTTCGAGAACTTTTTCCAAGGCATCAGGGGTGTGTGCGTAATCCACCACGACCAGCGGCTGCTTGGCTCGCCCCGAAGTGGCACCACCCAGGCGCTGCATACGGCCAATTGGACCCTGCAGCTGCGGCAGCACCTTGAGAATTTCATCCAGCGGATAATCCAGGCCAAGCAGAGTGCCGACCACTGCCAGCAGGTTGCTCAGGTTGAAGCGACCAAGCAGCGAGCTACGCAGGCTGCCTTCACCACGCGGAGTCACCAGCGTGGCGCGCACGCCCTGCTCGTCGAACTGCGCGTCGCGGCAATACAGGTAAGCATCAGCATCAATCAGGCTGTAGCTGATCAGGCGCGACTCGTGCTCTGCAGCGGCCAGTTCACGACCAAAAGCGTCGTCCAGGTTGAGTACGCGGCAACGCAGACCCGACCAGGCGAACAGCGCGGCTTTCGCCTCGGCGTAGGCCTGCATCGAACCGTGATAATCCAGATGATCACGGGACAGATTGGTCAGCACCGCCACATCAAACGCCAAGGCAGCCACGCGGCCCTGATGCAGACCGTGGGAGGAGACTTCCATTGCCACGGCGCGGGCACCGGCGTTCTTCATGTCAGCCAGGGTCGCCTGCACGCCGATGGGATCAGGCGTGGTGTGACGGCCCTGCTCTAACGCGCCGTAGAAGCCATTGCCCAAGGTGCCGACGATGCCGCAGCGCTCGCCAAGCAGATCCAATGCCTGAGCCAGTAGCTGGCTGACGCTGGTTTTACCATTGGTACCAGTGATACCAATCAGGTGCAGGCCACGGCTAGGCTCGCCATAGAAGCGCCCAGCGATGGCCGAAAGCTGATTAGCCAAGCCTTTGAGCGCGACCAGTTCGGCGCTGTGCGCGGTCATCACGGCTGCGCCTTCGGCCTCATAGGCCACGGCGGCGGCGCCACGGGCAACGGCATCGGCTATGTGCACGCGACCGTCCTGCTGGGTGCCTGGCACAGCCAGAAACAGGTCACCCGGACGCACTTTGCGGCTATCCAGAGTCAATTCACGAATCAGAGTCGAACTGGCGGCTTCCGGCAGCAACTGATTAAGGGGCATAGGCATCAGATGCGCCCTCCTTTAAGGGGATCAACGGCTGCGGTTTCAACTTTTACCGGCTCAGCTGGCGGCAGGTTATCCGGGGCGATGTTCATCAGACGCAGCGCACCGGCCATGACCTTGCCAAACACCGGGGCAGAGACCAGGCCACCGTAATAACCACCCTGGCTTGGCTCATCGATCACAATGGCCACCGCAATACGCGGGTCACTGACGGGACCAAAACCTGCAAAAAGCGAGCGATACGCATTGTCTCGGTAGCCACGACTACCCACTGAAACCTTGCGCGCAGTGCCACTCTTGCCCGCGACGTGGTAGCCCGGCACTTTGGCGCGATAAACGCCACCCGGCGCTTCAATGACCTGCTGCAACATGCCCTGGATGACCACCGCAATGTTTTCCGGAATCACCTGAACGGAGTCCGGTTTACGGTCAACACGCGCCAGTGAAAGATTTGTGCTGCGGCCATTATTGGCGAGTACGGAATAGGCATGGGCAAGCTGTACTGCAGTGACTGACAAGCCATAGCCATAGGACAATGTGGCCGTTTCGGCCTTGCGCCATTCGCGGTAGTTCGGCAGGTTGCCAACGCGCTCACCCGGAAAACCGAGCCCAGTATCCTGGCCCAGACCAACTTGCTGCATGACTTCGTAAATCGACTGACCACCGATATCAAATGCAATTTTGCTCATGCCGACGTTGCTCGACTTGATCAAAATATCGGTAAGGCTAAGCGGTCCACTGCTGCGCGACACGTCACGAATGGTGTACTTCCCAATCTGCAAGGTGCCCGGATAGACATCGACCGTGTCCGACGACTTCCAACGGCCACTTTCCAGCGCAGCGCTCATGGAGAACGGCTTCATCGTCGAGCCAGGCTCGAACACATCAATCATCGCCCGGTTACGCATCGCTGCGGGCTGCAGATTACGGCGATTATTCGGGTTGTAGGTCGGCTGATTGACCATTGCCAAGACTTCACCGGTGCGCACATCAACCATGACCAAGCTACCGGCCTTGGCGCCGAACTCGAGCAGCGCATTACGCAGCTCACGGTGGGCGAGGTATTGCAGACGCAGGTCAATCGACAATGCCAAGGCCTTACCGGCCTTGGCATTCTGTGCCACCTGGACATCTTTGATCAGCCGGCCGCGCCTATCCTTGAGCACTTGCCGCTTGCCGGGAACACCGGCCAGCCAATCATCAAAAGCCAACTCCATCCCTTCACGGCCGCGGTCATCAATATCGGTAAAGCCCACCACATGGGCGGCGACCTCGCCTGCCGGGTAGAAACGACGAAACTCTTCAATGCCATATACGCCCGGCACTTTCATATCGAGAATGCGCCTGCCCTGCTCAGGCGTCAGCCCGCGCACCAGGTACATAAATTCGCGCTCGTGGGCCGCAGCCAAACGTGCAGAAAATGTTTTGGCGTCCTGCCCCAGAGCAGCAGCCAGCTCATCCCACTTAGCCTTGCCGCTCTGCAGTTCCTTACCATTTGCCCACAAGGTGGTCACTGGGGTGCTGACGGCCAACGGCTCGCCATTACGGTCAGTGATCAGTCCGCGGTGCGCAGGAATCGGGATATGCCGCACGCTGCGCGCATCGCCATGGGCCTGTAGGAAGCTTTGATCGAACACCTGAAGGTCGACAATACGCCAGGCAATCGCACCGACCATCAGTGCCAGCAACAGCAGCACCAGGCGGAAGCGCCAGGGATAGAGCGCGCCTTCAAGCCCCATCATGGCGCCACCATGCGCACTTCAGCGGCATCCGGGATACGCATACTCAGGCGTTCGGTGGCCAGGGTTTCAATGCGGTTATGCGCGGTCCAGGTGCTTTGCTCGAGGATCAGCCGACCCCACTCGGCCTGAGCCTTGTCGCGCACACTGAGCTCGGCATACAGGTCATTAAGCAGTTGGCGATTCCAGTGGGCGCTGTAAGACACCCCAATCGCAGACACCAACACAGCCAGAAACAGCAGCAGCATGAATAAGCTGCCACCTGGCAATGGCTTGGCGTAAAGCGCGCTCATCGCACTTTCTCCGCAATGCGCATCACCGCACTGCGCGAACGCGGGTTGGCCGCAAGCTCGCCCTCGGAGGCGAACACCGGCTTACCGATCAGCTTCAAGCGTGGCTCGAAGGCTTTCGGGATGATCGGCAGGTCGCGTGGCAACTTATCCATCTCACCCTTGGCATGCTTGCGCATAAAGAGTTTGACGATGCGGTCTTCCAGCGAGTGGAAGCTGATCACCACCAGGCGCCCGCCCACTGCGAGGTTTTCCAGCGCCGCATCAAGACCGCTTTCCAGATCACCCAGTTCGTTGTTGATATAGATGCGCAAGCCCTGGAAGGCGCGTGTTGCCGGGTTCTTGCCTTTTTCCCAGGCAGGATTGGCCACGGTCAGCACCTGAGCCAGGTCAGCAGTGCGGGTAAACGGCTGTTCGGCGCGGCGCAGCACTACGGCCCGGGCCATGCGCTTGGCAAAACGCTCTTCGCCGTATTCCTTGAACACCCGGGCAATTTCTTCTTCGGCAGCGTTGGCAATAAAATCTGCGGCGCTGACACCCGCATCCGGGTTCATGCGCATATCCAGCGGGCCGTCATTCATAAAGCTGAAGCCGCGCTCGGCGTCATCAAGCTGCGGCGAAGACACACCCAGATCGAGCAGAATGCCGCTGACTTGGCCGCCCAGAGCGCGCTGTGCCAGCTCGTCGCCCAGCTCGGCAAAGCTGCGCTGCACAACGACAAAGCGGCCGTCTTCGGCCGCCAGCGCATTTCCCGTCGCAATTGCCAGGGGATCTTTATCAAACCCTAGCAAGCGACCGTCTGGCCCGAGCTTTTCCAGAATCAGCCGGCTATGCCCGCCGCGCCCGAAGGTGCCATCCATATAGCAACCATCGGCGCGCACAGCCAGCCCTTCAACAGCCTCGTCGAGTAGCACGGTGATATGGCGGAAATTGCTGGTCATGCTCACAGGATCAGGTCACGTAGGTCGTCGGACAGAGCACCTGGCTGTTTGATCGCGGCCAGATCGGCATCGGCCACGGCATTCCAGGCATCTTCATCCCACAGTTGGAATTTATTGAGTTGACCGACCAGCATCACGCGCTTGTCCAGCTTGGCGTATTCGCGCAAACGCGGCGGCACTAGGAAACGACCGCTAGCGTCCAGCTCAAGGTCAACGGCATTACCGATCAGCAAACGCTGCAGGCGGCGGTTTTCTTCACGGAAGGAGGCGAGTTCGCGGAGCTTGGCTTCAATCAGCTCCCACTCGGACAGTGGATAGACGCAGAGGCAGGGGTCGATGGCATCAATCGTGACGATAAGCTGGCCAGCGCAACGCGACACAAGCTCGTCCCGATACCGACTTGGCATCGCGAGTCGCCCTTTGGCGTCGAGACTGATGGCGTTTGCTCCGCGAAACACGATCGCGCTACCCCTTTTTATTAGCTATCCATGCCTAAGAAACCCACTTTGTGCCACTTCCTACCACTCGCGCACACTATAGGAACGCACGCCCCCCACCGTCAAGGCACGCTTGGCGGGAAAAATCCTTATAGAACGGCGATTTAGCGAACTTTGAGAGGGGCAAAACGGAGAAATAACGCGAAGAAACGGATATAAAAATGAGCACATGCAGCGCGTTGAACCGCGAAGTTAAAGTAGTTTGTTAAGAGTAAGATTTTTTCGGTCTTAGAAAGGAGGCGAAACAGTGAAGCGGATAAATGAGGGAGGTGGAGAGTCGATCTGTAAGCCGGGTTCTGTCGAGGACAGTCATTCCTCTACGACGTACATCACTGCACGCCTTTAGCAACCTACCCGGTTCCAGCGCGGGCCACGCCAATGGAACCCTATTTGGTCTTGCTCCGAGTGGGGTTTGCCTAGCCACGAACTGTTACCAGTCGCGCGGTGCGCTCTTACCGCACCTTTTCACCCTTACCGGCACCGAAGCGCTTAGGCGGTTATTTTCTGTGGCACTTTCCGTAGGCTCACGCCTCCCAGGCGTTACCTGGCACTCCGCCCTATGGAGCCCGGACTTTCCTCCCCCGCATTACGCAGAACGCAACACGGCAGCGACTGTCCGATCGACTCTCCGCGGGCAAGGTTAACGGCCCGCGCCCTATAGAACAAGGTTTAAACGTCTTTCTGCTGCTCCAGGGCCACCTGATAGAGCAAGTTTTTGCGCACCCCAGTGATCTCCGCCGCCAGCGCTGCCGCGCGTTTCAGCGGCATTTCCGCTAAGAGCAGATTCAACACGCGCATCGCTTCGGCGCTTACGGCCTCCTCGCCCTCCGGCGCCTGCCAACCTGCAACCAGTACGACACATTCGCCGCGCTGCTGATTACTGTCAGAAGCTACCCAGGCCGCCAGCTCGGCCAGCGGCATGCCCTTGAGCGTCTCGAAGGTCTTGGTCAGCTCACGCGCCAGCAACGCCGGGCGCTCATCGCCAAACACCGACTGCATATCCTGCAGGCATTCGAGGATGCGATGCGGCGCCTCATAGAAGATCAGCGTGCGCGGCTCTTCCTTTACCTGCTCAAGGCGCGCGCGACGCCCTGCCGCCTTAGCGGGCAGAAATCCCTCAAAGATAAAGCGATCCGACGGCAAGCCCGCAGCAGACAGCGCAGCAATCAATGCGCAAGCCCCTGGCACGGGCACCACGGCAACGCCCGCAGCGCGCGCCTGGCGCACCAGGTGATAACCCGGATCAGAAATCAGCGGCGTACCGGCATCGGAGATCAGCGCCACATCGTCACCCGCCAGCAGCCGCGCGAGAAAGCGCCCACCCTGATCGCGCTCGTTGTGCTCATGACAGGCCGCCAATGGCGTGCCGATGCCAAAATGCTGCATCAGCCGCGCGGAATGACGGGTGTCCTCTGCCGCGATCAGGGCAACGCTGCGCAGGATGGTTAGCGCTCGCGCACTGATGTCATCAAGGTTGCCAATGGGCGTAGCAACCACATAAAGACTGCCCAAAGGCGAATTCGCAGCAGCGGAAGTGGTCACAGCACAGGCCTCTCAAAATCAGCAAAGCGCGCATTGTAGCCCGTTTCCAACCTTCGACATCGCGTCACCCGGCGGGCTTGGGTACAATTCGACGCTCAATTTGATCAAGTATCAGGAACGCTTACATGATCGCCTGCCTGCGCCCCCTTTTTATCCTTTGCCTTGCCGGCCTGCTCGCCGCTTGCGCAAGCCAGTCCTCCTCGACTCTGGGCGAGCTGCCGCGCACGCCACAAGCCAGCATCGAACAACTGCTGCAGCAAGCAGCCGAAAGCCCGACCGAACAAGCCGCAGCGCTGCGCCTCTCAGCGACTGACCTGGCCTATAAGCAGAAGGATTTGGCTCGCGCCAGCAGCATTCTTGAGCAGGTGCAGCTGGAAAGCCTGAAGCCGGCCCAGCAGATCTACGCCAGCACCCTGCGCGCCGAACTGGAGATGAGCCGCAACAAACCCAAGGCCGCTCTGCGCGCCCTCAGCCACCCGAGCATGGAACGCCTCGGCGAGCTACCAGTTGAACAGCAGGTACGCAGCCAGCTAGTGCGCGCTAACGCCCTGCAAGCCGCCGGGCAAACCCTAGCTGCCGCCCGCGAACGCGCGTACATCGCCCCACTGCTCAGCAGTGCTAGCGCCTCGCAAAACCATGAAGCCATCTGGACGCTGGTTTCCAGCCTGCCCGCGAGCGAACTGCAAGCCAGTGGCGATGCCGATCTCGACGGTTGGCTGGCGTTAGCCCGCGCCTCCAAGAGCGCCGGCACTCTGGAACAGCAGCAACGCGCTATCGATGCCTGGGTTGTGGCCAACCCGCAGCACCCTGCCGCACAACAACTGCCACAAGCGCTGGTCGAGCTTAAGAAGCTTTCCAGCCAACCGCTGACTGAGGTTGCCCTGCTACTGCCACAGGATGGCCAGCTGGCCAGCGTGGCCCGCGCCCTGCGTGATGGCTTCCTGGCCGCCCACTATCAGGCACAACAAGCCGGGCAGAACCCGCCGAACATTCAGATTTTCGATAGCTCGCGCATCGGCTCCATGGACGCTTTCTACACCCAGGCCCAAGCCAGTGGCGTGCAGCTAGTGATCGGCCCCCTGGAGAAGAACCTGGTCAGTCAGTTAAGCAGCCACGAACAGCTGCCCATCACCACGCTGGCCCTGAACTACAGCGAAGGCAGCCAGGAAGGCCCAGCACAGCTGTTCCAGTTCGGCCTCGCAGCCGAGGACGAAGCCCGCGAAGTCGCTCGTCGGGCTTGGGCCGACGGCATGCGTCGCGCAGTAGCGCTGGTGCCCAACGGTGAATGGGGCGACCGCGTACTTGCTGCGTTCCGCCAGAGCTGGCAAGCCCAGGGCGGCACCTTGATCGCCGCAGAGCATGTTGATCAGCCGGTCGAACTGGCACGGCAGATTGCCGATCTGTTCCAACTGCGCGAGAGCGAAGCCCGCAGCAAACGCCTGCAAAACACTCTGGGCAGCTCGGTTGCCGCCGCTCCGTCGCGCCGCCGTGATGTCGACTTTATCTTCCTCGCCGCCACCCCGCAGCAGGCCCAGCAGATCAAACCGACCTTGGCCTTCCAGTACGCGGGCGATGTACCCGTTTATGCCACTTCGCACCTGTTTACCGGCATCTACAACCAGGCGCAGTACATCGACCTAAATGGCATCATGTTCTGCGAAACCCCCTGGCTGCTAAACGTAAACGATCCGCTGCGCCAGCAAGCCAGCACACAATGGCCGCAAGCCGGAGGCAGTCTCGGCCGCCTCTACGCCATGGGTGCAGATGCCTTCCAACTAGCACCGCGCCTGAACCAGTTCAAAGCCCTGCCCGACACCCGCCTGCAAGGCTTGTCGGGCAATCTGAGCATGAACCCAGGCCAGCGCTTCGAGCGGCAACTGCCTTGGGCCGAGTTCCGTGACGGCCAGGTCCAGCCGCTGCCCGACAGCATCAATTGAGCGAGCGCATTAGCACGCAACAACGTGGAGATGCTGCCGAAGCCCTGGCACGGCAGCATCTCGAAAAGCACGGCCTACGCCTGCTGGCACAGAACTGGCGCTGCCGCCTCGGCGAGCTCGATCTGGTCATGCTCGACGCCGATACAGTAGTATTCGTAGAAGTTCGCTATCGGCGCTATAGCGCCTGGGGCGGCGCTGCAGAGAGCGTGGACGCACGCAAACGTGAGAAACTTAGCCGCGCCGCTCAGCACTTCCTGCAACAAGAATCACGCTGGGCCAAGTACCCATGCCGTTTTGATGTGATTGCCATAAACGCCGACAGCCAAGCCCCCGCGCAACTGGACTGGATTCAAAACGCCTTTGATACCTGAACAGAAGCCACACTGAAGGTTATATCCCTAATGGACATGCAAGCCCGTATTCGCCATCTGTTCCAAGACAGCATTGAAACCAAGCAGCAGGCCATGGAAGTGCTCATCCCCTTTATCGAGCAAGGCAGCCAGGCCATGGTTCAGGCACTGCTCAGCGAAGGCAAGATCCTCACCTGCGGCAATGGCGGCTCAGCCGGCGACGCCCAGCACTTCTCCTCCGAGCTGCTCAACCGCTTCGAGCGCGAGCGCCCGAGCCTGCCGGCCATCGCCCTGACCACCGACAGCTCGACCATTACTTCGATTGCCAACGACTACAGCTACAACGAGATCTTCTCCAAACAGATTCGCGCGCTCGGTCAGCCCGGCGACGTGCTGCTGGCTATTTCCACCAGCGGCAACTCGGCCAATGTGATCCAAGCCATCCAGGCGGCCCACGACCGCGAGATGACCGTGGTTGCCCTTACCGGCCGCGATGGCGGCGGCATGGCCTCACTGCTGCTGCCGGAAGACGTAGAAATCCGCGTACCCTCGAAAGTCACTGCACGCATCCAGGAAGTCCACCTACTGGCCATCCACTGCCTGTGCGACCTGATCGATAGCCAACTGTTTGGGAGTGAAGAATGACCCGTTCACCACTGATCCTTGCCGCTCTGGCACTGACCCTCGCCCTAACCGGTTGCGGCAACCGCAGTGTCGGCAACAAGATCGACGACCAGTTCATTGCCCCCGAGGTCAGCTCCAGCGTGGCCCGCGCACATATCGACCTGACCAGCCCGACATCACACATCGTCGTCACCAGCTACAACGGCGTGGTACTGCTTGCTGGACAAACCCCGCGCAACGACCTCAAAGCCATGGCTGAACAGGCTGCGCGCAAGGTCAACAACGTCAGCAAGGTGCACAACGAACTGCAGGTCCTGCAGCCCACCTCGCTGCTGGTGCGCAGCAATGACTCACTACTGACCAGCCGCATCAAAACCCAGATGCTCGCCGACAGCAGCGTGCCTGGCACGCGCATCAAGGTAGTTACCGAGAACGGCATCGTTTTCATGCTTGGCCTGGTCTCGCAAGCCGAGGCCACCCACGCTACCAATCTGGCGCAAAGCGTGTCCGGCGTGCAGAAAGTGGTGAAACTGTTCCAGTACACCAACTGATCGAATGATCAAACGCAGTAAATAAAAAGGCGATCCTAGGATCGCCTTTTTTATGTTTACTTGACCACTTTCAGACTGGGCCGACCGCTGGGACGCGGCGGCTCATCATCCGGAGGACTCTGCTCATCCGGCTCTTCGATCTCGCCACCATCGAGCATCGGCGACTCCGCCTCAAACACCATGCCCTGGCCATTCTCCCGCGCGTAGATCGCCAGCACGGCAGCCGCGGGGATATACAGGCTTTGCGGCACACCCGCAAAACGCCCTTCGAAGCTCACCGCCTCGTTATCCATATGCAGATGACGAACCGCAGTAGGCGAGACATTCAGCACGATCTGCCCATCACTGGCAAACCCGGCAGGCACCTGTACACCGTTAAACTCGGCGTCGACCAGCAGGTGCGGGGTGCAGTCGTTGTCCACGATCCACTCATAAAGTGCACGAACCAGATAAGGACGACTCGACTTCATCACTACCTCCTCGGGTTAACGCATATCACGTTCGACAGGCGACAGACTGGTCTGGAACGCTTCACGAGCAAACTGACGCTCCATGTAGTCCAGCAGCGGCTTGGCCGGTTTTGGCAACTCTATCCCCAGAATCGGCAAACGCCAAAGAATCGGCAGCAGGCAACAGTCCACCAGGCTCAATTCCTCACTGAGGAAATATGCCTTGTCGGCAAATAGCGGTGATACGCCCGTCAGGCTCTCACGCAGCTCCTTGCGCGCCAGGGCACGTGCCGGCTCTTTACTACGCGAGTCTAGAATCAGGTCCACCTGCGCGCACCAGTCACGCTGAATGCGATGAATCAGCAAACGGCTATTGGCACGGGCTACCGGATACACCGGCAATAACGGCGGATGCGGGTAACGCTCATCCAGGTATTCCATCACTACAGTCGACTCATACAGAGCCAAATCGCGATCCACCAGGGTCGGCAGGCTGGCGTAGGGGTTGACCTCCAGCAGCCTGGCCGGATAACGGCCCTTTTCGACACTGATGATTTCGGCGCTGACACCCTTCTCGGCGAGCACAATACGTACGCGGTGGGAATAGTGGTCGGCGGGGTCGGAGTAACAGGCCAACCGATTGGTCACGCCCATGGCGGTCCTCCTCGCTTATAAAGTTATGTGAAGCAGAAAGACCTGCGCGCCCAAAGGGGCGCGCAGGTCAACAGCGGAGATGCAAAGAATTAATGCACATCCTTCCAGTATTCGCGCTTGAGCAGATAGGCGAACACGAAGAAGAAGGCAAGATACAGCAGAACGTAGGTACCGATACGCTGACTTTGCAATTTGACTGGATTGGCCGAGTAGGCGAGGAAGGTGACCAGGTTTTTGATCTTCTCATCGAACTCTTCAGCATTCAGCTGGCCAGTCTTAGGCTCAACCACCAACTGATCGCAAGCCTCATGAGTAATCGGCGTACCGGTCAATGGATCGAACAGCTTCTTGCCGTCCTCAACCACTTGCACCTGCTTACAACCCATGTACTGACGCCCCTGCAGGCCGACCAACACGTTCGGCATGCCCACGTTCGGGAACACCATATTGTTGGCACCCAGCGGACGCGCGGTATCTTCATAGAAGGTACGCAGGTAGGTGTATAGCCAGTCATTACCACGCACACGAGCAACCAGAGTCAGGTCAGGCGGAGCTGCACCGAACCAAGCCTTGGCATCAGATGGCTGCATGCCGATCTTCATGTGGTCGCCGATCTTGGCGTCATTAAAAACCAGATTATTCAGCATAACCTCATGCGGAATACCCAAGTCATTTGCTACGCGCTCGTAACGCTGGAACTTGGCGCTATGGCAGCCCATGCAATAGTTAGCAAAGGTACGCGCACCATCCTGCATAGCGGCTTTATCGGTCAGATCAATATCGACCTTATCTAGCGGGTGCTCAAGAGCACCAGCGGCAAAGCCAAGACCTGGCAGGAGCGCAATAATCAGTGCTGCAAAATGCTTTTTCATCAGCCCGTCACCCTTTCCGGAACCGGTTTGGTTTTTTCCATCCTGGTGTAGAACGGCATCAGGATGAAATACGCGAAGTACAGGAAGGTACACACCTGCGACAACAGCGTACGACCCGGAGTCGGAGCCAGAACCCCGAGAACACCAAGAATCACGAAAGACACGCAGAACACCAGCAGCCAGATCTTGCTCATCCAGCCTTTGTAACGCATCGATTTAACCGGGCTACGGTCCAACCATGGCAACACAAACAACACGGCGATAGCCGCACCCATGGCAATTACACCCAGCAACTTGTCCGGCACCGCACGCAAAATCGCGTAGAACGGAGTGAAGTACCAAACAGGGGCAATGTGCGCTGGCGTCTTGAACGAGTTAGCGACTTCGAAGTTTGGCTTCTCGAGGAAATAACCACCCATTTCCGGGAAGAAGAAGATAACGAAGCAGAAGATAAACAGGAACACCACAACACCAACAATGTCTTTCACCGTGTAGTACGGGTGGAAAGCAATGCCGTCGAGCGGGATACCGTTCTCATCTTTCTTTTTCTTGATATCAACGCCATCAGGGTTGTTCGAACCAACTTCGTGCAGCGCCAGGATGTGCAGCACTACCAGACCGAGAATCACGATCGGCAGGGCAACCACGTGCAGGGCGAAGAAGCGGTTCAGGGTAATACCCGAAATCAGGTAGTCACCACGAATCCACTGAGTCAGATCCGCACCGATCACCGGAATGGCACCGAACAGCGAAATGATTACCTGGGCACCCCAGTACGACATCTGGCCCCATGGCAGCAGGTAGCCCATAAAGGCTTCAGCCATCAGCATCAGATAGATTAGCATGCCGAAGATCCACACCAGCTCACGCGGCTTCTGATAAGAGCCATAGAGCAGACCGCGGAACATATGCAGGTAGACCACCACGAAGAACGCCGAAGCACCAGTGGAGTGCATGTAGCGCAGAATCCAGCCGTACTCCACATCACGCATGATGTACTCGACCGAGGCAAACGCCTCTTCGGCCGACGGGGTGTAGCTCATCGTCAGCCAGACACCGGTAACGATCTGGTTAACTAAAACCAGCAGCGCCAGGGAGCCGAAGAAATAGAAGAAGTTGAAGTTCTTTGGTGCGTAGTACTTGGAGAGATGGTCTTCCCACATCTTGGTCGCAGGGAAGCGTGCATCGACCCATTCCATGAATTTACTCATCATGCTTGCTCCTGATCCACACCGATGATGATCACATCATCCGTCTCGTACGTGTGCGGCGGCACTGGCAGGTTCAAGGGTGCGGGCTGGGACTTGTACACGCGACCTGCGAGGTCATAACGCGAGCCGTGGCACGGGCAGAAATAACCACCCACCCACTCTGCACCCAAATCAGCAGGCGCAACTTCGGGACGGAAGGAAGGCGCGCAACCCAGGTGAGTGCACAACCCTACCAGCAACAACACTTCCGGCTTGATCGAACGGGTTTTCGGATCGACATAGCTTGGCTGTACAGAAGCCTTGGAGTCGAAATCTGCGAGCTGGCCTTCGATTTTCACCAGGTTACCGAGAATCTCCTCAGTACGGCGCACGATAAACACCGGCTGCCCCCGCCACTCAGCAACCATCTGCTGGCCCGGCTCAATTTTGCTGACGTTCACCTTTACAGGTGCTCCGGCAGCTTTAGCCTTGGCGCTTGGGAACCAGGACCCTACGAACGGGACCGCGGCACCCACCGCTCCTGCAGCGCCCACCACAGAGGTGGCCGCTACCAGAAAGCGACGCCGGCCTGCATTCACGCCGTCATTGCTCATTCAGTCGTCTCCCATCAGCTTTATGGCCTGTTGGTCAGGCCTATACTAGGTAAAAATCGAGTCGCGCAAAAAATTTGCCAAATGGTAAAGAAAAGCCCCTCTACTGACAAGGTAATTACCCAGACAGAGCGGACGCAACCCCTTACAAATCAGGGCATCCACGGATGCGGCATGATGCCGCAGAGCAAATAATCGCCCACAAAAAACGCCCAGCTCCGAAAGGAAACTGGGCGTTTCTGGGAACGCAGGTAGCGAATTAACGCTTGGAGTACTGCGGACGCTTACGCGCTTTACGCAGACCAACCTTCTTACGTTCAACTTCACGGGCATCGCGAGTCACGAAGCCAGCTTTACGCAGCGCAGGACGCAGAGCTTCGTCGTAGTCCATCAGGGCGCGGGTGATGCCGTGGCGGATTGCGCCAGCCTGACCACTTACGCCGCCACCGATAACGGTAACGAAGATATCGAACTTCTCGGTCATCTCAACCAGTTCCAGCGGCTGACGAACTACCATGCGGGCAGTTTCGCGACCGAAGAAACCGTCAAGAGTACGGTTGTTGATGGAGATCTTGCCAGTACCAGCACGCAGGAAAACGCGAGCGGTTGCAGTCTTGCGACGGCCAGTGCCGTAATTTTGAGTCGCCGACATAATGAACTATTCCGTTAAAACTTCAGTTCTTGGGGCTGCTGAGCAGTGTGGGGGTGAGCAGCGCCCGCATACACTTTCAGCTTACGATACATGTCGCGACCCAGCGGGTTCTTCGGCAGCATGCCTTTAACCGCGGTCTCGATCACGCGCTCAGGGGCTTTAGCGATCAGCTTTTCGAAGTTGATCGACTTAATGCCGCCCGGGAAACCGGAGTGGGAGTAGTACATCTTGTCAGTGGTCTTGGCACCGGTAACGCGAATCTGCTCAGCGTTGATGATGACGATGTAGTCGCCGGTATCAACGTGCGGAGTGTATTCAGGCTTGTGCTTGCCACGCAGACGGCTTGCAACTTCGGTAGCCAGACGACCCAGGGTCTGACCTGCAGCGTCGACGACAAACCAGTCGCGCTTAACTGTTTCCGGTTTAGCAGTAAAAGTTTTCATTCTTTATAGCCTCAGGGGCCGCCCTGATAAATAAGACGGCGGATCTTACTGAATAGTGCGTACTTTGACAAGGTCAAAGGCAGCCGAAAACAGGCGCTATCGGGGGCTCGGGTCAGCGCGACCGTAATACGGCAAGATTCTTCGGCAGGCGGCGCATCACTTCCACTGCAGAAAGAGGTGCGCAATTATGCAGATTGCGCTGAGAATATCAACACGATTATGCCAACCGGTATCTTAAGGAGCCTGCAATGGATTACCGCCAACTTGGCCGCACCGACCTAAAGGTCAGCAGCCTGTGCCTCGGCACTATGACCTGGGGCGAACAGAACAGCGCCAGCGAGGGCATTGCCCAGATCGAACGCGCCAAGGTTTATGGGGTGAACTTCATAGACACTGCCGAGATGTACCCAGTCCCGCCGCGCGCCGAGACCTACAGCAAGACCGAGCAGATCATCGGCGACTACTTCAAACAGCGCGGTGATCGCGCTGACTGGGTATTGGCGAGCAAGATCGCCGGCCCCGGCAATGGCATAGGTTATATCCGCGACGGTCAGCTCAAGCACAACCGCGCACACATCGTTGCCGCACTGGATGCCAGCCTCAAACGCTTGCAGACCGACTGGATCGACCTGTATCAGCTGCACTGGCCGGAACGCCCGACCAACTACTTCGGCCAACTTGGCTACCGCCACCAAGACAACGACTTCACACCTATAGAAGAAACCCTGGAGGCCCTCGATGAGCAGGTCAAAGCCGGCAAGATCCGCCATATTGGTCTGTCTAACGAAACGCCGTGGGGCACGATGAAGTTCCTGCAGCTGGCCGAACAACGCGGCTGGCCGCGCAGCGTTTCCATCCAGAACCCTTACAACCTGCTCAACCGTAGCTTCGAAGTAGGCCTGGCGGAAATTGCCATCCGCGAACAATGCGGCCTACTGGCGTACTCGCCCCTGGCCTTCGGCATGCTCAGCGGCAAGTACGAGGGCGGCGCACGCCCTGCCGATGCCCGGATCAGCTTGTTCAGCCGCTTTACCCGCTACACCAACCCGGAATCGGAAAGCGCCTGCACACGCTATGTCGCCCTGGCGCACGAGCATTGCCTGGACCCAGCGCAGATGGCGCTAGCCTTTGTCACCGCGCAACCGTTCGTCACCAGCAACATCATCGGCGCGACCAACTTGGAGCAGCTGGACAGCAATTTGGCCAGTAGCGAGCTGAAACTCTCCGCCGAGGTACTGGCTGGTATCGAAGCGATTCACAAAGCCCAACCCAACCCAGCGCCCTGACCGTTACAGCGGCACAAAAAAGCCCGGCAATTGCCGGGCTTGTTTTATTCCGCAAATGATTACAGCGAACGGGCGATGATTTCTTTCATGATCTCGTTGGTACCCGCATAAATGCGCTGCACACGCGCATCGGCCCAGGCGCGCGCCACCGGGTATTCCCACATATAGCCGTAGCCGCCGTGCAGCTGCACGCACTCATCCAGCACCTTGCACTGCAAGTCGGTGCCCCAGTACTTGAGCATCGCCGCGGTCGGCACATCCAGCTTGCCCTGCAGGTGCAGCTCCAGGCAGCGATCGACAAACACCCGACCGATTTGAATTTCCGTGGCCATTTCCGCCAGTTTGAAACGGGTGTTCTGGAAGTCGCCAATCGCCTTGCCGAACGCCTTGCGCTCGCGGGTGTACTCTAGCGTCCACTGCAGCGCAGCCTCGGCAGAAGACAGCGCGCCAATACCGACAGTCAGACGCTCCTGCGGCAGCTCCTGCATCAGATAGGCGAAGCCCATGCCTGCCTGGCCCAGCAAGTTTTCCTTGGGTACGCGCACGTCCTGGAAGAACAGCTCGGAGGTGTCCTGGGCCTTCATGCCTACTTTCTCCAGGCGCTTGCCTTTGGAGAAACCCGGCGTATTGGCTTCGACGAGAAACAGGCTGGTGCCCTTAGCGCCCGCTTTCGGGTCAGTCTTGGCCACCACGATCACCAGGTCAGCGAGAAAGCCGTTGGTGATAAAGGTCTTCGAGCCGTTGATCACGTATTCATCACCATCCAGCACGGCAGTGGTTTTTACGCCCTGCAGGTCGGAACCGGCGCCCGGTTCGGTCATGGCGATAGCGGTGACCATCTCGCCGCTCACCAGCTTGGGCAAGTAATGCTGTTTCTGCGCTTCGCTGCCGTAATGCAGGATGTAAGGCGCAACGATATCCGAGTGCAGGGAGAAACCGATGCCGGTCAGGCCCAGACGACCCACTTCCTCGATCACCACGGTGCTATAGAGGAAATCCGCAGCCATGCCGCCGTATTCTTCCGGGATATGCGAACAGAGCATGCCGGCCTCCCCCGCCTTATTCCACAGCGCGCGATCGATATGCCCATCCTTCTCCCACTGGTGATGGAAAGGCACGGCTTCCTGCTCAAGAAACTTGCGCACGCTGTCGCGAAACTGCTCGTGTTCGGAGCTGAAAATCGTTCTGGGGATCATGGCAACACCTGCTTGATAGAGCGGTTTTAAAGTGGCCTCGACTTTAGCCAAGCAAACGCTTGGTTACACTGGACACAAGCGCCAAAAAATAAGACGATCCAGCCAGCTCATGACCACTTAGCCTTAATAAGAACAATATCTATGCCTATTCAGTCACCAGCGCCGCTGCACCGCGTCAGCATTCTTGCCACCGAAGGCGTGTTCGCCTCAACGCTGATGCAGGCCAAGGATTTCTTCCATATGGCCAGCCTGCGCTACGGCAAACAGCAGGGCTTAGGCCTGACGCCAACCTTCGAAATTCACCTGGTTAGCCCCGACGGCCAGCCGGTGCGCAGCTTCAGCGATGTATTGATCCCAGTCGACGGCGCCCTGGAAGATGCCGACGTGATCATCCTGCCCGCGTTCTGGGATGACTTCGACGCCCTGTGCCAGCGCCACCCACAAGTGCTCAGTTGGCTGAAACAGCGTCACGCCGCCGGCAGCGCGATCTGCGGCGAAGCCACTGGAGTGTTCTGGATGGCCCAGGCCGGCCTGCTTGATGGCAAGGAGGCGACCACCTACTGGCGCTTCTTCAGCGAGTTTGCCGAACGCTTTCCCAAGGTGCTGCTCAATCAGGAAAAGCACCTATCCGATGCCGACAACCTGTATTGCGCGGGCGGTGTCACTTCGGCCTGCGACCTTTATATCTACCTGATCGAACGCTACTGCGGTGCCAGCGTGGCCCAGGGAGTGGCCCGCGACATCCTCTATGAAGTGCAGCGCAACTACGCACCCGGCCGCATCGGCTTTGGCGGGCAGAAGCTGCACCACGACATGACCATCCTGCAGATCCAGCAATGGCTGGAAGATCACTTTGCCGACAAGTTCCGCTTCGAGGATGTCGCCCGCGAACACGGCATGAGCATCCGCAACTTTATGCGCCGCTTCCAGACCGCCACCGGTGACAAGCCGCTGCACTACCTGCAACGTCTGCGTATCGAAACCGCCAAGGGGCTACTCAGCGCCACCCGCAAAAGCATCAAGACCATCAGCTACGAAGTCGGTTACGACGATGCCAGCTTTTTCGCCCGTTTGTTCCGTCAGCACACGGAACTGTCACCCAACCAGTACCGCCGGCAGTTCCAGCACAAGGACAACCATGCTTAAGGTCGGCAGTGGCGCGCCCCAGGCGAACTGAAAACCTGTGCAACTCATCCTTGGATGGGTGGGACACAGGTGGCAGCGCTCTATGATCGGCGTATTCCAACTACAACAACAATCAGGTCATCGCCATGCGCCGCACCCTTATTGCCTTACTTGCCGCCTGCAGTTTCAGCGCTGTCGCCGCTGACAACTGGAAACCTTTCCCTTACGACCAAAGCGCCTACGACTACTCGGGCGACAAGCTACGCCAAGCCTGGCCGCAACTGACCCGCGGCTTTGGCGCCGACTACCCGTTCCCTGACGCCGACTGGGTGGTGACCATGGCCACCAGCCATCCCCAGGCACTGGAAAAAACCGTGCTCGCTAATACAGGTTTTACCGGCAAGCCGGAGGAAGCCGAAGCCTACGCAGCAAAACTGCAGGACGTCTGGCGGTTGATGTTCCGCGGCGATTTCGCCGAAGCGAAGCAACAGGGCCTGGCCCTGGGCGTTGGCGGACAGGTTCCGGCGATGTTTGCCCAGGTGGTCTACGCCATGTTTCTGGTGCCAGACCAGACCGAGAAGCACAAGTTGCTAGAAGAAGTGATCAGCTACACCGACCAGGCCGGCGAACTGGTACAGGCCGACACCGTGGCCCAATTCGGCCGGGTGTACGCCAAGGCACGCCTCGGAGAAGAACTGTCAGTGCCGGTGGTGCTCAAGCGCGGCTACACCTCGCAGATCCCTGAAGAGCTGAAAGCCCTGTTGGCCAAGCATCCTCAACAGCCGTTCGCCCTGGCGCTATACGGCGGCTATGAGGCTGGAGTGATCCGCAAGGTCGGCAAGCTGGTCGGGCGCATGACCTACGGGGTCAGTGCCGACAATATGGAGACGTACTTCAGTCGTAGCTTCAAAGCCCAGGACAATCTGCCCATCGGCCACTACGAATACGCCAACGCCCTGACCTATGTATACGGCGACGACGAACAGGCCAAGGCCCTGCAGCACCTCAAGCGGGCCGTGGCGATCAAACCGATCAACGCCATGGAAGCCCTGGAAGTGGCCCACGCGCAGAAAATGCTCGCCCAGTACGAGCAGAAGCTGGCGCACAACTGAACGCACGCAAAAATGCAAAAGGCTGCCTAATGGCAGCCTTTTTTATATCCCCGCAAACCTCTTCAGGGCTTGTCGCGCTCCAGCGGCTCAAGCTGGGCCCACAGCGCCTGCGCCTCTTCGCTCAGCGTGGCATAGCTGCGGATATCGCCATTGCGTTGAGCGAGCATGGCCTCTTCCAGCTTGGCACTGTATTGCTTACGCAACTTTTTTGCGGGATCGCTTTTAAACAAACCGAACATGCTGTGTGCCTCTGTCGACAAAGAGCCCCGGATAGGTGCACGCCCAGCTTAATTCAGACACGCACCATACTTGCGACACAGATGTAACAAGCTGATAAAGCGCCTTCAACCGAAGGCGTGATCGCGGATCTTCTGCAACGCCAGCGACATCTTCGCCGCAGGCACCCGCTGCAGGTTGCACAGCAGCTCATGGGAAATATCAGCGATGCCATGGCGCTCACGCAGTAGCGCCGCCATAAAGCAGGTCAGGTTGGCCGCCATCTCCGCATCGGCCAAGGCGCGGTGCGCCTTACCAGTGTCCGGCAACCCTGCCCAACGATTGAGATTGCCCAGTTTATGACTGGGTGCCATCGGTAAGAGGCGGCGTGACAGCAGCAGCGAACAGGCAAACGGCTGCACGCGACGACGGCGGATCAGCGCCAGCTCAGCATCCCAGAACTTCTGGTCGAAGCTGGCGTTATGCGCCAGCAGCGGACGGTCGCCGACAAACTCCGCCACTTCCTGCATCACCTGCGCAGCCGGCGGTGCGGTGCGCAGCATGGCGTTGCTGATACCGGTGAGTTGCTCAATAAACGGCGGCACCCAGGCACCGCTGTTCATCAGACTCTGGTAGCGGGCGACGATCTGCCCGCCCTCGACAATCACTACGCCGATCTCGGTCGCGCGGGCCTGCTGGGCCGGCGACATACCGGTGGTTTCAAAATCGAGTACGGCAATGGAATCGGCAAGCATCAATCAATTTCTCAACAGCAGTGCGCCGTCGATCGGCACGTAGCGGCTGGCCGCACGCACCAGCGATTGCGCGGTCAGCCCCGGCACGCCATAGGCCACCGCTTCGACGCCATAACTGCCGCGGATCTTGTCCAGCAGCAGGTCGAAGTCACCGTCACCAGAGGCCAGCACCACCTCATCGACACGCGGCGCGGCATCCATGATGTCGATGGTGATACCGACATCCCAATCGCCCTTGGCCGAGCCATCGCTGCGCTGGATAAAGGGTTTGAGTTTTACGGTGAAACCGAGGTTGCGCAGGATCTGCTGAAACTGCTGCTGCTTCTGATCACCGCGATCAATAGCGTAGGCATAGGCTTCGACAATCTGCCCATGCTGGCTGATGTCAGCCCACAACGCGGCGTAGTTGAAATGACAACCATAGGCCTGGCGCACGGTGTAGTAGAGGTTCTGTACATCGGCGAATACGGCGATCTTCTTCACCGGTAATCCTCATCATGCGGCTGACGGGCAGAAAGCCCTCAGGTTAAAGTCAGCGCGCAGTATGCCAGCCCACAGCCAAGGACGGTCGAAATGCATCCACACCCGAACGAGACACCCGCACTGCTGATCATCGATATGCAGCAAGGCATCCAGCGCGTCAGCACGCCGCGCAACAACCCTGGTGCAGAAGCCTGCATCGCTCAGCTTCTGGAATACTGGCGCAGTGCGGGCCTGCCGCTGGTGCATATCCGCCATATTTCCCGTCAGGCCGACTCGGTGTTTGCACCTGGGCAAAGTGGTACGTTATTCCAGCCCGCACTGGCGCCACGGGCTACCGAGCAGGTCTTCGAAAAGAACGTGACCGACGCCTTTACCCACAGCGGCCTCGAGCGCTGGCTACATGCCCGCAACATTCGTCGCGTGGTGATTGTCGGGGTAGCCAGTGAGAATTCGGTCGAAGCCACCGCACGCAGCGCCAGCAATCTGGGCTTTATCACGCAAGTGGTGGCGGATGCTTGCTACACCTTCGACAAAACTGACTATCACGGGCAACTGCGCAGTGCCGATGAGGTGCATGCCATGGCCATGGCTAACTTGCGCGATGAATATGCCGAGGTGTTAAGCAGCACAGTTCTGCTTGGTACGTTACTGGGTACGGCAACTGGGATCAGCTAGAGTGCGAGCCTGAATTCGAGTAAGACCTACCCAATGAATATGCTCTCCGTATTGCGTGACTCCTGGTATTTCTTCAGCCACAACCTGACGGCGATTGCCCGCCTGTGCCTGCCGCTGATTGTGCTCGAAGGCTTGCTGCTGCAGCAGGTCACCAGCATGGTGGCCGCCGAATCCGCCACCCTCTGGCGCCTGCTCGCCGGCTTGCTGTTCTACCCGTTGTACAGCGCCGCGCTGATCCTGTTTCTCGATGCACGCAGCCAAGGTCTGCAGCCGCGCGCTCGCGACCTGCTGGCCGCCAGCCTGCGGCTGTGGCCAAGCTTTGCCCTATTGGCGGGCCTCAATACCCTGGCGATTCTGCTCGGCGCATCGCTATTCGTTCTGCCGGGAATCTGGCTGATGGTCAAACTGGCGTTTGCCGAATACCTGCTGGTGTTGCGCGGTCTGAGCCCGATGAAGGCGCTGCACGAGAGCTTCCAACTGAGCAGCGGTTACTTTTGGCCCATGCTCGGTTGCACCCTGATTGTGATGCTGCCGCTGTGGCTGCTCGACGGTTGGAGTCAATCCAGCGAAGCCTTCACTGATAACGCCCTGGCCAGTTTGCTGCTGGACTGCGCAAGCCGCTTTTTACAACTATTCTCAAGCGTAGTGCTGTTTCGTCTATTTATGCTGCGCAGCGCCCAGCCCGAAGTCGAGTGAACGCCAGCGACACCCCAAGGAGGACAGGCCCATGGCTGACGCCAACCCCAGCATCCTTTCGCATATCTCCATCGGCACCAATCAGTTCGACAAGGCCACGGCCTTCTACGACCAGGTCCTCGCTACCCTCGGCTGCAAACGCGTACTCGCCCACCCTGGCGCAGTCGCCTATGGCCGCGAATACCCGGAGTTCTGGGTACAAACGCCGATCAACGGCAAGCCGGCGAGTATTGGCAATGGCAGTCACTTTGGCTTTGTTGCATCGAACAGGGCGGCGGTACATGACTTCTATCATGCTGCCCTGGAAGCCGGCGCTAGCGATGAAGGCGCCCCTGGACCACGCGCTGAATATGGCGAGCCCTACTACGGCTGCTTTGTCCGCGACCTCGACGGGCACAAGATCGAAGCGGCGTTCTGGGATTTGGAAATGGTCTACGAGGTGTATATCGAGCCGCACGAGCATTGATGCCTAAAGGCGCTTGAGCTCAAGGCGCAGCGGACTGATAGCGCTGCGCTGCCTTGGCGATCCAACCCTCGGCCTGCATCTGCGCCAGGGCCTGATTCACTTTTTGGTACTGCACCTGCAAGCCGCGCTGGCGGGAGAATCCGATGTACAAATCGGTACGCGCCTCGGGCTGAAACGCGGCCTTGGCGATACGGCCATTCCAGCGCGCGTCGCGTAATTCATAGTCGACCTGGCAATCGGTACCAATCACCGTTTGCAGGCGGCCGCGCACCAGCATTTCCAGCAGCTGGCTCTCCGTGTTGACCGCGGTTTTGCGCAGCTGCTGATCCGAATCAAACGGCTCGAAGTACGCCGACTCCAGCACATGACCAATGGTCAGACTGGCCAACTGGCTATAGCTCTGCAGCGCCTTGGCCTGCGCGGGGGTCGCATAGAAACGCGGCGCACAGGCGTAATAGGGCTGCGGCAGATAATCGATATAACCTTCCCGCTCGGGGGTTTTCGCCAGGCCGGTCATCAAATCGGCTTTGCCACTCTGCAGCGCCGCCAGACCACGCGCCCAAGGCGCACGCTGCACCTCGAAGCGCAGCCCGGTGCGCTGACTGAGCTGATCGAGTAAGTCGATATCCAGGCCGCTCAGCGCGCCATCGCCCGTCTGCATACGAAAAGGCGGCCAGATATCAGTCATGACCAACAGCGCGGGCGGCTCCTCGGCCTGCAGCGGCACGCCGAGCAACAGCAGCAGGCCCAGCCATGCACGATGCATCAGAAGCGCCCTGCACGCTGCGGCTTCAAGCCGGATAGGCGCGGTAGCAGCACCCGCTCAAACAGCCGTGGGAAGAACCGCGCCAGCACGCGCGCGCGCCAGTCAACATTCGACAGCACCAGCAGCCGACGGCGTTTCAACGCGCCGTGGTAAATCGCCTCGGCGACGTCCTGCGGCGAAGCGACTTTGCCCATAGCCAACGGCGGTTGCGCGGCCACCGAACCATCGCCAACCAGGGCATTCTTGCGCAGGTCGGTGGCGGTAAAACCGGGGCACACCAGCATCACATTGACCCCGGAGCCTTTCAGCTCATAACGCAAGGTTTCAAACAGACCATGCAGGGCATGTTTGCTGGAGTTGTAGGCGCTGCGGTAAAGCAGCGGGGCGAAGCCTGACAGCGAGCTGAGCACAATAATCTGTCCACTGCGGGCGATCAGGCTGGGCAGTGCGGCCTTGGTGCAGTGCAGTGCGCCAAAATAGTTGACCGCCATAATCCGCTGAAATACCGCCAGCTCGGTGTCGGCAAAACTACTGCGATGGGTAATCCCAGCATTGTTGACCAACACATCAATGCCACCGAAACGCTCGACGGTCAGCGCCATCGCCCGCTCCACCGCCGCAGCATCGGCGACATCGCAGAGCACGCCAAGGGCCTCGGCGTTGTGATGGTCGGCCAGGTGCTGCACCAGGCTGTCGAGCGCCTGCTGCTGCAGATCAAAGATCACCAGGCGCGCGCCCGCCTGCGCCAAACGCATGGCCAGCGCCCGGCCGATGCCGGCACAGCCGCCCGTAATCACCACAACCTTGCGGTCGAATACCTTGTTGGCGAACACCTTGCGGTACATAACCTGTCCCCGACCCAGTTACTACAAAGCCGTTACTACAACCTGTTATGGCTGCCATCGCAACAAGGCGACGTCTGCGTGTGCTTGCAGCCACAAAAGTACAGAGTAGCGTCCTCGTCCGCGTGGTATTTCAGCGGGGTAAAATCGCTACCTTTATGCTTACCGTCGCAGAACGGCTGCGCAGCGCTGCGCCCGCAGCGGCACCAGAAGTAATCGCTGCCGGCCGTGACCGCAACCGCATAGGGGCTGCGCTGGGCAATCGTTGGGCTATTCATATGACCTCCTGAGGCACCCGAGCAAGGCGCTGCAGAATCGGCAGCGCCACGCATCTCCGGTATGCTTCCTCAGCATAGTTCACCCGCCGGCGACCCTGTTTATGCCCCTGCCCCGACTTCTGCGCCTCTGCTTGCTCAGCCTGGCCAGCCTGTTCTGCGTGCTGGCCGCGCTGATCTACAGCCTGACCTGGCACCCGGCCGCCCGCGAAGCCGCCCCGGTGAGTTGCCAGACCAATGCGCCGCAACTGCAACCGGGTCAGGCCTTGAAAGTGATGACCTGGAACATTCAATACCTGGCCGGCAAACGCTATGTGTTCTGGTACGACCTGGCGGACGGCAACGGCCCCGACCAACGCCCCAGCGCAGAAGACCTGGCGTTTACCCTGGATGAAGTGGTGCGCATTCTGCGGGACGAGCAGCCCGATATCGTTCTGCTGCAGGAGCTGCACAACGGCGCCAAAGCCACGGACTACCAGAACCAGCTGGCGCTGCTGCACGAGCGCCTGAGCGACCTCTACCCGTGCAGTAGCCAGGCCTATTACTGGAGGGCCGCATTTGTGCCGCACCCGCAGATTCTCGGCAGCGTCGGCATGCAGCTGGGCACCCTCAGTCGCTTCCAGATATCCCGCGCCGAACGCCTGCAGCTGCCGCTGATGCCCGCCGACCCGGTCAGTCGCCAGTTCAACCTTAAGCGTGCCCTGCTGGTCAGCCATCTGCCGGTACGTGGCGGCGGCGATCTGGTCGCCATCAATACCCACCTGGATGCCTTCGCCCAGGGCAATGACACCATGCAGCGTCAGGTGGCCATGACCAGAAGCCTGCTTGATCAGCTCCAGGCCGACGGCACGCCCTGGGTTATCGGCGGAGACTTCAACCTGCTGCCGCCTGGCCAATACCAGCGCCTGCCCGAGAACCAGCGCAGCTGGTACAGCCCGGATAGTGAGCTGCAACAACTGGCCGAGCGCTACCCGATGGTGCCGAGCCTGGAGCAAGCCAACGGCATCGACCAGGCGCGCTGGTACACCCATTACCCCAACGACCCGACAGTGCCCGGCCCGGATCGCACACTCGACTACCTGTTCCACAGCCCACAGCTGACGCTACTCGACAGCCAGGTACGCCAGCACGACAGCCTAGGGATTTCCGACCATCTGCCGGTGCTCGCCCGCCTATTGCTGCCGACGCTGGACTAAGCTTTTTCAGCAAGCCACTGGACAAAGTTGCTGGCAGTTAGCCATTCTCGCCAAATGTGACACTTTTATAACGAAAAGACGGCAGATAGCCGCAGTACGTACCCATTTGATGCCACGATTTCTCTGCCTTGCACTGGCTGCAGCCCTGTACTGCAGCTCCAGCCTCGCTGCTCTCACCGATGATTCACGACCATTGGTGCAGATCGGTTATTACGAATTCCCACCGTATTCCTACACCGACAGTCGGGGCCGCCCCAAAGGCGCCATCCTGCAGCTGAGCAAGCGCCTGCTGGAACACGCCGGCTATCGCGCCAAGCTGCGCTCCTACCCCAGCGCGCGTCTGTACAACGCCTTACAGGATGGCAGCGTACAAGTCTGGCCTGGCGCACCGGGCAAAATCGAACTGCGCGAGCACACCCTGGAAACGCACACCAAACTGGGCGAGATCGTGCTCAACCTGTATTTTCGCCGCGACACCCTGATGCCGCGTCTACCCGACGACCTCAAGGGCCGTGGAGTGATCATGATCAGCGGCTACACCTACTGGCAGCCGGTCAACACAATGCTCAACGACCCGCAGCTGGCTGTTGAGCAACACCGCACCGGCACCCACACCGCCGCATTGGAAATGCTCCAGCGCCGTCGCGGCGATTTCCTCCTCGACTATCAGACCCCGGTGGAGCAGGCGCGCAAACGCTTGGGCATGTCCGAGTTGCCGTATGTGGAACTGCAGCGCATCCCGCTGAAGTTGATCGTATCCAGTAAAGCGCCCGGCGCCGAAGCCCTGCGTGATGCATTGGATCGGGCCTATGCCGAGCTACAGGCGGCTGGCGAAGATCTACACCTGCCCTGAACCTACTTGCGCGGCTTAGCACGCGCGGTAGGCTCGGCGATAAGCGGATCATCCGGCCAATAATGCTTGGGGTACCTCCCCTTTAGGTCTTTCTTTACTTCGGCGTAGGTACTGCGCCAGAAGTTGGCCAAATCCTGAGTAACCTGCACCGGCCGCCGCGCTGGCGACAGCAGGTGCAGCTTGACCACCTGACGACCGCCGGCAATGCGCGGCGTATCGGCCAAGCCGAACAACTCCTGCAAGCGCACCGCCAACACCGGCGGCTGTTCGCTGTAATCCAGACTGATGCGCGAACCGGACGGCACCTGCACGCTGCGCGGCGCCAGTTCATCCAAACGCTGCGGCAGCGGCCAGGGCAGCAGGTTGAGCAGCAGGCTGGGTAAATCCAGGTTGGCGAAATGACTGAGCCGGGTGATGTTATCCAGATAGGGCTGCAGCCAGGCTTCCAGGGTCGTCAGCAAGGCATCGTCACTGACATCCGGCCACTCGCTGGCATCTTTGCTGGCCAGGTCCAGCGTGCGCAGCAACGCCACCCGCGCCTGCCACTGGCGTAACTCCGGCGTCCAGGGCAGCAGCGCCAGGCCCTTACGCCGCACCAGGCCGAGCATGGCGCGACTGCGCTGTTGCGCATCCAGCCCAGTCAGCGCCTCACGCGACAACACCAGCTCACCGACCTTGCGCTGGCGTTCTGCGCGCAGAGCGCCTTCGCGCTCATCCCAATCCAGTACTTCCAAGTTGCTGACCTGCTCGGCCAGCACGCCCTCAAACAACTGCGGCTCCAACTCGGCGGCCAGGTAGATGCGCTCTTCGCGCTGGCCCTGGCGGCTGCCTAGGTCAGCCACCACCAGCCAGCTGTGCTTCATCAGCCCATCAACCTCGGCAAATAGCGCCGCCCTGCCGTTGGCCAGGCGATATTCAGCGCCCCCGGCACGGCGCTGCTGGGCGATACGGTCCGGGTAGGCAAACGCCAGCAAGGCGCCCAGCCAGCGCGGATGTTCGGGATCACTGACGGCCTGCGCACTGGGTCGGCGCTTGAGATAACCCTGAAACTGCCGGGCCAGTTGCCGGGCACGTTGCACCCCGCCCTGGCTGCCGCGCGCGCCGCGTGACTCACCCGCCAGCAGGGCCAACCGGCTGTGCAGATCAGCCCCCGAGCCACGCAGAATATCGCGTTCGCCGAGCAAGGCTGCCAGATCGCAAGCGAGTGCACCCAAGCCCAGCTCCTGACCACGCAGCAGTAGGTGGGCGATACGCGGATGAGTCGGCAGTTCGGCCATGGCCTGGCCGTGAGCGGTCAATTTGCCCTGAGCATCCACCGCGCCCAGTCGCGCCAGCAGCTCCAAAGCCTGGGCATAGGCGGCTGCCGGCGGCGGATCGAGCCAAACCAGCTCGGCCGGCTGCACGCCCCAACGCACCAACTGCAGGGCCAGACCGGCGAGATCGGCCTGGAGCATTTCCGCCGTGCCGTAGGCCGCCAATTGCTCATGCTGCGCCTGCGACCACAGACGATAGCAGACGCCCGGCTGCAAGCGCCCGGCACGACCGCTGCGCTGGGTGGCAGAAGCACGTGAGATACGCTGGGTATCCAGACGGGTCATGCCGCTATTCGGGTCAAAACGCGGCACCCGCGCCAGGCCGGCATCAATCACCACACGCACGCCATCGATGGTCAGGCTGGTTTCGGCGATATTGGTCGCCAGCACCACCTTGCGCAGGCCCGGCGGTGCGGGTTCGATTGCGGCGCGCTGGGCGCTGAGGTCCAGTTCGCCATGCAGCGGGCAGAGCAGAATGTCGCGACGCCCGGCCAGGGATTCGGCCAGCTGTTCATTGACTCGGCGAATCTCCGCCTGCCCCGGCAGAAACACCAGCAGGCTGCCCGACTCATCAGCCAGCGCCTGCAACAGGCACTGCAGCACTTTCGGCTCAAGCCACTCGCCCGTCTGCCAGGGCGCGCCCCAGCGGATATCCACCGGAAACATTCGGCCTTCGCTGCGCAGCACCGGCGCATCGCCGAGCAGCCCCGCCAGCCGCTCGCCTTCCAGGGTCGCTGACATCAGCAACACCTTCAGCGGCAGCTCGCCGGAGTCCGCGCCACGGAACATCGCACGGCCATTCAGGCACAACGCCAAAGCCAGATCAGCGTCCAAACTGCGCTCGTGAAATTCGTCAAAGATGACCACGCCAACGCCTTCCAGCGCCGGGTCGTCCTGCAGCCGCCGAGCCAGGATGCCTTCGGTGACCACTTCGATACGGGTACGCGGTCCGACCTTGCTGTCCAGGCGAATACGATAGCCAACGGTTTCCCCCACCGCCTCGCCCAACTCGCTGGCCAGTCGCTCGGCCGCCGCTCTCGCCGCCAGGCGCCGTGGCTCGAGCATGATGATGCTCTGCCCGGCCAGCCAGGGCTGCGTTAGCAACGCCAGTGGCACCCGCGTGGTTTTGCCAGCACCGGGAGGCGCTTCCAGCACCGCTTCATCACGCAGAGCAAGGGCCTGGCACAGCTCAGGCAGCAGCACATCGATTGGCAGGGAATTCATGCGGGCTCCATTCAAGGCGCACGATTATAACGGCGAACCTGTAGGGTATTGGTGCTGTCTCAGTTATAGCCATCGCCGCGTACGAAATGCAGCTGTGGCGTCTGATGCAGCGGCATTGCAATACAGGCATTGGTATAGTTGCGCCACTTTTTCCATGGAGATGTTCAATGCGCACCCAAACCCGCGTTATCGGTGGCCTTATCGTCGCCGCGCTGCTCACTCAACTGACCGCCTGCGGCACCTTGTTCTTCCCGGATCGCCGCGGCCAGATCGAAGGCCGCATCGACCCCATGGTGGCCGGCCTCAACGCTATCGGCATCCTTTTCTATGTGATTCCGGGACTGATCGCCTTTGGTATCGACTTCGCCACCGGCGCGATCTACCTGCCCGGCGGTTTGACCTCGCAGGTTGACCCACAAGAGCTGCAGAATGTGGTGGATGCTGACGGCAATATCGACGCAGCCAAGCTCAAGGCGCTGATCGAAGTGCAGACGGGCCACAGCCTGCCACTGGATGACCCGCGTCTGATTCAGCACAGCGGCAGTGTCGAGCAGCTGGCGGCCTATGGCCTGCGCCCAGCAGCCTAGTAACTTGCCGACGATCAGCTGCGCGTCGGCCCTGCTGCGTTAAAAGCAGGCTCCGCCCTTTTACAGGCACCTTCTGGATAACCCGTGAACATACTGCCGCAACACGCCCGTTTGATGCGCCTGGCGACCTTCGCCGCGCTGGCGGCTGCCCTCACTCTGGCGCTGGCTAAAGCCATCGCCTGGTGGCTCAGCGGTTCGGTCAGCCTGCTGGCGGGGCTGACCGACTCGCTGCTCGATGGCGCCGCCTCGCTGCTCAATCTGATCGCCGTGCACTATGCTCTGCGCCCGGCCGATGAGGATCACCGCTACGGTCATGGCAAGGCAGAAGCCCTGGCAGGACTGGGCCAGGCGCTATTTATCGGTGCCAGCGCGCTACTGGTGGGCAGCCACGCCATCGACCGCTTGCTCAACCCCGAGCCAATTGGCGCACCGGCCCTGGGCATCGCAGTGATGCTACTGTCGCTGGCGGTAACCATCGCACTGCTGCTGTTCCAGGGCTATGTGGTGCGGCTGACCGGCTCCACGGCGATTCGCGCCGACTCGCTGCACTACCGTTCGGACTTACTGCTTAACAGCAGCATCCTCGTGGCGTTGCTGCTGGCCAGTTATGGCTGGCCACAACTGGACGCGATCTTCGGCATCGGCATTGCGCTGTATATCTTCTGGAGCGCCATCACTATCGTCCGCGAAGCCGCTACCATGCTGATGGACAAGGAGCTCGACCCGCAGATCAGCACGCAGATGTACAGCCTGGCCTGCGCCGTACCAGGCGTGCTGGGTGTGCATGACTTGCGCACACGGCTGTCCGGTACTCACTGGTTCGTGCAGCTACACGTGGAACTGCCGGGTGAGCTAAGCCTGCAGCAGGCGCACAGTCTGTGTGATCAGGTTGAAGCGGCGATCCGCAGCGAGTTCCCCCGCGCCGAAGTACTGGTGCATGCCGACCCCAGCAACGTGGTGAAACCGGCGACGGCCTCGTAAAAGCAACTAGCAGGCAACAAAAAACTGCCTGGAGCAATTTTGACGTCGTGCTGCGAAGGTCCGCCAAGGATGGCGGACACAAAAAAGGGGAAGGCCTGCAGGCCTTCCCCTTTTTTGCGTGTCCGTCATTGTGGCGATGGTAACGCCTTTTCTTCGCCTGCCTGGTTGAGCAGTGCGGACCCGGGAGCCGTGACGATCCGGTGGGATCGGCGGCGACCGCTCACCTGATTGGGCGAGGCGGCTGGACGTGTCGTCCGGGCCTTGAAGTTGAGGTAAAGCTTACGCCCGTCGAGGCAGTGAAAGATTGCGAATATTGCTGATATGCCTACCACTTGCGCAATTAATCACCACAAGCGCATCATTCATAACAATCAAATAACGAAAGCACGACAAAGATGAACAGACTTGATCGTTACGACCTGAATATCCTCGCCGAATTGCAGCGCGACGCGACCCTGTCTAACCAGGACCTGGCCGAACGCATCGGCCTGTCACCCTCGCCCTGTTCGCGCCGAGTCAAACAGCTTGAAGATGACGGCTATATCCTCGGCCAGGTCGCCCTGCTCGACCGCAAGCAGCTCGGCCTAACGCTGACCGCCTACGTGCTGATCGGCATGGACAAGCACACCCCGGAACGCTTCGAGCATTTTCAGGAAGAAATCCGCAAATGCCCGCAAGTGCTCGAATGCTGCCTGGTCACCGGGATGGACGCGGACTATCAACTCAAGGTGGTGGTGCCGGATATGGATCACTACCAGCAGCTACTGCTGGGCACCCTGACCCGTATCGAGGGGGTTTCCAGCGTGCGCTCCAGCTTCGTCCTGCAGCAGATTCTCTCCAGCACCCAGCTGCCGTTGCAGCACCTGCGCGGCTGATCGCCGCACCCTCGTCATGCGCGGCTGGCAGGGCCGCCCACGGCGCGTATAATCGCGCCCCTCTGGCGAGCGTCACCGCGCCCACCTACGCATCGATTTTCGGCACCCAGCCGAGCACCTGCAGGTTCACGAGGCCCGAATGGAAACCGAACAGTTCGAATCGCTGATGATGTACGCACTGGTCGGCGGGCTGATGGTGTTTATGTTCTTCATCATCTGGGACCTGGCAAAAACCTCCAAAGCCGGCCGCCTGGGTACGGCGATCCTGTTCCTCGGCCTGGGCCTGTGTTTGTTCGCCTTCCTGGCCAAGCCGATCATCACTTACATCATCGAAGTAAGTCGCGGCATCCACGGCTGATAAAGCTGCCCGCGCCGACTACTGCACGCCCAGCCGCATCCAACCGCGCTAGAATGCGGCTTTCCGCCGTTCCCCAGGAGTATTCATGTCCCCCACCGACCGGGTGATGCAGAGCTATGGCCGCTGCTGCGCCAGCCCTGATTTCTTCGACAATTTCTACCAGCACTTCCTAGCCAGCTCACCCGAGGTGCGCGAGAAGTTCGCCAATACCGAGATGAACGGGCAAAAGCTGCTCTTGCGCCAGGGCATTCTCAACCTGGTGATGCATGCGCGCGGCATGCCTGACACCAAGTTGCGCGCCCTGGGCTGCAGCCACTCCCGCGCCGCCATGGACATTCGCCCTGAGCTGTATGTGCTGTGGCAGCAAGCACTGCTGCAGACCATCGGCGAGCATGACCAGCAGTACTGCAACGAAACCCGCAGCGCCTGGAATGAAGTGCTGGATAAAGGCATCGCCGTTATCAAAGCCGGCTACTGATCAGGCCAGCCGAGGTGGCACTTCACGCCACTGCCCCGGCTGCAAATCATCCAGACTGAACGGGCCGATACGCACCCGCACCAGGCGCAGCGTCGGCAGGCCAACCGCCGCTGTCATACGCCGCACCTGACGGTTGCGGCCCTCACGAATCACCAGTTCCAGCCAGGCCGTCGGGATGCTTTTGCGAAAGCGTACCGGCGGGTTGCGATCCCACAACTGCGGCTCATCTAACAGACGCGCTTCAGCCGGCAGGGTCGGGCCGTCATTCAATTGCACGCCCTCACGCAGCTGCTGCAACTGCGCTTCGCTCGGTTCACCCTCGACTTGTACCCAATAGGTTTTCGCCAGCTTGTGCTTGGGATCGGCGATGCGTGCCTGCAGGCCACCGTCGTTGGTCAGCAGCAGCAAGCCTTCGCTATCACGATCCAGCCGGCCAGCCGGATAGACGCCGGGCACATCGACAAAGTCCTTGAGGGTGGCGCGGCCCTGCTCGTCGTTGAACTGGGTCAGCACGTCGAAGGGCTTGTTCAGCACCAACAACCGTGGCTCGGCAGGTGGCGCCTTGGCCACGCGGCGCACGGCAGGTTTGCCGCTGTGCGGACGAGAGGACGCAGGGCGAGGTGGGCGTGACATAGGTGATCCAGCAACAGGTTACGAAGCGGCCAGTGTAACCGAGGCCAAGGTTGGACTATCAGGCTGAGTGATCCTCAAAGCCTTGGCCAGCGTAGCTGGACTATGCTGGCAAAGTTGCGTTCCCCCTCCCGAGGCCATTGTTATGAGTTCACCCGAATCCATCGTCGAAACCTTTACCGGCTGGGCTGCCAAAGCCCCCGGCGCGCCCCTCGAACCGCACAGTTATGACCCCGGCCCGCTGGGCGCCGAAGAGGTGGAAGTGGCGGTGGAATACTGCGGCATCTGCCACTCCGACCAGTCGATGATCGACAACGAATGGGGCAATGCGCGCTATCCCTTTATCCCCGGCCATGAAGTGGTCGGTACTGTGGTGCGCCTCGGCCCGCAGGCGCGTGGCCTCAAGCTCGGCCAGCGGGTGGGCATCGGCTGGTACAAGGGCAGCTGCATGCATTGCAGCTCGTGCATGGAAGGTGCGCACCAACTCTGCGGCACGGTGAAGCCGACGATTGTTGGCAGCAACGGCGGTTTCGCCGACCGCCTGCGCGGCCACTGGGCCTGGGCCGTACCGCTGCCGGACGGTCTCGACCCAGCCTTGGTCGGCCCGCTGTTCTGCGCCGGTTCCACAGTGTTCAGCCCGCTGCTGGATTTCGACGTAAAACCCACCGATAAAGTCGGCGTGGTCGGCATCGGCGGCCTCGGTCACCTGGCGCTGGGCTTTCTCAATGCCTGGGGCTGCGAAGTTACCGCCTTCACCTCATCGCTGAGTAAACAGGACGAAGCCAAGCGCTTGGGCGCACACAAGGTGGTGGCATCGACCGACAGCGCTGCGCTGAAAGCCATTGCCGCCAGCCTGGACTTCCTGCTGGTCACCGCCAGCGCGGACCTGGACTGGAACGCCATGCTCGGCACCCTGCGCGGCAAAGGTCGCCTGCACTTTGTCGGCATCGTACCGAGCGCGATCCCGGTGCATGTGTTCAACCTGATTCCGAAGCAGAAGAGCATGTCCGGCTCCCCGGTCGGCTCGCCCGCCAATATGGTGAAAATGCTCGAGTTCTGCGCCCGCCATCAGATCCTGCCGCAGGTCGAACACTTCCCCATGAGCAAGGTCAACGAGGCCATCGACCACCTGCGCGCGGGTAAAGCGCGTTACCGCGTGGTACTCGACGCAAGCAAGTGACAGGAGGGGCAAATCAGTCGCATGATTTGCCCCTTTTTTCATCGCATCATGAGCCACACATGCCACACCAGATCGAAACACCCAGTGCCACCGACTTCCCGCGCCTGCTTGAAGTGTGGGAGGCGGCAGTACGCGCGACCCATGATTTTCTCGAAGAGCACGACATTCAGCTGCTCAAGCCCTTACTGGTCGAGCAGTATTTTCCTCAGGGTCAGCTCAGTTGCATCCGTGGCGAGGATGGCAAGATCAGCGGTTTTCTCGGCCATGCCGAGGGCAAGGTTGAGATGCTCTTCGTTGATCCACAGAACCACGGCACGGGCATTGGTCGCGCTCTGCTCAGTGATGCGGTGACGCGCCTCGGCGCAACCCAGGTCGACGTCAATGAACAAAACCCCAAGGCGCTGGGTTTCTACCTGAGCCAGGGTTTCGAGGTAGAAAGCCGCTCACCGCTAGATGGCGGCGGACGGCCCTTTCCGATTCTGCACCTGCGCCGCGACCCAGCCGTGGAATGCCCTGCCTGAGCCAATACATCACAGGCGCGGCATGTTCTTGGTCACACAGTGAATACCACCACCGCCGCCGGCAATCGGATCGATATTCACCTGCACAATGTCGCGCCCTGGATAAAGCCGGGTCAGCAGATTTTTGCAGTACTTATCCGCCGCCGCGTCGCCGAACTGCGGGGCAATCACCGCGCCATTGATCGGTAGATAGTTGATGTAGCCGGGGGCAAAGTCCGGGTTATTTCTGCTGTACAGGTGGCTACGCGGTTTCAGGGGTGGCGGCAGGGTGTGCACGGTCAGCGTGCGCCCATCGGCATCCGTGGCCGCTTTGAGAATATCCAGATGCGTGCGCGTCACGGCGTAGTCGTAGGACGCGGGATCATTGTCCAGGTTGGCGATGACCACTCCGGGCTCGACGAAGCGTGCATAGAAGTCGACGTGGGCATCGGTGATGTCCTTGCCCTTGATGCCTGGCAGCCAGATGATCTTGCGCAAGCCGAGGTTGGCCTTCAGCTCGGTCTCGATCTGCAGCTTACTCATGCCTGGATTACGATTACGGTTGACCCAGCAGCTTTCAGTCAAGATCGCCGTACCATGGCCATCCACCTCAATACCGCCACCCTCGCCCGTGAGCATGCTGCTGATATAGGCGGCATACCCCTCATCGCTCAGGATGTCGGCCACCTCGGTATCCCGGCTGGCCGTCTGCTTGTTGCCCCAGCCATTGAAATTGAAGTCGACCAGACCGCGCCCACCCTGCCCGTCAACCACAAAACAACCACCGTAGTCACGCACCCAGATGTCATCCAGCGGCATGGTCAGGAACGTGACGTTGCGGGTACCGCATTTCTGCTTGGCCAGCCCCAGCTGATTAGCACGGCACAACACGGTTACCGGCTGATATTCGGCAATGGTCTTGGCCAGTAGGGCCACGGTGTTGTTCACTGCTGTGGCCCAATCATCCCAGATCGACGCCGAAGCAGCGAAGGCCAGAAATACCCGTTCTTGCGGGCCATGCTCATCTGGCATGTACCAACTGTTGCCCAGCGCAGCACGAACCCGGGGGGCGTTCACACCCAGGCCTAGAGATGCAGCCGCGCCCAGGCTGGCGACCAGGCTCAGGTGTTTGATGAAATCACGACGTGTCGACATATGCGTGCCCCTCGGAAATGGGTGGTTCAGTTACTGGCGGTGGTTTTAAAAGTGGTCCACGCCCGCATGCGCGCACGCATGTCGCGCTGCGGGATGTCCTTGCCGGGGATTAGTCGCGCATAAGCGACTTCATCAACGTAGATATCCGGGTTGTTACGCATGTCCGCATCGACCAGCGGCCTGGCCTTGGCACTGGACGTCGGATAGCCAGTGAAGTTACTGATTGCTGCCATGTTCGCCGGACGCATGACGAAGTTGATAAAGGCGTAGGCGTACTCTGGGTGACGGGCATCCACCGGAATGGCCATGGTGTCCATCCACACCGTGGTGCCTTCACGCGGAATGCGGTACTGGAAGTCCATCGATTTTCCAGCAGCGCTGGCCGTGCGCTGGGCCTGGGTGACATCACCGCTGTAGCCAAGCGACAGACACAGATCACCATTGATCAGATCAGTAACTGGCTGCGACTGGAACTTGCGGATATAGGGTTTGATCGACGCCAGTAGCTCACTGGCGGCCTTGAGGTCAGCAGCCTCAGCGCTGCGTGGCGAACGGCCTAGGTAGTTGAGCACCACGGCCAGCACTTCGTCCGGTGAGTCGATCATGGAAATACCGCAATCGGCAAACTTGGCCGCAAGTTCCGGTTTGAACAGCAGATCGAGACTGTTTACCGGCGCATTGACCAGGCGCTTGTTGATCACTGCTGCGTTGTAGGTGATGCCGATGCTGCCCCAGGTGTACGGCACTGTAGCGTGCCGCGAATAGGGATACTGGGTCTGCAGGTTGCGCAGCCCTGGCTCGATATCAGCCAGGTATTCAAGCTTCTCTGGCACCAGTTTTTGCAGCGCACCCGCGCGCATGAGGCGCTCGGCCACGGTATCACCCGGGAAGATCAGGTCGTAGCCACTATTGCCCGACATCATCTTGGCCTCTAGCGTCTCGCTGCCCTCCATCACGTCGTAGATCACCCGGATCCCGGTTTCCTCGGTGAAATTGGTCAGCGTGTCTTCGGCGAAATAATCCGCCCAGTTGTACAGACGCAGAATCTTGGCCTCATCCTCGGCGTGCGCCTGGGCGCAGCCAAGCGCAAGGCCCAGAGAGGCGAGCAACAGCGGTTTGCTAAGGGTCATAGCCGAACTCCTCGATCATGCCAATGCACATGGGTGTTGCTGCCATCCAGCCCCAGCAGCGACCCATACATTTCTGGGCGGCGATCCCGGTAGATGCCCCAGGTCAGGCGCTCCTCACGCATGACCGCCAGATCCAGCTCGCGCACCAATACGCCGCTACTGTCACGGTCGGCCTCAGCGAGCAACTTGCCCTTGTGGTCGGTGATAAAGGACGAGCCGTAGAAGCTCATCTGTAGGGCCGGATCCGTGCTAGCCATTTCATGGCCGACACGGTTGGCGGCTACCACCGGCAGGATGTTGGCGGCAGCATGGCCGCGCTGCGTGAGCTGCCAGTGGTCACGCGAATCCAGCGCTGCGGCGCCCGGTTCAGAGCCAATGGCAGTGGGAAACAACAGCACCTCGGCACCCTGCAAAGCCAGGCAGCGTGCAGTTTCTGGAAACCACTGATCCCAGCAAATGGCTACGCCGATGCGCCCATAGGCGGTATCCCAAACCCGGAAACCGGTGTCGCCAGGGCTGAAGTATTCCTTCTCCTGATAGCCGATAGCGTTGGGAATGTGGGTCTTGCGGTACACGCCAAGCAGGCGCCCATCGGCATCGGCCACGCTCAGCGAGTTGAAGTAGGCGTTGCCGGCTTTCTCGAACCAGGACAGCGGCAGCACCACGCCCAGCTCCTTGGCCAGGGCCGCGAAGCGCTTGAGCACGCGGCTCTGGCCAAACTCCTCGGCCAGCGCCAAATGTTTATGGTCCTGCTCGATGCAGAAGTACGGTGTGGCGAACAGCTCCTGCAGCAGGATCAACTGAGCCCCCTTGGCCGCTGCTTCGCGTACCAGCTGCTCGGCTTGATCAAGGTTGTGCTCAAGGTTCCAGCTACAGGCGAACTGGGTGGTGGCAACCGTCAGTGTGCTCATCACTTCACCCCTGGCAGCGGCCAGGCCGGCTGCTGCTGGGTGATGCAATGCACGCCGCCACCGCCATGGGCCAGCTGATTGATCTGCACCGGCACCACTTCGCGACCTGGGAATGCCATGCGCAGTGTCGCCGCCGCTTCATCGTCAGCAGCAATGCCGTAGGCCGGCATGATGATCGCGCCATTACAGATGTAGAAGTTGGTGTACGAGGCGCAGAACACCTCAGCCTCGGTGTCCACCGCAGCGGTGGCCTCGAACAGCTCAAGCATCTCGAATCTGCGCCCCCGGGCGTCAGTGGCCAGTTCCAGAGCCCGTCGATTCTCGCGCACCACTTCGGCATACAGCGAAGACTGATCACGGGTCGCATCTACCAGCAGCGCACCTGGTTTGGCGAAGGCACATACGCCATCGATGTGGCCGTCGGTCATGTCGCCAGTGACATAGTCCGGGTCGCCTGGCAGCCAGATGGTTTTCTTCACTCCGAGCAAACGGGCGAAAATACCTTCCATCTCGGCTTTGCTCATGCCCGGATTGCGATTGGGGTTTAGCAGTACCGACTCAGTGGTAATCAGTGTGCCGTCACCATCGACATGGATCGCGCCGCCCTCGTTGCTTAGCGAGGTGCCAAAGCACTCCAGGCCGAGACCATTGAGGACACGTCGGGCAAGCCCTTCGTCGAGGTCGTGATCGGACTTGCCGCCCCAGGCGTTGAAGCGCCAGCTGACCCCAGCCAGACCCAATTGCGGGTGGCAGATGAAACTCGGACCGGAGTCGCGGCACCAGCTGTCGTTGACCGCCAGCACAATCAGCTCGATATTGGCCCCACACAGCTCTCGGGCGCGCTCGATGGCCGACGGGTCGACCACCAGCTTCACCGGTTCGAAACGAGCAATGGCATTGACCACCCGCGCGAAATCGACCTGCACCTCGGCCAGGGTCACGCCCCAGGTCGACTCCCACAACGCCCGATTATGTGGCCAGACCATCCAGGTGGCGGCGTGCGGCGCCCACTCCGCGGGCATCATCCAAGCGTTCTGCGCGACTGCTTCATGCTGCATACAAATACCTTTCAGTTAAGACTTTGTTATCACTGAAAACCGCAAAAGCGGTGATGACTTGTATGCTAGGCCTGTAAAAATCACGCGACTAACGATAGATTTTGCACACTTTTGATTAGCAGAACTTATCAATCATGCTCAAGCACTGGCCTCCCCTGAACGCCCTACGCGGCTTCGAAGCCGCCGCCCGCCTGGGCAGTTTCCACAAAGCCGCCGAAGAGCTACACCTCACCCAGTCGGCAATCAGCCAACAGATCCGCAGCCTGGAAAGCTTTCTCGAACAGCCGCTGTTCTTCAGGAGCGGGCGCAGTGTGGCGCTCACCGATGCCGGACATGACCTGCTCAGCACCACCCAGTCACTGCTACAGCAGCTGGCGGTGGGCATCCGCCGCCTGGAGCAATACCGCAAGCCCAACCAACTGGTGGTCAACACCACGCCAGCCTTCGCTCGCCACTGGCTGGTGCCGCGCCTGGGTGAGTTTCATCGCCTGCATCCTGAGGTTGATCTGTGGCTGCTAACCACCGATGAAACCCCGGACATGGCCACCCAAACCATTGATATCGCCGTGCGTGACGACCTCAGTGCTCAGGCCGAGTGCAGCTTTCGTGTATTACTGGAAGATCGCCTCTACCCTGCGTGCCACCCCAGCTTGTTAAGCCAGGCAGCAGCCGAGCGCACGACATTGCACGGCGAAAGGGAGATGGATTGGAGTCACTGGCAGGTCCAGGGCGGTGCGGATGTCGGCCAACAGAGCCAAGGCCTGAACTTCTCGGATCTGGGCCTGCTGCTGGATGCCGCTTGCCAGGGGCTTGGGATTGCCCTGGTCAGCCAGTTGCTGGCCGAACAGGCGCGCAACAGCGGAGCATTACAACCGCTGGTGGAACAGACCATTCGCGGCGCTAATTGGGCCTGGCTGATCCACCGTGACAGCGAACACGAGCCACTGACCCGTAGCTTCTGTCAGTGGCTGGAAAGCGCGCTGCACCACAAGGCACACGGCGCGCCGAGACCGCGATAAACCCAGCACTACTGAGCCGGCAATGTACCCGGTGCTGCTTGAACCTCAACGAACCCTTGGGGCCATTGCCGCAGCCTGCGCGACAGCCACAGTTCGGCGCCGATCATGGCAAGCAACAACCCCAACAACGCGAGTAGCGTTAGGTAAAACGGCTTGAGCACCTGAGCTAGCTGGCGCTTGAGCAGGCCCAACAGGAAGTCAGCCTGGAACAATTGCTCAACCCGCGCATCGAGTACATCGAACACCACCTGGCGGTCCACCCCAGTGTATTTATTGGCCTGCTCTACTGCCGTATCGCGCACCGCTGCGCTCAGCAGGCTGGCCTGTAAGTAGTCGAATAGCTGGAGGCCGATGCGCTCGCTCAACGAGGCCTCCTCCAACTGCGGCGCACGGGCCAGAAGCTGCGCTTGCAGGTACTGGGCAGCCATATGATTAAGTACGGCCTGCACACTGGTGCTCTGCAGTTCGCGCGTCATGACCTGTTGATCTTGAGCCTGCAAGTAAGTGGAGAAGTCCTGCCAGATACCATCCGCCACGCCTTGTACCAGCGGCGCATAACTGTCCAGATGGCGATGAACCTGTTGCTGGCCGCCATACAGCAACCCCGCCTGCACGCCGAGAAAGGCGCCGCTAACGGGTAACAGCAGAAAGTACAGTTTGAGTAGCCAGTGATGCCAGCGGTTGCGCCGCGCCAGCCAGCCTCGGCGCTGCAATTGCAAGGTCAGCAGCAGCCCGGCGACAGCACCGAGTAGCAGACCGAGACAGCTGTAGCCAAATAGGGGAAGAAAACTGAAAGGTTCCCACAAGCCTTCGAGTAAAACCTGGGCTCGATCCATGAATACAACACTCCTTGTCATGTTTGCAGGTCGCACAGCCTAACCCTCTGCGCGACCATTCGCAGCCCAGCCGCCTAATCCTGTGCGGTGGGCCACAAAATCGCCCCGACTAACGGAACGGCGGTTCGTCGAAGCTGCGCAGCTTGCGTGAGTGCAACGAGTTGAGCTGGTTGCGCAACAGGTCGAGAGCGGTGATGCCAATGTGCAGGTGCTGGGTGACGGCGCGTTCGTAGAACGCTCCCGCCGCCCCCGGCAGCTTGATTTCGCTGTGCAGCGGCTTGTCCGATACACACAGCAGCGTGCCGTAGGGCACCCGCAGGCGATAGCCTTGCGCGGCGATGGTGCCGCTTTCCATATCCACCGCCACGGCGCGCGACAGGTTGATCAGCGGCCGTTCCTGAGCCCAGCGCAGCTCCCAGTTACGGTCGTCGTAGGTCAGCACGGTACCGGTACGCAAGCGCTTTTTCAGCTCATCGCCCTGTTCACCAGTGACCTGTTTGGCAGCCTCCTGCAACGCCTGCTGCACCTCGGCCAGGGCCGGTAGCGGGATATTCGGCGGCAATACACGGTCGAGAATGCCGTCGCGACGCATGTAGGCGTGGGCCAGTACATAGTCGCCGATGGTCTGCGATTGGCGCAGGCCGCCGCAGTGGCCAATCATCAGCCAGCAATGCGGACGCAGCACGGCCAGGTGGTCGGTGATGTTCTTGGCGTTGGACGGGCCGACGCCAATATTGACCAGGGTAATGCCGTCACCCTCCTTATCACTCTGCAGGTGATAGGCAGGCATCTGATAACGGTGCCAAACCACCGTCTCGATGATTGCCTGCATCTCGCCTTCGGCCATGCCACGCTCGATGACTACATTGCCCGGTAGCACCATGCGGGTGAAGCGCGACTCGCCCACCAGCATATCCAAACCATGGCGAATAAACTGGTCGACATAACGGTGGTAGTTGGTCAGCAGAATCCACGGCTGCACATGTCGCCAGTCGCTGCCGGTGTAATGCACCAGACGGCGCAGGGAAAAATCCACCCGCGCCGCATCGAACAGCGCCAGCGGCAGCGGGTCGGTGTTTTCCCAGTCATACAAACCATCAGCAGTGCCATCGGTGGCAGCGGAGAGGTCGGTGCTGGGGAACACCCGCGCCAGTTCGGCGGCGGTCACACCGGAGCCAGCCAGCTCGTCGCCCTGCTCAACCACATAGGGGTAAGGGATGTTCTGCTGACTGATGCCCACTTCAACCCGCACGGTGAAGTCGCTCATCAGCGGACGCAGCTGCTCCAGCAGGTACTTACGAAACGCCGCAGGGTGCGTGACGGTGATGCTGTAAGTGCCCGGCACCTGCACCTTGGCATAAGCACGCACAGTGGTCGGCACTTCGCCCTGACACAGATAGATCAGGCGCAGCTCTGGGTAACGGAACTGGCACTGCTGGGCGGCATCTGGCTTGATGCGCTCTTTCAGGTAGCGCTTGAGCGCCTGACTGAGAGCGGTGGTCGCCTGCAGGTGCAGAGCGGCCAGACGATCCACCGCTTCTTCAGCGGTTTTGGCGACAATAAAGTCATCGGAGCAAGGGTTCACAAGGCACCTTCCTGGCTGAACGTAATGGCTCTATCTTGCCCTGATCCGCCGCGTTTGCGATAGCGCGGTGTTGCCTGTGCTGGCTACTTGAGCAGCGCTTGCAGATCCTCAGGAATATCCTGAGGGGTCAGCGGACCGACGCGACGCGTACCCGGATTCCCCGAGGGTAATAGGCCTAACAACGAGCCTAGGCTACCGGGAATGCGCAGCAACTGCGCCAGCCCTTCGGCCCAGTCACGCTGGCGCCAAGCCCATGCAAGCATCCACAAATGACTGCGCAAGTGCTCGTTGAAATAACGCTGACCGAGAATATGCGCTCGCTCCAGATGGTGTAGCTCGGCGGCTGGATCAAAGCCGCACTGGGCGCGGGCCAGTTGGTATTCTTGCCAAAAGGCGTGTTCACGGGTCATGGCAACGCTCCTCGTTAAGCTGCACAGTCAGTCTGCAAGTGCGAGGCCGCCCCCAGGTCAAGCAACAACAGCTAATCTTCAACAACCCCAGTTCCTGAGGAAAACGCATGCCGCGCGCCCTGCTCACACTTGTGCTGTGCCTATTACCCAGTTTTCTGCTGGCCGACACCCTGGACGGCCACTACCTGACTACGCTGGACGGCCAGCCAGCCGAAATGCACCTGCGCAGTCAAGGCCAGCAAGTCAGCGGGGAATATATCGAGGGCGGCACGTTGCGCCTGCAGATCAGCGGCAGCTTTGACGGCCAACTGCTCAGCGCGCAGATCAGCGAACCGCAATCCGGGCAGTTGATCGCCAATATGAATGCCACCTACGCCAATGGCGTGCTCAACACCCATATCGCCGCGCGCAATCCGACTACCGGAGCAACCCTGGAACGCAAGGCGCTGTTCCACCGGCAAAACATTAGCGCTGCAGCGGCCACGCAAAGTAGCCGCCCAAGCAGCAGTGCAACACGCGACCCAGCGCTGATCGGAACCTGGATACACGAGAAAATCATCAACAGCGGCGGCGCCAATTTCGCGTCGATGACCACCCAGATGATTCTGCAACTGAGTGATGACGGCAGCGTTTCGCAATGGACGCGCAGCGTGGCAGGCGGCTCAGACTGGAACTACGACAGCCCTGGCGAGCTGCAATACAGCGGGCGCTGGCAGAGCAACAACGGCTTGCTGGAGGTGCAGATGCAAGGCCGCAGTGACTATCAGCCTGCCGCCTACTATCGCTTCAGTGACCAGTACCTGGTCACTGAGAGCAATACCGGCAAGCTGATCTGGCAGCGCCGCCGGTGATCAATCAGGCAGGCTGGTGCAGCCGCGCGTTGAACAACGGCCCACGGCTATAGGCGGACAGCGCCTTGGCGGCGGCCAGCACACCCAGATCGACCAGTGGCTCGATCAGGATCACGCTCATATAGGCCAAACCGAAGCTACCGACGGCAGCCAGGTTCTCGCCGGAGAAGCCGTTACCGTAGACCGCCCAGAAACCGACCCAGGCAACGATGCCACCCTGATAAGCCGTCGACAGCGCCAGCGCCTGCTTGTAGGAGAGGTCCACATACGCGGTGCCCGGCGCAATCAGGCGCTTGGCCAGCAGGCTGATACCCCACAGCGGTACCAGCAGCGTGGTCACGTTCATGCCGTACTGCGGCAAGTCGAACTGAGCGAACAATAGCCCCTGCAGCAACAGGCCAAGCGCCAGACCGATAGCCGTTGCCCCGGCGCCAAACAGCAGCAGCAGAGTTGAGCCGAGGATCAGGTGTACTTCGGAAACGCCAACCGCCTGATGCGGAAAGACCTCGAAGAAGCAAAACACCAACGCAGTGGTCAGCAGGCTACGTAAGGTCAGGGCAGCAATGCCGCCGTTGCTGCGTACGCTGTCGAGGGCAAGCTTGGCCGTGAGGCCAAAGGCACCCGCTGCGGTTGCATAACTGAGGAAGAGTTTGGCGCCAGTAACGACTTCTGGTTCGATGTGCATAGAGATTCCTGTACCGCGCCCACCGCGCGATGATCTGGATTGAGGGATTGGGCATCGTGCCCGGCTTCGATGGCAGGTCTCCTGGCTCACGGTTTACTACTTCGCCCGCCTTCCCAACCTTGCGGTCAGTGGCATGTGGGCGTCGCTCGCCGCTTACAGTTGCGGGGGCAGCCATGGCTTCGGTACGTGTAGCAGTACCCACCATGTTCCCTTTTCATCCGCTCGCGTAACACGCTGCGGAACCATCGGCGGCCACCTTACCCGGCCGCACGCAGAAATGACATAGCCCGGCGCAGAGGACCGGGCTCAAGGTAAAGCAGAACACTGCAATTCGCGCAAAAGCCCTTGCTAGACGGGCATACACCTCACACCAGGTGCGGCGTGCTGCGCGCCAACAACGCCTCAACTTCCACTCCGCGCGGCAAGGTGCCGTAGACACGACCACCCTGGCCGCCCAGGCGGCTGGCGATAAAGGCATCAGACACCGCCGCATTACCGGCTTCCAGCAGCAACTTGGCTTGCAGCGCCAAAGCCACGTCTTCGGTGAGTTGGCGAGCGCGGTACTGGATATCGGCGGTGTCGCGGAAATCCGCCTGCAACTTGGCAACATGCGCCTTGAGCCTTGCATCACCGTGGCCGTCGCCCAGCTCATGGAACAGCGCATCAAGCACACCTGGTTCCTTAGACAGGGCACGCAACACGTCCAGGCATTGCACGTTGCCCGAACCTTCCCAGGTGGAATTGACCGGTGCTTCGCGGTACAGGCGCGGCAGGATGGTTTCCTCGACATAACCGGCGCCGCCCATGCATTCGGCGGCCTCGTTGATCATGGCCGGCGCCCGTTTGCAGATCCAGTATTTGCCCACAGCGGTGACGAGCCGAGCGAACTTGTCTTCCTGCTCGTCGTGCGGATTATCCAGCGCCTTGCCCATACGCATGGTCAACGCTAGCGCCGCCTCACTTTCCAGGGCCAGGTCAGCCAGTACGTTCTGCATCAACGGCTGTTCGCTAAGCACGCGGCCGCCCACCTGGCGATGGGCACAGTGGTGCGCGGCCTGGGTCAGCGCCTGACGCATCAGCGCGCTGGAGCCGATCATGCAGTCGAAGCGGGTCAGCGCGACCATCTCGATAATGGTTGGCACGCCGCGGCCTTCCTCGCCGACCATCCAGGCCAGCGCGCCGCGGAACTCCACTTCGCTGGAGGCGTTCGACCAGTTGCCCAGCTTGTTTTTCAGGCGCTGGATATAGAACTCGTTACGCGAACCATCCGGACGATGGCGTGGCAGTAGAAAGCAGGTCAGCCCCTTAGCGGTATACGCCAGGGTCAGAAAGGCATCGCACATCGGCGCCGAGCAGAACCACTTATGGCCAACCAGCTCATAGGCCTGACCCGGGCCACCCAGGCCAACCGGATAAGCCCGCGTGGTGTTGGCGCGCACATCAGTACCGCCCTGCTTCTCGGTCATGGCCATGCCGATGGTCGCCCCGGTTTTCTGCTCTATCGGCAGGTTGCGCGGGTCGTATTGGGTCGAGAGGATTTTTGGCAACCACTTCTCGGCCACATCGGCCTGTAGCTTGAGTGCGGGCACGCTGGCGAAGGTCATGGTCAGCGGGCAGCCGCTACCGGCTTCGGCCTGGCTGTGCAGGTAGCTCATCGCGGCACGTGCCACCTGGGCACCGGCACGCGGGTCAGTCCAGGGCATGGACGGCAGGCCGTGTTCGATAGCGGCGCTCATCAACTGGTGGTAGGCCGGGTGAAACTCAACCAAATCAGCACGATGACCATAACGGTCATGGCTCTTAAACACCGGCTTATTTTCGTTAGCGAGAAAACCAGCGACCATCAGCTCACCGCCGGCCAGACCGCCATATACATCCAGACGCTGCTCGGCCCAGCCACCGCCAAAACGCTTGGTCCACTCTTGCAGCGGCAGGTCGACGCGGTACAGATTGGCGCCATCCAGCGACGGCACTTGATTGAACACTTCATGGGTTTCGGCGTGTTGGCTGGCGTTCATGGCTGAGGCTCCTCTTCAGGCAATGGGGCGCCCACGACGCGTAGACAAAAGGTGACTAAGGCCTGGCTGACTTCAGCCAGGCTGGGGGCGGGGTAACCGGCTTCGCGGGCCGCACGCGCTGGCGGCGACAAAGGGCCGACCAGCGCTTCGGCGATGGCGCCAACCAAGCAGGCAGCAACCAGGTTGATCTGCTGCACGCGGAATACGCCGAGCGCGGCGCCTTCCTGCAACAACTCAACGAACAGCTCCGCGTAGGCTTCGCGGTAGAACAGGCGCTGCTCGTCGACTTCCGAATCAACCGGCTCGGCGATCAGGGCAAAGGCCAAACGACGGCTGTCCCAGGCCCGCGCCGCAAAGCGCTCAAGCCCTGCGCCCAGGCGTTGCTCCGGACGACCGGTTCCGCGCATGGTGGCGGCCAACGCATCGACTTCACGCTGGCTGGCCACGGCAAACACCTCGGCTGCCAGGCTTCCCTTGCTGCTGAAGTGGCGATACAGGCTGCCAGTGGCGATGCCAACATCCTCGGCCAGCGCTTGCATGGTCAACGCCGCAAAACCGCCCTCGGCAACCCGTGCAAGCGCGGCGTCGATAATGCGCTCGCGCAGGGCTTGATCGCGATCGATACGCAGTGCAGTGGTGCGATAAGCCATGGTCTGAATCCTGATTCACTATTGATCAAGTGAATCAGGATTCAGAGTTTGGCTAAAGGGCGATTCCGGGCACAACAGCGGGCATATTGGCCAGCCGTTGGCGCATGCCACCTAAGGGATCAGGACTCGCGGCAGAGCACCCAGTCATGCAACAGATTACGCAGCTGCTCGAACTTCACCGGTTTGGCCAGGTAGTCGCTCATCCCAGCGGCCAGGCAGCGCTCGCGGTCGCCGCTGTGGCTGTGGGCGGTAATCGCCAGCACCGGCAGCAGCTGACAGCCAGGCAGGTTGCGCAGCGCGCGGCAGGTGGCGAAACCATCCATGACCGGCATCTGGCAATCCAGCAGCACCGCGTCAACGGTCGCGCTGCGCAACACTTCCAACGCTTCGGCACCGTTGTCAGCGGTACGCACCTGATATCCCAGCTTGAGCAACATGCCGCGGGTCACAAGCTGATTGATCGCGTTATCTTCGACGATCAATACCGTGCACTGCTCAGGCGCGCGCAGCGCCGGGCCGGTGGCGCGCAGCACCACTGCGGCCGGAGTGGTCATCTGCACGGGCAAGGCCAGCGGCAGCTCCAGGCGGAAACAGCTGCCCTGCCCTGGCTGGGATTCATGGCTGAGGTCGCCGCCGAGCAGGTCGACCAGTTGCCGGCAGATTGCCAGGCCAATACCCAGGCCGCCGTACTCGCGGGTCATCGAACCATCCAGCTGCTGGAAGCGCTGATACAGCTTAGCGTCGGCCGGCACCGCGAAGCCCACGCCGCTGTCGATCACCTCGATGCGTAGCGGCAAAATATCGCTGGCCGTGCCGCCACGACTGACCCTTACCCGCACCTCGCCATGCAAGGTGAACTTGATGGCGTTATCCAGCAGGCAATTGAGGCTCTGCAGCAGTTTGCTGGCGTCGCCTTCCAAGGTATCCGGCAGGCTGTCGTCCAGTTCCAGAATAAAGCGCAGACCCTTTTCTTCGGCGCGCGGCGCGTACTGCGCACGCAGGCCATCGAACAGACCGCGCAGGCTGAATGGCTCGCGCCGTGGATACAGGCGGCCCGCTTGCAGTTCGGTGAGGGCAAGAATGTCATTGACCATGCGCATCATGTCGCGGGCAGAGCTGGCGGCCGTGCGCTGGTAGTGCGCCAGTTCACCGTCGATCTCAAGCATCTGCATCAGCTCCAGCGAACCGATCACCCCATTCATTGGTGTGCGCAGCTCGTGGGTGACGGTGGCAAGGAACTCATCCTTAAGGCGGTTGCTGTTGGCCAGTTCCTGGTTGAAGGCTTCGAGCTTGAGCCCGGCCTCCTGCAGGATGCGCGTGCGCTCTTCCTTCATTGCGTTGATGCGGTCGGCCAGTGCCAGCGAGAGCAGGCCTACTTCCAGCGCCGAACCGATCTGGCTGGCGTACATGGTGAGGAACATGTTCGGCAGGTAGCCCAACACCATCAGCGTATTGATCATTCCGCCGGCGAGAAATGCAGTCCAGGCGATGATGAAATAGCGCGCCACGCGCATACCGCGCATCCAGGCGAGGATGCCCGCGCTGAAGATCACCACGGTAAAGCCCAGCGCCAGGTAGGTGGCCAAGCGCAGCGACAGGGCGTAACTGGCCGTCAGTGCCAGGGTCATCACCAGCACGCCGGAGGCCATCATCAGCAACAACGCACGATCGACCCAAGGACTGTGCTCGGCGGTATGCAGGAAGCTGCGGGCGAACTGACAGCCGAACAGCGCCGCCGCACCAATCAGGAACGGCGTGGCAGCGTTCGCCCACCAGGGGCTGTTGGGCCAGAAATATTCGATAGCCGCGCCGTTAACCGACAGCTGATAGAAGCCGAACGAGGCTATATAAAGGATGTAATACAGGTAGCTGGTGTCGCGGACGCTGAGGAAGATAAACAGGTTGTAGATCAACATCACCAGCAGCACGCCGTAGATGATACCCAACACGTAGATGCGTGCCGGCTGCTCTTCCAGATAGGCATTCGGTGCCCACAGGGTCAGCGGTGCCTGAATCGAGCCCTGGCTTTCCAGGCGCAGGTATACGCTTTGCGGTTGCGCCGGCGGCAACCTCAGCTCAAACACATAATTGTGCTGTTTGATTTCGCGACTGGAGAACGGCAAGGCATCGCCAGTGTGCTGACTCAGCTGATAACGCCCCTGTGCATTGGGCAGGAACAGCTGCACATGATCAAGCGGCGGATAAGCCAGCTCGAGTAACCAGGGCTGCGCACCTGTGGCCTGTTGCGGACGATATTCCAGATCCAGGCGCAGCCAGAACACCGAGCGCGAATAACCGGCGTTCAGTACACCTTTGTCGTGCTGACGGAAACTGGCCTGCAGGGCAGGCGAGGTGATGTCCTCGATGCTGGCATCGCCGCGAACATCCTCAAATACCGACATGGCCTTGCCGAGCGGCAGGCTGCGGGTGTTTTCGTCAAAAACCAATGCCCCGGCCAACCCTGGCACCAGCATGAAGAAACAGAGAAGGATGTAGTGCATGCAGCTCAGCCAAAGTATGCCAACAGTGCATTAAACAGCGCTGCAGGAACGGTGTATTCAGAAGCTCAGCACTCTAGCATAGGCATTTGCGCCAGAGGCCCAGGAAAAACCTGAACTGCCTGGGGTTTTTCACCTTAACTAACACAGGCTGCAGCACGGTATGCGCGTGCGACAGATCGTCCGCCAGGCGGGCTTTCCTGGCGTTTCGGGGTCTGCAAGCCGTGGTTTGGTGGTAAGCTCGCGCACCATGAAAATGCCTACCTCTCGCCCCGTAGTGCTGTGCCTGTCCGGTCATGACCCAAGTGGTGGTGCCGGCCTGCAAGCCGATATCGAAGCCCTGCTCGCCCAAGGCTGTCACGCTGCTCCCACCGTGACCGCGCTGACCGTTCAGGACACTGTCAACGTTTCCGACTTTCGCGTGCTCGACCGCGACTGGGTCTTGGCCCAGGCCAATGCGGTGATCAACGATCTACCCGTAGAAGCCGTCAAGCTGGGCATGCTTGGCTCGGTCGAGATGGTCGAAACCGTACTGGAAATCATGCAACGTTTGCCGGGTATCCCGCTGGTCTGCGACCCGGTGCTGCGCGCCGGCGGAGGCGGCGCACTGGGCAAGGACGAAGTTGGCTACGCCATGCGCGAGCGCCTGTTTGCCGTGTCGACCATCGCCACGCCAAATCTGCCAGAAGCGCGCATCCTCGCCGAACTGCCTGATGGCAGCGCCGACGAATGTGCAGAGAAGCTGCTGCCCTATATCAGGCACCTGCTGATCACCGGCGGCCATGGCGATGAACACGAAGTGCACAATCGCCTGTATTCACGTGACGGTAGCCGCCACACCTTTACCTGCCAGCGTCTGCCCGGCAGCTACCATGGCTCTGGCTGCACCCTGGCCAGCACCCTCGCCGGCCGCCTGGCCCTAGGCCAGGAACTGGTCAGCGCTGTGCAATTTGCCCTCGACTACACCTGGCGCACCCTGCGCGACGCTGAACAGCCGGGCCATGGCCAGTACATCCCACGCCGCCTGCCCCTAGACTTTTGCTGATGGAGCGCCTCAGATGAAACTGCGTGGCCTATATGCCATCACCGACAGCGAGCTGCTCAAGGGCAAACTGCTGCCTTACGTCGAAGCCGCACTCAAAGGCGGCGCGAGGCTGCTGCAATACCGCGACAAATCCAGCGATGACGCACGCCGCCTGCGCGAAGCCGAGGCCCTGCGCGAGCTGTGCAACCGCTATGGCGCAGCACTGATCATCAATGACGACGCCGAACTGGCCGCCCGCTTGGGTGTAGGCCTGCACCTGGGCCAAGGCGATGGTTCGCTGTCCGTCGCCCGCGCACTGCTCGGACGCAAAGCGATCATCGGCGGCACCTGCCACGCCCAGCTCGAGCTGGCCGAGGCTGCAGCCAAGGAAGGCGCCAGCTATGTCGCCTTTGGTCGTTTCTTTAACTCCACCACCAAACCTGGCGCTCCGTCAGCTGACGTCGAGTTGCTGGCTGCGGCGAAAGCCAAGATCAACCTGCCGATTGTCGCCATCGGCGGCGTGACCCTGGACAACGCCCCCACGCTGATCGCCCACGGCGCCAGCATGGTTGCAGTGGTGCACGGCCTGTTCGGCGCCGACTCGGCCGCCGAAGTCGAGCGCCGCGCCCGCGCCTTTAGTGCCCTGTTTATTTCTAACTAATCGTTTTCAGGGGCGACACGGCTCGCCCCGACTCCCAGCTTGAGAGGCCCTGCCATGTCCCGTTCTGAAACCCTCTTCGCCAACGCGCAAAAGCACATCCCTGGCGGCGTTAACTCTCCGGTGCGCGCGTTCAAAAGTGTCGGCGGCACGCCGCTGTTCTTCAAGCATGCCGAAGGCGCCTACGTCACCGATGAAGATGACAAGCGCTACGTCGACTATGTCGGCTCCTGGGGCCCGATGATCCTCGGCCACAGCCACCCGGAAGTACTCGACGCGGTGCGCAATCAACTGCAGCACGGTTTGTCCTATGGCGCACCGACCGCCATGGAAACCGAGATGGCCGACCTGGTATGCAGCCTGGTGCCGTCGATGGAAATGGTGCGCATGGTCAGCTCCGGCACCGAAGCGACCATGAGCGCCATCCGTCTGGCCCGTGGCTACACTGGCCGCGACAACATCATCAAGTTCGAAGGCTGCTACCACGGCCACTCTGACAGCCTGCTGGTCAAAGCCGGCTCTGGCCTGTTGACCCAGGGCGTTCCCAGCTCCGCTGGCGTACCGGCGGACTTCGCCAAACACACCCTGACCCTGCCATTCAACGACCTGGCCGCCGTCGAGCAGATGCTCCGCGAGGTCGGCTCGACCGTCGCCTGTATCATCGTCGAGCCGGTAGCCGGCAATATGAACTGCGTACCGCCGGCACCGGGCTACCTGCAAGGCCTGCGCGAGCAGTGCGACAAGCACGGCGTGGTGCTGATCTTCGACGAAGTAATGACCGGTTTCCGCGTTGCCCTTGGCGGCGCTCAGGCGTATTACGGTGTAACCCCGGACCTGACCACCTTCGGCAAGATCATCGGTGGCGGCATGCCCGTTGGCTGCTTCGGCGGCAAGCGCGAAATCATGCACTGCATCGCCCCGCTCGGCCCGGTGTACCAGGCCGGCACCCTGTCGGGTAACCCGCTGGCCATGGCCGCCGGCCTGACTACTTTGCGCCTGATCAAACGTCCTGGCTTCCACGCCGAGCTGACTGGCTACACCAGCCGTATGCTGCAAGGCCTACAGGACCGTGCCGATGCGGCCGGTATTCCGTTCGTCACCACCCAGGCAGGCGGCATGTTCGGCCTGTATTTCAGCGGCGCCGACGATATCGTCACCTTTGACGATGTGATGGCCAGCGATGTCGAACGCTTCAAGCGCTTCTTCCACCTGATGCTGGACGGCGGCGTGTACCTGGCCCCGAGTGCCTTCGAGGCCGGCTTCACCTCCATCGCCCATGGCGATGCTGAGCTGAAAATCACTCTGGACGCCGCTGAGCGTGCCTTCGCCGAGATGAAGAAAGCCTGATGCAGTACAGCACCGCCTTTAGTGACGCTGTCCTGGCACTGGCCTGCCTGGCTTGCGCAATCGCCATCGGCAAAGCCCGCAAGCACTATGGCGAGGCTGATCAGCCGGCGCTGTTCTGCGCCCTTCTGGGGTTTCTGCTGCCGGCCGCTGCGGCTGCCGTCGGGGTAATTCGCTTTGGTATAGACCCCAACGCGCAAGCTGCGCACCTATGGCTAAGCCAGGCCAGCGGCTTCCTCGGCTTACCGCTGCTGGGAGCAGCAGCGCTGGCGCTAGGACGCGGCTGGCAATGGAGCCGCGCCAACTGGGGTCGCATCCTGCTGGGGCTGTGTGCATTCTTCGAATTGTTCCGCCAGATGAACCAGCTGGAGGATTACCGCCTACTGCTGAATCTGGCGACCCTGCTGCTGATTGTCTATGCCGGCGCCATGCAATGGCCCAGGCGCGCGCCACTGGCTGCGGCGATTGCGGTGGTCGGACTGTTTCTGCTGGCCGGATTGGCCGTCGGCACCCAGGGCTTTATCGGTTCGTTACGCCGGGTTGACCTGTTCCACGCCCTGCTGACACTGGCCTATCCACTGCTTGCCTGGCTGCTGCTTAGCCTGCCGGCTAGTGCAAAACTGGGCCATACAGAAGAAAACCCGGTAAAGACTTTGTAAGAACCCCGCGGCTTATTTCATAATGTGATGGCTGCCGCGTTCCGGCGGCCAGGTACATCGCCTGTTGTGCACCCCGAGGTAAATGGATTTTCATGAAACGCACCGGCCGCACCCTGTCCCTGGGCTGCCTGTTGCTCCTGCTGCCACTGCTCGCCTCTGCGAGCGGCAACTCCTTGCTGATCCCTGCGCTTGGCAGCTGCTCACTCAACACCGCCCCCGAAGAACTGCCCGCCGCCCTCGAGGCCTGCGAGCAAGCCGCGCTGAATGGCGACCTGCAGGCGGAGTTCGAGCTGGGCGAGTTTTTTTACGACGGCAAGCGGGTCGAACGCGATCTCAGCCAGGCGCTGAAATGGTTCGAACAGGCTTCGCTGCAAGGCCATGCGCAATCGCAGTACCGCTTGGGCATGATGTTCTTCCGAGGCGAAGGCGTGCAGGCAAACGCTGTGCAGGCCTATATCGTGCTGAAAATGGCGGCGGTAAACGGCTCGGACGAAGCCATGGACAGCGCTGACCTGATCGCCGCACAGATGCCGCGCGATGAACTGGAAATCGCCAGCCAGGTGCTGGGGCAGATTTTCCGCAACTACCTGCTGGAGTTGCAAAACGCCGACACCCTCACCTCGCCGTTCGCACCACTGCCCTGATTCAACACATCTAACACGCGTAGACGCTGCTTAAGATCTCGCGAGCTAGAGCACTGCAAGGCGCTACGTTAGTAACAGCCTACGGCTGGTCAAGCAGGCGAGGAAGCGGAGTGTACTTTTGTACATGAGCATTACTCGTTTCACTCGCCCTTCGGGTCGCGCTAAAGCGCGTTGCCGCAAGCGGCTTGCCGAGGCTGTTTTTAACGCAGCAGGGCCGACGCACAGCAGATCGTATGCAGGTTCTTACTTATCCGGCATCGGCATTGGGAACGGCATAACATTACCGCCGCCCTTGGCTTCGCTGATCTTCGGAGTGCCCAGGCGCTCGACTTCGTCGATGCGGATGATCGCGTGCATGGGGATAAAGCTGCGCACCACACCGTCAAACTGCGCCTTGAGCTTTTCCTCGCTGGGATCGACCACCACCTGGGTGCGCTCGCCGAAGACGAACTCCTCCACTTCCAGAAAGCCCCACAGATCGCTTTGAAAGATCTGCTTGGCGTACATCTCGTACACCTGACCCTGATTGAGGAAAATCACCTTGTAGATGGGCTCGCGCTTGCTCATGGCTATGCAGTTCGTACCGAAGGATTAATTGAAAGGGCGCGGATCATAGCATAGCCGCCTAGCAGCCAACGCTAGGAACCCGAGCCTTCGGCCTCTATAATGCTCGGTTCTTCGAATCACCCTTTTTGAGCGCGCATGACCAAGAAGCTTTATATCGAAACCCACGGTTGCCAGATGAACGAGTACGACAGCTCGCGCATGATTGACCTGCTGGGCGAACATCAAGCCCTGGAAGTCACCGAGAAGGCAGCAGACGCTGACATCATCCTGCTCAACACCTGCTCGATCCGTGAAAAAGCCCAGGACAAGGTGTTCTCGCAACTCGGCCGTTGGCAAAAGCTGAAGATTGCCAACCCCGACCTGGTGATCGGCGTCGGCGGCTGTGTGGCCAGCCAGGAAGGCGCAGCGATTCGTGATCGCGCGCCCTACGTCGACGTGGTCTTCGGCCCGCAGACCCTGCACCGCCTGCCGGAAATGATCGACGCCGCGCGCACCACCAAGATCGCCCAGGTCGACATCAGCTTCCCCGAAATCGAGAAATTCGACCGTCTGCCCGAACCACGCGTCGATGGCCCCAGCGCCTACGTCTCGGTGATGGAAGGCTGCAGCAAGTACTGCACCTTCTGCGTGGTGCCCTACACCCGTGGCGAAGAAGTCAGCAGGCCCATGACCGATGTGCTCGGCGAGATCATCCACCTGGCCGAACACGGCGTGCGTGAAATCACCCTGCTCGGGCAGAACGTCAACGGCTACCGTGGCGCCACCCAGAATGGGCAGATTGCCGACTTCGCCGAGCTGCTCTACGCCGTGGCGGCCATCGATGGCATCGACCGCATTCGCTACACCACCAGCCATCCGCTGGAATTCTCCGACGCGCTGATCCAGGCCCACGCCGAGATCCCCGAGTTGGTGAAATACCTGCACCTACCGGTGCAATCGGGCTCCGACCGGATTCTCGCGGCGATGAAGCGCAACCACACCGCACTGGAATACAAGTCGCGCATCCGCAAGCTGCGCGCCGCCGTACCGGACATTCTGATCAGCTCGGACTTTATCGTCGGCTTCCCTGGTGAAACCGAGAAGGACTTCGAGCAGACCATGAAGCTGGTCGAGGATGTCGGTTTCGACTTCTGCTACTCCTTCGTCTACAGCGCGCGCCCCGGCACCCCAGCGGCGGACCTGCCAGACGACACCCCGCTGGAACTGAAAAAACAGCGCCTGGCACTGCTGCAACACCGCATCACCCAGCAGGGCTTCGAGAACAGCCGACGGATGGCCGGCACCGTGCAGCGCATTCTGGTCAACGATTACTCGAAGAAGGACCCCGGCATGCTCCAGGGCCGTACCGAGAGCAATCGGGTGGTCAACTTCCGTAGCGACAATCCGCGCCTGATCGGCCAGTTTGTCGACGTGCATATCGACGAAGCCATGCCCAACTCGCTGCGCGGCACGCTACTGAGCGAAACCGTCTGCAACTAAAGCCGCAGCGGCCCGAGCTTCCCCCTCGCGGCCGCTAGCGCTATTCTTCGTTTCACTACCCCAGCCGACTGGCGGCCATCACACGACCTTGAACGCACCCATAGAACCACTCCGTTTTATCCTTGAACCCTTTGAGGCTCGCCGCTTCGCTAACCTGTGCGGCCAATTTGATGAGCACCTGCGCCTGATCGAACAGCGCCTGAGCATTGAATTGCGCAACCGCGGCAACCAGTTCGAACTGGTTGGCACTGCGGGTCAGACCCGCGCTGCCGAGCAGTTGCTGCGCCGCTTGTACCGCGAAGCCGAAAACACCGAACTGTCGCCCGACCTGGTGCACCTGTTTCTGCAGGAGTCCGGCATCGAGGAAATGAGCAATCCAACCGTCGAAGCCAGCGTCGCCCTGCGCACCCGCAAGGGCATGATTCGCCCGCGCGGCGCTAATCAACAGCGCTACGTCAAAGCCATTCTCGACCACGACATCAACTTTGGCGTCGGCCCGGCCGGTACCGGCAAAACGTATCTGGCCGTGGCCTGTGCCGTGGATGCCCTGGAGCGCGAACAGATTCGCCGCATCCTGCTGGTACGCCCGGCGGTCGAAGCCGGCGAGAAGCTCGGTTTCCTCCCAGGCGACCTGTCGCAGAAGATCGACCCCTACCTGCGCCCGCTCTACGACGCGCTGTACGAGATGCTCGGCTTTGAACAGGTGGCCAAGCTGATTGAGAAACAGGTGATTGAAGTCGCGCCACTGGCCTATATGCGCGGCCGCACGCTGAACAACAGCTTTATCATCCTCGACGAAAGCCAGAACACCACCCTGGAACAGATGAAGATGTTCCTCACCCGCATCGGCTTCGGCTCCACCGCAGTGATCACCGGTGATATCACCCAGGTCGACCTGCCGCGCGGTACCAAGAGCGGCCTGACCCACGTGATCGACGTGCTGCGTGACGTCCCGGGCATCAGCTTTACCCACTTCAAGCCCAAGGACGTGGTGCGCCACCCACTGGTGCAGCGCATTGTCGAAGCCTACGAGCGCTACGACAACCGCATGCACGGCAAGCTGGATGACGAGCAGGATGAGCGCAATGCTTGAGCTTGACCTGCAGATCGCCAGCGACGCCGCGACCCTACCGAGCGAGGCGCAGTTCCGCACCTGGTGCGAGCTTGCCCTGCGCCAGCGCAGTGCCGACTCCGAGCTGACCATTCGCCTGGTCGATGAAGCTGAGGGCCGCGAGCTCAATCACACCTGGCGACATAAGGATTACGCCACCAACGTACTATCCTTCCCTGCCGATGTGCCGGACGAGATGCTTGATATTCCGCTACTCGGTGATCTGGTGATCTGCGTGCCGGTGGTTGAGCGCGAAGCCCAGGAACAGGCGAAAACCAGCGAAGCGCATTGGGCGCACCTGGTGATCCACGGCTGCTTGCACCTACTCGGCTACGACCACATCGAGGATGAAGAAGCCGAAGAGATGGAAGCGATGGAACGAGAATTGCTGGCTGAGTTGGGGCACCCCGACCCTTACGCCGACCACGAATAAATGCCCCCTACAACCCAACTGAAATTACAAAAGGTTCCTGAGTAACCACCATGAGCGAAGACCGATCGAGCAACGAGCAGAAGTCCTGGTTTAACAGACTGACCCAGGCTTTTGCTCATGAGCCGAAAAACCGCAAGGAATTGCTGGAAGTGCTGCGCGAAGCGCATCAGAACAAGCTGCTCGACAGCGAAGCACTGGCCATCGTTGAAGGTGCAATTCAGGTCGCTGACCTGCAGGTTCGCGACATTATGGTGCCGCGCTCACAAATGATGAGCATCAAGGCCAACCAGACGCCCAAGGAATTTCTGCCCTCGATCATCGAAGCGGCGCACTCGCGCTACCCCGTGGTCGGTGAGAGCCTTGATGACGTCGTCGGCATCCTCCTGGCCAAGGATCTGCTGCCGCTGATCCTCTCGGGCGAACAGCCCAATTTCAATATCAAGGACCTGCTGCGCCCGGCCACCTTCGTGCCCGAGTCCAAGCGCCTTAACGTGCTGCTGCGTGAGTTCCGCGCCAACCACAACCACATGGCCGTGGTGATCGATGAATACGGCGGCGTTGCTGGCCTGGTGACCATCGAAGACGTGCTTGAGCAGATCGTCGGCGATATCGAAGACGAGCATGACGTCGAAGAAGACAGCTACGTCAAACCGCTGCCCAGCGGCGATTTCCTGGTCAAGGCGCTGACACCAATTGAAAACTTCAACGAAGCCTTCGATACCGAGTTCTCCGATGACGAATTCGACACCGTCGGCGGCCTGGTGATGAGCGCCTTCGGCCATCTGCCCAAGCGCAACGAAGTCACCCAGATCGGCGAATTCCGCTTCCGCGTACTCAACGCCGACAGCCGCCGCATCCATCTGCTGCGCCTGAGCCCGGTTAGCAACTGACATACGCTGGCCACCTGAAACGGTGGCCAGCTCGCAACACTTCCCCCGCCTGCTCTGCCGCTTTACCCTTGCGCCACCTCAATCCAAGGACCTGCAAGCAATGCACTGGATAACCCGACCTGGCTGGCCCGGCAACCTGATCGCGCTGCTCGCTGGCGCTATCACGCCCCTGGCGCTGGCGCCTTATGGCCTGTGGCCGCTGGCCATTCTCTCCATCGCCCTGTTCTACCTCGGCCTGCGCGACCTCACGCCGCGTCAGGCGGTGCTGCGTGGCTGGAGTTATGGCTTTGGCCTGTTCGCCGCTGGCACCAGCTGGGTGTATGTGAGCATCCACGATTACGGCGCGGCCTCACCGCCCCTGGCGGTATTTCTGACCCTGCTGTTTGTTGGCGGCCTGGGTCTGCTGTTCGCTCTTAGCGCCTGGGTCTGGACGCGCTGGCTACGCCGGGTTGAAGCGCCGCTGGCCGATGCTCTGGCCTTCGCCGCACTGTGGCTGGCGCAAGAAGCCTTCCGCAGCTGGTTTCTCACCGGCTTCCCCTGGTTGTATGCCGGCTACAGCCAGCTCGACGGCCCGCTGGCCGGCCTGGCTCCGGTGGGCGGCGTGTGGCTGCTGTCGTTTGCCCTGGCGTTGAGTGCGGCGTTGCTGGTCAACCTGGCGCAACTGCGCACGCGCAAGGCGTTTCTCGCCATCGGCGTGGTGCTGTTAGTCGCACCGTGGATCGCCGGCATCGCCCTCAAAAATCACGCCTGGACCCAGCCATTGGGCGAACCGCTGAGCGTGTCGGCCATGCAGGGCAATATCGAACAGAACATGAAATGGGACCCCGAGCAGCTCAACGCTCAGCTCGCGCTTTACCGCGATATGACCTTCAGCGCCAAACCGACCGACCTGATCGTCTGGCCGGAAACTGCAATCCCGGTGCTCAAGGACCGCGCTCAGGGTTACCTGGGCATGGTCAATCGCTTCGCCAATGAGCGAAATGCCGCGTTGATCACCGGCGTGCCGATTCGCCAGAGTAATGAGCGCGGCGAGCAGCGCTACTACAACGGCATCAGCGTGGTCGGCCAGGGCAGCGGCGATTACCTCAAGCAGAAACTGGTGCCGTTTGGTGAATACGTGCCGTTGCAGGACCTGCTGCGCGGGCTGATCGCCTTCTTCGACCTGCCGATGTCCGACTTCGCCCGTGGTTCCGCCGAGCAGAGCCTGCTGCAGGCCAAGGGCCATGCGATTGCCGCGTTTATCTGCTACGAAGTGGTCTACCCGGAGTTTTCCGCCGGCCTGGCGGCGCAGAGCGACCTGCTGCTGACCATCAGCAACGACACCTGGTTCGGCCGCTCCATCGGCCCGCTGCAGCACTTACAGATGGCGCAGATGCGCGCCCTGGAAGCCGGCCGCTGGATGATCCGCGCGACCAACAACGGCGTCACCGCGCTGATCGACCCGCAAGGCCAAATCACCACGCAACTGCCGCAGTTCGAACAGGCGGTGCTCTACGGTCAAGTGCAACCGATGCAAGGGCTCACGCCTTATCTGCAGTGGCGAGGTTGGCCCATGCTGATTATCTGTCTGGGGCTGTTTGCCTGGGCGTTGCTGGCCAGCCGAATGGCCAAGACCCTTTAACGGCGAAAGAACCGGTAGAACTCGCGCAGCTCAGCCTGCGCGTCGCCGATGCTGACCGGGGTGAAGCGCAGCGGATGGCGCGCCGGGCATTGCGCCAGGCGCCCCTGATCGAGCGGATGCAGCCAACCGAGCAGCGGGTAACCACCCATGCTCTGGTGGTCGGCCTGCAGGATGATCGGCTGGCCATCCGGCGGTACCTGAATCGCACCCCGACCAACCCCCAATGACCACTGCCGCACGGGCGGCTGCACGGCCTCGCCGAGCAGCCGCGCACCCATGCGGTCGGAGTGTGGGCTGAGCTGCCAGGTCTGGGCGAAAAAGCCCTGCAACTGGTCCTCCTCAAAACTCGCCGCATCGCCACCGGTAATAACCCGCAGTAAAGGCTTGCAGCGGTAATCCGGCAGGTAGGGCCAGGGCACGCTGGCGCTGCGGGTGAAGTGCGCAGGTTGGCAAGCCAGTAGATCCCCGGCCTGCAACGCCTGCCCCAGCCCTTCGCGCAGCTGCACGCTGACGCTGCCCAGCACCTGCGCCGCAATAAATCCGCCAGCCACAGCCAAGTAAGCGCGCTGACCACTGCGGGCAAAGCCCAGACGCAGCAGTTGGCCTTTGCGCAGCGGCAAACGCGTCCACAAGGGCTGCGGCTGATCATCCAGGCTCAACGGCACCTGGGCGCCGCATACCGCCACCCAGGTGTCGACCTCGGCCTGCAACTCGACGCCGCCCAGGGCGATTTCCAGCAGCGGTGTGCCCCAGGGGTTGCTCAGCAGATGATTGGCCCAGGCCGCGCCATGCCAATCCAGCGGTCCGGCTGGCGATACGCCAAGGTGTTGCCAGCCCAGTCGCCCAGCATCCTGCAGCAGGCTCTGCGGCCCAGGCTTGAGCACCCGCAAGCCGCTCATAGCTGACCGCCCTCGCGGATAAAGTCGCGCTCATCAATGCTGCGAAAACGAACCCGATCACCCAGCGCCAGCGGGCATGGCGGCGTTCTAGCGGCATCGAACAGCGACCAGGGGCAACGGCCGATCAGGTGCCAACCACCGGGCGATCTATGCGGGTAGATCGCCGTCTGCCGCTCGGCAATCGCCAGGCTACCGGCCGGCACGGCGATACGCGGGGTGGCGCGGCGCGGCAACGCCAGGCGTGCGTCCAGCTCACCGAGGTAGGCAAAACCTGGGGCAAAACCAATCGCTCCAACGCGGTACTCGGTCGCGGCATGCAGCTCGATCACCTGAGCGACAATGAGCTGACACAGACGCGCGACCTCGGCGAGGTCTTCACCGTTATACAAAATGGGGATTTCATGCAGCCGCCCGGCCTGCGCGACAAACGGCTCGGCAAGCCAACGCTCCAGCAGCGGCTTGAGCCGCTCGGCCAGTTCCAGGTGATCGGTACGCATCAGGTCGTAGTGCAGCAGCAGGCTGGTCCAGCCCGGCACTAGATCGGTCAGCACTCCACCCAACTCGCCACGAATGCACTCGGCCAACATGGCGATCCGTTGCGGCAGCTGCGCATCCGGCTGCTCGGCCAGCACCAGCAACAGGGCTTCGGCACCGGCGGGCTCGAGGCGGATCATAGGGCATCCAGGCTGGCCCGCAAACGCCGCAGTACGGCCAGGGAGTCGGCGTTATCGCCATGCACGCACAGGCTGTCAGCGCGCAGCTGCAGCGGCTTGCCATCGATATCGGCAAACGGCTCACCGCGGGCAATCGCCAGGGCCTGCTGCAAGATCCGCTGCGGATCATGGTGCACCGCACCGCTCAAACGCCTTGGCGCCAACTGACCATCGGCCAGGTAAGCGCGGTCGGCAAAGGCCTCGAACATCAGCGGCACATCGGCGGCATCGGCCAGGCGCAGCTCGCGGCTGTTGTCAACCAGCGCCAGCACCATCAGCGGCAAACCCTTGCGGTAACTGGCGCAGGCCTCAAGCACCGCATTGAACAGCGCATCGTCGCGTACCAGCTCGTTGTACAACGCGCCATGCGGTTTGACGTAGGCCACCTGAGTGCCTGCAGCACGGCAGAAGGCATCCAGCGCGCCGAGCTGATAGAGCACCAGCGCGGTAACCTCCTCCGGCGAGCAGGCGATATGCCGGCGGCCGAAGCCGAGCAAATCCGGATAGGCCGGGTGCGCACCAATACTCACCCCATGCTGCACGGCCAGGGCAACGGTGCACTGCATGGTCATCGGATCGGACGCATGAAAGCCACAAGCCAGGTTGGCCTGATCAACCAGCGGCATGGCATGGGCGTCATCACCCATATTCCACACGCCGAAGCTTTCACCCATGTCGCAATTCAGCAGGATCGTTTTCATAGCCACCAGCTTAGTGGCGCAGCACCGCGACGGGAAGCCTGCAAAAACCACAGTACTGCGCGAACTTAATACACATCGCGACGATAACGGCCCTCTTCCAGCAACGCATTAACCCCGGCCTCGCCCAGCAACTCATGCAACACCGCATCAACCCCGGCAGCCATACCCGCCAGGCTACCGCACACATAAATGGCAGCGCCTTGTGCTAACCATGCCGACAATGTTTCGGCAGATTCACGCAGACAATCTTGCACATAGACCTTCGCCAGCTGATCACGAGAGAAGGCCAGGTCCAGTCGCGCCAACTCTCCGCTGACCAGCCAACCTTGCAACTCTGCTCGACAGTAAAAGTCGTAAGCCGCATTGCGCTCGCCAAACAGCAACCAGTTTTGCCGATGCCCTGCCACAATCCGCGCTTTAAGCAGACTGCGCAGCCCTGCCAGGCCGGTGCCATTGCCGATCAGAATCACCGGCCGCTCATCTTCTGGCGCATGGAAGCCGCTGTTACGCCGCACCCGCGCCAGCAGTTGGCCATGCAGTGCAGCACCTGCGGTCAACCAGCCGGAGCCAAGCCCCAGCGAACCGTCGGCATGCCGCTCCTGGCGCACGATCAGCTCTAGCTCGCCATCGCTGGGCAGCGAAGCGATTGAGTATTCACGCGCAGCCAACGGCACCAGCGCGCCCAGCACCGCCTGCGCATGCAAACCGACCAGATGAGTGAATCGCTCGGGTAGTTGTTTGCCTGCCAAGGCCTGCTGCAACGATTGCGACAAACCATCTAGGCTGACCATTTGCCCGCCATCCAGCGCATGCACCTGCAACCAGGCCTGCACCGTGGCGTCGGCGTGACGCGGCAACACTTCAAGAATATCGCCAGCGGCCCACTCAGCAGCCCGCTCCGCGCGCAGCCCAAGTAGATAAGTCGGCGCACCCTGGCTGCCTGGGTTGAGCAGCTCACGGCGATTCAACGCCCACAGGCCGTAGGGTACTTCTGCTTGATACTGAGCCTTGGCGCCGGTTACTTCAGCGATTTGACGCTGCCAACTGGTCAGCGCAGCCGCGTCGGCAGCATCCACCTGCACTGAATCAAACAGGCTCTGTGCACCCTGCTGGGCCAACCAGCCCTGCACACGCTGGGCGAAGCCGCAGAAGTGCTGGTACTGCCGATCCCCCAAGGCGAGCATCGCATAGCGCAAATGCTCCAGCCCAAGCGCCTGACCGAGTAGCTTGCGCTCGAACGCGCGCGCACTATCCGGCGCTTCGCCATCGCCAAAGGTGCTGACGACAAACAGCGCGTTACGGGCCTCGCGCAACATCGGCTCGGTCAGTTTAGCCAGCGGCTGCACGCTCACCGCCAGCCCCGCGGCCTGCAGTTGCCCCGCACTGCTCCAGGCAAGCTGCTCGGCAAAACCACTCTGGCTGGCAAAACCGATCAGCCAACCGCCTGCTTGCGGCGCATTCGGCTGCAACAGACCACGCGCGCTCAGCATCGCGCGTTTTTTGCGCCGACGATCGAGGTACAACAACCAACCGGTGATGGCGAACAACGGCATCGCCAAGCTGGCCAACATCATTAAAATCCGCCCAGTCAGGCCAAAGTAGCTGCCCACATGCAGGGCATAGACACTGGTGAGTAGCTGATCACCAAACGTCTGTTGGTCATAGCGTTTATGCCGACCGGGTTCGCCGCTCAACGGATCGAGCGCCAGCTGGTTGAACGCGCGCTCATGCGGGGCATCGTCGCGCAGATAAAATACCGTCACCGGCTGCCCAGGAGCAGTCGGCAGGCGTAGGTTGTAGCTGCTCAACTGGCTACCGGCAGCACGCTGCAGGCCATCCCATACGGCTTGGTAATTCACTGGCGGTAGCTCCCCGGCTGGCGGCGGACCGCGCTTGCCGCCACGCTGCTGGCCACCAGATTGATCACTGAGCAACGCAGTGACGCCTTCACGGTACCAGTCGTACGACCAATACAACCCCGTAAGCGCGGCCAACAGGTACAGCGCCAGGCACCAGGTGCCGGCCACCGCGTGCAGATCCCAATTAAAGCTGCGGCCCTTGCGTGCCCAGTCCAGGGTCAGCCAGGCGCGCCAGCTTGCGGCTTGGCGCGGCCAGCGCAAGTACAAGCCCGACAGACAGAAGAACAGCAGAATCAAGGTACAAGCTGCCGTGATCTGCTTGCCGTACTCGCCCATGGCGAGGAAGCGGTGCAGCTTCAGCATCAAATCGAAGAAGCCCTGGCCACGTGGCTTACCGAGCAGCTCGCCGCTGTAGGCGTCGAAGTAGCGCGACGGCCCCCGGCGCTCGCCCGGCGGCGGCGCGAAAAACACCCGCGCGGCACGCTCCCCCTGCACTTCCAGCCACAGCCCTACTACACGCTGCTGGCTGGCGGCCTCGATTTTAGGCACCAACACGTCTGGCGACAGCACACCGCTATCGCGTACTTCAACCCGCAGCACATCAGGGTTGAGGGCGCGCATCAATTCGTCCTGGAACGAATAGGCCGCACCGGTCACGCCCATCAGGGCCAACACCAAGCCGGCAGTAATACCGAACAGCCAATGCAGCTGGAACAGAATTTTCTTTAACACGGGAAACTCAACCACAAACGTTAAACACAGGCAGTTGTTGCTCGCAAACCGGCAACCCGACAAAGAAGAATAAATTCTATTTGATAATTAATTTCACGTAACAGCAGTACGCAGACCTTTACCCACTCTTTACTTACTGCGCCCGGGCCAAACGAAAAAACCCTGCACACACATGAGCAGGGTTATATCGACCATCAGGCAGGTGGCTTTTGCCACCTGCCTGTAACGCATTGCGGCTAGAAGCGGTAGGTGGCAGACAACACTGCCGAACGCGCATCGCCATACTCAATGGCCGAAGAGCGGGTATTGAGACCCACGTTCTGCCGTACGTTCTGCACATAATCCTTATCGAACAGGTTGTTCATGTTCAGCTGCAGGTCGAGTTCGTTGTTGACCTTGTAGCCGAGCATGGCGTTATGCACCCAGTAAGCATCCAACTTGGCGTTATCACTGGAGGTCACGTTGCGCTCGCTGGCATAACGCGCGCCATAGCCCACGCGCCAGCCGGCTGGCAGCTCGTAGGTGGTCCATAGGTTGAACGAGCGTGGCGGCGTATTACCCAGCGCCTGACCTTCGCGGGCGATGCCGGCAGCAGTATCTGCAGCTTTGAGGGTTTCACTGTCGAGGATGGTGTAATTGGCGTACACGTTCCACTGATCGGTAATACGACCAGTCACCCCAAGCTCGACACCCTGCACACGCTGCTCACCGGCCAGCTGGGTAGAGCCATCGGCCATGGTTTCACGGGCATTGCTCTTCTCCACGCGGAACAGTGCTGCATCGAGTTGCAGACGGCTGTTGAGCAGTTCCCACTTGGTACCCAGCTCCCAGGTTTCGTTCTCTTCCGGATCCAGTTCTGCTGCAGCGGCGTTCAACGAACCCGTCGAGGCCAGCGCTTCAGCCGCTGGGTTAAAGGAGGTGCCGTAGGCCAGGTAGATACGACCATTCTCGGTGGGCTTGTACACCACCCCGGCACGACCACTTAGCTCCTTGTCACGCGAGTCCACGCGAGTCACGGCTCCAGCTGGCAAGGCGACGTTCTTCGCATCCCCTTTGACCCAGTCATAACGCAGGCCAAGGCTCAAATCCCATTGCTCATTCAGCGCAATGGTGTCGAATGCATAAATTGCCTGATTCTCGAGTTCGGTCGACGTCTCGGCAGTACGGGTCTTGCTGGTAGGCCCATCGTAATGACCCGGAGGATTACCCAGGTCGTAATCCTTACTGGTGAAGTTCAGACCGTAGTTGTAGGTATTGCGGTAATAATCCTCACGCGATACCTCAACACCGGTGACCAGGGTATGCCCCAGGCCGAAAGTATCGAAGTAAGCCGTCAGGTTGGTCTGGTTGATCCACATTTCGCTGGTCACATCACGGCCATAACCCTGCGGACCGGCTGGACGGTAGCGACCAGCAGAGACACCCGTCAGGTTTACGTGGGATGCAGAAATCACCGTGTCACGCTCAACGCGGCTGTAGCGGCTGAGGTTCTGCAGACGCAGGCTATCGCTGAAGTCGTGCTCTACCTTGACCGTGAAGGCATCAGTCCGAATCTCTTCCTTGTCGACGTTCTTCCAGCCGAAGTAGGCATCGCGATCAACACCAGCCAGGCGCTTGCCATCGAAGGCCGGCACGCCGTAGTCCGGTAGGTTGTCATCTTGCTGATGCAGGTAGCTCAGGGTCAGGCGCGTTGAATCGCTCAAACCCAGCAACAGCGAAGGCGCAATACCCCAACGCTCACGGTCGATCTGCTCACGACCCGGCACATCATTCTCATGAGCCATCAGATTGAGACGGAACGCACTACCAGTGCCTACACCGTCAAGGGTCTGGTTGGTGTCCAGGGTCAGGCGCCGGTAGCTGTCAGTACCCAGGCTTGCACCGATCTCGGTGAAGTCGCGCTGACGTGGCTGCTTGCTGACCTGGTTGATGCTACCGCCTGTAGTGCCGGAGCCGCCGAATACCGAATTGGGGCCCTTGATGACCTCTACGGCTTCGATATTGAAGGTGTCGGTACGGTTGTTCTGCGAGCTGTCGCGCAGGCCGTCGATCTGCATGTTGGCGTTGGCGCTGAAGCCGCGGATGTTGATGCTGTCCCCGGAACCACCACCGCCCTCACCGGCGTTGAAGGTGATGCCGGATACGTTGGCCAGCACCTGCTTCATGCTCAGTGCCTGCTGCTCGCGAAGCAGCGCCTGCGGCACCACGGTGATGGTCTGCGGGGTATCTAGCAATGGCACAGCGTACTTGGCCGACGAGGACGTTTCAGTCTTGTAGCCTTCGACCAGCTGGCCCTGGACCGTTACGCTGCCCAACTCAACTGGCGTCTTGGCCTTTTGCGGCGCTTGTTCAGCGGCCATACCTGCGCTCGCCCAAGACGCGACAGCCAGACCGACCGCCGTAGCCAGAAGACGACGCTGCGGCAGATTGCCAGTTTTTTTACCGATACCCATGAGAACCACCCCAGAACAAAACGAGGCGTGATTCTATTTGATAATCGTTATCATGCAATAGGTATTTGCATTTATATTCGCGTTTAGTTCCGTTTAACGCACACTCTTTTCCAGCAACCGATCACTGCCAATACTAGCCAGATCCGCACACCCGGTCAGCGCCATAGCCACCTCCAACTCGGCACGCAGTAGCTGCACCACATGCGCCACCCCGCTCGCCCCAGCGGCGGCCAGGCCATACACATAAGGTCGCCCGATCAGCACAGCATCGGCGCCCAGGGCCAGGGCCTTGAATACATCTGTACCGCGGCGAATACCACCATCGAGCAACAGCGGCAGGCGCCCTTGCACAGCGGCAGCGATTTCCGCGAGCACCTCAATGGTCGCCGGCTGGCCGTCCAGGGTGCGCCCGCCATGGTTGGACACGATGATGCCATCAACACCTTCGGCCACCGCACGCTGAGCATCTTCGGCAGTCATCACGCCCTTGAGCAGGATCGGCAGATGCGTCAGTGAGCGCAGCCATTGCACATCCGCCCAGCCAGGCGCAGCCGCCAGTAACGCGCCGCCGAGCAACAGGCCACCGCTGGGGGGCGCACTCTCGCGTAGCGGCTGCATGCCGTGCAGATTGACCGCCTCGATACCCTCGGGCAGGTAGAAACCCGCGCGCTGCTCGCGGTTACGCGCGCCATTGACCGGCGCATCCACCGTCAGCACCAACGCCTGATAACCCGCTGCTTCGGCACGCTGAACCAGCGCCTTGGTAAAGGCCCGATCCGGCTGGATATACAACTGAAACCACAGCGGGCTATGTGCCTGCTCGGCCACCGCGTCGAGCGATACGCTGGCCTGAGTGCTAAGCACCATACCAGCCTGCACCGCCGAGGCCGCAAGCACCGTGGCCAGCTCGCCATCGGTATGAGCCAAGCGTTGATACGCCACCGGCGCGAGGAAGATCGGGTGAGCGAACGTCTGGCCGAACAGCTGCAGATAGGTGTTGCCGCCGCTCAGGTCGGCCAGCACCCGCGTGCGCAAACGAATGCGCTGAAACGCCGCCTGATTCTCAGCCAGGGTTAGTTCATCAGCCGCACCGCCGGCAATATAGGCCCAGGCCTGGGCGCTCATACGTTCGCGGGCCAGAGGCTCATAGTCCGCCACGGCAGCGATGTGCGGCGGGATCTGGGTCAATTTCGGCAACGGCATGTCACTCATGTATTGGCCCACTGGCGCAACAGGTTGTGATACACCCCGGTCAAACGCGCCAGCTCGGCACTTTCCGGCACCTCATGGGTTAGCGCCTGCACCGCCCGGTCCAACTCCAGCAACAGGCTACGCTGGGTGTCATCGCGCACCAGGCTCTGAATCCAGAAGAACGCCGCATAGCGCGTGCCACGGGTTACCGGGTTGACCCGGTGCAGACTGCTACCTGGATACAACACCAGATGCCCGGCCGGTAGCTTGACGCTGTGGCTGCCGTAGCTGTCCTCAACCACCAGTTCACCACCGTCATACTCGTCCGGATCACTGAAAAACAGCGTGGCCGACAGGTCGCTACGCACCCGCTGCGAGGTGCCCGGCACGCTGAAAATCGAATTATCGATATGGTTGCCATAGGTGCCGCCACCGCTGTAACGATTGAAACGCGGCGGCAACACCTTCAGCGGCAAGGCGGCCGAGACGAACTGCGGGTGGGCGCCCAGGCGCTGCACAATAAAGTCGCCAATCTGCAGCGCTAACGGATCATCCTGCAGCAATTGCTGATTGCTCTTGGCCTTGATCGCTTGGTGCCCTGCCGTCGATCGGCCATCCTGCCAACTGGCCTGCTCAAAGGCCTGACGGCATTCACCCACCTGCTCGGGCGTCAGCACATCGGCAATACTCAACATCATGACTCGCTCTCCTCACGGCCGGTCTAAGCGCCCACCACCAAACAGTTGCGAATGATTCTAAATAGCTTGGACGTACTATGACAGCACCGCACGCACGGCCCTTGATCAAGGCCAGCGGTGCAATAGATTTTTCCCGCAGAAACAAACAAGGCGCTCGTTTGCACGAGCGCCTTGCTGGGCCAGCAGTAACGCTTAGACGTTACAGGTAGAACGACTTCAGCGGCGGGAAGCCGTTGAACTCCACGGCGCTGTAGCTGGTGGTGTAGGCACCGGTAGACAGCCAATACAGACGGTCGCCGATCGCCAGGTTGAGCGGCAGGCCGTACTTGTAGTTTTCATACATGATGTCGGCGCTGTCACAGGTCGGGCCGGCAATCACCACTTCCTCCATCTCACCTTTCTTCTCGGTGTAGATCGGAAACTTGATGGCTTCACCCATGGTTTCGATCAAGCCGCTGAACAGGCCTACGTCGACATACACCCAGCGCTCAACCGCAGTACGCGACTTGCGCGCTACCAGTACCACTTCACTGACCAGAACGCCGGCATTGGCGATCAGCGAACGGCCCGGCTCCAGAATGATTTCCGGCAGATCGTCACCGAAGTCTTCCTTGAGGAAGCGGATGATTTCCTCGGCATAGGTTTCCAGGCTGTTGGTGCGGGTGATGTAGTTGGCCGGGAAACCGCCGCCCATGTTGATCAGTTTGAGGGTGATGCCGTCTTCTTCTTTCAGACGCTCGAAGATCACTTTGACCTTGGCGATCGCCGCATCCCATACGGAAATATCACGCTGCTGCGAGCCGACGTGGAAGGAGATGCCATACGGCACCAGGCCCAGGTCGCGAGCGAGAATCAGCAGGTCCATAGCCATGTCAGTCTGACAGCCGAACTTGCGCGACAACGGCCAATCCGCGGTGGTCGAACCTTCGGTGAGGATGCGCACATAAACTTTCGAACCCGGAGCCGCCTTGGCGATGTTGCGCAGGTCAGCTTCGGAGTCGGTAGAGAACAAACGCACGCCCTTCTCGTAGAAGTAGCGGATGTCCTTGGATTTCTTGATGGTGTTGCCGTAGCTGATGCGATCGGCGGTTACGCCACGGCTCAACACCTTATCCAACTCATAGATGGAGGCGATGTCGAAGCTGGAGCCTTTGTTCTTGAGCAGGTCGATGATCTCGACTGCCGGGTTGGCCTTGACCGCGTAGTAGATGCTGGCGAATTCGAAACCGGCGCGCAGGTCGTCGTAGGCCTGGCTGATGATCGCGGTATCGATCACCACAAACGGGGTTTCCTGGGTATCGGCAAACGCCTTCATGCGTTGAAAAGTGGCGGGTGCGTAATAATCTTCGACCTTGATCGGCATACTCGGACTCCAGTTGGCTGAACCAGTTAGAACATTTTAGTTAGGCAAATGCTGCATAAGCAGACAGTCCCAACATGAGGGAGGCTTGGCGGATGAACGCACAAGCAGAACGTCTGATCAGTTTCCCCACTTTGGTTCGCCTACTTCCCAAGGCATGTCGCCGAGTACCGCAAGGTCTCTCGTCGTCAGTACTTGAGCCGGATGGATCGTTGCCAGCATGGACGTTCGGGCGCGAACTTTAGGGCCATGGGAAGCTGAGATCAATCAAAAATGCCGTGCTTTTGACCCTCTTTGTCGTCTTATTGATTGATCGTTTTATATTCAAAACAAAACGTCAGGAATGCCGCACAAAGCGTAGAAAAATCGCGGTTTGCTCGCCTGACTACAGGTCGCCGCGCTGAGCGGCGTTTACCGTTATAATCGCCGCCTTTTTTGACAGACCGACTATTCAGTCGATGGGTTCCCGCACAATGACCATCCAGGCCACCGAAGTCGCGAAACGTCGTACGTTCGCGATCATTTCCCACCCCGACGCCGGTAAAACCACGATTACCGAGAAGCTGCTGCTGATGGGTAAAGCGATTTCGGTCGCGGGCACGGTGAAGTCGCGTAAGTCCGACCGCCATGCCACGTCCGACTGGATGGAAATGGAAAAGCAGCGCGGCATCTCCATCACCACCTCGGTAATGCAGTTCCCCTACCGCGATCACATGATCAACCTGCTCGACACCCCCGGCCACGAAGACTTCTCGGAAGACACCTACCGCACCCTGACTGCAGTGGACAGCGCGCTGATGGTGCTCGACGGCGGTAAGGGTGTTGAGCCACGCACCATCGCCCTGATGGACGTGTGCCGTCTGCGCGACACGCCGATTGTCAGCTTCGTCAACAAGCTCGACCGCGACATCCGCGACCCGATTGAGCTGCTCGACGAGATCGAAGCCGTCCTCAAGATCAAAGCCGCGCCGATCACCTGGCCGATTGGCTGCTACCGCGACTTCAAGGGTGTGTACCACCTCAAAGACGACTACATCATTGTCTACACCGCCGGCCACGGCCACGAACGTACTGAAACCAAAATCATCCAGCACCTGGACTCCGACGAAGCCCGCGCCCACCTGGGTGATGAGTACGAGCGTTTTATCGACCAGCTGGAACTGGTTCAGGGCGCCTGCCATGAATTCGATCAAGACGAATTCATGAATGGCCAGCTGACCCCGGTGTTCTTCGGTACCGCGCTGGGCAACTTCGGCGTCGATCATGTACTCGATGCCGTGGTCGACTGGGCTCCCCGGCCACTGGCTCGGGTTGCCAATGAGCGCACCGTAGAGCCGGTGGAAGAGAAGTTCAGCGGTTTTATTTTCAAAATCCAGGCGAACATGGACCCCAAGCACCGCGATCGCATTGCCTTTATGCGCATCTGCTCGGGTAAATACAGCCAGGGCATGAAGATGCGCCATGTGCGCACCGGCAAGGACGTACGCATCGGCGACGCCCTGACCTTCTTCTCCAGCGAGCGTGAAATGCTTGTGGAAGCCTATGCCGGCGACATCATCGGCCTGCACAACCACGGCACCATTCAGATCGGCGACACCTTCACCGAAGGTGAAGCGCTGGGCTTTACCGGTATCCCGCACTTCGCACCCGAGCTGTTCCGCCGCGTACGCCTGAAAGACCCGCTGAAATCCAAGCAACTGCGTCAGGGCTTGCAACAGTTGGCCGAAGAAGGCGCAACCCAGGTGTTCTTCCCCGAGCGCAGCAACGACATCATCCTCGGCGCGGTCGGCGTGCTGCAGTTCGATGTGGTCGCCAGCCGCCTGAAAGAGGAATACAAGGTCGAGTGTGCCTACGAGCCGATTACCGTGTGGTCGGCGCGCTGGATCGATTGCAGCGATAAGAAGAAGCTGGAGGAGTTCAGCAACAAGGCGGTGGAAAACCTGGCGCTGGATGGCGGCGGCCACCTCACCTACCTTGCGCCAACCCGGGTCAACCTGGCGTTGATGGAAGAGCGCTGGCCCGACGTGAAATTCCGCGCCACCCGCGAGCACCACTAAAGCGCACCAGCGGCGAGATCAGCTCTCGCCGCTGGGCTGCTCTCGGCTAAGCAGCTACCGGCTTAGCTAGCACGATAATCGCCAGCGCCACCACCACCCCCGCCGCAAACCCCGCCGCGTGCCAACGCTGGCCACGTCGCCATGCTGCCAATGCTGCCTGCAATGCTTGCAAGCCGTAATAGATGACAAACATCTTCGAGGCATAGGTGATGATCTCGTAGATATTCGCCGTCCAGGTGATCGCAATCGCCACCAAGGCAGTAATCAGGTTGCCTACGCGTACTGGCAAACGCCGCTTCGATGACTCCGCCAGCAGCCCGCCGGCACCATTCATATCGGCGACCGCAGCGGATAACTGCGACGCCAGCGCGGTGAGAATCAGCAGCGGCGCAACCAACAGCCCCAGCGGCCGCAGCAAGTCGATGATCGCCGTCTCACCGCCCTCGGGTGGCAACTGCCCGTTGAACAAGCTGGTAATCAACAACAAGAACGCCAGATAGATTGCGCAGGCGATCCACTGCGCCCAACGCATGCTGCGAATACGGGTAGTGGCGTCGTATTGGCTGCCGAGATAGCGCGAGGTTTCAAAACCCTGCACCAGAATCACCAGCCCCAACAACACTTCGAGCTGCTGCATACCCTGCAGATGCGCTTGCCCCGCCCAGTTGAATGAGCCGTCCAGCAGCGCCGACAGGTTGACCTGCGCCAGCATCACCACCAGCCCGCCGATCAGCGCCAGCTTCAAGGCCACCACCATTACCTCTAGCCGCTCCAGCCCGGCCAAGCCGCGCAGCGCACCGAGCAGGCCAATACTGGCGATCACGACGGTGGCCACTACCCGCGTCCACATAGGCTCAACTAGATCGCCCATGCGCATGCCAAACGCAGCGAAGAGATTGAGGTAGTAGGCCACTGAAACAAAATACGCCAGCGCCAATGCCAGCTCAGAAATCCGCTCCAAGCCAACCTGATAGCGCGGTGGATGATCAGCCAGGCTCGGCTCAACATAACGAATGTTGTAGCGAATGGCCGCACCAAACCAGTAACTCAAGCCGCATAAAGCCAACATCGCCAACCAGGTCAAAGGGCCAACAGCGTGCGCGAGAATCGGCCCAGCCACCAGGAAGCCAGAGCCGATAATCGACGCTAACGGCGTTACGGTTGCTCGCCATCCGGGCGTAGCCATCAAGCGCGGCTGAAAGAGCAAGCAGGCCAACAGCAGCGCTGCGCCCACCAGCAGCATGTTATTGAGGCTAAACATCATGTGCAGCAACCCGCGTGATCCGATGAGCCGCATGCTGCAACCCCAAGCAAGGCCAAGCAAGCGCTGTTTGCTTCCCTGAACCACTCTGCTGGCTTAGGCTAGTGCCCTAACTTACAGGGAGTAACGTTATGCGCACACCGATCTTCACCCTCCTCTGCCTGCTCGCCACACACAGCCTCGCCGGCGTAGAAATCCGCCAATCTTATTGGTACGTGGAATTGACTTGCGAGGGCTATTCGCAATGCTTTGCAGCCAGTAATGGCAGCTACACCTCGAACCAAAGCTCAGCGCGACAATTTGACGATCAGAGCAAAGCACAACGCTTTGTCGACAGCTTCACCAGCAGCATTCGCGATAAGTCACCACGTATCGTGCAAGGCTCCGACAGCAAATGTGTGAGTGACGAAGAAGCGCGTCGACTGAACCTCTCCGGCAACCGCTGCTAGCCCTGATGCCATGCGCTTGATCGACACCCACACCCACCTGGATTTTCCCGACTTCGATGCCGATCGCGACGAACTACTCGCGCGTTGTCGCACAGCTGGGGTCGAGCGTTTAGTGGTGCTTGGCGTGCATCAGGCTAACTGGCAGCGCGTGTGGAATCTGGCGCTGGCTGAAGATGGCCTGTACGCCGCCTTCGGCCTGCATCCGGTGTATCTCGATGAACATCAGCCTGCGCACCTGCATGAACTGCTCGACTGGCTAGCCCGCTGCGCCGGCCACCCCAAGCTCTGCGCCGTGGGTGAGTTTGGCCTGGACTACTTTCTCGAACAGCTGGATCGCCAACGGCAGCAACAGCTGTTTGAAGCACAGCTCAAGCTGGCCATCGAATTCGAGCTGCCCGCCCTGCTGCATGTACGCCGCGCCCACGCTGCGACAATCGCCACCCTCAAACGCCTCAAGCCTGCGCGTGGCGGCATCATCCACGCCTTCGCCGGCAGCTACGAGGAAGCGCGCGAATACCTCAAGCTGGGTTTCAAACTTGGCCTCGGTGGCGCGCCGACCTGGCCGCAAGCGCTGCGCCTGCGCAGGGTGGTGGCGCAGCTGCCATTGGAGGCGATCGTGCTGGAAACCGACTCACCGGACATGGCGCCGGCGATGCATCCCAATCAGCGCAACAGTCCGGAGCATTTACCTGATATCTGTGCAGCCCTGGCCGAATTACGCGGCATCAGCAGCGACGTGCTGGCTAGCGCCAGCAGCCAAAATGCTGCCCAATTGTTTGGCTGGAACTAACTAAGGGGCATCCGCCACCACCCGCAGCTGCCCACCTTCGACCCGTGCCAGCAACCGAGTAATGCTCGGGTCAGCCAGCAGGCAATCGGCAATTGCCGGCTCAAGTTCGGTGCGCAACCTGCGCCCCATGGCTCGGGCACCGAAACGCACATCATGCTCACGGCAAAGCCAGTCCAGCGCCGACTCGTCCAGCAACAGCACCCGCCCTTGCTTGATCAGGCGCTGGTTGAGCTTGCTCAGTTCGATCTCCAGCAAGGCCTCTAGCCACTCCTCCTCGATGTGCTGAAAACCAAGGATGCGATCAATTCGATTGAGGAACTCCGGCTCGAAGTGCCGATGCAAAGCGCGCTCAACCAGCTGATTATCCGCTGGCGGCTTGAGGCCCAGCCAACGCCGCCAACCACGCGTATATCGCGCACGGTAATCACTGACCTCGCGCGCGCCGATGTTGCTGGTCATAAAGATCATGCTGTTACGAAAGTCGAGGGTGCGCGTGCCGGCAGCCAGGGTCAGCTGACCGTGTTCGAGAATGCCGAGCAGGCTGCGCAACACCTCCTTACTGGCCTTTTCCAGCTCGTCGAACAGGACGATACCGGGGCGGCTGTAGCTGCCCTGAATCGCCTCTGCATCAAACAACGTCGTACCCTCCTTGCTGCCGACATAACCCGGCGGCGCACCGGCCAGTGCGGCCGCGTAATGCTCTTGAGCCAGGGTGTGCATGTCGATGCGACAGTACGCATCCGGCCGGCCATGAAGCGCCTGCGCCAGCAAACGCACGATCTCGGTTTTGCCGACGCCGGTGGGGCCCATAAACAGGTTCACCGTCAACGGCCGCTCGCCCTCGGCGATATCCACCTTAATCACCTTGAGCATGGCTTCGATCTGCGCCAGCACGGCATCCTGACCAATGATCCGCGCGCGCAGCAGCTCCATTACCCGGACGGGCTCGAAGACAAAGCGTGACTGCAAACCAAACACCGCGCCCGACTCAGCCAGCCGCTCGCGATTGTGCTCAATCAGGTCGTTGGCAAAGGGCATGGCTTAACCCGCCGTCCGTTCCTTACCCGGATGCGGCAACTCGCCGACCGGACAGTCCGCCACACCGATGGTTGAACGGGTCAATTTCTCCACATCCGCCTGGGCTTTCTGCGCGTCCATAACCCAAGTGCGGTAAAAATCGAATGGACAATCGGCAACGCCCTTGTCGCCATCGCCGGAGTTGTACACGCCGGTGTAGCCCCGATGGAGCAGCTTGAACAGGTGATTCTGCGACTGGTCGTTGGCCCGCGCATCGCGGATCTGCGAGACGGACAGCTGGGCGTACTGGATACCCATTTCCTCCTCACCACACTCACCCAGGGTACGGCCGTCGAAGCCAATAATCGCCGAGTGGCCAAAGTAGGAATACACGCCATCGAATCCCGCAGCGTTAGCCACCGCCACGTAGCAGTTATTGGCCCAGGCCATGGTCTTGGACATCAACACCTGCTGTTCCTTAGCCGGGTACATGTAGCCCTGGCAGCGCACGATCAGCTCGGCGCCCTTCATCGCACAGTCGCGCCAGATTTCCGGGTAGTTGCCGTCGTCGCAGATGATCAGGCTGATCTTCATGCCTTTCGGGCCTTCGGACACATAGGTACGGTCGCCCGGGTACCAGCCCTCGATGGGGCACCAGGGGATGCATTTGCGGTACTTCTGCACGATCTCACCCTGGTCGTTGATCAGGATGAGGGTGTTGTACGGTGCCTTGTGCGGGTGCTCCTCGTGGCGCTCGCCGGTGAGCGAGAAAATGCCCCAGGTTTTGGCCTCACGGCAGGCGGCGGAGAAAATCGCCGTTTCCTCGCCGGGGATGGTCGCGGCGGTGGCCATCATCTCGTCCTTGTCGTACATGATGCCCATGGTGCTGTACTCGGGGAACACCACCAGGTCCATGCCCGGCAGGCCGAGTTTCATGCCCTTGATCATCTCGGCAATTTTGCGCGCGTTGTCGAGCACTTCGGCCTTGCTGTGCAGGCGCGGCATCTTGTAATTGACGACGGCGACGCCGACGGTGTCCGGGCTGCTGGAAATATCGCCGTGACGCATAAAGAAATCCTCAACTTGTTACGTAGGGTGGAAAACCGCGCAGCGTTTTCCACCACGGAAATGGCAACGGTGGACAAGCAGAGCGTTGTCCACCCTACAAAAGCTCAACCGCCTCAGGTCGTAACCTGGATGCAACCCGGGCTACGGACTCAGTGACTGATCATCCAGGGCCGGGCGCTGGGTTTGGTTTTCAGTGCATGCGGATTGGCCTTGGTCGGTGCCAGCGGTTTGTTGGGTGTGCAGCAACCACAACCTTTCGGGTGCTTGCGGCTTTGCGCGTATTCCTCGACCGTTTGCGGAGCATTGGCGCTGCGCTCGTTGGTCGCAATGGCCGCACGCTGGCTGCCGGACATGGTCGACAAGCGCGGGGCACTGAGGATCACCCGTACACTGTCGCCACCGCACCAAGGGCAACCGCAGGGCTGGTCGCGCTCAGCCATGGGCCGCAGCTGGGTAAAGTCGCCACAGGTGGCGCAGTCGTATTCGTAAATCGGCATGGCAGGCTCCTAATCAGCAAAGACACAGCTGCCCCTCTCCCGCAGAGGAGAGAGGGGTAAGTCGGCTTACTTATCCGGGGCGATAGGCAAGTCGATGCTGCCGTCGAGGAACTTGGTCGGGCCATTGGCGTTGGGGTTGATGTCGAAGTCGAAGATTTCCGTCGGCAGCCACAGGGTTGCGCAGGCGTTGGGCACGTCGACGATGCCACTGATATGCCCCTGCACCGGCGCCGAACCGAGCAGCGCATAACCCTGAGCTGGCGAGTAACCGAACTTGGTCAGGTAGTTGATGGCATTCAGACAAGCCTGTTTGTAGGCGATGTTGACGTCCAGGTAATGCTGCTTGCCGGCCTCGTCCACCGAGATGCCTTCGAAGATCAGGTAGTTCTTGTAGTTCGGGGTGATCGGGCTTGGCTTGAACACCGGATTCTTGATCCCGTACTTGGCCATACCGCCTTTGATCAACTCGACCTTCATGTGCACCCAGCCGGCCATTTCGATGGCGCCGCAGAAGGTGATTTCACCGTCGCCCTGGCTGAAGTGCAGGTCACCTACCGAGAGGCCAGCGCCGTCAACGTAGACCGGGAAGAAGATCTTCGAGCCACGCGACAAATCCTTGATGTCGCAGTTACCGCCATGCTCACGCGGCGGCACGGTGCGCGCGCCGGTCAGTGCAGCCAGATCGCGGGCCTCGCCCTTCATCTTGCCCATGTGCGCGGTCGGCGCCATCGGCGGGTTGGCCAAGGCCGGGACGCGGTGCGGGTCGGTGTCGATCAGCTCCTGCTCACGCTTGTTCCACTCGGCGAGCATCTTGTGATCAGGCAGGCAGCCGATCAGCCCCGGGTGGATCAAACCGGCGAAGTTCACCCCGGGAATGTGCCGGCTGCTGGTGAACATGCCCTTGAAGTCCCAGATCGCCTTCTGCGCCATCGGGAAGTGGTCAGTGAGAAAACCACCACCATTCTGCCGCGAGAAAAAGCCGTTGAAGCCCCACTGCGAGTCCGGCATCGCGCCGATGTCGAGTAGGTCGACCACCAGCAGATCGCCCGGCTGCGCGCCGTGCACACCGACTGGGCCGGATAGGTAGTGCACGGTGGACAGATCCACATCGCGCACGTCGCTGGCATCGTCATTGTTCTTGATCGCGCCGGCGGTCCAGTCGTAGGTTTCGAGGATGAAGTCGTCACCTGGTTTGACCCAACAGGCCATCGGAATATCTGGGTGCCAGCGGTTGTGGATCTGCTCATTTTCGGTGGCAGGTTGATTAAGGTCGACCTTGATCAGCGTTTCGGTCATGACAAAGCTCCTGAGCCATTGAGGGAGGCATGGCGCTGTCGCGCCGGGGTACGCAGCTAGTTTTCAACGGCCAGGACAAACCGCAAATACGTCGGATGACGTATGCGCAAAACCCCTATCAGCAAGGCGTTAAGGCGATTTTTAAGAGGCACGAAAAAGCGGCCAGCGCATGGAGAACACGCCAGCCGTAAAGCGGCTCTCAGCCCCTCGAACACAAGTGCGCGGGGGGTGAGCAAAGGTAGGAATCAGACTGACAAGTAGCGGCTGATGGTCGCCTCATCCACCTTGTCACGGGTTTCCTCAACCACGAACTTGCCCTTCTCAATCACCAGGAAGCGGTCGGCAATTTCCAGGGTGAACGACAGCACCTGCTCCGACACCACGATGGTCAGGTCACGCAGGTTGCGGATCTCCTTCAGGGTGCGGGCGATGTCCTTGATGATCGACGGCTGAATGCCCTCGGTCGGCTCATCGAGCAGCAAGACCTTGGGGTTGGTCGCCAGCGCGCGGGCGATGGCCAACTGCTGTTGCTGGCCGCCAGACAGGTTGCCGCCCTTGCGATGGCGCATGTCCTGCAGAACCGGGAACAGCGCATACAAATCCTCCGGCACCTTGCCCTTGGCCGAGGCTGGCAGACCGGTCTGGATATTTTCCAGCACGGTCATGCTGGGGAAAATCATCCGCCCCTGCGGCACATAGGCGATGCCGCTTTCCACCCGCTCGTGGGTTTCCAGCTTGGAGATATCACGACCATCTACGCTGATCTGCCCACCCCACTGCGGCAGTACACCCATCAGGCTCTTGAACAGGGTGGTCTTGCCCATGCCATTGCGGCCCATCACCGCGACGATCTCGCGCTTCTGCACATTCAGGTTGAGGTCGTGAAGGATCTGGCTCTGGCCGTAGCCGGAGGCGAGATTGCTGATCTGGAACATAAGCGTCACTCCAATACGGTTCCGGTAGGGCGGACAACGCTTCGCTGCCCGCCGCAGCGGTGGAAATTCCTGCAGCGATTCCCACCCTACAAACAGGGCTCAGTGCCCCAGATACACCTCAATCACTTTCGGGTTGCTCTGCACCGCGTCCATGCTGCCCTCGGCCAGGACCTTGCCCTGGTGCAACACAGTGACCTTGTGCGCAATGCTTTTGACGAACTCCATGTCGTGCTCGATAACCAGCACCGAGCGCCCCTTGCTGATGCGGTTGAGCAGCTCGGCGGTCTGCGCCCGCTCACTGACACTCATGCCAGCCACCGGCTCGTCGAGCATCAACAGCGCCGGGTCCTGCATCAGCAGCATGCCGATCTCCAGCCACTGCTTTTGCCCGTGGGACAGCAGGTCGGCCTGCAGGTAGAGGTTGTCGGTGAGCATGATCTCGGCGGCGATCTGCTCAACCCGTTCGATCACCTCCGCCGTGCGTTTGAAGAACAGCGCACCCCATACCTTGCGGCCCTTGGGATAGGACATTTCCAGATTCTCGAACACCGTGAGGTTTTCGTAGATCGAGGGGTTCTGAAACTTGCGCCCAACGCCGGCACGGACAATGTCGAACTCACGCATCTTGGTCAGCTCGCGGTTCTCGAACTGGATGCTGCCGGCGGTGGCGCGGGTCTTACCGCAGATCAAATCCAGCACCGTAGTTTTACCGGCGCCGTTGGGGCCGATCACCACGCGCACTTCGTTGCGGTCGATATACAGGTTGAGGTCATCCACCGCTTTGAAACCATCGAACGACACCGTCAGGCCCTCAATGGCCAGAACTGGCTTGGGCATCTGAAATGCACTTGGCTGACTCATGGTGTGGTCTCCAGTTCACGGGGTTGGCTGCTGGTAGCAGGCGCTTCAGGTAGCGGCACGGGGGCGGCAAGCGGCGCAGGTTTGCCGCTGAGTTTGCCCAGCCATTTGCGCCCGTGGCTTTCCCACAGACCGGCGATGCCATTGGGGAAGTACATGACCACGGCGATAAACAGGCCGCCCATTAGGTACAGCCACAGCTCGGGGAAGGTTTCGGAAAAATAGGTCTTGCCGAAGTTGACCAGCAGCGCGCCATATACCGCACCGAGTAGCGACATGCGCCCACCGACGGCGGCGAAAATCACCATCTCGATCGACGGCACGATGCCGACGAAGCTGGGCGACATAAAGCCCACCTGCAAGGCGAACATCGCCCCGCCAATCGCGGAAAACGCCGCCGCCACACAGAACACGAATATCTTGAAACTGGCCACGTCGTAGCCGGAGAAACGCACGCGCTCTTCCTTGTCGCGCATGGCCATCAGCAGCCGCCCCAACTTGGACGCGAGGATGAAGCGACCCAGCAGGATGCAGCCGAACAACAGGAAGGCATTGATGAAGTAGAGGATCATCTTCGAGCTGTCGTCGCGGATATCCCAACCCAGTAGGGTCTTCAGGTCCGTGATGCCGTTAACCCCGCCGGTCAGGCCCTGCTGGCCGATGATCAGCACGGTGAGAATCAGCGCAATCGCCTGGGTGACGATGGAGAAATACACATCCCCCACACGGCGTTTGAACATCGCCATGCCGATCACCAGCGCGAGAATCACCGGTACCCCAATCACCGCCAGCAAGGTGAAGCCGAAGCTGTGGAACGGCTGCCAGAGCATCGGCAGTTCGGTGATCTGGTTCCAGTCCATAAAGTCCGGAATACCGGGGGTGGATTGGATCTTGGTGCTTTCCGGGTCGCTGGCTTCAAGCTTGAGAAACATCGCCATGCAGTAACCGCCAAGGCCGAAGAACATGCCCTGGCCGAGGCTGAGAATGCCGCCGTAGCCCCAACAGAGCACCAAGCCGACGGCGACGAAGGCGTAGGTCAGGTACTTGCCGACCATGTTCAGGCGAAAGGCATCAAGCGCCAGCGGAAACACCACCAGGATCAACGTGGCCAGCACCGCAAGGCCAATCGCGCCCTGCTTGCCGCCGAGAAACTTATCGAGTGTCGGATTCATGGGACGGCTCCTTATTTGCGCACTTTGATGGAGAACAGCCCTTGCGGACGCAGCATCAGAATCAGGATCACCGCAGACAGGGTGAACACCTTGGCCATCGAACCGCTCATAAAGAACTCCATCAGCGACTGCGCCTGAGCAATGCTGAAGGCCGAAGCAATGGTGCCGAGCAGGCTCGACGCACCGCCGAAGACCACCACCAGGAAGGTGTCGACGATGTACAGCGAACCGGCAGTTGGCCCGGTTGAGCCGATGGTGGTGAAGGCTGCGCCTGCGACACCGGCGACACCGCAACCAAGGGCGAAGGTCATGCGGTCGACCTTTTTGGTATTGATCCCTACAGCGCGGCTCATCAGCCGGTTCTGGACAGTGGCACGCACCTGCAAACCCCAGCGCGAGCGGTAGAGCATGATGAAGATCATGGCGGTCATCAGCACAGTCAGGCCCATGACGAACAGGCCGTTACGCGGAATATCAATGGCCTCAGTCGGGTTCCACGAACCCATCAGCCACTCCGGCAGGGTGGCGCTGACTTCACGCGCGCCGAAGATCGAACGAAAGGCCTGCTGCATCACCAGCGACAGCCCCCAGGTGGCCAGCAAGGTATCCAGCGGGCGCTGATACAGCTTGCTGATCATCGCCCACTCGACGAGCCAGCCAATCGCACCGGCGATAAAAAACGACAGCACGATGGCGAGAAAAAAATAGTAAGGGCCGAAAAACGGCGCGTATTGCTCGGTCAGCATCGACACCACATAGGTGGTGTACGCGCCGATGGTGAGGAACTCACCGTGGGCCATGTTGATCACGCCCATCTGGCCGAAAATGATCGCCAGCCCCAGGGCCATCAGCAGCAGTACGCAGAAAACGGACAAGCCGTTGAAGCCCTGCATGGCCGCGATGGCACCAAATTCCGATAGCCATTCCATGATGATGGTCTCCTGCTGGAAGAAAGAAAAAGCTCAGGCCGGATGGGCTGCAGACGTGCCCTGATGGGTACGCCTGCGGCCGGCTCCGGCCTAAACCGCTGTTACTGGTAGCCTTTAGGGAATGGGTTTGGCTCGATCAGGTCGGACTCGAAGACCACCTTGAACTGGCCATCTTTCTGCACTTGGCCAATGCGGGTCTTGCTCCACAGGTGATGGTTCTCGTGCACCTTGACGTAGCCTTCAGGCGCAGTGGTCAGCTCGATGCCCGGCGAGGCTGCTGCCACTTTGTCGACGTCGAAGCTGCCAGCTTTCTCAACTGCGGCTTTCCACAACCATGGGCCGAGGTAGGCGGCCTGGGTCACGTCACCGATGACCGAGTCTTGGCCGAACTTGGCTTTGAAGGCTTCGACGAACGCGGCGTTGTTCGGGTTATCCAGGCTCTGGAAGTACTTCATGGAGGCGTAGAAACCTTCCATGTTCTCGCCGCCAATGCCGAGCAGCTCGTCTTCAGTCACGGAGAGGGTCAGCAGGGTTTGCTTGGCACTGTTCACACCAGCCGCTTTCATCTGCTTGTAGAAGGCCACGTTGGAGCCGCCCACGACTGCCGCGAAGACCACATCAGGCTTCTTCAGCTTGACCTTGTTGATAAGCGAGCCGAACTGGGTGTTGCCCAGCGGGTAGTACTCTTCGCCCACCACGGTGCCGCCAAGCACGTTTTCGATGTGCTTACGGGCGATCTTCATCGAGGTGCGCGGCCAGATGTAATCCGAGCCGATCAGGTAAAAGGTCTTGGCGCCCTTTTCTTTGGCGATCCAGTCGAGGCCGGCAAGAATCTGCTGGGTGGCTTCCTGGCCGGTGTAGATAACGTTCTTCGACTGCTCCAACCCTTCATAGAAGGTTGGGTAGTACAGCAGGCCGTTTTCCTTCTCGAACACCGGCAGCACGGCTTTACGCGAGGCTGAAGTCCAGCAGCCGAACACCGCGGCAACCTTATCGCCAACCAGCAGTTTCTTGGCTTTTTCCGCGAAGGTTGGCCAGTCGGAGGCGCCGTCTTCCTGAATGATCTTGATCTGCCGACCGAGGATGCCGCCGCTGGCGTTGATCTGCTCAATGGCCAGACGCTCGGCCTGGATCGAACCGGTTTCGGAAATGGCCATGGTGCCGGTGGCCGAGTGCAGCTGGCCGACCGTTACTTCGGTATCGGTAATGGCCAAGCCGGTAGTGTTGACGTCATCAGCCAAAGCCATCTGGCTGAACACACTGGCCGCCAGCAACGAGAGTGCCGCAGCACCCAACGCTAGCCGACGAGGGAGAAAGCGAGTCGGTGAATCCATGGTCATGCTCCTCTGGGTGGTTTTCCTCCCTGGCTCGCCTTGCGGGTACCAGTTCGGTTCGCCACCAGCATCGTTGCTCACCTCCCGAGGCGGTATACGCAGGTTGACGTAACGGCATACGTCATCTGACGTACAGCCCGACGCCCCAAAGCAGTGCAAGATCGCGCCCAAGCTGCAGGCAGATAAAAGCTCGCGCGCGCAAGGACAGGCGCTGCGGACGCAGGGCATGGATGTTGCAAATTCAAACATCTGTATTAACCACGCCCAGGAGCGTCCTCCGTGCAACCGACTGGCACCCAGCGCATCGTCAAGATCCGCCGCGACTACAACAGCTGGGTCGCCGACGAGACCATGGAGGACTACGCGCTAAGGTTTACCCCCAAGTCGTTTCGCAAGTGGTCCGAGCTGCGCATCGCCAACACCGCTTTGGGCGCGGTGTCGTTCCTCGCGCTGGAGGCCATTGGCGGCGCCCTGGCGCTGAGCTACGGCTTCACCAATACGCTGTGGGCCGTACTGGCGGTGGCGCTGGTTATTTTCCTCACCGGCCTGCCGATCAGCTACTACGCCGCCCGCTACGGTGTGGACATGGACCTGCTGACCCGTGGCGCGGGCTTCGGCTATATCGGCTCAACCATCACCTCGCTGATCTACGCCAGTTTCACCTTTCTGTTCTTCGCCCTTGAGGCGGCGATCATGGCCCTGGCCCTGGAGTTGTACTTCAACATCCCACTGGCGCTGGCCTATGTGATTTGTTCAGTGATCGTCATCCCGCTGGTGGCCTACGGCATCACCTTGATCAACCGCTTGCAGATGTGGAGCCAGCCGCTGTGGCTGTTTCTGCTGTTGCTGCCCTACGTGTTCGTCATCGGCAAAAACCCCGAGGCATTCAGCGACTGGACCACCTTCGCCGGCCGCGAGGGTGAAGGCGGTGCGTTCAATCTGCTGTACTTCGGCGCGGCGTGCACCGTGGGCCTGGCCTTGGTGACGCAGATTGGTGAGCAGGTCGACTACCTGCGCTTCTTGCCGGAAAAGACCCGGCGCAACCGCAAGCGCTGGTGGGCGGCGCTGCTGATGGCCGGGCCGGGCTGGATCATCCCCGGCGCGCTGAAAATGCTCGCCGGCGCCTTCCTTGCCTTTCTCGCCCTGCAGCATGAAATCCCCATGGACCGCGCCGCCGAACCGACGCAGATGTATTTGGTGGCGTTCAACTACGTGTTCAGCTCACCCGAGTGGGCGCTGGCGGCTATGGTGCTGTTTGTTATCGTCAGCCAGATCAAGATCAACCTGACCAACGCCTACGCCGGCTCCCTGGCCTGGTCGAACTTTTTTGCCCGCGTCACCCACAGCCACCCAGGCCGCGTGGTGTGGTTGGTGTTCAACGTGGCCATCGCGCTGATGCTGATGGAGCTTGGGGTGTTTCAGGCCATCGAAGAAGTGCTCGGTCTGTACGCCAATATCGCCATCGCCTGGATCGGCGCGGTGGTCGCTGATCTGGTGATCAACAAGCCGCTGGGGCTGTCGCCCAAGCACATCGAGTTCAAGCGCGCGCACCTCTACGACATCAACCCGGTCGGTGTTGGCGCCATGCTGATCGCATCTCTGCTGTCGATCCTGGCCCACGGCGGTGTCTTCGGCCAACTGCCGCAGGCGGCCTCACCGATTGTCGCGCTGGGCTCGGCCATGCTCTTCGCCCCACTGATTGCCTGGCTCACCGGCGGCCGTTATTACCTCGCCCGCAGCAGCGATCCACTGCTGCTCTACCCGCTTGGCGTGACCACCACTGTGCAATGCGGACTGTGCAGCAACGCCTTTGAAAGCGAAGACATGGCCTTCTGCCCGGCCTACAGCACGCCCATCTGCTCGCTGTGTTGCTCACTCGACGCGCGCTGCGGCGACGCCTGCAAACCACGGGCACGGCTGTCCGAGCAGCTCGATGATTTTATCCGCTGGTTATTCCCACGCGTCTCGATCCCGCGCCTACACAGCCGCCTGGCGCAATACCTCGGTCTGCTGACGGTACTGGTGGCGCTGTTGTTCGGCGCCCTCGCGCTGATCTACGGCCAGGTATCCCAAGGTTTGGTTGCACAATCACCGGAAGCTCGGGAGGCGCTCTATCTAGCCTTTCTCAAGGCCTTCCTGACCCTCTCGCTGTTTGCCGCGATCCTTGCCTGGTGGGTGGTGCTGACCCGCGAAAGCCGTCGCGTGGCCCAGGAGGAATCCGATCGCCAGACCCAGCTGCTGATGCAGGAAATCGAAGCCCACCGCAAAACCGATGAAGCGCTGCAGAAAGCCAAGGAAGCCAGCGAAGCGGCCAACGCGGCGAAGAGCCGCTACGTCACCGGGCTGTCTCATGAGCTGCGCACGCCGCTTAACAGCATCCTCGGTTATACGCAGATTCTGCAGCGTGACGCCGGCATGCCGGGGCAGCACCATGACGCCCTGGCCACCATTTTCCGCAGCGGCTCACACCTGCTGTCGCTGATCGATGGTCTGCTCGATGTGGCCAAAATCGAGGCGGGGAAACTCAACCTGGAATTGACGGAAATCCCCTTCCCCGACTTTATCCATCAGCTCGAACGCATGTTCACCCCTCAGGCTGAAGAAAAGGGCCTGCGCTTTCGCCTAGAAACCAGCGGGCGCATGCCGGCGGTGGTGCGCGGTGATGAGAAGCGCGTGCGGCAGATCCTGATCAACCTGCTTGGCAATGCCGTGCGTTTCACTGACAGCGGCGAAGTCTGCTTACGTGTCAGCTACCTGCGCGAAACCGCCAGCTTCGAGATCGTTGACACCGGTATCGGCATCGACCCTGAGCAGATCGAGCGAATTTTCCAGCCGTTCGAGCGCGGCGACCTGATGCGCCAGGACAACGGCGTCGGTCTCGGCCTAACCATCACCCGCATGCTCACCTCACTGATGGGCGGAGAACTCTCCGTCAAGAGCGTGCCGGATCAGGGCACCAGCTTCCAAGTGCGCCTGTTCCTCTCCGAGGTGCGCGTGCCGCAAGCCGTGGTGCATGTGGAGCACGACATCATTGGCTACCAAGGCCCGCGCCGCCTGGTGCTGGTGGTGGATGACCATATCGAGCACCGCCGCGTGCTGGCCGGCATGCTCGAACCACTGGGTTTCAACATCGCCCAGGCCGCGAGCGGCCAGGAAGCGATTCGCCAAGCCGCCCTGCTGCACCCCGATCTGATCCTGATGGACCTGTCGATGCCACAGATGGACGGCTGGGAAACCAGCCGGTTGATCCGTCGCAATGCCATGTCCCAGGCGCCGATCATCGTGATCTCCGCAAACGCCTTCGCTGATGACCGCGAACGCAGTGTCACCGCCGCCTGTAACGACTACCTGGCCAAGCCCGTGCACACCCCAGAGCTGCTCGAACGCATTCAAAAACAACTTGATCTGCAATGGTTGCGGCGCACCGCACCACGGCCAACGCCGATGCTAGAAAGCAGCGTACGTCCCAATGCCGAAGACCTCGAGGCACTGCGCGAGCTCGGCGCCATGGGCTATATCCGCGGCATTCTGGAGAAACTCGACGCCATTGATCGGCTGACACCCGCCAGCACCCGCTTCACCGCGCCATTACGTGCCCTGGTGAAAAGCTACCGCCTGGACGAATTCAACCGCCAACTCAAGGAGGCCGAGCATGAACGCGCTGACCAATCCATCTGAGCAGCACTCCAGCGCAGCAGAGCGCGGGGTGATCCTGATCGTCGACGACACGCCGGACAACCTGGCGCTGCTCTCCGATGCCCTAGATGAAGTGGGTTATATGGTGCTGGTGGCGCTGGATGGTCTGAGCGCACTGAGCCGCATCCAGCGCCGGCGTCCCGACCTGATTCTGCTCGACGCGATGATGCCGGGGCTGGATGGTTTCGAGACCTGCCAGCGGATCAAGGCTGATGCCGCCACCGCCGATATTCCGGTGCTGTTTATGACCGCATTGACCGACAGCGAACACGTGGTCAAAGGCTTCGCCGCCGGCGGCATCGACTACGTGACCAAGCCGATCAATACCGAGGAAGTGCTCGCCCGCGTCGCCTCGCACCTGCGCACCGCGCGCATCCTGCAAACGGCGCGAGCGGCCAGCCAGGCGCAGCCGCTGACGCTCAACGACGAACCAGCCTATGCCACCCTCTCGGCGCGCTTTCAGCTCACCGAACGCGAAGTAGAAGTGCTGCGCTGGGTGGCCTGCGGCAAGACCAACCGCGACATCGGCGACATCCTCGGCCTCAGCCCGCGCACGGTGAACAAACATCTGGAGCACGTGTACGTGAAGCTCGGCGTGGAAACCCGCACAGCCGCTACCTCCGTGGCCCTCTCGGCGATGGCCGAGCGCGCCTGAGCCACGCTGACTGCCGAGCATAAAAAAGCCCGCCAAGGTGGCGGGCTTTTTCCAAACGAGTTGCTGATCAGACGCGGAATGCACTAATCAACTGTTTCAAACGCGCTACCAGCCCGGACAGCTCGCGGCTGGCCTGCTCGGTCTGGCTGGCACCTTCGGCGGTACGCTCGCCGGCCTGGCTGATCTCTACGATGTTCTGATCGATATCCTGCGCTACGGCGGTCTGCTCTTCGGCAGCGGTGGCGATCTGCTGGTTCTGGTCAACGATCATGCCGACCGCACCGAGGATATTCTCCAACGCCTGCTGCACCTTGCCGGACTCGCTGACGGTGGTATTCGCCATCTGATGGCTGGCATTCATCGCCTTGACTGCCGCACCGACACCGCCCTGCAGCTTGGCGATCATTGACTCGATCTCTTCGGTGGACTGCTGGGTACGCTTGGCCAGGTTGCGCACTTCATCGGCCACTACAGCAAATCCACGACCCTGCTCTCCGGCACGCGCTGCCTCAATGGCAGCATTCAGCGCCAGCAAGTTGGTCTGTTCAGCAATGCCCTTGATCACGTCCAGCACCTGGCTGATCGAGGCGCTGTCACTGGCCAATTTGTTGATCACCGCAACTGACTGATCAATCTCCCCAGACAGTCGCTGGATGCTGCCAACCTGAGACTCAACCAGCACACGGCCACTGACGGTTTCATCATTCACGCTCTGTGCGCTGCCAACAGCCGCCGCCGCACTCTGGGCAACCTCTTGCGCGGTCGCCGACATCTCGTTCATGGCAGTAGCAATCAGGTCAATCTGGGCGCGCTGCCCCGCCACGGCCTGATTACTTTCACCCGAGACATGCTGTACCCGGTCAGCCTGGCGCTCGACCTCAATAACCGTCTGCCCTACGCGCTGAATCAGCTCATGTATTTTGCTGACCGTCTCATTGAACACCTGGCCCAGCTCGCCCAACTCATCCTGGCTCTGCGCCTTGAAGCTAACGGTCATATCGCCCGCCGCAACCTGGTTCATCACCTGGCCGAGTTTTTTCAGCGTGGTACGTATCGAAACGTAGAAGCCGCCGTACAGGTATACGATCAGCAGGAACACCACCAGCAGGGCCGCTACCAGCAATACCATCTGTGTCCGATTCTCCTCCAGACGCACCTGCAACTGCTTGTCGAGGAACACCAGCACCGCATCATTCAGCTGGTAGGTCTGCTCCATTGCGCCGCTGACGTCCGCGTAAAACTGCGACCAAGGCGTATCCAGCGAATCGGCGATGACCACCTTGTCTTCAAACAGCACCGCAATAGTTTTCAGGGTTTCCAGGCTGCTCGCGGCTTGGCTGGCCAACTCAGTGCGGGCCTGCGCACTGCTGTTGAGCGATGCCTGCAGATTCAGGCCGTACTCAGCATGCAGCTTTTCCAGCTCCAGCAGCAGTTCGTCAAACGTGGTGCTGGCAGACGAGTTGAGAAAGCCCTGAGCCAGGGAGTAAGCGCCCACCGCACGACCTTCGCTAAGCGCGGCCGTAACCTTTGGCGTATCCACGGTGACCAGCTCGACCATCTGCCGTACGGCGCCCTGACGGTCCTGGCTCAAGCCGGCTTGAGCAGCGACCAGCTTGATAAATACTTGAGAGCTGCCGAGCAGTTTCTCGGCCAGGGCGATTTTGCCCTGCAGTGAGCTCTCGGACTGCACAGCAGCCAGCTCGGCAATCAGTTGATCGCGCTTGCTGTTGAATTCCTCGATCTGCTCTGGCTCACGTACAACTGCTGCCATGCCCTGCAACGTCTCGCCGATGCCGCCTTGCAGCTTGACCAGGCGCGCCTCAAGATCACCCGCCTGACCGGATTGACCGATCATCGCGTTGACCTCGGTAAGGTCGACAAAGTCTTCGAGATTACGCCGTAGCGTCAGGCTTTCACCGAGCAGATCAATGCTCTCGAGAGCCGCCTGGGTGCTAATGAACTGCCGATAGGAGTCACGCACCAGATAGAAGTTGGTGACCAGCATGGGCAGAAAGAACAGAACACTGATCAGGCTGAACTTCATGCCGAAGCTGAGGCGATTCATGAGCGCGATGGCCGGATACAACACGGTCTTCACAGGACGTCTCCAGTTCTAATTATTGTGGTGTACGGTTACAAAACGGCCGTGCAGAATCTCAAACGGCAGCTTGTATGTCCCTTGCTGCTCGACCTGTGGCATTTGTATCAACGGTGTAAATATGGGCAGATTTACGTGATGCATGTCACAAAATAACGGCCGAGCATGACGTCATGTATACCTCTTATCGACTCCAACCTCTGTAACTTAAGGTTAATGATGCGCACATCACTGAAGCTCGGTATTGATCTGGGTGGCAGCAAAGTCGAAATAATCGCCTTGGAAAACGGCCAGCAAGTCCTGCGCCGCCGCGCCCCAACGCCGCAGGGCGATTACCAGAAAACCGTCGCCCTGATTGCCAGCTTAGTTGAAGATTGCGAGCGCGAACTGGGCAGCCGCGGCAGCGTCGGTGTCGGCATCCCCGGCACACGCTCCCCTGACCATGGGCGGATCAAGAATGCCAACTCGCAGTGTCTGATCGGCGAGGATCTGCAGGCCGACCTTGAGCAGCGCTTACAGCGCCCAGTGCGCCTGGCCAATGATGCGGACTGCTTTGCCCTATCAGAAGCCTGCGATGGCGCAGGCGAAGGTGCCATGAGTGTTTTCGGAGTAATCCTGGGTACCGGCGTTGGCGGCGGCCTGGTCGTACGCCAGCAACTGCTTAGCGGCCCGAATGCCATTGCCGGCGAATGGGGGCACAATCCGCTGCCTTGGCGGCGCAGTGAAGATGGTCCGAGCCGACGCTGTTATTGCGGTCTGGATGATTGTATCGAGACCTTTCTCAGCGGCCCGGGCTGGGCGGCACGTAGCAATCTTGGCCTAGAAGCGAGCGCCCTGGTGAGCGCCGCAGAGGCTGGCGATGCTGATGCGCAACAGGCCGTTGACCGCTATTGCGACCAACTGGCGCGCGGCCTGGCGTCAGTGATCAATCTGATTGACCCGCATGTGATCGTACTGGGCGGCGGCATGTCCAACAGCACCGCGCTCTACTCCCAGGTAATGCCACTGCTGCCGCGCTATGTGTTTTCCGATCAGGTCAACACGCGCCTGTTGCAGGCTCGCCACGGCGACTCAAGCGGTGTACGTGGCGCGGCATGGCTGTGGAATGAATAACCTTAAATAACCAAGGTCCATAGGGCGAACACCGCGTACCAGAACACCGCGGCACGGACCAACAGCTGCCACAGCCCGTCCAGGCTGCTGACACCGACCTCACCAATCACCGGCTCTGGCGTCTCGCCAGCAGCCCGCGCAGTAATGATCACCAATTGCGCCGCGCTGATATCCCAGCTGAGCAGCTCATGCAGCAAGGTCCGACTGACACCGGCAAAGTTGCCGACCAAGGCAAAACTGGCGGCCAGTACACGCACCGGTAACCAGTCGAAGCCATGACGCACCTGAACGGCAGCCTCACGTATGGCCGGCACAGTGGCATGCTCGCTGGCCAGGGCAACGAGTCGATACGCCAGCGCCGCCAATGGCCCCAGCAGCGCATACCAGAAGATCACCGCAAAGAAGCTCTGGTAGGCCTGCCAAACCAGATGACCCTGCACGCGCTGTAGCAACTCGCCCTCTTCATCCGCCTCCAGTGCCAGATCACGCCGCGCCACCAGATACGCCGCCTCGGCATCTTCACGGCGCCAGCTGTCGCGAAACGGCCCAAGCGCCGCCAGCAAATCTCCACGCCCCAGGCTGTAGATCACCACCAACAGATGCACCGGCAACGCCAGCCAACCATAAGCCACTGGCTTCAGCACCAGCAGAATCAAACCCAAAGCGAACAACGGCAGCAGCACCAGCACAGCCAGCACCAGCCAAGGCCGCTGAACCCACTGCGGTTTGCCCTCAGTTGCCGTCAATAACCGCAACCATGGGCCATCGTGTTGAATGGGCTTACGCCAGGACGAGAACTTCTCGACCCACAACACCAGCAGTAGCACCAGAAAATTCATGTCAGCTCCTTGTCTTGCTGCAATGCCATGCGCACACGCTGCCAGTCAAATGCCGGGCCGGGATCGGTCTTCCGGCCCGGCGCAATATCACTATGCCCGCAGATGCGCTCCTGGGTGATAACCGGGTAAACCGCCTGCAGCTGCCGGGTCAACTCAATCAGCGCAGCATACTGCGCTGCCGTGAACGGCAAATCATCCGTGCCTTCAAGCTCGATACCTAAGGAAAAATCATTACAGTTTTCCCGCTCGGCAAACCGCGACACCCCGGCATGCCAGGCGCGCTCATTACAGGAGACGAATTGCGTAACGGCGCCATCACGTTCGATAAAGAAATGAGCGGACACCTGCAGGCTGGCAATGCTGGCGAAATAAGGATGTTCGCTCGCATCCAGACGATTCTGAAAAAACGTCTGCACCTTACCCGTGCCGAACTGTCCGGGCGGCAAGCTGATGTTATGGATCACCAGCAGAGAAATTTCGCCCAGCGGCCGCTGATTGAAGTTCGGCGATGGGCAGTGCTGGATGCCATCGCACCAGCCACTGGAAGGGTCCAGCTGCATAAAGGCTCCTTGAACAAGCCACCACTCTAGTGCAGCACTTGCTCAAGGCCAAGGGCGAATAGCCGGGCACAGACGCAGATGCAAAAACGCCGCCTGGGCAATACCCCGGCGGCGTTGTGATAACGCATCAAAGCAAGTCGATCATGTACCCTTGAGCTTGCGCAGGTTGCCGATCACCGACTCCAGCGCCCGATCAAACAGTAGCGCGTCATCGAGCAGGCGAATGGCACTGCGGCGGAACTCTACGGCCAGGCCCATACGGGTTTTCTCAAGCACCTTCATACCGGTACGATTGACGAAGATGTACTTGCCGGTTGGCTTGATCACCGCCGCCAACTTGCAACGCAGCTTGTGCTCTTCATCTTCCTGAAACTCGACCCAGCTACCGACCCTCAGGTTATCGACCTGCAGTAGCGACTCATCGTCATCCGGCAGGCTGGCTTCCGGCTCGGCGGCACGCAGTTCGCCAGGCGCCAATAGAATGATTTCTTCGACTACCTCGACCATCGCCGGCTCTTCAACCGCCTCCGCCGCCGGCAGATCCAGCAATGGCAACTCGATACCGGCTTCAGCCAGAGCCGCGCGCTGCTCTTCATCGATTTCAGCAAGCGGTGGTACACCACTCTGTGGATTTTCTTCCGGCAGGCTGCGCTTGAAGCGCTGGAAGGCCTGCACATGCAACGCTTCCAGCTGGCTGAAAAACTCACCGGTGGAGAACGGATCAAACGCAGCACCGGCCATGCCTTCACGCAGCGCCTTGAGCAATCCAGGCACCATCTCAAGCAGACGCATGCGCGCTTCCGGCTCTTCGTGCAGCTCTACACTCCAAACCAGATCATCCATGGTCACCAGCGCCGCCTGCCATTCAGCCGACTCAACGCCGTGCTTTAAACAGGTCAGCATCAATACCTTGCTCCAGGCTTCCTGCAGCAAGCGTACAACCACTTCCGGCAGGGTCTTGCCGAGCAACCGCTCATTCAGCGCCTGCTCGACTTCACGCCGCGCCAATGCAGCCTTGGCACTGCCCTCTTCGGCATCACGGGTACGTTGCTCAAGCAACTCACTGCGCCGACGCTCATCGCCGGTAAAGGCCAGGAACTCTGCCAACAGCTCGGAGAAAATAACCGGGTCATCGACAAAGTCATTGAGCAGGCGTTGCACAACCTGCTCGATCTTCTGATACAGGCTGTCGCGCTGCGCATCGTCCTGCTCCCCCCAACCCAAGGCGGCAGAGGCAATTTCATTGAGCAAGCGGCGAGCCGGATGGCTGCCACGACTGAAGAAGGTCTTGTCGATCACCGCTACTTTCAGCATCGGGATCTGCAGGCGGCCAATCAACGCTTTAAGCGAATCCGGCAAGGTGCGGTCGTCGAGAATAAATTCGAACAGCATCGACACTAGGTTGATGACGTCCTCATCAACCTCACCGACCACCCGCGCCTTGCCGGCTTTGGCACTGGCGCGGGTCAGCAAGCCTTCAAGCTGCTCACGCAGGTCAAAATCATCACTGACCTGCGCCGGAGCGCGCTGCTGCATGTGCGAGAGCAAGCGCATCAGGTCATTGCTGGAGATCGGCATGGCATCAGCCGGGCGATTACGCCGTGGCGCCAGCGTGCCACGAGCCTGGGAAAGCAGCTCCTGCAGCGCGCCGAACACTTCCTGCACGCCCTCATCGGCAAACTCCGCCGACAGCTCAGGTGATGCGTCCTGACGGCCCCCGCCAGCCGGCGCACTGGCGCGCGAAGGATTACGCCGCGCTGGCGCAGATTTAAGCTCCGGCAAAACCCCTGCCGCAATCAATGCCTGATTAGCCTCGGCATACAGTTGGTCGAGGTCACTGAGTACGTACTTCTCAAACAACTTGAGGATGATCAGCTTGACCCGGATCTCGACGCCCAGGTTGCTGCAAGCATCGAGGAAGAATTCGCAAAGACTGGCAGGACCGACTGGGTTGGTCTTGTCATCCAGCTTCTTGCTGACCATGGCGTTGAAGCGCGTAGTCAGGTGACCAAGGGCAGTGGCATCTCGGCTCATGACCTTGGCAACCATCGAATCCAGCGCCACCGACTCTTCTAGCGCGTCGTTTTGCACTAGCGACAGAGTGTCAAACGACACCGCATCCAAGGGCGCAGGCTTGCCGATTTCATATTGATTCAGGGTGGCGAAGGCCTCGAAGACCTTCTGCAAAAAGCCACGCTCAATATTTTTACGCTTCAAGCGCAGATCGCGCATCGCCTCGAAGAACGCATTCTGCTCGGCGTTGCTAGTGGCACGGTCGGCCATCTCGAACAGCGTATCGTCCGCATTGTCGAACAGCGCCTGCAACGCCGTTTTCAGCTGTTGCGCCGCTTTGTCACGCACATTTGTCAGCGCCACAGGCAGTCTTCCTACCGGCGAAGTGGGCGATTGCTCAGGGACCACCTTGCTCAGGTGAACCACATTCGCATCAGTCTTCATTGCGAGTCTCCTGCAGACTGCCCCTCTTGGGCGAACCGATCTGCACAGCGATCAACTGAGCGTCATCCGTAACGTCAAAGGCCTGGCGTCAACAATTCTAAAAAGTAAAGCCATTATAGGGATGCGCGCGCGCATACCAAGCGGACTTTTCCTTCAGACATGACCCGCGTCACAGATGCAGCGCAGCAGCTTCCCAACGGTTACCTGCGCGCGATCAACGCAACGCTTGTAGGCATAGCGGCTGCTCACAGCTAACGAAGAACCTCCATCAGCATAGCCCCACCGCCGCCAGAGAACAGCCGCAAACACTGCGCAAACAGCCATCAATCCCTATAATCGGCGCATTCTGCTGACTGGAGCCCATCATGCCCAACCTTATCCTCGCCGACCTCGCCAACGAAATCGAGGCCAACGTGCGCCGCGCACTGGCAGAGGATATCGGCAGCGGCGACATCACCGCCCAACTAATCCCCGCCGAACGCCTGGCACACGCCACGGTCATCACCCGCGAGTCCGCAGTCATCTGCGGCACCGCGTGGGTCGACGCAGTATTTCGCCAACTCGACCCACGGGTGGCCGTGCACTGGCATGTCCAAGACGGCCAGCGCGCCGAACCCAATCACGTACTGTTTGAACTGGAGGGCCCCGCCCGCGCCCTGCTCAGCGGCGAGCGCAGCGCCCTGAACTTTCTGCAGACGCTCTCCGCCGTAGCCACCCGCTGCCAGCACTATGCCGACCTGGTGCAAGGCACTGCCGTCAAACTGCTCGACACCCGCAAAACCTTACCTGGCCTGCGCCTGGCACAGAAATACGCCGTGACCCAAGGCGGCTGCCACAACCACCGCATCGGCCTGTATGACGCATTCCTTATTAAGGAAAACCATATCGCCGCCTGCGGCGGCATCGCCCAGGCCGTAGCAGCCGCGCACAAGATAGCCCCTGGCAAGCCGGTGGAGGTTGAAGTGGAGAGTTTGGAAGAGCTGCGCCAGGCACTGGATGCATGCGCCGACATCATCATGCTTGATGAGCTAAGCCTGGATGAAATGCGCGAAGCTGTAAGCCTCACCGCAGGCCGCGCAAAACTCGAGGCATCCGGCGGGATAAACGAAAACACCTTGCGAGCGATTGCCGAGACCGGAGTGGATTATGTGTCGATTGGCACACTGACAAAGGATATTAAGGCGGTAGATTTATCGATGCGGCTAGCTTTATAACTCCCGAATTTGCCGCATAAGCCATACCCCTGCTAAAGCGCGCGACTAAAAGAACCTACTCAGAGCAACCTACCGTTTACGCCAGCGACTCAGCGGCATCTCCAGCAGATGCCAACTGAGAACAGCCAAAACCCCAGCTAGAATTATTCCGCCCACCGCAACTGCAGGCCACGAATAGAGGGCTTTGAGGTACTGCATGATCGGGTAATGGAACAGGTAGAGACCGTAAGAAATCTTGCCAACATAAACCAAGGCCGGAGTACTCAACAGTTTGGCCAGCAGCGAGCCCGGCTGTTGCACCACCCAGATAATAGCCAGCGCTGTTAGCAACTCCACAACCGTCAAGCCATACGCCAAACGCCACTGCTGCCCATGTTCCGGCAGCACCAGCAACAATAGAACCCCAAACATGAGTGGCAGCATTAAACGCCCAACACGCCCCATGCCCGGCAACCAAGCGGCTGGCAACCAAGCCACCATAACCCCCAACAATAAACCACTGAGTCGCATATCGAAGCGGAAGTACATTGCTACCTCGTAGCTATTCGACTGAACCCAGTAAAAACGCCATAAGGTAACCAACGACGCCAGCAGCAGAAAAAACAACCAGAGGCGATTGTAATTGCTAATGCGTAATAGGAATAAAAGCAGCACTGGGAACAGCAGATAAAAGCGCTCTTCAATACCCAGCGACCATGCGTGCAACAAGTATTGCGGGCCATCACCGAATACCAGCGCAATATCCGCCAGATAAAGCAACAGCTCGCCCCCATCGCGCAGATGAAAGTAATAGTCCGGCCAGATATGAGGAGCCAACACTGCATAGAGCGCCAGTAACAATAACAACGGCGGCATCAACCGCCATAGGCGACGGCGGTAGAAACGACGCAAGTCGATAGCAGCATGAGCTCTGAACTCAGCCAACAATAGCCGGCCAATCAGATAGCCGCTTAATACGATAAAAATGTCTACACCCAGGTTTGCCCCAGGCAGAAGCGGCACCCCTGCGTGAAACAACATCACCAATGCAATCGCTAAGGCACGCAGACCATCAAGTGCAGGCACGTAATCAAGCCGCGGAGCGACGACAATCTGGATCTCAGCAGCGGGAGCTTGCACGCTTATTTGAGCACCAAGCCTTCGAAAACATTTTCCAGGGTACTTTGCGGCTGAGCATCGATCAGCACCGCACTGCTATCCTGTAAGCGCTGCAGCAACGCGGGCAGATCCGCGCGTGGGCACAACCCTTTCCATATCTGCTGAGCGTCCGGTCGGAAGCCCTCAAGCGCTGCCTCTCCGTGATAACGCACTACCAGCATGCTCTGACTGGCCAACATTTCCGCCATCGACTGCTGAGCGACAATTTCACCCTTATGGATCATCACAAAACGATCCGCCAGACGCTCTACGTCATGCAGGATATGTGTGGAGAAAAACAGAGTGCCACCTTGCTGGCGATACTCCTGCATCAAATCCGCAACCTGCCGACGCCCCACGGGGTCAAGCCCGGACATCGGCTCATCCAGCACCAACAGTTCTGGCTGAATGGCGAACGCGTGAGCCAGCGCAGTGCGCTGAGTCATGCCCTTGGACAGATTGCGAATACGCTTATCCGCCGCATAGGCGATACCCAGCTTATCCAGCCAGAGGGCAGTACGACGCGTGTTCTCCACCCCACGAATGCCGTGCAGACGCAAACCTGCCGACAGGACTTCACGCGGCGTCAGCTGCTCATATAGATAAGGGTTTTCTGGCACATAACCCACACCTGCGCGCGAGCGCGGATCCTCAGCCGCACGCCCCATCAACAAGGCATTGCCCGCATCGGCACGAATAGCGCCGAATAGGATCTTGATCGTCGTACTCTTACCCGCACCGTTCTGGCCGATAAACCCCACAGACTCGCCAGGCGCTACCGTAAAGCTCACATCATCAAGGGCTTTGACTTCCCGCCCCTTTAGCTTGAATCGCTTGATCAAGCCCGCTACTTCAACCAGATTCATTCTTGCTTCCGTATGTCGATATGGTCGGCCACCTGCAACTCGCCGCTGGCGTCCAGCGTATAACCCTTACCCAGCGGGTCTTCAGGGAAAACCTTAAGCCCACCATAGCCAATCAGCTGCTCCCAGGCAGTAGGCAGTTTGCCTTGATGTTGTTGCCGGTAATCCGCCAAGGCCACGCGCAGTGCCAGCAAACCCTCCAGGCGCGCAATACGCGCCTGAAGCAGCAGGCGAAAGTCCTTGTCGGTGCTTTGCGCATACATATTGCGCAATACATCCAACGCCACCGCCGAGTCATTCTGCCGCTCATACCAGGCTGCCGCCATGCTGCGTAGTGCCGGCGCGTTCTTCGCGTCCCGCTGCGCGGCAATCTCCGCCCACTCCCCAGCCGTTAGCATATCCCGCTCAAAATACATGGCATTAAAAGCGTAATAAAAAGCCGGCCACATATCCCAAGTGCGCGCCTGGGCAGCCTTGAGCAGAACCTCCTGACCGGCTTCAACCTGACCGTTCCACGGCAGAATTGCCGCAGCCAGATAATAATTATCCTCATGCAGGGGGTTAAAACGCGCAGCATCCGCCTGCAACTGCCCCTGAATACGGTAGGTCTCGCGCTCTGTTACAGCCGTATCCACCACCACACTGCGAAACACATTAAGATTTGCCGCCAGATACGAGTCACCACCCGAATACAGCAACTGCACCAACAACGGCAGACGCACGCGCAGCACCTCCAGGCGCTGATCCAAGCGTTGATGGTCATGTAAGCGCAGACCGCTATAGGCAAAAACCCCCCAACATAAAACTGCAGCCATTAATGGGCGCCATAGCCTCATGTGAAGTTGCGCCGCTGAAAGACCACCGCCGCCAGTGCCAACAATAACGCGACGTAAGCAGCGGCATTAAGCGCAGCCAGCGCCATAGCAGTGAAGTCCGGTGTCAAGCCGTACAGAGTTAGAGCCCGCCAGTCCAACCGCGACAAATCAGGCAACCATGCATACGCATGCTCCAACACTGGACTGAACAGAGCCTCATGCAAGGGATCAGAACGTGCACTCCGCAAGTGGCTAATGGTCGGTCCAAGACCGCGAGCAGCCAGCGCGAAAGCAAATCCCAGCAGTAATGGCAAATACGGCGTAGTGGAAATACTGGCCAGAAAAATGGCAACTGCGACCACCACCAGCAAGTCAAGCAATATCCCCAGCAGCGCCGCCAAATAGGGCATACCTAAGGCCGGTGGTTGTAATTGCGGATGGTTAGAGCCGAAGAAAAACAACACCATCCATAACGCATATCCCACAAAAAACAGTGCGCCTGCGCTTAAAAAAGCGATGGCAAAAAAACGCGAAAATAAAAACTGACTGCGGGTAATCGGGTAGGCCAGCAAAAAATAAATAGTCTTTCGTTCTATATCCCGTGCCAGCAAGTCTTGCACCCAGAGCAACGCCATTAGTAACAATACAAAACGCAACCCGCTTAGCCCTACATCCAAGGCTACCGTCAAGGGTTGCCTACCGGAAAAGTTGCCGGCCAGGAATGCAACACCCAAAAGTGCCAACGTGATCAGCAGCAGGATGCGAAATCCCTGCCCCCGCACACCAGCCCGCACGCCCAAGGCTGTTAATTCAAGCATCTTCAATTACCCATAAAAAACCCCCCAAATATATGGGGGGCCGTTAAACAAAACACCTATAGCAACGACTTAAGGCTTGCAACCGTTTGGCTCGTTCAGATCCATCTTGCTTCCGTCTATTAAAGACGCAGCTAAGTCAGTTGTACCTTTTTTAACAGGGTCGCCGCACTGACTAACGCTGCCACCAACAGAAGAGCCCGTGAATGCGACATAGCCTTTATTGGAGCCAGCCTCAACACCAAAACGGTTGTTAGCCGCATTATCAAGCGCGCCCGCAACTACGTTGGCAGACAACGTAGACTCAAAGTCGTTTTTGACAAAGCCCTGACGGGAATCAACTGCCAAAATATTGAACTGACGAGCCAGGTTAATATCAGTAGACGTACTACCTACGCTTACATAAGCATCGGCTGTCAACTGAACGTCCGTTGCAGCTGCAAAAGCACCAACAGAGACAAACGCACCTGCGAACAAGGAAGCAGCAATAATTTTTTTCATGATCTCAGTCCCCTTGACTTAGTTGGAATTGGCGATGGCGCCGGTCAGGATGTTGCGCGCATCGGACTGAGCCGACTTGTCATAGCCCTTGGCTTGATAATCCTGAAACTGAGGGATGGCAACAGCAGCGAGAATACCGATGATCGCGATAACGATCATCAGCTCGATCAGGGTAAAACCCTTTTGGCTCTTGTTCGACTTCATGGTGATCTCCTAGAAATGCACAGTTAACGTAGCCTGTTGGCTCGTGCATGAAACACATCAAATAGCGTGCCAACTCCACACCAGCGCAAGCCACGGCACCTTAGACAAAGCCCGCTGACAACCCGCAAGAATTTACGGTAAAAAGCGACGTTTTTTGTCACTCCATTCGCACGCAGTGGCAGGGCCGCCGCTTCTCGTTTATAAGTTGTGGATACTTTACCGCTCTCGATGTGACCTTTATGACTGACGCCCCCGTTCTGACCGGCCTGATTCGCCAGCTGGTACTTGCTGAAATTATCGACGAACCCACCGCCGTCAAAGCCTCACAGCAAGCCCAGCGCAATAACATCCCTTTGGTCACCTACTTGGTACAGAACAAGCTGGCCAATAGCCGGCAAATCGCCGCACAGGCGGCAGAACAGTTTGGCGTACCGCATTTGGACCTCGCCTCACTTGACCGCGAAGCCCAACCTAAAGAGCTGATCAGCGAAAAACTCGCCCGCAAGCACCGCGTCGTGCCCCTATGGAAACGCGGCAACAAGCTATTTATTGGCATCTCGGACCCCACCCAACAACAAGCGATCACCGATATTCAGTTCAGCACGGGCTTGAACACCGAGATGATCATGGTCGAAGACGACCGCCTAGACGCCGCAATCGATCAGTACTTCGACAATGGCAGCAAAGCCATAACCGGCATGGGCGACATCGACCTCGACGAAGGGCTGGAGTTCGAGACTGAAGCGGAAGGCAAGGATGACAATGCCGCAGGAGGCGATGGCGACGACGCCCCCGTGGTTCGCTTTGTCAATAAGATGCTGCTGGATGCCATCAAAAGCGGCTCATCTGACCTGCACTTTGAACCGTATGAGAAAACCTACCGTGTACGCTTTCGTACAGACGGCATCCTCCAGGAAATTGCTCGCCCGCCTATCCAGCTCGCACCACGCATCTCAGCCCGCCTCAAGGTAATGGCAGGCCTGGATATTTCCGAGCGCCGCAAGCCGCAGGATGGGCGGATCAAGATGCGCATTTCAAAAACCAAATCCATCGACTTTCGCGTTAGTACATGCCCAACCCTGTGGGGCGAGAAGATCGTAATGCGGATTCTTGACTCCGCCAGCGCACAAATGGGCATCGACGCACTCGGGTACGAAGAAGCCCAGAAAGAACTCTATATGGCCGCACTCAAGCAACCGCAGGGCATGATCCTGGTAACCGGCCCTACCGGCTCCGGCAAAACCGTATCCCTGTACACAGGCCTGAACATCCTCAATACCGTCGACGTTAATATCTCTACAGCTGAAGACCCGGTTGAGATCAATCTGGAGGGCATCAACCAGGTCAACGTTAACCCCAAGCAAGGCATGGACTTTACCGCTGCACTGAAGTCATTCCTACGCCAAGACCCTGACATCATCATGGTCGGCGAGATTCGCGACCTAGATACCGCCTCGATTGCCGTCAAGGCCGCCCAGACCGGCCACATGGTGATGTCAACATTGCACACCAACAGCGCCGCCGAAACCCTGACCCGCCTGCGCAACATGGGGGTGCCGTCCTTCAACATTGCCACGTCGGTCAACCTGATCATTGCCCAGCGTCTGGCGCGCAAGCTGTGCAGTCATTGTAAGAAGGAAGTACAGGTCCCGCGGGAAACCTTGATAGAGGAAGGCTTCCCGGAAGACCAAATTGGAAAATTCAAGATTTACAGCCCCGTAGGCTGCGACAGTTGCAACGGTGGTTACAAAGGCCGTGTCGGTATTTATGAAGTAGTTAAAAACACGCCTTCACTGCAACGGATTATCATGGAAGAAGGCAACTCGATTGATATCTCTATCCAGATGCGTAAAGACGGCTTTAATGACCTTCGCACCTCAGCCCTGCTGAAGGCCATGCAGGGCGTCACTAGCCTTGAAGAAGTGAACCGCGTCACTAAGGACTAACCCATGGCGACCAAAGCTACGCAGCCCAGCACTTTTCAGTGGGAAGGCAAAGACAAGAAAGGCAATACGCTCAAAGGGGAAGTGAATAGCACCTCGGCTGCATTGGTGAAATCTCAGCTGCGGGCACAAGGCATTGCAGCCAATAAAGTAAAAAAGAAACCAAAATCACTGTTTGGTGGTGCCGGCAAAAAAATCAAGCCGATGGACATCGCGCTATTCACGCGGCAAATGGCCACGATGATGGGTGCTGGCGTACCATTGCTGCAGTCGTTTGACATTATTGGCGAGGGGTTTGAAAACCCCAATATGCGCACACTAATCGGCAACGTGAAGCAAGAAGTGTCCGGAGGCAACAGCCTTGCCAACTCATTGCGCAAATTCCCCGACCACTTTGACGACCTGTATTGCAACTTAGTGGATGCAGGCGAGCAATCCGGCGCTTTGGAAATGCTGCTTGACCGCGTAGCAACCTACAAAGAAAAAACCGAGGCACTCAAGGCTAAAATCAAAAAAGCAATGACTTACCCTATCGCGGTAATTCTTGTCGCCTTGATCGTTACAGCCATTCTTCTCATCAAGGTGGTACCGACATTTCAGGGTGTGTTTGCTGGTTTTGGGGCAGAACTACCGGCGTTCACCATGATGGTAATTAACATGTCTGAGTTTCTCCAGGCATGGTGGTTTCTGATACTCGGCGCATCTTTTGGTGCTGCATTCTTATTAAAAACAGCCCACCGCAAAAGCGAAAAATTCCGTGATGCAACTGACAAACTAAAACTGAAACTACCAATTATCGGCAGTATTCTTTTCAAAGCCACAGTCGCACGCTTTGGCCGCACCCTAGCGACAACCTTCTCGGCCGGCGTACCCCTTGTAGAGGCACTAGACTCCGTAGCCGGTGCAACTGGCAACGTAGTGTTCCGCACAGCGGTAAATAAAATCAAACAAGATGTATCGAGCGGCATGCAACTAAACTTCGCTATGCGCAACACTGGGATTTTCCCTGCGATGGCAGTGCAGATGGCCGCAATTGGCGAGGAGTCTGGCTCCCTTGACGCTATGCTGGACAAGGTTGCCACCTACTATGAGGCTGAAGTCGATAACGCGGTGGATAACCTCACCACACTGCTCGAACCATTAATCATGGCTGTTCTCGGCATTCTGGTTGGCGGTCTGATCATTGCCATGTACCTGCCAATTTTCAGTCTGGGCGGCGTGATAGGTTAATGCTCAACTTATATGTCATAGCCACCAACACCGTTCTTCTTACCGCAGCAGCGCTACTGCTAGGGTTACTAATTGGTAGTTTTCTGAATGTAGTGGTGTATCGACTCCCGGTGATGATGCAACGCGAGTGGCAGGCACAAGCAAAAGAAATTTTGCTTGTGCCTGCCGACACCAGTACACCAGCATTCAATCTTTTGCTGCCCAACTCAAGCTGCCCGCACTGCTCCCATGAAATAAAGCCTTGGGAAAATATTCCGGTTATCAGCTACCTGTTTCTGCGGGGGAAATGCTCAAGCTGTAAAGCCCCGATCAGCATGCGCTACCCGCTGGTTGAGTTGGCTTGCGGCTTGTTATCGGCTTTTATTGCCTGGCACTTCGGTTTTACCTGGCAGGCTGGCGGCATGTTGCTGTTGACCTGGGGCCTGCTGGCTATGAGCCTGATTGATGTTGATCACCAGCTGCTGCCGGACTCGTTAGTGTTACCGCTGCTGTGGCTTGGTTTGATTGCCAATAGCTTTGGTCTGTTTATCAGCTTGGAAGATGCGCTCTGGGGTGCGATTGCCGGTTACTTGAGCCTATGGTCAGTGTACTGGCTGTTTAAGCTGGTAACCGGTAAGGAAGGCATGGGCTATGGCGACTTCAAGCTGCTGGCTATGCTCGGCGCCTGGGGTGGTTGGCAGGTCTTGCCGCTGACGATATTGCTGTCATCTCTGGTGGGCGCGGTACTGGGCTTGATCATGCTGCGCTTGCGTAATGCTGAAACCAGCACGCCGATCCCCTTCGGCCCCTATCTAGCGATTGCCGGCTGGATTGCCTTGCTTTGGGGTGAGCAAATCACCACCTGCTACCTGCAGATTGCCGGGTTTTAATCAAGCCGCCGGCAGCAAATGGCTCACAAGCCGTCGCGGCTAAAGCCCCCTCACACACCTGTTACGCAGCCCGGATTGCACCCGGGCTGCGGTTTTCGTGGCCATACAGCTAGCCTGCAGAATCGCCCATATCTTTCGCAGGCATGGCTAGCTCCTACCGTTCGCCAGCACCCAAGCAGCTGCACTACAATCGCGCCCCTGGATGACCGACACGAGCGCGCACCTTGACGACAAAACCCTGGATTCTCGGCCTTACCGGCGGCATTGGCAGCGGCAAGAGCGCTGTGGCCCAGCACTTTATCGATCTTGGCGTGCATCTGGTCGACGCTGATCATGCGGCACGCTGGGTGGTTGAGCCTGGCAAGCCGGCGCTGACCAAGATAGCCGAGCACTTCGGCAGCGATGTGTTGCAGGCCGACGGCCAGCTTAATCGCGCAGCATTGCGCAGCCTGGTTTTTGCCGACGCCAATGAGCGGCGCTGGCTTGAAGCCCTGCTGCATCCGCTGATCGGCCAGGAAATCATCCAGTACCTGGCGCGTGCAGAATCACCCTATGCAATTCTGGTTTCGCCATTGCTGGTCGAGTCAGGCCAGCACAAGCTAACCCAGCGCATACTGGTGGTGGACGCCCCCGAGCAGCTGCAAGTGCAGCGCACCATGGCTCGCGATCAGAGTTCTAGCGAGCAGGTGCAGGCTATTCTCAAGGCCCAGGCCAACCGTGAAGAACGCCTGCGCCACGCCCACGATGTGCTGCTAAATGACCAAGATCTACCCTGGCTGCAAGCCGAAGTGGAGCGACTCCACACCTTTTACCTGAGCCTACGCGGAGGCCAAACATGAGCACGCCAACCCTAGTCGCCTGCCCTACCTGCAGCGCGCCCGTCGAATGGGGCCCGCAAAGCCCGAGCCGGCCCTTCTGCTCTGAACGCTGCAAGCTGATCGACCTCGGCGCCTGGGCCTCGGAAGAGCACGCAATTGCCGGCAACCCACTTGAAGATGATCTGTTCTCTGGCGAGCTACCACCGCGCGAACACTGATAGTCAGGGCCGCATAAAGCTGTAGTCGCGCTCGTCATCCAGATTGTCAGCGAGAAACTGCAGCTCTGCGGCCAGATCCGCCGCGCTGCGCCCTGCCCGGCTACGCTCGACCACGGCGCTGAGCAATGCCCGCAGCGCCATAGCCGGATCAAAACTCTGCGCCTCGACGTCCTGCAAGCTTTGCTCGATTGCCTGCCTTGCCCACTGATGCACACCCATCTCACGCCCTCCCTATTGATAGGTGAAAGATCGCGCATAGCCGTCCGCGCAGCTTGATCTGGATCAACCCGCGCAACGCAATCGAAACGCTGAAGGACACGCCATCAGCGCGGCAGATCATCATCCTTCCAGGGCACGGCCAGATAGCGCGTGCGGTTGAAGGTTTCCAGCCAATCCGGATAGAACACCACCAGCGCTGTAACTAGCATGCCGTTGATAAAGGCCTCGGGGAAAATCACCAGCCAGAGGTAGCCGATAAAATCCTCCAGCCAGGGCGGCATTGGGAACAGCCCATCTATCCACAGCAGGGTGAAGGCGGCTGCAATACACAGCAATGCCGCCAGTGCTGCGGCGAAGAAGCCACTGCAGAAGATGTAGACGAACAGATTGCGCGGTTGTTTTCTCTCAACCCAAAGCGCGCAGGCCTCGGTCACCCACACGGGAATCACCACCAGCAGCACACCATTGACGCCCAGCGCGGCTAAGTCCTGCCGGCCCAGCGCCAGTAACCCCAGCTGGGCAATCAGCCCCACTAGCATGGCCAACGGCCAATCCAGCAACAGGGTGACCGCCGTCATGCCGATAAAGTGATAGGACAAGCCAGAGTCAAAATCGCGCCGCACCAGCCACAGTACAAAAAGCGCTAGCGCCGTGCCGCCGAGTAAATGCTGGCGGCGAAGATCACTGCACAGCTCTACCCAGGGCGCGCGCCAGACAGCCCAGCACAGCAGTGGTAAATAGATTGCCCAGCCCAGGATCTGACTGGTGGAAGACAGCACGCTTGCGGCAATCATGCAGAACAACTCCGACGCCATAGTGACCGACTTACGCAGTCTACAACTGGCGCCCCAGCAACACATGAAAAGCCTGCAACAAGCATCGCCGATGGGGTACCAATAACCCAACCGCGCAGGCTAAGCTGAGCCCATGGATGACTCAGATTACCTGCGCCTGCTGACGCATCAGGCCGAACAAGCCAATGCCTTTCTCTCCAACGCGCGCAAGTGGGAACGCGAGCGCTGGGTTTGTCAGCGCCTGCTGCAAGCATTAAATGTCAGCCACCGCCTGGATGAGTTCAGCGCCGCCAGCCATGAGCCACCTGACGTACTGTTCCGCGAGGCCAGCTTCGAAGTGTTCTTTGTTCTCGATGAAGGCCGCCGCCTGAATGATGAATGGCGCGCCGAACTGGAGCGGCGACGCAGCGCATTCTCCCTCAGCCAATTGGTGCGCCGCGAAGCCAAACCACGGCGTATTGCCGCGGCCGAGCTGCAACAGCGGCTAACTCCAACTTTGCGCAAGAAAGCCCACAACTATAAAGAGCGCGGTCTCGACCTAGGCGAGCTGGACCTGCTCGCCTACGTCAACCTGAAACGCGCTGTGCCGGACTTCAACAGCCACTTCCCACCGCCGACCGAGTTTCTCCGCCAGGGCTGGCGCTCGCTGTCACTGGTGGGGCCGACCTTTGCCCGCGTACTGTTCGCCCACCCAGACGCACCGGACTTTCTGCGCCACAACCTCGGCCGCTCGGTACTCTTCGATGTAGGCATCAGCCTGTGAGCCCTTTACACGAATTGCTCGCGGCAGTGCCGCAACAAGGCCGCGTGCGCTGGATTGGCGTGCGCCCCGCTTCGCGGGCAGCAATGATCGAACTGAACGCCGTTGAAGCGCGCCGCGAAGCCGGCCTTACCGGCGACCACAGTAGGCCGGGGCCGCGCAATGCCAGGCAAGTCACCCTGATTCAATGGGAACACCTGGCGGTGATCAGCGCATTGATGGGACGCCCTGCCGAGCAACCGATCAGCGCGATTGAGCTGCGGCGCAATATCGCCATCAGTGGCATCAACCTGTTCAGTCTCAAGGGCCGCCGTTTTCGCCTAGGCCAGGCAATTCTGGAAACCACCGGTTGGTGCCAACCCTGCGCCAAGCTGGAAGAACGCCTGGGGCTTGGCACCTTTCAGGCCATGCGCGGCCACGGCGGAATTACCGCGCGCGTGTTACAAGGGGGAATTATTCGCCTTGATGACGCCCTACGCGTTGAGCCTTTGTAAGCCACGCCGCTAAAATGCCCAGCACCTCAGCTGGCAATCGGTTTCAATTAATTGCCAACTCCCCCTTAATGCGAGGCACTCATGTCCAGCCGCCTAAACCCTGATGATCAAAAACGTGTCGAGCAATACCTCAGCGCGCCACAGCATCAGGTCGAGCGCCAGCCGTTCAAGGTTTGGCGGCTGCTGCTGATCATCGTAATGATCACGATTGGCCTGGGCGTGCTGAGCCGTCTTTTGAGTCGACTGGTGCTATGAGCTGCTTGGCGCTCGCCCATAACGACTCGCCACTTTTTCTTAAAAGCCTTGTGAGCGTGTCTGATGACTCATCAAATCGTAATTGTCGGCGGTGGCGCCGGCGGATTGGAGCTTGCTACCCGCCTGGGTAGAACCCTGGGTAAACGCGGCCAAGCCAGAATCACCCTGGTCGACGCCAACCTGACGCATATCTGGAAACCGCTGCTACATGAAGTGGCCGCTGGCTCGCTGAACTCCTCCGGCGACGAACTGAACTACGTGGCGCAAGCCAAGTGGAATCACTTCGAATTCCAGCTAGGCCGGATGTGCGACCTCAATCGCGCGAAAAAACGCATTAGCCTGGCCGCCACCCTGGATGACCAAGGCCAGGTGCTAATGCCTGCGCGCGAGCTGAGCTATGACAGCCTGGTCATCGCCGTGGGCAGCACCACCAATGATTTCGGCACCGATGGTGCAGCAGAGCACTGCCTGTTTCTCGACACCCGCGAGCAGGCCGAACGCTTCCATCACCAACTGCTCAACCATTACCTGCGCGCCCATGCTAGCCAGGGTGAGGCCACCGAGCTGATCAACATCGCCATCGTTGGTGCCGGCGCCACAGGCGTGGAACTGGCCGCCGAATTGCACCACGCCGCACGTGAACTGGCGGCCTACGGCCTGGATCGAATCAGCCCGGAAAATATGCGCATCACCCTGATCGAAGCCGGCCCAAGGGTATTGCCAGCCCTGCCTGAGCGCATCAGCCAGCCGGTACACAAAACCCTGGAGAAGCTCGGCGTAACCGTCCTCACCGGCGCCGCCGTCAGCCAGGTCACGCGCGAGGCACTGCATACCGCGCAAGGCCAACTTATCCCAGCCACCCTCAAAGTCTGGGCAGCAGGGATTCGCGCACCTGATTTCCTCAAGGAGCTGGATGGCCTGGAAAGTAATCGCATCAACCAGCTGCAGGTACGCCTGACACTCCAGACAACCCTGGACGACAACATCTTTGCCTTTGGCGACTGCGCCGCTTGCCCACAACCCGGCAGCGAAGGACGCAACGTACCGCCACGCGCACAAGCGGCACATCAACAAGCCTCACTACTGGCCAAATCGCTAAAGCTGCGCATCGAAGGCAAGACGCTGCCGGAATACCGCTACCGCGATTACGGCTCACTGATCTCGCTGTCGACCTTCTCGGCAGTCGGCAACCTGATGGGCAACCTGACCGGCAGCGTCATGCTCGAAGGCTGGCTAGCCCGAATGTTCTACGTATCGCTCTACCGCATGCACCAGATCGCCCTGTACGGCGCGACCCGTACACTGCTGATGATGCTTGGCGACCGCATCGGCCGCAGCACCGAGCCGCGCCTCAAACTGCACTGATTCGACTCGAAATAACCGCACTAGGCGGGCCATGGCCGCGAAACGATGAGCGCGGCCATGGCCCGCTCTTTCATTTATGTAAGCGCCTAAAAGGCCTCCGCCATAAATCGCAGGCAATAAAAAACCCGCACTAGGCGGGTTTTTTATCATTCAAGCACGCTTGAAATGGTGGGTCGTGTGGGATTCGAACCTACGACCAATTGGTTAAAAGCCAACTGCTCTACCAACTGAGCTAACGACCCAAAAATGGTCGGGGTAGGGGGATTCGAACTCCCGACATCCTGCTCCCAAAGCAGGCGCGCTACCGGACTGCGCTATACCCCGATGAAAGATTGGCTCCGCGACCAGGACTCGAACCTGGGACCCAATGATTAACAGTCATTTGCTCTACCGACTGAGCTATCGCGGAACTACTTGCTTCCTTTCTCAGAAACCGGAGCCGGTTGTTAAATCGTTTCCCGTGTCTGAGGCGCGCCATTTTACGTTTCCGCGCGCGCCTGTCAACCCCTTAAATTGCTTTTAGTACAATGATTTGCAGCTGCGTGAGCGGCTGCTATATCTTCCCTATGTCTGTATTCATTGCAGGACGCACCAGCCGTAAGGCTCCAGCCAGGAAAGTCCATGAGTAACCAGGGCATACCACCAAATCCACCCGGCTCAACGCAGACCCTTGCCAGCCGGGGTATCCAGCCGCGCTTCGGCGATCTGGTGCAAAGTTGTCGAAAACTGGTGATGAACCGCCTGGCCGAACACCTGACCGGCGTCTTCGCCCAGGTCGACGACACGCTATTTGAGTGCGCCGAAAAAGCCGAGAACAATCAGGTGCAAACCCTGTTCTTCGACAACATGCGTGAGATCCGCCGGCAGCGCCCCCAGATAGAACGCAGCTACCACCAGCAGATTGCGCAGAACTTCTCCGATTTCCTCGACGGCAAGCTCAAGCCACCTCCCAGCGCCAGCGAACTGGACGCCGAGCACATGGCCTTGGTGCAGAACGAAGATTATGAAGAAAGCCTGCAAGTCACCAATATGGTCAGCCGGGTCAAAGCACGTTGCGCGCAACCGCTGTTTGCCCTGGAGCAACGCCTCGCGCTGCTGAACAACGGTCAGAAGCTAGGCGAGGACATCAATCCCTTCGGTCCGCAGATGATTGCCCAGGCCTTTCGCGACGCCCTGACGCCCTGCCCGTTTCCGCTGCGTATAAAGGTCATCCTTTACACGTTGTTTGATACTCACGTCATGCAGAGCCTGGACAGCATCTATGCCGCGCTGAATCAGCGCCTGATTGATGCCGGCGTGCTGCCTAATCTGAAGTACACCGCGCAACGCAACAACCCGCCGGCACGCCCCAAGACAACAACTGCCGCACCAACCGAACAAACGACTGAGAGCAGCACCAATAGCAGCCAAAACGCGGGCGCTGCAACCGTTACGCAGCCGCATGGGCAACCCTATAACGCTGCTAGCACAGACCTCAGCGGCCCGCCGCCGAGTGACCCGCAGGAGTTACTCGGCAGCCTGGCGACCTTATTAGGCGAACACCGCCAGCGCGACATTGACGCCCCTCTGCTTGGCGGCACCCGCAGTATTGCCAGCTTCACCCCGCGCGAGGCGACCAGCACCTACAGCGCCTCGGCCCTGCTGGATGCGCTCAACCGTATGCAACAGCAATCGGCCAACGACCTGTCGCAACGCCTGAGTCGCCCGCAGCAGGTAGAAGGCCTCAAGGCGGATCTGCAACAACAGCTGGAAGCTCACAGCGAGCTGCCTGGCCAGCAGAAGGTTTCCGACCAAGAAGCTGACGTGATCGACCTAGTCGGTATGCTGTTCGACTTTATCCTCGACGACGACAACCTGCCCGACAACTGCAAGACCACCCTGTCCCACCTACACACGCCTTATCTCAAAGTGGCGCTGCAGGACAAAGCCCTGTTCACCCAGCACCACCACCCGGCCCGCCGCCTGCTCAATGCCATGGCCCAGGCCGGCGTGCTGTATGGCGGAGAAGGCGATGAACGCGGCCTGCTGGCGAAAATGCAGTGGGTGGTCGAACGCGTCATCCATGACTTCTTCGGCGACCTGCAACTATTTGAAGGCCTTCTGGAGGAGTTCAATGAATTTGTTGCCACTCTCAGGCACAAGGTCGAACTGCGCGAGCGTCGCGCGGTGGAAGCAGCCAAGGGTCGCGACAAACTACTCGGCGCACGCCAGCACGCGGTCGAAGTGATCGCCAACAGCCTGAGCAATCGCCAGCCGCCGACCATCATTCGCAACTTCCTCGAGCTGACCTGGGCCGACGTGCTGGTGTTCGTGCTGCTGCGCAATGGCGAACAGAGCCCGGAATGGCAGCGTGCCTGTGAAGCGGCCGAGCAACTGGCCTGGAGCGGCACCCTGCTCGACGAAGCGGGCCGTGACCGCCTGCAGAAACTGCGCGTACCGCTGCTCGAAGACCTGCGTAAAGGCCTGGAACTGCTCGGCGGTTACCACGAGGACGGCATCCGCCGCTTGCTGCAAGACCTGGTGGCCTGTCAGCACGCCGTACAGGCCAAACAACCGCAGGTAGCTGCCCTGCTCAAGCCAACCCTGCCAGAGAGCCCGCTGGGCGCCATGCTTGGCGAAGACGCGGCGCTGGCCACTCTAGCGCCGCGCGAATCAACACTCTCGACCCGCGCGCAGGCGCTGGCCAAGGAGCTTGGGCATATCGAGTTCGGCACCTGGTTCGAATTCGTCAATGGCGAGCAGGTGCGCACACTCAAACTGTCCTGGTTCAGCCCAACGACCCGTAACTACATGTTTGTCGACCAGAGCGGCCAGCGCGTGGCAATCAAGCCACTCACCCAGTTGGCCACCGAAATGGAACAAGGGCTGGCGCGCATCGTCACCCCTGAACGAGGTGCACCGTTGGTGGACCGCGCCCTTACCGCCATTTACCGCGTGCTCCAGCGTTTTACCGGGCGCACGGCTGAGACCCCAGAATAAGGAACTCCTATGGATGACGAACGTCGCCTGCACAGCCGGCATAACGCCGACGTGCAGCTGGAAGTCTTCGACTTACACACCGGGCAACGCCTGGGCCGTGTGGTCGACCTGTCCGCCGATGGTTTTATGCTGTTCAGCGACACGCCGCTTACCGCCGACGAACTGGTGGAGTGCCGCCTGGTCAGCGAACAAGAGATTGAAGGGGTGTGTGAAGTTACACTGGGGGCCGACTGCCTGTGGAGCCGCCCCGGCGCCGACGGCCAGCACTGCTGGGCCGGCTTCCACATCATTGATTTGGCTGAGGATCAGGCCGCCGCGCTGGAAATCCTGCTCAAACACCTGTAATCCGCACCTATAAAAACACCCCGGTCAGCGCGAACTGAACCGGGGTGTTCTTTATTGTGCAGCCCTATTGTGGCCGGCGGCGCTTAGCCAAAAACAATTTCATCGCCCTCAACCCTGCCTGTCACGCTGCTGCCTGGGGCGAACTTGCCAGCCAGGATCAGCTGCGCCAAGGGGTTCTCGATCCAGCGCTGCACCGCACGCTTGAGTGGGCGCGCACCGTATACCGGGTCGTAACCGACGGCGATCAACTTGTCCAAAGCCTCATCGGACAACTCCAAACTCAGCTCACGCTCAGCCAGACGCTGACGCAAACGACTCAGCTGAATTTGCGCGATACCGGCAATCTGGTCACGAGCCAGCGGCTCGAAGATCACCACCTCATCGATACGGTTGATAAATTCAGGACGGAAGTGGGTGCCCACCGCATCCATCACCGCTGCCCGCTGCGCCTCGCGATCACCGACCAGCTCCTGAATCTGCGTAGAGCCGAGGTTGGAGGTCATCACAATCACGGTGTTCTTAAAGTCCACGGTGCGGCCATGGCTGTCAGTCAGGCGACCGTCTTCCAGCACCTGCAACAGCACGTTGAACACATCCGGGTGCGCCTTCTCCACCTCATCCAGCAGGATCACCGAATAGGGTTTGCGGCGCACGGCCTCGGTTAGATAGCCACCTTCCTCGTAACCGACATAGCCCGGTGGCGCACCGATCAACCGCGCCACGGAATGTTTCTCCATAAACTCGGACATATCGATACGCACCAGCGCCTCTTCGGTATCGAAGAGGAATTCGGCCAAGGCCTTGCACAGCTCGGTTTTACCGACCCCAGTTGGACCGAGAAAGAGGAACGAGCCGCTCGGCCGATTTGGATCAGACAGCCCGGCACGGGAGCGCCGCACCGCGTTGGCCACCGCCACCACCGCCTCGTTCTGGCCGATCACCCGCTGATGCAGCAGACCTTCCATCTTCAGCAGCTTGTCGCGCTCGCCTTCGAGCATTTTGCTCACCGGGATACCGGTCCACTTCGACACTACCTCAGCGATTTCTTCCTCGGTGACCTTGCTGCGCAGCAACTGGTTCTCGCTCTTGCCGTGCTGATCGACCATCTGCAGGCTGCGCTCCAGGTCCGGAATAATCCCGTACTGCAGCTCGGCCATGCGATTTAGGTCACCCTTGCGCCGTGCCGCCTCAAGCTCCTGCCGGGCCTGCTCGATCTTCTGCTGAATCTGCGCAGAGCCTTGTACCTCGGCTTTTTCCGACTTCCAGATTTCCTCCAGATCGGCGTATTCACGCTCCAGCCGCGCAATGTCTTCATTGAGTTTGGCCAGGCGTTTGATCGCCGCTTCGTCGTCTTCTTTCTTCAGCGCCTGAGCTTCAACCTTGAGTTGAATCAACCGACGCTCAAGACGGTCGAGCACCTCAGGCTTGGAATCGATCTCCATACGAATGCGACTGGCCGCTTCGTCGATCAGGTCGATGGCCTTGTCCGGCAGCTGGCGGTCGGTGATATAGCGATGCGACAGCTTGGCTGCCGCGATGATTGCACCATCGTTAATGGCCACCTTGTGGTGCACTTCGTAGCGCTCTTTAAGGCCGCGCAGAATCGCAATGGTGTCTTCTTCGCTCGGCTCATCGACCAATACTTTCTGGAAGCGACGTTCCAGCGCCGCGTCCTTCTCGATGTACTGGCGATACTCATTGAGCGTGGTCGCGCCGACGCAGTGCAGTTCTCCGCGCGCCAAGGACGGTTTGAGCATATTGCCGGCGTCCATCGAGCCTTCACCCTTGCCGGCGCCGACCATGGTGTGCAGCTCGTCAATAAACAGGATGATCCGCCCTTCCTGCTTGCTCAGCTCATTGAGCACAGCCTTCAGGCGCTCCTCGAACTCGCCGCGGAACTTGGCACCAGCGATCAGCGCGCCCATGTCCAGTGACAGCAGGCGCTTGTCCTTCAAGCCATCCGGCACCTCGCCGTTAACGATGCGCTGGGCCAGGCCTTCGGCAATCGCCGTCTTGCCCACACCTGGCTCGCCGATCAGCACTGGGTTGTTTTTGGTACGGCGCTGCAACACCTGAATGGTGCGGCGAATTTCATCATCACGCCCGATCACCGGGTCGAGCTTGCCTTCTTCGGCGCGCTTGGTCAGGTCGACAGTGTATTTATCCAAGGCCTGGCGGTTTTCCTCGACGTTCGGGTCATTTACCGCATCGCCACCACGCAAGTTGGTCACGGCGTTTTCCAGCGCTTTGCGGCTGACGCCCTGGCCGAGCAGCAGCTTGCCCAGCTTGGTGTTCTCATCCATTGCGGCGAGCAGCACCAGTTCACTGGAGATAAATTGGTCGCCCTTTTGCTGCGACAGACGGTCAGCCTGATTGAGCAATCGCGCCAGATCCTGTGAAAGATTGACGTCGCCGGAGGGATTCTGGATTTTGCCCAACTGATCCAGCTCCTTGCCCAGAGCCAGGCGCAGGCTGTTTACATCAAAACCGACCTGCATCAGCAGCGGCTTGATCGAGCCGCCCTGCTGTTCAAGCAATGCTTGCATCAAGTGCAGCGGCTCGATGGCCGCATGGTCAAGGCCAACGGCCAGGGACTGCGCATCGGAGAGCGCGAGTTGCAACTTGCTGGTTAAACGATCAATACGCATAAACAATCATCCCTCGTGGTGATGGCAGGCCGGCGCACTGAATCGCGCCCAAACAGAAAGCCTGCGGATGAAGAGTAGATGAGGCCGATTGTGCGTGTTTCAAGCCGAGCGGCGTTGACCTGGGTCATTTACCGCAACAGTGCCGCAGAGGCGGCAGCGAGGATCAGTTGCCCAGCCAGATTAGGCTGGCAAAGCGCCCGGTTTGCGCCGAGCGGCGGTAGGAGAAGAATCGTGGGTCGTTGAAGGTGCAAAAATCCCCGCCGTACACCGCGTCGACGCCACGCGCGGCCAGGCGAATGCGCGCCAGCTGATAGATATCGGCCATAAATTTGCCCGGATTGACGCTGGGCTGGAATGCCATTGCCGCTTGCCCATGCTGGGCGACAAAAGCTTCACGCACCTCCGCGCCAACCTCGAAGGCCTGCGGCCCAATGGCCGGCCCCAGCCAGACTAATACCTGGTCCGCCGGCACTGCCAGTTGATCCAGAGTGGCTTCCAGCACCCCAGCTGCCAGCCCGCGCCAGCCGGCATGGGCCGCAGCAACACGGGTGCCGGCACGGTCACAGAACAGCGCGGGCAGACAATCGGCGGTCATCACTGTACAGGCGACACCTGGCTTGCTGGTCCAACTGGCGTCGGCCTCCCACACCAGAGCAGGGTCAGCCTCAACAACCGCAACGCCATGCACCTGCTGCAACCAAGCGGGCTTGCAGCCGAGCAGGCTGACCAAGCGTTGACGATTTTTCAGCACAGCCTGCGAGTCATCACCGACATGCTCGCCCAGGTTGCAGCTGTCGAACGGGGCAACGCTCACACCACCACTACGGGTAGTGACGCTGGTCTTTACTCTTGCCGGTGCGGGCCATTGCGGCGCTAGCCAGTCGTGCATCCTGTCACCCTGCTCCCTATTTCCCGTCGCGGTATTAGCCAACTCTTTTCAGCCGATAAAGGCCTCACGGTCCTGACGCAATAGCGTCAGCAACCAAACAAAGTCATCTGGCAATGGCGACTGCCATTTCATCCGCTCACCGGTAATCGGATGATCCAGCTCAAGGAAACGCGCATGCAAGGCCTGGCGCGGAAACTCCTTGAGAGTTTGCACCATGCTCGGGTTGGCCGCCGGCGGAATACGGAAACGCCCGCCGTAGACCGGGTCGCCCACCAGCGGGTAGCCGATATGGCTCATGTGTACGCGAATCTGGTGGGTGCGACCGGTTTCCAGCTTGACCCGCGCATGGGTATGCGAGCGATAGCGCTCCAGCACCCGGTAGTGGCTGACCGCCGGCTTGCCGCCATCGCTCACCGCCATGCGCTGACGCTGCGAGGAGCTGCGGCCAATCGGCGCGTTGATCTTGCCGCCCGAGGTGATCACGCCAATCACGATGCATTCATAGATACGGCTGACCGAGCGCTTCTGCAGCTGGTCGACCAGGCGGGTCTGCGCTTCGATGGTCTTGGCCACCACCATCAGGCCGGTGGTGTCCTTGTCCAGACGATGAACAATGCCAGCGCGCGGCACATTGATAATGTCCGGCACGTGGTGCAACAAAGCGTTGAGCAAGGTGCCGTCGGCATGCCCGGCAGCCGGGTGCACAACCAGACCGGCCGGTTTGTCGATCACCAGAATTTGCTCGTCTTCATAGACGATATTTAGCGCGATGTCCTGGGCGATCCATTCGCCTTGGGCTTCCTGCTCAGCGTTCAACGCCAGCAATGCACCACCGTGGACGATGTCGCGCGGGCGCAACACCTCGCCATCGACGGTCAGCAGACCCTCTTTGATCCAGGCAGACAGACGCGAACGCGAGTGCTCGGCGAACAGGAGTGCGGCGATTTGATCGAGGCGTTGACCGCCCATTTCATAGGGCACCTCGGCGTTCAGTTGAATAATCTGCTTATTAATAGAGGACATGCTCGGCAACAGAGGGGGCATAGCTTTTGGTTTCGGCTACACGCTTGTGGTTAAATACGGCGTCTTTGCCCCAGGGGTACCGGGGGCGCTCATCATAACAGGACGGCTTTGCTCAAGACAGCCGCCGTCACAGGGACGCAAGCCGCCATGCAAGTGAAACACCTGCTGCTGATCGCAATCCTCGCCCTCACCGCCGCCTGCTCATCGAAACCGGTGGTCGACGAAAATCTGAGTGAAGCCGAACTCTACCAGCAGGCACAGGCCGACCTGGACAATAGTAGCTACACCGCCGCAGTAGCCAAGCTCAAGGCGCTGGAGTCGCGCTATCCGTTCGGCCGCTATGCCGAGCAAGCGCAGCTGGAGCTGATCTACGCCTACTACAAGAACGTTGAGCCAGAAGCGGCCAAATCCGCAGCGGATCGTTTTATCCGCCTGCACCCGCAGCACGCTAACGTTGATTACGCCTACTACCTCAAAGGCCTGGCCTCGTTCGACCAGGACCGCGGCCTGATTGCCCGCTTCGTCCCGCTGGACATGACCAAGCGCGACCCAGGTGCCGCCCGCGACTCCTATAACGAGTTCGCCCAGCTCACTAGCCGCTTCCCTACCAGCCGCTACGCGCCAGATGCCAAGCAGCGCATGATCTACCTGCGCAACCTACTGGCGGCCTACGAAATTCACGTGGCGCACTACTACCTGACCCGCAATGCCTACGTGGCTGCTGCCAACCGAGGTCGTTACGTGGTGGAAAACTTCCAGGAAACCCCAGCAGTCGGCGACGGCCTGGCAGTAATGACTGAAGCATACCAGCGCCTGACCCTGGATGACCTTGCCGCCACCAGCCTGGAAACCCTCAAACTCAACTACCCGGATCACCCGAGCCTGGTAGACGGCCAGTTCGTTCCGCGCGAAGAAGAAGCCGACAGCCGCTCCTGGCTGGCTAAGGCCACGCTGGGCCTGATCGAAACCGATACCCCGCTGCCGCCGGGCGAAACCCGCGCCAGCCAAGACGTGATTCGCCAGTACGAAGATGCCGAAGAGCAAATTCCGGACGACCTCAAGGCAGGCACCAGCGAAGAGCAGCAGAGCCGCTCCTGGTTCAGCTACCTGACCTTTGGCCTGTTCGACTAAGCCGGCAAAGCGCAAGAAAAAAGGGAGGCCCAAGGCCTCCCTTTTTCTTGGCCAAATGGCCGAAGCTGGGCTGCACGCAAGCCCACCACATAACACCAAGCTCCACTTATCGCTCAAAGCAGCGGAAACGACACTCAGCGCACGCTTTCAATGCTGGGCGCACACAAACGGGTTAGCTAAACTGCCCGCTTACCGATAGAAAGAGAGCGCCATGGGCCTGTTCCGCTTACTATTCTGGATTGCCATCATTGCGTCCGCGCTTTGGCTGTGGCGACGCCTTACTCGACCAGCAGCCCATCGAACCGAAGACCGCAAAACCAGCGCAGCACCCACCCCCATGGTGCGCTGCGATCATTGCGGCACCCATGTACCGCGCGACCATGCATTGGCAAAAGGTGAACAGTGGTTCTGCAGCCAGACCCACCTAGAACAAGGCCCACAATCCGGTGAGCGCTGATTTCTCCCTAAGCGGGGGGCAAAGCTGGCGAATCCTGCGGCTCTACCATCTGTACCGCCTGGTTATTGGCATTACCCTGGCGCTGCTGATTTCCAGCGACCTCGACGCACAACTGCTAGACATGATGCACCCGACGCTGTTTCGCAATGGCAGCTGGCTGTATCTGGTACTCAACGTCCTGGTCATCGCTACAGTGCGCCGCCCCAAGCGCCTGGCGCAGATATTCAGCCTCGCCCTGGTCGATGTGATTCTGCTGTCTGGCCTGTTCTATGCCGCCGGCGGCACACCCAGCGGCATCGGCAACCTGCTGATTGTTGCCGTGGCGATCGCCAATATCCTCTTGCGCGGACGTATCGGCCTGCTGATTGCCGCAGTCGCCGCAACGGGCATGATCTACCTGACCTTCTACCTCAGCCTCAGCCGACCGGCTGCGGCTGCCCAGTACGTGCAGGCCGGAGCACTTGGCGCACTGTGCTTTGCCGCCGCACTGTTTGTGCAGGGCCTGACACGCCGCTTGCAAGTCAGCGAAAACCTGGCGGAGCAGCGCGCTGCCGACGTGGCCAACCTGGAAGCGCTGAACGCCCTGATCCTGCAACGTATGCGCACGGGCATTCTGGTGCTGGATGAATTGCATCGTGTGCTGCTAGCCAACCAGGGCGCCAACCACCTGCTTGGACATGCCGACCTAACCGGCAAAATTCTCGATCCACACTGCCCGGGGCTGATCAAGCGCATGCAGCAATGGTCACACAACCCCAGCCTACGCCCTACCAGCCTGCAAGCAGCGCCCGATGGCCGCGTGCTGCAGCCGAGTTTTATTGCCCTGCAGCGCGGCGAATATAAACATACGCTGATCTTTCTTGATGACATCTCGCAGATCGCCCAGCAGGCACAACAACTCAAGCTCGCCTCGCTGGGCCGCCTGACTGCCGGTATCGCCCACGAGATTCGCAACCCACTGGGGGCCATCAGTCACGCCGCACAGCTGCTGCAAGAGTCGGAAGAACTGGAAGGCCCGGACCTGCGCCTGGCACAGATCATCCAGGACCACTCGCGGCGCATGAACCTGGTGATCGAGAACGTCCTGCAACTGTCGCGACGGCGCCAAGCCGAGCCGCAATTACTGGACCTGAAGTATTGGCTGCACCGGTTTGCCAGCGAGTTCCGCAGCAGCGCGGCACCCGGCCAGACCCTGCACCTGGAGACCAGCAGCGGCAGCATTCAAACCCGGATGGACCCGCACCAGCTCACGCAAGTGCTGAGTAACCTGGTAGAGAACGGCCTGCGCTACAGCGCGCAAAAGAACAAGCACGGGCAAGTCTGGCTGAAGCTGTTTCGCGACCCGGAGAGCGAGCTGCCGGTACTCGAGGTGCTGGACGACGGCCCAGGCGTTGCCGAAGAACAACTGCATCACCTGTTCGAACCCTTCTACACCACCGAAAACAAGGGCACCGGCCTGGGCCTGTATATTTCTCGCGAGCTGTGCGAAAGCAATCAGGCCCGCCTCGACTATAAACTTCGTGAAGGTGGCGGCAGCTGCCTGCGTATCACCTTCGCCCACCCGCGCAAACTGAGCTGACCATGACCCGCCAGAGAGCCCTGATCGTCGATGACGAACCCGATATTCGTGAACTCCTGGAGATCACCCTAGGGCGCATGAAACTCGACACCCGCAGCGCGCGCAACGTCAAGGAAGCCCGCGAGTGGCTGGCCAAGGAGCCCTTCGACCTATGCCTGACCGATATGCGCCTGCCTGACGGCACCGGCCTGGAACTGGTGCAACATATTCTGCTGCGCCACCCGCAAGTACCGGTGGCGATGATCACCGCCTACGGTAGCCTGGACACCGCGATCAACGCCCTGAAAGCCGGCGCATTCGACTTTCTGACCAAGCCAGTTGACCTCGGCCGCCTGCGCGAACTGGTTGCCGCCGCCTTGCGTCTGCGCAGTGCCGATGGCGAAGAGCTGCCGGTGGATAGCCGCTTGCTCGGCGACTCACCGCCGATGAGGGCTATGCGCAAACAAATCCTCAAACTCGCGCGCAGCCAGGCACCGGTATATATCAGCGGCGAATCCGGCAGCGGCAAGGAGCTGGTCGCCCGCCTGATCCACGAGCAGGGCTCACGCGGCGAACAACCCTTTATTCCCGTCAACTGCGGCGCCATCCCCACCGAACTGATGGAAAGTGAGTTCTTCGGCCACAAGAAAGGCAGCTTCACTGGCGCCATCGAAGACAAACAAGGGCTGTTCCAGGCCGCCAACGGTGGCACCCTGTTCCTCGACGAGGTCGCCGATCTGCCACTGCCGATGCAGGTCAAACTGCTGCGCGCGATTCAGGAAAAAGCCGTACGCGCCGTAGGTGGTCAGCAGGAACTGATTGTCGATGTGCGCATCCTCTGCGCCACCCACAAGGACCTGGCCGGCGAAGTTGCAGCCGGGCGTTTCCGCCAGGACCTGTACTACCGCCTCAATGTGATCGAACTGCGCGTGCCCGCCCTACGCGAGCGTCGCGAGGACATCGCACTGCTAGCCGGCATCATGCTTAAGCGCCTGGCCGACGGCACCGGCCTAAGCCCGGCTAAGCTGGACGACGACGCCCTGGAGAAGCTCAAGAGCTACCGTTTCCCGGGCAACGTGCGCGAACTGGAGAACATGCTCGAGCGCGCCTACACCCTGTGCGAAGACGATCGCATCACCACCAATGACCTGCGCCTGGCAGACAGCGTACCGATCAGCGAGAACGGCGAAGCCAATCTCGCACAAATCGACAATCTGGAAGACTACCTGGAAGCCATCGAACGCAAGTTAATCATGCAGGCCCTGGAAGAAACCCGCTGGAACCGAACGGCCGCCGCGCAGCGCCTGGGCCTGAGCTTTCGCTCAATGCGCTACCGTCTGAAGAAACTTGGTATCGACTAACGCCATCCATCTCAAGGCACCATCTGAGGACGGGGCTTTAGCCGCAAAGCCCCACCCAAATCGATCGAATCAAACAGCCGAAGCCAGCCGACCAGCAGGCGCATAGGGTGCCGGATCAACAATTGGCTCACGCCCGAGCATCAGGTCTGCCAGCAACTGGCAGGACGCTGGCGCCAGCACCAGTCCATTGCGGTAATGCCCGCAGTTCAGCCACAAACCCTCATACCCCGGCACCGATCCAATAAACGGAATGCCCTCAGGCGAACCAGGCCGCAACCCGGCCCAATGCCCTACCACCTCGGCATCGGCCAGCGCCGGTAGCAACTCGATAGCGGAAGCCTTCAAGCTAGCCAGCGCCTCATCGGTCGGCGTTTTGTCAAACCCGGCATACTCAAGCGTGCTGCCGATCAGAATATGGCCGTCACGGCGCGGAATCGCATAGCGCCCTTTAGCCAGCACAATGGCAGGCAGAAAGTCTTCGGCACATTTGTACAAGATCATCTGCCCTTTGACCGGCACCACAGGCAACTCAATGCCGAGGGCCTTCATCAGCTCACCGCTCCAGGCACCTGCTGCGAGCACCACCTGATCAGCGTGCATATCGCCACGACTTGTATGCACACCCGTGATGCGCGCGCCCTCACGAATAAAACCACTAACCGCACAGTGCTCATGCAAGGTGACATTCGGCATCTGCTGCAACGCCGCTCGCAGCGCCTTGACCAAGCGCGGATTGCGCACATTCGCCACATCGGCCATCTGCACCGCCCGCCCAAAGCCCTCAGCCAAGGCCGGCACCGCACGCTCGACTACAGCAACATCCACACGCTGCAGCGGCCGCCCCTGACGCTGCGCCCAGGCAAGCGCCTCAGCCTCGTCATCAAGATCAAGCCAATACAACCCGGTGACATACACCTCCGGATCAATCTGCGTCTGCGACAGCAACTGCTCACCCAAACGCGGATAAAAATCCTGCGACCAATGCGCCAACGCCGTTACCGCTGAGCTGTAACGCCAGGGATAGAGCGGCGATACGATACCGCCACCCGCCCAGGAGGACTCCGCCCCCACAGACTGGGAATCAAACAATGCAACATGGTTGCCGACTGATGCCAACGCATAAGCCGATAGCAAGCCAAGCACCCCACTACCAACGATGAGCTGACATTCGGCCACGTAAAAACCTAAAAAATAAAATAGCGTTATTGAAATCACTCAATGGCGAGAAAGCTTATCAAAAATGGACTTGCGCCACGTAAAAAAACGACTAGGTTTTAAATGCGAACAAAGGCTATCAAGGATTGCTAGCCTGTACATCAAAAGGATCAATATAATGTCAAAGAAGAAAATTAGCGGAGCGACGCTGACTGAGGTAATCATCGCGACATCAATTATCTCTATAGCAATATCTATAGCTGCGCCTCTGCTCATCGAACTATTCAAAACCAGCCAAAGCAAAGCGCTTCTCAGCGAGGCTAGAAGCGCGATTGAATACGCAAGAACGATTGCTATATTAAATAGAGAGATCATAGAAATATGCGGAATTGGCAACCAATCAACCTGCAATAGCGACTGGTCAAACGGTTGGATTATTAAAGAGCTAAAAACTCAAAAACCAATACAGATACGAAAACTAGACGGCTCAACCAAAATAAGAAGAAGCGGCTTCACACAAAGCATACGATTCTATCCAAATGGAACAACACCGATAAGCAACGGCAGAATTTATCAATGCAACAACCGTAAAATTACGTGGCAATTAGTGATAAACCGGCAGGGCCGATTAAAAACAAGCCCTGAAAACGATAACCTTTCTCAAGACTACCGATGCAAGGATGAGCAAGCCTGAAACCTGTACAAGCACAATGTTCTAGACGCCGCCAGAGCACGGGAAATAGTAGTGACAACCGATCATCCCCCCCAGAGCACCAGCTGTCATCGAGCCAATGACAGGACGAAAATCATTCTAGAGGATATGCTGACTGCCCCCTAGGAGAGCACAATGACGCCTCAACCACGCCCGCACGGATTCAGCCTGATAGAGCTCATGGTTGTTCTAGCCCTATTTGCAATTGCTATAGCAATTGCCGTGCCCAACCTAGCTAGCTTGATCCGAAACGATCAAATAGAAAGCCAAGCACAGCAAATAAATAGTTTGCTCCAGTACGCCAGAAGCGAGGCTGTTGCACGTAGAGCGCGAATCAATCTCAGCAACAACGGAAACACTTGGACAGTAAAAGACTTAAGTAGAAATCAGAATTTACGACAAGAGATATTTGACGCTACAAATATTTCAATTGCCACCAACCCATCACCACTTACTGTAACTTATAGCCCTAACGGCACAGCAAGTGCAGTTAGGGCAATCGTTTGTAATGACGGCAAACCAGAAACCGCATATCTGATCACGATACAAGCAAGCGGAAGCAGTAGAATACATGCCCGTGGAAAACAAGCGAACAACACGACAGCCTTAGGGGGGTGTACGCCATGAATCGGCACGTAGGTATGTCCGGCTTTAGTATGATTGAAGTTCTAGTGACATTAATAATTGTGACAACAGGTGTTTTAGGCATGGTTGCAATGCAAGGCCGGAGCATTCAATTCACTCAAGACTCTGCCCAACGCGGCACCGCTGGCAATATGGCGAATGAACTACTTGAACTCATGCGTGCCAACCCAGAAGCATTCCTTGACTCTCGCGAACGCTACAAGGAGACCTCCGATTTCTACAAAGCAAAAGGCAGTGACTTTCCGCCTTGCCCTAAGCCAGCACTTACCGCACAGGATCAGCTTGGTTGCTGGGCCGAACGCGCCGGCGAGAACCTTCCAGGGGGGAACGAACTGCTGAAAAGCCATTTTCAGATATGTAGGAGCCCATCGCCGGGCGTTTGCAACGCAACAAAAGGCTCGGCAATAGAAATAATCATGGCGTGGCGAGTCAAGTCTGGCACCTGTATTGATGCGAATGATCAATCAGCGGACAAATCAATATGTTCATTCAATCTACGCACTCAGCTGTGAGCAGAAAAATGGATAAAAAACTGTTACACCAAAATGGCTTATCCATGATTGAGCTTTTAGTCGCGCTGGCGCTTAGCTGCTTCCTCCTTCTTGGAGTTTCACAGCTTTTTATTGATAGTCGATACAATTATTTCTTCCAACAAGGCCAGGCCAGCAATCAAGAAAATAGCAGATTTACGCTGCTACTTCTTGAACAGCAGCTTGTTAAAGCAGGTTACAGGCGTTTAGCAGACACCCCAATGGAAAGCGCTTTTCCTAAAGCTGAACCTGCTGGGGGATGCAGTGAATTCATTGCAGGCCAAGTAATTGCTCCATCAACAGGCGATCTCGGCATATGCCTCCGCTACCAAGCAGCAACGGCCAGCGAAAGCGACTGTCTTGGAAATTTAATACCGGGAACACCTGGCAAGTCTTTCGATAAAGTCCCCAACGATGCAACTAAAACCTATCGAATAACATTCACCCCAGGCACAGGAAAGTCCGCAGGCTCATTACAATGCGGAGGCCAAGAAATTGTATCCGGGATTGAAGACATCAATATCAGTTACGCAGTAGGACCTAAGGGCAAACGCAGCGTTGAGACTTTCACCGAAACCCCAACTGCTGACCAAGTCGTTAGAGGCGTACGCTTTTCTGTGCTTGCAAGTAGCGGCGAAGCTGACCTGCGTAAAGGCGTAGGAGAAGGCGTCGACAGCAAAGCCAAAGCAGACTGGATAACCTATTACGGCGGAAACAAAGCTGCGCTCGACGCTAAAGAGCATGGTCAGTTACTCCTTATAGGCCAAGGCGCACAAACTCTTCGGAATATGATGCCATGATCAAAAACCCAAACACGAAGCAAAATGGCGCAACGCTTATAGTTGCACTAATAATGCTTTTGATAATTACGATTCTAGCAGTCGGCAGTATGCGTGAAGTCACGCTTGAAAGCCGCATAACTGCCAACACAATCGAACAAAAGCGCCTACTAAACTTGGCAGACTCTGGTTTGCGTGAAGCAGAGCGCAGATTTAACAACACATTTACAGCCCAAGAACCTGGTGAAGGCTGTGAGCTAACAAACAAGAAGTATCCATGCTTAGTCAACCTTGCCGCACTGGGCCTTGATATAAATGTGCTACATGCCGACCCCAGAGAATTCGACAAAATAGATCCATCAGATGCCCGAGCCTGGATGCCCTATATAGGTTCAGACATTGACAACCCAACGATTCTAGATCCGACCAGGACTATCACATGGAACAGCATACCTATCCCATCTGGCGAGCAGAACAGTGAAGCTCTAAATCCAGAATATGGAAATTTGATGCGCGGTGAAGGCACATTTTTTTATGCCACCAATAGTAGAGCCCGAGCCACAACAGGCACAGAAGGGTCAGCCCTGCTGCAGTCTACTGTAGCACGCGTCTATACAAGCAACTGATGGAGAGCGCAATGAACGCACTTTTAGTAAAAGGCAGTAAATTACTGACAGCTAGCTCTCTCAGTATTGCAATCATGGCTAGCGCACAACAAGCAAGCGCAGCCGCAATGGTACCAAGCCAACAACCTCTATTTCTTACGCAAGGTGTTGCACCTAACATCTTAGTAACTCTCGATGACTCGGGCAGTATGGCATTCGCTTACGCCCCTGACGCAGCAGTCAGCGAACGAAACAAGAACTACTTTAAATCTAATTATTTTAACCCCATGTACTACTCGCCAACAACGGAGTACAAACTTCCTAAAAAAGTAACTCTAGTTTCTGGCGAATTAAAAATAACAGAATACGATACACCTACGTTCACCGCCGCATGGAAGAACGGATTTACTAAAGCATCAGCTGTTAACCTCTCATCGAACTATGCTGCTACCGTAGATTATGGCCGCGGCTCAGATGTGGATACGGCAGCAGATGGTCGTGCGCACTACTATGAGTACCGGCCAAACAACGCAAATTGCAACAAGACAAAAACCGACACAGACTGTTATAGCAAAGTAAATATTCCTGCGACCGCAGCTGCAGAGAAAAACTTTGCAATCTGGTATTCATTTTATCGAACTCGTGCCCTTGCAACACAAACAGCAGCTAACCTCGCGTTCTATTCATTGCCAGAAAATGTACGCCTTACATGGCAGGTGCTAAACAATAGCAGCTGTAACGTGATGGGTAGCGGCTCAAGCTCAGGCAACTGTAATACTAACTACCTACGGGAGTTTTCAGGCCAGCACCGTGCCAACTTTTTCACTTGGCTTGAGAAACTAAGCGTAACTGGTGGCACACCATTACGCCGAGCAATGCAGCGCGCAGGTGATTTTCTAGGCCAAACAGGTATTAATGGCCCCTATGCATACTCACTAGGCAAACAAACAAATCCAGAGTATGCGTGCCGCCCCACCTACCATATTTTAATGACTGATGGTATCTGGAACAGCGACAGTGCCTCAGTGGGCAATGCTGACAACACAAACATCGCAACACTCCCAGACGGTAAATCCTATACGGCTATTGCCCCGTACAAGGATGGTGCAAGCAATACAGTTGCAGACCTTGCCTTCAACTACTGGAGACGGGATGCACGCACAAATATAGATAACAAAATCAAGCCTTTTATCTCCGCGGCGAACCCTACTGACTCGACAAAAGAATATTGGGACCCACGTAACAACCCGTCCACATGGCAGAACATGACCACGTTCACCCTAGGCCTTGGACTGACCTCAAGCCTAACAAGCCCCGCATGGGGCGGGTCAACCTTCGAGGGAGATTACGGCAAACTCGCAGACGGCTCTATTACATGGCCAGCGGCGTCTAATAATTCCGCAAACAACGTCTATGACCTTTGGCATGCGGCGATTAACTCCCGTGGCGAGTTTTTCAGTGCCGATTCTCCCGAAGATATGGTGTCAGCTTTCCAAACGATTCTTACGCGTATCGGTGATCGCAATAATTCTGCCGCACGGCCAGCAATTACAGCAAAACTGCAAGAGAGCCCATCGGGCGACACCTTGTTGCGTTATGCATACCAAAGCAGCTTCGACAGTTCAAAAAACTGGGCTGGTGACTTGATTCGCTACAAACTCGAAGAAAAATTCGGTATCACCGAGAAAATCAAAGAATGGAGCGCACAGGAAAAGCTTGAAGCACAAGATCCTGATAGCAGGAAAATAATGATTGCCGGCAACTCCGCGACAAACCTGGTTGATTTCCAGTGGAGCAATCTGAATGCAGCACAACGCGCACTCCTGAATCGTAACCCTGATAGCAATAATACGGTTGATGCGTTGGGTGAGGCCAGACTGCAATTCATCCGCGGGAAGAGCAATGCGAACTTCAGAGACCGAGTAACTCGTCTCGGCGACATTATCAACTCCGCTCCGGCTGTGGTTGCCAACGCACAGTACCTTGCATATCTGGCCAACCCTATAGAGTTTGATAGCATTCCTTATGGGGACTTTAAAAGTAAAGTAGACAAGACAAGCACAACACAAGGACGTAAACGACTTATATACGTTGGTGCAAACGACGGCATGCTCCATGCATTTGATGAGGCTACCGGTAAGGAAGAATTTGCATTTATACCATCAACTATCTTTGAAAAGCTCAACCTACTTGCAGGCAACAGTTATAAGGGTAGTGCTCACCAGTTCTACGTTGATGGCAGCCCCGTAGTGGCAGATACGGTAATTGATGGCGAATGGCGCACAGTACTAATTGGTACATTCAGGGCTGGCGGAAAAGGTATTTTCGCACTAGATGTTACAGACCCAAGCAAAATCAAACTTTTATGGGAGATTAATCTTACTACTGAAGTGGATATGGGTCACAGCATGCCAAAACCTACTGTTGCGCGCCTGCACAACGGTCAGTGGGCGGTAGTAACTGGTAATGGCTACTCCAGCCAGGATGACAAAGCAGCGCTGTTAATTTTCAACGTTAAGGACGGCAGCCTTATTCGGAAGCTCGAAGTTAAAGGCAAAGAAGGTGTTCCTAATGGTCTTTCAACACCAAAACTAGCAGACAACAATAGTGATGGCGTAGCCGATTATGCTTATGCAGGCGACCTTCAGGGTAATATGTGGCGCTTTGATTTACTGACCAAAACTACAGCAGACGTAAGCCTCGACTCTGAGCGCCTAGGACGCACAACTGCTGTTTCTGGTGGGAAACTTGTCTCTGCCGAAAAACCAGAAAACGCCAAAAACTTTAAGGTTTCATTTGGCGGAAAACCACTATTTTCCGCACAAGCTAGTGATAACTCTAGCCAAGCAATTACTGCGGCGCCCTCCATTGTTCGGCACCCCTCAAGCACGGGTTACATCATCGTCTTCGGCACAGGAAAATACTTCCAAGCCAGCGATGCGGGAGCCGATACAAGCAGAGCCCAAACCCTTTACGGCATATGGGACAAACAAACAAAAGGCCAACCGGCCTTAACTACACCAAGCATCAATAGATCCAAGGTCGGGACAGAGTACACTTATCTTACTGAGCAGACTTTCACTGAGGAAGTTAATAGCGCAACCTTTACTAACGAAGCGGGGAGCAGCAACAACCGCAATATAAGGATACTTAGCCAGAACCCACTCGAGTGGCACGATAGCACTACCGGCAAAGGAAAATACGGTTGGCTTCTCGACTTCAAAGTCAACACCACTCTCGAAGGTGAAATGGTAGTTGACGACATGATCGCCATTGGTCAAGTCTTACTCGCGCAGACATTGACACCTAATGACGATCCCTGCGCGGACGGTGTATCAAACTGGACCTATGGCATAAACCCAGCAACCGGGGGACGACTCGACTTTGGTGTTTTTGACCTTGCTCGCCAAGGCTATGTTGACTCCCGTTCAAACTATAAAAAAGCTGACGGAAGTACCGTGCCGGTCTCAGGCTACCAAAATGACGGTATGGGCGGCCTGATTGTGACGACGACACCAGAAGGCCAAATTCAAGTATGCACTTCAAGCAGCTGTGAAACTATTGACCCCGGCTTAGAGTCAAGTGGACGTCAAAGCTGGCGCATTGTTGAGGATTACTAACCATGAAAATGCATAAGATGCTGCTTCTTCTAGGAGTTATTGTTTCTCCTTCTATACTGGCGGCCACCTTCGAAGAAGTGGGTCATATTCAAGAAGTTTCTGTTGAAAAAAACACAATCACTGTAAACAACAATAAATACTCACTGGCGAACTCTGTACTATCAAGTAATTCGCCGGTGATATTCTCGTTAAAACCAGGCGCTTTGATTAATTTTTCCGGCGACATCGGATCGCCAAACAACATCATTAAAAGCGTTTACATCCATGAGCTACCGCCACTAACGGCAGAAGAAATGGACGGACTCAAAAATGCAGAATAAGGACAAAGGCTTTACTTTAGTTGAGCTAATGATGGTTATCGCAATAATTGGGATCATCGCGTCTATCGCGATACCCAACTACAGCGAATACATGACTAGAACAAAGAGAACTGAAGCTATCGGCTTACTTAGTGACATTGCAGCTCGTCAAGAAAGATTCTTAGCACAGAACAATCGCTACATAACAAATAATGACGAATTGGCCTTGCTGGGGGTACAAAAAACAGATACCGCAGCTAAGAAAATAATATCCGAGAATGGCTACTACGAAGCACAAGTATCCTCTGTCGCTAATGATGGCGGTTACACACTGACAGCAACACAAAAAATTGGCGACACTGCATGTGGAAATATGACGCTTAATGCCCTAGGTATAAAAGGCCGGTCTGGAACAAAGCCTGTTGAGGAATGCTGGAAATAATAAAGACTCGCTAAAAATCTGTACCTACACCCCTTCCTCCATATATCTAATATGGGAGGAAGTGGTGTAGCGGGGTTAGTGCCCCACCTCCAACAACGGTAGATTATTTAGAACAGCAGTAAACCGTCATGTGTTACACACGACTTTTACTTCCTTGTTTTAAATAGAACACTCTACCTAAGTCTGATATCCGACACACTCCCACCCACCATCGCACTCATACCTCTGATTGATCGGCCATTGCAGGTATCAGAACGAATGTGCAGAGCGAGTTGATACACCGACAGCCAGAAGCGCCACAACCCTCATGCCTGCATAAATATCAGACATATTCAGATGAAAAAAACGGATTGCATTATGAATATATAACTGACTTAAAGGTCACTGCCTTGCAATAACCCTTAACTCCTTCGGCATCGAGAACGTCACATTTTCCGGTCGCCCCAGCAACTCTTGCGAACCTGTAGCGCCCCACTCGCTCAATTGCTGAATAACCCCCTGCACTAGCACCTCAGGCGCCGATGCCCCTGCAGTAATACCAATACCCGCAACACCCACAAACCACTCCTGTTTAAGATCCTCTGCCCCGTCGATCAGGTAGGCCGGGGTGCCCATGCGATCGGCCAGTTCGCGCAGGCGGTTGGAGTTTGAGCTGTTGGGGCTGCCGACCACCAGTAGCACATCGCACTCAGCGGCGAGCTGTTTGACGGCGTCCTGACGGTTTTGGGTGGCGTAGCAGATGTCGTCCTTTCGTGGGCCGCCGATGGCGGGGAATTTCGTGCGCAGGGCGTCGATTACTTTGCTGGTATCGTCCATCGATAAGGTGGTCTGAGTGACAAAAGCCAGTGCTCCTGGATTTCGAACCTGCAGTTCAGCTACATCGGTTTCATCTTCTACCAGGTAGATAGCGCCGCCGTTGCTGTCGTCGTATTGGCCCATGGTGCCTTCAACTTCCGGGTGGCCTTCGTGGCCTATCAGGATGCACTCGCGCCCTTCCCGGCTGTAACGCACCACTTCCATATGTACTTTGGTCACCAGCGGGCAGGTGGCGTCGAATATCTTCAGGCCACGGCGCTCGGCCTCATTGCGCACGGCCTGGGAGACGCCGTGCGCGCTGAAAATGACGATAACGTCGTCAGGAATCTGATCCAGTTCTTCGACAAATACGGCGCCGCGCGAGCGCAGATCCTCGACCACAAACTTGTTGTGCACCACTTCATGGCGTACGTAGATCGGTGGACCGAAGACTTCCAACGCACGGTTGACGATCTCAATGGCGCGGTCGACGCCGGCACAGAAGCCACGGGGATTGGCGAGTTTGATATGCATGCTGGTTATCTCGACGCGCGTAAACGGAAGTTGCCGCGGAAAGGTTAGCGGCACGTTGCGTGCTTAAGCCACGAATACCGCGCAGCCCAACAACACGGTACCTGACATACGAACCACGGTGGGTAACGGCGCGCCAAATAACTGCTTCAAGCTCAGCCTTGGCGCCTAACCCACCCTACAAAGATATAGCGCTGATCAGAGCGCTTTGACCTCAATAATTTCCACATCGAAGCTCAGCGCCTTGCCAGCTAGCGGGTGGTTGAAGTCGATGGTCACCTGGCTGTCGTCAAAAGCTTTGACCACACCCGGCAGCTCGGCATTGGCGGCATCATTGAAGATCACCAGCAGGCCTTCAGACAGTTCCATATCCTGAAACTGGCTGCGCGGCATGATCTGGATATTCTGCGGATTGCCCTGACCAAAGCCCTGCTCCGGGCTGATCGACAGGCTGCGCTTGTCACCCGCCTTCAGCCCGTAAATAGCTTGTTCAAAGCCTGGCAGCAGGTTGCCATCGCCGACCTTGAAGGTCGCGGGCTTTTTATCGAAGGTGCTGTCGACTACATCGCCGTTGTCCAGCTTGAGGGCGAAATGCAGGGTCACTTCCCTGTCCGGACCGATACGCACGTCAGTCATTTACCTGTTTCTCCGGACTTTTCACTCTTGAACATATCCAGCGCCAGCAGGATGGCGCCACCGGTGATGGCCATATCAGCCACGTTGAAGGCCGGGAAGTACCATTGCTGATGCCAGTGCAGCAGGATGAAGTCGACCACATGGCCGAATATCACACGGTCCACCAGGTTACCCAGCGCACCGCCCAGCACCAAAGCCAGGGCAACTGCCAACCAGCTCTCACCCGGCTTGAGGCGTTTGAGCCAGACCACCAGCACCGCGCTGACCACCAGCGCAATCGCCGCGAAGAACCAGCGCTGCCAGCCGGCGGCATCAGCCAGGAAGCTGAATGCCGCGCCTGTGTTGTAGGCCAAAGTCCAGCTGAAGTAATCCGGAATGATCACGATCTGCTGATACATGTTCAGGTTGTTGTCGAACCAGAACTTGCTCGCCTGATCGACCACAAACACCAGCAGGCTCAGCCATAGCCAGGCCAAGTGCCCGAAACGGCTGGCCTTAGGCATGCCGTTATTAAGCATAGTGACGAACCTCGCCCGCGCCTTCGATGTTGTCCACGCAACGACCGCAGATTTCCGGATGCGCCGGATTCACCCCGACATCCTCACGGTGATGCCAGCAACGGGCACACTTGGCGTGGCCGGACTTCAACACTTTCAGCTTGAGCCCCGCCACTTCGGTTTCCACGGCATCGCTAGGCGCACTGGCGAGCGGAGCCAGGCTGGCGGTGGAGGTGATAAGCACGAAGCGCAGCTCGTTGCCCAGCTTGTTTAGATCGGCGATCAGGCTGTCCTCAGCGTACAGGGTCACTTCAGCCTGCAGGTTGCCACCAATGGCCTTGGCCGCGCGCAGGTTTTCCATTTCCTTGTTCACCGCGACCTTGACCGCCATAACGCGCTCCCAGAACGCACGATCCAGCTCGAAGCCTTCTGGCAGTTCACTCAGGCCTTGATACCAACCATTGAGCATCACCGACTCGTTACGCACGCCCGGCAGGTATGTCCACAGCTCATCAGCGGTGAAGGACAACACAGGGGCGATCCAGCGCACCAACGCTTCAGCGATATGGTACAGAGCGCTCTGACAAGAGCGACGCGCCACGCTGTCAGCCGCAGTGGTGTACTGACGGTCTTTGATGATGTCGAGGTAGAAACCGCCCAATTCCTGCACGCAGAAGTTGTGCACCTTCTGGTAAACGTTCCAGAAGCGATAGCTGTCGTACGCTTCTTCAATCTCGCGCTGCAGCAGCAGAGCGCGGTCCATCGCCCAGCGATCCAGCGCCAGCATGTCTTCGGCAGGCAGTAGGTGCTGCGAAGGATCGAAGCCGCTGAGGTTGGAGAGCAGGAAGCGTGCGGTATTGCGGATGCGTCGGTAGGAGTCGGCGCTGCGCTGCAGGATGACCTTGGATACGGCCATCTCGCCGGAATAGTCGGTAGACGACACCCACAGACGCAGGATATCGGCGCCCAGGCTGTCATTTACTTCCTGCGGGGCAACGACATTGCCCAGCGACTTGGACATCTTGCGACCGTTCTCATCGACCACAAAGCCGTGGGTCAGCAGCTCTTTGTACGGCGCGTGGCCGTCGATGGCCGCGCCAGTCAGCAAGGATGAATGGAACCAACCACGGTGCTGGTCGGAACCCTCCAGATACAGGTCGGCACGCGGGCCGCTGGCATGACCCAGGTTGTGCGAACCGCGCAGCACGTGCCAGTGGGTGGTACCGGAGTCGAACCAGACGTCGAGGGTGTCACTGATCTTGTCGTAGTCAGCCGCTTCATCGCCCAGCAGCTCGGCTGCATCTAGTTTAAACCAGGCCTCGATGCCCTCTTGCTCGACACGCTTGGCCACCTCTTCCATCAACTCAGCGCTACGCGGGTGCAATTCACCGGTAGCCTTGTTCAGGAAGAACGGGATTGGCACACCCCAGTTACGCTGACGCGAGATGCACCAGTCCGGACGACCAGCGATCATGCTGTGCAGGCGCGCCTGGCCCCAGGCCGGAACGAATGCAGTCTGCTCGATGGCGGCCAGTGCGCGTTCACGCAGGGTGTCGCCGTCGTTAGGCTGCTTGTCCATGCCGACAAACCACTGCGCGGTGGCGCGGTAGATCAGCGGGGTCTTGTGGCGCCAGCAGTGCATGTAGCTGTGCTGGATGGCTTCGTGCTTGAGCAGCGCGCCAACTTCTTCCAGCTTGGCGACGATGGCCGGGTTGGCCTTCCAGATAAACTGGCCGCCGAAGAACGGCAGGTCGGTGACATACACACCATTGCTCTGCACCGGGCTGAGGATGTCGTCATTACTCATGCCGTAACCTTTGCAGGAACGGAAGTCGTCCTCGCCATAGGCCGGAGCCGAGTGCACCACACCAGTACCGGCGCCCAGCTCGACGTACTCGGCCAGATACACTGGCGCAAAACGCTCATAGAACGGATGACGGAAACGGATCAGCTCCAGCGCAGCCCCCCCTGCAGTGGCGATCACTTCGCCCTGCAGGCCATAACGGGCCAGACAGCCTTCCACCAACTCTTCGGCCAGCAACAACAGGCGCTCACCGGTATCGACCAGCGCGTAGGTGAACTCCGGGTGAACGTTCAGCGCCTGGTTGGCCGGAATGGTCCACGGCGTTGTGGTCCAGATCACAATGGAGGCTGGCTTAGGCAAGCTGGCCAGGCCAAACGCGGCGGCCAGCTTGTCGACATCTTCAACGACGAAGGCCACGTCGATGGCATCGGATTTTTTGTCCTGGTACTCGACCTCGGCCTCAGCCAACGCCGAGCCGCAATCGAAGCACCAGTTGACCGGCTTCAGGCCCTTGAACACAAAGCCCTGCTTGACCATCTCAGCCAGCGCGCGGATCTCGCCCGCTTCGTTGGCAAAATCCATGGTCTTGTACGGGTTGTCCCAGTCGCCCAACACACCGAGGCGGACGAAGTCGGCCTTCTGCCCCTCGATCTGCTCACCGGCATAGGTGCGGCAGCGCTCGCGGGTCAGGTCGGACGGCTGATTCTTACCAAAGGTGGTTTCCACCTTGTGCTCAATCGGCAGGCCATGGCAGTCCCAACCCGGCACATAGGGGGCGTCGAAGCCAGCCAGGGTTTTGGAACGGGTGATGATGTCCTTGAGGATCTTGTTGACCGCATGACCGATATGGATGCTGCCGTTTGCATAGGGCGGGCCGTCGTGCAGGACGAACTTCGGCCGGCCTTCGCCTTGCGCGCGTAGCTTCTGATACAGGCCAATCTCGTTCCAGCGCTGCAGAATCTGCGGCTCGCGCTGTGGCAGGCCGGCCTTCATAGGAAATTGGGTATCAGGCAGATTAAGCGTGGCTTTGTAATCGGTCATGTCAGGCTCTTCGTAAGCGGTTGGCACTCAGTGCTTAAACGCGCCAATGGGCACGGGCGGCAGCAATATCGGCAGCAATGGCCGTTTTCAATGCCTCAAGTGAGGCGAAACGCTGCTCATCGCGCAGCTTGTGGTGGAAAGCCACCGTCAAACGCCGGCCATATAAATCACCGGCAAAATCCAGCAAATGCACTTCCAGGTGGGCACTGCCGTCACCTGCAACACTGGGCCGCACGCCAATATTGGCGACGCCCGGCCAAGTTTTTCCGTCGATTTCGGTGCTGACCAGATACACGCCCCTGAGCGGCACACGCTTGCGCATGAGCTGCACGTTGGCGGTCGGCGCATTTAACTGACGGCCGAGTTTCTGCCCGTGTAACACCCGCCCGGCGATCTGGAAAGGACGGCCAAGCAGGTGCTGCGCCAAGGCAAAATCACCCGCATCGAGGGCCTCACGCACCCGCGTACTGCTGACACGGATACCATCCAGTTCAACCGTACTGGCGGCCTCTACGCTGAAGCCTTCACGCTCGCCAGCGTCAGCCAGAAAGGCGAAATCACCGGCGCGGTCACAGCCAAAGCGGAAGTCATCTCCCACTTCGAGATGCTGCACACCCAGGCCTTCCACCAGCACACGATGTACAAACTCGGCAGCGCTCAGCTCACGCAAGCGACGGTTGAAGCTCAGACACAGCACGCGATCGACGCCTTCAGCAGCCAGCAATGCAAGCTTGTCGCGCAACCGCGCCAAGCGTGCCGGTGCTGCATCCGGGGCAAAAAACTCACGCGGCTGCGGCTCGAAAATCAACACGCAACTGGGTACACCGAGCTCGGCGGAACGCTCACGCAAACGCGCCAAAATGGCCTGATGACCACGATGGACGCCGTCGAAATTACCGATAGTGGCGACACAGCCCCGATGCTGGGGCCGCAAATTGTGTAGGCCTCGAACCAGCTGCATAACGCGCTTCTTGCTCATAAAGTGGTCGATTATACGCACACCGAGCAGCGGACAACAGGCAGCAAATTAGTAGCCATCAGACTGAACTGCGCCGCGCAAAGTCCCGCAAGCGAAAGCCCAGCAGCGCCAAGACAGCCAAATAAACCAGCATGCCCATCCCAACCAGCCCGCCCAGACGCAGCAAACGCCAGAACATGGCGCCGTCCGCCCAGGCCGGCAGCTGCTGCATGGCCAGTAGTAGCACCGCCACCATCGCCAGCAGCGCCAACAGCAATTTGCCGAGGAACAGCACCCAGCCAGGTTGCGGCTGAAACATCTCGCGTTTGCGCAGCTGCCAGTACAACAGCCCAGCATTCAGACAGGCGGCAAGACCAATGGCCAACGCCAAACCGGCATGCGCCAGGGGAATCACGAAAATAAACAGCACGTTCATTACCTGGGTCGCCAGCAGCGTCACCAGGCCAATGCGCACAGGGGTCTTAATGTTCTGCTGGGCGTAAAAGGCCGGCGCGAGAATTTTCACCAGAATGATGCCGACCAATCCTAGCGAGTAGGAAATCAAGGCGCGCTGGGTCATCAAGGTATCGTCAGCGGTGAATTTGCCATATTGGAACAGCGAGGCAATTAGCGGCTCAGAGATAATCGCCAAGGCCACCGCACTGGGCAGCGCCAACACCAGACACAGACGCAAGCCCCAATCGAGCAGCTTGGAATAGTCCTCGCAACTGGCGCCAGCATGGGTTTTCGACAAGGCTGGCAGGAGAATAGTCCCCAGCGCCACGCCCAGCACGCCAGCAGGCAACTCCATCAAACGGTCGGCGTAATACATCCAAGACACCGAACCTGCGACCAGAAAGGAAGCGAAGATGGTATTGATGATCAGCGAAATCTGGCTGACCGAGACACCGAAGATCGCCGGCCCCATCTGCTTCACCACCCGCCACACACCGGTATCTTTGAGGTTCAGCCGCGGCAGCACCAGCATGCCGATCTTATGCAGATGCGGCAGCTGAAACAGCAGCTGCGCCAAGCCACCCACCAGCACCGCCCAACCCAGCGCCATGACTGGCGGATCGAAATAGGGCGTTAGAAACAGAGCGAAGACAATCATGCTGATATTCAGCAGCGTCGGCACAAAGGCCGGCACCGAGAACCGGTTCCAGGTATTGAGCACCGCCCCTGCCAGCGAGGACAGGGAGATCAGCAAAATATAAGGAAAGGTGACCCGCAACAGATCGGTGGTCAGCTCAAAACGCTCCACCTCATCGGCAAAACCTGGCGCGGAGGCCCAAACAATCCACGGCGCCGCAAGAATGCCGATAAACGTCACCAACGCCAGCACCAGAGTCAGCAGACCGGTGACGTAGGCCAGGAACGTGCGCGTAGCTTCATCGCCCTGCTGGGTTTTATATTCAGCCAGAATCGGCACAAAAGCCTGGGAAAACGCACCCTCGGCAAAAATACGGCGCAGCAGATTGGGCAGCTTGAACGCCACCACAAAGGCGTCCGAAGCCACGCCAGCGCCGAAGGTGCGAGCAATTATGGTGTCGCGCACAAAGCCCAACACACGCGAAAGCATGGTCATGGAGCTGACGGCAGCCAACGACTTGAGCAAATTCATGTAGTATCCCGGCTCCGCAAACAAGCACTGGCGCGCAAAGGCGACGAGTGTAGCGGTCTGCCACTGGTCAGGCCAGCACAGGGAAAAGCCATCAGGCTTGACAGCACTCCCTCATATCGGCATGATTCGCGGCCTTATTTGTTTGTAACCCCCAGAATTTTTTCGAGGAGCTTGACGGTGGCCAATACACCTTCTGCCAAAAAACGCGCAAAACAGGCTGAGAAGCGTCGTAGCCATAACGCCAGCCAGCGCTCGATGGTCCGTACCTACATCAAGAACGTCGTCAAGGCTATCGAAGCCAAAGACGTAGCTCTTGCTACTACTGCTTACACCCTGGCTGTGCCAGTTATCGACCGTATGGCCGATAAAGGCATCATCCACAAGAACAAAGCAGCTCGTCATAAGAGCCGCCTGAATGGTCATATCAAGGCCCTGAGCGAAGCTGCAGCTGCCTAAGCTGTTAGCAATACGCTGATTGTTCTTAAAAAACCGGCTTAACCGCCGGTTTTTTATTGCCCAGAAAATGACAAGCCACAAAAAAGCCCGAATCGCTTCGGGCTTTTTGCTCAGGACTTTTGCGGCCAAGGCAGAATCGGAATGGCCGTTACTGCATTCTGCGGACTGCCCTCAATTACCCGGTCGCTGTAGACCAGATAAACCAGAGTATTGCGCTTCTGATCGAAGAACCTCACCACCTGCATGGTCTTGAACACCAACGAAGTGCGCTCGCGAAATACCTCTTCGCCCTCCTTGAGCTTCTCCAGAAAGCTGATCGGCCCAACCTGGCGACAGGCAATCGACGCCTCAGCGCGATCCTCGGCCAACCCCAGACCGCCCTTGACGCCGCCAGTCTTGGCCCGCGACAGGTAGCAGGTCACGCCCTCAACTTTAGGGTCATCAAACGCCTCGACAACGATTTTGTCGTTCGGCCCCATAAACTTGAAAACCGTCGACACCTCACCAATCTGCTCAGCCGCCGCAAAACCAGGCAGCAGCACTAGCGCACCCAACAATAACCCCTTTACCACTCGCATCAGCCTTCCCTCAAAACCCATTCAAAGCCTCGCGAGCTAGAGCCATGCAAGGCAAAAACAAGCGAGATACGTAGCGTAGCGGAGTAACAGCCGCAGGCTGGCCCGCAGGGTGAGCGTAGCGAATCAAGCAGAGTTTATTGCTGCAAATGCATTACTCGCTTCGCTCGCCCTCCGGGCCGCGCTAAGCGCGTTAGCCGCAAGCGGCTTGCTGAGCCTGCTTTTAACGCAGCAGGGCCAACGCGCAGCAGGCTTTGTACAGGCTTTCAAATCAGGATCAAATTATCCCGATGCACCAGCTCAGGCTCATCAACATACCCCAACAGCTTCTGAATGGCATCCGACGACTGACCGATGATTTTTTGCGCCTCAAGCGCACTGTAATTGGCCAACCCTCGGGCAATTTCGCGGCCATCTGCCGCTACACAAACCACCATCTCACCGCGGCGAAAACTGCCCTGCACGGCTTTTACCCCAACCGGCAGCAAGCTCTTGGTCCCGGTCGCCAAGGCCTTGACCGCACCGTCATCCAGCACCAGGGTGCCGCGCGTTTGCAAATGCCCAGCCAGCCACTGTTTGCGCGCCGCCAGCATGCCGCGCTCAGGCGCAAGCAACGTACCCAGACGCTCACCCGCCTTGAGCCGTGCCAGTACCTGCTCGATAGCACCGCCGACAATCACCGTATGCGCACCGGAACGCGCCGCCAGGCGCGCCGCGCGCAGCTTGGTTTGCATACCGCCACGCCCGAGCGCACCACCCACGCCACCAGCCACCGCATCCAACGCAGGATCATCTGCGCGCGCTTCGTAAATCAATTCAGCACCGGGATTGTGCCGCGGGTCGGCGTTATACATACCGTCGCGATCGGTGAGGATCACCAGCAGATCAGCCTCGACCAGATTAGCCACCAGCGCAGCCAGGGTGTCGTTGTCGCCAAAACGAATTTCGTCGGTGACCACGGTGTCGTTTTCATTGATCACCGGCACCACATCCAGATCCACCAACGTGCGCAGCGTGCTGCGCGCATTCAGGTAGCGCTTGCGGTCAGACAGATCGTCATGGGTCAGCAGGATCTGCGCCGTGCGCCGACCATGCTCGGCAAAGCTCGACTCCCACGCCTGAATCAGCACCATCTGGCCAATCGCCGCGGCTGCCTGCAACTCATGCATCGCACTCGGCCGAGCACTCCAGCCCAGCTTGCTCATGCCCGCAGCCACCGCCCCAGAGGACACCAGCACCAACTCGACACCCTGCTCGCGCAGCGCGACCATCTGCCTGACCCACACAGCCATCGCCGCGCGATCCAGACCACGCCCATCAGCGGTCAGTAGCGCACTGCCAATCTTCACCACCCAGCGCTGCGCGCCGGTTACCTTGTCACGCATGATCTTCCAACCTTAGCCGCGACCTGTGATTACAAAAACGCCGCAATTAAGCGGCGTTTTTGTAGTTGCTTAATCCCGGACGTAAATAATTTCCGGGCCATCATCTTCGTCTTCTTCATCCCAGAAGCTGTCGTCTTCATCGACATCACCGACAGCCTTGACCCCGGAGCGACGCAGCGCACGCTTGTCGTCCAGCGCCTGCAGCTGAGCGCGCGCCTCATCTTCGATGCGCGTATCCAGCTCAGCCAATTCAGCGGCGAACTCTGGGTTCTCCTGAATGCGCTCAGCGCGCGCCTCAAGGAAGTCCATGATGTCATAACAGAGCTTCTCAGTGCCCTGGCGCGCCAAGGCGGAAATCACATAAACCGGTCCAGTCCACTCGATCCGCGCGACGATTTCAGCAATCCGCGCCTCCTGCTCCTCATCGAGAATCTGGTCAGCCTTGTTCAGCACCAGCCAGCGCTCGCGCTCAGCCAGCGACGGACTGAACTTGGTCAGCTCATCAATGATGGTCGCTGCCGACTCGGCCGGATCGGTCAGATCTAGCGGCGCCATATCGACGAGATGCAGCAGCAGACGGGTACGCGACAAATGCTTGAGGAAGCGGATACCCAAGCCAGCACCGTGAGAAGCACCCTCGATCAGCCCCGGAATATCGGCAACCACGAAGTTTTTGTAGCGATCGACACTGACCACACCCAAGTTTGGCACCAGGGTGGTGAAGGGATAGTCGGCGACTTTCGGCTTGGCGGCCGACACCGAGCGGATAAAGGTGCTCTTACCGGCATTCGGCAAACCCAGCAGACCGACATCGGCCAACACCTTCAATTCCAGCTTGAGATCGCGTGCCTCGCCCGGCTTACCCGGAGTGGTCTGTCGCGGTGCACGGTTGGTACTGGACTTGAAACGGGTGTTACCCAGACCGTGCCAACCACCCTGAGCCACCATCAAGCGCTGACCAGAGCGGACCAAGTCGCCAATCACTTCCTGAGTACCAGCATCGATCACCGTGGTACCAATCGGCACCGGCAGGATCAGGTCCTCACCCTTGGCACCGGTACAGTCGGTGCTGCCACCCTTCTCGCCATTCTGCGCCTGGAAACGACGGGTATAGCGGTAGTCCACCAAGGTATTGAAGTTATCGACCGCCTCGATATACACCGAGCCGCCATCACCACCATCACCGCCGTTGGGGCCGCCTTTTTCGATAAACTTTTCACGACGAAAAGCCATCATGCCGTTACCGCCGTCGCCGGCTTTTACAAAAATCGATACTTCATCGACGAATTTCATTTTTACGCCTCCCGCTATCACACGGGTCATCTAAACCGAGAAACACCAGGTTCTTGCAAAATTGACCTGTATTCAAATCGAACGCTTACACCCAGGACAGTTTGGCAAGAACCCCAAGAATACAGAAACAAAAAAGCCCCGTCGCAAGGACGGGGCTTTCCCAGCAGTCGCGCTATTAAGCCGCAACGACGCTCACGTAACGGCGGTTGAACGCGCCTTTTACTTCAAACTTGATCACGCCTTCGATTTTAGCGAAGAGGGTGTGATCTTTACCCATACCAACGCCGTAACCAGCGTGAAACTGGGTGCCGCGCTGACGCACGATGATGTTGCCTGCTTTGATAGCCTGGCCGCCATACATCTTCACGCCAAGGCGTTTGGCTTCTGAGTCGCGACCGTTGCGGGTACTACCGCCAGCTTTTTTGTGTGCCATGAGTTCAATACTCCTATAAAGGGATCAGACCGAAACGAATCAGGCCTGGATACCGGTGATTTTGATCTCGGTGTACCACTGACGGTGGCCCTGGCGCTTCATGTGGTGCTTACGACGACGGAACTTGATGATGGTGACCTTGTCGTGACGGCCTTGAGCGATCACTTCAGCTACAACCTTGGCACCTTCAACAACCGGAGCGCCGATTTTAACGTCGTCGCCATTGCCGATCAGCAGAACACGGTCAAAAGTCACAGCCTCGCCAGTGGCCAGCTCGATTTTTTCGACCTTGAGGAATTCGCCTTCGGTGACTTTGTATTGCTTGCCACCAGTAACAATTACTGCGTACATGGTAAATCTCCGTTAATCCTGCTCACCCAGCGCTTTATAGGAATAAGTGTCGGCTGGCATGGCTGCTTGGGGCCGGAAGGACACCCTTGCAATTGCGTAAGGCAGGGAAATACCCAGGGGGAAGTTCAGGGTGCGCGATTGTACGCAAGCAGCCAGCGTGACGCAAGGCCCTGACAGCTAGAGCCCAAGCCTCTTGCCTTGACAGCCCCTACCCTGCCCCCTAGCATGCCGCGCAACCCATGAGTAGCAGGTGCAAGCGATGCAACCCCAGGCTTTCTATCGCGTGGTGGCGGATGACTTTACCGCCGTCGACGGCATCATCCGCGCCCAACTGGTGTCGCGCGTACCGCTAGTAGAGAAGATCGGCGACTATATTATCTCCGCGGGCGGCAAACGCCTGCGACCGCTGCTGGTATTACTCAGCGGCAAGGCCCTGGGTATTGAAGGCGACAATCTGCGCCTGCTCGCCGCCACCATCGAATTCCTGCATACCGCGACCCTGCTGCACGACGACGTGGTCGACATGTCCGACATGCGCCGCGGCCGCAGCACTGCAAACGCTCAGTGGGGCAATGCTCCCAGCGTTCTGGTCGGCGACTTCCTTTATTCACGCTCATTCGAAATGATGGTCGAACTCGGCTCCATGCCTGTGATGAAGATCCTTTCCAAGGCCACTCGCGTGATCGCCGAAGGCGAAGTACTGCAGCTGTCGAAAATTCGCGACGCCAGTACCAGCGAAGAAACCTATATGGAAGTCATCCGCGGCAAGACTGCAATGCTCTTCGAGGCCTCAACCCATAGCGCTGCCGCACTGGCCGGCGCCAGCGTTGAACAGACTGAAGCGTTACGCACCTTTGGCGACCACCTCGGCGTGGCCTTCCAACTGGTCGATGACCTGCTCGACTACCGCGGCGACGCCACAACTCTTGGCAAGAACGTCGGTGACGACCTGGCCGAAGGCAAACCGACCCTGCCGCTGATCTACACCATGCGTGAAGGCACGCCTGAGCAGGCCGCACTGGTCCGCCAGGCAATTCAGAAAGGCGGCATCGAGGACCTGGAAAGCATCCGCAACGCTGTGGAAGCCGCTGGCGCGCTGGACTACACCGCCCAGCTAGCGCGCGATTATGCTGACCGAGCCATCGCCTGCCTGGATGCGCTGCCCGCTAGCGAATACCGCGACGCGCTGATTGAGCTCAGCCGGTTTGCTGTAGCCCGCACACACTAAGATCGCCCCGACTAAAAGCCCGCCCACATGGCGGGCTTTTTATTGCCTGCAATCCACGGCAATACACCACGCGACGAACGACAGCGATTAATCCTTGCTATAAATATAATAAGAATTATTCTCATCTAACCACTTGAAAGGGAGATGAGTCATGACCTATCTGATCGATGCCTGGCTGGACCGCCCGCAGCCGTATCTACGCATTCTCAATCGCAACACCGGCGAAGTCTGCGCACTGCTTAAGGAAGATGCACTGGATGAGCTGCGTGATCAGGGCGATCTGGATCTGCATGAGCTGAGCTCCAGCGAACCGTTGGTGCTCAAGGAGCTGGTGCGTAATCTGTTTCTTTACTGCTACGCCCGGGCGTTGCGCCCCTGAAACGCATCGCGGGCGTGGCACGCTCCTACAACGTCGTAGGAACGGGCCGCGCCCGCGAAGGTAAAGTGCCTGAGACGTTAGAGAACGTCCAGCAGCTCCACGTCGAACACCAGCACGCTGTGCGGCGGGATGCTGCCCACGCCTTGCTCGCCGTAAGCCAGCTCGCTCGGCACATACAGACGCCACTTGCTGCCGACATTCATCAGTTGCAGCGCTTCGGTCCAGCCAGCGATCACGCCGCCAACTGGAAACTCGGCAGGCTGGCCGCGATCGTAGGAGCTGTCGAACACAGTGCCGTCGATCAGGGTGCCGTGGTAATGCGCACGAATGGTGTCTTCACGGGTCGGCATCGCGCCAGCACCGGTATTCAACACTTCGTACTGCAGGCCAGAAGCCAATACGGTAATGCCATCGCGCTTGGCGTTTTCTGCCAGGAAAGCCAGGCCAGCACCAGCAGCGGCCTCAGCCTTCGCAGCTGCTTCAGCTTGCATTATCTCGCGGATCACCTTGAAGCTGGCAGTCATCTCGGCTTCGCTTACGCGGCTTGGCTGACCGTTAAATGCGTCGGTCAGACCAGCCAGAATGGCGTCCAGACTCACACCCGGCGGCGGGTTGTCGCTCAATTGACCGCCCAGTTGACGGCCGATGCCGTAGCTGACGCGAGTTTCGTCAGTCGAGAGATTGATTTCGGACATAACACTGCTCCGCTAGGGGCTAAAAAAGGTCGGCCAGCCTAGCACAAACCGCTTACCCGCCCTACCCGCCTGCCGCGCCTTGGCGATTACGCCGGCAGCGCTCGGAGCAGTACTTGACCTCATCCCAGCAGCGCGTCCATTTCTTGCGCCATGCGAAAGGCAAACCACACACCTGACAGGTCTTCACCGGCAGCTCAGCCTTTTTCACAGCGCCTCACCGGCATCCAGCCGCGCCAGTAACTGCTCGCCCCGCGCCCACAAGCCCTGCTGCTTGGCGTCACTCATCTTGTCCAAACCGCGATAGATCATGCCCAGCCGATGGTTGCCGGACAGCTGATCGCGGTGGCGCATCAGAAAGTGCCAATACAACGCATTGAACGGGCATGCCCGCTCGCCGACGCTCTCACTGACCTTGTAGGCGCAGTCGCCGCAGTAGTTGGACATCCGCTTGATGTACTGGCCACTGGCGCAATAGGGTTTGGAGCCCAGATAGCCGCCATCGGCGTGCATGACCATGCCCAGGGTGTTGGGCAACTCGACCCAGTCGAAGGCATCCATATACACCGCCAGGTACCAGTCACAGACTTGGCTGGGCTGGATACCGGCCAACAGGGCGAAGTTGCCGGTGACCATCAGTCGCTGGATATGGTGGGCATAGGCGTGCTCCAGAGTCTGACCGATGGCCTGGCTCATGCACTTCATTCGAGTTTTACCGGTCCAGTAGAACTCGGGCAGCGACCGGGTATTGCCGAAACCATTGCGCTCGGCGTACTCGGGCATGTGCAGCCAATAGATGCCGCGCACATATTCACGCCAGCCAATCAACTGACGGATAAAGCCCTCGGCAGCGTTCAGCGGTATCTGGCCGCGCCAATAGGCGGCTTCGACATCCGCACACAGGCGGCGCACATCCAGCAGGCCGATGTTCAGCGCCGCACTGATTCGCGCATGGAATAGAAAGGGTTCGCCGACTGCCATGGCGTCCTGATAGTCGCCAAAGGCCGGCAGAGCGAAATCGAGAAAATGCTGCCACAACGCCTCGGCTTCAGCGTGGGTAACCGGGTAATCGAAGGACGCCAGGCTGCCGTAGTGATGACTGAAGCGCTCAGCCACCAGCGCCAGCACTTCCTGGGTAATGCCATCCGCGGGGAAGCGCGCCGTCATCGGCGCCTTGATCTGCTTGGGCAGCGCCTTGCGGTTTTCTGCATCGAAGTTCCAAGCGCCGCCCACCGGCGTGCCGTCACCATTGATCAACAACCCGGTCTTACGGCGCATCTCACGGTAGAAGTATTCCATGCGCAACTGCTTGCGTCCCTCGGCCCAACGAGCGAATTCGCCACGCCCACAGATAAAGCGGCTATCGGCATGCCAGATGATCGGCAAGCCGCAGCGCTTCAGCTGATCTTCCAGGCGCCACTCACCGCACTCAGTCAGGTGCACCTCGGCAGCCTGCAGCTGCGTCACCCAACGCTGCAACTCGCCAGACAACGAACCGCTGTTCTGAGCATCATCCAGCTTGACGTAATGCACGCGCCAGCCGCGCTCGCGCAGAGCCTCAGCAAAGTGACGCATGGCACTGAAGATCAGCGCGATTTTCTGCGGGTGGTGCGGCACATAATCGGTTTCCGCCGCCACCTCGGCGAGCAGTACGACATCCTGCTGTGGGTCAAGGGCCTGCAGGCTGGGCAGATCGAAAGACAGCTGATCACCCAGCACCAGGACAAGACGGCGAGCACTCATAAAACAACGACCTCGGTGTGCGGAAAACGCCTTAAATGGCTGCGCAGGATGTGATAAGCGTCGAGACTGAATGCCTGAGCAGGTTGCTGGCGAGCCGCGTGAATCAACGCGGGATCATCGACGGTGGCCACGTGTCGCCACTGATCGAGCACATGCCATTGGCACACGCGCTGTTCTAGATCGCGCTCAACCAGGGCAACTGGGCCCGGCCATGGCCATGTGGCAATGCGTAATTGCTCACAGCCCGCGAGCAAGCGGGCATCGTGCATTTCACGCGACTCACGTCCGCAGCATGCCCCCCGACACGCGCCAAGCTGCGTGGCAAAACACGCACCATCGCCGCGCTCCAAGCCCAGCACGCGCAAGCACAATTGGCTGCGGCCGGCCTCACTGCGCAGCCAAGCATGGGCCTGACGCCGTGAGCGAAACAGACCCACACTGCTGACCTCGGCAGCGCTCTGCCCCACAGCTTGCAACTCAGGCCGCAAGCCATCTGCGCCGGCGACAAGCGCCCACGTCAACAGATCACGCTGACGGCGAAGCTGGCGGTTATACAGCGGCAGCAGCCGTTTTACTTCGGCTGACTCCAGCAGCAACGCCCCCAGCTCTCCAGCCGTCGGCTGCACGCGGATATCACGCACCTGTTGGGCCATCTGCAAGCTGCGACGGCTGTGGTGATCATTCTGGAAATGCGACTGCACCCGCTGGCGCAAGTTGCGGCTTTTACCGATATACAGCAGGGCCTGATTCTCGCCGTAGAAGTAGTAAACCCCGGGTCTGGCGGGCAAGGCCTGCAGCCGCTCAGCCGTCAGATAACGCGGCACGGCGGCTTTGCGCAGCTGTCGTCCGATCTGCCGGTTCATTACATCTTGCGGTAACTGCGCCACCAGCTTTAGCAGCAACTGCCAAACAGCCTCGGCGTCTGGCAATGCGCGGTGTTGGAAAAAACGACTGATCGCCTGGCTCGCGCAAAGCACATCAAGGCCATAACAGGGCAAGTCAGGCCAAGCGGCGCGGGCTAACTGCAAGGTGCATAACTGGCGATAGCGCACAGGCTGATCAGCCAAGGCGAAGCCACGACGTAAAAAAGCGTGGGCGACGCGCAGGTTATGCCCCACCACAACTCGCCCTTGTAAGCATCGCGCAAGCTCAGCGGCAATCTCGCTGAACCGCGGCTGGTCGAGCAACTCTGCCAGCAGCACGCCTGATGTGCGCGAGACACTGGCTGGCAAACCACCTGCGGGATTGATTAACCAGCTATGTCGCGCCGTGACTGAGCCACCATCAACTTGCAACACCGCTACTTCCCAGATGCCATCCTTGTCGGGGTGCATACCGGTGATCTGCACATCCACGATGGCAAGCGCACGGGCAAACAGTGAGGCCGCTGCTGTCACATCACTACCACGAGGAATTGAAGGAAATCGGTACCCGCAGGACGTCCTGGGTGCCATCTTGCATGCCGCACATCTCGTCATGCACTACCGCATGCACCAGATGAAAGGGTATGGGCGGCATATCAGTGAGCATATCGCGCGCATGTTCGACCGAGCGCAGGTGCAGGGTTTTACCCTTGCCATCACTGAGCGGATGGGCGCGGCCATCCATTTGCGCCTCAAGCAGATAGATCCCTCCTTCAATGGAGATCAGGTTGAGTGCGTCGATATGCCCGGCATGGGCGTGCAGCGACAGGTCTTGCAGGTTCATGGCGATATCCTCAGGCCAGCAAAGCTATACAAAAAATTATACAAATACAATTTTTGTACAATACAGCAAGAGCGCAAGGCAGAAAGCAAACCGCCCGTCCGTTATGCACGGCCGGGCGGTGGGTCACGCTAACAGTGTGATCAGTGCTTGGTCAGCTTATCCAGGTAGCCCATGGCGAAAGCCGACACCACAAACGCCATATGAATGATCACGTACCACTTGAGGTGAACAGGGTCGATGTTCTGCGCATTCATAAACACCTTGAGCAGGTGAATCGAGGAGATCGCCACGATGGAAGCGGCCACTTTCATCTTCAGCGAACTGGAGTCCATCTTGCCCAACCAACTGAGCTTCTCGGTGCCCTCGGCGATATCCAGTTGCGAGACGAAATTCTCATAACCAGAAATCATTACCATCACCAGCAAACCACCAACCAGGGCCATGTCGATTAGAGACAGCAGCACCAGAATCAGGTCCGCCTCTGCCATAGAAAAGACATTGGGCAGGATATGAAAGACTTCCTGGAAGAACTTCAGTGCCAATGCCAGCAACGCCAGCGACAGGCCAAAGTAGATAGGCGCCAGCAGCCAGCGCGAGGCGTACATAGCGTTTTCGATAAAGCGTTCCATAGGGGCTCACTTAGGGTTCAAGACTGCCGGCGAGTATACCCAGCACCCTCGCCCAGACAACCCTGGAGTGTGGCAATCGATGGCCGCGACGGTTATCCACGGCAACTGTGGATAACCTTGTGGGCAGGCTCAGGATCAATGGCTGCAAGCCAGCGCTCGGCAGGCTTGCAGCCGCCTGGTCAAATTCTCGGCAATTGCCCGCTCAGGTTTCCGGCTGAAACTGGTAATCACCCAGCTGGCGACCACGCTCACCGTTAAGACGGCGCAACTCGGCCTGGATATGCAGGCGCCAGATAGGCACATCGGTAGATTGCTCGTACCCCATACCGTGCAGGTTTTCAGCGATATCCGTGAGGATGCTTTCGGCGGCGAAAGCCCCGTGGAATGGGCCCTGCGCCTTAATAGTGGAAGGCTGCGCACCGGCCATGCCGGCCGCGCAGATCAGCGTCCAGAGGCCATTGTTACCGGCCAGCGGCAACACCACGCATTCGATACGGGTATCCAGACCCAGACAGTGGCGAGTGAGATTGAGGCTGCGCGACATGGCGACGACCCTCTCGGGAGCAGGTCTTCAGCCTACACCCGAGCAAGCGTCGCTGGGAAGCCAACAGTTACCCCCGCTTGCTGTGGATAACTGTGTGGATGGAATGAGGAAAAGCCGGCCTGAGCCAGGCGCACGGGCCGACTGCGCAATTCGCTCAGTGACTGACCAGCCACCGAGCGAATTGTCGCAGCCGGGCGGTCATTCAGCAGCGGGCTTTTTCGCCCGCGGCTTCTTCTCCTTGACCGCAGCAGCCGGTTCTTCCTTCTTCGGCTCCTCCTTGTCGTCCACTTCCATGCCCATGGCGGCGATATCGCGCAGGCGCTCAACCACCCGTGCATTGACGCTGCCCGCCGGGAATTGCCCCTGCTCATTGGGCGAACCGGCATCTGCACCGACCAACAAGCTCAGCGCCTCGTCGACCTGGCGCACGGCATAGATATGGAACTGCCCAGCACGCACCGCCTGCAGCACGCGCTCGTCGAGCATCAGGGTGGTGACATTGGAGTGCGGAATGATCGCACCCTGCTCGCCCGTCAGACCGCGCGCTTCGCACAGGCGGAAGAAGCCTTCGATCTTCTCGTTGACCCCACCGACCGCCTGCACCTCACCGAACTGGTTGATCGAGCCGGTAATGGCGAAGCACTGCTTGAGCGGCGTGCGCGACAGCGCCGAAATCAGCGTGCACACCTCGCCAAGCGAAGCGCTGTCGCCGTCGACATAGCCATAGGACTGTTCCAGGGCGATGCTCGCGGAGATTTCCAGAGGGAATTCCTGGGCATAGCGGCTACCCAGATAGCCAGTCAGAATCATCACACCCTTGGAGTGGATCGGCTGGCCGAGGTTGACCTCACGCTCGATGTCGACGATGCCGCTGCCACCGGGATAGACCGTGGCAGAAATCCGCGCCGGCACACCGAAGGCCGAATCACCGACTTCCAGCACGGTCAGACCGTTGCACTTGCCGACCGCCGCGCCGGCGGTGTCGATCAGGATAATCCCGGCCAGCATGTCGTCGATGATCCGTGCCGAGACGCGGCCGGTACGAGTGGCCTTGGCCTTGAGTGCGCGCTCGATATGCCCGGCGTCGGTCACTTCATCACCTGCCAGGCTACGGATAAAGTCGGCTTCACTGACCAGCTGGAACAGATCGCCGATACGCGCCGACAAACGCCCCTGGTGCTCGGCCAACCGCGCGCTGTAGGTCGCCACCCGCGCCACAGCAGCAGCGCTCAGCGGCGCCATACCCTCTTCCGAAGTGCGGGTTTTCATCAGCTGGGCGAACTGCTCCAGGCTGTCATCGGCCAGCGGGATGTCTTCGTCAAAATCGACCAGGACGCGGAACATCTCCTGGAAGTCCGGATCAAGGTCCTGCAGCGTGTAATACAGCTGACGCGAGCCGATGATCACCACCTTGAGGTGCAGCGGAATCATTTGCGGGGTCAGGGTCACAGTGGCGATACGGCCGAGGTCACCGAGCGGCGACTCCATCTTCAGCTGACGCGATTGCAGGGCGCGCTTGAGTGCATCCCAGACAAACGGCTCGCCGAGCATCTTTTCTGCTTCAAGAATCAGAAAGCCGCCGTTGGCGCGGTGCAACGCACCAGGACGCAGCTGGCGGTAGCTGGTGTAGAGCGCGCCCTGATCGGTGTTGTATTCGATGCGGCCGAACAGGTTGTCGTAAGTCGGGTGCGGCTCAAACACCACCGGCGCGCCGCCCTGAGCGTGATGGCCGACTACTAAGCTTGGACAGTACTGCTCTTCGAGCAGTTTGCGGGTCTGAGCATCAATCTTGTCGACCTCGACCAGCTGCTCAACCACAGTTTTCAGCAGATTGACCTGTACCGCCTGCAGGTAGGCGCAGACGCCGGCATTCTCGGCGTACTTCTCCGACAGCGGCGCAAGCAACGGTTGCAGGGCAATGGTGATGGTTTCTTCATTGAGCTGACGCAGCAGGTTGCTCGACTCACGCTTCCACTGCGGCAGGCTGGCCAGCTCCTCGTTGAGGCGCTCTTCCAGAGTGGCGATATCGGCGTGGAAGCGCTCGCGATCGGCTTCCGGTAACTGAGCAAATTCGGCCTCATCCAGCGCCTTGCCTTCAAGCATCGGGGTAAAGGCGATATTGCTGCTGTCGCGATACAGAGCGACGTTCTTTTCCAGCGACAGACGCTCGATCACATCCAGCGCCTGGTCGTAGCGCTTATTAAAGGCGCGGTCGATGGCGTTCTTCTTTTGCTGGAACGAGGGGTGCTCGAACACCGCCGGGAAGGTCGCCAGCAGGTTGTCGATCAGGCCATTGATATCGGCAAGAAACTCACCGGCAGTGCCAGACGGCAGCTCCAGCGCGCGCGGCTCGCGCGGCTCATCGAAATGGTTGACGTACACCCGGTCAGCCGGGGTTTCCAGGCGCTTGGCTTCAGCCTTGAGGTAGCGTTTGACGAAGGAGAAACGACCGGTGCCGGGTTCGCCCATGACAAACACGTTGTAACCAGGACGCGGCATCGCCACGCCGAACTGCAACGCCTCGACGGCGCGCTCCTGACCCAATACGCCACGGAAGGGCTCCAGGTCTTCGGTATTGGTGAAATTGAACTGCTCAGGTGAAAAGGGACGGGTAAGTGCTTCAGGTGCCAACCGCAAATGGGCTGCGACGGAGTCTGGCATTGGAAATCCTTGGACGGGGGCCTGGGGAAATCATGGCTGCATCGGTCCTCATCCACAAGCGCTATGCTCGATCCAATGTGCGCGTACGGCTGCCTGTTTCGTGCAATGCAGGCCAAATCTCAAAGAGTGATGCATCGGCTGCGCGAGAACGATGCCAGACAGTAGGCGCACTTAATCCTGATGGGCGTATCGCATCAATCGGATTCAGCCTGATCGGCACAAGCCAGGCAGCACTGCGCTGTTGGCATTGCCTGCAAACGGGTTGGGCTGATGGCCTCACCACAATGCAGACACGCGCCGTATCGCCCCTCGGCCAGACGCAACTTGGCCAGGCCGACTTGACGCAAGCCGGCTTCGGCCTCGGCAAGTAGCGCCTCAAGCACTTCATCGTTCTGCCGTTGCTGCGCCTGCTCGGCAAAATCCGCCGAGTGGCTACGCGCCAGATCCTGGCGAATGGCATTAGCGCGAGCGCTGTATTCGTTCAATAACGTATAGAGGGCGATATGGGGGTCAAACGCGGTCATGCTGGCAGTCCTCAAGGGTACTGACTTGAGTGTGGCCCTGCCCTGCTGGAGGTGCACTGTCGCAGGTCAGTGCTTTGTAACTTTTGCTAACGGCGGAGGGGCACAAACAGAAACGGAGCCTTGCGGCTCCGTTCTGTTGAACAGCGTGGCTTACTGCGCCAGCTTCTTGTAACGCACGCGGTGCGGCTGTGCAGCAGCATCACCCAGGCGCTTCTTACGGTCAGCTTCGTACTCGGTGTAGTTGCCTTCGAAGAACTCGATATGCGAGTCATCTTCGTACGCCAGGATGTGGGTCGCCACGCGATCGAGGAACCAGCGATCGTGAGAGATCACAATTGCAGCGCCTGGGAAGTCGAGCAGCGCCTCTTCCAGCGAGCGCAGGGTTTCCACGTCGAGGTCGTTGGACGGTTCGTCGAGCAGCAGCACGTTGGCGCCCTCTTTCAGGGTCAGCGCCAGGTGCAAACGACCGCGCTCACCACCGGAGAGGTCCTTGACGAACTTCTGCTGGTCGCCGCCCTTGAAGTTGAAGCGACCGACATAGGTACGCGACGGGACTTCATAGTTGCCGATCTTGATCATGTCGGAGCCATCGGAAACGGCCTCCCACACGCTCTTGCTGCCATCGAGGTCATCGCGGCTCTGATCAACACAGGCCATCTGCACGGTGTCACCGATCTCGATGCTGCCCGAATCCGGTTGTTCCTTGCCCATCAGCATACGGAACAGGGTCGACTTACCGGCACCGTTACCGCCGATCACGCCGACGATGGCGCCCTTAGGCATGCTGAACGACAGGTTGTCGATCAACGCGCGGTCGCCGTAGCCCTTGCTGACGTTGACGAAGTCGATGACCTTGTCGCCTAGGCGCGGGCCAACCGGGATGTAGATTTCATTGGTTTCGCTGCGCTTCTGGAATTCCTGCGACTGCATTTCTTCGAAGCGTTGCAAACGCGCCTTGGACTTCGACTGGCGGGCTTTGGCGCCTTTGCGCACCCACTCCAGCTCTTCCTTCATGGCTTTTTCGTGAGCCGACTGCTGCTTGGACTCCTGGGCCAGACGATTCGACTTGGCTTCCAACCAACCGGAATAGTTGCCCTCGTACGGAATACCGGCGCCGCGGTCGAGTTCGAGAATCCAGCCCGCAACGTTATCCAGGAAGTAACGGTCGTGGGTAATCGCGACCACAGTGCCCGGGAAGTCGTGGAGGAAATGCTCCAGCCAGGCTACCGAATCGGCGTCCAGGTGGTTGGTTGGTTCGTCGAGCAGCAGCATATCGGGGGCCGACAGCAGCAGGCGGCACAGGGCCACTCGGCGCTTCTCACCGCCGGAGAGCACGGCAACCTTGGCGTCCCAGGCGGGCAGGCGCAGCGCGTCGGCGGCGACTTCCAGCTGACGCTCGAGGTTGTGACCGTCGCTGGTTTGCAGAATGGCTTCCAGCTTGGCCTGCTCGGCGGCCAGCTTGTCGAAGTCGGCATCCGGCTCAGCGTACGCGGCATAGACCTGATCCAGACGCGCCTGGGCGTCCTTGATATGGCTGACGGCCTCTTCCACTACTTCGCGCACGGTCTTGCTCGGGTCGAGCTGTGGTTCCTGTGGCAGGTAACCGATATTCAGCTCTGGCATCGGCCGCGCTTCGCCATTGAACTCGGTATCGACGCCGGCCATGATCTTCAGCAGGGTGGATTTACCCGAGCCGTTAAGGCCGAGTACGCCGATCTTCGCGCCTGGGAAGAACGACAGGGAGATGTTTTTCAGGATTTCCCGCTTCGGCGGTACGACTTTGCCGAGCCGATGCATGGTGTAAACGTATTGAGCCATGATGACCTTGATTCTGGGTTGAAACGAAAAAGAAGCCGCCAACTGATGCGTGTAGCCTGAAGCCACACGGCGGGGACGGAGCCGCCAGGCGATGCCTGCGCTGCGTCGCTTGCACAGTCACGCGCGCGTGCGGCAAAGCTACCGGAATGCGCCGGACAGGGCAAACGACGCTCGTCGGCGGCGCTGGCACTTTGCCACGGTTATGGCATTCTAGCCGCCCCCTGCCTGCCGGCCGTACCGCGCACCCGCCAGGGACCAGCCCATCGCCGCCCAGCCGCCAGGATGTAAGTCTTTGCCAACAGTCACGCCCCCAACCACACCGCGTACACCCGGCGCTCCGCCGGCTGAGACGATGCGTGGGCCGACGCGTGGCGCACTGGTGGTGCTGGTGCTGAGCATGCTGGTGTTGCTGCTCTGGCAACTGCGCCAGGAATCCCAGCAACTGCTCGACAACCAGCGCCAACTTGGCCTGGCCTACAGCTCGCAACTGGCCAACCACCTCAGCTTGAACATGGAGCTCAAGGCCAGCGCCGGCCAGGCCCTGCTGCAACCCCATGTGCTGCCGCCAAGCAACCCGGATGAGCTGGAAGAACTGCTGCACACCCTGCGCGGCGTATTCCCGACCCTGCGCAGCCTGGCCTGGCTGAACGGCCAAGGCCGGATCATCGCCGACAGCCATGCGCCCACCGAAGATGCGCTGTACCTGGCCGAGCTGCTACAGCGCGGCGGCGGCGAAAGCTTCTTCTATACCTTCAGTGCTAACGACAACGGCCGCATCTACCTGCTGCTGAGGCATAACCCTGACAGCGCGGCCAGCGGCTACTGGGTGTTACGCCTGACCAATCAGGCGCTGACCAGCTGGCTGCATGAGCATCATCAAAGCTCGCACCATTGGCTACTGGAAGACCGCAATGCGCAACGGGTGATTGCTAGCAACACGACCCAAGGCGCCAACAGCTCATCGGTGGCGCCGCCGGTCACCGCAGAAAACCTCGACCAGAGCATGCTGAAAACCCCGCTCAAGGGCAGTGACTGGCAGCTGCGCGCGCTGTTCAACGAGCGCAAGGTACGCGCCCAGCAACTGCCGCAACTGGCCAGCAAACTGCTGCTGTTTATCCTCTGCGCCACCCTGACGCTAGTTGCGCTGTACCGCCTGCTGAATGAACAACGCAGCCTGCATGCATTGAACACCGCCTCACGGCGTTCGCTGCAGCAGGCAGCAAGCGTGTTGGGCGCCATTGAAGAGCGCGTGCTGGTCACCGACAGCAACGGCCAGCTGCAATACCTCAACCCGCAGGCCGAGGCGATGTTCGGCCTGAGCAACAGCGAGGCGCGCAACTGGCACCTGCTCAAATTACTGCCGCGCCTCGACCCACTGCTGCTGCACGACACCGCCCTGCACAACGACCTCGGCCCGGATCTGGTGGAAATTCAGCAGAACGGCGTCGCCCACCTCTACGACATCAGCCGTAGCGACTTGAGCGAAGACCAGAAGCGCACCGGTTTTGTCTGGGTACTGCGCGATGTCACCGAAGAACAGCACGCCTCCCACGTGCTGCAGGAAACCCGCCGGCGCTACCAGGACATCTTCGACGGCACCGGCACCGCCCTGTGCGTGCTCGACCTGGCCGAGCTGCAGCGCTACCTGCAACAGCAGCAACTGCGCGACATGACCAGCCTGCAACGCTGGCTGGACGCCGACCCGCAGCACCACAGCGAGCTCTGCCAGCGCCTGCGCCTGACCGAAACCAATCAGGTGGCTTTGCAACTGCTCGGTGTCGACTCCAATCAGCAAGCCTGGCAACACCTGTTCAATAGCGGCCCGCTGCGCGCGGATGGCTTCCGCATGCAACTGATCAGCGCCCTGCTCAGTGGCAGCGGCCAGCTGGAAATGGAGCGCCAGATCACGACCCCGCAAGGCCACGATCGCCATCTATGGCTATTGCTGCGCCTGCCGGAGAGCAGCGATGACCTGCACGCAGTGACCCTGAGCATCAGCGACATCACCAATCGCAAGCGCATCGAAACCTCGCTGATTGAGCGCGAGCGTTTCTGGTCCGATGTGGTCAGCGCAGTCCCCGACACTATCTATGTGCACGACATCGCCGGCAAACGGGTGATGTACAGCAACAACCACCTCGGCCCGCAGCTGGGTTACAGCAAGGCGGAAGTGCATCAGCTCGGCGAGCGACTGTGGGAAAAAATTCTGCATCCCGACGATGTCGAGCTGTACCAGCGCATGCGCAATATCCAGCAGGTGCAAGGCAATGGCCTGCTGATGCAGTTCGAGCTGCGTTGGCGACACCGCGATGGCAGCTGGCACTGGTTCGACATCCGCGAGCAGGCCCTGGCGCGCGACGCCAAGGGCCGGGTTAGCCGGCTAATCGGTGTGGCCAAGGACATCACCGAGCAAATCACCCACAGCGAATCCCTGCGCACCAGCGAGCAGCGCTATCGCCTGTTGGCGGAAAGCATCAGCGACGTGATTTTCTCCACCGATGCCCAGCTGCAGCTCAACTACGTCAGCCCGTCGGTAATGCCGGTGCTCGGCTATGACAGCGAGTGGGCGCTGACCAACGGCTTCCACAGCCTGGCTACCAACCCACGTCAGCTGAGCGGCTTCTACGCCCTGCTCGAGCGTGTGCGCAACGCTTTGGGCGACCCACAACGACTGGCCGAACTGCGCGCCGAGTTTCTGCCACAGCTGTTCGTCTTCGATGCACTGCGCGCCGATGGCCAGAAGATTCCGGTGGAGCTGCGCCTGGTGCCAATGTGGGATGACAGTGGGCGCTTCGAAGGCCTGCTTGGCGTCGGTCGCGACATCAGCCTGCAGCGCCGCGCGGAGAAAGATCTGCGCATGGCCGCCACGGTATTCGAACACTCCACGGCGGCGATTCTGGTGACTGATCCGGCCGGCTATATCGTTCAGGTTAACAATGCCTTCAGCCGGGTCAGCGGCTACAGCTCGAAGCAGATTCTCGACCAGCTGCCGAGCATGCTCACCGCCGACACCCAGCAAGCCAGCCACCTGGCCTATGTAATCAAACAGCTCAACCAGCAGGGCAGCTGGGAGGGCGAGGTATGGCTCAAGCGCAGAAGCGGCGAGAAATTCCCGGCGTGGGTCGGCATCACAGCGGTCAGGGACGATGAAGGAGATCTGGTCAGCTACGTGTGTTTCTTCAGCGACATCAGCGAGCGCAAGGCCAGCGAGCAGCGCATCCACCGCCTGGCCTACTACGACGCCCTGACGCAGTTGCCCAACCGCACACTGTTCCAGGACCGCCTGCACAGCGCGCTGCAGCATGGCGAACGGCACCAGGAGTGGGTGGTGTTGATGTTCCTCGACCTCGACCGTTTCAAGCCGATCAACGACTCCCTCGGCCACGCGGCGGGCGATCGCATGCTCAAGGAAGTCGCGGTACGCCTGTGTGCCTGCGTTGATGGTGACGACACCGTGGCACGCATGGGCGGTGACGAATTCACCCTGCTGCTGCAATCCCAGGCCCAGCGCGAAGGCGCGCTGACCCGTGCAATTCACGTCGGCGAGCAGATTCTCGCCAGCCTGGCGCAGCCGTTTATCCTCGAAGGCCGCGAGTTTTTCGTCACCGCGAGTATCGGCATCGCCCTCAGCCCGCAGGACGGCAACGAACTGAGCCAGCTGATGAAGAACGCCGACACGGCGATGTACCACGCCAAGGAACGCGGCAAAAACAACTTCCAGTTCTACCAGGCCGACATGAACGCCAGCGCCCTGCAGCGCCTGGAGCTGGAGAGCGACCTGCGCCACGCCCTTGAACAGGGTGAGTTCAAGCTGTATTACCAGCCGCAGTTCTCCGGCGACGGCAAGCGCCTGACCGGTACTGAAGCACTGCTGCGCTGGCAGCATCCACAGCGCGGCCTGGTGCCGCCGAGTGATTTTATTCCGGTACTCGAAGAGCTCGGCCTGGTGGTGCAGGTTGGCGACTGGGTGCTGCGCGAATCCTGCCGGCAGCTGGCCGAATGGCATGAGGCCAAGATTCGCGTACCGAAGATTTCGGTCAATCTCTCGGCCCGCCAATTTGCCGAAGGCGACCTGCACCAGCGTATCGCGCAGATACTTGAGCAGAGCGGTGTTCCCGCAGCCTGCCTGGAGCTGGAGCTGACTGAAAGCATCCTGATGGAAGATGTGGCCAACGCCATGCAGACCCTCAGCAGCCTGAAGCAGCTTGGCGTGTTTATCGCCATCGACGACTTCGGCACCGGCTACAGCTCGCTGAACTACCTCAAGCAGTTCCCCATCGATGTGCTGAAGATCGACCGCAGTTTTGTCGACGGTCTGCCCCACGGCGAACAGGACGGCCAGATTGCCCGGGCGATCATCGCCATGGCCCACAGCCTGAACCTCACGGTAATCGCCGAGGGCGTAGAAACCCTGGCCCAGCTGGATTTCCTGCGCGGCCACGACTGCGACGAAGTGCAGGGCTTCCTGCTCGGCAGGCCAATGCCGGCCCACCAGTTCACCGCGCTGTTTACCGGCACCGCCCTGTTTATGCTCGGCTAACCCCGCTACCTAGTCCAGACAGACATCTATATCCTCTGGCACACAAGTCTCAAGGAAGAACTTAGGTGCCCCAGAACGACCTGTGCGAAGCCGACTTCGCCGCCCTCTCTGCCAACTATCCGGAGCTTTACCCAGCACGCTTCAAGAAAGCGCAGCGTATTCGCGCACATGTTGCGCTGAAGATAGAGTATCAACTGATGGTTAGTCGCCGTATCAGCGACACCGATGCGAATGCCCCCTTAGAGATTCGTCGATGGAAGCGCGCCATCATTCATGATGGCTACTCCGCTTTGGACGGCGTACGACTGCATGTGCCAAAGCGTCTCCAAGCGCTGCTCAGCCTCTCTCATCACATTCATCTCGACTGTTTGATATGGGGCAACGAAGCCTGGTTATTGGCCTTCGAAAGCCATCACGTGGCCGGGTTACAGCATGACCTACTTGCCGAGTGGCACGCACTGACAGCGATGCAACCGGTGCGCCGGCTCAGCGCTCAGGAGGAGCGAATCTATGCCCCCTTTGCCGAACCTCTTGAAGAACATGACCAGTCAAACTGGTTGATCGCGGCCACCGCGATAATGTGCGGAGGCATGCTGATCCTGTCCTATCTCGATATTTCATTTATGGGCTTGCTGCCACTCGTTCTGGGACTGTCCATTATTCTCTGGCAACTACGATTGGAGCTATTCCCCCCCAAGCGCTCAGGCAAGCTGCTTCGCATTGAGCGCCCGCTGGAACAAATCAGCTTACGCAACGAAACGCCAATCCATTGGTACCGCTGCGGCGAGCTGTTGATTAAACAGGACTACGATGTGCTCGAACCAGAAGCGGGTTATGGTGGCTTGATCTATGTGGACACAAGCCCAGGGCACTTGCAGATAAAGCTCGCACGTATTGATCAACGGCTGATGGCCTGGCGCTGCCGCGATAGCTTTCTCGCCTGGCTACATGCGACCTTGGAGCCCTGGCTAATCGCGCTGCCGCTGATATTGCTGGTGTTAATTTCCTTGGCGCAGTTGCTATTGGTGGCCACAGAAAGCTTTGACCCATGGCTCCTGGGATACAGCCTGGTCGGGGCGGGAACCCTCATGACCGGCTGGCATCGCTGGAGCAATGAGGCGAAGCGCAGCCTCATTGCCTGTTTCGACACGGCCACTGGATGAGCCCCGCTTGTCCGTCAGATGACCACGCTTCATATGCCTGTTTAGTGCGGATGAGGTAGAATTCGCCCCCTCTTTCTACCGCCCAGCTGATTTTCTCAGGGGAATGCTATGTTCAGCCGTGATTTGACTATCGCCCGTTATGACGCCGAATTGTTTGCTGCGATGGAGCAAGAAGCCCAGCGCCAGGAACATCACATCGAGCTGATCGCCTCGGAGAACTACACCAGCCCAGCGGTGATGGAAGCCCAAGGCTCGGTACTGACCAACAAGTACGCCGAAGGCTACCCAGGCAAGCGTTACTACGGCGGTTGCGAATACGTCGACATCGTCGAGCAGCTGGCCATCGATCGCGCCAAGGAGCTGTTCGGCGCCGACTACGCCAACGTCCAGCCGCACTCCGGCTCGCAAGCCAACAGCGCCGTGTACTTGGCCCTGCTGGAAACCGGTGACACCGTACTGGGCATGAGCCTGGCCCATGGCGGCCACCTGACCCACGGCGCCAGCGTCAGCTTCTCCGGCAAGATGTACAATGCCGTGCAGTACGGCATCACCGATGCCGGCCTGATCGACTACGACGAAGTTGAGCGCCTGGCCGTTGAACACAAGCCGAAGATGATCATCGCCGGCTTCAGCGCCTACTCGCAGGTTCTGGACTTCCCACGCTTCCGCGCCATCGCCGATAAAGTTGGCGCGTACCTGTTCGTCGACATGGCTCACGTAGCCGGCTTGGTTGCTGCTGGGGTATACCCGAACCCAGTGCCGTTCGCCGACGTGGTCACCACCACCACCCATAAAACCCTGCGCGGCCCGCGCGGTGGCCTGATCCTCGCTCGCGCCAACGAAGCGCTGGAGAAGAAATTCAACTCCGCGGTATTCCCAGGCGGCCAAGGTGGCCCGCTGGAGCACGTAATCGCTGCCAAGGCCGTGTGCTTCAAGGAAGCCCTGCAACCTGAGTTCAAGGCCTACCAGCAGCAAGTGATCAAGAACGCTCAGGCCATGGCCAGCGTGTTTATTGAGAACGGCTACGACGTAGTTTCTGGCGGTACCGAGAACCACCTGTTCCTGCTCTCGCTGATCAAGCAAGACATCACTGGTAAAGATGCTGACGCCGCCCTGGGTCGCGCTTTTATCACCGTGAACAAGAACAGCGTACCGAACGACCCACGTTCGCCATTCGTCACCTCCGGCCTGCGTATCGGCACCCCAGCCGTAACCACTCGCGGCTTCAAGGAAGACGAGTGCCGCGCACTGGCTGGCTGGATCTGTGAGATCCTCGCCAACCTGGGCGACGATGCGGTTGAAGCGCGCATCCGTGAACAAGTCAAAGTGGTTTGCGCCAAGTTCCCGGTTTACGGCAACTGAGTATCTGACCTGCTGCTTAAAAGCCCGCCACTTGGCGGGCTTTTTTTATCTGCCGAGCCACCCGCAGCACAGATAAAACCAAGCCATCGTCAGCAGCCTTGGCTATAGTGGATAAAACCTCGCAGGAGTTTCTTTGCATGAGCGAAACAGCCAATGAGCGTCGGCGCTTTCACCGCATCGCTTTCGACGCCCCCACCGAGATAGTGCAAGGGGAACGGCGCTGGGCGGTCGAACTGCATGACGTATCGCTGAAAGGCCTGCTGATCAAGCGCCCCAACGGCTGGAACGGCGACCCTAATCAGCCGTTCGAAGCCAATATCCAACTGGCCGACGACACCCGCGTGCTGATGGAAGTGGTACTGACCCGCACCCAGTCGGATCTGCTCGGCTTTGTTTGCCGACATATCGATCTCGACTCGATCAGTCACCTGCGCCGCCTGGTTGAACTCAACCTCGGCGATGACAGCCTGCTGGAACGCGAACTTGCTGCCCTGGGCGAAGACGACGAATAAACAAAAAGGAGGCCTAGGCCTCCTTTTTTCATACCCGCTGCTCAGCTACTCGAACAGAGCATCCAGCGCCTGCTCCAGGCGTGTAACGGCAATCACCTGCAAACCCGGCGGCGGATCTTTCGGCGCATTGCCCTTGGGCACGATGGCCCGTTTGAAGCCGTGTTTGGCCGCCTCTTTCAGACGCTCCTGACCGCTCGGCACCGGACGGATTTCACCCGACAAGCCAACCTCACCAAATACCAGTAGATCATGCGGCAGCGGCTTGTTGCGCAGGCTGGAAATCACCGCCGCCATCAGCGCCAGGTCGGATGCAGTTTCCAGCACTTTGACCCCGCCGACCACGTTGAGGAATACGTCCTGGTCGTAGGTGGGAATGCCGCCATGCCGATGCAATACGGCCAGAAGCATGGCCAGGCGGTTCTGATCCAGGCCCAGAGTCACGCGGCGTGGGTTGGCCATATGGCTGGTATCGACCAGCGCCTGCACCTCCACCAGCATCGGCCGGGTGCCTTCCCAGGTGGCCATCACCACGCTGCCCGGCACTTCTTCCTGAGCGCGGGTGAGGAAGATCGCCGAGGGGTTGGTGACCTCTTTCAGCCCCTTGTCGGTCATGCCGAACACGCCCAGTTCGTTGATCGCACCAAAGCGGTTCTTTACCGCGCGCAGCAGACGCAGACGACCATCAGACTCGCCCTCGAAATACAGCACGGTGTCGACCATGTGTTCAAGCACACGCGGCCCGGCCAGCGAGCCTTCCTTGGTCACGTGGCCAACCAGAAATATTGCTGTACCGCTCTGCTTGGCATAACGCACCAGCAGCGCCGCACTTTCGCGCACCTGAGACACGCCACCGGGTGCCGAGGAAAGTTGTTCGGTAAAGATGGTCTGGATCGAGTCGATCACCATCACCTTGGGCTTTTCCAGCCGTGCGGTGGCGATGATGCTCTCGATGCAGGTCTCGGTCATTACCTTGAGCTTGTCTTCCGGCAAACCCAGGCGGCGGGCGCGCATGGCCACCTGCTGCTGGGATTCCTCGCCGGTGACATACAGCGCGGGAAAGCGCGTGGCTATATTGCACAGGGTCTGCAAGAGGATGGTCGACTTGCCGATACCGGGGTCGCCGCCGATCAGCACCACTGAACCATCCACCAGGCCGCCGCCGAGCACGCGGTCCAGCTCGCCGGAGGCGGTGGAGAAACGCGGCACTTCCTCGACGCTGACCTCGGCCAGGGTCTTAAGCTGCGCCTGCTCACCGGCCCAACCCGCGCGGCCACTGGGGGTGGCCGAATTGGCTTCGAGCAGGGTTTCGACCAGGGTATTCCAGGCGCCGCACTCGCCGCACTGGCCGGCCCATTTCGGGAAGGTGGCGCCGCACTCGGTGCAGCCATACATGCGCTTGGCCTTGGCCATGCCGGACTCCTATAAACACTGAGCCCGGATCATACGAAATAGCTGGATATATTTACAGTCCCGCGCAGCTATCCCTTGCAACCGTTACCACAGCCACAACACTGCCCGGCAGCACGTTTAAGCCGGCGTGCGAGATCATCCTTGATGCCGACACGTTCCTGCTTGAGTGCAAGCAACGCATCGTCAGCCAGCAGCTCGCTACCCGCTTCGATCCGGCAGATACGTTTATCCAGGGTTTCGTAGGTGTCTGCCAGGCGGGCAAAGTCGGCATCGCCGAGGCGCAGCTCATGCAGCGCGCCGCGCAGTTCGGGGAAGTCCTTGATCAGCGGATGGTGTTCAACATGCATGCGGGCGTTCCTCTGGGATAGTCACTGCCTGCAGACTACCCCCTGAGCCGGGGCCGACACTTGACCCGGATCAAGCCCATCACGCTATGACGCACCACCGAGAAAGCCGGCCAGTTCGTCCTTGAGGCTGACGCGCTGCATCTTCAGGCCCAGCAGCAGCATCTCATCCATGGCCACCCGGCCGCTTTCCGCCTCATAGATACGTTTGTCGAGTTCTTCATACTCCTCGGCCAACCGAGCGAAATGCCCATCACTGGACAACAAGGCGTGCAGCTGCGTTTTGAACTCGGGAAACTCGCGGTGCAGCGGATGATGTTCCAGTGGCATAACGGCATCCTCATGGCGGGCCTTCATTGAGCCTAGCCCAGTCGCGCCGGCTCTGCCTAAAGGCCTTGCTACACAAGGCCCAGGCAACTTCTGCTATCTTTCTCCAGGCTCCAGGAACCAACAAGAGAACAGGTTATGAGTACAGCATCAGGATGTTCGGCTTGCCGTGACGGCCAAGGGTTGGGGTTTCCCATCAGCATGGCCTTTCAGCCCATTATCAACCTGAGTACTGAGACCATATTTGCCCACGAAGCGCTGGTACGCGGTACAGCCGGCGAATCGGCGGGCAGCCTGCTGAGCAAGCTCAACGCGGATAATCTCTACCCATTCGACCAGGCTTGCCGGATTACCGCGCTGGAATGGGCAGCCAAGCTGCAAGTACCGGCCATGGTCTCGATCAACTTTATGCCCAATGCGGTGTACAAGCCTGAGACCTGCATCCGCGCCACGCTGGAGGCGGCCACACGCTTCAACTTTCCGCTGCAGCGGATCATCTTCGAGGTCACCGAGCAGGAACAGGTGCTGGATATCGACCACCTCACCGGCATCCTGCGTGCGTACCGCAAGCAGGGCTTTATGACGGCAATTGATGACTTCGGCGCAGGCTATGCCGGGCTCAATCTGCTGGCCGACTTTCAGCCTGACCTGATCAAGCTGGACATGCAGCTGATCCGCAATATCGAGCAGGACAGCGTACGGCAGATTCTGGTCGAAGCGGCACTGCAGATGTGCCGCAAATTGGATATCCGAGTAATTGCCGAAGGCATCGAAAGCCTGGGCGAATTACGTGCCTTGCGCGACATGGGCGTGGAGCTATTTCAGGGTTACCTGCTGGCCAAACCGGCGTTCGAGTCGCTGCCCGAGGTTCACTACCCGGCCTGAGAAGTAGCTGGCAAGCGGCGCGCGCTGGATTACACTCAGCGCAACCTCACCTACCAGGGAACGCAGCATGAGCATACTCAGTGAATTCAAAGCCTTTGCGGTCAAAGGCAACGTGGTCGACATGGCCGTGGGCATCATCATCGGCGCGGCGTTCGGCAAGATCGTCTCATCCTTTGTCGGTGACGTGGTGATGCCGCCACTGGGTGTGCTGATTGGCGGCGTGGACTTCTCCGACCTGGCGATTGTGCTGAAAGCTGCCGAAGGCGATGTCGCTGCAGTCACCCTGGCTTACGGCAAATTTATCCAGACCGTGCTCGATTTCCTGATCGTCGCCTTCGCCATCTTTATGGGCATCAAGGTGCTCAACAAACTCAAGCGCGAAGAAGAAGCCGCCCCTGCTGCTCCCGCCGCACCGACCAAGGAGCAGGAGCTGCTCAGCGAAATCCGCGACCTGCTCAAGACGCAACAAAGCAGAGACTGAATGCACCCACGCGGAGGGCCGAGCGCCCTCCCGTACATGATTTGTTGCAGGACAGCGCGCTCGCTTTCAACACGCTCGTGTAAATTGATCGCCCCTTGGCTACTTTCCCCCCTCAATGACCCTCCTGATTGCGTTCGCTGTTCTATCCATCCTCGTCTCCTTTATCTGTTCCATTCTTGAAGCTGCGTTGCTTTCCCTGACGCCCAGCTACATCGCCCAGCAGAAGGCCACCAAGCCCAAGCTTTACGAGCGCTTGAAAGGGCTGAAAGACAAGATCGACCAGCCACTTGCCGCAATTCTTACGCTTAATACCGTGGCCCACACGGTCGGCGCCACAGGCGTGGGTGCGCAGGTCACGGTGGTATTTGGTGACGGTTATCTGGGCATCGCCTCGGCGGTGATGACCCTACTGATCTTGGTTCTCTCGGAAATTCTGCCCAAGACCATTGGTGCACGTTACTGGCCAACCCTGGCTCCGTACCTGCCTAGCCTGCTGGGCGGCATGATTGCACTGCTCAAGCCGTTCATCTTGATGTCCGACCTGATCATGCGACTGTTTGGTGGCAAAGAGCCTGAGCACGATATCCGCCAGGAGATCAAGGCGCTGACCCTGCTGGGCCGCGAAGTCGGCAAGCTGGATGAAGACGAACAGCGCGTCATCAGCAATATCCTCGACCTGCATGAAATCAAGCTACGCGACATCATGACGCCACGGATTGTCTGCGAGTTTGCGGCACCCGATGACACGCTAGGAGCGTTCAAAGCGCGCGTGAAAGAAAGCCAGTTCTCCCGCTATCCGGTCATCGGTGAGGATGAGTCACCACTGGGCGTGGTGTTCCGCTATGACGCCCTGGGTGCGGAAGCGGATGAGGCGCCGGTATCGAGCATCCTCAAACCGCTCAAGGTTGTCTCCGACAGCATGAACGTCGAAAGCCTGATGACCCAGATGATGCATGAGCGTCAGCACATGTGCCTGGTGTACGATGAGTTCGGCAGCTGGCGTGGCCTGGTGACCATGGAGGACATCATGGAAACCATTATCGGCAAGCCGATCCTCGACGAAACTGACGATATCCCGAATATGCGCCGCTTCGCCAAGCGCCGATGGGAACACCGAATCAAGGCCATCCGTGAGGAATAACCGCTACCAGTAGTTCTCCACCGCCACCTGCCCCGGCCGACGGGTTAGGCTGAGCTGCATATCACGTTGCTTCAGCAGCGCGCGGGTATCGTCGATCATCTGCGGGTTGCCGCAGATCATCAGCCGCGAATAGGCAGGGTCCAGGCTCAGATCGGCGGCGCGCTCCAGTTCGCCACTTTCCAGCAAGCTGGTGATGCGCCCATGCAGGCAACCGGGCACCTCCTCGCGGGTGACCAACGGCAGATAGACAAAGCGCTCGGCGTATTCCTGCAGATGCTCCTGCTGCATCAGGTCGTGGATCAGCGGCTGATAGGCCAACTCGCTGGCCGTACGCGCGCTATACACCAGCACCACACGCGCAAAGCGCTGCCACACCTCCAGCCCCTGCAGGATCGAAAGAAATGGCGCGAGCCCGGTGCCGCTAGCCAGCAGCCAGAGGTCGCGGCCATCGGCAAAGCGATCAAGGGTTAGAAAGCCCAGCGCCTGCTTTTCCACCAGTAGGCTGTCGCCGACCTGCAGCCGGCTCAGCTCGGAGGTGAATTCGCCACCCGGCACGACGATGGAGAAGAATTCGAGAAACTCATCGTGGGGCGCCGAGACCATCGAATAGGCACGCCAGACAACCGAGCCATCGGCCTTCTGCACACCCAGCCGGGCAAACTGCCCGGCCTGGAAGCGAAAGCCCGCATCACGCGTACAGCGCAGGCTGAACAGGCTGGGCGACCAGACTTGGATAGAGGTGAGGGTTTGCTGGGTGAACTTGTCGTCACTGACCATGCGAGCACCGGACCTATGCGGATTGCACAGGCCCAGTGTGGCGCAACGCCGGCCGGACAAACACCGGTAAAACCTGGGGGCTCTTGGCCTGTATCCCTTAGAACCGGCTCTTAGCGGCGATTGACCGCCTGCGCGGCACGCAGTACATCGGCACCGATTTCAGCTTCGAAGGTTTTCCATAGCGGGCTCAGTGCCGTGCGCCAGGCAGCACGTTCATCTGCCGTAAGGGTGACCACTTGGGCATTGCCAGCGCTGATGATGCGCTCGCGATCATTGCTGTTCAGCGCTTCGGCATCCTTGTTCACCGAGAAAGAGACCTCTTCGATGATCGCTTCCAGTTCGGTGCGGGTCTTGTAGGGAATGCTGGTCCAGAACTCTTTGCTGCTGATCAGCATATAGCTCAGCGAGCCGTGGTTGAGCTCGCTGATAAACGGCTGCACGGTGTCGACCTTCTGGCTGGCGATGTTCGACCACGGCCCTTCGGTGCCCTGAATGGTGCCGGCCTGCAGCGCCTTGAATGCCTCTGCAAACGGCATCTTCACGGTCTTGGCGCCAAGCTGACGGAACTGCGCCTCCAGCACCGACGAGGGTTGAATACGGAAGGCTAGGTCCTTGGCATCTTCGGGCTTGCGCAGCTCGCGGTTGGAGGTCAGCTGCTTCATGCCGTTATTCCAGTAGGCCAGGCCGTAGATGCCGTGGCTGGACATGGAATGCAGCAGCTCGCGGCTCTTGTCACGTTTCTGGAAGCGTTTGACCGCCTCTAGGTCGTCGAACAGAAACGGCAGGTCAAACACCTGTAGCTGTTTGGTATAAGCCTCGAACTTGGACAGCGAAGGCGCCAACATCTGCACCTTGCCCTCGCGCAACGCGTTGATCTCCTCGCCATCGCCGAACAGCGTCGAGTTCGGGTAAACCTCAACCACAATCTGGCCGGCCAGGCGTTCTTCCACCAGCTTTTTGAACAGCAGCGCACCCTTGCCCTTGGGCGTGTCCTCGGCCACCACATGGGAGAACTTGATCACGATGGGCGCCTTGCCTTCCGCCTGGGTCGGACTTGCCGCGACCAGCAACGCAGTGAAGGTTAAAGACAGCAGGGACTTGAACATGGACATACCTTTTTGCAAATAGAACGCCGTGAAGCCTGCATAAGCAGGCCTCATTAATTGGGGGGTGTGGGCTATGGATGATTCGGCGCACGCGGCAAAGCAGCGGCGCGGTCCTGATCATCAGGCGCTACCAGATCGCAGCCGGGCGTAATGCTCGGGGCCTGGTTATTATTTGAATGCCGACCTTGCTGACTCATGCCTGCTGACTGACGGGTATCAGACACGACTGGGCAGATCCGCAAGGGGGCGGCATTCTTCGGCAAAGCCGCGTGTGGCACAACCGCGATTTACTGAACCAGCTCGCAGTTCCGAGACTTTTCCGCCACTTGCACCGACAATAGCGACCAACTGCACTTTCTATCGCGCCCTTGCGGGCTGTTACCCGAGTTTCCCATGCCTGTATTCAGCACCCCATTCGCCCAGCTCGATCTGCTTCGCCAACCCGACCAGCCCCACGAGCCGCTGCAGGCGTTCGATGCTGCGGACGAGTACCTGCTCAACCATCTACATGAACAAGGGCTGACGAGCAGCGTGCGGGTATTGGTGCTGAACGACAGCTTCGGCGCACTGGCGGCGAGCCTGGCTGGACAGGCGCAGGTGACCAGCAGCGGCGACTCCCACCTCGGCCATCTGGGTTTGCAGGTCAACCTGCTGCGTAACCAGCTGCCGGCAGATGCCGTGACGTTTGTGCCGGCCAGCGCAGTCGCCCAAGGGCCGTTTGATGTGGTGCTGATTCGCGTACCGAAAACCCTGGCACTGCTGGAAGAACAGCTGATCCGTCTGCACGGCCAGCTTGCCCCCGGCGCGCAGGTGATTGCAGCGGCCATGATCAAGCACCTGCCGCGTGCAGCCGGTGATCTGCTGGAGCAATATATCGGCCCGGTGCAAGCCTCGCTGGCGGTGAAAAAAGCCCGCCTGCTGTTTGCCACGCCGGCAGCCAAAGCCGCGCCCGTATCGCCCTATCCGACGCGTTATCGCCTGGAAAAGCCGGCTATCGAGCTGCTTAACCACGCCAACGTGTTCTGCCGTGAAGACCTGGATATCGGCACCCGCGCCTTCCTCCCGCACCTACCAAAACACCTAAGTCGAATGCGCGTTGCCGATCTTGGTTGCGGCAACGGCGTGCTCGGTATTGCCTATGCACTGGGCAGCCCACAGGCCGAGCTGACGCTGGTTGATGAGTCGTATATGGCGGTGCAATCGACCCAAGAGAACTGGCGCGCTGCGCTGGGTGAGCGCCCGGTAGAGATTCGCGCAGGCGATGGTCTGGCCGAGCAGGCGGAGGATTCGCTGGACCTGGTGCTGTGCAACCCGCCATTCCACCAGCAACAGGTGGTCGGCGACTTTCTCGCCTGGCGCATGTTCCAGCAGGCCCGAGCAGCCTTGGTAACCGGCGGCGAACTGTGGATCGTCGGCAACCGCCACCTGGGCTACCACGCCAAGCTGAAACGGCTGTTCCGTGGCGTAGAACAGGTGGCGGCTACACCGAAGTTTGTGGTGCTGAAAGCGATCAAATAAGCACAGCCCCGAAGCTCTGTAGGAGGGGCCTCAGCCACGATAAACCGCCATTACAAGCTCGCCGCTGAAGCGCCTCCTACAGTGCATCGCTGATTGACGTTGAATCGCGCTTACGGCGTGCCCATACCCGCCGCCTGCATAAACAGACGCAGCAGATAGGACACCGCTCCCAGGGCCAGCACGCTGCCGGCCCAGATCGCTACCAGCCAGCCGAGCCGCTGCCACAGCGGTTTTTTCTCTTCTACATCGTTCATCACTCGCACCTTAGTGATAGCCATCTTCTTCCGTAACCTTGCCGCGGAACACGTAATAGCTCCAGGCGGTGTACATCAGGATAAAGGGGATAATGAACAGCGCCCCGACCAGAATAAAGCCTTGGCTCTGCGGTGGTGCAGCGGCTTCCCAGATGCTGATCGACGGCGGAATGATATTTGGCCACAGGCTGATGCCGAGACCGCTATAGCCGAGGAAAATCAGCGTCAGGGTCAGCAAAAACGGCGCGTAGTTGGCGTTGCGTGCCACCGCGCGCAGCAGCGCCCAAGTGCACAGCAGCACCAGCAGCGGCACCGGCATAAACCAGAAGATATTTGGCAGGCTGAACCAGCGCTCGGCGATTTCCGTATGGGCTAGTGGCGTCCATAGGCTGACGATGCCGGTCACACCAAGCAGCACGAACACCAGCGGTCGCGCCATATCGTGCATCTGCTGCTGCAAACGGCCTTCGGTCTTCATGATCAGCCAGGTGCAGCCAAGTAAGGCATAGGCGGCAATCAGCGCCAGACCACAGAACAGCGAGAATGGGGTAAACCAGTCCAGCGAGCCGCCGACATACACCCGATCAACAACCTCGAAGCCGTCTATATAAGCCCCCAGCGCCACGCCCTGAAAGAAGGTCGCGGTCAGCGAGCCGCCGATAAACGCCTTGTCCCAGATATGCCGTTTGGCGGCCTTGGCCTTGAAGCGAAACTCAAACGCCACACCGCGAAAGATCAGCCCTAGCAGCATAAAAATCAGCGGCAGGTAGAGCGCGCTGAGCACCACCGCATAAGCCAGCGGAAAGGCGCCGAACAGTGCCGCGCCGCCAAGTACCAGCCAGGTTTCGTTGCCATCCCAGACTGGCGCAACGGTGTTCATCATTACATCGCGCTCGCCTTCGTTTTTGACGAAGGGAAAGAGGATGCCGATGCCCAGGTCGAAGCCGTCCATGACTACATACATCATCACCCCGAAGGCGATGATCACGGCCCAGATCAGCGAGAGATCAATACCCATGTTCAATTCCTCCCTGCCGGCAGATCAGTCTCGCCGTCGTCAAGATCTTCCTCGGCCGCTGACAATGGCCGCGATGGTGTGCGTTTCTGGCCTGGGCCACCCTCAGCAACTTCCTTGCCTTCATCGGTGATCGGGCCTTTGCGCACCAGGCGCATCATGTAACCAATACCGACGCCGAACAGGGCGAAATACACCACCACGAACAGGATCAGGGTCAGGCTCATCTGCGCAAAACTGTGCCCGGATGAGGCATCAGCCGTGCGCATCAGGCCATGGATAATCCAGGGCTGGCGACCGATTTCAGTGGTGTACCAGCCGGCGAGAATGGCGATGATCCCTGATGGGCCCATCCATACCGCCAGGTGCAGAAACGGGCGGCTCTGGAACAAAGTGCCGCGTGTGCGCAACCAGAGGCCCCAGAGGCCGGTGATGATCATCAGCATGCCCAGGCCGACCATGATCCGGAAGGTCCAAAATACGATGGTCGAGTTGGCTCGGTCTTCCTTGGCGAACTCCTTGAGCGCTGGCACCTGTTTGTCCAGGCTGTGGGTCAGAATCAGGCTGCCGAGGGCGGGAATTTCGATCTTGAAGCGGGTTTCTTCTCGCTCCATATCCGGCCAGCCGAACAGGATCAGCGGAGTTGGTTCGTCGCCATGGTTTTCCCAGTGGCCTTCGATCGCGGCGATCTTCGCCGGCTGATACTTGAGAGTATTCAGGCCGTGGAAGTCGCCGATCACCGCTTGGATTGGCGCTACGATCAGCGCCATCCACATGGCCATCGACAGCATCTTGCGGATCGCCGGGTTGTCACGCCCACGAAGCAAGTGCCAGGCCGCCGACGCGCCTACGAAGAAGGCGGTGGCAAGGAACGCCGCCGTGGCCATATGTGCCAGCCGGTAAGGGAATGAGGGGTTGAACACCACCGCAAACCAGTCCACCGGGATCACCCGGCCGTCGATAATTTCGAAGCCCTGCGGGGTGTGCATCCAGCTGTTGGAGGCCAGAATCCAGAAGGTCGAGATCAGCGTACCGACCGCCACCATCACCGTGGAGAAGAAGTGCAGGCCCGGGCCAACGCGGTTCCAGCCAAACAGCATGACCCCGAGGAAGCCCGCTTCGAGGAAGAATGCGGTGAGCACTTCATAGGTCAGCAGCGGCCCGGTGACCGCCCCGGCAAAGTCGGAGAATGCACTCCAATTGGTGCCGAATTGGTAGGCCATGACCAGCCCGGAGACCACGCCCATGCCGAAGTTGACCGCAAAAATCTTCGCCCAAAAGTGGTACAGATCGCGGTACACCTCTTGTCCCGTTTTCAGCCACAAGCCTTCCAATACCGCCAGGTAACTGGCCAGGCCAATGGTGATGGCCGGGAAGATGATGTGGAACGAGATGGTGAATGCGAACTGGATTCTGGCTAGATCGAGAGCCTCCAATCCAAACATGGCGTTTCCTCAGTCAGGTGATACGGGGCACGGCCACGGGCGCGCATGCCAGTCACGGGTATTCAGTCGGGGGATTATTGTTCTGGTTCAGATAGCATCGCGCAGGGCCAAGCGCCCCACATAACCCTGCAAGATCAGTATTGATGCGGATCAAGGTATGTACAGAGAGTAGCGCTTGGCGCACTAAGTTCGGCTGTGGTCGATTGTCGCGCGACTGGCTGCCACAAGGGTTGGCGCCTTATGTCGGCGCCAACAGCGCCTGCGGCCGGTCAACATCGCGCAGCACACCGGGGTCAGTCAGCGCGACGCCCTGGCAAGCGGCAGCATACGCCTGCAGCAACGCGCGCGCGCCTTCATCCCCGCGCAGGGCTTGCAGTTGCGGCCAGAAGGCGCGGCCAAACAGCACCGGATGACCACGTTGACCATCGCACAGCGGGTAGACGATGCGTTCGGCCGCCGCCTGCTGGCACAGCTGCCACAGGCTGTTGGCTCCTACCCAGGGCATATCGCCGAGTAGCACGGCGATGGCTTCAGCGTCGCACCCAGCCAAGGCCTGCACACCGGCTGCAAGGCTGTGGCCCATGCCTTGATCGGCGTTACGGCAACGGATAATCCGGCAATCCGCCGGTAGCCCTAACGCCTGCGCATCATCCTCGTCGCGCAGCAGCACATGCACCTCATCGAATACCTGCAACGCACGCTCGGCACTGGCCGCCAACAGGCCGCGCCCATCCGGCAAACGGGCCAGGCGCTTGTCACTGCCGAAGCGTCGGCCGCGCCCGGCGGCCAGCAGCAGTGCCAATACGCGCGGCATTCTAGAGTGCATCCCGCGGCAAGCCGTTCCGCACGCGCAGAATATCGGCGAGTACCGCCAGGGCGATTTCCGCCGGAGTCTTGCTGCCCAGGTTCAGGCCAATCGGCGCGATAATCCGCGCCAGCGCTGTGTCATCCAGCCCTCCCACCCGGCGCAAACGCTCGAAACGCTTAGCACTGGTGAGCATAGAACCCATCACACCGATATAGAACGCTTCGGTGCGTACGGCCTCGATCATTGCCAGGTCGTCGATGCGTGGATCATGGGTCAGCGCCACCACCGCGGTGTCGGCATGGCAGCCGCCCAGGCGGATGACCTCCGATGGCAGCTCGCGACGGATTTCTACTCCTGGCAAGTCGACGCCCTGCAGCACTTCTTCGCGCGGATCACAGAGCACCACCTCGAAACCCAGGCTCTGGGCGAACTCGGCACAGACATGGGCCACTGAGGAATAACCCGCCAGCAGCAAGCGCTGCGCCGCGCCGACGCGCAGGCGCAGCAGATTAGGCTGGCGCTCCACCCGTGGCCCCTGCGTGTTGTCGGCCAGCAAGCGGCGCTCGCCGGTTGGCAACACCACTTCGCGGATCAGCCGGCGCTGGCCGGCCAACGCACTTTCCAGTTCACGCAGGTGCGCCTGTACCTCGCAGTCGGGCGCGAGGTTTTCCACCAGCACTTCCAGCACGCCGCCGCAGGGCAGGCTGATCCGCGAGCGCGGGTCGCTGCCATCGCCATAACGCAGCAGATACAGTGGTTCGGGAAAGGCGCCAGCAACCAACTGCTCAAGTAATTCATCCTCGACGCAGCCGCCGGATAGCGAACCAACCCACTCGCCGCTCGCCGTGGCCGCCAACAGCGAACCCGGCGCGCGCGGGGCCGAACCATAAGTGGCCAGCACCGTGCACAGCCACACGCGCTGCCCGCCAGCAGACCATTGCAACGCCTTGCGCAGCACCAGCAGATCGAGGCGCTGCATCAGCTTTTACTCGGCATCAGTGGCCTTTCTCGCTGCGCAACTGGCTGACCTGCTGCGGGCTCAGCTCGGCTGCCTGGCCACCCCAGGTCTGCCGCAGGTAATGCAGCAGGTCGCGCATCTGCCCGTCATCCAGTTTGTCGCTGAAGCCCGGCATTGGCTGCATGCGCTCAAAGCCGGTGAACTGCTGCTCCTTGATGCCGTCATCAATCACCCGTAACAGGTTGCGCGCATCGTTCAGGCGCAGAGTGGTGTTGCCCTCCATCGCCACGGCCACGTGGGGAATGCCCTCTCCCGCCGCACCGTGGCAACCGGCGCAGGTATTGAGGTAGTGCTGACGGCCCTGCTGAGCACTCGCGCCGAGCTGGTCCAGCGCCACGCTGGCGACCTTGCGCGGCTCTGGCGGTTGGTCGCCAAGCAGGTAGGTGGCCATGGCCTTGTGATCGTCCAGAGGCAGGTACTGGGTGCTGTGGTGAAACACCGGGTACATCTCGTTGAACATCGAGCCTTGCGCACTGATGCCGTGTTTGAGGAAGGTTGCCAAGTCCTCAGGGTTCCAGCCGCGCTCGGCCAGCTCGTCGGCCAACAGACTCGGGGCTTCATAACCTAACAAAACGCCACCCTGCATACGCTTGTCCTGCTGCAACGCACCAATGACATTGCGCGGGGTATGGCACTCGCCACAATGGCCCAGCACTTCGACCAGATACTGACCGCGCTGCCAGGGTTCACTTTTGCCTTCAGCCGGCTGCAACTGCACGCTGTCCTTATAGAGCATGTTCCAGAAGCTCAGACCGAAGCGCAGATTGAACGGAAAGCTCAGGTCAGTCTGCGGGCTGGGTTTGGCGATCGGTTCCAGGCTCATCAGGTAGGCGTAGATGGCGTCGGAGTCTTCGCGCTTGAGCAGGTGATAGGAGGTATACGGCATCGCTGGGTAGAGGTTGCTGCCATCACGCCGCTCGCCCTCGGCCACCGCTCGGTAGAAATCATCAGCGCTGTAATTGCCGATGCCATGCTCTTTGTCCGGGGTGATATTGGTGCCGTAGATGGTGCCGAATGGCGACTCCAACGGCAGGCCGCCAGCGTACTCGGCGCCGCCTTCGATGCTATGGCACGCCACGCAATCGGCGGCACGCGCCAGGTACTTACCGCGTTCAATCAGTTGCTCGTCGGCCGCAAAGGCCGTGAGCGGCAGCAGGGCTGCCAGCACAAATGCGCGCATGTTCATCCCTCCTTGACCAGGCCGAGTGACTCCACCACATCGCGCGCGGCACTGTAGTAGCGCACGTAGCCGGTGCAGCGACAGATGTGCTTGCCCAGGGCATCTTCGATCTCGCCGTCCAGCTCGCTGCGTTTGACCGGCTGACGCTGCAGTTTTTCCACCAACACGGTGGCGGCGTTGACGTAACCAGGGGTGCAGTAGCTGCACTGGAAGGCGAATTTGTCGACAAACTTCTGCTGGATCGGGTTGAGCTCGCTGACCTCGCCCTGGGCATCACGCTTGGCGTGGCCCTCGATGGTACGCACGCGCTTGCCATCGAAGAAGTGCACACCGGTGATGCAGGTGCGGATTTCTTCGCTGGTGCCGTCGGCCTTGTCGAGGATCGCCACACAGGCGTGACACACGCCCTGGCCACAGCCCAGACGCGAGCCGGTGAGGTTCAGGTGTTCATGCAGGAAGTCGATCATCATCAGATCGTCCGGCACCTCAACAGGGCCGACGGCCTGACTGTTGATGATCATGCTCAAAATGCGCTTAGCCATGGAGGGCCTCCTTGATGCGGGCCGGAGTCAGAGGAAGGTCGCGCAAGCGCTTGCCGGTAGCATGGGCCACGGCGTTGACGATGGCGCCAACCACCGGAATCATCACCACCTCGGCGATGCCCTTGGCCGGATCACTGGGTGATAGCGGCGGCAGAATCTCTGCGGTTTGCGCCCACACGGCGCAGTCTTTGGCGCGCGGTAATTGATAGCGATTGAAGTTCCAGGTGCCATCGCCGGGGCCACCTTCATACAGCGGCATGTCTTCCAGCAGTGCGTGGCCGATGCCCATGGCGATGCCGCCTTCGAGCTGACCCAGTACCAGCTCTTCGACAATCACCCGGCCGCATTCGAGCCAGGAATGATGATTGATCACCCGCGCCTCGCCACTGCCCTTGTTGACCTTGATCTCAACCAAGGTAGCCACCGGGCTGTAGTAAGTGACCATGGCATTGTTCAACTGGGTGACCGGGTAGTTGATGCTGACCCGGTCGAGCAGGTGGAAACCGTTACGGCTCATCTGCGCCTTCTTTGCCGCCTCAGCGCCATCTCCGTATTTCACCGCCAGCGCGTCCAGCGGCACACGCTCGCGCTGGCCGTTGATATCGAACTCGCCCTCGGCCCAGCTCCAGCGGTTGAAGCCGTGCACACTAACGCCGGTTACCAAGCCCAACTCGTGGGCCTTGTGCGCCAGCAGCTTGAAGGGAATCGGCGGCATGCCATCGGCGGTCAACTTACCGTCAACCCAATGGGCATTTTCCCGCCGCACCACATACGGATTAGCCAAGCCGCCGTACTCACCACGGCTCCAGATGGCCATGGCCGCCGGCCACAAGCCATGCATAAACAGCACGCGCGCCGCTTCGCGGGTGGCATGCCCAGAGTAGTAGGACGAGTTGGTCGCCGACGACGGCGAGGCCAGCTTGCCAACCCAGCGCGGGTTGCGCAGCGCGGCGTCCTGCTCAGCCTGACTGATGATGTAAGGGTTGCCGCTGGTAGTCAGCGCCAACTCAGCCCATTCGGTTTCACCAGTCTTGATCTCGTCGGCGGGCTGACCGAGGTAATCGGCGACCAGCAAGGCCTGCGAGGTGGCCATACCGGTGCCCATGTCGATGGCAATATGGCGCAGGCTGACGCGGCCATCGGCTGTGAATTCCAGGCTGGCCATCGGCGCTTCGGAACCGGTGCCGAAATCCTTCTGGCAGATGGCGAAACCGACGCCATACAGGTTATCCGGGTCTTCGGCGTCGAAGCGCTGTTTACGCGCCACGCGGTTCTTCCAGATTTCGTGCTGAGCGGCCTTGTCGAGAATTTCGTCCAGACGCAACGCACCGGCCGGAATCGCGCCCTGGGTGTTCTTCATACCGGACTGGAACACGTTCTTTTTACGCAATTCGATGGCATCAATGCTCAGCCGCTCGGCCACTTCGTCCACCATCATCTCGGTAGCGGCCATGGTTTGCAGCGTGCCGTAACCACGCATCGAACCGGCTTCCACACCGCGCGAGTAATACGCGGTGGCCGCCAGGTCGCTGCGCGGCAGGTAATAGATCGACTGCGCCGCCGTAGCACCAACCGCCGCCACCGAAGAGCTGTAGTTGGCACGGCCACCGCCATCCACATCCATGTGTGCACGGAAGATCTGGAAGCTGTGATCCTGCTTATTCACCGCCAACTGGTAGTGCATGTCGAAGGGGTGACGCTTGATGCCGCTCTGGAACTGCTCATAACGGTCATTGGCCAGGCGCACCGGCATGCCGCCACCGTAAATCGCAGCCAGGGCGGCGTAGAACACGAAAATGTTGTTGTCCTTGGAGCCATAACCCACGGTGTAGCCGGGGTGCATGTTCAGCTTCTGCACACCAAAACGCGACGGCGCGAGCATGTGCGCGGTCTGCTCGGCCACTTCAAACGGGCACTGGGTGGCGACCACGAAATGCAGGGTGCCGGTAGCGGCGTCAAACCAGCCGTTGCCATTATCGGCCTCCAGCGCGCAAGGCTCGATGGATTGGGTTTTGAAGCGCTCATCGAACACCAGCCAATCATCCGGCGGGCTCTGCAACTGCTGCTGCATCTGTTCGGCGTGATACAGCCCTTGCTCGGTGAGATCGCCACTGATCTTGCCTTCGCCCCAGGCCGGCTTGCGGTTATGGATCAGCGGAAACAGCATGCTGTCCTTAAGGCTGGAGAAGGTGTCGCGGTCGAACGGCGTCGCGCCGCCGACTCGCACAAAGCGAAAGCTACCGTATGGGTCGGACTGGAACGCCGGCGCTGTTTCACCGTAGCGGATCACCTTGTCATTGAACTTGAGGATGTTCTTGGCCTGGCGATAGCGTTCGAAATCCTTCCAGATCAGCAGCGCCACCGGATGCCCGATAAACATCGGCACCTGCCCTTCCGGCAACAGCGGATCAAGGTGGTGGCCATCCGGAAAGGCGATGCCATCCTTGGCCAGATCACTGGCGGTGACCACCCGATCAGGCTGCAACTCAGCCGGCAACAGCGACAGATCGAAGCCCTGATAGAGCTGTTCGGTGCGCGTGGCCTTGAGCAACAGGGCATGGCCTTGCTGTTGCGGCCAGCCGGGCATGTCCTTGGCACGGATATCACGGGCAAACACCTTGGCCCCACAGGCTTTAGACACCCCATCGATACGCGCCACCGCCTTGCCGCTGGCGTCGTACCAGGGCTGCGGCATGGCGGTCACCTTGTCTTCGAACAGGGCGGCAAACGCCTTACTGCCCAGCGGCGCAAAGCTGATGCCGATACCGGCGATAACGCTGCCTTGCAAAAAGGCGCGACGGGATAACTCAGGAGTGGACATGTCCGTTCCTCAAGGCCAGAGCAGCCTGGCGTCAGTGTGAACAAATTGGCGAAATACATGCACCGTACGCATAGCGCGTAGGTATCGGGAGTAAGCGTAGTCGAGGTATTTTTTGACCTAAAAGTCAGATTCTACTCAAGTCGCCCTCACAACAGAATAAAAAACTGCCTTTTTAGTCAGCTTTAAACCCGCACATGCTGCGCCCTGCGTCGCGCCCGAGCAGCTACATGCTAGGCTGCGCAGCTGATCAGCCGCCTCAGCACAGCCTCCATGTCCAGTCTTCTGCTGCGCCACCATCGCCCATTCCTCGCCTTCTGGTTTGCCCGAGTATTCACTGCCAGCGGCTTTCAGATGATTACCGTGGCCATCGGCTGGCAGATGTATGCGCTGACCGGCAACGTGCTCGACCTTGGCCTGGTCGGGCTGATCGAATTTATGCCGAAGATCCTGTTTATCCTGCTCACCGGGCATGTCGCCGACCGCTTCGACCGGCGCAAGGTGGCGGCGCTGTGCCAGGGCGCACAGGGGCTGATTGCGCTGAGCCTATTGCTCGGCAGCAGCGCAGGGGGCATCAGTCGGGAAATGATCTTTGTGATTGCCTTTCTACTCGGCACCGCGCGCGCCTTCGAGATGCCCACCACTCAGGCACTGCTACCGAATATCGTGCCGCCTGGGTTGTTTCCCGCCGCTGTGGCGGCGTCGGCGTCGGCGATGCAGGCCGCCACCATTATTGCGCCAGCGCTGGGCGGTTTGCTCTATGCCGTCGGCACGCAGTGGGTCTATGGCCCAGCGGTGCTGCTATATGGCTGCGCCCTGAGCCTGATGCTGAGCCTGCCGGCGCGCCAGTTGCCGCTGAAGCAGAAGGTATCGCTGGATTCGCTACTGGCCGGCTTTCGCTTTATCCGCAGTCGCCCCGCCGTGTTCGGCGCGATCTCTATGGACATGTGCGCCGTGCTGCTCAGCGGCGCCACCGCGCTGCTGCCAGTGTTTGCCAAGGACATCCTCCTCACCGGACCCTGGGGCCTCGGCCTGCTGCGCTCGGCGCCGGCGGTGGGCGCACTGCTGATGTCGCTGTGGCTGGCGCGCTTTCCCATCGAGCGACGGGTCGGCCCGGTGATGTTTACTTCGGTGGCGATCTTCGGCGTGGCGACCATCGGCTTCGGCCTGTCCACTTCACTCTGGTTCAGCCTGGCGACGTTGGTGCTGCTAGGCGCGGCGGACATGATCAGCATGGTGATTCGCGGCGCGTTCGTGCAACTGCAAACTCCGGACGAGATGCGCGGTCGCGTCGGCGCGGTCAACGGCCTGTTTATCGGCGCATCCAATCAACTCGGCGACTTCCGCGCGGGGGTCAGCGCCGCCTGGTTCGGCACGGTGCCGGCGGTGCTGATCGGCGGCGTGGGCGCCATTCTGGTCACCGGGTTATGGATTCGCCTGTTCCCCGAGCTGGCCAGGCGCGACCACATGCACCCGCAAGGCACAGAGCGGGCAGGCGACTGAAGCACTAGCCAACCAGCATGGCCTCGGCGACCTGCTTGCGCACGGCCTTGCCACACAGCTGCTCGACCAGGATCAACGCGAACGCCAGGGCGGTGCCTGGGCCCTGGCTGGTGATGCAGTTGCCATCGACCACCACCGGTTCGTCGACAAACACACAGCCACTCAGACGATCACTGAACGCCGGGTAGCAGGTCATGCGCCGCTGCCTGAGCACGCCGTACTGTTGCAGGGCGACTGCGGGCGCCGCGCAGATGGCGGCAAACAACTTACCGGCCTTGGCCTGCTCACGCACCCGCTCGGCCAGCGGCTCGTGCTCGGCCAGGTGCTGCGCGCCGGGCATGCCGCCGGGCAGCACGATCAAGTCGAAGGGTTGGGCCAGTACATCCACCAGCATGGTGTCGGCGGTCAGCCGAGTACCACGGGCGCAGGTGATCATCCGCCGGCTTTCGATACTGGCCACCACCACCTCAACCTCGGCACGCCGCAGTACATCAATCAGGGTCACGCACTCGAGGTCTTCAACACCATCGGCAACGCTGATAAGGGCCCGTGCAGTCATCAGTTCGCTCCTTGTTCTGGCCGTGCATAAACTGTCCAAGCGGTCATAAATTCACCCGTTCCGGACGAGCTGATATGATGCGCGCCTTTTTCCAGATCGCCAGCAAAAACATGCACCCACGCGTGGATGTGCTTTGCTTTCGGTTTGCATAAACACGGCAAAAACGCCGTTACGGGGAGTGCCACATGCTGGAAAGACTGTTCCAACTCAAAGCCCATAACACCACGGTGCGCACTGAGGTGCTCGCCGGGCTGACCACCTTTCTGACCATGGCCTATATCCTCTTCGTCAACCCGGAGATGCTGGCCAAGACCGGCATGGACCATGGCGCGGTATTCGTCGCCACCTGCCTGGCCGCCGCCATCGGCTCGCTGATCATGGGCCTGTGGGCTAACTACCCAATCGCCCTGGCACCGGGCATGGGCCTCAACGCCTTTTTCACCTACACCGTGGTGATGACCATGGGCCACACCTGGCAGGTGGCGCTGGGCGCAGTATTCCTCTCCGGGGTGATCTTCTTTCTGTTGTCGATCTTCAAGATCCGCGAGTGGATCATCAACAGCATCCCGCTGGCCCTGCGCGCCGGCATCGCTGCAGGTATTGGCCTGTTCCTGGCAATTATTGCCCTGAAAAACGCCGGTATCGTGGTCGATCACCCGGCCACCCTGGTGACCCTCGGCGACATGACCCAGGGCGGTGCCCTGCTGGCCTGCCTGGGCTTCTTTGTCATCGCTGCACTGGCACAGCGCCGCGTGACCGGCGCAGTGATGATCGGCATCCTGCTGATCACCGCCCTGTCCATTCTGTTCGGCCTGTCCAAACTGGATGGCGTGGTGTCCATGCCTCCTTCGGTCATGCCAACCCTGATGCAACTGGACATCATGGGCGCACTGGATATTGGCCTGGTCAGCGTGATCTTCGCCTTCCTCTTCGTTGACCTGTTCGACACCTCCGGCACCCTGGTCGGCGTCGCGCAGAAGGCCAACTTGCTAGACAAGGACGGCAAGATGCCCAAGCTCGGCCGCGCCCTGCTGGCAGACAGCACCGCGACCATGGCCGGCGCCGCATTGGGCACCTCGACCACCACCAGCTATATCGAATCCGCTGCCGGCATCAGTGCTGGCGGACGCACTGGCCTGACCGCCTGCGTGGTGGCGATTCTGTTCCTCCTGGCGCTGTTCTTCGCTCCGCTGGCCGGCGCCGTGCCAGCCTACGCCACCGCGCCGGCACTGCTGTTTGTCGCTGTGCTGATGATGAGCAGCCTGGCGCAGATCGACTGGGACGACCTCACCGTCGCCGCTCCGGTGGTAGTAGCTGCCCTGGCCATGCCGCTGACCTTCTCGATTGCCAATGGCATCGCCTTCGGCTTTATCGCCTGGACCCTGATCAAGCTGCTGGCCGGCCGCTGGCGCGACCTCAACCCGGCGCTGGTAGTGCTCTCGGTACTGTTTGCAATCAAACTGGCGTACTTCGCCTAACAGGCGGTTGAAAACGTAGGCGAGGCAGCTGAGCCTGTTTTTAACGACGCATCTGCAACGTAGATAGTTTTTCTACAGCCTGTTTATGACCTAGCGGGTGAGCAATCGCTCACCCGCCTCCAATTTGAAAAGAGTCCTGCATGAGCCGTTCCCAGTTCGATCCCGCCAACTACGCCGCCCAGCTTGCTGACAAGCAGCAGCGCCTGATCGAGCTGCTGGCACCGTTCAACGCTCCAGCTCCGGACGTATTTGAATCGCCGCGCGAGCACTATCGCCTGCGTGCTGAATTCCGCCTGTGGCGTGAAGGTGAGGATCGCCATTACGCGATGTTCGAGGCCGGCGATAACCTCAACCCGATCTTCTTCGAAGACTTTCCTATCGCCAGCGCGCAGATAAATGCACTGATGCCGCGCCTAAAAGCCGCATGGCAGGCCAGCAGCCCCCTGAGTTTCAAGCTATTTCAGGTCGAGTTTCTCACTACCCTGGCCGGCGACGGGTTGATCACGCTGTGCTACCACCGCCCGCTGGATGCAGCCTGGCAAGCTGAAGCCGAGAAGCTTGCGGCCGATTTGCAGGTCAGCATCATCGGCCGCTCCAAGGGCAAGCGCATCGTGATCGGCAGAGACTATGTCGAGGAGAAACTGCAGGTCGCCGGCCGTACCTTCAGCTATCGCCAGCCAGAGGGCGCGTTCACTCAGCCCAACGGTGAGGTGAATCAGAAGATGCTCGCCTGGGCCTACGAAGCGCTCGGTGAACGCTCAGACGATTTGCTGGAGCTGTACTGCGGTAATGGCAACTTCACCTTGCCGCTGGCCACCCGCGTACGCAAGGTGCTGGCCACCGAGATCAGCAAATCCTCGGTCAACGCAGCCCTGGCCAACCTGGCCGACAATCAAGTGGATAACGTGACGTTGGTTCGCCTGTCCGCCGAGGAGCTGACCGAGGCGCTGAATGAAGTGCGCCCGTTCCGCCGCCTGGCCGGCATCGACCTGAAAAGCTACGACTTCGGCTGTGTCTTCGTCGACCCGCCACGCGCCGGCATGGACCCGGACACCTGCGAACTGACCCGGCGCTTCGAGCGCATCCTCTACATCTCCTGCAACCCGGAAACCCTGGCCGCCAACATCGCCCAGCTCAGCGACACCCATAAAGTGACTCGCTGCGCGCTGTTCGACCAGTTCCCCTACACCCACCATATGGAGTCGGGTGTATTGCTGGAGCGCCGCTAAGGTTACAGGCGCTGCAACCCACGCAGTGCCCAGAAGCACAACCCCACCGAGACCACTTCCAGCAGCAGCGCGTAGAGATTGAAGGTCTGCTGCGCGCCGCCATCCAGCCACAGGCCGCCAATGCGTGCCAACGCCAGGGCACTGTAAAGCAGTACCAGCAGGGTCAGCGCGGCGCGGGTGAAATCCAACCGGCTCAGCGACAGGCCGATAAACGCCGCCAGGCCCAGTTGCAGGCCACCGTAGAACGCCCGCATATCGGTAGCCGCCGCTGGCGACATCAGCAGCATGCCGCTGAGGTTGGCCATTTCATGGGGCTGGACAAAATAGGCCAGGCCCAGACCTGCCAATGCCAACAGTTGAATCACCAGTACTACGCGTGCAAACAGCATGGACACCCCCTCCCCCCGAAATCGAGCACGCAGCATAAGCCCCCGCCGCACCTTTCGGAAATCGACGGTGGTTAGCCATGGCCGCCCGGCGCTATGCTCAGCCTTTCACCTGCCAGGAGTCCCCCCATGCGCCAGTTGCTTGTTCTCGCTGGGCTGCTTGTCAGCAGCCTGAGTTTCGCCGCCGAACCTCTGACCATCGACGTGCACCGCGATGCCAACTGCGGCTGCTGCAAGGCCTGGATCAGCCACCTGCAGGACAATGGCTTTACCGTGGTCGATCATGTCGAAACCGATATGAGTGCGGTCAAACAGCGCCTGGGCGTACCGCCGCGCCTGTCCTCGTGCCATACCGGGGTAATCAACGGCCAGTTTGTCGAAGGCCATGTACCAGCCGCCGATATTCTCAAACTGCGCCAGCAGCCCGATCTGCTCGGCGCGGCCGTGCCCGGCATGCCCGCCGGCTCACCGGGCATGGAATACGGCAATGTACGCGACGCTTATCAGGTTATCGGCCTGGATAAACAGGGCGCAGAGCGGGTGATTAACGAATACCCCACCATCGAATAAATAACGACTGAACTGGCGCTGCTCACGCCAGCGGACAACACTCAAGCTCGGCACACACAGGACGATAGCGATGCGCTGGAAACGCGGAAGACGCAGTGACAACGTGGTGGACGCCCGCGGCAGCGGCAGTGGCTCACGCATGGGCGGCGGCAAAGGCCTGACCCTCGGCGGGGTGGCCATCGTGGTGATTATCGGCCTGCTCAGCGGCCAGGACCCGATGCAGATCCTCGGCCAGCTGGCCGGGCAAGCCATGCAGGGCGGCTCTATCAGCGCGCCACAAAGCTCCGCGCCGGCAAGCAATGACGAGCAGTCGGAATTTGTTCGCGCGGTACTTGGCGATACCGAGGATACCTGGCAGGAAATCTTCCAGAGCGCCAACCGCCAATACCGCGACCCGACCCTGGTGCTGTTTCGCGGTGGAGTGAATTCCGCCTGCGGCTTCGCCAACTCAGCGGTCGGGCCGTTCTATTGCCCTGGCGATCAGCGGGTGTATATCGACCTGGCGTTCTTTCGCGAGCTAGAACAGCGTTTTGGTGCGGCCGGCGACTTTGCCCAGGCCTATGTGATTGCCCATGAAGTCGGCCACCACGTGCAAACCCTGCTCGGCGTCTCGGCCAAGGTCAACGCTGCCCGCCAACGTGGCGAACGAGTGGAAGGCGCCAGCGGGCTTCTGGTGCGTCAGGAGCTGCAGGCTGACTGCCTGGCGGGCGCGTGGGCCTTCCATGGCCAGCGCCGGCATGACTGGTTGGAACCAGGCGATATCGAAGAAGCGTTGAATGCCGCCAACGCCATCGGCGATGACCGCTTGCAGAAACAGGCGCGCGGCCAGGTGGTGCCGGACTCCTTCACCCACGGCACCTCGGAACAACGCGTGCGCTGGTTCAAGACCGGTTTCGACGGCGGTGATATCGGCCGTTGCGACACCTTCAAGGCCACGCGGCTTTAAACGCGTCGCACATCCTAGAAATTCAGAGCAAAAAAATGCCGCTTACCTGGTCAGGTGAGCGGCATTTTTCTCAGCAGCACTCTCAGCCTATTGCGCCCAAGGTGGCGGAGGCTCTTCACCCTTGGGCGCATCTTCGGCATTCAGCAACGCCTGGCGCCGCTCCTCATCAGCCAGTGCCGCCTTGATTTCACGCATCACCGCGTCGATATCGGCTTCTTCTTCCGGGTCATCGAACTCGCCAGTCAGCGGGGTTTCCGGGGTCAGTTCACCGGCCTCATACAGCGCCCACATTTCCTTGGCGTACTTGGTGAACTTCAATTCCGGGGCAAACTGGCCGAAGTAGGCGGACATGTTGCCGACATCACGTTCAAGCATCTTGAACGCATGGTTGTTGCCGGCAGCGTCCACCGCCTGCGGCAAGTCGATGATCACCGGGCCACCGGGATCAAGCAGTACGTTGAATTCCGACAGGTCGCCATGCACCAGACCGGCGCAAAGCATCTTCACCACTTCATGAATCATAAAGGCGTGGAATTCGCGGGCATCGTCCGGGTGTAGGTCGACATCGTTAAGGCGCGGTGCTGCATCGCCTTCGCCGTCATCGACCAGTTCCATCAGCAGCACGCCTTCAAGGAAGTCATACGGCTTGGGCACCCGCACCCCGGCGTTGGCCAGGCGGAACAGCGCAGCAACCTCGGCATTCTGCCAGGCGTCTTCCTGGCCCTTACGACCGTACTTCGAGCCTTTGGCCATGGCCCGAGCATCGCGGCTGTTGCGCACCTTGCGGCCTTCCTGGTACTCGGCGGCCTGGCGGAAGCTGCGTTTGTTGGCTTCTTTATAGACCTTGGCGACGCGCAGTTCTTCGCCGCAGCGCACCACATAGACCGCGGCTTCTTTACCGCTCATCAGCGGGCGTATCACTTCATCGACCAGCCCGGCTTCGACCAGGGGCTCAATACGTTTTGGCGTCTTCATCAGCTTTAATCAGGGGTCCTGTGTTGCCCAAGTCGTATCTGCCGCCCGTTATACGGCAATCTTTACGCAGCGCCCACCCTCCTGTCAGCACGCTCCGCAATACCGGTGCCTACCCAGGCCTGTCTGACACCGTGCAAACCGCTCAAACACGCCGACTGGCGGTGTTTCATGGCTAACCAGATGAAGCAAACCAGGCGCTACAAGCACGTGCTCGATGCAACCAAAAGGCTTTAAGCACTGTCCCATGGGCTACAAATTTGCCAGTCGCTCATGCCTTAACGCACTGGACCTGACCTTTACCCCGCGAAGGCGCTTTGCCTGAGCCTGCAGTGATCGGGGGAGATAACCATGAAACGTGCCCAATCTGGCATCAGCAGCATGACCCAGAGGCCTAGCCTCTACCCGCGCAACGTACTGGATACCCTCGCCGCCCAGCGCCATGCACACGCTGAGCGCTGCAACGGTATCAGCGCTCCGTGGATTGCCTCCAGCTATGTCGCCACCCCTACGCCGGCGCGTTATATCAGCCGTCTGTGTACGCAGTTCGCCCACAAACTGCCGGTCAGTTTCGATGAGCAGCACGGGCGCATCGAATTCGCCTTCGGCCTCTCGCACCTGCATGCGGACCGAACCGGCCTGCATATCACTGCCCTGAGTAATAACCCGCAAGATCTGGACAAGCTCAAGCACCTGATCGCCGCGCACTTCGAGCGTTTTGCCTGGCAGGCTGAGCTGAGCCTCGACTGGCAATAGCAAGCGGCGAAAACCACCACCATTTTTCCGCAGCGCTCAGGGTGCCAGCAGATGCTGGCGCAGCGCTTCGATGGCGTAACGCACCTTGGCCGGTTGCGCATCGCGGCGCGGCGTCACCAGATAGATACCGAATGGCGGCATACGCCAGTGCGGCAGCAGCTCGTGCAGGCTGCCATTGGCCAATTCCTCACGCACCTCATGCTCCGGCTGCAGCGATACGCCCATGCCGGCCAGGGTGAAATGCCGTACGGCGAGAATATTGTTGCAGCCCACCCGGCTTTCCACCCGCAGCTTCTCCACCTGGGCATTCGGCCCATGTAGCTCCAGCATGTTGAACGCGTTCTCACCATGCAGAATCAGCCAGTCCAGACCGATCAGATCCTGCGGGTGATTGATCGGTGGCTTGGCCAGCAAGTAGCTCGGCGCGGTGCACAGCAGCATGCGCGTATCACCGATATGCCGCGCCACCAGGCTGGAGTCCTCCAGATGGCCGACACGGATCGCCAGATCGATGCGCTGCTCGACCAGATCGACCTGCTCATCATGGAAAAACAGCTTGAGACTCAGGCCGCGGTGCGCTTGCAGCAGCGGCGCCAATGCCGCGCTGAGCCGCCGCCCGGAAAAGCCCACGGGCGCGGCAATGCGCAACTCGCCCACCGGTGCATCGCGCAACTCTGCCAGGCGCTGCTCGGCCTGCTGCGCCAGCGCCAAGACCTGGGCGCAGCTCTGATAAAACGTCGCGCCCGCCTCGGTCAGGGTCAGCTTGCGCGTGGTGCGGTGCAGCAGGCTGACCTGGGTACTTTCTTCGAGTTTGCGAATCTGCTGGCTGACCGCAGAGGCCGTCATGCCCAACACCTCGGCCGCCGCCACCATGGAGCCACGGTCGACCACGGTGGCGAACACCGCCATGCGCTTTAACTGCTCCATTCATAAGCCCTGCTTAATAGTTAAAGCCTTTTTAGCCTATTTTTCTGACCTTTACCCATCTGCGATTATCTCTCTCACGTAATCCCACCTGGAGAAACCCATGAAACTCGCTCTGATCGGCGCCAGCGGCTTTGTTGGCGCAGCTGTTCTGCAAGAAGCTTTAGACCGTGGTCATCAGGTCAGCGGCATCGTCCGTGACCCCGCGAAACTGCCGCAGCACCCAGCGCTTAACGCAGTGGCTGGCGATGTCTACAACACCGAGGCATTGGCCGAGCAACTCAAGGACCATGACGCGGTAATCCACGCGTTCAATCCGGGCTGGGGCACGGCGGATATTCACCAACGCTTTATCCAGGGTAGCCAGGCGATCATCGCTGCCAGCAAACAAGCCGGCGTGCAGCGCCTGCTGGTGGTCGGTGGTGCAGGCAGCCTGTATGTCGCACCGGGTCTGCAGTTGATCGACACCCCGGACTTCCCCGCCGAATACAAGGAAGGCGCAGAGGGTGCACGACAGGCCCTCAACCTGCTCAAGGCTGAAACCGCGCTGGCCTGGAGCTTTATCTCGCCACCCGCGTTGCTACAACCCGGCGCGCGCAGCGGGCAGTTTCGCATCGGCGGCGACCAGTTGCTGATGAACGGCAACGCTCCCGCTCAGATATCCATCGCTGACTTGGCCGTAGCAATCATCGATGAGCTGGAGCGCCCGCAACACCTGCGCCAGCGCTTTACCGTCGGCTATTAAGCCGCCCCTAAATCAGGAGAAACCCATGCAACTGAACGCCAACGCCTATGTCGCCACAGACACGCCAGCTCGCTATATCAGCCGGCTGTGCAAACACTTCGCTCACAAAATCCCGGTGAGTTTCGATGAACAACAGGGCCGTATCGAGTTCGACAGCGGCCTGGCCCTGTTGCAGGTAGAGGCCGACGGCTTGCGCCTCAGCGTGCAAAGCGCCAGCAGCGAAGGCCTGGAAAGCCTGAAGAAAGTGGTGAGCAGTCACTTCGAGCGCGTTGCCTGGCAAGCCGAGCTAAGCCTCGACTGGCAGTAATCAGCTCGCCGGCAAGGTCAGTTCGATGCTTTCCCCCAGCGACTCATCCAGGCGCTGCAGCTCTGCATGAATCGCCGCTGCGTCGTCAGCCAGACGCTGGGCGATGTTGGCGAAGTCATCGGCAGCTTCGATAAAGGCCAGCACCACCGATGGATCGAAGCGCGTGCCACTGGCCGCGCTGATCTGCTTGAGCGCGTCGGCATGGCTGCAGGACGATCGGTACAGGTGGTGGCTGGTCAGCTCTTCATAGGCGCCGAGCACCGCCATCAATCTCGCCGGCAGCGGAATCTGCTCGCCCAGCAAGCCCTGCGGATAGCCGCTGCCGTCCCAACATTCATGCTGGCTGTAGACGATATCGCGGGCGTCGCGCAGGAAATCGGTGACGTTACCCAGCTTGGCCTCGGCAGCTAGCAGAGCATCACGCCCAGCTTCGGTATGCCGGTGCAGCAGTTGCAGGTCCTCACCCTGTAGCTGCTGGTTCGGATTGAGCAGAATGCGATCCGGCAGTACCAGTTTGCCGATGCCATGCAACAGTGCCGACTTGCCCAGTTGGGTGATGCGTTCGCGGTTCAGCTCATCGGTCAGCGTCGGCTGCTGATGGGCTAGCGCCGTGGCCAAGGTGGTCATATAGGGTTCGATGCGCGCCAGGTGCTTGCCACACGGGTTGTCGCGCATGGCGGCGAGGCTGGCCATGGCCTCAATGGTGACTTCTTGCAGGCGCTGCATGTCGCGGGTGCGGCGGCGCACCTCAAGCTCCAGGTACTCACTCTTGTCACGTAGAAAATCCGCGCCGGCCTTGAGCTGCAAATGTGCGTGTACGCGGGCGAGTACCAACGGCGGGCTTATCGGTTTGGTGATGTAGTCCACAGCGCCGAGGTCAAAGCCCTGTTGCTCGTCAGCCACCTCGGTCTTGGCGGTAAGAAATATCACAGGAATATCCGCCGTGGCCGGGTTGAGTTTGAGCAAGCGGCAGACTTCGTAACCGTCCATCTCCGGCATCATGATGTCGAGCAGGATCAGGTCCGGCTGCTGGCTACCGGCGGCAATCCGTAGCGCTTTGACACCACTGCTGGCGACCTTGACCCGGTATATACCGAGCAGCAGCCCGCTCATCAGCTCAAGGTTTTCCGGGGTATCGTCCACCACCAGCACCAAGGGCTGATCCGGCCGGTCGAGTATGTTGTCCATCACCACTCCCCACTCATAGTGTCAGTTGCCGTTGCCCGGCTGCGGCTTGCAGCAGCGCCAGCGCCTGCTCGAAGTCAAAACCACGCACCGCTGCAGCCAGCGCCGCGTAGTCAGTAGTAAAGGCGCTGCGCAGCAGTTCAGCCTGCTCATCGAAGAGTTTTCCGGCGCGCGGATCATCCTCGGCGAACAGCCGCTGCAGCTGCCTGCATACTTGCAGCAGCTGCTCGGCATCCACCGCCACCAATTCTTGCGGCTGCGTGGCGGGAAACTGCGAGTTAATCGCCACCACCAGACTCTCCAGGCTTTGTTGCAACTCAGCGAGCAGGCCGCCCAGCTCATCGTGACGAGCATCCTTGATCGCACTTTCCAGGGCCGCAGCCTGAGCCGCCAGATCCGTCGCACCAAGGTTGCCGGCCAGGCCCTTGAGGCTGTGGGCCAGACGCTCGGCACTTTCCTGCTGATTAGCCGCCAGCGCGGCACGCAGCTGCGCCGGGAAATCAGCCTGGCTGGCAGCGAACTTGCCGAGCAAACGTTGATACAGCTCGCGCTTACCGAGTACCCGGCGCAGGCCGCTGTCGATATCCACGCCCGGCAGCTGCCAGTCCACCGCCGCTTCGGCTACGCGGGGCGACTCAGCCAGAGGCTCGGCCTGGGGCGCCATCCAGCGCGACAGGGTATGCCACAGCTCGTTCGGCTCAATCGGTTTGCCCAGGTGATCGTTCATCCCCGCCTCCAGGCAGCGCTCGCGGTCGGCAGGCATGGCGTTGGCGGTCATGGCGACGATTGGCAGCTGGGCAAAGCGCGGCTCGCGGCGGATTGCCTCGGTGGTGGCGATGCCATCCAGCACCGGCATCTGCATGTCCATCAACACCAGGGCGTAATAGTCATCGGTATGGCTGCGCAGCAACTCGAGGGCGATGCCACCGTGCTCGGCTTGATCGATCTGCAAGCCGCTTTCCTGCAGCAGACCGCAGGCCACCTCGCGGTTCAGCTCATTGTCTTCCACCAGCAGCACGCGCAAGGAGCTGAAATTGGGAATCTGCTCACCCGCCGGCAAGCGCGCAAAGCCCTGCGCCGGGCCTTCGCCGGCCAGGCTGCGAATCAGCGAATCGAACAGCAGCGAAGGGTTGAGCGGCTTGAGCAGCACATCCTCGACGCCGACCTTCTCCGCCCCCAGCAGCACCTCCTCACGGCAATGGGCGGTGACCATCAGCAGGTGCGGCGGCGGTTGCAGGTTGAGTTCGCGCACCCGGCGCAGGGTTTCGATGCCATCCATGCCAGGCATCTGCCAGTCGACCAGCAGCACCTCGAACGGCTCACGCTGCAAACTGGCCTGTTGCACCTGCTGCAAGGCGGCCATGCCCGAGGCCACGGCTTCGACGCGAAAGCTCATGCTTTCCAGCATGTCGTGCAGCACCTGGCGTGCGCTGTCGTTGTCATCCACCACCAGCACCTTGCGCCCGCGTAGATCAGCCTGCGGCAACAGACGCTGGGTTTGCTGGCGAGCAATACCCAGCGGTACCCGGCACCAGAACAGACTGCCCTGTCCCGGCAGGCTCTCGACCCCGACGCTGCCCTCCATGGCCTCGGCCAGGCTTTTGCAGATGGCCAACCCGAGGCCGGTGCCGCCGTATTTGCGGGTGGTCGAGGTGTCGGCCTGCTGGAAGGATTCGAACAAACGGCCCATCTGCTCGGGCGTCAGGCCGATACCGGTGTCGCGCACGCCAAGGAACAGCAGCACCTGCTCTGCGTCATGCTGCTCGACGCGCAGGATCACCTCGACTTCACCCTGTTCGGTGAACTTCACCGCATTGTTGGCGTAGTTGATCAGGATCTGCCCTAGGCGCAGCGGGTCGCCGACCAATTGCTGCGGCAGCTGCGGGTCGAGGTTGAACACCAACTCCAGGCCCTTGGCCGCGACCTTATCGCCGATCAGGTTGGCGAGATTTTCCAATACAGGCTGCAGGCCGAAGTCGATGCGCTCGATGGTCAACTTACCGGCCTCGATTTTGGAGAAGTCGAGAATGTCGTTGATGATCCCCAGCAGGTGCTGGCCGGATTGCTGGATCTTGCCCAGGTAATCGCGCTGGCGCGGGGTCAGCTCGGTTTTCAGGGCCAGATGCGACATGCCGATGATCGCGTTCATCGGCGTACGAATTTCGTGGCTCATATTGGCGAGGAAGTCCGATTTCAAGCGCGCCGCCTCCTCAGCCAGTTCCTTGGCCTCGGCCATGGCCTGCTCCGCCTGCTTGCGTGCGGTGATGTCGCGACTGATGCCCACCAGGCCGAGCAACTGGCCCTGCTCGTCGTAAAAAGTGCTGCGCAGCGTGTCGAAGATCACCCGCCGGCCATCCGGGTAGATTGAGAAGCCCTCGCTTTCAAAAGGCTGCGCCTGACTTCTGGCAATGCGGTCATGCTCAGCGCGCGAAGCGGCCCAGGCCGGGTCAAGCAGCGATTCGTCACGCTGGCCCTGCACCGCCTCACTCGACTGGCCGAACAGCGTGGCGCAGGCCTGGTTGATGCCAACATAACGACCGTCGACGTCCTTGAACCAGATCGGATCGGGAATCGCGTTGATCAACGCCAGCAAGGTGCTGCGCTGACGGCTGGCCTCGGCCTCGGCGCGCTGACGCTCGGCGATCTGCACGGTCAGGCGGCGGTTCCACACCAGCACGAAAATCACCAACGCCAGCAGGCCGAGTAAGTAGGGCCAACCTACGGCCAGCAGGCGCCGCCAGTTGAATGCGGTCAGCGGCGGCAGCCAGCGCTCCTTGATCGCCTCCTCCTCGGTGTCACTCAGGTCATTCATGGCCAGGTTGAGCAGGCTCACCAGCTGCGGCCAGTCGGGGCGCACGGCAAAGCGAAACTCACTGGATGACAAGCCGGTTTCGCCGCGCAGCTCGAGATTGGTCAGGTTCAACTCGCGGATCAAGTAGCTGGCCACAATCATGTCGCCGACATAAGCGTCGGCGCGCCCGGACGACACCGCGCGCAGCGCTGCCTCGGTGTCGCCAACCTCGAGCAGCTGCACACCCTCGACTTGCTCACGCAGGGCCTGCTGCAGCGCATAACCGCGCTCGATGGCCACCCGCTTGCCGGCCAGATCGCGGGTGCGCTGCACTGCCTGATCACCGCGGGTAAAGATCAGGCTGCTGCTGGTCAGATAGGGCTCGCTGAACGCCATAAAAGCTTCGCGTTCGCCGGTCTTGGCCACCGAGGGCAGCAAGTCGACCTGGCCGCTGCGCAGGGCTTTCAGCGCGCTATCCCAGTCGTCCATCAGCACCGGCTCAAAGCGCAGGCCCAAACGCTGACCGAGCAGCGCCAGGTAGTCGCCGCTGAGGCCGCGATGCTGACCTTGCTTGTCCAACACATCAAACGGCGGCCAGCCGCTGCGCTCAATACCCACGCGGATCACCGCGTGCTGGGCGGTCCAGTCGCGCTGCTGTTCGTTCAACGGCAGCGCCGCCACCGCCAATGTGGGCAGCAGGCATAACAGCAACAGACAGCAGAAGCGCGACATGTCGGCATCCTTGCGGGCGATCCGGTGCTCTTCAGCGTAGCCACCACTTTGAAAGTCAGATGTGGATTGGCAGGTTGGCCCATGCAGCCGACAATCAACCGATGATTATTGAGGATCGCGCCATGCTCGATGCCGACCGCTGCTGGCAAGCCGTTTGCGCCCGTGATGCCGCGCAGGATGGGCGTTTTGTATTTGCCGTGCGCAGCACCGGCATCTATTGCCGGCCCAGTTGCCCGGCGCGGCGGCCCAAGCGGGAAAACGTCAGTTTCCATGTTGATGCTGACGCCGCCTCGAGCGCCGGCTTTCGCCCGTGCAAACGCTGCTCGCCGCAGGGGCAGAGCCTGGCCGAACAACTGGATGCGCTGGTTGTGGCCGCCTGCGCGTTGCTCAACACCAGCGAGCAGCCGTTGCCCCTCACCCAGCTTGCAGCGCGTATCGGCCTGTCCGCTTCTCACCTGACACGCGCCTTCAAGGCACGCACCGGGCTGACGCCGAAAGCCTGGAGCGAGGCGCAGCGCCGCGCACGCCTGGAGCAGCAGCTGCCGACTGCAGATAGCGTGCTGGATGCCGCGCTGAGCGCCGGTTACTCCGGCACCCGTGCGCTATACCAGCAGTCCGCCACGCTAAGCCCGGCGCAACGGCGCAAGCAGGCGGCAGGTGAACAGCTGCGCTACAGCATCGCGCCCTGCCCGCTCGGACACTTGCTGCTGGCCAGCAGTGCCAAGGGCATCTGCGCGCTGCTGTTTGGTGGCGACCCGGCGCAGCTGCTGGGTGAACTACAGCAACGCTTTGCCGCAGCAGAGCTGCATGCGGATAACCCAGGCCTGGGCGATAGCTTGCGCCAGGTGCTGGCGCAGATCAGCGAGCCGCAGCGCGCAGCCCAGTTGCCGCTGGATATTCGCGGCACGGTCTTTCAGCAGCAAGTCTGGCGCGCCCTGCAGCAGATCCCGTCGGGGCAGACCCGTAACTACGCCGAACTGGCCGCACAACTGGGCAGCCATCCACGCGCCGTAGCCCGCGCCTGCGCCAGCAATCCGCTGGGTCTGCTGGTGCCCTGCCACCGGGTGATATCCAGCAACGGCAGCCTCAGTGGTTATCGCTGGGGGCTGGCGCGCAAGGCGGCGCTGCTTAAGGGCGAAGCCGATACCCAGGCCCAATAGTCAGCCTCAGCCCGAACTGTCAGTTGAATGCCAGTCTTGGGTGGGAGGGGCTTTAGCCGCGACGTGTAGCGCCGCCAAGATCTGTCGCGGCTTAAGCCCCTCCCACGGAGCGCGCAGTCATCAAATGACGCGCACAAAAAAAGAGCGGCGCCACTTGCGTGGGCCGCTCCAAATCACGGAGTTGCATACATCAGTACCCGCACAAAACGCGGATACGGCTGTTTGATTACTTTTCCAGGATTGCAGTCACACCTTGACCGCCGGCAGCGCAAATCGAGATCAGTCCACGCCCTTCCTGAGCCACTGACAGCAGCTTGGCCAGGTTGGCAACAATGCGCCCACCCGTGGCAGCAAACGGGTGACCAGCCGCCAGGGAACTGCCCTTGACGTTCATCTTGCTGCGGTCGATGGAACCCAGCGGCGCATCCAGCCCCAGACGGGTCTTGCAGTAATCGGCGTCTTCCCACGCCTTCAGAGTGCAGAGCACTTGAGCGGCGAAAGCCTCGTGAATTTCGTAGTAGTCAAAATCCTGCAGCGTCAGCTTGTTGCGCGCCAGCAAACGCGGCACCGCATAGGCCGGGGCCATCAGCAGACCTTCCTTGCCGCCGACAAAATCCACCGCCGCCGCTTCGCCATCCTTCCAGTAAGCCAAAATTGGCAGGCCACGGGCCTTGGCCCAGTCTTCACTGGCCAACAGCACCAAGGACGCGCCATCGGTGAGCGGCGTGGAGTTGGCGGCAGTCATAGTGCCGCGCGGGCTGCGCTCGAAGCAGGGCTTGAGGGTGGCGAGTTTTTCCAGGCTGATATCGGCGCGCAGGTTCTGGTCACGGGTCAGGCCACGGAACGGCGTCAGCAGGTCGTCGTGCCAGCCTTCGGCGTAAGCGGCGGCGAGCTTCTGGTGACTGGCCACGGCCAGTTGATCCTGCTCGTCACGCGGAATGGCCCAGGTCTGCGCCATCAGCTCGCAATGTTCACCCATCGACAGCCCGGTACGCGGCTCACCGTTACGCGGAATCGCCGGAGCCAGATGGCGTGGACGAATCTGCAACAGGCTCTTGAGCTTGTCGCCAGTACTCTTGCCGCGATTGGCCTGCAGGAGAATCTTGCGCAGCCCTTCGTTGACCCCAATCGGCGCGTCCGAGGTGGTATCGACGCCGCCGGCGATGCCGCACTCGATCTGCCCCAGGGCGATTTTGTTGGCCACCAGCAACGTCGCCTCCAGGCCTGTACCGCAGGCCTGCTGCAGGTCATAGGCAGAAGTTTCCGGAGCCAGACGTGAGCCCAGCACACATTCGCGGGTCAGATTGAAGTCGCGCGAGTGCTTGAGCACGGCACCGGCCACCACTTCACCGAGGCGTTCGCCGTGCAGGTTGAAGCGCTCGACCAGGCCATCCAGCGCGCTGATCAGCATCTCCTGGTTGCTCGCAGTGGCATAGACGGTATTGGAGCGGGCGAACGGAATGCGGTTACCACCAACGATGGCGACGCGGCGCGGCTGGGTCATGGACGACTCCTTAGCAGAAATGAATGGCGCACAGGCTAACCTGTCACTGCAGTGTGGCATTGGCCGCCTTGCCGGCACAGCAGGCGGCGCGGTCAATTGCGCATTTCTGCGGCCTGCGTAGAGTGGGCGCACTTTTGATCCATGCGCAGGAGCCACTCCATGTCCGACCGTTATCTCGCCTTTGCCAACTCCACATCCGGTCGCCGTCTGGTAAGCGCGCTCGGCCTGCCCGCGCCGCTGCTGCTGGAGCGCTGGATGGCCGGGCGCAGCCGGCCGGTAGACGGCGCTCTGCTGCTGGGTGGCGAAGGCAGCCTGACCAACGCCGTACTGCCGTTTGCCAACAAACTGACCGACGCACTGTTCGCCGCCCGCGAAGGCCAATTCGAGCTGCCGCGCTGGACCGCCGAACACGGCCCCAAGCTCAAGGCACTGGTGTTTGACGCCAGCGGGCTGACCCGCTTCGAGCAGCTGATCGAGCTGCGTGATTTCTTCCAGCCAGCCTTCAAGGGCCTGGATAAATGCCCGCGCGTGGTGATCCTCGGCCGCGCCCCGGAATCGTTAAAAGACCCCATCGCTGCCAGCGTACAACGCTCGCTGGAAGGCTTTAGCCGTTCCCTGGGCAAGGAAATTCGCCGCGGCGGCAACGTACAACTGATCTACGTCGGCAAAGGCGGCGAGGCGCAGCTGGAAGGCGCGCTGCGCTTCTTCCTTTCGCCCAAAAGCGCCTATGTCTCCGGCCAGGTGCTGCGCCTGAATGCCTGCGCCGAGCAGGTCAAAGACTGGACCCGCCCACTGTCTGGCAAGAAGGCTCTGGTCACCGGGGCATCCCGTGGCATTGGTGCAGCCATCGCCGAAACCCTGGCCCGCGACGGTGCTGATGTGGTGCTGCTGGATGTGCCACCTGCCAAAGAAGCCCTCGACGCACTGGCGGCCCGCCTCGGCGGTCGTGCGCTGGCCCTAGATATCTGCGCCGCAGATGCTGCCGCGCAGCTGGTTGACGCGCTGCCGGACGGCATCGATATCGTCGTGCACAACGCCGGCATCACCCGCGACAAAACCCTGGCGAAGATGAGCGACGAGTTCTGGAACTCGGTGATCAACGTCAACCTGAACGCGCCGCAGGTACTGACCCAGGCCCTGCTGGACGCAGGCAAGCTGCACGACAACGGCCGCGTGGTGCTGATCGCCTCGATCAGCGGCATCGCCGGCAATATGGGCCAGACCAACTATGCGGTGAGCAAGGCCGGCGTGATCGGCCTGGCCCAGGCCTGGGCGCCGACCCTGGCAAAGCGCGGCATCAGCATCAACGCGGTGGCACCGGGCTTTATCGAAACCCAAATGACCGCTGCCATCCCACTGACCATCCGTGAAGCAGGCCGGCGGATGAACTCCATGGGCCAGGGCGGCTTGCCGCAGGACGTCGCCGAAGCCGTAGCCTGGTTCGCCCAGCCAGGTTCGGGTGCCGCCACCGCGCAAGTGCTGCGCGTATGCGGGCAGAGCCTACTGGGAGCTTAATCGCCCCCCCAGATTGCATCCGGGCTAGGGGTTTGGCGTAGGGTGGATGACGCTTCACCCATCCACCCTACACCTACCGCTCTGGGCGGCCCCCCCGCATTGCATCTGAACTAGGTTCTTGATCAGCCCGGCATAAAATAAAAGGCCCCGCAGTGCGGGGCCTTTTGCATTCAGCGCGAACTTAGGTCGATAGATAAGACGAACGGGTCAACCCCAGACGCAGCGCATCGAGGAACTGGGTGCGTTCGCGCGGGCTGATCTTGGCGCTGGCCACCTTGTCGCGGTAGTGAGTCATCAGCTCCTCCGGCGACAGGTGCACGTAGCGCAGCATGTCCTCGATGGTGTCGTGGGTCTCGATACCGGCGTGGTACACGCTGCCATCGGCGTTCTGGTAGATGTTCACCGAATCGGTGTCGCCGAACAGGTTGTGCATATCGCCGAGAATTTCCTGATAGGCGCCGACCAGGAAGATCCCCAGCAGGTAGTCCTCACCCTCGCGCACTTCATGCACCGGCAGGCTGGTCTCGATGCTCTGCTCATCGACGTACTGGCGGATTTTACCGTCGGAGTCGCAAGTCAGATCCTGCAGTACCGCGCGGCGCATCGGTTCTTCATCGAGACGATTGAGCGGCAGAATTGGCAGCACCTGGCCGATGGCCCAGGTATCCGGCAGGCTCTGGAACACCGAGAAGTTGCAGATGTACTTGTCGGCCAGCTTGTCGTTCAACTCATCCAGCACCTGACGGTGCGAACGCTGACGCGCCTTCAGCGAGTTATGCAGACGGCGGCACACGGCGAAGTAGCACTGCTCAGCCAAAGCCTTTTCGGTCAGGGTGAGCTTACCGTCGGCGTACTGGCTGGCCACATCGCTCATGTAGTGAGTGGCGCGCCAGTAGGTTTCGGTGACCATCTCAATATCGGTCGGGCCCAACAGCTCAACCAGGTAACGCACGGTTTCCGGCAGGCTGGTGACGTCTTCGATCTTGGGGATCTCGTCGTTGTGTTTTTCTACGTCCGTGACCTGCACCACCAGCATGGCGTGGTGCGCAGTCAGCGAGCGGCCGCTCTCGGAGAAGATGTGCGGATGCGGCAGCTCTTGCGCGTCACAGAACTCTTTGAGCATGCCGACCACGACACCGGCGTAGTCATCCATGTCGTAGTTAATCGAGCTGGCGTTGCGCGAGTGGGTACCGTCGTAATCCACACCCAGGCCGCCACCGACGTCGATATGGTCGACCGGCAGGCCGAGGCCACGCAGCTCGCCGTAGTAGCGGATGGCTTCCTTGAAGCCGTGCTGGTAGTCGGACAGGTTGGCGATCTGCGAGCCCATGTGGAAATGCAGCAAACGGATGCCCTGATCCAGCCCCGCCGCGCGGAAGCGCTCGACCACCGACAGCAGCTGCGCCGCCGACAGGCCGAATTTGGATTTCTCGCCGCCGGTATCAGCCCACTTGCTCGATGCCAGCGACGACAGACGCACGCGCAGACCGATCTGTGGCGCGACCTTGAGTTCGGCCGCCTCCTCGATCACCAGCTGCACTTCGGATTCTTTCTCGATCACGATAAATACGTTGTGACCGAGCTTCTGCCCCATCAGCGCCAACTTGATAAATTCGCGGTCTTTGTAACCGTTGCAGACGATGGTGCCGCCCTTCGGCGCCAGCGCCAGCACGGCCATCAGTTCAGGCTTGGAGCCGGCTTCCAGGCCGATGGAGACGTTCTGCGTGGCGATGATGTTTTCCACCACCGCTTCCTGCTGGTTGACCTTGATCGGGTACAGCGCGGTGTAGGGGCTCTGGTATTCCAAGCGCGCGATATTGGCGTCAAAGGCACCAGTCAGCTGGCGCACGCGGTCTTGCAGGATGTCCGGGAAGCGCACCAGCAACGGCAACGACAAACCGCTGGAACGCAGTTCATCGAGCTGTTCGTAGAGGTCAATCGGCGTGCTTTGCGGGCCATTCGGGCGCACCTCGACACGGCCCTTGTCATTGATCGCGAAATAACCCGCGCCCCAATGGCGAATGCCGTAGACGCTACGGCTGTCCGCTACGGTCCACTGGCTGCCGTCATCTTTACGTGTGCGTCGTGCAGACATCGATGTCTCCCTTGCTGGCGATAGTGGCCTTGGCACAGCCAAGACGCGTACAGATTAAAGTCTGGAAATGACGATTGCTCAGCTGTGACCAGGGCCCAGCTGAGGAAGTTTAGAAAAGACTGGCTTAGCCGCCGGATTTCTTGGCTTTAAAGCCGTGCTTGATCAGCTCGGCAATCAGCAGCTCGACGTGGTCACCCTGAATCTCGATCACCCCATCCTTGAGCGAACCGCCGCATCCGCAGCGTTTCTTCAACGCGCTGACGAGGTCCTTCAGCGGCTCTTCGGCCAGGGGCACACCGCTGATGGTGGTCACCGTCTTGCCGCCGCGACCTTTGGTTTCGCGGCGCACGCGGGCGATGCCATCACCTTCGGGGATCAGGGTCTGTTTACAGATGCAGGCGTCCACCGGCTGACTGCAGTCCGGGCAATGCCGGCCGCTGTCGGTGGAGTACACCAGGCCGCTGAGCGCGGCAAATGAGGAAGCTTTCTTGACCACCGGTAGGTCCTCGAAGGGGTCAGGATAGCGACTGGTCGACTGCGTGTTCGGAGTCGACCGCGAAGCCCCACTCTGGCAGGGGCAGCGCACCCTGGCGATACACGGCCAGGGCTTGAAGGCCGCGCAGTGTAACGGCAAAAGCCGCGACTGCTAAGTGTAAAAATGCGCCATTAATCGGCGGATTGGCGACGTTGTTCAGGATGCCGAACAAAACGTCCAGATATCCTGCACAAAGCCAGGGCTGACGCGGGGTTTGGTCGTTATTGAGGGCCTAGCGAGTGGCTGCCAGATAGCGCTGCAAAGCGGCCAACGAGTCGGGGCAATATGGCAGGTGCTGCGTCTCGGCCAATGCCTCGCCGATGGAGATAAAACGCGCCTCCAACACTTCCTCCGGCTGCAAGCGCAGCGTCGCATCGGACACTGCCGAGTAGGCCATGCACCACAGGCGGCTTTCCGGCGCGTCGTAGAGAAAATGCGCGTGCTCAACCAGCGGCGCATCTTCGATACCCAGCTCTTCAGCCAGCTCGCGCGCAGCGGATTCGGCATAGCTTTCGCCTTCGAGCACCATGCCACCGGCCGCCACGTCCCAGTAACCGGGATACAGCGCCTTACTCAGGGTACGGCGATGAACGCAGAGCAAGCCGGCACTGTTGAACAGCAGGATATAGGTGCCGCGCCCGAGCAGATGCCGCGCGCGCAGCTCGCTGCGCAACACACCGCCGAGCGGACGATCGTCCTCATCGACCCAGGCAATGCGCTCAGCATCGGAGGCGGCGCGGTGCGCCACCTCGGCTTCGGACCAGGCCACCGATCAGCCCTGCGACAACAGTTGGCGCAGATCGATCAGCCCGGCGTTGGCGCGCGAGATGTAATTGGCCATTACCAACGAGTGGTTGGCCAGCAGGCCATAACCGCTACCGTTGAGGATCATCGGGCTCCACAGGGGTTCCTGTGCTGCCTCCAGCTCACGGATGATCTGACGCACGCTGACAGTGGCGTTCTTCTTCGCCAGTACATCGGCAAAGTCCACCTCAATCGCACGCAGCAGGTGCGCCAGCGCCCAAGCCTGACCGCGAGCCTCGTAGAACACGTTGTCGATCTGCAGCCATGGCGTTTCGTAGTCCACCCCTTCGACAAAATCGGCCTGCACCATACCGTTAGCCAGGCCTGGATCGACCTCGTTGGTATTCAAGCGTACCCGCCCAACGCTGGCCGAGAGACGCTGTGACAGCGAACCCAGGCGTGTGGCGGCATCGCCCAGCCAGTTGTTCAGATTATCGGCGCGGGTATAGAACTGCGCATTGGACTGACTCGGATCGGCAAGGCGGGCCAGGTAACGGTCCAGCGACTTGATGCCTTCTGCGTACTCGGCCTCGGAGGCCGGCAGCGCCCAACTCTTGTTGTCGAAGTGAAAGCGCGGTTCGGCTTTGGCCAGGTCCGGGTCTTCGGTGGATTGCGATTGCGAGCGGGTGAAATCCTTGCGTAGCGCGCGGGACATATCACGCACCTGCACCAGCACGCCAAACTCCCAACTCGGCATGTTATCGAGCCACAAGCCTGGCGGAGCGAGGTCGTTGGACAGGTAGCCGCCCGGCTTGTCGAGCAACGTATTGGCCACCTGCTTGAGGGTTTCGGCAGTGGTGTAACCACTCACCAGCTTGTGCCCGCGCGCCTGGGACGCTGCCTCGGCGCGCTGCTGCACGGAGAATTGCGCCGGCTCCTGACTCCAGTACCAACCGACCACCAGCGCCACAACCAGATAGAGCCCCAGCAGGCCAGCGACCGTACGGATCGCCAGGCCTCCGGTAGATGTGCTCGATGAGGTTTTGACGGTGCCTGCCGCGCTATCAGTCGCTCCGGCAGTTCGATTCTTCCAATCCAGCATGGCAATGTCCTTTTTTTACCCAAGTAGCAAGCTCGCAACCGGACTGCACAAACCGGCGGCGCTCATTCGACCACAACCCTCATGCAGGGTTGCGCAACTGCCTTGCACTATAAGGGAAGCGCGACCCACTGCGCAGCGCTGAAGGGCAAACTTAGCGCCGGTTAAGCCGATTACGTATCTGTGATGTCATAGACAGAAGGCCGACGCCAATAGATCGACGGTGCTCGCAATAATTCAAACGAGTGTTAGCATTGCTAGCACTAAGCCATCACCCGCAGCCTCGTACTGCACCTATCGAAACCGGGCCATGATCGAGCAAGAAGACCCCAGCCGCGACCGCCTCAAGCAGCACTTCGCCCAGCGCGTGATCAATCAGGCGCGTCAGGTATTGGAAGTCTGGCAGCGCCTGCAGCGCAGTGAGTGGAACGAAGCCGGCATGAGTGAACTGCGCGAGGCGACGCAATTGTTGCAGCGCTATGCCGAACGCTTCGATCAGGCCGAGCACAGCCAACTGGCCCAGGAAATCGACAGTTGCCTGCAACTAGTGGCCGATAACCGTGGCCGCCTCAACAGCGAACTGATCAGCCAGCTCAACCAACTGCTGCAGCGCCTGTCACGCACCGGCCTGCGCCACGGCGACCGTTTCGAACAAACCGTGCTGCCGCCGCTGCGCAAACCGGTGTACCTGGCCCTGCAGCACCTGGAGCGCGCCGAACAGCTGGTGCAGCGCCTGGAGTTCTTCGGCATGAACGCCATCGCCCTGGACAGCGCCAATGCGTTTCGCAACGCCATGCGCGAACGCCACCCGGCGGCGATTCTGATGGAAGTCGACTTCTCCGGCCCCGGCTGCGGGCTGCTTCTGGCGAAAAGCGTACAGGAAGGCCTGGAACACCAGATTCCGCTGCTGTTCTTCAGCCCGGAAGACACCGATACCATGACCCGCCTGTCTGCCGTGCGCGCTGGCGGCCAGGAGTTCTTCACCGGCAGCCTGGACGCTTCGAACCTGTTCGAGCGCATCGAGGTGCTGACCCACGTTTCGCAATACGAGCCCTATAAGGTGCTGATCATCGACGATTCGCGGGCCCAGGCCACGCACACCGAGCGCGTACTCAACAGCGCCGGCATCGTCACCCGCACCCTGATCGAGCCGATCCAGGCCATGAGCCATCTGGCCGATTTTCAGCCGGACCTGATCATCCTCGACATGTACATGCCCGAGTGCAACGGCCCGGAACTGGCTCAGGTGATCCGCCACAACGACCGCTACGTCAGCGTGCCGATCATCTACCTGTCTGCCGAAGACGACCTCGATAAACAGCTCGATGCGATGAGCGAAGGCGGTGACGACTTCCTCACCAAGCCGATCAAGCCACGCCACCTGATCGCTACCGTGCGCAACCGCGCAGCCCGCGCGCGCAGCCTCAAGGCGCGCATGGTGCGTGACAGCCTGACCGGCCTGTACAACCACACCCACACCCTGCAACTGCTCGAAGATGCGCGCTTTCGTGCCGAACGCGACGGCCAGCCGCTGAGCTTTGCGATGATCGACATCGACTTCTTCAAGAAGGTCAACGACACCTACGGCCACCCCATGGGTGACCGCGTGATCAAGAGCTTGGCGCTGTTTCTCAAGCAACGCCTGCGCAAGAGCGACCATATCGGTCGTTATGGCGGTGAAGAGTTCGCTGTGGTTATGCCGGACACCGACGCAGAATCGGCGCGCCGGGTACTCGACGAAATCCGCCAGCGCTTCGCGGAAATCCAGTATTCGGCGCAGCCGCATGACCTGTCCTGTACCTTCAGCTGCGGCATCGCCCAGCTGGCTCCGCAACTGGACGGCAAACTGCTCTCACAGCAGGCCGACCTGGCGTTGTATGTGGCCAAGCACGGCGGGCGGAATCAGGTGGCGATCTATCAGGGCAACTGAGCACGCTCACCCTGCTCCGCACCACTGACTACCCGGCAGAAAACTGTGACGCAGTCGGCACCGTCATATTACGGTCACGAAAAAGCAATAAATTCTGAGGCTTAGCAGCCGCCTGACATATGCGTCGGCGGCCGGAACCGTTCGTTATCGGTCGAGCCTTATGCGCCTGAAATCCCTTACCAACCTCAACACCCTGCTGCTGGTCACCGTTTGTGCGGCCTTGGCCGTGACGCTCTGGTGGTCGCAGCGCGCCCTGGAGCGCCCTTATTTACTGATGGCGCGCTACCTGAGCCTGTCCCAGCAATTTCAGGGCGAAGCCGCGCAGAACATCAGCGTCTACCTAGAAAGCGGAGACGCCCTGCGCCATAGCGCTGCCCTGCAATCGCTGGCCAGCCTCGAACAGGCCATCACTGAATTGCCTGCACAGCTTGCCGATGATTTGCGCCCTAGCCTGACGGAGCTCACAGCATTCAGCACCAACGAGCTACTGGCAGCTGGCAAACTCTCCGCCGACCCGCAAGGCCTGCTGCTACAAGCCGAACGGGAAATGGACGCAACGCTTGAGCAACTTGCGCAGTACGCTGACAGCGGCGAAACCAGCATCGCCGTCAATTACCGCAAACCGCTGTTTAGCGCGGCACGCCATCTCACCCGCCTGGCCCATGCCCGCGACAAGCTGGTGCGCAGCGGCCGCAGTGAGCTGGCCAGCGAAGTCGAGCGCGAGCTAGCTGCCCTGAGCAAAGAGGCGCAAGCGCTTAGCGACCTGCCGCTGCTCGGCGTGGTCGACGCCAGCCAATCGTCCAGCGATTCGTTTGCCGACATGCTGGGCTTGGACGCCAGCAGCGAGAGCAGTCAGGCTGAAGACCGTGGCATTGCCCTCAAACGCGACCTGGCCAACCTGATCAGCCGCTACCCGGCCGAGCTGCAACGCACCCGCAGCCTGATCGAACAACGCAGCGCTCTGGCCAATAGCACCCGTACGCAGATTGATCAGGTGCAGCAAGCACTGGCTGCGCTGGAACCCTTAGTGCGCGCCGAACACGGGCGCATCCAGGGCGAAGTGCAGCTGATCCTTGGCCTGATGATCGGCCTGATTCTGCTGATCGCGCTGATCATAGACACCATCCAGCGCCGCCTCACCCGCGTGCTTGAACGCCTGGTTCCAGCCCTATCGGCATGGGCCTCTGGCGACTTTGCCAATGATATCCATCTCGGCTCAAGCACCCGAGAGCTGCGCGATATCGAAGAGTCGCTAAACCGCCTGCGCGCCTATCTGGTCGATCTGGTCGGCACCATTCGTCGGCACGCCGAACAGGTAGTCGGCTCCAGCCGAACCCTGGCCGACCTAAGCGGCGGCCTGCACAGCGGCGCCGGACGCCAGGCCGGCGACACCGCGCAGATCCGCGATGCCCTCGGCGAACTGCAGGCCACCATCCAGCAGGTTGCTGGTGATGCCAGCCAGGCCGCCGACGCTAGCCGCGACGCCAACCGCGCCCTGGAACAGGGCCAGCAAGTGATCGGCCACAGCCTTACCGGCCTGCATTCGCTGGTTGATGAGGTGCAGGGCAACGCCCAGGCCATCGAACGCCTGGCCGAGGAAACTGCGACCATCGGCAATGTACTGACCGTCATTCGCGGCATCGCCGAGCAGACCAATCTACTGGCCCTGAATGCCGCCATCGAAGCGGCGCGGGCCGGTGAACTGGGCCGTGGCTTTGCCGTGGTCGCCGATGAAGTGCGCTCGCTGTCGCAACGCACCAGCGGCGCAACGGCGCAAATTCAGGAGCTAATCGGCCGCCTACAACAGGCCGCGCTGCAATCGGTGCAGGCCATGCGTACCCAGGTCGAGCACGCCGAAGCGACCGCCAGCCAAGCCGAAGCCGCCGATGGCGCGCTGGATGAAATCGTTGCGGCGATCCGCACCATTGCTAGCATGGCCGAGCGTATCGCCGATGCCACTGCCCAGCAGAGCGATGCAGTCAGCGAGATTCGCGGCCACAGCGAGCGTATTCATCAACTTGGCGGCGACAATCTGCAGCGCATCGGCGAAGGCCGTCAGCAGGGCGAACAGCTGCAGCAGCTCGGCGGTCAGTTGCATACCGCCGTGCAGGCGTTCAGGGTTTAACAGACGGTTAACGGCTGCTGGCGCGGCAATCTGTCGCGCACCATCCGGCCGCCTGACAAGACCACTTACAGCCTGGGTCGTGCCCTGAACTGCCGGCCTCCGCTATGATGCGGCGATTCCCGCATCACGAGCCTGCCATGCACCGTCTACTCTGCCTGCTTCTGCTTCTGGTCGTACTGCCGGCCAGCGCCGGCCTGTTCGACAAGCCGCCCGCCCCCGCGCAATTCGGCGCGCCACTGAACAACAGCGCGGACTTTCTGCCGGTACGCGAGGCGTTCAAGCTGAGCCTGATCAGCAGCTCCAGCGAGTCGGTGAAACTTCGCTTTGTCGCCGCCGAAGGTTATTACCTGTATCGGCACCGGTTCAGTTTCAGCAGCGAGCCAGCCGATATCAGCCTGGACCAGGCCGTGTTACCGGCCGGCCAGGCTAAACATGACGAGTACTTTGGCGATGTCGAGGTGTACTACGAGGTGCTGGATGTCGAAGTGCCGGTCGACAACCCGGACAATCGCCCCTTCAACCTCAGCGTCAACTACCAGGGCTGCGCCGATAAAGGCCTGTGCTACCCGCCGGAAACCGAAGTACTGGCGATTGGCGGCGGCGCTGTAGCCAGCAGCGCTGCGCCTGCTGCGGCAACGCCGTGGAGCTGGACCGATCTGGCGCTGTTCTTCCTCGGCGGCCTGGCGCTGACCTTTACCCCCTGCGTGCTGCCAATGCTGCCAATCCTCACTGGAGTGGTGTTGCGCGGCCAACCCGGCGGCATGCGCAGCCTGGTGCTGTCGCTGGCCTACGTGCTGCCGATGGCCCTGAGCTTTGCCATACTCGGCGCGCTGATGGGTCTTTTCGGCGCGGAACTCAATCTGCAGGCACGCTTACAGTCGCCCTGGGTGCTAGTGCCATTTGCGATCTTCTTCGCCCTGTTCGGCGCCGCCAGCCTTGGCTTCCTCGAACTGCGCCTGCCAGCAGCAATCGACGGCCGGCTGCAGACCCTGAGCCAGCGCCTGCACGGCGGCACAATTTTCAGCGCTGCAGCACTGGGTGTGCTGTCTAGCGTACTGGTGTCTCCTTGCGTCTCTGCGCCGTTGGCAGGCGCGCTGCTGTATATCAGCGCCAGTGGTGATGCCCTCGGCGGCGGCCTCAAGCTGCTGGCCCTGGGCCTGGGGATGGGCGCACCACTGGTGCTGTTTGCCGTCGGTGGCGGCGCATTGCTGCCGAAGTCCGGCCCTTGGATGCTCACGGTGCGCAACCTGTTCGGCGCATTGCTGATGGCCGTGGCCATCTGGCTGCTTGAACGCGTGGTGCCCGGCCCCGTCAGTTTGGCGTTGTGGGGTTTGCTGGCCGCCGGTATTGCACTGTGGCTCGGCGCGCTGGAACTGACGCCGAAAACCCATCATCAGAAACTCGCGCAACTGCTCGGTCTGCCACTGCTGGTCTACGCCCTGGTGGCCTGGGTCGGCGCACTGCAAGGCCAAGATGACCCGCTGCGTCCACTTGGACGGATGGTCAGCAGCGCTGAAGCCACCCAGGTGCAAACCGGCCAATGGCAAACCATCAGCACTCCCGCCGAACTCGATGCAGCGTTGCTCGCCGCAAAAAACAACGGCAAGCCGCTGCTGCTCGACTGGTACGCCGACTGGTGCATCAGTTGCAAGGTGATCGAACGCGAAGTGCTCAACGCCCCGGAGGTCGGCCGCCAACTGGGCGACTATCAGCTGGTGCGTTTCGACATCACCGAGAGCAACCCCGCGCAACGCGCCCTGCTCGACCGCTACCAGCTGTTCGGCCCTCCAGCGATTCTGCTGTTCGACGCCAAGGGTGACGAATGGTTGGATTTGCGTGTCGTAGGTGAGGTGGATGCAACGACCTTTGCTGCGCGCCTGAGCACAGCACGGGAACGGTTTTAACGCCCCGAGTCATATATTTGCCGCAATCTGCGGTCATCGTGTCGACTATTGCTGAGAACTGGACAGCCCCGCGCTGTCGCGGCATAGTCCTGCGCAGTAGAAAAACAAGGATTAAGGATCATGGCGACCTTATTGGTACTGCACGGCCCCAACCTCAACCTGCTCGGCACCCGCGAGCCTGGGGTCTACGGCGCCGTCACCCTGGAGCAGATTAACCTCGACCTGGAGCGCCGCGCGCGCGAGGAAGGCCACCATCTGCTGTACCTGCAGAGCAATGCCGAGTACGAGCTAATTGACCGTATTCACGCCGCAAAAGGCGAAGGTGTCGACTTTATCTTGATCAATCCTGCCGCTTTTACTCACACCAGCGTCGCATTACGTGACGCATTGCTGGCAGTGAGCATCCCATTCATCGAAGTGCATTTGTCCAACGTGCACAAACGCGAAGCTTTCCGCCATCACTCCTACTTTTCAGATGTTGCGGTGGGAGTGATCTGCGGCCTTGGCGCCAGCGGTTATCGACTGGCCCTGGAGGCTGCACTCGAACAACTTGAACTTAAGCGCCCCTGACCTCACCGGGAGTTGAACCACTATGGATATTCGTAAAGTCAAAAAACTGATCGAGCTGCTGGAAGAATCCGGTATCGACGAGCTGGAGATTCGCGAAGGCGAAGAATCCGTGCGGATCAGCCGTCACAGCAAGCAGCCAGCCTTTATGCAACAGCCGATGTACGCCCAGGCGCCTGCGCCTGCAGCTGCTCCGGTTGCTGCCGCACCAGTTGCTGCTGAAGCCGCTGCGCCTGCAGCCGCCAAGCTGAATGGCACCGTGGTGCGCTCGCCGATGGTCGGCACCTTCTACCGCGCTTCCGGCCCGACGTCGGGCAACTTCGTTGAAGTCGGCCAGAGCGTGAAGAAAGGCGACATTCTCTGCATCGTTGAAGCGATGAAGATGATGAACCACATCGAGGCCGAAACCAGCGGCGTGATCGAATCCATTCTGGGTGAGAACGGTCAGCCGGTGGAATACGACCAGCCTCTGTTCACCATCGTTTGATCCACGGAGAGCCAGCGATGTTGGAAAAAGTTCTGATCGCCAACCGCGGCGAGATCGCCCTGCGCGTCTTGCGCGCCTGTAAAGAGTTGGGCATCAAAACCGTCGCGGTGCATTCCACCGCTGACCGCGAGTTGATGCACCTGGGCCTGGCCGACGAATCCGTCTGCATTGGCCCCGCCTCTGGCGCGCTGTCCTACCTGAATATTCCGGCGATCATCAGCGCGGCTGAAGTCACCGGCGCCACGGCTATCCACCCTGGCTACGGCTTCCTTGCGGAAAACGCCGATTTCGCCGAACAGGTGGAAAACTCCGGCTTCGCCTTTATCGGCCCGAAAGCCGAGACCATTCGCCTGATGGGCGACAAAGTCTCGGCCAAAGACGCCATGAAACGCGCAGGCGTTCCCGTAGTGCCCGGCTCCGACGGCCCGCTGCCGGAAGACGAAGAAACAGCTCTGCAGATTGCTCGCGAAGTCGGTTACCCGGTGATCATCAAAGCCGCTGGCGGCGGCGGTGGTCGTGGCATGCGCGTGGTCTACAAAGAAGAAGACCTGATCAAATCGGCCAAGCTGACCCGCAGCGAAGCCGGTTCGGTGTTCGGCAACCCGATGGTCTATCTGGAGAAGTTCCTCGGCAATCCACGTCACGTGGAAGTCCAGGTGATCTCCGACGGCCAGGGCAACGCCATCCACCTGGGTGACCGCGACTGCTCGCTGCAACGCCGCCACCAGAAGGTACTGGAAGAAGCGCCGGCACCAGGTATCGATGAAAAAGCCCGCACCGAAGTGCTGCAACGCTGCGTCGATGCCTGCATCGAGATCGGTTATCGCGGCGCTGGCACCTTCGAGTTCCTCTACGAAGATGGTCATTTCTACTTTATCGAGATGAACACCCGCGTACAGGTTGAGCATCCGGTTTCGGAAATGGTCACCGGCATCGACATTGTCAAGGAGATGCTCAGCATCGCCGCTGGCAACAAGCTGTCGTTCAAGCAGAGTGACGTGGTGATTCGTGGCCACTCGCTGGAATGCCGAATCAACGCTGAAGACCCGGACAACTTCATGCCTTGCCCTGGCAAGGTCAAGCACTTCCACGCCCCGGGTGGTAACGGTGTACGGGTCGACTCGCACCTGTATAGCGGCTACACCGTACCGCCGCACTACGACTCACTGATCGGCAAGATCATTACCTACGGCGCCACCCGCGACGAGGCCATGGCCCGTATGCGTAACGCCCTAGACGAGATCGTCGTCGACGGCATCAAGACCAACGTGCCGCTGCACCGCGATCTGGTGCGCGACAAAGGCTTCTGCAAAGGCGGCGTGAATATCCATTACCTGGAGAAAAAACTGGGTATGGATAAGCACTAAGCTTCGGCTAAGCGCACAAACAAGGGCTGCCATTAGGCGGCCCTTGTCGTTTCCGGCCTGCCGGCGGTGGCAGGCAACCCCAGGCTTCAAGTAAGCTGCGCGCCAATTTGCGCCATCCCGCCACAACGCTCACGAGGTTTCCCATGCCCTGGTTACAAGTCCGTCTCGCCATCACCCCGGAGCAAGCGGAAACCTACGAAGATGCGCTGCTGGAAGTCGGTGCGGTATCGGTGACCTTTATGGACGCCGAAGACCAGCCAATTTTCGAGCCGGACCTGGGCACCACGCCGCTGTGGTCGCACACCCACCTGCTCGCCCTATTTGAGGCCGATACCGACGCCAACACGGTATTTGCCCACCTGCAACTGCTGACCGGCGCCGAGTTGCCGGAGCACCACGAAGAAGTGATCGCCGATCAGGACTGGGAGCGCAGCTGGATGGACGGCTTCCAGCCGATGCGTTTCGGTCAGCGCCTGTGGATTGTGCCCAGCTGGCACGCCGCGCCGGAGCCAGACGCTGTCAACCTGCTGCTCGATCCGGGCCTGGCCTTCGGCACCGGCACTCACCCAACCACCGCACTGTGCCTGGAATGGCTGGACGGCCAGAATCTGCAGGATTGCAGCGTGATCGACTTTGGTTGCGGCTCGGGCATCCTGGCAATTGCCGCCCTGCTGCTCGGCGCGCCGCAGGCAGTCGGTACCGATATTGATATCCAGGCCATCGAGGCCTCGCGCGATAACGCCGGGCGCAACGGTATCGACCCGGCGCGCTTCCCGCTTTTCTTGCCAGACGACATGCCGCAACAGCCGGCCGACGTGGTGGTGGCCAATATCCTCGCCGGTCCTCTGGTGGCATTGGCGCCGCAGATCACCAGCCTGGTCAAGCCGGGCGGGCGCCTCGCGCTGTCGGGCATCCTTGCCGAACAGGCCGAAGAGGTGCGCGCCGCCTATAACGAGGCCTTTACTCTCGACCCGACCGCTGACAAAGATGGCTGGGTGCGCATTAGCGGCGTACGCCGCTAACCGCCCCAGTGCGCACAGCTGCTGCATTGCCAAGCACTTACGTTAGACTAGCCGCCTCGTTTAGCCGGATCGCCGCATGACCCAGAGCTTCGTCACCCAGTGCCCCCATTGCCGCACCAGCTTTCGCGTGAACCTCACGCAGCTGGGTGCCGCCCATGGTGCCGTGCGCTGCGGAGCCTGCCTGCATGTGTTCAATGCCGCGAAACAACTGCGCGAGCAGGGCCAGCAACTGCCGCAACCCGAGGTGCCAGCCGCTGCTCCAACGCAGCCCCCACAGCCGAGCAAACCACCCGCACAGCCCGCGCCACACCCGGCAATGCCCAGCGCCATGCCTGCAATACCGGCGGCGTCTGCCAGCAGCAAAGCCGGCGACACGCTGTGGATTCATGACGACTTGGACCTCGACAGCCTCGACCTGGATGAAGAGCTGGCCAAGCTCGAAGCCCAGGAACAGCAGCTGTCCAAGCAGTTCCTGGCGATTGATAGCGCGCCTAAGTACGCCGAAAATTTTCTGGCACCCGAACCGATTGAGCACGACCCGCACGACGAACGCTGGGCCGAAGCCCTGCTGCAGGACGAACTGACCAAGCCGGCGGCCAGCCTGAGTGCCAAACCTCAACCGCTGAGGCCACCTGTACGGCCTACTCCGCAGCTTCCACCAGCACCCGTAGCACCCGAGCCAGTCAACGAGCCCGATGAAGAGCCTGCGCTCGACCTCAATGCCCTTGACCGCCGCCACCCTGAGCCGGAAATCGAGCACATTGAGCTGCATGCCGAGCGCGAGCCCTTTGGCGCGCTGGTAGACAGCCCAGCCGATGAAGAGCCCGCCGTAACGGCGCCGAAAAAGGCCGCGCGCAGCGAGCCCGAACTGCGCGACGAGCACCTGTTCGAACTGGATGACGAGCCACTGCAACTGGATTGGCAACAACCGAAAAAGCCCTGGGGCCGCTGGATCGGCTGGGGCATCCTGAATTTCCTGGGTGCAGCAGCCCTGGCTGGGCAGTACGTGATGTATCACTTCAATGAACTGGCGCGCCAGGATCAGTACCGCCCCTGGTTCGAGCAACTGTGTCCGGCAGTCGGCTGCCAGCTGCCATCCAAGGTCGACATCACCCAGGTCAAGAGCAGCAATCTGGTGGTACGCAGCCACCCGGAATTCAGCGGTGCATTGGTGGTCGATGCCATCCTCTACAACCGTGCGGCGTTCTCCCAGCCGTTCCCGCTGCTGGAAATGCGCTTTGCCGATATCAACGGCCAACTGCTCGCCAGCCGCCGCTTCAAACCCAGCGAATACCTCGCCGGCGAGCTGGCCGGCAACGCGGAAATGCCGCCGCAAACGCCGATTCACATCTCCCTGGACATCCTCGACCCAGGCACCCAAGCGGTGAACTACAGCCTGAGCTTCCACTCGCCGGAATAGCCTGCACGCTGCGGATTACTTGAAAATCCGCCGTAACCAAACCCTTCGCGATAAGCCCAGAGCTGTTCAGAATTTGTTCAAAACAGCCTTTCTCCGGTCATCCAGAGCGGGTATCATGCCCACCCTTTTTCGCACTCTCCTATTTGTTCAACAGCTGGTCTCTTGAGCAGAGAAGCCCTATGTCGGCGCTACGCATCGGCCCCTACACATTGCCAAATTCGCTGATTCTCGCCCCTATGGCGGGCGTCACTGACCAGCCGTTTCGACAGCTGTGCAAGCGTATGGGTGCGGGTCTGGTGGTGTCGGAAATGGTCACCAGCGATGTGCGTCTATGGAACACCCGCAAGTCGAGTCTGCGCATGATCCACACAGGTGATCCCGAGCCTCGCTCGGTGCAGATCGCCGGTGGTGATCCCGAGATGCTCGCGGAAGCTGCGCGACGCAACGTGGAAATGGGCGCGCAGATTATCGACATCAATATGGGTTGCCCGGCCAAGAAGGTCTGCAACAAGGCCGCAGGCTCTGCCCTGTTGAAAGACGAGACGCTGGTTCGCGAGATTCTTCAGGCAGTGGTCGCCGCCGTGGATGTACCGGTGACCCTGAAAATCCGCACCGGCTGGGACCGTGAGAACAAGAACGGCATTGCCGTGGCGAAAATCGCCGAAGACGCCGGTATTGTTGCGCTGGCCGTGCATGGTCGCACCCGCGCCGACCTGTATATGGGCGAGGCCGAGTACGACACCATCGCCGCGATCAAGCAGGCGGTGTCGATTCCGGTGCTGGCCAATGGCGATATTGATTCGCCGCAGAAGGCCAAGATGGTGCTCGCCGCCACTGGTGCAGATGGCCTGCTGATCGGTCGCGCGGCTCAGGGCCGGCCGTGGATATTCCGTGAGATCGAGCACTACCTGCGTACCGGTGAACAGCTCCCGGCACCTAGCCTGCTCGAAGTGGAACGCATTCTGCTTGAACATCTGGCTGCACTGCACGCCTTCTACGGCGATGTAATGGGCGTACGTATTGCCCGCAAGCATGTCAGTTGGTATCTCGCAACCTTGCCGGGCGCCAGGGAGTTCCGCGCCCAATTCAATCGTCTGGACAGTACGGACGCGCAGTGCACCAACGTTCGCGAGTTCTTCAGCGAACGTCATAACAATGGAGAAGGGGTGGCCGCATGACGATGTTGACTGAGACCTTAGAGAGTGGAATGGCTCCCGTGAGTGACAACAGCAGTTTGAAGCAGCATCTCAATACGCCAAGCGAAGAGGGTCAAACCCTGCGCGGCAGCGTTGAGAAGGCTCTGCACAATTATTTCGCCCATCTTGAGGGCGCAGACGTCAGTGACGTGTACAACCTGGTGCTGACCGAAGTGGAAGCGCCACTGCTGGAAACCGTAATGAACTACGTCAAGGGCAACCAGACCAAGGCCTCCGAGCTGCTCGGCCTGAATCGCGGCACCCTGCGCAAGAAGCTCAAGCAATACGACCTGCTGTAACCCCGAACTCCCGAAAAGGGCGGCCCGCATGAGCCGCCTTTTTTGCTGATATCCCCGCTCTGATGGACTCTGAAATGACCGACCAGACCACCCGCCTCCCCGTTCGCCGTGCCTTGATCAGTGTTTCCGACAAGACTGGCATCCTTGAGTTTGCCCGCGAGCTCGTCGCCCTGAATGTGGAAATTCTCTCCACCGGCGGCACTTACAAGCTGCTCAAGGACAACGGCATCGCCGCCGTGGAAGTGGCCGACTACACCGGTTTCCCGGAAATGATGGACGGTCGCGTCAAGACCCTGCACCCGAAGATCCACGGCGGCATCCTTGGCCGTCGCGCCATCGACGGCGCAGTGATGGACGAGCACGGTATCAAGCCGATCGACCTGGTCGCGGTCAACCTCTACCCCTTCGCCGCCACCGTGGCCAAGCCGGGTTGTGACCTGGCCGACGCCATCGAGAACATCGACATCGGCGGCCCGACCATGGTCCGCTCCGCGGCGAAGAACCACAAAGACGTGGCCATCGTGGTCAATGCCGGCGACTACACCGGCATCATCGAGTCGCTGAAAGCCGGCGGCCTGAGCTACGCCCAGCGCTTCGACCTGGCGCTGAAAGCCTTCGAGCACACCGCAGCCTATGACGGCATGATCGCCAATTATTTGGGCACCATCGACCAGAGCCGCGATAGCCTGAGCACCGAAGAGCGCGGCGCCTTCCCACGCACCTTCAACAGCCAGTTCATCAAGGCCCAGGAAATGCGCTACGGCGAGAACCCGCACCAGAGCGCGGCGTTCTACGTGGAAGCGCAAAAAGGTGAGGCCAGCGTCGCCACTGCCATCCAGCTGCAGGGCAAGGAACTGTCGTTCAACAACGTCGCCGACACCGACGCCGCGCTGGAATGCGTGAAGAGCTTCGTCAAACCCGCCTGCGTGATCGTCAAGCATGCCAACCCGTGCGGCGTAGCCGTGGCCCTGGACAGCGAAGGCGGCATTCGCCAGGCCTATGAACTTGCCTACGCAACCGACACCGAGTCGGCATTTGGCGGCATCATCGCCTTCAACCGTGAGCTGGATGGTGCCACCGCCCAGGCCATCGTCGAGCGTCAGTTCGTCGAAGTGATCATCGCCCCGAAAATTTCCCAGGCCGCCCGTGATGTCGTCGCCGCCAAAGCCAACGTACGCCTGCTGGAATGCGGTGAGTGGCCGGCCGAACGCAGCACTGGCTGGGATTTCAAGCGCGTCAACGGCGGCCTGCTGGTACAGAGCCGCGACATTGGCATGATCAAGGCAGAAGACCTGAAGATCGTCACGAAGCGCGCACCGAGCGAGCAGGAAGTGCACGACCTAATCTTCGCCTGGAAAGTGGCTAAGTTCGTCAAATCCAACGCCATCGTGTATGCGAAAGGCCGCCAGACCATCGGTGTCGGCGCCGGCCAGATGAGCCGCGTCAACTCGGCACGTATTGCTGCAATCAAGGCTGAGCACGCGGGCCTGCAGGTCGCCGGTTCGGTCATGGCCTCCGACGCCTTCTTCCCGTTCCGTGACGGCCTGGACAACGCCGCTGCCAATGGCATCACCGCGGTAATTCAGCCAGGCGGCTCGATGCGCGATGCAGAAGTAATAGCCGCCGCCGACGAAGCCGGTATTGCCATGGTCTTCACCGGTATGCGCCACTTCCGCCATTGACGGCGTGGTGGATGGCTTCGGCCATCCACCCTACATCCCACCGATTTCGTAGGGTGGATAGCGCTTTTTCTATCCACCGAACGGGCCCAAGGCCCGCCTCCATTGGGAGAGAAACATGAACGTATTGATCATCGGCAGCGGCGGTCGTGAACACGCCCTGGCCTGGAAAGTCGCGCAGGACAAGCGCGTCACTAAAGTCTTCGTGGCACCTGGCAACGCAGGCACTGCGACTGAAGCCAAGTGTGAAAACGTCGCTATCGACGTGCTAGCAATCGAGCAGTTGGCCGACTTCGCTGAGAAAAATGTGCAACTGACCATCGTTGGCCCGGAAGCGCCGCTGGTGGCTGGTGTGGTCGATCTGTTCCGCGCACGCAAGCTGGATGTCTTCGGCCCAACCGCCGCCGCCGCGCAGCTGGAAGGTTCCAAGGCCTTCACCAAAGACTTCCTCGCTCGTCACGCAATCCCTACCGCCGACTACCAGAACTTCACTGAAGTCGAGCCGGCCCTGGCCTACCTGCAAAAAGTCGGCGCGCCAATCGTGATCAAGGCCGACGGCCTGGCAGCGGGTAAAGGCGTAATCGTAGCTATGACCCTGCAAGAAGCCGAAGACGCCGTGCGCGATATGCTCGCTGGCAATGCCTTCGGCGACGCCGGTTCGCGCGTGGTAATCGAGGAATTCCTCGACGGCGAAGAAGCCAGCTTTATCGTCATGGTCGACGGTGAAAACGTGCTGCCAATGGCCACCAGCCAGGACCACAAGCGCGTCGGCGACGCCGACACCGGCCCCAACACCGGCGGCATGGGCGCTTATTCGCCTGCCCCTGTGGTCACCGCCGATGTACACCAGCGGGTGATGGATGAGGTGATCTACCCGACCGTGCGCGGCATGGCGGCTGAAGGCAACGTCTATACCGGCTTCCTCTACGCCGGGCTGATGATCGACAAGGCCGGCAAGCCGAAGGTCATCGAATTCAACTGCCGCTTTGGCGACCCGGAAACCCAGCCGATCATGTGCCGTCTGGAAAGCTCCCTGGTGCTGCTGGTCGAAGCCGCACTGGCCAAGGCGTTGGACAAGGTCGAAGCCACTTGGGACCCACGCCCGACTGTGGGCGTAGTGATCGCAGCTGGCGGTTACCCGGCCGATTACGCCAAAGGCGATGTGATCGAAGGGCTGGATGCGGCCGCACAGCTGGAAGGCAAAGTCTTCCATGCCGGCACCGCACTGAAGGACGGCCAGATCGTCACCGCTGGCGGCCGCGTACTCTGCGCGACTGCCATCGGTCGCACCGTTGAAGAAGCTCAGCAACAGGCCTACCGCCTAGCCGAGAAGATTCGTTGGAACGGCAGTTTCTACCGCAACGATATCGGTTACCGTGCCATTGCCCGCGAACGCGGGGATAAGTGAAGGTAAATAAAGGGTAAAACACGACAAAGGTGGCCAATTGGCCACCTTTGTCATATTTCCCTCGCGAACAGCTTGGCTATAATCCGACCACTTATTTCTGAAGGGACTTCACTGTGCGCCGGCTGAGGATTGCCACCTACCTGCTACTCAGCACGCTGCTGATGGCGCTCACCGCAGCGTCAGCTCAGGCAGGGCCGCAGGCTTCCTGGTCCAGCCTGACCGACTCGGGCGCCGAGCTGCAACTTAATGATGTACGCAGCCCCGAGCGCCAGGCGCAGTTCCGCTCCACCGACCTCACCCAGCTCTATACCCCCGGCGGCAACAGCGCGCTGTGGCTGCATCACCGTATGCCGGCCAACACTGACGTGCAGATGCTGCGGGTATTCGCGCCCTACCTGGCGTATCTCGACCTGTATGTGCTGCAAGACGACAAGCTGATCGAACAGGCTCACACCGGCAGCAACCTGCCGTTTTCCAGCCGCCCCCTGGCCAGCCGCGATTTCCTCCTGCCACTGCCCAAGGTCGAACAGCCGCTGGATATCTACCTGCGCCTGGCCTCGGAACATTCGCTGCGCCCCAGCATTACCCTGCAAAGTGCGCAGGCGATGGTCGCCGACGACAACCGTCCGCTGCTGTTCGGCCTGCTACTCGGCTGCCTCGGCATGCTGGTGGCCTATAACTTGGTCCGCTTTGCATACACCCGCGCCGTAAGCGGTCTGTGGCTGGCTGCGACTCAGGTCTGCCAGCTCATCGCGGTGGTCAGCCTGCTCGGTATCAGCACGCCCTGGCTCAGTGAATGGCAAAGCCTACAGCCGCAGATTGCCAACCTGTCGATGCTGCTGGCCGCGCTCTGCGCCCTGTGTTTCACCGCCAGTTTTTTCCACAAGGTCTGCCCGAGCACGCCGCTGAACCACCTGCTGACTGGCGAAGTGGCAGTTATCAGCCTGGTCTGCGTGGCCCTGCTGGTGGCGACTAATCTGCAGTTCAATCAACTGGTCTACCTGCTCAACGCCGTCGCAGGCCTGAGCATTCTGCTGGTGTCGCTGACCCACTGGCGGCATGGCTACAAGCCGGCGCGGCTGTTCAGCCTGGCGGTACTGCTGTTTTGCGCAGCCTTTATCTGTGCACTACCAGTCCTCTTCGGTTACTGGGCAGTACAGAGTGAGTGGATGGCCTACGGCCTGCTCGCGGTTACAGCCGCCAGCGGTTTTATCCTCAGCATGGCGCTGAGCGAGCGACAGCGACGCATCATGCAGGACCAGTTCAGTACCAGCCGCGCCCTCGCCGCCAGCTCCGCCGAATTGAAAGCCAAGGCGGAATTTCTCGCCAAGATCAGCCACGAAATCCGCACCCCGATGAATGGTGTGCTGGGCATGACCGAGCTGCTGCTAGGCACGCCACTATCAGCCAAGCAACGCGACTACGTGCAGACCATCCACAGCTCGGGTAACGAGCTGCTTACCCTGATCAACGAAATCCTCGATATTTCCAAGCTCGAATCCGGGCAGATCGAACTGGATGACGTGCAGTTCGACCTCAACGCGCTGATCGAAGACTGCCTGGATATCTTCCGCGCCAAGGCCGAACAGCAGAAGGTCGAACTGATCAGCTTTATGCAGCCGCAAGTGCCACGGGTCATCAGCGGCGACCCCACGCGCCTGCGCCAGACCCTGCTGAGCCTGCTGGACAACGCCTTCAAGCAAACCGATGAAGGCGAAATTCTCCTGGTTGTGGCCCTGGACACCACCGGCGAGCAACCGCGCCTACGCATTGCCGTGCAGGACAGCGGCAAGCCGCTGGACGCCAGCGAACGCGACGCACTGCTGAATGCCGAACTGCACAGCAAGGACTTCCTTGCCGCGACCAAACTCGGCGGGCGCCTTGGCCTGATCATCGCGCGCCAGCTGGTGCGCCTGATGGAAGGCGAGTTCGGCATTCAAAGCGGTGGCAGCCAGGGCTCGACCCTATGGTTGACCCTGCCGCTGGATGCCAGCCGCCTGGAACAACCCACCGCAGACCTCGACGCCTCGCTGCAAGGCGCACGCCTGCTGGTGGTGGATGACAACGACACCTGCCGCAAAGTGCTGGTGCAACAATGCAGCGCCTGGGGCATGCAGGTCAGCGCCGTGCCCTCGGGCAAAGAGGCCATGGCCCTGCTGCGCACCAAAGCGCATCTGCGCGAATACTTCGATGCCGTCCTGCTCGATCAGGACATGCCCGGCATGACCGGCATGCAGCTGGCCGCGCGGATCAAGGAAGACGCCAACCTCAACCACGACATTCTGGTGATCATGCTCACCGGCATCAGCAATGCGCCGAGCAAGATCATCGCGCGCAACGCCGGGATCAAACGCATCCTGGCCAAACCGGTGGCCGGCTACACCCTGAAAACCACCCTCGCCGATGAGCTGGCGCAGCGCGGCAAGGGCGACTCACCCATGTTCAACCCGGCGCCGGTGAGTGCTCCCTTGAACGTGCCCAACGATTTCCGCATCCTGGTGGCCGAAGACAACACCATCTCCACCAAGGTAATCCGCGGCATGCTTGGCAAGCTCAACCTGCAGCCCGACACCGCCAGCAACGGCGAAGAAGCCCTCAGCGCGATGAAAGCGCAGCAATACGATCTGGTGCTGATGGACTGCGAAATGCCCGTGCTCGACGGTTTCTCCGCCACCGAGCAACTGCGCGCCTGGGAGGCCGCCGAACAACGCACGCGCACCCCGGTGGTGGCGCTCACTGCGCATATCCTCAATGAACACAAAGAGCGCGCGCGCCAGGTCGGCATGGACGGGCATATGTCCAAGCCGGTGGAAATGTCGCAGCTGCGCGAATTGATCGAGCATTGGGTCGCCGAACGGGAAATTCGCCGTCAACGCGACGCCCTGCCTTCCTGACGTTTATTGCCCGGCAGGCGCTACACGCTTACCCTGCCACCCATCTTTATCGAGACGAGTCCTTTCCATGGCGTCCGCGCTGTTCAGCCTGTATTTGAAACTGCTGGTGCTCTATAGCCCGTTCTTCGTGCTGTCGTGTTTTATCGGCCTAAGCCGCGGCTACACGGTCAAGGAGCGCAAGCGCCTGGCCTGGAAGGTCGCCCTCGGCGTGCTGATCGCCAGCGTACTGCTGTATCTGTTCGGCAAACACATCTTCACCCTGTTCGGCATCACCATCGACGCCTTCCGTATCGGCGCTGGCAGCGTGCTGTTTATCTCGGCCCTGGGCATGGCCCAGGGCAAATCGGCGGTGCAAAGCGATAACGTGCAGCAGGACGTGACCATCGTGCCGCTGACCATCCCGCTCACCGTCGGGCCCGGCACCATCGGTGCTCTGCTGCTGATGGGCGCCAGCCAGCCAGACTGGAGCGATAAGGCCGTGGCGGTGCTGGGTATCGCCCTGGCCAGCCTCACAGTGGGTGTGGTGCTGTATATGTCCAACCAGTTCGAGCGTTTGCTCGGTGACCAAGGCCTGCAGATCGTCAGCCGCCTGATGGGCCTGTTTGTCTGCGCCTTGGCCGCGCAGATCATCTTTACCGGGGTGAAGAACTACCTCGCCCTCTGACCCGCCCGGACGCCCTCCGGGCCAACTGGCAGCGCACCACAAGCTGGCCATCGGCACTGCTGCGGTGCACAAGCCATCCTGCACTACGCCACGAAAGCCGTATAAAACCGGCTAATCCATTGAAATAAATAGACTTTAAAAACCTGGCACCGGGCTTGCTCTAAGCATTCCATCACTTGGATACAAGATGGGATTTCAGAGCATGTCCAACACCCCTATCGCTTTCACCCTCGCCGATTGGCAACAGACTTATCACGATGGCCAGTCACCGGCCGAGCTGCTGCATAACCTGCGTCTTGAACTAAGCACGGCGGATAACGCCTGGATTGCTCTGGCCAGCGAAGCGCAACTCAACGCCCAGCTCGATAACTTGTCCACCCTGCTGCAAAGTGCCAGCGGCGAGCTAAGCAAACTACCGCTGTACGGCGTGCCATTCGCCATCAAGGACAATATCGACGCAGCCGGTTGGCCTACCACTGCCGCCTGCCCAGAGTTCGCCTACACCGCAGCGGCCGACGCCACAGTGGTGGCCAAGCTGCGCGCCGCCGGCGCCATCCTCATCGGCAAGACCAACCTTGATCAGTTCGCCACCGGCCTAGTTGGCACCCGCTCGCCCCACGGCGCGGTGTGCAACAGCTTCAACCCGGACTATGTCAGCGGCGGCTCCAGCTCCGGCTCGGCCAGTGTCGTGGCGCGCGGTCTGGTGCCGTTCTCGCTGGGCACCGACACCGCCGGTTCCGGCCGCGTGCCAGCCGGCTTCAACAATATTATCGGGCTCAAGCCAAGCAAAGGCTGGCTGTCCAACAGCGGCCTGGTACCAGCCTGCAAGACGCTTGATTGCATCTCGGTTTTCGCCCTGACCGTCAGCGACGCCCTGAGCGTGGCGCAGATTGCCGGCGGCTACGACGCCACCGATCCCTACAGCCGCAAGAACCCCAATAGCGCCAAGGTTGGCATGCCGGCCCAGCCGCGCCTGGCAGTGCCGAGCAAGCCCGAGTTCTTTGGCGATACGCAGAACCAGGCGGTATTCGAGCAGGCCCTGGGCAAGCTGCGCGAACTGGATGTGCAGTTGGTGGAAATCGACTTTGCGCCCTTCCAGCAACTGGCCGAGCAGCTGTACTACGGCAGCTGGGTTGCCGAGCGCACCGTGGCGCTGGAAGGCGTCAAGCCCGAACACATCAACCCGGTGGTGCGCGGCATCGTCGACAACGGTCATAAGTACAGCGCCTGCGATGCCTACAAGGCCGAATATATCCGCGCTGAACTGAGCCGCACGATCAACGACATCCTGGCCGGCTTCGATGCTCTGGTTGTACCGACTTCGCCGACCCTTCGCAGCCTCGCCGAGATGGAAGTCGAACCCGTGCTGTTCAACAGCCAGTTCGGCACCTACACCAACTTCACCAACCTCGCCGACTTGTCTGCCCTGGCTGTACCCGCCGGTATGCGTGCCGACGGTCTGCCCGCCGGTATCACCCTGATCGCCCCAGCCTGGCACGACCAAGCCCTGGCTGCCTTCGGCCAACGCTGGCAGCAGGCACTCAACCTGCCGTTGGGCGCAACCGGCAAAGCGCTGCCCGCACAAACGCCGAGCGACAAACCAACCCCCGGCAGCGTGCGCGTCGCCGTGGTCGGCGCACACCTGACCGGCATGCCGCTGAACTTCCAACTCACCAGCCGCGACGCCGTATTGGTCGAACAAACCAGCAGCGCCGCCACGTATCGCCTGTACGCCCTGCCCGGCACCGTGCCGCCGAAACCGGGCCTGGCACGGGTGACCGAGGACGGCGCGGCGATCATCGTCGAGTTGTGGGATATGCCCCAGGCGCGCTTTGGCGAATTTGTCGCGGAAATCCCCGCACCGCTGGGTATCGGCAACCTGCAGCTGGCTGACGGTCGCTGGGTCAAGGGTTTTATCTGCGAGCCATACGCGCTGGACGGAGCCCGCGACATCACCAGCTTCGGCGGCTGGCGCGCGTTTATCGCCAGCCAGCAGCAGGGCTGAGCCCATGCAGCTGAGCGGCACACCTGGCACAGGCAAGGAGCGCCCGGACAACCTTGCCGAGCGCATCTACCAGCAGATCAAGGACGACATCTTCGAGTTTCGCCTGCTGCCAGGGGATCGCTTCTCCGAGGGTGAAATCGCCGTGCGCATGGCGGTCAGCCGCACGCCGGTGCGCCAGGCGCTGTATCGCCTGCAACGCGAGGACTACCTGCAGGTGTATTTCCGCAGCGGCTGGCAGGTCAAGCCGTTCGACTTCGCGCATTTTGAGGAGTTGTACGAGGTGCGCATCGTCCTCGAACTGGAAGCCGTGCGGCGTTTATGCACTCGCCCCCAAGACGAGCACTGCGACGCCCTGGAGCAACTCAAGCGCACCTGGTTGGTGCAACCCGAGCAACGTTTGCAGGACGGCCGCGAAGTGTCGCGCCTGGATGAGCGTTTTCATTGCCAGTTGGTGGAAGCCGCCGGCAACCGCGAGATGGCGCGCCTGCATGCGGATGTGAGCGAGAAAATCCGCATTATCAGGCGCTTGGACTTCACCCAGAGCCCACGCGTGGCGGCCACCTATGAGGAACACGGACAAATACTCGGGGCGATTCTGTCGCGCCGGTGCGAAGAGGCACAGCTATTGCTCAAGACCCATATAGAGGTCAGCAAGGCCGAAGTGCGCAAGATCACCCTGCACATGCTGCATAGCGCGCGTCAGCGCACCATGCCGGCACCAGAGGTGAAGACCTGAAGTGAAGACCCGGGGCCAGGCCCTGTTTCAACTGCCATACAAACAACTAAAAACCAGCAGCTCAAACACTTAAGTTCGTGAATGGAGATCGCACCATGCAACGTCGCAATCTGATCAAGGCCTTTACCCTGTCCGCATCCATCGCCGCTATGGGCATGACCTGGACCGTCCAAGCCGCAGAGACCATCAAGGTCGGCATCCTGCATTCGCTGTCCGGCACCATGGCCATTTCCGAGACTTCGCTGAAAGACATGGCGTTGATGACCATCGACGAAATCAACGCCAAGGGCGGCGTACTCGGCAAGCAACTTGAGCCGGTAGTGGTCGACCCAGCCTCGAACTGGCCGCTGTTTGCCGAGCGTGGTCGCCAGCTGTTGACCCAGGACAAGGTCGCCGTAACCTTCGGCTGCTGGACCTCGGTGTCGCGCAAATCCGTACTGCCGGTCTATGAAGAACTTAACGGTCTGCTGTTCTACCCAGTGCAGTACGAAGGCGAGGAAATGTCGCCAAACGTCTTCTACACCGGTGCAGCGCCGAACCAGCAGGCGATCCCGGCCGTCGAGTATCTGCTCAGCGAAGATGGTGGCGGCGCCAAGCGCTTCTTCCTGCTCGGTACCGATTACGTTTACCCGCGCACCACCAACAAAATTCTGCGCGCCTTCCTGATCAGCAAAGGCGTGGCCGAGAAGGACATCGAAGAGGTCTACACCCCATTCGGCCATAGCGACTATCAAACCATCGTCGCCAACATCAAGAAGTTCTCTGCCGGCGGTAAAACTGCGGTGATCTCCACCGTTAACGGTGACTCCAACGTACCGTTCTACAAAGAACTGGCCAACCAGGGCATCGAAGCGACCGACATCCCAGTCGTAGCTTTCTCGGTGGGCGAAGAAGAACTGCGCGGCATCGACACCAAGCCGCTGGTCGGTCAGCTGGCCGCCTGGAACTACTTCCAGTCGGTGGAAAACCCGGTCAACACCAAGTTCGTCGCGGATTGGAAAGCCTACGCCAAGGCCAAGAGCCTGCCGAACGCTGACACCGTCGTGACCAATGACCCGATGGAAGCCACCTACGTTGGCCTGCACATGTGGGCTCAGGCAGTCGAGAAAGCTGGTACCACTGATGTCGACAAGGTGCGCGAGGCCATGTACGGCCAGACATTCACTGCACCGAGCGGCTACACCCTGACCATGGACAAGAGCAATCACCACCTGCACAAGCCGGTAATGATCGGCGAAGTCCAGGACGACGGTCAGTTCAACGTAGTCTGGGAAACCAGCAGCCCTGTGCGCGCTCAGCCGTGGAGCCCGTACATCGAAGGCAACGACAAGAAGCCGGATTACGCGGTGAAGTCGAACTAAGGCAAAAGCCCCTCGCCCTGGCGCGTGTCTGTTTGTGGACGCGCACCAGGGCAGTCGACTGCCTGCTGCACGTAGCCTGGATGCAATCCGGGCTACGACCGTAATCGAAGGACTGTTCCTTATGCCCACTGCCGTTACCCGAATTCTGCTGAGCCTGCTGCTGTTGCTGCCCTTCACGGCGCACGCCGGTGACGCCCGCGACTTTGTCGCCGCCAACCCGGCCAAGCAGGCCAGCCTGCTGGAACGCTGGTCCGCCGCACCGAATACGGCGCGCCTGCCGTTGATCGAAGCCCTGCAACAAGGCCGCGTCGCTACAGACAGCGCAAAGAACGCTTTTATCGAAGTAAGCGGCACTTATCAGCCCGCCGAAGGCGACACACAACCTGTCGAAACACCGAAGAAGCTGCGCCTGAATAACCGTCTGCGCGGTCTGACCGCCACCGCGTTGGCCAGCCACCAACTGTTGGCCGACAACCCGGCGCTGCGCCTGGCCGCCGCCCAGCAACTGCAGAAAAGCGCCAAGCCGGCGCAGCTGCAACTGCTTAACGTCCAGGTTGCCAGCGAAACCGATGATGCGGTGCGCGATGCACTGACCCTGGCCCTGGCCAACCTGCAACTGGTCGACAGCGACCTGGCCGTGCGCCTGGCAGCCGTGCGTCTGCTCGGTGAAACCGGCGACCCGCTGGCTCGCACCCGCCTGGAAGCCCTGCTCGACCCGGCCGTGGAAAGTGACCCAACGGTACGCACCGCTGCCGAAACCAGCCTGGCCCAGGTCAAACGCAAGCTGCTAATAGGTGAGCTGCTGGGCCAGGCCTTCAGCGGCCTGTCGCTCGGTTCGATTCTGCTGCTCGCCGCACTCGGCCTGGCCATCACCTTCGGCCTGCTCGGGGTGATCAATATGGCCCACGGCGAGATGCTGATGCTCGGCGCCTACTCCACCTACATGGTGCAGGTGCTGTTCCAGCGTTTCGCCCCGGAAGCCCTGGCGCTGTATCCGCTGGTGGCGCTGCCGGTGGCGTTCTTTGTCACCGCCGCCATCGGCATGGCCCTGGAACGCACGGTCATCCGCCACCTCTACGGTCGCCCGCTGGAAACCCTGCTGGCCACCTGGGGCATCAGCCTGATTCTGATTCAGCTGGTGCGGGTGATCTTCGGCGCGCAGAACGTTGAAGTGGCCAACCCCTACTGGCTGTCCGGCGGCATTCAGGTGCTGCCGAACCTGGTGCTGCCGTACAACCGCATCGTGATCATCGGCTTCGCCCTGTTCGTGGTGGTGCTGACCTGGCTGCTGCTGAACAAGACCCGCCTGGGCCTCAACGTGCGTGCGGTGACGCAGAACCGCAACATGGCCGCCTGCTGCGGCGTGCCGACTGGTCGGGTGGACATGCTCGCCTTCGGCCTCGGCTCGGGCATCGCTGGCCTCGGTGGCGTGGCTCTGAGCCAGATCGGCAACGTCGGCCCGGACCTCGGCCAAAGCTACATCATCGACTCGTTCCTGGTCGTGGTGCTCGGCGGCGTCGGCCAGCTGGCTGGCAGCGTGATGGCCGCCTTCGGCCTGGGCATCGCCAACAAGATTCTCGAACCGCAGATCGGTGCCGTGCTCGGCAAGATCCTTATCCTCGCGCTGATCATTCTGTTTATTCAGAAACGCCCGCAAGGTCTGTTTGCTTTGAAAGGACGGGTGATCGACTAATGACTATGCCCCTGAATCAAACGTTGTTAGCCCGCGCCAGCGCCAAGCTTGGCCCACAAGTATCGATTGCCACTGGCCTGCTGGTACTGGCCGTGCTCGTGGCCATGCCCGTGCTGCACCTGCTGCCGGCGGACAACGCCCTGCATGTGTCGGCCTACAGCCTGACCCTGGTCGGCAAGATACTCTGCTACTGCATCGTCGCCCTGGCGCTCGATCTGGTCTGGGGTTATGCCGGGCTGCTGTCGCTCGGCCACGGCCTGTTCTTCGCCCTCGGTGGTTATGCCATGGGCATGTACCTGATGCGCGAAGCGGCCGGTGACGGCCTGCCGGCCTTTATGAGCTTCCTCGCCTGGACCGAGCTGCCCTGGTACTGGTACGGCACCGAAAGCTTCCTCTGGGCGATGTGCCTGGTGGTGCTGGCGCCTGGTTTGCTGGCGCTGGTGTTCGGCTTCTTCGCCTTCCGCTCGCGGATCAAGGGCGTGTACTTCTCGATCATGACCCAGGCGCTGACCTTTGCCGGCATGTTGCTGTTTTTCCGCAACGAAACCGGCTTTGGCGGCAACAACGGCTTTACCAACTTCCGCACCATTCTCGGTTTCGATATCACCTCGGCGCACACCCGCGCGACGCTGTTCTTTGCCACCGTAGTGCTGCTGGTGGCCAGCCTGTACCTGGGCTGGCGGCTTGCGCGCAGCAAGTTCGGCCGGGTGCTGACCGCGCTGCGCGATGCGGAAAACCGCCTGATGTTCTGCGGCTACGACCCGCGTGGCTACAAGCTGTTTATCTGGGTACTCAGCGCCGTGCTCTGCGGCCTGGCTGGCGCGCTGTATGTGCCGCAGGTAGGCATCATCAACCCAAGCGAAATGTCGCCCACCAACTCCATCGAAGCCGCCGTATGGGTAGCCCTGGGTGGGCGTGGCACGCTGATCGGCCCGCTACTCGGCGCCGGTTTGGTCAACGGCATGAAGAGCTGGTTTACCGTGGCCTTTCCCGAGTACTGGCTGTTCGCCCTGGGCTTTCTGTTTATCGTCGTGACGCTGTTCCTGCCCAAAGGCGTGATCGGCTTGTTACGCAAGAAAGGAGAGCAATGATGCGCGCCACTCCGGTACCCGAATTTATGCTCGAACCTGCCTTTGACCCATCCGGCAGCGGCCGCGATGCGATTGGCGCCAGCACCCTGGCGAGCAAGGGCCTGAATATTCGCCACGGCACCATCCTGACGCTGGAAGACATCAACGTCAGCTTCGATGGCTTCAAGGCGCTGACTAACCTGACGCTGTATATCGGCGTCGGTGAGTTGCGCTGCATCATCGGCCCCAACGGCGCCGGCAAGACCACCATGATGGACGTGATCACCGGCAAGACCCGCCCGGACAACGGCGTCGCCTACTTCGGTGAAACCCTCGACCTGACGCAGATGAGCGAAGTAGACATCGCCCAGTCCGGTATCGGTCGCAAGTTTCAGAAACCCACCGTATTCGAGGCGCTGAGCGTGTTCGAAAACCTCGAACTGGCGCAAAAAACCAACAAGTCGGTGTGGGCCAGCCTGCGCGCCAAACTCAGCGGCGAGCAGCGTGACCGCATCGATGAGGTGCTGCAGACGATCAAACTCGACGGCTCGCGCTCACGCCCTGCCGGCTTGCTCTCACACGGGCAGAAGCAGGTTCTCGAGATCGGCATGCTGCTGGTGCAGGACCCGCAACTGTTGCTGCTGGATGAGCCGGTAGCGGGCATGACCGACGCCGAAACCGAGTTCACCGCCGAGCTGTTCAAGTCGCTGGCGCGCAAGCACTCGCTGATGGTGGTGGAGCACGATATGGGCTTTGTCGGCAGCATTGCCGACCACGTCACCGTGCTGCACCAGGGCAGCGTGCTGGCCGAAGGCTCATTGGAGCAGGTGCAGAACGATGAGCGGGTGATTGAGGTTTATCTGGGTCGCTAGAACGTAGGGTGGATGACGCTTTTTTCATCCACCACAGACACTGCACGGTGGATCGATAAAGCGCGAGCTACGCACCCCGATCCACCCTACGCATGAACAAGGACACCGACATGCTGCAAGTCCAACAACTCCACCAGTACTACGGCGGCAGCCATATCCTCCGTGGCTTGTCGTTCGATGTGAAGGTCGGCGAAGTCACCTGCCTGCTCGGCCGCAACGGCGTGGGTAAAACCACTCTGTTGAAATGCCTGATGGGCCTGATACCGGCCAAAGAAGGTGCCGTGCAGTGGGAAGGCCAGCCCATCACCGGTTTCAAACCGCACCAGCGCGTGCACGCCGGTATCGCCTATGTGCCGCAGGGCCGTGAGATTTTCGGTCGCCTGACCGTGGAAGAAAACCTGCTGATGGGCCTGTCACGCTTTCCCGGCAGCGAGGCCAAGGTGGTGCCGGAGTTTATCTACGAGCTGTTCCCGGTACTGCGCGAAATGAAGCTACGCCGCGGCGGCGATCTCTCCGGCGGCCAGCAGCAACAGCTGGCCATCGGCCGTGCACTGGCCAGCAAACCGCGCCTGCTGATCCTCGATGAACCCACCGAAGGCATCCAGCCCTCGGTGATCAAGGAAATCGGAGTGGTGATCAAAAAACTCGCCGAGCGCGGAGATATGGCCATTCTGCTGGTCGAGCAGTTCTATGACTTTGCCGCCGCACTGGCCGACCAGTATCTGGTGATGAGCCGTGGCGAAATCGTCCAGCAGGGCCGTGGCGAGACCATGGAAGCGGATGGTGTGCGTGGCCTGGTGGCGATCTGAATGGCGACGCCGAGTCTGCACTTTGCGCATAATCGGCGCCTCGCTATCGCTTATGGGCCTGAGTACCTAATGATGATCTGGCGCCACCTGCTGCTACCGCTGACCGCTGCAATCGGCCAGGCCATGGTCGTTTGGGGCGGTTTTATGCCCGACTACTGGATGCGCCGCCATCTGCCGCCGGGCATGGACCCCGACTACCCACAGCAGTCGGTACTGGTCTTCTGCGCCATTATCCTGGCCGAATGCCTGCTTCTGCTCGCAGTGCTGCGCCCCGCCTCCTATTGCCGATCATGGGGCCGCGCCCTCTGCGCCAGCGTGCTTGCGCTGGCAATAGCGGCGTTCTGGTTTAGCGGTTTCATGCACGCGCCACCCTACTACGGCATGCACCTGCAATGGTGGCTGCTGGTCAGCCTCGGCTTGCTGCTACTGACTCTCTATTCAGCCGGCCAGAGCTGGTGGCAGCGGCGCCAAAAGGTGAACCCATGAACGCCCCCGCGAGCATCTTCACCCCAAGCTGGCTGGCCGAACTGGAGCTGGCCTACGGCCGCGATGGCGATGCCACCCGCCCGACCCTACGTCGCCATAAAGGCCCGCTGCGGGTGCAAAAGCATCTGTATGCCGAAGGGCCAGAGGTGTGTCAGCACATCATCGTGCATCCGCCCGGCGGAATTGCCGGCGGTGATCGCCTGGATATTTCGGCCACGGTCGGCGCCAACGCCTGGGCCCAACTGACTAGCCCCGGCGCAGCCAAGTGGTACCGTGCGGCCGGCCCGGCCTACCAGCACCTCCGACTACGTGTCGAAGCCGGCGCCACCCTGGAATGGCTGCCGCAGGAAACCATCGTCTATGCCGCCGCCCAGGCTGAACTGACCACCGATATCGACCTGCTCGGCGATGCCAAGCTGCTCTATTGGGACATCGTCGCCCTCGGCCGCCCAGCCAGTGGCGAGCGCTTCGATGCTGGGCACTTCCAAGCCCAACTGAATATCCGCCGCGACGGCCAGCTGCTCTGGCATGAACGCCAGCGTGTGGTCGGCGACGATGGCCTGCTCGCCTCACCCATCGGTCTGGACGGCAAACCGGTATTTGCCACCCTGCTGATCAGCGGCGAAATCGACAACGACCTGCTGGAACGCTGCCGCAACCTGGTTACACCAGTGCGCGGCGACCTGACTCAATTACCGGGCCTGCTCGTCGCCCGCTGCCTGGCCAATGAAGCACTGCACGCCCGCGCCTGGCTGATCGAACTTTGGCGCTTGTTGCGCCCTGAATTGCTCGGGCGCGCTGCCGTACCCCCACGAATCTGGAGTACCTGACTGATGGACCTGACGCCCCGCGAAAAAGACAAATTACTGATTTTCACCGCAGGTTTAGTCGCCGAACGCCGCCTCGCCCGTGGGGTAAAGCTCAACTATCCGGAAGCCATGGCCTATATCTCCGCCGCACTGCTGGAAGGCGCCCGCGACGGCAAGACCGTGGCCGAGCTGATGCACTTCGGCACCACCCTGCTAACCCGTGATCAGGTAATGGAAGGCATCCCGGAAATGATCCCGGAGATTCAGGTCGAGGCCACCTTCCCGGATGGCACCAAGCTGGTCACCGTCCACCAACCGATCGCTTGAACATGGTTATTCAAGACGCGACCGCAGACGATCTGCCCGCCATCCTGGCCATCTACAACGACGCCGTGCTCAACACCACGGCGATCTGGAACGAAACCCAGGTCGACCTGGCCAACCGCCAGGCCTGGCTGAGCGAACGCAACGCCGCCGGTTTCCCCGTACTGGTAGCCCACGATGCTGCTGGAGAGGTCGTCGGCTACAGCAGCTACGGCACTTGGCGCGCCATCGAAGGCTTTCGCCATACCGTCGAGCACTCGGTGTATGTACGTAGCGACCAACGCGGCCAAGGCCTAGGTCCGCGGCTGATGCAGGCGCTGATCGAGCGCGCCCAAACGGCAGGTCTGCACGTCATGGTCGCCGCCATCGAGAGCGGCAACAGCGCATCGATTCGCCTGCACGAACGCCTCGGCTTCGTCACTACCGGCCAGATGCCGCAAGTCGGCCGCAAGTTTGGCCGCTGGCTGGACCTGACCTTTATGCAACTGATGCTTAACCCTGAGCGGAGTGGGTTCTGATGCTGAGCATCGCGCGCCTCGCGGCAGCAGATTTTGAGTCGTATCGCCAAGGCCTGCTGGCCCTGCTGCTCGACTCCGTCGCCCACGGCGCCTCTGTTGGCTTTCTCGCCGATCTGGATACTGATTCAGCCGACGTCTATTTCGACCAAGTCCTGGCCGGGCTGCACGACGGCACTCACCTGCTTTGGCTGGCCCATAAACAGGGCGAGGTACTGGGCAGCGTGCAACTGGTGCTTTGCCAGAAGCCCAACGGCCTCAACCGCGCCGAGGTGCAGAAGTTACTGGTACACAGCAACGCCCGCCGCAGTGGCATCGCCAACAGCCTGATGCAGTGCCTGGAAGGCGAAGCAGCCGAGCTGCAACGCGGCTTACTGTACCTAGACACCGAAGCCGGCAGCGAAGCCGAAGCCTTCTACCAAGCCCAAGGCTACACCTGCATCGGCGGGTTACCTGACTACGCCTGCGGGCCTGACGGGCAGTACCGAGCAAACGCCATCTACTACAAAACCTTGTCGAGACCCCAACTATGATTCCCGGCGAATACCAGATCCAGGATGGCGAAATCGAGCTTAATGCCGGCCGCCGCACCCTTAGCCTGACCGTAGCCAACAGTGGCGACCGGCCGATCCAGGTCGGCTCGCACTACCACTTTTTCGAAACCAACGATGCGCTGAGCTTTGATCGCGGCGCGGCGCGCGGTATGCGCCTGAATATCCCGGCCGGTACCGCGGTGCGCTTCGAGCCCGGGCAGAGTCGTGAAGTCGAACTGGTCGACCTGGCCGGCCATCGCCGCGTGTTCGGCTTTGCCGGGCGGGTGATGGGTGAGCTGGATTAAGCACACCACAGGGAAATTCGTTCACCTGTAGGAGCGGGCTTGCCCGCGAAAGTGAGCGCAGCGAACGGTTGCAAACCCAATTGAATCTGAAGGCGAACCCATGAAAATCTCCCGCCAAGCCTACGCCGATATGTTCGGCCCAACCGTCGGCGACAAGGTGCGCCTGGCCGATACCGAACTGTGGATTGAGGTGGAGAAGGACTTCACCACCTACGGCGAAGAAGTGAAATTTGGCGGCGGCAAGGTGATCCGCGACGGCATGGGCCAGGGCCAACTGTGCGCCGCCGATGTGGTCGACACGCTGATTACCAACGCACTGATCATCGATCACTGGGGCATCGTCAAAGCTGACGTGGGTCTCAAGGACGGGCGCATCGCCGCCATTGGCAAGGCCGGCAACCCGGACATCCAACCCGACGTAACCATCGCCATTGGCGCAGGCACCGAGGTAATCGCTGGCGAGGGCATGATCCTCACCGCTGGCGGTATCGACACGCACATCCATTTCATCTGCCCGCAGCAGATCGAAGAAGCGTTGATGAGCGGCGTCACCACCATGATTGGTGGCGGCACCGGGCCGGCCACAGGCACCAACGCCACCACCTGCACCTCCGGCCCCTGGCATATGGCGCGCATGCTCCAGGCCGCCGATGCCTTCCCGATGAACCTGGGTTTTACCGGCAAAGGTAACGCCTCGCTGCCAGAGCCGCTGATCGAGCAGGTCAAGGCCGGCGCCATTGGCCTCAAGCTGCACGAGGACTGGGGCACCACCCCGGCCGCCATCGACAACTGCCTGAGCGTGGCCGACCAGTACGACGTGCAGGTGGCGATCCACACCGATACGCTGAATGAGTCGGGTTTTGTTGAAACCACCTTGGCCGCGTTCAAGGGTCGCACCATTCACACCTATCACACCGAGGGTGCTGGTGGCGGCCACGCGCCAGACATCATCAAGGCCTGCGGCTTCCCTAATGTGCTGCCCAGCTCGACCAACCCGACCCGGCCGTTCACCAAGAACACCATCGATGAACACCTGGACATGCTGATGGTCTGCCACCACTTGGACCCGAGCATTGCCGAAGACGTCGCGTTTGCCGAAAGCCGTATCCGCCGCGAAACCATCGCCGCCGAAGACATCCTGCATGACCTCGGCGCGTTCTCCATGATCAGCTCCGACAGCCAGGCCATGGGCCGCGTTGGCGAAGTGATCACGCGCACCTGGCAGACCGCAGACAAGATGCACAAACAGCGCGGCCCGCTGGACGGCGACGGTGAAGGCAACAGCAACTTCCGGGTCAAACGCTACATCGCCAAGTACACCATCAACCCGGCGATCACCCACGGCATCAGCCATGAAGTGGGTTCAATTGAGGTCGGGAAATGGGCAGACCTGGTGCTCTGGCGCCCGGCGTTCTTCGGGGTAAAACCGACGCTGGTTTTGAAGGGCGGCGCCATTGCTGCCAGCCTGATGGGCGACGCCAACGCCTCGATTCCGACACCGCAGCCGGTGCACTACCGACCGATGTTCGCCAGCTATGGCGGCAGCCGTCACGCCACCAGCTTCACCTTTATCAGCCAGGCGGCGCTAGATGCCGGAGTGCCCGAGCAACTCGGGCTGAAGAAGAAGATTGGTGTGGTTAAAGGCTGTCGCGAAGTGCAGAAGACCGACCTGATCCACAACGACTACCTGCCGACTATCGAAGTCGATCCGCAGAACTATCAGGTCAAGGCCGATGGCCAGCTGCTCTGGTGTGAGCCGGCCGATGTACTGCCGATGGCGCAGCGCTATTTTCTGTTTTGACAGCCCGCTGCCAGGTCGCGAATACCGGCCTGCGCAGCTCTTACCGCTAAAGCCCGCACACGGCGTGCGGGCATGATGACGCTCAGCTCGCCGCGGCTATCTGCTCGTCATAGGTGCTGAGATAGGCAGATGAAAGCGTGTGCTTCTGCGCTTCACTCAACAGCTTGCCGGCCATTTGGAAGAATTTTTGTTCTTCCTCGTGCAGATGATGATGAACCTTCTCCGATAGGGCTTTGGCCTGGACCAGCCAGCTCGGGCTGCTGAGTTCGGTCTCTTCCAGGCCCTCAATCATTTCATCCATCTCGTGATGCTCGGCGATGGCATGACGCGACAAGTCCACGCCTAGATCGTCCTGCATCAGTGGGATATAGAAGTTGCGCTCTTCAGCCACCGAATGCGCGGCCAACTCTTGTTTCAATTCGGTAAACAGGGCTTCTCGCTCGGGACTTTCACCGCTGGTCGCCACCATTTTCTCGGCCAACTCACGTTGACGGTCGTGGCTGATGCGCAGCGCTTCAAAAATCGTCATGGGCAAATTTCCTCCGTAGTCACCAATACCTCTGTGTGACCCCAGTAATCGCCGAAAAGTGCCATAACGGCTCAAGCAGCGCCCTCAGCGTAACTGACTGTCCTTGCTGCCACGGCGGTTATACCCACTGAACTGCGCCTGCTCTTTGTCGTGCTCAGATTGGCAAGAAACGCACAGGCGTACGCCCTTGATCGCCTGACGCCGAGCCTCGGGAATCAGCACATAGCACGCTTCGCAGTGGGTCAGGCTCTCGCCGCTGGGCAGTTGGCTGCGCACACGCTGAATGGCGTCGTCGATGCTGCTGTCGATCTGTTCCTGCACCGCTCCGTCACTGCTCCAACCGCCTGCCATAGTCGCCTCCACATGCGTTGCACTGATTAGGAGATATGGACGCCACAGCGGCTATTTACAAGCGCAGTTGATCGGCGGCCTATTCGTGCACATTCATAAACTCTTCAGCCCAGACGATGTAGTCCTCTGGCTGGGTATAGGTATGCGTCAGCTCGGTCGCGCTGAGATCACTGGACTGCGCCCCACGCTGCTCGCGCAGGCAGTCATAGGTCGCCTTGATGGCGGCAAAGTAGGCGGCATGGCCGTTGACCACAATGCGTACGCCGAGCTTGGCCAAGCGTTCGTTGTCACGCAGCTTGGGGTTGCCGTAGGTGACCAGCATCAGCGGAACGCTCAACGCTGCAGCAATCTGTTCCAGATGGTCAAAGTCCTCAACGCCGACGATGCAGATAGCATCGGCACCAGTGGCCTGGTAAGCCTGGGTACGGAGGATAACTTCATCAAGCTGCAGCACGCCCGCATGGGTACGCGCGATGATGGCCAGATCCGGATCAACTCGCGCTTCCAATGCAGCCCGGATCTTGCCGACGCCCTCGGCGACACTAATCAGGTCAGTGGACTTGCGCCCAAATTGCGCCGGCAACAACGTATCTTCGATGGTCAGCGCGGCAATCCCGGCACGCTCCAACTCGATCACAGTACGCATCACGTTAAGCGCATTGCCGTAGCCGTGGTCGGCATCGGCGATTACCGGCAAACGGCTGACACGGCCAATGCGCGTGGCCTGCTCGACAAATTCGCTGAGGGTAATCAGGGCAAAATCCGGAGCAGCCAGAACTTGTAGTGAAGCTACAGACCCGCCCAGAATACCGACTTCAAAACCCAGGTCAGCGGCAATCCGCGCTGCCATTGGGTCAAACACTGAAGCGGTGTGATAGCAGCTATTTGAAGCAAGAAGCGCGCGAAATTGCGCACGAAGGTCGTGATGCGAGGCTCTTTGCATGGGGTGCACCATCGGTCAGGGTCAGTTCTTGGCACGCAATTATGTAGCAAAACTACAAAACTCGTCATGTAGTAAAACTACATGGTCGACCAACAACCTTGCGCCCGCCTTTCAGTCCGCGCACAACACCTTGCGCCGTTGAGGTGATATCTACGATCTAGCGAGCTTGAGACCTGCAAGGCGCTACGCTAGTAACAGCCTCCGGCTGGTCAAAACAGGCGAGGAAGCGGACTGGGCTCACATCCGAGCCTGCTTTTAACGCCGCAGGGCCGACGCGCAGCAGATCGCGAGCTCTGCCGGCAAGCGCGGCCCAAAGCCTGCGCCGGTAAGCAGCCCATAGGCCATCCACAGCATCACACCGGCATACAGCAGACGCGGCAGCCAGGTGGCCAGCTGCGCGGTCAGGCTATCCAGCTTCTGGGTTTCCACCCCGGCGTAGTTGAGCAGGCTGGCCGGCAGGGTGCCGCTGGCCTCGCCAGTGCGAATCAGGCCAAGCGCCAGCCCCTGGCCGGGAAAGTCGATCGACGCCAGTGCCTGAGCCAACCCCTGGCCGTGTTGAATAGCTATCTGCAGGCTGCTGAAGCGCTTGCGCAGCGGCGCATGGCTGATTACCGCGCAGGCCTTGGGCAAGGCTTCAAGCATTGGCATGCCGGCCTCCAGCATCAGCCCCAGGCTGTCGAAAAAATCACGCAGATTACGCCGCAGCAGCGCCGGACCAAGAATCGGCACACTCGCCAACAGTCCGTCGAGAGGCGGCGCCGCGCTAGCTGGCGCGTGCTCACTGCGCCGATAAAGCCCACGCCCCAGGCCATACAAAATCCCCAGCACCAGCAACGGCCAGAGCACACCCCACAGATAACCGGCAACGCTCAGCTGGCCGCCGACCAGCGCCGGTAGCGGCTGGATAAACAACGCCAGCACCAGCACCGCCGCCGGCATCAGCAAGCGTGACTTCACAGCGGCGGCCTGCTGCGCCCGATAGTTGTAGCGCTCACCCAAACGCTGGTAAACCGCTGCCAGGCAGCCACTGGCCTGGGCGGCGCGCAGCAGGGTGCTGTCCAGCTGGGTAAACAAGCCACTGCGCAGCCCGGCGCTGGCCATGTCGCTACCCCCGGCGATCAATGCTTGCAGGCTGGCCAGCGCTGCGCGGCCACGCGCAGGTACTTGCACACTGAGCAGCGCCTGTTCGACCGGCACACCGGCTTTCTCCATGGCCGCCAGATGACTGAATAACTGTGCGCGCGCAGCAAGATCAAGCAGGACAGGACGTGAGGTTGGCATAAGCAGGCTCAGCGAGGTGAGAACGACACAACAGGCGCCAGGTTAGCAGGCCACGTAACGCGCAGCGGGCTATTCGGTGGCAGCCGGCAACTCGGCTTGCGGCAGCCAACGGCGAAATATCTGAGCGAAGCTGCCGTCCTCATGCATGCCTTCGAGGGCAAGCCGCCAACGCTCGACCAGCGCCGCATCGGTCTGCGGAGAGAAGGCGATGTAGTAGGCCGAACGCATAAACGGCAGGTGCGCCTGCACCTGATCCGGGCTTAAACCGCCACTGGCCAGTTCGTCCTTTAGGGTCAGGTCTTCAGTGGCAATCAATTGCACCCGCTCATGCTTGAGCATGGTCACCATATTCTTCGAACTGGTGACCCCGTAGAGATTCTTGAAGCCGCGCGCACTCAGGGTCTCAAAGGTGTACCACTGCTTCGGCACGGCCAGCGGGCCGCTCTCGGCAGCTTGCTGCAGGTTGTCGAAGCGCAGATTGCGCGATTTCAGCGAGTAGAAGCTGGTGGTGCCGATCAACAACGGGCCGACCCACTGGAACTTGGCCTCACGTTCCGGCGTACGCACAGTGGAGAAGATCGCCGTATTGGGCTCGCGCTGGGCCAAATGATAACCCCGCGTCCAGGGCAGCAGCTCGATTTTGCCGGCATCACCGGTGCGCTCGATCAGCGCGCTTACCACTTCTATGGCCAGGCCGCGCAGCTCACCATCGCGGTTAAAACTGGTCGGCGGAGCCTCCTCCGTCAGCAAATGCAATTCGGCACGTGCAGGCCCAGCTAAGCAAAGCAGCAGCCAGATCATCAGCGCGCAGCATGGTTTTAGCAAAGTGGGTTCTCCAAGCACTGGTTTCAGACTAGCTCAGAGCTGGACAAGGCGCGCTAAGGCAAGGAAGGCGTGATCGGCATACTGAACGGTTGGGCAAACCAGCGCTGGTGTATGCGCTCCAGGCTACCGTCGCGCAGCAACTCATCGAGGGCCAGCTGCCATTGCCGCACCAGTGCTGGATCGGTATTTTTCGAGAAGGCGATATAGGAGTTGTTGCCCATAAAGGTGAACTGCAACTCGACCTCATCACGGCGCATGCCTTGCTGCGCGAGCATGTCATCCAGTGCCAGATTGTTGGCCACCAGCAACTCGATACGGCCGTGTTTGAACATTTTCATCATGTGCTGGGGCGTTGGCACACCGTAAAGGTTCTTCAGGCCCCGGTCGCTGAGGTATTCATAGGAGTACCACTGCTTGGGCACTGCCAGGGTGGTGAACCGTTCAACATCCTTCAGCGTACGCACATTCAGCCCGGCACCGCGCTGCGCATAGAAGCTGGTATGCCCCTGGGCAATCGGCCCGACCCACTGGAACAGCGCCTCGCGCCGGGCGGTACGCACTGTAGAGAACAGGCCGCTGTTGGCCTCGCGTTGTACCTGATGGTAGCCACGGGTCCAGGGCACCAACTCGATGCGGGTGTCCTGCCCGGTGCGCTGAATCAGCAGTTCGATCACCTCCACGGCCATGCCGGTCAGCTTGCCATCTTCGATATAGCTGAGCGGTAGGTATTCCTCGGTATACAGGCGCAGCTCAGTCGCCGGTGCCAATGAACAGCAACCAAGCAACAACACACCGAACCAGGAACTCAAACTCATTGGCACTACCTGAAAAACAATGGCCCCATTCGACCTACGGCAAATGATAAACAGCCAATGGGCCACCAACCAGCGCAGTGCTGCGGCAAATCAGCGCGAACACTATGGATTGCCAGATAGCTCTAAATCGCGGGCTCGCTGCCATTGCGCCAGGTTTTTGCGATGGACCTGCATGACCGGTAACGCGACGCTAACCGGTTGCGGCGGCAGCTCACCACGCAAGCTTTGCGCCGCCAATTGCACGGCCTGATAACCAATGGCGTGGGCCTGCTGAATCATCAGGCTATGGATCTCGCCCTGGCGTAACGCATCGATCAGCAACTCATCGGCATCAAATCCGATATGGAACAGCTCACCGGCTTTATGGAGCCGGCGTAGTGCAGCCAGAGCAGCCCGTGTACTGGTGCTATTGGGGGTAAACACGCCGTCCAGCTGCGGAAGCTGATCACGCAGCGCATCCACCGCTGCCTGGCTGTCATCGCCGATGTAGACATCAACCAGTACCCTCAGCCCCCCTGCTTCAGCCCCCTGGCGGAAGCCACGCTCTCGCTCGCTGGTCGAAGTAATACCACGCTGTAAGCGCAATAAGGCCACCTGCCCCCGGCCACCGAGCGCCAACGCCAACGCCAACGCTTGGCCAGCCTGAACACCGGCACGAAAGTTATCGGTAGCTACCACACCACGCACCACACTGCCGGGCAGGTCACGGTCGAAATAAATAGTACTGATTCCACTAGCGGCTAACTGCTGCACTCGCGGAGCAATTTCGGGGCCGCTAGGGGCAATAACAAGCGCCTTACAGCCTTGCTCCAGCACCCAATTGATAATCTGCAGCTGGGTTTCCACACCCCCCTCGCGGCTAGGCCCACGAAAGCGCACCCCCAACTCAAGCTCTTTGCCTGCCTGCTGCGCACCTGCCTCCACCTGCGCCCAAAAAGGCAGGACGCCTGCCGCTACCACACCGATACAATCCTTTGCCAATGCCTGAGCAGCCCAACTGGTCAAGGCAACAAATAGCACTAACACGTATTTTGATTGGCACCGGCTGTACATCAACATCACTCCCAAAGCGTTGCCACACCTCACTCCGAACCAAACGGGGCAAGAGTGCCGTCACAGAGCTTAAATGTCACTTTAGCATCAGGACGGCAGCCTCGCCGAGCATAGGACTAATGGCCACCCGCTCGAAAATCATATGCAGAATCACAGTTTTAATGGCCGACCTTGGCTGGCGCGCCCTCTCCGAGCTGTTGCGGATAAGGCTAGAAACGAGCGCTAGGCGTTTTTTTCACACTCCAGGCGACGGCTGGGCTGGTAGCCGCCGCTCAAGCAGGCGATGATCGCGTCTCTTTCCTGCACCTTGAATGACATGACCGATACCACGCAAAGCACTCAGGCCACGCACAAACCCCGCCCGCTGATCGATTTGCTGGTCAGTATTCTGATTCCCTCCCTGATCCTGATGAAACTCAGTGGCGAGAGCCGACTGGGTGCCGACGGTGCGCTGATGCTGGCGCTGGCCTTCCCGCTGGGCTGGGGCAGTTTCGAACTGCTCAAGTACCGCAAATTCAACTTTATCGCGCTGCTCGGTCTGGTCAGCGTTCTGCTTACCGGCGGGATTGGCCTGCTCAAGTTGGACAACCAGTGGCTGGCGATCAAGGAAGCGGCGATCCCTGGCATCATCGGCATCGCCGTGTTGGTCTCGACCCGCACCCGCTTCCCGTTGATCCGCACCATGCTGTTCAACAAGACCGTGCTCAACGTCGACAAGATCCATGAGCGCCTGGAGCAGGCCGGCAATACCGAGCGCTTCGAAGCACGCTTGCTCAGGGCCACCTACTGGCTGAGCGGCACCTTCTTCTTTTCCTCGGCAATGAACTACGTGTTGGCCAAGTGGATCGTGATCAGCCCGGCTGGTAGCGAAGCCTTTAACGAAGAGCTGGGGCGGATGAACCTGCTCAGCTATCCGATGATTGCCATCCCCTCGATGATCATGCTGATGGCCATCTTCTATTACCTGTGGCGCACCATCCACGGCCTTACCGGCCTCAAGCTGGAAGATGTGATGGCCAATGCTGAGCAGGAAGAGCAACCCTAAGCTACTCGGCCCGACGCGCCACGGATGCTGACGCTCTCCGCCTACCTGGGCCTGTTTATTTCGGCCCTGGGTGCAGCCACTCTGCTGCCACTGCAATCGGAAAGCGTGCTGGTGGCGCTACTGCTCAGCGGCGCCTATTCGCCCTGGGCTCTGCTGGCGGTGGCCAGCGCCGGCAATATCTTCGGTGCGCTGCTCAACTGGCTGCTCGGCCGTTACTTCGAACACTTTCGCCACAGGTCCTGGTTCCCAGTCAGCGATGCTCGCCTGCAACAAGCGCAGCGCGGCTATGCGCGTTATGGCCGCTGGTCACTGCTGCTGAGCTGGGTACCGATCATCGGTGATCCGCTGACCTTGGTGGCCGGGGTAATGCGCGAGCGCCTGTGGGTTTTCCTGCTGATCGTCAGCCTGGCGAAAACCGCCCGCTATGCTGTATTGGCCGCCCTGACCCTCGGCTGGAGCTGAGTTACGCCACGCGCGACACACGCCGTAACGCCAACGGCAAGCCCGAGGTTGAGCATCGACGATGCCTCCGTGATACTGCGCAACCTTCGCACAAGGGGTGTGCGATGACCGTCGCAGAGCGAAGGAGTGATCTCAGTGGAGCTGCATCCGTGATGAAAAGGAGCGATCTGGTCTGGACCCTGGTGGGTCTCGGTGCCGTACTGCTGTCGTGCTATTTGCTCTATCACCAAGTGCGCACTATTTCCCTGGATGAAATCGCCGACAGCCTGCGCGCTATTCCGCGCCTGAATTGGCTGCTGGCTGCCGGTGCCACGCTGGGGGCCTACAGCGCGCTAGCCTGGTACGACCGCATCGCCCTCGCTCACCTCGGCAAAAAAATCCCCTGGCACTTTATAAGTCTGTGCTCATTCACCACGTATGCGCTGGCCCATAACATTGGCGCCTCGGTGTTTTCCGGCGCGCTGGTGCGTTACCGCGCCTACCGCAGCAAAGGCATGACGCCCCAGGAAATCGGCATCCTGATCGTGTTCTGCTCTTTCACCTTCGTCCTCGGCACCATCCTCGCCAGCGGCTGCGTACTGGTGCTGGAGCCGGATTTGATCCACCGCGTGGCCAAGGTCACGCCGCTGGTCTCCGAGATCATCGGCGCACTCCTGCTGCTGTTGGTCGCGCTCTACGTGCTCGGCTCCTGGCGCCACTTCAAGCCCTGGCACTGGGGCAAGCTGCATCTCGAATACCCACGCCTGGGGATTGTCGGCCGCCAGCTGCTGGCCGGCCCGCTGGAGCTGGCCTGCGCCGCGGCGATCATCTACTTCGCCCTGCCGGCGGAGAACAACCCTGGCTACCTGGTGGTGTTCGGCGTTTTCCTCGCTTCGTTCTCGCTGGCGCTGTTGTCCCATGCCCCTGGCGGCCTGGGCGTACTCGAAGTGACCTTTCTCGCAGCGATGCCCGAGCTGCCGGCAGCGAACGTACTCGCTGCGCTGATCGTATTCCGCTGTTTCTACCTGTTGCTGCCATTTGCCCTGTCGCTGCTGGTAGTAATGGGGTTCGAGTGGACACAGTGGCAAAGCCGCCTCAACGATTCGGACACCCCGCCACTACCCTGAGCCGAATAGCACCGGATAACCGGGGGCAGCATTACGCCGCGCACTCGCATAGAATGCGCGGCCGTTTTTGGGCCAGGCCGTTACGACAGTAACTTGCCAGGCTGTCGCAGCGGGACGCCCGAAAACCTCCCGGTACTTATTCAGGAACAGCGCGCCGCATGACTCTCTCTACACCCGCCCGCGCCTGCGGCATCGACTTCGGCACCTCCAACTCCACCGTCGGCTGGCTGCGCCCCGACGCCGAGACGCTGATCCCACTGGAAGACGGCAAGATCACCCTGCCGTCGGTGGTGTTCTTCAACCTCGAAGAGCGCCGCCCGGTTTACGGCCGCCTGGCCTTGCAGGAATACCTGGAGGGCTACGAAGGCCGCCTGATGCGCTCGCTGAAAAGCCTGCTGGGCAGCAAGCTGCTGAAAAGCGAAACCACCGTGCTGGGCAGCGCCCTGCCATTCAAGGACCTGCTCGGCTTCTTTATCGGCGAACTGCAAACCCGCGCCGAAAACACCGCTGGCCGTCCGTTCGAGGAAGTGGTGCTGGGCCGCCCGGTGTTCTTCGTCGACGACGACCCGGTGGCAGACCTGGAAGCCCAGAACACCCTAGTGGCCGTGGCACACAAGCTCGGCTTCAAGGATGTGTCGTTCCAGTACGAGCCGATTGCCGCTGCCTTCGACTACGAGTCCGGCATCAGCCAGGAAGAGCTGGTGCTGATCGTCGATATCGGCGGCGGTACGTCGGACTTTTCCCTGGTGCGCCTGGCCCCAGAGCGGCGCAGCGTGGCCGACCGGCATGACGACATCCTCGCCACCGGCGGCGTGCATATCGGCGGTACTGACTTCGACAAGCAGCTGTCGCTGGCCGGCGTAATGCCGCTTTTCGGTTACGGCAGCCGGATGAAAAGCGATGCGCCGATGCCTACCAGCACGCACCTCAATCTGGCCACCTGGCACACCATCAACGCGGTGTATTCGGCCCAATCGCAACGTCAGCTGCAGAGCATGCGCTACGACATTGTCGACCCGACTGGCATCGACCGCCTGTTCCAGCTTATAGAACGCCGCGACGGCCATTGGCTGGCCATGCAGGTGGAAGAAAGCAAGATCGCCCTGACCGAGCAGGACGCACGCCCGATCGACCTCAGCCGCCTGGAAGACGGCCTGGTCGCCGAGCTGACCCGTGAGCTGTTCGAAGGCGCCATTGAGCCACTGCTGGAGCGCGCGCGCGCCAGCGTCACGCAACTGCTCAGCGATGCCGGAGTCAGTGTGGCGCAGGTCGATACGGTGTTCTTTACCGGCGGCTCCAGCGGCATCCCAGCCTTGCGCCAGAGCGTTGCGGCGATGCTACCCAACGCCCGCCACGTCGAAGGCAACACCTTCGGCAGCATCGGCAGTGGCCTGGCGATTGAGGCGCAGAAGCGCTACGGCAACTGTTAAGACGGGTGCTTTAACCGCATCCTCTGCCATAAAAAACGCCAGCTCAAAGCTGGCGTTTTTTATTTGCGCAGAATTAACGCGGCACAGCCGGCTTCTTCACCGGTTTCTTGCCTTTGCCCTTGGCAGCATCGGCACGCTCTTTAGCGGCCTGCTGGTTACGCACTTGCGCAGCCGCTTTGGCCTGCTCGCGCTTGTCCCAAGGGTTGCCGCCTGCCGCGCCGGTGTCACGCGGCGGTAAACCGGTGTGCTGAGTCAGCATCGGCTTGCTCTTGGCAGCGGAAGCCCCAGCCACTTTCTTACTACCGGCTGGCGTCGAGTTCTTACGACGTGCGCTCTGGTAACCATCGGTCGCCGGTTGGTGCAGGGGAATTAGCTGATTCTTGCCGGGCCCGATCAGATCGGCACGGCCCATGCGCTCGAGTGCCTCGCGCAACATCGGCCAGCCTTTTGGATCGTGGTAACGCAGGAAGGCCTTGTGCAGGCGGCGCTGCGCCTCGCTCTTGACGATGGTCACGCCATCACTCTTGTAGCTGACCTTACGCAGCGGATTCTTACCCGAGTGGTACATGGCGGTGGCGGTGGCCATCGGCGACGGGTAGAAGGCCTGTACCTGGTCGGCACGGAAGCCATTGCCCTTGAGCCACAGGGCCAGGTTCATCATGTCTTCGTCGGTGGTGCCCGGGTGCGCAGCGATAAAGTACGGGATCAGGTACTGCTCTTTGCCCGCCTCTTTCGAGTACTTCTCGAACATGCGCTTGAACTTGTCATAGCTGCCAATGCCCGGCTTCATCATCTGATTGAGCGGACCTTCCTCGGTGTGTTCCGGGGCGATCTTCAGGTAACCACCAACGTGGTGGGTAACCAACTCTTTAACGTACTCCGGCGACTCGACGGCCAGGTCGTAACGCAGGCCAGAGGCAATCAGAATCTTCTTCACGCCCGGTAGCGCACGGGCACTGCGGTACAGCTGAATCAGACTGGAGTGGTCGGTGTTCAGGTTCGGGCAGATGCCGGGAAACACGCAGGACGGCTTGCGGCACGCGGATTCGATTTCCGGGCTCTTGCAAGCGATGCGGTACATGTTCGCGGTCGGCCCGCCGAGGTCGGAAATTACCCCGGTAAAGCCCGGCACCTTGTCGCGGATCTCTTCGATCTCGCGGATGATCGACTCTTCCGAACGGTTCTGGATGATCCGCCCTTCGTGCTCAGTGATCGAGCAGAAGGTGCAGCCACCGAAGCAGCCACGCATGATGTTTACCGAGAAACGGATCATGTCGTAGGCCGGGATTTTCTCCTTGCCATAGACGGGGTGCGGAATGCGCGCATAGGGCATGCCGAACACGTAGTCCATTTCCTCAGTGGTCATGGGGATGGGCGGCGGGTTGAACCACACATCCACTTCGCCGTGCTTCTGCACCAACGCGCGAGCGTTGCCGGGATTGGTTTCCAAATGCAGCACGCGGTTGGCGTGGGCATACAGGACTGGGTCGTTACGCACTTTCTCCATCGACGGCAGACGGATCACGGTTTTATCGCGGGTCATGCGCGGGCTGGCCAGTAACTGCACCACCTTGGCTTCGTTCGGATCCTCAACCGGCCCCTTTTCCTGCTCAATAGCGCAGGCCTGGGTGTCTTGAGTGTTGACGTACGGGTTGATGATCTTGTCGACCTTGCCCGGACGGTCGATACGGGTGGAGTCCACCTCATACCAGCCCTGCGGCGTATCGCGGCGAATAAACGCGGTGCCGCGTACATCGGTGATGTCTTCAATCTTGTGGCCATAGGACAGGCGCTGGGCCACTTCGACAATGGCCCGCTCGGCGTTGCCGTACAGCAGGATGTCGGCGCTGGCATCGATCAGGATCGAGTTACGCACGCGGTCTTGCCAGTAATCGTAGTGGGCGATACGGCGCAGCGAGGCCTCGATGCCACCAAGTACGATCGGCACGTTTTTATAGGCTTCTTTGCAACGCTGACTGTAAACCAGGCTAGCGCGGTCCGGGCGTTTGCCGGCCATGCCACCGGGTGTGTAGGCGTCGTCCGAGCGGATCTTCTTGTCGGCGGTGTAGCGGTTGATCATCGAATCCATGTTGCCGGCCGCGACGCCGAAGAACAGGTTCGGCTCGCCGAGCTTCATAAAGTCGTCTTTCGACTGCCAGTTCGGCTGGGCGATGATGCCCACACGAAACCCCTGCGACTCCAGCAAGCGGCCAATAATCGCCATGCCGAAGGAAGGGTGATCCACATAAGCGTCACCGGTAACGATGATGATGTCGCAGCTGTCCCAGCCAAGCTGATCCATCTCTTCCCGGCTCATTGGCAGGAAAGATGCTGGCCCGAAACACTCGGCCCAATACTTTGGATAATCGAATAACGGCTTGGCGGTTTGCATGGACATGGAAAGTGACCGGTGTAGGCGAACAGGGATGGAAAATCGCGGGCGCGGAATATAGCACAAATTTTAACCAAACCCGACTTAGACGCTAGGTTAAATGGCTGAAAGACCCATAGCACTGTAGCGGTATCGTAGTGGCTTACGGCTATACTCCGGGCAATAACATCGGTTGCTAATAGCCGGGAAAAGGGGTGAACGTGGTGCATCGCTTAGCTTTTTCAATCCTTACCATGCTGAGCCTAGCCCTCCTGCCTGGCCTGACGAGTGCTGCGCTCACGCTAACGCCTGATAGCAATGGCATTTCCCTGAACGCTGATATCGAGCTGCTGGAAGACAGCAGCGCGCAGCTGGGTATTGCCGACATGGCCGACCCTGCAGTGCAACGTCGCTTCAAACCTGCCAATGGCCGCGCCAGTGTTGGCCAGAGCACCAGCCCCTGGTGGATCAAGGTAACCTTGCAGCGCACGGTCGATGCGCCGAGCCAATGGTGGTTGGAAATAAGCTCGGTCACCCAACATGACATGCGCCTGTACTTGCCTGGCGAAAGCGGCGGCTGGCAAGAGCGCGAATCGGGTGAGCGCGTTAACCACAAAGCCGGCCGCGACCATGACTTCCGGCACATATTGTTCAAGCTGCCGGAGCTGGATCAGCAACCCCTGACCTTCTACCTGCGCAGCTATGACCCTGCGGGGAACTCATTCCCGATGCGCGCCTGGCAGCTGGACGACCTAACTCAAACAGCTGCGGAAGAGAACCTGGCCCTCGGTGTGGTCTACGGCATCATCGCCGCCCTGCTGCTGTACAACCTGTTTATCTTTTTCAGCCTGCGCGACTCGGCCTACTTCTGGTACGTGCTGACCACCGCTGGCGCCCTGCTGATGATTCTCAGCATGAGTGGCCATGGCTTCCAGTACCTATGGCCAAACAACCCCGTCCCCTTCTGGCTGGACCGTGTGACCCTGCCATCAATCTGGGGCTTTTGCGCCTGCCGCTTCACCCAAAGCCTTATGCAAACCCGCACGCACGTGCGCTGGGCGCATCACTTGCTGAGCTTTGCCTGCGTCTGCTATGTCATTGCAGTCACCCTAGAAGGTTTCGGCCAACGTCATACGGCGGCCTGGATCATTGCCCTGCTCTCACTGACTAGCATCCCGGCGGCCTTGGGCGCGGCGCTGATTCGCTGGCGTCAGGGCTATTTCCCGGCGCTGCTTTACCTCTGCGGCTACGGCCTGATCCTCGGCAGCATCAGCCTGGCCCTACTACGCGCCACGGGGGTCGTGCAGCCGGCTACCTGGAACGCCTATGTGTTCCCACTTTCCGTAGCCGCTGAGTCGATCTTGTTCTCCTTTGCCCTGGCGTATCGCATCCAAACGCTCAAGCAGGAAAAAGCCGAAGCCCTGGAACAAGCCGACCGCGAAAAGACTGCACGCCTGGCGCAGATGCAGGGCAGCGCCGACGAGCTGCAAAGCGCTGTCAAACTGCGTACCGCAGAGCTGGCACTGGCCAATCAGCAGCTCTGCGAGCGCGAACGCGAACTGCAGCATGCCGCCTTCCATGACCCCCTGACCGAACTACCCAACCGGCGCTTTCTGGTCGAGCGCTGCGAGGCGGCCCTGGCCAACGCACGCCGACACAGCGAAGCAACCGCCCTGCTGTTGATTGACCTCGATCATTTCAAACCCATCAACGATAAATACGGCCACGACGCAGGGGACCTGATGCTGCAAAGCATCGCCCAGCGTCTGCGCGAACATGTGCGCTCGGGGGATGCGGTGGCGCGTCTGGGTGGCGACGAATTTGCGGTGCTGATCGGCGGTGCGGATGCTGAACAGCACGCCCGGGAAATTGCCCGCCGCCTACTCGATGAACTGGCCAAGCCGGTGGCCTACGGTGCTGACCGCCTGACCGTAACCATCAGCATCGGCGTGGCGCTGTATCCGCGTCACGCCAGCAACTTCACCACGCTGTACAAAGCCGCCGACGAAATGCTCTACAAGGTCAAGAGCCGCGGTCGTTCAGGCTCGGCCGTTTGCGGGGAGGACGGCGAGCTGAGTAGTAGCGCGCGCCTGCAACTGGATGTGCTGAATGTACCCAGTGGCTTGGGCTGATTACACGAAGGCAGCGATCAACGCTCACAGCACAGTTATCACCAAACCAATGTCGTGTCGGCAACTTCTGTGAACGATCACACAGCTGCGCCTATACTCGCGCAAACGCCACTCGACATCAGGAAGTCCGCAGTGCAGCGCCTAACCTTAGCCACCCTCCTATTGCTGAGCCTGTTTAGCGGCCTGAGCGTTGCCAGCCCAGCACTGTTGAGCGCGCCAAGTAGCGGCAGCGTGCTCAATGGCCAGATCGAACTGCTGGAAGATGTGGGCGGCCAACTGAGCATTGCCGACATGGCCGACCCAGCCGTGCAAAGCCGTTTTCAGCCGGCCGCCGGGCGTACCAGTGTTGGCCAGAGCAGCAACCCCTGGTGGATCAAGCTCAGCCTGCAACGCGCCAGTGACGCCCCCGCGCAGTGGTGGCTGGAGGTCGGCGCTGTGACTCTGCTCGATTTGCAGATTTTCCTGCCCAGCGCCACGGACCAATGGCAGCGGCGCCAGGCGGGTGAGCGCGTCGGTTTTGCCGCAGGCCGCGACCACGATTACCGCCGCGCGGTATTCCGCCTGCCTCCGCTCGGCGAGCAGGCGCAAACCATTTACCTGCGCACCTTTGATCCGGCGGGCAACTCCTTCCCGCTGCGCATCTGGCAGCTGCACGACCTCGAACAACTGGCCAAGCGCGAGCACCTGGTGCTCGGCCTGATCTACGGGGTGATCCTCGCCCTACTGCTGTACAACCTGTTTATCCTTCTGGCCCTGCGCGACCCGGCGTACCTTTGGTATGTGCTGACCATGGCGGCCTCTCTGGTATTTATCGCCAGCATGAGCGGCCATGGCTTCCAGTACCTCTGGCCCAATGGCCCGGTGCCCACCTGGCTGGACCGTATCACCCTGCCCATTCTGGTCAGCCTGGGCATCCTGCGTTTTGCCCAGGAGCTGCTGTCCACCCGTACCACCTTGCGCATTGCCCATCACATCCTCAACGGCTGTATCGCGGTCTACCTGCTGGCCCTGGCGGTCAATCTGGCGGGTTATCGCAGCGAAACGGGCATGCTGATCGGGCTGATCCCGATTATTACCGTGCCCACCCTGCTGCTTAGCGCAGCCATCCGCTGGAAACAGGGCTTTACCCCGGCGCTGTTCTATCTGCTGGGCTACGGCAGCGTACTGCTGAGCTTTGTGATTCTGGTGCTGCGCGCCGCTGGCGTGGTGCAGCCGGGCGAGTCCACCGCCTACCTGTTCCCACTGGCCGTCGCAGCTGAAGCGATCCTGTTCTCCTTCGCCCTGGCCTACCGCATACAGATTCTCAAGCAGGAGAAGGCCGACGCGATCCTCCAGGCCGACCGCGAAAAAACCGCGCGCCTGGCTCTGGCTCAGGCCAATGCCGCCGACCTGCAGCGCTCGGTTGATCTGCGCACCGCTGAACTGGCCGCCACCAATGAGCGCCTGCGCCAACGTGAACAAGCTCTGCAACACGCTGCGTTTCACGACCCCCTGACCGAGTTGCCAAACCGCCGCTATCTGGTCGAGCGCTGCGAAACCGCACTAGCCAACGCCCGTCGGCACAGCGAAGCGATTGCCCTGCTGCTGATCGACCTCGACCACTTCAAGCCGATCAACGACAAACACGGCCACGACGCCGGTGACCTGATGCTGCAACAGATCGCCCTGCGCCTGCGCGAGCATGTGCGCTCGGGTGACGCCGTGGCGCGCCTGGGCGGCGATGAGTTCGCCGTACTGGTGTGCGGTGCCGACGCCGAAGAGCACGCCCGGGAAATCGCCAACCGCCTGCTCGCCGAGCTGGCCAAACCGGTAATGTACGGCGCCGAACGGCTGACCGTGACCATCAGCATCGGCGTGGCGCTGTACCCGCAACACGCCGGCACCTTTACCGCGCTGTACAAGGCGGCCGACGAGATGCTCTACCGGGTCAAGACTCGCGGCCGTTCAGGCTCGGCGGTGTGTGGTGAGGACGGCGAATTGAGCAACAGCGCGCGCCTGCACCTGGATGTGCTCAGCGTGCCCAGCGGCCTGCTCTGACTCAGCTGTTGCGATAACGCCGCGGCACCCGCGCGGTGACCTTGCTGAGCAGCTCGTAGCCAATAGTGCCAGCGACCTGCGCCACCTCATCGACTGGCAACTGCGCGCCCCACAGCTCGACTGCATCGCCCACTACCGCATCGGGCACGTCAGTCAGGTCGACCGTCAGCATATCCATGGACACCCGCCCGACCAGCGCCACTCGCTGGCCACACACGACAACCGGCGTGCCAGCCGGCGCATGTCGCGGATAGCCATCGGCATAACCACAACTGACCGTGCCGATACGCGACGGCCGCTCAGCGCGCCAGGTGCCGCCATAGCCGACCGCTTCGCCCACTGCCACATCGCGGCAGGCAATCAGCTGCGCGGCTAGACTCATCGCCGGACGCAGGCCCAGCTCAAGTGCACTGAGGTCAGCAAAAGGCGTCGCACCGTAAAGCATGATGCCCGGACGCAGCCAATCCATATGCGCCGCTGGAATGGTCAGGATCGCCGCCGAGTTGGCCAATGAGCGCTGAGCGAAATCCAGATCCAGCAGATCGAGAAACTGCTCCAGCTGCAGTTCGGTGGTCTCGCTACCGCGCTCATCGGCACAGGCGAAGTGACTGATCAGATTCAGCTCGGCCACCTGTGTTGCATCCTGCAAACGACCATGCCACGCGCGCACTGCAGAGGCGCTGAAGCCGAGCCGATGCATGCCGCTGTCCAGCTTCATCCACAGACTCAACGGCCGTGCCAAGCTGGCGGCGAGCAATTGCTGCGCCTGCAGCTCGCTGTGCAGCACCACATCCAGGCCTAACTGCGCAGCGAACACGTACTCATCCGCGTCAAAACAACCTTCGAGCAACAGAATCCGTGCCGTACCGTGCAATGCCCGCACCTCGGCGGCCTCTTCCAGGCTGGCTACAGCAAAACCATCGGCCAGATCGTGAAGTGCAGTTACTACCTCCCGCACGCCATGCCCGTAGGCATTCGCCTTGACCACCGCAAACGCCTGCCGCACCGGCGCACAGCGCTTGGCCACGGCGTAGTTATGGGCGATGGCTGACAGGTCGATAGTGGCAACTAGAGGACGCATGGTCGGGCTCCACGGCAGGCTAAAGCGGAGCATCTTAACCCTCCGCTCCAGAGCTGCAAGCACCAGGCAACCCGCCGCGCCCCGCATACCCCCGGCGCCGCAGCTAGCGACGCAAATTTATTTGCAGCGACGCAGACACTACTGACAATAAGCTGTCAGTAGCGCTCCCCTAGAGTGGGTTCCACAGGCTAAAACGCGCCGTCAGATACTGCCGTTGCCTGTCGCACCCTAACCTTCAAGGAGAGAGAAAATGAATGCGATCAACTGGTTCGAACTATTTGTCAGCAACTTCGAGCGTGCCCGTGGCTTCTATGAACGCGTTCTGGCAACGCCGCTGGAGGCAATGGATGGCATGGGCGGACGCGTCGCGCTTTTCCCCTATGCACAAGAAAGCGGCGTCGGTGGTTGCCTGAGTGAATCAGCCGAGCAACAGAGCGGCATTGGCGGCACCCGAATCTACCTGAACGTCGAGGGCCAGCTGGATGCCGTGGTGAACCGGGTTCCCACGGCTGGGGGCGTGATCATCCACAGTAAGATGTCCATCGCGCCGCATGGCTTTATCGCTGTGATAAAAGACAGTGAAGGTAATGAAGTGGGCCTGCACAGCATGTCCTAAACCCAGCATTCTGGGCGTGCATCAGCGCGCCCGGTAACCCAGAGCGAGAGCACCTGAGAGAACATGAGGCGCGCCGACCGTCTATTTCAAATCGTGCAGTTTCTGCGCAGCCGTCGCCTGACCACCGCCCAGTGGCTGGCAGAGCGCCTGCAAGTATCGGTGCGCACTATTTATCGCGATATCCAGGATCTCTCCCTTTCCGGAGTTCCTCTGGAAGGTGAAGCAGGTGTCGGCTACGTGCTGCGCCAGCCAATGGATTTACCACCTTTGATGTTCGAGCGCGAAGAGATTGAGGCACTGCTGGTGGGCGCACGCATGGTCAAGGCCTGGGCGGACCCACAACTGCAACGGGCGGCCGAATCGGCACTGGCGAAGATCCACAGCGTGCTGCCCAATGAGCTGCGCGATGAGCTCAATCGCAACCAGCTGTTTGCCCCCGAAACCAATCCGAACCCTGTGCACTGGCTCGGCCAACTACGCCAGGCCATACGCCAGCACCACAAACTACTGATTAGCTACCGCGATGAACGCGGAAAAAGCAGCCAACGCTGCGTCTGGCCGCTAGGGCTGTTCTTCTGGGGGCAAACCTGGACCTTGTGCAGCTGGTGTGAACTGCGCAACGACTTTCGTAACTTTCGCATCGACCGCGTGGAGCAGCTGCAGAACCGCGCGGAGACCTTTGAAGCGGTGGAAGGCCAACGCCTGGAGGACTACCTCAAACCGTATCTAGGTGGGCACGCCACCGCACCGTTGTACAAAAGCTAAACGCCTGAAAATCACAGCCTAGAGCCCATCAGATCACTCGTCGTCGAACTGATAGCTGCCCGGTGCGAGGTTCTCAAAGCGCGAGAACTTGCCGAGAAACGCCAGCCGTGCCGTACCCAGTGGGCCGTTACGCTGCTTGCCGATAATGATTTCGGCCACGCCCTTGTACTCGGTCTCGGGGTGATACACCTCGTCGCGGTAAACGAACATGATGATGTCGGCGTCCTGCTCGATTGCCCCGGATTCGCGCAAGTCGGAGTTGATCGGGCGCTTGTTCGGGCGCTGCTCCAGGCCACGGTTAAGCTGCGACAGGGCAATCACCGGGCAGTTGAATTCCTTGGCCAGGGCTTTGAGCGAGCGGGAGATTTCGGAAATCTCGTTCACTCGGCTGTCACCGCTGGAGCCAGGAATCTGCATTAGCTGCAGGTAGTCGACCATGATCAGGCCGATCTCGCCGTGTTCACGGGCCAGGCGGCGAGTACGCGCGCGCATCTCCGAGGGCGAGATACCGGCGGTGTCATCGATAAACAGTTTGCGGTCGTTGAGCAGGTTGACCGCTGAGGTCAGGCGCGGCCAATCGTCGTCGTCCAGACGGCCGGCACGTACCTTGGTCTGGTCGATACGCCCCAGCGAGGCGAGCATACGCATGACAATGGAGTCAGATGGCATCTCCAGCGAGTACACCATCACCACCTTGTCGCTGCGCATCAAGGCGTTTTCCACCAGGTTCATGGCGAAGGTAGTCTTACCCATCGACGGTCGACCGGCGACGATGATCAGGTCCGCCGGCTGCAGGCCGCTGGTCAGGTTGTCTAGGTCGGTAAAGCCGGTGGACAGACCGGTGATCGCGTCGCCAGCATTGAACAGAGTGTCGATACGGTCGATGGCTTTGACCAGAATATCGTTGATGCCTACCGGGCCGCCGGTCTTCGGCCGTGCCTCGGCGATCTGGAAGATCAGACGCTCGGCTTCATCGAGAATCTCGGCGCCGGTTCGGCCTTGCGGCATATAGGCGCTGTCCGCAATTTCGCCGCTGATGCCGATCAACTGGCGCAACGTGGCGCGCTCACGAATGATCTGCGCATAGGCCTTGATGTTGGCCACCGACGGCGTGTTCTTCGCCAGCTCGCCGAGGTAGGCCAGACCGCCGACTTGCGACAGCTGCCCTTCCTGGTCCAGCTGCTCGGACACAGTGACCACGTCGAAAGGGTGGTTGCGCTCGGCCAGCTTGAAGATCGCGCGGAAGATCAGGCGGTGATCGTGTCGATAGAAGTCGCCATCGGACACCGCATCGAGCACCCGCTCCCAGGCATTATTGTCGAGCATCAGGCCGCCCAATACGGCTTGCTCCGCCTCGATCGAGTGCGGCGGCACCTTCAGGGCTGAGGTTTGCAGGTCGTACTGTTCGGGCAGGCTGATGTCGTTCATAAGGCTCTGGGCAAAATTCTGTGTTCACAAAACAAAAGGCACGACATCGCTTGCGCAATGTCGTGCCTGATTGTTAGCGGCCCGGCACCTGAGTGCAAGCCCACTTAGTCGCAAGCTTATTAGGCTGCTACTACGACAACCTTAACGGTTGCTTCAACGTCGCTGTGCAGGTGCACGGCTACGTCGTATTCGCCGAGTTGGCGAATGGTGCCGTTCGGCAGACGCACTTCAGCTTTAGCCACTTCAACGCCGGAGGCGGTCAGGGCTTCAGCGATGTCGTGAGTACCGATGGAGCCGAACAGTTTGCCTTCATCGCCCGCGGTAGCGGTGATGGTGACTTCCAGTTCAGCCAGCTGAGCAGCACGGGATTCAGCGTACGCTTTCTTCTCGGCAGCCAGTTTTTCCAGTTCGGCACGACGCGCTTCAAACGCAGCCACGTTGGCTGGGGTTGCAGCAGTTGCTTTGCCGAATGGCAGCAGGAAGTTACGACCGTAACCGGCCTTAACATTCACTTTATCGCCCAGGTTGCCCAGGTTGGCGACTTTTTCCAGCAGGATCAGTTCCATTTGGTAATAACCTCTTAACTTTTAACCTTCACCGTTCGTAGGGCCCGAGCCTTGTTTGCGCTCAAAGCGACCACGAAAATCAAGCAGACTGTCGACAATGGCCAAAATCACCAGTAACGGATAAGTCAGCTGCATAAACAGCAACAACGTGATGTACAACCCGACCAGCCAGAACTTGCCTAGCCGACCTTGCGCCACCACCCCATGCAACAGGGCGATGCCCGCAAACGCCAACGGCACACTGCACAACGGCGTCAACATGGCCATTTGCGGACCCAGATTGGGCCCCAACAGCATGCCAACCAGCAGCAACATCGCCAGCGGGGTCGGGAGGCGTAGCGCGCGAAACTCGCGACCGAAACCACCCGGGTTATACAACTGCGCCTGCCAGAAGCGCCCAAGCATCAGGCTCAACAGACTGACTATCTGCAACAACGCTGCTATCAATCCGGTCAGTACCGGTGCAATCAGGCTATCCAGACGCGCTCGCTCATCCACCGACATCTGTTGGTGAACCCCATCAAGCATTTGCGGCATAAGCTTTTGCAGCTCAAGCGCCATTGCCTCGATGGGTTCGCGGAACACCGCACCCAAGACCAGCCCATACACCAGACCCAATGCCACGCTGCACAGCAGCACACGATTCCAGGACAGGTTGGCGCGTAACAACAACGCCAATCCTAGCGCACCGAGCAACACCAACAGGGTGCGCGGCTCACCGAAATACCACCAGCCAATGGCCGGCAGCAGGGCCCAGGCGAGGATGCCGAAAGCATCACTCCAACCGCGCCGCAGAAGCACCAGGCTTCCAGCGGCAGCACTTAACCAAAACAACAGCGGCAACGCCGCAGAAACCACCACTACAAGAGTGGCCTGCATACGGCCGCGCATAATGAATTCAGCTATGGCGCGCATGCAATTTATCCCTTACTTCTTGTCGAACATCCGGTCTCAGCGGCCGTGGCTGTCGGTGTAAGGCAGCAGGGCCAGGAAGCGGGCGCGCTTGATAGCGGTAGCCAGCTGACGCTGATAACGAGCCTTAGTACCGGTGATACGGCTAGGAACGATCTTGCCGGTTTCCGAGATGTAAGCTTTCAGCGTGTTGAGATCTTTGAAATCGATCTCTTTCACTTCTTCTGCAGTAAAACGGCAGAATTTACGACGACGGAAGAAACGTGCCATGAGAGTGGCTCCTCAATAGATCCGTGGATTACTCGTCAGCGTTGTCGCTGTCGTTGTTGTCGCTGTCATCGCCATCGTTAGAATCGGCGTTTTCAGGACGGTCACGACGCTCACGGCGCTCACTGCGGTTTTCTTCGGCCTTGAGCATCTCGGACTGGTCAGTAACGGCCTCGTCGCGACGGATGACCAGGTTACGGATCACGGCATCGTTGTAACGGAAGTTGTCTTCCAGCTCAGCCAGGGCTTTGCCAGTGCACTCAACGTTAAGCATCACGTAGTGAGCTTTGTGGACGTTGTTGATGGCGTAAGCCAACTGACGACGGCCCCAATCTTCCAGGCGGTGAATCTTGCCGCCGTCTTCTTCGATCAGCTTGGTGTAACGCTCAACCATGCCGCCGACTTGCTCGCTCTGGTCCGGGTGAACCAGAAAGATGATTTCGTAATGACGCATAAATGCTCCTTACGGGTTGTAGCCTGCCGCTAAATGCGGTCAGGCAAGGAGTGAATTTCACTTGTTTGTCTTGCTGAAACAGAAAGGCGCAAATACGCCTGCCGTCGCGGCAAGGGGCAACATTCTAGTGAAGCCCCCCGCTACACGCAAGGTGAACTGGTGATTATTTGAACAACTCGGCGCGAATGCTCGAGCAGGAAAGCCACTACCGCAGCTCAACCGAAGCGAGCGCCCTATGGGCGCCCACACCGTTTTACTTCTTGCCGCCAGCCTTGCGCTGACGCAACGCCTCGAACAGACACACACCTGTGGCCACCGACACGTTGAGGCTGCTGACACTGCCCGCCATCGGCAGTTTGACCAGATAATCGCAATGCTCACGGGTCAGGCGGCGCATGCCTTTGCCTTCGGCCCCCATGATCAACACGGTCGGCCCGGTCAGATCATGCTCGTACAACTCCATCTCAGCCTCGCCGGCCGTGCCAACAACCCACAACCCGCGCTGCTGGAGCTTCTCCAAGCTACGCGCCAGGTTGGTCACCGCCACCAGCGGAATTACTTCAGCCGCACCGCAGGCGACTTTGCGCACGGTAGCGTTGAGCGTGGCGGACTTGTCCTTCGGCACAATCACCGCCAGCGCACCGGCCGCATCGGCGGTGCGCAGACAAGCACCGAGATTGTGCGGATCGGTCACGCCGTCGAGCACCAGCAACAAGGGCGCGCCCTCGGTACGATCAAGCAGCTCGTCGAGCATCGCCTCGCCCCAGACCTGACTGGGGCTGACATCGGCGACTACGCCCTGATGCACACCACCCTCGACCCAGGCATCCATCTCGCGACGCTCACACTGACCAACGGCAACGCGCGCATCCGCCGCTAGCGCCAGCAGGGTTTGCACCCGCGGATCGTTTCGCCCTTCGGCCAACCAGACTTGCTTGACCCGTTTCGGGTGATGACGCAGCAATGCCTCTACCGCATGTACGCCGTAGATTTTTTCCAGCTGACTCATGACTTCGCCTTACGCTTGCGTGGACCGCCAGAAGACGGCGCACCACCCGCAGGCGCACCTTTGCGATGCGCGCCCGGCTTGCCTGCTTTGCTGGCAGGCTTTGCCGACTCGCTCTTGGCAGAGCCTTTGCCGGCTTTACTTTTCGAGTCGCTGAGCAGCGACTTCTTCAGCGCACGACTTTTCTCAACATCGGCATTACCTGGCGCCGCACGCTCGCCGCGACGCCCGGTTTTGCCAGCCGCCGATTCAAAACCACCGCGGCGCTGACCAGCCGGTACAGCCGTTTTGCCTTCAGCTAGCTCGAAGTCGATCTTGCGCTCGTCCAGATCGACGCGCATGACCTTGACTTCAACGCTATCGCCCAGGCGGAAACTGCGACCACTACGCTCGCCAGCCAGGCGGTGATGCACGGGATCAAAATGGTAGTAATCACCCGGCAAGGCGGTGACATGCACCAGGCCTTCGACGTAGATGTCCTTCAACTCGACGAACAGACCGAAACCAGTCACCGCAGTGATCACGCCCGGGAAGGTTTCGCCAACGCGATCTTTCATAAACTCGCACTTAAGCCAGTTCACCACATCGCGGGTGGCCTCATCGGCGCGCCGCTCGGACATCGAGCACTGCTCGCCAAGCTGCTCGAGAATCGCATCGTCGTACGGATAGATTCGCGCTCGCGGCATAATCGTCGCACCGGCACGCTTGACGTGCGGTGTATCGAGCTTGGAACGAACCACACTGCGAATCGCCCGATGAATCAGCAGATCCGGGTAGCGTCGAATCGGCGAGGTGAAGTGCGCATACGCCTCGTAATTCAGGCCGAAGTGGCCCTGATTGTCAGCGCTGTACACCGCTTGACTGAGCGAGCGCAGCATCACGGTCTGGATCAGGTGGTAATCCGGCCGCTCACGAATGCTTTCCAGCAGCAGCTGGTAATCCTTCGGCGACGGACCATCCTTGGACTTGCCACGGTGCAACGACAGACCCAGCTCAGTGAGAAACGCCTTGAGTTTCTCCACACGCTCAGGCGGCGGGCAGTCATGCACGCGATACAGTGCCGGGATTTCATGCTTCTGCATAAATGCCGCAGTGGCCACGTTGGCAGCCAGCATGCATTCTTCGATCAACTTGTGCGCATCGTTGCGCTGAGTTGGGCGGATCTCGGCAATCTTGCGTCCAGCACCGAAAATGATTCGGGTTTCCTGGGTTTCAAAATCAATGGCGCCGCGCTCATGGCGCGCCGCCAGCAGCACCTGATACAGCGAATACAGCTGCTTGAGGTGCGGTAGCACTTCTTTGTACTCGCCACGCAAGGCCTTGCCTTCGCTGCCCTTGGGCTGCTCAAGCATGGCACTGACCTTGTTGTAGGTCAGTCGCGCGTGAGAATGGATCACCGCCTCGTAGAACTGGTAATCGGTCATCTTGCCGGTCTTCGAGATACTGATCTCGCAGACCATGGCCAGACGATCAACATGCGGATTCAGCGAGCACAGGCCGTTGGACAACTCTTCCGGCAGCATCGGGATAACCCGCTCCGGGAAATACACTGAGTTGCCGCGCACCTGAGCTTCGGCATCCAGCGCCGAATCGATCTTCACATAATGAGAAACGTCGGCAATGGCGACATAGAGCTTCCAGCCGCCGGAAAACAACCGCCAGTTACTGCCGTTTTTCTCGCAGTACACCGCATCATCGAAGTCGCGGGCGTCTTCACCGTCGATGGTGACGAACGGCAGATGGCGCAAATCAATGCGCTTCTCTTTATCCTTTTCCTCGACTTCAGGCTTGAGCTTGCGCGCCTCTTTGACTACAGCCTCGGGCCAAACGTGGGGGATATCGTAGCTGCGCAGGGCAACGTCGATTTCCATACCCGGCGCCATATAGTTGCCAACAACCTCAACGACATCACCCTGCGGCTGAAAGCGCGTAGTCGGCCAGTGGGTGATTTTCACCTCAACGAACTGCCCCTGCTTGGCGCCCGCATTACGCCCCGGCGTTACCAGCACTTCCTGCTGAATCTTCGGGTTGTCAGCGACGACAAAGCCGACACCGCTTTCTTCGTAATAGCGACCAACGATGCTTTCGTGGGCGCGGGAGATGACTTCAACCACAGCACCTTCGCGACGACCACGACGGTCGAGGCCGGAAACCCGCGCCAGCGCACGGTCACCATCAAACACCAAACGCATTTGCGCAGGACTCAGGAACAGGTCGTCGCTGCCGTCATCCGGCACGAGAAAGCCAAAGCCATCGCGATGCCCGCTGACCCGACCGAGAATCAGGTCAAGCTTGTCGACTGGGGCATAGGTGCCACGACGGGTATAGATCAACTGGCCATCGCGCTCCATAGCGCGCAGACGGCGACGCAGCGCTTCGAGCTGCTCTTCAGTGGCCATGCCAAACTCATCGGCAAGCTCTTCACGGCTCGCCGGGGAGCCACGGTCAGACAAGTGCTGCAGGATCAGCTCGCGACTTGGAATGGGGTTTTCGTATTTTTCCGCTTCACGAGCGGCCTCGGGATCGAGGGATTGCCAATCGGCCATTAGAGGTAATTCACCTTATCTACACAAATTCGGTTTGCCATGTGCCTATTGAAGCGCGAAACCACTGTCCAGGTCAGCCCGGCACACAGAATAAAATTTTTTAACAACAGGGGTTTACAAGTAAAAACCCGATCCGTATTATGCGCGCCACAACGACGGGAAACGAAGTTAACCGAGTTGTAGTTGATAGCAAATAAGCAAGTTTTGCAATCAATGCCCAGGTGGTGAAATTGGTAGACACGCCAGCTTCAGGTGCTGGTGACCTTACGGTCGTGGAAGTTCGAGTCTTCTCCTGGGCACCAATTCAAAAAACCGAGCCACTGGCTCGGTTTTTTATTGCCTGCGATTTAATCCATCACGAAGCAACCATCCGGCGAGCGCCAGAGGCGCCCACCCTCAATCGGTTTAAACGCGAAACTGCCCCAGACTGGCCTTGAGCTTCTTCGCCAGGCCATCCAGCACCCTACCGCTATTCGCCGTCGCCGCTACAGCCTCCGCTGCACGCTGCGCCTCGACATGAATCACCTCAACGCGCCCACGCACGGCGTCGGCACCATCAGCCTGGTGCGCCGCAGCCTCGGTAGCAGTGTTGATTGCACCATGCACCTCTTCAACCGCCTCACGCACTGATTGCTGAACACGCGCACTTTCGCGCAATGCCGCCAGACCTTGATCCGCCTGCTTGCCAGCCTGGCTGATCGCCTCAACCGCCTCGCGCGCACCCTGCTGCAGCGCGCCGATATGGGTCTGAATATCGCCGGTTGATTGCTGTGTCTTGCTCGCCAGCGCACGCACCTCATCCGCTACCACGGCAAAACCACGACCACTTTCACCCGCCCGCGCCGCTTCAATCGCCGCATTCAGGGCCAAGAGATTGGTTTGCTCAGCAATTGAGCGAATCACCGTCAGCACCACTTCTATCTGCTCGCTCTGCTTGGCCAGGCGTTCGATGACTGCAGCTCCAGTCTCCACACGCCGCACCAGCTCCTCGATCGAGCCACCTACGCGCAGCGCAATCGCGGCATTGTCATCCGCAGCCTGACGAATAGCACCGACGCGCTGCAACGCTTCGCGCATGGCCTGGCTTTCCGCCTGCGCTTCACCGGCCATTTCCGCCAGCGCCTGCAGACTGCCCGCCACTTCATCACGCTGGCGCTCAGCAGCCGACTCGGCAGCCGCACTGCGCGAGGCCAGATTGCCGATTTCCTGCCCAGTGAGCGATGCCACCTCACCCGCCTCACGCACAATAGGCTGCAACTTGGCGACGAAGCGATTAACTGCCGCTGCCATGTCACCAATTTCATCACGACTATTGAGCTCGACCCGACGCGTCAGATCACCCTCGCCCGCCGCCCAGTCATTGAGCACCGCAATCAAGGTATGCAGCTTGCTGACTACTCGTCGCCCCAGCACCAACGCCAATACCAGCAGAATCACCAGCGCCACCACCGCCAGGCCCATGCTGATATTCCAACGCAAGCCTGCCGCAGCCTGCTGTACCACTTTACGGCTGCTTTGCTCCATACCGCCGGCCGCCTCACGCGCAACACTCAAGCGCGCTGCCAAGGCATCCGCACTACTGGTGGCTGCGCCACTCAAACTGTCGGAAACCAGCTGCCCACTGCTATCGATCAGACTGACAAAGCGCTGATCCAGCTTCGCCAACTCCTCATCCACAGAAGCAGTGGATACCCCTAACAGAACCTTGCCAATATCCGAACCCATTGGGCTGATCGCAGCCTCGGCGATATACACGCCCGGATCATTGGCGGCGGCCTGCAACACCTTATCCAACGCACCACCGCCTTCGCCTTTGGCCATTAGCGCACGGACGCGGGAATCCTGCCGATTGAGGTGACGCGTCAGGCGCTCGCCTTGCGCATCGAGATACACCGCAAACAGCACAGCCGGATTGCGATGGGCGCCACGCACCAACTCGGTCAGCGCCGGTACATCAGCGTCCCAGATCGCCTTCGGCGCAACCGCCGAGAGCAACTGCGCCAACTCATCGGCAGAACGCTTGAGGTTACTGTCCAGCACGCCACGAATCTGCGCCTGCTCCTCAGCCAGCCGAGCGGAAAGACCTTTGGCTAACTGCGCCTGAGTGCTGGCGGAAAGGCTGTCCAGGCCACCACGCACCTCATCTCCGGCCTTGGTCAGCTCTCCAACCAGACGCGCCGTATCGGCCTGCATGCCTTTGGCCAAATCCGCCTCAAGCGTCGCCACTGTGGTGCGGGTCAACGCCACAGCCACAACGACCTGCACCAGCAGGGCCACACCCAGCGCGAGAAACACCGGCAACAGCAGGCGACTGCGTAACACAGAAATAATGGCAAACACGGCAGACACTCCTGACAACGGTAATGCCTATAACGGCGGGGAAGCTGATTTATGAAGCCTAGCCCGAATTTTTTATGGCTCACCATCCATGACAACCACCTTAAGGGCCGTAACGACACGACACTAAAAATGGTCCACAGCCATTTTTACTCCAACCAGAAACGACAAAGGGCCGCCAATTGGCGACCCCCTGTGCACTGCCTATGACTATCAGGCAAACGGATGGCGCAACACAATAGTCTCGTTGCGGTCCGGGCCAGTGGAAACGATATCAATCGGCGCACCGACCAACTCTTCCACACGTTTGATGTAAGCACGCGCAGCCGCTGGCAGCTCTTCCAGGGTTTTCGCACCCAGGGTCGACTCGCTCCAACCCGGCAGCTCTTCGTACACCGGCTGCAGACCCAGATAGCTGTCGGCATCAGTCGGCGCATCAACCAGCACCTCGCCGTTCTGATCTTTGTAGCCCACGCAGATACGGATGGTTTCCAAGCCGTCGAGGACGTCGAGCTTGGTCAGGCACAGACCGGAGATGCTGTTGATTTCAATGGCGCGACGCAGGATCACCGCATCAAACCAGCCGCAGCGACGGGCGCGACCGGTGGTGGAACCGAACTCATGGCCACGCTTGGCGAGGAACGCGCCGGTTTCATCAAACAGCTCGGTCGGGAACGGACCGGAGCCAACACGGGTGGTGTAAGCCTTGGTGATACCGAGGATGTAATCCAGGTACATCGGCCCAAAACCGGAACCGGTGGCAATGCCGCCAGCAGTAGTGTTGGAGCTGGTGACGTAGGGGTAGGTACCATGGTCGATGTCCAGCAGCGAGCCCTGGGCACCTTCGAACATGATGTCCTTGCCCTCACGACGCATGTCGTGCAGCACGGCGGTCACGTCGGTCATCATTGGCTTGAGCAGCTCGGCGTATTCCATGCACTCGTCGAGTGTCTTCTGGAAATCGATGGCCGGCTCTTTGTAGTAATTGACCAGTACGAAGTTGTGGTAATCCAGCAATTCGCCAAGCTTGGCGGCGAAACGCTCACGGTGGAACAGGTCGCCAATGCGCAGACCACGGCGCGCCACCTTGTCTTCGTAAGCCGGACCGATACCACGGCCAGTGGTGCCGATCTTTGCATCACCGCGAGCTTTCTCACGCGCCTGATCGAGGGCCACGTGATACGGCAGGATCAGCGGGCAGGATGGGCTGATACGCAGACGCTCGCGCACCGGCACGCCCTTCTCTTCCAGCTTGATGATTTCACGCATCAACGCATCGGGCGCAACCACTACGCCGTTGCCGATCAGGCACTGCACATTTTCGCGCAGGATGCCGGAGGGAATCAGGTGCAGAACGGTCTTTTCGCCGTCGATCACCAGGGTGTGGCCAGCATTGTGACCACCCTGATAACGCACAACAGCTGCAGCCTGTTCGGTCAGCAGGTCGACGATCTTGCCCTTGCCTTCATCGCCCCACTGGGTGCCCAGGACTACGACATTCTTACCCATAACACTAACCCTCTTCGCAAACTTGATGCCGGCCACAGCCGACGGAAACTTTTCGCACGACCGCTCAGGCAGTCAGCGCTGCCAACTGCCAGCGACCATCACGCAACAGCAACTGACGATCACAACCTGCCGCCTCGGCGTCAGCCGCGACTTGCCCAGGCAATGCCTGAACCACGCGCTGACCGTCCTGACGCAAACGCACAATCGCCTGCCACAAAAACACATCATGGTTATCCGGCGCCCATATTCCGGCCGGCTCTTCACCCAACGGCATCTGCCCCAGGCTTACCAGGGTTTTCAGGTCAGTGGAGAAGCCTGTCGCCGGACGTGCTCGGCCAAAGTCGGCGCCGATGTCGTCATAGCGTCCGCCCTGGGCGATGGCATAGCCCACGCCCGGGACGAAGGCCGCGAACACCACACCTGTGTGGTAGTGATAGCCGCGCAGCTCGCCAAGATCGAAGTACAGCGGTAATTCCGGGTAGCGCAAGCTCAGTGCGTCGGCAATCGCCATCAGATCATCCAGCGCCGCATGTACGTCATCAGGCGCATCGACCAGGCAAGCCTGAGCCAGATCCAACACCTCCCGACCACCGCACAGCTCACTGAGCGCACGCAGCATCTTGCGCAGGTCATCCGACAGGGTTTCGGTCAGCTCGATAACCTCATCCATCGCCTTACGCTGAAGCGCATCGAACAGCTGCTGCTCGACCTCGCCAGACAGCTCGGCGGCGCGCGCCAGGCCACGATAGATACCGACATGACCAAGATCCATGTGCACATCCGGCACCGCAGCCAGCTCAAGGGTGTTGACCAGCAGGCTGATCACTTCCACATCGCTGGCCGGGCTGGCGTCGCCATACAGTTCGGCGCCCAACTGAATTGGGCTGCGCGACGTAGTCAGCGCACGCGGCTGGGCATGCACCACACTACCGGCGTAGCACAGACGGCTTGGCCCTTCACGGCGCAGGGTATGCGCATCAATGCGCGCCACCTGCGGCGTGATGTCGGCACGAAAGCCCATCTGCCGACCGGACAGCGGGTCAGTCACCTTGAAGGTACGCAGATCCAGATCCTGGCCCGCGCCAGTCAACAACGATTCCAGATACTCGATATGCGGTGTGACCACAAACTCATAGCCCCAGCGCTGGAACAGATCCAGCACCTGACGGCGCGCCACTTCAATACGCCCTGCGTACGGTGGCAGTACTTCTTCGATGCCATCTGGCAGCAGCCAGCGGTCTACCGTTGCCATTTCGCCATTCCCCTCTTGAACCGGGCGGCACAAGCCTTCAGTGAAGCCAATAAAGGACGGTTGTTCCCAGCAACATGCTGGCCAACCCCAGCAGACGCAGCTGCCTGTCAGACAACTGCATCAGTTGTAAAAGCGTGTCACGCCAATGGCGCGGACACAGGAAGGGCAGGATGCCTTCCAGCACCAGCACAAGACACAACGCGATGCCTAATTCCTGCCACATGCTTCCCACAGACGCAAAAAAGCCGGGATTTTCCCGGCTGCCGCATGATACCACGTTTTCCACAAGGATCACCCCGGCGGCTGCCCGCCGGGGTGATGACTTAAGGCTTGGACTTCTCCAAATAGCGGAAGAAGTCGCTGCTCGGATCCAGCACCAGCACGTCACGCTTATCGGCGAAGCTCTCGCGATAAGCCCTCAGGCTGCGATAGAACGAGTAGAACTCCTGGTCCATGCCGTACGCCTTGGAATAGATCGCCGCAGCCTGGGCATCACCCTCACCGCGCAGCTCTTCAGCCTGGCGGTAGGCATCAGCCAGCAACACGCGACGCTGGCGGTCGGCGTCGGCACGAATACCTTCGGCCAGCTCCTTACCCTTGGCGCGGTGCTCACGCGCCTCGCGCTCACGCTCGGAGCTCATGCGATCAAACACGCTACGGTTAACTTCCTTCGGCAGGTCGATGGCCTTGACGCGCACATCAACAACCTCGATACCCAGCTCTTTCTGCGCAGCACGATTCAAGGAGGCGGTCACATCTGCCATCAGCGCATCGCGCTCACCCGACACAGACTCATGCAGGGTGCGCTTACCGAACTGGTCACGCAGGGAGGCTTCAAGACGACGCGCTAGACGCTCGTCGGCAATCTGCTTCATGCCAGAGGTTGCAGTGTAATAGCGCTCGGCATCCAGCACTCGCCACTTGGCGAAGGCATCAACCATCAACGCTTTCTTTTCCAGCGTAAGGAAACGCGAGCTGTCAGTATCCAAGGTCAGCAGACGCGCATCGAACTTGCGCACCTGGTTGACGTACGGAACCTTCACATGCAAACCAGGCTGCACGTCCGGCTGGACGATACGACCGAACTGCAACAGCACCGCACGCTCAGTCTGCGAAACGATATAGAAGCTATTCCAGGCGACCAGCGCCAGCACCACACCAACAATAAGGGCGATCAGCGATTTATTGCTCATCAACGGCTCTCCCTTGTACGCAGTTCAACCTGACGCGGATCGGTAGTTACCCGCGAGCCGGCATCTGCAGTACTTGCAGAGCCAGATATCGAGCTAGGTGCAGAGGAGCTGCGACCATCTATCATCTTGTCCAACGGCAGATAAAGCAGGTTGTTCTGCCCCTTGTCGCCAGTCACCAGCACCTTGCTGGTATTGCTCATCAGCTCTTGCATGGTGTCCAGATACAGACGCTCGCGAGTGACCTCAGGCGCCTTGCGGTACTCAGTGACCAATGCAGTAAAGCGATCTGCCTCACCCTGTGCGCGGGAAACCACTTCATCACGGTAACCGCTGGCATCCTCAATCAGACGCTGCGCCTGACCACGGGCTTCCGGCACCACGCCATTGGCGTAGGTTTCTGCCTGATTCTTCTCACGCTGCTCGTCTTCACGGGCACGGATCACGTCATCGAAGGCTTCCTGTACTTCGCGCGGCGCAGCCGCACTCTGCAAGTTGACCTGAGTCACCGTGATGCCGGTGTGGTAGTTGTCGAGGAAACGCTGCAAGCGATCCTTGACCTCACTGGCCATCAGCTCACGGCCTTCGGTCAGCACCTGATCCATCTCGGTGGAACCCACCACATGACGCACGGCGCTGTCGGTCGCATGTTGCAGACTGACTTCCGGCTGATCAACGTTGAGGACGAAATCCTGTAAGTTGCTGACCCGGTACTGCACGGTCAACGGCACTTCGATGATGTTCTCGTCCTCGGTCAACATCTGCCCCTGCTTGCTGTAAGCACGCTCGCGGGTGACGTTCTCCTGGAACTTGCGATCAATCGGCGGGAAATAGATATTCAGGCCAGGACCGACAGTTTCGTAGTATTTGCCGAAGCGCAGCACCACGGCCTGCTCCTGCTCATCAACGACATAGATCGCGCTGTACAGCCAGACCGCAGCCAGCAGCCCCAGGCCTACGAACAGCAAGCCAAAGCCGCCGCCATTGCCCGAGCCAGTCTCGCCACCTCGTTTCTTGCCGCCACCGAACAGCCCATTCAGGCTCTCCTGCAGCTTGCGGAAGGCCTCATCGATATCCGGCGGCCCCTTGCGATCACCGTTCTTACGGCCACCCCATGGATCCTGATTATTCGAGTTGCCACCCGGCTCATTCCAAGCCATAGCGCTCTCCATCTGATAAAGCAAAGACGCGCCCACGGCGCGCCCGCCAATGCTACAGAATGCATGCAACCAGCGGCAAAGTCGCTGACGCAGGCTTTATTGCAAAGTGTGTTGCTCGATAAACTCCTGCGGCTTCAGCCCTTCACGGCTGACCAGTCGATTCAGCTCGATCCGCGGTAAACGCACGGCCAGCAGACTGCTACCGTCCTCGGCATGCGACTCACTCTGAACCGCCCCCAACGCAAAGAACTGTGCACGCAAACGCCCCAGGCGCTGCGGTAGCTGCAATGTAGCGACAAACAGATCATCGCCCAACAGCTCGGCGATAGCCTGGCGCAGCAACGGCAAACCCCGCCCGTCACGCGCCGACAACCAGACCCGCTGCGGCTTGCCATCGGCATCGCGCTGAATCTGCGGTTCCACACCCTCGAGCAAATCGAGCTTGTTATACACCTCAAGCGTCGGCAGCTCATGGGCACCAATCTCGCCCAACACCGCCAACACCTGCTCAATCTGCTGATCGCGCTCAGGCTCATGGGAGTCGATTACGTGCAGCAACAGATCTGAGTTGCTCGACTCTTCAAGCGTGGCGCGGAACGCCTCAACCAGCTTGTGCGGCAAATGCCGGATAAAGCCCACAGTATCGGCGAGCACGATCGGCCCGAGATCATCCAGTTCTAGACGACGCAGCGTGGGATCGAGGGTGGCGAACAGCTGATCGGCCGCGTAAACGTCCGATGTGGTGAGAGTATTGAACAGAGTCGACTTGCCGGCGTTGGTGTAGCCCACCAGTGACACCGAAGGGATATCCGCACGCTGACGGCCGCGCCGCGCCTGCTCACGCTGACTGCGCACCTTCTCCAGCTTCTGCTTGATCTGCCGAATTCGCACGCGCAGCAGGCGGCGGTCGGTTTCCAGCTGGGTTTCACCCGGACCGCGCAGACCGATACCACCTTTCTGCCGCTCAAGGTGGGTCCAGCCACGCACCAGCCGCGTACTCATATGGTCGAGCTGGGCCAGCTCGACCTGCAACTTGCCTTCATGGGTACGCGCGCGCTGAGCAAAAATGTCGAGAATCAGACCGGTACGGTCCAATACTCGACACTCGAAAGCACGCTCAAGGTTGCGCTCCTGGCTCGGCGTAAGCACGTGATTGAAGATAACCAGGTCAGCCTCGGCGGCCTTGACCTGGTCACGCAACTCTTCAACTTTGCCACTGCCGATCAGGTACTTGGCCGTCAGCCGATTGCTCGGAACACTGAGGAACGCAATGGTTTCAGCACCGGCCGAGATAGCCAATTCCTGAAACTCCTGCGGATCCTCGCGCGCCTCGGAATTTTGGCCGTCCAGGTGTACCAGAATGGCCCGCTCTCCACCTTCATGGCGCTCGAAGAACAATGCAGCCTCCTAAATCAGACGTTACCAGGCTCAGCTTCGGCTTGCTCGGTTTCGCTGGCGCTCGGCAAACGCACCGGACGGCTAGGCACCACAGTGGAAATGGCGTGTTTATAGACCATCTGGCTGACAGTGTTTTTCAGCAAAATCACGAACTGGTCGAAAGATTCGATCTGGCCTTGCAGCTTAATGCCGTTAACCAAATAAATAGAAACCGGGACGCGTTCCTTACGCAAGGTATTCAGGTAAGGGTCTTGTAGCGAATGCCCTTTTGACATGTGCCGCACTCCTTTAAGGATCAATTTTCAATAATTTTAGTAAACCAACGAACGGCATAAAGCCGTCATACCCCCAAGGATAGACGGCCAACGGCAAGGTCTCAGGTCAATATGGAGACCGCTGCCAGGTATTTCAAGGCACGCGGCAGATTGTCGCAGTCGGCGCTATCGAGCCAGTGCACATCCTGCTGCCAACCACGTAACCAGGTGAACTGTCGCTTGGCCAGCTGGCGCGTAGCGATAATGCCGCGCTCCTGCATCTGCTCGGCGTCGAGGTTGCCGTCCAGATAATCCCAGACTTGTCGATACCCCACCGCCCGTATAGACGGTAGACCGACGTGCAAGTCACTTCGCTGACGCAGGCGTTCGACCTCGGCAACCAACCCCTGTTCCAACATCAAGCGAAATCGCAGAGCAATTCGCTCGTGCAACAGCTGCCTTTGCGCCGGAGCAATGGCCAATTGCGCCACAGTATAGGGGAATTGGCGCGCGGCCGATGCGCCACCAGCAGTATTTTCTGTCGCCTGGCGCAGGCGATGAGCGGTCATGCTCTGCCCGCTCAGGTGATAGACCTCAAGGGCGCGAATCAAGCGCTGCGGGTCATTTGGGTGGATGCGCGTAGCCGACTCCGGATCGACCGCACGCAGCTCGGCATGCAGCACCTCCCAACCTTCGGCCTGGGCACGCGCCTCCAACTCGGAGCGCAACACCGCATCGGCGCTGGGCATTTCGGCCAGACCCTCAAGTAACGCCTTGAAATACAACATGGTGCCGCCCACCAGCAGCGGAATACGCCCGCGCGCAGTGATCTCGGCCATGGCCGCTAAGGCGTCGGCCCGGAATTCGGCCGCCGAATAGCTCTCGGCCGGATCGCGGATATCAATCAAACGATGAGGAAACTCGGCCAGGGTGGCCTTGTCGGGCTTGGCGGTGCCGATGTCCATATCGCGGTAGATCAGCGCCGAATCCACGCTGATCAGCTCACATGGCAGTACACGTGCCAGTTCAATAGCAAGATCGGTCTTGCCGGCTGCAGTAGGCCCCATCAGAAAGATCGCCGGTGGCAGGCGCTCGGACATGCTCAAAAGTCTCTAAATGGCGCGGCGTTTAACGGCCGCGCAGGAACAGCTTGTCCAGATCATCCATGCCCATCTGCGTCCAGGTCGGACGACCATGGTTGCACTGACCACTGCGCTCGGTGTGCTCCATATCGCGCAGCAAGGCATTCATTTCCGGCAGGGTCAGCCGCCGATTGGCGCGCACTGCACCGTGACAGGCCATAGTGCCGAGCAGCTCGTTGAGGTGCGCCTGAATGCGGTCGGTAGTGCCGTATTCGAGCAGATCACCTAGCACATCCTGCACCAGACGAGTGGCCTCAGCCTGTTTGAGCAACGCGGGAATCTGGCGGATCGCCAGGGTTTCCGGGCCAAAACGCTGCAGTTCAAAACCCAAACGCTGGAACCACTCGGCATGCTCTTCGGCGCAGTCAGCCTCACGCTGACTCACAGCAATCGACTCCGGCACTAGCAGCGGCTGACCGCGCAGGCCTTCACTGGCCATAGCAACTTTAAGCCGCTCGTAGGTAATGCGCTCATGGGCCGCATGCATATCCACCACCACCAGACCCTGGACGTTCTCGGCGAGAATGTAGATGCCCTTGAGCTGAGCGATGGCATAGCCGAGAGGCGGGATATCACCCTGCGCATCAGGCAAACCCGCGGGCGCCGGCGCGGCGGCCATCGGCGAGAAAAACTCACGATAGGCACCCTGGGCTTCGGCGGCCGGCAAGGCCGCTTCGGGACGAGCACCCTGATAACCGGCTCCTGGCGAACGCCACGGTGAGCTGCTGGGCGCGGGTTGCAGCAGACTGGCAGCCAAGCCGATTTCACCCTGCGGGCCAAACTCACCGGCGGCCTGACCGGTCGGCCGCAGCATTTCGTTGACCGTCGCCGGGGCCGCCAGCTGATCTTCCGGGCGTACCTCGCCAAGCGCACGGTGCAGCGTGCCATAGAGGAAGTCATGCACCATGCGCCCATCACGGAAGCGCACTTCGTGCTTGGTCGGGTGCACATTGACATCGACTACAGAGGGATCAATCTCGAGAAACAGCACAAAAGTCGGATGGCGACCATTGAACAGTACATCGCGGTAGGCCTGGCGCACCGCGTGGGCGACCAGTTTGTCGCGCACCATGCGCCCGTTGACATAGAAATACTGCAGATCAGCCTGGCTCCGGGAAAAGGTCGGCAAACCAACCCAGCCCCACAGATGCAGGCCGTTACGCTCGATGTCGATGGGCAGCGCCTGCTCCAAAAAAGCTGGGCCACAGACCGAGGCCACCCGCCGCGCGCGACTCTGCTCATCCGGCGCTTCGTGTAACCCGAGCACGGTCTTGCCGTTGTGGCGCAGATGGAAGGCTACGTCAAAGCGCGCCAGGGCCAAGCGCTTGATCACCTCTTGCAGATGATCGAATTCGGTTTTTTCAGTTTTAAGAAACTTGCGCCGCGCCGGCGTATTAAAGAACAGGTCGCGCACTTCCACCGAGGTGCCAACGGGGTGCGCAGCAGGCTGTACTCGTGGCTGCATATCGCGACCTTCGGTTTCCACCTGCCAGGCCTGCTCGGCATCGGCCGTACGTGAGGTCAGGGTCAAGCGCGCCACCGAACTGATCGACGCCAGCGCCTCACCACGAAAGCCCAGACTCATGACCTGCTCAAGGTCTTCTAACTCACGGATCTTGCTGGTGGCATGGCGGGCCAACGCCAGCGGCAGGTCGTCCGAGGAAATGCCGCTGCCGTTGTCACGCACCTTGAGCAGCTTGACGCCGCCCTGCTCGACATCCACTTCGATGCGCTTGGCGCCAGAATCCAGGCTGTTTTCCAACAACTCCTTAATCACCGAAGCCGGACGTTCAACCACCTCACCGGCAGCAATCTGGTTCGCCAGCCGCGGGCTGAGCAGCTGGATACGCACTGCTTCACTCATGGCTGTACAGCCAGAGCAGTAGCAGGAATCTGGATACGCTGGCCCACTTTGATTACATCGCCCTTCAATGAATTGGCACTGCGCAGGGCCGTCAGACTGATTTGATAACGCTGGGCAATCAGCGCCAGGCTTTCGCCAGAGCTGACCACATGCTCGCGCGGCCCCATGACAATTTTGCCGTTGTCACGCAGCCAGGCCACATAGGTGCCAGGTGGAGGGTTCTCATGAAAGAACTGTCGTACACCACTGACAATCGAGCGACCTAGAGCCTGCTGATGGCTTGCGCTGGCCAGCTTGCGGGCCTCATTAGGGTTGGAGATAAAACCGGTTTCAACCAGGATCGACGGAATATCCGGCGATTTCAGCACCATAAAACCAGCCTGCTCCACTCGGCGCTTATGCAGCGGTGTCACCCGCCCCATATTACCCAGCACCTTGTTACCGACATTCAAACTGGATGACAGCGAGGCAGTCATCGACAGATCAAGCAGCACTCCGGCAAGCATCTTGTCCTTGTCGTCCAGGCTGACATTGCCTGCACCACCGATCAGGTCGGACTGGTTCTCCGAGTCGGCCAGCCAGCGTGCAGTTTCCGAGGTCGCACCACGGTCCGACAGGGCATACACCGACGCCCCGAATGCCGCAGCCCGCGGCGCAGCATCGGCATGGATTGAAACGAACAGATCCGCGCCTTTCTTGCGGGCGATCTCGGTGCGCTTACGCAGCGGAATAAAGTAATCCCCGGTGCGCACCAGTTCTGCGCGAAAACCTTTCTCGGCATTCACCTGGCGCTGCAGCTCTTTGGCAATCGCCAGAGTCACATGCTTTTCGAACTGACCCTTGACCGGCGACAGCGCACCCGGATCTTCACCGCCATGCCCCGCGTCGATGGCAATCACGATATCGCGTTTACCATTGGGTACCGGTGTCAGCTTCGGCGGCGCTTGCGTCGGCGTAACGGGCAACTGAGGCGCTGCCGTCACGGGGGTAGTTGGCAGGCTTGGTGCCGCGCCACTCTCCTGGTCAAACAGATCGACAACCAGGCGATGGCCATATTGCTGATTGGGCGCCAGAGTAAAGCTCTTCGGCGTTACCGACGCCGAGAGGTCAATGACCACGCGCAAGTCTTCAGGCGTGCGCTGCGCTGAGCGCACACCTGTAATTGGGGTATTACTCAGGGCGAGCTGATCAAGGCTGGTTGCCAATTTGGCGCCATTGACGTCAATAACAATACGATTCGGCGCCGAAAGCTGAAATACGCTGTGCTGAACAGGGCCAGACAGGTCGAACACCAACCGGGTGTTATCCGGTGCACGCCAAAGCCGCACACTGCGCACATCTGAAGCGGCAAGCACATCGGCACTCAAGCCGATCAATGCCACTCCAATTGCGATGAAACGCGCGCTTATGCGCATAGCCAACCCCATTGTTATTGATTCATGCTCAGACGGCCAAAGCGGCACGCCAGGTGGCGCCGCGCTCACCCTGCATATGTAAACGCAAGGCCCGGCCGGCCCCATGCGGGCTAATGGTAATGTCCATGTCGGCCTTTGGCAAAACGCCTGCACCGCGCTGCGGCCACTCGACCAGACACAAGGCATCGCCTTCGAAGTAATCACGAATCCCCAGATACTCCAACTCCTCGGCATCCACCAGACGGTAGAGGTCGAAGTGAAAGGCGCGCAATGCGCCAATTTCATAAGGTTCCACCAGGGTAAAGGTTGGGCTTTTCACCGCTCCAACATGCCCCAGCCCGCGAATAATCCCGCGCGACAGGGTGGTTTTGCCGGCGCCAAGATCGCCATGCAGATAGATCACACCAACGCCACCGGTCACCTCGGCGATACGTGCACCCAGCGCCAGCATTGCCTCTTCGTCGGCGGCAAACAGCTCTAATTCAGACACGCAGACTGCTCCTGCAACAATTCACGAATAACCGCACACAAATCACTGGCCGCCAGGCCACGCCCCTGCAGAGCCAACCGCTCGCCGGCGCAAGCATGCAGATAGACCGCCAGCTGAGCAGCCTCCAGCGCAGGCAGCCCTTGAGCCAGCAATGCACCGATAAGCCCAGCCAGCACATCGCCCAAGCCGGCTCCGGCCATGACCGGATGGCCGCGATCACACAACCACAAACGACCATCCGCCGCGGCAATCAGGCTGCCCGCACCTTTCAGCACGCACACTGCCTGATAGCGCTGCGCCAGGGCGCGCGCGGCTGCCGGACGGTCGGCCTGCACCTCGGCAGCACTGACACCCAGCAGCCGCGCCGCCTCTCCGGGATGCGGAGTAAGCACGACATTCGCCGGTAACTGGACCTGCGCTTGCGCCAACAGGTTCAGCGCATCGGCATCCCAGACCTGCGCAGCGAGGCTGACCGCTGCCGCCGATAACAAACTGCGGCCCCAGGAACCCTGCCCCAGACCAGGGCCAACCACCCAGACGCTGGCATTCGCGCCCAGGGCCAGCAGCTGATTGGCCGAGGCCACACCAGCGCCCATCACCTCGGGCAGACGCGCCTGCGCCGCCGGCAGATGCTCACTGCGGGTCGCCAGACTAACCAGCCCGGCACCGCTGCGCAGCGCGCTTTGTGCGGCCAGCAAACCAGCCCCGGCGAAACCACGATCCCCGCCGACCACCAGCACATGACCCAACTGGCCCTTGTGCATGTTGCGCGAGCGTATCGGCAACTGCGGCAAGCTGGCCTGCGCCAGGCGTTGTGCGGCAAACGCCTGAGTCGCGACCAGAGTCGAATCGGCCTGCAAATCGTCAAACTGCAGCTCACCCAGATAATCCGCCGACTGCCCGGTAAACAGGCCCAGTTTCAGCCCGATCAGGGTTACCGTCAGCTGCGCGTGCACGGCAACGCCCAGCACCTGGCCGCTATCAGCGCAAAGCCCGGACGGGATATCCACCGCCAACACAGGCAGATCGCCGGTATTCAACAGACGGATGGCCTGAGCATAGGGCTCGCGCACCGTGCCCTGCAGGCCCGTACCAAGCAAAGCGTCAAGTACCACGCCTTGCAGCTCGGCGCAGTCGCTCCAGGGCTGCACCGGCACGCCGGCGGCCAGCGCCTGATCACGGGCCAACGCGGCATCGCCTTGCAACGGCGCCGCATCACCCACCGCCAGCACCTGCACCCGCCAGCCGGCGCGCAGCGCCAAAGCAGCCACCAGGTAGCCGTCGCCGGCGTTATTACCGCGCCCGGCCAGCACTGTCAGCACACCTGCATCCGGCCAACGCCTACGCAAGGCACGCCAGATGGCATGCGCGGCGCGGCTCATCAGCTCAAAACCCGGAGTGCCGGCAGCGATCAGCCGCGCATCCAGCTCGCGCACCTGGGCGGCGCTGTACAGCGGCAGAGGAAGATTGTCTGGCGAATGCGGCATGCGTGGGCTCCGATGTCTGGCAGAATTATACCCACCTCCGCTCCGGTTACCCGTCTTCATATGAACAGCGCCAATCTTGATCTTGCCGCCCTCGCCCAGTCGATCAAAGACTGGGGCCGCGAGCTGGGCTTTCAACAGGTCGGGATTACCGATGTGCAGCTGGGTGAACACGAAGCGCACTTGCAGCGCTGGCTGGATGCCGGCTACCAGGGCGAGATGGACTACATGGCCGCTCACGGCAGTAAACGCTCCCACCCAGACGAGCTGGTGCCCGGCACCCTGCGCGTGGTATCGCTGCGCATGGACTACCTGCCCGGCGACACACAGATGGTCAAGCGCCTGAGTGAGCCGGAAAAAGCCTACGTGTCGCGCTATGCCCTGGGCCGCGACTACCACAAGCTAATCCGCAAACGCCTGCAACAACTGGCCGAACGCATTCAGCAGCAGATCGGCCCATTCGGCTATCGCGCCTTTGTCGACAGCGCACCAGTGCTGGAAAAGGCCATCGCCGAACAGGCTGGGCTGGGCTGGATCGGCAAGAACACCCTGGTGCTCAACCGCAAGGCTGGTAGCTACTTCTTTCTCGGAGAGCTGTTTGTCGACCTGCCACTGCCGGTCGACCCACCCCACACCAGCGAGCACTGCGGCCGCTGCACCGCCTGCATGGATATTTGCCCGACCGCGGCCTTTGTCGGCCCCTATGTGCTGGACGCGCGGCGCTGCATTTCCTACCTGACCATCGAGCTCAAGGGCTCAATTCCGGAAGAGCTGCGCGCACCGATCGGCAACCGGGTGTTCGGCTGCGACGACTGCCAGATGGTCTGCCCGTGGAACCGCTTTGCCAAACCCACCGAGCAGAGCGACTTCCAGCCGCGCCATAGCCTGGACAACACTGAACTGGCCGAGCTGTTCGGCTGGAGCGAGGACGAATTTCTTAGCCGTACCGAGGGCTCGCCGCTGCGCCGCGCCGGCTACGAGCGCTGGCTGCGCAACCTGGCGGTGGGCCTAGGCAATGCGCCCTCCAGTATCCCGGTGATGGAAGCGCTCAAGGCGCGCCGCGAGCACCCTTCCGAACTGGTGCGCGAGCATGTTGAATGGGCCTTGGCACGTCACGGCCTCTAGAAAACACATATCGGTGCCCAGAAAAAAGCCCGCATTGGCGGGCTTTTTCATGCATCAGACTTTGAGGAAGTGCTGGCGGTAGTGTTTCAGCTCAGCGATGGACTCACGGATATCATCCAGCGCCTGATGCGTACCCTGCTTCTGGAACGATTCCTTGACCTGCGGCGCCCACAAACCGGCGAGAATTTTCAGGGTCGAGACATCTAGGTAGCGGTAATGAAAGTATGCCTCCAGGTTCTGCATGTACTTGTAGAGGAAGCGCCGGTCCTGGCCGATGCTGTTGCCGCAGATCGGTGACTTGCCCTTCGGCACCCACTGTTCAAGGAAGGCAATGGTCATGGCTTCCGCTTCGCCCGGGCCAATTTTACTTTCACGTACGCGCTGGGTCAGACCGCTGCCACCGTGGGTACGGGTGTTCCATTCATCCATGCCGGCGAGCAGCTCATCACTCTGGTGCACGGCAATCACCGGACCTTCGGCGAGGATGTTCAGGTCGCTGTCAGTGACGATGGTGGCCATCTCGATGATGACGTCCGTTTCGGGTTCCAGACCGGTCATTTCCAGGTCGATCCAGATCAGGTTCTGCGGGTTCTGCATGCTGCGCTCCTCGGCTAAGGCCGACAGTTTAGCGAATAAATCAGCCACGCATGCGCCACAACAATAGCCGTGACTTGCGCCAGTCATGCAGCTCGATCTGCTGATCCGCCGGCTGCCCAGGCACCTCAAAGGTGTTGCTGATCAGCAGACTGCCCAGCGGCATCTGCTCACAGGCCTTGGCCCACAGTTCAGGCATCGGCGCCGGAGACAGGAAGCAATACACCACATCGAACGCAGACAGGTCGCTGCGCCAGAGATTTTCATAACGGATCTGACAATTGCCCTGGGGCAAGGCGCGCAACCAGGCGATGAGAAAAGACAGCGGTGCGGTTTCCACCCCGACAAACTGCGCCTGCGGGAACTGCCGGGCTAGGCTCAGCAGCATGCCGGCCGGGCCGCAACCCAGATCGATAAAGCGAAAGTGCTCAGGTTGCTCGCCCAGTACGCCGAGCAGATACTGGCGAGCGCCGGCCCCCGTTAGGTACAGCGGCACTCGCTCGCCAAAGCTGTTCCAATTGAGCAGCAACAGCAGGACAAAACCGCCAAGAAACACCCAGGAAGGCAGCGGCGCACCACTGGCCAGCAAAAGCGCCGGGACGAACAGTAGATTCAATCCGCACCACCAGCGCGACAGCCACAGGTAACGCGCCAGAGTGGCAGCCAGCAAACCTTGCAGCAGGCCTGCAGCTAGCCAGGTCGGCCGCCATGGCGACAGCTGGGCCGTCAGATACAGCGCCAGGCCGACCAGCACGGTCGCGCCCACCTGGGCAGACAAGGCCAGTAACGCCGGATATTGGCGGACAACGCGCAGCATGTAGACTCCTGAACCGTCCGACCGATGATGCACCGCAGTTTAGCCGCGCCAGCAGCTCAATAGGCAGCCCGTGCTAGACTCGCGACCGTTTATTGCGCAATTCAACTCTCGGAAGACCCATGGCCAAACGCCAACTCAACCGCCGGCAAAACTGGCGTATCGAAAAAATCCAGGGCGAGCGTGCCGCCCGCGCTGCCAAGCGTGAGTCACAGGCTGTACAGATTCTTGAAGGCGGTGACCTCGGCCCAGAACAGACCGGCCTGGTCATCGCCCACTTCGGCGTACAGATTGAGGTTGAAGCACTGGATGGCGAACTGGCCGGCCAGGTATTCCGTTGCCATTTGCGCGCCAACCTGCCGACCATGGTCACCGGTGACCAGGTGGTGTGGCGTGCCGGCAACCAGGGCATTGGCGTAATCGTCGCGCAACTGCCGCGCAGCACCGAACTGTGTCGCCCGGACACCCGCGGCCAGCTCAAGCCAGTAGCAGCCAACGTCGATCTGATCGTGATCGTTTTCGCGCCCCTGCCCGAGCCTCACGCCAACCTTATCGACCGCTACCTGGTCGCCGCCGAGCACGCCGGCATCCGCCCACTGCTGCTGCTGAACAAGACCGACCTGCTGGATGAGCAGAACGCCGTGGCACTCAATCGCATGCTCGGCGTTTACCGCGAGCTCGGTTATCCGCTGCTGGAAGTGTCCGCCCACGGCGGCGACGGCATGCAACAGCTGCAACGGCAACTCGATGGCCATGTCAGCGTGTTTGTCGGCCAGTCCGGGGTGGGCAAGTCGTCGCTGGTCAACAGCCTCCTACCGGAAGTCGACACCCGCGTCGGGCCGCTCTCCGAGCTGACCGGCAAAGGCACCCACACCACCACCACCGCGCGACTGTTCCACTTTCCCGGCGGCGGCGAGCTGATCGACTCCCCCGGGATTCGCGAGTTCGGCCTGGTGCACGTCAGCCGTGATGATGTCGAAGCCGGCTTTATCGAGCTTCACGACCTGATCGGCCAATGCCGCTTTCGCGACTGCAAGCACGACCGCGAGCCAGGCTGCGCCCTACTCAAGGCGCTGGAAGACGGCCGCCTGCACCCGCAACGCATGGCCAGTTATCGGCATATTCTGGCCAGCCTGCCAGAAGCCGAGTACTGAAATGCACAAGGCCGCGACATTGTCGCGGCCTTGTGCCAATGGCAGTAGCTCACTCAGCGGGCTGATCGAACTGAAGCACACCTTCCTCGAAGATATTCAAACGCTCGCGCAACTGCCCATCAGGCAACGGATCACCGGGCACTGCAGCATCTGGCGAAACAGGTGCTACATCGGGTGTCGTTGGCGCACCGTCCGCAGAGACATCACCCTGCGCGCCCTCAATGGCTCGCTGGGCCTTCTTCGTCAGCACCACGATATCGATACGTCGATTAACCGGATTAAGCGGATTCTCCCGATCAAACAAGGCCGACGACGCATAACCCACCACGCGCGCGACCTGCTCGTCATCATAGCCACCCGCGACTAACACACGGCGCGCTGCATTTGCGCGATCAGCGGAAAGCTCCCAGTTACCATAGCCGCCACGCCCGACGAAGGGCTGGGCATCGGTATGACCACTGACGCTGATCTTGTTTGGCACTGCAGCGATGGTGTCGGTCATGGCCAGCAGGATGTCCTCGAAGTACGGCTGTAAGCGCGCGCTGCCGGAAGCAAACATCGGCCGGTTCTCGGCATCCATGATCTGGATACGCAAACCATCCTGGGTGATTTCGAAAAGGATCTGATCCTTGAAGTTCTGCAACTGAGGATTTTCCTCAACCTTGTTCTGCAACTCCTGCAGCAACAACTCCAGCCGCTCGCGCTCGACCTCTTCGGCTATCGACTCGGCCTGCAGCTTATCGACATCGGCCTGCGCATCCTCGGCCGGGCTCTGCTCTTCCTGCGGCTCAGGGTTAAGGGTGCGATCGGGAGCTGGTGTAGGTGTGCCGCCCAAGTCGATCACATAGGGGCTGGCGCTTTCCGAGAAGCCCACAGGGTCCTGGAAATAACCGGAGATCAGTTTTTTCTGCTCTGGTGTAGCCACTGACATCAGCCACATGACCATGAAAAACGCCATCATCGCCGTAGCAAAGTCGGCAAAGGCAATTTTCCAGGCACCACCGTGGTGGCCGCCGGCAACCTTTTTGACCCGTTTAACGATAATCGGCTGGTTGTTTTCCATGCTATGCCTTAGCTCCCACGCATAGCCTGTTCAAGCTCGCTGAAACTCGGACGGTGCGCTGGATAGAGCACCTTGCGGGAAAACTCGACCGCCAGCGACGGCGGCATACCTGAGGCAGAGGCCACCAACCCGGCTTTGATTGCCTCATAAACGTTCAGCTCTTCCTTGGCGTCATGCTCCAGCGAACCGGCCAGCGGGCCAAAGAAGCCATAGGACGCCAGAATCCCAAGGAAGGTACCTACCAGTGCAGTGCCGACCTTCTCGCCAATTTCCGCGTTGTCGGCCTCGGCGAGGATCGACATGGTGATCACGATACCCAGTACCGCCGCCACGATCCCCATGGCTGGCATACCGTCGGCAATCTTCGCCACAGCATGCGCCGGGTGCTCGAGTTCTTCTTTGAGGCTGGTGATTTCCATGTCGAACAACCCCTCGAGCTCGTGCGGGGCCATGTTGCCTGACGACATAATGCGTAGGTAATCGCAGATGAAAGATGTCATCCGCTGATCTTTGAGGATACCGGGGTACTTGCTGAATATCGGGCTGGCTGCGGGGTCTTCAACATCTGCCTCGATGGCCATCATGCCTTCGCGGCGGCTCTTGTTGAGAATCTCGTAAAGCAGCTTAAGCACATCCAGGTAGTAGTGGTGAGTGAAGCGCGAGCTGAACATGCTCAGCGACTTCTTGAACACCTGCATAAACATGCTGCCGGGATTGGCCTGCAGAAACGCCCCCAATGCTGCACCACCAATGATCATCACTTCGAAGGGGTGGACCAACGCCATAAACTTGCCGCCAGAGAGGATAAACCCCCCTAGAACGCTGGCGAATACAACAATGATACCGATGATTTTTGCCATAGAAAGAGACTTGCCAGAGAGGGTAGAAAGGGGCTTTGCAAAACAACCCTTCTATTTATCGGAAGTTTTGCGCGAGACTATAGCCAGTTAAGGTCAAAAGCCAGCTTGTCTCAACCCGCATGCCAAAGCCCGCCCACTACCCGCGCACTCTCACAGACTGGCTCAAGCAGCTAGACAGCCAGCTATTGCCTGCCTCCAGCGACAGCCAGCTGAAGCTGCGCCGAGCCCTGGCAGATAGCAATCGCTCGATGCGTGAACTGGCGGATTTGATGCAGGGCTGCCCAGCCCTGGCACTCAGCGTATTGCGTGAAGCCAACCGCAAGAGCAGCGGGCTCAGCGAGCAAACCGAAAGCCTTGAAGCAGCCATCAACCGCCTCGGCATTAAACGCACCGAAGACCTGCTCAATGCCTTGCCCGCTCTGCCTGAACAAGAGCTACCCATAGCTTTGCGACAAATCCAGCTGATCAGCCAGCATGCCAGCCACCAGGCTAATGGGCTGTTTGCCGGCCGCCTGGCGCGGCTGTGGCAGGAAGTACACTGGGGCAGCCTGCTGTTTCTCGCGCCGATCTGGACCTTGCTCGCCGCCCATCCTGAATTATTCGAGGTCTGGGAGCAGCGGGTACTGGTTAAGGGCGAAGCGGCGAGCAAGGTTGAACAGGAGCTGCTGGGCGTACCGCTGCTGAAGCTGTGCCTGGCCCTGAGCGAGCAGTGGCATTTACCGGAATGGATCATTCAGGGTTACAGACTGCTGGTCAGCGACCGCCGCCTACTGGTCAAGGCCCTGCATATCGCCCGCGATAATGAACACCCACTGCAACAGCAACAAATCCTTGATGCCGACAGCAACCTGCGCCGTTGGCTGACTCAACCAGCCAACAGCATTCTACTGGCCAACGGCCTGGCGCTTTCCGCGCACTACGCCTGGAACAGCCCGCATAGTCTGCGTTGGCAGCGCCTGACCGGCCTATTCTTGCAACTGCCTCTCGATAACGTGCAGCAGTTGCTGCATCAGAACGCCGTCAGCAGTGCCCGGCAGATGCCCGGCACCGACCTCTGGCACCCAGCCGAAGCGCTGCTCTGGCCGTGGCAGGCGCGGCACCTGCGAACCACAGTCGAGCAGCCCAAGGCGGCGGTCGTCAGCGAGTGGCGCCAGCAATGCGCGCAACTGCTTGCCCAGCCCAGCGCGTTTACCAATGTGCTGCAGCTCACCGCCTGCGCCAATCAGGCAACCCAGGCCTGCGGCATGCAACGCGTACTGATCCTACTGGCCGATCGTAACCACACACGCCTGATCGCCCAGCAGCAGAGTGGCCTGGACAATGCCGCCGCCAGCCTCAGCCTTGACCCACAGCAAAGCCAGGTGCTACGCCGACTACTCAGCGCCCCCGCACAACTAAAACTGAGCCCGGCCAACATCGCGCAATATTCCGCCATGCTGCCCGGCTCGCTGAAAAGCCTGTTCCCCAGCGAGCACCTGCTGATTCGCTCAATTGCCAGCAACAACCGTGTGGTTATGCTGATCTTCGCCGACCAGGGCGGCCGCCCGCTGAGCGATGCCAGCGTGCAAGGCTTTGGCAAAACCGTGCAATGCATTGAGCGCGCCCTAGCCAGCTTTGCCACCCGTGGCCGCTAGGCTTTCCGCTACAATCCTATCCTTTCCGTAAAAAGAGGCCCGGCATGACCGCCTTCGCTGAGTTGCCCTTGCTGATCGAACCCGCCCAACTGGCCAGCCGCCTAAATGCGCCCGAGCTGATTTTGGTCGATCTGACCAGCCAAGCGCACTATGCCGCTGGCCACATCCCAGGCGCACACTTTGTCGACCCCAAGCGTACCCAGCTGGGCCAGCCGCCAGCACCCGGTTTGCTGCCTGAGCAGGCGCAGCTTGAGCAACTATTCGGCGAGCTGGGGCATAATCCCGATGCTGTCTATGTGGTGTATGACGATGAAGGCGGCGGCTGGGCCGGACGCTTTATCTGGCTGCTGGATGTGATTGGCCACCAGCACTATCACTACCTGGACGGCGGCCTGCCGGCCTGGTTGGCAGAAGAGCGCGAGCTCAGCACCACAGTGCCGGATGCTGGCACACAGGCTGCTGCACTGCAGCTGCACACCGCACCGACCGCCACTCGCGAATACCTGCAAAGCCGTTTGGGCGCTACCGATCTGGCCATCTGGGATGCCCGCGCACCAAGCGAATACAGCGGCGAGAAAGCCTTGGCAAAAAAAGCCGGACATATTCCCGGCGCCATCAACTTCGAATGGACCGCAGGCATGGATCCGTCACGCGCGCTGCGTATTCGCCACGACATTCAAGCTCAACTCAACAGTCTCGGCATTACTGCCGACAAAGAAATCATCACCCACTGCCAGACCCACCACCGCTCCGGCTTTACCTACCTGGTCGCCAAGCTTCTCGGCTACCCACGGGTAAAAGCCTATGCCGGCTCTTGGGGCGAGTGGGGCAACCACCCGGACACCCCGGTCGAGCGCTAAGTACCCGCAGACCGCCCGCCACTTTTAAGGAACATCAATGAAAGATCGCCTGTTTATCCTCAGCCAGTACCTGCTGCCGCACCACCTGCTATCGCGCATGATCGGCTGCGCCGCCGAATGCCGAGCGGGGTGGTTCAAGAACCGCCTGATCGGCTGGTTCGCCAAGCAGTACCAGGTCAACATGAGCGAGGCGCAGGTCGAAGATCTGACCGCCTTCGCCCATTTCAATGACTTTTTCACCCGTGCTCTGAAAGACGGTGCCCGTCCGCTCGACAGCAGCCCTGGCGCAATACTCTGCCCAGCAGATGGCGCAGTCAGCCAGCTAGGCAAAATCGAACAAGGCCGGGTATTCCAGGCCAAGGGCCACAGTTTCAGCGTGATTGAGCTACTGGGCGGCGACACTGAGCGCGCTGCGGCCTTTATGGGCGGCGACTTCGCCACCATCTACCTCTCACCCAAGGACTACCACCGCGTGCACATGCCGCTGGCCGGCACCCTGAAAGAAATGGTCTACGTGCCAGGCCGGCTGTTCTCGGTCAATCAAACCACAGCGGAGAATGTGCCTGAGCTGTTTGCCCGCAACGAGCGCGTTGTCTGCCTGTTCGACACCGAGCGCGGCCCAATGGCCGTGGTGCTGGTCGGCGCGATGATCGTGGCCTCGATCGAGACCGTTTGGGCGGGCCTCGTCACGCCACCAAAACGCACATTGAAAACATTCAGTTACGACGAAGCCGCACGCGCGCCAATCGTGTTGGAGAAAGGTGCAGAGCTCGGGCGCTTCAAGTTGGGCTCCACCGCCATCGTACTGTTTGGCCCGGAACAGGTGCAGTGGGCCGAAGAGTTGACTGCCAACAGCCCGGTACAGATGGGCCAGCGCCTCGCCGCGCCACGCGACTAACCCGCCAACGCAGGCACTGTCAGCGCATGCAGACGGCGCCGGAAGCCTGGTCAGGTGGAACCCCTGACCACGAAAACCAGTCACAACAATGACTTCCAGATGATTTGTGTGCCGCGCCAGCTTGGCAACCCAGCCAAGGACATGGCTGCGGGGCACGCGAGATGCTGCTAGAGTCGAAACATAATTCCTAGACTCACCTGCCTTGCCCGTGTGCTGTGGAGTATCCGATTTAGATGGATAAACAGAATTCTCACTTGCTACTGCGCGTCACCACGCCGGATAAGCAAAGCCTGTCATTCTGCGAAGCCAGTCCTCGTGATCTGAAAAAATGGGTCGATGGCCTGCCCAAGGCCAATATCGGTGAAACCGCACGCCAGCTTTACCAGGCTCTCGTCGAACTCAACCAGCTACTGACACCCTCGGAAAATCGCCTGCAGTTGCTGGAAATCCTCCGCCCGGAAATCTATTTCGTCTGCAAACAACTGGAGAAACACTTCCTTAACCAGGCCATCGTCCTCGATGAGCGGCCGCGCAAGGTTGCTAACCTCTGCCAAGCCCTGCAGAACCACCTGGCAATCGGCTACAAGCTGATCGTCGCCCGCCTGGCCGCCCAGCCTGGTCGCGAACGCCACCAACTGCTTGCCGTCGCCCTGCAACGCGCCACCCACAGCCTGTGCGGCCCGCTGATTCGCGCCAGCCAGCTGTACTGCCCGGTTCCCGAAGGCCTCTGGCTAGAGCTACACCAGCTGTACCAGATGGCCCTGGCGCGTGGCCTGCACAAGACCATGATTCGTGACACCCAGGCCCTGCGCACCCAAGGTCTGAGCACAGAACAAAGTTATCTGGTTGCCCTGCTGCTCGGTTGCGCGCGCTGCAACCAGATGCGCCAGAGCGCTATCGCCCGCCTGGCCGAAGTTCTCGAGCCCTGGAGCGCGCTGGCCACCCTGCAGGCCGGGGACGAGCCCTCCAGCCTGTTCGCCATTGCGCCGCAGCTGGATGGCCCGCCCCGCTATATCTCGCTGTTTCAACCAAACGAGCTGCACAAAGCACTAGGGATCGATCCCAGCCAGCTGGTGGATGCCATCAAGGAACACCTGCTGCTGCCGGCCGAGAACCTCGCACAATCACGCCTGACAGTGCCAGAAGGCTTCAGTCACGACATGCTGCAGCACCTGGCTGCTGCCTGGGGCGATATCGCCGAGCGCACCTTCCAGCGCAGCCAGGGCCAGGGCGCATTGACGCTGTGCATCGGCATGAGCGCGCTGCATTTCTACCTGGCCGGCAAACGCCCGTTCAACGAAGTACTGCAGCTTCCGGTGACGACCAATGCTGCGGTATTCAAGGCCGACACCGGCGCACCGGATGTTTGGTCGAACGCCTTCGATGCGCAGAAGAGCAACCAGTGGGAAAACGGCCTCCCCTTCGAAGAGATCCAGTACAACAAACCGGAGAAAATGGCTGGCAGCAGCGCCGACAGCAATGCCGAGAGTTACCCGGTATTCGAAGTAACCATCGTCAATATCAGCCCGGGAGGCTATTGCCTGTCCTGGCCGAAAGACGTGCCCAGTCAGCTTCAGGCTGGTGAATTGCTCGGTGTACAAGGTCTGCCGCAGCAGGGCTGGAGCATTGCCGTAGTGCGCTGGATTCGCCAGGTACGTGGCGGCGGCACGCAGATGGGTATCGAACTCATCGCCCCCCACGCACAGGCCTGTGGCCTGCAACTGGTGCGCAAGGCCGAGCAGAACAGCCAGTACCTGCGAGCCCTGTTGCTGCCGGAAATCAGCGCCATTTCACGACCGGCCAGCCTGATTACTGCGCGCCTGCCGTTTCAGGAAGGCAACAAGGTCAGCATCAACCTGAATGGCAACGAACATCGTGCAGTACTCAGCCGTCGACAAACCAGCACCGGCAGTTTCAACCAGTTCGAGTACCGTGGCGTCGAGCAGATCAGCAGTGAGCACGGGAAGCCTGTCACAGCGCCGAAAAGCCGCACGCCAGGTGGGGAGGAAGACTTTGACTCACTCTGGAAGTCGCTGTAGATTGCCGACGCACTCCCTTTTGTCGCCTTTTCGCGCCCGTTCGGCGCAGATTTGATACCACACCATGGCCATTGATAAAAAAACCATTCGGCTACTGATACTCGAAGACTCGCAGAACGAGGCCGAGCGCCTGGTCAGCCTGTTCCGCAATGCGGGACGAGCAACCCGCGTGCATCGCCTGAGTTCCAGCGACGACCTCAACGAGGCTCTACAGCAAAGCTGGGACCTGCTGATCTGCGCGCCAAGCAGCGAGCAACTCGCGCCGAATGAAGCGATTGGCGCGATTCGTCGCCAGGCCAAAGACATCCCGGTGATTCAACTGCTCGCCGACAACGACTCCGACAGCATCACCGAAGCCCTGATGCTCGGTGCTCAGGACGCACTGCCGCAAGGTGAAGACGAGCGCCTAGTGTTGGTTGCCAAACGCGAGCTGGCCAATCTGGAAGAGCGCCGCGCCCGTCGTGCCTCCGAAGTAGCCCTACGCGAAGCGGAAAAACGCTGCCAGCTGCTGCTCGACAGCTCCGTTGATGCCATCACCTACGTGCACGACGGCATGCACATCTACGCCAACCGCGCTTATCTGGAGCTGTTTGCCTACGAAGATGCCGACGAGCTGGAAGGCATGCCGATGATCGACCTGATCGGCAGCAGCGACCAGTCCAGTTTCAAGGACTTCCTGAAGAACTATCAAAGTGCCGAAGGCAGCGCCGAACTCAATTGCGCAGGGATCAAGGCCAATGGCCAGAGCTTCCCGGCGCAAATGAGCTTCTCCCCCGCCACCTACGATGGCGAGCCCTGTATCCAGGTGGTGATTCGCGCCGAAACGGGCAACGCCGAACTGGAAGAAAAACTGCGTGAAATCAGCAGCCAAGACTTGGTCACCGGCCTGTTCAACCGCACCCACTTCCTCGAGCTGATGGACAATGCCGCCGAGCGCGCGGTGAACGCAGGCCAGCCGTCAAGCCTCGCTTACATACGGGTCGATCGCTACGCCAGCCTGCTCGCCGATATCGGCCTGGCGGGCATCGACATTCTCCTCACCGACCTGGCCAATCTGCTGCGCGCGTACTTCAGCGCCGACGCGCAGCTGGCGCGTTTTGGCGATGACGTCTTCACCGTACTGCAACCCGGCGTAAACCCGGAAAGCACTCGCGAGCACCTGAGCAGCCTACTGAAAAAGGTCGAAGGTCACCTGTTCGACGTGAGCGGCCGCACCGTGCAGAGCACCTTGTCGATTGGCGTAGCCGGACTCAACGAAAAAACCGCCAAGGCCCAGGAAGTGGTCGACCGCGCCCACCGCTGCGCCGACGAGCTGAGCGATGGCAACGCGATCAAGCTGTTCAATCCAGCCGACGAGCTTGCTGCAGCGGCAAGCCGCGGCAATATCGTTGCGATGATTCAGCAGGCCTTGGAGAAGAACAGCTTCCGCCTGCTCTTCCAGCCGATCATCAGTCTGCGTGGCGACAGCTTTGAACACTATGAAGCGCTGCTGCGCCTGATCGGCCCACAGGGCGAAGAGGTACCGCCGACAGAACTGTTCAGTGCGGCAAAAGAGGCCGGGCTTGCCGAGAAGATCGACCGCTGGGTGATCCTAAACTCGATCAAACTGCTTGCCGACCACCGCAGCAAAGGCCATAACACCCGCCTGTTCGTGCACCTGTCGACAGCCAGCCTCCAGGATCAAACCCTGCTGCCGTGGCTCAGCGTGGCCCTTAAGGCCGCACGCTTGCCATCGGACTCGCTGGTATTCCAGTTCAGCGAGCCGGATGCGATTGCCTACCTGAAGCAGGCCAAGGCCATCACTCAGGGCCTCAACGAGCTGCACTGTAAAACCGCACTGACCCAGTTCGGCTGCTCGCTGAATCCGTTCAACACGCTCAAGCACCTGCATATCGACTTCGTCAAAGTCGACAGCTCCTTCTCCCAAGACCTGAGCCAAGCGGAAAACCAGGAAGCACTAAAAACCCTGCTGGCCAGCCTGCATTCCCAGGCCAAGCTAACCATCGTGCCCTTTGTCGAGAGCGCCAGCGTGCTGGCCACTCTCTGGCAGGCCGGGGTCAACTATATCCAGGGGCATTACCTGCAGGGGCCAAGCCAGTCGATGGACTACGACTTCTCGGCCGGGGACGAGTAAGGCCGCACAGGCAGCAAAAAGCCGCCCAAGGGCGGCTTTTGTTTACCTGCGTTTTACTCCAGGCCGTCGCGGTCGCGAAAGCCCAGCAGATAGAGAATGCCATCCAGACCCAAGGTCGAGATCGCCTGTTTGGCCGATTGCTTGACCAGCGGCTTGGCGCGGAACGCCACACCAAGTCCGGCGATGGCCAGCATCGGTAGATCATTGGCGCCATCGCCGACGGCGATGGTCTGCTCCAGACGCAACCCTTCCTTGGCAGCCAGCTCACGCAGCAGGTCGGCCTTACGCTGGGCATCAACAATTGGCTCTACCGCCACACCGGTGACCCTACCATCGACGATCTGCAGCTCGTTAGCGAACACATAGTCGATACCCAGCTTGGCTTGCAGCTGCTTGGCAAAGTAGGTGAAGCCGCCGGACAGGATCGCGGTCTTGTAACCCAAACGGCGCAGCTCGCTAAACAGCGTCTCCGCGCCCTCGGTCAGGCGCAGCGAGGCGCCAATGTCCGCCAAGACGGTTTCCGGCAGGCCTTTGAGCAGCGCCAGGCGCTCACGGAAGCTGGCAGCGAAGTCCAGTTCGCCGCGCATAGCGCGCTCGGTAATTTCCGATACCTGCTCGCCAACACCAGCGGCCTTGGCCAGCTCGTCGATCACCTCAGCTTCGATCAACGTCGAGTCCATGTCGAACACCGCCAGACGGCGATTACGTCGATACAGCGAATCCTGCTGAAAGGCGATATCAACGTTCAACTCTTGCGCCACGCTGAGGAACTCAGCGCGCAACGCTGCTGGATCAGCCGGCTCGCCACGCACCGAGAACTCGATGCAGCCCTTGCCCTGCTCGGCCGGCATATCCAGCGACATACGCCCGGATAGGCGATCGATATGGTCGATATTCAGGTCATAACGCGCGGTAATCGCACTGACGCGCTGCAATTGCTCAGCAGTGACCTTGCGGGTCAGCAGAGTGACGATATGCCGAGCCTTACCCTGGCCACTGACCCACTGCTGATAATCCGCCTCGGACACTGGGGTAAAGCGCACCTGCTGATCAAGCTTGTAGGCAGTAAAGAGAATGTCCTTGAGCACCGACGAAGCGCGCTCGGTATCGGGGATCTCGACCAGAATGCCGAACGACAGGGTGTCATGGATCACCGCTTGGCCAATATCGAGGATATTCACCCCGCCCTGGGCCAGTACGCCTGTGATGGCGGCAGTCAAACCGGGGCGATCTTCGCCGGTGATATTGATCAGGACGATTTCGCGCAAGGCTCGGTCTCCAGTACAGCGTCAGGGGCAGCAGCTTGCTGAACAGGTCACAAGCCGTGGAAAAGGCGCACATTCTACCCATTTTCAGCGGTAAACAGCCACGCACGGCGCTTTGCCCGCTGCAGGGGCGCCGCTATACTGCGCGCCAACTACAGTCGACATGAGCCGAGCTCTGTGAACCGGCCCGCCCCCGTAAAGCCCGATAATTTCTTCCTCCTGCTGTTCCAGGCCCTGCGCCAACGGCGCATCCCCCTGGCACTGCGCATTGTCAGCCATAGCCTGTTGCTGGTGGCCCTGGCCCTGGTGATCTATGGCTGGGTGATCGGCATGCAGTTCAAGCATGCCATGCAGCAGCAGGCCGAAGCCCTGGGCACCAGCCTGATTATTCAGACGGCCGCCTCGGCGACCGAACTGCTGGTGTCTAACGACATCCTCAGTCTCAACGTCCTACTCAACAACCTGGTGAAAAACCCACTGGTGGCCCACGCCGCCATCTACAGCGTGGATAACCGCATCCTTGCTGAGGCCGGCTCGCGCCCGAGCCAGAGCATGCTGGGTGAAACCGAAGGGCTGTACTCAACACCGATCACCTTTCAGGAGGTGATCGCCGGGCAGCTGCGCATCAGCCTGGACATGCAGCAGTTCCAACAGCCAATGACCATCAGCCTACAGAGCATGGGCATTCTCAGCCTGATCCTGCTGGCTCTGACCCTAAGCCTGAGCATGCGCCTGGGGCGGCATATTTCCACGCCGCTGCTGCAACTGCGGGTATGGCTGCGTGACCCGGATGATCCTGCGCCAGGTGCTGGCCGCCAGGATGAAATCGGCGACCTGGCGCGCCAGCTGCAAGCACGCCTGGTACCGGAAAAGCCGGCACTGCCAGAAGAAGAGGAAGAGCAAGAGCCGTTCTACGACGATGAACCGGTCGCCCAGGATGATTACGACTACCAGCCAGAGTCGTTCGATGATGAGCCGGACTTTGAAGTGCGCAACCTGCACGATGACCGCTTCGATGAGCGCGACGAGTCAGTCGAGCCACTGCATCGCGATGACCAGCCATACGCCGAGAGCGCAGTGGATGATCCATTCTCCGAGCTGCGTGATCACGACGAACAGGAGCCCGTCACAGCACCTGCCCCCCAACAACCGCTGCCCAGCGCCGTGCTGGCGATCCAGCTGGGCGCACAGGAACAATTGCGCCGCCTGCCGCGCACCCGCCTGATGGAATTACTGCAGCGCTACCGTGACTGCCTGGATCGGGCTGCGAGCCTGTATCAGGGCGAGCTGCATACCCTCAGCGACGGCAGCAGCCTGATGCTGTTTCACCAACTGGATATCGGCGAGGACTACCTGACCCACGCCATCTGCTGCGGAGAACTGATGCGCGCCCTGGGCCACGCCCTGCAGATCGAAGTGGCGGACAGCGGCATCACCCTGCAACTGCAGCTTGGCCTGACGCTGGGTGAAAACCTCAGTGACCTCAGCCAGGGCGACCTGCTGCTCAGTGAAACGGCGCAGAACGCCCTGGCGCTGTCACAGCACAGCCGCAACCTGCTGCTGGTCGAGCGCAGCATTGCCGACGACACCCTGGTCCGCCAGCGCGCGCGCATTCGCGCCATCGCCAGCCCACAAGGCGCTTGCTGTGTTGAACGTCTGCTGGAACCCTATCCATCGCTGCTGGAGCGCCAACTGGCGCGCATGCACGAAAGCAATTAATCCGAGCCAACAAAAAAGCCCGCCTGATTGGCGGGCTTTTTTGTTGGCGGCGCTTAGAAGCGGAACACTTCGCCTTCACCACGCATCGGTTCAACCACCGGAATACGTGGCGGCGCGGGCAGCGCAGGCTTTATCGGCGCAGGTTTGCGCACGGGTGCCGGCGCGACTACGGGCGGCACTGGCGTACCGTGGGTTTCGACGGCGACGGCCAATTGTTCGACCAACTGCTGCACCACCAGGCTCTGCGCCCGTACCTGATCGACGATGGTGCCGCTATGGGCCTCCTCCAGCCTGACCAGACGCCCATCGAGTAACGTTCCATCGACACCAGCCAAGCGCCACTGCGCTTCCAGCACGGCTGGACGCTGCGGACCGGAGTCCAGTCGAGTAATCGACAAGCCCAGACGGAACTGCGGTACAAATCCGGCAGAACCCGGTGCCAGCACCAGGCGCTGGCTGTCTAGGCGAGAGGCCAGTTGGCGCAACAACTGCTGATCGATATCAGCGGCCAGGCTGCCGGCCCAACGCGCATCATCGGCGGCGGTCAGGCTGCCGTCGGCCTGACGCTGCAACAGGGCTTCGCGTTGCAGGTAATCGGCAATCGCCACCGGCCCAAGCAGCACGGCAATGCCTTGCTCGGCTACGGGAACGCGAATATCGCCGCTATCAAGCTGGTACAGCGGTGCTTGCTGATAACGCATACAACCCGCCAGGCCAAGCACACCGGCCAGCAGCAGAACTCCGGGGAAACGCAGTGCAGTCATCTTACTCATCCAGCCGGCCAGTCTGCCGGCGTGCATACACATTAGGTGCCGGCGGGTCGCTTGCGTGACCCGCCTTACGGCCGCGTATCATCCTTGAAAGCCGCTCGCGACTCCAGCGCAGCACTGTGCCTGCATGCGCCGGGCCCAGCTCTGCGACCTAACCCTGGGTTTCGACCAATAGGCTGTCGACACGCTGGAAGCCGCGCGGCAGCTTGTTGCCACGCCGCCCGCGCTCGCCTTTGTAGTGTTCCAAGTCATCGGCCTTGAGCGACAGGGTACGCTTACCGGCTTGCAATACCAGGGTGCTGCCTGCCGGCAGCACGGCCAGATCAGTGAGGTATTCCTCACGCGAAGCGACCCGCTCACCGGGGATGCCGATGATCTTGTTGCCCTTGCCTTTGCCCAGCTGCGGCAAATCGCGCACGGGGAACAGCAGCAAACGACCTTCGGTGGTCACTGCCGCCAGCCAATCTTCTTCACGGTTAGCCAGCGGTTTCGGCGGCACCACCAGGGCGCCGGCTGGCAGGCTGAGCAGGGCCTTGCCGGCCTTATTCTTGGCCTGCAGGTCTTCGCCTTTGACCACAAAGCCGTAACCGGCATCGGAGGCGATCACATACAGCGCACTGTCATCCGGCAGCAGCACACATTCGAAGGTTGCACCAGGCGGAGGCGTCAGGCGCCCAGTCAGCGGCTCACCCTGACCACGGGCGGACGGTAGTGAATGCGCGACCAGCGAGTAGCTGCGCCCAGTGGAGTCGATAAACACCGCGTACTGATTTGAGCGGCCCGGCGCGGCCGTCTTGAAGCCGTCACCGGCTTTGTACGACAGGCCAGTCGCGTCGATATCGTGGCCCTTGGCGCAGCGTACCCAGCCTTTTTCCGAGATCACCACGGTCACTGGCTCGGTCGGCATCAACTCGGTTTCACTGAGCGCCTTGGCTTCGGCGCGAGCAACGATCGGCGAACGGCGGTCGTCGCCGTACTTCTCGGCGTCGGCCAGAATTTCCTGACGCACCAGTTTCTTCAGTTTGGTCTCACTACCCAGCAGGACCAGCAGCTTGTCGCGCTCCTTGGCCAGCTCTTCCTGCTCGCCACGGATCTGCATCTCTTCCAGGCGAGCCAGCTGGCGTAGACGGGTCTCTAGGATGTACTCGGCCTGAATCTCGGCAAGGCCGAAGCGCTCCATCAGCACCGGCTTGGGTGAGTCCTCGGTGCGGATGATGCGGATAACTTCATCGAGGTTGAGGAAGGCAATCAAGCGGCCTTCCAACAGGTGCAAGCGATGTTCAACCTTGTCCAGACGGAACTGCAAACGACGGCGTACGGTGCCGACGCGGTACTGCAACCACTCGGTGAGCAGGGTGCGCAGGTCCTTTACCGACGGTTTGCCATCCAGGCCGATAACGTTGGTGTTGACCCGGTAGCTGGACTCCAACTCGGTGGTCGCAAACAGGTGCTGCATCAGTTCATCGGCATCCACCCGGTTGGAGCGCGGGATGATCACAATACGGCACGGGTGCTCATGGTCCGACTCGTCACGCAGATCGGCGACCATCGGCAGCTTCTTCGCCTGCATCTGCGCAGCAATCTGCTCCAGCACCTTGGCCCCGGAAACCTGATGCGGCAGCGAGGTGACCACAACATCGCCGTCCTCAACGCGGTACACGGCGCGCATGCGCACCGAGCCCTTGCCGGTTTGGTAGATTTTTAGCAGATCCGCGCGCGGGGTGATGATTTCCGCTTCAGTTGGGTAGTCCGGCCCGAGGATGTGCTCACACAGCTGCTCGACCGTGGCGCTAGGCTCGTCCAGCAGGCGAATGCAGGCCGACGCAACCTCGCGCAGGTTATGCGGCGGTACGTCGGTGGCCATACCCACGGCGATACCCGTGGTGCCGTTAAGCAGAATGTTCGGCAGGCGTGCTGGCAGGGTCGCTGGCTCATTCATGGTGCCGTCGAAGTTCGGCACCCAATCCACAGTGCCCTGGCCCAGTTCAGTGAGCAGGACTTCCGAATAACGCGACAGCCGTGCTTCGGTGTAACGCATGGCAGCGAAGGATTTGGGATCGTCCGGCGCACCCCAGTTGCCCTGACCGTCGACCAGGGTGTAGCGGTAGCTGAACGGCTGCGCCATCAGCACCATGGCTTCGTAGCAGGCGCTATCGCCGTGCGGGTGGAACTTACCGAGCACGTCACCGACGGTACGCGCCGATTTTTTGTGCTTGGAGTCGGCGTCCAGGCCCAGCTCGCTCATGGCGTAGACGATGCGCCGTTGCACCGGCTTCAAGCCGTCGCCGATATGTGGCAGCGCACGGTCCATGATCACGTACATGGAGTAATTGAGGTAAGCCTGCTCGGTAAAATCGGCAAGGGAACGGCGTTCAACACCGTCCAGGCTCAAATCGAGGGATTCGCTCATGCGTGCCTCATTGCAAGGTTGATTGGCGCAGCATCAAGGTGCCACCGCGCTGGGTAAATTCGAGTTGTTTCAGGGCACTCATACCCAGTAATACGTCATCGCCACCCATGCCGGGTGCGATCAAAGCCTCTACATCGGTCAGTACGATATCGCCCAGCTGCAAACGCTGCAGGCGCGTACGGTGCGCTGTGGCGCGGCCATTGGCGGTGCTGATAGTGATCGCCGCACCGGCTTGCAAACCCAGGCGCTGCGCCACTTCGATCGGCACCGCAACCTGCGTCGCGCCGGTATCGAGAAGGAAGGTCACCTCCTCGCCATTGATCTTGCCGCCAGCCATATAGTGGCCCTGGCGGCTGCTGGCCAGGTGCACCTCGACATAGCCACTGCCATGCAGCGACTCGGGCGTGCGATTGGGGTTGCGCTGCTCATCTTCCCAGTCGCCAAAGAACTTGGTCGCCAGCAGTAACGCAGCACCCCAGGCCAGCACCAGCATCACGCGCCCGGCACGCTTACCTGCAGGCTGTTCACTCACGGCTTGCTGCCCCAACCGCCTTTGGGTGCGGCAAAACGCCAGATAATCGGCCGCGACTCACCATCGGCGCGACTGAAACGGCCGTTATCAACACCAACCCAGGCGCCGCCCTGATCCACCCACAGCGCCTCGGCCAGCCCATAAGACGGCGGATAGAGGCGCTCCGGGGTGAGCGCTTCAGCGGCAAACGACCAGCACTTCTCAACCTGACCATTGCTCAGGCTGCGCCGACAAATGCGGTGCGCCTGACGCTCAAGGGTGAAAAGCTTTTCGTTATGGAAGGCCAGCCCGGAGAAATCCCGCGGCTGCTCTTTCGCTCCTAGCTGCTCCGGCGCTGGCTCCGAGCCTGCCTCGCTAAACAGCACGCAGCCACCGGTACAACGCCAGATGGCACGCTGTTTGTGCACCACCAGCAAGCCACGGCGCATGCGCTCGGCTGCCAGGTACAGGCGTTCACCCGCTGGATCGACGGCAATGCCCTCAAACAGCGAGTTGTAGTGCAACAACATGCCACTGGCGCGCGCCTGACGCACCAGGTTCTGGGGCAGTTTCAGCCAGTTGGGTTCGCCCATAACTGGCAACTGCAGCACCGCCGCATTGGCCTCACTGACCAGGTAGCGATTACCGGCGGCGTCACAACTGATGCCCTCGAAATCCAGCTCACCACCACGCACCAGGCCGGCGACCCAGCTGCGCATGCGCAGCCCCCAGGGCAAACGCACATCCGGCGCAGGCGGCGCGACAAAGGTCTCGGCTGTGGCTTGCCACTGCGACTCGTCCGACTCCAGGCGATACAGTTGCTGATCATCGCGATCAGAAACCGCCCACAGCGCGCCATCGCACCAGGCAAGGCCGGACAGGTTGCCGCCACTGATGCCACTGACCGCTTGCTCGTTAAGCAGTTGCAGCTCTTCCAGCGCCGTCGCGCTCGCCAGCAAGGGTGCGCAGAGCAATATGCAGACAGCCAACAGCCGCTGCATCAGAGCAACACCTCGGCCAGGTTCCCCTTGGACTCCAGCCAGGATTTACGATCGCCCGCACGCTTCTTCGCCAGCAGCATGTCCATCATTTCCTGGGTGCCCGGATAGTCTTCCAGGGTCAGCTGCACCAGACGCCGGGTATTGGGGTCCATGGTGGTTTCGCGCAGCTGCGGCGGGTTCATCTCACCCAGGCCTTTAAAACGGGTGACCTGCGGTTTGCCGCGGCGCTTCTCAGCCACCAGACGGTCGAGAATGCCATCGCGCTCGGCTTCATCCAGCGCGTAGAAAATCTCCTTGCCCAGATCGATGCGGTACAGCGGCGGCATAGCGACATAGACGTGACCCGCATCCACCAACGGGCGAAAATGCTGGACGAACAACGCGCAGAGCAAAGTCGCGATGTGCAGACCATCGGAGTCGGCGTCAGCGAGGATGCAGATCTTGCCGTAACGCAGCTGCGAGAGGTCGCTGGAGCCCGGATCGAGGCCAACCGCCACGGCGATGTTGTGCACCTCCTGGCTGGCCAGCACTTCGCTGCCATCGACTTCCCAGGTATTCAGAATCTTCCCGCGCAGCGGCAGGATCGCCTGGAACTCTTTGTCCCGAGCCTGCTTGGCCGAGCCGCCGGCGGAATCACCTTCGACCAGAAACAGTTCGGAGCGCATCGGGTCCTGGCCAGCGCAGTCAGCCAGCTTGCCCGGCAGCGCCGGACCTTGGGTAATACGTTTGCGTTCGACCTTCTTGCCAGCCTTGAGACGGCGATTGGCGTTGCTGATCGCCAACTCTGCGAGCTGTTGGCCGAGTTCCGGATGACCGTTCAGCCACAGGCTGAAGGCATCCTTGACCACGCCGGAGACGAACGCGGCCGCCTCACGGGACGACAGGCGCTCCTTAGTCTGCCCGGAGAACTGCGCGTCCTGCATCTTCATCGACAGGACAAAGGCGATGCGCTCCCAGATATCCTCCGGGGCCAGCTTGACCCCGCGCGGCAGAAGGCTGCGGAACTCGCAGAACTCGCGCATGGCATCCAGCAGGCCCTGACGCAGGCCGTTGACGTGGGTGCCGCCCTGAGCGGTGGGGATCAGGTTGACGTAACTTTCCTGCACCGCGTCGCCGCCTTCTGGCAGCCACAGCAGCGCCCAATCCACCGCCTCCTTGTTACCCGCCAGGCTGCCGCAGAAGGGCTCATTAGGCAGGCGTTCAAACTCGCTGACCGCATCAACCAGGTAGGAACGCAGGCCGTCTTCGTACATCCACTCGACTTTCTCGCCGCTGGCCTTGTCTTCAAAGCTGACGGAGAGACCCGGACAGAGCACTGCCTTGGCCTTGAGCACATGCTTGAGCCGGCTGACGGAGAACTTGAAGGAATCGAAATACTTGGCATCCGGCCAGAAGTGCACGCTGGTCCCGGTGTTGCGCTTGCCCACCGTGCCGACGACGGCCAGATCGCTGGCCTTGTAGCCGTCAGCAAAGCTCATCTGATACTCGTTGCCGTCGCGTTTAACCGTGACGATCACGCTGGTCGACAGCGCGTTGACCACCGAGATGCCCACGCCATGCAGCCCCCCGGAGAACTGGTAGTTCTTGTTGCTGAATTTGCCACCGGCATGCAGCTTGGTGAGGATCAGCTCAACCCCTGGCACGCCCTCTTCCGGGTGAATATCCACTGGCATGCCGCGACCGTCGTCGAGCACCTCCAGGGAGTTGTCCTCATGCAGGATCACCTGAATCGATTTGGCATGCCCGGCCAGTGCTTCGTCGACGCTGTTGTCGATGACTTCCTGGGCCAGGTGGTTGGGCCGGCTGGTGTCGGTGTACATGCCCGGGCGTTTGCGCACCGGGTCGAGGCCGGAAAGGACTTCGATGGCATCGGCGTTGTAAGAGCTAGAACCTTGCTGGGCCATGGGGTCTCTTGTTCGTCAATTGAGAGCGGAAAAGTCGATATCCTGCCACAGATGGCGAGGAATACCGGCGAAAGCGAAAAGCATCGGCAGGCGTTCGGTAAAGCCCTGAAAACCGTGATCGCCACCGGCCTGGATACGCAGCGCGCTAGCGCGGTAATAGCCCTGGGCATCACGGTAATCAAGGGTTTCATCGGCGGTCTGCAGCCACACCTGATAGCGCGCCGGGTCTTGCAGCGTGGCGACGTCCAACTCAGCCAACGCCGCTACGTGATCGGCAGTCAGCTCCCAGGTTTCATCGCTGTAATAGTTCTTCTGCGGGCCTAGGTATCCATCGAAACGCAGATGCGGGCGCACCGCCGGGTTGATCAACAGCGCCGGCAGCCCGTGGCGCTCGGCCAAGTGGGTCGCATAGTAGCCGCCCAGAGAGCTGCCAACCAGCACGGGCCGACCAAGCTCGGCAATCAGTGCTTCGAGCTGGGCAATCGCCTGACGCGGATGGTGATGCAAGGCGGGCACCCGCAGCTGCGCGGCCAGGCCCAGCTGCGCCATGGCGCGCTGTAACTGGCTGGCTTTGAGCGACGCCGGCGAGCTGTTAAGCCCGTGAATATAGAGAATAGATGTGGTCATGGGGCGGGAGGCTAACCGGTTGCGGCGACCGGCTGCAACCGGTTAACCAAGCACCATCAAAGGCTTTAATAGCCTTTGATGGTGTAATCGATTTCGAACTTGATTCCCGTCACCCGCGACACACCGGTTTCCAGGCGACCGTCATCAAACAGGCGCAACCAGCGATAGCCCGGTGCGGTTTTATCCACCTGAAACTCCTCGCTGCCTGGGGCGAACTGCACGCAGGTTGAGGGCGACGCCAGTAGGCGAATCGGGCCGCGCTGCTGATCGAGCTCCTGATGGATATGCCCCCAGAGCACCGCACGCACCTGACTGAAACGCTCCAGCACAGCAAACAGGGCATCCGGGTTGCGCAGTCCGATGGGTTCCATCCATTTACAACCGATGGACACGGGATGGTGATGCAAGCAAATCAGGTGATGGCGATCCGGCGCTTCGCTCAGCGCGCGTTCAAGCAAGGCAAGCTGCTGTTCACTCAGGTAACCGGGCACTGCGCCGGGGATCGAGGAGTCGAGTAGAGTCACGCGCCAGTTGCCCAGGTCAATCACCGGCTCGAGCAGATCACTGTCTACGCAAGCCGCCTGCATGGCCGGTACTTCATCATGATTACCAGGGAACCAGCGCGCGGGCGCGGGGATGACAGCGGTCATCTCGCGAAAACGCTGGTAGGACTCAGCACTGCCGTCCTGCGAGAGGTCGCCACTGGCCAGGATCAGGTCAATCTGCGACTGCTCTTGCAGCACACGCTCAATCACCCGCTGCAAGCTGTCCTGGGTATCCATACCCAATAGCTTGCCCGCCCCATCGGCAAACAGGTGGCTATCGGATAACTGCACCAGCAGTACCGAGCGATCAACAGCAGTGGTTTTAGTCGACGCGCCCGGCAAGACCTTCTCCTTGAGCGGAATGCGTGAATTATGCTGGCTAGCCCTGCGGGCGGTAAACCCGCGAAAGGGGAATAGATCACAGAACGCCCGCTGTAAATCCAACGCCCATCGTAAGGCTAGCGCGTATCGGAATAATGCGCCTGCGACTGATTATCGGCAGAACGTGGAAAAACCTAACGCACGGGAGCCAGCTCGTGACCGCAAGCCAGGCAGTGGCTCAGCCACTCACCGAGAAACAGGTTGAGCTGAGTCTTCTCATCCGGCTGGTGCATGGCAGCGTTGGGATAGGGATAGATGCCGCGAAAACGCCGCGCACTCTGCGCCCCGACAACTTCCGCCATACGCGCATCGTGGTACACGCGCACCTCCATGTGCGGCACCGGCAGCCAGGGCAGGCTGTGCTCCTGGCGCACGGAGAGGGTCGAAGTGTAGGGGCAGGTTTCCAGCACTTCCAGCGCCAACACGCCCAGTTGCTGCTCACCCTGACTCATGCCCACACGACGCGTCTGCCGGTAGGCATCCGGCCCCTCACGCATGTCAGGCAGCAACTGCATCAGGCGTGCATAGTTGGCTTCGCAAGCGGCTTGCAGCTCGACCAGATCGACCCGATAGCGCTCGCGCAGCAGATTCACGACCACAGCCCCCGCACTTCGGCGCGGTTCAGCGCCAGCCACTGCAGGGCAATGATGCTGGCGGCATTGTCGATGCGTCCGTCTTTCAGCGCATCCAGGGCATCTTCCAACGGCCAGACGTGCACGCGAATGTCTTCGCCCTCTTCCGCCAGACCATGTACGCCGCCCGCGCCTTCACTGTCGCAACGGCCGACGAACAAATGCACACGCTCATCCGAACCGCCGGGGGACGGGTAATACTGGGTAATCGGCCACAGCGAGCTCAGCGACAGATTGGCTTCCTCCAGCGCTTCGCGGCGCGCCACTTCCTCTGGCTGCTCATCCTTGTCGATCAAGCCGGCGACCAGTTCCAGCAGCCAGGGGTTGGCACTTTTATCCAGCGCCCCCACGCGAAATTGCTCAATCAACACCACACAATCACGCTGCGGGTCATAGGGCAGCACACACACGGCATCGTGGCGCACGAACAATTCGCGGCTCAGCTCCGGGCCCATATCACCGGCAAACTGGCGATGGCGCAAACGCAACCGATCGAGCTTGTAGAAGCCGCTAAAGCAAGCCTCACGCTCCAGCACTTGCACATCCTCTTGAGCATTCATTGCGGACTCCAACACTCCGTACAACGGTTCGCAGCGGCTGACCTGAGCGATCAGCATGTTCGCCACAGCTTACACGTTGACCACTCAGCACTGACAAGCTGTCATCACGACCGTTCGGCTAACAGGCCTGGTTTTATACCGTGAGCATGACGACCGCCCACAGCTTCAACAGATCGCCGCCCCGCGCTTACGACTCAGCTGCCCCAGCAGTAACTGTAGCCCCGCAGCCAGGAGGAACGCCGGCAGGGTGGCACCTATTTGCGGCCAGTAATGGCTGAGCAGGTGATACACCACCGCACCACAGCCCCATGCCAGCAAGGTATCCACGCGCAAGTTGCAAACGGGGGCCAACTCGGCACGCCGACGGCGCAGGATAAAGTGGTCAACCAATACCACGCCAAACAGCGGCGCAAAAACTGAACCGATCAGCAGCAGGAAATTCTGATACTCGGCCAGCGGTGCCAGCCAGGCGATCAGGGTGCACAGCACGCCAATGGCCAGGGCTAACTGCCCAACCCGAAGCGGCAACGCAATGCCGGCCGACACCGCCGCCGAATGGATGTCCGCGAAAGCGTTTTCCGATTCATCCAGCAAAATCAGCAGCAGCGGAATACCCAGACCGGCACCCGCCAGCGCCAACAGCAGCGCATTGGCCTCAGCCCCAGTAGCAAAGGCCAGGGTGTAAGCCACGCCCAGGCTCATCAACCAGACATTACCGAGGAAGAACCCCAGCGCAGTGCCGCCAAACACCCGCGCAGCGCTGCGGCCGAAGCGCGAGTAGTCGGCAATCAGTGGCAACCACGACAGCGGCATGGCAATGGCGATGTCAAAACCCAGGGCAAATGGCATCGAACCATCCCCGGCACGTGCCCAGAGGCTTGCCAGATCCGCTTTGTCGAACAGGTTCCAGGTGAGCCATACGCAGGCCCCCAGCAGCAGCCAGATACCCCATTTACGCAACACCTTGCGCACAAAGGTCAGCGGCCCGGCGACCGCCAACAGGGTCGCCAGCGCGCCAAAGAACAGTGTCCATATCAGTGGTTTACTCCACGCGGAGCCAGTCCCGAACGCACGCTCGGCCAGTACGCTCGCAGCGTCACGCATAACAATGATCTCGAAGGCGCCCCAGCCAATCAATTGCAATACATTCAGCAAGGCCGGCAGCAAGGCGCCTTTGCTGCCCAGGCTAAGCTTCAGAGCGGCCATGCTCGAACGACCGGTATCGCTACCGATCACCGCCACTGCTCCGAGCAACAGCACACCCACGGCCGTGCCACAGGCAATTGCCAGCAGTGCGCCACTCATGCCCAGCCCTGGCGCCAGTAAAGCACCCAGCTGCAAGACCATCAGGCCAATGCCGAGGGAAAACCACAGGGAGAACATGTCCCGCGCACCCAGCACGCGCTGGTCGCTGGCCACACTTTGGTGTGGGGAATAGGTGTGGGTAGTGATCACGGTAATAGCCACCTCAGAAAATTAAAAACCACCCAGGGCATGCCGTGGGTGGTGTTCGATTAAGCCGACTCGAGGTCTTAGACCTTGTGGTACAGCTCACTGCCCTGGGATTTGAACTCGGCCGCCTTGGCCTGCATGCCCAGCTCGGCCTCATCCAGTTCCAGCGCGGCGATACGCTGTTCTTCGGCGTAGACCCGCACCTCCTGGGTGATCTTCATTGAGCAGAACTTCGGCCCGCACATCGAGCAGAAATGCGCGACCTTGGCCGAATCCTTGGGCAGGGTTTCATCGTGGTACGAACGCGCGGTGTCGGGGTCAAGGCCGAGGTTGAACTGGTCTTCCCAACGGAATTCAAAGCGCGCCTTGGACAGTGCGTTGTCGCGAATCTGCGCGCCCGGATGGCCTTTGGCCAAGTCCGCAGCATGGGCGGCAATCTTGTAGGTGATGATGCCGGTCTTAACGTCATCCTTGTTCGGCAGGCCCAGGTGCTCCTTGGGCGTGACGTAGCAGAGCATGGCGCAACCGAACCAGCCGATCATTGCCGCGCCGATGCCGCTGGTGATGTGGTCGTAACCCGGCGCAATGTCAGTGGTCAGCGGGCCGAGGGTGTAAAACGGCGCTTCGTCACAGCACTCCAGCTGCTTGTCCATGTTCTCTTTGATCAACTGCATCGGCACATGTCCCGGGCCTTCGATCATGGTTTGTACGTCGTGCTTCCAGGCGATCTTGGTCAGTTCGCCGAGGGTCTCCAGCTCGCCGAACTGCGCTTCGTCGTTGGCGTCGGCAATCGAACCCGGACGCAGGCCATCGCCCAGCGAGAAGCTGACGTCGTAGGCCTTCATGATTTCGCAGATGTCTTCGAAGTGGGTGTAGAGGAAGTTCTCTTTATGGTGCGCCAGGCACCACTTGGCCATGATCGAGCCGCCGCGCGAAACGATGCCGGTGACGCGTTTGGCAGTCATCGGCACATAACGCAGCAACACGCCGGCGTGAATGGTGAAGTAGTCCACGCCCTGCTCGGCCTGCTCGATCAGGGTGTCGCGGAACAGTTCCCAGGTCAGTTCTTCGGCTGCGCCGCCGACTTTTTCCAGCGCCTGGTAGATCGGTACGGTGCCGATTGGCACGGGCGAGTTGCGGATGATCCACTCGCGGGTTTCGTGAATGTGCTTGCCGGTGGACAGGTCCATGACCGTGTCCGAACCCCAGCGAATGCCCCAGGTCAGCTTGGCTACTTCTTCTTCAATGCTTGAGCCCAGCGCCGAGTTGCCGATGTTGCCGTTGATCTTCACCAGGAAGTTACGGCCGATGATCATCGGCTCCAATTCGGTGTGATTGATGTTGGCCGGGATGATCGCGCGGCCACGGGCAATCTCTTCACGAACGAATTCAGGGGTGATGATTTTCGGCACGCTGGCGCCGAAACTGTGGCCGGGGTGCTGCTGATCGAGCAGACCGGCGGAACGCGCCACTTCCAGCTTCATGTTCTCGCGGATGGCAACGTATTCCATCTCAGCGGTAATGATGCCTTTGCGCGCGTAGTGCATCTGGCTGACGTTAGCCCCAGCCTTGGCGCGGCGTGGGTTGTTTACGTGGGCGAAACGCAGCTTGGTCAGCTCGGCATCAGCGAGACGCTGCTGACCGAAATTGGAGCTCAGGCCACTCAGACGTTCTGTATCGCCACGCGCCTCAATCCACGGCGAACGCACATCGGCCAAGCCCTTACGGACATCGATGATGACCTTGGGGTCGGTGTACGGGCCCGAAGTGTCGTAGACCACCACTGGCGCATTGATCTCGCCGCCGAAGTCAGTAGGAGTGATATCCAGGCTGATTTCCCGCATCGGCACCTGAATGTCCGGGCGCGAGCCCTGCACATAAACTTTCTGCGAACGCGGGAAGGGTTGGATCGACTGCTGGTCAACCTGGGCGGACTCACTCAGGATCGGGTTGAGGTTTTTTTCTTGTGTGCTCATCGGCGGCTCTCCAGGGCTATATGTCGGAGCGAACCTGGACGGATGAGCGGCGAGAGGCGCACCTGGGGCGGTGCCAGAGGCTCGCCAGGGGAAAGGCGAGCACATCTTGTTCCCTACGCAGGCTTTAACCTGATCAGGTTCAACGGGATCCGGCAGCTGCCAATCTCAGCCCCGCAATTGGGGCACCCCGACAAGAACGCGGCCAGTCTAATCAACCCCAGGCAATAAAACCAACCCGCGAGTCAAATATTCATGACCCGCGCGTCGGATCGTGACGCACGAACACAACCACCTGGATTGTTGCACCCAGGCAACATAGCTTGTTGCAAACTACACTACAGACGCCTAAACGGCCCTTGACCCCCTAGGCACGGCCCCTTAGCCTTGCCGATTACCGCCAAAATCAGGATCACCCTCATGTTGCGCAGACTCTCTCTGGCTCTCGCTGTGGCCGCCGCGTCCAACGGAATGGCCTGGGCTGCTGAACAAGCCCCGCTGTCTACCAAAACTGACCTGGTCACGGTCTACCAGGAGGCCGCCGCCAACAATGCCGACCTGGCCGCCGCCCGTGCAGACTATGAAGCACGCAGCGAAGTGGTGCCCCAGGCCCGCGCCGGCCTGCTGCCGAACCTGTCTGCCGGCGCCAACCTGAGCGACACCCGTACTCAAGTCGACTCGCCTGCCAACACCAGCTCGCGCAGCGGTATGGTGTACCAAGCCAACCTCAGCCAGCCGCTGTTCCGCGCTGACCGCTGGTTCCAGTTGCAAGCTGCCAAAGCGACCAACGAACAAGCCGTACTGGAGCTGTCGGCCACCGAGCAGAACCTGATTCTGCAAAGCGCCGAAACCTACTTCACGGTACTGCGCGCCCAAGACAACCTGGCATCGACCAAGGCTGAAGAAGCAGCATTCAAGCGTCAGTTGGATCAAGCCAACGAGCGCTTCGATGTCGGCCTCTCGGACAAAACCGATGTACTGGAAGCCCAAGCCGGCTTTGACACCGCCCGCGCTAACCGCATCATCGCCCAGCGCGAGGTTGAGGACGCCTTCCAGGCGCTGATCACCCTGACCAATCGCGACTTCAGCTCCTTAGAAGGTATCGAGCACAGCCTGCCGATCCTCGCGCCGACGCCGAATGATGCGAAGGCCTGGGTCGACACTGCTGCCGCACAGAACCTCAATCTGCAAGCCAGCAACTATGCCGTTGAAGCCGCCGAAGAAACCCTGCGCCAGCGCAAATCCGGCCACGCACCAACCCTGGATGCAGTAGCCAGCTACCAGAAAGGCGACAACGACAGTCTCGGCTTCAGCAACTCCGGCGCCCCCGGCCAAGCGCGCTTCAGCGGTGACGTCGAGCAGCGCTCGATTGGCCTGCAACTGAATATCCCGCTGTACAGCGGTGGCCTGACCAGCTCCCAGGTGCGCGAGTCTTACCAGCGCCTGAATCAGAGCGAGCAACTGCGTGAAAGCCTGCGTCGCCAAGTGGTGCAGAACACCCGCAACCTGCACCGCGCAGTGAATACTGACGTGGAAACCGTGCAGGCGCGCAAGCAGTCGATCATCTCCAACCAGAGCGCCCTGGAAGCCACCGAAATCGGCTATCAGGTCGGTACGCGCAACATCGTTGACGTACTCGACGCCCAGCGCCAGCTGTACAGCTCGGTGCGCAACTACAACAACGCGCGTTACGACTACATCCTCAACAACCTGCGTTTGAAGCAGGCCGCCGGCACCCTCAGCCCGGACGACTTGGCTGCCCTGGAGCAGTATCTGAAATCCGACTACAACCCGGACAAGGACTTCCTCCCGCCGGACCTGGCCAAAGCCGCCGAAGCCCAGCTGCGTGGTAGCCCGCAGTACTGAGTTAGACCCAACAAAAAAGCCCGCTGAACTCAGCGGGCTTTTTTGTGGATCAACCCTTTGCAGGAGCGGGCTACGCTAGCGGTTGCAGTTCACGAGCATGGGCTAGGCGCCTCGCCACTCCCCGACTAACTATTGAGCCTCACCCTTTAGCAACCGTCCCAAACCCGCCAGCAACCGCGCCAAAGCGCCCTGATTGACCTGCATCACCGTCAAACCAGCATCACGCATGGCCTGCACCGCCTCGGGCTCACGCCATAACTGGGCAACACGCTGCGCCAGGCTATCAGCATCTGTCACTTCGCTTAGCGCGCCAGCCGTGCGCAACTGCGCGGCAATCTCCAGGAAGTTGAATAGGTGCGGGCCGCTCAGTACAGGTTTGCCTAGCGCCGCCGGCTCCAGCAGGTTATGTCCGCCATTGGCCACCAAACTACCGCCGACAAAGGCGATATCGGCGAGGGCATAGAGAAACAGCAGCTCGCCCATGGTGTCGCCGAGCAGTACCTGGTCAGAGGCCTGTAGCGCTTCGCCAGTGGAGCGCCGCCGCGTGCTGAAGCCTTGTCGCTGGCACCGCTCAAACACCGCATCGAAACGCTCGGGATGGCGCGGCACCAGAATCAGCAACGCGTCAGGGTTTTGCTTGAGCAACTGACGATGGGCGGCGAGGACGATCTCGTCTTCGCCGGCATGGGTGCTGGCGGCGATCCATACCGGACGCGACTCGGCCTGCCATTGCTCACGCAAGACCGCGGCGCGGGTCAGCAACTCCGCATCAATGGTTAGATCAAACTTGATCGAACCGGTGACTTCAACGCACTCAGAACGCGCGCCCAGGCTGCGAAAACGCTCGGCTTCAAGCGCCGTTTGCACGGCAAGCAAATCCAGTTCCGCGAGCATTGGCGCGGTGAGCTTGGCAAAGCGCGCATAGCCACGCGCCGAGCGCTCGGACAGTCGCGCGTTGGCCAGCGCCACGGGGATGCCGCGCTTGGCACACTGGTGAATATGATTGGGCCATAGCTCGGTTTCCATGATCACCGCCAGCTTGGGCTGCACTCGCTCGAGAAAACGCGCCGCCGCCCAGGGAAGGTCATACGGAAGGTAGCAATGCTGCACGCGCCCGGCGTACTCGGTGCCGCCAAACATGGCCTGGATGCGCTCCGAACCGGTCGGGGTCATACAGGTCATGGTGATTGGCATATCCGGGTAGCGCACCAGCAGCTCACGCACCAGCGGCGCGGCAGCGATGCTCTCGCCCACCGACACCGCATGCAGCCAGATACCGCCCGGCTTGAGCGCCGGCAAGCCAACGGAAAAGCGCTCACCGATGCGTTTGGCATAGGCCGGCGCCTGCCAGGCACGCCAGGCCAAACGCCCTGCTACCAGTGGCAGACCAAGATGAAACAGCAGGTTATAGAGGCTTCTATTCATGGCGCGCAGCTTATGCATTTTGACCAATACCGTCGAGTAACGCGCAGCTCCGCATCAGCCAATCGCCTGCAGATGCTGGGCAAAGCACTCTGCCAGCCACAACGCTGCCGGGCCCAGGGCCTCGTCACGACGGCAGACCAGCTCCACCACCAATGGCGGCGGCGTCCAGTCGCTGCTCAGCTCAACCAACTGGCTCTGGTAGGTCGGATACTGCACCACATGGCGTGGCAGCCAGGCCCAACCGAGGTTGCGCATCAGCAGTTCGGCCATGGCGTAGAAGCTGTCAGTGCGCCAGACCGACGGGCTGATTTGCTCGCCTCCGGGGTAATGGCTGTCCTGCGGCGCCATCAGCAGTTGCCGATGGCGCGCCAATTCACGCCGATCGACATGCCCGGCCCGCGCCAGGGCATGCCCCGCTCCGCACACCGTAACCATCTCGATGGTACCCAAGCGCTGACGCTCCAGGGCGTCGGGCATCTGCTCGTGGTGAAACAGCAGGCCGAGGTCGGCGCGGTGCTCCAGCAGCTTGCGCGCCACATCGCCCTGGGCACCGCTGGCCAGCTGCACCTCCAGCAGTGGGAATTGCTGGGCCAGCGCCTCCAGACTGTCGAGCACCGGCTGATAGGGCATTGCCTCATCCTGCGCCAGGCGCAGGCGTACCTCATCCCCACGCACCAGGCCCAGCGCACGACCTTCCAAGCGCTGACACTGGCGCAGCACCTCACGCGCCTCTTCCAGCAGAGCCGCGCCAGCATCGGTCAAGCGTGGCTGACGGCCGCTGCTGCGCTCGAACAGGCGCACACCAAGGTCGGCCTCCAACATAGCAATCGCGTTACTCACCGCCGACTGCGCGCGCTGCATCTGCCGGCCCACGGCAGAGAACGATTGGCCATCGGCAACGCTGACAAACAGGCGAATCTGCTCCAGGCTCCATTGCATAACCCATCTCCATTTCAGATAGGTAATCACTTTATCCCATCAGCCAGATCACTAGAATGGCCGCCAGATCACTATGGAGGCCACATCATGGGCGGCTATCTCTACCTCGCTATTGCCATCACTGCCGAAGTCATCGCCACCACCTCGATGAAGGCCTTGGATGGTTTCAACAAGCCCCTGCCCCTGTTACTGGTCGTGGTCGGCTATGCCATCTCGTTCTGGATGCTCAGTTTGGTGGTGAAGACCATCCCGGTCGGCGTCGCCTATGCGGTGTGGGCAGGCTTGGGCATTGTGCTGGTGAGCATCGCGGCGGTGTTTCTCTACCAACAACGGCTGGACCTGCCAGCCATGCTTGGTATGGGCTTGATCGTCGCTGGCGTGGTGGTGATTCAGTTGTTCTCGCAAAGCGTCGGGCATTAAGCCGGTTCTGGGCCACGCAGGCGTGACAGCGCGAGCGGGTTATACTGCGCGCCTGTTTTCCCGGTGAGACACATGCATGTCCCAGGCGTTAAGCACTGATGTTTTGATCGTGGGCGGCGGCATTGCCGGCCTCTGGCTGAATGCGCGCCTGCGCCGCCTGGGCTTTGCCACCGTACTGGTGGAGAACGCCCGCCTCGGCGGCGGGCAGAGCGTGAAATCCCAGGGCATCATCCATGGTGGTGCCAAGTACGCGCTGCACGGTGCACTGACCGGCGCTTCCGAAGCCATTGCCGATATGCCGCGACGCTGGCGCGAAGCCTTGGCAGGCAATGGCGAGCTGGATCTGGCCGGCGTACGCCTGCTTTCTGATGCCCACTACCTGTGGTCGCCCGGCAGCCTAGCCGGCAATATCACCAGCTTCTTTGCCAGCAAGGCCGTGCGCGGCCGGGTCGATCAGGTCAAGGGGGAGCAGCTGCCACCAGCCCTGCAACACCCGAAATTCAAGGGCAAGGTCTATCGTCTGGCTGAACTGGTGCTGGATGTGCCCAGCCTGATCAGCCGCCTCAGCGAACTGGCCGGCGATGGCTTGCTGGCTGCCGAGCACATCGAACCGCTGCAAGAAAATGGCGAGCTGGCCGGGCTGATCGTCGATGGCCGCGAGATTCGCGCACAACGCGTCATCCTCAGCGCCGGCCGTGGCAATGCTGAACTGCTCAGCGCCCTTGGCCTAAACCAGCCGGCCCAGCAACTGCGCCCGCTGCATATGGCCCTGGTCAAAGGACCGACGCTGAAACCGCTGTACGCCCATTGTCTGGGCGGCGGGCCGAAGCCGCGCGTAACCATCACCACCCACCCGGCCGCCGATGGCCAATGGGTCTGGTACCTCGGTGGCGATCTGGCCGAAGCCGATGGCGTGGCCCGTGATGAGTCCGCGCAGATCCAGGCGGCGCAGAAAGAACTGGCTGAGCTATTGCCCTGGGTCGACCTGTCCGCCGCACAATGGGCGACGCTACGGGTAGAGCGCGCCGAGCCGGCGCAATCCGGCCTGGTACGCCCGGACAATGCCTTTTTGCACGAACAGGACAAGCTGCTGGTCGGCTGGCCGACTAAACTGGCGTTAGCCCCGGACTTTGCCGACCGCGTACTGGCCGCCTTCAGCCGTGACGGCATTCAGCCGGCGCAACACGCACCATTGCCCGAGCTGCCACGCCCGACCGTGGCCCCACCCGCCTGGGAGGAACTGTTCTGATGCATCCACTGCACAGCCTGCACAACCTGCATCGCCCACTGGGCGCCACCGAGCTGCTGGTTTCGCCGCTGGGCCTGGGCACGGTCAAGCTGGGCCGTGATCAGGGGGTGAAATATCCCAACGGCTTCATCATCCCCGATGACGCCGCCGCCCGCGAACTGCTGGCCCAGGCCCATGACCTGGGCATCAATCTGATCGATACCGCACCCGCCTATGGCACCAGCGAAACTCGCCTCGGCCCCTTGTTGCGCGGCCAGCGCCAACAGTGGGTGATCGTCAGCAAGGTCGGTGAAGAATTCGACAACGGCCAGTCGCGCTTCGACTTCAGCCCGGCGCACACGCGCTACTCGGTGGAACGCAGCCTCAAGCGCCTGGAAACCGATTTTATCGACCTGGTGATGGTGCATTCCGACGGCAACGACGTGGCCATCCTGCGCGACAGTGGCGTGTACCAGACCCTGGCCGAGCTGAAACGTGAGGGCAAGATTCGCGGTTTTGGCCTTTCTGGCAAAACTGTCGAAGGCGGCCTGCTGGCCCTTGAGCACGGTGACTGCGCGATGGTCACCTACAACCTCAATGAGCAGGCCGAGCAGGCCGTACTCGACTACGCCAAGCTGCACGGCAAAGGCATCCTGATCAAGAAGGCCCTGGCCAGCGGCCACGCCTGCCTGGCTGAGGCAGACCCGGTACGCGCCAGTTTCGAGCTGATCTTCGGCCATCCGGCTGCCACCAGCGCGATCATCGGCACCATCAACCCGCACCACTTGGCGCATAACGTCGCCACCGCCGCCGCTGTAATTCAGGATATTGCCTAAGCGCTCACGCTCGCCCATCTGTGCCAAGCTCAGTGGCCGTCTCCATGCCCGCGAGGAGTTGCAATGCCGCGCACCCTGATCCGCAAAGACCCCAGCAACTTCAAGACCCTGCAGCTGTTTGTCGAAGCCAGCCCGGAAGGCCTTAACTATCAGGGTCTGGGCATGCCGCTGAACTTTGCGCAGATGCTGGAAAAGCGTAAACCGGTGGCGGTAGCTGACAACCAGCGCTTTGCCGTGGAACTGGCCAACCTAGGCGTGTCGGTGCGCCTGACCCTTTGCTGGCAGGGCCGCGAATACTGGGTGCTGGTACGCCAGCGCCGTGCGGATCGCGGCGATGTGGTGCTTAAGCTGATCTCCGGCTATGTACCGGCCCACGAACTCAATCTGCCGCTGCTCACCGCGATTCAGGAGGTGGCCGAAGAATGCCTGTTGGAAACACCAGAAGGCTGGCTAAGCGGGCGCTTTGGCGACACCTGGCTGCCGACGCCTTACCAGCACAGCCTGCGCTATCGGGAGACCGCGCACTTCAGCCTCAGCCCGCTGTCCGGTGCGGCGCGCCCGGTGCAATGCGGCAACCTCAAACTGCTTGAGCGCCCGCGCGCCTACGTGCACCTGCCGACCGCCTCATTGCAGCTGGTGTATGACCTGCGCCTGGACCTGCCCAAGGAAACGCGCCAACTCAGCCTGCTGCATGTCGATGAGCACCTGGAAGACGGCCAACTGATTGCCCGTCTCAACCGCGCCCGCCCCGACCTGTTTCTGATTCCACTGGACCAGGGCCGACCGACTGCCGAGCTGCTGACTCTGAAGCAGGGGCAACTCTTACCTGCCAGCACCCGCGGTTTGTGGTTGGCGGAAAGCTTTGCGCCACAAGATGGCTGGCTGGTACGCGATGAACGTATCCGCTGGAAAGATTGGCTGGTGCAGACGCAAAAAAGCCCCACCTAAGCGGGGCAAAAAGGGATTTCAGGCACGCGGGCTGGGTTCACCCAGCCCGCTTTAACAACTACTTCAATTCGCTGGAACTCTTGCCCAGCAACCGCCGCGCCACAATCAGCAACTGGATCTGCTGAGTGCCTTCGAAGATGTCGAGAATCTTCGAGTCGCGCGCCCACTTCTCCAGCAACTCATCCTCACCGTAACCAAGAGCGCCGGCCAACTCGACGCACTTAAGCGTCACCTCGTTAGCCACGCGGCCGGCCTTGGCCTTGGCGATGGACGCTTCCTTGGAGTTCGGCAACTTGTTGTCGGCCATCCAGGCGGCTTTCAGGGTCAACAGGCGCGCGGCCTCCCATTCGGCCTCCAGGCGATACAGCGTCGCTTCGGCATGGCTGACACTCAGCAGCGGCGCGCGGTAATCCAGCTTGCAAACTTTTTTCAGCAGTTCACGGGTGCGATCCAGCGAAGCCTTGGCCAAACCCACCGCCATACCAGCTACCAACGGGCGGGTGTTATCGAAGGTTTCCATCACCCCGGCAAAACCCTTCTGCACGTCGATCTCGGGGTTGCCAAGCAGGTTGGCGGCTGGCACGCGGCAATCGCTAAAGCTGATCGCTGCGGTATCCGAGGCCTTGATGCCGAGCTTCTTTTCCAGTCGGGTAACGCTCATGCCCGGCGTGCCGTGCTCGACCACAAAGGACTTGATCGCCGCGCGACCGAGGCTCTTATCCAGGGTGGCCCAAACCACCACAGCATCGGCGCGCTCACCGGAGGTGACGTAGATTTTCTCGCCGTTGAGCACGTAGTGATCGCCATCCTTGATCGCCGTGGTGCGAATCGCCGCCGAGTCCGAACCGCAACCCGGCTCGGTAATCGCCATGGCCGCCCAGGTGCCGCCGAAGCGCGCCAATTGCTCATCATTGGCCACCGCGGCAATTGCCGCATTGCCCAAGCCTTGGCGCGGCATGGCTAGCAGCAGGCCGACATCGCCCCAGCACAGCTCCATCACACCGAGCAGGGCGGAGATATTGCCGCCATTCTTGATGCCTTCCTGCTGCTCGCGGGCGGCACCACGCTTACTGGCCGAGGTCGCGCCAATCGCATCTGGCGAGCCGGCATTCATGCCGTCGAGCAGCGCCGCCAGCAGGTCCAGTTCCTTGGGATAGGCGTGCTCAGCCTTGTCGTACTTGCGTGAAATAGGCCGAAAATAGTTCTCCGCCACCTGATGGGCCTGGTTGACCAGGCCACGGAATTTCTTTGGGGTTTCCAGATTCATGTTGAGGTGCCCTTAGAGCTGGAGGCCGCCGGCCATAATCGCCAGCGCTCGCAAATCGCGGTACCAGCGCTCGGCTGGATGTTCTTTGGTAAAGCCGTGGCCGCCGAGCAGTTGCACAGCGTCGGTGCCAATGTTCATGGCCTTTTCGCTGCACAGCAGGCGTGCCAGATAGGCTTCGCGCTGGAAGGGTAAGCCCTGCTCGGCGCGCGAACAGGCACGCCAAACCATCAGGCGCATGGCGTCGAGTTCCACAGCCATGTCCGCGACCATAAAGGCCACGCCCTGGCGATGACTGATCGGCTCGCCGAAGGCCACCCGCTCGTTGCAGTAAGGCACCACATAATCCAGCGCCGCCTGCGCCGTGCCCACCGCCAGGGCGCACCAGGCCAGGCCGGCGTAATCGAGAAAGCCCTGGTAGTTGAAATCCTCAGCTGCCAGACGCGCATCCAGCGGCACCTTGACGCTGTTCAGGCGCAAGCGCGCAGTACCGCCCGCTTTCAGGCCCATGGCCGGCAGCGGACTGCGCTGCAGGCCCTTAGCACCGGCTTCGACAATAAACAGCGCTGGGCCGTCAGCCGCTTGCGCCGCCACAATCAGTTGGCTGGCATCCAGGCCACGCAGCACCAGGCTCTTCTCACCGTTGAGCACGTAGTGCTTGCCACGCTTGCGCGCACGGGTTCCAAGTTTGTGCGGGTCAAACAGCGGCGTTGGTTCATTGACCGCAATGGCCATTACCGGCGCGGGTTCATCGCCAACAAAGGCCGGCAGCCAGCGTGTCTGCTGCGCCGCATTGCCCCAGCGACGAATGCAGTTGGCCGCCGACAACGGCACCAGCAAGGCCGCCGCCAAGGACAAATCGCCCTTACCCAGCGCCTCGGCGATCAGTGCATTGCTCAGGGTGGTGCGCTCGCCGGCCATGCCGCCCTGGGCCTCGCTCACCGCGTAGTGGGTCAGTCCCAGTTCGTGCGCCTGGTTGAGCAAGGCGGCCGGCAACGCGGCCTGTTCGTCAGCATCGTGCGCCAGCGGGCGCAGCACTTCGCCGGCGAAGGCTTCGAGCATTTCCACCAGCATCTGCTGCTCATCGGAGAGCGACAGATCAAACAGCGCATCAGGATCGGCCGGGCGCGGCGACTTTGCAGCTTTGCCCGCACGCTGTGCGGCCGCCCGAAAGCTCGCGCGGCTACCGCTGTAGATGAGTTTTTCGAAGGGTTTACGCAGCTTCAAACGGTCCGGCCAGTCAGCCTGGGCGACCCGGTTGAGCATTGCCAGGGCACGGCCCTGTACGTCGGAAGTCATGGCATCTCGCTCCATGCGGGGGATGCCGATGATCATGCGCGCGGTCGAGGCAAGCGCCTATGACCGCGCCGACGCCAGTGACTGGCAAAACAGCCAGTCACTGGCGAGGTTTAGTTACTGCGGATCTTCTCAACGATGGCGGTGGTCGAGCTGTTTTCCACCAGCCCCAACACCCGCACTTCGCCGCCATAAGCTGCGACGATATCAGCACCGACCACCTGTTCGATGCCGTAGTCGCCGCCCTTGACCAGCACATCCGGCTTGACCGCACGCAGCAGATTTTCCGGGGTGTCTTCGCTGAAGCTCACCACCCAGTCCACCGCACCTAAGCCAGCCAGCACGGCCATACGCCGATCCACCGAATTGATCGGCCGACCCGGGCCTTTCAGACGGCTGACCGAGGCATCGTCGTTGACCGCCAATACCAGACGGTTGCCCTGAGCGCGCGCCTGTTCGAGGTAGGTGACATGCCCAGCATGCAAAATGTCGAAGCAACCATTGGTAAAGACAATCTTCTCGCCATGGGCGCGGGCGTCTTCGATCGCCAGCAGCAGTTGATCGAGGCTCAGCACGCCTCGCTCTGAACCGGCTTCACGCTGAATCGCGCGGCGCAGCTCGGGTGCGCTGATTGCCGCAGTCCCCAGCTTGCCAACCACGATACCGGCAGCCAGGTTGGCCAAGGCAACGGCATGCGGCAGCTCTTCGCCGGCGGCCAGACTGGCGGCCAGAGTGGAAATCACTGTATCGCCAGCGCCCGTGACATCGAACACTTCGCGGGCGCGGGCCGGCAGATGCAGAGCCGGGTACTCAGGACGTAGCAGGGTCATACCATGCTCACCACGGGTCACCAGCAACGCGCCCAACTCCAGCTCAGCCATCAATGCCGCGCCCTTGGCCACCAACTCGGCCTCATCGTGGCAAGAGCCGACAATGGTTTCGAATTCATGCAGATTCGGGGTAATCAGGCTGGCGCCACGGTAGATGGAGAAATCCTTGCCTTTAGGGTCAGCCAGCACGGCAATACCTTTGCTGCGCGCCAGTTGCACCAGAGCCTGATGGTTCTGCAGCGCGCCCTTGCCGTAATCGGAAAGGATCAGCACCTTGATGCCCTCCAGCTGCGCTTCGACGCTGGCAGCCAACGCTGCGCTGTCAGTGCGGAACGGCTCTTCGAAATCCATGCGCAGCAACTGCTGATGACGACTCATCACCCGCAGTTTGACGATGGTGGGCTGATCTTTGATCGTTTGAAAAAAGGTTTTCACGCCAACCGCCTGCAGGCTGTTGCGCAGACTTTCGGCGGCTTCATCCTGTCCGGTCACACCGAGCAATGTCGCTGGCGCGCCTAGGGCGGCAATGTTCAACGCGACGTTGGCGGCACCACCTGGGCGATCCTCAATCTGCTCGACCTTGACCACCGGCACCGGTGCTTCGGGAGAGATCCGCGAGGTGCCACCATGCCAATAACGATCGAGCATAACGTCACCCACCACCAGAACGGCGGCCTGGTCGAAACGCGGCATGGACAATTTCATAAACACTCCAGAAGCGGCTAAAGCAGATCGCCGCAGATCATAACATTTGCAGGTAAATACTCTGGCTAGTCGCCGAGCGTACGCACCCAGAACAATTCATGGCGGCGCACCGCTTTGCGGAAGAACTCATCCTCCCCTGTTGCTGGCCAACGGCGGCCCGCCAGCACGCGCTGGATCAACCGGCGAATGCGCCGTTTGAGCGGCAATGCGCCTTGTAAATCATGCTGCATGGCCAAGGCCATGGCCTTATCCAGTCGCTGCGTCGCATCCAGGGTGGGACTCCACAAACCATCTGCTGGTAACGCTTCAATGGCTGGCGGCAGGGCAATCCCGAACCCTGCGGGGCCCATGGGCCAGCGATCGTTATCATGCAAGTGGTTGGCGTACAGCAATAGAGTTTTCGGCTTCCAGGCGCTCAACTCGATCGCTTCCAGAAGTGCCTGGGTGCTGGCGACATGGTCGCTATGCGGGTCCAGCTGTGGGTGCGGGGTGACCACGACTTCAGGCTGAAAATGCTCAAGACTCGCTACCAAGTCGGCGAGCAGATTACGCCAGCTAGGTACGCCATCAGCATCACCGGGCAGCTGCATAGCATTGGCCGCACGGACACTGCGAATATCGCTCTCGCCTGACTCACGCGAGCCCACGGCCAACTCAGGCTGCGCCTGCATCGCCGGCAGTTGCAGACAGTAATAACCCAGTTGCAAACACTGACTTTGCGGCACTCCACCCCAGAGCGGCACGGCTAAGCTGTCCCAGCTACGCAGGCGCCCTTTGAGCCGCGCAGCGGTCGCCTGATCCAAGCCCAGCGCCTGATAGGCCTCAGCCTCAATTTCGCCCTGGGTCAGAGTCACGATGCTGACATCACACGCCCGGCTATACAGACCGAACGCGGCCAGTTCGGCATCGTCGGCATGAGGCGCAATCACCATTAGGCGACGCTCGGCATAATCCGGATTACTAAGGGCAAACAACGTGACGACCGGTTCAAGACGGCAAAAGCGGCCGCTCAGCTGCAGTGTCCCGTCGATCAGTGCATCCTGCTGCCCGGACAGGTTGAGATAACGACAGCCACTCACGCCACGCTCGAAGTCCTGACGATCAGTACCGATCAGCACATAGGGGTCTAACCAGCGACCTAGCCAACTTGCCTTGAGCTGCACCTGTAGAACCAGAGTGTCGGCTTCACCTATCCCGCCATCCAGTTGTACACAGCCTGCCTTGATGCGCCCCTTTATCGCGGGCACCGAGTCAGCAAAGGCATAGCTGTAGTCATCACCAGGGGCATAAAACAGATGATCGGCAAACCAGGCCTCATGCGCCACCCAGCCAGACACTAGAAAGATCGGCACCCACCACCAAGCAACCAGTACACCGGCCATCAGCAACGCGACAAGGGCCAACAACAAAGCAATTCGCTTTTGCCGACGATGGCGTTTGAGAAGTACCTGCTTACGCGCGGACATGGTCAAACCTGATAAACCGGAACGCGGTTGCACCAGCGGTCTTTGTATTCGCGATCAGCTCGGCCAAAGGAATAGCGCAGCGGTTTACCCAGCGCACGCGCCTCAGTCCAGGCCGTTTGCGTGTTGATAAAGCTGAGCACGCTGCCAGGGCTGAACTCGCGGTTTTGCGGATCAACGCCGCCGTTGATGTATTCCACACTGATCCATTGCGGGGCCTCGACGCGGTAGAGCACCTGGATCGCCACCGGCTGGTCGTTCAGGTAGATCAGCGACCCGGTCATAAACTCGCGCATTAAGGCGAATACCTCAGCGAGATGTTCTTTGCCGGTCGCATCGAAACCCCAGCGCCGCTGGAACAGATCGGCGTAGATCACCGCTTGCTCGGCGGAGCTCAACTCAAGCATCGGCCGAATGACACCGCCAGCCTCTTCCAGCAGGCGCTGTTCGCGGCGTTGGTTGTAGCGGAATTTCTTGCTGTAGTCCTCAGGCTCGCGGGCCAGGGCTAAGCCTTCTGGCTGCTCGCGACGGCCGAGCACCTGCTCGGCATTCATGGACGAGAGGTAGCGTACTTTATGACGTAGTGGTACGCGCGCATCACCTGCCAGCGGCAAAATTATTTCAGCGTTACCCAGGTCAAACAGGCCACGCTTGCCGTGCTGTTTAAGCACATCCTTAGACAACGCCAGATACCGCCCCCAGGTCGGAATTGCACCACGCAACTCGCCCCGTTCAAACCGCCCCAGATAGCGTACCGGCAATCGCGCAAGCCCCGCCAAACGTTCGACGACCTGCGGATGGGTAGCAACGCTACCGCCAAAGCGCTGCCAGGCATCGGCATAAGCGTCAGCATCAATCGGCGTCCAACCGTGCTCACGCCAGGCGCGTAAATTACTGAGCATTAAGCGTCGCGCTCCAACGACAAAGCGCCATCACCCTCAACAAAGTCTTTTTCATGCAGCCGTGCGTAGTAACCGTTCTGGGCCAGCAACTCTGAATGAGTGCCACGTTCGACAATGCGCCCCTGATCCATTACCAAAATCAGGTCGGCCTTCTCGATAGTGGACAACCGATGGGCAATGACCAGGGTCGTACGCCCCCTCATCACCTCATCAAGAGCTGCCTGGATATGCCGCTCCGACTCGGTATCCAAGGCAGATGTAGCCTCATCGAGAATCAATAGCGGGGCGTTTTTCAATAATGCCCGTGCAATAGCCAGACGCTGGCGCTGACCACCAGACAACAGCACGCCATTTTCACCGACCAGAGTGTCATAGCCCTGCGGCATTTTCTCAATAAACTCGGCAGCATAAGCAGCCTCCGCCGCCTGACGCACTTCATCTAGCGGCGCACCCTGCAAATCGCCATAGGCGATGTTATTGGCCACAGTGTCGTTAAATAGAGTCACGTGCTGAGTGACCAAAGCGATATGACGGCGCAGGTTTAAGAGCTTGTAGTCTTCAACATCCAGACCATCGAGCAAGATTTGGCCCTGATCATGGTGGTAAAAGCGCGGAATAAGATTAGCCAATGTCGACTTCCCACTACCCGAACGTCCAACAAGAGCGACCATCTGCCCGGGCTCGGCGACAAAGCTAATGTCATTCAGAACGGGCTTGTTGCTGCCATCGTACTGAAAACTCAGATTGCTCACCTCCAAGCGACCGCTCACCCGCCCACGCTCCTGAGTACCGTGATCCACTTCTGGGGGCTCATCCAATTGCTCGAAAATACTCTCCGCGCCCGCAACCCCTTTCTGAATAGTCGAACTCACCTCAGAAAGCTGACGAATCGGCTTAGGTAGCAGGCCGGCCAGAGTGATGTAAGCCACCAAATCACCAGCACTAGAATCGCCGCGCATAAACAGCACTAAAAACATTAGAACTGCCATAGCGCTGTAAATCACCAGTTGTAACATCGGCGTATACACAGCCGATGTCTTGGTCATACGCAGTTGCTTGTCCGTGTTACTACTGCTGGCTCCGAGAAACCGCTGCTGCTCATAGGCTTCACCGCCAAAACTGCGTACGACCCGATATCCTTGAATGGTTTCCGAGGCCACATGGGTGACATCGCCCATAGCCACTTGAATTTTCTTACTCTGCTTACGGAATTTCTTGCTCGCACTACTCACCATTAAACCGATCACCGGAAGGATGGCGACCATTACCAAGGTCAACATCCAGTTCATCCACAATAAGGTGGCGAACAGGAAAATCACTGTCATACCTTCGCGGATGACCACCTTGATCGCATCTGTGGCAGCCCCGGTGACCATGGTGACGTTAAAGGTAATACGCGAAATCACATGCCCGGAATTGTGGCTATCAAAATAACGATTAGGCAGTGTCAGTAAATTATTGAACAACGCCACGCGCAGGTCATGAACCAACCCCAGCGATACCTTGGCAAGGAAGTAGTTTCCCAAGAAGGAACCGACGCCTTGCCAAAACGCGATCAATACAATCAGCAGCGGTACAGCCTGTACCAATTGCAGATCCCGAAGGTAGGGCACGCTAGGAAACAAGCTCGCGCCTGGATTGGAAAGGCCATCGACAAAATACTTGAGGATGTACCCAAGCATCGGCTGAGTTGATGCGAAGATTAAAAAGCCCAGAATACTCAGTGCAAAGAACCCGAGGTAAGGACGAATATAAGAGAGCAAGCGCAGATAGATTTTCAGGCTCGATGACGCGTCCTGGCTTGCAGCTTTTCCACTCATAAACCCGCCCACCCTCAGTAAAAGCGGGATATTAACATAGCCCACCAGCCTGCGATTAAGCCTGCCGAGGCAGGCTAGTGGCCGCCCCATAGATTTGCAGATGTTGGTTCGCGACCTCCCTCGGCAACATACCGCCTCAGTACTGGGCCGCGCGCCTAACCAGGCAGCAACTGCCTATCTACAAACGTCAGTCTGGATGAAAGTAGGTTACGCCAAGGAAAGGCCAGCCTTGATCCTGTAGAATCGCGGCTCAACTGCCTGACTGGACCTACATCTAGATGCACATACAAATCGACTCATGGACGCAGCAAACGTACGCATTTATATGCAACTGGTTACTGCCGCTAGGCTTTGTAGTCCTGCTTACAGGGCTGGCCGCCCTGCCTGAGCGCAGCCTTTACCACAAGGCCTTCTACGCGCTGATAGCTGCGCCCACTCTAATCGCCCTGGCGTTGCGCCCCCGTATCTGTCTAGCGCTCTTGCGAGACCCCGTGACCATCGCCTTATTGATGTTCTCGACCTGGGCCTTGATCAGCATTAGCTGGTCAGACACCGAGCGGTCCTTCGGCACGCTATTCAAGCGCCCGCTCTATATTCTGATGCTGTTTGCCGCCGGTGCGCTCATAGCGCTGCAAGCCAATACACGACTCGCCCAAAGCACACTGCTCGCGGCCGTATTGATGCTGCCGCTAACCGCTTATAGCCTGATGATGTTCATGGCCAACGCAACTACGGGCGAACGGCTGATTGGCTACGGCGCACTAGACAATCCCCTGCTGAGCTCGCACTTGTTCGGCTTTTTTTGCACCCTGTGGCTGGCATTGAGCATGACCCTCAGGGTTCACCAAAGTGGACTCGCGCTTACTGCAGCCATCGTGATGGGGATGGCGCTACTTGCGACAGGCTCGCGCACACCTCTTGTGGCAACGGCACTGACCTGCGCCTGGTTGATAGCCGCATGCTGGAATAAACGCTCAATCTGGCTGCTTCTCTCTGGCGTATTCGCAGTGCTAGCCCTCGTATTACTCTATCCGGAAGCTTTATCCAACCGTGGTCTGTCTTATCGGCCCGAGTTGTGGGCCAAAACCCTCAGCAAAATTGCTCAACAGCCTTGGCACGGCTTTGGATTCGGTGCCCACCTAGAGCTGTTTTTGTCTGGAATACCTTATAGCTTTCGCGAGCCTCATAACTTTGCCCTAGGGGTGCTGTATTACACCGGCATTATCGGTCTCACCCTTTGGCTCGCCATGCACGGACTGGCCCTCTTCCAGTGCTGGAAGCACCGAAGCAACTATTTGTTCATCGTTTGTGGGGCGCTGCTGGTTTACGGCATCGGCGCCGGCCTAACGGAGGGAGGAGGTATCTTGCCAAGACCCAAAGAACACTGGCTGGTAACTTGGATACCCTTGGCACTGATTGCAGCACTAAGCATCCGTACGCGGCAGGCACAAGGAACACAGCGCTAATGCTAATGCAAACGCTTTCCCAGCCCGAGTTGAGTGCGCTGACTGCCAATGCCAGCGTGCTTGAACTCGACGGCCTTGGACCAAAAGTTCTTAAACTGACGGATGGCAGCTTTCTAAAGTTGTTTCGTAAGCGCTCAGCCTTTTCCCGTGAAACCCTTAAGCCTTACGCCAAACGCTTTGCAGAGAACGCAGCACGTCTAAAGGGCTTAGGCTTTAGCAGCCCGAAAATCATCCACGTGTACTGGCTGATTGATCCGATCAATAAAACTGCTGTGCATTACTGGCCACTCCCTGGGCTAACCTTGCGCCACGTACTGAGTCACAGCCCTGGCGAGCAACGCCAGGAGCTTGTGGGGCAGTTTGGCGAGCTGCTGGCCAAACTGCATGGCAGCGGCGTCTACTTCCGCTCGGTGCACCTGGGCAACGTACTGGTGCAACCTGACGGACAGCTGGGTTTGATTGACCTAGCCGACATGCGCATCAGCCATTTCGCACTCAGCCTGCACAAACGCAAGCGTAATCTGAAGCACATGCGCCGCTATGTGGAAGACCAGAAATGGCTGTTTGAAGAACACCATGACGCGCTAAAAGCAGGCTATAGCCGTATCGCCAAGAAGCAGGCAGTCAAACTGTTTGAGTAACACATGCGCGATCTAAAGCGGCTTAGCATTGCGCCGCTGCGCATACTGCAGAAAACTATCAAACTGGTCACTGCACAACAGTGGGCTAACGCTGCGTACCTCCTGCTCAGGCCAGTCCCACCAAGCAGCCTCAAGCAGTGCTGCGCAGACCTCTGGCGCAAAACGCCAGCGAATATGCCGCGCTGGATTGCCAGCAACAATCGAGTAGGGCGCAACATCGCGACTCACCACTGCGCCTGCAGCGACCACTGCACCATGCCCCACCGTGACCCCTGACGGAATCACGCTATTGGTGCACAGCCATACATCACTGCCGATCACCACATCACCCCGGCTCACGGCATAGCCCTGGATGTGCTGAGCCTCTTCAATCATCGCGGGAAACGGATAGGTTGTGAGCCAATCACTGCGATGATGGCCGCCCAGAAAAATCTCCACCTGTTCGGCAATAGACGTATAACTGCCGATTTTCAGCGTGGCTCCCTCCTGCCAGTCATGCACGACAGGCAGACCGTAGGTCCCTAGACCGATTTGGTAGTGCGGATAGTGCTGGAGAAACTTCGCCTGGCCACGCTGCAGCCTAGGCAGCGCCCGCAACTGCTTTTTGGCCTGCTTAGCCAGGAAACGCGCCCACAGCCCCATACCTAATCAGGCCTTTTCCAGTGGTGAAAAATACAGGCGCATCAGGCCGCGCCAGGTTTTCTTCGACCAATTTTTAAACGGAATCTGCGCCAGCAGCTCTCGCGCCAGCTGACGATCACGGTTGGAGCATTTGAGAAACATTGAGCTAAGAAAGCGCGTACGAACAAACTCATACTGTGGGTGGTCGCGATACAGTGCATAAATGCGCAGGATGCTATCGATCATAAATCGGTGGTTCTTGTAGGAGTTGGTAGCGTGTTTACGGTAACGTGCCAACACCTCGCCCAGGCAGTCAATGTAATAGCCGGCATGGGTGATTTTCAGCTCAATCGCTAGGTCTTCTAGGCGAATTTCCGGATCGAAGCCACCCACTTCCGCCAAAGCCTCTTTGCGGATCATCAGGGTTGTGGCGGGCGCATAGGGCTTGCGTTCCATAAACACATCATCGAAATCCATTCGCCGAAACGGCACATCTCGACGCTGACGGGTTGCAGGGAACAGCTTACCTTCTGAGTCGATCAACTCGATATTACCGGCACAGATCCCCACCTCAGGCTTATCCACCATATAGGCCACCTGCTTGGCCAGGCGCTCGGGCAACATCACATCATCCGAACCAAACGGCACAATCAAATCGCCTTTAGCGCGAGCGATTGCCGAATTCAGTGTGCGAGTTAGCCCCTGATTTTGCTGAATCTGAAAATCGAAATCATGCTCAGTCTGCAAGCGTCGAATACGCTCAACACTGTCATCGTTCGAGCCATCGTCCACCACCAAAAGCTCTACATGCGAGTAGGTTTGCCCCAGCACACTGAGAATGCACTCTTCAATATAAGGTGCATGGTTGTATGAGGCGATAATGACACTGACAAGCTGAGGGTTTTGACTCATTGGGAGACACTCGCCTGACTCAGCGACTCGTCAATGAGCTGCCGATACTGCTGACGGAAGGTTGCTATATCATGATTAGCGCACAAGTAGGCATAAGCTTGCTCGCCCTTTGCCCGTAACTGCTGATCGCTCAGTTGCAAGTAGCTGCTCAGCGCCTGACTCAGTGCATCAACGTTAGCAGGGGGCACGGCAATACCATCGGCGCCCTCGATCAGCGGCAACATCGCCGGCACGTTGGACGCAATTACTGGCAAATGCCCGCTCATCCCTTCCAACAAAGCTAACCCTAGGCCTTCCGCCAGGGACGGCATGGTCCAAATATCAAAAGCGCGCACATACTGCAGAGCATTTTCACGAAAACCGAGCAGATGAACCCGACCACAAAGACCGAGTCGCTCAACCTCAGCCAGCAGCCGCGACTCTTCGCGGCCTTTGCCAATAATGGCCAGCTGAACCTGTGGATAAACGTCTTTGAGCTTGGCAAACGCCTGGAGCAGGTAAATATGTCCTTTGACCGGCACCAACCGCCCGAGCGCGCCCAGCAAACGCACATTAGGATCAAGCCCTAATAACCGGCGAGCCTCTTCACGTGAATGCTGCAAGGCAGCGGCCTGCTCGATATCGATGGCGTTGGTGATGGCCACGGTATTGTGTTCGGTAAAGCCGCACTCGCAATTCAGCAGGTATTGCTTAACCGCTGGCGACACCCCCACAAAGCGCCAAGCCTTATCGATCAAGCGCTTGGCTTGCCGACGACGGTAAAAGCGGTCGTATTCACCGAAACCGTGAGAAATACCAATGCACAGAGGCACCTTTAACCAGCGGTTCAGTTGCAACATCATATTGACCGGCTTAAAGCGGTTACAGATAACTACATCAAACCGCTCGGCGCGGCAAAACCGATAGAGCTGCCACATCGCTCGCAAGCGCAATCCCTTGAGTTGTTTGTCGGCGAACTCGAAATACACCGAACGATCCGCTCGGCTCACCGGTTCCCCGGGACCGGGCTTACCACGCAAGAATGCTGCAACCATCTCATAGCGCTCATTCGGCAACGCCTTAACAATCTGCTCAGCAAGGTCGGCAAAATCATGAGCCTTGACGTTATAGTCGGGCTGTAGCTGTAAAACTTTGATGCGCCTGCTCATCGGTTATCCTGCGAAAATCCTTGAGAACTAATCTGCCACACCGGCTGTTTTGCTAGCGTTTGCAATGTATCGACCGAATGCTCGCCGAGTGCGGACCAGGCATCACGCTTCCACACGACGAAATGGAAATAGGGAAACTCCCGCCCTCGATCAAGATCATTACTCAATCGTCCCTCACACCAATACCAGCAAGTAGGGAACTCGGCCCGACCATCGACCCAGGGAATACAACCCGAAGGCGTACTGAATGCCTCAACGAACTCACTGCGCCGGCGCCACGGGTTGAGCAGCCCGACTAAGCGAAACAGAGGCCGCGGGAAGTTCTTGCGCCAGAGAAAAATCCTGCTGAATGCGCCCTCGTCCAGAGCGTGATGCTGCTGGTCGCAGAACCGCGCCTGCCAGTTCGGCATACGCATAAAGGCTTCGCGCATGCGCCGTACATTGCGGATCAGACATAAATGCCCAGACACTCTCCGCTCGTGGGTGGAGAACAGGTCAAACCGAGCCAGCCGTTCGGCGGTGAAATAGTCCCGTAACTGTCCGAAGACCAGATCGATATCACCGAAGGCCCAGAAGTCATAGCCCTGCAAGCGATCTTCATGAATAAAGCCCAGCGCCGGTTTGATATCGCAGAGCTTGTAGGCATTCTCAGGCGCAAACGGAATTCCCAAACGCTTACCGACCAGGGTGCAGTAGTCAGCGTAACTGATGCCTTCAATTCGCACATTGCTCGGTAGTTCGGCCGGCACGCCACAGTCACTGAACAGCAACCAATCTACATCTGGATTGCGTCGGCAACTCTCGAGGAAAAACGGCATCCAGAAAGGCCAGCGCCCAAAATAGGGAATGACGAAGCATATACTTGGCGGAGTTGTCATAGCGTACCTATCACCCACCAAGCCCTTAGGCCCAATGGTTTTGTGTGTTGCTACTAGCTACCTAGCAGACCGAGGCGCCAAAACGCTTCGCGTATAGCATGATCAGAAAACCCGGCCTCGAGCCGTTGCAACATGAGCAAAGCACACAGCTCGCGTTGCTCGCCATCGAGCCCGGCCATATGGCACATGGCGGCAGCAAGCGCCAACGTGTCGCCCAACGGGAACAGCACGCCGACACCCTCGACCACTTCCCGCCCGCCACCGCAGTCGCTACCAATCAGCGGCACACCAGCCGCCATAGCCTCCAGCAATACCATACCGAAGGGTTCATGATTGGAGCTCAGGGCAAAGGTATCAAAGGCCTTGAAATAACGCCGGCCATGAGTAACCTGCCCGAGAAAACGCACTGACTCAGTCACCACAAGCTCGTCAGCGAGCGCCTTCAGCGGCGCCTCCAAGCGTCCAGTGCCCATTATTACCAGCAGACTACCCTTCGGCAGCTGCGGCAACGCCTGGGCAAACCCGCGGATTAGGGTGGCCTGATCCTTGTCAGGATGCAGCCGACCAACATTACCGACAACCCAGGCTTCCTGTGGCAAGCCGAGGTGCTCGCGAGCTTCTACTCGGGAGACTTGCTCCGCCTGCACAGTGGCGATGTCGATGCGATTGTAAAGTGTCTCTATTCGTTCGGCCGCCCAACCTGGCAGGCAGGCGCGCATGTCATCGCGCACAGCATTGGAGACCCCGAGCAAAGCCAAGCGCTTGCGAAAGAAGCTGGCGAACAACTGGCGCGTACGCCGTTTGTAGTCGCCAAACGCATGATGCACGCCGATCACCGGCAGGCTACTGCCCAACAAGGCGACATAGATCGGTTTAAAACGATGTGCGATACACAGCTTAAAGTCGTGCGAAGCAGCGATGCGCTTGAGATCGCCAATCGCCTTAAGCTTCAGACCACGCACTTCTCGACTGGAGTAGTCGAGGAAAATTACCTCATCAGAGGCAGAACCCTGCTCAACTTCAACGCTCGGTTTGCCGGTCAGATAGACCGTACAGACCTTGTAGGGCGTGCCGACAAACAGCGCAGCATACTGCCGCGCGCAGTCGAGGAAGGGGCCGTCGTAGCCGTGGCAGAACTGCAAAACCCACGGTTGACCAGCCCCAGCGACCTCAGACATGGTCATACCAATCCTTGCCGTCCTTGACCACGAGGATGTCTTCCATGATCAGGTACTGCAGGTCGGAGCCGTAGAACATGTTTAGCGCATCGGTTGGCGAGCAGATCATCGGTTCACCGCGACGGTTCAGCGAGGTGTTCAGCGACACACCATTGCCGGTGAGTTTTTCCAGCTCCAGCATCATGTCGTAGTAACGCGGGTTGTACTCGCGCTTGAGCACTTGGGCGCGCGAGGTGCCGTCTTCGTGTACTACTTCGCCAACGCGGGTTTTCCACTCATCATTCACCTCAAACGTGAAGGTCATGAACGGGCTCGGGTGATCGACCTTGAGCATCTGTGGGCCAACGGTATCGAGCATGGATGGGCAGAAAGGCCTCCAGCGCTCGCGGAACTTGATCTGCTCGTTGATCCGGTCAGCCACGCCAGGCACGCTCGGGCAGCCGATGATCGAACGACCACCCAAAGCGCGTGGACCGAACTCCATACGGCCCTGGAACCATGCCACCGGGTTGGCGTCGACCATGATCTGGGCGATGCGCTGCGGCATGTTGTCGATCTGCTTGAACACAGGCTTACTCGGGTGGCGGGCACACGCAGCAATCACGTCTTCGTTGGAGTAGGACGGGCCGAGATAAACGTGCTCCATCTTCTCCACCGGCACGCCGCGCTGGTGCGAGACGTAGGCCGCAGCGCCGACGGCAGTGCCGGCGTCGCCGGATGCAGGTTGAACGAACAGCTCTTTCACGTCGTCACGGGCGATGATTTTCTGGTTGAGTTTAACGTTGAGCGCGCAGCCGCCGGCGAAGGCGATCTTGCCGGTCTCGCGGATGATGTCGCCGAGGTAGTGTTCCATCATCTGCAGCGCCAGCTTCTCGAACAGCGCCTGCATGCTAGCGGCGTAGTGGATGTAGGGATCGTCAGCGATATCACCGACACGCTTCGGCCCCAGCCACTCGATCAGCTTCTTGGAGAAATAGAAGCCCTTGCCGTTTTCTTTGTAACGACGCAGGCCAATGACGTTGGCATACTCGGTGTTAATCACCAACTCGCCATTCTCGAATTTGGCCAACCGCGAGAAGTCGTACTTGCTGGCATCGCCGTAGGGCGCCATGCCCATGACCTTGAATTCACCGTCGAGCATCTCGAAGCCGAGGAACTCGGTGATCGCGCCATACAGGCCGCCCAACGAATCCGGATCGAAGAACTCCTTGATCTTGTGGATCTTGCCGTTTTCGCCGTAACCGAAGAAGGTGGTGGCGTACTCGCCCTTGCCATCGATGCCGAGGATCGCGGTCTTCTCGGTAAAGCCCGAGCAGTGATAGGCGCTGGCCGCGTGAGCCAGATGGTGCTCAACGGGCTCGATCTTGATCGTCTTCAGATCAAAGCCGAGCTGCTGTAGGCACCACTGAATGTGCTTGTAGTAACGCTTGTAGCGGCGATTGCCCATCAGGATCGCATCCAGCGCGCGGTCCGGCGCATACCAGTAGCGCTTGGCGTACTGCCAGCGGGCCTTCTCGAAGATGCTGATCGGGGCAAACGGAATCGCCACCACATCGACATCAGACGGTTTGATCCCAGCCTGCTCCAGGCAGAACTTGGCCGACTCGTAGGGCATGCGGTTCTTCGCGTGCTTGTCGCGCACAAAGCGCTCTTCTTCGACGGCAGCGATCAGCTTGCCGTCGATATATAGGGCGGCGGAAGGGTCATGGCTGAGGGCGCCGGACAGGCCGAGAATGGTCAATGCCACTGAGTTTGCCTCTTCTAGTCTGCTGAGCCGACGACGGGCGTCAGCGGTATACGTTGGTTGAGCAACTGGTGCAACGCCGAATCGGCTGGCCAGTTACGCAGGAAACGGGCGCGGTCACGGGCATAAGCCCTGGCGAAACTGCGCGCACTGTGATGCTGCTGCATGGCGTCGAGGTCGATCAATGACCAGCGAGCCAAGTCTTCATCCCAGAACAGATTGTGCCCCTTGAAATCGCCGTGGCTGATGCGCTCGCGCAGCAAGGCTGCAAACAAACGATCCAGCGCCAATAGCTCTATTTCTGGGGGTGATCCGTCGTGGTAGTTGCTAAAACGCGCGATTATATCCTGCCCGCCGCAGTATTCGGTAATCAGGTAGGCACGACCGCGCAGCCAGCACCAGCGCCGTTCTAACACAGCCAGTGGCTGTGGGGTGGCGATGCCCAGCAGCTGCAGGCGATTACCCTCAACCCAACTGTGCCAGGCGCGACTGGGCCGCCAGAAGCGTTTCAACCAGTGGGCAACGCTTTTCACGTTATAGCGTTTGACCACCAACGGCCGGCCTTGCAGCTGCACTTGCGCCACGGTGGCCGCACCGCCGGTCTTGTAGATATGGCCCTGCTCGGTGAGTAGGTCCAGGTTATTCAACAACGGCTGCAGCTCGGCCTGACTGTCCCGGCGCACCACCTGCAGGCCAAATGCACCGATTTTCGCCGCGAACAAGCTGCAATCGCGGGCGATCTTGCGCAAATAATCGCGCAAACGCCATTTGCGCACTTTGTCCACTTCGTTGAGCAACGCCTCCAGCGGCAACGCATGCTCACCGTTGGCCAGCAAGTAATGCACCAGCAGCTCTTCGATAAAGGACGCCAACTCAGCTGGCAGCTGGGCAAAGAACACCCCGAGGTTTTCCAGCACCTTGCCGCGCGACAGCGGCTGGCCGGCCGTTTCGACCTGCACACCGCCGCCATCAATGACGAACAACTGGCCGCTATGCCGCAACAGATTGTCCAGATGCAGATCCGCCTGCCACAGCCCCTTGGCATGCATCTGCGCGATGCTGACCAGCGCATCGGCCAGCACGGCCTGCTGCTCGGCACTCAATAGCGGCTGGTTTTCCACCAAACGCCAGGCGTCCCACAGACTCTCAGCACCATCTAAATATTCAAATAGCAGCCAACCGCCCTCGCCTTCGCGCAGGCCATCGGCAAGCAGTTGCGGTGTCGGCAACCCCTGCACAGCCAGCAAGTGCGCGCCATCACGCTCACGCTGAAAATGCCGCGAGGCCTTAGCACCAACCAGCAGTTTGGCCAGCACCGGACGCCCGCGCCATTCGGCCTGAGCTACAAAACGCTGCCCAGGCAATACCCGCAACAGACGCTGCAGAGTCAATTCCGCGGTGCCAGCCGCATCGGCCAATTCGATGGTCTGCGGCAACGCTGGTGTACGCCCAGCCTGACTGAGCTCCGCCAGGTTCATCGACGTGCCTTCTTGTTGCGTCGACGCGCACCGAGACGCTCACTCCAGCTACCGAGATCAGCCGTCTCACCAAGGTAGGCTGCCAGCAACACGCCGACCTCCGCCTCGCCCCACACACTGGCGCGACGCAACAATGGTTCCAGATCCTTTACTCGATCGCGCTGACCGAACAGCAGCGGGCGGGTCTTTTCCAGATCAATCAGCTGTGCATCGAAGCCTTCAGCGGTCTCGCGCAGAAAAATATGCTTGGGGTAAAAGCAGCCATGCATCTGGCCAGCTTGATGAAGGCGCCGCGCTAGCTCACCACATGCATTGAGGATTGCCACGCGCTGGGTCTCCTCGAGCGTGGTCCAGTTGGGCAACCAGGCATCCAGGTCCTGCCAACCGTCCAAGGCACGGGTCAGCAGCACCGCACGCCGCTCGCCTGGCAACCTGCGCTCGGCAAAAAACGCGGCCTGTAACGCGGGAATGCCTAGCGCCGCATAACGCTGAATATTTCGGAACTCTCGGGCAAAGGTGGGCTCACCAAAAGGGTGCAGCAGGCTGCGAGTCAGGTGATTGCTTTGGCGCTTGAGATAAAACGCCGACTCGCCCAAATCCAACCGATAGACGCTGCTCCAACCGCCACGCTCGGTATTAGGTTCATCCACCGCCTCCAACTGCAGCGCCCATAAAGCCTCGAAGCTGGTCAGCCCATGCCGCTCAAGCAAGACACGGTCTTGCTCAGCAATAAAGTCCGTCATTCACGGCCCTCAAAGAAATTCACAACCTGGCGGATGCGTTGCTTGTCAGCGACATTCAAGCCACTGCGGCCACGGTATTGCAGATAAAAGCGCAACCGCTGGGTACGCGACAATTTGTACTTGGCTACCTTATCCAGGCAGGCGAGGTCCTTGATGATTCGATAACGCAACAATGGTCCCCACCAGAACGCTCCTGTGGGGCAATCAATCAGGAACAACTCAACTTGATCGTTTACCAGCAAATTGCGCCATTTGAGATCGTTATGCGTGAAATGGTGCTCATGCAATATCCGCGTCGCACGCGCCAGCTGACCACTGATGGTATCGACCCAATGGCAGTCCTGTAGACGCGGGTCATTGTTATTTGCCAACAACCCCAAATCTTCGGTGTTGCTCAATTCACGAGTAATCAACGCCCCCCGAACAAAGCGCCCAAACTGACGCTCCAGGCCGAAAGCGACAATCGGAGCTGTAGCCACCCCCCATTTGGCGAAATATTTCAGGTTCTGCCATTCAGCCTTAACCCGCGGCCGCCCAACATAGCGGCGCAACCCCTTCCCACCGCCCCAGTATCGTTTGACGTAATAGCGCACACCCTGGCGCTCGATACGGATCACTTCGGACAAAGGGTCTTTGGTCAGTCGCTCACCCTGCAAGGCAAACACCGCATCCAAGCTACCAAAGTCGGCAACAAGCCCTTGATACTGCGCATCTAGCGTCCACCCAGCCATCAGAGCGCATCCCCGTAACGCTGCTTGCGCGCATACAACGCGTCCGCCTTGCGTTCCAGCCAGGCAAGTAGCGAACGCTCGGCGCTAAAGGTCTGGCGCAACGGCTGTTGAAAATAACCGCGCAAAAAGCGCAGCTTGTCGCGCCGGGTCAGGCCGATATCCAGTACGGAGAAGTACAGCGCGGCCAGGTCCTTGTTGCGCCAGCGCATGGGCAGTTGGCTGCGTACCTGGGCGCGGTGCAGGTCGATTACTGACAGGCGGAAATCATCGGCCGTGACCGGTTTATCGGTGTGCAGGAGGAAGTGACAGATATAGCAGTCACGATGATTGACCCCGGCGCGGTGCATGCTGCCGACCATGCGCGCCACTTCCTTGATCAACGCCCACTTCAGCCTGGGCTCGGGCGGTTGCTGCGCCCAGTTCAAGCTGAGCTGCTCAAGGTCGGTAGTCGGCGCCAGCTCTTCGGTGACGATAAACGAATGCTGCGCCGCCGGATTACGACCGCGCTCGCCGTAGGCCACGGCGGTCATGGTCGCCACGCCGACTTCGGTCAGACGCTGAATGGCTTGCCACTCTTGGAGCGCACCGAGCACCGGTAGCTTGGCGGTAAGCAGATTTTTGACGATCTCGCCCCAGCCGATGCCACGGTGGATCTTGACGAAATAACCGCGCCCATCGACTTCGGTGCGCAGTGTGCGGCGGCCTTCCAGTTCGCGGTACACCTGCCCCTGCAGCGCTTCGACGGCGACGAAGGCATCGCGACCGGCCCACAGGCTTTTAAAGGGTTCAGCCAGTACCAGTTTCATGGACGTGTCGCCAGAATGATGTCGGCCGCATGCTGCGGCATGGAATACAGGTCGGCGCTGTCGGCATAGGCCAGACCATTGCGTGACCAGAAAGCGCGGCGCTGATCGTCGGCCAGCATATCGGCGAGCAGATGATTCAGCAGCTCTTGCTCAAACGGGCTGGTCAGCACTCGCCCGGCATCCGCTTCGGCAATGTAGTGGGCGTAGCCGCAGACGTCCGTCACCAACACCGGCAGGCCGGAAACCAGCGCCTCCAAGAGCACCGTGCCAGTGTTTTCATTGTAGGCCGGGTGGATCAGCAGATCGGCACCGAGCAGGAAACGCGGGATGTCACTGCGCCCCTTAAGAATCTGCACCTGATCGGACACACCCAGGGTCTTGGCCTGCAGCTGAAATGAACGCGGATCATCCTGACCGATGGCAATCAGCCGAGTGCGCTGTTTGAGCTCGCGCGGCAAGGCAGCCAGGGCCTTGAGGCTGCGATCCAGACCCTTGGTCTTGAAGCCGGAGCCGATCTGCACCAGCAACAGGTCGCTATCCGCCAGCTTGAACTCGGCGCGAAACGCGGCGCGAATCTCAGCGGCATTGGCCGGGGCGCGGCGATCCTGAGCGATGCCCGGTGGCAGCAGGTGAAAGCGCTGCAGCGGGGTGTGGTAATGCTTGATAAACAGCGGCTGCTGCACTTCGGAGATCATCAGAATCTCGGTTTTCGATTCGGGGGCAAACACCGCCCGCTCGTAATCGGCAAAGTGCTTGTAACGGCCCCAGCGTTTGTAAATCGGCGCGCGCAGGGTTTGTGCCTTGTCTTCATAGCAACCATCGGCGGCGTAGTAGACATCCAGGCCGGGCATCTTGTTAAAGCCGATCACCCGATCCACCGGACGTTTGGCCAGATCAGACTCAACCCAGGCGGTGAGTTTTTCATTACGTTTGTGGTTGAACAGCGCTTTGACCGGCACCACCACCACCTCAAAGCCCGCCAGCACTTCACCTTCCCAGATCGGCGTGTAGACGCGGATGGCATGACCGCGCGCCTGGCACTCCAAGGCAATGCGCATAAAATCGCGCTGCAGGCCGCCGAACGGGAAATATTTGTAGAGAATAAACGCGAGCTGCATCAGACAACGTCCTCGGCCAGCAACAGGGCCTGCAATTGTGTGGCGACACGCTCGGCATCCAGGCCGTCGAAGCAGGGCTTGTGGCGATCACCCGAGCCAGCATTCGGCCCCGTGGCGCACAGGTGCACCTGACCACGACCATAGGCACCTACGCGCCCCGGCAAGGTCGGGCCGTACAGGGAAATACTCGGCACATCCAGCGCGGCGGCCAAATGGCCGAGACCGGTATCCACCGCCACGCAGGCGCTGGCCCCAGCGATGACCTTGGCCACGCCAGCAAGATTTAATTTGGGCAGCACCGCCGCATTTTCAATGCCGGCGGCAATCCGTTCGGCGCGCGCTCTCTCGGTTTCATTGCCCCAAGGCAAGCGCACCGCCCAACCTAGCGCACTCATCTGCTCGGCCAGCGCGCGCCAATCGGCTTCCGGCCAATGCTTGCTTGGCCAGGTGGTGCCGTGCAGAAACAGCAAGTAAGGCTGCGGCGCCTGATCGGCCAGCTGCGCACGGTTCAGGCCGTAATCGCCGACGCCTGTTGGCAGCGCATAGCCCAGCGCCTGAGCGAATAACTGGCGGGTGCGCTCAAGGGCATGCTGCTCGCGCGGCACGGCATAGCCTCGGTCATAGAAACGACTGGCCAACGGCTCACGCGCAGAGTCGCGATCCAGGCCGGCAATCGGTGCCTTGACGTAACGGGTCAGCCAAGCGCTTTTCAGCAGCCCTTGGGCATCAATCACCAGGTCGTACTTGGTTTCGCCGAGCCGCTGCTTAAAGCGCTTCCACTCGCCATTTTTCAGGGTCTGCCAGAGGTTCTTGCGCCAACGGCGAATGGCCACCGGAATCACCTGCGCCACGGCCGGATGCCAGGCGGGGATCTCGGCAAAGCCCTCCTCCACCACCCAGTCGAACTGGACACCAGGAATCGCCCGCGCCGCATCGGTCAGCGCCGGCAAGGTGTGCACCACATCGCCCAGCGAGGAGGTTTTGATCAACAGTACCCGCAAGCTATTCAACCTCGACCGGGTCGCTGACCAGGCGATCCAGCGCCTCGATCACCGGGCGCGGCTTAAGCTGGCCCAGACAGTTGTAGTGGCCGAAACGGCAGGTGCGATCGAAGCACGGGCTGCATTCCAGGCCGAGGCGGACGATCTCCACATGCTCGGCGAGCGGTGGGGTAAAGCCCGGAGAAGTCGAGCCGTAGACCGCAACCAATGGACGGTTCAGCGCGGCAGCCACATGCATCAGGCCGGAATCGTTGGACACCACAGCACCCGCACAGGACAGCAGGTCTATGGCTTCAGCAAGGCTGGTTTCGCCGGCCAGGTTCACCGCTTCTTCGCGCAGGCCGGGAATCAGCCGACTGCGGATGCCCTCACCGACCGGATGATCGTTCTTCGAGCCGAATATCCACACCTGCCAACCGGCGCGAATCTTCAGCTCGGCGACTTTGGCGTAATGCTCGCTCGGCCAGCGTTTGGCTTCACCAAACTCGGCGCCCGGACACAGCGCCAGCACCGGGCGGTCCAGACTCAAGCCGAACTTGGCCAAGGCGGCGTCGCGACTCTGCGCGTCGATCTGCAAGGCTGGGCGAGGATACGGCTGCGGTAATACAGCACCCGGCTCGAAGGCCAGCGCCATAAAACGCTCGATCATCAGCGGGTAGCGCTCTTTATCCAGGGCGCGGATGTCATTGAGCAAGCCATAACGCAACTCGCCTTTCCAGCCGGTGCGTTTGGGGATACCGGCGAAGAATGGCACCAGTGCAGACTTGAGCGAATTGGGCAGCAGAATCGCCTGGTCGTACTGGCCCGCCAGGGACTTGCCGATCTTGCGCCGCGTGGCCAGTTCCAGCACACCGTGGCCGAGCGGAAAGCTCAAAGCCCGACGCACTTCGGGCATGCGCTCGAGAATCGGCCGACTCCACTCGGGGGCCAGCACATCGATTGCGCAACCGGGATGACGCTGTTGCAGGCACTGGAACAGTGTCTGCGCCATCACCATGTCACCCACCCAGCTGGGGCCTACGATCAGTATTTTCATGCCACTTCCAGAAACGACCAAGGAGGCTTTCGCCTCCCGGACAGACTCAACGCTCGACTATCAGCCTAGCCTGCAGGGCTGAATGCAGCTGCATCCAGCCAACGCGAGCCGCTTATTTGACCAACGTACGCCACTCGGCGTGGGCATCGGTTTTACCCGTCACCAGGTCAAAGTAGGCGGTCTGCAGCTTCTCGGTGATCGGCCCACGACGCCCTGCGCCGATCTGCCGACCATCAACTTCGCGAATCGGCGTGACTTCGGCGGCGGTACCAGTGAAGAAGGCTTCGTCGGCGATATACACCTCATCGCGGGTGATGCGCTTCTCGACCACTTCGATACCGTGCTCGGCGGCCAGAGTCAGAATCGTGTTACGGGTGATGCCATTGAGGCACGAGGTCACTTCCGGGGTGTAGATCACGCCGTTTTTGACCAGGAAGATGTTCTCGCCCGAGCCTTCGGCCACGTAGCCTTCCGGGTCCAGCAGCAGCGCTTCGTCAGCACCGCCGGAGATGGCTTCCTGCAAGGCCAACATCGAGTTGATGTAGTTGCCGTTAGCCTTGGCGCGGGTCATCGAGATATTGACGTGGTGACGGGTGAAGGAGCTGGTACGCACCTTGATGCCCACCTGCAGGGCTTCGTCGCCCATATAGGCGCCCCAGCTCCATGCAGCGACGATCACCTGGGTTTTCAGGCCACTGGCGCGCAGGCCCATGGCTTCAGATCCGTAGAACACCATTGGGCGAATGTAAGCGCTTTCCAGGTTGTTCTCACGCACGGCGGCGCGGGTAGCTTCGTTGATTTCGTCTTTGCTGTACGGAATCTTCATGCCCATGATATGGGCCGAGTCGAACAGGCGATCAGTGTGCGCTTGCAGGCGGAAGATCGCAGTGCCCTGCGGGGTGTTGTAGGCACGTACGCCCTCAAACACGCCCATGCCGTAGTGCAGGGTATGGGTCAGCACGTGGGTGGTCGCATTGCGCCACGGCACCAGCTCGCCGTCATACCAGATCACGCCATCACGATCGGCCATCGACATAGTTGCCTGCTCCTCAGATTCGATTGATACCGCATTAGCCGAGTGCCTACGCGCCCGACTTCCTCATATTCAGTTCAAGCCCAGCTCACGCCAGATACGCATCACCGTGCGCCGCTCATCGGCAAACTGCTCACCGCTGACCACCCCAGGCTGCTTTTGCAGGGCCTGACGGTGGGCCGCCGAGCGGTAGGCCTTGTAGATATCCTGCAGCAAGCGGGCATCTTCGCCCGGTAGCAAGCCGACCCGCTCCAGCCCTTCCAGAATGCGAATATTGTCAGTGAACTCAAGCAATTCCGGGTACTGGCGCGACCATGCCAGGGCCGCGTATTGCACCATAAATTCAATATCGACGATACCTCCGGCGTCCTGCTTGAGGTCGAACGGCGCAGCGGCCTCGAAGGCATTGGCGGCCGTGCCGGCTGCGGTGGCCTTGCTGCCGAGGTTGTCACGCATCTTCGCGCGCATCTCGCTGACTTCGTTACGCAGGCTTGCCAGGTCGCGCTCACGCCCCAAAACCACGGCGCGCACCGCCTCAAAGGCCTTGCCGACGCGCGCGCAGCCGACCAGCACCCGCGCCCGCACCAGCGCCTGATGCTCCCAGGTCCAGGCCTCGCCCTGCTGGTAGCGCTCGAAGGCACCCAGCGAGCTGACCAGCAGGCCCGCCGCGCCGGACGGCCGCAGGCGCATATCGACTTCGTAGAGCTGACCGGAGTTGGTCTGGGTTGTTAGCAGATGAATGATGCGCTGACCCAGGCGATTGAAGAATTGCGCGCCGTCGATGGGCTTTTCACCATCGGTTTCCGCATGCGGATCGCCATCGTGGATAAACACCAGATCGAGATCAGAGCCATGCCCCAGCTCGATACCGCCGACCTTACCGTAACCGACAATGACGAAATCAGGATCGCAGACGCTGCCGTCAGCGCGGCGTGGCGCGCCGTATTTGCTCACTGTATGACGCCAGGCCAGGGCCAGCACCTGATCGAGAATCGCCTCGGCCAGCCAGGTCAGGTAGTCGCTTACCTTCATCAACGGCAGGGTACCGGCAATTTCCGAGGCAGCCACGCGCAAACGGTGCGCCAGCTTGAAGTGACGCAGCGCCTCCATCTGTTGCTCCAGATCCTCCTCGGGAATGCGCATCAGCCGCTCACGCAGCTCGGCGGCCAGTTCGGGGGCCAGCGGCGGATTGAACAGGCGCCCTTCATTAAGCAGCTCGTCGAGCAACAGCGGGAAGCGGGTGATCTGCTCGGCAATCCAAGGGCTGGCGGCGCACAGCGTCAGCAGGCGCTGCAGCGCGCTGGGGTTTTCCGTGAGCAGCACTAGGTAGGCCGAACGCCGCGCCACAGCTTCGATAAGCGGCAGTACGCGCTCCAGAACCAGGTCCGGATTGTCATGCTCCACCGCCTGCGCCAGCAGGCGCGGAATAAAGGCATCCAGGCGCTCGCGGCCGAGGCGCTGCATGGCGCGTACCTGATTGCCATTGCGCAGGCCCGCCAGGCGCTGCCAGGCAGACTGTGGCTCGGCAAAGCCAGCCTCGGTCAGCTGTCGACACGCAGCCTCTTCGTCCTGCACATCACCCCAGAGCGGCAACCACTCGCAGCCCACCGCCTCCTCTGTAGGTTCGCCGCCCTCCTCTTCATCGGGATCGGCGATCACCTGACGGAAGTGCCAGTCAACACGGCCACGCCAATGCATCAGCTGCTCATGGAAGGCCTGCCAAGTGCCGAAACCCATGATGAAAGCCACGCGTGCGCGGTCCTGATCGTTGTCCGGAAGCATCTGCGTCTGCCGGTCGTCGATGGCCTGCAGGGCGTGCTCGGCATAGCGCAAGAAGGCATAGCCATCGCGCAGCTCATCGGTCACCGCCGCTGGCAAGTAGCCCTGGTCGCGCAGGGTATTCAGCACCGCAAACAGTGAGCGCTGCTGCAGGCTCAGGTCGCGCCCGCCATGGATCAGCTGGAAGGCCTGGGCGATAAATTCCACTTCGCGGATGCCGCCAGAGCCCAACTTGATGTTCTCAGCCATGCCCTTGCGCCGCACTTCCTGCTGAATCAGTTGCTTCATCGCGCGCAGCGCTTCAATCGCCGAGAAGTCTAGGTAACGCCGGTAAACAAAGGGCCGCAGCATCTCCAGCAACTGCGCACCCGCTGCTTGATCGCCGCCGACCACCCGCGCCTTGATCATCGCGTAACGCTCCCAATCGCGGCCCTGGTCCTGGTAGTACTGCTCCAGCGCGTTAAAGCTGAACACCAGCGAACCGGAAGAACCGTACGGGCGCAGGCGCATGTCAGTGCGAAACACAAAGCCGTCGACGGTGATCACATCCAGTGCCTTGATCAACTTCTGGCCGAGACGGATAAAGAACTCCTGATTATCCAGCGGACGCTTCACCCCCTCGGTTTCGCCACCCTCGGGGTAACCGAAGATCAAGTCGATGTCCGACGACAGGTTCAGCTCATGGGCGCCCAGCTTGCCCATGCCAAGGATGACCATATGTTGCGCCTGGCCGCTACGCCGGCCGATGGGCGTGCCGAACTGCGCGCAATGCCGTGGATAAAGCCACTGATAGGCCAGATCGATACAGGAGTCGGCAAGGTCGGAAAGGTCGCGACAGGTTTCAATAAGGTCGGCCTGGCGGCTGATATCGCGCCAGATGATGCGCAACTGCTGACGATTGCGGTATCGCCGCAAACGCCGCCCGAGCTCGTCGTCATCGGCACATTCTTCCAGCGCCTTAGCCAACTGCCCGCGCAGCTCGCCAGCACCCAGGCTGCGTTCCAACTCACCGCTGGCAGCCAGATCGAGCAGCATCTGCGGGTCGCGCGCGCCCTGCTGCACAACAAAATCACTGGCCGCCGCCACTCGCTGCCAGGCCGCAAGCCGTTCGCTCGGCCAACTCGCAAAAGCCGCCGCAGACTCGCCGCCGAGCGCGGCAAACGCTTGCTGCAGAAACTGTTCGGCACGGGGGACAAGGTGGGCCAGGGCAGCAGGTAAAGAGGCCAGCGCGGGCAGGCTCATGGTCTATCCTTTTTAGCGATCTGCCAGTGCAGCGATCATGGATGGCACCACCCACTCTAGAGCGGGTCGAATTACTGGCAGAAAAATAATTGTAGTTTTACTACCAAAGATTGTATCCAAAAGGCTGAAATCGGCGTCGGAATGTAGTAAAACTACACGCAGCCGGTCCTACCCCCGGTCAATCCAAGAATTCACGCGGCCACTCACGAAGTCGGCCACGAAACCTGGCCTCCGATTCTGGAAGCCTTTCCGCCCTGGAGCAAGCCATGCAAGACCTCGATCCCGTCGAAACCCAGGAATGGCTGGACGCCCTTGAGTCCGTCCTCGATAACGAGGGTGAAGACCGCGCACATTACCTGATGACCCGTATGGGCGAGCTGGCCACCCGCAGTGGTTCACAGCTGCCGTATGCGATCACCACGCCCTACCGCAACACCATCCCGCTGACCCACGAAGCACGCATGCCTGGCGACCTGTTTATGGAACGCCGCATTCGCTCGCTGGTGCGCTGGAACGCGTTGGCCATGGTAATGCGCACCAACCTGAAAGACTCGGACCTGGGCGGCCACATCTCCAGCTTCGCGTCCTCGGCGACCCTGTATGACATTGGCTTCAACTACTTCTTCCAGGCTCCGACTGAGGAGCACGGCGGCGACCTGATCTTCTTCCAGGGCCACGCATCGCCAGGCGTTTACGCCCGCGCCTTTATGGAAGGCCGCATCACTGAAGAGCAGATGAACAACTTCCGCCAAGAAGTTGATGGCAAGGGTCTGTCGTCCTACCCACACCCGTGGCTGATGCCTGAGTTCTGGCAGTTCCCGACTGTATCCATGGGTCTTGGCCCGATTCAGGCGATCTACCAGGCACGCTTTATGAAGTACCTGGAAGCGCGCGGCTTTATCCCAGCCGGCAAGCAGAAGGTCTGGTGCTTTATGGGCGACGGCGAATGCGACGAGCCGGAATCCCTTGGCGCGATTTCCCTGGCTGGCCGCGAGAAGCTGGACAACCTGATTTTCGTCATTAACTGCAACCTGCAGCGCCTCGACGGCCCGGTACGCGGCAACGGCAAGATCATCCAGGAACTCGAAGGTGTGTTCCGTGGTGGTGGCTGGAACGTCAACAAGGTGGTCTGGGGCCGTTTCTGGGACCCACTGCTGGCCAAAGACGTCGACGGCATCCTGCAGCGCCGCATGGACGAAGTCATCGACGGCGAATACCAGAACTACAAGGCTAAGGACGGCGCGTTCGTCCGTGAGCACTTCTTCAACTCGCCAGAACTCAAGGCGATGGTTGCCGATCTCTCCGACGACGAGATATGGAAGCTCAACCGTGGCGGCCACGACCCGTACAAGGTCTATGCGGCCTATCACCAGGCGGTAAACCACAAAGAGCAGCCGACCGTGATCCTGGCCAAGACCGTCAAGGGTTATGGCACTGGCGCAGGTGAAGCGAAGAACACCGCGCACAACACCAAAAAGGTCGATGTCGACAGCCTCAAGCAGTTCCGCGACCGTTTCGACATCCCCGTTAAGGACGACGAGCTGGAAAACCTGCCGTTCCTCAAGCCGGAAGAAGGCAGCGCCGAAGCGCGTTACCTGAGCGAACGCCGCGCCGCACTCGGTGGTTTCGTGCCACAGCGCCGAGCCAAGAGCTTCAGCATCCCGACGCCGCCACTGGATACCCTCAAGGCCATCCTCGATGGTTCGGGCGACCGTGAAATATCCACCACCATGGCCTTCGTGCGCATCCTTGCACAGCTGGTCAAGGACAAGGACATCGGCTCGCGTATCGTGCCGATCATCCCGGACGAAGCGCGTACCTTCGGTATGGAAGGCATGTTCCGCCAGCTCGGTATCTACTCCTCGGTCGGCCAGCTGTATGAGCCTGTCGATAAAGACCAGGTGATGTTCTACCGCGAGGACAAGAAGGGCCAGATTCTCGAGGAAGGCATCAACGAAGCCGGCGCCATGAGTTCGTTCATTGCTGCTGGTACGTCGTACTCCAGCCACAACCAGCCGATGCTGCCGTTCTACATCTTCTATTCGATGTTCGGTTTCCAGCGCATCGGTGACCTGGCCTGGGCCGCTGGCGACAGCCGCACCCGCGGCTTCCTGATCGGCGGCACCGCCGGTCGGACCACGCTGAACGGCGAAGGCCTGCAGCACGAGGACGGTCACAGCCATATGCTGGCAGCGACCATCCCCAACTGCCGCACCTATGATCCGACTTACGGCTACGAGCTGGCGGTGATCATCCAGGACGGCATGAAGAAGATGACCGAGCAGCAACAGGACGTCTTCTACTACATCACCGTGATGAACGAGTCCTACCAGCAGCCGGCCATTCCGCTGGGTGTTGAGGACGGCATCATCAAGGGCATGTACCTGCTCGAAGAGGACAAGAAGGAAGCGGCGCATCACGTGCAACTCCTCGGCTCCGGCACCATCCTGCGTGAAGTGCGCGAAGCGGCGAAGATTCTGCGTGACGAGTTCAACGTTGCCGCTGATGTGTGGAGCGTCACCAGCTTCAACGAACTGCGCCGCGACGGCCTGGCCGTGGAACGCAGCAACCGCCTGCACCCAGGCCAGAAGCCCAAGCAGACCTACGTGGAAGAGTGCCTGGGCGGCCGCAAGGGCCCGGTGATTGCTTCTACCGACTACATGAAGCTGTTCGCCGAACAGATTCGCCAGTGGGTACCGAGCAAGGAATTCAAAGTACTGGGTACTGACGGCTTCGGCCGCAGCGACAGCCGCAAGAAGCTCCGTCACTTCTTTGAAGTAGACCGCAACTGGGTTGTCCTGGCTGCCCTGGAAGCCCTCGCCGACCGTGGAGATATCGAACCTAAGGTGGTGGCTGAGGCCATCGTCAAGTTCGGCATCAACCCGGAAAAACTCAACCCACTGGACTGCTAAGGAGCGAAACGATGAGTGAATTGATTCGCGTACCCGACATCGGTGGTGGTGAGGGTGAAGTAATCGAACTGATGGTCAAGGTCGGTGATCGCATCGAGGCCGATCAAAGCCTGCTGACCCTAGAGTCGGACAAGGCCAGCATGGAAATTCCTGCGCCGAAAGCCGGCGTAGTGAAAAGCCTGAAAGTGAAGCTCGGCGATACCCTGAAAGAAGGCGACGAGCTGCTTGAGCTGGAAGTCGAAGGCGCTACCGAAGCTGCACCCGCAGCACCTGCTGAGGCGCCCAAAGCCGCTGCGGCTGAAACTCCCGCAACAGCTGCCGCACCTGCACCAGCAGCGCAGGCCAGCAGCAGCGTACAAGACGTGCATGTACCGGATATCGGTTCGGACGGCAAAGCCAAGGTCATCGAAATCCTGATCAAGGTCGGCGATACGGTCGAAGCCGACCAATCGCTGATCACTCTGGAGTCGGACAAGGCCAGCATGGAAATCCCCTCGCCGGCTGCCGGCGTGGTGGAAAGCATCAGCGTCAAACTGGAAGACGAAGTCGGCACCGGCGATTTCATTCTCAAGCTGAAAGTCGCAGGCGCAGCTGCTCCGGCCGCCGCACCTGCCGCTGCTGCGCCAACTGCAGCAAGCGATGTGCACAAGGTCCCGGCCGGCGCTCATCCGGCGGTCGCAGCCGAAGTCAGCGCGATTGCCTCGCTGGCAGCAGCAGCCGCCAGCGTTACCGCCGCGCCCAAACGTGACGGCGCCAAGGTGCATGCTGGCCCGGCAGTACGTCTGCTGGCGCGCGAGTTTGGCGTCGAGCTGTCCGTCGTGCCAGGCACGGGCCCGAAAGGTCGCATCCTCAAAGAAGACGTGCAGGCTTACGTCAAAGCGATGATGCAGAAGGCCAAGGAAGCCCCAGCTGCTGGCGCAACCGGTGGCGCAGGTATCCCACCGATCCCGGTGGTGGACTTCAGCAAGTTTGGTGAAATCGAAGAAGTGGCGATGACCCGTCTGATGCAGGTCGGTGCCAATAACTTGCATCGCAGCTGGCTCAACGTGCCACACGTGACCCAGTTCGACTCGGCCGACATTACCGAACTGGAAGCCTTCCGCGTCGCGCAGAAAGCTGTGGCGGAAAAAGCTGGGGTCAAGCTCACCGTGCTGCCACTGCTGCTCAAAGCCTGCGCCTTCCTGCTCAAGGAGCTGCCGGACTTCAACAGCTCACTGGCACCGAGTGGTAAAGCAATCATCCGCAAGAAATACGTGCACATCGGCTTTGCCGTGGACACCCCGGATGGCCTGCTGGTACCCGTGATCAAGAACGTCGATCAGAAGAGCTTGCTGCAACTGGCTGCCGAAGCCGCCGCACTGGCGGAGAAGGCACGCACCAAGAAGCTTTCGGCCGACGATATGCAGGGCGCCTGCTTCACCATCTCCAGCCTGGGCCACATTGGCGGCACCGGCTTTACGCCGATCGTCAACGCGCCGGAAGTGGCGATTCTCGGCGTAAGCAAGGCAACCATTCAGCCAGTCTGGGACGGCAAAGCCTTCCAGCCCAAGCTGATGCTGCCGCTGTCGCTGTCCTACGACCACAGAGTGATCAACGGCGCCGCTGCGGCGCGCTTCACCAAGCGCCTCGGTGACGTACTGGCGGACATCCGCACCATGCTGCTGTAACGCACCAACTTTCGAGCAGCCACGCTCGTATCCTCGACCCCGCCCCTTATAGGCGGGGTTTTTTTAGGTATGCGGCAACGGTAGAAATGTGTGAGGCGATCAGCCTTTCTGCAGATTACGAATCAGATAGCTTAGGGCTTTGGCCAGTTCGGCGGCGCCCTTGTGATCACGCACGATGGTCAGCATTGGGCTGCCATCGTTAGGGTTGCGCAGCACACAGCTGATGCCGTTGGTCGGGCACTCGTAACGCACAAAGGGGTCGACACCAAACAGCGGCACGCGCTGATTGCGCACGGCTAAATCGGTGCCCTGCTGGCCACGGGTTTCCTCACGCAGCAGCAGCTCGCCGGACTCGCCCTGACGTAGCTGATAGAGCAGGTCCTGGCGCTGCACCTGACCGACCTGATAGGCGGCGCGCAGCGCGTAGGTTTTCAGCAGATCATTGCAGTGCGCCAACAGCGCCTGGCGGTCATTCTGGGTCAGGTAGAGGCGCTTCAGTTCGAGCAGATAATTACTCTGTTCAGCACTGCTCAAACCCGTGTCAGGCTCAGCGGCAAACACCGGCGAGGCGGCCATACAGCTACTCAGCAACACTGCGGATATTAGTTTTCTTGTCAGTCGCAATTGCATGATGCACCCTTACCCGACGCTATAAATTGAAGTGAGTCGATTGCCGCTTCGATCAGCATACTGGAAGCCAGCCACCGAATGAAAAGCCATCCCGATGCCGCGAGTCGTTTAGCGGCCGAGGTTGTGACGCAGTTGCCAGTGCCTTCGCGCCTTGGCTTGCTGCGTTTCGAGCGCTTGAATGAAGCCAGCTGGACTCTGCTGTACCTCGACGCGGGCTGCGAACAACAGTTTGGCCTACCCGCTCATGAACTCTGCTCCCTGCTCGATGCACCCTACGCCAGCCTGATGGAACCCGCGGTTCGCCACCAGCTGCACGACAGTATTGCGCAACAGCTTGCCGACCGCCGGCACTACAGCGTGCAGTACTGCCTGCACACCCCGCGCGGTAGCCTGAACCTGATGGAAGTGGGCGAAGCCTTCAAGCAACGCGGGCGGCATCTGCTACGCGGCTATTTGCTGGTGACGAACGAGCAGACCGCGCCCTCGCCACAGACCCTCGAACTCTACCAGCGCAGCCAGGCCGAGCTGCAGGCGCAGCAGCAACGCACACAAGCCCAGCAGCAGTTGATCGTCACGCTCGCGCGCCATCATTACGGCGATAGCGATCCCTTGCGCGAGGCCGCCGAGCTGATCAGCAAGAGCGCCTGCGAACTCTATGGCGTGAGCCGCGCCGGCATTTGGAGCCTCAGTGAGCATATGCTGCAATCGGTGGCCCTCTACCAACAGGACCAAGGCCGACATATCGTGCAGGCCGATATCGATGCCAGCCCTTACCCCGCCTACCTGCAAGCCCTGCATAGTGGTCGCGCCCTAGATGCCCACGACGCACACCAGGACCCTCGCACACGCGAGCTTAGCGATAGCTATTTACGCCCCATGGGCATCACCGCGATGCTCGATGCGGGCATTCGTATCGACGGCGAGGTGGTGGGCGTGCTGTGTATGGAGCACATTGGCCCTGCACGCACGTGGCAACCGGATGAAATTGCCTTTGCCGGCGAGCTAGCAGACCAGTACGCCCAAGTACTGACCAACCAGCAGCGGCGCACCGCGACCAATGCCCTGTACCTGTTCCAGCGCGCCGTCGAGCAAAGCTCCAGCGCCTTTATCCTGCTCGACCGCGATGGCCTGGTGGAGTACGTCAACCCGAGTTTTACTGCCATCACTCTGTACAGCGCCAGCGAAGTGCAGGGCCGCCGCCTGTCCGCAATCCCCGCGCTGGAAAACCTCAACGACCTGCTCTTCGATGCCCGTTCCAGTCTGGCCGAACACAATAGTTGGCAGGGTGAATTCAAGAGCCGCCGCAAGAACCTCGACCCCTACTGGGGACAACTGTCGCTGTCCAAGGTGTATGCCGACGATGGCAGCCTGACCCACTACATCGGCATCTACGAAGACGTTACCGCCAGCAAGCAGGCGCAACAGCATATCGAGCGCCTGGCCTTTCGCGACAACCTCACCGGACTGGGTAACCGCTACGCCTTTATCCGTTCGCTGGAGAGCCACTTCAGCGAACACCCGGGCAAGCCAATCAGCCTACTGCTGGTGGATATCGACAACTTCAAGCGGATCAACGACAGCCTTGGTCACCAGACCGGTGACAAGCTGCTGGTCAGCTTGGCGCGCCGTTTGCGCAACACCCTGACCCCTAGCAGCGTGCTGGCCCGCTTTGCCAGCAACGAGTTTGCCGTAATGCTCAACGCCGGCCAGGCCGACAGCGAGCTGGTGGCGCAGAAGCTGCTGCACACTCTGGACAAGCCGCTGTTCGTCGACAACCAGCTGATCAGCGTCACCGGCTCCATCGGCCTGGGCTGCGCGCCCGAGCATGGCAACGACCCGCAAACCCTGATGAAGCACGCCGGCCTGGCCCTGCACAAAGCCAAAGCCAACGGTAAAAACCAGCTGCAGGTGTTTACCGATGCACTGAATGCCGAGGCGCACTACAAGCTGTTCGTCGAGAGCAACCTGCGCCGCGCGCTGATGCAGAACGAGCTGGAAGTGTTCTACCAGCCCAAGCTGTGCCTGAAGAGCGGCCGGCTGCTGGGCCTGGAAGCGCTACTGCGCTGGCACCACCCGGACAAGGGCATGATCAGCCCGGAAAAATTTATCAGCGTGGCCGAAGAAACCGGCCTAATCATCCCCATCGGCAAATGGGTCACCCGCCAGGCCTGCCGCATGAGCAAACAGCTGATCGCCGTCGGCCACATGCCGCTGCAGATGGCCATCAACCTGTCGCCCAAACAGTTCTCCGACCCGGACCTGGTTGGCGAGATCGCCGCCATACTGCATGAAGAGCAACTGGACCCGGCCCTGCTCGAACTGGAACTAACCGAAAGCCTGCTGCTGGAAGCCACCGACGACACCCGCCATCAGCTCAGCCGTCTGAAGAGCCTGGGCCTGACCCTGGCCATGGACGACTTCGGCACCGGTTACTCCTCGCTCAGCTACCTGAAGAAATTCCCCATCGATGTGATCAAGATTGATCGTAGCTTTATCAAGGACATCCCGGAGAATCAGGACGACATGGAGATCACCTCCGCGGTGATCGCCATGGCGCACAACCTGAAACTCAAGGTGGTGGCCGAGGGTATCGAGACGGCCGCGCAGCTCAACTTTCTACGTCGCCAGCAGTGCGATATCGGCCAGGGCTACCTGTTCGATAAACCCATCGCCAGCCGCGACCTGTTGGAAAGCCTCAAGCGCTATCCAAACCGAGGCTAGCTGTAACAAGCCCGCTCATTGATGGTCTATGACACACATGCTTTTGCTGAGGAAATGGCTCATGGTTCTGCGTTCGCAAATTCTCGCCCACAAACTCGAACTGCCCACCGCCGAGCAGGCACTGCCTGGCCGTGCCGAAGCCATGGAAGTGCCCGCCGCGCACTTCGTCAACGGCAACGCACTGCAAGGGTCCTTCCCCGCAGGCCTGCAACAGGCGGTATTCGCCATGGGTTGTTTCTGGGGCGCGGAACGGCGCTTCTGGCAGCAGCCGGGCGTGTGGAGCACGGCAGTTGGCTATGCCGGCGGCCATACACCGAACCCGACCTATGACGAAACCTGCTCGGGCCTGACCGGCCACACCGAAGTGGTGCTGGTAGTGTTTGATCCCAAGGTCACCAGCTACGCCGCACTGCTGAAAGTGTTCTGGGAGGCGCACAACCCGACCCAGGGTATGCGCCAGGGTAACGACACGGGCAGCCAGTACCGTTCGGCGATCTACTGCTACGGCGCTGAACAGCTGGCCGCAGCAAAGAGCACGCAGGCGCAGTTCCAGACCGAATTGAGCAAAGCCGGTTTCGGCGCCATCACCACCGAAGTGCGCGAGGCGCCGCCGTTCTACTACGCTGAGGCCTATCATCAGCAGTACTTGGCGAAGAACCCCGGCGGCTATTGCGGCCTGGGCGGCACGGGAGCCTGCCTGCCGGGCTGATAGAGAGGGGATAGCACGATGGAACTCAGTAGCCTGACCAATCAGGTGTCGACCCAGGCAGCGGCTCAGGCCTCTGCCCTGGCCTCACTGCTGTTGCTGCGCAAAACCCTGGAACTGCAGGCTGCCAGCATCGGCGGCCTGGTTGAGGCCGCCACGCCAGCCAGCGCGTCGAGCAATCCGCCCAATCTGGGCAATAGCGTCGACGTGATGATTTAGCCAGCCACATCCGCCGCCGCACTGCCATCGGCGGCAGTTTCCGCCTTCCAGCTTTTCAATAGCTTGCCGACCTTGTAACCGCGCCAGCCAAGCATGCGCGAGGCAGTCAGCACCCCAGCCATCAAAGCGCCCCCGACCCCGGCAGTCAGCGTATCGGCGCCGGTCAGATACAGGCCTTTGATCGGCGTCTGGCTGTGAATCCAGTGCTGTTCGAAACGCTGCACCGTGTGGTCGATGCCATAGATCTCGCCCTGCTCGTTCCACTGGTACCACTCGGTGGACAGCGGCGTGCCCAGTTCGCAGAAGTCCAGTGCGCCGCGCAGTTGCGGCTGATGCTGATAGAGGGTTTCCAGCAGCTGCGCAGTCAACTCGGCCTTGAACGCCTCGTAGTCAGCGCCGCGTTTGCCCCAGGTAGTGCCCTTCCACTTCGCAAACCACTGCGGCTGGGTCGGTGCGACGATTTCCACCGTGGCCTTGTTCGGGTAGTGCGCATCCCAGGCCGGGTCCTTGGCCGAGGGGAAGCTGATATAGATCAGCGGCATCGCCGGGTTCTGCCCGGTCATAAAACTGCTGACGTTGTGGTCATGATCGTGGGTTGGGTAAACCCAGTAGTTGGTCTTCGGCAGCTTCAGCTCGGCGGCGCTGCCCTTGAAGCCGGCGTACAGGCACAGGGTGGCAGCCGACAGTTTGACCTTGGGCAACTGCTCCAACAGGCCATATTCGCTGGCCACCTGATGATCGAGCAGGCGGGTATAGGTCGGCACCAGGCCGGCGCAGCTGACGATCTGCTGCGCGCGGATCTCGAAGCCATCCTTCTGCATGCGTACACCGACCGCACGACCGCTCTCGACCAGGATCTTGTCGACCCCGGCATAGGTGAACACCTGGCCGCCGGCCGCTTCGATTACCGGGATAATGCTTTCGGAAATCTTCGTCGCGCCGCCGACCGGGTAGTTACCGCCGGTGATGTAGTGCTTGGCGACCATCGCGTGCATAACGAAGGCGGCTTCGGCCGGCGGCAAGCCGTAATCGCCCCACTGCGCGGTCAGCACGCCGATCAACTCCTGATTGTCGGTCAGGCCTTCAAGCACCTCACGGGTGGTTTTGAAGAAGTAATCCGGCAGCCACAACCGGCGCAGCTTGCTATAGAGCATGCCCAGTGAACGTGGCAGCGCCTGGCCAGCGAAGAAGCGCGGCACCTTGGCGCTGACTTCGCTAAGCAGGTCGACATAACGCTCAAGCACCGCAGTTTCCCCGGGGAAGTGGCGCGCCATCTCCGCCTTGAACTCCTCGCGTCCAGCCACATAGTCGTAGGTCTGCTCGCCAATCACGATGCGGTCATAGTGCGCATCCATCGGCGCCCATTCGAGCTTGCCGTCGCTGATCACATCGAACACCCGGCGGATCGCCGACCAGGGTTTATGCACCTCGCCGATGTAATGCACGCCCACATCCCACTCGTAGCCTTCGCGCTCATAACTGTGGGTGTAACCGCCCGCAGTGTAGTGCTGCTCCAGCACGCACACGCGCTTGCCGAGCTTGGCCAGCAATGCGGCAGTGGTCAGGCCGCCGATGCCAGAGCCGATGATGATGGCGTCGTAATCACCCTGAACCAGGCGAGGACGGAAGCGGGTACCGGTGCGTTTCATGGGATGCTCCTGCGTTGTTCTTGTTATGCAATTTTTTGCATACTAGGCGGCGACGGGAGTCGATGCAACTTTTTGCATATTCCGTATACTGCCGCGCACTTCTAAAGCAGCCGGTGAAACCTGCCTATGTCGCTCAAGCACGCCATTCTTATCCTCCTGGAAAGCGAACCCGGCAGCGGCTACGACCTGCTCAAACGCTTCAAGGATGGCCTTGGCTATTTCTGGAATGCCAAGCATCAGCAGGTCTATCTAGAGCTGAAAAAGCTCAGTGAGGCAGGCTGGCTGGAGTTTGAAGCGCAGGCCCAGGACACCCGCCCGGATAAAAAGAACTATCGACTGACCCCCGCTGGTCACGCAGAACTGCTGCGCTGGCTGGGTGAACCGGTGCAGCCGAACACGATCAACGATGCGCTACTGGTGAAGTTGTACGCGGGAGCGCATACCTCGCTGGATAACCTGCGCGAGGAAATGCAGCGTCATGTGGCGGTGCACCGCAAAACCTTGAACAGCCTGCTCAGCATCGAGCGCGACTATCTGGCGCTACCCGATGAACAACGCAAGGCGCTGCGCCTGCCCTACCTGACCCTGCGCCGCGGCATACTCGGCGAGCAGTCCTGGCTGGCCTGGGCGGATGAGGTCGAACAAGAGCTGCAACACGACTAGCAGGCCAAGCGCCGAACCTAGGCACAGAAGTCATTGCAGATACTGCCAGCTCATAGGCAAAGCGCTAGACTGCCAGCCATTAGCCATCATCAACGATATCTGCATGCCTGCGTCCTCTGCCTATATATCCCCCGATCAACTGTGTGTCGGCCTGTATATCCAGCTCGAACTGGCCTGGTGGGAGCACAACTTTGCCTTCAGCAATTTCAAGATCAAGGATGAAAGCCAGATCAAGGCCCTGCGCGCTCTCGGTGTCGAGCGCCTGCGCTACGACCCGGCCCGCAGCGACTGCGAGCCGCTGAGCAAGACCGAGCCGCAGCCCCCCGTAGCCAGCACGCCAGCGCCCACCCCACCGACACCAGAGCAACAGGCCAGCCAGGCTCGCGCAGAAAAACTCAAGGCCCTGCGCAAACGCCTGGCCGAGGTGGACCGCAAGTTCGTCCAGGCCAGCCAGCAGATCAAAACCCTCAACCAAACCCTGCGCAGCCGTCCTGAAGAGGCCTGCAAGCAGGCCGGCGAGGTGGTGGGTGCAATGGTCGACACGCTGCTAGGCGGCAGTGGTGCCGTGCTGCACACGATCAATAGCAAAGCGGCCGAAGACAATTACCTGCACTCATTGAACGTCACCGTCCTGAGCCTGATGCTGGGTCGCCAACTCGGCCTGGACAGCGAGGACTGCCATATCCTCGGCATGGGGGCGTTGCTGCATGATGTCGGCAAACTGGAAGTGCCGAGCAAGGTGCTGCTCAAGCCCGAACCGCTGACGCGCCCGGAACAGCAACTGCTGCAATTGCACTGTGAATTCGGCCTGCGCATGGGCCACAAGCTGATGCTGGATGATGAGGTGCTGCGCATCATCAATGAGCACCACGAATACTGCGACGGCAGCGGTTACCCACGCCAGCTGCGTGAAGCCGCCATCGGCCGCCTGAGCCGCCTGGTGTGCATCACCAACCAGTTCGACAACCTGTGCAACCCGCTCAACCCGCGTGACGGTCTGAGCCCGCACGAGGCGCTGGCGCTGATGTTCAAGCAATACACTGCGCGCTTCGATGCGGTGGCGCTGAAGGCCTTTATCCGCTGCATGGGCATTTACCCGCCAGGTTGCCTGGTGCAACTGGACGACCAGCGCTACGGCCTGGTGCTGGGCATGAACCCAAGCCAGCCGCTGAAACCGACGCTGATTGTCTATGACCCCGCCGTACCCAAGAACGAGGCGCTGATCATCGACCTGGAACAGGAGCCGCGCCTGGGCATCGCCGCCAGCCTGCGTCCGGCCCAGCTACCGCGCGAGGCGTTGGAATACCTTAATCCGCGTCAGCAGCTCAGTTACTTTGTGGAGCCCAGCAACAAATAAGCGCTGCTTGGTACCGGCGCTACACCAGCACCTGCTACCGCCCAACAGGCGACGTTACATCGCCCGTCCCAAGAGGCCTACGGCTTTAATCCGCACTTACTGCGCCGGTGCGAAACTGCTGGCTTGCGCCATCTGCCACATTCGCGAATAGAACTCCCCAGACACCTCGCCACTGAGCAACTCTCCTGGTTTGAGGAATACATGCAGCTGCGAGTAAAGCTTGATCTCACTCGCGGACATGCGCCGCACCAGGTGCTTGGCCTCAACCTGCGAGGGATGTTCAAGGCCGGCGGCCGCGAGCATCTCCGCCAAGGCTTTGAGAGTATTGCGATGAAAGCTATGCACGCGCGCTGCCTTATCCGGCACCACTAGCGCACGTTGGCGCAGGGCATCTTGCGTGGCCACGCCGGTCGGGCATTTGTTGGTATGGCACGACTGACTCTGAATGCAGCCGATGGCAAACATAAAGCCACGGGCCGAATTGGCCCAGTCAGCCCCCAACGCCATCACACTGGCAATATCGAAGGCACTGACAATCTTGCCGCTGGCGCCAATGCGGATGTGCTCGCGCAAACCGATGCCAACCAGAGTGTTATGCACAAACAGCAGCCCTTCACGCAGTGGTACGCCAATGTGATCAGTGAATTCCACAGGTGCAGCACCGGTGCCGCCTTCCTTGCCATCGACGACGATAAAGTCCGGCAGAATCCCGGTCTCCAGCATGGCCTTGGCAATCCCCATAAACTCCCACGGGTGGCCCAGGCAGAACTTGAAACCCACCGGTTTGCCTGCCGACAGCTCGCGCAGCTGGGCGACAAACTGCAGTAGTTCAATGGGCGTGGAAAACGCACTGTGGCTCGCCGGCGACACACAGTCCTGGCCCATGGGCACGCCGCGAGTCTGGGAGATTTCGGCAGTGATCTTGTGCTTCGGCAGAATCCCACCGTGGCCTGGCTTGGCGCCCTGACTGAGCTTGATCTCAATCATCTTCACCTGCGGGTTGGCGGCCTGCGCAGCAAACCGCTGCGGATCAAACTGGCCATTGTCCTGACGACAGCCGAAGTAACCGCTACCCAGCTCCCAGACCAGATCGCCGCCATGCTCACGGTGATAGGGGCTGATGCTGCCCTCACCGGTGTCGTGATAAAAACCTCCGAGCTTGGCGCCTTGGTTCAACGCGCGAATGGCATTGGCGCTGAGCGAGCCAAAGCTCATAGCCGAAATATTGAAGACCGATGCCGAATAAGGCTGCGTGCACTGCGGCCCGCCAACGCTGACGCGAAATGCACTGGGGTCAACATGCGCGGCCGGCAACATCGAGTGGCCGATAAATTCGAAGCCACTCTGATACACGTCAGTCAGGGTGCCGAAGGCCTTGTCCGCACTCTGGTTCTTGGCCCGCGCATATACCAGCGAGCGCTGCGCCCGCGAGAACGGCAACCGCTCGCTATCAGACTCCAGCAGGTATTGGCGAATTTCCGGGCGAATCGCTTCAACCAGATAACGGATGTTGCCGAGGATCGGGTAGTTTCGCCGCACCGCATGGCGACTCTGCAACAAGTCATTCACCCCCACCGCACTGAGCAGCCCGGTTATCAGCAACACGGCCCATAACCAGGCATGCCCTGCAACAAAGGGTAAACCAGCGATTGTGAACAACACACAGAAGGCAAAGAAGGCGTAGCGATTCAACAGCGACAAGCTCATACGGGCTCCTGGCGGCATGCAACGTGACAATAGGTGCGTGCGCACCTACTTACAGTTGCAGAGCTTAGGCAGTTTTTTCCTCGATAAGCCAATCCATGCGCCAGCCGCCCTGCGTCTGCCCAAGCAGCTTGGCCAGCCAGGGCAGAATCTGCTTGAGCTCATCTTCCAGGCCCCAGGGCGGATTGCTGATCACCAGGCCGGAGCCATTCAGCCGCGTCGGTTCATCGGTTGAGTGCACGTAGAGCTCCAAACGCAACAGCTTGGGCGCTTTGCTCTTTTCCAGATCATTGTAGAAACGCCGCAACTGACGCAGGTCCTTGATCGGGTACCAGATCGCCACCACCGCCTGGCGCATACGGCCGATGGCTTCGCTCAGTGATTGGGCGCAGCGCTCCATTTCATCAGCCTGCTCAAACGGCGGGTCGATCAGCAGCAGCGCACGCTTCTCGCTGGTTGGCAGCAGGGCGCGCGGCACATGCCAACCTTCGCCCAGGTGCACCGCGACGCGGCGGTCGCCGTGCATGTTTTCCTTGAGCAGACGACCGTCTTCCGGGTGCTTCTCGTTCAGGTGCAGACGGTCCTGCTCGCGGGTCAGCAGGCGCGCCAGCTCCGGTGAGCCGGGGTAATGGCGCAGCTCGCCATCGGGGTTCATCGCGCGGATCACTTCCAGATAGTCCAGCAGCGGGTCGGGTACATCGGTGGCCTGCCACAGCCGCGCGATGCCTTCCAGCCACTCACCGGTACGGCTGGCCTGGTCGCCGCGCAAATCATACAGACCGATACCGGCATGGCTGTCGAGGTAGGCAAACGGCGCCTCCTTGCGTGACAGCAGGGCAATCAGACGGCTCAAGACATAGTGTTTCAGCACATCGGCATGGTTGCCGGCATGGAAGGCGTGGCGGTAGTTCATTTGGGCGGGCTCCTGTGGCCGAGCAGTTTAACAGGGTGGCAGCATTTGCCATGCGCCAGATGGATCAGTACGGTGGCCGCTGATCCGTCTGGCAAGGGAGAACCGACATGCAACTGCAAGACCTCTTGGGCATTGAGCTACCACTGATCCAGGCGCCAATGGCCGGCGTACAGCTACATGGCCTGGCCGCCGCTGTGTCGAACGCCGGCGCGCTGGGTTCACTGCCCTGCGCCATGCTCGACGCGGCCGGCTTGCGCAAGGAACTGCAAGCGCTGAACGAGAAAACCCGCAAGCCCTACAACCTGAACTTCTTCTGCCACACCCCACCAGCCGTTGACACCGCACGCGAAGCCGCCTGGCGCGAGGCGCTAGCCCCTTACTACGCCGAGCTAGGCATCGACCCGATGACTATCGCCAGCGGCCCCGGCCGCCTGCCATTCAGTGCCGAGATGGCCGACCTGCTCGATGAATTCCGCCCAGCGGTGGTGAGTTTTCATTTCGGCCTGCCCTCCGCCGAACTGCTGGCACGGGTCAAAGCCTGCGGCGCCAAAGTGCTCAGTTCAGCCACCACTGTGGCGGAAGCACTGTGGCTGCAGGCCAACGGTGCTGACGCGATCATCGCTCAAGGCCTGGAAGCCGGCGGCCATCGCGGCATGTTTCTCACTGATGAATTGAGCAGCCAGCTCGGCACCTTTGCCCTGCTGCCGCAGATCGTCCAGGCCGTGCAGCTCCCGGTCATCGCCGCCGGCGGTATCGCCGATGCCCAGGGCGTGCGCGCAGCCATGGCCCTCGGCGCGGCCGGGGCGCAGATCGGCACGGCCTACCTGTGCTGCGACGAGGCCAGCACCAGCGCCATCCACCGCGCAGCTCTGCACAGCCCAGCGGCGCGGCATACCGCGTTGACCAACCTGTTCAGCGGTCGCCCGGCGCGCGGCATTGTTAATCGGGTGATACGTGAGCGAGGTCCAATCAGCGCCCTTGCGCCGGAGTTCCCCCAGGCGACTGCGGCCATTGCGCCGCTGCGGGCCAAGGCGGAAAGCCAGGGCAGCGGTGACTTCTCACCGCTCTGGGCCGGGCAGAATGTCAGCGGCTGCAAGAGTATCGGCGCTGCCGAGCTGACCGCCGAACTGGCCCGTGGCTTTGCTAGCTGAGCCTCTATCACGCTTATTAATAGTGCTGTGAGCCACGCGCGCAGCTGCTTAGACTCGGCCCATCGCAACCGGAGGTATACGCATGTCCGAGTCCCTGCTCAGTTCCCGCAACCTGGCCTTCGAGCTGTACGAAGTGCTGGACGCCGAAGGCCTGACCCAGCGCGAGCGTTTCGCCGAGCACAGCCGCGAAACCTTTGATGCTGCCATCGACACCGCGCGCAGCATCGCCGAGAACCTGTTCGCTCCGCACAACCGCAAGAACGACGAGCACGAACCGGAGTATGTCGACGGCGCTGCGGTGCTGATCCCCGAGGTCAAGCCGGCGGTAGACGCCTTCCTCGAGGCGGGCTTCCTCAATGCCACCCGCGAGTTCGAGGTCGGCGGCATGCAGCTGCCCAACCTGCTCTCGCAGGCCTGCTTTGCGCACTTCCAGTCGGCTAACGCGGCGACCACCTCGTACCCATTCCTGACCATGGGCGCGGCCAACCTGATCGAAAATTTCGGCACTGCCGAACAGAAGCAACGCTTTCTGCAGCCGATGATCGATGGGCGTTTCTTCGGCACCATGGCGCTGACCGAGCCGCACGCCGGCTCGTCACTGTCGGACATCCGCACCCGCGCGGAACCTGCCGAAGACGGCACTTACCGGCTCAAGGGCAACAAGATCTTTATCTCCGGCGGCGACCACCCGCTCAGCGAGAACATCGTGCACATGGTGCTGGCCAAGTTGCCGGACGCCCCTGCCGGGGTGAAGGGCATCAGCCTGTTTATCGTGCCGAAGTTCCTGGTCAATGACGATGGCAGCCTGGGCAAACGCAATGACGTGGTTCTAGCGGGCCTGTTCCACAAGATGGGCTGGCGCGGCACCACCTCTACGGCGTTGAACTTCGGCGATAACGGCGACTGTGTCGGCTATCTGGTGGGCAAGCCGCACCATGGCCTGAGCTACATGTTCCAGATGATGAACGAAGCGCGCATCGGCGTCGGCATGGGCGCGGTAATGCTCGGCTACGCCGGCTACCTGTATTCACTGGACTACGCCCGTCAGCGCCCGCAAGGTCGCCTGCCCGATGGTAAAGACCCCACCTCCAGCCAAGTGGCGATCATCGAGCACGCCGATGTGCGGCGCATGCTGCTGACGCAGAAAGCCTATGTGGAGGGCTCTTTCGATCTCGGCCTATACGCTGCTCGCCTGTTCGACGACACCCTGACCCTCGAGAGCGAAGAAGAGCGCCGCAGCGCCCTGGAGTTGCTCGACCTGCTCACCCCGATCGTCAAATCCTGGCCATCTGAGTTCTGCCTCAAGGCTAACGAACTGGCGATCCAGATTCTCGGCGGCCACGGTTACACCCGCGATTACCCGGTGGAGCAGTATTACCGCGACAACCGCCTGAATCCGATACACGAAGGCACTCACGGCATCCAGTCGCTCGATCTGCTCGGGCGCAAGGTGTCGATGAACGGCGGCGCGGCGCTCAAACAGCTGCTCAAGCTGATCCATGGCACCTGCCAACGTGCCGAAGCTCATGCCTCGCTGACGCCCCTGCGCCAGCCGCTGGAGCAACTGCTGGCAAGGCTGCAGGCGGTGACCTTGGCACTACTCGGTGACCTGATGGGCGGCAAAGTGAATGAAGGCCTGGCGAACTCGGCGCTGTACCTCAAGGTATTTGGCCATACAGTGATCGGTTGGCGCTGGCTGGAGCAGGCGATCCGCGCTGAAGAAGGCCTGGCGCGCGGCAACGCTGCCGATATCGACTTCTATCAAGGCAAGCTGCAGGCCGCACGCTACTTCCTCACCTGGGAAGTGCCGAGCTGCCACCACGACCTGGCCATCCTCGAAGCCCGCGATGACACCTGCCTGGGCATGCAGGACGCCTGGTTCTAAAGCGGAAGTTGTTATCACGCCAGGCACCTGACGCCCCGCTAAACGCGGGGCGTTTTTTTTCAGCGGCAAATTCGGGCAACGGTTAGAATCGCTGGCACGCGCCATGCATAGTGGCACGCTCACCAACCCGCACGGAGTACGCGCCTTGGATGCCAGCACCATCAATAATCTGTTTTTGATCGGTGCAATGCTGGTAGCCATGAGCATCCTGGTCAGCGCCTTCGGTTCGCGCTTCGGTATCCCCATTCTGGTGATCTTTCTCGCTGTCGGCATGCTCGCTGGCACCGACGGCCCTGGCGGTATCGTTTTCAACAACTACCCGTTGGCTTACCTGGTCGGCAACCTAGCGTTGGCCATCATTCTGCTCGACGGCGGCATGCGCACGCGGGTTTCCAGCTTTCGCGTGGCCTTGTGGCCGTCGTTGTCGCTGGCCACTGTCGGGGTTTTGATCACCGCAGGGCTAACCGGCATTGCGGCGGCCTGGCTGTTCGATCTGACCTGGATGGAAGGCCTGCTAATCGGCGCCATCGTCGGCTCCACCGATGCTGCTGCGGTATTCAGCCTGCTCGGTGGGCGCGGCCTGAACGAACGGGTCAGCGCCACGCTGGAAATCGAATCCGGTAGCAACGACCCGATGGCGGTGTTTCTCACCGTCACCCTGATTGCCATGCTCGCCAACGGCCAGGACGGCCTGAGCTGGGAGCTGCTGGTGCAGCTGCTGCAACAGTTCGGCATCGGCGCGCTGTTCGGCCTCGGTGGCGGCTGGCTGCTACTCAATCTGATCAACCGCATGGAACTGGCCAACGGCCTGTATCCGCTGCTGGTGGTCAGCGGCGGCCTGATCATTTTCGCCATCACCACTGCGGTCGGCGGCAGTGGCATTCTGTCGATCTACCTGTGTGGCCTGCTGCTGGGCAACCGCGCGATCCGCTCGCGCCACGGCATCCTGCATATGCTCGACGGCCTCACCTGGCTGGCACAGATCGGCATGTTCCTGGTCCTCGGCCTACTGGTCACCCCCCACGAGTTGCTGCCAATTGCTCTACCGGCCTTGGGCCTAGCGCTGTGGATGATCCTGTTCGCCCGGCCGCTATCGGTGTTTCTCGGGTTACTGCCATTTCGCGCGTTTCATGACCGCGAACGGGCCTTTATCGCCTGGGTTGGCCTGCGTGGCGCGGTGCCGATCATTCTTGCGGTGTTCCCGCTGATGGCCGGCCTGCCCAATGCCCAGCTGTTCTTCAACGTGGCGTTCTTTATCGTACTGGTCTCCCTGCTGCTGCAGGGCACCAGCCTGCCGTGGGCAGCCAAACTGTTGCGCGTTACCGTACCGCCAGAGCCGGCGCCAGTATCGCGCGCCGGGCTGGATGTTCACCCGACCAGCCAGTGGGAACTGTTTATCTACCGCCTCGGCGCAGAGAAGTGGTGCATCGGCGCGGCGCTGCGTGAGCTGAAGATGCCTGAAGGCACGCGTATCGCTGCACTGTTCCGGGGCAAGGAGCTACTCCACCCCTCCGGCAGCACCACTCTGGAAGCCGGTGATCTGCTCTGCGTAGTCGGCCATGAGCACGACCTGCCTGCCCTCGGCAAGCTATTCAGCCAGGCGCCAACACGCGGCCAGGACCTGCGCTTCTTCGGTGATTTCGTGCTCGAAGGCGATGCCGAACTGGCCGCCATCGCGGCACTCTATGGCCTGCAACTGGAAGGCGCCGAAGGTCAGCTGCACCTGGGCCGCTTTATCGCCCACAAGATCGGCGGCTCGCCGGTTATAGGCGACCAGGTGGAATGGCAAGGCCTGACCTGGACCGTGGCGGCAATTGAAGGGAACAAGATCCGCAAGGTCGGCGTCAGATTCCCCGAAGGCAGTCGCCCAGGACCAGGACTCTTCCTCTAAAAGCCTGTTTACGACCTGCTGCGCGTCGGCCCTGTTGCGTTAAAAACAGGCTCGGGATGCTTATTCACAGCAGTAAACGCCGCTCCCTCGCCTGTTTTTGCCTTGCAGGGCTCTAGCTCGCGAGATCGTAAACCGACTCTAATAGCCGTTATATGCGGCACAGGCGCTTACCCAGGCGCCTGTTAAACTCAGCTTCTTTTCGAGCCAACGATTCCACTATGCCCTTTCTCCGCACTTATCTCGCCATCGCCCTGCTCGGACTGTGCTTGAGCGCTCCTCTGCTACACGCCGCCGAGCCACCGAGCCGCGAAGACGTACAGAGCAGCCTGGACAAACTGGCCGACCGCAAGTTGCCAGAAGCCGAACAATCGGCCGTCAAACAGACACTGGAGAAAACTCTGGCGCTGCTGGGTGAGAAAGCTGACAGCGTGCAGCGCCGTGCCGATCTGGAAAAACAGCTGCAGCAAGCGCCACGCCTGATTGGCGAAGCACAACGCGATTACGAGCGACTGAAAAACAGCACCCCGACTCAGGTCAGCCTGCGCTATGGCAAAAGCACACTGCCCCAGCTCGAACAGCTGCTCGCCGACCGCAATGCACAGCTTAACGAGTGGCAGAAGCAGATCATCGAAGCCAACAGCCTGGTGATCACCGCACAAACGCGCCCGGAACGCGCCCAGGCCGAAATCAGCGGCAACCAGACCCGCAGCCAGGAAATCAACGGCATCCTGAAAAGCGGCCGCGAAGCCAACAAGCCTCTGAGCAACGAGCGTCGTGACCAGCTGAATGCCGAACTGGCCAAGCTCGACGCACAAACCCAGCTGCGTCGTCAGGAGCTGGCCGGCAACAGCCTGTTGCAGGACCTCGGCAACAGCCGCCGGACCTTGCTGGAAGAGCGCATCAAGCGCCTCGAGCAGGAGCTGCTCGACCTGCAGAACCTAATTAATGAAAAGCGCCGCGACTTGTCCGAGCAAACCCTTGCCGAACAGTCCCTCGAGGCCGCAAAAGCGGGCACCGACAACCTGCTGGCACAGGAAAGTGCTCTAAACCTGAAACTCTCAGACTACCTGCTGCGTTCCACTGATCGGCTCAATGAGCTGACTCGCATGAACCTGCAGACCAAGCAGCAACTCGACAGCCTGAGCCAGAGCGATCAAGCCCTGGAAGAACAGATCAGCGTATTGCAAGGCAGCCTGTTGCTCTCGCGCATCCTTTACAAGCAACAACAGGCCCTGCCAACGCTGAAAATCGACAGCAATCTGCCCGACCAGATCGCCGACTTGCGCCTGTATCAGTTCGAACTGAACCAGCAGCGCGAAAACATCAACAACCCCAGCGTCTATGTCGACAAGCTACTCGCTGCGCAGACCACCGAGGACAATAGCCAAGCGCTGCGCACCGATCTATTGGCCATCATCGACACCCGCCGTGAACTGATCGACCGCCTGAACCGTGAGCTGAATGCCCTGCTCAACGAGTCGATCACTCTGCAACTCAATCAGAAACAGCTGAAAACCACCGCCGACAGCCTACGCGCCACCCTCGACGAGCAGATGTTCTGGATCCCCAGCAACAAACCGCTGGATCTGGAGTGGTTCAAGTCCGTACCGCGCTTGCTCGAGCGGCAGATTGCCGAATTACCCTGGGGCGCCAACCTGCGCCAGCTGGGCGCCGGCCTGACCGAACGGCCGCTGCTGTTCCTGCCCTTGCTGCTGCTGATAGTGGTGCTGCTGTGGCGCCGGGGTTATCTGTACCGCAAGCTCGCAGAGCTGCACCAGGACATCGGCCACTTCAAACGCGACAGCCAATTGCACACACCGATGGCAATCATGCTCAACGTGTTGCTGGCGCTGCCTGGCACGCTGTTCCTGGCACTGTGCGGCTTCGCCTTGCAGATGGACGCCCGCGGACAGAACGCCAACCTGGGTGAGGCGCTGTTCCAAATGGCCCAGGCCTGGCTGGTGTTCTACACCCTGTATCGCATCCTCGCCGATGGCGGCGTAGCCGAACTGCACTTCCGCTGGGGCCGCTCGCAAGTGGCCTTCCTGCACAAACAAGTGCGCCGTCTGGGCCTAGTGGTGATGGCGCTGGTGGCTGTAGTGACGATTGCCAAGCACCAGCCGGCGGGCCTGGGTGATGACGTGATCGGCCTGACCGTGGTGCTGAGTTGCTACGCCCTGATGGTCTGGCTGCTGCACAAGCTGCTGCTCACCGGCCCGGCCCGCGAACATGCCTCGGCCTTCCGCATGCTGATCGGCATAGCCCTGAGCCTGCTGCCATTGGCACTGATCGTGGCGGTCGGCTTCGGCTACTACTACACCGCACTGAAACTCAGCGACCGCTTGATCAACACCCTGTATCTGCTGGTGATCTGGCTGATCATCGAAGCCACTTTTGTTCGCGGCCTGGGCGTTGCGGCACGCCGACTCGCCTACCAGCGGGCCATGAGCAAGCGCCAGGCACAAAGCAAGGACAGCGGCGAAGGCACGGAAACTGTAGTCGAGGAGCCGACCCTGGATATCGAACAGGTCAACCAGCAGTCGCTGCGCCTGATTCGCCTGGCCCTGCTCGGTACCTTTATCGCCGGCCTGTACTGGGTCTGGGCGGACCTGATTTCGGTGTTCACCTACCTCGATAACATTGCGCTGTATGAGTACAGCAGCGGTACCGGCGATGCCGCCACTCTGGTGCCCATTAGCCTCAGCGATGTACTCGGCGCACTGATCATCATCGGCATCACCGTCGCACTGGGCCGCAACTTGCCGGGTTTGCTCGAGGTGCTGGTGCTCTCCAGGCTGAAGCTGGCCCAGGGCAGCGCCTACGCCACCACCACCCTGCTCTCCTACGCGATTGTCGGCATTGGGTTTGTCATCACCCTGTCGACCCTCGGGGTCAGCTGGGACAAGCTGCAATGGCTGGTGGCCGCGCTCTCGGTGGGCCTGGGCTTCGGCTTGCAGGAAATCTTCGCCAACTTTATCTCTGGCCTGATCATCCTGTTCGAGCGCCCAGTGCGCATCGGCGACGTGGTGACCATCGGTAACCTGTCCGGCACGGTCAGCAAGATCCGCATTCGCGCCACCACCATCACCGATTTCGACCGCAAAGAAATCATCGTGCCGAACAAGACGTTCGTCACCGATCAACTGATCAACTGGTCGCTCAATGACACCATTACCCGGGTCATCGTAAAAATCGGTGTAGCCTACGAAACCGACCTGCCGCTGGCGCGCAAGCTGATGATGCAGGCCGCTGAGGAAAACCCACGGGTGCTGCGTGACCCGGCGCCGCTGCTGTTTTTCCTGACCATCAGCGCCAGCACCTTCGACTACGAACTGCGCTTCCATGTACGCGAGCTGGGCGACCGCAACGCCGCTACCGACGAAATCCTTACGCGCATTGCCTTGAGCTTCCGCGAAAACAACGTGGAAATGGCCTTCAACCAGGTCGAGGTGATGATCAAGAACCTGCAGGGTCAGGAACTCAACCTAAGCAGCGGACAGCTCATAAACGCCGGGGCCGCGGCTGCCGCAAAACAAGAGCAACTGCCGCCCGCCCCGTCTGTAGACCCGCTGTAATTCAGTTACTCGCCCGCTGCTGCGGGCTTGAACCCTCATCATTGCCGGGCCGCGCCAGCCCGGCCGGAGTCTGGCCGTGAAGTCGCTCATCGAGCTGCAGTTCGACAACCGTTTCGCCCGCCTCGGCGACACCTTTTCTACCCACGTGTTGCCCGAACCGATTGCCGAGCCACGCCTGGTAGTCGCCAGCCAGGCCGCCATGGCCCTACTCGACCTGGAGCCAAGCGAAACCGACAGCGAGGTATTCGCGCAGATATTTACCGGACACAAGCTGTGGAGTACGGCTGAGCCACGCGCCATGGTCTATTCCGGGCACCAGTTCGGTGGTTACAACCCGCGCCTGGGTGATGGCCGCGGGCTATTGCTGGGCGAGGTCATCAACGACGCCGGCGAGTACTGGGACCTGCACCTGAAAGGCGCCGGGCAAACGCCCTACTCGCGCATGGGCGACGGCCGTGCGGTGCTGCGCTCATCGATCCGCGAATTTCTCGCCAGCGAGCACCTGCACGCCCTCGGCATCCCCAGCTCGCGGGCTCTGTGCGTCACTGGCTCCAGCACCCCGGTGTGGCGCGAAAAGCAGGAAAGCGCGGCCATGGTCCTGCGTCTGGCCCCCAGCCATGTGCGTTTCGGCCACTTCGAATACTTCTATTACACCCAGCAGCATGAGTCACTCAAACAACTGGCCGAACATGTGCTGCACAACCACTACGGTGAATGCGTGCAGCGAGAGCAGCCGTACCTGGCGATGTTCCGCGAGATCATTGAGCGCAACGCGGCGATGATCGCCTACTGGCAGGCCTACGGTTTCTGCCATGGGGTGATGAACACCGACAACATGTCCATCCTCGGTATCACCTTCGATTACGGCCCCTACGCCTTCCTCGATGATTTCGACGCCAACCACATCTGCAACCACTCCGATGACACCGGCCGTTACTCGTTCAGCAACCAGGTGCCCATTGCCCAATGGAACCTCGCAGCCCTCGGCCAGGCACTGGTAGCGCTAGTGGATGTTGAGGCGCTGCGCGAAAGCCTCGGCCTGTTCCTGCCGCTGTACCAGGCGCATTACCTCGACCTGATGCGCAAGCGCCTGGGCTTACTCAGCGCCGATGAGGGCGACGAAGCCCTGGTGCAACGCCTGCTGCAACTGATGCAGAGCAGCGCGGTGGATTACACCCTGTTCTTCCGCGAACTCGGCGATAGCCCAGCCAATCAGGCCGTGGCGCGCCTGCGTGACGACTTTACCGATCTGGCCGGCTTTGACGCCTGGACCGCCGACTACCTGGCGCGCAGCGCTCAGGATGGCGATAACCAGGCGCAACGACGCACGCGCATGCAGGCGGCCAACCCTAAATATATTCTGCGAAATTACCTGGCCCAGCAGGTGATCGAAGCCGCCGAGCAGGGTGATTACGCCCCGGTGCGCGAGCTGCATCAGGTGCTATCGCGGCCCTTCGACGAGCAGCCCGGCTTCGAACGCTACGCCCAGCGCCCACCAGAATGGGGCAAGCACCTGGAAATCAGCTGCTCGTCGTAGCCTCCCACACGATGAACACCCTACGAACCCAGCATCCACTCCAACCCCATCGCCACATGCAGCTCGGTGCTGTCGAGCAGTGGCAGCGGCGCGTCCAGGCCATCCAGCAGCAAACCGATCTCCGTACAGCCAAGAATGGCTACCTCGGCACCCTGCTCCCGCAGCGTGCGCAAACACGCCAAATAGAATTCACGCGCCGGCGCTAGAAACTGCCCCTGACACAGCTCGGCAAAGATCACTCGATCAATCTCAACCATTTGCGCAGGCGCTGGGGTGATCACCTCAATCGCGAAGCGCTCGGCCAGGCGCTGCCGGTAAAAATCTTCCTGCATGGTAAAGCGCGTGCCGAGCAGGGCCGCACGGCGCACACCCTGGCGCTGCAGCGCCAGGCCAACCGCATCGCCGATATGCAGCAGGGGAATTTGCACCGCCGCTTCGATGGCCGGCGCCACCTTGTGCATGGTGTTGGTCGCCAACAGCAGAGCCGTTGCCCCGGCCTGCTGCAAGCCTTGCCCAGCATTGGCTAATAGCTCGCCGGCTGCCTGCCAGTCGCCACACCGCTGCAGCTCGGCGATCTCGGCAAAATCTACGGAATGCAGCAACAGCGGCGCCGAGTGCAGGCCGCCCAACTGCTCGCGTACGCCCTGGTTGAGCAGGCGGTAATAGCTGGCCGTGGACTCCCAACTCATACCACCCAGAATGCCTAGCTGACGCATATCACCTCCCGTTCGATAAAGTCTTGAGCCTAATCCGCCACCGTACCTGCGCACAGACACAGTGCGCGGTAGAGCGGCCGGTACAGCCTTATCCATTAAATCGAAAAGGCATATAAACCTTCCCAAACATTCTTAGACTCTCTAAGCAGCAACCCTTATCTTCTCCGCCTTGCGTGGCCGCCGGTTCGAATTTGGCGCGCCCGATACCTCATACGAGATTCGCACGCTAAGGATGTACATGTTCTGGGATTCACTGCCCTTGCCCTTGCTGTTTGTCGGCGCCCTGCTGATCTGGGTGCTGTATGCCTTTGTGCGCGAGAAGTGGAGCCCGGACATCGTCGCCGCCATTGCCGTGGCGGCGCTGCTGATTACCCAGCTGCTGACCCCTGCGGAAGTGCTCAGCGTGCTCAGCAACTCGGCGCCGGTGACCATTGCCTGCATGTTCGTGCTGTCCGCCGCACTAGAGCGCACCGGCTGTATTGACGCCCTCGGCAATTGGCTGGGCAATCTGGTCGGCACCAGCCCGATCCGCGTACTTACCGGCTTGACCCTCACCGCCTTGGTGATTTCCGCCTGCCTGAACAACACCCCAGTAGTGGCCATCCTTACCCCAGTGGCCATTGCCCTGGCACGCCGCGCCGGCACCCTGCCGTCAAAACTGCTGATTCCGCTGTCCTACGCCACCATCCTCGGCGGCACCCTGACCATGATCGGCACCTCGACCAATATTCTGGTAGATGGCGTGGCGCGCAAGGCGGGCCTGGCGCCCTTCGGTATCTTTGAGATCACTGGCGCGGGTTTGATCCTGGCCAGTGTCGGCATGCTCTACCTGCTGACCATCGGCCGCCACCTGCTGCCTGAACGCGAAACCCTGTCCAAGCAGCTGCGCCCGGACCTCGACCGCACCTTTATGACCGAGCTGCTGGTGCCGCACGATTCACCCGTAATCGGCAAGACCCTGCATGAAGCCAATCTCAACGGCGGCAGTGGTTTGCTGGTGCTCAAGCTGTTCCGCGAGGAGCTGGAGCTCACCGAACCAGCGGCCAACACCTTGTTGGCCAGTGGCGACCGCCTGGTGCTGCACGGCCAGGTCAAGGATGTGGTGGAGCTGCGCGAAAGCGGCCACCTGATCTTCAACCGCAGCGATGCCTTCGAGACCATCAGCAGCCATGACGTGATCCTTGCCGAGGCCATCGTCGGGCGTAACTCGCGCTACAGCCACCGGCCGATGCGCGACCTCGACCTGACCGCGCGCTATGGCATCGCCGTGCTCGCCGTGCACCGCCAGGACGAGAATATCCAGGGCAACCTGGACGACTTCGAACTGCAGTTTGGCGACGTGATGCTGGTGGAAGGCACGCCGACACAGATCAAGCGCTTTGCCGACAACGGTGAGCTGATCAGCCTTAACGCGGTGCAGGACCGTGCGTTCCGTCGTGACAAAGCGCCGATTGCAATCATCGCCACCCTGGCCGTGATGATCCTCGCTGCGTTTGGCGTGATGCCCATTGAGGGTTTGGCGATCATCGGCGCAGTGACCGTGCTGGCCACCCGCTGCCTGGACGTGGAAGACGCCTACAAAGCGGTGGACTGGAAAATCCTCAGCCTGATCTTCGGCATGCTGGCCATCAGCATCGCCATGAACAAAGTCGGCCTGGTCAGCCTGATGGTCAGCAATGTCATGGGCCTGATGCCCTGGGCCGGACCACTGCTGATGCTGTCGTTCATCTACCTGTTCACCTCAATCCTGACCGAGGTACTGTCGAACAACGCAGTGGCTGTGTTGGTCACGCCGATTGCCATCGGCATGGCCCAGCACCTTGGCGTTGATCCGCGCGCCTTTGTGGTCGCGGTGATGTTCGCCGCCAGCGCCAGCTTCGCCACGCCGATCGGTTATCAGACCAACACATTTGTCTACAACGCCGGCGGCTATCGCTTCACCGACTTTATGAAGGTCGGTATTCCGCTCAACCTGCTGCTGTGGGTGGTCGCCAGCTTCGTTATTCCCTGGTTCTTCCCGCTGACCCCGGTTTGACGGCATAAGCTGTAATCGTATTGATCTAAGCCAAGGCCCGTTTCATTGCTCCAGCGCATTGACCGGGCCTTGCTGCTGTATCCATGCTGCGAACTTTCAATCTGCCCTGAAGGAACGCGCGCATGAAACTGGAAACCCTGGCCATCCACGCCGGCTACAGCCCCGACCCGACCACCAAGGCGGTGGCGGTACCGATTTACCAGACCAGCTCCTTTGCCTTCGATGACACCCAGCACGGCGCCGACCTGTTCGACCTGAAGGTCGCTGGCAATATCTATTCGCGGATCATGAACCCGACCAACGCCGTGCTCGAAGAGCGCGTGGCAGCCCTGGAAGGTGGCGTCGGCGCGCTGGCCGTGGCCTCGGGGATGGCGGCCATCACCTACGCGATCCAGACGGTAGCCGAGGTCGGCGACAATATCGTCTCGGTGGCCAAACTCTACGGCGGCACCTACAACCTGCTGGCCCACACCCTACCGCGCTTCGGCATCCAGACCCGCTTTGCCGCCCACGACGACATTGCTGCCCTGGAAGCGCTGATCGACGATAAAACCAAAGCCGTGTTCTGCGAATCCATCGGCAACCCGGCCGGCAATATCGTTGACCTCGCCGCCCTGGCCGCTGCCGCACACCGCCATGGCGTGCCGTTGATTGTCGACAACACCGTGGCCACGCCGATTCTCTGCCGCCCCTTTGAACATGGCGCGGACATCGTCGTGCACTCGCTGACCAAATACATCGGCGGCCACGGCACCAGCATCGGCGGCATCGTGGTCGACTCAGGCACGTTCCCCTGGGCCGACAACAAGACGCGTTTCCCGCTGCTCAACACCCCAGATCCGTCCTACCACGGCGTGACCTACACCGAAGCCTTCGGCCCCGCTGCCTTTATCGGCCGCTGCCGCGTGGTACCGCTACGCAACACCGGCGCAGCGCTGTCGCCGTTCAACGCCTTCCTTATCCTGCAAGGCCTGGAAACCCTGGCCCTGCGTATGGAGCGTCACTGCGAAAACGCGCTGAAGGTCGCCCGTTACCTGCAAAATCATCCGCAGGTGGCCTGGGTGAAATACGCAGGCCTGCCGGATCATCCCGAGCACGACCTGGCCCTGCGCTACACCGGCGGCAAGCCGGCGTCGATCCTGTCTTTCGGCATCGTCGGCGGCCAGGCAGCCGGAGCGCGCTTTATCGATGCACTCAAGCTAGTGGTGCGCCTGGTGAATATCGGCGACGCCAAATCGCTGGCTTGCCACCCGGCCTCGACCACCCACCGCCAGCTCAATGATGAAGAGTTAGAGCGCGCCGGCGTGCCGCGCGACATGGTGCGCCTGTCCATCGGCATCGAGCACAGCGACGATATCCTCGCCGACCTGGCCCAGGCCCTGGACGCTGCCGCAAGCTGATCGCCCTTGATATCCGCGCAAGCGACTCCAGATTAGGGTAACCGCCTCTGGAGTCGCCCATGTCCAATCCCCTGCTGATCCCCTGCCCACACTGCAACGGTCTAAACCGTATCCCCGCCGAACGCCTGGGCGATGCGCCGCGTTGTGGCCGCTGCAAGGCCGAGGTGCTGCCGAGCACGCCTTTCGAGCTCACTCAGGCCAACTTCGATGCGCAGAACAAGGGCGACCTGCCGCTGCTGATCGATGTATGGGCCAGCTGGTGCGGCCCGTGCCGCAGCTTTGCGCCGATCTATGAGCAGGCAGCCGCGCAGCTGCAGGGCCACTGTCGCTTGGCCAAGCTGGACAGCGAAGCCAACCCACAGCTGTCGGCGGAAATGGGCATCCGCTCGATCCCGACGCTGATCCTGCTCAAGGGCGGCGTGGAAGTTGCCCGGCAGAGTGGCGCACTGCCCTTGCCGCAACTGTTTGGCTGGCTACGCCAGCAGGGCATCTGAGCGAATCGGTCAATCGAGCGGCGACCTGCCGGTCATTACCCTGCCATCGACCAACCTTTAGGCTGGCTGCACAACAATAGGTGTGGAGCCAAACATGACGATGCCAATTGAACTGGTACGCCAGCTCACCGAAGAACATATCGCCTTTGTCCAGCGCAGCGGGCTCAAGGCCGAAGTACTGGAAGTGGGTCACGTACGCCTGCGTATGCCGCTGGCGAACAACCAGAACCATATCGGCAGCATGTACGCCGGCGCGCTGTTTACCCTCGCGGAAATTCCCGGTGGTGCGCTATTTCTCACCAGCTTCGATGCCCAGCGTTTTTACCCCATCGTCAAGGAAATGAACCTGCGCTTTCGCCGCCCAGCCAGCGGCGATATCTGGGTCGAAGCGCGCCTTACAGCGGAAGAAATCCAGCACTTGCAAAAGCAGGCAACAGAACTCGGCAAAGCCGAGTATGTTTTACAGTTGCAGCTGACCGACGAGAGTGGTGAAGTAGTGGTCGAGAGTCGCGGCCTGTATCAATTACGCGCACACTGACACCTGACCTTGCCCTAGGTCAAAAGTCCAGCTATGACTCGAGGTCACAATAAATGTGCCGACATGCATCGGCAGGAGAGCGCCGACCATGCCCAGTCACATCCTTATTGCCCACGACCTGCGCGACACTGCGGATATGGCGCTGTGCCGCGCCACGCAGCTGGCCAAGCAGTTCAACGCCAAACTGACCATCCTGCATGTGCTCGACCCGAGCAAAAGCAGTCAGGAGCATGAGCAGGCCAAGCAGGCGCTGGATCGCAGCATTACCCAGTACGCCCCGCCCGGCAGCCAATTGCTGGTCCGCACTGGCATCAAGCCCTCGGAAGTGGTGTTGCAGCAACTCAATGCGCTAGGTTGCGACCTGCTGGTACTCGGCGGCCATCACCAGCGCCACGACTTCTTCTCCGGCACAAGCCTTGACCGCATTGCGCGTAACTGCCCAGTGCCGCTGCTGCTGGTGGCGCGCAACGACTTCAAGCCATACAAGCGCGCACTAGCGGCCATCGACTTCTCACTTTGCGCTTGCAGCGCCCTCGGCCAGGCCTATCGCCTGCTGCCGGAAGCTGCCGAACTGCATGCGCTGCACGTATTCGAGCCAGACAAGGGCACGCCCAAGCAGATCGAAGCGCAACTGACCACGCAGAAAGCCCTAATCAATCAGTTGCTCGAAGATGAAGCGCAGAACCTGCCGGAAACAGGCCCGACCCTGACCCATTCGGTGGAGCAAGGCGGCATCCTGCGCTGCCTGCAAGCACGCCTGAAAAGCACCAACACCGAGCTGCTGGTACTCGGCAGCCACGGCCGCAGCGCATTGTCGCAAGCCCTGCTCGGCAGCCTTGCGCAGCACTTCCTGCATAAGGCGCCCTGCGATATCTATGTCGTGCGTTAGGTTTTCTGCGCCCAACAAAAAAGCTGCCTAGGCAGCTTTTTTGTTATTCAGGCCCACTCAGTCAGCGCTGTTAAGCAGGTCATGTAGCTCGACAAACTGCTGGGTCAGCTTGTGGCCGCGGTCCAGGTAGATCAGCGGCGTACAGGCCTGGTGCGATTCACGCATCTTCACCGAGCTCATCAGGTTGACCGGCAGCACCGGCAAGCCCTCGGCGACCAGCTCATCGAGCAGCTGCTGCGGCAGCGTGGCACGCGGCTGGAACTGATTGACCACGATACCTTCAACCTCAAGGCCCTCATTATGGTCTTCCTTGAGTTCTTCGATCTCGCGCAACAGGCCATACAGCGCCTGACGCGAGAAGCTGTCGCAGTCGAACGGGATCAGCACGCGGTCGGCGGCGATCAACGCGGAGACGGTGTAGAAATTCAGCGCCGGCGGGGTGTCCAGATAAATCCGCTCGTAATCCTCGCTGAGGTCTTCGAGCAGTTTGCGCAGCTTGTTGATCTTGTGCTTCTGCTCCAGCTTGGGCTGCAGGTCAGCCAGTTCGGCCGTGGCGGTAACCACATGCAGGTTTTCGAATGGCGTTTCGTAGATATCCACACTGCCTTTCTTGCCGAACGGCGCGGATGACAGCGTGCCTTTGAAGAACTCGGCAATGCCCATGGGAATGTCCTCGCCGGTCAGGCCGGTGAGGTAATGGGTCGAATTGGCCTGGGCGTCCAGGTCGATCAGCAGCGTGCGATAGCCCTGGGAGGCGCTGACCGCAGCCAGGTTGCAGGCAATACTGGACTTACCCACTCCGCCCTTCTGATTGAAGATCACGCGCCGCATAAAACATCCTCTGAGCACCGAAATGGTCTTGGATTCTATGCAAAGTACGTGACAAGGGCGAGATTTTCGGCAAAAGCGCGCCGCCTCTGGTCAGAACGGCAGGCTGCGGATTTGCGCACGACCCGCGCGGTCTGGATAATGCCAGCACTTCGCCACATCTGCTGCCAAGCCCTACGCTGGTTGCGGCTGGCGGCAGCCGACACGGACGCCCACCGCGTGACACATTTCAGGATCGAACAATGGCGTGCCTGGGCTCCTGGCCTGGACAGCACGGCTGACTGGTGCGCCTGGCATCAGGCACCGTCGCGCCTGGTGGATGCTGGCCAACAACCGGATGTCAGCGCATTGCCGGCCATGCAGCGCCGACGCCTGAGCCGTCTGGCAAGAATGGCCTTCCACGTCGCCTGGCCGCTGGCTGAAGCACATCCACAATTACCCATGGTGTTTGCCAGCCGCCACGGTGAAACCCCGCGCACCCTGACCATCCTCACGGACCTGGCGCATGGCGAGCCGCTGTCGCCGACCCAGTTCAGTCTCTCGGTGCACAACGCAATCATCGGCCTGTGGTCGATCCAGCGCGGCGATCATAGCGAAATGACCGCCATTGCCGGTGCCGGCGACGGCCTGGAGAATGCTGTGCTGGAAGCCTGCGGCATGCTCCACGACGGCGCCCCTGCGGTGCTGCTGGTGATTGCCGAAGAAACCCCGCCCGAGCTTTACGCGCCTTTTATCGATGACGTGCCGTTTCCCTATGCCGTTGGCCTGCTACTGACGCCTGGTGATGACTGGCAACTGCAACTGAGCCGAGCAAACGGCGCCAGCAGCGAATGGCCTCACGCTCTCAACCTGGTACGCGCCCTGTGCAGCGACCAGCCGACCCTGCAGCACCACTGGAAGAGCCGACAATGGACCTGGTCACGCAGCAAGGTCTGAGCCGCTACAGCGCGCCCTACTGGTGGCGGCTGCTTGCCACGGCCCTGAGTTTCAGCCTGTTCGGCATCGGCGGCGTGCTATTACGCGTGCTGATCTTTCCGCTGCTGACCCTGCTGCCCGGCGATAGTCTGGTCCGGCGCACCCGTGCCCGCGCCGTGGTAAGCAAAACCTTCTACCTGTTTGTACGCTTTATGTACCGCAGCGGCGTGCTGACCTACGAAGTCGAAGGCATCGAGCGCCTCGGCCAGCCTGGGCAAATGGTCATCGCCAATCATCCTTCACTGATCGATGTGGTGGTGCTGATCGCCTTTATTCGTGACGCCAACTGCGTGGTCAAACAGAGCCTGTGGGATAACCCGAGCATGCGCGGGCCACTGCGCGCGGCCCACTACATCAGCAACAGCGGCAGCATGGACATGCTCGACGAAGCAGCCGGCGCCCTGCAAAGCGGCCAGACCCTGGTGATATTCCCCGAGGGCACGCGCACCACGCCGGGGCACAGCCCCGAGTTTCATCGCGGCGCTGCGGCCATTGCCGTGCGTGGCGCACGCATCGTCACCCCAGTGGTGATCAGCGTCAGCCCCACCACCCTGACCAAAGCCGAGCCCTGGTACAGCATTCCGTCGCGCCGTTTTCACATTCGTCTGCGCGTAGGCGAGGATATTGACCCACAGCAATTCAATGCCATGGGGCCACCGCCAATTGCCTCACGCAAACTCAACGATTTTCTGCACCAACACTTTATGAAGGAGCTCGCCAAAGATGAGCGATTTACAGCTGGAGATTAAGAACCTGATCATTGACGCTCTGGGCCTTGAGGACATGGCGGCAGAAGACATCGCCGCCGACCTGACTCTGTTCGGTGAAGGCCTGGGCCTGGATTCGGTAGACGCCCTGGAACTCGGCCTGGCCATCCAGAAACGCTTTGGCATCAAGATCGACGCCGAAGCCAAAGACACCCGCAAGCACTTTGCCAACGTAGCCAGCCTGGCGGCATTCGTGTCATCGCAACAGACCGCCTGAGGAAGCCGCCGATGCAAACCCGTGAAGAGATTTTCGACACCCTGCGCGATGCACTGGTCGAGCTGTTCGAGTTGGACGCCGAGCGTATTACGCCGGAAGCCAACCTCTATCAGGACCTTGAGATCGATAGCATTGACGCTGTAGACCTGATCGACCATATCAAACGCCAGACCGGCAAAAAACTCGCGGCCGAAGAGTTCAAGGCTGTGCGCACCGTCGGTGACGTGGTTGAGGCGGTGCTGCAGCTGGTCAACGCCCCAGCCAGCGAATAATGAGTCGCCTATTTGGCCTGCTCCTACTGCTGGCCGGGCTGCTCTATCCCTTTGCCGTGTATTACGGCATGGAGCATCTGTCGCCACGCCTGTTCGCCGTCGTGCTCGGCAGCCTGTGGCTGGTGCGTGCGCTGAGCCAATGGGGCAAGCCCGGCAACCGCTGGATGACCGCAGTAGCCCTGGGCTTCTGCCTGTTGCTCGGCCTGGCCGGTGAGCCTGCACTGCTGCGCTGGTATCCGGTGTTGCTTAACGGCCTGCTGCTGGCGCTGTTCGGCCTGAGCCTGAAGTTCGGCCCGCCGCTGATCGAACGCCTGGCGCGTCTGACCGAGCCGCAGTTGCCGGAGGTGGCGATCCGCTACACGCGCCTGGTTACCGCCGTCTGGGCCTGGTTCTTCCTGGCCAACGGCCTGGTGGTGGTGGCGCTTAATTTCTGGGCGCCGCTGAGCTGGTGGACGCTGTATACCGGGCTGATTGCCTACGGCCTGATGGGCCTGCTGTTTGCCGGAGAGTGGCTGGTGCGCCAGCGTGTAAGGAGACATGAATGAACTGGCTGCCCCTTGAGCACCTGCTGCTCGAAGCCCACCCAGGGCGCGCAGTAACCGCGGATCTGGATCAGCCCCAGCTGCGCCAGCACGCCCTGCAGTTGGCGGCTGAGCTGCAACGCCGTGGCGTAAAGCGCCTGGCGCTGTACCTCGACGATGCCGCTGAGCTGGCCATTGCCCTGCTGGCCGCCTGGCGCGCCGGGATTGCCGTACTGCTGCCGGCCGACGCACAGGCACAGACCCGCCAGCGCATGAGTGCGCAGTGTGACCTGTGGCTGGACAATCTCGATGGCCTGCTTAACGCCGACAGCGCTGCGCTGCCGCCCGCCCCGCTTGATCTCGACCAATGCCGACTGACCCTGTGCACCTCCGGCTCCAGCGGCGAAGCCAAGCTGATCGACAAATCCCTGCGCCAGCTGGCCAATGAAGTAACCGCCCTGGAGCAGCTATGGGGCAAGCAACTGGGCAGCGCGACCATCCTGGGCAGCGTCGCCACCCAGCATATCTACGGCCTGCTGTTTCGCGTGCTCTGGCCGCTGTGCGCCGGCCGCGTCTTTCTGCGCCGCGCCCAGCCGTTCCCCGAAGATCTGCAGCGTGAAAGTTTGGCAACCGGCACTGATTTCGCCTGGGTGGCCAGCCCTGCGTTGTTAAAACGCATGGGCAACAACCTCAACTGGCCAGCCCTGCGTGCAGTGCGCCAGGTGTTCTCCTCGGGCGGTGCGCTACCCAGCGAGACAGCAGCCGAGCTGCATGAGCTGCTTGGCCAATGGCCCACGGAAATCTACGGCAGCTCGGAAACCGGCGGCATTGCCTGGCGTCAGGGCGGCGAGTTGTGGACGCCGTTTGCCGGGGTCGAGCTGGGACAGAACGCCGAAGGTGCACTGCACCTGACCTCACCCTATCTGCCAGACGGGTATCGCGAACAAACTGCCGATGCCGTGGAAATCCAGGCCGATGGCCGCTTCGCCCTGCGCGGTCGCCTGGACCGGATTATCAAATTGGAAGAAAAACGTATTTCTCTGCCCATGCTCGAACAGGCGCTAAGCAGCCACGAATGGCTCAGTGACGCGCGCCTGGGCGTGGTGCAGGAAGGCCGCGCCTACCTCGGTGCGCTGGTGGCCTTGAGCCCGGCTGGCCTGCATGCGCTACGCAACCAGGGGCGCAAAACCGTCACCGAAACCCTGCGCCGTCATCTGGCAGGCCATTGCGAAGCCATCGCCCTGCCGCGCCGTTGGCGCCTGCTTGCGCAGCTGCCCTACAACAGCCAGGGCAAGCTGGCGCAAGCCACGGTCGAAACGCTGCTGGCGGCGCCTCGGCCGACCCAGGTCGAGCCACTTTCAGCCGTGGAGCAGGACGGCGAATGGCAGTTGCAGCTGGTAGTGCCGCTGGACCTGGCACACTTCACCGGCCACTTCCCGCAGACCCCCGTATTGCCCGGCGTGGTGCAGGTCGACTGGGCGCAGCAACTGGCGCGCAGCCTGATCGAGGATCTACCACCGCGTTTCAGCGGCATGGAAGTGCTGAAATTCCAGCAACTGGTGCGCCCCGGCGATCGGCTGCTGCTAACTCTGCGTTTCGACGCTGCGCGCGGCAAGCTGTACTTCGCCTTCCGCAATGGCGAAGCAGCCTGCTCGTCCGGACGGATTCTGCTGGGGGCTGCCAGTGCATAAGCCCTGCGCGGTGATCCCGGTCTACAACCACGAGCACGCGCTGCCCGTGGTGGTTGCCGCTTTACATAAAGCCGGCTTGGCCTGCGTACTGGTAGACGATGCCTCCAGCTCAGCCTGCGCCGCGGTAATGGAGCAGTTGGCCACACTGCCCGACACCTACCTGGTGCGCCTGGAAGTCAATCAGGGCAAGGGCGGCGCAGTGATGGCCGGCCTGCGTGAAGCGGCGCGCCTGGGTTTTAGCCATGCACTGCAGGTGGATGCCGACGGCCAGCATGACCTGGGTGATGTCGACGCATTCCTCGCAGCCTCTCAATCCGCACCAACGGCGCTGATCTGCGGCTATCCACAGTACGACGAGAGTGTGCCGAAAGGTCGCCTTTACGCCCGCTACCTGACCCATGTGTGGGTATGGATCAACACCCTGTCGCTGAGCATCCGCGACTCCATGTGCGGCTTTCGCGTGTACCCGCTAGCAGCCACCCTGGCGCTCATCGACTCGGTTCACCTCGGCACGCGCATGGACTTCGATACCGAAGTTCTGGTGCGCCTGGCCTGGCGTAATCAGCCGATGCACTGGCTGCCGACCAAGGTGCATTACCCACTGGATGGCCTTTCGCACTTTCGCCTGTGGCTCGACAACGCATTGATCTCGAAGATGCACACCAAACTGTTCTTCGGCATGTTGCTGCGCGCGCCGCAGATTCTCTGGTGCAGGTGGCGCGGATGAGCCAGCAGCATTGGGCCGGGCAGCGCGAGCGCGGCAGTTTTGTTCTGATGAAGTTCACCGCCTGGCTGGCGCGCCTGCTCGGCCGCCGGCTGATCAGCCCGCTGCTGTACCTGATCGTGCTGTATTTCTACCTGTTCGGCACCAAGGCGCGGCGCAGCATCCGCCAGTACCAGCGCAATCTGGCCAACTGGAGCGGCCGCACCGAACTGCAGCCCAGCCGCCTGTCGGTGTTGCGCCACTTTATGAGCTTCGCCGACACCCTGCTCGACAAGCTCGATGTGTGGAACGGCAAGCTCGGCCTGGAACAGGTAACCCTGATCGACCCAAGCAACGCCTGCACGCAACTGCACCAGCAAGGCCGTGGGCAGATGCTGGTGGCCGCGCACCTGGGCAACCTGGAAGTCTGCCGCGCCCTGGCCGAACTCGGCGAGCGGGTGACAATGAACGTGCTGGTGCACACCAAACACGCCGAACAGTTCAACCGCTTGCTCGGCGAGGCCGGTGCCACCCACCTGCGGCTAATTCAGGTCAGCGAACTGGATGCGGCGATCATGCTGCAATTATCGGAGCGCCTGGAACGCGGCGAATGGCTGGCGATTGCCGGCGACCGCGTGCCACTCAAGGGCAGCCGCAAGGTCAGCGTGAATTTTCTCGGTAAGCCCGCCGCCTTCCCGCAAGGCCCGTGGCTGCTGGCCGGGCTGCTGCAATGCCCGGTCAATCTGATTCACTGCCTGAAAATCGATAACCGCTACCAGGTGATCATCGAGCCCTTCGCCGAGCGCCTGCACTGGAAGCGCAGCGAACGTGACGAGGTGATCCGCCACTGGACCCAACGCTACGCCGACCTGCTTGCGCAACGCTGCCTGGATGCGCCCCTGCAATGGTTCAATTTCTACCCGTTCTGGAATGAAGATGACGACTGATCCAATCGTGTTTGGCGAACAGCCCCTGCGCATCGAACAGGTTGTCGCCCTGGCCAGCCGCAGCGCCCCGGCGCAGCTGCAAAGCGATGCCGCCTACCGCGAAAAAATCGCCAAGGGCGCGCGCTTCCTCGACAGCCTGCTGGACAAGGAAGGCGTGATTTACGGCGTCACCACCGGCTACGGCGACTCCTGCGTAGTGGCCGTGCCGCTGCACCAGGTCGAGGCGCTGCCGCGTCACCTCTACACTTTCCATGGCTGTGGCCTGGGCAAGCTGCTGGATGAGCCGGCGACCCGTGCGGTGCTCGCTGCACGTTTGCAATCGCTGTGTCAGGGCGTTTCCGGGGTGCGCGTCGAGCTGCTGGAACGCCTGCAGGCGTTTCTCGAATTTGACGTGCTGCCACTGATCCCGGAAGAAGGCTCGGTGGGCGCCAGTGGTGATCTGACGCCGCTGTCCTATGTCGCCGCCACCCTCAGCGGTGAACGCGAAGTGATGTTCAAGGGTGAGCGCCGCAGCGCTGCCGACGTGCATGCCGAGCTGGGCTGGACACCGCTGACCCTGCGTCCAAAAGAAGCTCTGGCGCTAATGAACGGCACCGCGGTGATGACCGCCCTGGCCTGCCAGGCGTTCTCCCGCGCCGAGTACCTGCTCAAGCTGGCCACGCGCATCACCGCACTTAACGTGGTGGCACTGGAAGGCAACCCGGAACATTTCGACGAGCGCCTGTTTGCCGCCAAGCCGCACCCGGGGCAGATGCAGGTCGCCGCCTGGCTGCGTCAGGACCTGGCCATCGACGCGCCGACCGCGCCGCTGCATCGCCTGCAGGACCGCTACTCGCTGCGCTGCGCACCGCATGTACTGGGTGTGCTGGCCGACAGCCTGGGCCTGCTGCGCCAGTTCATCGAAACCGAACTGAACAGCGCCAACGACAACCCGCTGATCGACGCCGAAGCCGAGCGCGTGCTGCACGGTGGGCACTTCTACGGCGGGCATATCGCCTTCGCCATGGACAGCCTGAAAAACCTGGTGGGCAACGTCGCCGATCTGCTCGACCGCCAGCTCGCCCTGCTGGTCGACACCCGCTACAACCACGGCCTGCCGAGCAACCTGTCCGGCGCGCCGAGCGTCAGCGCAATGATCAACCACGGCTTCAAGGCCGTGCAGATCGGCACCAGCGCCTGGACTGCCGAAGCCCTGAAAAACACCATGCCGGCCAGCGTGTTCTCGCGCTCCACCGAGTGCCACAACCAGGACAAAGTCAGCATGGGCACCATCGCCGCCCGCGACGCCCTGCGTAGCCTGGAGCTGACCGAACAGGTCGCCGCTGCCACCCTGCTGGCCGCCAACCAGGGCGTGTGGCTGCGCCAGCGCGACGGCAAGATCAACATCCCGGCGCCGGTTGCCGCCATGCGCGAACAGCTGGCCGTCGACTTCCACCCGGTGATCGAAGACCGCGCCCTGGAAGCCGAACTGCGCCTGTGCCTGGTGCGTATCCGCGAACAGCACTGGAGGCTCTATGCGTAGCAAGGGGGTATTGCAGGCGGAAATCGAACTGCAGGTGCCGTTCTTCGACGTCGACATGATGGAAGTGGTCTGGCACGGCCACTACGTCAAATACTTCGAACAGGCGCGCTGCGCCCTGCTCGACAAACTCGGCCATAACTACATGCAGATGCGCGATGCCGGCTACGCCTGGCCGGTGATCGACCTGCAACTGCGCTATATCCGTGGCGCCCAGTTCGGCCAGAAAATCGTCGTGCGCGCCGATCTGGTGGAGTGGGAGAACCGCCTGAAGATCAACTACCTGATCGTGGACGCCGCCAGCGGTGAGCGCATGACCCGCGGCAGCAGCGTGCAAGTGGCGGTGGAAATCGCCACGCGCGAGATGCAATTTGCATCGCCTAAGGCGCTGATCGACGCCGTTGCGAAGGTGTTGGCGTGAAGCGCCTGCTGGTATGCCTTGGCCTCTGGTTACTGAGCCAGAGTGCTCTGGCCTTCGACCTCGACGAGCTCAGCGCCCAGCTGGCCAAGCCTGCCGTGGTCCGTGGCCCGCTGATTCAGGAAAAGCACCTGCGCGCCCTGCCGCAGCCGCTGACCAGTCGTGGCCAGTTTGTGTTGAGCCGCGACCTCGGCCTGCTCTGGCAGCTGCAAAGCCCGCTCAAGCAGGATTACCGCATCGATAGCCAGGGTATCGCCAAGCGCACCGCCAGCAGTTGGCAACAACAACCCGGTCAGGATGTCGCTGCCCAGCAGAGCCGGCTGTTTCTTGCAGTACTCAAAGGCGACCATAGCGGCCTGTCCAAAGACTTTCAGCTGCAACTAAGCGGCACCGCCGCAGCCTGGCAATTGCGCCTGGTGCCGAATTCCGTTTTGCTCAAGCAGATTTTCAGCAACATCCAGATCGACGGTGGCGTGCTGGTGCAACGCATCGAGCTGCAGGAAACCCAAGGTGATCGCACGGTGCTGCGGTTACCCGACAGCCAGACCGGCGATGCCTTAACCGAGCAGGAGCAGCGCGACTTTGCTCAGTGAACGCTGGCTGCCGCGCGGCTTTTTACTGCTGCTCGCGGCCCTGCTCACGCTCGCCGCCTGGCAGTGGCGCAACGGCCCGCCCGTGGCGGCCGATATGCTCGCGCTATTGCCGGCCGGCAGTGGCGACGCCTTGGTGCAGCAGGCCGAACAACGTATACAGGAGCCGCTTAATCGCGACCTGTTGCTGCTAATCGGCCACCCACAGCGCGAACAGGCGATTGCTCTGGTGCAGCAGATTGGCGAGCAGTGGCGTGGCAGTGGGCGTTTCGCTCAGGTGCAGTGGAGCGTCGACAGCGACCTCGCGGCGCTACGCGACTACCTGCGCAGCAATCGCCTGGCGCTGCTGACGACGGCAGATCGTCAGCTGTTGCTGGAGCAACCACAACAACTGATTGAACAACGCGCCACGCAGCTATTCGACACCTTCGCCGGTTTCAGCCTGCTACCCATCGAGCAGGACTGGCTGGGCCTGGGCGTACGTGCACAGCAGGCACTGAACCCCGGCAGCCATATCCAGGCCGACCTAAGCAGCGGAGCCTTACTGCTGGAAGAACCGGGCATGACCTGGACCCTGCTGCGCGCCAGCGCCCAAGGCAGCGCCTTCGATATGCAGAAACCACCGCTGATTGCCGCTCAGGTCGCCGCTACCCGCGCGCAGGTCGAAACAGCCGGCGGCAAACTTCTCGCAGCCGGTGGCGTGTTGTACGCCGCCGCCGGGCAAGCCAAGGCCACCCGCGAGATCAGCCTGATTGGCGGCGGCGCCACCCTCGGTACGTTGCTGCTCTTACTGCTGGCCTTCCGCCGCGTGCGGGTGCTGGTCAGCCTGTTACCCATCGGCATGGCGCTGCTCGCTGGCTGCACCGCCTGCGTGTTGGTGTTCGGCCAGATCAACGCGCTGACCCTGGTACTGGGTGCCAGCCTAGTCGGAGTCGCCGCCGATTATCCGCAACATTACCTAAGCAAAAGCTGGAGCAACGTCGAGGGCGCGGACGGTTGGACCAGCTGGGGCGCAGTGCGCGCCACCCTGCCGGGCCTGAGCCTGAGCCTGGGTACCAACCTGATCGGCTACTTGGCGCTGGCTTTTACCCCATTTCCGGCGCTGACCCAGGTCGCGCTGTTCTCCGCCGCTGGGCTGATCGCCGCTTACCTCTGCTCGGTATGCCTGCTGCCAGCCTGGTTGCGCGGCCTGCGCCTAAGCCCATCGCCACAACTGCTGAGCCTTAGCCAACGCCTGCTGGCTGGACGGGCACGCCTGCTGACGAAAACTGGGAGCGCGCCGCTACTGGTGCTGTTGCTGCTGTTCTGCGCAGGCGGCCTGTGGCAACTGCATGCGCAGAACGATCTGCGCCAGTGGCTGGGCAAGGAGCCGGAACTGCTCGCCGAAGCCCAGCGTATCGCCGAGCTGACCGGGCAGCAGCCCACCAGCCAGTTCTTCCTGGTCCGCGCCGCTAACCCGCAGCAGTTGCTGGAGCGCCAGGTGGCGTTGAGTCAGCGCCTGGATCAGGCGGTGCAGAACGGCCAGCTGCGTGACTACCGCGCCCTGAGCCAACTGGTTGCACCCGATAGCCAGCAGCAGGAACTGCACGCGGCCTTGGCAAGGCTGCCAGAACACTGGCAAGCGCTGCTCGACCTAGGCATTCCACCCGTAGCGCTGCACAGCGAGCTGCTGGAACTCCAGCAAAACCACCCAGCCAGCCTGGAGCAGGCCCTGGCCAGCCCACTGGGCGAAGCCTGGCGACCACTGTGGCTAGGCAGCAATGCCGAGGGTGTAGCGGGCCTGGTCAGCCTGCAGGGACTGAGCGACAGCAGCCAACTCAAGTCCCTTGTTGAAGGTCTACCTGGGGTGCAACTGGTGGATCGAATCAGCGAACTCAACGCACTGTTTAGCGCCACCCAACTCAGCGCCGCCGAACTGAAGCTGCTGTCCTCAATCGCCATCCTGTTATTGCTGTGCCTGCCCTTCGGACTTGGCGGCGCGCTGCGGGTGGTCTGCCTGCCGCTGTTGGCGGCTCTAACAGCATTGGCCTGCCTCGGTTGGCTAGGCCAGCCGCTGACCCTGTTCAGTCTTTTCGGTTTGCTGTTGATCACTGCCATTGGCGTCGATTACGCCATCCTGATGCGCGAGAACATCGGCGGCCCGGCCGTCAGCCTGCTCGGCACCCTACTTTCGGCGCTGACCAGCTGGCTGTCGTTCGGCCTGCTGCTGATCAGCGACACCCCGGCGATTGCCAACTTCGGCCTGGCGATCAGCCTTGGCCTGCTGTTCTGCTTCCTGCTCGCGCCCTGGGCCGGCACCCAGCACACCCGGCAAAACCAGGCGCAGACGCTATGACCATCGCCCTGGCCTGGCTGGCAATGCTCGCACTGTTTGCCCTAGCGACGTGGATGGGCAAACGCCTGCGCCTGATTCCGATTGTCAGCCAGTTGCTGCTGGCCACCCTCGCCCTGCCGCTGCTGATGCTGTGGACCGCACCGCTTGGCTTCGGCGCCAACGAGCTGCTCGCACCGGCCTGGTTGGAGCCTTTATATGGTGTGGCTTTCTGCCTACTGCTGGGCCATATCCTCAGCGATGTGGTTGATCTGCAGTTGGAACCGGGCAGCCTGCAGATCGCCCTGCCGAGCTTCTTTGTGCCGTTCTTCTGCGGCCTGGCCTGCGCCTTCTGGCTGCTGCCGGAACAAAGCGGCCTGGCCACTATTGCCGTGGGCCTACTGTTTGCCCTGACCGCCATTCCGGTGTTGTTTCTCTACCTGCAGCACCTCGGCTACCCAGTGGCCAAGATTCGTCAGTTGCTGCAAGCGGCGATCATCATGGACGTGCTGTGCTGGCTGATCTTTGGCCTGGCCCAGGGCAGCAGTAACCCGGCCACCCTACTCTGGCCATTACTAGCCGCCGGCCTGCCGCTGCTATTGAAGCTGCTGCCGCTGCGCTCGGCGCGACTCAATGGCGGCTGCTTTCTCGCCTTACTGCTGTTGATGCAGCAGCTGCATTTGAACGCGCTGGTGTTCGGCATCGCCTATTTGCTGTTGCTCACTGCCCTGCGCCTGCCTTTACGCCTGCCGCTACCCGCCGGCGTGCTGCGCTGGCTGCAAACCTGGCTAGCGGTGCCACTGATTCTGGCCTTCGGTCTATTGCAGATCGATTGGCAAAACGCTTGGCAGGCGTATTCTGCCTGGCAGTTCGCGGCGCTGTTGCTGCTGCCTATCATCAGCAAGCTGGTCGGCAACTGGCTGGGCCTGAACTGGGCCGCTGGTCAGCTACGCGCCTATGCGGGGCAGTGGCGCGAAAGCCTGCTGTTGAATACCCGCGGTCTGACTGAAATCATCTTTCTCAACCTGCTGCTGCAACAGCAGATAATCAGCCCGGCCCTGTATTTCGCCCTGATGCTGATGGGCCTGATCTCAACCCTATTACCGGCCCTGGCCGGTGCTTACCCAAACGCCGTCATGCATGAGGCAAGAAGCCGCTATGAAGTCTCTTGAAGTCGAACAACGCCAAGTTGTAGTCATCGGTGCCGGCCCGTCAGGAGCGATTGCCGGGGCGCTGCTCAAGCGCAACGGTCATGACGTGCTGGTACTGGAGCGCCAGCGCTTCCCGCGCTTCTCGATTGGCGAAAGCCTGCTCTCGCACTGCCTGGACTTCGTCGAAGAAGCCGGCATGCTCGACGCGGTGCGTGCGGCAGGGTTCCAGACCAAGCATGGCGCGGCCTTTGGTTGGGGTGAGCGTTACACCGAATTCGATTTCCGCGACACCTTTACCAAAGGGCAGGGCTCGACCTATCAGGTACAACGCGCCGACTTCGACAAGCTGCTGGCCGATCAGGCTGAGCTGCAAGGCGTGGAAATTCGCTATGAAGAGGAAATCTTCGCCGTCGATTTCAGCGGCAACTGTCCACGCCTCAGCGTACGCCGCCTCGCCGATGGCCACGAATACCAGGTTGAATGCGCCTTCGTCCTCGATGGCAGCGGCTACGGCCGGGTGCTGCCGCGCCTGCTCGACCTCGACACACCCTCAAGCTTCCCGGTGCGCCAGGCGGTGTTTACCCACGTCGAAGACCGCAGTGAGGGCAGCGGCTTTGACCGCGAAAAAATCCTGATCAGCACCCACCCCGGACTGCGCGATGTGTGGTTCTGGACCATCCCATTCAGCAACGGCCGCTGCTCGGTGGGCGTGGTCGCGGATGCCACCCGTTTCCAGGGCCGCCCAGATGACCTGGATGCCTGCCTCAAGCAGTTTATTGAGGAGACGCCCAGTCTGCACAATGTGCTGAAAAATGCCGTATGGGACACTCCGGCGCGCACCATCGGTGGCTACTCGGCCAACGTCAAAGCCCTGCACGGCTCGGGCTTTGCCCTGCTCGGTAACGCCGCCGAGTTTCTCGACCCAGTGTTCAGCTCCGGAGTGACCATCGCCATGCGCTCGGCGAACATGGCCGCCGGCCTGCTGCATCGTCAGTTAAGTGGTGAGACGGTGGACTGGGAGCAAGAGTTTGCCATCCCGCTCAAGCGCGGCGTCGACACCTTCCGCGTGTATGTCGAGGGCTGGTACGACGGCAGCTTCCAGGACGTGATCTTTTTCGAGAAGGCCCAGCCGGAAATCCGCCGGATGATCAGTTCGATCCTCGCCGGCTACGCCTGGGACCAGAGCAACCCCTACGTCGCCGAACCCAAGCGACGCCTGCGCGTTCTTGCTGAAATCTGCGCCAGTCACGAATAAGGACATTTATGAACAACCCGGCCGCCACTTACGTCGAGGAAACTCGCTTCGGCTTCTGGTTCTTGCAGAGCCATGTCTGGCAGCACCACGTGCTGCGCGTGGCAATCAATGACTTGCGCAGTCTGTTTGCCGGACCGTTGCCCGAAGCACCGGTGCTGATGGATGCGGGCTGCGGCCAGGGCAAGTCGTTCGGCCTGCTCGCCGAGGCGTTCAAGCCGGCGCGGATAATCGGTCTGGATGCCGATCCGCACAGCCTTGACTGCTCGCGTGCCGAGGCCGAGCGCCTGGGCCTGGAGGTGCAATTGATCGCCAGTGACTGCGCGGCCATCGACCTGCCCGACGCCAGCGTCGATCTGCTGTTCTGCCACCAGACCTTCCATCACCTGGTCGAACAGGAGCAGGCCCTGGCCGAGTTCTGGCGCGTGCTCAAGCCGGGCGGACGACTGCTGTTCGCCGAGTCGACTCAGTACTACATCGATACCTGGGTGATCCGCTGGCTGTTCCGCCACCCGATGCACGTGCAGAAAACGGCTGAAGGCTATCTGGAGATGTTGCGCGGCCAGGGCTTCGCGTTCGACGCCAGCAATATCTCTTACCCCTACCTGTGGTGGAGCCGCTCCAAGGACTTCGGCCTACTCGAACGCTGGGGGCTGATGAAGCCCAAGCCGGTTGGCCAGCGCGATGAAACCCTAGTCAACGTGGTCGCCCGCAAACCACTGGAGCCCGCCTGCTGATGGGACGCGCGCTGCTACTCAGCCTGTATCTGCTGCTCGCGGCCTGCGCCGCGCAAACGCCGTTGCCGGCTCAGGCACCAACCCTGGTGGCTGCACTGCCGCTGGCCCTGCAGGTGCAACGTCAGCAGGCCGCTAGCCAGCAAACCTGGTGGCTGGTGCTACAGGGCGAGCCGGACGGGTTACGCGCGTCGCTGTTCGATCCTCTCGGCGTACCCCTGGCGCGGCAGCTACTGCGCGCCGGCCAGTGGCAGAACGACGGGCTGCTGCCGCCCAATGCCGAGGCTCGCGAGCTGTTCGCCGCCCTGCTGTTTGCCCTAACGCCAGAGGCGCAATTGGCAGAGCATTACCCTGATAACACCTGGCAGCTGGACAGCGATGGCACGCGCCGGCTTAACCCGCAGTGGCGAATCAGTTACCGTGCGCCGCTGGATTTCACCCTGGGCCGCTCGCCCGACCTGAGTTATCAGGTCAGCGCCCTCCCTGACGATAAGGCACCCTGATGGCCGCATACCTCTCTGCTCTGGGCCTTAACTGCGCCCTCGGCCAAGGCAAGCAGGCGGTGGCGACAGCACTGTTTGCCGGCGACAGCAGTGGCATGCAAGCGCAAACCGGCTGGGTAGCCGAACGTGCATTGACTGTCGGCGCGGTGCCCGGCGCACTGCCAGCGCTGCCTACACTGCCGGGCCATCCGCCGAGCCGCAATAATCAGCTGCTGCTGGCGGCAGCACTGGAAATCGAACCCGAACTACGCGCTGCCATCAGCCGTTTCGGCGCTGAACGCATTGCCGTGGTCCTCGGCACCAGCACCTCGGGCATCGAAGAAGCCAGCCAGAGCATCGCTGAATACCTAAAGCAGGGCGAACTGCCGGCGCACTATGCCTACACCCAACAGGAGCTGGCTGAGCCGGCGAACTTCCTCAGCGACTGGCTGGAGCTGAGCGGGCCGTGCTTCAGCATTTCCACTGCCTGCACCTCCGGCGCGCGGGCACTGCTTAGCGCGCAACGCCTGCTTGACCTGGGCGTCTGTGATGCGGTGATCTGTGGCGGTGTGGACAGCCTGTGTCGCCTGACCCTGAACGGTTTTTCCGCTCTGGAAGCGGTCTCGGCCGAGCGCTGCAATCCGTTTTCCGTGAACCGCCATGGCATCAATATCGGCGAGGCTGCGGCGCTGTTTCTGATGAGCAGAGAAGCGCTACCCGGCGGCACTGCAGTCACCCTGCTCGGCGGCGGGGCCAGCTCTGACGCGCACCATATTTCTGCACCACAGCCCGATGGCCTCGGTGCCCAGGCGGCCATGCGCAAAGCCCTGGCTGCGGCCGGGATAAGCGCTGATCAGGTCGATTACCTGAACCTACATGGCACCGCCACCACCCACAACGACGCCATGGAAAGCCAGGCAGTGCAGGCGATTTTCCCCCATGGTGTGCCGTGTTCATCCAGCAAATCCATGGTCGGCCACACCCTCGGCGCGGCCGGCGCCCTGGAAGCAGCCTTCTGCTGGCTGACACTGAGCGCATACAACCCTGAGCAGTTACTGCCCCCGCACCTGTGGGATGGCCAGGCTGACCCAGCCCTGCCAGCGTTAAACTTGGTACAGCCTGGAACCCGCCTGAGCAACAGCCGCGCACGCCGACTGATGAGCAACTCTTTTGCCTTTGGCGGTAACAATATCAGCCTGCTCTTGGGTAATGAGCTGAGCGAAGCGCCAGGAGAACCCGCATGAGCCAATGGCCAATCGCCGAACTGATCCCCCACGCCGCCGACATGATCCTGATCGATCAGGTGCTGCGCTTTGGCGACGAGGACATCGAAACCCAGCTCACTGTTCGCCCTGAAGGTCTGTTCAATCAGGCCGACGGCAGCCTGCCGGCCTGGGTCGGCATCGAGTTGATGGCGCAGAGTGTGGCCGCCTACGCCGGCTGCCAGGCGCGCCTGCACGGCGAGCCGGTGGAGCTGGGCTTTCTGCTCGGTACGCGCAAGTACGAATGCAATGTCGAACGCTTCCCGGCAGGAGCCGAACTGCATATCCATGCGAGTCGCTCGTTGCAGGATGAAAACGGCATGGGCGTATTCGAGTGCCAGCTGCGCGGTCCCGGCATCGAGGCCCTGGCCCGCCTAAACGTATTCCGTCCACCCCAGGTGGCCAGCTATCTTCAAGAAGACTTTCAGGAATAACAGCCATGAGCGAAACCATTCTGGTCACCGGTTCCAGCCGTGGCATCGGCAAGGCGATTGCCCTGCGTCTGGCCAAGGGCGGCTATGACATCGTGCTGCATTGCCGCGCCCGCCGCGATGAAGCCGAAGCGGTGCAGGCGCAGATCATCGAACTGGGCCAGCAGGCACGCATCCTGCAATTCGACGTCTCCGACCGTGCCGCTTGCCGCACCGCGCTGGAGGCCGATGTCGAGCAGCATGGCGCGTATTACGGTGTCGTATGCAACGCCGGCTTAACCCGCGACGGCGCCTTCCCGGCCCTGAGTGAGGACGACTGGGACATTGTCATGCGCACCAACCTCGACGGCTTCTACAATGTGCTGCATCCGCTGACCATGCCCATGGTGCGTCGCCGCAAAGCCGGGCGTATCGTCTGCATCACCTCGGTATCCGGGCTGATCGGCAACCGTGGCCAGGTCAACTACAGCGCCTCCAAGGCCGGCATCATTGGTGCAGCCAAGGCCTTGGCGATCGAACTGGGTAAGCGCAAAATCACCGTCAACTGTGTGGCACCAGGGTTGATCGACACCGAAATCCTCGATGCCGATGTTCCGGTTGAAGAAATCCTCAAGATGGTCCCGGCGCAGCGCATGGGCACCCCTGAAGAAGTGGCCGGTGCAGTGAATTTTCTGATGTCCGAGGAAGCGGCTTACATTACCCGCCAGGTCCTCGCCGTAAACGGTGGATTGTGCTGATGAGCGGTTGCAAACGGGTTGTAGTCACCGGCATGGCCGGCGTGACCTCGCTGGGCAGCGACTGGCCGACGATTGAAGCGAACTTCAAGGCCGGCAAGAGCGGTATCCGCTATATGCATGAGTGGGACAGGTTCAGCGAGCTGAACACCCGTCTCGGCGGCCCGGTTGATGACTTTGAAGCGCCTAAACGCTGGACCCGCAAGCAAACGCGCAGCATGGGCCGAGTCTCAAAACTCGCCGTGTATGCCGCTGAACGTGCGCTGGAGCATGCAGGCCTGCTCGGCGACGAACGCATTCAAGACGGCCGCATGGGCGTGGCCTGTGGCTCCTCGACCGGCAGTACCGAAGAGGTCAAAGCCTTCGGCAATATGCTGCTCAATTCGGTCGCCGACGGCCTGAATGCCAACTCCTATATCCGCATGATGCCGCACACCACGGCAGCCAATATCAGCATATTCTTCGGCCTCAAGGGTCGTCTGATTCCCACCTCCAGCGCTTGTACCAGCGGCAGCCAGGGCATCGGCTATGCCTATGAGGCGATCAAGTTTGGCCGCCTGCAGATGATGGTTGCCGGCGGTGCCGAAGAACTCTGCCCAACCGAGGCCATGGTCTTCGACGCGCTGTACGCCACCAGCTTGAAAAACGATGCGCCGCACACCTCACCGCGCCCCTATGACAGTGGTCGCGATGGCCTGGTGATCGGCGAAGGAGCTGGCATCTTGGTGCTCGAAGAGCTGGAGCATGCCCTGGCACGTGGCGCGACCATCTATGCCGAGATCGTCGGTTTCGGCTGCAACTCCGACGGCCAGCACGCCACCAAACCGGTGCAGGCAACCATGCGCGGGGCAATGGAACTGGCCTTACAGGATGCCAATTTGGCGCCTTCAGCCATCGGCTATGTGAATGGCCACGGCACAGCCACCGATCAAGGCGATGTGGCAGAAACCCTGGCCACCCAAGAACTGTTCGGCAGCCAGATGCCGATCAGCTCGCAGAAAAGCTATTTCGGCCACACCCTGGGTGCCTGCGGCGCACTGGAATCTTGGTTCAGTATCGAAATGATGAACGCGGACAGCTATGTACCAACGCTGAATCTGGAGAATATCGATCCAGCCTGCGGCGAACTGGACTACCTACGCGGCGAATTCCGCCAGATGAGCCATCAGTACGTAATGAACAACAACTTCGCTTTTGGCGGGGTGAACACTTCGTTGATCTTCAAACGCTGGAGCTAAGCAGCGGCTCTATTACACTGGCAACGGCAGTAAAGCCTTTTGCGCAACCGAGCAGCCCTAAGAAAAGCCTCATAACAAGGAGCAACCCATGAACGCCAAGTCCTGGATTCTCGCAGTAGCCTGCATCAGCTTGTTCCCAGCAGTCAGTCAGGCCCGTGACACCGCCCATTTTCTGCCCTTCGAAGCCGCCGTACAGGAAGCCCTGAACGCAGGCCGTCTCGACGGCAGCGTTAAGTTCTATCTCGCCGGCAATAAACCTGCTGGCAAGGTCAGCGTGGTCAAATCCGGTGTTACCACCAGCCAGAAGACCAACGCCTTCAACAAGAGTGATGAAGCTGCCTGCAGCTGGGCAATGCAATCGGCGCTGATCCGCTTCCAGAACGCCGCCAAGGCAGCCGGTGCCAACGCCGTCGTCGACCTGGCCAGCAACTACAAGAACGTCGAGTACAAGGACAGCCAGAAATACGAATGCCACGCCGGGGCAGTCATGGCAGGCGTCGCCCTGAAAGGGAACCTGGCCAATGTCAAATAAGCCGGCGCTGCTCGGCCTCCTGGGTGCGCTGACCCTGCTCGGCAGTTTGCCTGCACTGGCCGACACAGATGGCCAGCAGCTATATCGCCAGCACTGCGTCAAATGCCATGCCGCAGACGGCCGCGCCAACACGATGCGCGGCTGGCTCTACTTCGCGCAGAACCTGAGCAAAGCAAAATGGCAGGACAACACCAGCGACAACGACATCCTTGAAGCCATTCAGGAGGGTCCAGGTGCTATGCCCAGCTATGCCGACAAGCTCAGCGAAACCGAACAATTGGCACTGGTAAGGGCCGTGCGCGATTTGCGTAAACCCTGAGAACCTACCCCGGATCGGCTGCGCGTCGGCGATACAGCGTTAAAAATGGCCTCGGAATGCTCATTTACACCAGTAAACTCCGCTTCCTCGGCCATTTTGACCAACCGAAGGCTGTTACTAACGTAGCGCCTTGTCTCGCTCTAGCTCGCTAGATCCGAGCCAGGCTCTAAGAAACGTAAATAAAACAAAGGCCGCATAAGCGGCCTTTGTTTTAGGTAGGGTTTATTGATGGTATTGCGCGGACAGCTCATGCACTGCCTCAAAGAAGGCACCGGCATGCGCCGGGTTTACTTCTGGGGTGATGCCGTGGCCAAGGTTGAACACCTGGCCGCTGCCATGACCGTAAGCAGCGAGAATACGCCCCACTTCAGCGCGGATCGCCGCCGGGTTGGCGTAGAGCACGCTAGGGTCCATATTGCCCTGCAGCGCCACCTTATTGCCGACGCGGGCACGGGCGCTGCCGATATCGCAGGTCCAGTCCAGGCCCAGAGCTTCGGCACCGCTGTCCGCCATCGACTCCAGCCATAGACCGCCACCCTTGGTGAAGAGGATCACCGGCACGCGGCGACCGTCGTGCTCGCGGATCAGTCCGTCGATGATCTTCTGCATATAGGCCAGTGAGAACTCCTGGTATGCCGCCGCTGACAACGAGCCACCCCAGGAATCGAAGATCTGCACCGCTTGCGCGCCGGCCTTGATTTGCCCGTTGAGGTAAGCGGTGACCGACTGCGCCAACTTGTCGAGCAGGGCATGCATGGCCTGCGGGTTGTCGTAGAGCATGGCCTTGGACTTGCGGAAGTCTTTCGATGAGCCGCCTTCAACCATGTAAGTGGCCAGGGTCCAAGGGCTGCCAGTAAAGCCAATCAGCGGCACGCGCCCGTTCAGCTCGCGGCGAATGGTACGCACAGCGTCCATCACATAACCCAGGTCCTGCTCAGGATCAGGAATCGGCAGCGCCTCGATATCGGCCATGGAGCTGATAACTTTCTTGAAGCGCGGGCCTTCGCCAGTTTCGAAATACAGACCCTGGCCCATGGCATCGGGAATGGTCAGGATGTCCGAGAACAGAATCGCCGCATCCAGTTGCGGGTAACGATCCAACGGCTGGATGGTGACTTCACACGCTAACTCAGGGTTCTTCATCAGTTTGACGAAATCACCCGCCTTGGCGCGGGTGGCGCGGTACTCCGGTAGATAACGACCGGCCTGGCGCATCATCCATACAGGGGTGACATCGACAGGTTGCTTGAGCAGAGCACGAAGGAAGCGGTCGTTCTTCAGGGCGGTCATGGCAGTTCCCGAGAAAAGTAATCGGTAAAAAAGTGCGGGCATTTTCGCAGAGCACCACACAAAAGGCACGGCGAGGGTCATGCCTTTTATCCATTGCGACGATTTGCCTCGCTTCGCCGTCCAGCTCACCCAGCAAAAGAAGCGCTAAATCACGAATCGCTGATGAGTTCTTGACGCGCTTTTCACATCCGCGTGCCTAATTTAGCAACCGTCTCCTCCTCCCCTGACGGACATCCGCGATGAACAAACTGCCCGCCATCACCCTGACGTTCTGGGTGATGAAGATTTGCGCTACCACCCTTGGCGAAACCGCCGGGGATCTGCTCTCCATGACCCTGGATGTCGGCTATGCAGCCAGCTCACTGATACTTATCAGCCTGTTCCTGCTCACCCTGATCGGCCAATTGCGCGCCAACCGCTATAACCCTGCGCTGTACTGGACGGTCATTCTGGCCACCAGCACCGCCGGCACGACCATCTCTGACTTTATGGACCGCACCCTGGGCCTGGGCTACGCCACCGGCTCAGCCTTATTAGTCGCCTTGCTGATCGCCATCTTTGCGATTTGGTACATGAGCGAGAAATCCCTGTCGGTCGACCACATCCAAAGCCGCCGAGGAGAGCTGTTCTACTGGACGGCGATTCTGTTCTCCAACACCCTCGGCACCGCCTTGGGCGATTACCTGGCTGACGACTCCGGCCTGGGCTTCGCCGGTGGCGCACTGTTGATAGGCAGCCTGATTGCCATCGTTGCCGCAGCCAAGTATTTCACCCGTATATCGCCGGTCATCCTGTTCTGGCTGGCGTTTGTACTAACCCGCCCATTTGGTGCAACCTTGGGCGACTTTCTCAGCAAACCGCTGGATCACGGCGGTATGGGGTTCGGCACGGTGGGCTCATCCGCAGCACTGGCGATTACCCTGGTGGTACTGGTAGCCGCTGCGGTATGGAACACGCGCCGCGAACGCACTATGGGGCTCGCGGCCACGCCAAGCAGCTAAGCCAAACGCAGAAACAACAAAGCCAGCCCTAGGGCTGGCTTTGTGCATAACGGCATAACCGCTCGCTCGTTACACGCCGAGGTAGTCGAGGATGCCTTCAGCCGCATTGCGGCCTTCGAAGATCGCCGTTACCACCAGGTCAGAACCGCGCACCATATCGCCACCGGCGAAGATTTTCGGGTTACTGGTCTGATGCTTGAACTGGCTCTGCTCCGGCGCCACTACTCGACCCTGGCTATCGGTTTCAATCTTGAAGTCCGTGAACCATGCCGCGGGGCTTGGGCGGAAACCGAAGGCGATCAACACGGCTTCTGCCGGGATGATTTCTTCAGAGCCTGGAATCGGCTCAGGGCTGCGACGGCCACGGGCATCCGGCTCGCCGAGACGGGTCTCGACGACCTTCACGCCTTCAACCTTGTCTTCACCAACGATGGCGATCGGCTGACGGTTAAAGAGGAACTTGACCCCTTCTTCCTTGGCGTTTTTCACTTCCTTGCGCGAGCCCGGCATGTTTTCTTCGTCACGACGATAAGCACAGGTCACCGATTTGGCGCCCTGGCGGATCGAGGTACGGTTGCAGTCCATCGCGGTGTCACCACCGCCGAGCACGACAATGCGCTTGCCCTTCATGTCGATAAAGTCTTCTGGCGACTTCTCGAAACCGAGGTTGCGGTTGACGTTGGCAATCAGAAAATCCAGTGCGTCGGTAACGCCCGGCAGGTCTTCACCGGGGAAGCCGCCCTTCATGTAGGTGTAGGTGCCCATGCCCATGAAGACGGCATCGTACTCATCCAGCAGCTGCTGCATGGTGATGTCTTTGCCGATCTCGGTGTTCAGGCGGAACTCCACGCCCATGCCGGTAAAGACTTCGCGACGATTGCTCAGCACGCTCTTTTCCAGCTTGAACTCAGGAATACCAAAGGTCAGCAGGCCGCCAATTTCCGGGTTCTTGTCGAACACCACCGGGGTCACGCCGCCACGTACCAACACGTCAGCACAGCCCAGACCTGCAGGACCGGCACCGATCACGGCAACGCGCTTGCCGGTCGGCACCACACGCGACATATCTGGACGCCAGCCCATGGCAAACGCGGTATCGGTGATGTACTTCTCCACCGAACCAATGGTCACCGCGCCGAAGCCGTCGTTAAGGGTGCAAGCACCTTCACACAGACGATCCTGCGGACACACGCGGCCGCAGACTTCCGGCAGGGTGTTGGTCTGGTGGCTCAGTTCGGCGGCGGCGAGGATATTGCCCTCGGACACCAGCTTGAGCCAGTTGGGAATGAAGTTGTGCACCGGGCACTTCCATTCGCAATAGGGGTTACCGCAGCCCAGGCAGCGATGCGCCTGGTCAGCCGCTTGCGCAGGCTTGAAGTTGTCGTAGATCTCGACGAACTCTTTCTTACGCTGACGCAACAGTTTCTTCTTCGGGTCTTTGCGCCCGACTTCGATGAACTGGAAGTCGTTATTCAGACGTTCAGTCATTGCAATACCTCATCAAACCACTTCAGGCGCATTCTTATTGCGGGTTGGCACGGGTGCTGGAGAGCAACGACTTCAGGCTTGCCGCCTTCGGTTTGACCAGCCAGAACTTGCGCAGGTAGTCGTCCAGGTTTTCCAGCAGGTTGATGCCCCACTCACTCGATGTTTCCTGGACGTACTCGGTGAGTACGCGCTCCAGGTGGCTACGGTACGCCTCCATCGACTCATTGTTGATCCGCTGAATCTCCACCAACTCGTGGTTAACGCGGTCGTAGAAACTGTTATCCAGGTCGAGCACGTAGGCGAAACCGCCGGTCATGCCCGAGCCGAAGTTGTAGCCGGTCTTACCCAGCACGCAGACGAAACCGCCGGTCATGTATTCGCAGCAATGGTCGCCCGTGCCTTCCACTACGGTGTGGGCACCGGAGTTACGCACGGCGAAACGCTCGCCCGCAGTACCCGCTGCGAACAGCTTGCCACCGGTGGCACCGTACAGGCAGGTGTTGCCGATAATGGCGCTGTCCTGGGTTTTGAACGGGCTGCCTTGCGGCGGAGTAATCACCAGCTTGCCGCCGGTCATACCCTTGCCGACGTAGTCGTTGGCATCGCCTTGCAGATACAGGTTCAGGCCACCGGCGTTCCACACACCGAAGCTCTGGCCCGCAGTGCCCTTGAAGCGGAAGGTGATCGGCGCTTTAGCCATGCCCTGGTTGCCATGTACACGGGCGATTTCGCCGGAGACACGGGCGCCAATCGAACGGTCACAGTTACAGATGTCCAGTTCGAACTCAGCGCCGCTAGCCGCATCGATCGCCGGCTTGGCCAGCTCGACCATCTTCTCGGCCAGCAGGCCTTGGTCGAATGGTGGGTTGCGGTCAACCAGACAGAACTGCGGCTTGTCGGCCGGAATGTGGTCGCTGCCGAGCAGCGGCGTCAGATCCAGATGGCCCTGTTTGTCGGTTTCGCCCGGCAGCATGTTGAGCAGATCAGTACGCCCGATCAGCTCTTCCAAGCTGCGCACGCCCAGCTTGGCCAGCCACTCGCGGGTTTCTTCGGCAACATAGGTGAAGAAGTTCATCACCATTTCGACGGTGCCGATGAAGTGATCCTTGCGCAGCTTATCGTTCTGCGTGGCTACGCCGGTGGCGCAGTTATTCAGGTGGCAGATACGCAGGTACTTACAACCCAGGGCAATCATCGGCGCAGTACCAAAACCGAAACTCTCGGCACCGAGGATGGCGGCCTTGATCACGTCCAGGCCAGTTTTCAGGCCGCCGTCAGTCTGTACCCGCACCTTGCCACGCAGGTCATTGCCGCGCAGGGTCTGATGGGTTTCGGCCAGGCCGAGTTCCCACGGCGCACCGGCGTACTTGATCGAGGTCAGCGGCGATGCACCGGTACCGCCGTCGTAGCCGGAGATGGTGATCAGGTCGGCATAGGCCTTGGCCACACCGGCGGCGATGGTGCCGACACCCGCTTCTGCTACCAGCTTGACCGACACCAGCGCCTGCGGATTGACCTGCTTGAGGTCATAGATCAGCTGCGCCAAGTCTTCGATGGAGTAGATGTCGTGGTGCGGCGGCGGCGAAATCAGGGTCACGCCCGGCACTGCGTAGCGCAGCTTGGCGATCAGACCGTTGACCTTGCCACCCGGCAACTGGCCGCCCTCGCCAGGCTTGGCGCCCTGAGCAACCTTGATCTGCAGCACTTCGGCGTTAACCAGGTACTCAGGCGTTACGCCAAAGCGACCAGTAGCCACTTGCTTGATCTTCGAGCTGCGCACGGTGCCGTAACGGGCCGGGTCTTCGCCGCCCTCACCGGAGTTGGAGCGTGCGCCCAGGCGGTTCATTGCCTCGGCGATGGCTTCATGCGCTTCTGGCGACAGAGCACCGAGAGAAATACCGGCAGAGTCGAAGCGCTTGAGGATGCCTTCCAGCGGCTCAACTTGATCCAGCGGCAAAGGTTGATCGGCCAGTTTCAACTGCAGCAGGTCGCGCAGCATCGACACCGGGCGGGTATCAACCAGCGTGGTGTATTCCTTGAATTTCTCGTAGCTGCCCTGCTGCACAGCCGCCTGCAGGGTGTTGACCACGTCCGGGTTGTAGGCGTGGTACTCGCCGCCGTAGACAAACTTGAGCAAACCACCCTGCTGGATCGACTTGCGGTTGTTCCAGGCTTCACCGGCAAGCAGCTTCTGCTCAGCTTCGATGTCGACGAAGCGCGCACCCTTGATGCGGCTGGCCACACCACGGAAGCACAGCTCGGTAACGTCATCGGCCAGGCCGACCGCTTCAAACAGCTGTGCACCGCGGTAGGACGCCACAGTAGAGATGCCCATCTTCGAGAGGATCTTCAGCAGGCCTTTGGAGATGCCTTTGCGGTAATGCTTGAACACTTCATACAGATCGCCCAGCACTTCGCCGGTACGAATCAGGTCACCCAGCACTTCATAGGCGAGGAACGGATAGACCGCCGACGCGCCGAAGCCGAGCAGCACGGCATAGTGATGCGGATCGCGCGCAGTCGCAGTCTCGACCAGGATGTTGCAGTCGCAACGCAGGCCTTTCTCAGTCAGACGGTGGTGAATCGCACCGGTGACCAGCGAGGCGTGGGCCGGAAGTTTGCCCGGAGCGATATGGCGGTCAGACAGGACCAGCAGCACCTTACCGGCGCGCACGGCTTCTTCAGCCTGATCAGCCATATTGCGCACGGCGGCTTCCAGACCGATCGACTCGTCGTAGTTCATGTCGATCAGCTGACGCTCGAAGCCTGGACGATCCAGGTTCATCAGTGCGCGCCATTTGGCCGGCGAGATCACCGGGCTGCTGAGAATCACCCGTGCAGCGTGCTCTGGCGACTCTTCGAAGATATTGCGCTCGGCACCGAGGCAGATCTCCAGCGACATAACGATGGCTTCACGCAGCGGGTCGATCGGCGGGTTGGTGACCTGAGCGAACTGCTGACGGAAGTAGTCGTACGGCGAGCGTACGCGCTGGCTGAGCACTGCCATCGGCGTGTCATCGCCCATGGAACCAACAGCTTCCTGGCCTTGTTCACCCAGGGGACGCAGCACCTGATCACGCTCTTCGAAGGTGACCTGGTACATCTTCATGTACTGCTTGAGCTGGTCAACGTCGTAGAACGCCGAACCGTGGTCGCGGTCTTCCAGGGTCGCCTGAATGCGCTGGGCACTCTTGCGCATCCACTGCTTGTAGGGATGACGCGATTTCAGACGGTTGTCGATATCGTCGCTGCCGAGGATCTGCCCGGTTTCGGTGTCCACCGCGAGAATCTGCCCTGGGCCGACGCGACCCTTGGCTAGCACGTCCTCGGGCGCGTAGTTCCACACGCCAATTTCCGAGGCCAGGGTGATGTAGCCATTCTTGGTGGTGACCCAGCGCGCCGGACGCAGACCGTTACGGTCAAGCAGGCACACCGCATGACGGCCATCGGTGAGTACCACACCGGCCGGACCATCCCAGGGCTCCATGTGCATGGAGTTGTATTCGTAGAACGCGCGCAGGTCGGCGTCCATGGTTTCAACGTTCTGCCACGCAGGCGGAATGATCATGCGCACACCACGGAACAGGTCGATGCCGCCGGTGACCATCAGTTCCAGCATGTTGTCCATGCTCGAGGAGTCGGAGCCCACGCGGTTGACCAGCGGGCCGAGTTCTTCCAGATCAAATATCTGATCGTTGGCAAACTTCAGGCGACGCGCCTGCGCCCAGTTGCGGTTACCGGTGATGGTGTTGATTTCACCGTTGTGCGCCAGGAAGCGGAACGGCTGAGCCAGCGGCCACTTCGGCAGGGTGTTGGTGGAGAAGCGCTGGTGAAATACGCAAATGGCGGTCTGCAGACGTTCGTCACCCAGATCCGGGTAGAACTGCTGCAGGTCGGCCGGCATCATCAGGCCTTTGTAGATGATGGTCTTGTGCGAAAAGCTGCAGATGTAGTGATCACTGTCGGTGGCATTGGCTACCGAAGAGCGACGACGGGCACTGAACAGCTTGATCGCAAATTCCTGATCGGACAGGCCTTCGCCACCGATAAACACCTGTTCGATCTGCGGCAGACGCTCAAGCGCCAGACGGCCGAGCACGCTGGTGTCGATTGGTACTTTGCGCCAGCCGACCAGACTCAGGCCGGCCGCAAGAATCTCGCGATTCATGTTTTCGCGAGCAGCTTCAGCTTTAACCGGGTCTTGGTTTAAGAACACCATGCCCACGGCGTACTGCTTCGGCAGCTCGACAGCAAAGTGCTGCTGGGCCATGGCCCGCAGGAAAGCATCAGGCTTCTGGATCAGCAGACCACAACCGTCACCGGTCTTACCGTCGGCGTTGATCCCGCCACGGTGGGTCATGCATGTCAGGGCTTCAATCGCGGTCTGCAGCAGGTGATGGCTAGCCTCACCCTGCATATGGGCGATAAGGCCGAAGCCGCAGTTATCCTTGAACTCATCAGGACGGTACAAACCTGCTTTCATAGGGACTCTCACCAGACGGCCTATCACAAGGCAATTACTTTCTAATTCAACCACTTACCATGCGCGCAGGACTAAGCCCCAGCTTTGCGCAGGCGAAAGGGCAGTCATTGTACATACCCACCTAGGCCGTCACAAACCTTAGTGACGAAGCCTTGAAAAAATATGTCGCTAAAACGAAGGATAAGACCGGAAGGTCGTGGTAGCGACCGACCGGTCAGCGCATGCGCTGAAGTGTATCAGCTAGCGCGCCTGGGCAATTTCTTGCTGAATGCCAGCGAAGTTACGCGGCCAGGGCTTACCAGCCTGCACCTTGGCAGGCAGTGTGCGCAAGGCCGCCTGTGCGGCATCGCGCGTGGCAAAGCTGCCATAGGTGACCACGTAGAGCGGCTTACCCTGATGCTGTTTCTTGAAATAGCGATAATCCGCGCCATTGGCTTTTACAAAAGCCTGCGCGCCACTTTCCAAGCGCGCACCAAGTATCTGCAGGGTATAACGCGAGCCAACCTGCGCGGAATACCAATCACCAGTAGCAGCAGGTTTGGCCGCAGCAGCAGGTGCTTGCGGCTTAGCTGGCGGCGGTGCCGCAGCCGCCACCGGAGCAACTGGCTTGACTACCGGCGGAGCAACCGGAGGCGCAACCTTGGCTGGCTCAGTCACTACAGGAGCAACCGGCACATTCACCGAAACAGCCGGCTCAGGCGCGATATCCGCCGCACCCGAAGCGTCAGCCTCTTCCGCGTCACTCAAACCAGCCGCCTGAGCCAAAGGCTCACGAATAACGGGTTGCGCCTCGCCCACCAAAGGCAACGGCAGTGGCTGGTTGGCACCCTCGAATTGAATCGCAGGCGCAACCACTGAAGTAGCAGCTGTAGCCGGCTCGGCAATGACTGCCGGCGGAGGAGCGTCACCGAGTGGTAACTGTGCAATCACAGGCGCATCAACATCCTTAACCACCCGCCCCTGCATCAACCAGGCAGCCATCACACCGATAGCCACTACAGCGAGGGCCAGCAGATGCTTGCGCGGCAAGCTGAACGAAAAACCACCGCGGCTCGCCGCGCCGCGCTGCGCCAACATTGCCTCGACCAACGATTCGCGCGCGACCTGGTTGATTACCCCTGGCCAGCCAGCAGATTGCTCATGAATATCCGCAACCTGGTCATCGCTGAAAACCTCAATACCCTGCCCCGCACCCTCGAGGCGCTGAGTCAGGTACTCACGCGTTTCATCCTCGCCATAAGGCTGCAGCTCAATAACATGAAAACACTCATCACCCGCCGCCACATGCTCAAGACGCGGCAACAGCTGCGAATCAGCAAAGAGAAAGACATGCGGTCGACCATCAGCATTGCCGACAGCCAGGCTCAACAAACTGGTCAGCGCCGCATCACTGAGATCCTCGGCATCATCAACCAGCACGTACACTTCCTGGCCGGTCAGCGCTAGCTGCCCGGCCTGCGCCAGAATGGCCGGCAACTCGGGCCGCTGCACCTGCAGCCCCTGCGCGACTTGGCGCAAGATGCTCGCAGGATCAGACGCTCCCCTCGCGGACACCACCACACTTTGCACCGCCTGCTTATTAGTGCTCGCTACCAGCGCCTGGCGCAGCAAGGTTTTGCCACTACCATCCGGGCCACTGACCACCAGCAACAGTTGGCTATAGCGCGCCAAGTGGTGCAACTGACCAAGCACCGGCTTGCGCTGCGCGGGAAAAAACTTAAAACCAGGCACCCGCGAACCGAAGGGGTCATGGGTGAAGTGGTAATGATCGAGAAACGCCTCGTCAGCATGCAGACTTGTCATGGGACACTCGTTAATTTTTAAGCTGAGCCAGCTGCGCGGCATAATCTGCGCTCAACGTGGCATTCAAAATTTCCCGGGGAAAATCACCGGTTACAACCGCCTCACCCAAGCCGCGCAACAACACCAGGCGCAGCTTGCCATCGAGAACCTTCTTGTCGACAGCCATATGCTCCATAAAGTCCTCAGGCGCCATCTCCTCAGGAGGAGTAACCGGCAAGCCTGCGGCAATAAACAACCGAACGGCCCGCTCACGCTCAGACGCACTAATCCAACCTAAACGCTCGGACATATCCAACGCCATAACGGTACCAGCGGCTACAGCCTCACCATGCAGCCAGGCGCCATAGCCCTGATGCGTCTCAATGGCATGACCGAAAGTATGCCCAAGATTCAACGTAGCGCGGACACCCGACTCACGCTCATCAGCAGCGACAACACGAGCCTTGGCCGCACAGGAATGAGCAATCGCAGCGGTCAGGGCTTCCTGATCAAGGGCACGCAATGCAGGCATATGCTCCTCAAGCCAGGACAGGAATGGTTCATCACAGATCAAGCCGTACTTGATCACTTCTGCCAAACCAGCAGACAACTCACGAGCAGGCAAGGTCGCCAGCGTGGCGGTATCGATCAACACGGCTTGCGGCTGATAGAAGGCCCCCACCATATTCTTACCCAGCGGATGGTTGATCCCGGTTTTGCCGCCAACAGATGAATCGACCTGCGACAGCAGCGTGGTTGGCACCTGGATAAAGTTCACACCGCGCTGATAACACGACGCTGCAAACCCCGCCATATCACCAATTACACCGCCACCCAAAGCGATGACGGTTGTGCGGCGGTCATGTCGCGTACCCAGCAACCCATCAAAAACCAGCTGCAGGGTTTCCCAGGTTTTATAACGCTCACCGTCAGGCAACACCACAGAGGTGATGGCATAACCCGCGAGCGAACGCTCAAGCGCAGCAAGATAAAGGGGAGCAACTGTCTCATTGGTTACTATCGCGACTTGTCGACCGACAATGTGAGCCGCCAGCAAATCATCACGAGCCAACAGCTCGGAACCGATATAGATCGGGTAACTGCGTTCACCAAGATCGACATGAAGAATCTGCATAAAGCCCCCAAGTTACAAAGGGGCCTAGGATAGCGCAGTTCAGCCTGCGCTTTAACGGGGAGAAAGCGCCTCAAGACGCTCAAGGATCTCTTGTACCACCAGACGAGGCGGACGCTCGTCAGTTTCGACCACTACATCGGCGACTTCACGGTAAAGCGGATCACGAACTGCCAGTAATTCAGCCAGAACCTTACCCGGATCAGCCGCACGCAACAGCGGCCGATTGCGATCACGTGAAGTACGGTCAACCTGCTGCTCAACAGACGCATGCAGATATACCACATGACCGCCTCGCCTCAGTGCAACACGATTTTCAGCACGCATTACCGCACCGCCACCAGTTGCCAAAACCATACCGTCAACATCACAAAGCTCCGCAATTACTGCCTGCTCACGCTCACGAAAACCCTGCTCACCTTCAACATCGAAGATCCAGGGAATATCCGCGCCCGTGCGCTGCTCAATCTCTTTATCAGAGTCTTTGAAAGGTAGCCGCAGCTCTTTAGCAAGCAAACGCCCGATGGTGCTTTTACCAGCCCCCATCGGGCCAACGAGGATCAAGTTCCGCACTGAATCAACGACTCACCGCGATTGCTTGATTATTCATGATACGAGGCGTGAGGAAGATCAACAGCTCTGATTTCTTATCCTGTACCAAATCACGCCTAAAGAGGCGCCCCACATAAGGCAAGTCGCCTAAAAATGGAACTTTGTCGACAGATTTAGATTGCGTGTTAGAGAACACGCCGCCGATTACAATAGTTTCACCATCTGCAACAAGAACTTTGGCATTGACTTCATTCTTATTGATGGACGGTACCCCGCCTGTTGCAGCCGCTTGCGAGAAATCAGGAGCATCCTTGGTAACTTTAACTTCAATAATCACACGGTTGTCCGGCGTAATCTGAGGAGTAACCTCAAGAGAGAGTGCCGCCTGCTTAAAAGACGTACTCGTCGCGCCACTTGAACTGGCCTCTTGATAGGGAACTTCAGAGCCTTTCAAGATTTTTGCAGTCTCTTTATCAGCAGTTACAACTTTAGGCTGCGACACAACCTCACCAGAGCCGGTTTTCTCCATTGCACTCAGTTGAAGATCCAAAATAACGTTATCTGTAACAAATCCAATACCAAACCCACTTGTTGCTGCTGCAGCACCTAAATCGACAAAAGGGCTATTGACCGGAGAGGTTCTAAGACCAGGAAAACGCCCAACAGTACCGCCCTCGTCATTTTCCTCAACACCCAAATTACCGTCTTTGCCCCAAGAGTTCCACTTGTCGCCACTCCAAAAATTCCCGCCCCAGCGCACACCAAGAGACTTGTCAAAATCAACATTAGCCTCGACTATTCGTGCCTCAATCATTACCTGGCGAACCGGAATATCCAACTGGGTAACAATACGACGCAGCTCATCAATCCTCTCTTGAGTAAGAGTAACGATGAGGGTATTCGTTCGATCATCAAAAATAACAGACCCACGCATATCATCTTTCAGCACGCCCTTCGAGTCATTATCCTCATATATTTTTGCTATATCAGAAGCCTTTGCATAATTAAGTTGAATAACATCTTTCCGGAGCGGAGCTAACTCAGCCACTTGCTTTTTGGCCTCAAGCTCTTGACGCTCACGAGCGGCAATCTCATCTGCTGGTGCAACCATTAAAACATTACCGACCTTGCGTTTATCTAAACCCTTCGTTTTCAGCACAAGGTCTAGAGCCTGATCCCAAGGAACGTTTTGCAACCGCAACGTAATATTTCCTGAAACAGTATCGCTGGCAACCAAGTTAAGATCAGTAAAATCCGCAATCAGCTGGAGAACGGAACGAACATCAATATCTTGAAAGTTCAAAGAAAGCTTTTCACCATTATAAGCGAAATTCTCTTTCTTTTGCTGCTCAACATCACTTTGACTTAATGGCTTGACACTTATAGTCAGCTTGTTATCGGCCTGATAGGCGAGATAGTCGTAAAAACCAACAGGCTCGATAACTATAACCGCGTCGCCGCTAGATTCAGACGAACTAACAAACTGTACAGGTGTTGCAAAATCCTTGACATCCAGCTTTACCTTCAACGCATCAGGGAGCATTGTTTTAGAGAACTTCAACTTAATCTTTCCACCTTGATCCTGAATATCAGGACTAAGGGTCGAATCGGAAAGACTAATAATAATATTCCCCTCACCCTGATCGCCACGCTGGAAATCGATACTGTTTATCTCCTTTTTTTGAGTCACGTACTTAAATTTCTGTGACGCAGAAACACTCGGAGCAACAGGAAGCGACACCGGAGCGGCTACCGCGCTAGTACCCTCCCCAACAACAACATACAAATTATTCCCTTCGGCACGAGTACTGTATGGCGCAAGGGTAGTTAGATTAACGATCAATCGGGTCCGGTCTTTAGCTTCAACGACCGTTACGCTACGCGCATTACCGACACTCAACTCACGATTTTTCGCACCCAACTTATTCGACACACCGGGCAAGTCCAAAGCAATACGTGCAGGCTGTTCAATTGTGTAGCCTCTCGGCGCCAGAACTGGCTCGTCAAAAGTAAGCTTTAGCTCAACGCGATCGCCTGGCAATGCAGAAACATCTAGGGCATTCAAGTTTGCCGCAAGAATAGAGGGAGAAAGGAATACGGCCATCAGTGTAAGGCCATAAACAATAGGGGAGTTATTCATCATTATGTTCCGCCGAGCAGATAGATTATTTTTCTTCATAGTAATCCCGCTCCTTTAAGAGCGCTCCTTGAGGGGTAAGCTCCGCGGCCGCTCCAACCAACCACCCTCACCATCTGGAACTATTTCAAGCACTTCAATTTTAGACTCATCTAAAGCCTGAATCTTCCCGTGATTTCGGCCAAGATAATCGCCAACTTTAACTCGATGCACTCCACCAGCACCACTTACCAGTGCAAAAGTTCCACTTGAATTAGATAGAGCACCAACCATTTCGAAAATTTCTATATTAAAACCTTCAAGAAACTGCTTAGTACGCCCCTCATCAGGCTTTACATTACCAGCGCCTTTCTGTTTAGCCACAACATCAAGCGTAATCGGGGGCTGAAATGGACTCCGTAGCGATGCTGCACTGTATGAAAAGCTCTCATACGCTTGAAACTTTGGCAAAGGCTCAATCTCTCCTTTAGGCCGCGCACGCACTTCATCCATGTAAAGCTGCAAGTCAGAGAAGTCACTGCCTACACCACATCCGCCCAAGCTAAGAATAGAAATAAAAATAAAGAGAAAACGCAAATTCATTGCTGGCCACCTTTATCATTATATCGATAAGTCTTAGCAAGTATACCCATCCTCAATTTAGATGAACTACCAGCAGCCGCAGGAACCAAATCAAAATCATGCAGAGTTACAATTCGCGGGAGACTAGCAACGCCACTTACAAAGGTCGCCAGATCATGGTAGCCGCCAACAACTTTAATCTGAATTGGCAGCTCGATATAAAACTGCTGAGCAACTTCAGGAAGGAGCTTAATTTCCTCAAATTCTAAACCACTCCCCAAACCTGTCCGCGTAATATCCTCAAGTAGACCTGGCACTTCCGTATCACTTGGCAATTGCTTCAGAAGGGCACCAAAAGAAACCTCCATTTCCTGCATTTGCTCTTTATAGGCATCTAAATTTGCAGCTTGGAACGCTTTACTTGAGAACTGATCTTTAAGAGAAACCTCTTCCGCACGCTTACCCTCCAATTGGGTTTGCAGGTCTTTAAGGTGAAAGTTATAACCCAAAGCTAGAACTGCCACTAGCAAGAGAATGCCCGAAATAAATTTTACCGCCGCTGGCCAGGAGCCCACATTATTAAAATCAAGATCGCTCAAATCAATCTGTCGCAGGCTTTCTAAAGAATCGTTAAGACTCATTGCTTAGCCTCCTCTGCCGCAAGCGTAGGCTGGGTCTGCTGCACGCTCAATTGGAATATATTAGCTTGATCAACTGCACCAGCTGTCACTGACTTAACCTCGGTAAGATTTGGCGCAGTTAACCATTCAGAAGCGTCTAGGTTTCGCATTAAATTCGATACACGATTATTAGATTCAGCTGCACCAACAATAGCGATATTTTTCGCGGTCATTTTCACGCCAGTGAAATGAACACCGTCAGGCAATGTTCTAACCAGTTGATCAAAAACACGCCCAATAATCGGCCGATTACCTTGCAAGTCTTGAATAATCTTCATCCGCTCAAGAAGCTGCTGACGACGAGTTCTCAGCTCACTGATCTCTTTAATCCGGGCATCCAAAACAGCAATTTCCTTGCGCACAAACTCATTCCGGGCATCCTGCTGCTCAATGGCCCCGTTGAGATACTGATCCCCGAGAAATACAACGCCTGCCGCCACAACAAATACACCCGCAAGCGTTACCAAAAAGCGCTGCTTACGCTCTTCGCGTAGCTGCTCGCGCCAAGGTAGAAGGTTAATCCGCGCCATTAGTCGAAACTCCTCATCGCCAGACCACAGGCAATCATCAAGGCTGGCGCATCGCTGGCAAGCGCACCGGCATTAACCTTGCCACTCAGTGCCATTTCAGCGAATGGGTTGGCGACCAATGTCTGGGTGCCTATTTTTTGCTGAATCAAACGGTCAAGGTCTGGAATCGACGCAGTACCTCCTGCCAACAGGATGTAGTCGACATCATTGAACTGCCCGGCAGCGAAGAAGAACTGCAACGAACGTGCAACCTGCTGAACTACAGCTTCCTTAAACGGCTGCAGCACTTCGCTGTCATAGTCATCTGGCAAGCCGCCTTGCTTCTTGGCAAGGCCAGCTTCTTCGACGGATAAACCATAGCGGCGCTGAATTTCTTCGGTGAGTTGTTTGCCGCCAAACAGCTGCTCACGGGTATAGATAGTGCGACCGTTGTGCAGGACGCTGAGCGTGGTCATGGTTGCACCGATATCGACCACCGCGACGGTCAGTTCATCTCGACCACCACCAAGCTGATCAATCAACAGACCGTATGCACGCTCAAGCGCATAGGCTTCGACATCAACCACTTTGGCGGTAAGACCCGCGAGCGCCAGGGCCGCCTCGCGAACTTCAACGTTTTCCTTGCGGCAAGCGGCAAGCAGCACGTCAACTCGATCGGCATTGCGCGCAGACGCACCCTGCACTTCGAAATCGATTGCGACTTCTTCTAGCGGATAGGGAATGTACTGATCGGCCTCGATTTTCAGCTGATTTTCAAGCTCGTCATCGGAAAGCCCGGCTTCCATTTCGATAGTCTTGGTAATAACAGCTGATCCCGCCACCGCCACCGCCACGGTTTTCACACCGCTCTTGGCTTTGGCAAGCACACGTGAAAGAGCCTGCCCCACCCCTTCCAACTCGGCGATGTTCTTTTCGACCACCGCGTTTGGCGGGAGCGGCTCGACTGCGTAAGCCTCTACTTTGTAGCGGCTTCCGGAGCGGCTCAATTCGAGGAGCTTGACGGAGGTCGAACTAATATCGATCCCGAGTAGCGTATTCGCTTTCTTATTGAAGAGCCCTAGCACGACCGATTTCCTATTGGCATCCGCGACTTACGGACTATTTATGTTTTTTCACATTAAATAACAGTCTTGACAGAAGCGCAAATGGCTACCCAGCAAAAAAACCGCTTATAATGTGATCAGTTTTTCTCTTTTAACCTTGTGTTCCGCTTAACCCATTCTTTTATCTGGAAATCCAAAAATCTTGATGCGTCTTTTGCGTTTTTTTTGCTGGTCTTGCCTCGCCGCTTTTTGTGGCCTGGTCCTCAGTTTCAGCGGGGCCTACCTCTATCTTAGCCCTAGCCTCCCATCCGTCGAATCTTTGCGCAGCATTAAGCTGCAGATTCCCCTGCGCGTTTACAGCAGCGACGCCAAGCTGATTGCCGAATTTGGTGAAATGCGCCGCTCGCCAATCGCCTTTGCCGATATCCCTCAGGATTTCATCAGCGCCTTGCTGGCAGCCGAGGACGACAATTTTGCCAACCATTATGGCGTCGACCTTACCAGCCTGATGCGCGCTGCAACGCAAATTTTGAAAAGCGGGCAGATCCAATCCGGCGGCAGCACCATTACCATGCAAGTGGCGAAGAACTTCTTCCTCACCAGCGAAAGAAGTTTCTCGCGCAAGATCAACGAGATACTTCTGGCACTGCAAATTGAGCGGGAGCTCAGTAAGAACGAAATTCTTGAACTTTATGTGAACAAGATTTATCTGGGTAATCGCGCCTACGGTATTGAAGCCGCGTCACAGGTTTATTACGGCAAATCCATACGCGAGGCCAGCCTTGCACAAATGGCAATGATTGCCGGCCTACCAAAAGCCCCATCACGCTATAATCCTCTGGCCAACCCAGCACGCTCAATGGAGCGCCGGGACTGGATTCTTGGGCGCATGTACGGCCTCGGCCGCATCGATAAACAGCGCTATGAAGAAGCCCTCGCTGAACCCATCAACGTCAGCTACCACGTACCGGCACCGGAACTGGCGGCACCCTACATAGCTGAAATGGCACGCGCAGAAATGGTCGGCCGCTACGGCAGCGAGGCTTACACCGATGGTTTCAACGTCACCACTACGGTATCCAGCGACCTACAACTCGCGGCCAATTCGGCAGTCCGCGAGGGATTGATCGCTTACGATCAACGCCACGGCTATCGCGGGCCGGAAAGCCGTTTGCCCGGAATGACCAAGGAAAACTGGCAAGCCGAACTGAGCAAGCAAACCGCTCTCGGCGGCCTGGAGCCAGCCATTGTTACTGGCGTGGAGAAAAGCGGGATTATGGTCCTGCTGCGTAATGGCGAAGAACACGCAGTGGCTTGGGACAGCATGAAATGGGCACGGCCGTTCCTGAATACCAACAGCATGGGCCCACGCCCACAGCAGCCTGCCGATGTCAGCCAGGTCGGTGATCTGATCCGCGTGCAGAGCCAGGAAGACGGCAGCCTGCGTTTTGTTCAGCTACCGGCAGCGCAAAGCGCCCTGGTCTCGCTGGACCCGAACAATGGCGCCATTCGCGCACTGGTCGGTGGTTTCTCCTTCGAACAAAGCAACTATAACCGCGCCGCACAAGCCAAGCGCCAGCCGGGCTCGAGCTTCAAACCCTTCGTGTACAGCGCCGCGCTGGATAAAGGCTACACCGCCGCCACCCTGGTCAATGACGCACCGATTGTGTTCGCCGACGATGCGCTGTCTCAGGTATGGCGACCGAAGAATGACAACAACACCTTCCTCGGCCCTATCCGCCTGCGCGAAGCCTTGTACCGATCGCGCAACCTGGTCTCCATTCGACTGCTGCAGGACCTCGGCATCGACAGCACCCTAAGCTATATAGAACGCTTTGGGTTTGAGAAGAAGGACCTGCCGCCCAACCTGTCCCTGGCACTAGGCACCGCGAGCCTGACACCAATGGAGATCGCCGAAGGCTGGAGTGTGTTTGCCAGCGGCGGCTACAAGACAGAGCCTTACCTGATCGAGCGGATCGAAGACCGCACCGGCAAACAACTGTTCAATGCCAATCCGGCGCAAACCCCGACAGGCATCGCCCAGCGCGCAGCACAGAGCAGCGCCTTGCAACTCAGCGTTGGCGACCAGCCACTGCCGCCTGAACCGCTACAGGCCGAACAGATCATCGATGAGCGCACCGCGTACATCATGACCAGCATGCTCCAGGACGTGATCAAGCGCGGCACTGGTCGCCGTGCCATGGCCCTGGGCCGCGATGACCTGGCGGGCAAAACCGGCACCACCAACGAGTCGAAAGACAGCTGGTTCTCCGGCTATAACGCCGACTACATCACCACCGTCTGGGCCGGATTCGACCAACCGGAAAGCCTTGGCCGCAATGAATACGGTGGCACCGTGGCCCTGCCGATCTGGATGAGCTACATGGGCGCCGCGTTGAAGGACAAGCCCAGCCACATACTGGCCGAACCCGAAGGCCTGCTGACCTTGCGCATCGACCCACACAGCGGCCGTGCAGCTACACCCGATACACCGGAAGCCTATTTCGAGCTGTTCAAGAGTGAGGACTCGCCGCCACCCATGGGCGAGTTTGAGCCTGGCATGTACATCCCGGGCAGCCCGCTGCCTGCCGATGAGACAGCGCCAATCGACCTGTTCTAAGGCCTCTTGCGGCAGATGCATGACGCCCGGCAAAGCCAAAATAGCGCCAATAAAAAACCCGCCGTAGCGGGTTTTTTATTGCTCTTGAGCTAAGCGCTTAGCCGTTGAACACGTCGTTTACCGACTGCAGCGGGTAATGCTTCGGATATGGCAGCGTCGCCACACCGCTTTCAATCGCAGCCTTGGCCACAGCATCGCAGACCACAGTAATCAGACGCGGGTCCATCGGCTTCGGAATGATGTACTCACGGCCGAACGACAGGGCAATGCCGCCGTAGGCGTCACAGACTTCCTGCGGCACCGGCAGCTTGGCCAGGTCACGCAGGGCCAGGGCTGCAGCGATCTTCATTTCTTCGTTGATGCGAGTCGCGCGAACGTCCAGGGCACCACGGAAGATGAACGGGAAGCCCAGCACGTTGTTGACCTGGTTCGGGTAGTCGGAACGACCGGTGGCCATGATCACGTCATTACGCACTTCATGAGCCAGCTCCGGCTTGATTTCCGGGTCAGGGTTGGAGCAGGCGAACACGATCGGGCTCGGTGCCATGCGCTTGAGGTCTTCCGGAGCCAGCAGGTTGGCACCCGACAGGCCGACGAATACATCAGCACCGTCCAGCGCATCAGCCAGGGTGCGCTTGTCGGTTTCGCTGGCGAATACCGCCTTGTACTGGTTCAGATCGTCGCGGCCGGCGTGGATCACGCCTTTGCGGTCGATCATAAAGATGTTCTCAACCTTGGCGCCCATGCTCACCAGCAACTTCATGCAGGAGATGGCGGCAGCGCCGGCGCCCAGGCAGACGATCTTGGCTTCCGGCAGGGTCTTGCCGGCGATTTCCAGGGCGTTGAGCATGCCGGCCGCAGTCACGATTGCGGTGCCGTGCTGGTCATCGTGGAACACTGGAATATCGCACTGTTCGATCAGCGTGCGTTCAATCTCAAAGCACTCGGGCGCCTTGATGTCTTCCAGGTTGATGCCACCGAAGGTGATTGAGATACGGCGTACGGTGTCGATAAAGGCCTGCGGGCTCTCGGACTCGACTTCAATATCGAATACGTCAATACCGGCAAAGCGCTTGAACAGTACACCTTTACCTTCCATCACCGGCTTGGAAGCCAGTGGGCCGAGATCACCGAGACCGAGAATAGCGGTACCGTCGGAAATGACTGCCACCAGGTTGCCTTTGCCGGTGTAGCGATACGCCAACTCCGGATCACGCGCGATTTCGCGCACAGGCTCAGCGACACCCGGGCTGTAGGCCAGGGACAGATCGCGTGCGGTTGCGGTGGGCTTGGTTAGCTCGACACTCAGCTTACCCGGACGGGGATGGGCGTGATATTCGAGAGCGGCTGTTTTCAAATCAGACATGTTGGCATTTCCGCTTTGGGCTGTTGAACAGGCAGGCGGCCGAGGATACGCAAGTTGTATACAGCTGCACAAGACTGACAAGTCCGGATGGGCACGCGGGCCCTAGCGCACGACCTTCAGCCAGTCGCCAGCACGCGGCTGGCCTGACGGATAGAGGTTATTCAGCAGACGCAGGGTCTTCAGCGCATCACCTGGCAGCTTGCTGCCTTTTGCCAGCGCCTCGATGGTTTGCCCCGCTTTGGCCTTGACCATATGCAGGCGCAGCGGTTGCGCTTCTTGATGCTCGGCACGGGTCATCGGCCTAAAGCTTTTGATCACGCTGAGAAACTGCTCATCCTGGCTTTCCAGTGAGGCGCGACCACGTACCGCAGCCACAAACAGATAAACCCGTGAGCCATGCTGAATAACCGCCACACGCTTGGCAGCATTGCCGGGAATTACCGCGCTATAGCCCTTGAGGCCGGCCTGCTGCAACTCGACGCCAGCCACCAGACGCTGGCCGCCAACGCGCTGACGCAACAGCTCAGCCGGTGACAGCTTTTGTGGATTGTCTTCCAACGTCATGGCGATAAATGCCTGCTGATCGGCAGTGTGACCAATCAGCGCATCCGGACGATTAAGCAGGCTCCAGCCCTGGGGAAACGCCAGGGTAAAGTTCAGATCGCCATGGTAAAAACGCTGGCCACGACGCACGCCGGTTTCGGCGGAATCACCAAAGGGCAAGCCTTCCAGACGCTTGAGAAAGCCTTCGCGATTGACCTCTTGCTGGCCCGTGGCCAAGGCCCGCGCCGGGCCCAACACCTGCTGCAAACGCCTGTCGTTATCAGGGTGGGTATCGAACAGCCCATGGTAGCCGCCAGCAGGTTGCGCCTCACCGCGCGCGGCCGCTTGATCGCGGGCGAAGTCTTCCTGATTCTTCAGCACCTTGACCACTTCGATCATCGCCTGCGGGTCATAGCCGCTACGTGCCAGGTACTGCGCGCCGAGGCCATCGGCCTCCAGTTCCATATCGCGACCATAGCCACGCACAAAAGCACTGCCCAGCACGCCAGTAACATCGGCGGCGGCGCCCACACCGGTACCAATCGCCACGGCCTGGCCGAGCAAGCCCCAGGCAGTCGACTGGCTTTGCTGCTGCACGCTGTGCCGCGCGGTAACGTGACCCACTTCATGGCCAAGCACGGCGGCCAGTTCAGCTTCCGAGCTGAGATAAGCCAGCAGCCCGCGATGGATATAGATGTAGCCGCCCGGCAAGGCAAAGGCGTTGATCTCCGGGCTGTCGACCAGGGTGAATTGATAGGCCAGCTGGTTACGATGACTGTGCTTCGCCACCCGTTCACCGACCTGCTGCACATAAGCCTGCAGTTTCTCATCGGCGTAGCGCGGGTTTTCCTTGAGGATTTGCTGGTTGTAGCGACGGCCGAGGTCAAGCTCTTGCTGCTCGCTCATCATCACGAAATTACTGCGCCCGGTGGCCGGGTTGACCGCGCAACCCGCCAGCTGCATCAGCAGGACGAACAAGGTCAGTACGCGCAGGATCATGGCAGCACCTCCAGCATGGCTTTATCGGTCAACGGCAACATCCAGCGCGCCTGCCCAGCACGCAAACCGCCACGTTTGGTGCGGTCGACCACCCAGCCGCGAGCCTCAACCGTGTGCCCTTCAAGGCGTTGGACTGCGCGCAGATCAAAATTGCCCAACGCACGGGGCGCGATATGCAGCACCAGCGAATCGCCCATCTCCAGCCACAGCCCACCACCATTGCGCTCGACATGCTGGACCCGGCCCTGGAGCAGGGCAAAGCCGCCGCTGTTCAACTGCTTGGGCGCTTGCACTGGTGAACGCTGCCAGAGCCCTACACGCGCCTTCCGCGCAACGCGCTCGGCAGCCTGCTGGCACTGCACCAGCGCCAAATTGGGCGCGACAGCCACCAGATAACCCAGGCCCTCAGCGAGCAACTGTGCCTCCAGGTTACGCCCACGGTTGTCATAGGCGTGCGCCAGAGTACGCCCGTAGTGATCCTTGGCCTGCTTGCCGAGCTGCAACACGACGCGCTCATCGCTGGCAGCCACCAGCGCTTGCAGGCGTTTGCGCGCGGCCTCGGCAAGGGGCTCGGCAGAACGGCCCTGACGACCCATTTCAGGAGTATTGAGGCCAATCAACCGCACAGCACGCCCATCGACCAGGCGTAGGGTGTCGCCATCCACCACGCGCTGCACCTTGACGCTGGGCAAGTTGTCCGGCGCCGGACAGAACGCCAGGGCGACGCCGGAGTAAACGCCGAAAACGAAAAAGGCGCCCACAAGGGACGCCTTTTTCAGTAGCGCGGGGTAACCCATGTGGGTCTCCGTCGCTGCGCGCAAGCTTACTGCTTGGCGCCGAACATGCCGAAACGCTGCTTGAAGCGATCAACACGGCCGCCGGTATCCAGCATTTTCTGCTTGCCGGTGTAGAACGGGTGGCACTCGTTGCACACGTCCAGAGGCAGAGCTTTGCCCAGGGTGGAGCGAGTTTCGATCACGTTGCCACAGCTGCAGGTGGCGGTGATGGCTACATAGTTCGGGTGGATATCGGCTTTCATGGTGATTCCTCAGGACTGTCGTGCCGCCACCAGACACTATTGTCAGGTACCGCACGGAATTAGGCCGGCGATAATACCAGAGCACCGCAGCGACGCAAGGCCGGCCGTCGACTGACTGCATGCTAAGATCGCGCCCTTCCAGCTGGAGCCTTTGCGTGCCTGACGTCATTTTGCGCCTCGCCTTGCCTTCGCCGCTGCGCCGCCTGTTCGACTACCGTGCCCCACCCGGTGTGCCGCGCAGCGCCTTGCAGCCAGGCGCACGGCTGCGCGTGCCATTTGGTCGGCGCGAGATGATCGGCATCCTGATCGAGGTGACCGATCACAGCGAAGTACCCGCCGAAAAGCTCAAGCCCGCCCTGCAACTGCTTGACGCCCAGTCACCACTGCCGCCGGCGTTGTTTAAACTGTGCCTATGGACCGCGCAGTATTACCAGCACAGCCTCGGCGACACCCTGAGTTGGGCGCTGCCAGTGTTGCTACGCCAAGGTGAGCCGGCGGAAGCGCGTCAGCAGCGTTTCTGGTCGATCACTGAAGGGGCGCAGCTCGATGATCCGCGCCTGAGCCGGGCACCGCGCCAGCGTGACGCCCTGAAAACCCTGGCCCAGCACCCGCATGGCGTCGCCCATCCGCTGCTAAGCAAACTGCAGCTGAACAAGGACAGCCTCGATCTGCTGCTGGAAAAGGGCCTGGTCAAGGTCGAAGTGCGCCGCCATGCGCCGAGCGAACGTCACGCCAACTGGCTGGCGCAGCCGGAACTGCCACTGAATGTCGAGCAACGCGCTGCCTCCGAAGCTATCCGTTCAGGCTTCGATAGCTTCAATACCTTTCTCCTTGCGGGCGTTACCGGCAGCGGCAAGACCGAGGTTTACCTGCAGCTGATCCGCGAAACCCTGGAGGCCGGCAAGCAGGCTCTGGTGCTGATCCCAGAGATAAACCTTGGGCCACAGACCTTGGCGCGCTTCGAGCAACGCTTCAACGCCCGTATCGCCCTGCTGCACTCGGCAGTGAATGACCGCGAGCGCCTGGACGCCTGGCTGGCGGCGCGTGATGGCGAGGCCGACATCATCATCGGCACCCGCTCGGCATTGTTTACGCCGATGCAGCGCCCCGGGTTGATCATCATCGATGAAGAGCACGACGCCTCGTATAAACAGCAGGAAGGTTTGCGCTACCACGCTCGCGATCTGGCCGTGGTGCGCGCGCACCAGGAAAACATCCCGATTGTCCTGGGCTCGGCCACGCCCTCGCTGGAAAGCCTGCACAATGCCCACAGCGGCCGTTACGCCATGCTGCACCTGCGTGAGCGCGCCGGCGGCGCCAAACAGCCGCGTTTTCTGCGCCTGGATGTAAAAAGCCGGCCGCTGGATTCCGGTATCTCAGGGCCTATGCAGCAGGCCATCGCGCAGACCTTGCAGGCCGGTCAGCAGGTGCTGGTCTTCCTTAACCGTCGCGGCTTCGCCCCGACGCTGCTGTGCCATGACTGCGGCTGGCTGTCGGAGTGCCCGCGCTGTGACGCACGCATGACCGTGCACCAACGCTCGCGCGAGTTGCGCTGCCACCACTGCGGCCACGCAGAGCGCCAGCCGAGCAACTGCCCGAAATGCAACAACGTCGACCTGCGCCCCGTCGGAGCAGGTACCGAGCGCGCAGAAGAACGCCTGGAAATTCTCTTCCCCGATGTGCCTGTGTTACGCGTTGATCGCGACAGCACCTCGCGCAAAGAGGCCATGACCACCCTGTTCAACACCGTGCAGCGCGGTGAGCCATGCATCCTGGTCGGCACCCAGATGCTCGCAAAAGGTCACCACTTCCCCCGCGTCACCCTGGTGGCGATTCTCGATGCCGACGGCGGGCTGTTTTCAGCGGACTTCCGCGCCAGCGAACGCATGGCTCAGTTGATCGTGCAGGTCGCCGGGCGGGCCGGACGGGCTGAAGAGCCTGGCAAAGTGATTATCCAAAGCCACCTGGCCGACCACCCGCTGCTGGTGCAACTGACTGAGCAGGGCTACTTCGCCTTCGCCGAGCAGGCCCTGAGTGAACGCCGCAGCGCCGGCCTGCCGCCGTTCTGCCACCTCGCCCTGCTACGCGCCGAGGCACACAAACCAGGTCAAGCCGAAGGTTTTCTCGACGACGCCTGCAGTGAAGCCGAGCTGCTGCTGGACGAGTTGAAACTCAGCGGTATCGAACTGCTCGGCCCCGTTCCGGCACCGATGGAGCGCCGCGCCGGCCGTTATCGCGCACAGCTACTGGTGCAAGCCAACGCCCGCGCGCCGCTGCACCGACTGCTCAACACATGGATGCACGCGTTGGAACAGATGCCCAGCGGCCGCGCCGTGCGTTGGTCGCTGGATGTCGACCCCATCGACCTGTTCTAGCCCCCAAAGACCGGCCGCCTGATAGCACCTAGCCACGCAGCGCAGCCTGTTACACTGCACGCCATTTCGTTTAGCAGGCCTGTACCGTGACTAACACCGCTTTCTCTTCTCTGCCGCTTTCCGCCGCCATGCTGGCGAACCTCGAGTCCCTCGGTTACAGCGAGATGACCCCGATTCAGGCGCAGAGCCTGCCGGTAATGCTCAAGGGCATGGACCTGATTGCTCAGGCCAAGACCGGCAGCGGCAAGACTGCCGCCTTCGGCATCGGCCTGCTCAACCCGCTTAACCCCCGCTACTTTGGCTGCCAGGCACTGGTGATCTGCCCGACCCGCGAGCTGGCCGACCAGGTGGCGAAAGAGCTGCGCCGCCTGGCGCGTTCTGCCGATAACATCAAAATTCTTACTCTGTGCGGCGGCGTGCCCTTCGGCCCGCAGATTGCCTCGCTGGAGCATGGTGCACAAATCATCGTCGGCACCCCGGGACGTATCCAACAGCACTTGAGCAAAGGCACGCTGAAACTCGACGGCCTCAATACGCTGGTTCTTGATGAAGCCGACCGCATGCTCGACATGGGCTTCTACGACAGCATCGCCGAGATCATCAGCCAGACCCCAAGCCGCCGGCAGACTCTGCTGTTCTCCGCCACCTACCCGAGCGGCATCAAGCAGCTGTCCGCGACCTTTATGCGCGACCCGCAACAGGTCAAAGCCGACGCCCTGCACGACGACACGCAGATCGAACAACGCTTCTACGAGATCGCTCCGGAAGAGCGCATGGAGGCAGTGGTCAAACTGCTCAACTGCTACCGACCGCAATCCTGTGTGGCGTTCTGTTTTACCAAGCAGCAATGCCAGGAAGTAGTCGACCACCTAACCGCCAAAGGCATCTCGGCAGCCGCGTTGAACGGTGACCTGGAACAACGTGACCGCGACCAAGTGCTGGCGATGTTTGCCAACCGCAGCCTGTCGGTACTGGTAGCTACCGATGTCGCCGCCCGCGGCCTGGATATCGATGCGCTGGACATGGTGATCAACGTGGAACTGGCGCGCGACTCGGAAATTCACATTCACCGCGTAGGCCGTACCGGTCGCGCCGGCGAAAAGGGCCTGGCCATGAGCCTGGTGGCCCCAGCCGAAGGCCATCGCGCCCAAGCCATCGAAACCCTGCAAAGGGCTCCGCTGAATTGGCATCCACTGAGCAGCCTGAAACATCAGGGCGGCGCGCCACTACAGCCGCCGATGATTACCCTGTGCATTGGCGCGGGACGCAAAGACAAACTGCGCCCCGGCGATATTCTCGGCGCCCTGACTGGCGAGGCTGGCATCCCTGGCGCGCAGGTCGGCAAAATCGCTATCTTCGACTTCCAGGCCTATGTGGCCGTTGAGCGCAGCGTGGCCATGCAGGCGCTCAAGTGCCTCAGCGAAGGCAAGATCAAGGGCCGTTCACTGCGCATTCGTACCCTATAGTTGCCTAATCGCACGAGCTAAATAGACGGCGCGCTAACGCTGCCAGCGACAGAGGAGTCCCCCCTTGCGCAATATTCTGGTGATCGAAGACAGCCCCCTGGTGCTGAAAATTCTCGAGCATCTGTTTCGCAAGGAGACCGGCTTCCAGCCGATCTTCTGCGCGTCCATGGGCGAAGCCCAGGTGATGCTGGAAACTTCGGCAGAGCTGTTCTTCGCCGCCATCGTCGACCTCAACCTGCCGGACGCCCCGGACGGCGAGATCGTCGACGTGGTGATGGGCTATCACCTGCCCTGCATCGTACTCAGCGGCACCTACAACGAGCAGCGCCGCGACCAGATGCTGCTCAAGGGCGTGGTTGATTATGTACTCAAGGAAAGTCAGCACTCCTACGAGTACGCCTTCCGCCTGCTGCACCGCCTGGAAAGTAACAGCGAGGTGAAAATCCTCATCGCCGAGGACTCCGACGCCACCCGCCACTACATCCGCCATGTGCTGACGCCGCACCGCTACCAGATTCTCGAAGCCTGCGATGGTGACGACGCCTTGCGCATTCTCAAGGAGCAGCCGGATATCGACTTGCTGGTGGTCGATCACAGCATGCCCGGCCTCAGCGGCTTTGATCTGGTCAAGCTGCTGCGCCAGAAGATGAAACGCCACGAGCTGATCATTCTCGGCCTGTCAGCCGACACCAAAGGCTCACTCAGTGCCAAGTTCATCAAACACGGTGCCGATGATTTCCTGCGCAAGCCCTTCTGCCCGGAAGAACTCAACTGCCGTGTGATGTCGACCCTCGAACGCCGCGACCTGCTACGCGCACTCAAACAAGCCGCGCAGTTCGATGCGCTGACAGGTCTGAATAATCGCCGCGCGTTTTATGAACATGGCCAGCAGCTGTTTCAGCAAGCGCGCTCAGGCGGCCGCGATCTGAGCGTGGCGATGATTGACCTGGACTTCTTCAAACGCATCAATGATGAGTACGGTCACGCCAGCGGCGATACGGCACTGATTGGTTTCGCCCGCGCGTTTTCCGCCACCTTCCCCGACGCCCTGCTTGGCCGTCTGGGTGGCGAAGAATTCGCCATGGTCAGCCAGCAGGATGCAGCGACCCTGAGCGACACCCTCGACCAGCTCCGCAGCCACTGCGCCACCCTGAAGTACGCCATCGGCGCACCGCCGTTATCCTTCAGCGCCGGCATCTACCACGGTGCACCCGACGACCTGGAAAGCCTGCTGCACCAGGCCGACTTGCGCCTGTATCAGGCCAAAAATCTGGGCCGCGGGCGCAACTGCTGGCAGTAGCCAACCCACCCGCCAGCCCTATTAGCCAAATACGCTAACGGTTTGCCGGCTTAGCACGGCCACTTGGCCATGCTTATCCCACAGTCGGGCATCGATATGGCTATAGCCGTTTGCCGAGCTTTGGATATCCGCCTGGTATTGCCACCAATCATTGGCGCTGCACGCCTCCGGTACCGCCACAAAGCTGATGGCCCAGGTCAAGGAGCTGCCCGAGGTGGGCTTTTTCAACATACTGAACACTGCCGGCGGCCAGGCATCCAGCAGGGCCAGAATGGCCGCCACCGAAATGGCCTGCGGTGAGTCCTCGCGAAGCTTGATCCAACCGCCCATTGTCGTTTGCTCAGAGCCCATAAAGGGCATTTTCCCCAGTGTGTAGCGGTAATCGAAATACTGGGTGAAGTCGGGCGTGAGACCTGGGATATACGGAAAGGCCTGTACCTCATCCGGAGCGGTAAAGGCAGGCGCCCGTTCTTGCGCCACACTCAGCATGGACTCCCGATCGCCGCCAAAGCTGGCCAGCATTACGGCACAGGCTTGGTCATTCTGATAAGCCGTCGCTTGCACCTGGGTGGAGCCCCTACCTTCGCGCAGCACCTTTACCTGGACCTCCATTGCCCCAGGAGCAACAGGGGCAATAAAGGACAGCAACACAGAACGTATCGGACGGTCCTGAGCCACTTGCGTGGCGACTTTCTCGAACAGCACGGCGGCCAGCATGCCGCCAAACGTGGCGCGGCCCTGGCCCCATTGCTCGGGAATATTAACGGTTAGCGCAGCGCTGGCCCGCACCGCTACCATGGCATCGTTGAAGTTCATCACTCATCCTGAATTTTGCTTATTGAGGTATTTTTCAAGCAGTAACCTGGATCAAGACGCCATGCGCTCTTCCAGCAAATGCCTATCTAAAAAACCTATGACTTTCTTGGCATATTCTTGGGGCTGCGCGGCATAGGCATGGGTGTGTTCGGCACCCGGCACCTGCCAGAACTCCGTTGCGGTTTTGCCCTGCAAGGCCTGCAACAGCAGCTTGCCATCCTTGACCGGAGTGAACTTGTCGGCCTCGCCGTAGATCAACAACAGCTCGGGGCGGCCCACCAGGCGCTGCGCGGCGTAGGTGGGGCGCAAGCTGCGCTCACCGGCGGGATACAGCAGTTTGGACAACTGGATGCCCAGCTTGGGAATGGGGTAACGCGACCAGAAGTGCAGCAGGGTCGGAAAGGCGGATTCCAGCACCGCCACCTTGAACGGATGATCAGGCTGCGCCAACGCGCACAGGCTCATGGCCGCACCCATGGAAGCACCGAGTACCGCAATAGGTAACGCCGGGTACTGCGCCTGCAGCGCTTGGCCAGCGGCGAGCACATCCAGCGGGTAATCCATAGTGGTCGAGGTGCTTTCGCCGAAGCCGTTCAAATCAAACAGCATCACGTGATAGCCCGCCTGACGCAGCAGCTCGGCATGCCCGTACTTTATCCAGAAGCCCTTAGCCGCGACGCCCATAGGGTGCGCCAGCAATACCGCGCCCTTAGCCTCTGCGGTGTGCGCCGCAGCCAGCAGCGCAGAGATACGCGCCCCCGACAGGCTGTCGACAGTCAGGCGCTGCCACTGGCTCTGCTCAACATTTTCCGGCCAGCGCCAGGGCCGCACAAAGCGGCCGAAGAAAGGCTTTTTGAACAGTCGGTATGCCGTGTTCTTCATGCTGGAAATCCCTGTGTTATCGATGATCGGAAGCTGATAAGCACAGACTAGAGCGCACGCATGGCTGCCTCTATGAGCAGAAATGACATATAACATGCGATTTTTACCAGCACGCCCCGCACAGACCGGAGAGTAGACATGCGCGTCACCGTCCTGATGGCCGATCACTGCTCCTCTACCAGCGTGGCCGCGACCCTGGAGTTCTTCGCAACCGCCAATGTGTTGCACCACTATGCGACCGAGAAAAGCGCGCGCCATGAACCCCAGGCACCGCTGTTCACCCTGCAAACCGCGTCAATCGATGGCCACAGCGTGGCCTGCACCGGCGGCCTGCAACTGACTCCAGACAAAGCACTGGATGAGGTGCACAACCCACAGCTGGTTATCGTGCCTGGCTTTATGTTCAACATTCTCGGCGTGCTGCCCGGCCTGGGCAGGATGGTCGAATGGCTGCAACTGCAGCACCAGCAAGGCAGCTATATCGCCAGCATGTGCACCGGCGCCTTCGTCACCGCCCAGGCCGGGCTGCTGGATGGGCGCTGCGCCACCACACACTGGCTTTTCAGCGAACAATTCGCGCGACGCTTCCCCAGGGTGAAGCTGCAACCCGAGCGCACCGTAACGGATGACGGCCAGATGCTGTGCTCGGGAGGCTCCACAAGCGGCAGCGACCTACTGCTGCACCTGATCCGCAAATTTTCCTCACCCCAGCTGGCTGCCGAGTGCGCGAAGAAACTGCTGGTCGATGTCGCCGTGCGCAGCCAAACCCCTTACGCCAGCACCACCTTCAAGAAAAACCATACCGACGCCGAGATTCTCAAGATCCAGGTCTGGCTGGAGCATCGCCTGGCGCAGGGCATTGTTATGGAGCAGGTGGCTGAAGAGTTCTGCTTGAGCATGCGCAACTTTATCCGCCGCTTCAAAGCCGCCACCGAGCAAACGCCCATTGAGTATTTGCAGAATTTGCGTATCGAGCGGGCCAAGTTTTTATTGGAAAGCAGCCAGCAAGCGTTTGACCAGATCACCTTGCAGGTGGGCTATGACGACGGCAACTCCTTCCGGCGCCTGTTCAAACAACGGGTGGGACTGACCCCTAGTGCGTATCGCAAACGCTTTGAGAATGTGCGCCCGTGATCAGCGAAACACGACCCAGAACTGGCAGCAACGCTTTACAAACCGTGGCGTTGAAAAATCTGCGCATAGCTGCCATCGGCACGCATTTCCTCGATTGCCTTGTTAAAGGCATCGGCAATCTGCTGATGCTGCGGGTGTTTGCGACTGACCAGAATATGTAGACCGTTCTCGCTTAACGGCTGCGGCAGAAACTCCAGTTGATCGCGAATCCCGGCCAGGCTGCGGCTCAGGTGATAGCGCGCCACCAGCTCATCCTCCAGAGTCAGCTGCACCCGTCGCGCCTGCAGCATGCGCGCGCCCACTTCAAAGCCGACAACACCGACCTTGGTCAGCCGGCTGTCCTGATCAAACTCGCTGGAATAGGCGTAACCGCGCACCACAGCAATGCTGTAGGGATACAAGTCGGATAACTGCTTGAAACTGATCTGGCCGCCCTTGCGCTGCAGAAAACGGATGCGGTTGATCAGGTAGGGCTGCGAATAATGGCCAAATACCGCCCGCTCATCGGTGTACCAGGCATTGATCAGCACGTCGTAGACTTCCTGCTGCAACCCGCGCACCGCACGCTCCCACGGCACCTGAACGTAGCTGGTGGTGTAGCCGGCGCGGTTCAGGGCGGTGGTCACCAGATCGGAGGCTACGCCATTATTCAGTAGCGTCTGGTCATTGAATGGCGGCCAAGGGTCCGCGACCAAACGCAAGGTCTCTGCAGCATAGCCATACAAGGGCGCCAACAGCAGCCACGACAGCAGGCAGGCACGCAGTCCATTCATTAACGGCAATTCCAAGGAAAGCAGAAAACTAATCCTAGCTGCCACAGCGCTTTTTGACAGCGCGCTCATAGCAGCGAACACAGCGAAAGCTATTCTGCGCACACAACAACCCAGTACGGCAAAAAGGAGTTCTGCCGCATGGCGCAACAACAACCCCTACGTATTTACGATGCCCAACATGCTGATCTAGAGACTTTACAGCGCATCGGCTGCGATACCTACCGTGAGCATTTCAGTGAAATCTGGACACGAGCGGGAATGCAGCGCTTCCTTGCCGAGGACTTCTCAAGCGAAAACCTAATCAACTCGCTCGCCGCAACAGAAAAGCATCTGTGGCTTCTGGCCGAGGACAATGGCGGCAACATCCTGGGCTTTGCCAAGCTCAACTGGAATAACCCCATGCCTTTGGGCAATACCGTGGGCGTAGAGCTGCAGAAAATCTACCTACTCATGTCCGCGACCGGCAAAGGCTATGGCGAGCAGTTGCTGCGAGTTATCTGTGCATATGTATTGGCACAGCAACAACACCTGCTGTGGCTGGATGTTCTAAACAGCAATCGCGCGGCACAGGCTTTCTATACACGGTTCGGTTTCCGTACCTATGGCGAAATCCCATTCAGCACCGACATGTTCGAGATCGGCATGCAGGTAATGGCCTACGACCTCACGTCTCACCCTCAAGCGCACCCGACAACTTGCAGTTAAGATGCGCGCTGTTTTGCGCCAGCGTTGGCGCGTGTCGCAGGTTGAGGAAGTTGCTGTGCTTACACCCCAGGTCGTGATTATTGGAGCCGGCGCCGCCGGCCTTATGTGCGCGCTGACTGCTGCTGCGCGCGGGCGGCAGGTGCTGTTGCTGGATCACGCCAATAAGGCCGGCAAGAAGATCCTGATGTCAGGTGGTGGGCGCTGCAACTTCACCAACATGTACTGTGAACCGAGCAACTTTCTCTCGGAAAACTCGCACTTCTGCAAGTCCGCTCTGGCGCGCTACACCCAGTGGGACTTTATCGGCCTGGTGGCCAAACACGGTGTGCCGTACCACGAGAAGAAACTCGGCCAGCTGTTCTGCGACAACAAGGCCAGCGACATTCTCGGCCTGCTGCTAAGCGAGTGCGATGAAGCGGGTGTTGAGCTGCGACTGGACACCTCGGTGAGCGAGATTAGCAAGCAGGACAACAGCTACCAGCTGCAGACCAGCGCCGGCGCAGTGCGCTGCGAATCGCTGGTGATCGCCACCGGCGGCCTGTCGATTCCGACCCTCGGCGCCACGGGCTTTGGCTATCAGGTAGCCAAGCAGTTCGGCCACGAACTGCTGCCAACTCGCGCCGGTCTGGTGCCGTTCACCCTCACCGACCCGGCGCTCAAGGCGCTGTGCACCGAGCTGTCCGGCACCTCGGTGGAGGATTGCGTGGTGAGCTGCAACGGGCAGAGCTTCAAGGAAAATATCCTGTTTACCCACCGAGGCTTAAGCGGCCCGGCGATTCTGCAGATTTCTTCGTTCTGGCAGCCGGGCGAGGCTATCAGTATCAACCTGCTGCCGCATATCGACCTGCCTGAGTGGCTGGAGCAGCAACAACGCGAACGGCCCAATAGCGAGTTAAAAACCCTGCTGGCTGAGCTGTTTACCAAGAAGATGGCTGGGTTGTTGGCCGACAACTGGTTCGCCTCCAAGCCGATGAAGCAGTACACCCACGCCGAGCTCAAGGCGATTGCCGAGCAACTCGGCGACTGGCAACTGGTGCCGGCCGGCACCGAAGGTTATCGCACCGCAGAAGTCACTCTGGGCGGCGTGGACACTCGCGAGGTGTCGTCGAAGACCATGGAGTCGCTGAAGTCGCCAGGGCTGTATTTTGTCGGCGAAGTGCTGGATGTTACCGGTCACCTGGGCGGCTTTAACTTCCAGTGGGCCTGGGCTTCGGGTTACGCGGCGGCCCAATACGTCTGAAACATCAAGGCGCGGGGGCGGGTTCAAGCGGCGGCAACGGCTCGCCTGGTAACCACTTCTGATGGATTGCGGCAAAGCTGCCGTCGCTCTTCATGGTGTCGAGCTCGCGCTGCCAACGGCTGATCAGCGCATCATCGGTCTGCTGGGAAAACGCGATATAGGTGTCGCCGTGCATAAAGCTGAACAACAGCTGCACCTCGTCGGCCTGAATATCGCCCTGCGCCAGCAGTGCATTGAGACCGAGATTGTCCAGCACCATCAGTTTGACCCGCCCTAGCTTGAGCATGCTCACCATCTGCGCTGGCCCGGTGACCGGGGTAAGGTTGCTAAAGCCCTCGGCCAGCAGGCGTTGGTGGCTGTACCAGTCGCGCGGCACGGCAATTTCGCCGTACTCACGGGCCTCGTCCAAGCGATTGATCGACAGAAAAGAACGGCGCAGCGCATAGAAGCTGGTGACATTGCGAGTAATCGGCCCGACCCACTTGAACAGCTGCTCACGCTCACGAGTGCGCATGGTCACGAACAGCCCGGTATTAGCGCGCGTCAGGGCCAGCTGATAACCCCGCGCCCAGGGCACCACGCTAATCGGCGCATTTTGTCCAGTGCGCTGCATGATGGCTTGCACCACTTCGGTGGCCAGACCAGTCGGCTCACCGTTCTTGCTGAAGTTGATGGGTGGGTATTCTTCCGTGTACAGGCGTAACGGCTGGGCCTGCAGGCTCACGCACAACAGACTGACAAACAGCAACGAGAAAAGTCCACGCACACAAGTGAACAACATGGCCGATGCCTCGCTAATGAGCGGATAGCTTTAGCGTAGCCCGGTCGCAGTGATTCACCTCACACAACCGATCAGCGCGACATTTTAATCAGCCCAAGCGCCGCTTGCTGCTGCCAACTCGACACAGACTCCGTTAGGCTGCTACCTGTTACGGTTGATCAAGGTTGGGCCATGCCGTCCACTGCGCTGCGCCACTCGTTCCGTCGCCTCTGGGCCCAGGACAAATTCAGCTACAGCTTGCGGGTATTCATTGCCCTCAGCGGGGCGCTGCTGCTGTGCTGGTCGCAGGACTGGATGCATGCACTGATCCCGCTGTTTCTCGGGGTAATCGCCAGTGCCCTGGCGGAGACTGATGACAGCTGGCAGGGCCGCCTGATTGCACTGCTGGTCACCCTCGGCTGCTTCAGTGTGGCGGCCTATGTGGTGGAGTTTCTGTTCCCCTACCCCTGGCTGTTTGTCTGCGCGTTGGCGTTGTCCAGCTTTGCCCTGACGATGCTCGGCGCACTCGGCGAACGCTACGCCACTCTCGGCGCGGCCACCCTGATCCTCGCGGTATACAGCATGATCGGCGTGGAGCAGCGTGGTGGCGCAGCGGGACTCTGGCAGGAACCGCTACTGCTGGTAGCCGGCGCCGCCTGGTACGGCCTGCTGTCGGTGCTGTGGAATGCCCTTTTTGCCAACCAGCCGGTGCAGCACAGCCTGGCGCGGCTGTTCCGTGAGCTGGGCCAGTACCTCAAGCTCAAGGCCGCGCTGTTCGAACCGCTGCGTCAGCTGGATGTGGAAGAACGCCGCCTGGCCCTGGCCAAACAGAACGGTCGAGTAGTGGCGGCGCTGAATGCAGCCAAGGAAATTATCCTGCACCGGGTCGGCAATGGCCGGCCCGGGCCGAAGGTCAGCCGTTACCTGAAACTGTATTTTCTCGCTCAGGATATCCACGAGCGCGCCAGCTCCTCGCACTACCCTTATAACGAACTGGCCGAGGCGTTCTTCCACAGCGATGTGCTGTTCCGCTGCCAACGTCTGCTGCGTCTACATGGAGAAGCCTGCCAGCGCCTGGCCCAGGCCATTGAGCTACGCCAGCCATTTGAATACCGCGAACTGTGCCACCAGGCGCTGGACGACCTGCACGATTCCCTCGAACACCTGCGCGTGCAGAGCAACCCGGCCTGGCGTCACCTGCTGCGCTCCCTCGGCGCGCTGGCCGGCAACCTGCGCAGCCTGGATACGCTACTGGGCAACGCCAGCAACCCCGACGCCATGGCGGAACAACAGGACAGCAGCCTGCTCGACCGCGAGCCACAGTCACTCAAGGATGTCTGGGAACGCCTGCGCCTGCAGCTGACGCCGACTTCGCTGCTATTTCGCCATGCCCTGCGTCTGTCCATTGCCTTGGCGGCCGGTTACGGCGTACTGCACTGGATTCACCCCACCCAGGGCTACTGGATTTTGCTGACCACGCTGTTCGTCTGTCAGCCGAACTACGGCGCAACCCGACTCAAACTGGTTCAGCGTATCAGCGGCACCGTGCTCGGCCTGCTGCTCGGCTGGGCGCTGTTCGACCTATTCCCCAATCAGCTGGTACAGGCATTGTTTGCAGTAGTCGCAGGCGTGGTGTTCTTTGCCCTGCGCAGCAGCCGCTACACCCTGGCCACGGCCGCGATCACCCTACTGGTGCTGTTCTGTTTCAATCAGGTGGGTAATGGCTACGGACTGTTTATTCCACGGCTGGTCGACACCCTGCTCGGTAGCCTGATTGCCGGTTTGGCGGTGCTGCTGATTCTGCCGGACTGGCAGGGCCGACGCCTGAATCGTCTGCTAGCCAGCACCCTGAGCTGCAACAGCCGCTACCTGCAGCAGATCATCGCCCAGTACGCCAGCGGCAAACGCGACGACCTGGCCTACCGCCTGGCCAGGCGTAATGCGCATAACGCTGATGCCTCGCTGTCCACCACCCTCGGCAACATGCTGATGGAGCCTGGGCATTTTCGTAAGGAAGCGGATATCGGCTTTCGCTTTCTGGTGCTGTCGCACACCCTGTTGAGTTATCTCTCCGGCCTAGGTGCGCACCGTGGCGAAACCAGCCTAAGCGGGCAGGACAACCCGCTGCTGGTCAGCGCCAGTCGCCTGGCCGCCAGCCTGGACGAGATTGCGAGTTGCCTAAGTGATGAACGCCCAGTGGCCATCTACAGTGACACCGAAGAACAGCTGGCCAGCGAACTGGAGACACTCAGCAACGACCTAGATGACCAACAACGACTGGTGCAGACCCAGCTGGCGCTGATCTGCCGCCAGCTGGGACCATTGCGTACCCTGGCCTCACACCTGCAAAAACGCCAACCGGAGGCTTAGCCTCAGGCTGAACGGGCAACAGGCCACTAATGCCCCCGCTCAGCCGTGATGGAGCACACCGGTCAACTGCCCGCCCCGATGCTTTTCCGCTACCCTGCACGCCTGCCCAGAAAGTGCCTGCCATGAACAAGACCGAACTGCTGCAACAGGTAATCACCCGCCTCGAAGATGACCTGCTGCAGGCCCAGCAGGCGGCGCAGACCGCCTACGAGACAGCGACACACGAAGAAAACATCGCCGAAAACAAATACGACACCCTGGGCCTTGAGGCGTCTTATCTAGCGACTGGACAGGCGCGTCGGGCAGAGGAAATACGCCAGGCCTTGGCAGCTTGGAAGCAGCTGCGCCTGCGCCCCTTCAACGCTGAGCACGGGATTCAGTTAGGCGCGCTGGTCTGGTTAAGCGATCCGCAGGGTGCAGAACTCTGCGTGTTCATCGGGCCTGATGGGGCAGGTCTAAAACTCTGCCTGGCGGAACAGGACATTCAAGTAATAAGCCCTCGGTCACCCCTTGGCCAACGACTCCTCGGTTGTGCCGAGGACGCCGATGTTGAACTGCGGATTGGCGCAACGATGCAAAGGTTTGAAGTGTTACGCGTACTGTGAACCCTCAAGGCACCTCGACCTGCCAGTCTGTCGCGAGCGCGGCCAGCCGGCCGTGCTCAATCATCTGAGCAAACTCACGATCAAAGTCTAAGGGCAGCCCAGCCAGATCAATATGCCGAGGGAATGCGAAATAACCGTCTTGTTGATCAATCTGTGGCGTTAACTGGCTGACGGTGCTGCTCAATCCCAAAGCCGCCAGTACGGGAAGGGTGTTGCGCTGATTACTTGCCAACATGTCCAAGCGCCCGGCCCTGAGCATCTTTAGACCATTCTCAACACTTGCCAGGGTTATCAGTTCAAGCTGCTCACGCTGACTGTCGAAATGTTCGCCATAGGCCCAGCCACGAACCACACCAATACGCCGGCCAAGCACTTGCTGATAATCACCATTCCACTGCAAGGTGCTGCTACGCAAATGGAAGAACACAATACTGTCGCGGTAGAACGGTTGCGCTGAAAAGATAAACCGCTTCTCTCGCTCAGCACTTTTATAGGGGCCAATAAGAATGTCGGCCCGGCCACTCTCAACCATCTTCTGCGCACGCGCCCACGGATATAGCTCAAAGCGCACATGATGCCCAAGAGGCTTAAGCGCCTCACGCAACACACTAACCGCCAGGCCGCCAAGTTCGCCATCCACCTGCTGCTCGAATACACCCGGGAAATTCGTGCCAACGGCCAGCAGCTCACGAGCGACGGCCGGCGCGGCCAACAATAGGCATAGCCAAACAATCAGAGGCCGCAGTAAAGCACTCACGCCCATAGGTCCCTCGGCGATGCAGATTTTCACTCAGCCTATCAGCTGGCAGGTCTTTCTGCGTTAGGCTGAAGGCAGCCACACACTCAAGCAGAGAGAGGAACGCATTAAATGGAGAACCCCATTCACGACCTTCCATCATTATTCAAACAACTGGGTTTGGCTGCTGACCAGGCCAGCATTGACGCCTTTATCAGCCAGCACACGCCATTGCCTCCAGAGTGCAAACTGGCCGATGCGCCATTTTGGGACAAGGCGCATGCCGCCTTTCTCCGCGAGGAGATTCTCGACGATGCTGACTGGGCTGAGGTGGTCGATCAGCTCAACCTACTGCTGCGGGGCTGACAACTCGCCTGCCGTACCAGGCAACTCGCGCCAGGTCAGGTAAACCCGTAGGTCAAACTCCAGCTGGTGGTAGCCCGGCAGCATGTACTCACAGAGCTTGTAGAAGGCCTTGTTATGCTCGGCTTCCTTCAAATGCGCCAGTTCATGCACGACGATCATCTGCAGAAACTCAGGCGCGGCCTCGCGAAACAATGAGGCAACGCGAATTTCCTTCTTCGCCTTGAGCTTGCCGCCCTGCACCCGCGAGATCGCCGTATGCAGGCCGAGGGCGCGGTGGGTCAGATCGAGGCGATTGTCATAAAGCACCTTGTCGATGGCCGGCGCATTGCGCAGATGCTCTTGCTTGAGGCCCTGGATATAGGCATACAGCGCCTTGTCACTCTGAATCGCGTGCTTGCCGCTGTATGACCGCGCCAGATAATCGCCCAGGCGCTGCTCGACGATCAGCTGGCGGATTTTGTCTTGCAGCTGGGCCGGGTAGCCTTGCAGGTATTTAAGCGGGATCGTCATTTCAGCCACACAACAGCATAAAGGCCGGCAGTGTAACGCCAGCAGGCTACCTAGACGCAGGCCTAACCATTCTGCACCACGCCTACAGGCTTTTTAGCCGCCTGTTTCAGCAAGAAGAAATGACTCGAAGTGATTAACGACAGGGCGTTTACTAGCGTCATAAACAAGCCGATACCGACCAGCGCGCCACGTCCCAAGTCATCCAAACAGAACAGCAGCAACACACCTGCAATCAAGGCCTGAGCAAAGCGCCAATAGCGAAACGCCTGGGTGTAATTCGCCACCACCATCCAGCAACTGAGCAGCGGTGCGAGAAATATTCCGACCACCAGCATGTCAGGTACGGCCAGGCGGATGCTGCCACCTACCAACAACACCAGAAGGCAAATACCGAGGAGCCCGGCATACAGGAGGTTCAGAACCAGATACAGACGGTAGCCAGGTGTGCTGGGCACGTGTATCAAATCAGCGCGGGTGGCAGGCGGAGCGTAGGGATTGAACTCGTCCATGAGGCATGACCTAAAACCAACAAAGTCCCGATTGTCCGAGCACAGCTATGACGCTTCAAGTGCTATTGCGCAGGCACCACACGCAGCAACCGTCCCTCAACACTATCGGTGAGCAGGTACAGCGCACCATCAGGGCCGCCGCGTACATCACGAATACGCTCCTTGAGCTCTTCAAATAGTATTTCCTCACCAGCTAGCTTGCCGTCCTGCAGGCGGATGCGGCGCACGCTGCGTTCGGCCAGGGTCGAGGCAAACAGGTCACCCTGCCATTCGGGGAACAGCGCACCGCGATACTGAGCCAGGCTCGACGGTGCCACCGAGGGCGTCCATTGCAACAAGGGCTGCTGCAGGCCGGGCAGCTCGGTGTAAGGCGAAATCTGCGCACCGGTGTAATCAATACCGTAAGTGATCAGCGGCCAACCATAGTTGTTGCCTGGCTCAATCAGATTCAACTCATCGCCACCGCGCGGGCCGTGTTCGTGGCTGTAGAGGCGCTGCAGCTGATTGTCATAGACGATGCCCTGCACATTGCGATGGCCCAGGCTATAAATTTCCGGCGCTGCACCGGTCTGTCCCACTAGGGGGTTGTCTTGGGGGATGCTGCCATCGCGATTAAGGCGCACGATTTTGCCGAGGTGGTTACTCGTATTCTGCGCCTGCTCACGCAGGTCAAAGCCATCACCCAGTGTCAGCACCAGCGTGTTATCTGGAAGAAAAGCCATGCGCCCACCGTAATGCGCGGCCCCGGCTTTGGCCGGTAGCGCACTGAACAGCACCTGCACGTCTTGTAACTGCCCATCGACCAGCCGCGCCTTGGCCAGACGCGTGTTGTTGGCCTGGGCGGTGCCGTAGGCGTAGCTCAAGTAAAGCTGCTGATTGCTGGCAAATTCCGGGTCGAGCATGACGTCCATTAACCCCGCCTGAGCAGCAACAAAGCCCTCGGGTACGCCGCCGACCGGCTGCGGATTGAGGCTGCCGTCCGCTTCGATGATGCGCAGGCGGCCAACCCGTTCAGTCACCAGCATGCGCCCGTCCGGCAGAAAGGCCAGCGACCAGGGATGCTCCAGGCCGCCGGTCACGGTTTCGATGCGGTAATCCATGGCATGTACCAGGCTGCTGCCAAGCAGACCAAGCAACAACAGGGCGCGGGAGGTATTCAACATGGTTCGGGCCTTTTGCTCACAGAGGGATAAATCAGGATTGTGCAGGGGGCGAGCGCCGCGCCAGCACGGCAAACAACAGTGCCCCCAGGCTGCCGCAGGCCATCAGCCCGAGGGTCCCCGCCATGCTGCGGTTGGCGCCGATCAGCGTTGGCATCGGCAACAACGCATTGGCCAACGCCATCGCCGCCAGCACCGCCAGCGCGCCGGCCAGGGCAAACAACAGCCAGCGCCCCGTCGGCCAGATGCACGCCAGCCGGCTCGCCGCCGGCAAGGCAAAGATAAAACCGAGGATCACCAGCACCGCGAAGGTCGGGCTAAAGCCCAGCAGGTCCAGGCAGGTGGTCTGCACCCGCACGCTAAACGGCATGGGCGCGCCAAGCGCCTGCAAGTTGGCCAGATTGAACTGGGTCTGCAGCACAGCGCCCATCACACTCGCCAGCAACACAGCCCAAAAGAAGTACAACAGAGTGCGCAATTTGCTCGGCATGCAGGCAGATATCCAGAGACGACGGTGGCCCGAGTATGGACCAGCGCGCCGCGTGGCATGTGGCATGTGTTTTACATGGTTTTACCAAGCCCACAAATGGGCGATAGGCGCAATCACAGCGCTGTAGCAGAATGCCAGCAACCATCCTGCCGACAACAACCCACACAAGAACCGCACGATGAAAAAAGCCCTGCCCTTCTGCGCGCTGACTCTGGTGTTGCTAGCCCTAGCATTCAGCCTCGGTCCCGTACCGACAGTCGATACACAACTCACGCCGATCCAGCTGCCCGCTGACCTTGACCATTATCTGGCCGAGACAGAGGCGCGCTACCCGGACATCACTCCCGGCGCAGAAAAAACCATCGTCTGGGCCCACCCGGACCAGCGCCAGACCGATCTGGCGATCATCTACCTGCACGGCTACTCGGCCACCCGCCAGGAAACCGCGCCGCTTAGCGACCAGTTGGCAAAGCAACTGGGCGCCAACCTGTTTTACACCCGCCTCACCGGTCACGGCCGCAGCGGAGCGGCGATGGCCGAAGCCAGCGTGCACGACTGGCTGCAGGACACCCAGGAAGCCCTGCAGATCGGCCAGCGCCTAGGCAAACAGGTACTGGTGATCGGCACCTCGACCGGCGCCACCCTCGCCACCTGGCTGGCGCTACAGAGCGATAACCCGCAGGTGCTGGCCTATATCATGGTGTCGCCGAACTTTGCCCCAAAAGACCCGGCCGCCACCGTACTGACCTGGCCCTGGGCCACGCATTTCGTGCCACTGCTACTAGGCCCGGAACATCAATGGCAACCCCGTAACGCCGAACAGGCGCGCTTCTGGACTCACCGCTACCCGGTGCAAGCGCTGCTACCGATGATGGCGCTGGTGAAATACGTACGCGAGCAGCCGCTGGAGCAGATCAGCACGCCGATTCTCACTATTTATTCACCGGACGATCAGGTGGTCAGCCCAGGCGAAATCAAGACCGCATTCACCCGCTTCGGCTCGGCGCACAAGCAACTGATTGCCCTCAAGGATACCCAAGACCCATCCCACCATGTGCTGGCCGGCGACATTCTTTCGCCAAGAGACACCGCACGGGTAAGCCTGGCGATCATGCAGTTCCTAAAAGCCTTGCCGAGTGCTGCGTCATTACCGGCGCACAACGCGGCCCAGCTGCAACCAAGCCCATAAAAAATGCCCGTATCCAAGGATACGGGCATGCGTTACAGATCAAACCATAGGCCTTATGCCAGCTGCGCTTCAGTCACGCGGCGGGCGGGCCAAGCTTGCACGCGTGTCCAACTGACGCTGATGCGCCGTGGCATGATCAGGCATGTCCTGCACGTCACTCAGCTGCGCGGCACTGCGTGGTTGCTGCTGCCAGCTGGCAAGTAGCTGGTCGCGCCACTGCGGATACTGGGCGCCATGCGACCGATTCAGCTCATCCAGCGCCAATCGATAAGCAGCCAGGTCATTGCGGCGCAGGTGTGCGGCTAGTGCCAAATGGCGTGCTGGGTCGCGCTCTTGCAGGTAGCGATGCAGGGTGTAGGACCAGTGATAGACCATGCTGCTGCCACTCTCGTAACTCAGCCTGGTGATGGCCTCAAGGCTCGGACGCTGACCGGCTGCCACTCGACTGATGTCATTCATGCCACGTTCGAAGTGGCTTCCCCAGGCCAGGTATTCTGCCAACCCTTCTGCCCACCAGGTGGTCAGATTCAGCGGATAGTGACCAAAGGCGCCGTATTGATTGAAGCGACCGTCGAGGTAGTGGACGTACTCATGATTCAGGTTCCACACCTGCCCCGCCTGCACATACGCGAAGAAACGTGGCTGATTACCCGCCAACCACGGGCTACCTTCCAGGTACATGCCGCCATTGTCGGTGCTGAAGCCATACAGCAGTCCACCGAACTTCTGGTACTGCTCACGACTGGAGAAGATCACCAGCTCCAACGTCGCATTGAGGTCATCGGCTACCGGCGTCCAGTTGGTCTGCATGATGCGATGGAAGTCCTGCTCCTGCTTGCCCAGGCTCTGGCAGATTTCCAGCATTTGCGTCTGGCTCAATGGCTGCGAGCGCACCTTAAGCGTGGGGCCGCAAACGTGCGTTTGTGGCAACACCTGAGCAATTTCAAACTTGTAGCACAGCCCGTTGAACAGGCTGCTACAGGCACCGTCGACATCTGCACGGTAGGCGTAGTCCACGTAATAACTGCGGAAGTTGCTCTTCAGCTCCAGATCATCCAGCACCCCTTGCCCAAGGTGCGCCTGCATCACCTGGCGCACGGCACGGTTGTTGCCCTCGCGCCAGACGCCATCACTCAACTGGGCAAGCTTGCCCAAGGCCTCAATAGCGTTCATCACGATAAAGCCATCGCGATTGAGCCACAGCGCATTGCGGCTGCTAGCCAGTTCGGCGATGGCGTCGGCAAAGCGGTTGTCCTGGATCAAGGCACTGCGCAATGCGCCTTCAGCCCAGCCAAAACGGTCTAACAGGTTCAGGGTTTCGAATACCGCATCACCGTAACTGCGTTCCTTGCTCAGCTGTGCGGTGTTGCTGAAATGCTGCAATAGCGACTGCAAGCGCGGCAGGTGCCGCATGATGCTGGCACTGGATTGCGGCGTGGCCATCAGCGCACCAAGACCGACAACATAGCCCTCGATCACTTGCCCGGAAGCTTTCTGGTAGGTCAGCAACTCACGCATGTTCGCTACCTGGAACAGGGCGTGTTCCAGCATGCTCAACTGCGCCGGCGTGGCCTTGCTGAAACCCAGGAAGTAGTTATAGGCACGCACGTAGTACAGAAGCTTGTTCAGGTCAGGGTCCTGAATCTGTTGCTGGCGGGCCAGAAAGTCGATGGAAGCCAATACCGCCTCCAGACGACCAGCCTTGGCATGCTGGAAATGCTCAACGAAGAACTCGTTATCCAGCACCTCACGGACCATTGGCGAGAAATCCGCTTTAGTCCGCAGCAAGGGGTCCAGCGGCGGCAGAGTTGGCTGCACCGGTGGTTGCGGTACAACAGGCGGCTCTATAGGAGGTTGCACTGGTGGTGTAACGGGAGGCGTAACAGGCGGTTGCGCGGCGCTACGCAGCTCAAGGCGAACCTTGGTAATGCCAGAGTGGGCGCGCTTGCTGTCCCTGATTTGGTAGCTGAAGCTGTCCTGGGCACTCTGATCACGATAGGCCCGATAGCTATAGCGGCCGGTTTTACCATCCAGCGTGAGGCTACCCAAGCGTGGGTAATCAATGATGCTGAACGTCAGCGGATCGCGGTCCGCATCGCGGCCCAGCAAAGTCGCTTCAAACAACGCCCCCGCGTTCACTGCCAGAACCTGACTGGTGGCCTCTGGCGCACGGTTACCGGCCCTGCCGTCGGCAGGCAACAGGTTAAGTTGCACCACTGCCGGTGCCGACCAGCTCTTGCCATCGGTGGCGCGGTATTCAAACTCGTCGTAATGGCCAGTAGCGTTGGCCGTCGGCTGATACTCATAACGCCCAGTGTTCCAGTCCAGCTGGATACGGCCGTACTTGGGCTGCTTGGTAATCGCAAAAGTGATTCGGTCGCCCTCTGCATCGCGTGCCCAGATCCAGCTGGCATTCACTTTGCCGGCTGCGATGTGCTCACTGTGGCCACGCACTTCAGGGGCCTGGTTAACCTCAGCGACCGCCGCGTTCAGCGGAGTCAAAGCCAGGACTAGTGCGCAGGCGTGCAGGTCTTTTCTGATTATTCTTCTGAACATAGCGTCATCATCTTGATGAATAGTAAGGGGCGCGGATTCTATCCACCCCCCTACTGTGAAGACGCCAATCACCGCACGTTGCCTGCAACTTACCTGGCTTTTACCAGTTAAATCCCGATTTTGCGCAACTGATCGCAACTCAACTGCCAACTCGTTCGTACCGCAACCCCTTGAGGCATCTGCCTCGGGTTACTTCGCTTTATTGACACAAGGCCGAGCATCGGCATGAAACTCACACGGCTGCCCAAGTAAATAGCTGCGGTAAACCTCTAAGAGCTGCACGGCCGTCAGTCGACAAGCCGTTGTCCGGCACTGCGCATTGAAGGCAAAGGCGCTTTGCTCGGCTTCGGCCAAGCGGATATACAACGCCGGCCAGTCGCTGACCGGCGCATCGGCCGGGGTAAACAGCAACCGCCCCTCGCGTTGCACCAGCGGCGCACCGGCCTCCGCATAGTCGAAGATGAACAGCAGCGTGCGCGACAGCTTGGTGGTGCACTCCGCGCGGGTAAGGCATTGCTGCGGATCGACGGCGATAGCCACTGGAGCGGGTGGCTCGCTAACCGGCGACTGGCCCGCACAGCCAGCCAGTAGAGCCAACACCACTAACAGCCAGAACAACCTATGCATTGCGCCCCTCCCGAATAACAAAAAGCCCCGCATCAGCGGGGCTCTCGGTACAGCAACAGGCTTAATTGACCTTGGCGGCCAGCTCACCCTTGGCATAACGCTGGAACATGGTTTCCAGGTTCATCGGTTTGATCTTCGAGGCATTGCCGGCAGTGCCGAACGCTTCGTAGCGGGCGATGCAGATATCACGCATAGCAGTCACGGTCGCACCGAAGAATTTACGCGGATCGAATTCACTCGGGTTCTCAGCCATCAGGCGGCGCATGGCACCGGTGGACGCCAGGCGCAGGTCGGTGTCGATGTTGACCTTGCGCACGCCGTACTTGATGCCTTCGACGATTTCTTCAACCGGCACGCCGTAGGTTTCTTTGATGTCGCCGCCGTACTGGTTGATGATCGCCAGCCACTCTTGCGGTACCGAGCTGGAGCCGTGCATTACCAGGTGAGTGTTGGGGATGCGCGCATGGATCGCCTTGATGCGATCGATAGCGAGGATGTCGCCAGTAGGCGGCTTGGTGAACTTGTAGGCGCCGTGGCTGGTACCAATGGCGATGGCCAGGGCATCGACCTGGGTACGCTTGACGAAGTCGGCAGCTTCTTCCGGGTCAGTCAGCATCTGGCTGTGATCGAGCACGCCTTCAGCGCCAACACCGTCTTCTTCGCCGGCCATGCCAGTTTCCAGGCTACCCAGGCAACCCAGCTCACCTTCCACCGACACACCGCAGGCGTGGGCAAAGGCTACGGTCTGCTGGGTAACACGCACGTTGTAGTCATAATCAGCCGGGGTTTTGCCGTCTTCTTTCAGCGAGCCATCCATCATCACCGAGCTGAAGCCCAGCTGGATCGAGCGCTGGCAGACGTCAGGGCTGGTGCCGTGGTCCTGGTGCATACACACCGGGATATGCGGGAATTCTTCGATAGCGGCCAGGATCAGGTGGCGCAGGAACGGCGCACCTGCGTATTTACGCGCACCGGCGGAAGCCTGGACGATCACCGGGGAATCGGTCTTGTCGGCCGCTTCCATGATCGCGCGCATCTGCTCGAGGTTGTTGACGTTGAAGGCCGGCACGCCGTAGCCAAATTCGGCGGCGTGGTCGAGCATCTGGCGCATGCTGATAAGTGCCATGGTGTTCTTTCTCCCGGTGGTGCTCGTTAATCGTGCAAGCCTGCCGCAGGGGCAGGCGCTATTCAAGTCATTCAGATCAGGGGCAACCCTGGCCTGCATTCAATTCGTTGCTAGGGTGCCTTGCAGCCGCGGCCGATCAGGTCATCGTTGGCCGCCCAGTAGACCAGCCCTTCCTCGCCCTTGGTATGAAAGGACAGCAAACCATCGCTGTACAGCGCGCCCGAACCTGACACTTGCTGATTCAAGCGATAGACAATATCGCCACCACCCAGACGTACATCAACCGACTCGCGGCTACTGTCGGCGAAACGCCAGAGCACTTCGGCCCGGCTGTCGCAGACCCAACGCGTCCAGTTATCCGACGGCGCCGGCTGACTGGCGCACGCGCCAAGCAGGCTCAGCAACACCAGCAGGGTGATCGACTTAACCATTGGCGCGCTGTTCCAACATGTCTACGGCCGGCAGTACTTTGCCCTCGACGAACTCAAGGAACGCGCCGCCACCAGTGGAGATATAGCTGATCTGCGCACCAATACCGTACTTGTCGATAGCCGCCAGGGTGTCGCCACCACCGGCGATGGAGAACGCCGGACTGTCGGCAATAGCCTGAGCCAGTACCTTAGTGCCATTGCCGAACTGATCGAACTCGAACACACCCACCGGGCCGTTCCAGAGAATGGTCTTCGACGACTTCAACAGCTCGGCGAACTGCGCAGCGGTCTGTGGGCCGATATCCAGAATCATGTCGTCTTCAGCCACATCGGCGACCAGTTTGACAGTGGCTTCAGCGTCTTCGGCGAAGGCCTTGGCCACCACCACATCAACCGGCAACGGCACGCTGACCTTGGCCGCGATGGCCTTGGCAGTTTCGACCAGATCGGCTTCATACAGCGACTTACCGACCGGGAAACCGGCGGCAGCGAGGAAGGTGTTGGCGATGCCGCCGCCAACGATCAGCTGGTCGCAGATCTGGCTCAGGCTGTTGAGTACGTCGAGCTTGGTCGACACCTTGGAGCCGGCAACAATCGCCGCCATCGGCTTGGCCGGGTTGCCCAGCGCCTTGCCCAGTGCGTCCAGCTCGGCAGCCAACAACGGGCCGGCACAAGCCACCTTGGCGAACTTGGCTACGCCGTGGGTCGAGCCCTCGGCGCGGTGAGCAGTGCCGAAGGCGTCCATGACGAACACGTCGCACAGGGCGGCGTATTGCTGGGCAAGTTCGTCAGCGTTCTTTTTCTCGCCCTTGTTAAAGCGCACGTTCTCGAACAGCACAATCTCACCGGCCTTGAGCTCAACGCCGTTCAGGTAATCCGCAACCAGCGGTACGTCGCGGCCCAGCGCCTTGCTCAGATAGGCAGCAACGGGGGCCATACTGTTCTCTGCACTGAACTCACCTTCGGTCGGACGCCCCAGGTGCGAGCAGACCATAACCGCTGCGCCTTTCTCCAGCGCCAGCTTGATGGTCGGCAGGGAAGCGAGGATGCGCGCGTCGCTCTTCACCACGCCGTCTTTTACCGGCACGTTGAGGTCTTCGCGGATCAGCACGCGCTTACCGACGAGGTCGAGGTCGGTCATCTTCAGAACGGTCATGTAATCAGTCCTTCACGGGGGCTGGAGTAGTCAGGGAAAGAAAGTGTTCAGCAACATCGAGCATGCGGTTGGCAAAGCCCCACTCGTTGTCGAACCAGGCCAGCAGATTCACCAAACGCGGGCCGGACACGCGGGTCTGGCTGCCATCGACAATCGCCGAATGCGGATCGTGGTTGAAATCACAGCTGGCATGGGGCAGTTCGGTATAAGCCAGTAAGCCCTTGAGCGGTCCGCTTTCCGCCGCTTGACGCAGCACGGCGTTAATCTCCGCGGCCGAGGTGTCGCGAGCGGTCTGCAGAGTGATATCCAGGCACGAGACGTTTACCGTCGGCACGCGAATAGCTTTGGCCTGGATGCGCCCGCTTAGTTCCGGCAACAGGCGCTCGATACCGCGGGCCAGGCCAGTGGACACCGGAATCACCGACTGAAAGGCCGAGCGCGTGCGGCGCAAGTCTTCGTGGTGGTAGGCGTCGATCACCGGCTGATCGTTCATCGCCGAGTGGATGGTGGTGATCGACACGTAGTCGATACCCACCGTCTCATTCAGCAACTTGAGCAGCGGCACGCCACAGTTGGTGGTGCAGGAGGCGTTCGACACCAGCGTCTCACGCCCCGTCAGACAATCCTGATTGACCCCATAGACCACCGTGGCGTCGATATCCGCCTCGCTGGCCATCGGTTGCGACAGCAGCAAGCGCGGCGCACCGGCATCAATAAAGCGCTGCGCATCGCCGCGCGTGGTGTATTGGCCGGAGCATTCCAGCAGCAGGTCGATATCCAGCGCCGCCCAGTCGATGGCTTCCGGCGTCGCCTGACGCAGTACCTTTACGCAGTCGCCATTGATGTGCAGGCAATCGCCATCGACCTTCACCTCACCGGGAAAACGCCCGTGGGTGGAGTCGAAGCGGGTCAGGTATTCGATGCTGGCCTGATCGGCCAGATCATTCAACGCGACGATTTCCAGCTGCGCCCCCGCGCCACGTTCATGCAACGCACGCAGCACGCAGCGGCCGATACGGCCGTAGCCGTTGAGGGCAATTCGATAGGGGCGCTTGGACATGATGATCTCGATGGGCAACCGTAGGATGGGTTAGCCGCACAGCGGCATCACCCATCATTCGCCGGATCAGGCTTCCAGCAGCTCGGCGGCAGTTTCCAGGACGTTTTCGACGGTAAAGCCGAACTCCTCGAACAGCGCAGGGGCTGGGGCCGACTCACCAAAGGTGGTCATGCCAATGATGCGGCCTTCCAGACCAACGTACTTGTACCAGTAGTCCGCATGCGAGGCTTCGATAGCGATGCGCGCACCGACCTGCACCGGCAGCACGGCCTGCTTGTAGCCGGCGTCCTGCTGGTCGAACACGCTGGTGGACGGCATCGACACCACACGTACCTTACGGCCTTCTGCGCTCAGTTTTTCGTAAGCTGCTACCGCCAGACCGATCTCCGAACCGGTGGAAATCAGGATCAACTCTGGCTCACCGGCGCAGTCCTTCAGCACATAACCGCCGCGGGCCACGTCCGCCAGTTGCTGGGCGTCGCGGTTCTGGTGCGGCAGGTTCTGCCGGCTGAAGATCAGCGCGGATGGACCGTCGTGACGCTCAATGGCGTACTTCCAGGCCACCGCCGATTCCACGGCATCGCATGGACGCCAGGTATCGAGGTTCGGCGTGCCGCGCAGGCTGGCCAGCTGTTCGATTGGCTGGTGAGTCGGGCCGTCTTCGCCCAGGCCGATGGAGTCGTGAGTGAAGACGAACAGCACGCGCTGCTTCATCAGCGAGGCCATACGTACTGCGTTGCGCGCGTATTCCATAAAGATCAGGAAGGTCGCGCCGTACGGCACGAAGCCGCCGTGCAGAGCCACACCGTTCATAATCGCGCTCATGCCGAACTCGCGCACGCCGTAGAACATGTAGTTACCGGAAGCATCAGCTGCCGACACGCCCTTGCAGCCTTTCCACAGGGTCAGGTTGGAGCCGGCGAGGTCGGCAGAACCACCAAGGAACTCCGGCAGCAACGGACCGAAGGCATTCAGCGTGTTCTGGCTGGCCTTGCGGCTGGCGATGGTTTCGCCTTTGGCGGCCACTTCCTGAATATAGGCAGCGGTTTTCTCGGCGAAGTCGGCTGGCAGCTCACCCGCTACACGGCGCTTGAACTCGCTGGCCAGCTCGGGGAAGGCAGCAGCATAGGCAGCGAAACGCTGATCCCACTCGGCTTCAGCCGCGGCACCGGCTTGCTTGGCGTCCCACTCGGCGTAGATATCGGCCGGAATTTCGAACGGGCCGTGGTTCCAGCCCAAGGTGGCGCGAGTCAGGGCGATTTCTTCGAGGCCCAGTGGCGCACCGTGGCAATCTTCCTTGCCACCTTTGTTTGGCGAACCGAAGCCGATGGTGGTCTTGCAGCAGATCAGGGTCGGACGGTCGGCGGTTTTACGTGCCGTTTCGATGGCGATCTTGATCTCGTCGGCGTCGTGACCATCAACATTGCGAATCACCTGCCAGCCGTAGGCTTCGAAGCGCGCCGGGGTGTCGTCGGTAAACCAGCCTTCAACTTCACCGTCGATGGAGATGCCGTTGTCGTCGTAGAAGGCAACCAGCTTGCCCAGGCCTAGGGTGCCAGCCAACGAGCAGACTTCATGGCTGATGCCTTCCATCATGCAACCGTCGCCGAGGAAGGCGTAGGTGAAGTGGTCAACGATCTGGTGGCCGTCACGGTTGAACTGCGCGCCCAGGACTTTCTCGGCAATGGCGAACCCGACGGCGTTGGCAATGCCCTGGCCGAGCGGGCCGGTGGTGGTTTCTACGCCTGGGGTGTAGCCATATTCCGGATGGCCCGGAGTACGGCTATGCAGCTGGCGGAAGTTTTTCAGGTCGTCGATGCCCAGGTCGTAGCCGGTCAGGTGCAGCAGCGAGTAGATCAGCATCGAGCCGTGACCGTTGGACAGCACAAAGCGGTCACGGTCGGCGAACTTCGGGTTGCTCGGGTTGTGCTTGAGGAAGTCGCGCCACAGTACTTCGGCGATATCCGCCATGCCCATCGGGGCACCCGGATGGCCGCTGTTGGCCTTCTGCACGGCATCCATGCTTAGGGCACGAATGGCATTGGCTCGCTCACGACGGCTGGGCATCACTGAATCTCCTACGGGCTGCTTGGGCAACTGGGGGTCGAAAAAGGCGGCCATTTTCGCCTAGCAGCGCCATGGGGGCAATCACAGATGGTCGTTAACCCCCGGACAATCAGCAATTACCGCCAGCAAGGTGCTTCAAATCGGCGCTTGCGCAGCCAGACAAGGCGCCCGAAACAGCTCGCCGTGCCACAAACCCTGCAGCGTACGGCGCATCACCAGCAGCCAGACCAACGCCAACTTAGCCGCTAGCAGCAGGCCGATCCAGGTGAAGAAGGCCAGGCCCGTCAACTGCTGCAGGGCAAAAGTGGCCAGGGTGAATACCCCCAGCGGGAAGGTGAAGCCCCACCAGCCCAGATTGAATGGCAGCTCACGGCGCATGTAATGCTGAGTGAACAGGCTCGCGGCCACTAGCCACCACAAACCCGCGCCCCACAGCGCCAGCCCGCCGACCAGGCCCAACTGCTCAGCCATCTCGGCAGCGCCCTGCAGCGCCGTCCCCTGCCAGGCTTGCGGCGCCGCCTGCCCCAGGCTGATCAGCCCCAGACAGCCAGTGGCCAGCGGCCCCAACGGCAACCAACTGCTGGCTGCAAAATCCATGTCCGGTAATTTGTGCAGGGCCAGACGCAGCAGCACCAGGGCGATCAGGGCAAACGCCAAACTCAGCGACAAGCCCCACAGTACATAACCCAGGCTCAGCAACAACTGCGCCGGCTCAGCAGCCAGGTGCGGCGCCAAGGCCGCCGCGCCGCTGGCCACCACCTCTGGCGCCACGATGGGCAGCAACCAGATGCCCGTCAGGCTTTCCAGCACATGTTTTTGCCGGGTGAACATCAAGTACGGCACGCCAAGCGCCACACCCAGCGCCAACACCAAGGCCAGCCACCACAAGCCATGCGCCAGACTCACTAACGACGCGCCATAAACAGGTGCAGCGAACAGCAACATGCCGTTGATCACCTGCACCAGCCCCATGGGAATCGCACCGAGAAACATCGACTGCACCGGGTGATCCAACATCGGCCAGAGGGTGTCGCGAAACAGCAGCAGGCGCGCCGCAAACAGCAGACTGAACACGCCGAACAGCATCACCGTCAGCCACCACAGACCTTCGGCCAGCAGCATCTGCCCAGTAAATGACAACGGCATCTTGGCCACTACCTGGGCAAGCACACCGGTGCCCATGGTCATGGCGAACCAGTTGGGCGTGAATTGACGAACAAAAGCCAACGGCTCATGCAGGCGGGTAAAAGGGCGCAGCATCAAGGTATTCCTCACAGACAATCGCGTTGGCGATTCATGACTGGGAGGTTAGGTACGACCGTGCTATAGGTAAAATACATATAAAAGATACAAGGCATACCTTCTATTTATGAACCTGCATCACCTCAAGGTATTTCTCGCCATCGCACAAAGCGGCAGCATCAGCGCCGGCGCTGCGCGCCTGTTTATCAGCCAGCCGGCAGTGACCCGCGAAATCCGCGAGTTGGAGGCACGCCTGCGCTTGCCGCTGTTCGACCGGCAGAGTCGCGGCGTGACCCTGACCGCCGCTGGGCAACGCCTGCTGCCGTACGCCGAGCGCATCTTCGCCCTGGAGCAAGCCGCCGAGCGTGACCTGCAAGCTTTCGCCAACCTTGGCTGCGGCGAGCTGCACCTGGGCGCCAGCGCCACCCTGGGCAGTTACCTGCTGCCAGCGCTGATCTCGGACTTTCATCAGCAATACCCCGACCTGCAACTAAGCCTGCAGATCGACAACACAGCGGCCAGCCTGCAGCAACTGGAGGACAACGCCACCACCCTGGCGTTTATCGAAGGGCCATTCGCCCCTGAACAGTTCAACCACCGCCACCTAGGCACCGACGCCCTGCTGCCCGTTGCCAGCCCCAGCCATCCGCTGGCCAAGCAAGCAGCCGTCAGCCCGAGCGAACTGGCCGCCGCCTCCTTGCTGATCCGCGAGCAGGGTTCCGGCACCCGCGCCACCTTGGAGCAGGCTTACCAGGCGCTCGGCCTACGACCGCGTATCGCCATGGCCCTGGGTAACAGCGAAGCGCTGAAGCGCAGCCTGCTGGCCGGCCAGAGCGTGGCCTGGATTTCCGAACTGGCGGTACAGGAAGAGCTGCGCAGCGGACAGCTGTGCCGCTTGCCCGTCAGCAACCTGCAGATCAGCCGCGACCTGCATGCCGTCTGGCGCCGCGAACACAGCCTGAACCCTGCCGCGCTCGCCTTGCTGGAACAGGTAGAACAGGCGCTCAGCGCCAGCAAGGGCAATATCAAAACTTTTTGATATTGCCCTTGCTGGATAAAAAGTGACCGACTAGACTGCCCAACCTATGAATATGCGCGCCTCCCATCTGGCCTTCGAGCCGGTCGACGCACTCGCCGCCCTGTGCAAGGCCAGCGGTGATGCGCTGCGCCTGAATATTCTGCGCGCCCTGGCCAACGACTCTTTCGGTGTACTGGAGCTGGCGCAGATTTTCGCCACGGGTCAATCCGGCATCAGCCATCACCTGAAAGTCCTAGCGCAAGCTGGGTTGGTGGCCACACGCCGCGAAGGCAATGCGATCTTCTATCGCCGCGCCCTGGCTCAGGGCGAACAGCTGGGCAGCCGCCTGCATGCGGCACTGCTGGACGAAGTCGACCGGTTGACGCTGCCGGTCGAAGTGCAGCAGCGCATTGCCGCCGTGCACAACCAACGCGCCGCCGCCAGCCAGGAATTCTTCGCCCGCAGCGCAGCGAGCTTTCAGGCCCAGCAGGACCTGATCGCCGGCCTGCCGCAATACCGTGACAGCGTACTGGCTCTGCTCGACTCCCTAGGCTTTGCCAATGACGCCAGCGCTGTAGAAATCGGCCCCGGCGACGGCGGCTTTCTGCCGGAGCTGGCGCGACGCTTCCAGCATGTTCAGGCCCTGGATAACAGCGCGGCGATGCTCGAATTGGCGCGTATGCGCTGCGCCGCGGAAGGCCTGGACAATGTTGAGCTGCAATTGGCTGACGCCCTGCAGGACGACTACCCCGCTGCCGATTGCCTGGTGCTGAACATGGTTTTGCACCACTTTGCCGCCCCGGCCGAGGCACTCAAGCAGCTGGCGCTGCGCCTCAAACCCGGCGGCAGCCTGCTGATCACCGAACTGTGCAGCCACAACCAGAGCTGGGCCCGCGAGGCCTGTGGCGATCTGTGGCTGGGCTTCGAACAGGACGACCTGGCCCGCTGGGCCGAAGCAGCCGGCCTGCACAGCTGCGAAAGCCTGTATGTCGGCTTGCGCAATGGCTTCCAGATTCAGGTTCGGCACTTTGCCAAGCCATCACTAACTCATGGCCTACGGGCTGCAATTACCGGTAACCAACAGGAACCCGCACGATGAGCGAATACTCCCTCTTTACCTCCGAGTCCGTCTCCGAAGGCCATCCCGACAAAATCGCCGACCAGATTTCCGATGCGGTACTGGACGCCATCATCACCCAGGACAAACACGCCCGTGTGGCCGTGGAAACCCTGGTCAAGACCGGTGTGGCCATTGTTGCTGGCGAAGTCACCACCAGCGCCTGGGTCGACCTGGAGCAGATCGTCCGCGACGTGATCTGCAACATCGGCTACACCAACTCCGAGGTTGGCTTCGACGGCGCCACCTGCGGCGTGCTGAATATCATTGGCAAGCAGTCCCCGGACATCAACCAGGGTGTCGACCGCGCCAAACCTGAAGACCAGGGCGCCGGCGACCAGGGCCTGATGTTTGGCTACGCCAGCAACGAAACCGATGTGCTGATGCCCGCACCGATCTGCTTCAGCCACCGCCTGGTCGAGCGCCAGGCCGAAGCACGCAAGTCCGGTCTGCTGCCGTGGCTGCGCCCGGATGCAAAATCCCAGGTCACTTGCCAGTACGAAAACGGCAAGGTAGTCGGTATCGACGCCGTGGTGCTGTCCACCCAGCACAACCCGGAAGTGTCGCTGGCTGATCTGCGTGAAGGCGTGATGGAGCTGATCATCAAGCACGCCCTGCCTGCCGAACTGCTGCACAAAGGCACCCAGTTCCACATCAACCCAACCGGCAACTTCGTGATCGGCGGCCCAGTAGGCGATTGCGGCCTGACCGGGCGCAAGATCATCGTCGACTCCTACGGCGGCATGGCCCGTCATGGTGGCGGCGCGTTCTCCGGCAAGGACCCATCCAAGGTTGACCGCTCGGCAGCCTACGCCGGTCGTTATGTGGCGAAAAACATCGTTGCCGCCGGCCTCGCCGAGCGCTGCGAAATCCAGGTGTCCTACGCAATCGGTGTGGCCCAGCCGACGTCGATCTCGATCAACACCTTCGGCACCAACAAGGTGGCTGACGACTTGATCATCAAGCTGGTGCGTGAAGTGTTCGACCTGCGTCCATACGCCATCACCAAGATGCTCAACCTGCTGCACCCGATGTATCAGGAAACCGCGGCCTACGGCCACTTTGGTCGCACACCAAAGCAGAAGACTGTCGGCGACGACAGCTTCAGCACTTTCACCTGGGAAAAGACCGACAAGGTCGCAGACCTGCGCGCCGCTGCCGGCCTGTAAACCCAACCTGGGCTGCAGAAAAAACCCGCTACGGCGGGTTTTTTCTTGCGTTCAACTAGCAAATCACCGAGCTAGGCCGCCGGCGTAACCCAATAGGCAGCCTTGTCGAAAGGATGATTGAGAATGAAGTAATGTTCATCGCGCGGGTCACCCGCTGTCTCCGGTGCGTTGCACGCAAAACGCCGTGGCGCGGCCAGATCAAGCGCAGCTGCTACGCTGGGTAAACCGCATACGGGCAAGGATGCTCAGCATGAAAGCCGCCATCGCGCTGTTATTGACCACCCTAACCCTCGACACCTGGGCCGCCTCCTGCCCGGACTGGCAGGGGCAACGCGCCGAGCTGGAAATCGCTGCACTAAGCCAGCAACTGGCAGCATGGGACGACGCCTACCATCGCCAGGGCCAATCACTGGTGGCTGACGAACTCTATGACCAGGCCAGTGCCAACCTGCAGCGCTGGCACGCCTGCTTCCCTGAAGTCGCCGCCGCTACGACCGACCCGCTCAGCACCAGCAGCGGCCATCATCAGCACCCAATCGCGCATACCGGCCTGCGCAAGCTGGCCGACAGCCACGCGGCAAGTGCCTGGATCGCCAACCGTGAGGACTTATGGATTCAGCCCAAGGTCGATGGCGTTGCCGTCAGCCTGGTCTACCGCGACGGCCAGCTGCAGCAGCTGATCAGCCGCGGCGATGGCCGCACAGGACAGGATTGGAGCAGCCATGCCCGCCACCTGCCAGCCACTCCTGCGCACTTACCCAAGCCGCTCAGCCTGGTACTGCAGGGCGAACTGTATTGGCGTTTTCCGGAGCATATCCAGCACAAGTCCGGCGGTCTCGGGGCGCGCAGCAAGATCGCCGGATTGATGAACAGACAAACGCTAAGCGCCGAGGACGCTGCCGGCATCGGCCTTTTTGTCTGGGATTGGCCCGACGGCCCGGCACTGATGCCCCAGCGCCTGCAGCAACTGGCAGAGCTGGGTTTTACCGACAGCCTGCAGTTCAGCCACCCGATCCGCAGCCTGGAACAAGCCGCCAATTGGCGCGAACGTTGGTACAACAGCGCCCTGCCCTTCGCCACCGATGGCGTGGTACTGCGCCAAGGGCAACGCCCAGCGGCCGCGCGCTGGCAAGCCGAACCGCCACACTGGGCAGCAGCCTGGAAATACCCGGCCAGTCAGGCCTTGGCGGTGGTGCAAGCGGTGGACTTTCGTATCGGCCGCAGCGGACGCATCACCCCGGTGCTGCGCGTACAACCGGTCAAGCTGGATGACCGACGCATCGAGTATGTCAGCGTCGGTTCGCTGCAACGCTGGCAGGCACTGGACATCCGCCCGGGCGATCAGGTGGTGATCCGCCTTTCCGGCCTGACCATCCCGGCGCTGGACAGCGTGCTCTGGCGCACCCAGCAGCGCGCCGCGCTGCAAGTGCCTGACGCTGCGGCCTATCACGCGCTGAGCTGCTGGCGCGCCACTGCGCCCTGCGCCAGCCAGTTCCGCGCACGCCTGGCCTGGCTTAGCAGTAAACAGGGCCTGGCGTTGCCGGGCGTGGGCCCCGGCACCTGGGAAAAACTGCTGCACGCGCAACAACTCGACAGCCTGCTCGACTGGCTGCACCTCTCCACAGAACAACTCAAGAGCATTCCGGGCCTGGGCCCACGTAGCGCCAGCGCCCTGCAACAGAGTTTCAACCTGGCCCGCGAACGCCCCATGCAGGACTGGCTACGCGCCCTGGGCCTGCCGGGCAATGGCAATCTGGGATTGGACGCCGACTGGGACACCCTGGCGCAACGCAGCGTGGCCGACTGGCAACGCCAACCCGGTATCGGCCCGCAGCGCGCGGAGCAGTTGCGCGCCTTCTTTCAACACCCGGAAGTACAGGCCTTGCGCGCACAACTGCGCGAGGCGCAGATCGCGGGGTTTTGAGTGATCATCAGAAGGCGCGAAACTCTTCATGACAAGCCTTGCAGCTGTCCTCGACACGCTGCATCGGCGTTGTTAACGCCTCAGGCGTTAACGGTTGCGCAGTCGTGGCAGCCACCAACGCCGCGGTGCTGGCTTCCATAGCCTGGGCCAACTCGTGAAAACGCGCCTGGCGCTGCCAGACGTCATCCTTAGCGCGGCTCTCCTCACCGTCTTCGCGCACCTGCGGGAAGTGCTGCCAGGGCGTACGGGTCAGTTGATCGAGTTTGGTCGCACCCTCAATAAATGCCTGTTCCTTGAATGCCAGCCGCCCGCGCAGCATGCCACCGAGGTCTTCGCTGACCTTGAGCATCTGCTTGAAAATGCTCTGGCGCTGGCCTTGTGGCGAATTGGGATCGACACCGCCGCAGCCACTCACAGCCAACACCAATACAACCAGGGACAGGGTTTTAAGCTTCATAACACCTTCAATGCCAACAACCGGGTGGATAACGGGCGACAGTATCACCACCCATTAACCACCGGCCAAGCGTGGTGTTTTGCCGCAGTGGCTAGACGCTGCACCCATACCCGCGCGCAGGCGTTAAGCGGAGACCACAAACAGGCTGACGATCAGCCCCATACCGGCGAACCACACCAGCGAACGGATCGGCCCCCAATCAGCCAGGTAGCACAGGAAATACAGCACCCGACTCACAACAAAGGCAATCGCCAGCTGGTCCAGCAGCCCCTGCTCGGCGCCACCGGCCAGATGGGCAATGATCACTGCGGCGGCAAATGCCGGTGTTACTTCGAAGCCGTTGAGCTGAGCGTTGTTCGCACGCTTGCGCCAGCCATCCAGGCCGGAGAGAAACGTACGCGGGTCGCTGTTGGCGCGTGGCCCATAGCCAGCACCGAGGAACTTGGCGCTGGCGGTAGCCAGGTAAGGCAGGACAATGGCGATCAGTACGCACCAGTAGGCGAGGGTCATAGAGGCTCCGCAATTCGATAATGGAATGCGCAGCTTGTCCCGAGCCCAAACGGGCGTCCATGACCGTCACCGCCGAAGTCGACGGCGATTCGGTCAATTATGCCGCCAGCTTACCCGCTGCCAGTGCGGCAGAAGCCGCGAGCATGGCGCGCAGCAGTACGGCACAACCGGCGGCAAGATCATCCGGCGCGGCATTCTCGATCTCGTTGTGGCTGATACCGCCCTCGCATGGCACAAAGATCATCCCGGCCGGCCCCAGCTCTGCGAGAAAGATCGCGTCATGCCCAGCGCCGCTGACAATATCCATATGCGACAACCCGAGCCCGGCCGCCGCAGCACGCACCGCATCGACGCAGCCCTGATCGAAATACAGCGGTGGGAAGTCAGCGGTCGGCGTCAGCTCGAAACTCAGGCCATGCTTGGTGCAGGTCGCATCGATCACTCCACGCACCTCTTCGATCATCGAATCCAGCCGCGCTGGCTCCAGGTGACGGAAGTCCAGGGTCATGCGCACCTCGCCGGGAATCACGTTGCGCGAGCCGGGGTAGGCCTGCAGACAGCCAACCGTGCCACAGGCATGCGGCTGATGCGCCAGCGCCACCTGATTGACCGCCGCGACCACGGCAGCAGCACCGACCAGCGCATCTTTACGCAGGTGCATCGGCGTCGGGCCGGCATGCGCCTCAACACCCTTAAGGGTTAGATCAAACCACTTCTGCCCGAGCGCGCCCAGCACCACGCCAATGGTCTTGCCTTGGTCTTCGAGAATCGGCCCCTGCTCGATATGCGCTTCGAAATACGCGCCCACCGCATGCCCGGTCACCGCACGGGTGCCGGCATAGCCGATGGCATTCAACGCCTCACCGACGCTGATACCCTCGGCATCGCGCTTGGCCAGGGTTTCTTCCAGGGTGAATTTCTCGGCGAATACCCCGGAGCCCATCATGCACGGGGCAAAGCGCGAGCCCTCCTCGTTGGTCCACACCACTACTTCCAGCGGCGCTTCGGTTTGCACGCCGAGGTCATTCAGAGTACGCAGCACCTCGACGCCGGCCAGTACGCCAAAGCAGCCGTCGAACTTGCCGCCAGTGGGTTGGGTATCGATATGGCTGCCGGTCATTACCGGCGGCAGCGCAGCGTTACGCCCGGGGCGGCGGGCAAAAATATTGCCGACGCCATCAACCGTCACGGTACAGCCAGCGTCCTCGCACCAGCGCACAAAAAGGTCGCGTGCTTGGCGGTCGAGATCGGTCAGCGCCAACCGGCAAACGCCACCTTTGACGGTGGCCCCGAGCTGCGCCAACTCCATCAGCGATTGCCACAGGCGCTCGCTGTTGATGTGCGGCTGGCTGGATTGCAGAACCTCAATGGCAGTGTTCATGGTTATCTCCTCAACCTTTCTAGTTGTCTGTGGCGCGCCCACAACACCGGCGCGCCTGCTGGACCACTTGCGAGTAAGCCCGCTATTACACCGATGCCTTGGCCGCCACCGGCTGTGTGCTGCTCACGCTGCACAGCCCGAAATAGATCAGCCCGCCGAGGAAGGAGCCGGTAAACCAGCCGTAGTCGTAGAACCAGCTGAAGGCACTGCTACCGAGCGACAGCAGGGTCAGCGCGACAGGTACGGCGAAGGCAACAAACCCGATCCAGTTCCACGCGGGATACACGTCATCGCGATAAAGGCCGGCCAGGTCGAGGCGCTGCTTTTTGATCAGGAAGTAGTCCACCACCATTATCCCGGCAATCGGCCCAAGCAGGCTGGAGTAGCCCAGCAACCAGTTGGAGTAAACGCTTTCCAGGCTCAGGTCGGAGACCAGCAGGCCGAGCTTCTTCAGCAGCTCGTGAGCCATCAGCCCTAGGCCGATCAGGCCGGTGAGCATGACCGCCTTGGTACGGTTGATCAGCTTGGGCGCGATATTCTGGAAGTCATTGGTTGGCGAAACGATATTCGCCGCCGTGTTGGTCGACAGCGTGGCGACAATGATCAGCGCCATGGCCAAAGCGACCCAACCTGGGCTCTGGATATGGCCGATCAGGCTAACCGGATCCGACACGGTTTCGCCGACCAGCGAGGCCGACGCAGCAGTCATCACCACACCGAGGGCGGCGAACAGGAACATGGTCAGTGGCAGACCAATAACCTGGCCGATGATCTGATCCTTCTGGCTCTTGGCGTAACGGCTGAAATCCGGAATGTTCAACGAAAGAGTGGCCCAAAAACCGACCATGGCCGTCAGCCCAGCCAGGAAGTAACCCGTCACGCTGGCGCCCTCAGGACGATTGGCCGGCTGCGCCAGCAGCTCGCTCATCGACACATTGGGCAGCGCCCATACCAGCAAGCCGGCACCGACCAGCACCAGCAGCGGCGCGGACAGGGTTTCCAGCCACTTGATCGACTCAGCCCCGCGCAGCACCACCCACAGGTTGAGGGTCCAGAAAATCATGAAACCAATCACTTCACCGGTGCCGCCGAGGCTTTTCCAACCCTCGAAGATCGAGCCAAGCAGCAGGTGAATGGCCAGGCCGCCGAACATGGTTTGAATACCGAACCAACCGCAGGCCACCACGGCGCGAATCAAACAGGGCACGTTAGAACCGATCACCCCGAACGAGGAGCGCAGCAAAACTGGAAAGGGAATGCCGTACTTGGTGCCGGGGAAGGCATTCAGCGTCAGTGGGATCAGCACGATAATATTGGCCAGCAGAATCGCCAGCAGCGCCTCACCTACGGACAAACCGAAGTAGGCGGTCAGTACGCCACCCAGGGTGTAGGTCGGCACGCAGATCGACATACCGACCCACAGCGCGGTGATATGCCATTTGTTCCAGGTGCGCTCGTGCACCTGGGTCGGGGCGATGTCGTGGTTATAGCGCGGGCTGTCGAGTACGTCGGGGCCAGCGGCCAGTTCGTACAAGCCATCGCGTTCGGTCACTTGCGATCTGCTCTGTTGCATGGGCCTCTCCAGTCATTGTTCTGATTATTCGCTCATCGGGATTAGCAGCTGCTTGGCAGGGGTTACAGCCAAGCGGCCGTTCGCGATGGCCGGAGTACATTTCCATCTCAGGGCCGGCCAGCTCGGTAGCGACGGCTATCAATAAGCGTGCCGGGAACCTCTTCAGTTGCTTTATCGCTCACGGTATAAGCAGACAAATAACTGATTTACATAAGCTTTATAAAATCTCCTGATTTTCTTGCGGCGCCTTAAAGCCTCTCTTTTATCGTGACGGACAAGCCTGTCTGCCCAGTCAGGATTCAAAGTGGTGCAGGCAAATATTTTTTGCTCCAGCAGCGCCTACCCACAGCCGGGCTCAAGCGCCTGATTTTGCATAGGAAATCTTGCTCATATTTGGTTCTTGTCAAGTGCGTCAAAATGGTGAGGCACTGCACCATTTTGCTTATTTATGTATTTTTTATTTATAAATCAAAGCCTTATATTCATATAAACAGGCTAAAAAATATTCTTGATCAATTCATAAGCAGCGACTAGATTCAATTCCTGTCAAGGCTGACAGGAATAAAACCCTCTCGCCTGACAGGCCATAACACCAAGAACCGGCACGCACCGGTCAGCCTGAGAGGAACTCGCTATGTCGCTGTTGATCCGTGGTGCCACCCTGGTCACTCATGAGCAAAGCTACCGCGCTGATGTGCTATGTACCGATGGCCTGATCCAGGCCATTGGCGACAACCTCGACGCCCCCGCCGGTTGCCAAGTACTCGACGGCAGCGGCCAGTACCTGATGCCCGGCGGCATCGATCCGCACACTCACATGCAATTGCCCTTTATGGGCACCGTGGCCAGCGAAGACTTTTTCAGCGGCACGGCTGCAGGGCTGGCCGGCGGTACGACCTCGATCATCGACTTCGTCATTCCCAACCCGCAGCAATCGCTGCTCGAAGCCTTCCACACCTGGCGCGGCTGGGCGGAAAAGTCCGCATCCGACTACGGCTTCCATGTCGCCATCACCTGGTGGAGCGAGCAGGTTGCCGCCGAGATGGGCGAGCTGGTGAGCAAATTCGGGGTCAACAGCTTCAAGCACTTTATGGCCTACAAGAACGCCATCATGGCCGCTGACGACACCCTGGTCGCCAGCTTCGAACGCTGCCTGCAACTGGGCGCAGTGCCCACCGTGCACGCGGAAAACGGCGAGCTGGTCTACCACCTGCAACAGAAACTGCTGGCCCAAGGTTTGACCGGGCCAGAAGCACACCCGCTGTCACGGCCTTCGCAGGTCGAAGGTGAAGCCGCCAGCCGTGCCATCCGCATTGCTGAGACCCTAGGTACGCCGTTGTACCTGGTGCATGTTTCCACCCAGGAAGCCCTGGATGAAATCACCTATGCCCGCGCTAAAGGTCAGCCGGTGTACGGCGAAGTATTAGCCGGCCACCTGCTGCTCGATGACAGCGTCTATCGCCACCCGGATTGGCAGACGGCCGCCGGTTACGTGATGAGCCCGCCGTTCCGCCCCAAAGAGCATCAAGCAGCGCTATGGCGCGGCCTGCAGTCGGGCAATCTGCACACCACCGCCACCGACCATTGCTGCTTCTGCGCCGAGCAAAAAGCCGCCGGTCGTGACGATTTCAGCAAAATCCCCAACGGCACTGCCGGTATTGAAGACCGTATGGCCGTGCTGTGGGACGAAGGGGTCAACAGCGGCAAGCTGTCGATCACCGACTTCGTCGCGCTGACCAGCACCAATACGGCAAAGATCTTCAACCTGTTCCCACGCAAGGGTGCGCTACGCGTAGGCGCCGACGCCGACCTGGTGCTTTGGGACCCGCAGGGCACACGCACCATTTCGGCCAAGACCCATCACCAGCAGGTCGACTTCAACATCTTCGAAGGCAAGACCGTGCGCGGCGTGCCCAGCCACACCATCAGCCAGGGCAAGCTGGTCTGGGTCGATGGCGACCTGCGCGCCGAACGTGGCGCCGGCCGCTATGTCGAGCGCCCGGCGTACCCGGCGGTATTCGACCTGCTGAGTAAACGCGCCGAAAAGAATCGCCCTACCGCCGTCGAGCGCTAAACCCGCGCCCAGGCACCACACATGACTTAGCCGCACCGACCCACAGAGGCCGGACGGCCGCTTATCAGCTGTTAACTGCCCAATAAAAGCCACAAAACCATGAGGCAATAACCGTGATAGACACCCTCAGCCATTTGCCGCGACCGGATGCCGACGCGGCCGAACTGGCCGATCGCTTCAGCGATCTGGCCCCGCCGCTTAACGCTCGCCAGGCCGCACTGGAAAGCGCCCGTTGCCTGTACTGCTACGACGCGCCCTGCATCAATGCCTGCCCCAGCGAGATCGACATTCCCTCGTTCATTCGCAATATCAGCCATGAGAACGTTCAGGGCGCCGCCGAGAAAATTCTCTCGGCGAATATCCTCGGCGGCAGCTGCGCCCGCGTTTGCCCGACGGAAATCCTTTGCCAGCAGGCCTGCGTACGTAACAACGCGCAAGAATGCGCGCCAGTATTGATCGGCCTGTTGCAGCGTTACGCCATCGACAACGCGCAGTTCAGCGAACACCCGTTTAAACGCGCCCCAGCCAGCGGTAAACGCATCGCCGTGGTCGGTGCCGGGCCTGCGGGTTTGTCCTGCGCCCATCGCCTGGCCATGCATGGCCACGACGTAGTGATCTTAGAGGCGCGTGAGAAAGCTGGCGGCCTCAACGAATACGGCATCGCCGCCTACAAGCTGGTCGACGACTTCGCCCAGCGCGAAGTGGAATTTCTGCTGCAGATTGGCGGCATCGAGATCCGCCACGGGCACAAACTGGGCGACGACCTCAGCCTGAGCGAGCTGCACCAGCAGTTCGACGCGGTCTTCCTCGGCATCGGCCTGGCGGCCAGCAAACGCCTCGGCCTGGCTGGCGAAGACGCGCCGGGGCTGCTCGCCGCTACCGACTACATCCGCGAACTACGGCAGAGCGATGACCTGACCCAGTTGCCCGTGGCCGAGCGCTGCATCGTCCTCGGTGCCGGCAATACCGCTATCGACATGGCGGTGCAAATGAGCAAGCTCGGCGCGCGCGACGTCAACCTGGTCTATCGCCGTGGTTTCGAGGAAATGGGCGCCACCGAACATGAACAAGACATCGCCAAAGCCAATCAGGTGCGCCTGCTGACCTGGGCGCAACCGGACGCCGTGTTGCTCAACGAGCATGGCCAAGTGCGTGGCATGCGCTTCGCCCGTACCCGCCTGGAGAATGGCCGCCTGCAGAGCACCGGGCAAACCTTCGAGCTGGCCGCCGACGCCATCTTCAGCGCCATCGGCCAGGCCTTTGACGGCCAAGCCCTGAGTGACCCGCTGGCCAGCGAGCTAAAGCGCGAGGGCCAGCGCATCTGGGTCGATGCCCAGCAGCAAACCAGCGTGCCCGGCATCTACGCCGGCGGTGACTGCACCGCCCAGGGTCAGGACCTCACCGTACAAGCCGTGCAGCACGGCAAGCTGGCCGCCGAGGCCATCCACTCTCACCTGATGCTCAATGTGGAGGCCGCATAAATGGCCGATCTATCCATCGAATTTGCCGGTATCAAGGCACCCAACCCGTTCTGGCTGGCAAGCGCGCCGCCGACCGACAAAGCCTATAACGTGGTCCGCGCCTTCGAGGCCGGCTGGGGCGGCGTGGTGTGGAAGACCCTCGGCGAAGACCCAGCGGCGGTCAACGTATCGTCGCGCTACTCCGCGCACTTTGGCCCCAACCGCCAAGTGCAGGGCATCAATAACATCGAACTGATCACCGACCGCTCGCTGGAAATCAACCTGCGCGAAATTACCCAGGTGAAGAAGGACTGGCCGGACCGCGCGATGATCGTGTCGCTGATGGTGCCGTGCGTCGAAGAATCCTGGAAAGCCATTCTGCCGTTGGTGGAAGCCACCGGCTGCGACGGCATCGAACTGAACTTCGGCTGCCCCCACGGCATGCCCGAGCGCGGCATGGGCGCAGCGGTCGGCCAGGTGCCGGAATACGTGGAGATGGTCACCCGCTGGTGCAAGACCTACAGCTCGCTGCCGGTGATCGTCAAACTGACGCCGAATATCACCGACGTGCGCCTGTCCGCCCGCGCCGCCCATCGTGGTGGCGCGGACGCGGTGTCGCTGATCAACACCATCAACTCAATCACCAACGTCGACCTGGAGCGCATGGTCGCCCACCCCATCGTCGGCACGCAAAGCACCCACGGCGGCTACTGCGGCTCGGCGGTCAAACCCATCGCCCTGAATATGGTCGCGGAAATTGCCCGAGACCCGGAAACCCAAGGCCTGCCGATCTGCGGTATCGGCGGCATCGGCAGCTGGCGCGATGCGGCGGAGTTCGTTGCACTGGGCTGCGGCGCGGTGCAGGTGTGCACGGCGGCCATGCTGCATGGCTTTCGCATCGTCGAAGAGATGAAAGATGGCCTGTCGCGCTGGATGGACAGTCAGGGCTACGACAGCCTGGCGGACTTCTCAGGCCGTGCGGTGGGCAACACCACCGACTGGAAGTACCTGGACATCAACTACCAGGTAATCGCCAAGATCGATCAGGACGCCTGCATCGGCTGCGGCCGCTGCCACATCGCCTGCGAAGACACCTCGCACCAGGCCATCGCCAGCCTGACCCAGGCCGACGGCACGCATAAGTACGAAGTGATCGACGAAGAGTGTGTGGGCTGCAACCTCTGCCAGATCACCTGCCCGGTGGAAAACTGCATCGAGATGGTGACCCAGGACACCGGCAAGCCCTTCCTCGACTGGAACCACGACCCACGCAATCCATATCGCGTAGCGTCGTAACCACACCACTCCATCAGATATATCGCGGGCAAGAACTAGGCGTCCCCGCCGCTCCTACAGATTCAGCGTTGTTGTAGGAGCGGGCTTGCCCGCGATCAGCGATCCCAAATCACAGTGCTATGGTTCCAACCCAATCCCACGCAATATCACGCTGGTCACCGTCTGCACTGCGCGCTCGAACTGCAGCTCGGACAACGCCTGATGGTCGTTCAGCACGCTGACCTGATGGCTGAAGTCAGCATAGTGCTGGGTTGACGCCCAAATCATATACAGCAACGCGGACGGCTCGACGGCCAGGATGCGTTTGTCGTCGACCCATTGGCGGATCTTCGCTTCCTTCATCTTCGCCCAGCTGTAGAGGCTATCGTCGAGGGTTGCACCCAGCATCGGCGCACCATGGATGATCTCGTTAGCCCATACCTTGGAGCCGTGCGGGCGACTGCGCGAGTGGTTCATCTTGGCGCGAATATAGGTACTGAGCACCACCCGCGGATCGTCATACATCTCGAAGCACAAGGCGTCCTGTTTCCACACTTCAAGCAGATCAAGCAGTACCGCGCGGTACAACTCGTCCTTGGTGCTGAAGTAGTAGTGCAGGTTGGAGCGCGGTAGCCCGACTTCTTCGGCGATGTCGCCCATAGCGGTGCCGCCATGGCCTTTTTCGGCAAAGACCTTTTCGGCGGCCAGCAGGATCTTCTCGACGTTACGGCGGCGAATCTCGATTTTGTGATTGCCCATGATTGGTCCGTGGCTACGCAATACCGCAAGGCTACCACCCACGCCGAGACGGAGCGACGGAAAGCCTTTGGCTAAATCCTCAGCATGGCTATAATCACCACCGCTTCACGCAATCGGCACAGCTCCGGTTGCTCCCGCCACCTGTCCGAGGGGCGCTGCAGCAAACTCTGCCTAGCAGGGATTTGTCAGGCTCGGATAGGGCGTTAACCATACGCATCAACGGCGCCCATTCGCAGACAACGAATGGAGAGCTTTTTATGAGCGCCGCTTTTAACGATTTCAAAGTCGCCGACATGTCCCTGGCTGCCTGGGGCCGTCGCGAAACCATCATCGCCGAATCCGAAATGCCTGCTTTGATGGGCCTGCGCCGCAAATACGCCGGCGAACAGCCGCTGAAAGGCGCGAAGATCATCGGCTGTATCCACATGACCATCCAGACCGCCGTGCTGATCGAAACCTTGACTGCACTGGGCGCCGAAGTACGCTGGTCGTCGTGCAACATCTTCTCCACTCAGGACCAGGCCGCTGCGGCCATCGCAGCCGCCGGTATCCCGGTATTCGCCTGGAAGGGCGAAACTGAAGAAGAATACGAGTGGTGCATCGAGCAAACCATCCTCAAGGATGGCCAGCCGTGGGATGCCAACATGATCCTCGATGACGGCGGCGACCTGACCGAGATCCTGCACAAGAAATACCCGCAGATGCTTGAGCGCATCCACGGCGTCACCGAAGAAACCACCACCGGCGTACACCGCCTGCTGGACATGCTGGCCAAGGGCGAGCTGAAAATCCCGGCGATCAACGTCAACGACTCGGTGACCAAGAGCAAGAACGACAACAAGTATGGCTGCCGTCACAGCCTAAGCGACGCCATCAAGCGCGGCACCGACCACCTGCTGTCCGGCAAGCAAGCGCTGGTCATCGGCTACGGCGACGTGGGCAAGGGCTCGGCACAATCGCTGCGTCAGGAAGGCATGATCGTGCGCGTGACTGAAGTCGACCCGATCTGCGCCATGCAAGCCTGCATGGATGGCTATGAAGTGGTTTCGCCATTCAAAAACGGCATCAACGACGGCAGCGAAGCCTGCATCGACACCCAGTTGCTGGGCAAGATCGACCTGCTGGTGACCACCACCGGTAACTTCAACGTCTGCGACTCGAACATGCTCAAAGCGCTGAAAAAACGCGCTGTGGTGTGCAACATCGGCCACTTCGATAACGAGATCGACACGGCCTTTATGCGCAAGAACTGGGCATGGGAAGAAGTGAAGCCACAGGTGCACAAGGTCCACCGCACTGGCCCAGGCGCATTCGACGCGCAGAATGATGACTACCTGATCCTGCTGTCGGAAGGCCGCCTGGTAAACCTCGGTAACGCCACTGGCCACCCAAGCCGGATCATGGACGGTTCCTTCGCCAACCAGGTACTGGCGCAGATCTTCCTGTTCGACCAGAAGTACGCCGACCTGTCGCCTGCACAGAAAGCTGAGCGCCTGACCGTGGAAGTGCTGCCGAAGAAACTCGACGAAGAAGTAGCCCTGGAAATGGTCAAAGGCTTCGGTGGCGTAGTCACGCAGCTGACCAAGACTCAGGCCGACTACATCGGCGTAACCGTGGAAGGCCCGTTCAAGCCACACGCTTACCGCTATTGATGCGTAGGACAGGCTGACCGCTCTGCGGCCAGCCCGTCGAGAACCCCGGTGGGTTATGCCTATGGCTGACCCACCTTTCGGAATTTTCTTATGTCTCAAGAACGCCGTTACAGCTTCGAGTTCTTCCCCACCAAGACCGAAGCCGGGCACGAAAAACTGATGAATGTGGCGCGCCAACTGGCGACCTACAACCCCGATTTCTTCTCCTGCACTTACGGTGCCGGTGGCTCCACCCGCGACCGCACGCTGAACACCGTGCTGCAACTCGATGGCGAGATCAAAGTGCCGGCCGCGCCGCACCTGTCCTGCGTCGGTGACAGCAAGGCCGAGCTAAGTGAACTGCTGACCCTGTACAAGAACGCCGGCATCAAGCGCATCGTTGCCCTGCGCGGTGACCTGCCATCCGGTATGGGCATGGCCAGCGGCGAGCTGCGCTACGCCAACGAGCTGGTCAGCTTTATCCGCGAAGAAACCGGTGACCACTTTCATATCGAAGTGGCCGCCTACCCGGAAATGCACCCGCAGGCACGCAACTTCGAGGACGATATCGCCAACTTCGTGCGTAAGGCCAAGGCCGGCGCCGACAGCGCGATCACCCAGTACTTCTTCAACGCCGACTGCTATTTCTACTTTGTCGAGCGTGTGCGCAAGCTGGGTGTGGATATCCCAGTGGTGCCGGGCATTATGCCGATCACCAACTACAGCAAGCTGGCGCGCTTCTCCGACGCCTGCGGTGCGGAAATCCCACGCTGGGTGCGCAAGCAACTGGAAGCTTACGGTGACGATACCGACAGCATCCAGGCGTATGGCGAGCAGGTCATCACTGAAATGTGCGAGCGCCTGCTGCAAGGCGGCGCCCCAGGCTTGCACTTCTACAGCATGAACCAGGCTGAACCGAGCCTGGCGATCTGGAACAACCTCAAGCTGCCACGCTAACGCTCTACGGCAGCAACCTCGACACCCGCGCCCCGCGGGTGCCGATGGTTCTTTAATCCGGCCATGCGCCATAGCCTTTTCACCACTCGCCCGGCAAACCACGGTAGCCTTTTGCAACGCACTACCTGGTCGGCGCATAGTCCAAAGTACTCAGTCACGACCATACTTTCAGCAAGCGTCTAGCCATGTAGGGCTTACGCGGAATCACAACCATGGAGCGCCGCAATGGCCGCACGAAAAAAGACCAACGCCTCAGTCACCCCCAAAGGCAGCCTGGAAACCCTCTCGCAACGTGAAGTGCAGCAGCTGCGCGAAACCGGTTCCGGCAGCGTCTATGCGCTGTTCCGCCAGTGCGCCCTGGCGATCCTCAACACAGGCTCGCACAGCGACAACGCCAAGACCATTCTGGAAGCCTATCCGGACTTCGAAATCCGCATCCTGCAGCAGGATCGCGGCATCCGCCTGGAGTTGTTCAACGCCCCGGCCGACGCCTTCGTTGATGGTGAAATGATCGCCAGCACCCGCGAGATGCTGTTCAGCGCCCTGCGCGACATCGTCTACACGCAGAGCGAACTGGAGAACAAGCGGGTCGATTTCGACAGCTCTCAGGGCATCACCGATTACGTCTTCCACCTGCTGCGCAACGCCCACACCCTGCGCGCCAGCGTCGAACCAAAGATCGTCGTGTGCTGGGGCGGCCACTCGATCAGCACTGAAGAATACAAATACACCAAGAAGGTTGGCCACGAGCTAGGCCTGCGCGGCCTGGATATCTGCACCGGCTGCGGCCCTGGCGTGATGAAGGGGCCGATGAAGGGCGCGACCATTTCCCACGCCAAGCAGCGCAACGTGCATGGCCGTTATCTGGGCCTGACCGAGCCGGGGATCATCGCCGCCGAAGCGCCCAACCCGATCGTCAACGAGCTGGTGATCCTGCCGGACATCGAGAAGCGTCTGGAAGCCTTTGTGCGTGTTGGCCACGGCATCATCATCTTCCCCGGCGGCGCAGGCACGGCAGAGGAGCTGCTGTATTTCCTCGGCATCCTCATGCACCCGGACAACCAGAACATCCCCTTTCCGCTGATTATGACCGGGCCGCGCAGCGCTGCCGCCTACCTCGAACAGCTGCATGAATTTATCGGCGCGACCCTGGGCGAAGCCGCGCAGCAGCGCTACAGCATCATAATCAACGACCCCGAGCAGGTCGCCCGGGAGATGGCCGAAGGGATCAAGGCGGTCAAACAATTCCGCCGTGAGCATAACGACGCCTTCCACTTCAACTGGCTGCTGAAGATCGACGAAAGCTTCCAGCACCCGTTTGAGCCGACCCACGCCAACATGGCCAGCCTCAAACTGACCCGCGAACAGCCAGTGCATGAACTGGCTGCCAATCTGCGCCGGGCGTTCTCCGGGATTGTCTCGGGCAACGTCAAGGACAAGGGCATCCGCCTGATCGAACAGCACGGCCCTTACGAGATCACCGGTGATCGCGACATCATGCAGCAGCTCGACCAGCTGCTGCAGGCCTTCGTTGATCAGCATCGGATGAAACTACCGGGCAACAGCGCCTATGAGCCCTGCTACAAATTGACCAGCTGAACCGGTGAAACCCGCGGCGTTGCTGGCACGGCAACGCCGCGCGACCACCGAGCAGGCAGACACTCGCACAGACCGGCGGCTCTGTTATACTCGGGCCTTCCCGCCAGGCTTGCGCCCGGATGCTAGCCCCCAGAGGCCAGTAGTACCGGACGGGATTGCGCCCCCCAAGCGTGATTCAAGCCAGGCAATACACCCCATAGGGCTGCGCCCTCACTAGACAGGATTACACATGTCCTTTGCCTCCCTCGGTCTCTCCGAGGCTTTAGTCCGTGCGGTCGAATCCGCCGGCTACACCCAACCCACTCCGGTGCAACAGCGGGCCATCCCCGCCGCGTTGCAAGGTCGCGACCTGATGGTGGCGGCCCAGACGGGTACAGGTAAGACAGGCGGTTTTGCCCTGCCGATCCTCGAGCGACTGTTCCCCAACGGTCACCCGGATCGCGAACAGCGTCACGGCCCGAAACAACCGCGCGTCCTGGTATTGACCCCGACCCGCGAACTGGCTGCCCAGGTGCATGACAGCTTCAAGCTGTATGCCCGCGATTTGAAATTCGTCAGCGCCTGCATCTTCGGCGGCGTTGGTATGAACCCACAGGTCCAGGCCCTGGCCAAGGGTGTCGACGTACTGGTGGCCTGCCCCGGTCGCCTGCTCGACCTGGCCAACCAGCGCGCCATCGACCTGTCGCATGTGGAAATCCTCGTCCTCGACGAAGCCGACCGCATGCTCGACATGGGCTTTATCCATGACGTGAAGAAGGTCCTCGCCAAACTTCCGGCCAAACGCCAGAACCTGCTGTTCTCGGCAACCTTCTCGAAAGACATCACCGATCTCGCCGGCAAGCTGCTGCACAACCCGGAGCGCATCGAAGTTACGCCGCCGAACACCACGGTCGAGCGCATCGAACAGCGTGTGTTCCGCGTTCAGGCCAGTCACAAGCGCGCCCTGCTCGCTCACCTGATCACCGCTGGCGCCTGGGAACAGGTCCTGGTGTTCACCCGTACCAAGCACGGTGCAAACCGCCTGGCCGAATACCTCGACAAGCACAACCTGCCGGCCGTGGCGATCCACGGCAATAAGAGCCAGAACGCCCGCACCAAAGCCCTGGCTGACTTCAAGGCCGGCAATGTGCGCATCCTGGTGGCCACCGATATCGCCGCCCGCGGCCTGGATATCGACCAGCTGCCACACGTGGTCAACTTCGAGCTGCCGAATATCGAAGAAGACTACGTACACCGTATCGGCCGTACTGGCCGTGCCGGCCGCAGCGGTGAGGCGATCTCCCTGGTTGCCCCGGATGAAGAGAAGCTGCTCAAGGGCATTGAGCGCATGACCAAGCAGAAGATCGGCGACGGCGATTTGCTCGGTTTTGATGCCAGCAAGGTCGAAGCTGAACGCCCGGAAGTGCGTGAGCCGCAGAAGCCACGTCAACCGCGCGGCGCCAAGCCAGAAGGCGATCGCCATGGTGGCGGACGCAAGGACAAAGGCAAGGACAGCGGTCGCGATAGCAACCGCAGCAAACCCCAGGGCGGCCGCAGCCAACAGCCGCGTGGCGCATCATCAAGCCGCGCTGCCGCACCGGCTGTGCCCGCACTCCCTCCGGACCGCGCGCCGGATGAGTTCCGCGACGATGAAATCGATAATTTCGGCAACCGTGCCGACTATGTAAGCCCGAACCAGAACAAGCAGCAGAACCGTGGCCGTCGGCCCGGTGCGCCTGCAGCGCCAAGCGGTCCGAGCGCCAGCAATGGCGTCGGTCTGGGTGCTCGTCCAGCCAAGCCGCCACGCAGCAATGGCGGTGGCGCCAATACTGGCGGTCAGGGTCGTCGTCAGGGCTCGGGTTCTGGTGGCCAAGGCGGTCAGGGCCGTAATGGCTCCGGCCGTGCACGTCCGCCGCGTGACACCCGCACCACCTCGCTTAACCGCGATGAGCTGCCACGCCAGGAAGCGGCAGTGAAAAGCCCACGCGACAAGCAACCGGTGATAGTGCACAAAGGCTCGCGCCTGGATCGCTTCCCGACGCCGGAGCAGCTCGACGAACTGGCGAGCGCCCGCCCGCGTGGCGAAAAGCCGGCCCTGCTGACGCGCAACCGCGAAGAGTCATAGTTCGCGAAGCAGGCCGTTGAAAAACGTTGGCGAGGCAGCCAGCGCAAGGCAAAAACAGGCGAAATGCAGCGCAACGAAGTAACAGCCGTAGGCTGGCCCGAAGGGCGAACGCAGTGAGTCAAAAGCGGAGTTTACGAGTTGTAAATGAGCATTTGATTCGCTTCGCTCACCCCTTCGGGGCCGTGCTAAAGCACGTTCAGCCTTCGGCTGTGAGCCTGTTTTTAACGCCGCGATGGCAAAGCAGGTAGTTTTTCAACAGCCTGCTAGCCGCACACGAAAACGCCGCCCAGTGGGCGGCGTTTTTGTTGGTGCAGCATTCGTTCAGCGATGGGTTACGTCGCGGTGCGGCCAACCGGGCTTACTTGCGTACGCCTTCAACCGAGATGATCAACTCGACGCTTTCCGACGCTGGGCCCAAGTCCTTGGTGATGCCGAAGTCTTTTAGCTTCAGCGTGGTGCTGCCTGCGAAACCAGCACGGTAGCCGCCCCATGGGTCTTTGCCTTCACCGATAAACGTGGCGGCAATCACCACCGGCTTGGTCACGCCATTGAGGGTCAGGTCGCCGGTGATATCGGCAGTGCCCTCGCCAGTGGACTTGACCGAAGTGGACGCAAAGGTCGCAGTCGGATGCTCGCTGACGTTGAGGAAATCATCGCTGCGGATGTGCTTGTCGCGCTCGGCATGGTTGGTGTCAACGCTGGTGGTGTTCAGCGTCACGTTGACCTTGCTGTCCTGCGGCTTGGCGGCGTCGAAGCTGAAGCTGCCGTCGAAGTCCTTGAACGTACCGTACAGCCAGCTGTAGCCCAGGTGGCTGATTTTGAAATTGACGAAGGCGTGCTGGCCTTGCTTGTCGATGGCGTAATCGGCAGCCATCGCCTGACCAGCGCCAATCAGTGCGCCACCAAGTGCCAGGGCTACGAGGGTTTTCTTCAACATCGGCATACTCCTTGTGAGTGTGGGATGGGGCCAATCCAGCCCCGGAAACAGCAAAGCTAACTAGCGCCCGAACATCCGCGTAAGCGTACGGTCGCGATCAATAAAGTGGTGTTTCAACGCAGCCAGGGCATGAATGCCGGCAAAGATCACCAGCGCCCACGCCAAGTACTCATGCACCAAACCAGCAACGTCTTCCTGATCAGGAATGCTGGTCAGACTAGCCGGCACTTCAAACAAGCCGAATACCGGGATGCCGCGGCCGTCTGCCGTAGAGATCAGGTAGCCGGAAATCATCAGGACAAACAGCCCCAGGTAGAGAAAGCTGTGGCCCAGCTTGCTGGCCAGGCGGGTCATTCGCCCATGGTTCGGCAAACTCGCAGGAGGCGGACTGAACCAGCGCCACAGCACCCGGCCGAGCATCACCGCAAACAGCACCAGGCCGATGCTCTTGTGCAGATCCGGGGCGGTCTGGCGCCAACTGCTGTAGTAATCCAGGCCGACCATCCAGTAACCCAGGCCAAACAGGCCGAATACGGTTAACGCCACAAGCCAGTGCATCAGAATACTGACCAGACCGTAGTGAGAAGAGCTATTGCGCCATTGCATTGCGAACTTTCCAGCGAGAAGGACAGGGACCGCGAGTGGAGCAAGACTAGCAACAAACCTATCGACAAAAAGCGGAATTTTTCGCTTTGAAATATCGAGAAATACGATGCATCGCTCAGCCCTTTAACGCAGCCAAATTAGTCTAGCGCCACCCGGCAAAGTTCAGCCCTCCAGCTACAAACGGCAGGATAGAGAGGATCAGCGGCCAGCCTGGCAGATCTAGCGCAGTTGTGCCGTCCATCCACCACAGTGCTTCTGATAGGCTTGGCGCAGATTATTGCGAGCCGAGGAAGAAGTAGAGCGATGAGCCTTAACGACCAGTGGATGCAGCGTGACCTGAAAGTGCTCTGGCACCCCTGCACACAAATGAAGGACCACGAGCAGCTGCCGTTGGTGCCGATCAAGCGCGGTGAAGGCGTGTGGCTGGAAGACTTCGACGGCAAACGCTACCTCGACGCGGTCAGTTCCTGGTGGGTCAATGTATTCGGCCACGCCAACCCACGGATCAATCAACGCATCAAGGATCAGGTCGATCAGCTGGAGCATGTGATTCTCGCCGGCTTCAGCCATCAGCCAGTAATCGAACTGTCCGAGCGCCTGGTCAAGATGACCCCCGCAGGCCTGGACCGGGTGTTCTACGCCGACAACGGTTCATCCTGCATCGAAGTCGCGCTGAAGATGAGTTTTCACTACTGGCTCAACGTCGGCAAACCGGCGAAGAAGCGCTTCGTTACCCTCTCCAACAGCTACCACGGCGAAACCATTGCGGCGATGTCGGTAGGCGATGTCGCGCTGTTTACCGACACCTACAAAGCGCTGCTGCTCGACACCATCAAGGTGCCCAGCCCGGATTGCTACCACCGCCCCGACGGCATGAGCTGGGAGGAACATTCGCGCAATATGTTCGCCGCAATGGAACAGACCTTGGCCGAGCACGGCCATGAAGTCGCGGCGGTAATCGTCGAGCCGCTGATCCAGGGTGCGGGCGGCATGCGCATGTACCATCCGATCTACCTCAAGCTGCTGCGCGAAGCTTGCGACCGTTATGGCGTACACCTGATCCACGATGAGATCGCCGTGGGCTTCGGCCGTACCGGGACGATGTTTGCCTGCGAACAGGCCGGCATCCGCCCGGACTTCCTCTGCCTATCGAAAGCCCTGACAGGGGGCTATCTGCCGCTGGCGGCATGCCTGACCACCAACGAGGTGTACCAGGCGTTCTACGATGACTACTCGACCTTGCGCGCCTTCCTCCACTCGCACAGCTACACCGGCAATCCGCTGGCTTGCGCGGCCGCCCTCGCAACCCTGGATATCTTCGAGCAGGACAATGTGATCGAGGCCAACAAGGCGTTAGCCGCGCGGATGGCCAGCGCCACCGCGCACCTCGCCGACCACCCGCATGTCGCCGAAGTGCGCCAAACCGGCATGGCTCTGGCCATCGAAATGGTGCAGGACAAGGCCAGCAAGACCGCCTACCCCTGGCAGGAGCGCCGCGGCCTCAAGGTATTCCAACATGCCCTTGAGCGCGGCGCCTTGCTGCGGCCACTGGGCAGCGTGGTGTATTTCCTGCCGCCTTATGTAATCACCCCCGAGCAGATCGACTTCCTCGCTGAAGTGGCCAGTGAAGGCATCGACATCGCCACCCGCACCTCGGTGAGCGTGGCGCATGGCAATACCAACTATCCGGGGTTTCGCGATCCGGGCTAATCCTTCCTAACTAGCCGGCTGTATGCGGCACGCCTGAGGCGGTAAGCTTGCCGCCTCAACTGTGCCGCTGCAGCGATTAATCCATGCGCCTTTCTCGTTTCTTTATCGATGCCCCTCTTTCCCTCGGCCAGCACGAGCTGCCGGAAGCCCAGGCCCACTATATCGGCCGAGTGTTGCGGCATGCCGTAGGCGATGCGGTGCAATTGTTCGATGGCAGCGGCCAGGAATTTCTCGGCGAACTGATCGAAGTGGGCAAGAAAAGCGTACGCGTCGAACTGCGCGAAGCCTTTGCCGGTCAGGCCGAATCCCCCCTGCATATTCATCTGGGCCAGGGTCTATCGCGCGGTGAGCGCATGGATTGGGCAATTCAGAAAGCCACCGAACTGGGCGCCAATGAAATCAGCCTGATCATCAGCGAGCGCTGCGAAGTGCGCCTCAAGGACGAACGCGCCGACAAGCGCATGGCGCACTGGCGGCAAGTGGCAATCAGCGCCTGCGAGCAATGCGGCCGCTCGGTGCTGCCGATCATTCATCCGCCCATGAGCCTCGGTGAATGGCTGGGGCAGGTCGCGGCCGAGCTTAAACTCGTCCTGCACCCGGTCGCGGAGCCCTGGGCCAGCCATCCACAGCCAAAGTCGTTAGCTTTTCTGATCGGCCCGGAAGGCGGTCTGAACGACAATGAAGTTGCCTTGGCGAAAACCCAAGGCTTCCACGCCGCCCGCCTCGGCCCGCGCGTACTGCGCACGGAAACCGCACCGGTGGTCGCACTAAGCGTAGCGCAGCAACTATGGGGTGACTTCTAGCCCGCCAGCTGAGCTTTAAGCATAAAAAAGCCCGCTAACGCGGGCTTTTTGGTTTATTCGCGGTCAGATTAATCCGGCATCTGCCAGCTTCTGTTCCAAGCCGATCAGGTCCGGAATTTTCAACACCGCCTCACCAAACTGCACCGCATCCAGCTCCAGCGGCGACAGGGCGACATCGGCACGCACCAGCTCAGCACCGACCTTAATCGAGCGTGGAATGCCTTGCACCAGCACGGCAATAAACTTCACCGACGGACGACCGCCGAGGGCGTTGATCACCGCCACCCGAGAGCCCGGGCTGACGCTGACCTGACCATCCGACGCGGCCTCGAACGACAGCAGCGGCAGACGCAGATCACGCCAGGCAATCTGCCCGAGGAACCAGCTGGGCATGCCCTCACTGACCTGCGGCGCGCGATATGGGATCAGCTCGGCAACCGCAACGTTGGGCAGTAGCAGGGTACGGTCAGTCAGCGGCATCAACAGACCGGTAAGGCTGTTGGCGCTGTTCTGCGTGGCGACGGCTTGGCTCATGAAAATTTCCTGTACAGGGCACTGCCCCGGATTATCGGCACTGCTCGGCCAGGTGATTGACCAGGGCTTCAGCCAGCTCGCGCGGATCACCACTGAGGCTGCTGTAGCCGGCTTCACGCAGGCTGTCCGGCATACTCGGGCAGGCGCAGCTGTCAGCACGCTGAGTCCAGATCACGCTGCCCTGGCGGCGCACATAGGCGGCTGCGGCGCTGCCGTCACTGCCCATACCACTGAAGACGATTACACCGCTCAGGGCGCCAAAGTGCTGGGCCAGGTTAAGCATCATCTGGTCGATCGACGGACTGTAGGGCTCTGGCCAACCCCGCTCGGAAATCTGCATCTGACCGTCATCGCTGAAGCCCAACTCATGACTGATCGGCACCACCACGACTTCACCGCAACGCACTGGGTCACCGTGCCGCGCTGGATTTACATGCCACTGGCTGTGGCGCCCCACCGCTTGCGGCAGCGCGCTCTCGAAGCTCGCATCGATATGCTGGGCATACACAAACCCCACCGGCAGACCGCCCGGCAAGGCATCGAGAAAGGCTTTAACAGCAGCTGGCCCACCAAGGGATGCAGCCAGCAGCCATACCTGACGCGCCGGCTCACCGGCTACCAGCGGGGTATCCGCCAGCGCAGCCGGAAGATCCAGACGCGACGGGCGCTGCGCTTCAGCCAGTAGGGCTTCCAGACTCGGGCCAACTGCCTGCGAGGGATCACCAACCAGCTTCTTCAGCTTGCCGAAGAGACGACGCTCCCAGCGCGGATAGTTTTCTGAATGACGCTCAGGTGCGTGGCCTTCACCAAACAGCACCGGGGCCGAGGCGCTTTCCATCAGGCTGTCGACCAGCGGCAAATCTTCCGACTGCGCCAGATCAACCAGCCACAGATCGGTTTCGCAGGCGTTCAGGGTTTCCTGATCGAGGCGAGCCGGATCGCTGTTCATCACTACCTGATAGCCGCTACCAGTCAACGCCTGCTGCAGCACATGGCGCTGCAGCGAGGTGTCGGCAATAACCGCAATACGGGCTGCAGTTTTCTCGGTCATGTGCGGTTTACCGGGTGGCGGCCCACCAGTTGCTGAATGGTTTCAAGCAACAAGGACTCCTGGTAAGGCTTACCAAGGTACTCGTTGACGCCAATGCTCATGGCCCGCTCCCGGTGTTTTTCACCGGTACGCGAGGTGATCATGATGATCGGCAGGTCTTTCAGGCCCTCATCGTGGCGCACCAGGGTTGCCACTTCGAAGCCGTCCATGCGGGGCATTTCGATATCCAGCAACATGATGTCGGGCTTGCGCTCCTGCAGCTGCGAGATCGCATCGACACCGTCTTTGGCGGTCAGCACGTTCATGCCGTTACGCTCGAGCAGGCGGCTGGTGACCTTGCGCACGGTGACCGAGTCGTCGACCACCATGACCAGGGTCGGCCGATCTGCTTCGATCTCCGCCGCCGTCGCCGACTGCTTGAGCAGGCGCGGTTGCAGCTGAGTAAGCAAATGCGCGTGCAGCACGCGAATGGTCGCCAGCAGGTCGAGAATCACCACCACGCGACCGTCACCGAGGATAGTCGCACCAGAAATTCCGTGTACGCCGGCGAATTGCGGGCCGAGGCTCTTCACCACGATCTCCCGCGAACCCGCCAGGGAGTCGACCTGCACGGCTACGGCGTGCTCCTTGGAGCGCACCAGAATCACCGGCAGCGGCAGGCTCTGACCCACCAATTTTGGCTGCTGACCGTTATTCAGCAGATCGCCCAGGTAACGCAGTTCATAGCTCTGCCCGGCATACTCGAAGCGCGGCGCATCCGGCGCGTAGTAGGCTTCCAGCTCGTATGGGGAAACCCGCACGATACCTTCGATGGTGTTCAACGGAATGGCGTAGAGGTCTTCGCCCGACAGCACCATCAGTGCGCGGTTGACCGACACGGTAAACGGCAGGCGAATGGTAAAGGTCGTGCCAGTGCCGGGGATCGACTCGATGCTCATAGAGCCACCAAGCTGCTTGACCTCGGAGTGGACCACGTCCATACCAACGCCACGCCCGGATATCTGGGTAATCTTCTCGGCGGTGGAGAAACCGGCCTCGAGAATGAACTGCAGCACTTCGTAGTCGGTCAGGTCCGAGTCGGCATCCATCAAGCCGCGCTCGATGGCCTTGCGCTTGACCGCATCCAGGCGAATACCGCCGCCGTCATCAGCCAGGGTCAGGACGATATCGCCGCCCTCGCGGCCCAGTGCCAGGCGAATGGTGCCCTGCTCCGACTTGCCGGCAGCACGACGTACATCGGCGGCCTCGATGCCGTGGTCGACGGCGTTACGCAGCATGTGTTCCAGCGGCGCAACGATACGTTCGAGTACGGTACGGTCCATCTCGCCATCGGCGTTGCCGACGACGAACTCGACCTGCTTGCCCAGCTCACCGGAAATCTGCCGCACGATACGCCGCAGACGCGGCACCAGACGGTCGAAAGGCACCATGCGCGTACGCATCAGGCCTTCCTGCAATTCGGAGTTGACCCGCGCCTGTTGAAGCAGCAGGGTTTCCGCATCGCGGTTACGCGCGGCCAGCGTTTCTTTCAGATCGAGCAAGTCGGAAGCGGACTCGAACAGTGCACGCGAGAGCTGCTGCAGCTGTGAGTGACGGTCCATTTCCAGCGGATCGAAATCCTCATAACCCATACGCTCGGCTTCAGCCTCGATACGGCTGAGAATCTGCGCCTGGGTTTCGGTATCGAGACGACGCAACTGGTCGCGTACACGGTCGATCGTGGCTTCCATTTCACTCAGGGTGAAGCCGAAGTCACTGACCTGCTGTTCGACCCGGCCCCGGAAAATCGAGGTTTCACCGGCCAGGTTAACCAGGCCTTCGAGCAATTCGGCCGGTACCTTGACCAGTTCCTGCGGTGCACGCCGCGAGGCAGCTTCCTGCGCAGCTTCTTCAGCGCGACGCACAAACGGCAGCACCTTGGCCACCAGCTCCTGCGCCGGCATGGAGCTGGCCGCGACAATCGGCGTACTCAATTCGGGCAAGCGTGACGATTGTTCGGCCACTGAAGCAGGTGCTTGCGGGCTCGCCGCATCTGCCACCAGGCTGTCATTCAGGCGCTGACGCAGCGCGTCGAGTTCCTGCTGCAAACCTTCGAAACCCGATTGCACATCGACAAACAGACTCTGCGGCCATGGCGCGCCCTGGGCTTGCGCCTCGGTCAGGTGCTGTTCGAGGCTGTGGCTCAGGTCACCCAGGCGCTTCTGCCCAGCCAGCCGTGCACCACCTTTGAGGGTATGCAGGATGCGCAGCATATCGTCGATGGCGGCGCCGTCTTCACGATCAGCCTCCCAACGGCCGATAGCGGTTTCCATGGCTTCCAGCAGGTCATCACCTTCCTCGAGGAAGATGTCGAGAATGTCCGATTCGGCATCGTCATCCTGCTGAGCTTCGGCGGCTTTGAGGGCTACCGCAGACGGCATGCTCAGTTGTTCATCCGGGTTGGCGCGAAACCGCTTGATGGTTTCGATCAGCGCCTCACCGCTTGGTACGCCACGTTTGTCGCGTACGGCTTCAAGCATCTCAGCCAGGCTGTCGTGACAGGCCTGGAGCAAGGTGAACAAGTCCTGGCTGGCGCGCAAACGTCCTTGACCAAGGCCTTCGTAGAGGAATTCCAGCTCATGGGCGAGGTCACCGATTTCACGGATCTCAGCCATGCGTGCGCCACCCTTGAGGGTGTGCAGGTCGCGCTGCAGCGATTCCAGTTCCAGGCTGTTATTGACGTCACCCATCCAGCGCTGCAACGCCGCACCGGCGCTGTCGATGATGTCGAAACCTTCCTCAAGGAAGATTTCTACCAGCTCAGGATCGCGCTCATCATCAAATACGGCGGGTGCAGTAACAGCGACCGGCGCGGGTTCGGGTTCGGGGTCGGGGTCGGGGACAACATCGGGAGTCGCCGCAAAATCGGCTTCGCTTTCAGCAATAGGTTCGACCTGCGGTTGCTCGTCGAACTCCACGGCGGGCAATTCGAATTCTTCGATATCCAGTGCTTCAGTTGCCAATGGTTCGCTATCCAGTGGCTCCTGCGGTGCATCAGCCAGGATGCCAAAGTCGATTTCTTCTTCTACCTCGGGCAGCTCAGCAGGCTCAGCCTCTGCCAAATCGAACGATTCGATCATCGGTAAGGCTTCGGCTTCGGCTTCGGCTTCGGCTTCGGCTTCGGCTTCGGCTTCGGCTTCGGCTTCGGCTTCGGCTTCGGCTTCGGCTTCGGCTACAGGCTCGGAGATAGCCGGGGTCACTGGCAAGCTTTGTCCGCCACTTTGGCGGAAGCTGCGTATAGCTTCGATCAGTTCCAGCGGCGAATGCATGGCAGCGCGCGCCTGCAGTTGCTCCAGCAGTTGCGCCAGGGAGTCATGGCTTTGCTGCAGCAGGTTTGCCAGTGGTTGCGAGAAGCTGAAACGACGATCAACCAGGCCCTCGTACAAGGACTCGAGCTCATGGGCAAGATCGCCAATCGGGCGAATCTCAGCCATGCGTGCGCCACCCTTGAGAGTGTGTAGATCACGCTGCAGCGATGACAGCGCGGCTTTGTTGTCCGTATCGGCCAACCAGCGCTCCAACGCCTGACCGGCGCTCTCCAGAATATCGACCGCTTCTTCGAGGAAGATCGATACCATTTCTTCATCGAGCGATTCGTACAGCGAAGCAGCCGGCGGTTCGACCAGCAGCTCGCTGACCGACTCGATAGGCGCAGGCAGTTCTTCAACATCCGGTGCGTCGAGCTGCAACGGCTCGATCAATTCATCGGGCTCGGCCTGGCTGAGCTCTTCGAGCGCAGCAGTGGCGTCGGCCAGCTCAACAATCTCGATACCGGCAGCGCCGTTGTTGGACAGTAGGGCCAGGGTATTAGGGTCGAGCGCTTCAAGCAGCAAGTTGCGCAGGGCTGTTACGCGCTCAGGAGCCCCACTGACCTGCAGGCCAGCAGCGACCTGATCCATCATGCCAATCAGGGCTTCATGGGCTTGCTCGGCTTCGCTGAAGAAGCGCTCGCTGACCGCCAGACGACCTTCCTCGACCGCACCATAGAGGTCGAGCAAGGCTTCGCAGAGCTCATCGATTTGCGGCAGCTCGGCCATCTCAGCGCCACGACCGAGTGTCGTCAGCTCATCCAGCAGAGAGCTCAGTTCCTGGCGCTCGGACGGGTGTTCACGCCATTTGCGCAGCAAGTCTTCAGCATCCAGCAGAATATCCATGCCTTCAGCGAGGAAGATGCTGATCATCTGCGGATCGCGTTTCTCACCTTGATCGCTCTGCCGGCTGTTTTCCGCGTGTTCGAGGCGGTCATTGTGTAGCTTCTGCACACGCTCAAGGAACTCGGCAGCACCCGGCAGAACCGCCAGCGGCTGACTTTCCAGCTGCTCAAGCCCCAAACGGAAGAGTTTCTCGGCGCTGCTCAGCAGTTCCGCTTCGGCCAGATCCATCGGGATCAGATTGGTTTTGAATTCCTTGACCAGCTTTTCCAGCGGCGACGCGATCTCGGCCACCGGCTGAATACCGGCCATCGAGGCGCTGCCCTTGAGGGTGTGCAGGGCACGCTGCAGGTCGTCAGTGACAGGCTGCGGCAGTTCCTGGGCACAATCAGCCAGGAAACCAACAAGGGTATCGAGGTGCATTTCCGCTTCGTTGCGGAAAATCTCCAGCAGCTGAGGATCTAACCCGTCTTCATCCTCAACAACTTCTGCGGTAGCGACTGGGCTGCCCTCGGGCTCCGCTACCAGCTCAACCGGGGCTTGAGGTTTTGGGAGGCTTCGACCTTTAGCCAAGGCGTGCGCGGTGGCTGCCAGGTGGTCAACATCATCACGCTGACGTTGTGCTTTATTGGCGAACTCATCGACCAGTGCAGGCATCAACGCGACCACATCAGCGATCACCTGCTGCACTTCGGCACCCGGTTGAATGCTGCGGTCGAGCACGCGGTTGAGCAGGTTCTCAATCGACCAACCCAGCTCACCGATCACCAGAGCACGAACCATGCGGCCACTGCCCTTGAGGGTATGGAAGGCCCGGCGGATTTCGGTCAGGGCCTCCTTGTTGTCAGTATTGGAGCACCACTGCGGGAAGTACTCGCCAATGGTTTCCAGTACTTCACCCACTTCTTCGATAAAGACTTCCAGCAACTCTTCATCAATCGGCTCTTCATCAGCCGGCGGCGGCAGAAGGCTTGGCGGCACATCATGAGCCGGCGGATTGATAGCCTGTACCGGAGCGGCCATCACGTCGGCCATCGACAAGGCTTTTTCTTCAGCAGGTTGCGCAGACTCTTCGCTTAGCGGAGCACTGGGTAGCTCGACCTCAGGCAACTCGAGGGCAGCCAGTTCGGCTTCATTCCAGTTGGCCGGGCTGTCGCTTTCATCCAGTTCAAAGCTGCCGAGTTGCAACTCTTCACCGGCAAAATCTTGTTCTTGCGGCATTTCAGCCAGCGGCAGGGGCTCAGCATCTGGCAGGTCGATACTGAAATCGATCAGTTCAGGATCGGCAGCCGGCGCTTCGTTAATCCACTCAGCATCACTGGATGGAGCCTCAATCGCAGTCGAATCCAGATCAGAAAATTCGGCACTGAAGTCGTCCGCCAGGTCCAGGCTTAACGGTTCTTCAACAGCCGGCTCAGGGCTCGGCTCAACCTCGGCCACCTGCTCTGGTTCAGCACTGAGCACTTCCATATCGTCCAGCGGATCAGCCAGCGGCGCGAAGGACTCTACCGGCGGTTCGAGGCGATCCAGAATCGATGGTTTTTCTTTCAGCGGGTAACCCAGACTCTCCAGGCTTTCCTCAGCCACGTCGAGAATCAGGTCGCCCTGGGTCGCATGGTCTTCAGCCAGGCGTTCGAGGTAGTACTCGACGCTGGTGATGGCGTCCGCCAGGGTGTCGAGGTTCTGCCAGTTGGGCACGGCCTTGCGCGCCAGCAGCTGTTCCTGGATATAGCGGTTGCAGGCATTCAGCAGGTCCGCAGCGCGCTGCAGCGGAATCATCGCCAGGCCGCCACGCACCTGAGTCAGCAAATCGGGAACGCGGGCCAGGTGCTCATGGTTCCACTGCGAGGCGATAAACTCGATGATCGCGTCTTTGGCCTGCTCAAGGCCGTTGCGCGCTTCCTTGATCACCAGCTGGTGAATCTGCGCCACATCAGTAGTCGGTAGATGACTTTCTTCACGGCCGCCATCCTGCGCGGGACCGACCATACCGGCCAGGGTGGCTTCGACGTACAGCAGAGCGCCGGCAACATCCATCAACACCGCATCGCTCGGCTCGCCCTGCCCCTTGGACAGGCCATTGACCACATCGAGTTGGTCAACAATGACTTTGCGCGGCTGACCAAAACCCAACACCGCAAGGGTGTCGGCAATCTGCTTGAGCGGTGCGGCGAGCGCATCAAGATCGGCGACCTGGGTACGGTCGCTGCGCACGAACAGATCGAGGCTGTCCTTGACCCGCACCAGCTCTTCACACAGTGCTGCAACCACCGAACGCATGGCGTCGCGGTCTGGGCCGGCAAGACGGGCGCGCTCTTCGTCGACAACATCGGTGTCCGGCAATGCATCGGCGAGGCGGTAGTGCTCTTTAAGGTTGCGTACGCGCGGCGACTGCGTCGCCGACTTGGCCACGTAGAACAACAGGTTCTTGCTCAGCTCGTCGGGGGCGGCCTGGTTAAAACCATCGGCGCCCTGTTCAAGTAGGCGCTTGAGTTCCTTATCAACCTGACGCAAGAGGGTGCGAATCGAGGTGCCATTTGCAACGCTGCCGTTGGCCAGACCTTCGACAATGCCCGAGGCGATCTGCCACAGAGGACCAAGCGGTGAATCCTTGCTGAGGTTCTCCAGGCGCGCAAAAACTCGCGCCATATAACCCAAGTTGGTCGGCAAATCCTGATTGCGGATCACCCCGACCAGGGCCATTTGCAGCATTTGTCGCAGTTTGCGCAGCAACACCGGCAATTCGGCGGTACGCAGTTGATCAATGGCTTCATGGGGCAGCGCTGGCGTGCGGCCGGACATATCCGGGGCAAACAGGCTGGTTTCCGAAAGCAGTTTTTCCCCACGCGCAGCGCGCAGGTCATTGAGCAGAGGCAGCACGACCATCGGCAAGTCGCGGCGGGCAGTCTGGATGCGATCAAGGTACACCGGCAGCTGCAGAATCGACTGCATCAGCACTTCCAGGGCTTCTCCCTGGTTGGTCACCCGACCGTCGATCAAGGCGCCGGCCAGCTGTTCCATTTCCTCAGCCAGCAACGCCGCCCCGAAAAACTCGACCATCTGCAAGGTGCCAAGCACCTGATGCACATAGGTCTGGCAGAAACGCATGCGCGTAGCATCCTGGGGGTTCTCGACGAACGCCTCCAGCGCCTGACGCGCCTGTTTCAGGGTTTCCGCGATCTCGCCCTTAACCCATTCCAGGGCGACATAATCGTGCCGATCACCCATAGCCACTCCACTCATATACTTGGCTCTTCTGCCTTTTCAAGCTGCTGAAATATGACCTGCGCTGCCATTGCCTACGCTTTTCAACAGCCTGTTATCCCTTGCGGGTAAACGCCAGCACTCGCTCGTCGGCTACCGGGATCAACTCCGGATGCTGCCAACCTGCCACTTCGCCCACTCCTATCACCAGCAACCCTCCAGGTACCAGGCGCTCGGCCAGGCGGTTGAGGATCTCGCGGCGACGCCAGCGACGAAAATAGATCAACAAGTTCTGACAAAAAATAACGTCCATTCCGGACATCGGCGCCTTGGCTAGCTCCAGCACATTAAGCCGGGCGCAACACACGCGCGCAGCCAAATTCGGCACCACTTTGAAACGTCCATCGTCCTGGGCCAGGAAGTAGCGCTGGCACAGATCGGTTTCCAACTGTTCCAGACGACGCGCGCCATATTGGCCATCGCGTGCCTTGCTCAAGGCATTCAGGCTTATATCAGTGCCTGTTACCCCGAAATGATCCGGATGTTCACTTTCACGCATAACCTCAGCGGCACTAATAGCCAAAGAATAAGGTTCTTCGCCGCTGGCACAGCCAACACTCCATAGCTCCCAAGGCTGTGTCACGCCCTGCTGCAAACGCTCGCGCAAATAGCTTTCGAGCACTTCAAAGGAGGGGCGATGACGAAAGAAACGGGTTTCCTGCACAGTCAGCCGATCCAGCAGGGTCGACCACTCCACCGCACCGCGGGGGCCATCGGTTACCTGCCGGTAATACGTGGCGTAATCCATAACGCCCAGCTCGCGCATCCGCGCACTCAGATTGGTTTGCAGAAACGCCCGCCGCCGTTCATTAAGAACGACCCCGGTGCGCTCCTCGAGCAGCGTCTGCCAGTCACGGAACTCCGTGGCTGTCATGTCTGCCAAAGGCTGCAAGGCCCAGACGCCTGACTGCATGTCGTGCCCCTCGCTCACGGCCATAGTCCTTGTGCGACAGGCTTTTCAGCCTGCCGCGTGGCACCAGGTTAAGCCTGCTCCCCACCCGGCAAGGTAAAGCCGGATACCGACTTACGCATCTCACTGGCCATCTTGGCCAGGTTACCAATGCTCTTGGCGGTGGCAGTGGTACCGGAGGAGGTTTGCGAGGTAATTTCCTGGATCACGTTCATGGTGTTGGAAATGTGGCCCGCCGACGATGCCTGCTGGCGAGCAGCGTTGGAGATGTTCTGAATCAAGGCCGCAAGGGTTTTCGATACCTTTTCGATCTCTTCCAGTGCAACCCCGGCGTCCTGCGCCAGACGAGCACCGCGCACCACTTCGGAAGTCGTTTGCTCCATCGAGATAACGGCTTCGTTGGTGTCAGTCTGAATCGTCTTAACCAGCGCTTCGATCTGCTTGGTTGCAGCAGACGAACGTTCTGCGAGGCGTTGTACTTCGTCCGCTACCACGGCGAAGCCTCGACCCGCGTCACCCGCCATGGAGGCCTGGATCGCGGCATTCAGTGCGAGGATGTTGGTCTGGTCAGCAATGTCGTTAATCAGGCTAACGATGTCACCGATCTCCTGGGACGATTCACCGAGGCGTTTAATACGCTTGGAGGTGTCCTGGATCTGCTCACGGATGTTATCCATGCCGGTGATGGTGTTGTGCACCACTTCGTTGCCTTTGTTGGCGATGGCTACGGAGCGTTCCGCTACCGCGGAGGACTCCGAGGCGTTCGCCGATACCTGGTCAATCGACACGGCCATTTCGTTGATCGCCGCAGAAGCACCGGCAATTTCCTGAGCCTGGTGCTCGGAAGCCTCAGCCAAGTGCATCGCAGTGGCCTGAGTTTCCTGGGCCGCACCGGCTACCTGAACGGCGGTCAGGTTGATCGTTGCTACCAGGTCACGCAGCTGGTCGATGGAGTAGTTGATGGAGTCAGCGATGGCGCCGGTAAAGTCTTCGGTTACCGTCGCGGCCACGGTCAAGTCACCGTCTGCAAGGTCGGCGATTTCGTCGAGCAGTCGCAGAATCGCCGCCTGGTTACGTTCGTTCTTCTCGGCGGTGGATGCCAGACGACGGTTGGTTTCACGCACCATCACCAGGCCGATCAGGATGATCGAACCAAGCGCCAGAGCACCAAGCACGTAACCGATCAGGGTGTTGATGGCGCGACCGGTGGCCAGGTCATCAAAACCGACAGCCAGATCGGAAGCCTTGTCCAGGAGGGTTTGCGAAACGCTGAAGATCACGTTGGCAGATTCGCGCACCTGAAACAGTTCAGGCGAGGTTTCGAGGATTTCGTCCACCGAACCGGATACGAATTCGAATAGCTCAGAAATTTCCGCCAGACGCTCGAGGGCTTCCTCGTCGCCTACCTGGGTGATTTCCATCGCAGCGTTGCCTTCAAGCATCGCGCTCAATACGCGACCGAACAGGCTGGCATCGCGACCGAACATGTCGGCAGCCTGCACCGAATCTTGGTCACCGGCGAGTACCTTGTTTACCGAACCAAGGATACGTTCTGCCAGCAAGGATTGACGCTGAGCTACCGAGACCTGAGCCGCCGGCGCGCCACTTTCCAGCAGAATGTCGACCACTTCTTCGTACTCGACCTGCAGCTGCGGAATGGTTTCCGCCAGGGTAGCAGCTACCTGGTGCAACGACAGTACAGTCTGTTCGTTGGCCAGAATGGCGTCGGTGTTCTGCCGCAGCGTATCCCAGTCCTGCTGCACCACAGCGATCTGTGGCTGCAGGGATTCCGGCGCTGCAGGCAGCCCGCTTTCCTCGTTACCGTCGGTCAAATAACCCCAGCGGGTCTGGAAGTCGTTGCGCGCATCACGCAGCAAGGCGAACGCTTCGGCCGTACCGGCCGCCGCTTCCGTGGAGTTTTTCGCGATACGCTGGGACAGTACGCGCAGCTCACCGGCGTGACCGATGTACTCCGTGTCGTAGTTGGATTGGGTGTTGATGTAGGCGAAGTTGGCGAACAACAGCACGATCGAAACGATCAGGACAATAAACAGCCCTGCAATCAATGTGCTACTGCGCGCACCTGCTAACAAATTACCTGCATTTAGTTTTTTCATTTACTGGCCCCCGCCTGGACCGACCGCACTACGGTTCCCATGTAACGCCAAAAGGCCGGCAAAGCCGACCCCACCGATAAACTGTTAATACGCCACGTCGAGAAAACCCGGATTCTGGGCCAGCGCGTGTGGGCTGAACACCAACCAGGGCTGTTCACGTTGAAATACTCCGTGGATAAAAGGTGCTATGGACGCCTCGAGCGGCGGCAGCTGCTCAGAGAAGGTGTCCACAGGAAAATGCTGCATGCCGAACACTTCATCGACCGTCAGGCCAGCAAAGACTTCCTGGTGATCTACCACCAGAACTCGGCGTTTCTTGCGCAGTGGCGACAGCTCACTGCCGAAAAAACCGCACAGGTCCATCACCGGCAACAGGCGACCACGCACGTTGGCCACGCCCTTGACCCAGCTTTTCACGCCAGGCAGCAGGGTATGGCGCGGCTCATGCAACACCTCGCCAACCTCGCCCATGGGCGCGACGAAAAAACGCTCACCCATGCGAAAACCGATACCACTCCAGGTCTGCACCACCGCTTGCTGCGAAGGCAAGCCAGCAGCCAACGAACGACAGAGCCTGTCGATATCCTGAAGTGTTTGAAAAGGTGTTTGCGCGTCCGACATGCCAGCTGCGGCCTTATTCTTTTTAAATTGCGGACTGACCCGGTTTTAGCCGGCCAATACCGCATTCAAGGTTTTAACCAGGGTGTCTTCATCAACCGGCTTGGTCAGGTAATCCTTCGCGCCCTGGCGCTTACCCCAGACCTTGTCAGTTTCCTGATCCTTGGTGGTGACGATAATCACCGGGATGTGGCTGGTGTCCGCATCCTTGGTCAACTGACGGGTCGCCTGAAAACCGTTGAGGCCAGGCATGACGATATCCATCAGCACAGCGTCCGGCTTTTCCTGGCGTGCCAGAGCAACGCCGTCAGCGCCATTTTCTGCCTTGAGCACCTGATGACCGTGCTTTTCCAGCATAGCGGTCAGTTTGTACATTTCAGTCGGCGAGTCATCAACAATCAGAATTCGAGCCATGGTGTTTCCCAATACTTTAAAAAGGCGCTTAGCTATTCAGCCAGGCGTCAGGACGCTTGTTCCACCGGTACAAAGTTAGGCACATGCGCTTTGATCGCACCGAGCAGCTCTTCTTTACTGAAGGGCTTGGTCAGGTATTGATCGGAGCCAACGATGCGACCCTTGGCTTTATCGAACAGACCGTCTTTGGAAGACAGCATGATCACCGGGGTGGATTTGAAAGCGCTGTTGTTCTTGATCAAGGCACAGGTCTGATAGCCATCGAGCCGCGGCATCATAATGTCGACAAAAATGATGTTCGGATGGGTATCGGCGATCTTTGCCAAAGCATCGAAGCCGTCAACTGCAGTAATTACCTCGCAGCCCACCTTTTTCAGCAGGGTTTCCGCGGTACGACGAATCGTTTTCGAATCGTCGATCACCATCACCCTCAAACCCTCGGAATGCTGTTCCATGTTTGCCCTACCATCGCCTCGGTGAGTCGTTATTTTTGCGTTATATCAGTGCGCCTGAGGCCCTGTCACCGACGGGCTACAACCCAATCGTTGGGCCTTTTTAGCACACTCTCCAGATGCAATCTATAAGCCACGCGGGGCCAAGGTTTTTCCTTGACCACCCGACTTGCCAGCGCCACCCTGACGCCACATCACGCTTTAACACACTTTAATCGCTGCCATTTTACGGAGAATACCGCCATGAGCGTCCGCCTCGGCATTGTCATGGACCCCATCGCCCAGATCGCCTTCAAGAAGGACAGCTCGCTGGCCATGTTACTGGCCGCCCAAGCGCGCGGCTGGACCCTCTTCTATATGGAACAAAAAGATCTTTACCAAGCCAAGGGCGAAGCACGCGCTCGACTTTCAGAGCTTAGCGTATTCAACGACCCACAGCGCTGGTTCGAACTGGGTAACGAGCAGGATATCGCGCTAAGCGAGCTGGACGTGATCCTGATGCGCAAGGATCCGCCCTTCGATAACGAGTTTGTCTACTCCACCTACCTACTGGAACAAGCCGAGCAAGCAGGCGTTCTGGTGGTCAACCGCCCGCAAAGTCTGCGCGACTGTAATGAAAAGTACTTTGCCACTCAGTTCAGCCAATACACACCGCCGACCGTGGTCAGCCGCAGGGCCGACATTCTGCGCGAGTTTGCCAAAGAGCAGCGTGACATCATTCTCAAACCCCTCGATGGAATGGGCGGATCGATGATATTTCGCCATCGCGAGGGCGATCCCAACCTTTCCGTGATTCTCGAGACCCTGACCAACCACGGCCAGCAGCAGATCATGGCCCAGGGGTACCTGCCGGCGATCAAGGATGGCGACAAACGCATTCTGATGATTGATGGCGAGCCTGTGCCTTATTGCCTAGCGCGCATCCCAGCGGCCGGCGAAACCCGTGGCAACCTCGCCGCCGGCGGGCGTGGCGAAGCCAGGCCGCTGACCGAACGCGACCGTGAAATCGCCGCCGCTGTCGGCCCGACTCTACGCGAGAAAGGCTTGTTTTTCGTGGGCCTGGACGTGATCGGCGAGCACCTGACCGAGATCAACGTGACCAGCCCGACCTGCATCCGCGAGATCGACGCTGCTTTCGATACGCGTATCGGCGAGCAGCTGATGGACAAGATTGCCGAGAAGCTCAATGCGCGCAGTGCTTCATAGACTTTTCCATGCGCCCTCGGCAGACTGCGCGGCAACCTGAGCAGACCCGACACGCGATGAACGCAGCAGCCCAACTCCCTGAACTTTCCAGCGCCGGCGTACAGCCGGCGGACCGCCTGGGCTTCACCTTGTTCCTCGCTGCAGTGCTGCATGCCGCGCTGATCCTCGGCCTGGGCTTTACCCTGGCCGAGCCGAGCCAAATAAGTAAAACTCTGGAAATCACTCTCTCCACCTTTAAAAGCGAAGAAAAGCCTAAAGAGGCCGATTTCCTCGCCCAGGACAACCAGCAAGGCAGCGGTACCCTGGAACACAAGGCCGCACCAAAAACCACTGAGCAGGCGCTGTTTCAGGACAGCGAAGTCAAGCGCGTTACTCCGCCCGCCGCGCCACAGCAGCCCGCTGTACGCCAGCAAGCCCCCAAAGCAGCAGTCGCCACCCGCGCCCCGCAACAGCAGAAAACCCCGGTCAAACGCGAAGAAGCCAAGCCCACGCCGCAAGCCCGGCCAGCGCCGGTGTTCGACAGCGCGCAACTGTCTTCGGAAATCGCCAGCCTGGAAGCCGAATTAGCTCAGGAAGTTCAGCAGTACGCCAAGCGCCCGAAGATTCACCGCCTCAACGCTGCCTCAACCATGCGTGACAAAGGCGCCTGGTATAAGGATGAGTGGCGCAAGAAGGTCGAACGGGTGGGCAACCTTAATTATCCGGATGAAGCGCGCCGCCAGGGCATTTACGGCAGCCTGCGCCTGCTGGTGTCGATCAACCGCGACGGTACCCTGTACGAAGTGCAGGTACTGGAATCCTCAGGACAGCGCACGCTCGACCAGGCAGCTCTGCGCATCGTACGCCTGGCCGCACCGTTCGCGCCGTTTACCGGTGACCTGGCCGATGTCGATCGCCTGGAAATCATCCGCACCTGGCGCTTCGAACGCGGCGACCGTCTGTCGAGCAACTGATTGGCAGATTGTTACCCCGCGATACCGCGTCGCGCTTGAAGCCAATGGCCTGAAGCCTGAAACTAACGCCCATGAAAGACGCCAGCCCCAGCTACCTCAAACATCATTTCCTGATCGCCATGCCGCACATGGCCGATCCGCATTTCGCGCAGACCGTCACCTACCTGATCGACCATAACGAGTTCGGCGCCATGGGCCTGGTGATCAACAAGCCCAACGGCCTCAACCTGGCTGACGTACTCGAACAGTTGCGCCCGGATGACGAGCCGCCCGTGCTCTGCCAGAGCCTACCGATCTTTACCGGCGGCCCGGTGCAAACCGACCGCGGCTTTGTGCTGCATCCCAGCGGCCCGCAGTTTCAGGCCACCCTAGAGCTGGGCGGGCTGGGCCTGTCGACCTCGCAGGACGTGCTGTTTGCGATTGCCGACGGCAGCGGCCCGGACAAATACCTGATCACCCTCGGCTACGCCGGCTGGGAGGCTGGCCAGCTGGAAGCCGAACTGGCCGACAATGCCTGGTTAACCTGCCCAGCCGACAACGCCATCCTTTTCGACTTGCCCTTCGACCAACGCTTGAATGCCGCCGCCGCGCGCCTGGGGATCAATCTCAGCCTACTCACCTCACAAGCCGGGCACGCCTGATGACCGAGTCGAAGGCAAAACCGCTACGCCTGCTGCTGGGTTTCGATTACGGCAGCAAACAGATCGGCGTTGCGGTCGGCCAGGTCATCACCGGCCAGGCACGCGAGCTGTGCATCCTCAAGGCACAAAACGGCGTGCCTGACTGGCAAATGGTCGAAGCGCTGATCAAGGAATGGCAACCGGACGCCATCGTCGTCGGTCTGCCATTGAACATGGACGGCACGAAAAGCGAGATGAGCGACCGCGCCGAGAAATTCGCCCGCCGGCTCAATGGCCGCTTTAACCTGCCCGTGCACACCCACGACGAACGCCTGACCACCTATGAAGCCAAAGGCCAGCGCCTGCAGCAAGGGCAGAACAGCGGCTACCGCGAGCGCCCGGTCGATGCACTCGCAGCCGCCTTACTGCTGCAAGGCTGGCTCGAAGAAAATTGCCTGGGCTAACCCCCACTAAGACTGCATCTGGAGTGTTGCCATGAGTTTACCCAACCCGGCGGAACTACTGCCGCAAATGGCCGCCGCCCTGACGAGCCACCTTAACCAGCGGCAGATCAGCGAACCGCGCTTTATCGGCATCCGCACAGGTGGCGTCTGGGTTGCCCAGGCGCTGCTGGAAGCCCTAGGCCGCGACGACGCGCTGGGTATTCTCGATGTGTCCTTCTACCGTGACGACTTCACCCAGAACGGCCTGCATCCACAAGTGCAGCCGTCCGAGCTGCCGTTCGAGATCGAAGGCCAGCACCTGGTGCTGATAGACGACGTACTGATGAGTGGCCGCACCATCCGCGCCGCGCTAAATGAACTATTCGATTACGGCCGTCCGGCCAGCGTGACCCTGGCCAGCCTGCTCGACCTAAATGCCCGCGAGCTGCCGGTGCGCCCGGATGTGGTCGGCGCAACCCTGTCGCTGGCGGCGGATCAGCGGGTAAAATTGTCCGGCCCCACGCCGCTGACCCTCGAACTCCAGACGCTTGCCAACTGAGACTCGCCAGATGACGACCATAGCCGCCAAGCGCCCGCTGCAGCTGAATGACCAAGGCCAACTGCGCCACTTCCTGTCCCTCGACGGCCTGCCCCGCGAGCTGCTGACGGAAATCCTCGACACCGCCGACTCCTTCCTCGAAGTCGGCGCCCGCGCGGTGAAGAAAGTCCCGCTGCTGCGCGGCAAGACCGTGTGCAACGTGTTCTTCGAGAACTCCACGCGCACCCGAACCACCTTCGAACTCGCGGCCCAGCGCCTGTCCGCAGACGTGATCAGCCTCAACGTCTCGACCAGTTCGACCAGTAAGGGCGAAACCCTGTTCGACACCCTGCGCAACCTCGAAGCAATGGCCGCCGACATCTTCGTCGTGCGCCACGCTGACTCAGGTGCCGCACACTTTATTGCCGAGCATGTGTGCCCGAATTTGGCGATCATCAACGGTGGTGACGGCCGCCACGCCCACCCGACTCAGGGCATGCTCGACATGCTGACCATACGCCGACACAAAGGCAGCTTCGAGAACCTCTCGGTGGCGATAGTCGGCGACATCCTGCACTCACGAGTGGCGCGCTCGAATATGCTTGCGCTGAAAACCCTCGGCTGCCCAGACATCCGCGTGATTGCGCCGAAAACCCTGCTGCCGGTCGGTATTGAGCAATACGGCGTCACCGTTTACAGCGACATGGCCACTGGTCTCAAGGATGTCGACGTGGTGATCATGCTGCGCCTGCAACGCGAACGCATGACCGGAGGCCTGCTGCCGAGTGAAGGCGAGTTCTACCGCCTATTCGGCCTCACCGAAGACCGCCTGAAACTCGCCAAACCGGATGCTCTGGTCATGCACCCAGGGCCGATCAACCGCGGTGTAGAGATCGAGTCGGCGGTGGCTGATGGCCCGCAATCGGTGATTCTCAACCAGGTCACCTACGGCATTGCCGTGCGCATGGCCGTGCTGTCCATGGCCATGAGCGGGCAAACTGCGCAACGCCAACTCAACCTAGATGCCGAGGAGCAAAACTGATGCGCATCCGTATCCTCGGTGCCCGCGTTATCGACCCTAGCTGCGGCTTCGATCAGCTTGCCGATATCTATATCGAAAGCGGCAAAATTATCGCCATTGGCCAGGCGCCAGCCAGCTTCATCGCCGAGCAGAGTATTGACGCCGAGGGGCTGATCGCCGCACCGGGCCTGGTCGACCTCAACGTTGCCTTGCGCGAGCCGGGCTATAGCCGCAAAGGCAGCATCGCCACGGAAACCCTGGCCGCAGCAGCCGGCGGCGTGACCAGCCTGTGCTGCCCGCCCTTCACCAAACCCGTGCTGGACACGCCAGCTGTAGCCGAGCTGATCCTCGACCGCGCCCGCGAAGCCGGGCACACCAAAGTGTTCCCGATTGGCGCATTGAGCAAAGGCCTGGAAGGCGAGCAGCTGGCAGAACTCGTTGCGCTGCGCGACGCCGGTTGCGTGGCTTTCGGCAACGGCCTGGTCAGCTTTCGCAATAACCGCACCCTGCGCCGCGCCCTGGAATACGCAGCCACCTTCGACCTGACGGTGATCTTCCACTCCCAGGATCATGATCTGGCCGATGGCGGCCTGGCCCACGAGGGTGCCACCGCCAGCTTCCTCGGCCTGCCAGGCATTCCGGAAACTGCGGAAACCGTGGCCCTGGCCCGCGACCTGTTACTGGTCGAGCAGACGGGTGTGCGTGCGCATTTCAGCCAGCTGACCAGCGCACGTGGCGCCCAGCTGATCGCCGAGGCTCAAGCCCGTGGCCTGCAGGTCACCGCTGATGTGGCCTTATATCAGCTGATTCTCACCGACGAAGCGCTGAGTGATTTCTCCAGCCTTTACCACGTGCAACCACCGCTGCGCACCGCTGCCGACCGCGACGGTCTGCGCGCTGCGGTGAAAAACGGCGTGATCAGCGCTATCTCAAGCCACCATCAGCCGCATGAGCGCGACGCCAAGCTGGCACCCTTCGGTGCCACCGAACCAGGTATCAGCAGCGTGCAACTGTTACTGCCGCTGGCCATGAGCCTGGTACAGGATGGCCTGCTCGACCTACCCGCCCTGCTCGCCCGCCTGAGCAGCGGCCCAGCGCAAGCGCTGCGTCTGCCAGCCGGCAAACTGAGCGTGGGCGCACCCGCCGACCTGCTGCTGTTTGACCCACAGGCCTCGACCCTGGCTGGTGAAATCTGGTATTCGAAAGGTGCCAACTGTCCATTTATCGGCCATTGCCTGCCCAGCGCCGTGCGTTACACCTTGGTGGACGGGCACGTCAGCTACCAGGCTTAAAACCTGACCACACAAAAAATCCCGCCATGGCGGGATTTTTTGTGTGCCGGAGAATCAGCCGCGCTGGGCATTCTTGATCGACACCTGAGTGTTCAGCGTCCAGAAGTCATACAGCACACCGAGCAGGAATAGACCACCGGTGAATAAATAGATGATCCCGGTGATCCACTTGCCCTGGTACATGCGGTGCACGCCGAAAATGCCGAGGAAGGTCAGTAGAATCCAAGCCACGTTGTAGTCGGTGTCGCCCGCGGTAAAGCGCATATCGGCTTCGCGATCCATCGCCGGGATCAGAAACAGATCAACGATCCAGCCGATAAACAGCAGACCGAAGGTGAAGAACCAGATAGTCCCGGTCACCGGTTTACCGTAATAGAAGCGGTGCGCCCCGAGAAAACCGAAAATCCACAGCAGATAGCCGATAAGTTTGCTGTGCGTGTCCTGCCGCTGCATATGCGTGCCTCCTGATGACTGATAACACTTTGACGCCACACTCTACGCAAGGTTCGCCGCCTGGGGAAATCCAGCGCAGCCAGCACCATCGCCACGCTTGAAGCCTGCACCGGATTACTAAATACTGTATGCATAACCAGTTAAGCAGGCAGCACCATGCAGCTGATCGAGAAACTCACCGTCCTCGCCGACGCCGCCAAGTACGACGCCTCCTGCGCCAGCAGCGGCGCACCCAACCGCAGCTCCAAGGGTAAAAGCGGAATAGGTTCGACCAATGGCATGGGCATCTGCCACAGCTTCACCCCGGACGGGCGCTGCGTGGCCTTGCTGAAAATCCTGCTAACCAACTTCTGCCTGTATGACTGCCAGTACTGCGTCAACCGCCGCTCCAGTGACGTACCGCGCGCGCGATTCACCCCCGAAGAAGTGGTGACCCTGACTCTAGATTTCTACAAACGCAATTGCATCAGCGGGCTGTTTCTCAGCTCCGGCATCATCCGCTCGGCCGACTACACCATGGAGCAGCTGATCCGCGTGGCCAAATTGCTGCGCGAAGAGCATGAGTTTCGCGGCTACATCCACCTCAAAACCATTCCCGACGCAGACCCATTGCTGATTGCCGAAGCCGGGCGTTACGCCGACCGCCTCAGCGTGAATATCGAGCTGCCCACCGAAGCCAGCCTGATCCGCCTAGCCCCGGAAAAGAAAGTGCTCACAATCAAGCAGGCCATGCACTCGATCCACCAGGGCGAGAGCGAGGCCCGCGCGGAAATACGTGCGCCACGTTTCGCCCCGGCGGGCCAGAGCACGCAGATGATCATTGGCGCCGACGCCACCGATGACAGCACCATCCTGCACACCGCAGCCTCGCTCTACGACGACTACCGCCTGCGTCGAGTTTATTACTCAGCGTTCAGTCCAATCCCGCAAAGTCCGAATACCGTGCCATTCGAAGCGCCGCCCTTGCTGCGCGAACACCGCCTGTATCAGGCTGATTTCCTGATGCGCGGCTACGGTTTCTCCGCCTCCGAACTGCTCATCGGCCCCGGCAACCTGGCTCTGGATATCGACCCCAAACTGGCCTGGGCACTGAACAACCGTGAGCACTTCCCCGTCGACCTCAATCGCGCCGAACCGGCCATGATCGCCCGTGTGCCGGGTATCGGCGTGCTCAGTGCGAAACGCCTGGTTGCCCTGCGCCGGCAGAAACGCATCCGCTTTGAAGACCTGACGCGCCTGCGCTGCGCTCTGGAAAAAGCCAAGCCCTTTATCGTCACCCAGGACTATCGCCCCCTGCAGGCCAGCCGCGAATCCCTGCTGTTACGCCAGCAGCTCAGCGAAACGCCCGCACAGATGGCACTGTGGTGATGCACAGCGCGCAGTTCGATGGCAGCTTTGCTGGCTGGCGTGAAGTTGCCAGAAGCCTGCTGCAGCAAGGCGTACCGCCGCACCAAGTCACCTGGCTGGGTGACGGTGACAGTGGTGGGCTATTTGGTCAGACACCAGCACCCAGCAGCACTCATGCGGCAACGCCCGCACCACGCATCCCCAAGCAGCTGCTTGAGCTGCTGCAGAGCGCCGCACGCTTTCGCGTAGAGGATCGCTGGAGCCTGCTCTATCGAATTCTATGGCGTGTCGCCCGGGGCGATCGCGCCGCCATGCTGCCGGGTGATATCGACGGCAGCCAGCTGCATAAACGGCTCAAGGCAGTGCGCCGCGAGGCCCATCACCTGCATGCTTTTCTACGCTTTCACCCACGCCCGGAGAACGCCGAAGGACCACAATTGGTGGCCTGGCATGAGCCTGCCCACGACATTCTGGCCAGCGCCAGTGGCCACTTTGCCGAGCGCCTGGGGCGCACTACTTGGTTGATTGCCACGCCGGATGACGGAGTGTATTGGGATGGCCAGCGCCTGTATTACCAACGCCCCTGCCCTAGCGAGTGGCAACACCTCACGCAAGCGCCCGAGGATGAGGGAGAGGCCCTGTGGCTCGCCTATTACGGCAGCACCTTCAATCCGGCACGGCTGAATCGTAGCGCCCTGGAAACTAGCCTGCCCGTACGCTTCTGGAAAAATCTGCCGGAAGGACCGCTGATTCCACAGCTGATGAGCCAGGCCCGCGCCGGCGCGCAACGCGATGGCCAGGCCGAAGCCGTCGCGCGCCAGGGCGGCAAACGCATTCGCCACACCAACGCGAAACCGCCAGCAGTCAGCGGAAGCGGCGACCCGGATCTTCCTCGCTGACTTCCAGCGACAAGCCCTGAGCCATGCTGCTCAGGTGATCGCCATCGGTTTCCGAACCGAGCTTGATCATCAGGCGCAAGTCGTTGGCCGAATCGGCGTACAGCAGCGCATCTTCGTAGGTGATCTCGCCCTGGCTGTAGAGGTTGTACAGCGCCTGGTCGAAGGTCTGCATGCCCTGCTCGGTGGAGCGTTTCATCAACGCCTTGAGCTCGTGCACCTCACCCTTGCGGATCAGGTCGGCGGCCAGCGGGGTATTGATCAATACCTCGATCACCGCACGGCGGCCTTTGCCATCCGGGGTGGGAATCAGTTGCTGAGCGACGATGGCCTTGAGGTTGAGCGACAGGTCCATCCACACCTGGTTCTGCCGATCCGCCGGGAAGAAGTTGATGATGCGGTCCAGCGCCTGGTTAGCGTTGTTGGCGTGCAGCGTAGCAAGACACAGGTGACCGGTTTCGGCGAAGGCCACGGCGTGATCCATGGTTTCGCGGGTACGCACCTCACCGATCAGAATCACGTCCGGAGCCTGACGCAGGGTGTTCTTTAGCGCGACTTCGAAGGACTCGGTGTCGATGCCGACTTCACGCTGGGTAACGATGCAGCTCTGGTGCTGGTGGATATATTCGATCGGGTCTTCGATGGAGATGATGTGGCCGCTGCTGTTCTTGTTGCGGTAACCAATCATCGCCGCCAGCGAGGTCGATTTACCGGTACCGGTCGCACCGACGAACAGCACCAGACCGCGCTTGGTCAGGGCCAGCTTCTTGAGAATCTCTGGCAGCTTCAACTCATCCAGCGTCGGAATATTGGTCTCGATACGGCGTAACACCATGCCGGCCAAGTTGCGCTGGTAGAAGGCACTGACGCGGAAACGACCAACGCCACGGGCGCTGATAGCGAAGTTGCATTCGTGATTTTCGGTAAAGTCGCGGCGCTGCTGCTCGTTCATCACCGCATGCACGGTTTCACGGGTCTGCTCCGGCGACATGGGCGTCTTGGTGATCGGCATAATCTTGCCGTTGACCTTCATCGACGGCGGCACGCCAGCGGTAATAAACAGGTCAGAGCCGCCCTTTTCCACCATCAGGCGCAGCAGTTTTTCGAATTCCATCGTTGTTCGCCCATGTGTATCGCGCGGTTATGCAAGGCCAGCGGCAGGCGCGTGGGTTGCCGCTGGGCTGAACCCGACAGGCAGGTGCCTGCAGGGTACTGTCGATTTAGAAATTTTCTGGCGTTTTAGCTTTTTCGCGCGCCGCTTCGCGGCTAACGATGCCCTTGGACACCAGGGTCTTCAGGCAGGAGTCGAGGGTCTGCATACCCAACGAGCCACCGGTCTGGATCGCCGAGTACATCTGCGCCACCTTGTCCTCACGGATCAGGTTACGGATGGCCGGGGTGCCAATCATGATTTCGTGGGCGGCCACGCGACCGCCGCCAACTTTCTTAAGTAGCGTCTGCGAAATAACCGATTGCAGCGACTCAGAGAGCATGGAACGGACCATGGACTTCTCTTCTGCTGGGAATACGTCAACCACGCGGTCGATGGTCTTGGCCGCGGAGGTTGTGTGCAAGGTGCCGAATACCAAGTGACCGGTTTCTGCGGCAGTCAGGGCCAGCCGAATAGTTTCCAGGTCACGCATCTCGCCGACCAGAATGATGTCCGGGTCTTCCCGCAGTGCCGAACGTAGGGCTTCGGAGAAGCCGAGGGTGTCGCGGTGCACCTCGCGCTGGTTGATCAGGCACTTTTTCGATTCGTGAACGAATTCGATCGGGTCTTCAACCGTCAGGATGTGGTGGTACTTATTGCTGTTTATATAGTCGAGCATCGCCGCCAGAGTGGTCGATTTGCCCGAGCCGGTTGGCCCGGTCACCAGCACCAGGCCGCGCGGCACATCGGAAATCTTGCGGAAAATATCACCCATACCGAGGTCTTCCATGCTCAGCACTTTCGACGGAATGGTCCGAAATACTGCACCAGAGCCACGGTTCTGGTTGAAGGCGTTTACCCGGAAACGCGCCACGCCCGGCACTTCGAAAGAGAAGTCGGTCTCGAGGAATTCCTCGAAATCCTTGCGCTGCTTGTCGTTCATGATGTCGTAGATCAGCGCATGCACCTGTTTGTGGTCCAGCGCAGGCAAATTGATCCGGCGAACATCACCGTCGACCCGAATCATCGGAGGCAGGCCAGCGGAGAGATGCAGGTCCGATGCACCTTGCTTGGCGCTGAAGGCCAGCAATTCAGTGATATCCATGGGACTCCCTAATGACAGACAAGCAGGTAGAATGCCGCAAAACCCAGGCGGCGGGCGCAAGTAATGTCCACGATAGCAGAGAATATTGCAAAGGTCGGAGTGCGCATCCGTGAGGCGGCGCAAGCCTCGCAGCGAGATTGTGCGACTGTTGGCCTACTCGCGGTGAGCAAAACCAAACCGGCCGAGGCAATTCGCCAGGCGTTTGCCGCCGGCACCCGCGATTTTGGCGAGAACTACCTGCAGGAAGCCCTGGAAAAACAGGTCGAACTGAGCAACCTACCGCTGACCTGGCACTTCATTGGCCCCATCCAATCGAACAAGACCAAGCCCATCGCTGAGCACTTTGCCTGGGTGCATTCGGTGGACCGTCTGAAAATCGCCCAGCGCCTGTCTGATCAACGTCCGGCGCATTTACCAGCGCTGAACATCTGCCTACAAGTGAATGTCAGCGGCGAAGCCAGCAAGTCCGGCTGCAACCCCGATGAGCTGCCAGCCCTGGCACAAGCGGTTACACAACTGCCCAACCTGTGCCTGCGCGGATTGATGACAATTCCCGAACCCACTGACGACCCTGTGGAGCAACGCGCCGCCTTCGCCCGCTTGCGCGAGCTGCAGCAAGACCTGAACCTGGACCTCGACACCTTGTCCATGGGCATGAGCCATGATCTGGAAGCCGCCATCGCCGAAGGTGCGACCTGGGTGCGCATCGGTACCGCATTGTTCGGCGCGCGCGACTACAGCACTAGCTGATTGAATTTGCCTTCAGCCTTATTAAAGGAAGCCCGTTATGACCACTCCCCGCATTGCCTTTATCGGCGCAGGCAATATGGCCGCCAGCCTGATCGGCGGATTGCGTGCCCAGGGCATTGACGCCAGCGCCATTCGCGCCAGTGACCGCGGTGCCGAACAGCGCAGCAAGATCAGCGCCGAACATGGCATCGAAACCTTTGCCAGCAACGCCGAGGCCATTCAGGGCGCGGACGTTATCGTGCTCTCGATCAAGCCGCAGGTGATGAAAGAGGTGTGCCTGGATCTCGCCGCGCATATCAGCGAGCAGCAGTTGGTGGTGTCGATTGCCGCCGGTATCAGCTGCGCCAGCCTGGAAAACTGGCTCGGCCCACGTGCAATTGTGCGCTGCATGCCCAACACTCCGGCACTGCTGCGTCAGGGCGTTAGCGGCCTGTATGGCAATGCACACGTATCGCAGGCCCAGCGCCAGCAAGCCGAACAGCTGCTCAGCGCCGTAGGCCTGGCGCTGTGGCTGGATCAGGAAGCGCAGATCGATGCCGTCACCGCCGTGTCCGGCAGCGGCCCGGCGTATTTCTTCCTGCTGATCGAGGCCATGACCGCTGCTGGCGAGAAACTCGGCCTGCCGCGTGATACCGCCGCCCAGCTGACCCTGCACACCGCCCTTGGCGCCGCACGCATGGCCGTGGCCAGCGATGTCGATGCCAGTGAACTGCGCCGCCGGGTAACCTCACCTGCCGGTACCACCGAAGCGGCGATCAAGAGCTTCCAGGCCGATGGCTTCGAAGCCTTGGTCGAGAAAGCCCTGAACGCCGCCGCCCACCGCTCTGCCGAGCTGGCCGAACAACTCGGCCAATAAGGAACGAAAATGATCGGACTCAACACCGCCGCCGTTTATATCCTGCAGACCATTGGCAGCCTGTACCTGCTGATCGTGCTGCTGCGCTTTATCCTGCAACTGGTGCGGGCAGATTTCTACAACCCAGTCAGCCAGTTCATCGTGCGCGCCACCCACCCATTGCTGAAGCCGCTGCGCAAGATAATCCCGAGCCTGGCCGGGCTGGATCTGGCCTCGCTGATGCTGGCGATTCTGGTGCAACTGCTGCTGATGGCAGTGACCCTGCTGCTGCTCGGCTATGGCCTGGACAACCCGCTGCAGCTGCTGGTGTGGTCGATCATTGGCGTCACCGCGTTGTTCCTCAAGGTGTTCTTCTTCGCCCTGATCATCAGCGTGATTCTGTCCTGGGTCGCCCAGGGCAGCCATAACCCGACCGCCATGCTGATCAATCAGATCTGCGAGCCACTGCTGTCGCCTATCCGCCGCATCCTGCCGAGCATGGGCGGGCTGGACCTGTCGCCGATTGTCGCGTTCCTAATCCTCAATCTGATCGACATGCTGGTGATCCGCAATTTGGCGATCATGACCGGCATGTATAAAGGCCTTAGCCTGGCGATCTGACCGCGAGCGCCGGATGAGGCACTTTCGCTGGGACGGCGCCGACCTGATCCTCGACTGCCACCTGCAGCCCAAAGCGAGCAAGGATGAGTTCGCAGGACTGCACGGTGAGCGGCTGAAAATCCGCCTCACCGCGCCGCCCGTGGAGGGCAAAGCCAATGCGCAACTGCTGGCCTTTCTCGCCAGCGCATTTGCCGTGAGCAAAAGCCAGGTCAGCCTGGAAAGCGGTCAGCAAAGCCGGCAAAAGCGCGTTCGCATCAAACAACCGCAGCGCCTGCCAGATGAAGCCGCCCTGACCGCCCAGTCACCCTGACCGACCATAAGGCGGGCGGGCGACGACATGCAATTGACGCCATAGCTGCGACCCGCATAATGCCAAACAGGTCAATCCACGAACGTCGTGGATCTGGCGTAATTCCACAGGCTTTAAAGCGTTATCTGCCGCACGTGCTTGCTCTGCGGCATCGTTCAATGTGTGCCCGACTTAACCTGGGTGCCGTATAGCCCCAGTCGCCCCACAATGGATGCGCCAACCGGAGGAATGCCCAGGATGAGCATGGAACGTCTCAGTCAGCAGGTCGATGCTTATGTCACCTGGAAGCGCGAGCTGATGCGCGAAATCACCCGCTATCGCAGCTGGCTGGTGACCAATCGGCTGAACTCCGAGGCCGTGGAAGCCAAGCTTGAGCGCGCGCTGAAACTGCTGCGCACTGACCACATCACCCTGGCCTTTGTCGGCGAGTTCTCGCGCGGCAAGACCGAGCTGATCAACAGCCTGTTCTTCTCCTCCTATGGTCAGCGCATGCTGCCGTCCCAGGCCGGGCGCACCACCATGTGCCCCACCGAGCTGTTCTTCGATCCGCGCTCGGAGCGCTCCTATATCCGCCTGCTGCCGATTGAGACCCGCGTGTCTGAGGCCAGCGTGGCGCAGTTCAAACGTATTCCGCGGCACTGGGTAAATATCCCGCTGGACCTCAGCGACCCAGACAATATGGTCCAGGCCTTTGTCCAAGTCGCGCGGACCAAGCCCATGCCGGTCGAACAGGCCATTGCCCTGGGCTTTCACCCGGACATGCTGGAAAGCACCAATAAACCTGGTGAAGTGCTGGTACCGGCCTGGCGTCACGCCATGGTCAACTTCGACCACCCGCTGCTGCGTCAGGGTCTGCGCATCCTCGACACCCCGGGCCTGAACGCCCTCGGTAGCGAGCCAGAACTGACTCTGTCGATGCTGCCCAGCGCCCAGGCGATCATCTTCCTGCTGTCCGCCGATACCGGCGTGACCGCCAGCGACATGGCCGTGTGGCAACAGCATATCCGCCAGCTTGATGAAGACACCCAGACCAGCCTGTTTGCCGTGCTGAACAAGATCGACGTACTGTGGGATGACCTGGCCGGCGAAGCCTTTGTGCAGAACGCCATCCGCCAGATCCAGACCAGCACCGCACGCCAACTCGGCATCCGCGTCGAGGACGTGCTGCCGCTGTCGGCCAAGCAGGCAATGCTGGCCAAGGTACGTAAGGACCCCGAACTGCTGGCCCGCAGCCAGATGAGCAACCTGGAAAACCTGCTCTGCGAACGCATCATTGCGCAGAAAGAGCGCCTGCTCGAAGATCGCGTGGTCAATCAGGTGCTGGCTCTACTGCAGAACAGCCAGCACGTGCTCAACCTTCGCCTGGAAAAGGTCAACGAACAGCAAGCGCTGCTGAGCAACCACCAGCACGACAATGGCCAGATGCTCTTCGAGCTGACCGCCAAGACCAAGGAAGATCACAACCAGCACCACAAACGCCTGCTGGGCCTGAAAACCAACCAACGCCTGCTCAAGCGTCAGGGCGACCTGCTACGTCACGCCTCGCGCAGTGAACGCCTGGACGAACACCTGAACAAGGTGCGCAAGAACCTTACCGGCAGCTGGACCACCCTGGGTATCAACCAGGCCATCCTGCATTTCTTCCGCAGCGTGGAGCAGGATCTACACAACCTGTCGCAGGAAGCCGAGATGGCCAACAAGATGGTCGCGGCCATCTACCGTCGGCACAATGAAGAGAACCCGCTGCATGGCGTCGACGCACCGCAGTTCAACGTCAATCGCTACCTGCGCGAACTCAAGCAGCAGCAGACCAAGGCCGACCAGTTCCGCCTGCAGCTGAAAACCCTGCTGACAGAACAGCGCAGCCTGACCAAACGCTTCTTCGCCACCCTGGTGCAGGAAGTGATCGGCCTGCACCAGCGCATGCGCCAGGAAGCCGAGCAGTGGGCCAGCGATGCGCTGATGCCGCTGATGCAGCACACCCTGGAGCACAAGCAGCTGCTGGAAACCCATATGCTGCGGCTCAAGGCCCTGGCCCAGGAAACCCAACAGGCGCGCCAACGTGGCCAGCAACTGGCGCGTTACAGCGGCGAGCTGGAGCAGCAACTGGCGCAAGCCAACGACATCCTGCGCATACTGCGCCGTCCAGCCCCCGTGCAGCGCCAGGGCAAGGTGGTCAACCTGCCAGGGGCTGCACGCCCACACAGCATCGGCGAATAGTCCTCGACTTCAGCGCCGCCACATCCGCCGCACCCCAGCCGCCCCATGCGCTTGCCGCCTGGGGCGGCGCTTTTAGGGTCTGTTCCCGTTTCGTGCGCAGCCGCGCCGGAGCCAGTTTTTACGCGAGGCAAGGCACGAGACACGAAGTTTGGTTGTTCCAAATGAGTGTCGAGAAACACTGCATCGCGTAAAAACTGGCCCGGCCCTGCGGGTTGCGCGAAAAATTTCGCCATGCGGTGTTGGAGGACTTGGCAAGGGAACAACCATTACCTGCGCCCTCCGCCTAGCCTGGCGAAATTTTGCGCAGCAACGCGGCTTGCGACGAAATGGGAACAGACCCTAGACTGCGGCCTTCTTTTATTGCGAGCAGGGTCGATGTCGACTGCCTTTCCCCAAGACTCTGTTGGCCTGGTAACCCCACAGGTGCTGCAGTTCGCAGAACCTCTGGCACTGGCCTGCGGGCGCAGCCTGGCCGACTACCAACTGATCTTCGAAACCTATGGCGAGCTGAATGCCACGGCAAGCAACGCTGTACTGATTTGCCACGCCCTGTCTGGCCACCACCATGCCGCCGGTTACCACAGCGCAGAAGACCGTAAACCGGGCTGGTGGGACAGCTGCATCGGTCCCGGCAAGCCCATCGACACCAACAAGTTCTTCGTTGTCAGCCTGAACAACCTCGGTGGCTGCAATGGTTCCACCGGTCCCAGCAGCCTCAACCCGGCCACCGGCAAACCCTTCGGTGCCGACTTCCCGGTAATGACCGTGGAAGACTGGGTACACAGCCAGGCGCGGCTGGCCGATAACCTCGGCATCAGCCAATGGGCCGCCGTGATCGGCGGCAGCCTCGGCGGCATGCAGGCTATGCAATGGACCATCAGCTACCCCGAACGCGTGCGCCATTGTCTAGCGATTGCCTCGGCACCCAAGCTGTCAGCCCAGAACATCGCCTTCAACGAAGTGGCGCGCCAGGCGATTCTTACCGACCCGCAATTCCATGGCGGACACTTCCAGGAACAGGGCGTGATCCCCAAACGCGGGCTGATGCTGGCGCGCATGGTCGGCCATATCACCTACCTGTCGGATGACGCCATGGGCGAGAAATTCGGCCGTGGCCTGAAGAGCGAAAAACTCAATTACGACTTCCACAGCGTCGAGTTCCAGGTGGAAAGCTACTTGCGCTACCAGGGCGAGGAGTTCTCCGGGCGTTTCGATGCCAATACCTACCTGCTGATGACCAAGGCGTTGGACTACTTCGATCCGGCGGCCGCCTTCGACGATGACCTGGCCAAGACCCTGGCTCACGTCACGGCCGACTTCTGTGTGATGTCCTTTACCACCGACTGGCGCTTCTCACCAGCACGCTCGCGGGAAATCGTCGATGCGCTGACTGCCGCGCGGAAAAATGTCTGCTATTTGGAAATCGATGCGCCCCAGGGCCACGACGCCTTCCTGATGCCGATCCCCCGCTACCTGCAGGCATTCGACAGCTATATGAAACGGATTAAGGTGTAGCCATGCGCGCGGATCTCGAAATCATCCAAGAGTGGATTCCCGCTGGCAGCCGTGTGCTCGACCTGGGGTGCGGCAATGGCGAGTTGCTCGCCTGGCTGGCCGAACACAAGCAGGTGTTCGGCTACGGCCTGGAAATCGATGCGGACAACATCGCCCAGTGCGTGAGCAAGGGCGTCAACGTCATCGAGCAGAACCTCGACAAAGGCCTGGGTAACTTCGCCAGCAACAGCTTCGACGTGGTGGTCATGACCCAGTCGCTGCAGGCCCTGCATTACCCGGATAAGGTGCTGGCGGAGATGCTGCGCGTCGGCAAGACCTGCATCATCACCTTCCCCAACTTCGGCCACTGGCACTGCCGCTGGTACCTCACCACCAAAGGCCGCATGCCGGTGTCGGACTTTCTGCCCTACACCTGGTTCAACACGCCGAACATCCACTTCTGCACCTTCGAAGACTTCGAAAACCTGTGCCACAACCAGGGCGCCAAAGTCATGGATCGCCTGGCCGTGGACCGCGACCACCGGCACGGCTGGGCCAGTCGGATCTGGCCTAATCTATTAGGTGAAATCGGCATTTACCGGATCAGCGGCCCCACAGCCGAAGACGTGCAGATCGCCAACTAGACGACTGCCCCGCAAGATTTGCTATCTGGAGAACCCTTATGCGTCGCATAGCACTACTGTTTATCGCCCTGTGCCTGAGCCTGCCGGCGCTGGCTGAACGCAAGCAGACCTTCGGCGATCTCGACGTGCACTACATCGCCTTTAACTCCGGCTTTCTGCAACCGGACATCGCCGCTGCCAGCGGCCTGGTGCGCAGCAAGACCCAAGGCGTGGTGAACATCTCCGTACTCAAGGCCGGAAAAGCCAGCAGTGCCAGCGTCAGCGGCGAGGTCAAGGACTTAGTCGGGCGCAGCCACCCGCTGACCTTCAAGCAGGTTAACGAGGGCGCCGCCATCTATTACCTGGCGCAGTTTCCCTTTACCCAGCGCGAGATGCTGCGCTTCACCATCACTGTTAGCGCTGCCGATGGCGTCGCGCACAGTTTCGATTTCAACCAGGAATTCTTCCCAGACGAATGATGCACTTCAACGAACTGGTACTGGCCAGCCACAACGCCGGCAAACTCAAGGAACTGCAGGCCATGCTCGGCAGCAGCGTACGCGTGCGCTCGGTCGGCGAGTTCTCCATGGTCGAGCCGGAAGAAACCGGCCTGTCGTTTATCGAAAACGCCATTCTCAAAGCGCGCAATGCCGCACGGCTTTCCGGCCTGCCGGCGCTGGCTGATGACTCAGGCTTGGCAGTGGACTTTCTCGGCGGAGCCCCGGGTATTTACTCGGCACGCTACGCCAATGGTCAGGGCGACGCGGCAAACAACTCCAAGCTGCTCGACGCGCTGAAAGGTGTGCCGGACGCAGAACGCGGCGCGCAGTTCGTCTGCTGCCTGGCGCTGGTGCGCCACGCTGACGATCCGCTGCCGATCATTTGCGAAGGCCTCTGGCACGGACGCATCCTGCACGCCGCGCAAGGCATGGAAGGCTTTGGCTATGACCCGTTGTTCTGGGTGCCCGAGCGCGACTGCTCCAGCGCTGAACTCCCGGCCGCCGAGAAAAACCAGATCAGCCACCGCGCCCGCGCTATGGCCCTGTTGAAACAACGGCTGGGCCTGGCATGACCACGGCGTTCGGCGGGAGCTTCGCGCTACCGCCACTTGCACTCTATGTGCACATCCCCTGGTGCGTGAAGAAGTGCCCGTATTGCGACTTCAACTCCCATGCCGCCGGACCGAGCCTGCCGGAAGAGGCCTATGTCGACGCCTTGCTGGCCGACCTGGATGCCGACCTGGCGCAGGTGCATAACCGTCCGCTGAGTTCGATATTCTTCGGTGGCGGCACGCCCAGCCTGTTTTCGGCCAAGGCGCTTGGCCGCCTGCTTGAAGGCGTGGAGCGGCGTGTCCGGTTTGCCGCCGATATCGAAATCACCCTGGAAGCCAACCCTGGCACCTTCGAGCAGGCCAAGTTCCGCGACTACCGCAGCCTCGGCATCAATCGCCTGTCGATCGGCGTGCAGAGCTTCCAGCCGCCCAAGCTGATCGCACTTGGCCGCATCCACGACGGCGATGAAGCCGTGCGTGCAGCAGACATGGCCCGCACAGCCGGTTTCGACAACTTCAACCTCGACCTGATGCATGGCCTGCCGGATCAGTCCATCGAGGATGCACTCAGCGACCTGCGCATCGCCATCGCCCAGGGGCCGACGCACCTGTCCTGGTATCAGCTGACGGTTGAGCCGAACACGGTGTTCTGGAACCAGCCACCGGTAATGCCAGAGGACGACATTCTCTGGGACATCCAGGAAGCCGGCCAGGCGCTGCTGGCCGCCGAAGGCTATGCGCAGTACGAAGTCTCCGCTTATGCCCAGGCCGGCAAAGCGGCACGACATAACCTGAATTATTGGACCTTTGGCGACTTCCTCGGCATCGGTGCGGGCGCACACGCCAAACTCAGCCGCCCGAGCGGCAGCATCAGCCGTAGCTGGAAAACTCGCCTACCCAAGGATTACCTGGACAGCAGCAAAGGCTTCAGCGCCGGCGAGCGCGTCCTGAGTGCCGATGAATTACCCTTCGAATTTCTGATGAATGTGCTGCGCCTCACGGACGGTGTCGCCAGCGAACTGTTCACTCAGCGCACCGGCCTACCGCTCAGTCAGCTCGCCGCAGCGCGTGCCGAGGCCCAGCAACGTGGCCTGCTGCACAGCGACCCGGCCCGCCTGAGTGCCACCCGCGAAGGCCAGCTGTTTCTCAACGACCTGCTGCAACACTTTCTACCCTGACGCATGCGCCCACACGGCTAAGGAAACCTGATGGACCTGCTACTCGACCTGATCGTCACCCTGTCGCGCTGGAGCCGCAGTCACCTCTACGATATTTCCCTGGCAATCATGGCCACCCTGCTGGTGCTGTTCGGCCCCGGCATCAATGCCTGGGTGCAACGCAACACCAGCAGCATGAACTTCATTTTCCGCACGCTGATCTTTGTGCTGCTCTGCGCCGTCGGCTACGGCCTGCTAATCGTCTTTGCCACGCCTTACCTGGCCAAGGGCCTGGGTTTCTTCAACAATTTCACGTTGGCCCCAGTGCTGATTCTAGTGTTCTTTATCATCGGCATCCTCGCCGACCGCAGCTGAGCTGCTGGCGAACTGATCGAGAGCCTGCCCTCAGGCTCCGCTTACAGACTCAACAGCCAACTGACGCCCATCACGCCCAGGCAACAAATCGCCGACTGACTGTGACGATCATCGCAGATCGCCATCATGTCTCAACACAAGCCGGCTTTTTTCATTAGCCTTGCGTCCCCAACACTGCTCGCAGTGCTGGTTGCAGCCGTTTTCTCCCGTCCGAACAGCGCCTCCAGCCTTCCCTTGTCCGACCTCGCGTCAGCTGCGGCAGTGCATTACGGCCACACATACTGATGCCCCTAGCTATGATCACGCCTGCCCTGCGCCATCTAGTCCGCCTGCTACTGCTGCACACTGCCCTGTTGCTAAGCATCACCAGCCAGGCCAATGCGTCGACCGAAGCGCCTGCACAGAGCGAGGACAGCTGGACCATCAATATGCAGAGCGCGGAAATACGCGACTTTATCGAGCAGATATCCAGCATCAGCGGACAGACCTTCATTATTGACCCACGGGTAAAAGGCCAGGTCACGGTGATTGCCCAGCAGCCGATGAATATCGCCGAGGTCTACAAGCTGTTCCTCTCGGTCATGAGCACCCATGGTTTCGCCGTGATGCCGCAGGGCAATCAGCTGAGTATCATTCCCAGTAGCGAGGCCAAGACCACCGCAGGCAGCAACGGCAACCTGGAAACGCGTGTACTGCAGGTACAACATGGCGCCGCCAACGACCTGCTGCCGCTGATCCGTCCGCTGGTGGCCAACTATGGCCACCTGGCAGCCGTGCCTTCATCCAATAGCCTGATCATCAGTGACACACCGGCCAATATCGCCCGTATCGACGAAATCATCCGTCAGTTGGACAGCCAGAATCAGGACGATTTCAGCGTCTATGACCTGCGCCATGCCTGGGTTCATGAATTGGCGGCGGTGATCAATAGTTCACTGAAAAACGCCCAGGCCAGCGGCGCACAAGTAATTGCCGACACCCGCGCCAACCGTCTGCTGCTGCTCGGCCCCAGCGACGCCCGCGCGCGCCTGTTAAAACTAGCGCAGAGCCTCGACACACCCAGCTCGCGATCGACCAATACCCGCGTTATCCGCCTACGCCATGGTGATGCCAAGGAGATGGCAAAGACCCTCGGCGACTTCGGCGACAACCTGAGCCAAAGCCAGGGCAGCGAAAACGCTGCACCGCTGAAGCTGATGATTCGCGCCGACGAGAGCCTTAATGCCATCGTCATCATGGCTGAGGCCGATGTCGTCAATATGTTCGAGGACCTGGTGCGCCAGTTGGATATCCCCCGCGCTCAGGTGCTGGTAGAGGCGGCCATCGTTGAGATGTCCGGCGATATCAATGATGCCCTAGGTGTGCAATGGGCCATCGATGGCCGCAGCGGGGGTGGCCTAGGCGGCGTCAATTTCAGTAATACCGGCCTGTCGGTCGGCACTCTGCTCGGCGCCATCGCCAGCGAAAACCCCGGCGAACTGGCTGCGGCGCTGCCCAACGGGGCGATTATCGGCGTCGGCAACGACAACTTCGGCGCACTGATCACCGCGCTTTCGTCGAACGGTAAAAGCAACCTGCTCTCCACCCCGACCCTGTTGACCCTGGACAACCAAGCCGCCGAGATTCTGGTCGGGCAGAACGTGCCCTTCCAGACCGGCTCTTACACCACCGACGCTGCCGGCTCGAGCAACCCCTTCACCACCATTGAGCGTAAGGATATCGGCGTCACCCTCAAGGTCACCCCGCATATCAATGAAGGCGCCACCCTACGCCTGGTGATCGAACAAGAAATCTCCTCCATCGCCCCGAGCACCGGATTGAATGCCCAGGCCGTGGATCTGGTCACCAACAAGCGCTCGATCAAGAGCACCGTGCTGGCCGATGACGGCCAGGTGATCGTGCTCGGTGGTCTGATTCAGGACGACATCACCAGTAGCGAAAGCAAGGTGCCGCTGCTCGGTGATATTCCAGGCCTGGGCCGTCTGTTTCGCTCAACCCGCGAAGCACGGCAGAAGCGCAACCTGATGGTGTTCCTTCGCCCGAGCGTGGCGCGCGACGGCGTTGGCCTGGCCAACCTGAGCCTGGGTAAATACCGCGACCTGCGCCTGCTCGGCCAGGCCAACGGTTACGACCACCTACCGCAGCAGGTCCATGGCTTGTTCAGCCAGGGTATTGAGGAACCTGCGACCGACCTGCGCCAGCCGGCAAAAGCCATTCCGGTAAAACCGAGCAAGACCCTGATCGAAACGCCGAAACCTGTCGACCCAGCCACTCTGGGCGATGGCCGGGGCGGCGAAAGCAAACCCAAGGTTGCAGCGCGCCGCCACACTATTCAGCTGGTCGAAGGCAGCAGCCGCGATTTTATGCAGGCACTGCTCGAACGCCACCCGAAACAGCCGCTGCGCCTGGCCGAACGCAATCAAGCCGGGGAAATCCGCTACGCCGTGCTTTATGGCAGCTACCCAAGCCGCGAGATGGCTCTCAAAGCCCTGGCCGCCCTGCCCGAACAACTGCCCAAACGCGGCGCCAGCGCCCAGCCCGAGTAAGCGTAAAGCCACTTCTACGCTGCTCAGCAATGCGATTACCGAGCAGCCTGGAACTGTGCCCCATTCCGAGCGAGACGTGGCACACCCTGCATATGAGACCAGCGTTCAAATTAAACAAGCTGGCCCTACCCATACCCTCTGCCTGTGAACTGCATAGCGAATAACCGCAAAGGCTCTACCTAGACTGCGCGACTTCAACTTTCCAGACTAATGGAGCAGTCGCATGTCAAAACGCTGGATTACAGCCGCAGTCGCCACCGCCATTGTCGGCGGCGTCTTGGGGGTCGTGCTCTCGGCTGACCTTGAGCCAAAGCCAAGCCAAGCGGCATCGAACAACAACCCCGACGGCAAAGCACCCACGCCTAGCGCAAATACGCTCGCGCCTGTCAGCCCAGCAGCCAGCCAAGGCGCCAGCGGCGTCTCTACCCTGCAGGCCAAACCGCCCGTGGCCACCAGCAGCGCCGCGCAGGCCACGCTCTGGGATGCCCAGTCGCTGCAGGAAACCGAGAGCAACGGCATCACTCAGCACCTGACCCAGGTCGACCCACAGCAACTCAGCAACCTGGCGGTCGGTCAGGTGGTTTCCCTGGCACTGCCGGGGCGTAGCAGCCCAACCCGCGCCACTCTCGGCGAAACCCGCAACACCGCCGGCAGCGCCGTATGGCAAGGCAGCCTGATCGATGGCGACGAGGTGGAAAGCATGACCCTGGTCAAGGGCGCGCTGGAGACCCATATCACCGTCGCCACGCTCGACGGCAGCCTGTCGATCATCATCGATAACGCCACCGGCAAGACGGTGATCACCGATGAAAACCAGCTGGTCATGCGGGCCGATCCCAATGACCACCTGCACTACGACCATAAAGAACTGGCCCCGCTGCCACCGCCCGCTCAGGGCTGATCACCGTTAACCAACATCGCACAAGGAATGCTGATATGAAAAAAGTGCAATGGCTCTCCGCCCTCGCACTGGCCCTGACTGCCCATAGCGCTCAGGCCAACCCCGAAACCGTCGACATCATGGTGCTCTACACCAAGGACGCTCAGGCCCTGCCTAACGGCCGCGACATTGACGCTCGCATCGCCAGCTACATCGAATACACCAACACGGCATACGCCAAGAGCGGCATCAACATCCGTCTGCGCCTGGTGCACAAGCAGCTGCTTGATTGGGCCAATTACTACGATGTGTCCAGCGCCACACTGAACAAGTTCACCGACGACGCTCAGGTAAAGCGCCTGCGTGAGCAATACGGCGCCGATGTGGTACAGCTGATCAACCGCACAACTCAGGGCCAGGGTTATGGCGTCTGCGGTATCGCCTGGATGGGCACGGGCACGAAGAACAGCGACCGCTTCAACAGCGGCGCCAAGGAAATGGCCTATGGCCTGACGGGTGTCGACTGCAGCCTCAGCACCTTCGCCCATGAAGCCGGCCACAATATGGGCCTGCGCCACTCCTACGAACAGGACCAGCAGGAAGGCTATTACAACGCCAACGGCCACAACGGCACTCACGAATGGAGCCGTGGCTACGGCGTCCAGGGCCAGTTCAGCACCATCATGGCCTACCCACAGGTCTTCGGCGCACGCCGTCAGGCGCCGGTATTTTCCAACCCACGGCTGAATGACGCCGACTGCGCCAACCAGCCTTGCGGCATGCCCGATCGTTCCGATGCCGTGCGCTCGCTGAACGTCATGGCCACGCAGATCGCCGCCTTCCGCGCCACCCAGGTGCCAGTCACCAGCAACCCCGGCACCGGCAATCCGACCACGCCACCGGCCGAGCTGCCCTGGTGCAGCAAACCCGCACTCAAGGGTTTGGTCAGCAACGGCGAATTCAATAGCAACCAAGGCTGGCGTGCACTGTTCGGTCAGGCGCAGTTGAGCCTGGTCAATGTGGCACTGAACTGCCGCGACAACGCACTGCAGATGGATGCACAGTCCTTCGACGTACTGGCTACACCGGTCACCGGCCTGACTGCCGGCGCGCAATATCGTCTGAAAGCCAAGACCATGCTCAAGGCCCGTGACAGCCGTGAGAGCGTGCGCGTGGCGATCCTCCAGGAAAGCACTGACGGCCGCTTTACTTACAGCACCGAGCAGACGGTAGGCCTGTCCGTAACTGGCAACGAGTTCAGCCGCCTGGAAAAAACCTTTACTTATAAAACACCAAGCAACGTGCGCAATCTGTATGTGGCGATCTGGAGCGACAGCGGCAGCAGCCTGCTGGTTGATGAAGTCGAACTGCAAGAAGTCCAGGCCGCTGCGCCACCAACACCGCCGGCACCGACCCAGTTCGGCTGGAACTTCGAGAACGGCATTGGTGGCTGGTCTGGCTTCCATGGCAGCGCCCGCGCCAGCACGTTCGCCAACGGCAGCCGCCAGGCTCTGGAAGCCTATCAGCGTCAGTACGAAGGCTCTGGCGCAAGCGTCAGCCTGCTCGGCAATGTCCAAGCCGGTAATCGTTATCGCGTCTCGGCCGACCTGAGTATTGGTCGTAGCAGTGCGGTCAGCGCCATCGCCTATGCCTACCTGTATGTCGAAGATGGCAATGGTCGTGGCCAGTACCTGCCACTTGGCCAGCGCCCCACCCGTGGTGGCAGCTGGAGCAAGTTGCAGCAGGAGGTACAGCTGCCAGCCGGCACCCTGCGCCGCGCCGATCTGCTGATCCTTGGCACACAACGCGGACAGTCGTTGTTTATCGACAACGTCAGCATCGGCAAGCTGTAAGAACCCGTAGTACCCGAGCCCATGACTGCCTTAGCAGCCATGGGCTTTTTCATTAAGGAGTTTCTATGTTGCAACCCAGCCAACCGGCCCAGTCAGTTGCCTCGGAACACTTGATCACAGGCTTGTGTCTGTTGCTTCTGCTGGCTGGCAGTATCAGCCTGGCTTATCAGGGCGCGGCGTTCTGGCGCTTACTGCATAGCCCGGTCAACCTGACGCCCGTGCAGCAAGCCCCAGTACAACCGGTTATAGATCAGCAGCAGTTGGCGACATTGTTCGGTGTCCCTCTACTCGACAGTAGCGGCCCGGCTCCGGCCACTGCCCTGCAACTAACCTTGATGGCAGCCTTCAATCACCCACAAAGCAGCCGTTCCAGCGCCATCATCAGCCAAACCGGCAAGGCTCCTGAGCGTTTTATGGTGGGCGCAACCATCGCTCCAGGCGTGGTCCTCGACAGCGTGCAACGCCAGCACGTCACCCTACGCCGTCATGGTCGTCGCGAGAGTCTGCACTTCCCAGACCAATCCACCCAGCAGCTGACAGCGGTCCACACACCCGTCGCGGCAACGCTGATCAGCCAAGCCGTCAGTCGCGACTGAACAGCAGCCGTGAACGTTTCAACCAGCACAACCTCGACCGCGCTGATGAAAAGCCAGCTGAACCGCGTGCGATCCGGCGACTGTAAGCGTACCGGCGGACCGTGCTGATAGCCCCGCCAGAAATGCTCTTGCCCAGCTACGCAAACCACTCAGCAACACCGCAGCCAGCAGTAGACATGCCCTGACATGCCCTGACATGCCCTGCATAACCAATAAGTTGATAGCGGACGCAAAGCAGAAACGCCCCGCGAACACGAATCGCCGCAGTTACCCACAAATAAAAAACCGCCTGCGAAGAGGCGGTTTTTTCCAGTGCTACCGACGAGGTTCAGTTACCTTCGCGGCGCAGCGCCTGCGGGGTGAAGTCACGAGGACCCAACTTGGCGTTGAAGTTGTACATCGGCTCGTTGTTATCCAGGCCATCGACAAAGTAACGCTTGCCCTTGAAGTCGTAGATGGTCTCCAGGGTGCTGCCAAACATCGGCACGTCGTAATAGCTGATCGGGTGGCTTTCCTGCACGCCGCTCAGCTCGCCGCTCTTGTCGTAGAGGTCAGCGGCAAGGATCTGCCAGCTGTCCTCGTCGATATAGAAGCGACGTTTGGCATATGGATGGCTAAAGCCTTTACGCAGCTCGGCCTCGACCACCCATACACGGTGCAGTTCATAGCGCAGCAGCTCCGGGTTGACGGTGTTGCTACGCAGGATATTGTCGTAAGGGATGCCCTTCTGATGCACGGCATAGCTGTTGTATGGCACCAGCATTTCCTGCTTGCCGACAAGCGTCCACTCGTAACGATCCGGCGCGCCATTGTAAGAATCGACCACGTCTGCAGTGGCCATGCCGTTGGTGTCTGGTTGCAGGGTGTCATAGGCCAGCATCGGCAAGCGGCGCACGCGGCGCTCGCCACGGTTGAAGCGCCAGGCTTTACGGATTGCCAGTACCTGGTCGAGGGTTTCCTGCACCACCAGCGCTGAACCGGCGAGCTTGGCCGGCGCTACCACCTTGTACTTGTAGTAGAACAGGGTGTTGTCCAAGTCCTGCGGGCTGACGCCTTCACGACCGTAGAGGAAGTAAATATCGCGTTCCAATTTGAGCAGGTTGTAAGCACCGTTGCTCAGCACTGCAGCCTGGTTGGTAACAAAGCTAATCTGATCTCCACGGTAACGCATGATGTGGTTCCAGATAACTTCCTGACCGGTTGTCGGCAGCGGGAAGGGAATACCGGCTGCCGCACCGGCGACACCATTACCGCCGGAAATCAGTTCGGCAGTCTGCGCATTGAAGCGCGTAGCGTCATAGATACGCTGCGGCGCGGCCGCGCTGCGCCGGGTCGGGAATACCCGCAGAAAGTAATCCGGGTTCTTTTCCAGCAATGCCTTAAGGCCGGCCGGCAGCTGCGCCTGGTACTGCACCAGATTCTGGCTGTTGATCTGATACAACGGCGCATCGGCGCTGTAGGGGTCTGGGTGGTGCATGCCCGGCTGGTAGTTGGCTGGCGGCTGCGCCAGGCCACCGTCCCAGGCGGGGATGGTGCCAGCTGCATTCCCCGCGCGCTCACCGCCAAGCGGCGTTAGGTCCTGACCCAGGCGTGCTGCCTGGGTACTGTCGACTTTGGCCTGTGCCTGTAACGCGCACGTAGCCAGCAGCAGAATTGAAAGCGTTCTCAACACAGCGATCTCCTCGCAGCCTGGCCAAAGGCAGGGCTGCTGTTTTTATGACCGGGGCAGTGCTGCCCGGGTTTATGTGCCGTCTTGGTGAGGAGCCGTCCTGGCGGGCGTCGGATTATTCCGATCTTGTGCAATCGTCCTTGTGCTTACGGTCTTGCTGCGCCGATACCTCAGCGCGTGGATCAATCAATCGATGCGCTGGAACTTCAGGTCCCACACGCCATGCCCCAGTCGCTCGCCGCGGCGCTCGAACTTGGTCGTTGGGCGCTCCGTCGGGCGCGGTACGTATTGGTCATCTTCGGCCTGATTCTGGAAGCCAGGCGCCACACTCATCACTTCCAACATGTACTCGGCGTAGGGCTGCCAATCGGTGGCCATGTGCAACACACCGCCGACCTTGAGCTTCTGCCGTACCAGCTCGGCAAACGCCGGTTGTACGATGCGCCGCTTGTTATGTTTAGCCTTGTGCCACGGGTCAGGAAAGAATAGCAGCACCCGATCCAGGCTGGCGTCGGCCACACAGGTGCGCAGTACGTCCATCGCATCGCAGCTGTAGACGCGCATGTTGCTGAGGTTCTGCGTCATCAAGCCGTTGAGCAGTGCACCAACACCCGGGCGGTGTACTTCCACCCCGATAAAATCCTGTTCGGGCGAAGCAGCGGCCATTTCCAGGGTGGAATGGCCCATGCCGAAGCCGATTTCGAAGGTGCGCGGCGCAGTACGACCGAACACCTGATCGAAATCGCGCAGACCATCCTCCAACTGCAGGCCGAACTTCGGCCAGCCCTGATCAAGACCACGTTGCTGGCCTTCGGTCATGCGTCCAGCACGCATCACGAAACTCTTGATCGCGCGGTGCTTGGAAGTGTCTTCAGCAGGCTCAGGTTGTTGCTGTAATTCAGTCATGCTGTGCTCTTAAAGTGCTTTTACGATTTCGCGAGCTAGAGCTATGCAAGGCAGAAACAGGAGAGGAAGCGGAGTGTACTTTTGTACATGAGCATTCCGAGCCTGTTTCTAACGCAGCAGGGCCGACGCGCAGCAAATCGTAGTCCTTACTTGATTAGGCCATCCAGCGGCGAAGAAGCGCTGGCATAAAGTTTTTTCGGCATGCGCCCAGCCAGGTAGGCCATGCGCCCGGCAATGATCGCGTGCTTCATCGCCTCGCCCATCAGAATCGGATTCTGTGCATGGGCAATCGCGCTGTTCATCAGCACCGCCTCGCAGCCCAGTTCCATTGCAATGGTGGCATCGGACGCAGTGCCCACGCCGGCATCGACCAATACGGGAACGGTAGCTTCTTCAAGAATGATGCGCAGGTTGTACGGATTGCAGATGCCCAGGCCAGTACCGATCAGACCGGCCAGCGGCATCACCGCGATACAGCCCATGGCCGCCAGCTCGCGGGCGATGATCGGGTCATCGCTGGTGTACACCATCACGTCGAAACCATCCTTGACCAGCACTTCGGCGGCCTTGAGGGTTTCGATCACATTGGGGAACAGGGTCTTCTGGTCAGCCAGCACTTCCAGCTTGACCAGCTTGTGACCGTCCAGCAGCTCACGAGCCAAACGGCAGGTGCGCACCGCCTCTACGGCGTCATAGCAACCGGCGGTATTCGGCAGGATGGTGTAGCGCTCGGGGCTGATCACATCCAGCAGGTTCGGCTCACCCGGGTTCTGCCCGATATTGGTCCGGCGCACCGCCACGGTGACAATCTCGGCACCTGAGGCCTCAATGGCCAGGCGGGTTTCTTCGAGGTCCTTGTACTTACCGGTACCCACCAGCAGACGCGACTGGTAGGTACGGCCGGCCAGGGTAAAGGGCTTGTCGCTGGGCGCGTGGCTCATGGGTAATCCTCGTGAAGGTGGGCGGCAGTCAGAACGCGATAAACCGATGAGCGGTGATCAACCACCGCCGATGGCGTGCACCACTTCAACCCGGTCACCCTCGCGCAAGGCGGTGGCGGCGTGCTGGCTGCGCGGCACGATATCCAGATTGAGTTCAACCGCCACGCGACGTCCGGCCAGATCCAGACGGTCGATCAACTCGGCGACGGTTGTGTCGTCGGGCAATTCGAATGCTTCACCGTTTAACTGAACATGCATGACGGGTCGGTCACAACTGGGAAAAGGGCCGGCATTCTAGCCTGATCATGGGCATTGACCAAGGCTGAAGGCTACCGCCCGCCCTATTTTCTGACTTGCGGGTCAAGCCGTATTGCGCGCACCGAGCTTCCAAGCCGCCACACCCAGGCACAACCAGCCGGCGAGAAACGCCAGACCACCGAAGGGCGTGACCACGCCCAACGCACTGATGCCGCTCAAGGTCAGGGCATACAGGCTGCCAGAGAACAGTAAGATGCCCAGGGCAAAAAGCGCGCCGGCGCAATTGATCAGCGGCGTAGGCCGCAGCATTACCAGCAAACCTACGCCAAACAACGCCAGTGCGTGAATCAGTTGGTAATGGGTGCCGGTTTGAAACACCGCGAGATAGGCCGGCGTCAGCTGATGCTTCAGGCCATGCGCAGCAAAGGCGCCCAAAGCGACACCGGTAAAACCGGCACAAGCGGACAGCAATAACCACAGACGAGCCATGCATCACTCCAGCTATAAAGACAGGGCTGGCTATAATGGCCGGCAAAATCACCCTGGCCAAGCACGCATGTTTCGATCCATCGCCCGCCGCCTGCTCAAACTCCTGCTCTGGCTGATCCTCGGCTCGGTACTGCTGGTGTTGTTATTCCGCTGGGTACCACCACCCGGCACGGCACTGATGGTCGAGCGCAAGGTCGAATCCTGGCTCGACGATCAGCCCATCGACCTACAGCGCAGTTGGCGGCCGTGGAGTGAACTGCCTGACGATCTGAAGATGGCGGTAATTGCCGGCGAGGATCAAAAATTCGCCGACCACTGGGGCTTTGATGTCGCGGCCATCCAGGCAGCCCTGGAGCACAACCAGCAAGGCGGCTCGCTACGCGGCGCCAGCACCCTCAGCCAGCAGGTGGCGAAGAACCTGTTCCTCTGGTCCGGCCGCAGCTGGCTGCGCAAGGGCATAGAAGTGTGGTTCACCGGCCTGATCGAACTGCTCTGGCCCAAGCGACGGATTCTTGAGGTGTACCTCAACAGCGTCGAGTGGGGCGACGGCGTGTTCGGCGCCGAAGCGGCGGCGCGGCATCACTTCAAGGTCGGCGCGCCCTATCTGTCACGCCAGCAGAGCAGTCTGCTGGCCGCAGTGCTACCAAACCCGCGTGAATGGAGCGCCAGCCGTCCCAGCGCGCGCATCAGCCTGCGGGCCAGCTGGATTCGTCAGCAGATGTGGCAACTGGGCGGCAGTCACTACCTCAACCGCCTGCAACCCAGCCATCCAGAGTGGTGGCCGGCGCAGTTAAAAGACCTCTGACTCAGCGCTGCTTGAGCAGATGCCGCGGCACTGCATAGAGGAAATACAGCTCGTCGTCCTGCAGGTGCGCGGTCATGCCCAGCTCGGGATACACCCAGGCCTGCCCTTGCACCAGCTCGAGGGTAAGACGCGGCTGACCGATGCTCGCGGCCAGCCGCGCAGCATCCAGTGGAGCAGGCGGTAACAGGGTCAGCGCAATAATCGGGCGATTGGCCAATGACACCAGCAGCTGGCTACCCAGTGGCTGCTCCTTATCCGTCGGTTTCAGCCCAGCGGCGGTCAGCAGGCTCTCGCGTTCGGCTTTATCCAGACCGACTTCTGCCTCCAGCGACCAATTACCATCAGCATCCTGCAGCTCACCGCGATACAGCAGGCGGGCGCCGTCCAGATTGGGCTGCAGCCAAAGCTCGCCCTCCAGAGCATCCTTCAGGTGCACCAAACTCAGGCGATCATCGGCCAACGGAGTCAGCACCTTGGTTTGCCATTGCGCCAGCCAGGGCAAAGGTTGTGCGGCCGGCTGCGGACGCATCAGCCATGCGCCCCAGGCAAAGAACAAGGCGGCGACCACGGCAAAGATCAGCCAGTGCTGCGGGCGTATGGGCGGTAATTTCATCGAGGTTTTCCTTGGCCATAAAAAAGCCGCACCTAGGTGCGGCTTCTGACAGTAGCGCGATTTACGCGGCGATCGAGCCCTTGAGCTTGTTCATCGCGTTTTTTTCCAGCTGCCGGATACGCTCGGCCGACACGTTGTACTTGGCGGCCAGGTCATGCAGCGTGGCTTTTTCTTCGGCCAGCCAGCGCTGGTAAAGAATGTCACGGCTGCGCTCGTCCAGACCTTCCAGCGCTTCGTGCAGATTGGCGTTGGAACTGTCGCTCCAGTCCGAATCTTCCAGCTGACGTGCCGGGTCGTAGCGGTGATCTTCCAGATAATGCGCCGGCGACTGGAAGGCGCTTTCGTCATCCGCCTCGGCAGCCGGATCGAAGGCCATATCATGGCCGGTCAGGCGGCTTTCCATCTCGCGCACTTCACGCGGCTCAACGCCCAGGCTTGCGGCCACGGCATGCACTTCGTCGTTGTTCAGCCAGGCCAAACGCTTCTTCTGGCTGCGCAGGTTGAAGAACAGTTTGCGCTGCGCCTTGGTGGTGGCGACTTTGACGATGCGCCAGTTTTTAAGGATGAACTCGTGGATCTCGGCGCGAATCCAGTGCACGGCAAACGACACCAGGCGCACACCCATTTCTGGGTTGAAGCGCTTGACCGCCTTCATCAGGCCGACGTTGCCTTCCTGAATCAGGTCAGCCTGGGCCAGACCGTAACCGGAGTAGCTGCGGGCGATATGCACAACAAAACGCAGGTGAGCCAGCACCATTTGCCGGGCGGCCTCGAGGTCTTGTTTGTAGAAGAGACTTTCCGCCAGTTCACGCTCCTGCTCAGGGGTCAACAGCGGGATGCCGTTCACCGCATGCACGTATGCCTCCAGGTTGGCACCCGGAACCAGAGCATGAACAGGTTGCAAAGAAGTGGACATTTGAATCCTCCGACTTACGAATCGTGAAGCAGTCTAGCACTGCCCCATGGGACTTTGTACCTCGGTACAAGTTCCCTTACACATAGTCAATATCAAGCAAAACAATAACTTACTATCTGGGTGCCAGTTCGTTCAAGTGCCTTGCGACTGCCAGCCAAGCGCCAATATAGCCCAACAGCACCGCGCCGAGCAGTAGTGATAGACCATCGGCTATCGGCACGCCCGCCAGGGCGAAGTCGCTGCCGTACAAACCGGCCAGGCGCACCACGGCATCATTCAGCCAGCCCAGGCCGTAGGCCAACAGCAGCCAAGCCAGCAGCCCAGCGCCCAAACCGTAAAGCGTGCCCATATAGAGGAAGGGCCGACGCACATAGCTGTCGGTGCCGCCGACCAGCTTGATCACCTCGATCTCGGTGCGGCGGTTCTCGATATGCAGACGAATGGTATTGCCGATCACCAGCAGCAGCGCCATCACCAGCAAGAGGGTCAGGCCGAAGACAAAGCGCTCACCCAGCTTGAGCATGGCGCTCAGACGCTCGACCCAGAGCAGATCCAGCTGCGCCTGTTGCACCCGCGGCAACTCGGCCAAACGCTGACGCAGTGCTTCCAGGGCGACCTTGTCGACCTGCTGCGGCGTCACCACAATCACCCCAGGCAGCGGGTTATCCGGCAGCTCCTTAAGCGCTTCGCCAAGACCGGACTGCTGCTGAAACTCGGCCAGGGCCTGTTCGCGACTGATCCACTCGGCCTCTTCCACATCGTCCATTGCCGCAATCTGCTCGCGCAGCGCTTGGCCCTGAGCGTCGGTGGCGTCGATCTGCAGAAACAGGGAAACTTGCGCCGCACGCTGCCAGGACACGCCCAGGCGCTCGACGTTATCCAGCAGCAGCGCCAACCCCATGGGCAGGCTGAGAGCAACGGCCATCACTAGGCAGGTAAAGAAACTGCCAATCGGCTGTTTACCCAACCGACGCAGGCTGTCGACCAGACTGGCGCGGTGGTTTTCCAGCCAGGCATGCAGCTGTTGGGAAAAACTTGGGCCGTCATCGCCCGGGGTCGGCGACTCAGACTTCTTCGGCGCTGCGCCGACGCGCTGCGCCGGTTGTGGCGGTGGCATGCGGGTAGCGCTCATGCAGCCTCCCCGTCGCCGATCAAGCGGCCGCGCTGCAGGGTCAGCATGCGGTGGCGCATACGCGCGATCAGGGCCAGGTCATGGCTGGCGATCAGCACGGTGGTGCCGAGGCGGTTGATGTCCTCAAACACGCCCATGATCTCGGCCGCCAGGCGCGGATCGAGGTTACCGGTGGGCTCATCCGCCAGCAGCAGAGCCGGGCGATGTACCACAGCGCGGGCGATACCGACGCGCTGCTGCTGACCGGTAGACAGGTCGCCTGGTGATTGCTCGGCCTTGTCGGCCAGCGACACGCGCTCCAGCGCGGTGCGCACGCGGGTGCCTATCTCGTCCTTGGACAGGCCGAGAATCTGCAGTGGCAGTGCCACGTTGTCGAACACACTGCGGTCGAACAGCAGCTGATGGTTCTGGAACACCACGCCGATCTGCCGGCGCAAAAATGGAATCTGTGCATTGGTGATATGCGACAGATCCTGCCCGGCCAGCAGCAGCTTGCCGCTGCTTGGCCGCTCCATCGCCAGCAACAGGCGCAGCAAAGTACTCTTGCCCGCCCCGGAGTGACCAGTGACAAAGAGGAACTCGCCACGGCGCACGTGGAAGCTCAGCTCGTGCAGCCCGACATGGCCGTTGGCGTAGCGCTTACCGACCTGCTCGAATTTGATCATCCTATTTCTCCGCGAACAGCGCCTGAACGAAAGCTTCGGCCTCGAAAGTCCTCAAATCATCAATACCCTCGCCCACCCCGATATAGCGAATCGGCAACGCAAACTGCTTAGCCAGGGCAAAGATCACCCCGCCCTTGGCGGTGCCGTCCAGCTTGGTCAGCGCCAGACCGGTAAGGTTGACCGTCTGATTGAACTGTTTGGCCTGATTGATCGCGTTCTGCCCGGTGCCGGCGTCCAGCACCAGCAGCACTTCGTGCGGCGCGGTGTCATCCAGCTTGCCGATCACCCGACGGACCTTCTTCAGCTCTTCCATCAGGTTGTCTTTGGTATGCAGACGACCTGCGGTGTCAGCGATCAGCACATCCATGCCGCGCGCCTTGGCCGCCTGCACCGCATCGAAGATCACCGAGGCGGAATCAGCGCCTGTGTGCTGGGCAATCACCGCAATCTGGTTACGCTCGCCCCACACCTGTAACTGCTCGACGGCGGCGGCGCGGAAGGTGTCACCGGCGGCGAGCATGACCTTCTTGCCATCCTGCTGGAGTTTCTTCGCCAGCTTGCCGATGGTGGTGGTTTTGCCGGCGCCGTTTACGCCGACCACCAGAATCACATAGGGCTGCTTGCTGCTGTCGATCTTCAGCGGCTGCTCGACCGGCTTGAGCAGCGCAACCAACTCATCCTGCAGCGCCTTGTACAGCGCGCCACTGTCGGCCAGTTCCTTGCGCGCCACACGTTTGGTCAGGTTACCGATGATCGCCGTGGTGGCCTCGACGCCCACGTCAGCGGTCAGCAGGCGAGTTTCCAGGTCTTCGAGCAGGTCATCGTCGATGGCCTTCTTGCCGAGAAACAGGCTGGCCATACCTTCGCCGAGGCTGGCGCTGGTCTTCGACAGACCTTGCTTGAGGCGTTCGAGAAAGCCCGCCCGAGTTTCCTCGGCGCTTTTGACCGGAGCGGCGACAGGTTGCACGACTGCAGGCTCGGCCACTGGCGGCGCGACAACCGGCTCAACCAGCGCTGGCTGTTCAATATGGGCATGCAGCACTTCGCTGCCGGCATTGATACGGAAACGCGACGGCCGTGGCTGCGGGTTGGCTTCGCTGGTTTGAGGCAGCGCGGGAGCGACAGCCTGCTCAACCGGGACTGGGACCACCGGCGTAGGCTGTGGTTCGGCAACGACTTCTGCGGGAATGGCCGGCGACTCAACGGGCGCAGCGACTTCGCTTAGCGGCGCAACGGGCGCAGGCTCGACAACAGTCGGAGCAACAGGCTGCTCACTGACGGGCGTCTGTTGCGGCTCAGGACTGGCCGGTGCTTGCGGCTTCTTGCGCAGCCAGCCGAACAGGTCTTTCTTCTCCGCAGGCTTCTCGGCAGAGGCCGGAGCGGAAGGCGATGGAGTGTTTTTGTCGTCGTTGGGACCAAACATGGAGGACGGCTATCTCGAAAGGTGCGACACGTCGGTACAAGGCTCAGAAAGTATTACCCACGCAGCGCAACAGAGCTGAAGAGTGTGCGCAGTAATACCCGGATGCTCCAGCAGACACGGCCGCCAGTAAAACGGATGCGTATCCTAGCACCTCCGCGCCCGCCGGCGCTAAGACCAAGCGGGCCCGTCCGACAGCTTGTACTGCCGCTTAGAAGGCCTTGCTGACGCTGGCCACCACAGTGGCGCTGCACAGATCGTCGTAACCGCTGAAGCTGGCGCACTCGGCATCCGACAGATCGGTATCGATATAGGTCAGGCCCCAGGTGGCACCCACCAGGTCGCGGGTCAGTTTGATTTCCCAGTTGTTGTAGTCCTGCTCGGCCTGGGTGTAATCGGCATTGAAGAACACATCGTCCTTCTGATCGACGTTCTCATAGCGCAGCTCCAGGCCGACTTCCAGCGGCAGCTGGGTGCGGTAGCCGACATAGGTGTTGAAGTAGTTCTCATCGGTGTCGACCGAATGCTTGCCGCCGATAAAGAAGCCGTAGGCGTCCAAGGTCAGGTAGATGTCGCCACCATTGAACTGGCTTTCACCCGGACAGGTGTACTTGTTGTAGTAGCCGTCCAGGCTGATGGCATCGGTGATCTGCCAGTAGTAGCCGGCGTAGTAGTCGATCTCCTGGCGGGTACCGTAGTCATCGTCGCTCTCCCAGTCGTAGCCGAATTCGACGTTGCTGGTCCAGGCACCGAGGTAGGCACCGCTGACATGGCTGAGCATCACATCCAGCTGGGCGGCTGGATCGCCCAGTGTCTGCGAGATACCGCTGGAGCGGTAATCGCTGGTCAGCATGGGCGTGACCGTCAGGGCGAACTGATCGTTCAGCTCAATGGCGTGCGCCGTGTTCAAGGCGAGCAGGGTGAGGCCTGCCAGGGTTATGGCGTTGACTGCGTGCATGGGTATTTCCTTGTTGTTATTGGCTGACGCGATAGGGCTGACGCTGAAGGCTGCGCCCGCCCCCGGCCGTAACGGGGAGCAGTACCGTTTAGGTGGGGCGGGGCAGACTGTGTTGCTCGGGGCTTATTGCGCCTGGGCGACGGCCTTACCCGGTTCGGCGCTGTACACCGCCTTGCCGGCGAAGAAGGTCTGCAGCACCTGAGTGTCGAACAGCTGCTCATCGCTGACCGTGAATACATCGCGGTCGAGCACAATCAGGTCGGCCTGCTTGCCGGGGGCCAGGGAGCCGATCTGGCTGTCCAGGCGCAACGCCTTGGCCGCATTCAAGGTGTAAGCCTGAAACATGGTCTGCCGGTCGATGCTTTCCTTGGCATTCAGCACCCCCAGCGGCCCTTTACGGGTGCTGGCCTGAGCGATGGCGTTCCACGGATTGGGGCTGGACACCGGCCAGTCGCTGGCCCCGGCAATGGTCGCACCGGCCTCATGCAGCGAACGCGCTGGGTATTGGAACTGGTAGGCCGAGGCGCTGATATAGGGCTTGACCAGCTCCTCGGTGTAGCTCTCCGCGGTGGCCCAGAGCAGCTGCATCGAGGCGATTACGCCCAACTGCTTGAAGCGTGGGAATTCCTTGGGGTTAACCAGTTGCAGGTGGCTGATGCTGTGCGGCACCGGCGATGGCTTGAGCGAGCGGGCGTACTCGAAGCCATTCAGCGCCTCACGCACCGCGCGATCGCCGACCGCATGCACGTGCATGATCCAGCCATGCTGCTCGGCCGCCACGGCCAATTGGCCGAAACTCTTCGGGTCGATCAGCAGTTCGCCGCGCTTGAGGCTGTTCTTGAACGGGTCGATCACCGCGGCGGTCTGCCCGGGGAACTCCATCACCCCGTCAGCGAAGATCTTGATGCCGGGGAACGTCAGGTTTGGCACACCCCGGAATTGCCGCATGACCTTAGCCAGCACGTCGAGATCGTCCGGCTTGCTCTGCGGATGGGTAATCAGCAGCGCCGCGACGTGGGCACTGAGTTCGCCGTTTTCGGCCAGCTTACGGTACAGCGGTAATACGCCGACATCCTGCTCGGTGGGGCGTAACTCGAACAGGCTGTCGCCATCACCAGCATTGGCCGCAGCGTCCATCCAGGCGGTAACGCCGACCTGGTTGTTGATCTTCACCGCCTCGCGGGCAGCGCCGAGCATGTCGGCGTCGCTGGGTGCAGGGTACTGGCTGCGCACACGATCCCAGCCGTTTTCCGCCAGGTAGCCATTGGGGGTGAAGTCGGCGGCGTGGCCGATATAGTTGCGCTCCTTCTCCGGCAGGCTTTTCACCAGCGCCGCATCGATCTTCACCCGCGCGAGCATGGCGTTGTTGGCCCAGCCGGTATGGCCATCGATGCCATCCAGCACCAGCGGCTGATCAGCCCAGCGGCCCTGATTGAAGACCGTGCCGAGACCCGCGCTCTGTTCCCAATAGGCCGAACTGGCTCCGGAAATCACGATCAAGTCGCCCATACGCGCGGTACCGGCCTTGTCCTGCTCGATAATCCACTGCTCCAGCTCGGCCAGGGGCAGCACCTCGTCATACAGATTGGCGCGCAAGCTGGCCATGGCCCCCATGACCGGGTGGCTGTGGGTGTCGATCATGCCTGGCATCAGCACCTTGCCAGCCAGGTCGATCAGCTGCGTGTCGGCATCGGCCAACGCCTTGATCTCGGCATCGCTGCCGACCTTGAGGATCTTGCCGTTCTCTACCGCCACGGCCTGAGCCAGAGGCTGGCCGGGTTCTGCGGTGTACACCTTGCCGTTAAATAGCAGCAGGTCGGCGGCGGCCATGGCTTCCATCGAGGAAAAAGCCATGGCGGCGGCCAACAGGCTTGGAATAAATCGTTGCATTGCCTTAGCCTCTTGTTCTTATTGGTTTCGCCGCGAGACTAGCGCCTGGCACAGCAGTGCAGAACCGCCGCGCCAAGCAAAACGCTTTTGCCGAACAGGAAAAACTCTATGGACAAGCTCAGCGCCCTGAGCATGTTTGTCGCCACCGCCGAGCACGGCAGCTTTAGCCGCGCGGCCGAGCAGTTGGGTAAAACCCCCTCGGCCCTGACCAAGGCGGTCAGCCATCTGGAAGCCGAGCTCGGCGCGCAGCTTTTCGAACGCAGCACCCGCCGCACCGCGCTGACCGAAGCCGGCCGGCTCTATCTGGATACCGCACGCCAGGTGCTGCAACGCCTGCACGATGCCGGCGAAGAAATCGGCCAGCTCAAGCACGGCTTGCATGGCAACCTGCGCCTGACCGCACCACTGGCGTTCGGCAGGGCCTTTCTCGATGAGGCGTGCGGTGGCTTTCTCGCCGCCCATCCGCAGTTGCGTCTGCGCGTGGACCTGTGCGACGCCTTTGTCGACCTGGTCGAGGGCGGCTATGACCTGGCCTTACGCGAGGGCCGCAGCGACCTGCCGGGGTTGATCGCCAAACCGCTGGGGCACAACCGTATCGTGCTGTGCGCCAGCCCGGCCTACTTAGCGAGCAACCCAACACCTTTACGCCCGGAGAACTTCAGCCGGCACCAATGGCTGCTCTATCGCCATCCCTCGCTGGACCAGCATTACTGGCGGCTGGCGCACAACGGTGTGTGCCTGCGCGTCCCGGTGCCAAATGCCCGCCTGGAAAGCGACAACTACGACTTATTGCTAGCCAATACACTCAGCGGATCTGGTCTGTATGGCTGCCCGACCTGGAGCGTGCAGCCTTATCTGGACAGTGGTCAGCTGGTGCAGGTCATGAGCGAGTACGACTTCGACCCGGATGCCTTCGGCCCGCTGATCCTCGCCGTATACCCCAGCCACCGGCGGGCCACGCGCAAGGTTCAGGCCTTTATCGATTACCTGGCCACATTTCTCGACGCCCGCGGATTGGGACTCAGCCCTGCAGCAGAGGGCTGAGCACTATCGACGACGCGGGTGGAACCGGCCCACACCGGCAATGTCTCACGGTTCTGTTGTGCGCCGCTTGCCGTTAGAATCCGCCTCTGCCTGGCGCGCGGCAAAACAGCTTCGGTGGTTTCACGGCCGCAACACGCGATACTCTGCCGCAGGTTTTGCCCAACACCTTATACCTGCGCTTAACAGCGTGCCGAGTCGCCCTCCGCGTCACGGCAACATGCCATTTACGGTGAACAGACTCCCATGCCAACGCTTGCCCATCGTGTCGCCGCCCTATGTGTCGGCGTGCTCTTTACTCCGCTGCTGGCCCTGGCCGCAGAGCCGCAACCCACCCATGAATTCAGCCTGGATAACGGCCTCAAGGTCATCGTCCGCGAAGATCATCGCGCCCCCGTGGTGGTCAGCCAGCTCTGGTACAAGGTCGGCTCCAGCTACGAGACGCCCGGCCAGACCGGCTTGTCCCATGCCCTCGAACACATGATGTTCAAGGGCAGCCGCAAGCTCGGCCCCGGCGAAGCCTCGCGCATCCTGCGTGAACTGGGCGCAGAGGAAAACGCCTTCACCAGCGACGATTACACCGCCTATTACCAGGTGCTGGCCCGCGACCGGCTGGCCATCGCCCTGGAGCTGGAAGCCGACCGCCTGGCCAGCCTCAAGCTGCCGGCCGACGAGTTCGCCAAGGAAATCGAGGTCATCAAGGAAGAGCGCCGCCTGCGCACCGACGACAAGCCGTCGAGCCTGGCCTACGAGCGCTTCAAGGCCATGGCCTACCCCGCCAGCGGTTATCACACCCCAACCATTGGCTGGATGGCCGACCTTGAGCGCATGACCGTCGAGGAGCTGCGCGCCTGGTATGAGGCTTGGTACGCGCCGAACAACGCCACCCTCGTGGTAGTCGGCGACGTCAGCGTCGCCGAGGTAAAAATCCTTGCCGAGCGCTATTTCGGCGCCATCCCCAAGCGCACGGTACCGACGGCAAAAGCGCCGCGTGAGCTGGCCGCACCCGGCGAACGCCGCATCACCCTGCACCTGAAAACCCAGCTGCCAAGCCTGATGATGGGCTTCAACGTGCCAGGTCTGGCCACCGCCGAACAACCGCGCCAGGTGCACGCGCTGCGCCTTGCAGCCGCCTTGCTCGATGGTGGCTACAGCGCGCGCCTGCCGACGCGCCTGGAACGTGGCGAGGAACTGGTATCCGGCGCGTCGGCCTGGTACGACGGTTTCTCCCGTGGCGACAGCCTGTTCATTCTTTCCGCCACGCCCAACGTGCAGACCGGCAAGACTCTCGAGCAGGTCGAGGCTGGCCTGTGGCGCGAGCTGGAGGATTTGAAGAACACCCCGCCGAGCGCCGAGGAGCTGGCCCGTGTGCGTGCACAAGTAATTGCCGGCCTGGTCTACGAGCGTGATTCGATCACCAGCCAGGCTACCGCCATCGGCCAACTGGAAACCGTCGGCCTGTCGTGGAAACTGATCGACCAGGAACTGGCCGAACTGGAAGCCGTGACCCCGGCCAATATCCAGCAGGCCGCTAGCACCTTCTTTACCCGCGATCGCTTGAGCGTCGCCAATGTTCTACCTGAGGAGAAGGGCAATGAGTGAGCGCAACGGCTTGCGTTACGGCCTGCTCGGCCTGGCGCTACTGATATTGCTGGCGCTGCTGGCCCTGGTGATCAACCGCCCGGATAGCAGTACAACACCGGCTCCGCCCGCCGAATCGACCAGCATCGAATCCCTGGCCGCCCTCGGCGACCAGCCGCCCAGCCGCCGCGATCTGAACATCCAGACATGGCAAACCGCCGAAGGCGCCAAGGTGCTGTTCGTCGAAGCCCGCGAGCTGCCGATGTTCGACCTGCAACTAACCTTTGCTGCCGGCAGCAGCCATGACGATGGCATCGCCGGCCTGGCCATGCTGACCAATGCCATGCTCAATGAGGGCGTACCAGGCAAGGATGTCGGCGCAATCGCCGCCGGCTTCGAAAACCTCGGCGCCAACTTTGGTAACGGCGCTTATCGCGACATGGCCATTGCCAGCCTGCGCAGCTTGAGCGCTGCAGACAAACGCGAACCGGCCATGCAACTGTTCAATCAGGTGCTCGGCCAACCGACCTTCCCGGAAGACGCCCTGGCGCGGATCAAAAACCAGCTGTTGGCCGGTTTTGAGTACCAGAAACAGAATCCCGGCAAGCTGGCCAGCCTGGCACTGTTCGAGCAGCTGTACGGCACGCACCCTTACGCGCACCCCAGCGACGGCAATGCCGAATCGATTCCGGCAATTAGCCGTGAACAGCTGCAAGCCTTCCACGCCAAGGCCTACACCGCCAGCAATGCGATTATCGCGCTGGTCGGCGACCTCTCGCGCAGCGACGCGGAAGCCCTGGCCAGCCAAGTCTCAGCCGCCCTGCCGAAAGGCCCGGCACTGCCGCGCATCGCCCAACCGCAAGAGCCCAAGCCGGGCCTGCAACATATCGAGTTCCCCTCGAACCAGACCCACCTGATGATCGCCCAGCTCGGCATCGATCGCCGCGACCCGGACTACGCGGCACTCTACTTAGGTAACCAGGTATTCGGCGGCGGTGGTTTCGGCACCCGCCTAATGACCGAAGTGCGCGAGAAACGCGGCCTGACCTATGGCGTCTACTCCGGCTTCAGCGCCATGCAGGCGCGCGGCCCGTTCATGATCAACCTGCAGACTCGCGCCGAACTCAGCGATGGCACCCTGCAGTTGGTCAAAAGCATGCTGGCCGACTTCATCAAGGATGGTCCGACCGCTGACGAGCTGAACAACGCCAAGCGCGAGCTGGCCGGCAGCTTCCCGCTGTCCACTGCCAGTAACGCGGCCATCGTCGGTCAGTTAGGTTCCATGGGGTTCTACGACCTGCCGCTGAGCTACCTGGAAGACTTTATGCGCGACGTGCAGGCGCTGGATGTGGCGCAGGTCAAAGCTGCCATGGCCAAGCACCTGAACCCCGATGCGCTGGTGATCGTCACCGCAGGCCCGACAGTGGCTCAGAAAGAACTGCCGCCGCCCACTGACAACCCTGTCGAGCAGCCCTCTGCGATCCCGGAGCACTGATGAGCAAGCGACCCAAGGCGCCGAAAGCCAATCCCGCCCATAGTGGCGATGGCCAGCTGCGGATCATCGGCGGGCAATGGCGCTCACGCCAGTTCAACTTCCCCATGGCCGCCGGCTTGCGGCCAACGCCAAACCGCGTACGGGAAACCCTGTTCAACTGGCTGGCGCCCTATGTCGAGGGTGCCAAGGTGCTCGACCTGTTCGCCGGCAGCGGTGCGCTGTTTCTTGAAGCACTGTCGCGCGGTGCCGGCAGCGCCCTGGCCCTGGACCTCAATCCAGCCGCCATCGCCAGCCTGCGCGGCCACCTGCAAACGCTGAACTGCGACAACGGCCAGCTGCAGCAGACCGACGCCCTGCTCTACCTGCAGAACCCGGCAGCAACGCCATTCGATCTGGTGTTTCTCGACCCTCCGTTCAACCAGAACCTGCTGCTGCCCGCCTGCACCTTGCTCGAGCAGCACGGCTGGCTGGCGGCCGACGCCTGGGTCTACACCGAAAGCGAGAACCCGCCCTCCAGCCTGGGCATGCCCGGTAATTGGCGCCTGCACCGCGAACAGAAGGCGGGACAGGTGTTTTACGCGCTGTGGCAGCGTACAGCCGCCTAGGGCTTTTGCAGGGTGGGTGAGCCGGAGCAGATCAGCAGGGTTTAATCCCCAGCAGGATTTGGCGCAACCCACCTGGAGGCAGAACAAGCCCACCCTAAGTCAGGTTCTGTTATTCGCCCCAGTCATAGCACTTCCGTTTCACCGCCCAAGGCCCTAGCCTGGGCGCTTTCCCTAGCGATACCAGTCCATGCCCTTTAAACCCGCTTGGTGGCTACCCGGCCCCCATCTACAAACCCTATGGAACCCAATGTGTCGCCAACCGGCGAAACTTGAGCGCACGCGCGAGCGACTGTGGCTGGACGATGGTGACTTTCTTGACCTTGACTGGCACGGCCCACATCAGGCCGACGCACCGCTGGTGTTGGTGTTGCACGGCCTGACGGGTTCATCCGACTCTATGTATGTGCTGGGATTGCAGCAAAAGCTGGCGGCCCAGGGCTGGGCCAGCGTGGCGCTGAACTGGCGCGGCTGCTCCGGCGAGCCGAACCTACTGGCTCGTGGTTACCACTCCGGTGCCAGCGAGGACCTGGCGGAAACCGTACGCCACCTGCGCGCCCAGCGGCCGATGGCACCGTTGTATGCCGTGGGTTATTCGCTGGGCGGTAATGTGCTGCTCAAGTACCTGGGTGAAACCGGGGCCGACAGCCAGCTGCAGGGCGCAGCAGCGGTGTCGGTGCCGTTTCGCCTGGATCAGTGCGCCGACCGCATCGGCATGGGCTTTTCCAGGGTCTACCAGAGTCACTTTATGCGCGAGATGGTGGCCTACGTGAAGGACAAGCAACGTCTGTTCGCGCATCAGGGCATGAGCGACCGGCTGTCCACCTTGGAGAAACTCGGCCCACTGGACAACATGCGCACCTTCTGGGATTTCGACGGGCGCATCACCGCGCCGCTGCATGGCTACGCCGATGCCGAAGACTACTACCGCCGCGCGTCTAGCCGCTATTTCCTTGGCCGGATCGAGACACCCACGCTGATCATCCAGGCCGCTGACGATCCCTTCGTGTTCCCCCACAGCCTGCCCGAAGCCACTGAGCTATCGCCCAGCATCGAGTTCGAGCTACACGCCCACGGCGGCCACGTCGGTTTTGTCGAAGGCAGCCTGACCAAACCGGGTTATTACTTGGAACGGCGCATCCCGCAGTGGCTAGCCGAGCGCGCCCACGCCTGATCAGCCATACCCGACGTATCATTGCACCTGGGCTGGCGCCTCTACAGGTGTCAGCCAGAGGCTGGTGTCGCGGGGTGGCAAGCCAGGGGATGCAGGGTAATCAAGGGGAATAATCGTGCGCTGCTGCAACTGCGCCCGCTCAGCCAATTGACCAAAGTGACGCTGGAACAGCGCACCGAAGCTGCCATCCGCACGGATCAATGCAAGCCCCTCGGCAAAGCGCTGCGCGAGTTGCGGGTCATCGCGATTAAAGGTGAAGAACACCGGCAGGTCGTAGACCAGCGCCAGATGTGGCTCAACCATCAGCTGCGGGTATTGCTCGGCATGGGCGGCAAGCTCCTTCCAGGCCTCATGCAGGCCGCGGTGGTAATAAGCAAAACGACGCTTGTCGAGCATCGGCAAAAGGTTATCCGGGTTAACAACCCCTATCACCGGCAAACGATTGCGCGCGAACAACGCGAAGTCGCCCCACTGGCTACCAAAACCGCCCAGCAGCTGGCGTAAATCATCCAGGTTTTTGACGGCGGCAAAGCGCGCGGCATCGGCGCGATGAATCAACAGCACGCGGAAGCCGAGCATGCCGTTGTGCAAATCGAAGGGCAGCGTCAGAAAGTCGCGCTGGCGCTGCTCTGTTGGCGGCACGTAGGCCAGGTCCACTAAGCCCTTAGCGAGCAAAGCAAGACAGCGATCCTGCGATGGGTCCGGGCCATCACTGGGGAGGATTTGGCGAGCCCCGTAGCGCTCAGCAGTACGATCGAGAATCAACTGACTAAGTTCGATCCGGTAGGCGTACTTCTCTGGTTCATGTTGGCAGACCCGCAACCCACTATCGCCAAAGGCAGTCGCGCTAAAGAGGCCGCCAAGCAACACCAGCAAAAGCCTGATATCGCGCATACACCCAAACTCACTGCAATTGGACGTTAATTGTACGCGGCGGCTGCAACCAGGGGCGACCACCTGCAAGACAGCGCCGGGTCAAATCACCTGATCAAGCGGCACATGTAGCTTGGCATACAAAGCCTCCAGAGCTTCGCGGGCTTGCGGGGCAATGTAACCGCCTTCCAGCGCCAGCACCTGATAGACACCACGCCGCAACATCTCTTCGCTGAGGTCATCGGGGTTTCCACGAGTGGTGCAAAGGAAACGCACCCAGGAGGTCATGATGATCCAGCTATTGAGGGTCAATGCCTCGATTTGCGCCGCATCCATCAGCAGGATGCCCGCCTCGACAAACCCCTGATAAATATCCTGCGCTTGCACCAGGCAGCGTTGGGCAAACAGCCGATAACGCTCAGCCAGCTCCGTGTCACTTTCCAGCAAGTGCTCGAGGTCGCGGTGCAAGAAGCGGTAATGCCACATGGCTGCCAGCAGTGCTTCCAGATAAAAGGTCTTATCTGCCACCGTCAGGTCGCGCCCGCTGGGACGGCGTAGAAAGGTACTGACCTGCCCCTCATACAGGGCGAACAGCTCGGCGATGATCGCCTGCTTATTACGGAAGTGGTAGTACAGGTTGCCCGGTGAAATCCCCAAATGCGCGGCGATATGGTTGGTGGTGACGCTGCGCTCGCCCTGGGCGTTAAACAGCGCCAGGCTTTCCTGAATGATGCGTTCGCGGGTTTTCAGTGGGGCTGACATAACGACTCGATCTCGGCTCAAAAGCCCGGCAAAGGTACAGGCAGAAACGTCAGAAGTGTTACCGGAAAAAGCCGTGGAAACATGCGCTAACTTTTCGTTGGGCTGCGTCCGTCGGCTTACAGCGCCATGCTATTTGACAGATTAGAGCAATTGCTCTAAAAATCCAGCACACCTTTTCTGCAGTCGCCTCAGCTCTTCTGACGCACTGCATTGCTGGAATGCCGAGGAGCAACACCATGGTCGCCGACGTCGCTTACCTAGAACAAAGCCTGCAACGCAGCCAACAGCAGCTCAGCCAGCTGGAAAGCAGCTTTGCCCGTCAGCGCCAGGCATTCAAGGCCAACCCCATGCCTTCGGCCGAGCAGCGCATTCAGTGGCTCAACGTGTTGCGCGACCTGCTCAGCAATGAGCGTGACGCGCTGATCAGCGCCATCTCCCAGGACTTCAGCAACCGCAGCGCCGACGAAACCCTGCTCGCCGAGCTGATGCCCAGCCTGCATGGCATCCACTACGCGACCAAGCGCATCAAGAAGTGGATGAAGCCTTCGCGGCGCAGCGTCGGCATGCAGTTTATGCCAGCCGCCGCCAAGGTTATCTACCAGCCACTGGGTGTGGTCGGGGTGATCGTGCCGTGGAACTACCCGCTATTTCTCGCCATCGGCCCGCTGGTCGGCGCACTGGCCGCCGGCAACCGGGTAATGATCAAAATGAGTGAGTCGACTCCAGCTACCTCACTGCTGGTCAAGGAGCTACTGGCCAAGGTATTCCCTGAGGACTTGGTAACCGTGGTGCTGGGCGAAGCGGAAGTCGGCATGGCTTTCTCCAAACTGCCGTTCGATCACCTGCTGTTCACCGGCGCCACCAGCATCGGCAAACATGTGATGCGCGCCGCCGCCGACAACCTCACGCCGGTCACGCTGGAGCTGGGCGGTAAGTCACCAGCCATCGTCAGCGCCGACGTGCCACTGGCCGATGCTGCCGAGCGTATCGCCTTCGGCAAAACCATGAATGCCGGCCAGACCTGCGTGGCGCCAGATTACGTGCTGGTGCCGAAAGACCGTGTGGCGGGTTTTGTCGATGCCTATCGCAACGCCGTGCAAGGTTTTTATCCGCAGCTCACCGACAACCCCGACTACACCGCGATCATCAATGAGCGTCAGCAACAGCGCCTTAATGGCTACCTGCAGGACGCCGAGAGCAAGGGCGCGAGCATTATCCCGTTGTACCCCGAAGCCCAGGGGCGACGCATGCCGTATGCCGTGCTGCTGAATGTGACGGATGAGATGAAGGTGATGCAGGACGAGATTTTCGGCCCGCTGTTGCCGATTATTCCTTACGACAAGTTGGAAGACGCCTTCAGCTTTATCAACGAGCGTGACCGCCCGCTGGCGCTGTACTACTTCGGCTATGACAAGAGCGAACAGCAACGCGTACTACACGAGACCCATTCCGGCGGCGTGTGTATCAACGACACCTTGCTGCACGTGGCCCAAGACGACATGCCATTCGGCGGCGTCGGTCCATCTGGTATGGGCCATTACCACGGCCATGAAGGCTTCCTCACCTTCAGCAAGGCCAAGGGCGTGTTTATCAAGCAGCGCTTCAACGCCGCGAAAATGATCTACCCACCTTACGGCAAAGCCCTGCACAAGCTGGTTTACAAACTGTTCGTTCGTTAACGCCATCCTGCCCTGGCCGCCAGGGCAATGGCTTGAATCGGTGATAACAATAAATGCACAACACCACGCTTGAAGTACCTAGCCTGTCACGTCGCAGCCTGCTCAAGGTTAGCCTGATGGGCTCGGCTTTTCTCGCCACCGCCGGGCTAACTGCCAGCCTCAGCGGCTGTTCGGCGAGCACGCCGAAAGCCGGCTTTGCGGTGATCCGCGAGTCCGATCTGGCCTTTTTGAATGCCTTGATTCCGGTGATGCTGGCCGGTGCAGTAACGGCAGAGAAAATGCCGCAAGCAGTGGCAGGCACCCTCGCCAGCCTCGACTACAGCCTTAATCACGTCTCGCCGGAGCTGCTCAAGCTGACTGTGCAGCTGTTCGACGTGCTCGCGATGCCGGTCACCCGCGGGCCACTGACCGGCGTTTGGGGCAGCTGGGAAAACGCATCACCGACCGATGTGCAGGCCTTTCTCGACCGCTGGCAGAGCAGCTCCATCGGCCTGCTGAAAATGGGCCACGCCTCGCTGCTGCAACTGGTGATGATGAGTTGGTACAGCCGAGCAGAGTCCTGGGCACACTGCGGCTACCCCGGCCCTCCGACTGTTTGACCACGATCTGCTGCGCGTCGGCCATGCCGCGTTAAAAATGGCCTCGGAGTGCTCATGTACAAAAGTACATTCCGCCTCCTCGGACATTTTTGCCTTGCCTGGCTCTAGCTCGCGAGATCGTCAATTAGCGGAACCACTGAACTCTAATAAGAATTCGCCTGAGAGCACCCTAAATGCCTGTACCCGACAGTTTCAAAGAAGGCCTGGCCCGTGGCTGGAAAACCTATAACGGTTCGCGCCTGGACAGCGATCTGACCCTGGAAGCCGACGTGGCCATCGTCGGCAGCGGCGCCGGCGGCGGCACCACCGCAGAAATCCTCAGCGCGGCAGGCTTCAAGGTGCTGCTGATTGAAGAAGGCCCGCTAAAAACCAGCGACGACTTCAAGATGCTCGAAGACAAGGCCTACGCCAGCCTCTATCAGGAAGGTATCGGCCGCATGAGCAAGGATGGTGCGATCACCATCATGCAAGGCCGCGCGGTGGGCGGCACCACGCTGATTAACTGGACCTCAAGCTTTCGAACCCCCGCGCCAACCCTGGAGCACTGGGCCAAGGAGCATGGCGTAAAAGGCCACAGCCCCGAGCAAATGGCGCCCTGGTTCGAGCAGATGGAACAGCGCCTGGGCGTCGCCCCCTGGGCCGTGCCGCCGAACGCCAACAACGCCGTGATCAGCAGCGGCTGTGAAAAGCTCGGCTATGAATGGAAGGTCATTCCACGCAACGTGCGCGGCTGCTGGAACCTGGGCTATTGCGGCATGGGTTGCCCAACCAACGCCAAGCAGTCGATGCTGGTGACTACCATCCCGGCGACGCTGGAAAAAGGCGGCGAACTGCTCTACCTGGCACGCGCCGAGCGCCTAGTGCTGGATGGCGACAAGGTCAGCGGCATCGAATGCCTGGGCATGGATGAGCGCAGCGTCGCTCCAAATGGCCGCAAGATCATGGTCAAGGCCAAGCATTACGTGCTGTCCGGCGGCGGCATCAACACCCCTGGGATTCTCATGCGTTCAGGCGCACCTGACCCGCACCAGCGCACCGGCAAACGTACCTACCTACACTTGGTGAACTTCTCGGCTGCGCTATTCGAGCAGGTGATCAACCCGTTCTACGGCGCACCGCAGTCGATCTACTCCGACCATTTCCAGTGGGATGACGGCACAGCCGGACGCCTATCCTACAAGCTCGAAGTACCGCCGTTGCAGCCGGCGCTGACCGCCACCCTGCTCGGCCGCTTCGGCATCGACAACGCCATGCGCATGGAACAGCTGCCCAACACCAACGTGATGCTCGCCCTGCTGCGTGATGGCTTTCACCCGGACAGCGCCGAAGGCAGCGTGGAACTGCGTGGGGATGGCAGCCCAGTACTCGATTACCAGATGACCGATTACACCTGGGACGGCGTGCGCCGCGCATTCCATACCATGGCCGAAATCCAGTTCGCCGCCGGGGCCAAAGCAGTGCTGCCGCTGCACGCCGATGCCGGCTATGTGAAAACCCTGGCTGAGGCGAAAAACCTGATCGACAGCCTCAGCCTTGAGCTGTACCGCACTCGCCTGGGCAGCGCCCACGTAATGGGCGGTTGCGCCATGGGTGAGGACCCGCAACAGGCTGTCGCCGATAGCCTCGGCCGTCACCATCAGCTGAGCAACCTGTCGATCCATGATGGTTCGCTGTTCCCCACCAGCATCGGCGCCAACCCACAGCTGTCGATCTACGGCCTGACCGCCAAACTCGCGACAGAACTCGCCGAACGCCTCAAGCACGCCTGATGGCACGGTATTCACGGGCCGCTCTGTGCCCGTGAATAGCCTCGATAACCGGCGTCCGACTTGGCCGCGGGGAAGCGCTGCGCTACCATCCGACTCCCCAACGGACCCGCCAGGACGTCACGATGAATCGAGTGTTATACCCAGGCACCTTCGACCCCATCACCAAGGGGCACGGCGACCTGGTCGAGCGCGCCGCACGGTTGTTCGACAGCGTGATCATTGCGGTCGCCGCCAGCCCGAAGAAGAACCCGCTGTTCAGCCTGGAACAACGCGTCGAGCTGGCACGGGAGGTCACCCAACACCTGCCCAACGTTGAGGTAGTCGGCTTTTCCACCCTGCTGGCGCATTTCGCCAAAGAACAAGGCGCGAATGTATTTCTGCGCGGTCTGCGCGCGGTTTCCGACTTCGAATACGAGTTCCAACTGGCCAATATGAACCGCCAGCTGGCCCCGGACGTGGAAAGCCTGTTTCTCACCCCATCGGAAAAGTATTCGTTTATCTCCTCGACGCTAGTCCGCGAAATCGCCGCACTGGGCGGTGATATCTCCAACTTCGTGCACCCGGCCGTGGCCGCCGCGCTGACCGAGCGCTTCAAGCGCTGAGTCATTACCGCATGGCCGCGTGCATGCGCGGCCCCGATGCGGCACAATTTGCACCATAGTCTTTCTGCACACATCTAGGCTGCGCCGCAAGGCGGCAGCAGGAGTGGTTCTGTCATGTCCCTGATCATCACCGACGACTGCATCAACTGCGACGTCTGCGAACCCGAATGCCCGAACGCCGCGATATCCCAGGGCGAAGAAATCTACGAGATCGACCCCAACCTGTGCACGGAATGCGTCGGCCACTATGACGAGCCGCAGTGCCAACAGGTCTGCCCGGTGGATTGCATCCCGCTCGATGAGAACAATGTCGAGAGCAAGGATGAGCTGATGCAGAAGTACCTGATCATTACCGGTAAAGCATGAAGACCGGCCGCCTGATCCGCGGCCACCTCCCCTGGCGCGCCCTGCTTGGTGCGCTTGCTCTTCTCTGCACCCTTGAGCTACATGCCGCAGCCCCGCCTGAACGCATTGCGATTGCCAGCGCACACCCAGCCGCCACCGTGGCGGGCCAGGAAACCCTGGCCCTTGGCGGCAACGCCTTTGACGCAGCAGTGGCCATCAGCGCAGCACTTGCGGTGGTCGAACCTTACGGTTCCGGCCTGGGCGGCGGCGGTTTCTTTCTCCTGCGCGAAGCCGGCGAGTCACCGACCTACCGCTTTCTCGATGCGCGTGAGCGTGCGCCACAAGCGGCCCACGCCGACCTGTACCGGGTCGACGGCGAGATAAACAAAGACCTTTCGCTGAATGGCGCGCTGGCCGCTGGCATTCCTGGTTTGCCGGCAGCCCTGGTCGAGCTGGCCGAACGCTTCGGCCGCCTGCCGCTGCGCGACTCACTGGCGCCGGCCATTCGTCTGGCGCGCAGCGGCGTCAGCATCGACCGGGTTTACCGGGAACGCGCCGGCTGGCGCTTGGCGGCCATGCGCCAAGACGCGGAAACCGCACGAATCTTCCTCGACAAAGGCGAAATACCCGGAGAATTCGGCCTGCTACGCCAGCCAGAACTGGCCCGCACACTAGAGCAACTGGGCACAAAAGGCATTCAGGGCTTTTACGCTGGGACGGTAGCCGCACAGCTGGTAAAAGTAGTGCGTGATGCAGGTGGTATCTGGACCCTCAAGGACCTGGCCGACTACCGCATCGTTGAGCGCCAGCCACTACGCGTCCCCCTGGATCAGGGCCGCGAGCTGATCAGTGCACCACCGCCGTCAGCCGGTGGCATTGCCTTAGGACAAAGCCTGCTGATGCTGCAGCAACTACCCTGGCGACAGGCTGATAGTGTGCAGCGTACTCACCTTGTGGTGGAGACCCTGCGCCGCGCCTACCGGGATCGTGGTCTGCTGGGTGACCCGGACTTTGTCCGCAACCCAGCTCAGCAACTGCTGGCCCCGGCTTACCTGAAGCAGTTGGCCAGCAGCATCGACCCGCAACGCGCCACTTCAAGTGACAGCCTGCCGCCTAGCAAGGCCTGGAAAGAAGGCGATCACACCACTCATTTCACGGTGCTCGACACCGAGGGCAATGCAGTCGCCGCAACACTGTCGGTTAATCTACCCTTCGGCGCCGCCTTCACCGTGCCAGGCACCGGCGTATTGCTGAACAACGAAATGGATGACTTTGCCGCCGACATACAAGGCAGTAATGCCTACGGCCTGAGCGGCAGCCAGGCCAACAGCATCGCCGCCGGCAAACGGCCGCTATCGAGCATGAGCCCAAGCTTTATAGAAAGCGCTAAAGACTTCGCCAGTTTCGGCACGCCGGGCGGCAGCCGGATCCCCAGCATGGTGCTGCTGGCGATGCTGCAGTACCTGGATCAGCAACCAATCGAGCGCTGGCCCAGCGTCGCCCGCTATCACCACCAATTCCGTCCGGACCTGATCGAGCATGAGCCAGACACATTCAGCCCAGCAGAAACAGCGGCGCTAGAAGCACTTGGACATCAATTGAAATCAACCGGCAGGCACTACGGCAATCAGCAGGTACTGCTGTGGGACAAGCAGGGCGGGAAGGTTGAAGCAGTGAGCGATCCACGCGGGATCGGTACTGCGGTGGTCACACCAGTCGTGCCGCAGTAATGCGGAATACTGATATGCCGGACGAAAATCACACCGGGCTGCCAAACCAAACACCGCGGCAGCCCAGAAGCATCGAAAACTATCAGTTCTGCTTGTAGCCGCTGGTGGTGCAGCCCAGGCAGCGTACAAAAGCTTCCCGGCCTGGCTCCACGACCAGCGCATGGCCAGCTTCGCCAATATTGCCACCAGCGGCCGTGAACGGCAGGCTCACCACGAATGCCACAGCACCGATTGCAGTTGCGCCAATCAGCAATGGCCGGGCAATCAGCAGATCGCCAATCATCGAAAACGCTTTGGGTGCGTTAGACGTATAAAGAGGGTCGCCGCTAGTGTTCTGCTGCGCTACGTCAGCATAAGCCGGCAGCGCCAGCAGGCCAGTGGTCAGCGCCAGAGCAGCAGCGGTTGAGCGGAACAGTTTCATGGGGCGATCCTTCAGCTATTAGGAGGCGGTGAGTCTAACTATAACAGCGCATTGGTAATTGTCAGCGTGACGGCCGTCAATCGCCACAAAAGGCGTATTCAGGTTTTTTCGGAATAAACGGCCGAAAAAACTCCAGGATTGCCTTGAGATCGGCGGCTTCATCCCCGGTCGGCATAAAGGTCGGGCCTATAAATACCCGCCTGTTCTGATAGTCCAGTGCACCCAGCACAATCGGCACGTTTGCGCCGAGAGCAATATGGTAGAAGCCCATTTTCCAGCGTTCGACCTTCTTGCGCGTGCCTTCGGGAGAGAGGATCAGCATAAATTGCTCATGCTCGGCAAAAGCCCGCACCGCCTGCTCGACGGTATTACCCTGGCGATCGCGACGGATGGCTATGCCGCCCCACAGCCGCATCAGCGCACCAAAGGGCCAGCGGAAGATGGTGTGCTTGCCGAACCAGCGGGCATTAAGGCGCAGAACGAACTTCACCGCGATGAAAATCACAAAGTCCCAATTGGAAGTGTGGTGCGCGCCAATCACTACGAACTTGTCGAGCTGCGGCAGCTCGCCCTCGATACGCCACCCCATCAATTTCAGCGCCATACGGCCGATCCACTCGGCCAGAGGGTTACGGGACAGATAGTTACCGGACATCAAAAACCTCGGTGTTTCTTATTGTTGTGTAATCAGCTCAAACATCAGCGCATGACGAGCAAATCTAGCTCGGCGAAAAATACCTAGCGTTGGCAGCGCGGACAATAAACGCTGGCACGCTGGCCTAGCTTGACCTCGCGCAAGGTGCTGCCGCAGTGCTTGCAGAACTCACCGCCGCGACCGTAGACGAACAGCTCCTGCTGGAAATAACCCGGCTGACCATCGCCGCCGACAAAATCACGCAGGGTTGTGCCGCCGCGCTCTATAGCGTGGGCGAGGATGCGCTTGATCTCATCCGCCAGCGTCAGATAGCGAGCCCGCGAAACAGAACCCGACTCTCGGCGAGGATCGATGCCAGCCGCAAACAGCGCCTCACTCGCGTAGATATTGCCCACCCCAACCACCACGGCGTTGTCCATGATAAAGGGCTTGATCGCCATGACCCGACCACGGGACAGCTGAAACAACCGATCACCGTCGAACAACTCGGTCAACGGCTCGGGGCCCAGCTTGCTGAGCAGCACATGGCTAAACGGATCACGGCTCCACAGCAGCGCACCGAAACGTCGTGGATCGGTGTAGCGCAGGGCCAGGCCGGACTCCAACTCAATATCCACATGCTCATGCTTGGCCGCCGGCAAACCCGCCTCGACCAGACGCAGGCTGCCGGACATGCCCAGATGGCTGATCAGACTGCCCGTTTCGGCCTTGATCAGCAGGTACTTGGCCCGCCGCTCGACACACTCGATACGCTGCCCGGATAGCTGAATATCCAGGTCCTCAGGGATCGGCCAGCGCAGGCGGCGCTCACGCACGATTACTCGGCTGACACGCTGACCTTCAAGGTAGGGCGCGATACCGCGGCAAGTGGTTTCTACTTCGGGAAGTTCTGGCATAACGAGTGTTCAGCCGAGCAATTCAAGCGGGCGCTTACCTTAGCAGGATCGCCCCGCAGCGAGGAAACAGACCTAGCTCGCACCCATGTCGCGAATGCTCTCACGTAGGTTCTCGAAGTCATATCCGGACAGGCCGACATATTCCAGCACCAGCTGCTCGATGCTTTGCCACTCATGATCGTCCGCCTGATTACCCAACACCAAATGGCTTTCACAGATGTGCTCGGCCATCTTCAGAATCGCCAACAGGGTTTTCAGCTGCGCATCGCGGCTGGAATCCTCGGTGAAAATCGCTAGGGCATTGTGGTGACTGGCAATCGCCTCGCACAGGTGCAACGGCAGGTTCCACGACTTGGCGGTGAAGTAACCGACCACCGCATGGTTGGTGTTGAGCAGGCGGTTCTCGGTATCCACCACGCGGCGCTCGCTGGTGGTGCTGGCGTAGGCCTCCTCGAGCACAATCATGTAGTTAGGGAAGCGCTTGATCATCAGCGGGATGCCGCAGTTGTGGAACAAACCGAGGGTGTAAGCCTCATCCGGCGAGTGATAGCCGATGCGCTTGGCCAGGGTCAGACAGGTCATGGCCACATCCTGGGCGGTATCCCAGAAGCGGTTGAGGGTGACGATGGCCTCATCTGTCAGCTCGCCCCGAATGGACTGCGCATTGATCAGGTTGATCACCGTGTTGCAGCCCAGCAGGTTAACCGCCTGCTGAATCGAGGCGATACGGTTGGCCAGGCCGAAAAAAGGCGAATTAACCAGTTTAAGTAACGCACCAGACAGACCTGGATCCTGGCCGATCAGCTTGGCGATGGCGCGTAAATCCGGGCTCGGCATCACCTGTTCCATCTGCAAATCCACCATGATCTGCGGCTGCGGCGGCACGCTGATGCCTTGCAACACTTGCTGGATATATTCGGCGGAGAGCTCTTGGGACATAACAGGGTCAACCAGAATGAGAGGTAGGACACAGTCTAGCCAAACCCCTAGTACTTCCACAGATGACTTTTGTAACCGCCGCGCCGCTGCCGAACCCGCTATAATTCCGCTCTTTTTTCGGAGTCCCCAGCATGTCCCTGCCCAGCCTGCGCCTGAAAGCCAACGCCGATCGACGCCTGCGCGCCGGCCATCTGTGGGTCTACAGCAATGAAATCGATGTCGCCGCCACCCCGCTGAGCGGTTTCGCAGCGGGCGACCAAGCTATCCTCGAAGCGACCGGCGGTAAACCGCTGGGCATCGTCGCGATGAGCCCGAACAACCTGATCTGCGCGCGCCTGCTGTCGCGGGACGTCAAGCACGTGCTGGACAAATCCCTGCTGGTGCACCGCATCAACGTCGCCCTGTCGCTGCGCGAGCGTCTGTTCGACAAGCCCTGTTACCGCCTGGTGTACGGTGACTCCGACCTGCTGCCGGGCCTGGTGGTCGACCGTTTCTTCGACATTCTGGTGGTGCAACTGGCCTCCGCCACCATGGAACGGCACAAGGATGACGTGCTCGCTGCGCTGATTCAGGTGTGCAAGCCCAGCGGCATCCTGCTCAAAAACGATTCCGCCGCCCGCGATGCCGAAGGCCTGGCGCGGTATGTGGAAACCCCGTTTGGTGTGGTACCAGAGTGGGTCGCCCTGGAAGAGAACGGCGTGAAGTTCGAAGCGCCAGTGATCGAAGGACAGAAAACCGGCTGGTTCTACGACCACCGCATGAACCGCGCGCGCCTGGCGCCCTACGTCAAAGGCAAACGCGTACTCGATCTGTTCAGCTATATCGGCGGTTGGGGCGTGCAGGCTGCGGCCTTCGGCGCCAGCGACGTGATGTGCGTAGACGCCTCCGGTTTTGCCCTTGACGGCGTGGAACGCAACGCCGCCCTGAACGGCCTGACTGACCAGGTTGCCTGCGTTGAAGGCGATGTGTTCGAAGCGCTGAAACAGCTCAAAGCCTCGGAAGAGCGCTTCGACGTGATCGTCGCCGACCCACCGGCCTTTATCAAACGCAAGAAAGACCAGAAGAACGGTGAAGGTGCGTATCGCCGCCTCAATGAACAGGCCATGCGCCTGCTCAACAAGGACGGCATCCTGATCAGCGCCAGCTGCTCCATGCACTTGGAAGAAGACAACCTGCAGAACATCTTGCTGACCAGTGCGCGCCATCTGGATCGCAACATCCAGCTGCTCGAACGCGGCGCCCAGGGCCCCGATCACCCGGTACACCCAGCCATTGCTGAAACCCGCTATATCAAGAGCCTGACCGTGCGCTTACTGCCCAACAGTTGAGCACCACGCACCTGTCGAGTGCGTCTCGGCAGGTGCTTCTTTCTCTCCCGCGTTGTTACCACTCCCCACACTCGCCTGGCGCAACCCCACGCCTGGGCTAGGCTTAGATCCCAGCACCGACGCGCATCGCGATGCACTGGCGGCGTACTGGCACAGTGCTTGCGTAACTTGAACATTCAAACAAGTTCCCGCCGAACCACAGAAGCGGGCCTGCGAATTCAAGCATTCAGATAGCGGCCACAAGCGGCTGTCTACTCAAAGCACATTTGGGGAGGGGTATGGCTGACCTGGCTGGGGACAAACCGTTCCTGCAATTCACCAACGTCAAGAAGACTTACGACCACAAGAATCTGGTGGTCATGGATTTCAATCTGGATGTGGCCAAGGGCGAATTTATCACCCTGCTCGGCCCTTCCGGCTCGGGTAAAACTACCTGCCTGATGATGCTCGCCGGGTTCGAGGACGTGACCAGCGGTGAGATCCTGATCAACGGCCGCTCGGTCACCAGCATCGCACCTTACCAACGCAATATCGGCATGGTGTTCCAGCAGTACGCACTGTTCCCGCACATGACCTTGCGCGAGAACCTCGCCTACCCGCTAAAAATTCGCAAACAGCCCAAAGACGTGATTAACGCCAAGGTCGATGAGTACTTGTCGCTGGTCGAGCTGCTGGACTTTGGCAACCGTTTCCCCGGCCAACTCTCCGGCGGCCAGCGCCAGCGTGTCGCCCTCGCCCGCGCACTGATCTTCGCCCCTGACATCGTACTGATGGACGAACCGCTCGGCGCCCTCGACAAAAAGCTGCGTGAGCAGATGCAGTTCGAGATCAAGCGCCTGCACGAGCAACTCGGTTTCACCGTAATCTACGTGACCCACGATCAGACCGAAGCCCTGACCATGAGCGACCGTATCGCCGTGTTCAATAACGGCATCGTCCAGCAGTGTGCGCCGCCTCATGTCCTCTACGAGCGCCCGGCCAACCTGTTCGTCGCCGACTTTATTGGTGAGAGCAACAAGCTCAAGGGCGTGATCGAGGTGGTCAACGAGGACACCGTGCAGGTGCGCCTGGAGGATGGCGGCCTGGTCAGCGCACTAAAAGCCAACTGCAGCGAAGTTGGCTTGCCTACCACCGTCTCTATTCGCCCGGAAAAGCTCAGCTTTACCGAACGCCTTGGCAGCACCGGCAATCAGGTGATGGCACGTTTCGTCACCCGCCATTACGTCGGCGAATACATCCGCTACCACTTCGAAACCGCCGATGGCACCGAATTGGTGGTGAAGAACATGAATGACAATTCCGCACCGCAACTCAGCGTCAAGGATGAGGTCGCCCTGGCCTGGCTGCCACAAGACAGCCAAGCCCTGGACCGACAGGATGTTCCGCAGGCGCTCTAATAACCCTAAGACTAAAAAGCAATGGAGCACAGCATGGCTAGAACACTGACCACCCGCTTTTCCACATTCGCTTTAGCTGCCGCACTGGGTACGGCAAGTTTTGCCGCCAGCGCCGAGGAAACTCTCACGGTAGTGTCATGGGGTGGTGCCTATGGCGCAGCCCAGCAGAAACACGTTATCGACCCGTTTATGAAAGACACCGGCAACAAGGTGCTGTTCGAGGACTACACCGGCGGTGTGGCCGAGATCAAAGCCCAGGTTGAATCCGGCAACATTCAATGGGACGTGGTCGACTTCGAGGTAATCGACCTTGAGCGCGCCTGCTCTGAGGGGCTGCTAGAAACCCTTGATCACAGCCTTCTACCCGCCGGCATCGACGGCGTAGCCGCCGACAAAGACTTTATCCCCGAAGCCCTGTCCAGCGACTGCGCGGTTGGCAATATCGTTTGGTCGGTGGTCTTCGCCTATAACGAGAAAACCATCGGCGACACCAAGGCCGCCAGCATCACTGATTTCTTCGATACCAAGAAAATTGCCGGCAAGCGCGCTCTACGCAAACGCCCTCAGGTCAACATGGAATGGGCGCTGCTGGCTGATGGGGTAAAACCGGCTGACGTTTATGAAGTGCTGGCTACTCCAGAAGGCCAAGCCCGTGCATTTGCCAAACTGGACACGATCAAACAGGACATCGTCTGGTTTGATTCCTGGTCCCAGGCGCCGCAACTGCTGAACGACGGCGGTGCGGTACTGGTGCAATCGGCCAACGGCCGCTTCTATGACGCCATCCGCCAAGAGAAGAAGCCTTTTGTCATCGTTTGGGACGGTCACGTCTACGACCTCGATGCCTGGGCCATCGTCAAAGGCTCGAAGAAAAAAGACCTGGCTATGAAGTTCATCGCCTACGCCACCGGCTCCAAGCCGCTGGCCGGCATGCCGGACGTGGCCTACGGTCCGACGCGCAAATCGTCCATGCCATTGGCTGACCAAAGCGCTGCACCGCACCTGCCAACCGCTCACCTGAGCAAAGGCATCCAGGCCGGTTCGGACTTCTGGGCCGACTACGGTGAGTCTCTCGGTGAGAAATTCAACGAGTGGCTGCTGAAGTAAAACCTCAGACGCCCCGCGCCACAACGGCGCGGGGCGTCGCTTTCAGGTTGTATAGGAGTTAACGCTTGTCCTCTCTCACCAGCACCGAAGCCAACCAAGCCGCCAGTGGTCGACGCAAGAAGCGTCTGACTGCGTTTATGTTTGTGCTGCCGCTGCTGATATTCATCATGCTCAGCTTCGTTGCCCCCATCGCCAGCATGCTCTGGCGCAGTGTCAGTCACCCGACGGTGGCCACCTTAATTCCGCTGACCCTAAGCGAGCTGCAACGCTGGGACGGCAAAGCCATACCCGATGAACAGACCCTCACTGTTTTCGCCAAGGAGCTGCATGACCTGGCTAAAGAGCGCCAGTCCGGCAAGCTAGCCGAAGAGATCAACCGCGCTACCGCCGGCATGTCCAGCGTGGTCAAATCCACCGCGCGCAAGGTCTCGCGCCTGAATAACGAGCAACTCGCACAACAAGGTGCGGATACCCTGCTCAAGGCCCATCGTAAGTGGAGCAACCCAGATACCTGGTACGCCATCCAGCGAGCGGGAAAGCCCTACACCTATGACTACTACCTAACTGCCCTCGACCTTGAACTAGACCCCGAGCAAGGCATTCAGGTACGTGAAGACACACAGATCTACCTGCAGCTCTACACCAAGACCCTGAACATGGCGCTGATCATCACCGTTTTCTGCGCCCTGCTCGGCTACCCGTTGGCCTACTACCTGGCCGGGCTGCCGGAGAACCGTGCCAACCTGCTGCTGGTGCTGGTGCTACTGCCGTTCTGGACCTCACTGCTGGTACGCACCACGGCCTGGATCGCACTGTTGCAGACCAACGGGGTGATCAACTCGTTTCTGCTCGGGGTCGGCATCGTCGATCAACCCATCGAGATGCTCTACACCTCGTTCGCCACCGTGGTGGCGATGACGCACATCCTGCTGCCATTTATGATTCTGCCGCTCTACAGCGTGATGCGCGGCATTGACCCTAGCTACCTACGCGCGGCGCTGTCACTGGGGGCGCGGCCGATTCCGGCATTCACCCGCATCTACTTCCCGATGACAATGCCGGGACTGAGCGCCGGCGCCCTGCTGGTGTTCATCATTTCCGTGGGCTACTACATCACCCCGGCACTGGTCGGCGGCACCGATGGGCAGATGATCAGCAACATCATCGCCTTCCATATGCAGCGCTCGAACAACTGGGAGCTCGCCGCCGCACTGGGCTCACTGCTGCTCGCGTTGATCCTGCTGCTGTACTGGCTGTACGACCGCTTCGTCGGTGCCAGCAATATCAAACTGGGCTAAGGAACAGACTATGAAGATTCCCGCCTATTACGGCTTCTGGCATCACCTGGGCAGCTGGCTGCTGAAAACCAGCTCCTGGCTGGTGTTGCTGTTTTTGATCATGCCGATCCTGGTAATCATCCCACTGTCGTTCAACGTCGAGCCGTTCTTCAGCTTTACCGAAGGCATGCTTACCTTTCAGCCCGAGGCCTACTCGCTGCGCTGGTACAGCGCCATTTTCAGCGACGACAAGTGGCTGCTGGCGATCAAGAACAGCTTTGTGATCGGTTTCTTCGCCACCCTGCTGGCCACCTTACTTGGCACCTGCGCCGCCGTTGGCCTGGCCCGCGATGACATGCCGGCGCGGCGGTTGATTACCGCGCTGCTGCTGTCGCCGATGATCGTGCCGCTGATCATCACCGCCGCTGGCATGTTCTTCTTCTATTCCGACCTCGGCCTGGCCGGTAATTACCTCGGCGTGATCATCGCCCACGCAGCGCTGGGTACACCATTTGTGATCATCACCGTCACCGCAACCCTCACCGGTTTCGACTACAGCCTGGCTCGCGCGGCGCTGAACCTGGGCGCCACGCCGCTACGGGTGTTCTTCGACATCATCATGCCGCTGATCCGTCCCGGGGTAATTTCCGGCGCGCTGTTCGCCTTTATCACCTCGTTCGACGAGGTGGTGGTGATCCTGTTTATGGCTGGGCCGCAACAACGCACCATCCCTCGGCAAATGTTCTCGGGCCTGCGCGAGCAAATCAGCCCAAGTATTCTGGCCATCGCCACCCTGCTGATCCTGATGTCGATTGTCCTGCTGATCACCATCGAACTGCTGCGCCGACGCGCCACTCGCATGCGTGGCATCGAAGAGCTATAAGCAGGCCCCGACAACCCAGGTTACCGGGGCCTCGTCTCAGTAGATCCGCAGGCTGAGTTCATCGGCGAAGGGAAAGCCGTTACTGCCCGACGTCTCGAAGCGCAACTCTACTTCCACCGAAGTCGCCCCGGCCGGCACGCTGCCGTAGAGCTCACGGCTGAGCAACTGGCCGTCCCGCTCGGCAGTACTCAACGGCACAGTGGCGAAAAAACGCCCGCCGTCGCGGAACGCATCTAGCCCGGGCCAGGTGCTGGCGGTCACCGCCTTGGGGTAGCCGCTCTCGGCCTTATCGGTAATCAGGTTGTAGCGGATGTATTCGCCGCCATTGAACAGATAAGCCACGCCACTGTTGCGCTTGACCGCCGCACCGATGCCCAGCGGCCACTGCTGCACCCCGGACCAGGTAGCTCCGGAGAGGCTCAGCGGATAGTTCTTGTCAGCTTTGTCGCCCAGACTCAAGTTATAGCGCACATACTCGCCGTCCTTGAAGAAATACAGCTTGGAACCGTTGACCTCAAGCACACCGTCGAGGTCGCGCGCGCCACCCGCCAGACGCTCAAGCCCCGGCCAGTTACCTACGATTGGCTTCGGGTAGCCACTGTCGACCCGATCATTGGCGATATCGAAGCGCACATACTGCTCGCCCTTGAAGAAGTAGGCCTTACCGTTGCCGGCGTTGAACGCCGCATCGATATCGCGGGCGCCGCCGGCGAAGCCATCGAGACCGATCCAATTGCCGGCAATCGGCTTGGGATAACCCGGGTCGACACGGTCGCTGCGGTAGTTATAGCGGTAGTACTGATCACCGGCGAAGAAATACCCAGTGTCGTCATTCCAGTACAGCGAACTGCGTTTCTGCTCGCTGCGAAAACGCAACAGTACCCGAGCGTCATGGCGGCTGCCTGCGCTGGCGCCCAGTTGCGCATTGAGCAGGAACGGTCGCCCGGCGGCGTCGGCCGGCAGTTCGATGCGCTGAGTCAGCGAACCCTTGCCCTGACCAACGAACAACTGCCCCTGGCCACTCGGCAGCTCAGCGCGCGCACCGTAGTGCATCACCGTCTGTAGGCCACCCTTGATCCAACCGGCGATGTCAGGGTCATAGTTGAGGTCGCTGTGGGCCACACCGTACTCGGCGCCCGGGTTGCCCAGAAGGTTCTGACCGAAGGCGAATGTGCGGGCTTGTGGGTGTAGCCGCGAGCGGCCGTCGAGGTCCATCCCCTGAGTCGACACCCCTAGGTGCTCGAACAGCGTCGGCAGCACATCGACCTGGCGCAGCGGTTCACGCAGCGTGTTGCGCCCCAGTGCCGGAATCCCGGCGCCGCTCATTACCACCGCGACCTTACGGTGCTCCGGGCGGTTGCCTCCATGCCCGGTGCTGGAGCCACCGTGGTCCGTGCTTACGATAATCAGCCAGTTTTCCTCGGCGTAGCTGGGCCGCGCCTCAATGGCCTGCAAAAGCCGACCAAGCTCGGCGTCGGCACGGTCCATGGCCTGGATGTACTGTGGCGTATCGGAATGAAAGCCATAGCCGTGGCCAGCCTCGTCGACGCCATAGAAATAGGTGCTGAGCACATCGAGGTCGGCACGGTTGCGCAGCCAGTCTTCGGCCTGGGCGAACAACACTGGGTCGTTAGCTTCCGGGCCGTCAAACTTGAGGTCAGCCTGTGGTTGCATCTGGTTGTACAGGGGCCCCCAGTTGTAGGCATAGGCAGTAACCAGCTGCGGTTTACGCTGCTCGATCAGACTGAGAAAGTGCGGATACTGGCCATAGTTTTTGCCGGCAAAGCTGTTGTCACGCACCCCGTGCTTGTCGCGCTCCACTCCCATAAATAGGGTCGACCAGCCGGGACCACTCATTGAGGTATCCGGTGCCCAACCGCCGTCGGTGTACACGCCATCGGCAATCAAACGCTCCAGGTTGACCATGTGCGCACTTGCAATGGCATCGGCCTTAAAGCCATCGATGCCGAAGAACAGCACCTTGTTGTTGCCGGCTTCGGCCTGGGCGGTCAGTAAGCTGGCGGCGGTAAGCGCCAACAGGCCCCCCACGGTTTTCGTTGCAGTCATGTCGCTTCCTTAGATTGTTGTAGATAAGGTTGGCCGAGACAGACGGCAGGCTTGTCTCGCGCTGGCCTATACCAGCGCGTCCTGATTGCGCAGACATGACAGCCGCGGCGGTGCCGATGAACCTTTGATGACCGAGCGGTCTTTCGCGCGCCCCCGCACAAAAATGCTTGCCCCTGCGCGCACTGCGCCACCACCTGGCCTTTCGCCCCGAGGCACCTGCGATTAGAATCGGCCTTCTCCAGCCTCACCTAGGCGGACTTATAGCCCGGCCATGCCAGCGCCCACCCCGCGCAAGGCAGCGCCCCAGCCCTGTAAATGCACACTTGCGTTTGCCTTGGGCCAGATCCCGGCTCACCATACGCACCAACAGCCCGTTGCCCGCACAGCACCAGTGCCTGTGCACGCGTGACCTGATTAGCCTTTGCAGGATTGACCGCCATGCCTGATTACCGCTCGAAGACATCCACCCACGGCCGCAATATGGCCGGCGCCCGCGCCCTGTGGCGTGCCACCGGGATGAAGGATGAAGACTTCAAAAAGCCGATCATCGCCATTGCCAACTCCTTCACCCAGTTCGTACCTGGCCACGTGCACCTGAAGGACATGGGCCAGCTGGTCGCCCGCGAGATCGAAAAACACGGCGGCGTGGCTAAAGAATTCAATACCATCGCTGTCGATGACGGCATCGCCATGGGCCACGACGGCATGCTCTATTCGCTGCCAAGCCGCGAGATCATTGCCGACTCCGTGGAGTACATGGTCAACGCCCACTGCGCCGACGCCATCGTCTGCATCAGTAACTGCGACAAGATCACCCCCGGCATGCTGCTGGCATCGCTGCGCCTGAACATCCCGGTGATCTTCGTCTCCGGCGGGCCGATGGAAGCGGGCAAAACCAAGCTGGCCAGCCACGGCCTGGACCTGGTCGACGCCATGGTGATCGCCGCAGACGACACGGCCAGTGACGAAAAAGTCGCCGAATACGAGCGCAGCGCCTGCCCGACCTGCGGCAGCTGCTCCGGCATGTTCACCGCTAATTCGATGAACTGCCTGATGGAAGCCCTGGGCCTGGCCCTGCCGGGCAACGGTTCGACCCTGGCCACCCACAGCGACCGCGAACAGCTGTTCCTGCAAGCCGGGCGTACCGCCGTCGAGCTGTGCAAACGCTACTACCAGGATGGCGACGAGTCGGCCCTGCCGCGCAACATCGCCAACTTCAAGGCGTTCGAAAACGCCATGACCCTCGACATCGCCATGGGTGGTTCAACCAATACCATCCTCCACCTGCTGGCCGCTGCTCAGGAAGGCGAAGTCGATTTCGATCTGCGCGACATCGATCGCCTGTCACGCAAAGTACCGCAGCTGTGCAAAGTCGCGCCGAACATCCAGAAGTACCACATGGAAGACGTGCACCGCGCCGGCGGTATCTTCAGCATTCTCGGCTCCCTGGCCCGTGGCGGCCTACTGCACACCGACCTGCCGACCGTGCACAGCGCCACCATGGCCGAAGCCATCGCCAAGTGGGACATCACCCTGACCGATGATGAAGCCGTGCACACGTTCTTCCGTGCAGGCCCAGCCGGCATCCCGACCCAGACTGCGTTCAGCCAGAGCACGCGCTGGGACACCGTGGATGACGACCGTGAAAACGGCTGTATCCGCAGCGTCGAGCATGCGTATTCGCAAGAAGGCGGCCTGGCCGTGCTCTACGGCAACATCGCGCTCGACGGCTGTGTTGTGAAAACCGCTGGTGTGGATGAGTCCATCCATGTATTCGAAGGCACCGCGAAAATCTTCGAAAGCCAGGACAGCGCCGTGCGCGGCATCCTCGCCGACGAAGTGAAGGAAGGCGACATCGTCATCATCCGCTACGAAGGCCCGAAAGGCGGCCCAGGCATGCAGGAAATGCTCTACCCAACCTCGTACCTGAAATCCAAAGGCCTGGGCAAAGCCTGCGCCCTGCTCACCGACGGCCGTTTCTCCGGTGGCACCTCCGGCCTGTCCATCGGCCACGCCTCGCCGGAAGCCGCAGCCGGCGGTGCCATCGGTTTGGTCCGCGAAGGCGACAAGATCCTGATCAACATCCACGAGCGCTCGATCAACCTGCTGATCAGCGATGAAGAGCTGGCCGCACGCCGCGTTGAACAGGACAAGAAAGGCTGGAAGCCGGTGGAAGTGCGCCCGCGCAAAGTCACCACAGCACTCAAGGCCTACGCTCTGCTCGCCACCAGCGCCGACAAGGGCGCAGTGCGTGACAAGGCCCTGCTGGACAAGCTGGTGCCGTAAGCCAACATGCAGCAAACAAAAGCCCGGCCTAGTGCCGGGCTTTTGTTTTCAGCTGACGCCCATGTAGCGCCCGGCGCGGTGATTGATCGCCAGCACCATATTCAGCGCCAGCGCGCCGAGAATCGACAGTGCCACTTTATCCAACGGCACGACCAGCACCGCCCCCAGCACGATCAGCACATCGATGCCCATCTGCACCTTGCCCGCGCGCAGGCCGAAACGCTCCTGCAGGTATAGCGCGAGGATGTTCACCCCGCCGAGGCTGGCGCGGTGGCGGAACAGCATCAGCAACCCCAGGCCCATGGCAAAACCACCGAACAGCGCGGCATAGACCACATTCAGATGGGTAAAACCGATCCAATGCGGGGTCAGCTCTGCCAGAAGAGAAACCATGCCTACCGCGCAGAAGGTGCGCAGGGTGAACGGCCAGCCCATGCGCCAGATGGCCAAGGCATAAAACGGCAGGTTGATCAGAAAGAACACCAAACCGAACGGCCAACCGAGTAGGTACTTCATCAAAAAGGCTAAGCCAACGGTGCCACCCGTCAGCAACCCGGCCTGGCTATAGAGGGTAATGCCAAGGGCCACCATGGCCGTACCCAGCAACAGCGCCAGGCCGTCTTCCCAGAGTGGATGGCGAATAAAGATCGCGGCAATACGATCCGGCTCGGCGTGATCGGCATCAGCGTCATGCATAGGGAACAACCTGTAAAAGGCAAGCGGCAATAGACAGCGTAGCGGCCAGCAAGACATCGCCTGAAATGCTTTTAACGCTACGCAACAATGACCCGCAGGGTGGCACGCCCTATCGGCGCCCACCCTGGCGGAAATCAATGCAGTACTGAAAAACTCAGCCCGAACGGGCTATTTGCGGTCCCACACCTCGAACACATAGCCGGGGGTTTCCAGCCCTTCCGGATGTTCGATAGCGGACGACAGGTGCCAATCGGCCTCGGCGACCTCGGGGAAGTAGGCATCACCCTGGGGGCTGATGCCAACGCGAGTCAGGTACAGACGCTCGGCCTGGGCCAAGCCCAGTTCGTACAACTGCGCACCGCCAATCAGCATCAACTCCTCGGCGTCTTCCTCGCGCGCCCAGGCGTCGGCGCGCTCAAGCGCCGCGTCCAGGCTGGCGAACACTTCCGCCCCCTCCAGTTGCAAGCCTGGCTGGCGGCTAACCACTAGGTTGAGACGACCTGGCAGGGGCCGGCCGAGAGAATCCCAGGTCTTGCGACCCATGATGATCGGCTTACCCAAGGTCAGTGCCTTGAAGTGCTTGAGATCCGCCGGCAGATGCCAGGGCAGTTGGTTATCGCGGCCGATCACGCGGTTCTCCGCGAGAGCAGCAATCATGCAAAGGGGAAGTGAATTTTTCATAGCCGCGAGAATACCGCCTGCGCTGCGATCATTGAAGCCTTCCCTCCGTTCAGTTCACTCAACCGTCCTGACGCTTACCCACCACGCGGTTACGCCCCTGTTCCTTCGCCAGGTACAGCGCCACATCCGCCAGACGCAAAGCATCGCCAAAGCTCTGATGTGGCTGCGGTGTAAGGTAGGCCATGCCGATGCTCAACGTGACGACACCGGCGGCATCTGAATGTGCATGAGCCAGACCAAGGGCTTCGATGGCACTGCGAATGTCCTGCAGAATCGCCATCAGCTGCTCTTCCGCCAGGCCAAACCAGATCCCCACAAACTCCTCACCGCCATAACGCGCCGTAAAGTCCAATGGTCGCCGGGCATGCTCACCAATCACTCGGGCGACCTGACGCAGTGCCTCATCACCCGCGGCGTGGCCGTAGTGATCGTTGTAGCGTTTGAAGAAGTCCACATCCATCATCACCACGCCCAAGGCCTGCTTCTCCCGCTGCGCCTGACGCCAGCTGCGCTCGGCACGCTCGGTAAAGGCGCGACGATTGAGCAGCCCGGTGAGGAAGTCCTTCTCGGCCAGATCCTGCAGCAGGCCATGGGCAAGGAAATTCTGCCGCGTGGCATATTCCAGGGAATAGCAGCCCACCGAACCGATGATATTGGCCAGGGCCAGAAACAAGGCATTGTTCAGCAGCATCTCGCCCGCCAGACCGATGCTCAATTCCACAGCCAGGTACGCGATGAAGGTCAGCCAGCCGCACAACACGGCGGTAGTAAAGCGCAGGCCGGTGAGAAAGTAGAAGAACACGGTAACGAGGATGATGCCCTCATAGGGCAACGCAAAGCTGTGATAACGGGCCAGACCGATAATGCCCGCCACTGCCAGCCCGGAGAGCAACGCCACAATACCGCCGATCAGCTGCAGGTGATCACGCAAGCCCGGCCGATAGGTCGCCAGCCAGGCCAGAAGCAGCATCGGCTGAATCACCCCCAGGCGCAGGGCGAGTATCCGGCCGCGCAATGGGTCCGGCAGATTGATCGCATCCAGCAGGACAAACAACAGCGCGAGCAGCGTCGCCACCAGCAACGACCAGCGCATACGCCGCAAAAACACGTTGGCGTGATAGCGCTTGAACGCTTGCTCCAGCTCGCCGTCGAAGCTAAGTGTGCGAAAGCCTTGCTGATGCTGACGCAGGTACGGCGAGTCCTGATTGACCCACTCCAGGTGCGGTAAATTCACGATGGCACTCGCTTTTATTGTTATGTCTCAGTGCAGCCGCTATGGCTCGAATTGGCAGAAACCGTAGCGACATCTGGCCAGACTAGCTGGACTGAGCAAAAGAGTACGCGCGCGCACTGCCGTGCCATTCAAAGACCGCTGCGGTTATCCTCGACCTTCCACTTGCTAACGGAACACCGTGTGAGCTCACTTGAGAAACCTATGCCCAGCCGCCTGCATCGCCTCTGGCTAAGCGAAACCATCCGTCTACGCGAGGAGCATGCCGGCCCCCTGGATGACAGCGAGGCCAATCGCCGCGCACAGGCACAAGGCGACGCACTTAGCGAACGTATCCAGACCCGCGCCTGGCTGCTGGGCGAACGCGATGGACAGGTGCAGGCGCTGCAGCATTGGTTGCAGGGCGCACGCCTGGCCGGACTGCTGTTTTTACTGCTATCCATTCTTAGCGGCAGCGGTCTAGCTGTGGCGGCCTTGGGCGACGGCTTACGCCCAGTCAATGTGTTCTGGGCCCTGGGCAGCCTGCTTGGGCTCAATCTGATCCTGCTGCTCGGCTGGGCACTGGGTCTGCTGCTGAGCCGTGACAGTGCCGGCGCACTCGGGCATCTATGGTTGTGGCTGAGCGCCAAGCTCGCCCGCGACGCCCAAGCGGCGCAGCTGGCGCCGGCATTACTGTTGATGCTGCAACGCCAACGCCTAAGCCGCTGGGGCCTAGGCATACTCGCGCACGGCTTCTGGCTACTGACCCTGCTCACTGCACTGCTGACCCTACTGGCCTTGCTGGCAACTCGGCGTTACGGCTTTGTTTGGGAAAGCACCCTGCTCGGCGGCGATAGCTTCATCGCCCTCACTCAAGCCCTCGGCAGCCTACCGGCGCTACTCGGCTTCAGCCTGCCGGACGCCGAACTGATCCGCGCCAGCGGCGACAGCGCACTGGCCAACGAAAGCGCGCGACTGAGCTGGGCTGGCTGGCTGGTGGGTGTGCTGGTGGTCTACGGCGTGCTGCCACGCCTCGGCCTACTGCTGCTCTGCCTATGGCGCTGGCGACGTGGCTGTGCCGCGCTGAGCCTGGACCTCAACTTGCCCGGTTACAGCCTGCTGCGTGAGCGCCTGCAACCGAGCAGCGAACGCCTCGGCGTATGCGATGCCGCGCCCACACAGCTGCATCAGCCCCTGGCAGGCCATAACGCTTTCGATAGTCAGGGCGCATTGCTTGTGGGGGTGGAGCTGGACCCACAGCGCAATTGGCCCCCCGTGCTACCCAAAAGCATCGGCAATGCCGGCGTGATCGACAGCCGCGAACAACGCAAACAACTGCTCGACCAGCTCAGCCGCTTTCCCCCGGCGCGCCTGCTGATCGCCTGTGACCCACGCCGCTCCCCAGACCGAGGCAGCCTGGCGCTGCTCGGCGAGCTGGCACGCACAGCAGGCAGCACACGTATCTGGCTGCTGCCACCCGCGCCGGGCGAAGCCCTCGACAGCGCGCGCTTGAGCGACTGGCACAGTGCACTGGATCAACTGCAACTGCAGCATAGCGATAGCCTGCCGCTCAGCTGGCTGGAGCATGGCCATGACTAAACCGCTAAAACTGGCCGTGGTCGGCCATACCAATGTCGGCAAAACCTCGTTGCTGCGCACGCTGACCCGTGACGTCGGCTTCGGTGAAGTCTCCCATCGCCCCAGCACCACCCGCCATGTCGAAGGTGCACGCCTGTCAGTAGACGGCCAGGCATTGCTGGAGCTGTACGACACGCCGGGACTGGAAGATGCCATCGCCCTGCTCGATTATCTGGAACGCCTGGATCGCCCCGGCGAACGCCTGGACGGCCCAGCCCGCCTGGCACGTTTTCTCGAAGGCAGCGAAGCGCGCCAGCGTTTCGAACAGGAAGCCAAGGTGCTACGCCAACTGCTCGCATCCGATGCCGGCCTGTATGTGATCGACGCCCGCGAGCCGGTGCTGGCCAAATACCGCGATGAGCTGGCCGCGCTGAGCATGTGCGGCCGGCCGCTACTACCGGTGCTGAATTTCGTCAGCAGCAGCCAGCACCGCGAACAGGACTGGCGTGATGCCCTGGCTCGCCTGGGCCTGCATGCATTGGTGTGCTTCGACAGCGTGGCCCCGCCGCTGGATGGCGAACGCCGCCTGTATGACAGCCTGGCGCTGCTGCTGGAAAAAGCGCGGCCACAACTGCAAAGGCTGATCGACGATCACCAGGCGCAACGGCAACGGCGTCGCAGCAGCGGTACACGGCTGATCGCCGAACTGCTGCTGGACTGCGCCGCCTGCCGACGCAGCGTGGCCGCACAGCAGGTGCTGGAGCAAGGCGCGATCCGCGAGCTGCACCAAACCATTCGCCAGCGCGAGCAACGCTGCGTGGAAGCCCTGCTGCGTCTATATGCCTTCCGCCAGGACGATGCGCACGCCACTGACCTGCCATTACTCGACGGCCGCTGGGGCGACGACCTGTTCAACCCGGAAACCCTCAAACAACTCGGTCTCAACGTAGGCGGAGGTATGGCGGCGGGCGCTGCTACGGGCCTGGGAGTCGATCTGCTGGTGGGCGGCATTACCCTTGGCGCGGCTGCCGCACTCGGCGCGCTGATCGGTGGCAGCGCGCAGACCTTACGCACTTACGGCTCGCGCTTAAAAGACAAACTCAAGGGCCAACGCGAACTGACCGTGGATGACGCCGTGCTGCGCCTACTCGCCCTGCGCCAACAACTGCTGCTGCAAGCACTGGAAGCGCGCGGCCATGCCGCCGTCGAATCCATCAACCTGGCCGCGCCGCAGGACGCCAGCTGGCGTGAAGGCAAGCTGCCGGATGCCCTGCACAGAGCTCGCGCCCACCCCGAATGGTCATCGCTCAACCCCGGCGCGCAACTTCAGCACAGCGAACGGGAAATGCAACTCAACACACTGGCCGCCACGCTGCTAAGCAACGAATAAGCCCCTGGTTCAGGGCTCACCCAGATACAGTCGCTGCACCTTGCCCCACTCGTCCTCGCCGAGCGCACGCAGCAACTCCAGGTTGATGCGTTCGCGATATGGGCTGCCACTGGCCAGCGCAAACGCATAGGACTGGTTCTCGAACGTACCGGACAGCAAACGCAGACCACCTTGATTCAGCTCACCATTGCGGTACTGCATGATCGGCAAGTCATACACCACCGCCTCCGCCTCGCCCTGCTGTACCGCGCGCATGGCGGTAATCAGGTTGGGATAATTACTGTGACGAATGCGCTGACTTTCCAGGTAGAGCGCGCCAGAGGTATTGTCGACGCTCGCCACATGGGCACGACGCAAGTCTTCCGGGCCCTGGATGCCACCCTGTAGGTTACCTACAGTCAGCATGCTGGCAACGGCCGCAGTAAAGGTCGACACCATGATCAAACCGGCAAACATCCACACGAGCCCGACCAAACGCCCACCGAGCGTAACTGGCGCTTTATCGCCATAACCGACAGTGGTCATGGTGACCGCTGCCCACCAGAAGCTGGAGCCCAGGCCTTGCACCGGCGTACCGCCAAACTGTTCATGGTTATTGCGCCGTTCGAACAACCAGACCAAGGCGCCAACCAGCAACAATAAGGCTGCCAGACCGAAAATCAGGCTAAGAAACTGCCAGGAGAACAACCCTCTGAGCACCATCCAGCCACTTTTTTCACCGTCATGCAGCACGCCAATAGCCAGGCCGGTGCGATAGAAGGGGTGGGTAAAGTCGAAGCGTTCTTCACGCTCGGCGGTCATCGTCAGCGCGCCAACCACCACGTCTAACTTGCCGTCTTCAAGGCTAGGCAGCAAACGCTCGAACGGCATGGGCAGCAGTTCGAAACGATAGCCCGCGGTGCTGGCCACCGTATTCCACAAGTCGATGCTGATGCCGCGCCAGCTACCATCCGGCTCCTTGATCACGAACGGCGGCACCTCGGTGATGCCCACCCGCAGCACTGGCTCGCTCGGTTCTGCTGCCATGGCATTCAGCCCCAGCAGCATCAGCCACAAGACGATCAGGACTCTCGGCATGCGTTGTTCCCCCAACTAAAAAACTTCAGGGTAACAAAAACCGCCGCGTCATCCGGGAATCAGACCGCCACTGGCGCACTGATGTGCGGATGCGCCTGATAACCCAGTAGCTCGAAGTCCTCGAATTTGAAGGCCAGAATGTCCTTCACCTCGGGATTGAGCTTCATCACCGGCAGCGGCAGCGGCTCGCGGGTCAGCTGCAGGTCGGTCTGCTCAATATGGTTGGCGTACAGGTGGCAGTCGCCACCGGTCCAGACGAAGTCGCCGGGTTGCAGCCCACACACTTGAGCCACCATCAGGGTCAGCAAGGCATAGCTGGCAATGTTGAACGGTACGCCGAGGAAAATATCCGCCGAGCGCTGGTACAACTGGCAACTGAGTTTGCCGTCTGCCACATAGAACTGGAACATGGTGTGGCACGGCGGCAGGGCCATCTGATCGACCAGTGCCGGATTCCAGGCTGAAACGATTAGCCTGCGTGAATCCGGGTTCTTCTTGATCATTTCGATCAGCTTGCTGATCTGATCAATCGACTCGCCGTTCGGCGCCGGCCAGCTGCGCCATTGATAACCGTACACCGGGCCAAGGTCGCCGTTTTCGTCGGCCCACTCGTCCCAGATACGTACGCCGTTATCCTTCAGGTACTTGATGTTGGTGTCGCCCTGCAGAAACCACAGCAGCTCGTGAATGATTGATTTCAGGTGACACTTCTTAGTGGTCACCAGCGGGAAGCCATCGGCCAGATTGAAGCGCATCTGGTGGGCGAAGATGCTGTAGGTGCCGGTGCCGGTGCGGTCACTCTTGAAGGTACCGGTCTCGCGCACCAGGCGCATCAGGTCAAGGTACTGCTGCATTACACGGCCTCCTGCGCAGCCTGACGCTTGTAGGCGTAGGTAATCAGACCAAGGCCGGCGAGGATCATCGGCACACAGAGTACTTGGCCCATAGTCAACCAACCGCCCGCCAGGTAACCGAGCTGGGCATCCGGCACGCGAACAAATTCGACGATAAAACGGAAAATCCCGTAGCACACCGCGAACATGCCGGACACCGCCATAGTCGGGCGCGGTTTGCGCGAGTAGAACCAGAGAATGACGAACAGCGCCACGCCTTCCAGAGCGAACTGATACAGCTGCGATGGATGGCGTGCCAGTTGCTGCGGATCGGTAGGGAAAACCATTGCCCAAGGCAAGTCAGTGGCTTTGCCCCATAGCTCGGCGTTGATGAAATTACCGATGCGCCCAGCACCCAGACCAATCGGTACCAGCGGCGCGATAAAGTCCATCAACTCGAAAAAGCTCTTACCGTTGCGCTTACCGAACCACCAGGTAGCCAGCATCACGCCGATCAAACCGCCGTGGAACGACATGCCGCCTTCCCATATACGCAACATGCGGATCGGTTCAGCGATATAGGCCGCCAAGTCATAGAACAGCACGTAACCCAGACGCCCGCCGAGAATTACCCCCATCGCCACCCAGAACACTAGGTCGGAGAGCTTTTCCTTGTTCCAGCTTGAGTCGAACCGCTCCAAGCGGCGCGAAGCCAGCAGCCACGCACCACCGATGCCGATCAGGTACATCAGGCCATACCAATGAATTTTCAGCGGGCCAAGGGCCAGTGCAACAGGGTCGATCTGCGGGTAAGGCAGCATTTCAATTCCTCAAATCAGAAAGCTCAGGCCCACGCTAAATAGCAGCAAGGCAAATAGACGCTTGAGCAGACGCGGCGACAGCTTGTGTGCCAAACGCGCACCTACTCGGGCAAAAAACATGCTGGGAATGGCAATCCCGACCAACGCCGGCAAGTAGACAAAACCCATACTCCACTCGGGCAGCTCAGGTTTATGCCAACCCAACCAGATAAAACTCAAGGCGCTGGCCACAGCAATCGGCAAACCGCAGGCCGAAGACGTCGCCACCGCCTCACGCATGGACACGCTGCGCCAGGTCAGGAATGGCACGGTCAGTGAACCGCCGCCGATGCCGAAGATCGCCGAAGCCCAACCAATCACCATACCGGCCACAGTCAGGCCAGGCTTGCCTGGGACAGTACTACTGGCTTTGGGTTTCAGTTCCAAGGCCATCTGCACGGCAATGATGATCGCGAATACGCCAATGATCTTCTGCAACATCGGCCCCTGGATGGCTGCAGCGGTCTTCGCACCAATAGCTGCACCGAGCAGGATGCCGAGGGTCATCCAGGCAAACACCGGCCACAGCACGGCACCTTTACGGTGATGCTCGATTACTGAGTTGATCGAGGTAAAGATGATGGTTGCCAACGAGGTGCCGACGGCCAGATGCGTCAAGACTGAAGGATCGACGCCTTGCGCAGCAAAACTTAGCACCAGCACCGGCACGATGATAATGCCGCCGCCCACGCCAAATAACCCGGCCAAGGTTCCCGCAGCAGCCCCCAAGACTAAATACAGCAGCAGTTCCATCAGCACCCCCGCAAACAATCACGCATGGTAACGGATGCACAGGGCCGGACTCTACTTTGGGCGATGGATGTCCTTACGGCCTTTGCGTACAGTGCCAGGACTCTCTAAGGAATAGAGCACCGTGCGCCCGACCCTGTACCTGAAGCTGAGCTGCAACCAAATGCACCTGACGCACCTGCAAAGTGGCCGCGAACTGCACCTGCAAGCTGATCCTGCGTTCAGCAATCAGCGCCTGCTGGTGGCGGATTTTGCCGCCGCGCAGCAACTGCTGCAGCGCGGCCTTGATGAACTACTGCCCAAGCGTTTTTTGCGCCTGAGCCGACCACCGCAGCTGCTGATTCAACCGCTGGAGCGATTGGAGGGCGGCCTTTCGCAGGTTGAGGAGCGCATCCTGCTTGAACTCGGCCTGGGTTGCGGCGCGCGCAAGGTGCGCCTGCACCTAGGCGGCGAACTGGACAGCGCCGGCGTGCTGGCGAAGTTAAGGAGCTAACCCATGTGCCTGATCGTTCTGGCCTGGCGACCGGGCCATGCCCAGCCGCTGCTGCTGGCCGCCAACCGCGATGAGTTCTATGAGCGCCCCAGCCAGCCACTGTCCGAGTGGCCCGATATGCCGGGGGTGATTGCCGGGCGCGACCTGCAGGCCGGCGGTACCTGGCTGGGCGTCGGCCCTGGCGGGCGCTTTGCCGCTCTGACCAACATTCGCGACCCCGGCCAAGCACAGGGCGGCCGCTCACGAGGCGAACTGCCGGTGGCCTTTCTCGCCGGTAGCCACAGCGTCGAACGTTTTCTGCATGAGCTGCACGAACAGCGCCGGCACTACAACGGCTTTAACCTGCTGCTAGGTGACAGTCAGCAACTCTGGCACTTCAATTCCCTGACCGGACACGCCACGCCATTGACGGAAGGCGTGTACGGCCTGTCGAATGCCGACCTGGACACGCCTTGGCCCAAGCTGCAACGGGCCAAGCAGGCACTGCACAACAGCTTGCATGAGCCACAGCCACAGACGCTGTTCAAGCTGCTTGCCGACCCCACCCGCGCAGCGGACGCTGAGCTGCCGCAAACCGGCATAGGCCTGACCGGCGAACGTCTGCTCTCCAGCGTGTTTATTGCCAGCGTGACCTACGGCACCCGTGCCAGCACTGCCTTGATCGTCAATGCCGACGGCAGCCGCGTGCTGGCCGAGCGCACGTTCGGCAGCAATGGCAGCTGTTTAGGAGAGGTTGTACTGACCTGCTGAAGCCGTTAGCGGTGCACTCATGCTGGTCAGCAGGTATCAGGCCTGGATATCCGATGCAGGATTGATCATACGGCCCAGGCCGAGGTTGCGCAGGGCCAGTTGCAGAGTGCTGTGGATCACCTGCGGATTGTCGATACTCATCACCTGACTGAGCAACTCCTGGGCCTTGCCCATGCTGATCTGCCGCAACAACCACTTAACTTTGGGCAGGTTAGTGGCGTTCATCGACAGGCCATCAAAGCCCATCGCCATCAGCAATACCGCCGCAGCTGGATCACCGGCCATCTCGCCGCAGATGCTTACTGGCTTGCCTTCGGCATGGGCGCCGGCCACCACAAGGCGTAGCGCCTGCAGCACTGCCGGATGGAGGAAGTCATAGAGGTCGGCGACCCGTGGGTTGTTGCGATCCACAGCCAGCAGATATTGGGTCAGGTCATTCGAGCCGACCGAGAGAAAGTCGACTTGGCGTGCCAGCTCGCGCACCTGATAGACCGCCGCAGGAATCTCGATCATCACCCCGACCGGAGGCAGCGGCACGTCGGTGCCTTCATCACGCACCTCACCCCAGGCGCGGTGAATCAGGTGCAGTGCTTCTTCCAGCTCCTGAATCCCGGAAATCATCGGCAGCAGGATGCGCAGGTTGTTCAGCCCTTCGCTGGCCTTGAGCATGGCGCGGGTCTGCACCAGGAAGATTTCCGGGTGATCGAGGGTGACGCGGATGCCACGCCAACCAAGGAAGGGGTTGTCTTCCTTGATCGGGAAATAGCTAAGCGCCTTGTCGCCGCCGATATCCAGGCTGCGCATGGTCACCGGCAGCGGGTGGAAGGCGGCCAGTTGCTCGCGATAAATCGCCAGCTGCTCCTTCTCGCTGGGGAAGCGCTCCTTGATCATAAACGGCACTTCGGTGCGGTACAGGCCAACGCCTTCGGCACCGCGCTCCTGGGCGCGCTTTACATCGGCGAGCAGGCCGGTGTTGACCCACAACGGCATGCGGTGGCCGTCGAGGGTTTCGCACGGCAAGGCACGCAGTGCATCAAGGCCCTGGGCCAACTGGCGCTCTTCCTCGACCACTTCGGCGTATTGCTTGCGCAATACCTCGCTGGGGTTGGTAAAGACCTCACCGTGGTAGCCGTCGACGATCAGCTGAATACCGTCGATCTTCGAATACGGCAGGTCGACCGCGCCCATCACCGTGGGAATACCCATGGCGCGGGCAAAGATCGCCACATGCGAGTTGCCTGAGCCCTGCACCGAAACCAGGCCAACCAGCTTGCCTTCCGGCACCTCGCCGAGCATCGCCGGCGACAGCTCTTCGCTGACCAGAATGCAGTTGTCTGGATAGATCAACGTCTGCTGACGCGCCTGCTGCAGATAGGCGAGCAAGCGCCGGCCGAGGTCTTTGACGTCGCTGGCACGCTCACGCAGGTAAGCGTCGTCCATCAGTTCGAAACGATTGATGTGTTCGCCAATCACCTGGCGCAGTGCGCCCTGCGCCCATTGACCGGTACGGATGACCTTGACCACCTCGTTACCCAGGGCGGCATCTTCCAGCATCATCAGGTAGACATCGAACAGCGCGCGCTCTTCCGGACGCAGCTGGGTGGCCATCTTCGCCGACAGCGCGCGCATGTCGCTGCGTACACCTTCCAGGGCGTTATTGAACAGAGTCAGCTCGGCGGCGATGTCATCGACGCTTTTATCCGGCACCACTTCCAGGTCGGCCGGCGGCAATACCACCACCGCCGTACCCACGGCGGCGCCAGGCGAGCCAGGCACGCCGATAAACTTGGCTTCCTGAATACCTTTACCCTGCCGCCCCAGACCGCGAATCGAGCCCGTGGCCTCGGCGTGGGCGATAACCCCGGCAAGCTGGGCGCTCATAGTCACCAGAAAGGCTTCTTCACCTTCGTCGAACTGGCGCTGTTCTTTCTGCTGGATGACCAATACACCCATCACCTTGCGGTGGTGAATGATCGGTGCACCAAGGAATGAGGCGTAACGCTCCTCGCCGGTCTCGGCAAAGTAGCGGTAACGCGGGTGTTCGGAGGCATGTTCGAGGTTAAGCGGTTCCTCGCGGGTACCGACCAGGCCGACCAGCCCCTCGTTAAGGGCCATGCTGACCTTGCCGATGGCTTTCTTGTTCAAGCCCTCGGTGGCCATCAGCACAAAGCGATTGCTTTCCGGGTCAAGCAGGTAGACCGAGCAGACCTGGCTGCCCATGGCCTCGCGCACTCGCTGCACGATAATGCCCAGCGCCGCCTTGAGGTCCTTGGCGGCGTTTACTTCCTGGACAATCTTGCGCAGCGTATTGAGCATGCTTGGCTCTAGCCTGTATTAGTCCCGTGCCAGAAGGCGCGGAGCGAGTTCCTTGAGGGCGCGACGGTAAACCTCGCGCTTAAATGTCACCACCTGGCCCAGCGGGTACCAATAACTGACCCAGCGCCAGCCGTCGAACTCCGGCTTGCCGGTCAGGTCCATGCGCACCCGATCTTCTGCGCCGGTCAAACGCAGGAGGAACCATTTCTGTTTCTGCCCGATGCACAGCGGCTGGCTGTGCGTGCGCACCAGGCGCTGGGGCAGACGATAACGCAACCAGCCCCGGGTGCAGGCGAGAATTTTCACATCCTGCTGTTCCAGGCCAACTTCTTCATTCAATTCGCGGTACAGCGCTTCTTCCGGCGACTCATGGTCATTGATCCCGCCTTGCGGGAACTGCCAAGCGTCCTGGTTTATCCGACGCGCCCACAGCACCTGGCCGACATCATTGGTCAGAATGATGCCGACATTAGGGCGAAAACCATCAGGATCGATCACGGCGCACAACCTCGTAAACGCATGTTTTGGCATTGTTCCACAAAGGCCGCGGCAGCAGCAACGCGAGCGGCCCGTGTAATAGGAAAGCCTTATAAAAGCCGTTAATCTGGCCGCCTTTATTAGGTTTTAAGAAAAGGTGCCCCGTGCGTTTGGCTTTATTCGATCTCGACAACACCCTGCTCGGCGGCGACAGCGACCACGCCTGGGGCGACTACCTGTGTGAGCGCGGTATCCTCGACGGGATTGCTTACAAGGCGCGCAATGATGACTTCTATCAGGATTACCTGGCCGGCAGCCTGAACATCACCGACTACCTGAACTTCAGCCTGGAAATCCTCGGCCGCACGGAGATGGCTCAGCTGGAGCAGTGGCACCGCGAATTTATGCGTGACTGCGTCGAACCAATCATCCTCACCAAGGGCGAAGCGCTGTTGGCCGAACACCGCGAAGCCGGTGACAAGCTGCTGATCATCACCGCGACCAACCGCTTCGTCACCGCACCGATTGCCGCACGCCTGGGCGTCGACACCCTGCTGGCGACTGAGTGCGAAATGGCTGACGGCCGCTATACCGGACGCACCACTGATGTGCCGTGCTTCAAGGAGGGCAAGGTCACCCGACTCAACCGCTGGCTCGGCGAAACCGGCCTGAGCCTGGCTGACAGCAGCTTCTACAGCGACTCGTTGAATGACCTGCCGCTGCTGGAGCAAGTCACCCGCCCATTCGCCGTCGACCCCGACCCGAAGCTGCGCGCCGAAGCGGAAAAACGCGGCTGGCCAGTTATTTCGCTGCGCTAAATTCGCCGCAAATAAAAACGCCGCCTGATCAGGCGGGGTTTTTATTTGAGTGCTGATCAGGCCGGTTTGGCGCCCATCAGCCCCATAATCACCAGTAGCAGCAATACGATCAGCCCGGCATACAGCGCACAGAAGCGCAGCAGCTTGATCGGGGCTGGACTGTCGCCCAATACCTGCCAGGCCGCCAGACGACCATTGAGTAGCAGACCGAACAGCACCAGTACGCCGAACAGCACGCTACTGGCAAGCAGCCAGGTCTGCCCCAGCGGGAAACCAGCAAGATTGACCAGCCACCAGCCGCTGACCGGCAGGCTTAGGGCCAGCAGGCCAAATACCGGTAGGCTAATCAGTCGGGTGCGTTTGAGTTTGCGCTGCAGCACGGCGCTATCCCCAGCGCGCGCGGCCTTCCACAGCATAAACACATGAGCCAGCACGCCCAGCAACAACAGCACGCCCGGTGCGCTGTGGAGAATTTTCAGCAGTTGGTAATGTTCCATCGATTCAGCTCCTGCCGATTAGCCTAAAAAGAGTTTGTACGCCGGATTATCGCTCTCATCCCAATAGGGGTAGCCGATGGCTTCCAGCGCTGCGGGCACAAGGTGACGCTCCGCTTGCGGCACTTGCAGCCCCGCGACTACACGACCATCGGCAGCGCCATGGTTGCGGTAGTGGAACATCGAGATGTTCCAGCGCCCACCTAATTTCTGTAAGAAATTAAACAACGCACCCGGGCGCTCGGGAAACTCGAAGCGGTAAACGCACTCATCCGGCACCGCCGCGGCATGACCGCCGACCATATGACGAATATGCAGCTTGGCCAGCTCGTTGTCGGTTAGATCCAGCACCGGGAAACCCTGCTCACGCAGGCCCTGCACCAGCGCGGCACGCGGGTCACTTTCCGGGTGGGTCTGCACGCCAACAAAGATGTGCGCCTCCTTATCCTCGTGATAGCGGTAATTGAACTCGGTTATCTGCCGCTTGCCGATGGCTTCGCAGAACGCCTTGAAGCTGCCCGGTTGCTCGGGGATGGTCACGGCAATGATCGCTTCGCGCTTCTCGCCCAGCTCGGCGCGCTCGGCGACGTGGCGCAGGCGGTCGAAGTTGACGTTAGCGCCCGAATCGATGCCCACCAGTACCTGGCCGCTGCAGCCTTCGCGCTCCACGTATTTCTTGATTCCGGCGACGCTCAGCGCGCCAGCCGGCTCGGTGATCGAACGGGTGTCATCGTAGATGTCCTTGATCGCTGCACAGATCTCGTCGGTGCTGACAGTAATCACCTCGTCGACATAGTCTTTGCACACATCAAAGGTGTGCTGACCGATCTGCGCCACGGCCACGCCATCGGCAAATAGCCCGACCTGCGGCAAGACCACACGCTCGCCGGCGGCCATGGCGGCCTGCAGGCAGTTGGAGTCATCCGGCTCGACGCCGATGATCTTGATTTCCGGGCGCAGGTATTTCACATAGGCCGCGATTCCCGCGATCAGCCCACCGCCGCCGACCGGAACGAAAATCGCATCGAGTTGGCCCGGCTGCTGACGGAGAATTTCCATGGCTATGGTGCCCTGGCCGGCAATGGTGTGCGGATCATCGTAGGGATGGATATAGATGTAGCCCTTCTCGTCGACCAACTTCAGCGAATAGGCCAGCGCCTCAGGAAAGCTGTCACCGTGCAGCACCACTTTGCCGCCACGTGAGCGCACGCCCTGCACCTTGATCTCTGGAGTGGTCTTGGGCATCACGATAGTGGCTTTAACCCCCAACACCTTCGCAGCCAACGCCAGACCCTGGGCATGGTTACCGGCAGATGCGGTGACCACACCACGGGCCTGCTCTTCGGCCGTTAGCTGCGCCAGCTTGTTATAAGCACCACGGATCTTGAACGAGTACACCGGCTGCAAGTCTTCGCGCTTGAGCAGAATCTGGTTACCCAGGCGCTCGGAAAGCTGGTTGGCGGCTTGCAGCGGAGTTTCCACCGCCACGTCATAGACGCGCGAGGTGAGGATCTTCTTAACGTACTGTTCGAGCATGGCGGGCATCGCAGGCGGCTTTTCAGGGAGTCAGCGAGTCTACCCCAGCGTTGCGCCGAACGACCATACAAGCAGACCACGCGAGAGCTACTGCGCTCGGTGATGCGGCGTTAAAAACAGGTTCGGAATGCTCACGTACAACAGTACACTCCGCTTCCTCGCCGTTTTGACCAGCCGAAGGCTGTTACTAACGTAGCGCCTTGCCTGACCTTCGCTCGCTACGCTCTCACGTGGCCTGACAGGCAGGGTTTTAACGTCGCCGGCCCAGCCGCGCTATAATTCGCGCCTTTCCTCACTCTCACGCCAGGCCCACGATGAACCAGGATCAACTCAAGCAAGCCGTCGCCCAGGCTGCCGTCGACTTTATTCTCCCCAAACTCGACGCCAAGAGTGTGATCGGCGTAGGCACCGGCTCCACTGCCAATTGCTTTATCGATGCCCTGGCCAAGCACAAGATGGAGTTCGACGGTGCCGTCGCCAGCTCCGAAGCCACCGCCGCACGCCTCAAGGGCCACGGCATTCCAGTGTATGAGCTGAACACCGTCAGCGACATGGAGTTCTATGTCGACGGCGCCGACGAGAGCGATGAGCACCTCAACCTGATCAAGGGCGGCGGGGCGGCCCTGACCCGGGAGAAGATCGTTGCTGCCGTGGCGCAGACCTTTATCTGCATCGCCGATGCCAGCAAGCTGGTACCAGTGCTGGGCGCCTTCCCCCTGCCAGTGGAAGTGATCCCGATGGCGCGTAGCCATGTGGCTCGCCAGCTGGTCAAACTTGGCGGCGACCCGGTGTACCGCGAAGGCGTGGTGACCGATAACGGCAATATCATCCTCGACGTGTTCAACCTGTCGATCACCAACCCGGCCGAGCTGGAAAGCCAGATCAACGCCATCGTCGGCGTGGTCACCAATGGCCTGTTCGCTGCTCGCCCGGCCGACCTGCTGCTGCTTGGTACGGCTGAAGGGGTAAAAACCCTCAAGCGCGCCTGACGCCAAGAGCGGCAATAATTGGCGGCTGTGCGAAAATGGATCAAGTCGGCAGACAGCTCGCGCCCTTGGCGTCATGCTGCTGATATTGCTTAATTATCAGGATCGTCAGGGAGTTTTATGTCCGCATTCGTCTCGTCCGCCCATGATCGCCAGCTCGAGCTCGCCGACCTGCTGCGTGAACTGGTCACCCAAGGCCGGACCAATCAGGACAATGCAGAGCAATGCCTGGCAATCCGTCGCAGCGCAGTGAACAACCAGCAGCACCCGCTGGAATTTCTCGCTGCTCAGCAACTCGATGACCTCAAACATCCGGGCAAAAAGCTCGAGCTGGAAACGCTGACCAGCTGGCTGGCGGAACAATGCGGCCAGCCCTTTCTGCGCATTGACCCACTGAAAATCGATGTCTCGGCCATTACTCCGCTGATGTCCTACGCCTTCGCCCAGCGTCACAAGATTCTTGCCGTAGCGGTAGACACCGACAGCGTGACCATTGCCAGCAGCCAGCCACTGGTCAATAGCTGGGAAGCCAACCTGATTCATGTACTTAAGCGCCCGATCAAGCGTGTGGTGGCCAGCCCGACAGATATCCAGCGCTTTACCGTAGAGTTCTATCGCCTGGCCAAATCGGTCAGCGGTGCCTCGGCCGGTGAGATGAAAATCAGCGGGGGCGGTAACTTCGAGCAACTGCTCAACCTCGGCGCCCAGGATCAGGAGCCCGATGCCAACGACGCGCATATCGTCAATATCGTCGACTGGCTGTTTCAATACGCCTTCACTCAACGCGCCAGTGATATTCATATCGAGCCGCGCCGCGAGCAGGGCAGCGTGCGCTTTCGCATCGACGGCGTGCTGCACACCGTCTACCAATTCCCGCCCCAGGTGACCATGGCCATCGTCAGCCGCCTGAAAAGCCTCGGGCGAATGAACGTTGCAGAAAAACGCAAACCCCAGGACGGCCGGGTCAAGACCAAGACCCCGGACGGCGGCGAGGTGGAGCTGCGCCTGTCGACCCTGCCCACCGCCTTTGGCGAAAAAATGGTGATGCGGATTTTCGACCCGGAAGTGCTGTTGAAAAGCTTCGACCAGTTGGGTTTCTCCGCTGATGATCTGAAGCGCTGGAAGAGCATGACCAGCCAGCCCAACGGCATCATCCTGGTCACCGGGCCGACTGGATCGGGCAAGACCACCACGCTGTACACCACGCTCAAGCAACTGGCCACGCCGGAAGTGAACCTCTGCACCATCGAAGACCCAATCGAGATGGTCGAGCCGGCATTCAACCAGATGCAGGTGCAACACAATATCGACCTGACCTTCGCCAGCGGCGTGCGCGCGCTGATGCGCCAGGACCCGGACATCATCATGGTCGGCGAAATCCGCGACCTAGAAACCGCCGAAATGGCCATTCAGGCGGCGCTCACCGGCCACCTGGTCCTCTCCACCCTGCACACCAACGACGCGCCTAGTGCCATCACCCGCCTGCTGGAACTGGGCGTGCCGCACTACCTGCTCAAGTCCACCTTGCTCGGCGTAATGGCGCAGCGCCTAGTGCGCACTCTGTGCCCGCATTGCAAGGCACCGCAGACACTGGATGAAGACGACTGGCAAAGCCTGACCAAACCCTGGAACGCACCGTTACCAACCCAGGCCTGCAGCGCTGTCGGCTGCCTGGAATGCCGCGACACCGGCTACCGCGGCCGCGCTGGGGTGTATGAGATCATGCTAATCAATGACGCGATGAAACCGCTGATTACCGCCGATACCGATCTGATTGCGCTGCGTCGGCATGCGTTCAAAGAAGGTATGCGCAGCCTGCGCCTATCCGGCGCGCAGAAAGTCGCTGCCGGCCTGACTACCATCGAGGAAGTGCTGCGCGTGACCCCTCAGAGCGAGCAGAAATAGCCTTAGCCCGCAGAGTTCAGCTGCGCGGCAAATGCTGCTGACGGGCGAGGATGCTCGCCACCCGCTGCGGTTTGCAGTCCAAGTACGCGGAGCCCTTTAACCAACGTTGGTTGGAGTGCCAGGCGAAGAGAAACTGCCCGCCCTTGAGCTGATCAACCACCATCCGCGCCACCTCCGGACGCACCGCCGGACAACCCAGGCTACGGCCAATCCTACCCTGGCTTTGCACCAGGCTCGGGCTGACATATGACGCACCGTGAATAACGATTGCACGCTCACGGGCCAAATCATTCAGCCCAGGCTCCAGGCCATCCATGCGCAGAGAATAACCATGCTTGCCGCTGTAGCTTTCAGCGGTGCGGAACAAACCCAGGCTGGTCTGATTACTGCCCAGACGGTTGGAGAACGCCTCTGCAAAGTTCTCACCTGATTTACGACCGTGGGCAACAAAATCACGCAGCAGCAAGCGCTTGCGCTGCAGGTCAAATATCCACAACCGCCGCTCAGTCGAGGGTCGCGAATAGTCGATTACTGCCAGACGACGAGCAGGTTCTGCACCATGATTCACCGCACACTGCATCGCCGCCACAGCATGCCGCAGCGCCTGCTGATCGAGCCCAGGGGCAATCCGCGCCAGGTCCCTGAACAACCCATCCTGCTCTGCTGCCGTCACCGACAGTGGCATGCAAAACAGCCATACCCCCACCATACAGAACCTGCCGAAACGTCCAAACATATGCGCAAATACCCCTAATGCTGTGGACGTCCTGTCACAAGATCCAACCACGACCCGCCTATACTGGCTGCAGCTAACCTGCTTTTAGGCCAAGGACTGGAATAGTAGATTGTTCAAAAAACGCACACTTTACCTGAGCGTTGCCTTGCTCACCCTGCCACTGGTCGCCAATGCCGCCGAAGCGCCTTTTGCCACCAGTGCCGACCTGCGCCCATTACTGGCTCAACTGACGCAGCACTGCAGTGCGTTACCGGCAAGCCTAGACGAGAATGCCCGGCACCTGCTGCAGGCCTTTTATGCCCAACGTGACGGCCAGCCCGCCTGGCAAAGTGGCGAACAACTGCTTCAGCTGCGCGAACAGCTTGCGCAGTTGGCTGATGACGGCCTGCAGCCCAGCGACTATCTGCTACCCAGCCTGGTCGAAGAAAGCTTTGACGAGCAACGCGACTGTGCGGAGCTACTGACCAGTCACAGTTACCTGCAAGCCCTACTGCATCTGCGCCGAGGTCGTTTGCAACAACAGCGCTTAGAGCCGCTGTGGCAAGCGGCAGGACACATCAATCCGGACCCGCAACTGGCGACGCTCTCGCTTGCCCTACTGCACCTGAACGCACCAACAGTGGCCTTTGCCAGCGCACGACCGAGCACAGTGCAGTACCAGCGACTGCGCAGCGCATACGCGCAACAACGCCGGCGGCCACTACAGATTTGGGCGACGCTGGCCAGCGGTCCGCTGCTCAAGCCCGGCGGCAAGGATGCGCGACTGCCAGAATTGCGCACACGCCTAGTTGCCCAAAACTACCTGACTGCCCCGTTAGAAGAACTGGGCAGTACCTATGATCTGGCCACGCAGAGAGCCCTGGAGACTTTTCAGCGCGACCACGGCCTCAACCCCGACGGCATTCTCGGCCCCGCCAGCCTGGCCGAGCTAAACATCAGCGCACAGATGCGCCGGGAACAACTGCGCGCCAACCTCGAGCGCCTGCGCTGGCTGGCCGACCCCATGGGCGATGCCGAAGTGCTGATCAATGTCGCAGCCGCCGAAATCCAGGTTCGACGCAACAACCAGCTGCTCTGGCGCAGCCGCACCCAGGTCGGCCGCGCCGAACGGCAAACGCCACTGCTTGCCTCAAGTATTGTGCGCCTGACCCTCAATCCGACCTGGACCGTGCCGCCGACCATTCTGCGCGAAGACAAATTGCCTGCTATTCGCGACGACATCAGCTACCTGGAACGGCACCAGATGAGCGTGCTCGACCGCGACGGCAACCTACTCGACCCACACAGCATCGACTGGGAAGCTCCAGGTGCGATTCGCCTGCGTCAGTCGGCTGGCACTCATAACCCACTCGGCCGCGTCGCTGTGCGCTTCGACAACCCGTTTGCGGTCTATTTGCATGACACTCCCAGCCAGCAGCTGTTCAGCAAAGCCCCACGTGCGTTCAGCTCGGGCTGTGTACGGGTCGAGGCCGTCGACACCCTGCTCGCCTGGCTGCTCACTCCGGATGAGCTGAGCAGCGTGCAGACGCGTATCGCCAGCGGCGAAACCCAGCAATACCGTCTGCAACATCCGGCACCGCTGCTGATTGCCTACTGGACGGTCGAAGCCAGAAAGGACGGGACCCTGCGCTACTACCCGGACATCTATGCGCGCGACGCGCGCCTGATAAAAGCCCTGGCGCCAAACGTGCACTGATCGGTAGCCATGACCGTTGATCGGCACACTCTGCAACGCCATCGACAGCAGCGCCAATGCCAACTGTGCTTAAATACCTGAACAGCTAATCCGCAGATTAAAACCCGCCAAGGAGCTACATCACATGGAAATCGGCAGCGTCATTTTTCTCTTTGTCGGCCTCGCCGTCGCCATCGTCTTTATGGGCTTCAAGGTTGTGCCACAGGGCTATGAATGGACAGTGGAGCGCTTCGGCCGCTACACCAACACCCTCAAGCCGGGTCTGAACATCATCGTACCGATCATGGACAAGATCGGCCGCAAACTGAACGTGATGGAAAACGTGCTGGATATTCCACCGCAGGAAGTGATCACCGCCGATAACGCCACGGTGCAGATCGACGCCATTTGTTTTTTCCAGATCATCAACTCGGCTCAGGCGGCGTACGAGGTGAACAACCTTGAGCACGCCATCCGCAACCTGGTGATGACCAATATCCGTACCGTGCTCGGCTCCATGGAGCTGGACGCCATGCTCGGCCAGCGTGACGCGATCAACGAGAAGCTGCTGCGCACCGTCGATGAAGCCACCGCGCCCTGGGGCATCAAGATCACCCGTATCGAGATCAAGGACATCAGCCCGCCCGCCGACCTGATGGCCGCCATGTCCGGGCAGATGAAAGCCGAACGGATCAAGCGCGCACAGATTCTCGAAGCCGAAGGTCTGCGCGCTGCCGCCATCCTCACCGCCGAAGGGCAGAAACAGGGCGACATCCTCAAGGCCGAAGGCCAGCGCCAGGCCGCCTTCCTCGAAGCCGAGGCGCGCGAACGTGCCGCCCAGGCAGAAGCCGAAGCCACGCGCATGGTTTCCGAAGCCATCGCCCAGGGTAACGTGCAGGCGGTCAACTACTTCGTCGCGCAGAAATACATCGAAGCCCTCGGTCAGCTGGCCAGCGCCAACAACAGCAAGGTCATCCTAATGCCGCTGGAAGCCAGCCAGGTCATCGGCGCAGTCGGCGGTATCAGCGAAATTGTCAAAGCCACCTTCGGCGAGAAGAAGGGTTAAAGCATGTGGGACTTTTTACAGCACCTGTCGTACTGGAACTGGCTGGCGTTCGGCACGCTGCTGCTGATTCTCGAAGTGTTCGGTGCCGGTGGCTATCTACTGTGGATCGGACTGGCCGCCGCCAGCGTCGGCCTGTTGACCTTTATCTTCCCGGGCCTGCCTTGGGCTGCGCAGTTCATCCTGTTCGGCCTACTCTCGATACTGACGGCAGTGTTCTGGTGGCAGCGCCAGCGCAGTGCTGCCAAGCCTTCCGACCAGCCGGGGCTGAACCAGCGCGGTAGCGAATTCGTCGGCCGCACCTTCGTCCTGCACGAAGCGATTAATGGCGGACGCGGCAAGATCAAGGCCGGCGACAGCCTCTGGCTGGTAATCGGCAACGACCTGCCAGCCGGCACACCAGTACGGGTGGTGGGGCAGGATGGCGTGCTACTGCAAGTCGTTGCCGCACAGCCGGACTGATAGCCAAGACTGTAAACGACAACGCCCCGCATTGCGGGGCGTTGTCGTTTAACCAAGAACTTTATGCGTCGCTGTCAGCGCTAGCCTTGTAAGCGACCGCATCCAGCAGCTTGTCCAGCTCGCTGGCGTCGCTTGGCTTGAGCTTGAAGAACCAGCTGCCGTACGGGTCGCTGTTGACGCTTTCCGGGCTATCAGCCAGGCCGTCATTGATCGCGATCACTTCACCAGAAACCGGCGCATAAATGTCGGAGGCAGCTTTTACCGACTCCACCACACCAGCTTCCTGACCGGCATTCAAGGTCTTGCCGACTTCCGGCAGCTCGATGAATACCACATCACCCAGGGCCTCCTGAGCGTGATCAGAAATGCCTACGGTAACGCTGCCATCGGCTTCCAGGCGCGCCCACTCGTGGCTGGCGGCGTAACGCAGATCGGCGGGGATAGTGCTCATGTGTCGTTCCTCATCTGACATGACGGCGACCACGCCGTCATGGAAATTTAGCAGGCCTTGGCCATACCGAAAGAAAGTCTTTAAAAACCTGACGCACCGTTGCAAAACGGGCGTTCTCGACCATCCATGGCCAGTTCAAGGCTTAGATAAGCGCCTTGCCGTTACGCACAAACGTCGGCTTGACCACCCGCACCGGGTACCACTTGCCGCGAATCTCTACCTCGGCACGCTCACTGGTAGCCGCCGGCACACGGGCCAGGGCGATGGATTTACCCAAGGTCGGCGAAAAACTGCCGCTGGTAATCTCACCTTCGCCCACCCCTTCAACTCGCACCACCTGATGCGCACGCAGCACGCCGCGCTCTTCCAACACCAGACCGACCAGCTTGGAGGCAACACCTTCGACCTTCTGTTTCTGCAGCGCGGCGCGGCCAACAAAGCCACGGCTGGCCGGCTCCCAGGCGATGGTCCAGGCCATATTGGCGGCCAGCGGGGTAACACTTTCGTCCATATCCTGCCCGTAAAGGTTCATCCCGGCTTCCAGGCGCAGGGTATCGCGCGCACCTAGACCAATCGGGGAAATCCCGGCACCGACCAGTTCATTGAGGAAAGCCACCACTTCGCTGGCCGGCAACATGATTTCCAGACCGTCTTCTCCGGTGTAGCCGGTGCGGGCGATAAACCACTCGCCATCGGGCTGGCCTTCGAAGGGCTTGAGACTCTGGATCAGGTTGGCGCGGGACTGGCTGACCAGCTCGGCAGTCTTGCTGCGTGCCTGCGGGCCTTGAATGGCCAGCATCGCCAGTTCGGCACGCTCTTGCAGCTGCACGTCAAAATCGACGCTCTGCAGGCGCATCCAGGCCAGGTCCTTGTCGCGGGTCGAGGCATTCACCACCACGCGGTAACCGAAGTCGGTGAGGTAGACGATCAAATCATCCAACACCCCGCCCTGCTCGTTGAGCATGCCACTGTAGAGGGCTTTACCGATGCTTTGCAGGCGCTCGATGTCGTTGGCCAGCAGGTGTTGCAGGTAGGCCTTGGCCTCGCTGCCACTGACATCCACCACGGTCATGTGCGACACATCGAACACCCCGCAGTCGCGACGCACCTGATGGTGCTCCTCGACCTGCGAGCCATAGTGCAACGGCATGTCCCAACCGCCGAAGTCGACCATCTTGGCACCCAAAGCGAGGTGCAGGTCATAGAGCGGTGTGCGCTGTCCCATAAGTGTCTCCTTGCGGGCTGGGCAGTGCAGCGGCAACCTGGCTGAGCCCACAAAACCGGGCGCTGGCACGGGCTATCAAGAAGATCGGCCGCTGCGAATGGCGCGCATTGTAGCCGCAAGACCGGGGGCGGTCATCTTGGTCTTGCCTGTACTGAAGAAGCCTGGCGGGTTACGCCGCTACTCGGCTAACCCGCCCTACCCGTGACGCCGCGCCGAACGGCGGATCAGCAGAATCACCGGCAACAGCCCGACCAGCACCAGCGTCAGGGCCGGCAGGGCGGCGCGTGCCCACTCACCTTCGCTGGTCATTTCAAACACCCGCACCGACAGCGTGTCCCAGCCAAAGGGGCGCATCAGCAGGGTGGCGGGCATTTCCTTGAGCACATCGACAAACACCAGCAACGCCGCCGACAGCGCGCCAGGTACCAGCAACGGCAGGTAGACCTTGAAGAACAGCCCGACGCCGCCGACGCCGAGGCTGCGTGAGGCTTCCGGCAAGGACGGACGGATACGCGCCAGGCTGTTTTCCAGCGGACCATAGGCCACCGCCATAAAGCGGATCATATAGGCTAACAACAGTGCCGATAGGCTGCCAAGCAACACCGGCTTGCCCGCGCCGCCGAGCCAGCTGGACAGCGGAATCACCAGCTCACGGTCGAGGTAACTGAACGCCAACATGATCGCCACCGCCAGCATCGAGCCCGGCAGGGCATAACCCAGGTTGGCCAGACCAACGGTGGAGCGCATTAGCCGAGTCGGTGCCAGACGCCGGGAGAACGCCAACAGCAATGCCACGCTGACGGTGATCAACGCCGCCATCGCGCCCAGATACAAGGTGTGCAGGATCAATGCACTGTAGCGTTCATCCAGATCGAAACGGCCGCGCTGCCAGAACCAGACGATCAACTGCAGCACCGGAATAACAAAGCCGCAGGCAAACACCAGACCACACCAGGCGCTGGCGGCCAGGGCCTGGCCGCCCTTGAGGTGATACAGCGCCTTGCCGCGCGGCCGCTCGTTCACCGGGCGTACTGCACCGCGGGCGCGGCGTTCGCCGTAGAGCACCAGCATCACTGCAAGCAGCAGCAGGCTGGCCAGCTGGGTGGCACTGGTCAGGCTGTAGAAGCTGTACCAGGTCTTGTAGATCGCCGTGGTAAAGGTGTCGAAGTTGAACACCGCCACCGCGCCGAAATCCGCCAGGGTTTCCATGATTGCCAGTGCCAGGCCGGCACCAATCGCCGGTCGCGCCATCGGCAGGGCGACACGCCAGAACGCCCGCCAGGGGCTCAGGCCGAGTACCCGTGCAGCCTCCATAAGGCCCTTGCCCTGGGCCAGAAAGGCATTGCGCGCGAGCAGGTAGACGTAGGGATAGAACACCAGTACCAGCACGATGATCACCCCGCCGGTGGAACGCACGCGGGGGAAGCGCACACCGCTGCCGAACCACTCGCGCAGCAGGGTTTGCAGCGGGCCTGCGAAATCCAGCAGGCCGACAAACACGAACGCCAGTACATAGGCGGGAATGGCAAACGGCAGCATCAGTGCCCAGTCCAGCCAGCGCCGTCCGGGAAACTCACAAAGGCTGGTGAGCCAAGCCAGGCTAACGCCGAGCAGCGTCACGCCCACGCCCACGCCGAGCACCAGCATTAGCGTATTGCCGAGCAGGCGCGGCAACTGGGTTTGCCACAGATGCGCCCAGATCTGCTGGTCGACCTCGTGCCAGCTAAACATCAGCACGCTCAGCGGCAGCAGCACCAGCAAGGCAACGGCAAAGGCGATGGGGTACCAGCGGCGCTGGGCAGGATGGGCCACGCAGAGTCCTCTACAGCGGAAAAGACAACGCCCCGCAAAAGCGGGGCGTCGGCAGTATAAAGCCAGTTACGTAGGATGGGTTGAGCGCAGCGATACCCATCAATTCGACTGCGATGGGGATCGGCGCTACGCGTCTCAACCTACGCGGCCCGACCCACCCTACGAGTGCCGATCAATTCCAGCCAGCGCGATCCATCAGCATGGTCGCTTCAGCCTGACGCTTGCCGGCCACTTCGGTGGCAATCGAGTCAGCTTTGAACGTGCCCCAAGCAGCGACTTCCTTGGACGGTGCGACCGCCGGGTTGGCCGGGAACTCCTGGTTAACGCCGGCGAAGATGGTCTGCGCTTCTTCAGTGGTCATCCACTCCAGCAGCTTGCGCGCTGCTTCGGCGTGCGGTGCGTGCTTGGTCACACCGGCACCGGCCAGGTTGACGTGCACACCACGGTCGTTCTGGTTCGGCCAGTACGGTTTCACCTTCAGGTCTGGCTGCTGCTGGTGCAGGCGACCGTAGTAATAGGTGTTGGTGATGCCGACGTCGCACTGACCGGCGTCGATGGCCTGCAGCAGCGCGGTGTCATCGGCGAATACGTCGGTGGCGAGGTTGTTGACCCAGCCCTTGATGATTTCTTCAGTTTTGGCCGCACCATGGGTTTCGATCAGGGTGGCGGTCAGCGACTGGTTGTAGACCTTCTTGCTGGTACGCAGGCACAGGCGGCCTTCCCAGTTCTTGTCAGCCAGGGCTTCGTAGGTGCTCAGCTCGCTCGGTTTAACTCGCTCGGTGGAATAGAAGATGGTCCGTGCACGCAGCGACAGGCCAGTCCAGCTGTCAGTGCCGGAGCGGTACTGAGCCGGGATATTGGCAGCGATCAGCTCGGATTGGGTCGGTTGCAGCACGCCTTGCTGCTCAGCTTGCCAGAGGTTGCCGGCATCCACAGTGATCAGCAGGTCGGCCGGGGTGTTGGCACCTTCGGCTTTCAGGCGAGCGATCAGCGGCGCTTCCTTGTCGGTGATGAACTTCACCTGAACCCCGGTCTTGGCGGTGTAGGCATCAAATACCGGCTTGATCAGCTCGTCGATACGCGAGGAATACACCACCACTTCATCGGCGGCCTGCACAGTGCTGGCCAGCGCGGTGAGAGAAAGTGCGGCGAACAAGCCTTTGCTTACCTGCATGTAGAGTGCCTCTTGGTATGGACGAGTTAAGATGCCAAATAGTAGTGAATAGCATTTAGGTTCTCAACTCGTTATCCATTTAAACCTGTAACAAGCGCCTTCAATCCTCCTTAGGCTACCGCCTGCTGCGCGGCCAATTGCTTGGCCTGCTCACGCAACACAAACTTCTGTACCTTGCCGGTGCTGGTTTTCGGCAGGTTGGTGAACACCACACAGCCCGGCACCTTGAAGCGCGCCATGCGCTGCTGACAGAACGCGATCACCTCTTCGGCGGTCAGCTCTGCGCCCGGCTTAAGGGTGACGAAAGCGCAGGGGGTTTCACCCCATTTGGCGTGGGCCATGGCCACTACGGCAGCTTCAAGGATCTGCGGATGGCGATACAGCACGTCTTCCACCTCGATGGAGGAGATGTTTTCGCCGCCGGAGATGATGATGTCCTTGCTGCGATCCTTGATCTCGACATAACCATCGGCATGCCACACCGCCAGATCGCCGGAGTGGAACCAGCCGCCGGCAAAGGCCTCGGCAGTGGCTGAGGGGTTCTTTAAATAGCCTTTCATCACCACGTTGCCGCGCATCATGATCTCGCCGATGGTCTGGCCGTCTTTCGGCACCGGCTGCAGGGTATCCGGGTCGGCCACCATCAGGCCGTCGAGCAGCGGCGCACGTACGCCCTGGCGGGATTTCAGGCGCGCACGTTGTTCCGGGCTCTCACTGTCCCACTCGCTTTTCCACTCGCAGGCCACGCTGGGGCCGTAGGTTTCGGTCAGGCCATAGACGTGGGTGACGCGAAATTCCAAGGCTTCCATGGCTTCGATTACCGCTGCGGGTGGTGCGGCGCCGGCGGTGAGCACTTTGACCGGCTGGATCTTCAGGGCTTTTAAAGCCTCATCGGCGTTAGCCAACATATTCAACACGATGGGCGCACCGCAGAAATGGTCAACGCCATGCTCGGCAAGCGCCGGGTAGATGGCCTCGGCACGCACATGACGCAGGCACACATTTACCCCGACATAGGCGGCCAGCGCCCACGGGAAGCACCAGCCGTTGCAGTGGAACATCGGCAGCGTCCACAAGTACACCGGGAAACGGCTCATGTCCCAGCACATGGCGTTGGACAGCGCATTCAGGTGCGCGCCGCGATGGTGGTAAACCACGCCCTTGGGGTTGCCGGTGGTGCCTGAGGTGTAATTGAGCGAGATCGCCTGCCACTCGTCGGCCGGCAACTGCCAGGGGTAATCTGCATCGCCTTCGGCAAGCAGCGCCTCGTAATCCAGCTGGCCGATCAGCAGACCTTCGGCATATTCCGGGTCGTCGATGCCAATCACCAGGGGCGGTTGCGGCAGGTGACCAACCACACGCTGGGCCAGTTCGCCGAACTCCTTGTCCACCAGCAGCACTTTGGCTTCGCCATGCTGCAGGATAAAGGCGATGGCTTCGGCATCCAAACGGGTGTTGATGGCATTCAGCACCGCGCCGCACATCGGCACGCCAAAATGCGCCTCAAACATCGCCGGGCCGTTAGGCGCGATCACCGCCACCGTGTCGCCCAAGCCGATGCCGCGCTGAGCCAGCGCCGAGGCCAGACGAATACTGCGGCTGTAGGTTTCGCCCCAGGTTTGGCGCAGGCTGCCATTGATCAGCGCCAGGCGCTGCGGGTAAACGCTGGCGGCACGCTCAAGAAAGCTCAGCGGGCTGAGCGCCTGAAAATTAGCCGCATCGCGGGGCATGCCGTATTCGTAGGGATTGACGCTGTGCATTGTTGTTCTCCAGCTGGGCCTTTATGCGCAGAAACCATAACAGCCATAGGGTTTTAGCGATGCGCTACCTTGGTCGAAACCGTGACTTGCAAGTCAGCAATCACGTCAGCATAGGCATCCGAACAGCCATGCTGGTCGCTTGATCGCGGCGTAGTAACCGCCACAGAGCGATTCGGCCTGTGTGACAAGCCTCCATAGCTTTATCTCGGCTTGTCTGGCGTTATCTTTTCAAGGAGTTATCGAGTGACCTCACGCTTACCTGTGATCGTTGGTTTTGGTGGCTATAACGCGGCTGGGCGCAGCTCCTTCCACCATGGTTTCCGCCGTACCGTTATCGAGTCCATGGACACCCCCGCACGCCAGCAGACCCTGGCCGGCCTGGCGGTGATGATGAAGCTGATCAAGGTAGTCGACGGCGGCTATCAGGATGACGCCGGCAATGCTTTGAGCCTGGCCGAGATCGACGCTCACTTCGCTGAGCAGATTCTCGCCTCGACCCTGGTGCGCCGCATCGGAAAACAGCACCTGGATGTCGATGCCGCACACTGGCAGAAGACCATCGACATCAGCGCCACCGCCGGCCAGCCGCTGAGTTTTATCACCCTGCGTAAACACCTGCCGGACCCGCTGCCGTCGGATTGGACAGTGGATGAGCTGAACGCCAGCGAAGTGCTGGTGACCCTGCACGACAACTGCGAATTCAAGGTCGACAGCTACCGCGCCCTGCCGGTGAAATCCGCCGGGCAGCTGCCTACTGGCTTCGAGCCGAGCGAGCTGTATAACGCGCGCTTCCACCCGCGCGGCCTGGCCATGACCATCGTCGGCGTCACAGATGCGCTGCGTGCGACTGGTATCGAGTGGCAGACCATCATGCAGCACGTAGCCCCGGACGAAGTCGCGGTGTTCGCTGGCAGCATCATGAGCCAGCTCGACGAAAACGGCTTCGGCGGACTGATGCAGTCGCGCCTCAAAGGCGGCCGAGTAACCGCCAAACAGCTGGCCCTGGGCCTCAACACCATGCCGGCGGATTTCATCAACGCCTATGTGCTGGGCAGCGTCGGCACCACCGGCAGCGTCACCGGCGCCTGTGCCACCTTCCTCTACAACCTGCAAAAAGGCATTGAGCTGATCAGCTCGGGCAAGGCGCGAGTGGCCATCGTCGGCAACAGTGAGGCGCCGATCAATCAGGAGTGTATTGAGGGTTACGGTGCCATGGGAGCCCTGGCCACCGAAGATGGCCTGCGCCAAATCGAAGGCAACGACACCGTGGATTTCAGCCGCGCCAGCCGCCCGTTTGGCGAAAACTGTGGGTTCACCCTGGCTGAGGCCTGCCAGTTCGTGGTGCTGATGGATGATGAGCTGGCCCTGGAGCTGGGCGCAGACATCCACGGCGCGGTGCCGGATGTGTTTATCAACGCCGACGGCTTCAAGAAGTCCATTTCCGCCCCCGGCCCGGGCAATTACCTGACCGTGGCCAAGGCCGTGGCCAGCGCCGTGCAATTGCTGGGTATCGACGCGGTGCGCGAACGCAGCTTTGTGCATGCTCACGGATCCAGCACCCCGGCCAACCGGGTGACCGAGTCGGAAATTCTCGACCGCATCGCCAGCGCCTTCGCCATCAAACAGTGGCCGGTAACGGCAGTGAAGGCCTTTGTCGGCCACTCCCTGGCCACCGCCAGTGGCGACCAGGTGATCTCCGCGTTGGGCAGCTTCAAGTACGGCATCATTCCGGGGATCAAAACCATTGATGCAGTCGCCGAAGACGTGCACCAGCAACACCTGAGCTTCGCTACCAGCGATCGCACCCGCGCACCCGAAAAACTGGACCTGTGCGTGATTAACTCCAAAGGTTTTGGCGGCAACAACGCCAGCGCCTTGCTGCTGGCACCGCATGTAGTCGAACGTATGCTGCGCAAGCGTCATGGTGAGACCGCGTTTGCCGCTTACCTGCAACGCCGCGAAGCCACTCGCAGGGCGGCCCAAGCCTACGACGCGCAAGCACTGCTGGGTGATCTGGGGATTATCTACAACTTCGGCAACGACCTGATCGACGACCAGCAGATCGAGATCAACTGCGAGCAGATCAAGGTGCCGGGCTTCGCCCAGCCGCTGGTGTTCAAGAAGGATGGGCGCTACGACGATATGCTCGACTGAGCCGAACCACCGCCGAGAATGTAGGAGCGGGCTGGCCCGCGATCAGAACCATCGCGGCCATGGGCCGCTCCTACAGATTATGAACAACGTAGGATGGGGCGAGCGCAGCGATACCCATCATCCGAGCAAATTGCCTAATCCAGCGCACGGGCCAACTGAATCAACTCGGCGCGCCAGGCTGCTGCAGCCGGCAGAGCCAGAAAGTACGGGTTAAGCAACGACTCACGCGCCTCATAGGTCAGCGCCTCGCCCTTGAGCGTCAGCACTTCGCCGCCCGCCCCTTCCAATACACCCTGTGCCGCCGCTGTGTCCCACTGTGAGGTCGGCGCCAGGCGCGGGTAGCAATCGGCATTGCCCTCGGCCAGCTGACAGAACTTCAGCGAACTGCCGACATTGGCCAGTTGCAAATCACCAAAGCGTTCGCTCAAGCCAGCCAGCAAAGCCTCCTGCGTCGGGCTGGAATGACGGCGGCTGGCGACCAGGGTAAAGGCTTCCTGCGGCGCCAGGCGCACGCTGATCGGCTCAGCCTTACCCGCTTTATCCTCTCGCCTTGCGCCCAGACCAGAACCGCCGTAATAGCACTGGCCGGTGGCCGGAATGCCGACCACGCCAAAAACCACACGGCCTTGCTCGATCAACGCGACGTTGACGGTGAACTCTTCGCTGCCGTCAATAAACTCTTTGGTGCCATCCAGCGGATCGACCAGCCACCAGCGGCTCCACTGCCCACGCTCGCTCATCGCAATATCGGCCGCTTCTTCAGAAAGCACCGGGATATCGGGAGCAATGGCCAGCAGACCGTCGTTAAGAATGTGGTGTGCGGCCATATCGGCAGCCGTGACCGGCGAGGCATCGGCTTTTTCATTGACCGTCACATCAGCGCGCCAGAAAGGGAGAGTCGCCGCACCGGCCTGGCGCACCAGTTCGATGACTGCAGGAATCAGAGGATGGCTCGTGGCTTGGCTCATGGTTTAAAAATCCCACGCTGAGTCAGTACATCGCGGGCCAGGTACAGCGCGGCCAGGGCACGACCTTCGGTGAATTGCGGATGCTGGATTAAATTCGACAGCTCGCGCAGGCTGGTCTGGTCAACGCGCATCGGCTCCGGTTCATCGCCCGGCAGGCGTTCTTCATACAAATCCGAGGCCAGCACCACCTGAATCTTCTGGCTCATATAGCCCGGCGACAGGCTCAGCTCGGCCAGCAGCTCAAGCTTGCGCGCACCAAAGCCGGCCTCTTCTTTCAGCTCACGATTGGCCGCGTCCAGCACGTCCTCACCCGGCTCGATCAGCCCTTTGGGTAGCGACAGCTGGTAATCATCAGTGCCGCCGCAATATTCCTCGACCAGCAGGGCGTGCTCGTCATCGACCATCGCCACTACCATCACTGCGCCATAGCCAGAACCCTTGCCCACTAGCCGCTCATAGGTGCGCTCCACACCATTGCTGAAGCGCAGCTGCAACTCCTCAACGCGGAACAGGCGGCTGCTGGCGACGATTTCGCGAGCGAGTACGGTGGGTTTCTGACGCATGGGGCGGCTCCTGGGCAGGACATAGCGAGTTATCATAACGCGGCTTTTCCTATTATCTGCGTAGGAGATTGCGCGATCACGACGCCGATGGCGCAAATCGCGACTCCCTGCGCATCAGCCCGAAGAACTGCGCATGCCCTCGTTGCCCTGGAACGCCATCGATACCGTCCTGCTGGATATGGACGGTACCCTGCTCGACCTGCACTTCGACAACCACTTCTGGTTGCAGCACCTGCCGCAACGCTATGCCGAGCATCACGGCGTCAGCCGCGCGCTGGCCGAAGCCGAGCTGCTGCCGCTGTTCCGCGAACACGCCGGCACCCTCAACTGGTACTGCACGGATTTCTGGAGCCGCGAGCTGAAGCTGTCGATCCGCGACCTCAAGCGTGAAGTGGCGCATCTGATCGCCCTGCGCCCGGACGCCGACACTTTTATCCAGGCCCTGCGCCAAGCCGGCAAGCAGGTGGTGCTGATCACCAACGCGCACCGCGACTCGCTGTCATTGAAGCTGGAACGCATCGAGCTGGCGCCCTATTTCGACCGGCTGATCAGTTCCCACGACTATGGCTTCCCCAAGGAAGACCAGCAGTTCTGGCACGCTCTGCAGCAGGACATCAGCTTCACGCCTGCGCGCAGTTTGTTTATCGATGACAGCCTGCCGATTCTGCGCAGCGCCGGGCATTTTGGCGTCGGCCACCTGCTCGCCGTACGCCAGCCAGACAGCCAGGCGGGACCGAAGGACACCGAGGAATTTGCCGCAGTGGAGGATTACCGGGAGTTGCTACAAGGGCTGTAACCGCATCGGGCGGCCATTGCAGCCGCCCGACAAACACGTCGTTTATTCCTCGGGAATACGCAGCACCTGGCCCGGGTAGATCTTGTCCGGATGGCTGAGCATCGGCTTGTTGGCTTCAAAGATTTTCGGGTAAGCATTGGCATTGCCGTATTCGGCCTTGGCAATCGCGCTCAGGGTGTCGCCCTTCTTCACCGTGACAAAGCGCGCCGCCGGTGCCGGCGTGGTCACGCTGATATGGTCTTCCACTTCGGCCACACCGGCGACGTTACCCAGGGCCAGGAGAATTTTCTCCTTCTCTTCTTGGCTGGCGACTTCACCGCGGGCGATGACTTTCTCACCTTCGACGCTGACCTGAATATTCGGACTACCTAAACCCACCTTGGCAACGTGCGCCGTCAGCGACTCGGCCGCCTGGGCCTCCTGGCCGACCAGCGACTCCCAGAGTTTGGTACCGGCTTCTTTGACAAAGGCAAACAGACTCATAAGGCTTCCTCGTGATTCCTTGGAAAGTGACCGGGCGACGGTGCCCGGAGCCAGAAGTCTAGACCCTGATTCATGACAAAGGTGCCAGGCTCTGCGCTGCCGCTGCAGGCCTCGTCACAAGCCGCATTCAGCGCCTAAGCGCGCGCAACTGCCTGCTAGAATCGGCGCAACCCAGGGATTCGAAGGATTCATCGTGGATATCAAACAGCTTAAATTCCTCATCGCCCTGGATGAAACCCGTCACTTCGGCCAGGCCGCCGCCCGCTGCCATATCACCCAGCCAACCCTGTCTATGCGCCTGCGCCAGCTGGAAGACGAGCTGGGCCTGGAACTGGTGCATCGCGGTCAGCGCTTCGAGGGGTTCAGTGCCGAGGGTGAGCGCATTCTGGCCTGGGCCCGCAGCCTGATGGCCGCGCACGATGGCCTGTATGCCGAAGCAGCTGCCTGTCGTGGCCAGTTGGTCGGCACCTTGCGTCTGGGTGTGGTGCCGCTGGCCGGCTTCGATCCGATGCGCCTGGTGCAGTTTTTCGCCGAGCAGCATCCTGGGCTGCGCTTCCAGCTGTTTGCCCTGAGCAGCGAGGAGATTCTCGAACGCCTCGGCCGCAATCAGCTCGACCTCGGCCTGTCCTACCTCGACCGCCTCAACCCTGAGCATTTCGACAGCCTGGAGCTGGCCGAAACTCGCATGGGCCTGCTGTATGACCGCCGGCACTTCCAGTTCACCCGCTCGGCGCTGCGCTGGGAAAGCCTGATCGATCTGCCGTTGGGCCTGCTCTCGGCTGGCATGCATTTCCGTCAATCGATCGACCACAGCTTCCGCTCGCGTGGCTTAACGCCCAGCCCAGGCCTGGAAACCGATGCCGTGCATCAATTGCTGCAAGCGGTCAGCGCTGGGCTGTGTTGCGCGATCATGCCGCTCAACAGCGGCCTGGCGGAATTCACCGAGCACCTGGCGCTGACGCCCATTGAGGACGCACACACCCTGGCCCCACTTGGCCTGATCCTGCGCCGCAGCGCACCGCGCTCGGCCCTGGCCGAAGCCTGCTTTGCCGAAGCGCACAAACTTTTACCCGTAGCGGCGGGCTGAATGGCCCGAACTTGAAGCCTTGATAGACCGCATCGATCACTAGATCGGCAACAGCAATTAGACTCACCTGACGCAGCGGCCTAGGCTGGAGCAACAACTCCGTGCCGGGAAGCCTTGCCCATGCCACGCCACGCGCCCACCAGCCCGCCACCCTGCGCGCCGACATTACTGCCAGCGCCCACTTACAGCTATGTCGAACTGGCAGATAGCCAGCAGGACGGCGCCGCCGCGCTGGCCAGTGAGACAGCCCTGGCAATCAGCTACAACGGCATCAGCCACAGCGTGATGATGGTTTCGCCCAGCGACCTTGAGGACTTTATCTACGGTTTCAGCCTGAGCGCCGGCCTGATCGACAGCTTCGATGAGATCTACGACATCAGCCTTCAGCAGCACGACAGCGCCATCAGTGCCGAGGTCCAGGTCAGCAACCGCGCTTTCTGGGCACTCAAGCAGCAGCGCCGCACCTTAGCCGGCAACAGCGGCTGCGGCCTGTGCGGGGTGGAAGCGCTGGAGCAAGCGCTGCCGCACCTGCAGAATCTGCCATCCAGCCCACTGCCTGCACCGGCCCACCTGCAGGGCCTGCGCCTACGTATTCAAAGCGTACAGACCATGGCCCGCCATAGCGGCGCGGTGCACGCGGCGCTGTTTGTCGATGCTCAAGGGCAGATTCGCCTGTGCCGCGAAGACATCGGCCGGCATAACGCCCTCGACAAGCTGCTCGGCGCACTTCATCGCGAAGGAGGAGACCTGCGTCAGGGCTTTGCCGTGGTCACCAGCCGCTGCAGCCTGGAGCTGATTCACAAGGCACTGCGCGCCGGTATCGGCACCCTGGTCAGCCTGTCGGCACCGACCAGCCTGAGCGTGCAATGGGCACGCCAGCACAACCTCAATCTGATCCATATTCCCCAGCAGAGCGCGCCACGGGTGTACAGCCCAGCAGCCGCGCCCGGAGTCGCCCGTTCATGAGCCTGCAACCGATCAACCCACGCTATCAACCCTACAAAGGGGCCGCCGCTGGCTGGGGCGCGCTGCGCAGCGTCACGCACTTCTGGCTGGACAGTAAGCAGCCGTTCAAAAACCTCCGCGCCCTGCTCAAAACCAATCAGCACGGCGGTTTTGACTGCCCCGGCTGCGCCTGGGGCGACTCGCCGGAAGACGGCCACATCAAGTTCTGCGAGAACGGCGCCAAAGCGGTCAATTGGGAAGCCACCAAACGCCGCGTGGATGCCGCCTTCTTTGCCCGTTACAGCGTCAGCCAGCTGCGTGAGCAAAGCGATTACTGGCTCGAATACCAGGGCCGCCTGACCGAGCCGATGCGCTATGACGCCGCCAGCGATCACTACCAGCCGATCAGTTGGGACGCCGCCTTTGCCCTGATCGCCGAGCACCTGAAACAACTGGAAAGCCCAAACCAGGCTGAGTTCTATACATCTGGCCGGGCCAGCAACGAAGCGGCCTACCTGTATCAGCTTTTCGTCCGTGCCTTTGGCAGCAACAACTTCCCTGACTGCTCAAACATGTGCCACGAAGCCAGCGGCGTGGCCCTCGGCCAGAGCGTGGGCGTCGGCAAGGGCAGCGTGACCTTCGCCGATTTCGAGCACAGCGATGCGATCTTCGTGCTCGGGCAAAACCCCGGCACCAACCACCCGCGCATGCTCGAACCGCTGCGCGAGGCGGTCAAACGCGGCGCACAGGTGGTGTGTTTCAACCCACTAAAAGAGCGCGGTCTGGAACGCTTCCAGCATCCGCAGCACGCCCTGGAAATGCTCACCAACGGCTCTGAACCGTTGAACACCGCGTTCTTCCGCCCAGCCCTGGGTGGTGATTTAGCAGCGCTGCGCGGTATGGCCAAGTTCCTTCTGCAATGGCACCGCGAGGCGCTGGCCAAAGACGAGCCGGCCGTGTTCGACCTAGAATTTATTGCCGAACACACCGCCGGCGTGGATGACTACCTGGCGCTGCTGGATGCCAGCAGCTGGGAGTCGCTGGTCGAGCAATCCGGCCTGAGCCTGGATGATTTGCAGCATGCTGCCCTGCTCTACCGCCGCGCCGAACGGGTGATCATCTGCTGGGCCATGGGCATCACCCAGCATCACAACTCGGTGGCGACCATCCAGGAAATCGTCAACCTGCAGCTGCTGCGCGGCAACCTTGGGCGGCCCGGCGCCGGTCTGTGCCCGGTTCGCGGCCACAGCAACGTGCAGGGCGACCGCACCATGGGCATCAATGAACGGCCAGCAGCGGCGTTTCTCGATGCCCTGGAACAGCGCTTTCAGTTCCAGGTCCCGCGCGCGCAGGGTCACAACACGGTTGAAGCGATCAACGCCATGCTCGATGGCCAAGCCAAGGTGTTTATCGGCCTGGGCGGTAACTTCGCCCAAGCCACCCCGGACAGCCCGCGCAGTCATATTGCACTGAGCCGCTGCGCGCTAACGGTACAGATCAGCACCAAGCTCAACCGCAGCCACCTGACCACCGGCACGAATGCACTGATTCTGCCGTGCCTCGGCCGTACTGATATCGACCACCAGGCGGATGGCCCACAAGCCGTGACCGTGGAAGACTCATTCAGCATGATCCACGCCTCCTACGGCCAGCTTGAGCCGCTGTCGGCGCAGATGCGCTCTGAGCCGGCGATCATTGCCGGTATCGCCAAAGCCACCCTGGGTAACCATCCCGTCGAGTGGGAGGCACTAATTGCTGACTACAGTCGCATCCGCAGCCTGATTGCCGAGACCATTCCCGGCTTTAGCGACTTCAACCAGCGCGTGCAGCACCCTGGCGGCTTCTACCTGGGCAACGCTGCTGCTGAACGGCGCTGGCTGACCACCAGCCACAAGGCCAACTTCAAGGCCAACCCACTGCCCGACGACCTACTGCCACCGCAGGTACGCAGCACCGGGCAGACGCCGGACCTGATCCTGCAAACCTTGCGTTCTCACGACCAGTACAACACCACCATCTACGGCCTGGATGATCGCTACCGTGGCGTCAAAGGCCAGCGTCAGGTGCTGTTCGTCAACGAAGCGGACATCCTGCGCCTGGGCTTTCAGCCGGGGCAGCAGGTCGACATTCAGTCCATCTGGGATGACGGCATCGAACGCATGGTAGCCGGCTTCACCCTGCTGGCCTTCGATATCCCCGCTGGCCAGGCGGCGGCCTACTACCCGGAAGCCAACCCGCTGGTACCGCTGAAGAGCTTTGGTGCGGGCAGCTTTACCCCGACCTCGAAGTACGTGGCCATTCGTCTGCAGGCGCATCAGGCCGAAGCGCGCATCCTTTGAGCGGATCTGTGGCGGCAATCACAACGGCGACCAGCGGCAGGGAATTTTTCCACAAAACGCCCTCTAAGACTGTGCGCGGATGAATCATCCTTTAAAAACAAAGGCCTAGCTCCGCGCACCCATTTAGTCGAGAAGGTCTGCCGTATGCGTACATTACTGTCTGCGCTGGTATTCAGCGCCCTGGCTTCACCCCTGGCCCTGGCGGGCGATACCGGCAAGGTCGCCATCGGCGGAGGTATTGGCGGCGCCCTGGGCAACGTGATCGGCCAACAGGTTGGTGGCAGCACTGGCGCGGCGATTGGCGCGGGCCTGGGTGGCGCGGCTGGCGGGGTGATTACCGCACGCGACGGCAACAAGACCGAGGCCGCACTGGGCGGCGGCCTGGGTGCTGCCGGTGGTTCGGTACTGGGCAACAAGGTCGGCGGCAGCACCGGTTCGACCATCGGTGCCGGCCTGGGTGGCGCAGCGGGTGGCGCGCTGGCCAATGAATACGCCGGTGGCAGCGAACGTGATCGCGGCCACTACAACGGCAAGAAACATAAGAAGCATAAGAAGCACAAACACCACTGAGTGCCGCTGACAGATGCCAAAAAGCCGCCTAAACAGCGGCTTTTTGTTTATCCGGGAGGCGCTTGCAACGTGGGCTCGCCGCTAAAGCGCCGCCTACGTTGCCGGCTCCATCAGCAGCACCGTCAGTGCCGCACGTAGACTCTCGGGAATGCTCACCGGGCGGTTACTGCTGCGATCAACGAAGACATGCACAAAGCGCCCCGCCGCACAGGCCTCCTCCTCGCCCGCTTTGAACACCGCCAGCTCGTACCGCACCGAGCTGTTGCCTAGTTTGCCGACCCGCAGGCCGATCTCGATACGCTCGGGAAAAGCGATGGAGGCGAAATAATCGCAGCTGGAGCTGACTACAAAGCCCACCACGTCGCCGTTATGAATATCCAGGCCGCCGACCTCGATCAGGTAGGTGTTCACCGCACTGTCGAAGAAGCTGTAGTAGATAACGTTGTTGACGTGACCGTAGACATCGTTGTCATGCCAGCGCGTGGTAATCGGCTGGAAGTGCCGGTAATCGCTGTGCAGGTGTTGGGGTTGGCTCATCGGGAATCCTTGTAGTTAGCGGGAAGCACAAGCGCCCATGCTTTTGTAGGAGCGGGCTTGCCCGCGATTTTCCGTGGCACCTTGACCGCCATTCGCGGCCAAGGCCGCTCCTACAAGTAGAGATCGCTTACAGATACCAGACAGCGTTAATAAGCCACCTGGTAGATAGCCAAGGCATGGGCCTCAGTCATTTCCTTCGGGTTATTCACCAGCAGGCGCTGTTGCTGCATGGCATCACGAGCCAGGGTCGGCAGCATGTCTTGCGGCACACCGGCATCGCGCAGACGCGTCGGCAGGCCGCTGCGCACACTGAAATCGGCCATTGCGCCGATAAACTGCTCGGTCTGCTGCAGCACGCTGCCGGCGCGCAGCTGCTCACCCAGCACCAGCGGCGCCAGCTCGGCATACAGCGGCGCGGCCGCATTGGCGTTGAAGCCCAGCACATGCGGCAGCACCAAAGCGTTACTGAGGCCATGGGGAATATGGAAGTGTCCGCCCAGCGGATAAGCCAGCGCATGCACCGCCGCCACCGGTGCGTTGGCAAACGCCTGGCCGGCCAGGCAGGAGCCCAGCAACATGGCCTGCCGCGCCTCGCGGTTGCCTCCGTTGTGCACCACTTCATCCAGATTGGCCGCCAGTAGGCGCAGTGCCTCGCGCGCCAAAAGGTCGGACAGCGGATTCTTTTTCAGCGCACTGGTATAGGCCTCAATGGCATGCACCATGGCGTCGATACCTGTGGCAGCGGTAACTGCCGGCGGCAAGCCGAGGGTCAGCTCGGCATCAAGCAACGCCAGGTCCGGCAGCAGCAACGGCGAAACAACGCCCATCTTGGTGGTTGCACCGGTAGTGATAATGGAAATCTGCGTCACTTCCGAACCGGTGCCGGCGGTGGTCGGCACGAGGATCAGCGGCAGGCGCTGCCCGCGGGCATTGCCGACGCCGTAGATCTGCGCCAACTCTTGGCCGCAGTCGGGATGAGCCAGCAGCGCCACCAGTTTGGCCACATCCATCGAACTGCCGCCGCCAAAGCCAACGATCAGCTGCACCTTCAGTGCTCGTGCCTGCTCGACCGCGGCCAGCAGAATCGCCTCGGGCGGGTCGGCGACCACCTGATCGAATACCTCGACCGTCAGCTCTGTACGGGCAAAGCCCGGCAGTACCTCGCCGAGCAGGCCGAGTTTGCTGATACCCGGATCAGTGACGATCAGCACCCGCTGCGCGCCGCGCTCGCGGCAAAGGTCAGCCAAGCGCCGCGACGCGCCGATCTCGCAAAGAATCTGCGCGGTGGTGGCAAAGCTAAAGGGCAGCATGGGGTGATCCTCTTGTTGTAATAAATGGCTCGCGCAGCAGCGTGGATTGCTCCGACGCTACGCGCTTCAATCAGAAGGCGAAACTCGCCTCATCCATGGCCATCAGGCAGTCGGCACCGCCCAGCAGGGACTCGCGGTGAGCGCTGGCCCGCGGCAACACCCGGCGCAGGTAGAAGTCGGCCGACTGCAGCTTGGCCTGGTAGAACGCCGCATCACCGCTGCCAGTTTCCAAGGCATCTTGCGCCCGCGCTGCAGCCTGCAGCCAGAAACCGGCCAGCAACACATAGGCCGAATACTGGAGGAAATCCACCGACACCGCGCCAATCTCCTGCACATCGCGCTGGCTGGCGGCAATCACTGCGCTGCGCAGCTCGCGCCATTCGCCCAGACGCGCCTGCACGCTTTTGGCCAACGCCGCTAGCGGCGGTCGGCCGGCCTGGACGTCGCACAGCTCGCTGAATTCAGCTTGCAGCGCCGACAGTTCGGCACCACCGTCGCCGAGTACCTTGCGGCGGATATAGTCCAGCGCCTGAATGCCGTTGGTGCCTTCGTAGAGTTGGGTAATGCGGCTGTCGCGCATCAGTTGCTCGATGCCCCACTCGCGGATAAAACCGTGGCCGCCGTACACCTGCACGGCGTGGCTGGCGACTTCCTGGCCCATGTCGGTACAGAAGGCTTTGACGATCGGGATCAGTAGCGCCGCGCGCTTGCCGGCGGCCTTACGTGCAGTGGCGTCTGGGTGAGCGTGTTCCAGATCAAGCTGGCGCGCGCAGTAAACCGCGAGCATACGGCTGCCTTCGACCAGGCTCTTCTGCGTCAGCAGCATGCGCCGCACATCAGGGTGAACGATAATCGGGTCGGCCGCCTTGCCCGGCTCGGCCGGACCACTCAGGGCACGCGACTGCAGGCGCTCACGGGCATAACGTAACGCGCCCTGGAAGGCTGCTTCGCCAATGCCCAAGCCCTGCAAACCGACCTGAAAGCGTGCGTCGTTCATCATGGTGAACATGCAGGCCAGGCCCTGATTGGCTTCGCCAATCAGCCAGCCGGTGGCGCCGTCGAAGTTCATCACGCAGGTGGACGCGCCCTTGATGCCCATCTTGTGCTCAATGGCCCCGCAGGACAGCGCGTTGCGCGCGCCCGGCGTGCCGTCGACAGCGGCGATAAATTTCGGCACCAGCAGCAGGCTGATGCCCTTCACCCCGGCTGGCGCATCCGGCAGACGCGCCAGCACCAGATGAATGATGTTTTCCGAAAGGTCCTGCTCGCCGCCGCTGATAAAGATCTTGCTGCCGCTGACCTTGAAGCTGCCATCCGCCTGCAGTTCGGCGCGGGTTCTGAGCAGCGCCAGATCGGTGCCGGCCTGGGGTTCAGTCAGGCACATGGTGCCGGCCCATTGGCCGCTAACCAGCTTATGCAGGTAGGTGTCTTTCAGCGTTTCGCTGCCATGTTTGTACAGCGCCAGCACCGCACCTTCGGTCAGCCCGGAATACACGCGGAACGACAGCGAAGCGCCCATCAGCATCTCGTGGAAGTTGCACGCGAGCATCTGCGGCAACGCCTGGCCACCGTACTCGCTCGGCCCGGTCATGCTCGCCCAGCCGTTATCAACGTATTGCTGATAGGCCTCGGCAAAGCCGTCCGGCGTGCTCACCTGGCCGTCACTCAGCTGACAACCCTGTTCATCGCTGTTGCGATTCAACGGCGCCACCACCTCGGCGGTGTAACGCGCGCCCTCTTCCAGCACGCCGTCGATCAGCTCGCGGTCGAGACCGTTACCGAGCAGCTCGCAGTGACTGCTGATATCGAACAGCTCATGCAGCACAAAGCGCATATCGCGCAGCGGAGCTTGATAGCTCATACGCGGCCCTCCTGCACATCGGCGAGACGCAGACCGCTGCTGGCCAGTTTTTCAATCAGGCGTGCCGGCAGCCAGTGCTCACCGAACGTCGCCTGCAACGCTTTCAAACGGTCATGGATGGCCGCTACACCCTGACCATCTGCCCAGCTCATCGGCCCACCCTTGTCGGCCGGGAAACCGTAGCCATTGAGGTAGACCAGATCGATGTCGTGGCTATTGGCGGCGATATTTTCTTCGAGGATTTTCGCGCCCTCGTTGACCAGCGCCAGCAGGCAGCGCTCGAGGATTTCCTCAGGGCCAATCTCGCGGCGGACAAAACCCAGCTGTTCGGACACCTGCAGCACCAGCGCATCCACCTCGGGGTCGTGCTCAGCCTGGCGGCTGCCTTCAGCGTAAAGGTAATAACCCATGCGTACCTTCTGGCCGAAACGGCCGAGGCCACACAGACGGTTATCCACCTGCACAGTCGGATCATCCTGGCCTTTGCCAGCCAGCTCGCGGGCGCGCCACTCCAGATCGATGCCGACCACGTCGTACATGCGAAACGGCCCCATGGCGAAGCCGAAGCCCTGCAACGCGGCATCCACCTGATGTGGATAGGCGCCTTCGAGCAGCAGCATGCGCGCCTCACGCACATAGGTGTGCAGCATGCGGTTGCCGATAAAGCCATCGCAGTTGCCGGCCACCACGCTGACCTTGCCGATGCGCTGGCCCAAGGCCACAGCCGCGTCCAGCACCGCAGGGGCAGTTTGCCCACCACGGACGATTTCCAGCAGTTTCATGATGTGCGCTGGGCTGAAGAAATGCAGGCCCAGCACCTGCTCGGGGCGCTTGGTCACAGCGGCAATCGCGTCGATATCCAGCGCTGAGGTATTGCTGGCGAGAATCGCGCCCGGCTTCAGGGTGGCGTCGAGCGTGCGGAAGATCTGCTGCTTGAGTTCAAGGTTCTCGTACACCGCCTCGATCACCAGATCGGCATCGGCCAGCGCGGCGTAATCACCCACCGGGGTAACGCAGGCCAGGCGCGCAGCCGACTGCTCGGCGCTGATCCGCTCCAGCTTGACGTTGTGCGCGTTGGTTTGCGCCACCACGGCCATGGCCTGATCAAGCATCTGTGGGTTGTTGTCCAACCACAGCACCTGAATGCCAGCGTTGGCCAGGCTCATCACGATACCGCGGCCCATGGTGCCCGCGCCGATCACGGCGGCCTGCTGAACCTCGAATGCCTTGCTCATGCCCACTCCTCTGATAAGTGCCGAATGAAATGCCTGTGCTGCAAAGAAAATTCGCCAGTCACCTTAAGCAAGGCGTTACTATTTTTGAAATTTAGTCTTGTGATAAGTCGTATTCAGCCAGTGAATATCTCAACCTTCGACCTCAACCTGCTACGCGTGTTCGATGCATTGATGCGCGAGCAGAATGTCTCCCGCGCCGCCGAACGCCTGTCGCTCAGTCAGCCAGCGGTAAGTAATGCCCTGAATCGCCTGCGCGAACTGCTCGACGACCCACTGCTGGTGCGGGTTGGCCGCAGCATGCAGCCGACGCCGCGAGCCCAGGCACTGGAAACCCCAATCCGCGCTGCGCTGCAACAGATCGAGCAGAGCCTGAGCGCCGGTGAAGTGTTCGACCCGGCCAGCAGCCGTCAGCACTTCAGCATCGCCGTCACCGATTACGTCGAGCTGATCTGCATGCCGCGCCTGCTCAAGCAACTCAGCCAGCAGGCCCCCGGTATGCGCATCGACATCCGCCACCTGAGCCCCAGCTTGCCGGCCGAAGCGCTGGACAAGGGCGAGCTGGACCTGGTGTTGGGCCGCTTCGAAGACATCCCCGCGCGCTTTTCCCGCCAGCACTGGATGAGCGAAACCCTGCAACTGGCGCTGCGCCGCGACCATCCTCTAACCAACCAACCCATGGACCTACCGACCTTTCTGCAGCTGCGTCACCTATGGGTACATGGCGGCCAGACCCGCGGCATGGTGGACCAATGGCTCGGCGAACAGGGCCTGTGTCGGGAGATCCTCTACACCACGCCCAACTACCTGCAGGCCGCGCATATCGTCGCCAGCAGCGAACTGGCCGCCGTACTGCCAACTCAACTGGCGCGCCATTTCGCCAGCCTGCTGCCGTTGCAGTTGTTCGAGCTGCCGTTCGCTCTCGGCCCGTTTCACCTGGAGATCATCAGCCTGGCCCAACGCCAGCGCGACCCGGCGCTGCACTGGCTGATCGAACAGATTCTGCAGATCGCCCAACACTGACGCCTCGCTGCATGACAAAGGCTTCCTATACTCTCGTCCACAACCGTACGACCTGGGGAAATCGGGATGCTGAAATCAGTTGTGGTACTGCTACTGACGCTGCTGGGCACACTGGCGCACGCCACGAGCCTGGAGATTGTTCTGCTCGACGATCAGGGGCAGCCGCTCAGCGATGCAGTGCTCTGGGTCGAACCAGGCCCTGCGCCAACTCAGGCCGCCAGCGCAGTGATGGATCAGCAAAAGCGCCAATTCACCCCGTATGTTCTACCGGTGCAGGTCGGCACCACCGTGCGCTTCCCCAACTCCGACCCGATCAATCACCACGTCTATTCCTTTTCACCCACCAAACGCTTCGAGCTGCGTCTGCATCAACAAAATGCCGCCGCCCAGGACGTACGCTTCGACCAGCCCGGCCTGGTAACCCTGGGCTGCAATATCCATGACTGGATGCTCGGTTTTATTCTGGTGCTGGACACCCCCTGGTTTACCCAAACCGACCAGAGCGGTCACACCCGCCTGGAGTTCGACGCGGCCGCCGGCCAGCAACTGTATCTCTGGCACCCGCGCTTGAGTGACGCCAGTGCACCGCTGAGCCGTGCACTGCCAAGCACCGGGCAACTCACCTGGCAACTGGACACCCCTCTCAAGCGCGACCCTCGTCCAAAAGCCCCCACCATGCGGCCACAAGGTAAAGGTGGCTACATACCATGACCTTACGCGGCAAGATTCTCGGCTTCTTTCTGCTGCTATTGCTGGCGGTGATGGTGCTGCTGCTGGCGCTGGTGTATCGCTCCACCTACCAGCACACCCTGAGCCAGGTGGCCGGGCAGTTGAACTTCGCCCACGCTGTGCTGAGCAACGAGCTGCAGAGCCGCCGCCAGGCGCAAAGCGCCATGGCCGACTTGATTGCCAAGGACTTCACCCTGCTTGGTGAAATCGCCGACCTGGTCGCCAGCCCGCAACAGGAGGCGCAATCGCTGTCCGCCGCGCTGGAGTCCTTCGCCTCGCGCAGCCAAGCCAGCTTTGCCTTGGTGAGTGCGCCAGAGGGGCTGATTCTGGCGGGCACCAGCAGTGAACTGCTGCCAGGTGCGCAATTGCCCTGGAGCGCCATGCTCAGCACTGATGAGCCGCAGAGCGAAGAGCGTCTGGTGGTGTTTGGCGAGCGTGTACTGCACATCAATGCCACGCCGATCTTTGCCCCACGCCCCAACCTGATGGGCTGGTTGCTGATGGCCTTTGAGCTGGATGACCAGGCTGTCGCCCAGCTCGCACGACTTAGTGGTGCTGACGTGGCTCTGCTCGACGGCAGCCCTGGCCAGTACCGGGTGCTCGCCAGCAACCTACAGGCGCTGCCTCGGGCAGAACTGGCCAGCCAGATGCTGCCGAACGCCGACGGGGGCTTTCGCTTTACGCTGCAAGGCCTCGAACAAGTAGCGTTGCGCGCGCCATTGACCGGTACCAGCAGCGAGTTGCAGGTGCTACTGATGCGCTCGCTGTCCGCCGAACTGGCCGATTACCAACCGCTGCAATGGCAGCTAGCCGTCATATTCGCCATCGCCCTGCTGCTGGCCGGCCTTGGCGCACTGTGGATCGCCAATACCGTCAGTCGGCCGCTGAGCCAGATGGTCGATAACGTGCGGCGCATCGCCAGCGGCGACTATCAGGTGGCTATGCACGTGCCGGCCACTCAGACCAGCGGTGAAATCGGCTTGCTGGCCCGCGAGTTCATCGCCATGCAGCAAGGCATTGCCGAGCGCGAAACCACCATCAGCTTTCTCGCCTACCGCGACCCGCTGACCGAACTGGCCAACCGCAACCGTTTTGTCGCCGAGTTGCAACAGGCTTTGGCGCACTGCCAGCCAGGCGAAGGTGTTGCGGTGTTGTTGATGGACCTGGACAACTTCAAGGATCTCAACGACACCCTCGGCCACGATGCCGGCGACCTGTTGCTCTGCCAACTCGCCGCCCGCCTGCAAGCGCTGCTGCGCCCGGACGAGCAGCTGGCGCGCCTCGGCGGTGACGAGTTTGCCCTGCTGATCAGCCCCTGCCAGCCAGGCTTGCTGATCCCCGCTGCCGAGCATTACCGCGCCGCCTTGCACGAACCCTTTGCCGTGCGTGGCATCAGCATGACCCTCAACGCCACGATTGGCATCGCTCTGTATCCGGATCACGGTGAAAGCGCCGGCAGCCTGCTGCAGCATGCCGAAGTAGCGATGTACCTGGGCAAGCAGCAGCGCTCACCTTACGCCCTCTACCGCCCGGAGCTGGATCGCCACAGCCTGTTGCGCCTGGCGCTGATGAGCGAGTTGAAAGGCGCGGTGGAAGGCGGTCAGCTCAGCCTGTACTTCCAACCGAAACTGAATATCCGCGCGCGCAGCCTGTATGGCGTGGAATGCCTGGTGCGCTGGATTCACCCGGTGCATGGGTTTATCCCACCGGACGAATTCATCCCTCTGGCAGAGCAAACCGGCAACGTCTGCGCCCTGACCCGCTGGGTAGTACGCACCGCGCTGGCGCAAAGCCTCGCCTGGCAAGAACAGGGGCTGGAGCTGAAGACCGCGGTCAATATCTCCGCATTGGATCTGGCCGACCCCGGCTTTGCCGGTTTTATCGCCGCGCAACTCGCCGAGCATGGCGTGCCGCCCTCCAACCTGATCGTGGAAATCACCGAAAGCGCAGTAATGGCCGACCCGGAACTGGCCATGGGTCAACTACAACAGCTGTGCGAGCTGGGTGTGCAGCTGTCGATCGACGACTACGGTACCGGCTACTCCAGCATGGCTCAGCTCAAACGCCTGCCGGTGCATGAACTGAAGATCGACAAGTCCTTTGTCCTCGACCTGCTGAGCAATCCCGATGACGACATAATCGTCCGTTCGACTATCGAACTGGGGCACAACATGGGCCTGAAGATTGTCGCCGAAGGGGTAGAAACCGACGCCATTCTCGAACGCCTTGATCAACTCGGCTGCGACATCGCTCAAGGCTATCTACTAAGCAAACCGCTACCACCCGCCGCGTTTGCCAGCTGGCTGGAAAACTGCCAGTGGCAATTGCCCCGCCGCAACGAGACGTAGCGTAGGACTACTGAAGGCGCTGGTCAGCAACCCTTACTACCGGGCAATTAACAATAATTCCGCTGGCTCGCAGGCTGAGCAGTCCTTGCTCCTGCGCCTGCAATACGGCTTCGGCCGAACGTAAGGTGGCGCCTGGCGTGCCACTCAACCAACGCACCTCATAGACATGCCACAACGGGCTGTAAGCCGTGTCCTGGTTACCCCCTCCGAGCGGCAGCGGGATAGACGGGAACACGCTGGCCTGGCTGTCATCCATGAACTTGTAGACTCGATCATAAGTAGCCAACGGGTGCGGGCCGGGCATGTCAGGTAACGCATTGGCCAGTCGCGGCACATAGTTGGCCCGCATTATCGTGGCCATCTGCGCATCCGAAATATCGGTGGTCAGGTAGTAAACCTGTTCGCCGTTGTACCACCCCGGCAACACCGGCAGGCTCATATGGGTGATAGGCGAACTGCTACAACCACTCAACAACACGGCTAACAACGGCCAACCAAGCAAAGCACGCATGCACAGCTCCCTTAACGTTTCCAATGGATAGCTCAGTAGAGTCTGATTACACGGTGTTATTACAGATACCGATATAGCCAGCCTTTGCACTTGCCAACGGTGCTCGCGATACAGGTACAGCTGTCGTAAGTGAGTACCTGAAAATTTCGCACGCACAAAAAAGGCCGCTGCCGATCATCTTGATCAGCAGCGGCCCGGGAAAACAGTGGCGCGCAGGTTAAAACGCGTTATCACCAATCAACATACCGTGCACGACCATATAGGTCTTGCGCCCGGACTGCAGGGTCAGCGGGGTGCGTTCGGCGATCACCCAGCCTTTGGCCAGCAGTTTGTCGATATGCGCCCGCAGCTCTGGCAGGTAGCGTTGCTCTTGCTGAAGCGATTCCATTCTGCTCATCCTCTAGAGGACTCCTTTGCGACAACAGCCAGGGTACCTGGCCCATTCATCCGTGATGGCTGTCACAAAGCATAGTGGCCCTGTGCCTGCTTCTAAAGCGGCAAATGGCCACATCTCTGTAGGCATAACGCGCCAAGCAGCTATAGCGTTTGGCTTACATTGTTTTGCAGTTTAGACCGCTGTGGCTGTGGCGGCGGATTCGCCGACATGCGGTGAACTGAACTCCAGATAACCGTCCTCAACCTTGCCGTAACGCAACAACGCCAGGTCCAGCAGGTAGTTCTGATAGAGCTTCCACGGCGCGCGATCACCCTGGCTGGGGATCTTGTCGGCGGCGCGCTGGATATAACCGGAAGCGAGATCAAGGAACGGCGCATTCTTGACCTGCCGCGTCGTGTCGCGCGGGGTGCACTGGCGCATGCCGTTGGCATCCATATGGTTGATCAGGCGGCAGAAATATTCGCTGGAAAGATCCGCCTTGAGCGTCCAGCTGGCATTGGTGTAACCCAACACCACCGCTGCATTGGGCAGATCACGCAGCATAATGCCGCGATAACCCATGCTTTTGGCCGCATCGAAGGGCACCCCGTCGACCGCCACTTGCATGCCACCAAACAGCTGCAGCTCCAGGCCAGTGGCGCTGATGATCACATCCGCCGGCAGCTCCTGGCCGGATTTCAGGCGGATGCCCTTGGCGGTAAAACCATCAATATGCTCGGTGACCACCGAAGCCTTACCCTGGCGAAGCACCTTGAACAGGTCACCATTGGGTACCGCACATACGCGCTCATCCCAAGGTTTGTAGCGCGGGCTGAAGTGGCGCATGTCGAAATCCTTACCCAGCTGATGCCGAGCAAGGCCCAGCAACGCCTTGCGCACTAGGTTTGGGAACGCCTTAGCAAGCTTGTAGAAGCCCAGCTGTATCGCAACCTGACGGGTGCGCGCCAGACGATAGACCCAGGTTTCCGGCAAAAATTTGCGCAGCACGTCAGAGATCGGATCACCCTGCGGCAGGCTCACCACATAGGTCGGTGAGCGTTGCAGCATGGTCACGTGCCTGGCCTTGTCGGTCATGGCCGGCACCAGGGTTACCGCCGTCGCGCCACTGCCGATCACCACCACGTTCTTGCCGCTGTAATCGAAGTTTTCCGGCCACAGCTGCGGGTGGATAAAGTCGCCCTGAAACTGCTCACGGCCTTTGAATTCTGGGGTATAGCCTGCTTCATAACGGTAATAACCGGTGCACATCAGCAGATGCTGGCAGCTCAGTTTGATCGGTTCGGCGTCCTCGCCGCGCTGCACCTGCAGGGTCCAGGTGGCGCGCTCGCTGCACCAGTCGGCCTTGAGTACCTTGTGCTGGTAGCGGATATTTTCCTGGATACCGTTTTCCTCGGCAGTTTCTTCGATATAGCTGCGAATCGATGGGCCGTCGGCTATCGCCAGCGGATTGGTCCAGGGTTTGAAGTTGTAGCCGAGGGTGAACATGTCCGAATCGGAACGAATGCCCGGATAACGGAACAGATCCCAGGTGCCGCCCAGTGCGGCGCGGCCTTCGAGGATGGCGAAGCGCTTGCCGGGGCAGTGCTTCATCAGGTGATAGGCCGCACCGATGCCGGACAGGCCGGCACCAATAATCAGTACATCTAGATGTTCGGCAGACATGGGGGCTCCTCAGGCTTCTTCTTATGGCTGCAGATCGATAGTTGTCGACCCGTAGTGCCTGCCAGATTCACCCCCAACAGCGCGTTTGTCATCCAACCTTTAGTGGTGTGAACAGCCGCAGGCTGACCACAGTTATGGCTGAAGAATGACCAGAACGCTCAGAAACCTGCCCAGCGATTAGAAGCTGTTGCGCAACACCACTTCGTTGAACGGCAGCTTGCCGATGCGCGGCTTGGGTTCGATGGTTTTCTTGCCGACCGCGACCATCAAGGCAATCACATGGTTTTCAGGCAGATTGATCAACTTGCCCACCGCATCGAAATCAAAGCCGTCCATCGGGCAGGAATCCAGACCCTTGCCGCGCGCAGCGAGCATCAGGGTCTGCGCCATCAGGCCGCAGCTGCGCATGGTTTCATCTCGCTGCACCTGCGGTTTGTCGCGGTAATAGGTGTCGATGGCACCGGCCATATAAGCCTGTACTTCTGCGGGAGCACCTTCCCAGGCGCGGCCGACATCCTGCTGCCAGCTGTCGAGTTTGGCGCACACCACCACCAGCATTGAGGCATCGGTCACCTGCGCCTGGCCCCAGGCCACTTCACGCAATTGCTGACGCTGCGCCGGATCGCTGACTTCAACCAACCGCACATGCTGCAAATTGAACGCCGACGGTGCCAGCAGCGCCAGTTGTAGCAGTTCATCCTTTTCGGCCTCGCTGAGGGTAAACGCCGGGTCGTAGCCCTTGACGGCGCGGCGGCTGCGGATGGCTTCGTCGATGTGCATGGTCGTTCCTTATATGCGGGTAAAGAGTGGGCAATGCTAGGCACTCGGCAGCGCGAATGCCAAACGCCATTAACGATAGAAACTATCGAAACAGACGATGGGAGTGGCCCGCCTGTTAAAATCCGCACCACGCAAACAGGTCCCGATCATGCACGCAACCGCCCTTGCCACCCTGCAGCAATACCTGCTCGACGCCCTGACTGCGCCGCCCAGTGAAACCCGTCGCCTGTTTCACGGCCGTGGCCGCTGCTGGCCAGGGCTGGAACAGATCACCGTGGACTGGTTGCAAGGTGTGCTGCTGGTGGCGCTGTTCAAGCCGGTGAGCGATGCCGAACTGGCCGCGCTAAAGCAGATGCTCCTCGATCTCGGCCAATCCACCGCCTGGCAGCAAAGCGGCGCCCATAGCCTGCTGCTGCAGCAGCGCTACCTGCCGGAAAGCCCCACGCAGTGGCTGCTCGGCGAGCCGGTGGAACACTGGGATATCTGCGAACACGGCCTGCGCTATCGACTCGATCTGGGCAAAAAGCAGAACAGCGGGTTGTTCCTCGATATGCGCTATGGCCGCCAATGGGTGCAGGCGCAGGCGGCGGGCAAGCGCGTGCTCAACCTGTTTGCCTACACCTGTGGTTTTTCCGTGGCGGCGCTGGCCGGTGGCGCGCAGCAGGTGGTCAATCTGGATATGGCACGGGCAGCGCTCAGCCGGGGTCGCGATAACCACCGACTGAACCAGCACGATCTGAGCAAGGTGGTATTTCTCGGCCATGACCTGTTCAAATCCTGGGGCAAAGTGGCCAAGTACGGGCCCTATGACCTGATCATCATCGACCCACCATCCTTCCAGCGCGGTAGCTTTGTGTTGAGCAAGGATTACCCAAAGGTTCTGCGCCGCCTGCCAGAACTCTTGAGCGCGGAAGGTGTGGTATTGGCCTGCAGTAATGAGCCGGAAATTGGCCCGGATTACCTGATCCAGGCTATGACCGCTGAAGCACCGAACCTGCGCTTCGGCGAACGCTTGGAAAATCCGCCGGAATTCCCCGACAACCAGCCGAACAGTGCACTAAAAGCCCTGGTGTTTCGCCGCGAGCAAGCCCCACAAACACCGATTTAGAAGGGGCGCCAGGGCTGAGCATTGCCTATTGAAAACTGGTCTACAGTTAGGCGACCACCCCTCGCGAGATCACCGCAATGACGCTGAAAACCCTTGGCCTTGCCCTGTCCGTCGCCCTGTTACTGGCCGCCTGCGCCAGCAAAACTACGCAACCATCGCAGTATTCGGGCTTCCTCAGTGATTACTCGCAGCTGCAGCCTGCGCAGTCGGCCAGCGGCGTGCCAGTAATGCGCTGGGTATCAGCGGATTTCAAACCCGAGAACTACCGGTCGGTGCTGGTAGAAAGGCCGGTGTTCTACCCCGCGCCAACCCCAACTGCGCAAGTCAGCCAACAGACCCTGGACGAGATCGCCCTCTACCTGCAGCAGGCCATGCGTTTAGAGCTGGCCGGGCGGATGCGGGTTGTCGAGTATGCAGATCGCGACACCCTGGTACTGCGCTCAGCCATAACCGCAGTCAACCTGTCGCCGGAAGGGCTGAAAGTCTATGAAGTGGTGCCGATTGCCCTGGTAGCCGCAGCCGCCAGCACTGCCGCCGGCACCCGCGACCTCAACAGCAGTATTTATGTCGAGCTGGAAGCCATCGATGGCCGCAACAGCCAGCCGATGACCCGCGTGGTGCGCAAGGGCCATGGCCTGCAACTGGAGAACGACAGCACCCAACTGAGCCTAAAAGACATCAAGCCGGCGCTGGATGAGTGGGCCAAGGATGCACGTAACTTCAAGCCCTGAGGCCTGAGGATTCAGGCAAAGACAAAGTATTTGCGCACGGTCTCGACCACTTCCCAGGTGCCCTTCATCCCGGGCTCGACGATAAAGATGTCGCCAGCGCGCAGGTGAATCGGTGCCTGGCCCTCCGGGGTGATGATGCAGTAGCCCTCCTGGAAGTGGCAGTACTCCCATTTCTCATAGGCCACTTGCCATTTGCCGGGCGTGCAGATCCAGGTGCCCATGATCTTGCTGCCGTCCTCAGAGGTGTAGGCGTTGAGGTTGACGGTGTGCGGCTCGCCGGCGATGCGCGTCCACTTGCAGGCATCCAGCAGCGGAGTCGGCTGGGTATCACGCAGTACGGTAATCGGTGACATGGGTGGCTCCTGAGGTCGGTAGAACAACAAGCGCCAGCCTAGAACCGCCACCTTGCTGGGACTGTCCTGAGGTCGACCTGCAACTGCCTGGAAACGCAGCTCCTTCGCCCAGGCTGATGGGCAAACTGCGTGCTACTTTGAAGGGGGCCTGTTGGTTTATTCCCGCCGCTTGCCCGATCCGGAGATGCTTTATGTCCAGTCTTTACCGCTTGGTCACCCGCAGTGATTTTGACGGCCTGGTGTGCGCCGCCCTGCTCAAACACCTCAACCTGATCGACGACATCCTCTTCGTCCACCCCAAGGACATGCAGGACGGCAAAGTGGCGATCACCAGCAATGACATCACCACCAACCTGCCCTATGTGCCTGGCTGCCACCTGGCCTTCGACCACCACCTCAGCGAAACCATCCGCAACCAGCCAGCGAGTAATCACCTGATTGATGCCGATGCCCCTTCGGCAGCGCGGGTCGTATGGAAGCATTACGGCGGCCACGACGCCTTCCCGCGTGACTGGGACGAGATGATGGAGGCCGTGGACAAGGCCGATGCCGCGCAATTCAGCCGCGACGATATCCTCGACCCGCAGGGCTGGGAACTGCTGAGCTTTATCATGGATGCACGCACCGGCCTCGGGCGCTTCCGCGACTTCCGCATTTCCAACTACCAACTGATGATGCAGTTGATCGACTTCTGCCAGACCCACGGCATCGCGGAAATTCTCGAACTGCCGGATGTCGATGAGCGTGTGGCGCTGTACCTGGAGCACCAGCGCGAAGCCAAGGCGCAGATCCAGCGCTGCGCCACGGTCTATCACAACCTGGTGGTGCTCGATCTGCGCAACGAAGAAACGATCTACGCGGTCAACCGCTTCGTCATCTATGCGCTGTATCCGCAGTGCAATATCTCGATCCACGTGATGTGGGGCGTTAAGCAGCAGAACACTGTGTTCGCCATCGGCAAATCGATCCTCGACCGCAGCTCCAATACCAATGTCGGCGAACTGTGCCTGAGCTACAACGGCGGCGGCCACGCCAACGCCGGCACCTGCCAGGTGGCCAACGAGGATGCCGAAGCAGCGCTGCGTGAGCTGATTGCTGAAATCACCGCTGACGGTTAGACCGCAATGAGCCCTAGGCAGACTGGGCGTAGCCTCGGCTAGAAGGTTAAGCTGTGGCCATGAGCACAGCCCCCTTTATTACGCCGCTTGAATCCAGCCGCACGGATGCGCCCTCTGGCTTGCGCATCGGCGGCGACTGGACGCTGCCTCACTACGCCAGCCTGGAAGCCGAAGTACTGGCGCTGCGCGGCACCTTGAGCAGCGCCGCCAGTATCGACCTGCAAGGCCTTGGCGCACTGGATACCGCTGGCGCCGCGCTGTTGGTGGAATTGCTCGGCAGCCAACGCCTGGCGCAACTGGCCAACGATGCACCCGGCCTGGCTAGCGAGCGCCGCGCGTTGTTGCAAGCGGTTGGCAGCGCGATTGCTGATGCTGGCGACGCGCAACCAGCCAAACGCATCCCCGCCTGGCGCGAGTTTTTCGGGCAGATCGGCCAGGCCGTGGAAGAGCTCTGGCAGCAAGGTGTGGCGCTGCTCGGTTTTATCGGCATGACCCTCGCAGCGATGTTCGCCCTCCTTCTGCGCCCCGGCCGCTGGCGCATCACCTCGCTAGTCGCGCACCTGCAGCAGAGCGGTCTGAATGCAGTGCCCATCGTCGCCCTGCTGACCTTTCTGGTTGGCGCCGTGGTGGCCTTTCTCGGCGCCACAGTGCTCGCCGACTTTGGTGCGAGCATCTACACGGTCGATCTGGTGGCGTTCTCCTTCCTGCGTGAGTTTGGCGTGCTGCTCACCGCCATTCTGATGGCCGGGCGCACCGCCAGCGCCTTTACCGCGCAGATCGGTTCAATGAAGGCCAACGAGGAAATCGACGCCATCCGCACCCTGGGCCTAAGCCCCATGGAACTGCTGGTGCTACCACGGGTGTTCGCCCTGCTGATTGCCCTGCCGATCCTGACTTTTATCGCCATGCTCAGCGGCATCCTCGGCGGCGCGGTGGTCTGCGCCCTGAGCCTAGACATCTCGCCGGCCATGTACCTGGCCATGCTGCAGGAAAATATCGCCCTCAAACACTTTGTTGTGGGCATGGCCAAGGCGCCGGTGTTTGCCTTCCTGATCGCCGTGATCGGCTGCCTGGAAGGTTTCAAGGTCACCGGCAGCGCGCAGTCGGTGGGCGAGCGCACCACCTCAAGCGTGGTCCAGTCGATCTTCGTGGTGATCGTGCTCGATGCGCTGGCCGCGCTGTTCCTGATGGAGATGGGCTGGTGACGGGCGAAGCGATTATCGAGGTACGCAACCTGGTCAACCGCTTCGGCGCGCAGACCGTACACCAGGACCTGGCGCTGGATCTGTATCGCGGCGAAGTGCTCGGCGTGGTCGGCGGCTCGGGTACCGGAAAATCGGTACTGCTACGCAGCATCCTCGGCCTGCGCCGCGCCAACTCTGGCACCGTGCGAGTATTCGGCGAAGAACTGCTGAGCCTACCGCCCGAGCAGCGCTCGCAGCTGGAGCGACGTTTCGGCGTGCTCTATCAACGCGGTGCGCTGTTCTCCTCGCTGACCGTGACCGAAAACATCGCCCTGCCGCTTATCGAACATGCCGGCCTCACGCGCGCTGCCGCCGAGCGTCTGGCTCAAGTCAAACTGGCGCTGGTTGGCCTGCCGCGCGAAGCCGGCGACAAATACCCGACCGAGCTGTCCGGCGGCATGATCAAACGCGCCGCGCTGGGTCGGGCACTGGCGCTGGAACCAGACATTCTGTTTCTCGACGAACCCACCGCCGGCCTCGATCCGATTGGCGCAGCAGCCTTCGATCAATTGATTCTGACGTTACGCGACGCCCTCGGACTCAGCGTTTTTTTGGTTACCCACGACCTTGATACCCTCTACACCATCTGTGATCGGGTGGCCGTATTGGCAGAAAAACGCGTACTGGTGGCCGACCGCCTGGACGTCGTGGCCGCCACCGACAACCCTTGGATACACGAGTATTTTCACGGCCCGCGCGGACGCGCGGCCGAACAGGCCGCAAACCGCGCGCCAGGGAGCAACTGAATGGAACCGCGTGCCCACCACGTACTGATTGGCCTGTTTACCGTGCTAATGGTCGCAACCGCATTGGGCTTTGCTCTGTGGCTGAGTAACGCCAGCTCGGACCAGGAGCTGCGTGACTATGACGTTATCTTCAACGAAGCAGTCAGCGGTTTGTCCAAAGGCAGTGCTGTGCAGTACAGCGGGATCACGGTCGGTGATGTGATCAACCTGCGCCTCGACCCCAATGACCCGCGCAAGGTCCGAGCGCACATTCGCGTCAACGCCAACACACCCATCAAGCAAGACACCCGTGCCCGCCTGTCGATCACGGGGATCACTGGCGCAGCGCTGATCCAGCTGTACAGCGGCTCGCCGGAAAGCCCGGCGCTGCTCAGCAAAGACGATCAGCGTGCGGAAATCCTTGCTGACCCATCACCGCTGTCACGCCTGATGGCAAATAGCGAAGACTTGGTACTCAACGTAACGCGCCTGCTAAACCGCGCCAACCAGCTGTTCTCCCGCGACAATATCGGGCGCATCTCGCGCACCCTGGAAAACATCGAACAGACCAGCGCCAGCGTCGCCGAACAACGCGACGAGCTACGCCAGGCGCTGCAACAGATGAGCAGCGCCAGCCAGGAAGCCGCCGACCTGATGCGCAACGCCAACCAGCTGCTCAGCGGCCAGGGCCGCGAGGCGATGGGCAGCGCCAGCCGCCTGATGGCCTCGCTGGAACGCAGCAGCAGCAACGTCGAGCGCCTGCTGAGCGACAACCGCGCCGCTCTCGATGGCGGTATGCAGGGCATCGGCGAGCTGGGCCCGACCATTATCGAACTGCGCGAAACCCTCAGCGCCCTGCGCTCCTTCGCCCGCCGCCTGGAGGAAGACCCGGCCGGCTATCTGCTGCGCAGCGACACCATCAAGGAGTTTCAACCATGAGTCGTCTTCGCCTGCTCGGCGCCCTGCTGCTGATCGGCAGCCTGGCCGCCTGCTCGGTATTGCCGAAAAGCCAGGTGCTGAGCATCTACCGCCTGCCGGCCAGCAGCCTGCCCAGCCATGACGCCAGCGCCGATTGGGCGCTGCGGGTGAACAAGCCCTACAGCAGCCAGTTGCTCGACAGCACACGGATTGCAGTGTTGCCGCCCGGCGACCAGATCAGCGCCTACCAGGGCGTGCGCTGGAGCGACCGCGCGCCATTATTGCTGCGTGACCGGCTGATCGACGCCTTCCTCGACGACGGCCGCCTCAAGGCCGTCAGCAGTGACGAAAGCCGCCTGCAGGCCGACCTGGAGCTGGACGGTGACCTGCGCGCCTTCCACAGCGAATACCAGAATGGCCGACCGACCGCGCGCATCCTGCTCGAAGCCCGCCTGGTCGAAAGCGGCAGCCTGCGCATCCTCGCCAGCCGGCGTTTCGAAGTCAGCCAGGCGGCCAGCGACACCTCGGTGCCCGCTGTGGTCAACGCCTTCGGCCAGGCTGGCGACCAGTTGGCCCGCGATGTGCTGGAGTGGACCCTGAAACAAGGACAAGCGGCACAACAGCAGTGAACTGAGTTGTTATAGCGAGGGGTGAACCATGGATAAGTTTATGCAAGCGGCCATCGACGAAGCCCGCCAGGGCCTGGCCGAGGGCGGTATCCCAATTGGCTCGGTGCTGGTGCACAACGGCCAGATTATCGGCCGCGGCCACAACCGCAGGGTGCAACAGGGCAGCGCTATCCGCCATGGCGAAATGGATGCCCTGGAAAACGCCGGTCGACAAACCGCGCAGACCTACCGCGAGTCGGTGCTCTACACCACCCTCTCGCCCTGCGCGATGTGCAGCGGGGCGATCCTGCTGTACGGCATCCCCAAGGTGATCATCGGCGAAAACCAGACCTTCCTCGGCGAAGAAGCGCTGCTGCGCGAGCGCGGCGTGCAGCTCGACGTGCTGCACAACAGCGAATGCCTGCACATGATGCAGGGCTTTATCACCGCCCAACCGACGCTGTGGAACGAGGATATCGGCGAATAATCCCAACCCGGGCGTCGCCACTGCCGCGCCCTGACGGTTACAACAGCTGATCATGTACCCGGCGTGAGTCACTCGGCGCCTGTTCGCGCTCATTCAGCCCATAGTCGCGCACCACTTCGGCCACCCGCAGCCGATAGTCGGCGAAAATACCACCACGTCCGGCTGTCTGGGCCTGGCGATGCACCTCAAGAGTGCGCCAGCGCTTGACTGCATCCTCATCCCGCCAGAAGGACAACGACAGCAGCTTGCCCGGCATGGAGAGGCTGACAAAGCGCTCTACCGAGATAAAGCCATCCACCTGCTCGAGTTGCCCACGGATCGCCGCTGCTGTGTCCAGGTACTCCGACTCCCGGCCGGCTTGGGGCTGCACCTCGAAGATCACCGCAATCATCCTGCAACCCCCGCGAAGCCAGGCTGAACGCCCAGGGTGCCCTCGACGCCTTCAACGAAGGAGCGCTCCTCACGCAGGATAAAGCGCATCTGTTGGGCCATCGCGAAGTTGGCCCGCCCCTCTGGATCATCCTTAAGACGCGCCCGATAAGCTTCGTAGGCGGCCAGGCTGGCAAAACCGATCAAGCCCCAGGCCTCATAGTTACTGCCTTCGTGCGGCAGAAAGTAGCCAAGCAGCTGGCCGCCGCAACGCGGAATGATGCGACCCCAGTTCTCGGCATACTCCTTGAAAGCCGCGCGCTGAAACGGGTCGATTTCATAGCGAATTACACAGGTGATTTGCATCGGGTCACTCCAGTGGTTGGTGGCGGAGACCTTAGCCAATTGCCGCTGCTATATGGTTCGACTAGCATCGAACCATGATCGAAGGCCCCAACATCACCCGTATCGCCGCCCTGCTCGGCGACAACGCCCGCGCCGCGGTGCTGTCCGCACTGATGGCTGATCGCGCGCTGACCGCCACCGAACTCGCCGATATCGCCGGCGTGACCAAACAGACCATCAGTTCTCACCTGGGCAAATTGCTCGACGCCGGCCTGCTCAGCGTCGACCAGCAGGGCCGGCATCGCTACTTCCGCCTGGCAGGCCGGGAAATCGCGCAACTGCTCGAGTCGATGATGGGCCTCGCCTTGCGCGCCGGCCCGCCGCTGCCACGCACCGGACCACGTGACCAGGCCTTGCGCCGCGCGCGGGTCTGCTACGACCACCTGGCTGGGGAGCTAGGGGTGCTTGCCTATGAGGGGCTATTGCAGCGCAAGTTGCTGCAAAAGTTGGGAGCCGAGCCAGCGCTCACCGACAACGGGCGCCAGTGGTTTCACCAGATCGGTATCGACCCCGACGCCCTGGCTCTGCAACGCCGTTCATTCTGCCGGGCCTGCCTGGACTGGAGCGAACGCCGCCATCATCTGGCCGGCGCGCTCGGCGCCGCGCTGTTTGTGCGGATCCAGGAACTCGGCTGGGCCAGGTGCGTGGCCGACTCACGTGTAGTGGCGTTCACAACGGCCGGCGAGCGGTCATTCCGCGCCTGGTTCCAACCATCTTCTGACGAGCCGCTCAGCCACCCTGCAGATATTGAAACCACAACGCTGGATGCACTCGCTTAGCAGCCGCTGCAGCGCTTCTTCCTATGCCCCGGCCTGAGCCTGGAGCCAGCTACGCACCTCGGTGTAGGGATAATTTTCCAGCGCGGCAAAACCACTAAGCTGGCGCGCCTTGAGTTTGGTGAACAGCGGCACACTGATACCGCAGAGAAAGCGCGTCAGGCATTCGGCGCTCGGCTCGCTGCCTTTGAGCTCCTGATGTTTGCGCACCAAACCGTCGCATAGCCCGTGTACATCCTGCTCAGCCAAAGGCGGTAAGGCCGGCGGCGCGGGCAGACGGGCGACCTGCCCACGGCATACCGAGCAATGCCCACACTGCTGCGGCGCATTGGCATCGCCAAAATAGGTAGCCAGACGCTGACTCAGGCACTGCTCGCTGGCAAACAGCGCAAGCATGGCGTGAATCCGACGGATTTCGCTGGCTTCCTGCTGGCTGAAATAGTTATGCAATTCGACGCTCAGTGCGACCGGATCGAAGCCTGGGTCGAGCAGCGCGTAGACCTCGGTCATCTGCTTGCTTTCCAGCTCGATCCAGCCCTTCTCCTGGAAGTAGTCCAAGGCCTTGATCACCCGCCCGCGCTCGGCCTGGTGCTGCCCATAGAGTTGGTCGAAATCCACCGTGCACCAGGTGCGGGCGCGCTGTGAGGTACTGATCAGTGCCTCGACAAACTGCCGCCGCTCACCGTCGAACGTCTCCAATAGCGCCTCGGGCTCTAGCAGGTATTTGAAGCGATATTCAGCAAAATAGGCGTAACGCGGGGCGATGATGCCGCGCAACTCCAGCTGCACCAGCAGGGTTTTCAGCGGCAGCTGGCGGATATTGCTCTGCTCGGACAGCTGATTGAGCATCAGCTCCCATTCGCCGCCCTGTCCTGCACTGAGCAACTCATCGAGCACACAACGAATACCGTCCAGCTCCGGCGTATCGCCGTAAACGAAGTTCTCCAGCACGTTGAGGCTGTCGCGGTTGGCCAGCACCAGGCAGTCAGAAGGTTGGCCATCGCGCCCAGCCCGTCCGATTTCCTGACTGTAGTTTTCGATGGATTTGGGCAGATCAAAGTGCACCACATTGCGGATGTCCGACTTATCGATGCCCATGCCGAAGGCGATGGTGGCGACGATGCAGTTGATCTGCCCGGCCATAAACTGACGCTGGATCGCCTCGCGCGCCTCATGCGGCATGCCGGCGTGGTAGGCGCTGGCAACAATGCTGCGCTGGCTCAGGCGCGCGGCCACTTGTTCAGCGGTTTTCTGCTGGGTCACGTAGACAATGCTCGGCTCACCGGCCTTGCCCCCCAACCACTGCTCCAGACGGCGCTGCTTATCGGCGCCACTGACCGGCTCCACCAGCAGGTTGAGGTTGGCACGGTAGAAGCCAGTGGTGACCACATCCTCGGCAGCGATAGCGAACTTCTGCTGCATATCAGCAATTACCGGTGGCGTGGCCGTGGCGGTGAGCAGCAGCACCTGCGGTATGCCGAACTGACGCTGGTAGTCCGGCAGTTTGAGATAATCCGGGCGAAAGTTATGCCCCCACTCGGAAATGCAGTGGGCCTCGTCGATCACCAGCAAAGAGATCGGTACCTGGGCGATGAAGTTGCGAAAACGCTCATTCTTCAGCCGTTCGACCGAGATCATCAGAATCTTCAGCTCACCCGATTTCGCCCGCGTCATGACCGCACTGGCCTCCTCGCGGCTTTGCGCCGAATCGATACTGGCGGCGCTGATACCACGGCCATGCAGAAACGCCAGCTGGTCCTGCATCAGCGCCAGCAAGGGCGACACCACCAGGGTCAGGTGCGGTAGATGCAGCGCAGGCAGCTGATAGCACAAGGACTTGCCGGAACCAGTAGGGAAGATCGCCGCCGCCGAACGGCCCGCCAGCACGGCCGTCACCACGCGTTCCTGGCCGGGACGCAGCTGCTGAAAACCAAACACACGCTCAAGGGTACTCATAGCCGTCACTCCATTGACCGCACTGGCGGCAAACAATGATTAATTCCTACAACCTGTTCGGCTATTGCCAATCCAACTAACACCGAGGGCAACACAGGCGTACATTCAAACCATACAAATAACAAAGGAGATGAGTATGCAGGTATCTGGTTTCAGCGGCAGCTTGCCGGTTACTCACTAGATCGCTCACCACCCAGGCCAGATGGCCGCGCAGCATAGGCCCCGGTCAAACCGGAGTAGCTGGCGCAGCAGCGGGCCGATGCGCAATCCAGTCGGGAGAACTCAGGTTCGCCGTCAGTTGTGCCAAACCATAGAACTAGCGCCGCCATACAACTCGAAAGCGCCAGCTGCCACTCGCGACATATCGACACCTACCTGGCACTAGCCAGTCATGCTGAAGTCGACAGTCGCAGGTAAAGGCCCTGGAAATCGCCTGAGTTGCCAACTCCGTTAGCGCTGTGGCCCGAGACAGCCATATAGCAACACCTGAGGCCGTGCAGAGCGGCCACCTGAGCAAGAGCGCAACACGCAATACTCGCAACGTGCCTGATCTGCTAGCAGATACGCACCCAAAGCCACCTACGGGTGGCTTTTCCGTTTCTGACTATTGCTATTCGTTGTGGGAAGAAGCTTTAACCGCGCCCCCCCCTAAAGCTTGCCGCCAAAGCGCCTTCTAAAGATTGCGACTTGATTGATCACGCATAAAAAAACCGCCGATTACGGCGGTTTTTCTACGCGGCAGTTACAGCTTAGAGCTGCGGACCGGCGTTTTTGATGGCATCGCTGACATCGAACTTCTTGAAGTTCTCGATGAACAGACCGGCCAGGCCTTTAGCGGCTTCGTCGTAGGCGTTCTGGTCAGCCCAGGTGTTGCGCGGGTTGAGCAGATTGGTTTCAACGCCCGGTACCGACTTCGGCACGCTCAGGTTGATGATTGGCAGCAGCTCGGTTTCGGTGCCAATCAGCGCGCCGCTCTGGATCGCTGCAATCACGCCACGGGTGGTCGGGATATTGAAGCGCTTGCCCACGCCGTAGCCACCGCCGGTCCAGCCGGTGTTGACCAGGTAGACCTTGGAGCCGAAGCCGCGGATACGCTTGATCAGCAGCTCAGCGTATTCGCCAGCCGGACGCGGGAAGAACGGCGCGCCGAAGCAGGTGGAGAAGGTCGACTTGATGCCGCCGCCGCTGCCCATTTCGGTGGAACCGACCAGCGCGGTGTAACCGGAGAGGAAGTGGTAAGCCGCTTGCTCTTCGTTGAGGATCGACACCGGCGGCAGCACGCCAGTCAGGTCGCAGGTGAGGAAGATCACCGCGTTCGGCTCGCCGCCGAGGTTCTTCTCGCTGCGCTTCTCAACCAGCTCCAGCGGGTAAGCCGCACGGCTGTTCTGGGTCAGGCTGTCGTCGGCGTAGTTCGGTACGCGGTTCTCATCGAGCACCACGTTTTCCAGTACGGCGCCGAACTGAATGGCTTTCCAGATCACCGGCTCGTTCTTCTCGGACAGGTCGATGCACTTGGCATAGCAACCGCCTTCGATGTTGAACACCACGCCCACGCCCCAACCGTGCTCGTCGTCGCCGATCAGGTAGCGGCTTTCGTCGGCCGACAGGGTGGTCTTACCGGTGCCGGACAGGCCGAAGAACAGGGTCACGTCGCCTTCTTCACCGATGTTGGCCGCGCAATGCATCGGCAGCACGTCGGCGTCCGGCAGCAGGAAGTTCTGCACGCTGAACATGGCTTTCTTCATCTCACCGGCGTAACGCATGCCGGCGATCAGGACTTTCTTGGCGGCGAAGTTGAGGATCACGCAGCCATCGGAATTGGTGCCATCACGCTCCGGCACACACTCGAAGTTGGCGACGTTGAGCACTTGCCATTCGTCCTTGCCAGCCGGGTTGTACTGATCCGGATTGATGAACAGGCAACGGCCGAACAGGTTCTGCCAGGCGGTGGCGGTGGTCATCTTGACCGGCAGGTAGTGCGCGTCGGCAGAACCTACATGAACGTACGAAACGAAGCTGTCTTGAGCATCGGAGAACGCCTGAACGCGGTCCCACAGAGCATCGAACTTGTCAGCAGGGAACGGACGATTGATCGCGCCCCAGGCGATTTTCGCCTCGGTGCTCGGCTCTTGCACGATGAAGCGATCAGCCGGCGAACGACCAGTGCGATGGCCTGTGCGTACGACCAGGGAGCCGTTGGCGGCCAGCTCACCTTCACCGCGACGAAGGGCTTCTTCGACCAGTTGGGCAGCGCTGATGTCGGTGTACACGGCGTTGTTGGCTTGCGTCATGTGGGTCCCCGTCGGCCAAGTGGCCGAGTCTTCCGAACGTTTTGTAGTAGAAAATCGAGCACTACTACAGCGAAAAAAGTGCGCCGGATTATGCCAGAAAAAGCCGGCTGCGGGTGCAGCCTCTGATCAGATCATTCCGGCACGGTTTACGTACTAATTTGCCCCAGAACCTGCTTGAAAATCAGTGGCGCGTATCCGATGGAGCCTCGATGCTGCCATCGATAAACAGTTGCAACACATCGGCGGCATCGAAGAGATAGCGCTCGTTGCAGAACTGGCAATCGATTTCCACGCTGCCGCCATGTTCCTGAACCAGAGCTTCGGCATCGGCCTGGCCGAGACTGATCAGCGCGCGACTGGAGCGCTCTCGCGAGCAGCTACAGCGGAACTGTAGGGCGCGCGGGTCAAACAGACGCAGCGCTTCCTGATGATAAAGGCGATGCAACAGGGTTTCGTTATCCAGACCCAGCAGCTCTTCAGCCTTCAGGGTATCGGCCAGGGCCATGGCGTGCTGCCAGCTGGCCTCACGCTCATCGGCTTCTTTTAGACGATCAGCAGGCAACTGCTGCAACAGCAGGCCGCGGGCACGCTGGCCATCAGCGCTGAGCCAGAAGCGCGTGGGTAACTGCTCGGAGGTGGCGAAGTAATTCGTCAGGCAATCAGCCAGGGTATCGCCTTCCAGATCGACAATGCCCTGATAACGCTGCCCGGATTTCGGGTCGACGGTCATGGCCAGCACGCCATCAGGCATCAGCTCACGCAAATTGGCATCGGCAGTGATCTGCTCGGCGTGATAACGGGCGATACCGCGCAGCTCGCCTTCGCTGGAGCATTCGACCATCAGCAAGGGCACGGCACCGGAGGAGCGCGCCTGGAGGATCAGCAGGCCTTCGAATTTCAGCGTACCGATCAGCAGCGAGGCGGCGGCCAGTAGTTCACCCAGAAGTTGGGCGACCGGTTGCGGGTAGGTGTGTTTGGCCAGCACATGGCTGTAGCTGTCGGTCAGGCCGACCAACTCACCACGAATATCGCTGTCGTCGAACAAGAAGCGTTGGGAAAAATCAGACATGCCAACTTCACTGAATGTGACTCGGCCCGCGATTTTAGGCGTAAACGCCCATCTGACCAAGCGCCTCTTATCTATCAGCACTGCGGGCGGAAGCTATCGATACCAACCCGGATCACAGTTGTCGACAAAAGGTAGCGCGAATCTTTGCAATCAGAAGACAGAATACCTAGCATGCCCGCCGCCTTAATCCCTTACAGATGACAAGGATGCCACTGCATGCCCGCTTCTTTTCTTAACGACCAGTGGCGTATCCGCCCATTGATTGCCTGCCATATCGTCGCCCTGCTGCTGCTCGCCAGCTGGCTGTGGGCGCCTAGCCGCGCGCTGTGGGACCAATTCGACCTGCAACTGTTTGCCCTGCTCAACGAGCCCGTGCACAGCGCGGGCCTGTGGGCGAAGACCTGGGCAATCGGCAGCATGCGCCCAGTGGATATGGGCGTTGGCGTGCTGATGCTAGCCGTGATCCTTAAGGCCGACCTGGTGTTCAGCGGCGCCCAGGTGCGCAAAGCGCTGTATGCCTTTCTCGCGGCGCTGTTTGTCATGCTGCTGATTCGTGTCGGCTTCGCCGAGCTGGTCAAACTGATGGGCTGGCAGCGCCCGAGTGCTTCGCTGGTAGTGGAAGGCGCTGCGCGCCTGACCGAGCTGTTCCCGACCTGGGAAGAGCGCTGGGATCTGAAAGACAGCGCCACACGCAGCTTCCCCGGCGATCACGCCTCGGTGCTGCTGATCTGGGCGATGTTTATGAGCTTCTTTGCACGTAACTGGCGCTTGCTGCTGGTCTGGAGCATGGCAGCGATCTTTATGCTGCCGCGTCTTGTGGCCGGTGCGCACTGGGGCTCGGACGCCTTGGTAGGCGGCGTATTCCTCGCTCTGCTGGGTCTGGCTTGGTCCTGCTTTACACCCTTTGCCTACAAAACCAGCGAATGGCTGGAATACGTCACCCAACCGCTGCTCAAGAGGCTGGCCAAGCTGCCAGTGCTGGGCCGACTAAGCATTATCAGCGGCCGCTAAGCGGAGGCTGCACCTACGCAACTGGTTAGTGCAGCGCCGCTGATCAAGCCAGTTGACGATACGCAACCTAGAACTCGTCGTCAGCCCAGGGATGGCGCAAGCCGCCATCCTGTCGCTCATTGAAGTCGTGAATCTGCCGGCGCTGCTTCTTGCTCGGCCGGCCGTCGGTCTGCATGCCCAGAGCCCCAGCCTTGCGCTGCACTGCTGCCTGTTCGCGGCGTGCGATGCTTTCTGCCGTTTCGGCATACAGCGTCTGTGCCTCTGGTGCCCCCCGACGCACCACTGAAAGCGCCTGCACTACAACGCTGCGTTCCTCGAAACCCGTGCGAATCACATAGATATCGCCAATTTTCGGTTCCTTGCCTGGTTTGCAACGCTCACCACGGTGGTGCACCTTGCCGCCCTCAATAGCCGCCTTGGCCAGGGCGCGGGTTTTGTAAAAGCGCGCGGCCCACAGCCATTTATCCAGGCGTACCTTGTCGTCGTCTTTATCGCTCATCTGATCCCCGCTGATACCGGCTGTGCAGGCGGACATTTTGCCTGATGCAGTTGTCATAAGGGCCAACTAGAATGCCCGCAAATATGACGGATGGCCCTGTGAAGACTTTCGACCAACTTGGCGTAATCGGCCTGCGTGAATGGATCAACCTGCCGGAACTGGGCATGGTCGGCCTGCGCGCCAAGATTGATACCGGGGCCAGCACCTCCAGCCTGCACGCCAGCGAGATCCAGCCGTTCGACCGCGATGGCGAGCCCTGGGTGCGCTTTACCGCGCACCTCGGCACCCTGGTGCAGCGCCGGCATCGCTGCGAGGCGCAGCTGGTATCGGTGAAAACGATCAAAAGCTCCAACGGCCACAGTCAGTCGCGCTATGTGATCCGTACCACCCTGACCCTGGGCGAGCGCGAATGGCCGGTGGAGTTCACCCTGACCTGCCGCAAGACCATGCGCTACCGTGTGCTGCTTGGTTCCAAAGCGCTGGTTGATGGGCAACTGCTAGTCAACCCGGCGCTGACCTACGTACAGAACAAACCCACCCTCGCTGACTCTCCTGGTGCCCAATGAAGATCGCCGTGCTGTCGCGCAACCCGCGCCTGTATTCCACCCGCCGCCTGGTTGAAGCCGGGCAGCTGCGGGGCCACGAGATGGTGGTGATCGACACCCTGCGCGCCTATATGAACATCGCCAGCCACAAACCGCAGATCCACTATCGCGGCAAGCCGCTGGAAGGCTTTGACGCAGTGATCCCGCGCATCGGTGCGTCGGTGACCTTCTACGGCTGCGCGGTGCTGCGCCAGTTCGAGATGATGGGCGTTTTCCCACTCAACGAGTCAGTGGCCATCGCCCGTTCGCGGGACAAGCTGCGCTCGCTGCAATTGCTCTCACGCCGTGGCATTGGCCTGCCAGTGACCGGCTTTGCCCACTCACCGGATGACATCGCCGACCTGATCGACATGGTCAACGGCGCGCCGCTGGTGATCAAAGTGCTGGAAGGCACCCAGGGCATAGGTGTAGTGCTGTGTGAAACGGCAACCGCTGCCGAGTCGGTGATTGAGGCCTTTATGGGCCTCAAGCAGGACATCATGGTGCAGGAGTACATCAAGGAAGCCGGCGGCGCGGATATTCGCTGCTTTGTGGTCGGCGACAAGGTGATCGCGGCGATGAAGCGCCAGGCCAAGCCCGGCGAATTCCGCTCCAACCTGCACCGTGGCGGTAGCGCCAGCCTGATCAAGATCACCCCGGAGGAGCGCATGACCGCCATCCGCGCAGCCAAGGTCATGGGGCTGTCGGTGGCCGGCGTGGATATCCTGCGCTCCAACCACGGTCCGCTGGTGATGGAAGTGAACTCCTCGCCCGGCCTGGAAGGCATCGAAACCACCACCGGCAAGGACGTTGCCAGCTTGGTGATTCAGCATCTGGAGAAAAACAGCGGCCCACACCTGACGCGCACCAAGGGCAAGGGGTGAGCCGGATATAGGCGAACGCACGGCCAAGGATGGCCGGGCCGGTATTGCAGATCACTACAGGACGCGGCAGGGATGCCGAAACGCAGACTCAAGCCTATAGCTGGTGCTGCTGCATCCAGGCCTGAAAATCGGCCTCCCTCAGCGGCCGACTGAAGTGATAGCCCTGCCCCAATGAGCAGCCATGTTCACGCAAAGAGTCGAGTTGCCACTGGGTTTCGATGCCTTCGGCCACACACTCCAAACCCAGATTACGGGCGATAACCAGGATGGTCTGCACCAGCATCAGGCCGCTGCCGTCTTCGCCGTCCATGTCCCAGGTAAAGCTACGGTCGATCTTCAGGCGATCCAGCGGCAGGCGCTTGAGGTAAGTCAGCGAGGAATAACCGGTACCGAAATCATCGATGGCGAAACGCACGCCCAGCACCTTAAGTTCCTGCATGTTGCTGATGCACTGCTCGACATCCTCCAGCAGCACGCCCTCAGTGATTTCCAGCTCCAGCGCCGTGGCGGGCACCTGATGGCGCTGGAGACACTCGCTGATACGCGCCACACAACCGCGCTGGCGCAGCTCACGCGGGCTTAGATTGACCGCCAGCACCAGCTGCGGCCACTGCGGCAACCAGCGCGCCAGCGCGGCGCACGCCTGCTCCAGCACCCAGGCGCCTAGCTCCTCGATCAGACCCGTCTCCTCGGCCAGCGGGATAAAGTCGCCGGGCATGACTTCGCCGCGCTCCGGATGCACCCAGCGCAACAGCACTTCCGCGCCGGCAATACGCTCAGTGGCCAGCGCCAGTTGCGGCTGAAATACCAGATACAGCTGATTGCGTTGCACCGCCTGGCGCAGCTCGCTTTGCATCTGCAATCGCTGATCGATAGCCGCCTGCATCTCCGGGGCAAAGAAGTGCAAGGCGTTGCGCCCGCCCTGCTTGGCCCGGTACATGGCGGTATCGGCCTGTTTCAGCACATCAGCGGCTACCTGACTGCCAAAGGGGTGCAGGGCGATACCGATGCTGGCACTGATCGACAGCTCATGGCCATCGATCCAGCAGGTGCCAACCAGGCTTTTCAGCAGTTTTTCCGCAGTGACAGCCGCCGCTTCAGCTGCCAGTTGCGGGTTGCTGTCGAGCCCTTCGAGCAGCACCACAAACTCGTCGCCGCCCATCCGCGCCAGGGTATCTTCGGCGCGCAAACCACTGGCCAGCCGTGTTGTGACTTCACGCAAAAGGCCATCGCCGACCAGGTGGCCGAGGCTGTCGTTGACCGTTTTGAAGTGATCGAGGTCGATAAACAGCAGCGCGCCCAGGGTGTTTTCGCGCTGCTCGCGGTCCATCGCATGCTGCAGACGGTCGAGCATCAGGCGTCGATTGGGCAGGCCAGTGAGTTCGTCGCTGAAGGCCAGCCGTTCGATTTCACGCTGATAACGCTGACGCTCGGAAATATCGGTGACGCTGCCGCGAATCAGCACTGGCTCGCCGGGCATGCGCACCAGGCGCACCTCGCAAGGAATCTGCCGGCCTTTGCTGTCGCGGTGCAGCCAGTCGAACACCGGCGCCTCGCCGGCCATCGCCCGTTTTAAATAAACCCTCCCCAGCTCAGCCGTCAGCTGACCGTCCGCTTGCTTGCTTGGGCTTAGATCAAATACACGCTTAGTGGCGATTTCTTCGCGGCTGTAACGCAACAGGCGCAGGGCATTGTCATTGCACTCGACCAGCGTGCCGTTGAGGTCGAACAGCATGATCGCCTCGGGCGCATTCTCGACGATGGTGCGGTAGCGCGCCTCAGCCTGCAGGCGCTCGCTGATGTCTTCGACCAGCAGCAGTAACATGCGCACCCGACCGGTACTGTGGCGCACCGCACGCAGGCTGACGCGGGTATGCACCAGGCTGTCGTCGGCGCGGCGAAAGCGTTTTTCCAGCTCAAACCCTTCGCGGCGGCCGCTGAGTACCTGGTCGAGCAGCGGCAGTTCGTTGTGCAGGTCATCCTCCAGCGACAGCTCTTCCCAGCTCGACGCCAGCAGCTGTTCGCGCGAACGCCCGAGAATGCTGCAGAGCTTGTGGTTGACCTCCTCCCAGGCAAAGTTCGGGCAGGTCAGGGCCATGCCGATCAGCGGAGCCTCAAAGAACAGGCGCAGACGCTCATCCCGCTCACGCAGTTGCTGCTCGGCGTATTTGCGCGCGCTGACATCCTGCAATGCGCCATACACGCGCACCAACTCGGTCCCATCGCGCTCGGTAATGCCACGGATACGCAGCCAACGCGTCTTGCCCTTGGCAGTGAGCAGGCGCACTTCGATATCGAATTGTTCCAGTCCATCGATCAGCTGCTGCAGCACCTGCTCGGCCAGCACGCGACCGCTGGCATCCAGGTAGCTCAAGGCGCCATTGAGGTCAGGTGTGCCGTTTTTCGGGTCCAGTTCGTAGATGCGAAAGCAACCGGCGCTCCAGTCCATATCCAGCTCTGGCAGGTTCAGCACCCAGCCGCCGAGATTGGCGATGTGCTCGGTCTGGCTGAACAGGTAGCTCTGCTTGAGCAGCTCGTCGCTCTGTGAGCGCACCTGTGTGGCCAGTTGCTCGCGAGCGGTGACATCGCTCTGCAGGGCGACAAAATGACTGATGCCCTGGTCATCACGCATCGGCGCCAGGGTAAATTCGTTCCAGAACTGCTGGCCGTCCTTGCGGTAGTTACGCAGCACCACATCGCAGCCCATGCCCTCGCGAACGGCCTGCTGCAGGCGGCTCAAGCCTTGTTGCTGCTGGTCATCACGCAGGAGGAAATTCCAGTTGTTGCCCAAGGTCTCCTCGCGGCTGTAGCCGGTAATCTGCTCGAACGCCGGGTTGCAGTAGATCAGCGGCAACGCGGGCTGACGCGCATCAGCAATGATCACCCCCAGCGGGCTGGCCTCCAGCGCCAGGTTAGCCAGCGCCAGTTGCTGCTGCATCTGCGCACTGCGCGCCAACGCCTGACGCAGATCACTCAGGCTGCGCCCCACTAACAGCGTGGCGAGCATAAATAGCAGCACGCTGAAGTGCAGTTCCAGGCGCTGTGGATCAAGCCAGGCGGCGGTATCGCCCAAGCCACGCAGCAACGGCAGAATCAGCACCATCAATACGCTGAGCACCGCACCACAGACACCGCCGGCAAAGCCCCAGACCAAGGCCAGGCCCAGCATCATCACGCCAATCAACGGCAGATTTAGGGTCAGTGGCAACACCCCAAGGAGCCAGGGCATGCCAATTAACAGCAGCACCAACAGTGACCAGGGCGGCAACTGGCGCAACACCTCTGGCACCTGCTCGCAGCCGCTGCGCACGGGCACCGCCAGCCAACCGCACCGGCGCAGCCAAGGCGTCAGGTAAGCCAGCAAAGGGATGGCGATGGCCAGGGCAGTAAGGCTGTCGGCCAGCCATAAGGTCATACTGCCCGAGAGCAGCTCCTCCAGCGGCGCATGGCCGATCAGCCAGAGGTTGCCCTGCACCCCCAGCGCCATGGGAATGATCGGCAACAGCACGCCAAGCAGCATAAAGCGCAGTAAATGACTGAGGTCGGGCAGGGCCGGATCAAACGGGCGTAACCGCAACAACAGCCAAGCCAGCGCTACACCGAGGGTTTCCGGCAGCGCGTAGAGGGGAGCCCACTGCCACTCCAGCCCCCAGAGCGGGATCGATAACATGGCATTGAGGTACACCGCCAGCAGCACTCGCGGGCCCCACCACAGGGCAAACACCAGCGCCAGGGCAAACGGTGGATACCAGAGCGCCGCCCCGTCGGTGAACTGGGTCGCCAGGGACAGCCAGGTGGCCAGATGGAGCAATGGCAGCGGCAGCAACCAGGTCCATGGATAGAGGCGGTGGGGAACTGCAGGCATGCTGACCTCATGTCATCGCGCTGATAAAGCATAGTTCAGCGCAGTGATGACAGTATGCCAGTGCGTTCTAGACGGCGTCGCGCGGTAACAACAGCCCCAAGGGTAGGCACACCCGCGCTTCCAGCCCGCCACCGGAGCGGTTGCGCAACTCGACGCTGCCGCCGTGCAACGCGGCAATGCGCTTGACGATGGCCAGCCCCAACCCGGCACCCTGGCCGCCACGGGCGCGGTCACCACGGATAAAGGGGTTGACGATGCTACCCAGCTCAGCCGGATCAATGCCTGCACCGCGGTCTAGCACGCTGAGCACCACATAGGGCGCGCTGTGGTCGCCAGACAGGGAAACCGCCACTTCCACCGCATTGCCGCCGTAGCGCAAGGCGTTTTCGATCAGGTTGACCAGCAGCCGCTTGAGCGACACCCGACGCAACGGGAAGGCTGGTACGGACTCCAGACACAAACGCACCATTTCCTGCTTCTGGTTGTAGGGCGCAACCACTTCACGGATCAGCTCCAGCAGGTCGAGCTGTTCCAGCGGTTCGTCACGGCCGTCACGGATAAAGGCCAGGAACTGGTCGAGAATCGCATCCATGTCCTCGATATCGCGCACCATGTCCTCGGTCAGCTCCGAGTCGGTGTGCAGAAATTCCATGGACAAGCGCAGCCGGGTCAACGGCGTACGCAAGTCATGCGACACCCCGGCGAGCATCAACTCACGCTCGCGGGCCGCCTGCTCGACGTCTTCGGCCATCTGATTGAAGGCGCGGTACACCTCGGTCATCTCGCTCGGCGTATCCCCCACCGGTAGGCGCACGCTGCGCCCCTTACCGATCTGCCGGGCAGCAAATACCAGGCGCTTGAGCGGCGCACTGAGCTGACGCACGAAAATCCACGCCGCCGCCGTCGACAGCAGACCGATGGCCAGGAACCAGCCCAGCACACTCCAGATCCGCTGGCCACGCAGCGGGTGCGGATACAGTGGCACCCGCAGCCAGTCGTCGCCCAACGCTGGCGCATGCACCCAAAGCGCCGGTGGGCTCTTGGCGCGCACCCGCACCTCGGTGTCCGGGCCCAGCTCGGTACGCATCTGCCGCTCGAAAATCTCGCTGTACGGCCAGTGCTGCTCGGTGGCTGGCACCTGCTCGTGCGGCACGCGCTTGAGCCCGGCAGCCTCGGCGATGGTGGCGCGGTCTTCCGGGTCCGCCGCCCAGTAGGCGCGCAGGGTCAACGCCGCGCCGTGGCTGTATTGGCGATCGACCAGCACGTCCTCGTTCATCATCAGATAAACCAGGGTCAGCGCCTTGGAGAACAGCACCACGATCAACACCAGCCACAACGTGCGGGCGAAGAAGCTTTGCGGAAACCAGAGAGGGGTTTTCATCAAGGTCTATTTATTACCGTCCGGCACGAATACATAGCCGACGCCCCAGACCGTCTGGATATAGCGCGGCTTGGACGGGTCCGGCTCGATCAGCCGGCGCAGGCGGGAAATCTGCACATCAATGGAGCGCTCCAGGGCGTCCCACTCGCGGCCACGGGCCAAGTTCATCAGCTTGTCGCGGGTCAGCGGCTCGCGGGCGTGTTGCACCAGCGCCTTGAGCACGGCGAACTCGCCGGTGGTGAGCATATGCACCTCGTCACCCTTCTTCAGCTCGCGGGTGGCCAGGGACAGTTCGTATTCGCCGAAACTCACACTTTCGTCTTCGCTGCCCGGCGCGCCTGGCACTACCGCGACCTGGCGACGCAGCACAGCCTTGATCCGCGCCAGCAGCTCGCGTGGGTTGAACGGCTTGGCCAGGTAATCGTCAGCGCCCAGCTCCAGGCCCTGAATACGGCTGGCCTCGTCGCCCTTGGCGGTGAGCATGATGATCGGCACCTGATTGTTCGCCTCACGCAGGCGACGGCAGGCGGACAGGCCGTCCTCGCCCGGCAGCATCAGGTCGAGGACCACCAGGTTGAACAGCTCGCGGGCCAGCAGACGGTCCATCTGTTCAACGTTCTCTACCGCGCGCACGCGGTAGCCCTGCTCGTCGAAGAAGCGCTCAAGCAAGCGACGCAGACGAGCGTCGTCATCAACGATAAGGATTTTTTCGCCTTCAGCGGGAAGTGCAGTGCTGCTCATTCAGGGCTCCTTGTCCGGGCATCCGCCGGGCGCGGACGCGCTGGCAGTGTGCAATGGCCGGCATTATGGCTCAGGAGCCGCAGCCGACGTGCAGCCCATTGTTAGCAGATTTTTCCCCGACTGGTTCCCGGTGCGTTGCCGGGCAGTGTTTATAATGCGCGGCTTTCGTGTCTGGCCCGTGGTCTGCGTGGCCGGTTTTTCGTTTCAGTGTGGGTAGCTTTTTCTATGCTCAGCATCAACAACCGCATCGCCGAAGAACTGGGCGTACGCCCGCAACAGGTCGCCGCCGCCGTGGCGCTGCTCGATGAAGGCTCCACCGTGCCGTTTATCGCACGCTACCGCAAAGAGGTCACCGGCAGCCTGGATGACACCCAGCTGCGCAACCTGGAAGAGCGCCTGCGCTACCTGCGCGAACTCGACGAGCGCCGCGCCAGCATCCTCGCCAGCATCGAGGAACAGGGCAAGCTGACCCCGGAGCTGACCCGCGAAATCAACCTGGCCGAAACCAAGACCCGCCTGGAAGACCTGTACCTGCCGTTCAAGCAGAAGCGCCGCACCAAGGGCCAGATCGCCCTGGAAGCCGGCCTCGGCGAGCTGGCCGACGCGCTGTTTAACGACCCGACGCTGACGCCGGAAAGCGAAGCCGAACGTTTTATCGATGCGGAAAAGGGATTTGCCGACATCAAGGCTGTGCTCGAAGGCGCCAAGTACATCCTCATGGAGCGCTTCGCCGAGGACGCCAACCTGCTGGCCAGCCTGCGCAGCTACCTCAAGGACAACGCCATCCTCAGCGCCCGCGTGGTTGCCGGCAAAGAGAACGAAGGCGCCAAGTTCCGCGATTACTTCGAGCACGACGAGAAGCTCAAGGGCGCACCGTCACACCGCGCACTGGCGATCTTCCGTGGCCGTAATGAAGGCATTTTGAGCGCCAGCCTGAAAGTCGGCGACGAGCTTCCGGGCGGCGCTCCGTCGGGCAGTATGCACCCGTGCGAAGGCATGATCGGCGAGCGCTTCGGCATCAGCGCCCGTGGCCGCGCCGCGGATAAATGGCTGGGCGAAGTGGTGCGCTGGACCTGGAAGGTCAAGCTCTACACTCACCTGGAAACCGACCTGTTCGGCGAACTACGCGAAGGCGCCGAGGACGAGGCGATCAACGTATTTGCCCGTAACCTGCACGACCTGCTGCTAGCCGCCCCGGCCGGCCCGCGCGCCACCCTGGCACTGGACCCGGGCCTGCGCACCGGCTGCAAGGTGGCCGTGGTCGACGCCACCGGCAAAGTGCTGGAAACCTCCACGGTGTACCCGCACGCGCCACGTAATGACTGGGATGGCACCCTGGCGATCCTCGCCAAGCTGTGCGCCAAACATGCTGTCGACCTGATCTCCATCGGCAACGGTACTGCCAGCCGCGAGACCGACAAGCTGGCTGCCGACCTGATCAAGAAACTGCCGGGCCTGAATCTGACCAAGGTCATGGTCTCTGAAGCCGGCGCCTCGGTGTACTCGGCGTCCGAGTTGGCCGCCAAAGAGTTCCCGGACATGGACGTGTCGCTGCGCGGTGCCGTATCCATCGCCCGCCGCCTGCAGGATCCACTGGCGGAACTGGTAAAGATCGACCCGAAATCCATTGGCGTCGGCCAGTACCAGCACGACGTGTCGCAGCTCAAGCTGGCGCGCTCGCTGGATGCGGTGGTCGAGGACTGCGTAAACGCCGTCGGCGTGGATGTGAACACCGCCTCCGCTGCCCTGCTGGCGCGGATTTCCGGCCTTAACACCACCCTAGCGCAGAATATCGTGGCGCACCGCGACGCCAACGGCGCGTTCAACAGCCGCGCCGACCTGCTCAAAGTGCCGCGTCTGGGCGACAAGACCTTTGAGCAGGCCGCTGGCTTCCTGCGTGTAATGAACGGCAGCAACCCACTCGACGCATCCGCCGTGCACCCGGAAACCTACCCGCTGGTGCAGCGCATTGCTGCCGACACCGGCCGCGATATTCGCTCGCTGATCGGCGACTCGGGCTTCCTCAAGCGTCTCGATCCGAAGCAATTCACCGACGACAAGTTCGGACTGGTGACCATCGGCGACATCCTCAGCGAGCTGGAAAAACCCGGCCGCGACCCGCGCCCCGAGTTCAAGACTGCCGAGTTCCAGGAAGGCGTGGAAACACTCAACGACCTCAAACTGGGGATGATGCTCGAAGGCGTAGTCACCAACGTGACCAACTTCGGCGCCTTCGTCGACATCGGCGTGCACCAGGACGGTCTGGTGCATATCTCGGCGCTGTCGGAGAAGTTCATCAAAGACCCGCATGAGGCGGTCAAGGCCGGCGACGTGGTCAAGGTCAAGGTCATGGAAGTGGACATTCCACGTAACCGTATCGCCCTGTCGATGCGCATGGGCGACACCCCAGGTGAGAAAATCGAAGGGACGCGTGGCGGGCAATCCCGTGGCGGCAAGCCCGCCGGCAATGCACCGCGTAGCGAGCGTCACTCCAGCCAGGAAAAGCCGGCTCCGGCCAGCGGCGGCATGGCAGCGCTGTTTGCCAACGCTAAACAACTGAAGAAATAAGCCAACGCCCGCAGGCCCACGGACATACGATCTATGTCCGTGGGCCCCGCGCCCGCCTCTCGCGCGTCGCTCTGGCGCAAAAGCACAGCGCCCAGCTATAACCTTCTTCACCCGCCTCGGGTTATAAAGCGCTATCGACCGCTGATCGCGGTTTTCTCGCCCCCTTGTAGAGCACGCCTGTCGTCCCCATATTGAGGCGACCGATGCGTGAAGGAATGCAATCTTGAGCGACCTGTTACCCCGCCGCCTGGCCCAGCTTGGCGAGCGCGCCAACCTCTCCCTGCTTTCCCAATGCCTGCACGGTATCGAGCGCGAATGCCTGCGCGTCGATGGCGACGGCCAACTAGCGCTGACGCCGCACCCGGCTGCCCTCGGCTCGGCGCTGACTCACGCGCAGATCACCACCGACTATTCCGAATCGCTGCTGGAATTTATCACCCCGGCCGAGCCTGACCCGGCAACGACCCTGGCAGATCTAGAACAGATCCACCGTTTCGCCTACAGCAAGCTGGATGGCGAATACCTGTGGAGTCCATCGATGCCCTGCGCCCTGCCGGACGAAGAGACGATCCCGATCGCCCGCTACGGCAGCTCACATATCGGCGAACTCAAGTACGTCTACCGCAAGGGCCTGGCCCTGCGTTATGGCAAAACCATGCAGTGCATCGCTGGCATCCATTACAACTTCTCGCTGCCAGAAACGCTGTGGCAACTGCAGCAGCAAGCCGAAGGCGATACGCGCAGCGCGCGGGACTATCAGTCGGCACGTTATATCGCCCTGATCCGTAACTTCCGCCGCTACAGCTGGCTGCTGATGTACCTGTTCGGCGCCTCGCCGGCGCTGCACAAGGGCTTTATGCGCGGCCGCCCGCACCAGCTGCAGGAGCTGGACGCAGTAACCCTCTACCTGCCCTATGCCACCAGCCTGCGCATGAGCGACCTGGGCTACCAGAGCAATGCCCAAGCCGGCCTGACGCCCTGCTACAACGACCTGACCAGCTACACCGACAGCCTGCGCCAGGCCGTCGGTACGCCATACCCGCCCTATGTGGAAATCGGTGCGAAGAAGGACGGCGAGTGGCTGCAGCTGAATACCAACATCCTGCAGATCGAGAACGAGTACTACTCGAATATCCGCCCGAAACGCGTGACCTACAGCGGCGAGCGGCCGATTCAGGCGCTGATGGCCCGTGGCGTGCAGTATGTGGAAGTGCGCTGCCTGGACATCAACCCCTTCCTGCCATTAGGGATCGACCTGACCGAATCGCGTTTCCTCGATGCCTTCCTGTTGTTCTGCGCACTGCAAGACAGTCCGCTGCTGGAAAGCGGTGAATGCCACGCCTGCTCCGATAACTTCCTCAGCGTGGTTAAGGAAGGTCGCCGGCCAGGCCTGCAACTGCAGCGCAACGGACAGCCAGTGGTGCTGCAATCCTGGGCCAGTGAGCTGCTTGAGCAAATCCTGCCGCTGGCCGAACTGCTCGACCAGAATCTGGGCAGCAATGCCCACAAGCACGCTTTGCAGGCGCAACAAGCCAAGGTCGCCGATCCGAGCCTGACGCCGTCCGCGCAAGTACTCGCAGAGCTGCAACAGGGTTTGAGCTTTACCGAATTCGCCCTGCGTCAAAGCAAACTGCACGCCGAATACTTCCGCAGCCAGCCACTGAGCACTGAACAGCAAGCAGCCTTCGAAGTCAGCACCGCTCAATCGCTGCAGCAACAGGCCGAGCTGGAAGCGCATGAAGATGGCGACTTCGACAGCTTTGCTGCCGCCTATCAGGCCAGCATTCTGGCCCTGGCGGTCTAAATCCAGCTCGGTGAGTACGCCGGTCTGAATCAGGCCGGCATTTCGCCAACTGCATCACATAAACTGCCAGCGGTGGCAAAAGCGGGATCAGCGGCGCAGCCCTGCCTGGGCGATGCGGCTAGCATTGCACGGGTAAATCCACTGCGAGCTGCCACCATGGCCTGCGCCGACCTCAACACGGAAGATGACCAGCACTGGAGCCTGGAAAGCCTCAACAAGGCTTACCAACAAGGCTACATGGCAGGCATGACCGGACAAACCAACACCCCGCGCGGGCTCGCCGCCGATGTGCTGATCGCCGCCTGGGAAGCCGGCTGGGACGACGGCCACGAGCAATTCGAGCTGCACAAACGCTACAGCGCCTGATCCCCCGCCCTAGCCAACACCCGCCCTGAAACTCTTCCTCGCCTGCAGCACTTCAGCCTGCGTGGCCGCGTATCACCTTGCCTTTGATCGGCGTTTGCTTTGCCGCAGCGACTTAATTCGATTTTTATTCGATATAAATCGATTAAATTCCGTTCATCGTCTTATATTTTGCTTTTAAAGCCGATTTTTATCGGATATAAATAGGCCATCCACTGCCATGACTCACCCACGAGGCATGGCACAGTCGCAGGCCTCTGCTAGTGTCAGATGACCGCCCCAACTGCTCTTGAGGTGCTAAAACCATGCCCCGTATCGTTACCGTCGCTGCCACCCAGATGACCTGTTCCTGGGACACCGCCGCGAATCTCGCCAACGCTGAGCGGTTGGTGCGTCAGGCCGCCGGCAAGGGCGCGCAGATCATCCTGCTGCAAGAGCTGTTCGAGGCCCCGTACTTCTGCCAGAAGCCCAACCCGGACTATCTGCAGCTGGCCACGCCGGCCGAGAGCAACCCGGCGATCCTGCACTTCCAGAAAATCGCCAAGGAACTGCAAGTGGTACTGCCGATCAGCTTCTACGAGCTGGCCGGGCGGGCGCGCTTCAACAGCATCGCAATCATTGACGCCGACGGCAGTAACCTCGGGATTTATCGGAAAAGTCATATCCCGGACGGCCCGGGCTACCACGAGAAGTACTACTTCAACCCCGGCGACACCGGCTTCAAGGTATGGAATACGCGCTACGCCAAGATCGGCGTAGGCATCTGCTGGGACCAGTGGTTCCCCGAGTGCGCGCGCAGCATGGCGCTGCTCGGTGCCGAAATTCTGTTCTACCCGACCGCCATCGGCACCGAGCCGCATGACCCAAGCATCAGCTCGCGCGACCATTGGCAGCGCGTACAGCAGGGCCACGCCGGCGCTAACCTGATGCCGCTGATCGCCAGCAACCGCATCGGCCGTGAAGACCAGGGCGACTACCACATCAACTTCTACGGCTCGTCGTTTATTGCCGACCAATTCGGCGCCATGGTGCAGGAAGCCAACGAAACCGACGAAGCGGTGCTGATGCACAGCTTCGACCTGGATCAGCTGGAGCACATCCGCAGCGCCTGGGGTAGCTTCCGTGACCGCCGCCCGAACCTCTACGGCCCGTTGAAAACCCTCGACGGCCATCTGACCTCCGAATAAAAACGCCTCGTAGGATGGGTTGAGTCGCGCAGCGTTGATACCCATCATGCCCCTCGATGGGTATCAACCCTCGCCCCATCCGTCCCTGCTCAATGTTTTGGTGAACCTATGACAACCCTGACGACTACCCCACGCGCCGACGGCTTCCGCATGCCTGCCGAATGGGAAAGCCACAGCCAGACCTGGATGGTTTGGCCCGAGCGCCCGGACAATTGGCGCCTGGGCGGCAAGCCTGCGCAAGCCGCGTTCACTGCAGTAGCCAGGGCGATTGCCGAGTTTGAACCGGTAACCGTGTGCGTGTCCGCCGGCCAGTATGAAAACGCCAGTGAGCGCCTGGCCCACGCCAATATCCGCGTGGTGGAGATCACCACCGACGATGCCTGGGTGCGCGACACCGGGCCGACCTTCGTCACCAATAACAGCGGCGAAGTGCGTGGCGTGGACTGGGCGTTCAACGCCTGGGGCGGTCTGAATGGCGGGTTGTACGCCAACTGGGTGCGTGACGATCAGGTAGCGCGCAAGATCCTGCAGATCGAAGGGCAGCAGCGCTACCGTACCGATGCGCTGATCCTTGAAGGCGGTTCGATCCACGTCGACGGCGAAGGCACCTTGATCACCACCGAGGAATGCCTGCTCAACCCCAACCGCAACCCGCACCTGAGCCGCGAACAGATCGAGCAGTACCTGGCCGATCACTTGGCCATCGACAGCGTAATCTGGCTGCCGGACGGCCTGTTCAATGACGAGACCGACGGCCACGTCGATAACTTCTGTTGCTACGTGCGCCCCGGCGAAGTGCTGCTGGCCTGGACCGACGATGCCAACGACCCCAACTACCTACGCTGCCAAGCCGCCATGCGCGTGCTGGAAAGCGTGCGGGATGCCAAGGGCCGTAAGTTAGTCGTACACAAGATGCCAATTCCCGGCCCGCTGTATGCGACAGATGAAGAATGCGCCGGGGTCGATCTGGCGGCCGGCACCCAGGAGCGTGATCCGTCGATCCGCCTGGCCGGCTCCTACGTCAACTTCCTGATCGTCAACGGCGGCATCATCGCGCCCAAGTTCGACGACCCCAAGGATGCCGAGGCAGAAGCGATTCTGCAGCGCCTGTTCCCGCAGCACCGCGTAGTCATGGTTCCAGGCCGCGAAATTCTCCTGGGCGGTGGCAATATCCACTGCATCACCCAGCAGCAACCTGCTCCGCAACAAGGCTAAGCGCAGCCCTCAGCAGGTGTTCGTGCGCAGTACGAGCACCTGCTGAGGCATATATCAGCGCGCGGATGTTAGGCTGAGCCCATGAAGCCAACTCCTATAGCGCCCGACGACCTGCCACAACACAGCCGCACTGAAAGCGATGCCATTGCCCAAGCGCTCGCTGACGGCAAAAACAAACGCGTGCGCAAACTGCTCGCCCGCATGCACCCTGGCAAAATCGCCGCCCTGCTGGAGCGCCTCGACAGCGCGCAACGCCTGGCGCTATGGCAACAGATCAACCCCGATCTGGAAGAACGCACCTTGCAGCACCTCAGCCTCACCCTGAAAGCCGAGTTGCTCGGTGATTCGTCCGAGACCAATCCAGCGCCGGGCGAGCTGACGGACAACCTGCATCAAAGCAATCATCTTGAAGCCGTGCGCCAGGCACTGGCCCAGGGCAAGCTGAAACGCCTGGGTAAACTGCTGCAGCGCATGCACCCCGCCAAAGTCGCCGGGCTGTTGGAAGCATTGCCGCCCGCTGAACGGCAACGCGCCTGGAGCATGGTTGAGACCGAGCGGGCCGGCAAAGTGCTCACCTATCTGCATGATGAGATCCGCACCGCGCTAGCACTGGAACTCGACCCTGAGGACCTGATCGCCGCCACCGCACAGCTCGAGCTGGATGATCGCGTCGACCTGATTCAGGCCTTACCAGCCAAACTGGGTAACCAGCTGTTGCACGCCAGCAGCGCGGCGCAGCGCCAGCAGCTTGAGTCGATGCTGTCCTACCCCGAGGACTCAGCTGGCGGCCTGATGAACGCCGACCCGATTCAGGTTCGCGCCGACGTTCGGGCTGGGGCAGTGCTGCGCTACTTGCGCTTGCTCGAACGCCTACCGCCGCAGACTGACCTGCTGATGGTGGTGGACCGTAAAGGCCATTATCAAGGCGCGCTACGCCTCAGCGAGCTGGTCACCGCCGAACTCGACCAGCGCGTCAGCGAGTTGATGCACGACGACATCACCGGCATCGCCGTCGATACCAGCGGCAACGAAGTGGCCCGACTGTTTCAGGACCACGACCTGCTGTCTGCACCGGTGGTCGATGCCAGCAACCGGCTGATCGGCCGAATCACTGTGGACGACGTAATCGATCTGATCCGCGAAGACTCCGACCGCGCCTTGATGCACATGGCGGGCCTCGACGATGAGGCCGACATCTTTGCCCCCGTACTGGTCAGCGCACGTCGTCGCGCCCTGTGGCTGGGCATCAACCTGCTCACGGCCTTCGGCGCGGCCTGGGTTATCGGCTTATTTCAGGCGACGTTGGAGCAGCTGGTGGCCCTCGCGGTGCTGATGCCAATTGTGGCGAGCATGGGTGGCATCGCCGGCAGCCAGACCCTGACCTTAGTGATCCGCGGTCTGGCGCTAGGCCAGGTGCAGAAAGGCAACATCCGCATTCTGCTAAACCGCGAACTGGGTATCTCCATCCTCAACGGCATACTCTGGTCGGTGGTGATCGCCCTGCTGGCGGTGCTGTGGTTTGGCAATTGGGGGATTGGTGCCGTACTCGGCGCGGCCATTCTGCTCAACTTGCTGTGCGCCACACTGGCCGGCTGGGGCATTCCGTTATTGCTGCACCGCATGGGTATTGACCCAGCGCTGGCCGGCAGCGTGATTCTGACCACCGTGACCGATGTGATCGGCTTTTTTGCCTTTCTCGGCCTGGCCACCCTGTTGTTGCTCTAGCCAGGCAGGACGATGGCCCATAGCCAACACTGAACGACAACGCCCGGCTTAAGCCGGGCGTATTTTTCAATCCTGCATGGCTTCGGTGAACTGACCGATAGCATCCACCACACGCTGGGCTTCATCACGAATTTCCAGCATCACTGCACCGGCCTTGTTGGCCAATAGCACGCCCTGTTCAGTCTTCTGCTTGCTGCCATCCATGCCACTGACCGCTTTCAGCGCTAGATCATGGTTGAGGCGCACGACGTCGTTAATCTCGACTGTAGCCTGGCTGGTGCGGGCCGCCAGGTTACGCACCTCGTCCGCCACAACGGCAAAACCGCGCCCCTGCTCGCCAGCACGGGCAGCTTCAATGGCTGCATTCAGCGCCAGTAAATTGGTTTGCTCGGCGATACCGCGAATAACTTGGACAATGCTGCTGATACGTTCGGACTGGGTGTTCAAGGCGCCAATATTCTCGGAAACATGCGTCAGCTCCTCGGCAATGCCACGTACCACCTGCATTGTTTTTTCAACCGTTTCAGCGCCCTTAATTGCGCTCTCGTCAGTTTCGCGAGCAATATCAAACGCCAGCTGGGCGGCGGCAGACTCGGCCTCGCGGTGCTCCACTTGGCTGGAAATATCACTGGCAAATTTAACCACCCCATACAGCCGGCCATTGGCGTCATAGAGGGGGTTATACGTTGCACGCAGCCACACAATGCGCCCATCCTTGGCCACTCGCTTAAAGCGATCGGAAATGAATTCGCCCTGATTCAAGCGTTGCCAAAACTGTCGATATTCATCACCCGCCAGTTCCTCTGCCGTGCAGAACTGCCGGTGATGCACACCAAGAACTTCCTCCAGTCGATAGCCCATGGTGCTGAGAAAGTTCTCATTGGCAGCCTGTACTTCACCTGCCAGATTAAATTCGATTACCGCTGTCGATCGGCTGATCGCCTTCAAATAACTTTCGTGCTGATGTTCGGCGTGCATGCGTTCAGTGATGTCAGCGGCTAACTTGATTACCTTGACCACCTGCCCTTGACTATTGCGCACTGGCAAATAGCTGGCCTCCAACCAGATTTCCCGCCCTCCCTTGGCAACCCGCATATAGCGATCACTGAAGCTCTCGCCATCGGCCAACCGTTGCCAAAACTGCACATAACCCGGGCTTGCCACTTGCTCTTGGGTGCAGAACAGGCGGTGATGCTGGCCGCGCAACTCCTCGAGGCGGTAGCCCATGGCCGCAAGAAACGCCGGGTTGGCATCAAGAATTTCACCCTGAGGGGTGAACTCGATCATGGCAAAGGTATTTCGGATGGCCCCGAGCACCTGCTGGCTGGTTGCCAGTTGCTGCTGGGAATGTTGCAACTCACTGCGCAGCTGTGATCTGAACATGTGGAGAGCCTCTGCAAGGGCAGCATTTGTTCAGGGCACAGCGCAATAAATCTCATCCCTGATCCAAAAATCCTATCGACACGTAGCCATTAAGCTTTAGCTCAGTTTTGCTCGGGATGCACAGCACGCCGTGTGCTCTCCATATCCAGAGTGCGCAAGGCCTGGTATTGGCTGACGAATACCTGCCCGCCAAAACGCTGCAGAAAATCCGAACGTTTTAACCGATCCATCACCGGCCCTTTTACTTCAGCCAGGTGCAACTGCACGCCGGCGCTGTGCAGGCGCTCGCTGATCGCTTCCAGGGTATCCAGAGCACTGGCGTCGATCTGGTTGACCCCGGAACACATCAGCACCAGGTGGTGTACGCCGGAACGCTTGGCGATCAGCGCTGCGACACGCTCTTCCAGATAACGCGCATTGGGGAAGTACAGACTTTCATCGACCCGCAGTGACAGCACACTGGGGCTTTCCACGACCTTGTAGCGTTCGACATTGCGGAAATGCTCGCTGCCTGGCAGCTGTCCGACCACAGCCATATGCGGGCGACTGGTGCGCCAGAGAAATAACAGCAACGACAAACTCACACCGAGCAGAATGCCGATCTCGACGCCATATAACAGCACGCCCAGCAGCGTTGCCAGTTGCGCCATCCCTTCCTGCGCTGAATAGCGCCAGGTGCGACGCAGGCTGGGCAGGTCGATCAAGCCCAGCACAGCGACGAGAATGCTCGCCGCCAACACCGCTTGCGGCAAGTGCTGCAGCAACGGCGCCAGGCCCAGTACCGCCGCCAGCATCAAAGCAGCAGCAAACACGCCAACCAGCGGCGTGGCGACATTGCTTTGCAATGCCAGCGCCGAGCGGGAAAAGCTCGCTGCCACCGGCATGCCGCCACTGCAGGCGGCGGCGATGTTGGCCGCACCCTGGCCAAGCAGCTCCTGATCAGGGCTGATCGACTGACGCTTGCGCATCGCCTGGCTTTGGGCGATGGATACCGACTCGACAAAGCCCACCAAAGCAATCAGCACCGCAGCCGGTAACAGCTCACGCAGCAAGCCCAGTTCCAGGCTTGGCAACCCCAGTGGCGGTAAACCCGCCGCCACCGTACCGACTACCCGCACGCCATAGGCCTCCAGTTGCAGCAGCGCGCCCAGGGCAATAGCCAGCAACATCAACAGCAAGGCACTCAACTGCCTGATCCGCAGCGCCAGCGGCTCGGGCAGCCCGAACACGCCGAGATTACGCAGCAAGACCAGCAACACCAGGCTGCCCAGCCCCAGCAACAGTGTCGGCAGGTGCAGCGCAGGCAACTGCGCATACAGTGCAGGCAGCACCTGCAGCAGGGTCAGCCCGTCGGCGCGCACACCAAGCAGGTGCTTGAACTGGCTGACCGCGATCAGCAGGGCCGAGCCGCTGACAAAGCCGGAAATTACCGGATGGCTGAGAAAGTTGGCGACAAAGCCCATCCGCAGCAGGCCCATCAGCAACAGCAGCACGCCAACCAGAAAGGTCAGGGTGGTGGCCGCCACCAGATAAGCCGCACTACCGACAGCCGCCACAGGGGCCAAGGCCGCCGTCGTCATCAATGACAGCACCGCCACTGGGCCGAACGACAGCGCTACGCCGGGGCTGGCGCCAATCAACGCATATACAACCAACGGCAGAATGCTTGCGTACAACCCCACCACTGCCGGCAACCCGGCCAACTGCGCATAAGCCAGCGCTTGTGGCACCAGCAGCAAGCAAACCAGGCAAGCCGCAAGCAGATCGCGGCCAGCCTGGTCGCGGTCATAACTGCGCAGGGTATTCAGCAGCGGCCACTTAGAGAACATTCAACGGCACCTTGAGGTAGCGCACGCCATTGTCTTCGGCGGGCGGCAGATGACCAGCGCGCATATTCACCTGCACCGACGGCAGCATCAGCGCCGGCATGTCCAGGCTGGCATCACGGGCCTGGCGCATGGCAACAAAGGCCTCTTCGTCGATGCCCTGGTGCACATGCACGTTATGCGCGCGCTGCTCAGCCACCGTGGTCTGGTAGCGATGCTGCTCGCGCCCCGGCGCCAGGTAATCGTGGCACATAAATAACCGGGTGCTGCCTGGCAGGGCAAACAGCCGGGTAATCGAGCGATAGAGGGTGCGCGCATCACCACCGGGGAAGTCGCAGCGCGCGGTGCCGTAATCCGGCATGAACAGGGTATCGCCAACAAACGCCGCATCGCCGATCAGGTAGGTCATGCAGGCCGGGGTATGCCCTGGCGTATGCAGGACGCGGGCGTTCAGTGAGCCGATCTGAAACACCTGATCATCCTTGAACAGCAGATCGAACTGACGGCCATCGACGGCGAACTCGCTACCGGCATTGAACAGTTTGCCAAAGGTGTTCTGCACCACACGGATCTGCTCGCCAATGGCCAACTGCCCACCCAGGGCAGCCTTGAGATAGGGCGCGGCAGACAGGTGATCGGCATGCACATGGGTTTCCAGCAGCCACTGCACGTGCAGACCCTGCTCGCGCACATAGGCGATCAGCCGGTCGGCACTGGCCGTATCCGTTCGCCCGGCAGCCGCGTCGTAATCCAGCACCGAATCGATGATGGCGCACTGCGCGGTCGCAGGGTCGCTGACCACATAGCTGTAGGTTGAGGTCGCAGGGTCGAAAAAAGCCTGAATTAGCGGGGACATGGCAGCTCCAGCCGACTGGCCAAAGGGCCAGTCAGCACTACAGCGTTAGGTCGTGGTCTTGCAGGTACTGATACCCAGCAGCGGGTACAGCGGACAGAAGCGAAACAGGCCGGTGGCCAGCGGCACGATGCCAAGCAAACCCCATAGACCGATAACACCGCTCAGGCTCAAAGCCAGCAGAAGCAAACCTGCGGCAATTCGCAGGCTGCGGTCGAGGGTGCCAATATTTGCTTTCATAGTGATCTCCCGATCATCAATTACCCGCGCCGGCGTTCCAGCGCAGCAAAAACAGCCATTCCCACCAGCATGGCCACCACGAACAGCATTGCCTGCCAGTGCCCGGTGAGCAGAATCGCCACGGCGGGACCGGGGCAGATGCCGGCAATCCCCCAGCCAATGCCAAACAACAGGCTGCCGCCGATCAACCGCCGATCCAGCTCGCGCTTGCCCGGCAACTGCATCGGCGCGCCGAGCAGACTGCTGCGCTGCGCGCGCGCCCAGCTGAAGGGCAAAAACGCCACGCCAATCGCCGCCGCCATTACCAAGGCCAGCGAAGGGTCCCAGGCGCCTGCCAGATCGAGAAAGGCCAGCACCTTGGCCGGGTTGGCCATGCCTGCGCTAAGCAGACCGATGCCGAAGATCACACCGGCGAGAAATGCCAACAGTTTGCGCATACTTAACCCCCCAACAGATGACGCAGAACAAACACCGTGGCGAAACCGGCGGCCATAAAGCTCAAAGTTGCGGCCAGTGAGCGCGGCGATAAGCGTGACAGGCCGCAAACGCCATGCCCGCTGGTACAACCAGAGCCATAACGGGTGCCGACACCGACTAGCAGACCGGCAACCGTCAGCGCCAGCCAACTACTGTGAATCTCAATCTCGGGCAGGCGGGCAAACAGCTGCCAGAGCAGCGGGGCAAGCAACACACCGAGGAGAAACAGAGCCTTCTCGCCCATCCCCTCACCACGCTCCAGCAGGCCACCGAGCAGACCGCTGATGCCGGCAACCCGGCCATTCATAACGACGAACAGGCTGGCTGCCAGGCCGATCAGCGCACCGCCGACTAAAGCGCTCCAGGGCGTGAAGTTGTACCAGTCGATGCTCATGATTCATCACCTGCGCAAAAGAGTTGATACAGGGTATTGATCACCGCCAGCGCAGCCGGGCTGCTGATGCAGTAATAGATCTGCTTGCCCTCGCGGCGGGTCGCCACCAGCCCTTCACGGCGCAGCACCGCCAACTGCTGCGACAGCGTCGGCTGTTGAATACCCAAGAGCGCCTCGAGTTCGCTGACATTGCGCTCACCCTGGGACAATTGACACAGCAATAGCAGTCGATCCGGATTGCCAAGGGCCTTAAGCAGCTGTCCAGCGGCGTCAGCATTAGCGCGCAGCTGCTGGATATCGAACGAGGGTTGTTCTGGTGTCATGGTGGCAGGCTCAATTAAGATAAAAACAATCTATTCTTTTATATATTGAATAGCAAGCCCTGCAACTGACACCCGCAGAATGGGCAGGCATAAAAAACCCGGAACAGAGTCCGGGTTTCCTGTGTTGCTCAGGCTGGGCTGGATGCAACAGCTCAGCCTGCAACCACCACAATCAGAGCAATGGCAGGGTGTAGCTGACGATCAGACGGTTTTCGTCGATGTCACGGCTGAAGTTGTTGCGCATGGTCGCATTACGCCACCGCACACCCAGGTTCTTCAGGGCGCCTTCTTGGAATACATACATCAGTTCGGTGTTGCGCTCACGCTCTTTACCCTCAGAAACGTTGCGACCGCGGTCGATGTTGTCGCCCGACAGGAAGCGCGTCATAAAGGTCAGGCCAGGCACGCCAACAGAAGCAAAGTCGAAGTCATAACGTACTTGGTAGGACTTCTCGTCCTTGGCAGCAAAGTTGCCGATCTGCACATAGTTGACCAGGAACGGATCAGTACCACCGACATAGGCAAAACCGGTGTCACCGCTCATTTTCTGGTAGCCGAGGCCAAATTTATGGCCGCTCAGTGCATAGGTCACCATCGCACCGAATGCCTTGTTATCGACATTGCTCAGGCCATCGTCGGTGGAACGCGCATAACGCACGTCGGTCTTCAGGCTCTGCTTGTCGCCCAGCGGCAGTACATGCACCAGGTTGAAGGAATGCTGCTTGTACAGGTCTTCCAGATTGGAATAGTAATAACCCGCAGTCAGATCTTTGGTGAGCTTGTAGTTACCGCCAGCAAAGGCGAACTCGTTGGACTGATTGACAGCACCACCTTTAATTTTGATACCGCTCAAGGAGTAGGTATTCAGGGTCATGTCTTCATAGTCTTGCGAGTTGCGGTTGTTGACCTCATCGAGGTAACCCGCATCCAGGGTCAGACCATCAATTTCCTGGGATACCAGGTTACCGCCGCGGAAAATTTGCGGCAGCAAACGGCTATCGCTGGAGGCGATCGCCTGATTCTTGAACTGCATCTGGCCGACGCGCAGGGTGCTTTTGGAAACCTTGGCCTTGGCAGCTACAGCCAGACCTGAGTAGTTGTCTTGCGAGCCACCGGAACGATCCGGAACCAGCAGACCACTACCTGCAGTGCCATCTCCCGAGTCCAGCTTGAAGCCGAGCATGCCGATGGCGTCGAGACCGAAACCGACGGTGCCTTCGGTGAAGCCCGACTCAGCGCGCAGGATAAAACCTTGAGCCCACTCTTCGGACTTGTGCGGACCCGTGTCTTCACGGAAGTCGCGGTTTTAGTAAAAGTTACGCGCTTCAAGGCTAGCTTTACTGTCGCCAATAAAATCGGCGAACGCCGCTTGGCTTAGGGACAAGCCCAGGGTGCTGGCAGCGACGGCCAGGGCCAGGGAGGTCTTTCTCATTATGATGTCTCCAGTTGTGTGTGTGGTTGCACATCGGTGCGGTAACAGACTTCAGCCAGTGAAGCGGCAGGCGCGCACCGAATTCGAGGGCTTATTGCAGGGGCAGGCGAACAACCGTCGCAGCCCGGGGCGGCCGTGCAATAAGCGAAATCAGGTGAGCGCGTGAAGACAGTCAGCGCGAGCTGGGGAATGAGGACATAGCAGCGGACAGGTAAAAATCATGGCGCAGGTCTCTTCATTTTTATTGTCGGCCGATAGTCCTGGCCGTTATGCGCTGAGCCCTACGCAGATACTGTGCCAGCTGCCAAAAACAGCCAGCCAGAGCGTCTATTACAAGGTTTTACAGGTTTATAGAATTGGGGCTGCCGGCCTGACCATGAGGCGATGAGCGGTTTTTTGCCTATGGCAAAACGCCTAAAGGCGGGTTATCGCCAGCAGCCTGCATGCCAGCGCGCATAGTTAATCCACCACGACCTGATTTTTGCCCTGGCGTTTGGCCTGGTACATCGCGGCATCGGCGCGTGCATACAGGGCATCCAGGCTGGTGTCTTCAGGCCGTAAGCTGGTCAGGCCCAGACTCATGGTCACAGCGAAAGTCGCGCCCTCATGGTTAAAGCTCAGACGGCGCACCTCGCGCTGCAAACGCTCGGCTATCTGCTCGGCCAGCTCCGGCTCACAGCGTGGAAACAACGCGGCAAACTCCTCACCGCCGATACGCCCAAACAGATCGCCCCGGCGCAAGGTGGTGACGCCGCTGCAGGCCAGGCGCTGCAACACCTGATCACCCATCTGGTGACCATAGCGATCGTTGATCTGTTTAAAATCGTCGAGGTCGAGCAACAGAAAGGCCAGAGGGCTGCCATATTCACGCGCCTGCTCGAACTCGCGCTGGGCGCACTCGAAAAAGTGCCGACGGTTGCTGCTCTGGGTCAGCACATCGGTGGTGGCCAGACGGTGCAACTCGCCTTCCAGCTGCTTCTTCTCGGTGATGTCCTCGGCGATGCCGACGATGATATGCGGCTTGCCCGGCGAACTTTCACGGCTGACAAAGCACTTGTCGCTGAGCCAGCGCAGCTGGCCATCAGCGCGGATGATGCGGTACTCGCGAGCCTCGACTGCGCCGGTTTCCAATACCTGGGCAAGGCTTTCGGCGGCGTAATCCAGATCATCCGGATAGATGCTGTTGCGCCACTCTTCATAGCCGGCCAGTAACAGCGCGGTGGATCGACCGAAGATCCGCTCATAGGCGGGGCTGACATAAATCACCCGCTGGGCATCCCAGTCAAACGCCCAGAGCACCGCATTAACGCTACCTAGCAGGGTGCTGAACAGCTGCTCGCGCTCCTGCAGACGCGCCACCTCAGCGCGAGTGTGCAACAACGCCAGGGTCAACTCCTCCTGCTCAAGCTGCTGCCTGCTGACTTCATCCATAGCCATCACCATTGCACTCAGTTACCGGGCAATGGCTGAAGCATACGCCAGAAACAGAAAATGGCCGGGAGGCATTTTTAACGTCGTACAGCAGCAACCCAGAGGGTGGTCTCCACAAATGGCAGGCCATAAAAAATTGTCCGGAACAATTTTTAACGTCGCGCAGCGACGGCCCGCAGGGTGGCCGCCAGGGATGGCAGGCCATAAAAAACCCGCCGAGTGGCGGGTTTGAACAACACAGGAGGCTGTTAGACGGCCCCAACTGGACGCAACGAATAGGTTTTCAGCTGTTCGGCAAACTCGCGCAGCGACTGAATACCGCTGGCCTCGGCATCACTGACCCAGTGTTTGATGGCTTCAAGCATGTCGTGGCCATTGGCGCTGGTTTTCACCCAGATCTGCTGCAGGGCCAGACGCTTTTCGTAGATCACTTTGAGTGCCTGGCTCTGTTCCAGCATGCGATGGATACGTGCCTGGTGACCTTCGTCGAGCAGGCTTGGCTCACGCGAGAGCAGACGCTTGGCGCGATGGAAGTGGTGGCGAACCGAGGCATCGGCCTTGGCCAGCTCCTGCTGCACCAGCGGCGCGATCACCAGCTTGCGGTACTGCGCCATGATCTGAAAACGGTTGTTGAGGATGGCCATGGCGGTGTCCATGTCCAAACTGCGCTTGCCTTCCACCCGGTGAGCGATGGGTGCAACGCGCTGTACCTGAGCCAGGCCAAGCAGGCTGAACAGCTTGATCCAGAACCAGCCCATGTCGAACTCCCACTTCTTCACCGACAGCTTGGCCGAGTTCGGGTAGGTATGGTGGTTGTTGTGCAGTTCTTCACCGCCGATCAGGATGCCCCACGGTACTAGATTGGTCGCCGCATCGCGGCATTCGAAGTTGCGGTAGCCAACGGCATGGCCGAGACCATTGATCACGCCCGCCGCCCAGACCGGAATCCACATCATCTGGATCGCCCAAACGGTCATGCCGAGCACACCAAACAGGGCCAGGTCGATAACGGCCATAATGGCGATACCGCCCACAGGGAAACGCGAGTAGACATTACGCTCGACCCAGTCTTCCGGACAGTTCTTGCCGTAGATGCGCAGGGTTTCCGGGTTTTGTGCCTCTTCACGATACAGCTCGGCACCCTTGCGCAGCACGGTGCTCAGGCCCTTGATCACCGGGCTGTGCGGGTCATCGACAGTTTCACATTTGGCGTGGTGCTTGCGATGGATCGCGGTCCATTCGCGGGTGTTCTGCGCCGTGGTTAGCCACAGCCAGAAACGGAAGAAGTGTTTCAGCGCCGGGTGCAACTCCAACGCGCGGTGCGCCGAGTAGCGATGCAGATAAACCGTGACGCTGACGATTGTCACGTGCGTCAGCAGCAGGGTAACTGCGATCAGCTGCCAGACCGACAGGTCAAGAAAACCGTTGTGCCACATGGGTCGTGTGCCTCGTACATAAAGAAAGACGCCGCCGATTATTAGCACACGTCGCCGGCCATTATCCCTGACCCTGATCAGAAAACCAGTTGGTCTTTTGCATAAGAATGCCGCGCCCGTCTCAGCACCTATACTGCCGGTCTCAAGCAAAGGACTGATTTTTATCCCATGAATGCTCCACAAAGCGCCCGGCGCCTGACCCTCAGTTATACGCTGGCAGCCGCCCTCTGGGTCTTATTCAGCGACGGATTGCTGGTTTCCATGGGCCTGTCGCTACCACAGCTGGAGCGCGCGCAACTGCTCAAGGGCCTGGCTTTTGTGCTACTCACCGCTGCCCTGCTATATGCCGTGCTGCGTACCCACCACGGGCAGCAACGCCTGGCGCAGCAAGCGTTGCTGCTCAGCGAAAAACGCCTGCACCAGGCACTGGAAGCAGCCAAGGACGGTATGTGGGACTGGGACCTGCAGACCAACAAGCTGTACTTCTCCCCCGGCTACGCTGCCCTGCTCGGCATTCATCCTGATGCCCTCGGCGATGACGCGCAGCAGTGGCTGCAACGTCTGCACGCTGATGACCGCGCGAGCTTCGACCGCAACCTCGAGCAGCGCCTGGCCGCGCGCAACCCGGCGCCCTATGAGGTCAACTATCACCTGCTGCATGAGGATGGCAGCTACCGCTGGATTCAGTCACGCGGGCGTCTTTTGCTCGACGACCATGGCCAGGCCGAACGCCTGATCGGCACCGCCAGCGACATTACCCAGCGGCGCAAGGATGAAGACAGCCTGCGCCAGGCCGCGGCGGTGTTCGATGCCACCCAGGAAGGCGTACTGGTCACCGATGCGCAGCAGCGTATCGTCCACTGCAACCCGGCCTTTACCCGCATCACCGGTTACAGCCAGGCGGAAATCATCGGCCAATCGCCGAGCATGCTGAAATCCGGACGGCATGACAAAAGCTTCTATGACAGCCTCTGGGGTGCTCTGCAAAACCGCGGAGCCTGGAGCGGCGAAATATGGAACCGGCGCAAAAGCGGCGAGATTTACCCGCAATGGCAATGTATCCGGGTGATCCACGACGAGATGGGCGAGACCAGTCATTACGTCGCGGTGTTCTCAGATATCAGCGCGCTGAAACGCTCGCAACGCGAGCTGGATTACCTGGCGCACCACGACCCGTTAAGCAATCTGCCCAACCGCCTGCTGTTCACCGAACGTGTCGAGCGCGCCCTCGAACGTGCCAAGCACGATGAGCTGAGTGGTGCGGTGCTGTTGATCGACCTCGACCACTTCAAGCACATCAACGAAAGCCTCGGCCACAGCATCGGCGATTTGCTGCTCAAGGAGGTCGGCGAGCGCATTAGCCAGCAGCTCGGCAAGCGCATGACGCTCGCGCGCCTGGGCGGCGACGAGTTTGGCCTGCTCTATGAAAGCTGCAGCAGCGCCGAACAGGCGGCGGTAATGGCGCAGCGTCTACAGGCATGCCTGACCCAGGCCTTCAAACTCAACCAGCAGGAGCTGTTTATCACCGCCAGTATCGGCATCAGCCTGTACCCCAGAGAGGCCAGTGATGTTGGCCAGGTACTGCGCAACGCGGACTCCGCGCTGTTCAAGGCAAAAAACAGCGGCCGAGAAAGCTATGCCTTCTACAGCCAGGAGCTGACCGAGCACGCCCGCCAGCGGGTCGAAATGGCCAGCGCCCTGCGCCATGCCCTGGATCATCAGGAACTGCGCGTCTACTACCAACCGCTGATCTGCCTGCGTAGCCAGGAGATGATCGGCGTCGAGGCCCTGGTGCGCTGGCAGCATCCGCAGCGCGGGCTGGTGGCGCCCGGTGAATTTATCCCAATTGCCGAAGAAACCGGGCTGATCGGGGCTATCGACGCCTGGGTGCTGGAGCAGAGTTGCCGACAGATGGTTGCCTGGCACATCGCCGGGCATACGCTGAGGTTTGTCGCGGTGAATGTCTCCAGCCGCCTGTTCAGCCGTGGCGAGCTGGACCTGCGAGTCGCCGAGGTGCTGCGCAATACCGGCCTCGACCCGGCACACCTGGAGCTGGAAGTTACCGAAAGCGCGGTGATGGAAAACCCCGATGCGGCCCTGGCCTTGCTCGAACGTCTGCGCGCCCTCGGTATTCGTCTGGCCATTGATGACTTCGGCACCGGCTACAGCTCCCTGGCGCGGCTCAAGCGTCTGCCGGTGCACAAACTCAAACTCGACCAAAGCTTTGTCAGCGGCCTGCCGCATGATCAGGATGATGTGGCAATCACCCGCGCGGTGATCGCCCTCGGCCACAGCATGGGGCTTAAGGTGCTGGCAGAAGGAATCGAGCAGCTCGAACAGGTCGAACTGCTCCAGCAGCTCGGCTGCGATCACGCCCAAGGCTACTATTTTGGCCGCCCGCAACCGGCAGAACAGCTGGCCACACACTTGGCGCTAAGCGCCGCAACTACGGACTAAGGCACAACGCATGCGGGTCATGATTCTGGAAGACGATAGCTGGATCGCCGATCTGCTCAAGCAGATCGTCCTCAGCCTGCGCCCCGGCAGCCAGGTGGTATGCCTGGACAGCGTCAGCGCCGCCCTGCGCGAATGGCAGCAGCGCCCTGCCGAGCTGGTAATCTGCGACTGGAATCTGCCGGACGGCCCCGGCACCCGCCTGCTCGAACAGGTTCGCCGCGACAACAGCAGCACGCCGCTGGTGGTGATCACCGGCCGCTCCGACCGCGCCAGCGTACTGGCCGTGCGTGCGCTGAAGATTAACGCCTTTATCAGCAAGCCGTTTCACGCCGCGCATGTCGCCGCCAGCCTGGAAACCCTGCTGCCCACAGACAGCGGCGCGCAACAAGACCAGGCCAACGCCATGCACCACGACCTGCTTGATCATCTACGCAGCCTGCCCAGCAGCGCTTTGCAATTACCGCTCAAGGCGCACGTCCGTGATCGCCTGCTGCAAAGCTTCAAAGGCGAGCAGATCGATCTGCGCGAGCTGGCCAGCGAGTGGCAACACGACCCCGCGCTCAGCGCGCGCCTACTCGCGGTGGCCAATAGCAGCGCCTACAACCAAGCCGGCAAGCCCTGCACCAGCCTGCTCGAAGCGCTACAGAAGCTGGGCGCCACCAACAGCCTGAATCTGGCGATGGGCCTGGCATTACGCCAATGCAGCGCGCTGGATAATGCCCTGCTACGTCTGTTTGCCCAGGCGCATCTCGATAGCACCGAATTGCTGATCGAGCGCAGCACTGCCCTCGCCCGCCAGTGCACCATGGACCCTGTACCCTTCCATACCGCCGCCCTGCTGCACCGCATGGGCGAACTCTGTGTGCTGTACCTGGCACAGGTGTGGCAAGACAGCGGGCAGAGCTTCAGCGAGGCCCAGGTGATGCAGGCGCTTGACCAGTTCAGCAGCCCCTTTGCCATCAGCATCAAGGCGCAATGGCAATTGCCGATGCAGCTACGTGAGCTGATTGGTGCGTGCTACAACCTGCCGGCCAACAACGTCAAACGCGAGAATATCCTCATGCGCCTGGCCGCCTGCGAACTCAACAGCGCAACTGATGACCCCGAGCTAGCTCGTCTGCGCCGATTGGCAGGGCTGACCTGATGACGTTCTCTCTGTATGCACGCGTGATAAGGCGGATGAATGCTTAAGCCGTTCAAGCCCAACACCATCCACTGGATCATCGGCCTCGGCAGCCTGGGCCTGGCGATCTTCTTCAGTGTGCTCGGCGGCTTTGCCCTGAATGAGCGGGAAACCCTATGGAACCTGCAAATCGCCAAGCAGCATGAACTGCAAAGCCTGACCTTGCGTAACAGCCAGCAGGAGTTGCAGCAACAGGCGCAGTTGCTGGCCGAGACCATCGCTGCCGACTCCTGGCTGGTCGAACTGGTACGCCAGGCCCATGTGTTGCAAAGCAATGACCCAGCAGATGCGCAAAGCCTGAGTGCCATCCGCAATCAGCTGTATACCCGCCTGACCCCGCGCTGGCGCAACCTGCAAGGCATTCGCCCGTTTGCACTGTTTGTCCACCTGGCGCCTACGGCCGAGGTGCTGCTGCGGGTGCATAAGCCGCAGTGGTTTGCTGACTTCCCTGCTGCACAGCGGCCCATGCTGCTGGACAGCCTGCGCTATGGGGTGGCAACTGCAGGCCTGGCGACCAGTGGCGACAACCTGAGCATGCGCGCCATCGTGCCACTGCAGGTGGAAAGCCCTGCCGGCCTGCTGAGTGTCGGCGCGCTGGAGGTGAGCCTGGATGTGCTGAGCAACCTGCAACAGCTGGACCGCGAACTGGATGCAGGGGTGGCGCTGTTACTCAAACGCCAAGCACAAGCGCCAGGCAGCAGCGGTGAAGCGTTGCGCGCCCCGGCTACAGAGCGCAATCACTGGTACCTGGCGGGCTATTCCCAGGCTCAGGTGCAGCGCTGGCAAGCGCAACATCGGCTGCCAGACCCCGAGGCCGGCAATACCTTCAAGCTGCTCGACGATCAAGGCCGCACCTACTTGCTCAACCAGGTGTATTTGAATGGCTATCAGGCTGACCCGGCCAGCACCGGCAGCCCGCTACTGGCACTGACCTGGCGCGATATCACGGCGCTGTACAACCTGCACCAGCGCGACAACCGCTGGCAGGTGGTCAAGTGGCTGCTGGCCTGGCTCGCCGCCGAAATGCTCTTGCTGTTGCTGCTGCAGGCCACCCGGCACAGCAGCCAGCAGGTTATGCGCCGCCACCACGCCGAGCTGCAGAGCAAACACCAACAAACTGAAGAGTCGCGCCAACTGCTGGCCCTGATTACCCAGACGCAGGCGGCCTATATCAACGCGGACAACCAGCGCGAGGCTTTCGACACCCTGCTCGGGCGGATTCTCGAGGTCAGCGCCAGTCAGTTCGGCTTTGTCGGTGAAATCTGCCATGACGAAGCAGGCGCGCCCTTTCTGCGCACCTTCGCCATCAGCAATATCGCTTGGGACAAAGACAGTCGCGCCTTCTATGACGCCCATGCACCGCAAGGGCTTGAGTTCCGCAACCTCGACAGCCTGTTCGGCCAGGTCATCCGCAGCGGCCAGGCGCTGATCAGCAATAACCCCGCTAATCACCCTAATAGCGCCGGTTTACCGCCAGGGCATCCACCGTTGCTGGCGTTTGCCGGCCTGCCTATTCACGCCAACGGCGAGCTGCGCGGCATGCTCGGCCTGGCCAACCGCGCAGGCGGTTATGACGAGCAGTTTCCCGCCCAGCTACAGCCGCTGCTGACCACCCTAGGTCAACTGCTCGAAGCCCTGCGCCGCGATAACCAGCGCGCGCAAACCCAGCAGCATATGCAGCGCCAGCAGGCAGCCCTGCGCGCGCTCAACGCGATTGCCGCACTGCCCAAGCTGAGCAGCCATGAGCAACTGCGCCAGGCCCTGCAACTAGGGGCTGAGTTCTATGACATGCCGATCGGCATCATCAGCCAGATCGACGCGGACACCTACCAGGTAAGGGTTCAGGTGTCGCCGCCAGACTCCCTGCAGGACGGCCAGTATTTCCCCCTTGGTGATACCTACTGCAGCATCACCTTGCGCAGCAACGATGTGCTGGCCATTGCCGCCATGGGCCAGAGCGAACATGCCGCACACCCCTGCTACCCGTTGTTTGCCCTGGAAAGTTATATCGGCACCAGCATCTGGGTTGCCGGCAAGCGCTTCGGCACCCTGTGCTTCGCCTCAAGCGAGGCCCGCGCGGAGCCATTTGACGATGCCGACGAAGAATTTATGCGCCTGTTCGCCCGCTGGGTCGGCGCCACCCTGGAGCGCATGCGCCATGAAGAACAGACCCGCGAGGCACGACGCTTCCTGCAGGCGGTGCTTGATTCAGCCACTGGCGTAGCCATCATCACCACCGACTGCAGCGGCCTGATCACCCTGTTCAACTCCGGCGCCGAGCGCCTGCTGGGCTACCGCAGCGCCGAAGTGATTGGCCTGCACAGCCCGGCGCTGTTCCACCTGGCCGAGGAAATACAGGAGCGTGGCCAGCAGCTGAGCCTGCAGCTCGGCACTGAAGTCAGCGGCTTTGCGGTGCTCACCCAACTCCCCGACCAAGGCGAGCCGGAAACCCGCCAGTGGACCTACCGGCTCAAGAACGGCGAGCAACGTATCGTCAACCTCACGGTCAGCGCCATGCGCGATGCCGAGGGGGTAATCACGGGCTACTTGGGCATCGCCAGCGACATCAATGACCTGCACCTGACCACCCGCGCCTTGCAGAAGAGCGAGAGTCGCTTCCGCGGCCTGGTCAGCAGTTTGCCGGGGGCGGTGTACCGCTGCCGCAACGATGAAAGCTGGTCGATGAGTTACCTCAGTGAGGAAATCCAGGCGCTCAGCGGCTACCCAGCCAGTGACTTTATCAACAACCGCGTACGCAGCTTCTCCAGCGTGGTACACCCCGACGATCTGCCAATCACCTTCCGCGCGGTGGCCGCCATCGAACGTCAGGAATCCTTCGAATTGACCTATCGCCTGCTGCACGCCGACGGTCACAGCGTCTGGGTGCGTGAGAAGGGCCGGGGCGAATACGACAGCCATGGCGAGCTGCAATGGATTTCCGGATTTATCTGGGACATCAGCGATCGCAAGGCCGTGGAAGACCAACTGCGCCTTAGCCAACAACGTTTCAGCAGCGCCTTCAGTACCGCGCCTCAGGGCATGGCCCTGGTGTCCTTGCAAGGGCATTGGCTGGAGGTCAATGAGGTGCTTTGCGAAATGCTCGGCTACAGCCGCGAGCAGCTGTTGCGTAGCGACTTCCAGCAGATCACCCATCCTGACGACTTGGAGGCCGACCTGCAGAATATCGAAGAGCTGCTGGCCGGCGAAATTAGCGCTTATCAAATGGAAAAACGCTACCTGGACAGTCAGGGCCGGATCATCTGGGTGCTGCTGAGCGTATCCCTGGTCCGCGATGCGGGCGACCAGCCAGTGCACTTCGTGGTACAGATTCAGGACTTTAACGAGCGTATCGCAGCCGAGATGGCTATCCGTGAGCGCGAGGATTACCTGCGCACCCTGCTCGACAACGTGCTCGATGCGATTATTACCATCGACCAGCAGGGCTATATCGAGACGTTCAACCACGCCGCCGAGCGCATCTTCGGCTACAGCCACCTGGAGGTCTCCGGTCACCGTGCCACCCTGCTGTTGCCCGAGCAGCAACGTTCGATGCGCGCCCGCTACCTCAGCCACTTCCTGAAAACCGGCATCCAGCAGATGCTTGGCCAGGACATTGAACTCACTGCCATGCGTAGTAACGGCGAAAGTTTCGCCATAGAACTGGCGGTCTCACAGATCAGCCACCAGGGCGAACGGCGTTTTATCGCGGTGATCCGCGACATTGAGGAGCGCAAGCGCATCGAGCGGATGAAAAACGAGTTTGTTTCCACCGTCAGCCACGAGCTGCGCACCCCGCTGACCGCGATTGCCGGCTCCCTAGGACTGATCAATGGCGGCGCCCTCGGCGCCGTGCCGGCGAGCATGCAACAGATGCTGCAGATCGCTCAGGACAACAGCCAGCGCCTCAACCTGCTGATCAACGACCTGCTCGACATGGAAAAACTGGTGGCCGGCAAGATGCTCTTCGAACTGCAGGACGAAGCGCTGCAACCGCTGCTGGAGCAGGCCATCGAAGAAAATCAGCCGTACGCCAGCCACTACCAGGTGCAACTGCAGCTGCAAAACCCGGCAACCCAGGCCCGCGTGCGCGTCGACAAACTGCGCCTAGCCCAGGTACTGGCCAACCTGCTGTCGAACGCGGCGAAGTTCTCGCCCCAGGGGCAGAGCGTGGAAGTGCGCGTCCAGCAACACGATGCGCGCATTCGCGTCAGCGTGACCGACCACGGCCCCGGCGTGCCGGAAAACTTCCAAGCGCGGATTTTCAGCAAATTCTCCCAGGCCGACGCCACCGACACCCGGCAGAAAGGCGGCACCGGCCTGGGCCTGGCCATCAGCAAGGAAATCATCGAACGCATGGGTGGGCAGATCGGTTTCGACTCAAGCCCCGGCCACGGCGCGACTTTCTGGTTCGAACTGACTACCCTGCCCCTAGAGGCCAGCCCTGAGGAAAACCAGCATGTCTGAGCTACAGCGCATCCTGCATGTGGAAGACGACCCGTCGATCCAGGCCGTGGCCAAGCTGGCGCTCGAAGCGGTGGGTGGCTTTCAGGTGCTCAGCTGCTCATCCGGCCAGGACGCTCTGGATCAGCTCCAGGGCTTTGCCCCGGACTTTATTCTGCTGGACGTGATGATGCCGGACATGGACGGCCCGCAAACCCTGGAGCAGATCGCTCGACTGATCGACATCAACCTGGTGCCAGTGGTCTTTATGACCGCCAAGGTGCAACCGACGGAAATCGCCCATTACCGCAGCCTCGGCGCCCGCGATGTGATCATCAAGCCCTTCGACCCGATGCAGCTGGCCGCGCAGGTGCGCAAAATCTGGAGCCTGGCCCATGAGTAAAGGCAAGAGCGCCGCCGATGAACTGCAGCAACATGTGCAGAAGCTAAGTGATTCCTTCGCCGTGCGCCTTCAAACAGAGCTGCCTGACCTCGCGCAGAACGCAGAACGCCTGCTGCACGCCGCCGACCCACAGGAGCAGCTGCAGCACCTACAAAGCCTGCGCGACCGGCTGCACAAACTAGCTGGCGCCGCGGGCACCTTTGGTTTCAGCAGCCTCGGCCAACGCGCCCGCGAACTGGAGCAGGAAGCCGATCAGTGGCTGGAAACCTTGCAAAAGGAGCAACAGAGCCTGCAGGACTTCAGCCACAGCCTGCAGCAACTGGCGCGCCAGCAGTTTCAGGCCGAACGCAGCCAGGAGCCCGCCAGCCGTGCGGTCAAGCCGCCACGGCCCAACAACAGCGCGCGGCGCATCTACATCCTCGAAGACCAGTTATCGATTGGCGAGAACATGCGCCTGACGCTGAACAACTTCGGCTACCACGCCGAGCACTTCAGCCGTATCAGCGAACTCGATAACGCACTGCAACAGCAACTGCCCGATGCGCTGATCGTCGACGTCAACCTACCCGACGAGAGCCTGACCGGCCTGGAGTATGCCGCGACCCTGCAACAACGCCTGGACGAACCGCTGCCACTGCTGGTGATCACCACCCAGGACGATTTCACTACGTACCTGGAAGCGGTGCGCGTCGGCGCCATGGGCTTTTTCACCAAACCGGTGGACATTCCCCAGCTGGAAAACCGCCTGGAACGCTGCTTCGCCCAGCAACAGGGCGAACCGTACCGGGTGCTGATCATTGATGACGACCAGGAGTTGGCTTGCCGCTTTAGCCTTATTTTGCGCGGTGCCAACATGCTGGTGGAAATGCTCCACACACCCGCCGACATCTTCGAACGTATGCGCAGCTTTAACCCCGAAGTGGTGCTGCTGGATGTCAATATGCCGGACTGCACCGGACCAGAGCTGGCGCAGATCATCCGCATGAACGACGAGTGGCTGCGCGTACCGATCATCTATCTGTCGGCAGAAACCGATATCAACCGGCAGATGAACGCCCTGATCAAGGCCGGCGATGACTTCGTCACCAAACCGATTTCCGACAATGCGCTGGTCGCCGCGGTGTTCTCCCGTGCACAGCGCGCGCGCCTGCTGAGCAACGCGCTGTCGCGCGACAGCCTGACCGGGCTGCTCAAGCACGCCGATATCAAGGAGCAGGCGGCGGTCGAACTGGAGCGCGCGCAGCGCAGTGGCAAGCCGGCCAGCGTGGCGATGCTGGATATCGACTTCTTCAAGAAGGTCAACGACAGCCATGGCCATGCCGCTGGCGACAACGTGATTCGCGCCCTGGCCAACCTGCTGCGCCAACGCCTGCGGCGCATCGACAGCCTGGGCCGCTATGGTGGCGAAGAGTTCCTCGTGGTGCTGCCGGACTGTCCATCGGACCAGGCGCTACGAATCCTCGATGAGATCCGCCAGCGCTTTGCCGAACTGCACTTTATCGCCAATGGCCAGCAGTTCTCGGTAACCCTGAGCGCCGGCATCGCCTCCACCGAAGACACGCCAGCGAGTGCCGACGATCTGCTGGATAAAGCCGACCGCGCGCTGTACGCCGCCAAGCACAATGGACGCAATCAGGTGCGGTGACCAACACCCTTTGAACGCTCAGACGTGAAGCGGCTCAGACATGTCATGGCAGCTCAGGCTTGGCTTTATGAAATTTTTAGCGTAGATTTTCATGAAATTATTTAAATAAAATTTCATGAGACGCGCCATGTTCAAACAATCCGCCCAGCATATCGGCACCTACTACGCCGGCACCTATCCAAGTCAGATCCCCCTGCGCCCAAGCCTGCAGGAGTCGCTGCAGTGCGATGTGCTGATTATCGGCGGGGGCTTCAGCGGCTTGCACAGCGCACTGCGCCTGTCTCTGGCGGGCAAAAAAGTGGTGCTGCTCGAGGCCAGTCGCCTGGCATGGGCCGCCTCGGGGCGCAACGGTGGGCAAGCGCTGCCGGGTTGGTCCTGCGACATGCCGCCGTTTGAGAAAGCCCTCGGTCTGGAACGCGCGCGCCGCCTGTGGAACAGCATGGTCTGGGCCGCCGAGGAAATGCGCGAGCTGCCCGAGCGGCATAAATTCGATATCGACTACCGCACCGGCGCGATCTACACCGCCGTGCTGCCGCGCCGCGTGCGCCAACTGCAGGAAAGCCTCGAAGAGGCCGAGCAGAAATACGCTTACTCGCAGCTGAGCTTTATCCCCAAGAATGAACTGCCCGAATGGATCGCCAGCCCACGTTACCTGGCTGCCCTGCATGACAGCGGCGCCGCCCACCTCAACCCGCTGAAACTGGCCCAGGGCCTGGCCGACGCCATCGAACAAGCCGGCGGACGGATTTTCGAGCAGAGCAAAGCGCTGGAATATCACGAGACCGCAGACGGTTATGTCGCGCGCACCGAACACGGCGATATTCGCAGCGACGTATTGGTATTGGCCTGCAACGCCTATATCGACCGCCTCGACTCACATCTGGCGAAACGCCTGCTGCCGGTGGGTTCCTATCAAGTCGCCACCGCGCCACTGGCCCCGGAACTGGCCCGCTCGCTGTTCCCGCGCGGCACCTGCGCCATCGATAACCAGTTCGTGCCGGACTACTTCCGCGTCACCCCGGACAACCGCTTGCTGTTCGGCGGCGGCTGCACCTACCTGGGCGGCATCCCGGCGGACGTGCCGGCGGCGACCCGGCCGTATCTGGAGCGGGTGTTCCCGCAACTGCGCGGCGTGCAGATCGACTACGGCTGGGGCGGGCATATCGACTGCACCATGCACCGCACCCCGGATGTTGGCCGCAGCGGGCAGAAGTACTGGCTACAAGGCTTCTCCGGCCACGGCATCCTGCCGACCCTGGCCGCCGCCCGCGCAGTCAGCGATGCGATCCTCGGCGACGCCGACCTGCTTGAGCTGTACCAGGGCCTGAGCAACCCGCGCTTCCCCGGCGGCGATCTGCTGGCTGCGCCGATCGAAGCCGTCGGCAAGGCCTGGTATCGGCTGCGCGACGTTATTTAAGGACATGAGCATGGATATGCAGGAAGAAGTCGAAGGTCTGGCGATCCTGATCCGCGACCTGCGCAAGCACAAGAACCTCACCCTGGGTGAGCTTGCGACGCGGATCGACCGCTCGGTGGGCTTTCTCTCCCAGGTCGAGCGCGGCCTGTCGCGCCCGACCGTGGCTGACCTCACCGCCATCAGCGAAACCCTGGGCGTGCCGACCACCTATTTCTATAGCCTGAGCAAGCCGCGGGCAGTGCCCTGGGTCACCCGCCCCGGCGAGCGCCGCACCCTGTATTACGCCGGTGGCATCACCGACGTATTGGCCTCACCGACCATGGCCGGCGGCTTTTCTATGCTCGAAAGCCACTTGCAGCCCGGCGCCACCAGCGGCGATGGGCATTTGAACGACAGCTCCGAACAAGGCGGGTTTGTTCTCGAAGGCGAGCTGACGATCTGGTACGGCGACGCTGCCGAGCCGGTCACCCTTGGTCCGAATGACAGCTTCCAGCTGCCGCCACACGCACAGTTTCGCTACGCCAACCTTTCCGATTCCACGACACGAGTGCTTTGGATCTTTACCTGATCCGCGCAGATACCACCATGACAATAACAACAGCATTCCCCGACCTGCTCAGCGAAGTCCGCGCCTTCCGCGCCGCCCACCCCGAGGTGCGCTATGTCGACCTGATCAGCCTGGACATCCCTGGGCATTTCTACGGCAAGCGTTACCCCATCGACATGCTCGAGAAGGTTGCCGCCGGCAGCCCGCTGAAAATCCCGCAGAACTGCGTGTTGCTCGGCGTGCAGGGCGGTCTGCACCCGATTGGCGACTACTGCTTCAACGACGGCGACCCTGACGCGCCGCGCCGGCTGATCCCTGGCACGCTCAAACCGGTGCGCTGGGAAAGCCAGCCGCTGGCGCAGATGCTGATCAGCTCCGATGGCACCGAAGCACCGATCGAATTCGAGCCCCGTGAAGTGCTCGCCCGCGTGCTCAAACGCTTGGAAGCGCGAGGCATCCGCCCGGTGGTGGCGTTCGAGCTGGAGTTCTACCTGTTCGACCGCAAGCTGCAGGACGGCCTGCCGCAGTTCCCCCGCGACCCGCTGTGCGACGATGCCGACGACCAGCCGAATATGCATATCGAACGGCTGTCGCGCTTCGCCGATGTGCTGCACGAGATCGTTGACGCTGCCAATGAACAGGGCGTGGACGCCAATGTGATTACCGCCGAACTCGGCCCCGGCCAGTTCGAGATCAACTTCGGCCATTGTGACGACGGCCTGCGCGCCGCCGACTGGGCCGCACTGTTCTGCCGCAGCACCCGCGGTGTAGCGCTCAAGCACGGCCAGCGCGCCAGCTTTATGAGTAAGCCCTATCTGCACGCGCCGGGCAGCGGCATGCATGTACACGTGAGCCTGTATGACGCCGCCGGCAACAATTTGCTGGCCGCCGATGAGCAGCGCCCGCTGCGTCACGCCGTGGCCGGCTGCCTGGAGCTGCTGCCGCACTGCATGCCGATCTTCGCCGCTAACCACAACGCCTTCCGCCGCTACGGTGCCATGGTCAACGCCGCCAGCCGTGCCAGCTGGGGCTTCGAGGACCGCGATGCGTGCATCCGCATCCCCGAATCGGACGGCAAAAACCTGCGTATCGAACACCGCCTGGCCGGCGCCGACGCCAACCCTTATCTGGTACTGGCGGCGATTCTCACCGGCATGGAACACGGCCTGGATGCCGGCCAGGAGCCGATTGCCCCGCTCAACGAGAACCGCCAAAGCGGCATCGACTTTCCTCAGGACATGCTCGGCGCAGTCAGCGCCATGCGCGACCACCCTGTGGTTAACCAAGGACTGGGCAGTGAGTTTGTGATGGTCTATTGCGAGAACAAGCGCCAGGACCACCTGGCCTTTATGCAGGAAGTCAGTGCACGGGAATACCGCTGGTTTCTCTAACGGACAGCGCGCCCGCTGCCTCTGCAGCGGGCGCGCGACTTCAACGCAACAGATACACCGCCAACCCGGCCAGCGCCGACACCAGCAGCACCTCCATCACCCCGCGTTTAAAGCGCAGCAGCGCCAGCGCCGCTGCCACGGCCAATAGCCCCGACGACCAGTCGAAGCTGCCGCCGAAGCCCTGCGGCCAAAGCACGTGGTAGGCAAAGAACAACGCCAGATTCAGAATCACCCCTACCACTGCCGCCGTAATTGAGGTCAGTGGCGCGGTAAATTTCAGCTCGCCATGGGTCGATTCCACCAGCGGCCCGCCGGCGAGGATGAACAGAAAGGACGGCAGAATGGTGAACCAGGTGACCAGCGCTGCCGCCACTGCGCCGCTGACAAAGCCCGAATCACCGCCAAACACCGGCTGCAGATAAGCCCCGACAAACGCCACAAACGCCACCACCATGATCAGCGGTCCCGGCGTGGTTTCCCCCAGCGCTAGCCCATCGATCATCTGCGTCGGCGTCAGCCAGCCGTAATGGCCGATGGCGCCTTGGTTAACATACGGCAACACCGCATAGGCGCCACCAAAGGTCAGTAATGCGGCCTTGGTAAAGAACCAGGCCATCTGCGTCAACGTGCCATCCCAGCCATACAGCCAGGTCAACAGGCCCATTGGCAGCACCCAGAGCAGCGCCCCCACCGCCAGCAGCAGTGCCAGGCGCGACGCGCGAAAACGCGTATGCGCAGCCGGCGGGCTGTCATCATCGATCAACGCCGGACCATAGCTCGCATTTTGCGCCGCATGCCCGCCGCCCAGGCTGAACTGCTGCGGAAGCAAACGACCGCCGAGGTAGCCGAGCACCGCGGCGCCAAGCACGATTAACGGAAACGGCAGGTTGAAGGCAAAGATGGCAACAAAGGATGCCCCGGCAATACCCCACAGCCAGTTGTTCTTCAGTGCCCGCGAGCCAATGCGCCAGGCCGCCTGCAGCACAATCGCGGTGACCGCCGGCTTGATCCCGTAAAAAAATCCCGCCACCAGCGGCACATCGCCGTAAGCGATATACAGCCAGGACAGGCCGATCAGGATAAACAGCGACGGCAGCACGAACAGCACCCCAGCAATCACCCCGCCCCAGGTACGGTGCAGCAGCCAGCCGATATAAGTGGCCAGCTGTTGTGCTTCCGGCCCCGGCAGCAACATGCAATAGTTCAGCGCATGCAGAAAACGCCGCTCGGACAACCAACGGCGCTTCTCCACCAACTCCTGATGCATGATCGCGATCTGCCCGGCCGGCCCGCCGAAGCTGATCAGGCCGAGTTTCAGCCAAAACCAGAAAGCTTCGCGCAGGCTCACCGCTGGCGGCTTAGTGGGTGCAGACGATTCGGACATACGGGCAACTCACGGCAATAAATGCGGTCGCACTATAGCGTGAGTGCATGACGATTTAAGCCAGCACGGCTCAAGCTCAGATACGGATTTCCGTATACTTGGCAGCGCTGTGCCCACCCTCAACCTGCCCGTGAAGCTCACTGTGAAAATCCGCCATTCGATAGTAAGCCTGCTGCTGATCTGCAGCAGCGTTGTAGTTGCATCGAACACCCAGGCCGCCGCGCCGAAACAACAGGATCTGGCAGCCGGCAGTGCTCTGCTGGTCGACCTAAAGACCAATCAGGTGCTTTACGAGCGCAATGCCGACAGCGTTGTGCCGATTGCCTCGGTGACCAAACTGATGACCGCCATGGTCACCCTTGATGCCAAGCTGCCGCTGGATCAAATCCTGCCGATCACAATCCGCGACACTCAAGAGCTACGCGGGGTGTTCTCACGGGTTCGCGTGGGCAGCGAGTTAAGTCGCTACGACACCCTCTGGATAGCCCTGATGGCCTCGGAAAATCGCGCGGCTTCAAGCCTGGCGCACAATTACCCGGGTGGCCACGCTGCCTTTGTTGCAGCCATGAACGCCAAGGCCAAAGCGCTGGGCATGCGCCATACGCGCTTTGTCGAACCCACCGGGCTATCGGAACACAACGTGTCGAGCGCCCGTGACCTGGTGCTGATGCTCAAGGCTGCGAACCAATACCCGCTGATCCGCCAATTCACTACCACCTCGGAAAAAACCCAGGCATTCCGTAAGCCCAACTACACCTTGGGTTTTCGTAACACCAACAACCTGGTGCGTAAGCCCGGCTGGAGCGTGCAACTGAGCAAGACCGGCTACACCGGTGAGGCCGGCCGTTGCCTGGTGATGAATACCGTGATGAATAAGCGCCCGGTGGCGTTCGTGGTGCTGGACGCCTTCGGCAAATACACCCACATGGCCGACGCCAACCGCCTCAAACGCTGGCTGGAAACCGGTAAGGTCACCGCCGTACCGCCAGCCGCCATCAGCTACCGCCAGCAGAAACTGGCGCAGCGCCAGGCCAAAGCCACGCAGTAAACCACCCATGCAATAAGGCCCGCAGACAGCGGGCCTTATTAGTTCCGGCAGTAGCTCAGCCGCTGTTCAAGCCAAACAATGGCTGGCGCATGCCAAACACCAGAAAGCGCGCCAGCTCGGGGAGCGGTAAAGCCTTGCTGATCAGGTAACCCTGCACCTGATCGCAACCGTACTGACGCAGTAGTGCCAGTTGTTCGGCGTTCTCCACTCCCTCGCCCACCACCTGAAGGTTGAGGTTGTGCGCCAGGTTGATCATGGCCCTCACCAGCTGACGGTTCTCCGCTCGATCGCCCATGCCGCCGACAAAGCTCTTGTCGATCTTCAGCAGGGTGATTGGCAGGTTGTTCAGGTGCACAAAGGAGGAAAAACCGGTGCCAAAATCGTCGAGCGAGAAACGCACGCCGAGGCGAGCGAGGGCCAGCATGGTCTGCTGCACCTGATCGCTGCGGCGCATTACCGCGGTTTCGGTCAGCTCGAACTCCAGCCACTGCGCATCCACCCCGCGCTCTTCGATCAGGCGGCTGAGGGTCGGCAGCAGCTGACTGTCCTGAAACTGGCGGAACGACAGGTTGACCGCCATATGCAGCGCCGGCAGACCACGCCCACGCAACCACTGCATATCACGCAACGCGCGGCTGATAACCCAGTAGCCGAGCGGCACGATCAACCCACTTTCCTCGGCCAGCGGCACAAATTCATCAGGGGCCAGCAGGCCATGCACGCTGTGCCGCCAGCGCACCAGCGCCTCCAGGCCGACGATGCGCCCGGTCTGCAGACACAAGCGCGGCTGGTAGTGCAGCTCCAGCTCGTCACGGCGCAGGGCGCGGCGCAGCTCGCTTTCCAGGTCGGCCTGGTTGCGCGCGCTGCGATTGATTCGTTCGTCATAAATATGAAAGGTGCAGCCCTGCTGGCTCTTGGCCTGCTGCATGGCGATATGCGCATGCCACATCAGTGGGTCGGCGCTGCTCTCGGCGCGCGAATGCGCCAGGCCCAGGCTGCAGCCGATCAGCAGGCTTTCGCCGTCGATCCAGTAAGGCTCGCCGAGGGCTTCGGTAATCTGCGCAGCAAGGCGCTCGGCACGCTGAGGATCGCGGCGACTGTCGAGCAACAAGGCAAACTCATCGCTGCCCAGGCGGGCCACCTGGTCACCGGCCTGCAACTGCGCCTTGATCCGCGCCACCACCTGCAGAATCAGACTGTCGCCACCCTGGTAGCCCAAGGCATCGTTGGCGTGGCGGAAGTTATCCAGATCGAGATGGCCGAGGGTCAGGCCGCGACCTTCATATTCAGCCAGACGCGCCGCGAGCAGGGTCTGAAAGCCCTGACGATTGGCAATCCCGGTCAGCGCGTCCTGTTCGGCCAGGCGGTGCAAGGTGTCGTTGAGGTTGCCGCGTTCGCGCGCATAGCGCAGGCAACGGCGCAGCACCTCGGCGCTGAGCTGGTCGCGCACCAGCCAATCGGACACGCCCTCGGGCTCGGCATCGGGCTCGGCATCCAGCAGCAGGACAATCGGTAAGGAACAGCGCCCGGAGGCAGGCAGGTATTTCGCGGTGGTCAGGAGCAGGGCGTTGCTGGGTTTATCGAACAGCGCGCTGGCTGCCTCCCAGGACGGTGCGGTAATCAGCGCATAACCACTGCCGAGCGCACTCAGGCGCTCGCGCAGCAACTGCGCCCAGCCTGGAGTTTCCGCCAGCAAAAGCAACCGTAATGGTTCGACGAACGCGGACAAAAAACTTCCCCCACTGCACAGATAAAGAGCATTGAACCCGCTCGGATGCGTCGTAATCGACGTCTAATCACGCACATCCTTGTGTCAGTGGCGCGCGCCCTGCGGCATGGCAAGGACCCGAAAGTGGCACCAGAGTACTGGATTAGCAAAATTAACCAAGCCTGGCTGTTTGCCATTATGTGCACTGCAACACACTTCCAGATGGTCACGGCAGAAAGCGCCAGGCCTGTTAAAATGCGCGCCCATTCCGCCTGACGATTGACTCCATGTCCCGACTGAACCCCCGGCAGCAGGAAGCCGTGAACTATGTCGGCGGCCCACTTTTGGTGCTCGCCGGCGCAGGCTCCGGCAAAACCAGCGTGATTACCCGCAAGATCGCCCACCTGGTACAAAACTGCGGCATCCAGGCCCGCCACATTGTCGCCATGACCTTTACCAACAAGGCCGCGCGGGAAATGAAAGAGCGCGTCGGCACCCTGCTCAAGGGCCCCGAGGCCCGGGGCCTGACGGTGTCGACCTTCCACAACCTGGGCATGAACATCATCCGCAAGGAATACGCCCGCCTGGGCTACAAGCCGGGCTTCTCGATCTTCGATGATGGCGATATCAAGGCCCTGCTGACCGACATCATGCAGAAGGAATATGCCGGTGATGATGGTGCGGATGAGATCAAGAACTACATCGACAGCTGGAAGAATGACCTGATCCTGCCCGAGCAGGCACTGGCAGGCGCGCGCAACCCCAAGGAACAGACCGCCGCCATCGTCTACCTGCACTACCAGCGCACCCTGCGCGCGTACAACGCAGTGGACTTCAACGACCTGATCCTGCTGCCGGTGGTGCTGTTCCAGGAGCACGCCGACATCCTGGAAAAATGGCAGAACCGCATCCGCTACCTGCTGGTCGACGAATATCAGGACACCAACGCCAGCCAATACCTGCTGGTGAAGATGCTGGTGGGCATGCGCAACCAGTTCACCGTGGTTGGCGACGACGACCAGTCGATCTACGCCTGGCGCGGCGCGCGCCCGGAAAACCTGATGTTGCTCAAAGAGGACTACCCCTCGCTGAAGGTGGTGATGCTCGAGCAGAACTACCGCTCCACCAGCCGCATTCTCAAGTGCGCCAACATCCTCATCGCCAACAACCCGCATGCGTTCGAAAAGCAGCTGTGGAGCGAGATGGGCATGGGCGACGAGATCCGCGTGATCCGTTGCCGCAACGAAGACGCCGAGTGCGAACGGGTGGCGCTGGAAATTCTCACCGAGCACTTGCGCACCCAGCGCCCTTACAGCGATTACGCCATCCTCTATCGCGGCAATTACCAGGCCAAGCTGATGGAGCTGAAACTGCAGCACCATCAGATTCCCTATCGCCTGTCGGGCGGTACCAGCTTCTTCGCCCGCCAGGAGGTGAAGGACCTGATGAGTTACTTCCGCCTGCTGGTCAACCCGGACGATGACAACGCCTTCCTGCGGGTGATCAACGTACCGCGCCGCGAGATCGGCTCGACCACCCTGGAAAAGCTCGGCAACTACGCCACCAGCCGCAAGATCAGCATGTACGCTGCCGCCGGCGAGATCGGCCTCGGCGAGCAGCTGGACGCGCGCTACACCGAACGCCTGGCACGCTTTACCACGTGGATGGACCGGGTGCGCCAGGAGTGCGCGCAGAACGACCCGATTGCCGCCATTCGCAGCATGGTCATGGACATCGACTACGAGAACTGGCTGCGGCAGAACGCCTCCAACGACAAGGTCGCTGACGCGCGCATGGGCAACGTCTGGTTCCTCGTCGAAGCGCTGAAGAACACCCTGGAGCGCGACGAAGACGGCGACATGACCATCGAGGACGCCATCGGCAAACTGGTGCTGCGCGACATGCTCGAACGCCAGCAGGAGGAAGAAGACGGCGCCGAAGGCGTGCAGATGATGACCCTGCACGCCTCCAAGGGCCTGGAATACCCCTCGGTGTATATCCTCGGCGTGGAAGAAGAAATTCTCCCGCACCGCTCCAGCATTGAGGCCGACACCGTTGAAGAAGAACGCCGCCTGGCTTACGTCGGCATCACCCGGGCCAAACGCAACCTGACCATGACCTTCGCCGCCAAGCGCAAACAGTACGGCGAAATAATCGACTGTTCACCGAGCCGTTTCCTCGATGAACTGCCACCCGAGGATCTGGTCTGGGAAGGTCTGGAGGATGCAGCACCCGAGGTCAAGGCCGCCACCGGCAACTCGGCATTGGCCAATATGCGCGCCATGCTAAAAAAATAACCGCCAACAGCGCACGGGCGTAGGCAAGACGTATTTCGTCACCTCCTGCATCCGCGCTACGCTGCACCATTACATCCCGGCACAGACCGGGTATCAGAAAGAACGACGAGGGTAACCGCGTGGAAGCGCTGAAACAGAAGATTCGCGATGAAGGCACCGTGCTTTCGGAGCACGTACTCAAGGTCGATGCCTTTCTCAATCACCAGATCGACCCGGCGCTGATGCAGCAGATCGGCCACGAATTCGCCCAGCGCTTCGCCGGCCTGAACATCACCAAGATCGTCACCATTGAAGCCTCGGGCATTGCCCCGGCGGTGATGGCTGGACTGGAGCTGGGCGTGCCAGTGATTTTCGCGCGCAAGTATCAGTCGCTGACGCTCACGGACAACCTGTATATCTCCAAGGTGTTTTCCTTCACCAAGCAGACCGAAAGCACCCTGGCGATATCGTCCAAACACCTGAACGCCAAGGATCACGTGCTGCTGATCGACGATTTCCTGGCCAACGGCCATGCCGCACGCGCTCTGATCGATCTGATCGGCCAGGCCGGTGCGAGTATCGCCGGCATCGGCGTGGTGATCGAGAAGTCCTTCCAGCGCGGCCGCGCCGAACTGGATGCACAGGGCTACCGGGTCGAGTCGCTGGCGCGCATCGACTCGCTCAAGGATGGCAAAGTCAGCTTTATCGATTAAGCACTGCTAACCGCGAGAAGTTGCCCGACGCAGCTTCTCGCGGGCACAAAAAAGCCGCCTGAGTAGGCGGCTTTTTTACAGCAGATTCAGGCGTATTACAGGCCTGACATCTTCTGGATTGCGCCACGCAACTCGTCATCCGAGCAGTCGGCACAGGTGCCTTTCGGCGGCATGGCGTTGATGCCGGAAATCGCCTTGGCCAGGATGCCGTCGAGGCCGCCCTGGTGGTCAGCACGCTCTTTCCAGGCTGCAGTGTCGCCAATTTTCGGCGCCCCCAGGATACCCGGGGTATGGCAGGCACCGCAGTGCTTGGCAATGATGTCATCGGCAGTACGCGCACCACCGCCAGCACTGACGGCTACAGCGCCCACGCCCTTGCATTCTTCACCCATCACACAGACTTGGCCGACCGGCTTCAGTCGCTCGGCAATGGCATCGTCGGTCGTGGCCTGAGCAGTCACTGCCCACAGGGCCAATACGGTAGCCGGTGCTACCAGGAGCTTTTTAATCAGGTTCACGGTACACCCTCTTCGTGGCTAGTCACGCTCGCGGCCACGGTTTCGCGAGCGGACGACAGTATAACGGCAAGCCGTCCGAGCCGAAACAACCCAGATTGTCGCAGGGTTATTTAGAAATTCGCTGGCGTAGTCGCGCTGATCAGCCGCGCGGGCTGCTCGAACGGATTACGGAAACGGTGCGGTTTGCTGCTCTCGAAGTAGTAGCTGTCGCCCGGCTCGAGGATAAATACCTCCTCACCAACGGTCAGCTCCAGCTTACCTTCAACCAGCATGCCAGCCTCTTCACCTTCGTGCGCGTACATCTCGTCGCCGGTGTCGGTGCCACTCGGGTAGGTTTCATCAAGGAAGGAGATGGCCCGGCTTGGATGCGCCTTGCCCACCAGCTTCATGGTGATGGCCCCGCTGCAGATATCGGTAAGTTCTGCGGCCTTATAGACTACCTGAGCCTGGCTATCCTGCTCCACATCCAGGGAGAAGAACTCCACCAACGACATGGGGATACCCGCCAACACCTTTTTCAACGAGCTGATCGAAGGGCTTACGCTGTTCTTCTCGATCATCGAAATAGTGCTGTTGGTGACGCCCGCCCGCTTGGCGAGTTCACGCTGGGAAAGGCCTTTGAGTTTGCGAATGGATTGCAGTCGTACACCGACGTCCAATGCTGGAGTCCCCCTTGGGATAGATACGGAAAAGTCGCCGTATCATGGCATAGCGTTCGGAATTTACAACACTTGCGTTCAAACTCGTCTACAGCGTGCCTGTTAGTCCCCGAGGTAGAGCAGTGGCGCCCGCCGCAGGTTGCAGAAAAGCTGGTAAGGAATGCTGCCTGCCTGGGTAGCCACATCACTGGCCAGCACCTGTTTGCCCCAAAGTTCGACCCGGCTGCCCAGGCCCGCGTGCGGCAGATCGGTCAAATCGACGGTGAGCATGTCCATCGACACACGGCCGATCAGTCGGGTCAGCTGGCCGTCCACCGCCACCGGCGTGCCAGTTGGCGCATGGCGTGGATAACCGTCGGCATAACCCATGGCGACCACACCGACGCGGGTCGGCCGTTCGCTGACAAAGCGCGCGCCATAGCCCACCGGCTCGCCGACCGGCAGTTCGCGCACGCTGATGATCTTCGATTCTAAAGTCATCACCGGCTGCAGCCGCGCCGCTACGGGCTGCGCCTGTTCGAATGGGGTGGCGCCGTAGAGCATGATGCCGGGACGCACCCAGTCACTAGGAACGTTGGGCCAGCCCAATACAGCCGGCGAGTTGCGCAAGCTGACCTCAGCGACAATGCCCTGACGCGCCTGCTGAAATACTGCCAACTGCTCCTCGCTACGTGGGCAGTCCAGTTCATCGGCGCGGGCGAAGTGGCTCATCAGCACAATCTTCGCCACTTTGCCGCTGGCCAGCAGGCGCTGATAGGCCGCCTGGTAATCGGCCGGATGCAAACCGACGCGGTGCATGCCGCTGTCCATCTTCAGCCAGACCGTTAGCGGGCCGCGAATAGCGCTGCGCTCAATCGCTTCGAGCTGCCACAGCGAATGCACCACACACCACAGCTCGTGCTGCTCGATCAGCGGCAGTTCATCGGCCTCGAAAAAACCTTCCAGCAACAGGATCGGTCCACGAATACCGGCCTCGCGTAGCTGCAGCGCCTCCTCGATACAGGCCACGGCAAACCCATCGGCATGTTCCTGTAACGCCTGGGCGCAGCGCGCCGCGCCATGACCGTAGGCATCCGCCTTGATTACCGCCAGGGCGCGCGCGCCGCTGACTTCACGGGCCAGTTGGTAGTTGTGACGCAGGGCGTTGAGGTCGATCAGGGCGCGGGCAGGACGCATGACTTTCTCGGCTATCAGCAGTTTTCAGATTAAAAAAAGCCCGGTGTGATGGCCGGGCAAACACTTATCGCAAACGGGACGAGGCGCGTTACAACGCAGCCACAATCATCATTTCCACCAGCACCTCGGGCTTGTACATCTTCGCCTCGACGCATGCCCGCGCAGGTGCTGCGCCGGGTGCGACCCAGGCATCCCAGACCTGATTGAGACCGGCGTAATCGCGGTCCATGTCCTTCAGGTAGATGGTCACGGAGAGAATCTTCGACTTGTCGCTGCCGGCCTCGGCCAGCATGCGGTCGGTGTTGGCCAGGGTTTCACGGGTTTGCTGCACGATGTCGCCGCTGTAGTCGTCCGCCAGTTGCCCGGCCAGGTAGACCGTGCCGTTATGGATGACGATTTCGCTGTAACGACTTTCAGTGTGCAGGCGCTGTACTGACATGCTTATGAGTCTCCTGGGAACGGCTGTAACGGGAAATATCCAGACCTTCGGCGCTGATCTGCGGGCGCTTTTTCGCCATCAGATCGGCTAGCAGGCGACCAGAGCCGCAGGCCATGGTCCAGCCCAGTGTGCCGTGACCGGTGTTGAGGAACAAATTACGCAAGCCGGTGGCGCCGACAATCGGCGTGCCGTCCGGGGTGGCCGGACGCAGGCCGGTCCAGAATTCGGCCTGGCTCAAATCGCCGCCTTGCGGGTAGAGATCGGCGGTGATCATTTCCAGGGTGGCGCGACGACGCGGGTTGAGACTCAGGTCGAAGCCGGCGATTTCCGCCATGCCGCCAACGCGGATGCGGTTGTCGAAACGGGTGATCGCCACCTTGTAAGTTTCATCAAGGATGGTCGAGGCCGGCGCCATCGCTGCATCGGTGATTGGCACGGTCAGCGAGTAGCCCTTGAGCGGGTACACCGGCGCCTTGATGCCCAGCGGCTTGAGCAGTTGCGGGCTGAAGCTGCCGAGGGCGAGCACGTAGCGGTCGGCGGTTTCCAGCTTGCCGTCGATCCACACGCCATTGACCCGATCACCCACGGCGTCGATGCGCTGAATGTCCTGGCCGAAGCGGAATTCCACACCCAGCGCCTTGGCCATCTCGGCCAGTTTGGTGGTGAACAACTGGCAATCGCCCGTCTGGTCATTCGGCAAGCGCAGCGCGCCTGCCAGTTTGTCGGTGACGGCGGCCAGGGCCGGCTCAACGCGAGCGATGCCAGCGCGGTCGAGCAACTCATAGGGCACGCCGGACTGCTTGAGTACGGCGATGTCCTTGGCGGCGTTATCCAGTTGCGCCTGGGTGCGGAACAGCTGGGTGGTGCCCAGGCTGCGGCCTTCATAGGCAATGCCGGTTTCCAAACGCAGTTCGTCGAGGCAGTCGCGGCTGTACTCGGACAGGCGCACCATGCGCTCCTTGTTCACCGCGTAACGGCTGGCGGTGCAGTTGCGCAGCATCTGTGCCATCCACAGGTATTGGTCGATATCGGCGGTGGCCTTGATCGCCAGCGGCGCGTGCTTTTGCAGCAGCCACTTGATGGCTTTCAGCGGCACACCAGGCGCGGCCCACGGCGAGGCGTAGCCAGGGGAAACCTGACCGGCGTTGGCGAAGCTGGTTTCCATGGCCGGGGCGTTTTGCCGGTCGACCACCACCACTTCAAAACCCTGACGCGCCAGGTAATACGCACTGGCTGTACCAATCACACCGCTACCGAGAACCAGAACCCGCATGCCGCTCTCCTCGCCGCGACCCAGCGCGACGGATAATTCTTGAGATCACAATTGAGCGCAGTATAGGAAGAGAACAGCAGTGCTTTTCACTATATAAATAGCTATATTTGGCGACAATTCTTGGCAATATCGCCTTCTGTAGAGGGGTATCCACCATGCGCACCCAGCATCAAAGCCGCCGCGAACTGGACAAAATCGATCGCAACATCCTGCGCATCCTGCAGGACGATGGGCGCATCAGCTTTACCGAGCTGGGCGAGCGCGTCGGTCTGTCGACCACGCCCTGCACCGAGCGCGTACGCCGCCTGGAGCGCGAAGGGATCATCATGGGCTACCACGCCCGCCTCAACCCGCAGCAGCTCAAGGCCAGCCTGCTGGTGTTCGTCGAGATCAGCCTGGACTACAAGTCCGGCGATACCTTTGAGGAGTTCCGCCGCGCGGTGCTCAAGCTGCCGCACGTGCTCGAATGCCACCTGGTATCAGGCGACTTCGACTACCTGGTGAAAGCGCGGATTAACGAGATGGCCAGCTACCGCAAGCTGCTCGGCGACATCCTGCTCAAGCTGCCGCACGTGCGCGAGTCGAAGAGCTATATCGTCATGGAAGAAGTGAAAGAGAGCTTAAGCCTGCCGATAGCCGAGTAGCTCACACCAGCACTTGGCGGGTCGTCGCAATCAGGTTGTGCACCTGTTTCTCTACCGCCGGCTCAATCATCTGCTCCGGCCCCTGGCCACGCGGGCACGGCAGGCTCGGCGTGGTGCCGAACAGGCGGCAGATCAGCGGACGTTGGTCATACACCGTGCACCCTTGCGGACCAAGATGCACACAGTTGTACTCGGCCAGCGCGGCATCATGCTCGGCATCGCTTTTTACCGGCAGCCGCGACATCTCCTCGGATGAAGCCGTGACCGGCCCACAGCAATCGTGACAGCCGGGCACGCAGGCGAAACTGGGGATCTGCAAACGCAGCTGGTCGATCTTGCGGCTGGTGCAACTCATGGGCGTGATCCTGAAACACAGACCAGCATAGTAACCGCGTGCTGGCCTGAATCGCCGCAGATGCCCGTCCAACCGACGAAAATCCACTTATTTCGTGATTGCCTCTTGGCGTTTGGCAAATCCCACGCTTATGCTTCGTAAAATTTTCCAAACATAATAATCAGGATTCCACACATGAACGCCCGCGTTCACCAGCCTGCTCATAACAGCCAGCACGCCAACTCCTATTACGCCGCCAGCGCCAATCGCCAACTCGACTACCCCGCCCTGGGCGGTGAGTTGCGTGCGGATGTGTGCATCGTCGGCGGCGGTTTCTCCGGCCTCAACACGGCCATTGAACTGGCGCAGAAAGGCCTCTCGGTGGTCCTGCTGGAGGCGCATAAGATCGGCTGGGGGGCTAGCGGGCGTAACGGCGGACAGCTGATACGCGGCGTCGGCCATGGCGTTGAGCAGTTTGAATCGGTGATTGGCGCGCAGGGCGTGCGCGAGCTGAAACTGATGGGCCTGGAAGCGGTGGAAATCGTCCGCCAGCGCATCGAGCAGTTCAACATCGACTGCGACCTGACCTGGGGCTACTGCGACCTGGCCAACAAACCCAGCCACCTCGCCGACTTCGCCGAGGACATGGCCGAACTCAAACAACTGGGTTACCGCCATGAAATGCGCCTGCTACAACCGGAGCAGATGCATGAAGTAGTCGGCTCCAACCGCTACGTCGGCGGCATGATCGACATGGGCTCCGGCCACCTGCACCCGCTTAATCTGGCCCTTGGCGAAGCCGCTGCGGCGCAGAGCCTGGGTGTGCAGTTGTTCGAGAACTCGGCGGTGACGCGTATCGATTACGGCAGTGAGGTCAAGGTGCACACCGCTCAGGGCGTGGTGCGCGCAGCCACTCTGGTGCTCGGCTGCAACGCCTACTTGAATGGCCTGAACAACAACCTGGGCGGCAAGGTGCTGCCCGCCGGTAGCTATGTGATCGCCACCGAGCCACTGTCCGAAGCCGAAGCAAAAGCCATCATTCCGCAGAATATGGCCCTGTGCGATCAGCGAGTGGCACTGGATTACTACCGCCTATCTGCCGATCGTCGTTTGCTGTTCGGTGGTGCCTGCCACTATTCTGGTCGCGATCCGGCAGACATCGCCGGTTATATGCGGCCGAAAATGTTGGAAGTCTTCCCGCACCTGAGCGATGTAAAGATCGACTACCAATGGGGTGGCATGATCGGCATCGGCGCCAACCGCCTGCCGCAGATCGGCCGCCTCAAAGAACAGCCCAACGTGTATTACGCCCAAGCCTATTCGGGCCACGGGGTGAATGCCACGCATCTGGCCGGCAAGCTGCTCGGCGAGGCCATCGCCGGCCAGGCCAGCAGCGGTTTCGACCTGTTCGCCAAGGTGCCGCACATGACCTTCCCTGGTGGCAAACACCTGCGCTCGCCCCTGCTTGCGCTGGGCATGCTCTGGCATCGGATGAAAGAGCTGGTCTGATCACCCCACGCAGCAGGTCGCCAAGGCCTGCTGCGCACTCTCCTCACAACTTCCAGAACGGCAGAAACGCCTCGCGCCGGGCCTGCTCGCGGCCAAGGCCAACATCCTTGAGCTGTTCGTCGGTCAACCTCAGCAGTGCCCGGCGAGTCGTCAGGCGCAACCAGAATGCGTTCCAGCGGCGCACAGTTGGCTTAGCCGCACCCGCCTGAGCATACAGATGCCCGCCTGCGGCCTCCTGCTGCAACTCGCCTGATTTCATTGTCAGCCTGACATCACTCAATCCGTTCATCGCCTGCTCCTGCCCGTAAGCCTTATGGGAGATCATGATGCGGGACGCGGAAAAAGCATGACAGATGCAAAAATGTACTTTTAAATCCATACAGATTTCAGAGAACAGGCTCTGAATGGTGGATTTATCGCCTATCTGTATTGGCTTGCGCACTACACAGAGCAATTGCGAGGCAACTGTTATGACGCTCTATATCAATCTGGCCGAGCTGCTCGGCACCCGTATCGAACAGGGTCTGTATCGCCCCGGTGACCGCCTGCCCTCTGTGCGCGCGCTGAGCCTGGAACATGGCGTCAGCTTGAGTACGGTGCAGCAGGCCTACCGCCATCTGGAAGATCAGGGCCTGGCAACGCCCAAGCCCAAGTCCGGCTACTTTGTGCCCCAGGCACGCCACCAGCCGGCGCTGCCCATGGTCAGCCGCATGGCCCAGCGCCCCGTGGACGTCTCGCAATGGGACCAGGTGCTGGAGCTGATCAGCCGACCGCCGGGCCAAGAAGGCCTGTTGCAACTTGGTCGCGGCCGACCAGATATCGACAGCCCGACGCTGAAACCGCTACTGCGCTCACTGTCGCGTCTGAGCCGCCGCCAGGATGCCAGCAGCCTGACCTACGGCTGCATTTACGGCCACCTGGGCATGCGGGAACAAATCTCGCGGCTGATGCTCGACTCCGGTTGCAGCCTGTCGCCCCAGGAAATCATCGTCACCACCGGCTGCCACGAGGCGCTGTCGGCGGCGATTCGTGCAGTGTGCGAGCCAGGCGATATCGTTGCGGTGGATTCACCGAGCTTTCACGGCGTGATGCAGGCGCTCAAGGGCTTCGGCATGAAAGCCCTGGAGCTGCCCACCGACCCGATCACCGGAATTAGCCTGGAAGCCCTTGAGCTGGCCCTGGAGCAATGGCCGATCAAGGCCATTCAGCTGACCCCGACCTGCAACAACCCGCAGGGCTACATCATGCCCGACGCCAACAAGCGCGCCCTGCTGGCCCTGGCGCAGCGCTATGACGTGGCGATCATCGAGGATGACGTATACGGCGATCTGGCCTACAGCTACCCACGCCCACGCACGATCAAATCCTACGACGAGGATGGCCGCGTGCTGCTCTGCAGCTCCTTCTCCAAGACCCTGGCGCCCGGGCTGCGTATCGGCTGGATTGCCCCGGGACGCTACCTGGACCGCGTACTGCACATGAAGTACATGGGCACCGGCAGTACTGCCCAGCTGCCGCAGCTGGCCATCACCGAATACCTGGAAGCTGGCCATTACGAGCCGCATCTGCGGCGCATGCGCGCGCAGTATCAGCGTGGACGCGACCTGATGATCGACTGGATCAGCCGCTACTTCCCTGCGGGCACGCGGGTCAGCCGACCGCAGGGCAGTTTTATGCTGTGGCTTGAACTGCCGGTAGGCTTCGACAGCCAGCGCCTGAACCGCGAACTGCTGCAACATGCCATCCAGATCGCCCCCGGCAGCATCTTTTCCGCCGCCGGCAAATACCGCAATTGCCTGCGCATCAACTACGCCGGCAAACCCACGCCGGAGCTTGAACAGGCGATTCGCCAGGTCGGTGAGTGCGTGGCCGCATTGCTGGCCGAGCAGCAACTCCTGTACAACAGCGAAGAAGTAGCGGTCATGCCTTGACGACCGCTACCTCACTGAATGCACCGCGCTGAAACGCCAGCCAGACAAACACCGCCGCGCCAATCGCCATCAGTATTGGCAGCGCGTGACCGCTGACCCACTGACTGGCGGCACCGGTCGACAGTGGCCCGAGCAGACAACCTGCACCCCAGAGCAAGGCGATATGCGAGTTGGCGCGCACCAGCGCATCGTCGCGATAACGCTGGCCGACCAGAATCAGCGACAGGGTATACAGGCCGCCCGCGCTGGCGCCGAACAACACCAGTACCACCCAGATCAGCGGCGTATGCAGCAATGACGGAATGCTCAGGCTCGACAGCAGCAATACCACTCCACAGCAGCGGAACAGCGTTTGCCGTGGTACGCGGTCGGCCATCCAGCCAATTGGCAGCTGCAACGCGGCATCGCCGACCACTACCGCACTGACCATGATCAACGCCAACTGCTGGGCAAAACCTTCGCGCACCAGATACACCGGCAGCAGGGTCAGTACCATGGCCTCGAACGCGGCAAACAGCACCACTGCCCAGGCAATCGCCGGCGATGTGCGGCAGAACGCGAGGATGCCGCGCCCGGACGCGCTCTGCGCATTGACCTTGGGCGCGCCATCGCGGCCCAACAGCAGCAGGCTACCGCCCACCAGCAGCGCAGCGGAGAACCAGAAGCCGTGGTCACTTTCCGTACCCAACAAGGTCAGCAGCAACGGCCCGCACAGCTGACTGAGCGCAAAGCCGGTGCCATACAGCGCCACCAGACGACCGCGCAGACGGTCCTCGACCAGCTGATTGATCCAGCTTTCACCGAGTACAAACACCACGGTCAGGGAAATCCCGATCAGCAGGCGCAGCACCAACCACAGCGGATAGCTCGGCATCACGCTGAGCAACGCGACTGACGCCGCACTGGCCAACAGGCACAGGCGCAGGGTCTGCGGCGTACCGAACCAGCCGGCTAGGTGCCCGGTCAGGCGCGCGCCGAGCAGCACGCCAATGGCCGGCATACCGGCCATCACACCAATAGCAAAGGGACCATAGCCCCATGACTCAAGACGAAACGACACCAGCGGCAGCGTTACACCCAGCGCCAGCCCCACGATCACCACCGCCGCACTGACGGCGAAATAGGTCATCCAGTTCATTCTTCTCACTCCATTCCCTGGCCCGCGCGGCACCCGCTGCACAGATGCAAAACGGCCGGGCTCCATAGGAACCCGGCCGCAGGTGTGGCCCTCTTCGAGCCGGCCCCGGAGGGCGGACCTTGAGGCAGCAGCAGCCGCCCGTTATGCAGCGTTACAGCTTGATCCAGGTAGCCTTGATCTCGGTGTACTTGTCGAAGGCATGCAGCGACTTGTCGCGGCCATTGCCCGACTGCTTGAAGCCACCAAATGGCGCCGTCATATCGCCGCCGTCGTATTGGTTGACCCACATGCTACCGACGCGCAGGGCTTTGGCAGCCAGGTGCGCCTTGGACAAGTTACTGGTCCAGATGGCAGCCGCCAGACCGTAGATGCTGTCGTTGGCGATCTGAATGGCTTCCTCGGTGCTGTCGAACGGAATGACGGTTAACACTGGGCCGAAGATTTCTTCCTGAGCGATGCGCATGGCGTTGTGCGCGTCATCGAAGATGGTCGGCTCAACATACTGGCCGCCCGTCTCTTCCAGGGTGCGCTTGCCGCCGCAAAGCAGCTTGGCCTGATCCTTGTGGCCGGCGTCGATGTAGCCGAGCACGGCATTCAGGTGACCGGCATCGACCAGTGCACCGACCTTGGTATCCGGGTCAAGGGAGTGGCCGGCTTTCCAGTCCTGCATGGCTTCCAGCACCATTGGCATGAATTGATCTTTGATCGAGCGCTCCACCAGCAGACGCGAACCCGCGGTGCACATCTCGCCCTGGTTGAAGCAGATCGCGGCAGCAGCAGCCTCGGCCGCGGCCTTGAGGTCTGGCGCATCGGCGAAGACGATATTCGCGCTCTTACCGCCCGCTTCCAGCCAGACGCGTTTCATGTTGGATTCGCCGGCGTAGATCATCAGCTGCTTGGCAATCTTGGTCGATCCGGTGAACACCAGGGTGTCGACATCCATGTGCAGCGCCAGCGCCTTACCAACGGTGTGACCGTAGCCTGGCAGCACGTTGAGCACGCCAGCCGGAATGCCCGCTTCAAGTGCCAGCTGCGCCAGACGTAACGCAGTCAGCGGCGACTTCTCGGACGGTTTGACGATCACCGAGTTACCCGTAGACAACGCCGGCCCGAGCTTCCAGCAGGTCATGATCATCGGGAAGTTCCACGGCACGATGGCGGCAACCACGCCAACCGGCTCACGGGTCACCAGGCCCAGCTCATCGTGCGGGGTGGCAGCCACTTCGTCATAGATCTTGTCGACCGCTTCGCCGCTCCAGCGAATCGCACGGGAGGCACCCGGCACATCAACGCCCAGGGAGTCGCTGATCGGCTTACCCATATCCAGGGTTTCCAGAAGCGCCAGCTCTTCAGCATGCTCATCCATCAGGTCGGCAAAACGGATCATCACGCGCTTGCGCTGCGCTGGGGCCATACGCGACCACACGCCGGACTCGAAGGTGGCACGGGCATCCGCCACAGCCAGCTCGGCATCGGCCAGATCACAGCTGGCCACCAGGCCGAGCAGGCGACCGTCAACCGGGCTGATGCACTCAAAGGTGGCCCCAGAAACAGCGGCGCGGTACTCGCCATGAACAAAGGCACGGCCTTCGATCTTCAGGTTATTGGCGCGCTGCTCCCAGTCGGCACGAGTCAGGCTAGTCATTGCTACATCCTCTATCGCTAGTAAAGCGCCGCAGATGGCCGCACGCGCTGTCAATTATTCTGTATGGATCTCACAACCCAATCCTGCCGGCAACACTAAACCAGAGGCCTGCACACTTCCAATATTTTTTACAAAAACTGGCAAAGCCGCCTTGTTATGTGTGCTTTATTAAACATAGACTGCCGAAATCGCTACTCCACCGACAACAAGCCTGGCCTTAACAGGCGCTCAATCCCTACCGGACATGCTTATGAACATCGAAAAGATCGTCGACTTCGCCACCGCCACCACTACGCCCGAACATTACCGTCCAGCAGCAGAGAAAGTGCTCAAGGGCGACCCCGAGCAAAGCGTGCGCAACCACTACGGCAGCCCGTGCGGTCAGTTCAATACGGGCATCTGGGAAGGCGACATCGGCCACTGGACCATCAACTACACCGAACACGAGTACTGCGAGATCCTGCAAGGCGTCTCGGTACTGCGCGACAAGGACGGCAACACCAAGACCCTGCGCGCCGGCGATCGCTTCGTCATTCCGGCCGGCTTCTCTGGCACCTGGGAAGTGCTGGAGCCTTGCCGCAAGGTCTATGTGATCTTCGAGCAAGCCGCAAACTGATTCATCAGCTTCATGCGTCACCCTTTAGCCCGCCATGTGCGGGCTTTTTATTGCCTGCCATCCCAGCGGCCAACCGGCGCACCGCTGCCAGGCAATGCCCAAAATGGCGCACGGCCATTTTTAGCCTGCTGATTTTAATGAGGCCAAATTCCGGGCAAGAAAAAGCCCGCTATAAAAGCGGGCTTTTTCGGCAAGGAGCCAGATCAATTACTTGATCTTGCCTTCCTTGTAGATCACGTGCTTACGCACAACCGGATCGAATTTTTTAATTTCGATTTTGTCCGGAGTGGTGCGCTTGTTTTTGTCGGTAGTGTAGAAGTGACCAGTACCGGCACTCGAGATCAAACGGATCAATTCACGCATGACTTTCTCCTTAAACCTTTTCGCCGCGAGCGCGCAGCTCGGACAGAACGACGTCAATACCACGCTTGTCGATGCAACGCATGCCTTTGGCAGAAACGCGCAGACGCACGAAACGGTTCTCAGACTCGACCCAGAAGCGGTGATGCTGCAGGTTCGGCAGGAAACGACGACGGGTTTTGTTGTTTGCGTGGGAAATGTTATTCCCGGTTACCGGACCCTTACCGGTAACTTGACAGACTCTCGACATGCCTCAGCCCTCTAAAACCACATGCCCAACCCGGCATGGGTTGGCCGCTAATATTCAATCTTGGCGCTTAGCGCCGCGTATCTCGAGGGTCTTACCGGCCGTACCTGAAAGCGCAAGAACCGGGCCCCTACAAAAGAGCGCTGCTTTATACCAGAAAGCCCAAAGCGCAACAAGGTTAACCGTACTTTACCCGGCAAAGACCAACTCGCAATTCCGGCGCCCAGGCCAGCCGGTGGCGGCAACAGCGCAGATCGACCGCTCGTCGCCAAGACTGATTGCCCCGCCGCCGGATAATGGCCTAGGGTAAGCCCCTCGTCCGCCCGCCCACCTTGTCAGGAGTTTGCCATGCGTCTTGCCACCCTACCGCTGCTGCTCGCCCCGCTACTGGCTCCCGCCCTGGCTCAGGGCAACACGCTCAGCGTCTGTACAGAAGCCAGCCCGGATGGTTTCGACGTGGTGCAGTACAACTCGCTGACCACCACCAACGCCTCGGCTGACGTATTGATGAACCGCCTGGTGGATTTCGATGCTGTCAGCGGCACGTTGCAGCCGAGTCTGGCGCTGGCCTGGGAGGTCAGCCCGGATGGCCTGAGCTACAGCTTCACCCTGCGTCCGGACGTGCAGTTTCATCAAACCGACTATTTCACTCCCAGCCGCCCGCTAAATGCCGATGACGTGCTATTCAGCTTTCAGCGCATGCTCGACCCGGCACATCCATGGCACAAGGTGGCGCCCAGTGGTTACCCGCATGCGCAATCGATGCAGCTGCCGAGCCTGATTAAGAGCATCGACAAGACCGGCGAGCAGAGCCTGCGCTTCACCCTTACCCGCCCGGATGCGACCTTTCTCGCCACACTAAGCATGGGCTTCGCCTCAATTTATTCCGCCGAGTACGCCGCGCAATTGCTGGCAGCCGGCACGCCGGAAACGCTCAACAGCCAGCCAATCGGCACTGGACCGTTTGTCTTCAACCGCTTCCAGAAGGATGCCAGCGTTCGTTACAGCGCCAACCCGAGCTACTTCGCTGGCAAACCTGCGGTGGACAATCTGGTGTTCGCCATCACCCCCGACGCCAACGTGCGCCTGCAGAAGCTGCGCCGCGGCGAGTGCCATATCGCCCTGTCGCCGAAACCGCAGGATGTGCAGTCCATCAGTGGTGATAGCAATCTACAGAGCGCGCATACCGCCGCCTTTATGACCGCCTTCGTCGGCATTAACAGCCAGCACCCACCACTGGACCAGTCCGCCGTGCGCCAGGCGATCAACCTGGCTTTCGACAAGGCCAGCTACCTCAAGGCGGTGTTCGAGAACAGTGCTGAAGCCGCTAATGGCCCCTACCCGCCCAACACCTGGAGTTACGCCAGCGAACTGCCCGGCTACCCGTACAACCCTGAGAAAGCCCGCGAACTGCTCAAATCCGCCGGCCTGGCCGATGGCTTCAGCACCACCATCTGGACCCGCCCCACCGGCAGCGTGCTCAACCCAAACCCAAGCCTGGGTGCACAGTTGCTGCAAGCGGACTTGGGCAAAGTCGGCATCAAGGCGGAAATTCGCGTGATCGAATGGGGCGAACTGATTCGCCGCGCCAAAGCCGGCGAGCATGATCTGCTATTTATGGGCTGGGCCGGCGACAACGGCGATCCGGACAACTTCCTCACCCCGCAATTTGCCTGCGCTTCACTCGAATCCGGGCTGAACTTCGCCCGTTATTGCGACCCGCAACTGGACAAGCTGATCGCCGATGGCAAAAGCACCAGTGACCAGGCTCAGCGCAGCCGGATATATAAAGAAGCGCAGCAGATCATCCAGCAGCAGGCGCTGTGGCTACCGCTGGCCCACCCGACCGCCTACGCGCTGACGCGCAAGCAGGTCGATGGCTATCAAGTCAGTCCGTTCGGGCGCCAGGATTTCTCCAAGGTGCGCCTGAAGCCCTAAAGCCAGCCGTACTCGGCCATCGAAAGCGGTTTCCCTTCGCCGACGATAAAGTGGTCGAGTACGCGCACATCCACCAGCTCCAGCGCCTCTTTCAGGCGACGGGTCAGCACCCGATCCGCCTGACTGGGCTCGGCAACACCGGACGGATGGTTATGGGTCAAAATCAGCGCCGCCGCGTTATGTGCAAGCGCTCGCTTGACCACCTGCCGGGGATAAACGCTGGCGCTGTCGATGGAGCCATGAAACAGCGCCTCAAAGGCCAACACGCGGTGCTTCGCATCCAAAAACAAACAGCCAAACACCTCATGCGGCTCATGCCGTAGCAGCGCTTTCAGGTAATCACGCACGGCCTGCGGACTTTCCAGCGCTGAGTCGCGGCGCAATTGCTCGGCCAGATGCCGGCGCGCCATCTCCAGCACGGCCTGCAATTGGGCAAACTTGGCCGGCCCCAGGCCCAGGCGCTGGCTGAACGACGGCAAATCCGCCTGCAGCAGGGCCCGCAAACTACCGAAGTCGCCTAGCAGATGACGCGCCAGATCCACCGCACTCTGCCCGGCCACGCCTGTACGCAAGAAAATCGCCAGTAATTCCGCATCGGTCAGGGTGCCAGCGCCCTGCGCCAGGAGCTTTTCCCGTGGGCGCTCTGCCGCGGGCCAATCACGAATACTCATCACACCTCCTTGTGTGTTGCCGGGCGCGGCAAAGCGCCGCGCCCGAGTGCCGCAAAGCCAAGCCTGGCAAGCGCTTGGCAGCGCTACTCCGCTGCAGGCTCTGTGCTATCGTAGCCCAACTTTTGCGCGGCGCCTGGCCTGGGGAGGTGTCAGCGTCGCGGTGTATATCCATCTTTATAAAAGGCAGGCCTATGCAGCGGCTGTATCGGAAACGCATCATTGTTGGCGTGGGCGGCGGTATTGCCGCGTATAAAAGTGCAGAGCTGATTCGCCGCCTCAAGGACCAGGACGCCGATGTGCGTGTGGTCATGACCAAAGGCGGTCGCGAATTCATCACCCCGCTGACCCTACAGGCCCTGTCCGGGCATCCGGTACACCTCGATCTGCTCGACCCCGAGGCCGAAGCCGCCATGGGCCATATCGAGCTGGCGCGCTGGGCCGATCTGGTACTGATTGCCCCGGCCACCGCCGACCTGATGGCGCGCCTGGCCCAAGGCGTTGCCGATGACCTGCTCACCACCTTGGTACTGGCCACCGATGCCCCTGTCGCCCTGGCCCCAGCAATGAACCAAGCCATGTGGCGCGATCCAGCGACCCAGGCCAATGCCCAGCTTCTGACCCAGCGAGGCCTGCACCTGTTTGGCCCCGCAGCCGGCAGCCAGGCCTGCGGCGATGTTGGCCTGGGCCGTATGCTCGAAGCTGAACAGCTGGTGCAGTGCGCCGCCGACTGCTTCCAGCAGCAGGCACTGACCGGCAAGCACGTGCTGATCACCGCCGGCCCGACCCAGGAAAATATCGACCCGGTGCGCTATATCACCAACCACAGCTCGGGCAAGATGGGCTTTGCCCTCGCCGAAGCGGCTGCCGAAGCTGGCGCCAAGGTCACCCTGATCAGCGGCCCAGTGCACCTGCCGACACCCGAGCGCGTCACCCGCATCAATGTCACCAGCGCCCGTGACATGCTCGCCGCCTGCGAAGCCGCGATGCCCTGCGACCTGCTGATCGCCGCCGCTGCCGTCGCCGATTACCGCCCGGAAGTGGTCGCCCAGCACAAATTGAAAAAAGACCCCACCAGCGGCGACGGTTTGCTCCTGCAAATGGTGCGTAACCCGGATATTCTCGCCACCCTGGCAGGGCGCAGCGACCGGCCGTTCAGCGTCGGTTTTGCCGCCGAAACCGAGAATCTGCTGGAGTACGCCTCGCGAAAGCTGCGTGACAAGAACCTCGATCTGATCGTCGCCAATGACGTAGCCAACCCCAGCATCGGCTTCAATAGCGAAGAAAACGCCATCACCATCATCGACCGTGAGCTTCAGCAGAGCAGCTTCGCCCAGACCAGCAAAAGCAAGATTGCCCGCCGCCTGGTGAGCTTTATTGCCGAGCGTATGGTGCACAACTGACGCCCACTCACCGACTACAGAGCCTGATATGCACGCCTTACAAGCCAAGATCCTCGACCCGCGCCTAGGCAATGAATTTCCCCTGCCGCACTACGCTACTCCAGGCTCCGCCGGCCTCGACCTGCGCGCCATGCTCAAGCAGGAGCTGGTGCTGGAACCCGGGCAAACCGTACTGATCCCTACCGGCCTGTCGATCTACATCGGTGACCCCGGTTTGGCTGCGATGATCCTGCCGCGCTCGGGCCTGGGTCACAAACATGGCATCGTCCTGGGGAACCTCGTCGGTCTGATCGACTCGGACTACCAGGGCGAATTGATGGTGTCCTGCTGGAACCGTGGGCAGAGCGCCTTCACCATCGCCATCGGCGAACGTATCGCCCAACTGATCCTGGTACCGGTGGTGCAGGCGCATTTCGAGCTGGTTGAACAGTTTGATGAGAGCCAGCGCGGCGCAGGCGGCTTCGGCCACTCCGGTAGCCATTGATTGCCTTAATCTAATTCCAGGATGAATTGCCGAGGAGACGCTGCATGAAACTCTTCAAGCGCACGGCCAAGGACGCTGACGGGGTAACCGCCAGCGCCCAACTGACCAGCGCCCCCGCCGATGCCAAAGCGGCCAAGAACAGCCCCAACGCCCTTTTACCCGGTGTGCTGGCGGCGTTAGTCGGCATCATCCTGGCCGGTGCGCTGCTCTGGTTCGGTCCGCTCAACAGTGCCTACCAGCAGCAGCTGCAGCAACTCAGCCAGGCCTGGGGCGGTGGTCAAGCGACCGTGCTGCAAAAAGCCCTGCAGCAACTGAGCGCTGACACCCAAGCAGCCGCGCGCAACCCGCAACTGCTACAAGCCCTGCAAAGCCAGGACATCAATCAGATCCGCGCTGCGGAACGCAACCTCACTTACTGGAGTGGGGTGGTCGACGCTCACCTCAATGCCCGCGGCCAGGCTGTGCAGGACATGGGCCGCAGCGCACCGATGAACTTCGCCGCGCTGGACATGCTCCGCCGCGCAGAAAACGGCCAGACGCCCGCCCCGGAGGCCTACAAGGTCGGCCAGCGCTGGCTGGTCTACAGCGCCGCGCCCTTGCGCCTGAGCGAAGGTGAACCGCTGCATGGCACGCTGTTGCTGGCCGTGGATCTTGAGCGCCTGCTCGCCAGCCTGCCGGTGATGCCGGCAGAAATCGGCCAAATTCAACTGATCCAGCAGTTCAACAACACCACTGCCCAGGTACTCGCCCAGCGCGGTAATGCGCAAGGCACCGTGCAATCATTTAGCACCGGCAACCCCAACTGGACAGTCAGCTTTACCCCCGGCCCGTCACTGACCAACCCGGTATTCTCGCCGCTGCTGCTGGCAATCGCCGGGCTGCTGGCCCTGGCTGGGGCCATTGTCGGCCTCTATCTGCTACAGAGTAGCCTGCAGCGCAACCTACGCGCCGATGTGCTGCAGCTTGGGCAGATGCTCAAGGAGCTGTCCTCCGGCAAAGCCGTCAAGGCGTTCAGCCTGAGCCTGCCAGCCCTGGATATACTCGCGCAAAATCTCGCGCGCATGCCGCGCCGCGCCACTGAACAGGCCGCCACCCCGACTGCCAATCCTGGTGCAGCCAATCCAGGAGCCGCCGCCATGCAGACGCCTGCCAGCGCCATGGTCGATCCACTGTTTCAGGACACCGACATCCTCGACATCGATATTCTCGACGAAGATCAGGACCTGCTCGGCCTCGATGAGCCGGCGCCAGCTCCCATGCAGGCGAAAGCGCCGAAGCTGCCGGCCGATATCTTTCGCGCCTACGACATTCGCGGCGTGGTCGGCCGCACCCTGAACGCCGAAACCGCCTACTGGATCGGCCGCGCCATCGGCTCGCAGAGCCTGGCCCAGGGCGAACCGAACATCGCCGTCGGCCGTGATGGCCGCCTGTCCGGCCCAGAGCTGGCGCAACAGCTGATCCAAGGCTTGCTCGATTGCGGCTGTAACGTCAGCGATGTCGGCATGGTGCCGACGCCTGTGGTGTATTACGCCGGGCATATCCTTACCGGTAAATCGGCAGTGATGCTCACCGGCAGCCATAACCCACGCGATTACAATGGATTCAAGATCGTCATTGCCGGCGACACCCTGGCCAACGAGCAGATTCAGGCTCTGAAAGAACGCATCGACAACAACGACCTGGCCAGCGGCGTCGGTACGGTCGAACAGGTTGATGTGCTGGAGCGCTACTTCAAGCAAATTCGCGACGACATCGCCATGGCCAAGCCCATGCGCGTGGTGGTCGATTGCGGCAACGGCGTGGCCGGGGTGATCGCCCCGCAGCTGATCGAAGCGTTGGGCTGCTCGGTGATTCCGCTGTACTGCGAAGTTGACGGCAACTTCCCCAACCACCACCCGGACCCCGGCAAGCCGGAAAACTTGGTGGACCTGATCGCCAAAGTGAAAAGTGAGAAAGCCGATATCGGCCTGGCCTTCGATGGCGACGGCGACCGCGTCGGCGTGGTGACCAATACCGGCACCGTTGTCTATCCGGACCGTTTGCTGATGCTGTTCGCCAAAGACGTGGTGTCACGTAACCCCGGTGCCGACATCATTTTCGATGTCAAATGCACACGCCGCCTGACGCCGCTGATCAGCGGTTACGGCGGCCGCCCGGTGATGTGGAAAACCGGCCACTCGCTGATCAAGAAAAAAATGAAGGAAACCGGCGCACTGCTGGCCGGCGAAATGAGCGGACATATCTTCTTCAAGGAGCGCTGGTTCGGCTTCGACGACGGCATCTACGCCGCCGCCCGCCTGCTGGAAATCCTCAGCCAGGATCGCCGCGACGCCGAGCACGTGTTCAGCGCGTTCCCCAACGATATCTCCACCCCGGAAATCAATATTCAGGTCACCGAAAAGAGCAAGTTCAGCATCATCGAACGCCTGCAACGCGACGGTGTTTGGGGTGAAGGCAATATCACCAACCTCGATGGCGTACGTGTCGACTACCCCAGAGGCTGGGGCCTGGTGCGCGCCTCCAACACCACGCCGGTGCTGGTACTGCGCTTCGAGGCGGAAACCGAAGAAGAACTTGAACGGATCAAGGAAGTATTCCGCGCCCAACTCTACAGCGCGGTACCCGACCTCGACCTGCCGTTCTGATTGATTAGCGAATTGTCTACTGGAGCCCTGCATGACCCTCGAACGTGATGCCGCCACCAACGTCGCCAAGGTACTGTCCGAAGCGCTGCCGTATATCCGCCGTTTCGTCGGCAAGACGCTGGTAATCAAATACGGCGGCAACGCCATGGAAAGTGAAGAGCTCAAGCAAGGCTTCGCCCGCGACATCGTGCTGATGAAAGCGGTCGGCATCAACCCGGTTGTCGTCCACGGCGGCGGCCCGCAAATCGGTGATCTGCTCAAGCGCCTGTCCATCGAAAGCCACTTTGTCGACGGCATGCGCGTCACCGACACCGCCACTATGGACGTGGTGGAAATGGTTCTCGGCGGCCAGGTCAACAAGAGCATCGTCAACCTGATCAACCAGCACGGCGGCAGCGCGATCGGCCTGACCGGCAAAGACGCTCAGCTGATCCGCGCCAAGAAGCTCCAGGTCAGCCGCCAAACGCCGGAGATGACCCAGCCGGAAATCATCGATATCGGCCATGTCGGCGAAGTCACCGGGGTCAACATCGACCTGCTGAATATGCTGGTCAAGGGCGACTTCATTCCGGTGATTGCACCGATTGGCGTCGGCCCGGACGGCGAGTCGTACAACATCAACGCTGACCTGGTCGCTGGGAAGGTCGCCGAAGCACTCAAGGCCGAGAAGCTGATGCTGCTGACCAATATTGCCGGCCTGATGGATAAGCAGGGCCAGGTGCTCACCGGCCTGACTACCGAACAGGTCGACAGCCTGATTGCCGACGGCACCATCTACGGCGGCATGCTGCCGAAAATCCGTTGCGCCCTGGAAGCGGTGCAAGGCGGCGTAACCAGCGCGCACATCATCGACGGCCGCGTACCAAACGCCGTGCTACTTGAGATTTTTACCGATAGTGGCGTGGGTACGCTGATCTGCAACCGCAAGCGCCACTGAGTGCTGCCTGTCGAATCAGCCTGCTGATCCTGGCTGATTCGCCCGCCTGATTCGCCTGCTCTGCGGCTTGCAGCAGGCTCTCGCAACCCCGAAGCTCAGTGGCTCAGCCCTGCAGATCGAGGTGTTTTCTTTGAGTAACCCACCTTCCCGCGACGCCTTCAGCTTCTTCCACACCCTTCGTGTGCGATGGGCCGAGGTCGACCCGCAAAGCATCGTGTTCAACGGTCACTACCTGACCTACGCCGATGTCGCCATCACCGAATACTTCCGCGCCCTGGGCATCCGCTACCCGGACGACCTGAGCCGCGACGGCGGCGACTTCTTCGCGATCAAGGCCGTGCTGGAGTACCTGGCACCCGCGCGCTTCGACGATCAACTGCAGATCGGTATTCGCGTCGCCCGCCTGGGCCGCTCCAGCCTGAGTTTTGCCATGGGCATCTGGTGCAGCGAACAAGCGCTGACCGCTGGCGAAGTGATTTACGTGCACACAGACAATGCAAGCCGAAGCAGCAGCCCGCTACCGGCGTGGTTAAGAGAAAAAGTTCTGGCCTTTGAGCGCTGCGCGCCGCAGCAATAGCCTACTGGTTGCGGCCCAGCAGCTCTTTGAGCCGAGCAAGATCAGCATTGAAACTGCTGTCCGCCTCTTTACGCGCGGCCTGATAACGCAAGATGTCGCCTTTGAGACGCGCCTGTTCGGCTTTCTGGTTATCGATCTGCGCCAGCAGATGCGCCGGCACCGCACGCCCAGCACGCTCATGATCGGCAGCCTGACTCTGCAGATTAGACTGCTGCGTGCGCACCGACTGCAAGTTACCGCGCGCCACGCCAATCAGACCGTCGAGTTCGGCGAGCTTACGCTCACGTGCGCGCTCGACGTCATCCGGAGTGCTGTATAGACGTAATAACTGAGCATCAGAGCTGGCGCGCGCGCGCTCAGCCAAGATGTGCTTCATCTCTTCAGCACTGGGGGCCGGCGGGATAACTTTGACCACTCGGCCCTGATCATTGAGTACTTCATAACCCTTGCTGATGTGCTCCGGCGGCACGCCCTGACGGCTGAGCACGGTGGTGCCCTTGTCATCGACATAGCGGTACAGCTCGGTTGCACCTGCCACAACCGGCAACAGTAGGCCAAGCAACAGCGAACAGCGGGTTAGGACAGATTTATGCACAACGCAGCACCTTATTCGGCAGGTTAGATTCCGTATTCAGCTCGGTAGGCTTGTACCGCAGGCAGATACTGCTTGAGTTCAGCATCCTCTGCCAGATATTCCAGTACCTGTTCGAGTGACACAATGCTCACCACCGGCATGCCGTAGTCACGCTCAACTTCTTGAATCGCCGAAAGCTCACCCTTGCCGCGCTCCTGACGGTTCAGCGCAATCAGCACGCCAGCCGCCTTAGCACCCTGTGCCTGGATGATCTGCATCACCTCACGAATCGCCGTTCCAGCGGTGATCACGTCATCGATGATCAACACGCGACCTGCCAGCGCGGCGCCTACCAGAGTGCCACCTTCGCCGTGATCCTTGGCTTCCTTTCGGTTGAAACACCAGGGCATATCGCGCTGATGGTGCTCGGCCAGCGCCACCGCAGTGGTTGCAGCCAGCGGAATACCCTTGTAAGCCGGGCCAAACAGCACGTCGAAGTCGATGCCGCTGTCTACCACAGCCGCCGCGTAAAAACGCCCGAGCTGCGCCAGGGCCAAACCACTGTCAAACAGCCCTGCGTTGAAGAAATAAGGACTGATACGCCCGGACTTAAGAGTGAACTGACCAAAGCGCAGAACACCACGCTCAATGGCAAAACGGATGAAGTCACGTTGATACGCTTGCATGAAAAAGCCCCGGACAGCACGGATTCACTAGGTAATTTAGCTAATAGAGGTCAGCTCGGGTATCATACACGCACGTGATTTTGGGGGCCATTTATGCGGATCATCAGTGTGAACGTGAATGGTATTCATGCTGCAGTCGAGCGCGGTTTGCTCAGTTGGCTGCAAGCACAGAATGCCGACGTCATCTGCCTGCAGGACACCCGCGCCTCCGCCTTTGAACTGGACGACCAAGCCTTCCAACTGGATGGCTATTTCCTCTATGCCTGCGATGCAGAAGTGCCCAGCCAAGGTGGCGTGGCACTGTATTCGCGGTTGCAACCCAAGGCGGTAATCAGCGGCCTCGGCTTTGAAATGGCCGATCGCTATGGGCGCTACCTGCAGGCCGATTTCGACAAAGTAAGTATTGCCACCATGCTCATGCCTTCGGGGCAGAGCGGTGATGAAAGCTTGAATCAGAAATTCAAGTTTATGGACGATTTCACCCATTATTTGGACAAGCAGCGCCGCAAGCGCCGCGAGTACATCTATTGCGGCTCGTTCTACGTGGCGCACCAGAAACTCGACGTGAAGAACTGGCGTGATTGCCAGCAATCACCGGGGTTCCTAGCCCCGGAGCGCGCCTGGCTGGATGAAGTGATTGGCACCATGGGCTATGTCGATGCGCTGCGCGAAGTCAGCCGTGAAGGCGACCAGTTCAGCTGGTGGCCGGACAGCGAGCAGGCTGAACTGCTCAACCTCGGCTATCGCTTCGACTATCAGCTGCTGACCCCCGGCATGCGCCGCAGCATCCGCAGCGCGCGCCTACCACGCCAGCCACGTTTTTCGCAGCACGCTCCGCTGATTGTTGATTACGACTGGATGCTCAGCGTCTGAACATGACAAGCCGGCATCAACCGGCTTTCATGCCTCTATTTCAGCGCTTCACTCACCTGCTGCGTCGACTCCAGCCTGCGCTTGAGCCAATAGGCTGTGCACGTATGCATCATCCGCATAACGCCGACTGAGATCGCTCAGGTGCTGCCCGGCCAGCGCGTAGTCCTCGAGCATCAGGTAGTTGCGCGCCAGCACGATCTCGGTGATCCGCCCCGGTGCAATCTCGAAGGCGGTCTTGTTATAGGGCAGCGCCTTGTCGTAATCCGCGTACTCGGCGCCGTTGTCTCCCAGATAAACCAGGCCCAGCACGTTATTCACTGCCAACTGGCGTGACTCAAGCGCGAAGGCCCGTTCAAGCTTGGCCACGGCGTCAGGGACCCTATCCTGCATAAGATCGGCGTCCGCCATGTTCACCAAATAGTTGTAGCTACCCTCGGGATAGAGAGCTGCGGCCTTCGCGGCATAGTCGCCCGAACGTGGGTAATCCCCCAACTCGTAATAGCCCAGCGAGATATAACGCAAGGCGTCGGCCTTCTGCGCAGGACTGACGGCGGGGCTCTTTACCACCGCCTCGAACTTGGCGATGGCCTGCTCTGTCTGCCCTTCGTCGTGAAGCTGCTCCGCCTCAGTCTTGAGTGCCTGTACCTGCGCCCGCTCACTGATGGCAGCCAGCGCCTCCGGCGCCTCACCACAGCCTGCCAAACCCAGACAAAGCAGTGCCAACAACATAATCCTTGCGTTCATTACCACGTCATCCCTGCTCACAAGAGAGGGTCAACGCCCTCTCACTTCTAAAAATTACTTCACCAGCCGCCAGCAGAACGGATAACGATACACCTGGCCTTCATTGGCCTTGATCCCGGCAATGATGGTCAGCACCAGCGCCGCGATGCTGACCAGCACCAGCAGCGGGAAGCCAACCACCACCACCATCAGCAGGAAGCACAACAGTGCAGCCAGGGCCACGCTGATCTGAAAGTTCAGCGCTTCCTTGCCTTGAGCATCGACGAACGGATCCAGATCCTTCTTGATCTGCCAGACGATCAACGGCCCAAGCAAATTACCAAAGGGAAACACCAGCCCGAGAAAGGCCGCGAAGTGGCAGAACATTGCCCACTGACGGGCTTCAGGACCGGGAACCGGTTGTGGCGCTTGGGACTCGTCGCTCATGGTGCATCTCCTTGCGTGATGGGCTTGTAGTGCGGCTCAATCAGTCAGCCAGAGCCGCTTGTTGCAGCTCGAACAGTTCAGTAATGCCTTTCTGTGCCAACGCCAACATGGCATTCAGATCAGCTGGCTGGAACGGCGCGCCTTCGGCGGTGCCCTGCACCTCAATAAAGCCGCCAGTGCTGGTCATCACCACATTGAGGTCGGTTTCCGCGGCGGAATCTTCCAGATAATCCAGGTCCAGTACCGGCTCACCCTGGTACATGCCAACTGACACGGCTGCAATCATCTGCTTGAGCGGGTCTCCGCCTTTCAGGCCGCCACGCTTCTTGATCACTTTCAGCGCATCAATTACCGCCACCATGGCACCGGTGATGGACGCAGTGCGGGTGCCGCCGTCAGCCTGGATCACGTCGCAGTCGACGTACAGGGTGTTCTCACCCAACTTCGACATATCCAGCGCGGCGCGCAGCGAACGGCCGATCAGGCGCTGGATTTCCAGGGTACGACCACCCTGCTTGCCACGGCTGGCTTCACGCTGGTTACGGTCGCCAGTGGCGCGTGGCAGCATGCCGTACTCGGCAGTCAACCAACCCTGGCCCTGGCCTTTGAGGAAACGCGGTACGCCCGACTCGACACTGACCGTGCAAATCACTTTGGTATCGCCAAACTCCACCAGTACCGAACCCTCGGCATGCTTGGTGTAGTTGCGGGTGATGCGAATCGAGCGCAACTGATCGGCGGCGCGGCCACTAGGACGTTTCATCTAGGAATTCCTGCTCTGAATAAAAAATCTGCTCGGCATTATAGGGCCGTAAGTCCGTAGCGGGTGTGCCGAATTGGGAGCGGCCGACGCACTGCGCTACAATCCTGCGCCTTTAGTTCCGACTTTTCGCGAGGTTCGCCCCATGATCCACAGCATGACTGCCTTCGCCCGCGCCGAGCAGGCCGGCGCCAATGGCACCCTGAGCTGGGAGCTGCGCTCGGTCAACCATCGCTATCTGGAACCTCATCTGCGCCTACCAGAAAGCTTTCGCGACCTCGAAGGCGCAGTGCGCGAAGCGCTTCGCAATGGCCTGTCACGCGGCAAAGTCGAATGCACCCTACGTTTCAGCGATGACAATGCCGGCAAAGCCCTGCAAGTCGACCTTGAGCGCGCCGCGCAACTGGTCGCCGCCGCCGAGAGCGTGGCCGGCCTGATCAAGCAACCCGCCGCGCTCAATCCGCTGAAAGTGCTCGGCTGGCCGGGCGTACTGGTAGCCGACGCCGCCGACCCGCAAGCGCTGAACCAAAACGCCCTGAGCCTGTTCAGCCAAGCATTGAACGAGCTGAAGCAAAGCCGCGAGCGTGAAGGCGCTGAGCTGGCCAAACTGCTCAATGAGCGCCTGGACAGCATCCTTGAACAGGTGGTTGCCCTGCGCGAGCTAGTGCCACAGATGCTTGCCGGGCAACGGCAGAAGATTCTCGACCGCTGCGCCGAAATGCAGGCCGAGCTGGACCCACAGCGCTTGGAGCAGGAGCTGGTGATACTGGCGCAGAAAAGCGATGTGGCCGAAGAGCTTGATCGTCTCAGCACCCACGTCAGCGAAGTGCGTCGCGTGCTGAAAACCGGCGGCCAGGCAGGCCGCCGCCTGGACTTCCTGATGCAGGAACTCAACCGAGAAGCCAATACCCTCGGTTCCAAGGCCTTCGACACTCGCAGTACTCAGGCGGCAGTAAACCTGAAAGTGCTGATCGAGCAGATGCGCGAACAGGTGCAGAACATCGAGTAAGCCAAACCGCTACTGCTACTCTTCGAACAACGCGTTCCAGGATTGATCCATGAGCATAACCACCGGCACCCTGTACATCATTTCCGCCCCGTCCGGGGCGGGCAAGACCAGCCTGGTCAAAGCGCTAATCGACAGCGAAGCACAGATTCGCGTGTCCGTGTCGCACACCACCCGCGCCATGCGCCCGGGCGAGGTGGACGGAGTGAACTACCACTTCGTCAGCCGCGAACAGTTTCACAGCATGCTCGACAAAACCGAGTTTCTTGAACATGCGGAAGTCTTCGGCAATCTCTACGGCACCTCGCAGGAATGGGTCAAACAGACCCTGCGCGACGGCTTCGACCTGATTCTGGAGATCGACTGGCAAGGCGCGCAGCAGGTACGTCGACTGATGCCGGAAGCCAAATCCATCTTTATTCTGCCACCGACCCAGGAAGCGCTGCGCCACCGCCTGACCAATCGCGGCCAGGACAGCGGCGAGATCATCGAGCGACGCATGCGTGAAGCCGTCAGCGAGATGAGCCATTACGTCGAATACGATTACCTGCTGATCAACGATGACTTCGCCCACGCGTTGAGCGATCTGAAGGCGATTTTCCGCGCCAATCAACTGCTGCAAGGTCCACAACAGCAACGCCACAGCGGTTTGCTCAGCGAGTTACTGGTCTGACTTATCGCGCCGCGGCAAATCAAAGCTTCCCTTAATGCTGGTGATTTTTTAGACTATCCAGTCCGCTCGCCCATTTGGGCCCAGCTCTACTACGCATTTGCTACGAGGAACACCATGGCCCGCGTTACCGTCGAAGATTGCCTGGATCACGTTGATAACCGCTTTGAGCTGGTCATGCTCGCCACAAAGCGCTCGCGCCAACTGGCTACCGGTGGCAAAGAGCCGAAGCTGGCTTGGGAAAATGACAAGCCGACCGTAGTCGCGCTGCGCGAAATCGCTGCTGGCCTGATGAGCTACGACGTCATCGCCCAAGACGATATCGTCGAAGAAGAGCCACTGTTTGCTGCATTCGAGGAAGAGGCTAACGAGCCTCTGTAAGCCTATGCCGGGTCGACGTCGTCAGGCGCAGGGTAATTTGAATCGGCAAGGGGAACGCCCATGCCGAGCATAGACGCCCTCGCCGACAGACTTTCGACCTACCTCGACGGCGACCAGGTCAACCTGGTGCGCCGCGCCTATTTCTACGCCGAACAAGCCCACGACGGCCAACGCCGCCGCAGCGGCGAAGCCTACGTCACTCATCCCCTAGCGGTGGCGAGCATCTTGGCTGATATGCACATGGACCATCAGAGCCTGATGGCCGCGATGCTGCATGACGTAATCGAAGACACCGGTATCGCCAAAGAAGCCCTGGACGCTCAGTTCGGTGAATCTGTGGCTGAGCTGGTCGACGGGGTCAGCAAGCTGACCCAGATGAACTTCGAGACCAAGGCCGAGGCCCAGGCCGAGAATTTCCAGAAAATGGCCATGGCCATGGCCCGCGATATCCGCGTGATCCTGGTCAAACTGGCTGACCGCCTGCACAACATGCGCACCCTGGAAGTGCTGTCCGGCGAAAAACGCCGACGCATCGCCAAGGAAACCCTGGAAATCTACGCACCGATTGCCAATCGCCTGGGCATGCACAGCATGCGCATCGAGTTCGAAGACCTGGGCTTCAAGGCCATGCATCCGATGCGCTCCGAGCGCATCCGCACAGCGGTCAAGCGTGCTCGGGGCAACCGCAAGGAAATCGTCAACAAGATCGAAGAGTCGATCACCCACTGCCTGGCCCGTGAAGGCATGGAAGGCGAGGTGATGGGCCGCGAGAAGCACCTCTACGGCATCTACCAGAAGATGCGTGGCAAGCGTCGGGCGTTCAACGAAATTATGGACGTCTACGCCTTCCGCATCGTTGTCGACAAGGTCGACACCTGCTACCGCGTGCTCGGCGCCGTGCACAACCTGTACAAGCCTCTGCCCGGCCGCTTCAAGGATTACATCGCAATTCCCAAGGCCAACGGCTACCAGTCGCTGCACACCACGCTATTCGGCATGCACGGCGTACCAATTGAAATCCAGATCCGTACCCGTGAAATGGAAGAGCTGGCCAACAACGGTATTGCCGCGCACTGGCTGTATAAATCCAACGAGGAAGACCAGCCCAAGGGCAGCCACGCCCGCGCACGGCAATGGGTCAAGGGCGTGCTAGAGATGCAGCAACGCGCCGGCAACTCGCTGGAATTCATCGAAAGCGTGAAGATCGACCTGTTCCCCGACGAAGTCTACGTGTTCACGCCAAAAGGCCGCATCATGGAGCTGCCGAAAGGCTCCACGGCGGTCGACTTTGCCTACGCGGTGCACACCGACGTTGGCAACACGTGCATCGCCTGCCGCATCAACCGCCGCCTGGCGCCGCTGTCGCAAGCCCTGGAAAGCGGCTCGACAGTAGAAGTCGTCAGTGCTCCCGGCGCACGGCCAAACCCGGCCTGGCTGAGCTTCGTGGTCACCGGCAAGGCGCGTACGCATATTCGTCATGCGTTGAAACTGCAACGCCGCTCGGAATCCATCAGCCTCGGCGAACGCCTGCTGAACAAAGTCCTCGCCAGCTTCGAAAGCCGTATCGATAAGCTCTCGCCCGAGCGCGTGCAGGCGGTGCTTGCCGAATATCATCAGGAAGTCATCGAAGACCTGCTGGAAGACATCGGCCTGGGCAACCGTATGGCCTATGTGGTGGCGCGCCGCCTGCTCAGCGACAACAACGAAGCGCTGCCGAACAGCGAAGGCCCACTGGCAATTCGCGGCACCGAGGGCCTGGTGCTGAGTTATGCACGCTGCTGCACGCCAATTCCAGGCGATCCGATTGTCGGCCACTTGTCAGCCGGTAAAGGCATGGTAGTTCACCTGGACAGCTGCAAGAACATCGGCGATGTCCGCCACAACCCGGAAAAATGCATCCAGCTGTCGTGGGCCAAGGATGTGACGGGGGAATTCAATGTCGAATTGCGCGTCGAGCTGGAACACCAGCGCGGCCTGATCGCCCTGCTGGCCGGCAGTGTGAATGCCGCCGATGGCAATATCGAGAAGATCAGCATGGACGAGCGCGATGGCCGCATTAGCGTCGTGCAACTGGTCGTCAGCGTGCATGACCGCGTGCACCTGGCCCGCGTGATCAAGAAACTACGCGCCCTCACTGGGGTGATTCGCATCACCCGCGCACGCGCCTGACTCGCCAACACTCAGACTGAGCGAAGTAATCAGCCGCCAGCTGTACTTTGACAGGTGCTGTGGCTTTCACCCACCCTAGGCAATCTAACTGGCAGTGCGCCCATGCGCGCCGCAGTCTTCTTCCACATCAGCTTTGCAGGAGTTCCCATGAGCAAGAGCGTTATCACCAGCGACAAAGCCCCGGCCGCTATCGGCACCTACTCCCAGGCAATCAAGGCCGGCAACACCGTGTACATGTCCGGGCAGATCCCGCTGGACCCGAAAACCATGGAACTGGTGGAAGGCTTTGAAGCCCAGACCGTGCAAGTATTCGAGAACCTCAAAGCCGTAGCTGAAGCAGCTGGCGGTTCGTTCAAAGATATCGTCAAGCTGAACATCTTCCTCACCGACCTGTCGCACTTTGCCAAGGTCAATGAAGTCATGGGCCGTTACTTCGAGCAGCCTTATCCAGCACGCGCCGCCATCGGCGTAGCTGCTCTGCCACGTGGTTCGCAGGTAGAAATGGACGCTATTCTGGTTCTCGAATAAGTCCCTCGCGGGGCCATTGCCCCGCCCTTCCCTCCCGAGGACGCCCCATGCGCTGCCTGTTTGTTGCCCTGCTCGCCGGCGTCCTGCTCAGCGGTTGCGCCAGCCCTTCACACGATCTCAGCGGAACCTGGATCAACCAGACGGCCATTGAAGCTGCCGTCAGAAACGGCAACCTGCGCGAAGCCCTGCTGGCCTATGGCCCCAATCTGGAATGGCAGCTCGACAACCAGCGCCAGCTGGCGAGCTTCAGCAATGGTTTCGAACGCGCCGAAGGCAGCATCGAACGCCAGGCCGACGGCGCGCTGCGCGTGCACTTCTACGGGGACTTTCAGGAAACCCTGAGCCTCAGCGGCGATGAGCTGACTCAGGCGCAAAGCGATACCTGGCCCGAGCAACGCTTTGTCCGCGCGCCAGCAGCGCCCGGCCCGCTTGCACCACCGGGAAGCAGCTTCGAGCAGGCACTGTACAGTGCTTACCTGGGCGGCACCTGGCTGATCAAGGAAGGGATCGGTGAAGGCGGCCTGGTGCTGTTCCAGGCCGATGGCAGCCTGCAGGGTCTGCCAGGCGCGGAGCGCTACGCACTGTGCCTGGCCGGCGACTGTGCGGCCATGAGCGAAGAATTCGACAGTCTCTGGCTGCAACTGGGCGATCAGGGTCAAAGCTGGTTGTTCGAACGCGAAGGTGATCAGCTACGCGTCTTCGAGGCACTCAATCGCTCACAGATCGACGAAATGCCCAGCTACTACAAAGGCCAGCAGCGCTGGTTGCTGGTCAAACGCTAGGCCGCGCTAAACGCTAGCAGGCCGTTGAAAAACGTAATCGAGGCAGGCAAGACAAGGCGCTACGCAGTAACAGCCGCAGGCTGGTCAAAGCGCCGAGGAAGCGGAGTTTACTGGCTGTAAATGAGCATTCCGAGGCCGTTTTTAACGCAGTATTACCAACGCAGGTAGTTTTTCAACAGCCTGTTAGAGCTGCGCCAGAATCGCCCGGTAACCCTCGCGATAGCTCGGGTACTGCGGCGTCCAACCCAGTGCGCGAGCGCGGGCGTTGCTGCAACGTTTGCTGCCGGAGCGGCGCACCGTCGACTGCTCGGACCAATGGCTGACATCCAGCTGCTCGCGCAGCCAGGCCACCACCTCATACAACGGCGCAGGCTGGTCGTCGACGCCGATATAGCAGTCATCCAGCGCCACACCACGGGCATCGGCCTGCAGCAGATAGGCCAGTAGCCCCACCGCGTCATCGACATGGATGCGGTTGCCGTACAGCGGCGGTTCATTGACCACCCGATAGCCCTGGCGTACCTGCTTGAGCAACCATTCGCGGCCTGGACCGTAGATGCCGGTAAGGCGCACCAGGCTGGCGGGCAGCCCGCTATTTAAAGCCAGCTGCTCAGCTTCGCGCATAATCCGTCCGGAGTAGCTATCGGCCTCAGCAGGCGAATTTTCATCCACCCACTCGCCGAGCTGTTGGCCATACACGCCACTGCTGGAGACAAACAGCAAACGCTTGGGCCGCTGGCCCTGTTGCGCCAGCCAGGCCAGTACGCGACGCAGGCCGTCGACATAGGCGGCGCGATAGCCGGCCTCATCGTGCTCGGTGGCGGCTGCGCAATACACCAGGTAATCCAGTGGTTCGCTCGGCCAGGCAGCCGGGCAAGCGTCAGCATGCAGATCACCGGCAACCGGGCGAATGCCCTGTGGCAGCAGCGCTACGCTGCGGCGCAGGCCGTATACCGTCCAGCCCGCAGCATTCAGCTGCTGGCCCAGGCGGCTGCCAACATCGCCACAGCCGGCAATCATCAGTGTCTTACTCATCGTTGCGTATTCCCTGGTTACTCATCAGGGTAACAGTGCCACCAAGCTGGCCTGTTGCACCAGCTCCAACAGCGGTTGCGGGTATACGCCGAGGAAGAACGCCAGCACGGCGACGAACAGCAGCATCATGCCGCCGGCGCGTTGCGCCCAGTTGAAAGGGGCATCGTGGCGACGCAGATTCGGCTCGACCATAAACAGGGTGACCATCACCCGCAGGTAATAGAACACGCCAATGGCGCTGCCAAGCACCAGCGCGCCGAGCAGCCACCATTGCTGCGATTGCACACCGGCGGCGACCACATAGAACTTGCCGATAAACCCGGCGGTCAGCGGAATACCCGCCAGCGACAGCATCATCACGGTCAGCACTGCGGTCAGATACGGGCGGCGCCAGAACAGCCCGCGGTATTCGTACAGCGCATCACAATCCCGGCCGTTATAAGGCGTCGACATCAGGGTGATCACACCGAACGCGCCGAGGCTGGTCAGCACATAGGTCGCCAGGTACACGCCAACCGCTTCTACGGCCAAGCCTTTACTGGCAATCAATGCCACCAACAGGTAACCGAAGTGGGCGATTGAGGAATAACCGAGCAGGCGCTTGAGGTTGTTCTGCAACAGTGCCAACAGGTTGCCGAAGATGATCGAGGCAATGGCAATCAGTGTCAGCAGGTCATTCAGCCAGCCGCCAGCCATAGCCGGCGACATTTGATACAAACGCAACAACACGGCGAACACCGCAACCTTACTGGCTGTGGCGAGGAAAGCCGCCACCGGCGCCGGTGCGCCTTCGTAGACATCCGGCGTCCACAGGTGGAACGGCACCAGCGACAGCTTGAACGCCAGGCCGATCAGCATCATGCCCACGCCTAACTGCGCCAACATGCTCGGCAAACCATCAGCCGCCAGCTTGGCGCCGATGCCGGCGAAGGTCAGGTTGCCCGACTCGGCAAACAGCAGCGCCATGCCGAACAGTAGAAACGCGCTGCCTGCGGCCGACAGCACCATGTATTTGATACCGGCTTCGAGCGAGCGCTTGTTGAAGAAGGCGTACGCAATCATGCCGTAGGTCGGCACCGACAGCAGTTCCAAACCGATAAACAGACCAGCCAGGTGCTGCGCGCTAACCAATACCAGTCCGCCGGCAGCGGACAGCAGCATCAGCAGGTAAAGCTCTTCACGGTTGCCCGGGTAACCCTTGCCTGACTCACCGCCCAGGTAAGCGTGAGTCAGCGTCACGCAGGCCAGCGTCGCCGCCAGCACCAGGGCCATGTAGTAGCAGGCGAATTTATCCACCAGCAACAGCGGCGTGACCTCAATAGGCGTTACCTCCAGAGCCGGCAGCAGCGATAGCAAGGCCAGGTTTAGCCCCAGCACCGAGAGGCCGAAGGTCAGCGTGTGGTTGCGTTTCCAGGCGATAGCCAGCATCACCAGCACCACCGTGGCACTGGTAATCAGCAACGGCAGCAGCGCGATGAAATGTTGAGTCGTCAGTTGCATAGCATGACTTTCCATTAAGCCGCTCACCGGGCCAAAACAGGTTGATTGAGGGCACTACCCAGCCACTGCTGCACGCCTTGCATGCTGGCGGCGGAGGTGTCGAGCACCGGCTGCGGGTAAACCCCAAGCAGGATCAGCAGCACGGCCAGGCCCAGCACCATGCTCAGCTCGCGCAGCTGCAGGCCAGGCAACGCGGTTTCCGCCTTGGCCGGGCCAAAGTAGGCGCGGTGAATCATGATCAGCGAATAGACCGAGCCGAACACCAGGCCCGTGGCGGCCAGCACAGTGACCCACGGCGCACTCTGGAAACTGCCGATCAGGATCAGGAACTCACCGACAAAGTTGCCGGTGCCCGGCAAGCCCAGCGCCGCTGCGGCAAAGAACAGGCTCAACGCCGGCAGCCAGGGCATCCGCGCCCAGATACCGCCCATCTCGCGCATGTCACGTGTGTGCAGGCGCTCATACAGCTGACCACAAAGAATGAACAGTGCCGCCGCCGAAAGACCGTGAGCCATCATCTGTACCACCGCACCCTGCAGAGCAATTTCACTGCCGGAGTAAATGGCAATCAACACAAAGCCCATGTGCGACACGCTGGAGTAGGCCACCAGGCGTTTGATATCGGTCTGCGCGAACGACAGCAGCGCGCCATAGATGATGGCGAACACGCCAAGCCACTGGGCGATCGGCGCAAACTCGGCCGAGGCATTGGGGAACAGCGGCAGAGCAAAACGCATCAGACCGTAGGCAGCGGTTTTCAGCAGGATACCGGCCAAATCCACCGAGCCGGCAGTCGGCGCCTGGGCGTGGGCGTCCGGCAGCCAGGAGTGAAACGGCACCACCGGGAACTTCACCGCGAAGGCGATAAAGAAGCCGAGCATCAGAATGTACTCGGTGCCGGCAGCCATCTTGATGTTAAGCAAATCGGCGTAGTTGAAGGTCAGCACGCCGGTCTGGTCGAAGTGCACGAACACCAGGCCGAGGATCGCCAGCAACATGATCAGGCCACTGGCCTGGGTGAAGATAAAGAACTTGGTCGCGGCAGTGATACGGGTCTTGCCATCACTGCCGCTATGCCCCCAGAGCGCGATGAGGAAGTACATCGGCACCAGCATCATTTCCCAGAAGAAAAAGAACAGGAACAGGTCGACGGCGAGGAACACGCCAACTACGCCGCCGAGAATCCACATCAGGTTGAGGTGGAAGAAGCCGACGCGGTTCTGGATCTCGTTCCACGAGCAGAGCACCGAGAGCACACCAAGCAGACCGGTGAGGCTGATCATCAGCACCGACAGGCCATCCAACGCCAGGTGGATGCTGATGCCAAAACGCTCGATCCACGGCACCTGGAATTCGGCCGCCCACTGCGGCTCAGCACCCGGAGCAGGGGCCAGGCTGAAGTCGCCAGTGGCCCACAGCCACAGGCCCAGGCCGAACAGCAGGGCCATGGTCAGCAGGGCGATCCAGCGCGGCAAGGTGCTGCCGAAACGCTCGCACTGCCAGCACAGCAGGCCGCCGATGAAGGGGATCAGGATTAGCCAGGGCAGAATCATAACGGGCTATTTTCCTTAATTTAGAAACAGGAGAACGGCGAGCACCAGCACGGCGCCCCCGGCTATCGATGTGGCGTACCAGCGCACCTGGCCGGTCTCGCTGCTGGCCAGCAAGGCGTTACCGCCTCGCGCCAGACGCGGAATCAGGCCAATGCTGCGGTCAATCGGGTCATGCCCGAGCAACCGGCAAAGCAACAGGTACGGCTGGACGAACAGCTTGTCGTAGAGCCAGTCGAAGCCCCAGGCCGCGAACCACCAGGCCGACAGGAAGCGCCCTGGCGCACTCTGCGCCACCGCTGTGGCGAAGCTGCGCTTGCCGAGAAACAGCAACGCGGCCAGGACGATGCCGATGATCGCGATAGCCCCGGAAGCGATTTCCAGGCTGTGCTTGGCCTCGCCGCCGGCATGCCCGACGCTCTGCGGTAGCACGCCAGCCAGTGGCGGGCTGATCAGCGCACCGATAAAGGTCGACAGTACAATCAGGGTCACCAGTGGCAGCCAGTGAGCCACGCCATGGCCGGCATGGGCCTCGGTCTGCTGCTCGCCGTGGAAGGCGATAAAGATCAACCGGAAGGTGTAGAGCGAGGTCAGGAAAGCGCCCGCCAAGCCGGCATACAGCAGCCATTGATGGCCGCTGGCAAAGGCTTCCCAGAGGATTTCGTCCTTCGAGTAGAAGCCGGCCGTGATCAACGGCAATGCCGCCAGGGCCGCACCGCCGACGATAAAGCTGGCGTAGGCCAACGGCAGTTTCTTCCACAGGCCGCCCATTTTGAAAATGTTCTGCTCGTGGTGGCAGGCGTTGATCACCGCACCGGAAGCAAGGAACAGCAGCGCCTTGAAGAAGGCGTGAGTCATCAAATGGAAGATCGCCGCGTCCCAGGCACCCACGCCCAGAGCGAGGAACATGTAGCCGATCTGGCTCATGGTCGAGTAGGCGAGGATGCGCTTGATGTCGGTCTGCACCAGCGCGGCGAAGCCGGCCAGCACCAGGGTCACGCCGCCAACGATACCGACCAGCTCGAGGATATCCGGGGTCAGCAGGAACAGGCCGTGGGTCCGTGCGATCAGGTAGACACCGGCGGTAACCATGGTCGCCGCGTGGATCAATGCCGACACCGGCGTCGGGCCAGCCATGGCATCGGCCAGCCAGGTCTGTAACGGCAGCTGAGCAGACTTACCGACCGCACCGCCGAGCAGCATCAGGGTGGCGATCCACAGCCAGCTTTCCCCTTCCACATACTTCTGCGGGGCCAGCAGCATCAGCTCCTGAGTATTCAGGGTGCCTAGGTGCAGGAACAGGATAAACAGGCCGATGGCCATGAACACGTCGCCGATGCGGGTGACGATAAAGGCCTTGAGCGCCGCGTTGCCGTTGGCGGTGTGCTTGAAGTAGAAGCCGATCAGCAGATAGGAGCACAGCCCCACGCCTTCCCAGCCGAAGTAGAGCATCAGCAGGTTGTCGCCCAGCACCAGCAGCAACATGCTGAAGATAAACAGGTTGGTATAGGCAAAGAAGCGCGAATAGCCCTCCTCCCCGCGCATATACCAACTGGCAAACAGGTGAATCAGAAAGCCCACGCCAGTCACCACGCCGAGCATGGTCACGGACAGGCCATCCAGATACAAGGTGAAGCTCGGCGCAAAGCCCGCCACGCTCATCCACTGCCAGAGCACCTGGGTAAACACGCCGTTGGGTGGCGGGTTTAGGTTGAACTGCACGATCACCCAGGCCGCAATCAGGGCGGATAGGCCCACTGAACCGACGCCAATAAGCGCTGAGAGGTTTTCGGAGAAACGCCCACGCGAGAAGGCCAGGAGAAACCAGCCCAGCAGGGGGAACACACAAGTCAGAAATAGAAGGTTCATCCGCGCATCTCGCTGGCAGCGTCGACATCGAGGGTGTTGAAGCGGCGATACAGCTGCAACAGGATCGCCAAGCCAATACTGGCCTCGGCGGCTGCCAGGGTGATCACCAGAATAAACATCACCTGGCCATCAGGCTGAGCCCAACGGCTGCCGGCCACCACAAAGGCCAGGGCGGTGGCATTCATCATCACTTCCAAGCTCATCAGCACAAACAGGATGTTGCGCCGCACCATCAGACCAATCAGGCCAAGGCTGAACAACACGCCGGCCAATGCCAGGCCGTGTTCCATGGGAATCGCAGTCATGCGGTTGGCTCCTTGGCATCGTGACGGCCGAGGTGATAGGCCGCGACCAACGCGGCAAGCAACAGCATCGAAGCCAGCTCCACCGCCAGCAGGTAAGGCCCGTACAGGGCAATGCCGACGGCCTTGGCATCAATGGTCTGCAAACCGAGGGCCGCACCACTGGGCGACTGAAACAGCACATAAAGCAATTGCCCCAGCAGCAGCGCCGAGAGAATTGCCGGACCAGTCCAGATGCCAGGCGTCAGCCACTGACGTTCTTGCTCGACCGCTGGAGGGCCGAGGTTGAGCATCATCACCACAAATACGAACAGCACCATGATCGCGCCGGCGTAGACAATGATCTCCAGGGCGCCGGCAAACGGCGCACCGAGGGTGAAGAAGGTCATGGCCACGGCCAACAACGAGAGAATCAGATACAACAGGGCGTGTACCGGATTGCTCGCGGTGATCACCCTGAATGTGGCCGCCACGGCAACGCCGGCGGCGAGGTAGAAAGCGAATTCCATATCCCCTCCTAGGGCAATAGACCTTTGACGTTGATAGGCTCGGCTTCGTTTTGCGCAGCGCCTTTCGGCTTGCCAGCGATGGCCATACCGGCGACGCGGTAGAAGTTGTAGTCCGGGTTTTTACCCGGGCCGGAAATCAGCAGGTCTTCTTTCTCGTACACCAGGTCCTGACGTTTGAACTCGCCCATTTCAAAATCCGGGGTGAGCTGAATCGCCGTAGTCGGGCAGGCTTCTTCGCACAAACCGCAGAAAATGCAGCGCGAGAAGTTGATGCGGAAAAAATCCGGATACCAGCGACCGTCTTCGGTTTCGGCTTTCTGCAGCGAGATGCAACCCACAGGGCAAGCCACCGCACACAGGTTGCACGCCACGCAGCGCTCTTCGCCGTCCGGGTCGCGGGTCAGCACGATGCGGCCACGGTAGCGCGGCGACAGGTACACCGCCTCTTCCGGATATTGCAGGGTGTCGCGCTTGCGGAAGCCATGGCTGAACACCATGACCATGCTGCGCAACTGGGTGTAGGTGCCGATCACAATATCTTTGATGTAGCTGAACATGTGTGTTTCTCCTTACTGGGCCGTAGCCAGCACAACAGCGCCGGTCACCAGCAGGTTGATCAGGGTCAGCGGCAGGCAGAACTTCCAGCTGAAGGCCATGACCTGGTCATACCGTGGGCGCGGAATCGAAGCGCGCAGCAGGATGAAGATCATGATGAAGAAACAGGTTTTCAGGGCGAACCAGATAAACGGAATCTGCGGCAGAATGCCAAACGGGCCGTGCCAACCGCCGAAGAACAGGGTCACCAGCAGCGCCGAGATGGTGATGATGCCGATGTACTCACCGACGAAGAACATGCCCCATTTCATCCCGGCGTATTCGATGTGGTAACCATCGGCCAGCTCCTGCTCGGCTTCTGGCTGGTCGAACGGGTGACGGTGAGTCACCGCCACGCCGGCAATAAAGAAGGTACAGAAGCCGAAAAACTGCGGAATGATGAACCATAGGTTTTCCGCCTGGTAATCGACAATATCGCGCATGTTGAACGAGCCAACCTGAGCGACGATGCCCATCAACGCCAGTGCCAGGAACACCTCGTAAGATACGGTTTGCGCCGAGGCGCGCAGCGCACCTAACAGGGCAAATTTGTTGTTACTCGCCCAGCCGGCAAACAGCACCGCATACACCGACAGGCCGGCCATAGCGAAGAAAAACAGGATGCCGATGTTCAGATCCGCCACGCCCCAGTTCGGAGTGATCGGAATGATCGCGAAGGCCATCAGCATGGCGGCAAAGGCGATCATCGGCGCCAAGATAAAGATGAACTTGTCGGCGAACGGCGGCGTCCAGTCTTCCTTGAAGAACATCTTGATCATATCGGCGGCGATCTGAAACATGCCGAACGGGCCGACCCGGTTCGGGCCGTAGCGGTCCTGCCACCAGCCCAGCAGGCGCCGCTCGACAAAGCTCAGCAGCGCGCCGCAGACCACCACCACCAGTAGAATCACGATGGCCTTGAGCACCGCGATCAGCACATCGATCACCTCAGGCGTTAGCCAACTCATTGCGCGGCCTCCTCAATGTGGCTGACCACGGCGCCGGCGATCTGCGCGGGAATACCCGGCAAGCCCACCGGTAGCCCGACGATGCCAATAGCCAACTCTTCGGTGATCTGCACGGGCAAACGCAAGGCTTGTCCTTTAACCGTCAGGCTGAGCAATGCGCCGTCATTCACGCCCAAACGCTGCGCTTCGGCCGTGGCTAGCAACGCGTAAGGTACGGGGATGCGTTCCTGCAGCGGCGCGGCCCCAGCCGAGGTTTCCTCACTGCCAAACAGATGATGCAGTGCCACAGCCTGTAACGTGCCAGGAGCCGGGTTAAAGGCTGGCGGTACGTTGAACCAGGGCAACGCAACGCCGTTGCCTTCCAGCAGACGCACGCCAGGGTCGCCGGCACGCAGGTGGCCGCCGACTTCGTCCTGAAACTTGTTCCAGGCTTGCGGCGAGTTCCAGCCCGGCGACCAGGCGAACGGAATCTGCTGACGGTCTTCCTTGCTGCCGGAATAGCCTTCCATGGAATAAGCAAAGGCCGAGTCTTTATCCTGCGGCTGACGCGGTTCGTGCACGCTGATATTGGCGCGCATCGCCGTGCGACCGCTGTAACGGTGCGGCTCGCGGGCCAGTTTCAGCCCCTTGATGCGGAACGAGGCATTGGGCGCGGCTTCGATGATGCGCGCCAACGGCTTGTTAGCCGCAGCGCAGGCAACAGTGACTTCATCCAACTGGGTCCAGTCGACCGGTTTGCCCTGGATTGTGCTGTGCAGCGCATGCAGCCAGCGCCAGCCTTCGCGGATCAGAATACCGGCGTCGTAGTAGCTCGGCTCGAACACCTGGAAGAAGCGCTGGGCGCGGCCTTCAAAGCTGACCAGGGTGCCATCGCCTTCGGCAAAGCTGGCCGCAGGCAGCAGCAAGTGGGCTTTGGCGCTGGTAGCGGTCATCTGGTGATCCGCCACAATCACCAGCTTGGCGGCGGCCAGTGCGGCATCCACCTTGGCTCTCTCGGCGCGGCGATAGAGGTCGTTTTCCAGCACGATCACCGCGTCAGCCTGGCCAGTCGTCAGCGCCTGCAGCGCGCCATCAACGGACTTGCCGGCGAAGGTGTCGCCCAGCAGCAAGGCCAAGCCCATGCTGTTGGCTTCCGGCACAACCAGGCTGATGGAGGCGTTCTTCTCGCGATTCTTCAGTGCGCTGGCGATATTCGCTGCAGCCTCAATCAGGCTCTTTTCACCGAGAGATGCGCCAGAGACGATCAACGGACGCTTGGCTTCTAGCAGCGCCTCGGCAATCAACTGCACCAACTCGCCAACATCTGCATCCAGACCGTTAACTGCTGGTGCGCTCGGGTCGATGGCGTGGGCCACGGCGAAACCGATACGCGCCAAGTCGGCCGGCGCTGCATGCACGCACGCTTCGGCAATATCATCCAAACGGGTAGACGTAACGCTGGCGATAAACAGCGGGTTCAGCGCGTCCTGCGCAACGTTTTGCACAGCCGCCATATGCCACTCTTGAATCTTCGCCCCGGCGGCGATCTCGATGGCTTTGCCTTTGACCGTTTGGCGCAGGGCCAGAGCCAGGCGCGCAGCAGTCTGGGTCAGGTCTTCGCCGAGAATAAACACTGCGTCGTGCTGTTCCACTTCACGCAGGGTCGGCACGGGCAGTGGGCCGTTCTGCAGGATGTCGCGGATCAGGCGGATATTCTCCAGCTCGTCAGCGGCGATACCGCTGAAGAAGCCGGCTTCGCCAACCAGCTCACGCAGGGCAAAGTTGCTCTCCAGGCTGGCGCGTGGCGAGCCAATGCCAATCACCCGCTTACCGTTGAGCAGCTCGGCAGCCTTGTCTAGAGCCGCATCGAGGCCCAGCTGCTGATTGCCATCGGCGCTGACCAACAGCGGCTGACGCGGACGGTCAGCACGGTTTACATAGCCGTAACCGAAACGGCCACGGTCACAGAGGAAATACTGGTTCACATCACCGTTGAAGCGGTTCTCGATGCGCCGCAGTTCGCCATAACGCTCGCCGGGGCTGATGTTGCAGCCGCTGGCGCAGCCATGGCAGATGCTCGGGGCAAACTGCATGTCCCACTTGCGGTTGTAGCGCTCGGAGTGGGTCTTGTCGGTAAACACACCGGTCGGGCAGACCTCGACCAGGTTGCCGGAGAACTCGCTTTCCAGCACGCCGTCTTCGACCCGACCGAAGTACACGTTGTCGTGCGCGCCATACACACCCAGGTCAGTACCTCCGGCGTAATCCTTGTAGTAACGCACGCAGCGGTAGCAGGCGATGCAGCGGTTCATCTCATGAGAAATGAACGGCCCGAGCTGCTGGTTCTGGTGGGTACGCTTGGTGAAACGATAACGGCGCTGGTTGTGACCCGTCATCACCGTCATGTCCTGCAGGTGGCAATGGCCACCCTCCTCGCACACCGGGCAGTCGTGCGGGTGGTTGGTCATCAGCCACTCGACGACGCTGGCGCGGAACGCCTTGGACTCTTCATCGTCGATGCTGATCCAGGTGTTGTCAGTGGCCGGCGTCATGCAGGACATAACGATACGCCCGCGCGTGTCGTTTTCATCGCTGTACTGCTTGACCGCGCATTGGCGACAGGCGCCTACGCTACCGAGCGCGGGGTGCCAGCAGAAGTAAGGGATATCAAGACCGAGGGACAGGCAGGCCTGTAGCAGGTTGTCCGCCCCATCGACTTCGAAATCGTTGCCGTCTACGTGGATAGTGGCCATGGTTCAGGTTTCTTCTTTACCCGCCGAAGCAGGCTTGGCTAATGGAATCACGGTGTGCTGCGGGGCCAGGTCAGTGGCCGCCAGAGCGCCATTTTTTACGCGGGAGCGAATTGCCCCGTCGCTGCCGGAGCCGCCGCGCTGGCGACGCCAGCCTCGAACTCCGAACGGAAATACTTGATCGCACTGCCCAGCGGTTCGACGGCACCCGGTGCATGGGCGCAGAAGGTCTTGCCGGGGCCAAGGAAATTGACCAGGCCGAGCAACGTGTCGATGTCTTCCTGAGTGCCTTGCTTGCGCTCCAGAGCGCGGAGAATCTTCACGCTCCAGGGCAGGCCATCACGGCACGGGGTACACCAGCCGCAGGACTCGCGGGAGAAGAACTCTTCCATATTGCGCAGCAGCGAAACCATGCTGATGCTGTCGTCCACCGCCAAGGCCAAGCCGGTGCCCATGCGCGTACCAACCTTGCCGATACCGCCGGCGTACATCAGCGCATCGAGGTGCTCGGGCAGAAGGAAGCCGGTACCAGCGCCACCAGGCTGCCAGCATTTCAGCGTGTAGCCGTCGCGCATGCCGCCAGCATAGTCTTCGAATAGCTCACGGGCGCTCACACCAAAGGGCAGTTCCCACAGGCCAGGATTCTTCACCTTGCCGGAGAAACCCATGAGCTTGGTGCCGTGATCTTCACTCTCGGGGCGGGCCAGGCTTTTGTACCAGTCAACGCCATGGCCGACGATGGCCGGCACGTTGCACAGGGTTTCCACGTTATTCACACAAGTCGGCTTGCCCCACACCCCGACTGCAGCAGGAAACGGCGGTTTGGCGCGCGGGTTGGCGCGGCGACCTTCGAGGGAGTTGATCAGTGCGGTTTCTTCACCGCAGATATAGCGGCCGGCACCGGTGTGGACGAACAGCTCGAAATCGAAGCCGCTGCCAAGAATATTCGTGCCGAGCAGGCCGGCGGCCTTGGCTTCCTCGATAGCGCGATTCAGATTCGCCGCAGCATCGACGTATTCACCGCGCAGGAAGATGTAGCCGCGATAGGCCTTGAGCGCGCGCGCAGAAATCAGCATGCCTTCCACCAACAGGTGCGGCAGCTGCTCCATCAGCATGCGGTCTTTCCAGGTGTTGGGCTCCATTTCATCCGCGTTGCACAGCAGGTAGCGGATGTTCATCGATTCGTCGGCGGGCATCAGGCCCCACTTCACCCCAGTGGGAAAGCCCGCACCGCCGCGACCCTTGAGGCCAGAGTCCTTCACCGTTTGCACGATATCGGCCTGGGCCATTTCGCTCAGCGCTTTACGCGCAGCAGCGTAGCCATTCTTCTGCTGGTACTCCTCCAGCCACACCGGTTGGCCGTCGTCACGCAGGCGCCAGGTCAGCGGGTGAGTTTCTTCACTGCGGGCGATGGTGTTAGCCGGCCCCATGGACGTCAGCGTAGTCATGCGTAGGCCTCCAGCAGTTTGGCGACGCCGTCGGCATGCAGATTGCCAAAGGTGTCATCGTCAATCATCACCGCCGGCGCCTTGTCGCAGTTGCCCAGGCAGCAGACCGGCAGCAGGGTAAAGCGGCCGTCGGCACTGGTTTGGCCGAGGCCAATGCCCAGTTGTTGCTGGATGCTCTCGACAATCGACTCATGGCCGCCGATATAACAGGTCATGCTGTCGCACACGCGGATGATGTGCCGCCCCACCGGCTGTCGGAAAATTTGACTATAGAAGGTGGCCACACCTTCAACATCGCTAGCCGGGATGCCGAGAATCTCGCCGATGGCATCCGACGCGCCGTCCGGCACCCAACCACGGGCCTTTTGCACGATCTTCAGCGCTTCGATCGACGCCGCGCGCGGGTCTTCGTAGTGATGCATTTCATGCTCGATGGCCGAGCGCTCGGTTTCGCTCAGGGCAAAACGGTCAGTCTGAATAAGTGTGCTGCTGTTGGTTGTCTGGATCATGTCAGCGGTCCACGTCGGCCATAACGAAGTCAATACTGCCCAGATACGCAATCAGGTCAGCCACCATGCTGCCGCGAATCACCGAAGGGATCTGCTGCAAGTGTGGGAAGCTTGGCGTGCGAATACGCGTGCGGTAGCTCATGGTGCTGCCGTCGCTGGTCAGGTAATAACTGTTGATGCCTTTTGTCGCCTCGATCATCTGGAAGCTTTCGTTGGCCGGCATCACCGGGCCCCAGGAAACCTGCAGGAAGTGGGTGATCAAGGTTTCAATGTGCTGCAGCGTGCGCTCTTTCGGCGGCGGAGTGGTCAGCGGATGGTCCGCCTTGTAAGGGCCAGCCGGCATATTGCGCAGGCACTGATCGATGATCTTGATGCTCTGACGCATCTCATCTACACGCACCATGCAACGGTCGTAGGCATCGCCATTGACCGCCAGCGGCACTTCGAATTCGAAGTTCTCGTAGCCGGAATATGGCCGCGCTTTGCGCAGGTCGAAATCACAGCCCGTGGCACGCAAGCCGGCACCGGTGGTGCCCCATTCCAGCGCTTCTTTGGTGTTGTACTGCGCCACACCGACGGTCCGCGCTTTGAGAATGCTGTTCTTCAGCGCAGCTTTTTCGTACTCGTCGAGGCGCTTGGGCAGCCAGTCGACAAACTCTTTAACCAGTCTATCCCAGCCGCGCGGCAGGTCGTGAGCAACGCCGCCGATGCGATACCACGCCGGGTGCAGGCGGAAACCGGTGATGGCTTCGATCACCTTGTAGGCGCGCTGGCGGTCGGTGAAGGTGAAGAACACCGGCGTCATCGCACCGACGTCTTGAATATAAGTCCCGAGGAACAGCAGGTGGCTGGTGATGCGGAAGAACTCGGCCAGCATGATACGAATCACGTCGACCCGCTGCGGCACGGTGATGCCCGCGAGCTTTTCCACGGCCAACACGTACGGCAGGTTGTTCATCACCCCACCGAGGTAGTCGATGCGGTCGGTGTAGGGAATAAAACTGTGCCAGCTCTGACGCTCGGCCATCTTCTCGGCACCACGGTGGTGATAGCCGATCTCCGGTACGCAATCGACGATCTCTTCACCATCGAGCTGCAAAATGATGCGGAACGCACCGTGGGCCGACGGGTGATTCGGGCCAAGGTTGAGGAACATGTAGTCCTCATGCTCGCTACCGCGTTTCATGCCCCAGTCTTCCGGTTTGAAGCGTGCGGCCTCTTCCTCGAGCTGCTGCTTGGCCAGGGTCAAGCTGAACGGATCGAACTCCGTGGCGCGCGCCGGGTAATCCTTGCGCAGCGGGTGACCTTCCCAGGTCGGCGGCATCATGATCCGGGTCAGGTGCGGGTGACCGCTGAAATGAATGCCGTAGAGGTCCCAGACTTCACGCTCATACCAGTTGGCGTTGGGCCAGATGCTGGTAACGCTGGGCATATTCAGATCACGCTCATTGAGCGCCACCTTGATCATGATGTCGCTGTTCCGCTCCAGCGACATCAGGTGGTAGAACACAGTGAAATCCGCACCGGGCAAGCCACGGCGCTGGGTGCGCAGGCGCTCATCGACACCATGCAGGTCATACAGCATGACGTAGGGGCGCGGCAGGTTGCGCAGGAAAGTCAGTATCTCGACCAGGCGCTCGCGGGCTACCCACAGCACCGGCATGCCAGTACGGGTGCTCTGTGCGGTAAAGGCCTCGGCGCCAAAACGGGAATTCAGTGCGACGACTACATCTTGGTCATCAGGCTTGTACGGCGGTATGGACAGAATGCTCTCTGCAGTCATGGTCTCGGTCGCTATCGGTCAACGGCGTCAGTAGGCGGGCGGGGTCGTGCCCAGGCTTACACTTCGTCGGGGCTGCGCAGATTGGTCACGGCGATCCGTTCGGCGCGACGCTGCTCTTTCTGCGAAGGCATGTCGGCACGGTAAACACCTTGATCGCCAACCACCCAGGACAACGGCCTGCGCTCCTGGCCGATGGATTCCTGCAGCAGCATCAAGCCTTGCAGAAATGCCTCGGGGCGGGGCGGACAACCAGGAATATAGACGTCGACCGGCAGGAACTTGTCGACCCCCTGAACCACGGAGTAGATGTCGTACATACCGCCAGAGTTGGCACACGAGCCCATGGAGATCACCCACTTGGGTTCCAGCATCTGTTCATACAAGCGCTGGATGACCGGAGCCATCTTGATAAAGCAGGTGCCGGCGATGACCATGAAGTCCGCCTGGCGTGGGGAGGCTCGAATCACTTCCGCACCAAACCGGGCTACGTCATGCGGCGCGGTAAAGGCAGTGGTCATTTCCACATAGCAGCAGGACAGCCCGAAGTTATAGGGCCACAGGGAGTTCTTGCGCCCCCAGTTCACTGCACCATTGAGAACATCCGAGAGCTTGCCCATGTAGATGTTCTTGTGGACTTGATCGTCTAGCAGCGGGTCGGAAACAGTCTCCCGCTCGCCGACCGGATAGCGCTCATTAGGCGCATCCGGATCGATCCGAGTAAGTTTGTATTGCATTGCCAAAGCCTCATTGTTTTAGCTTCGCCTGCCGCTCACGACGACCCTGAGGAGCCCAATCGAGCGCCCCGATCCGCCAAAGGTAGACAAGACCTGCCAACAGAATTGCTATAAAGACTGTAGCTTCGATTAGCCCAGCCCAGCCGCTTTCGCGCACCGAAACTGCCCAAGCGAAGAGAAAGAGGGCTTCAACGTCGAAGATCACGAAGAGCATCGCGACCAGATAGAATTTGGCTGACAGGCGCAGACGCGCGCTGCCGACGGGCAACATACCGGATTCAAAGGGCTCGTTCTTGCTGCGACCCCAGGCTTTGCTACCCAGCAGGCTGGATAGGCCAAGCATAAAGCCAATAAGCCCGAAGACTCCTAGCAAGAACACAGCAAAAGCCCAGTTATGGGACATCGTCGTTACCGCATCAGGCATGCCGGTACTCCTTGGATAAAAGGAACGGCTTGTATAATTTTATTGTGGCGAGTGCAAAACCCAGCCAGGGTCGCTCGCAAAGTATGGTCGCAATTCTATTCGCACAACGCTTTAGTAACTAATTATTTTCTGTTCACAAAGCGACATTAAAGCGTAGCCAATCGCCAAAACCCGTTCAGCACATCAACCACAGATGCGGAACCGCATCAGCAGTTGGTTCCATTGAAGACAGCCGCTATGCTTGCCTGCATCTCAATGGATAAAGACTATGACCCTCACCGAACTGCGCTACATAGTCACCCTCGCTCAGGAACAGCACTTCGGCCGCGCCGCCGAGCGTTGTCATGTCAGCCAGCCGACGCTTTCGGTGGGGGTGAAGAAACTCGAAGATGAGCTGGGTGTGCTGATCTTTGAACGCAGCAAGAGCGCAGTACGCCTGACCCCGGTCGGTGAAGGCATCGTTACCCAGGCGCAGAAGGTTCTGGAGCAGGCCCAGGGCATCCGCGAACTGGCCCAGGCCGGCAAGAACCAGATGGCTGCACCGCTGAAAATCGGTGCGATCTACACCGTCGGCCCGTATCTGTTCCCTCATCTGATTCCGCAACTGCACCGCGTCGCGCCGCAGATGCCGCTGTATATCGAAGAAAACTTCACCCACGTGCTGCGCGATAAGCTGCGCAATGGCGAGCTAGACGCAATAATCATCGCCCTGCCGTTCCATGAAGCCGATGTGCTGACCAAGCCGCTGTACGACGAGCCGTTCTACGCCCTGCTGCCGGCCGGCCATCCTTGGGCCGCGATGAAAACCATCGACAGCAAGCTGCTGAATGACAAGAGCCTGCTGCTGCTCGGCGAAGGCCACTGCTTCCGCGATCAGGTGCTGGAAGCCTGCCCGACCTTGCGCAAGGGCGGCGAAGACAGCGCCAAGCACACCACGGTGGAATCCAGCTCGCTGGAAACCATCCGCCATATGGTCGCCTCGGGCCTTGGCGTGTCGATCCTGCCGTTCTCCGCAGTCGACAGCCACCACTACGCCCCTGGCGTGATTGAAGTGCGCCCGCTCAGCCCGCCTACGCCTTTCCGCACTGTAGCTATCGCCTGGCGCGCCAGCTTCCCACGGCCGAATGCCATCGAAGTACTGACCGACTCGATCCGCCTGTGCTCGGTGGCCAAACCACTGCCCAAGAGCAGCTAAGACAGGTCATGACCGAACTGGCTGCGGTTTCTGTCACCGCGCTGAAAGGCGTGGGTGCGGCCCTGGCCGAAAAGCTCGCCAAGGTCGGCCTGGAAACCCTGCAGGACGTGCTGTTTCACCTACCGCTGCGTTACCAGGACCGCACCCGTATTGTGCCGATTGGCGCCCTGCGCCCCGGTCAGGACGCGGTCGTTGAAGGCATCGTCGCCGGTGCTGACGTGGTCATGGGTCGTCGCCGCAGTCTGCTGGTACGCCTGCAGGACGGCAGCGGCACCCTCTCCTTGCGCTTCTACCATTTCAGCCAGGCGCAGAAAGAAGGCCTCAAGCGCGGCACCCAAGTGCGCTGCTACGGTGAAGTAAGGCCCGGTTCCTCAGGTCTGGAAATCTATCACCCGGAATACCGCGCACTGTCAGGCAGCGAGCAAATCGCCGTAGAACAGACCCTCACGCCGATCTACCCGACCACCGAAGGCCTGACCCAACAACGCCTGCGCCAACTCAGCGAGCAGGCCTTGGCGCGCCTCGGCCCGCACAGCCTGCCGGATTGGCTACCGCGCGAACTGGCCGACGATTACCACCTCAGCCCACTCGATCAGGCGATTCGTTACCTGCATCGACCGCCGCCGGATGCTGACCTGGAAGAACTCGCCGAAGGCCGCCACTGGGCCCAGCATCGCCTGGCCTTTGAGGAACTACTGACACATCAACTGTCACTGCAGCGTCTGCGCGAAAGCGTACGTGCGCAGCAGGCTCCTGCGCTGCCCCTGGCGAAAACGCTGCCGCAGCAATACCTGGCCAACCTGGGCTTTACCCCCACCGGCGCGCAGCAACGGGTCGGCGCGGAAATCGCCTACGACCTCAGCCAGAGCGAACCGATGCTGCGCCTGGTGCAGGGCGATGTAGGTGCCGGCAAGACCGTGGTTGCCGCCTTTGCCGCACTGCAAGCGCTGGAGGCCGGTTACCAGGTAGCGCTGATGGCACCTACCGAGATTCTTGCCGAGCAGCATTTCATCAACTTCAGCAAATGGCTGGCGCCGCTGGGCCTGGACGTCGCCTGGCTGGCCGGCAAGCTCAAGGGCAAGGCCCGCGCGAGTGCCCTGGAGCAGATCGCCGCAGGCGCGCCCATGGTGGTCGGCACCCACGCGCTGTTTCAGGATGAAGTGCGCTTTGCCAAGCTGGCCCTGGTGATCATCGATGAGCAGCATCGCTTCGGTGTGCAGCAGCGCCTGGCCCTGCGCCAGAAAGGCATTGGCGGGCGTATGTGCCCGCACCAGCTGATCATGACTGCCACACCGATCCCACGGACCCTGGCGATGAGCGCCTACGCCGACCTCGACACCTCAATTCTCGACGAACTGCCGCCAGGCCGTACCCCGGTAAACACTCTGGTGATCGCCGACAGCCGCCGCCTGGAAGTGGTCGAGCGAGTGCGAATGGCCTGCAACGAAGGGCGTCAGGCCTATTGGGTGTGCACGCTGATCGAAGAGTCCGAGGAGCTGACCTGCCAGGCGGCCGAAACCACTTTCACCGACCTGGCTGCAGCGCTCGGCGGGCTGAACGTGGGGCTGATCCACGGGCGTATGAAGCCGGCGGAAAAAGCCGCAGTGATGGATCAGTTCAAACAAGGCCAGCTGCAGCTGCTGGTGGCCACCACGGTGATCGAAGTCGGCGTCGACGTACCGAATGCCAGCCTGATGATTATCGAGAACCCAGAGCGCCTGGGCCTGGCACAGCTGCACCAGCTACGAGGCCGGGTCGGTCGCGGCAGCGCCGCCAGCCATTGCCTGCTGCTCTATCACCCGCCGTTGTCGCAGCTAGGCCGCGAACGCCTGGCAATCATGCGCGAGACCTGCGATGGTTTCGTTATCGCTGAAAAGGACCTGGAGCTACGCGGCCCCGGCGAGATGCTCGGCACCCGCCAGACCGGCCTGCTGCAGTTCAAGGTGGCCGATCTGATGCGCGATGCCGACCTGCTGCCCGCCGTACGCGACGCCGCGCAGGCTCTACTGGAACACTGGCCGCAGCACGTCAGCCCGCTACTTGAACGCTGGTTGCGGCATGGCCAACAATACGGGCAAGTGTGAACCAACGCACAGGGCAGCCGTCGCCTGCGCCGCCGGTTCACAAGCCCGCTGTTTATACTCGAAGAATTGCTGCCTCAGCCGGATACCGCCATGACTGAACTTGCCCTAGCCACCGACACCGCTCCGCAGCCGCCCGCGGTGATTCTGCAACTGCTGGAAAAGCTCGGCCTGCCCTACCAAGTCTGCCGCGACCTGCCCGGCCTGCCGGCCGCTCAGCGCCTACAGGCGGTATTACTCGATGATGCTGTCGGCGCACTACTGGTGCTCTACCCGCAGAGTCAGCTGCTTGACCTTAATCGCCTGACCGAACTGACTGGCCGCCAACTGACTGCAGTCAAACCGGAGCGTCTGGAACGCATGCTCGGCAAGCACAACCTGAAAGTGCTCCCCGGTCTGCCGCCGCTGACCAGCTCGCCCTGCTTGTATGACGAACGCCTGCTGCAGGTACCCAGCCTGTATATCGAGTCCGGCCAGCGCGGCGTGCTGCTGGAACTGAGCACCGATGTGTTCAAAAGTCTGTTGAATAAGGCCAGTGCCGCACGTTTTGGTGAGCCGCTGAGCAATATTCGCCTGAACCTCGATCGCCCTGACGACGACCGCGCCGAAATCACCCTGGCGGTGCAAGCCTTTACCGCGCGGCGTATCCAGCAACGCCTGGAAGAAACCATCGAGATTCCACCGCTGCCGGAAACCGCGCAGAAAATCATCAAACTGCGTGTCGACCCGGATGCCACCGTGGATGACATCACCGGTGTGGTCGAAACCGACCCAGCGCTGGCCGCCCAGGTGGTTAGCTGGGCCGCCTCGCCCTATTACGCCGCCCCCGGCAAGATCCGCTCGGTGGAAGACGCCATCGTCCGCGTGCTGGGCTTCGATCTGGTCATCAATCTGGCCCTGGGCCTGGCCTTGGGCAAAACCCTGAGCCTGCCCAAAGACCATCCACAACAGGCCACGCCTTACTGGCAACAGGCGATCTACAGCGCCGCAGTGATTGAAGGCCTGACCCGCGCCATTCCACGCGCGCAACGCCCGGAAGCCGGTCTGACCTATCTGGCCGGCCTGCTGCACAACTTCGGCTACCTGGTGCTGGCGCACGTGTTTCCGCCGCACTTCTCGCTGATCTGCCGGCACCTGGAGGTCAACCCACACCTGTCGCACAGCTATATCGAGCAGCATCTGCTCGGCATCAGTCGCGAGCAGATCGGTGCCTGGTTGATGCGCTACTGGGATATGCCGGAAGAACTGGCCAGCGCCCTGCGCTTCCAGCACGACCCTGAATACACCGGCCCACACGCAACCTACCCGAACCTGGTGTGCCTGTCGGTCAGCCTGCTGCGCAACCGTGGCATCGGCGCCGGCCCGCAGAGCGAGATCCCGCAAAGCCTGTTCGACAACCTCGGCATCAGCCGTGAAAAAGCGGAAGAGGCGGTAAGCAAGGTGCTGGCCGCCGAAGTCGCGCTACGCGAACTGGCCGCGCAATTCCATCCCGCGCACTAGCAGGCCGTTTAAAAACGTTGGCGAGGCAGCCAGCGCAAGGCAAAAACAGGCGAGAAAGCGGAGTTTACGAGTTGTAAATGAGCATTTTGAGACTGTTTTTAACGCCGCGATGGCAACGCAGGTAGTTTTTCAACAGCCTGCTAAAGCTGCAGAAAACACAGAGGGGCCTACGGGCCCCTTATTCGTTTCAGTTGGATGATTACTTCTTCAGCTGTGCGCGTCGTGCAGCGAACAGTTCCGGCAGCACCTGCACGCTACCGTCAAGCAACTGCGCCACAGCTGGCTGCTCATACAGGGCAGCATAGTCGGCCAGTTTTTCGCTGGGCATCTGCCGGTAGGCGTAGAGCATAAAAGACTCCACCGCCTCAGAGCTGGATGCGCGCAACGCGTCTTCCTGAGTCTTGGTCTGAGTGCTCAGGGCTTCTTCGTCGATGCTTTCGCCACGGCCCTGCAAGGCCAAAAACGCCTGGGTCTTGCCCACTTCATAGCGCAACAGGGTGGCCAGGGTAGTGGTGTGCGCGGCAGCATCCAGACGCCGCACCAGAGCCATGCGCTCCTCACGTGGCGGGCGCTCAACCAGTTGTTTGCGATAGGTCGCCAGACCTTCTGCACCGCCCTCGCCCACCGAGCGCTCGGCGGCGGTAAACCCCTGCGCCAACGGGCTTTCCAACAGGCTCTTGGCCTGTTCCAACTGGGCTTGGTCGAACTTGCTGGTCAGCTGCTTGGCCAAGTCCAGACACAGGCCATCGGCGGCAAACACCTTGGCCAACTGCGCTTGCTGTTTATCGCTCAGGCCTCGCTGCACCAACGGCGCGCTCTGCTCGCAGAGCAAACGGATACCGGCCAGCTCGAATAACGGTGCAAAGGCTTCGGCTTTAGGGGGTGCGGCATGGGCAAGGGTGGTGGAAAACAGCAGGGCACTCAGCAGCAGACGCATGGGCAAACTCTCACGATGGCTCTGCCCAGCCTAGCGAAAGCAGCGCGCGCCGGCCAGCCCTGGCGCGCTGCGGTGCGGATCAGGCAGCCTTTTTGGCAGCGTCTTTCTTTTTCGGCATCAAGTATTTAGTCAGCCCCTGGAACCAGATTACCAGCGCAGGGTTGCCCTGGATCTGGATGTCCTTATTCTGGATGCCCTGCATAAACGCCAGCTGCTTGTTCTTGGCGCTCATGGTGGCGAACCCGTAGGCAGCATCTTTGAAGCCGAGGGCGAAGGCAGGTTCAGTAGCCGTGCCGCGCTTGCTGGTGATGCGCTGGTCTTTAACGATGAAGTGACGAGCAACTTTGCCGTCCAGGGTGTGCAGCTGAAAGACCATGTCGCGGTCGACCAGTTGTTGCTGGAATGCCGGATTTTCACGGCTGGCCTTGGCCATCAGACGGCCCAGCATCCACAGAAGAAAACGAAATTTCATGCGCGAGGCCTCGCAAAGGGTAGGGAAAAGGCGGCGCATTGTAGCGGTTTGCGGCGGGGACTACATCCGGCTGAAAGAAGGGCGTGAACACGCTGGCCGGGGTAGTGCAGCCCGGAGCCCAAGGGCCCGGGCTCGAAGACTCAGTTGACCGCGTCTTTCAGGGACTTGCCCGGTTTGAAGGCGACGGTGTTGCTGGCCTTGATCTTTACCGGCTCGCCGGTTTGCGGATTTTTACCGGTGCGAGCACCGCGATGGCGTTGCACGAAAGTACCGAAGCCCACCAGGGTGACGCTGTCCTTGCGGTTCAGTGCGTTGGTGATTTCTTCGAGTACGGCGTTAAGTACACGGTTTGCCTGATCTTTAGTCAGATCCGCCTTATCGGCGATAGCGGCGGCGAGTTCCGGTTTACGCATAAATGCCTCTTTACGGTTTTTTGTTGTTGTGTCCGGGCTGCTCTGCGCGAGCAGATACCAAGGCGCCGCAACAGCTCTAGGCTGCGGCAGACTGAGGGAGAATGGCATGCCATTGGGCCCTGCGCCAGTCTTGTCCGACAGTTAAACCGAGCAGTTTTGTGGCATATCCGACAGAACGACCGCCATTCAGGCCAAAAGCGTAGGTAAAAGCTTATTCAGGGCCAATTTATCCTGCACGGCCGTACCGGTGAGGGCATACCCGAGCAGCGCGCCGCTGCTGTCATGACACAGCGCCTTGATATTGCCGCCGCTGCCCTCCACGCTCCACTCACCTTGCAAACCGCGCGGTGGCGGCGATACCACCAACGGGCAGACCGGGGTTTTTACCGTCACCGGCATCGGCCCGTAGCTTACGGCCGTGGGGGTACCGGCCAGGGTTTGCGCTAGTGCGCGGGCGCTGGCCATCAGCGGCATGACGTAGAGCAGATTGATCCCATCGACCTCGGCGCAGTCACCTAGGGCGTAGATATTGGCGTGGGAAGTGCGCAATTGACGATCAACCACCACCCCGCGATTGACCGCCAAACCAGCAGCAGCTGCCAGCTCGATACGCGGACGCAGACCCACGGCGGAAAGCACCAGGTCGCACTCAATCAGCGTACCGTCGGACAAATGCGCCTGCAGTGCATCGCCCTGGTGGTTCAGCCTGGTCAGCACAGGGCCGAGGTTAAAACGCGCACCCAGCCCTTCCAGACCGGCTTGAACTGCCGCGGCGGCAGCCGGATGCAGCAGACCGGGCATTACCTGCTCACACGGAGCCACCAGCTCGACCTGATAACCGCCCAGGCTGAGGTCATTTGCAAACTCGCAACCGATCAGCCCGGCGCCCAGCAGCAGGACGCGCTGCTTGCCGGCGGCTGCAGTGCGAAAACGCGCGTAATCCTCCAGATCATTGATCGAAAAGATCGCATCGTCGGCATCACCTTCCACCGGTACGCGGATTACCTCGGCCCCCAGGGCCAGCACCAAATCGCGATAAGGCACAGCCTCTTCACCGATCCACAGCTGCTTATGACCGGGATCGATACCGCTGATTCGGGTATGGGTGCGCACTTCCGCCTTGAGCTGCTCGGCCATGGCGCCCGGCTCGGCCATGCTCAGGCCATCGGCGTCCTTGTTCTTGGCAAAGCCGGTGGACAGCATGGGTTTGGAATACGAGCGACCGTCGTCGGCAGTGATCAGCAACAGCGGGGTTTCGCTGTCCAGCTTGCGAAACTCACGGGCCAGGTTGTAGCCGGCCAGGCCGGTACCGACGATGACGACAGGTGCACTCATGCTGCACTCCTCACACAGGCCGCGCATTGCTGCGGCCGTAATAGATTTCAGGGCTGACGCGGCTCAGGCGATTTCGATCATCTCGAAATCCAGCTTGCCGACGCCGCAATCGGGGCACAACCAATCTGCGGGAATATCTTCCCAGGCCGTGCCAGGGGCGATGCCTTCCTCGGGTAGACCGAGGGCTTCGTCATAAATAAAACCGCACACCACACACTGCCACTTACGCATAACCACCTCGCTGCTTATCCAGCTCGTTCAGGGCTTAGTATGCGCACCCGCTAAACAAAACGGCGACCCTTGGGTCGCCGCTTGTCACAGCCTGGACTCAACCGATTTCGATCATTTCGAAATCCAGCTTGCCCACGCCACAGTCGGGGCACAGCCAGTCTTCCGGGACATCCTGCCAGAGCGTACCAGCGGCGATGCCTTCATCAGGCCAGCCTTGGCTCTCGTCGTAAATCAGTCCACAGACTACACATTGCCACTTCTTCATAACTACCTCAGCTGGATCACACGGCTATTGCGCCGGGGAAACTACCGTATATGTGCAGGGGCGCCAAGCCGCCGGGCGATGAATAGCGCGCCATCTAGGCCAACCAAAGTCGGGTTCTGCCCGGCGTAGCGGCCAATCGCCGCGCCTTGCGCCACCTATCCGGGCGCAGGGGCCATGTTAGACTCGCGCGCCTCTGCCTACGGTGAAACCTGCCCGTGCCCCACACCACCCTCGCCCATCCACCGCGTTGGCTGACTGCCAGCCAACTGCACCCTGCGCCCACTGCCGCGGTGCGTGATTGGCTATTCAATGAAGATTCGCTGACGCGACGGCTGACCGCCCTGTCGGCTGATGGCTTCAGCGTCACTCCGCTGCATGAAGGCTGGCAGCGTCTGCGCAGCGATGAATGCAGCGCCCTGGGCGTGGTCAACGGCAGCCAAGGCTGGGTGCGCGAGGTGTACCTGCGCGGTCACGGCCAGCCCTGGGTATTCGCCCGCAGCGTGGCGGCGCGCAGCGTACTGGAAGGCTCCGGCCTGGCACTGGACCAACTCGGTAGCCGCTCGCTGGGTGAGTTGCTGTTCAGCGACCGCGCCTTCGATCGCGGCGAACTGCAGGTATGCCGCTACCCGGCCCAGTGGCTGCCAGCAGAAGCCTGCAGCGAGCGCCTGTGGGCGCGCCGTTCATGCTTTAGCCGTGGCGCACTGGGGGTGCTGGTGGCTGAGGTATTCCTCCCCGAATTCTGGGCCACGGCCGCCATCGAGCCGTAGGATGGGCCGGGCCGCGTAGCGATAACCATCACCTACGCCCCATCGCGCGCCGCGCTCCGTATAATCAGCCGCAACTCGCATGGAGACGCGCTCGATGTATACCCGCCTGCTGCACTCACTCAACCGCCTGCACCCGCGCGCCTGGGACTTTATCCAGCTGATGCGCCTGGACAAGCCCATCGGCATCTACCTGCTGCTGTGGCCAACGCTGTGGGCCTTGTGGGTGGCGTCCGAGGGCGTGCCGAGCGCGAAAAACCTGTTTATCTTCGTGGTCGGCGTGTTGCTGATGCGCGCCGCCGGCTGTGTGATCAACGATTACGCCGACCGCAACTTCGACGGCCACGTCAGCCGCACCAAGGCCCGCCCGCTGGCCAGCGGCAAGGTCAAGCCGCGCGAGGCGCTGATCCTGTTCGCCGTGCTGGTGGCGCTGAGTTTTGTACTGGTGCTGTTTACCAATACCACCACCATCTGGCTGTCGTTCGGCGGCCTGGCTCTGGCCGCCTGCTACCCCTTTATGAAGCGCTACACCTTCTACCCGCAAGTGGTGCTGGGTGCGGCATTTTCCTGGGGCATGCCGATGGCCTTCAGCGCGGTGACTGGAGAGATGCCGCCGCCGGAAGCCTGGCTGCTGTATATCGCCAACCTGCTCTGGACCGTGGCCTACGACACTTACTACGCCATGGCCGACCGCGAGGACGACCTGAAGATCGGCGTGCGCTCTACCGCCATTCTGTTTGGCGATGCCGACCGCCTGATTATCGTCATCCTGCAGGGGCTGGCGCTGCTCTGCCTGCTGCTGGCGGCGGCGCGCTTCGAGCTGGGCCTGTACTTCCACCTCGGCCTGCTGGTGGCCGCCGGCTGCTTTGCCTGGGAGTTTCACAAGACCCGTAATCGCAAGCCGATGGCCTGTTTCAATGCCTTTCTGCACAACCATTGGGCAGGCTTGGCGATCTTTATCGGCTTGGTGCTGGACTACGCTCTGCGCGCCTAGAAAGAAGCGTTGCCGCGCAGCTGTCATATCGCTGCAATAATTCCGTTATCTAATGCAGCCCATTACAGCGAGATGACCCGAGGCTTGACCCATGGTTGGCAAGAACATCCTGATCGTCGATGACGAAGCACCGATCCGTGAAATGATCGCCGTGGCCCTGGAAATGGCCGGTTACGAGTGCCTGGAAGCGGAGAATACCCAGCAGGCGCACGCCATCATCGTCGACCGCAAACCCGATCTGATCCTGCTCGACTGGATGCTCCCCGGCACCAGCGGTATCGAACTGGCGCGGCGCCTCAAGCGCGATGAGCTGACCGGCGACATCCCGATCATCATGCTCACCGCCAAAGGCGAAGAGGACAACAAGATCCAGGGCCTGGAAGTCGGCGCCGATGACTACATCACCAAACCGTTCTCCCCGCGCGAACTGGTCGCACGCCTGAAGGCTGTGCTGCGCCGCGCTGGCCCAGTCGACAGCGAAGGGCCGATCGAGGTCGGCGGCTTGCTGCTCGACCCGGTCAGCCATCGCGTCACCATCGACGGCAAACCGGCCGAGATGGGCCCCACCGAATACCGCCTGCTGCAGTTCTTTATGACCCACCAGGAACGCGCCTACACCCGCGGCCAGCTGCTCGATCAGGTCTGGGGCGGCAATGTGTATGTCGAGGAGCGCACCGTCGACGTGCATATCCGCCGCCTGCGCAAAGCGCTTGGCGAGGTTTACGAAAACCTGGTGCAGACTGTACGTGGCACGGGTTACCGTTTCTCCACCAAGAGCTGAGCCCCTGCACGACCTGGCAACCATGGATTGATTGGCGGATGAGTTTGAATTGAATCAAGACTGGCACGGCCCCCTGATACGTCGCTTATTGCTACTGGTCGGTGTTTGTCTGCTGCTTGGACTGATCACCGGCGAATACGCCTGGGCACTCGTGCTCGGCCTGACCGGCTACCTTGGCTGGCACCTGCAGCAACTGCTGCGCCTGCACAAATGGCTGCGCACCCGCCAAGGCGACGAAGCGCCGCCCGATGGCTACGGCCTGTGGGGCGAAGTGTTCGATAGCATCTATCACCTGCAGCGCCGCGACCAAAAGGTCCGTGGCCGTCTGCAGGCAGTGATCGACCGCGTGCAGGAGTCCACCGCTGCGCTGAAAGATGCAGTGATCATGCTCGACCGCGACGGCAATCTGGAGTGGTGGAACATCGCAGCAGAAAAGTTGCTAGGCCTGAAAACCCCTCAAGACAGCGGCCAGCAGATCACCAACCTGGTGCGCGACCCGCGCTTTATCGAATATTTCGAGAACCACAATTACAACGAGCCGCTGGAGCTGCCCTCACCGGTCAGCGACCGTCTGCGCCTGCAATTCCATATCACCCAGTACGGCAACCGTGAGCACCTGATGCTGGTGCGTGACATCACCCGCCTTTATCAGCTGGAGCAGATGCGCAAGGACTTCGTCGCCAACGTCTCCCACGAACTGCGCACGCCGTTGACGGTGATCTCCGGTTATCTGGAAACCCTGTTAGACAACGTCGAGGACGTTAATCCGCGCTGGCTTCGCGCCCTGCAGCAAATGCAGCAGCAAGGCGGACGCATGCAGAACCTGCTCAATGACCTGCTGTTGCTGGCCAAGCTGGAAGCCACCGACTACCCCTCGGACAACCAGCCGGTGGCCGTCGACCTGCTACTGCTAAGCATCAAGAACGATGCCCAGGCGTTGTCCGGCGAGCGTCATCACCGCATCAGCCTGGAAGCGGACCCGCACCTCAAGCTCAAGGGCAGCGAGGCGGAGCTGCGCAGCGCCTTCTCCAACCTAGTGTTCAACGCCGTCAAATATACACCGGACGAGGGCGAGATCCGGGTCCACTGGTGGGGCGATGAACAGGGTGCGCACCTCAGCGTGCAGGACAGCGGCCTGGGCATCGAGGGCAAGCACTTGCCACGCCTGACCGAACGTTTCTACCGGGTCGACTCCAGCCGCGCCAGCAACACCGGCGGCACCGGCCTGGGCCTGGCCATCGTTAAGCACGTGCTGCTGCGCCACCGCGCGCGGCTGGATATCGTCAGCAGCCTGGGCAAGGGCAGCACCTTCACCTGCCATTTTCCATCGCTGCAAGTGGTGCGGCGCGGCCAGTAACCGCGGCGTACTTGCAAAGCCGGCAGCCAGCCCCCACCCTTTAGCGGTCATTCACTACCCGAACCCTCTATGGACCCCTCCACGAGTTACGTCGCCAGCAACTATTTCGCCGATTTCGGCCTCGTCCTCTTCGCCCTGTTTCTGGTGCTGCTCAACGGCTTCTTCGTTGCCGCCGAGTTCGCCATTGTTCGCTTACGTGCCACCAAGGTCGATGCCTTGGCCGAAGCCCATGGCTGGCGCGGTCATATCCTGCGCACCGTACATAACCAGATGGACGCCTACCTGTCGGCCTGCCAGCTCGGCATCACCCTGGCCTCGCTCGGCCTCGGCTGGGTCGGCGAACCCGCTTTTGCCCACCTGCTCGAACCGCTGCTCGCCGCCATCGGCATTGAGTCACAGAAGCTGGTGCACGGCATCGCCTTCTTCAGTGCCTTCGCGATCATTTCCTATCTGCATATCGTGGTCGGCGAACTAGCCCCCAAGTCCTGGGCCATCCGCAAACCCGAGTTGCTCTCGCTGTGGACGGCCGTGCCGCTGTACCTGTTCTACTGGGCCATGTACCCGGCGATCTTCCTGCTCAACGCCAGCGCCAACGCCATTCTGCGCGTGGCTGGCCAGGGCGAGCCGGGCCCACACCATGAACACCATTACAGTCGCGACGAGCTCAAGCTGATCCTCCATTCCAGCCGCGCCAGTGACCCCAGCGATCAGGACATGCGTGTGCTGGCCTCGGCCGTTGAGCTGGGTGAGCTGGAAGTAGTGGACTGGGCCAACTCCCGCGAGGACTTGGTCTACCTACCGCTGACCGCTGCCTTGGATGAAGTATTCAGCGTATTCCGCCGGCACAAGTACAGCCGCTACCCGATCTACGACGAGACCAGCGGCGAGTATGTCGGTGTATTACATATCAAGGATCTGCTGTTGCACCTGTCGCTACTGGAGATGCTGCCCTCAGCGCTGAAACTGGCAGACCTGATGCACCCGGTAGAGCGCGTCGGCCGGCATATGCCGCTGTCCAGCCTGCTGGAACAGTTCCGCATGGGCGGCTCGCACTTTGCCTTGGTCGAGGAGGCCGACGGCAAGGTAATAGGCTACCTGACCATGGAAGACGTGCTGGAAGCCTTGGTCGGCGATATTCAGGACGAACACCGTAAGGCCGAACGCGGCATCCTCGCCTACCAACCGGGCAAGCTGCTGGTACGCGGCGATACGCCACTGGCTAAAGTCGAACGCCTGCTCGGTGTCGACCTTGATCACGTCGAGGCGGAAACCCTGGCCGGACTGATCTACGAGACCCTCAAGCGCATGCCCGAGGAAGAGGAAGTGCTGGACGTCGACGGCCTGCGCATCATCGTCAAGAAGATGAAAGGGCCGAAGATCGTGCTGGCCAAGGTGCTGAAGCAGGACTGAGGCAGGTAGACGTAGGTTGGCGCTAGGCGTAGCGAGCCCAACCTACGACTGCGCAAGAGGCTTTAGCCGCGAAGCCTTAGCGCATTATCAACCGCGATGGACAAGGCGCCCCTGCCCTGCCGAAATCGACTTATTCGCCGCCCACGGCAAAGTTGGGCAGGCTGTTGACTGGCTGGGCGAAGTTGAAGGGGATCGACTCCAGCGCCAGACCGACATTGCGCTGCACCACGAAGTGCAGGTGCGGGCCGGTGCTGTTGCCGGTATTGCCGGAGCGCGCGAGCATGCTACCAACACCGACCCGGCTACCTTCTCGCACGGCCACCGAGCCCTTCATCAGGTGCAGGTAGACGCCCATGGTGCCGTCGTCATGCAGGATGCGCACATAGTTGCCGGAGGGGTTGTTGCCACGCCCACTCTGTCGATTCTCGGTCTTCACCACGATGCCACTACGCGCCGCAACAATCGGCGTGCCTTCGGGCATGGCGATATCCATGGCATAACGACCTTTGGGGGTGAAGTGGCTGTACTGGCCATTAGCACCCTGGGTCAGGCGGAACGGGCCGCCGCGCCACGGCAACGGGTAGCTCTTCTGCGTCGGTAGCAGGCGCGGATCGCCCATGGCATAGCGCAGCTTAGGGGTATAGCGCATGGGTTTGCTGGCATCGCGCGGCGCCAGGGTGGCCAGACGGATCTGACTACGGGGCGGCAGCACCCAACTGATCGGCTTGTTCGGCACGCCGGTGACGTTATCCGTGGCCACCAGGCGAAGCTCAATCTGTACCGGTGCGTGCAGATCATTACGCACCAGCAGGGTTTCACCCGCTTCGTGCTTCTTGGTTTCCAGCTTTACCTGGTTATCCAGGCGCTCAACCATACGGTCGCTAAACACGAAGACTTGCGCACCGGGCGCAGCCTGATCGGTATAGGTGACCACACCGTTGGCATCGGTGTACTTGTAAATAGTCAACGCCATTGCCTGGTCGGCAAGGGTCAACAAACTGCATAGAAGTATCAAACGCCCTAGCATAACGACTCAGATCTTATGATTTGCCTGTGCGGATCGTTGAGATTAGCAGTCGATCACGCAGCAAGCGAACCGGGGGGCCAGGGTTGTGAGCCATCTCGCATGCACCGGTGGTGTGCTAAACCTGCTCAGGCGCCAGGACTGAAGTGCTTCTGCGCAGTACCCCGGGCAATCAGGCGCGAGATGTAATCGAGCTTCTGTGGATCGCGGTCGACGAACCTGAAGGTCAATTGCAGCCACTCGCTGTCGGGTTTTGGCTCGAAGGCCGCGACGGCATGCAGGTAACCGTTGAGTCGCGCGGTTTCCGCCGCCTCGCCCTGTTCCAGATCGAGTACTGCGCTTTCCAGCACCTGCGGCAGCACCTCAGTCCGTTTAACCACCAGCAGGGCTTCCTTGAGGCTCAGCGCCTTGATCACACAGGACATGGTGGCGCCACCGGGTAACCGTAACTGCCCCTGGCCACGCCCGCTAGGCGCGCTGGATGCAGGTGCTTTGGCGGCAGGCTTACCGGCAAAGGCCGCAGCGGCTTGCACCGCTGGCCCTGCTGCCGGTTTAACAACGTCGGCCTTGCCGCCGGTCAGAGCAGACAGCGAGTCGTTGGCGAACGAGCCGCTGCTGAGCATTTTTGGCGGCGCACTGGACATCAGTGCCTGCAATTTGCCGGCGCGGCTGAGGGCCTTCTTCACCTTGGTGATCAGTTGTTCGCTGGAAAAGGGTTTGCCGATAAAGTCGGAAACGCCAGCCTGAATAGCCTGCACGACGTTTTCCTTATCACCGCGGCTGGTAACCATGATGAACGGGACGATCTTCAGGGCTTCTTGTTCGCGGCACCAGGTAAGCAGTTCCAGGCCGGACATTTCCGGCATTTCCCAGTCACAGAGAATCAGGTCAACCGGCTGACGCGTCAGCATCTGCAGGGCTTTGCGCCCGTTGACGGCTTCCTCGATCTGGATGCCTGGAAAGTGGTCGCGCAAACCCTTTTTCACCAAATCGCGGATAAAGGTTGCGTCGTCCACTACCAGCACGCTGACTTTACTCATCGGCCACTCCTGTTCTGATGGCCTTAAGCATAGTCACGGCTACTGGCCAAAGGCCAACCGAAATGCACCATATGTCGAGATCACGTGCATCTTTGCCATGCAGGGCCGCACGGGCAGCGCGACAACGCCGCCCGTAACAGACAACTCAGTTGCCCTTGTTGGTGCCCTGCACTTCTTCCTGCATACGGGTCAGGCCGATGTGTTTGACGTCGGTGCCGCGTACCAGGTAGATCACCAGTTCGGCGATATTGCGGGCGTGGTCGCCGATACGCTCCAGTGAACGCAGGGCCCAGATGATGTTGAGCACGCGCGCGATCGAACGCGGGTCTTCCATCATGTAGGTGACCAATTCACGCAGGGCGGTCTTGTACTCACGGTCAACGGTCTTGTCGTATTGGGCGACCGACAGCGCCAAGTCGGCGTCGAAACGGGCAAAAGCATCCAGCGCCTCTTGCACCATCTTGCGCACCTGATCGCCGATATGCCGCACTTCAACGTAGCCACGCGGCGCTTCGCCTTCTTCGCACAGCAGGATCGCGCGCTTGGCGATCTTGGTGGCTTCGTCGCCGATGCGCTCAAGATCGATCACCGACTTGGAAATGCTGATGATCAACCGCAGGTCAGAGGCCGCCGGCTGACGACGAGCGAGAATACGTACGCATTCTTCGTCGATGTTGCGTTCCATCTGGTTGATCTGGTCATCGATCTCGCGCACCTGCTGAGCCAGGCCGGAGTCGGCGTCGATCAGCGCGGTAACCGCGTCGTTGACCTGCTTCTCGACCAGGCCGCCCATGGCCAGCAGGTGACTGCGCACCTCCTCCAGCTCGACGTTGAATTGCTGGGAGATATGCTGGGTAAGGTTTTCTTTGTTGATCATGTGCAAACCCTTGAATTAACCGGATACGTGTCGACAGTGGATGGGCTTGCCATCAGCCGTAACGACCGGTGATGTAGTCCTCTGTCTGCTTCTTCGCCGGGTTGGTGAACAGCGTATCGGTATCACCAAACTCGATCAGTTTGCCCATGTACATAAACGCCGTGTAATCCGAGACCCGCGCCGCTTGCTGCATGTTGTGGGTAACGATGACGATGGTGTACTTGGATTTCAGTTCGTAGATCAGCTCTTCGACTTTCAGCGTGGAAATCGGGTCGAGCGCCGAGCACGGCTCATCGAGCAGCAGCACTTCCGGCTGCACCGCGACGGTACGAGCGATGATCAAACGTTGTTGCTGGCCGCCAGAAAGGCCAAGGGCGGAGTCATGCAGGCGGTCTTTAACCTCGTCCCACAACGCCGCGTTCTTCAGCGACAACTCCACGGCTTCATCGAGTACGCGCTTCTGGTTGATACCCTGAATACGCAGGCCGTACACCACGTTCTCGTAGATGCTCTTGGGGAACGGGTTAGGCTTCTGGAACACCATACCGACACGGCGGCGCAGCTCGGCCACGTCCTCACCCTTACGGTAGATGTTGCGGCCATCGAGGTTGATTTCCCCTTCTACACGGCAGCCATCAACCAGGTCGTTCATCCGGTTGAACGTGCGCAGCAGGGTCGACTTACCACAACCGGACGGCCCGATAAACGCAGTAACGCGCTGCCTGGGAATGGTCATCTGCACATCGAACAACGCCTGCTTGTCGCCGTAGAACAGGTTCAGGCCTGGTACGTCGATGGCTACTTGCTCATTGGCCATGTTCAGGCCCTGGCGATCGCGACCAAGGGCCGCCATGTCGATACCGTGTGTATGTGTTTCGTGCTGCATGGGATGCTCCCTACGCTAACAAATGCTTTAAGCCGCCGCGGCCCAGCGGGCCGCGGCGCGATGATTAGTGATCCAGCGCCTTGTACTTCTCGCGCAGGTGGTTGCGGATATAGACCGCCGCCATGTTCAGCACCACGATGACCAACACCAGCAACAGCGCGGTGGCGTACACCAGCGGCCGCGCGGCCTCCACGTTAGGGCTCTGGAAGCCGACGTCGTAGATATGGAAGCCCAGGTGCATGATCTTCTGGTCAAGGTGCAGGTAGGGATAGTTAGCGTCGAGCGGCAAGCTCGGGGCCAGCTTGACCACGCCCACAAGCATCAACGGCGCCACTTCACCTGCTGCACGCGCTACAGCGAGAATCAGACCGGTCATCATCGCCGGGCTGGCCATTGGCAGCACCACACGCCAGAGGGTTTCCACCTTGGTCGCACCGAGGGCCAGGGAGCCTTCACGCACAGCCCGCGGAATACGCGCCAGACCTTCTTCGGTGGCGACGATCACCACCGGCAAAGTGAGAATGGCCAGCGTTAGCGAGGCCCACATCAGACCTGGCGTACCGAAGGTCGGTGCCGGGGCTGCTTCCGGGAAGAACATACGGTCCAGCGAGCCGCCCAGTACGTAAACAAAAAACCCCAGGCCAAACACGCCGTAGACAATCGCCGGGACGCCCGCCAGGTTGTTCACTGCAATACGGATCACGCGGGTCAGCGGCCCTTGCTTGGCGTATTCGCGCAGGTAGATGGCTGCCACCACGCCGAACGGGGTAACGATCACGGCCATAATCAGGGTCATCATTACCGTGCCGAAAATTGCCGGGAATATACCGCCCTCGGTGTTAGCCTCACGCGGGTCATCGCTGACAAATTCCCACAGTTTGGCGAAGTAGAAACTCAGCTTGTCCAGAGGACCCATGGCATTGGGCTGGTAGGCCCTTACCACTTTGCCCAGACTCAGGGTCACTTCACGGCCCTCAACGGTTTTTACCGTGATGCTGTCGCGGTTGAACGCCTGATTGAGCGCAACCAGCTCGGTTTCCAGCACCTTGTACTCGGCATCCCACTGCGCACGCTCGGCATCCAGCTCAGCCTGGGCGACATCGTCCAACTTGCCTTGCAATTCGAGGCGACGGGTTTTCAGGCGGATGCGCTCCAGTCCGGCGTTAATCCGGCCAATGTCTTTTTTCTCGACACGCACCAGCTTGGCGTGCAGATCATCGACCCGATCGACTCGCGTCTGCATTTCAGCCCAGCTGGCATCACCCTCGGCAACCAGCTGACCTTCCTGTTTGACGTTGACCAGGTAGCCATAGAGATTGCCCCACTCGCGGCGCTCAAAGGCGGTCAACTGCTCCGGGGTACGCTGATTGCTCAGCCACTCACCTACCACCCAGGTGAAATCTGCACCGTAGATGTCGCGGTTACCGACCTTGAACAGCTCACGGGTCATGAACTCCCCGCCCTTAACGTCGACCGGCAAACCGGAAGCGGCCAAGCGCGCGCGCGGCACCTCTTCAATTTGAGTGATCTCACCAGCCATCACCTTGGCTTCCTGGCCGGGTACCCGGTAGTCGACCTCGACCAGGTCAGCCGGCCAGAAATGGCCAAGGCCGCGTACCGCGATCACCATCATCAGACCCAGGGTCATGATCACAGCGATCGATACGGCACCGGCATTCATCCAGATCCAGGGCGTACCGCTCTTGAACCAGGTTTTCAGGTTGTTCTGCTTCACGGACATATACCTTCCTGAGCCTTAGAGCGAGGCGTACTTGACGCGCAGACGCTGGCGCACCAGTTCTGCCAGGGTGTTCATGACAAAGGTGAAGCCGAGCAGCACCAGTGCCGAGAGGAACAGAACGCGGTAGTGGGTACCACCCACTTCCGACTCGGGCATTTCAACCGCCACGTTGGCAGCCAGGGTGCGCAGACCTTCAAAGATGTTCATGTCCATGATGGCGGTGTTACCCGTGGCCATCAGCACGATCATGGTTTCGCCGACAGCGCGCCCCATGCCAATCATCACGGCCGAGAAAATACCTGGGCTTGCCGTGAGAATCACCACGCGGATCAAGGTCTGCCATGGCGTGGCACCGAGCGCCAGGGAGCCAAAGGTCAGGCTTTTGGGCACACTGAACACGGCGTCTTCGGCAATCGAGAAGATGGTTGGAATAACCGCGAAACCCATGGCCAAACCGACCACCAAGGCGTTGCGCTGATCGAAGGCGATGCCCAGGTCATTGCTCAGCCACAGGCGCATATTGCCGTCGAACAACCAGTTCTCCAGATGCCCACTCATCGCCAGCGAGACAAAGCCGACCAGCAGGATCATCGGAATCAACAGCACGGACTCCCAACCGTCCGGCACGCTCAGGCGAATCGACTCCGGCAAGCGGCTCCACAGGTAACCCGCGAGCAAAATACCGATGGGAGTAAAGATCAGCAGACTGAAGATGCCGGGCAGGTGCCCTTCGACATAAGGCGCGAGGAACAGACCGGCGAAGAAACCGAGAATCACCGTCGGCAACGCCTCCATCAGCTCAATCACCGGCTTGACCTTGCGCCGCAGCGCCGGAGCCATGAAGTAGGCGGTGTAGAGGGCCGCCGCAATGGCCAATGGAGCAGCCAGGAGCATGGCATAGAACGCGGCTTTCAAGGTGCCGAAGGCCAGCGGCGCGAGACTCAGCTTAGGCTCGGTGTCGGTACTGGCTGAAGTCGACTGCCAGACATATCCAGGCGCATCGTAGTTCTCATACCAGACCTTGCCCCACAACGAACTCCAGGAAATTTCTGGGTGTGGGTTATCGATCACCAAACGCTGCAACTTACCATCGGCTTCGATCAATACCCGGTTGGCGCGTGGTGACAAAGCAGCCAGAGCCTGGCCATCGGCAACCGGCTCGACCAGCAGCGTACGATGCGCAGTACTGTGGAAGATGCCCAGGTTGCCCTTGGCATCCAGAGCGAAAAAGCCCTTGCGGCGCTCCTCCGGCAGAATCTGCACAATCGGACTGTCGCTTAGCTGGAAACTACGGATGGATTTGAGTTCAGCTTTACCGTCCGCTTCACGCACCATAAACCATTGCTGAATCGCCCCGCTGCTATCGCCGACCATCAACGAAATGCCACCCAACAGCCCTGTTACATTGCTGACTTCCAGCTTGCCGTCAGCGAGCAGTTTGTAGCGACCATTCAAGCTGTTGCTACGCATGTCGAAGACATCAGCAGTGGCGCGCCCATTGATGACATACAGCCACATCTGGCGTGGGTCGATGATCAGTGCCTTGATCGGTTCAGCGATCTGCGGCAGCGCAACGCGCTCTTCACTGAGGGTCACCTCACCGGTCATCAAGTTCTCTTCACGCCCCAGACTCAGTACGTGCAACTCACTGCCCGTCGAGCCGGCGAGCATCAGTGTGCCGCTGCTCAGGCTAAGCCCGACGTGTTCGAGGGCACGACCTTGCGGATCGAGGCTGATTGGCGCTTCACCAAACGGGTATTCGACACTCGGACTGATGGTTTTCACATCATTGGGATAAGTGATCTTGTAGGCATGCTCGAACACCAGCACTTGACCGTTAGACAGGCCCAGCGCGACGCGGTTACTGCCCGGCTGATCCTGGCCAACAGAAACAATCTGGGCGCCAGCCGGAATCGGCAGCTGCACGTTGCTTAAAGGCTGCATCTTCTTCGCATCGAAGAATTGCACCTTGCCGCTTTGGTCTAGGCGCATGGCCATCTGGTTCTGTTCTTCCAGGGTCAGCAGCAGCGGCGCGGCCGCCTCATTCAGCCAAGCAACTTGCACCGGCTTGCGGCTGTCCATGCTCGCGCCCTGGAACATCGGCAGCACGACATAGGCGAGGTAGAAAAAGATCAAGGTAATGGCACCCAGCACCGCCATACCGCCGATCGAAACTGCCCAGCGCGCCATACGGTCTTTCAGTGCACGCATGCGACGCTTGCGTTGCAGGGCCGGGGTGTTGAAGTCCAGCCCTAGGGATTTGGGTGTGGCGGTCATGGTTTCACTAGCCAAGTCATTCATAGGTAAGAGCGTCTCTGCGCAGCCATGAGCGCGCCATAATGAGTTCTGTCGCTATTTCAGCGACTAACTCTATCCGCACTGTATGACAGAAAAGTTACAGCGCTTTGACAAAGCAACGCCCGCCTGTCGTAAACGAAGGCGGGCGTGCAACTTACTTGGCGTCCTTGCCACTCAGGCGGATCTTACAGACCCAGTTCCTTCATGGTTTTGTCGATCACTTTCTTAGGCAGTGGAATGTAGCCGTCTTTCACTACAACGTCCTGACCTTGCTTGGACAGCACCAGCTTGACGAACTCAGCATCCAGCGGGCTCAGTGCCTTGTTCGGCGCCTTGTTGACATAGACGTAGAAGAAGCGAGCCAGCGGGAACTTGCCAGCCAACGCGTTGGTTTCGTTGGCCTCAAAAGCCTCGCCGCCTTTCTTCGACAGCGGCACAGCGCGAACACTAGAAGTCTTGTAGCCGATGCCCGAGTAACCAATGGCATTCACAGTGCTGGAGATCGACTGGACCACAGAAGCCGAACCCGGCTGCTCGTTAACGTTGGCCTTGTAGTCGCCTTTGCACAGGGCTTCTTCTTTGAAGTAACCGTAGGTGCCGGATACCGAGTTACGACCGAACAACTGGATCGGCTTGGCAGCCCATTCGCCAGTCAGGCCCAGGTCACCCCAGGTTTTGATATCGGTGGTGCCGCCACACAGACGAGTGCTGGAGAAAATCGCGTCAACCTGAGCGATATCCAGGCTCTTGATCGGGTTGTCCTTATGTACGAAGACAGCCAGAGCATCAATGGCTACCGGAATAGCTGTTGGCTTGTAACCGTATTTTTCTTCAAACGCCTGGATCTCGGCATCTTTCATTGGGCGGCTCATCGGGCCCATGTTCGAGGTGCCTTCAGTCAGCGCAGGTGGCGCGGTGGAGGAACCGGCGGCCTGGATCTGGATGTTGACGTTCGGGTATTCCTTTTTGAACTCTTCAGCCCACAGAGTCATCAGGTTGGCCAGGGAGTCGGAGCCAACGCTGGACAGGTTGCCCGATACGCCGGAAGTCTTGGTGTAGCTCGGCAGAGCCGGATCGACAGCAGCAACCGCAGTGGCGGTAGCCACGCCAGCGGCGACAAAAGTCATGGCCGCCATCAAACGCTTAAGTTTCATGCCTTACTCCTGGAAAACTAGTGTTGGATTGAACGGGGCCAAGTATCTGCAGGCCGCATGACGACTGTATGTAAGCAATGTGACAGTTATATGAACGCGACCAATGTTTTGCCGCAGTCGATGAATAGGCGTGCAAAGCTGCGCCGGCCAAGTGCCATGGTCGCCCTGCGACTGCCGAGTCGCTATACTCGCTGCGCCCGCACTCCCGCGGGCCTGCTGGGCCTACCCGCGATAGCCGCAGAGCCTGACTCGCCGCCACCGCCAAGCCCCGCACTGCGCCAATAAAAACAACCGCGCCGCGAGCCTATCCGATGCACGATTTCGAACAGGAAGACCCCATCCCGCAAGGCGACCTGGCTTTGCAGATCACCGCACTGCCACGTGAAACCAACGGTTTTGGCGATATCTACGGCGGCTGGTTGGTATCGCAGATGGATTTGGCCGGCACCGCCATGGCCAACAAGGTCGCGGGTGGCCGCGTAGCCACAGTGGCCATCGACCGAATGGCCTTCCTCGTGCCGGTGGCAGTGGGCGCGCAACTGTCCTTCTATACACAAACGGTGGAAGTGGGCCGCAGCTCGATCCAGATGCTGGTTGAAGTGTGGAGCGACGACCCACTGTCCAGCGAATGGCGCAAGGTCACCGAAGCGGTGTTTGTGTTTGTTGCCATCGATGGCAGTGGCCGCACCCGTTCGGTACCTGCGCGGCGCTAGAACGAAAGCGAGCGGATCATTCGTAGACCGCAGAAACAAAAACGCCGGCCCTAGGGCCGGCGTTTTATTGTGTGCTAAGAATCAGCCACGAATGTTGTAGATGTCCTTCTCGTTCAACTCGGCGTAGTCGTACAGACGCTGCAGATAAGCCTTCTGCTGAGCCCACACCTTGCTCGCTACCGGGTCGGCAGCCGCACTGGCGTCAACCACTTCGGCCGCAACGACCTTGAGCTTGGCCAACACTTCGTCCGGCAGACGGCGCACGTCAACGCCCTCGCCCTTGAGCTGCTCCAGAGCCTCCATGTTCTTGGCGTTGTAATCGTCGAGCATGTCGGCGTTCACATCACGAGCGGCCGCGCGAACAATCGCCTGCAGGTCAGCCGGCAGGGTTTCCCAGGCCTTGATGTTGATGTCCAGCTCGAAGGTTACGTTCGGCTCCTGCCAGCCCGGGGTGTAGTAATACTTGGCGGCTTTATGCAGGCCCAGAGCCTGGTCGTTATAAGGACCGATCCACTCGGTGGCATCGATGGCACCCGTCTGCAGCGCGGTGAAGATTTCACCGGCCGGCATATTAACCACGGTACCGCCCATCTTGGTCAGCACTTCACCGCCCAGACCAGGGGTACGCATCTTCAGGCCATTGAAGTCATCAACACTGTTGATTTCCTTGTTGAACCAACCGGCAGTCTGCACGCCAGTCGCGCCACAGGCCATCGGCAGTACACCGAAGGGTTTGTAGGTTTCTTCCCACAGCTCCATACCACCGCCCTTGTGCAGCCAGGCGTTCATTTCCTGGGCATTAGGACCAAATGGCAGGGCGCAGAAAAACTGCGCAGCAGGGACTTTACCCTTCCAGTAGTAAGGTGCGCCATGGCCCATTTCTGCGGTACCGCGACTTACTGCATCAAATACTTCCAGCGCCGGCACCAACTCGCCAGCGGCGTAGACCTTGACCTTCAAGCGGCCGTTGCTCATCTCTTCAACCAGTTTGGCAAAGCGCTCGGCACCGACACCTACGCCGGGGAAGTTCTTCGGCCAAGAGGTGACCATTTTCCAGTTGAAGGTTTGGCTGCTCGCGCCTTCTTGGGGCTTACCAGCGGTTTCAGCTTCTTGTTTGCAACCGGCCAGTGCCGTGGCTGCAAGGCCTACGCCTGCTGCTGCGAGAATTTGACGACGTTTCATGCAAAGCTCCTTTATTGTTGTAGTGGTCTGACCACAGGATCGCTGCGGACCCACCGCGCCTGAGTAACATAGGGGTAAGTGACTCTCAAGCCTAGCGGATACGACTAAAGTTGTAGTGCCATTGCCGCACGCGCTCGGGCCTGCCTAGAATTGCCGGCCTGCCTGCCCACAAAGCCCATAACCATAAGGACTCATAATGTCCGATAAACCGCCTCTGCTGCTCGGCCTTGCTCGCCTGATCGATTCATTCAATTCCCGCCTCGGCAAAGCATGCTCATGGCTGACCCTGTTTCTGGTCCTCGGTACTGCCATCGTAGTGATCCTGCGCTACGGCTTCGGCATCGGTGCAACCGCCCTGCAAGAAGCCGTGCTGTACGGCCACGCGCTGGTCTTCATGGGTGCCGCCGCCTGGGTGTTACAACGCAACGGCCATGTGCGCGTCGATATTTTCTACCAAGCGTTCAGCCCAAAGCGTAAAGCCTTGGTCGACAGCCTGGGGACACTGTTTTTCCTATTACCGGTCTGCCTGTTTCTTGGCTGGGCCAGTTGGGATTACGTCAGTAATTCCTGGTCGACCCTGGAAGGCTCGAGCGAGTCAGGCGGCCTGAAGTTCGTCTACCTGCAGAAAAGCATCATTCTGGTGCTGGTGATTAGCCTGGTATTACAAGGAATCTCCGACTTGATCAAATTCGCCAACATCCTCACCGGCCGCCAGCCCGCCGTGGAGGTGAACCATGGCTGAGTTGATGGCGATTCTGCTGTTTATCAGCATTTGCGCAGCCCTGATGGCTGGCTACCCGGTGGCGTTCACCCTTGGCGGTGTGTCGCTGCTGTTTGCCGGCATCGGCATCCTGACCGGCACCTTCGATGGCGGCTACCTGAGCGCCCTGCCCAACCGCCTGTTCGGCATCATGAACAACCAGACCATGTTGGCGGTGCCGCTGTTCGTGTTTATGGGGGTGATGCTGGAGAAGTCCAGGGTCGCCGAAGACCTGCTGGAATCCATGTCCCGACTGTTCGGCACGCTGCGCGGCGGCCTGGCAATTTCCGTGTGCGTGGTCGGCGCGCTGCTTGCCGCATCCACCGGGATCGTCGGCGCCACCGTGGTCACCATGGGCCTGCTGGCCCTGCCGACCATGCTGCGTCGTGGTTATGATCCAGCGATTGCTACCGGCACCCTGGCCGCCACCGGCACTCTGGGGCAAATCATTCCACCGTCCATCGTGCTGGTACTGCTGGGCGACGTGATGTCCAGCGCCTACCAACAGGCGCAACTGAAGATGGGCATCTTCTCGCCGAAGACCGTTTCGGTCGGCGACCTGTTCGTCGGTGCGCTACTGCCTGGTCTGCTGCTGGTGGGCATGTACATTCTCTACATCATCGGCGTAGCGATCTTCCAGCCGAAGAAGCTGCCCGCCCTGCCGCAGGAAGAGCTGGGGCCAATCGAGTGGGGCAAGCTGATAAACGCCCTGGTACCGCCGCTGCTGTTGATCGGCGCTGTACTCGGCTCGATCCTCGCAGGTTACGCGACGCCGACCGAAGCTGCCGCACTGGGCGCACTCGGCGCCATGTTGCTGGCCTTTTACAAGGGCAAGCTGAACTTCGGCCAGCTGCGCGAAGTGGCCTATGGCACCACCGAAATCAGCGCCATGGTGTTCCTCATCCTGATCGGCGCCTCGCTGTTCTCTCTGGTGTTCCGCGGCTTCGGCGGTGAAGTGATGATCGAGGACATCTTTGCCCAGCTACCGGGCGGGGTTCTCGGTGCGTTCTTCCTGGTGATGGTGGTGATCTTCCTCCTCGGCTTTATCCTCGACTTTATCGAGATCACCTTCGTGGTGGTGCCAATTGTCGGCCCGGTATTGCTGGCCATGGGCCTGGACCCGGTGTGGCTAGGCGTAATGATCGCGCTGAACCTGCAGACATCGTTCCTTACCCCGCCGTTCGGCTTTGCGCTGTTCTACCTGCGCGGGGTCACACCAGCATCCGTACCCACTAGTACCATCTATAAGGGTGTGTTGCCGTTTATCTTGATTCAGATCTTCCTGCTCGTAATCGCCTATCAGTTCCCCGGGCTGATTACCTGGTTGCCAGAGCAGATCTACGGCAAGTAAGCCCGCAACCATCCGCAGAGCGCCCGTCACTGACGGGCGTTTTGCTTTCTGCGCGCAAGCTGCGTTCCAATGGGCTTCTTTATTCCACTTTCTACGAGAACGCCGATGGCCAGCCCCCATGTTGAACGCCTTGAACTGGACGAACTGACCTGCTGGCGAGCGCGCGTTGGCCCACGCGAGCTGCTGGTTAGCCAGCAAGGCGCACAGATCCTCAGCTACCAGGAAGATGACCAACCGCCGCTGATCTGGCTCAGCGAGCAAGCTGCCTACAAACGCGGCCAAGGCGTGCGCGGCGGCGTGCCGGTGTGCTGGCCCTGGTTCGGCAGCCTGCAACGCAACCCGCAGGCGGTGCAGACCATGCATCTGCAGCCGGATACCGCACCGGCACACGGACTGGTGCGCAACCTCGATTGGCAGCTGCAAGGCATCGATAGCAACGATGACGGTATTCACCTGGAGTTCGTCTACAACAGCGCCACCCAACCACTCACCGACTGGCCCCACGCCGCCGAACTGCGGTTGTCCATTCGCCTGGATGAGCGCCTGCATATCCAACTAAGCAGCCGCAACCTAGGCGAAACGCCGCTGGCGATCAGCCAGGCGCTGCACAGCTACTTTGCCGTCAGCAATGTTCGCAACGTTGCGGTCGAAGGCCTGCATGGCTGCCTCTATATCGAAACCCTAGAAGACTGGCAGCAGCGCCAGCAGGATGGCCTGCTGCGCTTCAGCGGCGAGAAAGACCGCATCTACCTCGATACGCCAGCGCAGTTGAGCATCCTCGACCACGCCTGGCAACGGCGCATCCAGCTACACAGCAGCGGCTCGAACTCGGCCGTGCTGTGGAACCCCTGGATCGACAAAGCGCAACGCCTCTCACAATTCGCCGCCGACGCCTGGTCCGGCATGCTGTGTATCGAACACGCCAATGTTCTAGATGACATCCGGGTGCTGGCGGCAGGTGAGCAACATCAGCTCGATTTGAGTCTATGGGCTGAACCCTACAGCGATTAACCGACCAACGGTTTACCCCTCCCTTCGCCGAGCCCATTACGGCTCGGCCGCCGCACACCCGTCACATGCCAATCCGGCAAAATCAGCACTGCGTCACACTAACTTGCAGTAGCCAGACAACTTCTGTGACATGCCACTAATTCGCCAGTAAGCAATTACTTACATATAGATAGCCATATCCTTACATCACCTCCATGATTAATTTACTTGCGCATTAGTTCTCACAATTTTCAGGAACTATCGTTCCACTTATTAATCATCGAATATCTCTCACTGTTACATATTTCACACTTTCCCCAGTTGTTCGACACTCCTCATGGGGCTAGGATGCCCACCTCACTAGGACGTGCGCAACTTGTTGCACATTTAAGTGCGCAACTTGTTGCGCACCTGCAGCGCAAACAGATGGCTATTTTGAAACCGCACAGGCTTCTTTAAAGTTACGCGCAACGACAATCGAGTCATGGAATGACCTATTCAAACAAACTCACCGCTCATTATTTAGAGCTGGCCAAACTTCCTATTAATGAAGGGAACTTTGCCGGTGATGACGTGCGTTATTCCAGCGAATACGAAGTTCTCGAAAACGAGCTGGGAAAAGCCACCGCATTGCATGAAACAGCGGCAATTGACTGGCAAAAAGTCCGCGAAAACAGCGAGATACTTCTAAGCGCCCACTCCAAGGATTTGCGCGTCGCCGCCTGGTTGATCTGGGGTCTTTATCAGCGCGAATCCTTCGCTGGCCTGCAGGCCGGCTTCAGTCTGCTGCACTACCTATGCCTCAACCATTGGGCCGAACTGCACCCGCGCAAAGCACGCACCCGCGCTGCCGCTATCAGCTGGTTGATTCCGCGCCTGGAACAGGCGCTGGCCGAGCATGTACCCATCGGCGAACAACTGGCCCTGTTCCGCAGTTTGGCCGAGCAACTGCGCGCCCTGGAAGCCTGCCTGGCCGGACACCTGGGTGAAGACGCGCCACTGCTGTTACCGCTGTGCCGACGCCTGGATGAACTGGTCAAGCGCGCCAGCCAAGGACAACCGGAACCCGGCTCCGTCAGTGCGGCAATTGCTCAGGTCAAGCAGGCGGCCAGCCAGATGCTTACCCCAGGCGCGCCGATCGATAACGAAAAGGAAGCGCACAAGAGCCTGCGCAACCTGCAAGACCAGGCCCGGCCGCTGTGCGCCTATTGGCTGAAACAGAAAGCCAGCGACCTGCGCGCCCTGCGCCTAGCCCGCACTCTGCTCTGGCTGCCAATCGACAGCCTGCCAGAGCGTAATGCCGAACAGATCACCGCCCTGCGCGGCTTGCCGGCTGACAAGCTGGCCAGCTACCAGGAGCGCTACCAGAACGGCCAGTACGCCGATCTGCTGGTCGACCTAGAGGCCAGCATTGCGCGTGCACCGTTTTGGCTCGATGGCCAGCACCTGGTCTGGCAGTGCCTGCATGAGCTGGATGCCGAACAGGCGATGCGTGAAGTAGAAATCCAGCTAGCGCTATTCATGCAGCGCATGAACGGTCTGGAAGAGCTGCGTTTCCACGACGGCAGCGCATTTGCCGATGCGCAGACCCGTGCCTGGCTCAGCTCCCACGTGATGCCACATGTACAGGCTCCGGTCAGCGACAGCGCCCCCACCGCCAGCGAAGGCGGCAGCCTGCCGGCCTGGGATATCGCCCTGCAGGAAACCCTGCCCAAGCTGCGCAAGGACGGCCTGAAATCCGCCGTACAGCAACTCAAGCTCGGCCTGGCCGCAGCACGCGGCGGCCGCGAACGCTTCTTCTGGCAGTTGACCCTGGCGCGCCTGTGCTACAGCGCGAAGAAATACGAACTGGCCAAAACCCAACTCGAATCACTCGACCAGACGCTACAGGCCACCGGCCTTGGCGACTGGGAACCCGATCTCGCCCTAGACGTACTGCGCATGCTGCACAGCTGCTGTGAGCTGCTGCCGCAAAATCACGCCGTACGTGAAAGCAAGGAAGAGATCTACCGCAGGTTGTGCCACCTCGATCTTGAAGTGGTACTGGACTAGGCCCTCGGGCCATAACCGTAACGGAGAATGACCATGGCCAAAGAAGGCTCGGTAGCCCCCAAGGAACGCATCAACGTCACTTTCAAACCCGCCACCGGCGGTGCTCAGGAAGAGATCGAACTGCCGCTGAAACTTATGGTTCTGGGTGACTTCACCCAGCGCGCCGACGATCGCAAGATCGAAGACCGCAAGCCAATCAGCATCGATAAGAACAGCTTCGACGAAGTGCTGGCCAAGCAGGAATTGAACCTGACCTTCGGCGTACCGAATCGTCTGCAAGATGAAGCCGAAGGCGACGAGCTGGCTGTGCAACTGCGCATCAACTCGATGAAAGACTTCAACCCGGCCAACCTGGTCGAGCAAGTTCCAGAGCTGAAAAAACTGATGGAACTGCGCGACGCCCTGGTTGCCCTAAAAGGCCCACTGGGTAACGCCCCGGCCTTCCGCAAGGCGATCGAGAGCGTGCTGGCTGATGACGACTCGCGTGACCGCGTACTCGGCGAACTCGGCCTGGCTGCCCAAGGCAAGCTGGACTCCTGATTCAATTAACAAGGAAGCTAATTCATGAGCACTAGTGCAGCAGTAGAGAGCGGTCGCAGCGCCGCCGACCTCGGCATCCTCGACCGCATCATTGCCGAGACCAAACTGACTCCGGACGACGAAGCCTATGACATCGCCAAGCGCGGTGTATCGGCCTTTATCGAAGAGTTGCTGAAGCCGCAAAACGAAAATGAGCCAGTAAAAAAGGCCATGGTCGACCGCATGATCGCGGAGATCGACGCCAAGCTCAGCCGGCAGATGGACGAAATCCTCCACAACGCCGAGTTCCAGGCGCTGGAATCCTCCTGGCGCGGCCTCAAGTTGTTGGTGGATCGCACCAACTTCCGCGAAAACATCAAGCTGGAGATCATCAACGCCTCCAAGCAGGATCTGCTGGATGACTTCGAAGACAGCCCGGAAATCATGCAGTCCGGCCTGTACAAGCACATCTATACCGCTGAATACGGCCAGTTCGGTGGCCAGCCAGTTGGCGCCCTGATCGCCAACTACTTCTTCGACCCGAGCGCGCCTGACGTCAAAACGATGCAGTACGTCGCCAGCGTTGCTTGCATGTCGCACGCACCGTTTATCGCGGCTGCCGGGCCGAAGTTCTTCGGCCTGGAAAGCTTTACCGGCCTGCCAGACCTGAAGGATCTGAAAGATCACTTCGAAGGTCCGCAATTCGCCAAATGGCAGAGCTTCCGCGAGCAGGAAGATGCCCGCTACGTCGGCCTGACCGTACCGCGCTTCCTGCTGCGCAACCCGTACGATCCGGAAGACAACCCGGTGAAGACCTTCGTCTACAAAGAAAACGTCGCCAACAGCCACGAGCATTACCTGTGGGGCAACACCGCCTACACCTTCGCCTCCAAGCTGACCGACAGCTTCGCCAAGTTCCGCTGGTGCCCGAACATCATCGGCCCACAGAGCGGTGGCGCGGTAGAAGACCTGCCGCTGCACCACTTCGAAAGCATGGGCGAGATCGAAACCAAGATCCCGACCGAAGTACTGGTCTCCGACCGTCGTGAATACGAGCTGGCCGAAGAAGGCTTTATCGCCCTGACCATGCGCAAAGGCAGCGACAATGCCGCGTTCTTCTCCGCCAACTCGACGCAGAAGCCGAAATTCTTCGGCATCAGCGAAGAAGGCAAAACCGCTGAACTGAACTACAAGCTCGGCACCCAGCTGCCGTACATGTTCATCATCAACCGTCTGGCCCACTACCTGAAAGTGCTGCAGCGCGAGCAGATCGGCGCGTGGAAAGAACGCACCGACCTCGAACTGGAACTCAACAAGTGGATCCGTCAGTTCGTTGCCGACCAGGAAAACCCAAGCTCCGAAGTCCGTAGCCGTCGCCCACTGCGCGCCGCTCAGGTGATCGTCAGTGATGTTGATGGTGAGCCGGGCTGGTACCGCGTCAGCCTCAACGTGCGCCCGCACTTCAAATACATGGGTGCCGATTTCACCCTGTCGCTCGTCGGCAAGCTGGACAAGGAATAAGCATCCTTATGGCCGGGTACGGAAGCCTATTCGAACGCCTCGGCGGTGAAGCCAGCCAGCGTGCTGGCTGGAGCCGCGAGGTCGCCGCCATGGCGTCGGTGGCTACCCACCTGGCGAAAATGCTCAGCACCCGGGCGGGCAGCGTGCAAACGCTGCCAGACTACGGGTTGCCCGATCTCAACGATATGCGCCTGTCGCTGCACGATTCGCTGCAGCAGGCGCGTATCGCTATCGAACGTTTTATCGAAGCGTACGAGCCGCGTTTAAGCGCAGTGCGGGTGATTTCCCTGCCCCGCGACAACAATCCGCTGAGCCTGGCCTTTGCCATCGAAGGCCTGCTGGAAGTGGACGGTTTTAAACGCCAAGTCAGTTTCTCCGCGCGCCTGGACGGCAGCGGACAGGTCAAGGTTAATTAAGGAGAGCCCATGTCCGGTAAACCCGCAGCCCGCGTCAGCGACCCTACTGCCTGCCCGATTCCAGGCCACGGCACCAATCCGATTGTCGCCGGCTCCCCCGACGTGCTGTTCGACAGCCTGCCCGCTGCGCGCATGGGCGACCCCACCGGCTGCGGCAGCTCACTGGCCAGCGCGGTCATCCCCACCGTGCTGATCAACAACAAGCCAGCCACCGTGCTCGGCACCGTGGGTAGCCATGGCAATCCGGTGATTGCCGGTTCCGGCACCGTGCTGATTGGCGGTTGACCTGATACAGCCACAAGGATGAACCGCTGAGATGTCTTTTAATCACTACTACCAGAGCGAACTCACCGCCCTGCGCCAACTCGGCAAGCGCTTTGCCGAGCGCAGCCCGGCGTTGGCACCGTTTCTTGGGCAAAGCGGACGCGACCCGGATGTCGAGCGGCTGCTGGAAGGTTTTGCATTTCTCACCGGGCGCCTGCGGCAGAAGCTCGATGACGAGCTGCCGGAACTGACCCACTCGCTGATGCACCTGCTGTGGCCAAACTATATGCGCCCGCTGCCAGCGTTTAGCATGTTGCAGTTCGATCCACTCAAGCGCCCAGGCCCGGCTTTGTCCGTACCGCGCAATACACCGGTGGAATCCAAGCCGATTCAGGGCGTGACCTGCCGTTTCCGCACCGCCTACACCACTGAAGTACTGCCGCTGGCGCTCAATGGCCTGGACTATTCGGTTAAGGGCGATGGCGCTTTGCTCAGCTTGCGCCTGGGCATGACCGCTGACGGCCACCTTGGTGAACTCAACCTCAAGAAGTTGCGCCTGCACCTGGCTGGCGAGCGTTATATCAGCCAGCTGCTGTACCTCAGCCTGCTGCGCCATTTAGGCGGCGTCCAGCTGGTGCTACTCGATGCAGCGGGTAAGCCGCTGCAAGACACCCTCGGCCGCCCCTTGGATGGCCTAAACCTGCCCAACAGCAATGTGCAGCCTGTCGGGTTTGCCGAAGATGAGGCGCTGATTCCTTATCCGCTGAACACCTTCCGCGGCTATCGCTACCTGCAGGAATATTTCGCCTTTCAAGAGAAGTTCCTGTTCACCGACATCATCGGCCTGGACGTACTCAAGCGCCTGCCCGAAGACGTACTCAAGCAGGCGCGCGGCTTGGAACTGCGCTTTGACATCCACAAAGCCGGCGTACAGCGCATTCGTCCAACCCTGGATAACGTCCGGCTTTACTGCACGCCTGTGGTCAACCTGTTCGCCCACGACGCCATCCCGATTCGCCTGGACGGCAAGCAGGATCAATACCTGCTGCTGCCATCGGAGCTCGACTCCGAGCATTGCGGGGTGTTCTCGGTGGATCGCGTCACCGGCTGGAAGCCCGGCGGCAAGGGCTATGAAGAGTACGTGCCGTTTGAATCCTTCGAGCACGACGCCAGCTTCGATGTGCCTCTGGCGCGCCCGCACTACAGCGTGCGCCAGCAGCCTTCACTGCTGGGCGACGGCCTGGAAACCTACCTGAGTTTCGGCCTGCGCAACCTCGATCAGCACGAAACGCTATCCATCGAGCTGACCTGCACCAACCAGAACCTGCCGCGCCAACTGGGCCTCGGTGATATCTGCATGCCCAGTGAGGACACCCCGGAATTCCTCACCTTCCGCAATATCAGTGCCGTAACGCCGAGCTATGCACCGCCATTGCACCGCGACTTTCTCTGGAAACTGATCAGCAACATGTCGCTGAACTACCTGTCGCTGGCCAACGTCGAGGCACTCAAAGTCATTCTCGAAACCTACGACCTGCCGCGCTACTACGACCAGCATGCAGAAAAGGTCAGCAAGCGCCTGCTCGATGGTCTGAAAAGCATCAGCCACCAGCACGTCGATCGCCTGCATCGCGGCTTGCCCGTGCGTGGTGTACGTACGCAATTGACGATCAACCCCGAAGGCTATGTCGGCGAAGGCGATCTATTTCTCTTCGCCTCGGTACTCAATGAATTTTTCGCCCTGTATGCCAGCTTGAACTCGTACCACGAGCTGCGCGTACAGAGCACACAGGGAGAGGTGTACCAATGGACGCCGCGCATGGGGCAACAGCCCCTGCTCTAAACCGGCTTAGCCGGGGCATCCGCGAGTACAGCCTGTTCCAGGGTGTGCAGCTGGTGCTGGAACGCTTGCAGGCTGCTCATCCTGAACTGGATGAGGAGGCGCTGTATCAGCGACTGGAACTGCAGGCCAACCCGAGCATGGGGTTCCCCGGTAGCGATATTGATCGCGTGCAATTCTTCGAAGAGCACGGTGAGCTGCGCGCACGCCTGCGCATCAACCTGGTCAGCCTGTTCGGGGCCGGCTCACCGCTCCCTGCGTTCTACGGCGAGCAGGCACTGGGCGATAGCGAAGATGGTAACCCGACCCGCGACTTCCTCGACCTGTTCAATAACCGCCTGCAACGCCTACTGCTGCCCACCTGGCAGAAATACCGCTACCACACGCGCTTTCAGAGCGGCGCGGCCGACGCGTTCTCAGCGCACCTGTTTGCGCTGATCGGCTTAGGCGGCGAAACCATTCGCCAGGCCAAAGAGCTGAACTGGAAACGCCTACTGCCCTACCTCGGCCTGCTTAGCTTGCGCGCGCACTCGGCAGCATTGATCGAATCGGTGCTGCGTTACTACTTCAAGCATGCCGACCTGCATATCGAGCAGTGCCTGGAGCGTCAGGTGGAAATCCTCGGTGAGCAGCGCAACCGCCTCGGCCTGGCCAACAGCCAACTCGGAGAAAGCCTGGTGCTCGGCGAGTTCGTGCGTGACCGCGGCGGCAAGTTCCGCATCCATGTACGCCAGTTGAACTGGGATCGCTTCCATGAGTTTCTGCCCATTGGCAGCGGCTACCAACCGCTCTGCGCGCTGGTGCGCTTCACCCTGCGCGACCCGCTGGACTACGACATCCGCCTGGAACTGCGCCAGGACGAAATACGCGAATTGCGCCTCGGCGCGGACAACCCCTGCCTGCTGGGCTGGACTACTTGGCTGGGGCGTGACAACGCCGACGGCGTGGTCACCCTCGGCAGCAAAGCTCATTAAGGATTGATGAAGATGATCAACGTCGATTTACAGCAACTGGTGCAAGCCCTCGACGCCGCCAGCAAACATGACCTGGAAACCGCTGCCGAACGCTGTGTCGTGCGCGGCGGCAGCAAGATTCTCGTCGAAGACCTGCTGCTCGGCCTGCTGGAGCGCCCCGAAGGTTTGCTCAGCCGCGCCCTGCAGGATGCCGAAGTAGATGCTGGCGAGCTGTCCCGCGCGCTGCAACCGCGCGGCGAACACAGCGAATCGCGCAACCCGGTATTTGCCACGGAACTGGTGCAATGGCTGCAGGACGCCCTGCTGGTCGCCAGCCTGGAACTCGGCCAGAGCCAGGTCGATGAAGCCGCGCTGATCCTTGCCCTGCTGCGCAACCCGATGCGCTATGCCGGCAGCCACTACCAGCCATTGCTGGCCAAGCTGAATGCCGAGCGCCTGCGCGAATTTGCCATGGCTCAGCAGCCGCAAACCGCCGCCGGCAAACCGGCTGCCGGTGGCGAGTCGAACCTGTCGCGCTTCACCCATAACTTCACCCAGCAAGCACGCGACGGCAAGCTTGACCCGGTGCTGTGTCGTGACGGCGCAATCCGCCAGATGATCGACATCCTCGCGCGCCGGCGCAAAAGCAACCCGATCGTGGTCGGTGAAGCTGGTGTTGGTAAAACCGCCATCGTCGAAGGACTGGCCCTGCGTATCGCTGCCGGCGAAGTGCCGGATGCACTCAAAGGTGTCGAACTGCTGTGCCTGGACCTCGGCTTGCTGCAAGCCGGTGCCAGCGTTAAAGGTGAGTTCGAGCGCCGCCTGCAGGGCGTGATCGATGAGGTCAAAGGCTCGCCCAAGCCGATCATCCTGTTTATCGATGAAGCCCACACCCTGATCGGTGCCGGTGGTCAGGCCGGCGGCGGCGATGCAGCCAACCTGCTCAAGCCCGCATTGGCGCGTGGCGAGTTGCGCACCATCGCCGCCACCACCTGGAGCGAATACAAAAAGTACTTCGAGAAGGACCCAGCCCTGGCCCGTCGCTTCCAGCCCGTGCAACTGCACGAGCCAACAGTCGAAGAGGCCGTGACCATTCTCCGTGGTCTGGCTCCGGTGTATGAGAAGAGCCACGGCATCTACCTGCGCGACGACGCCGTTGCCGCTGCTGCCGAATTGTCGGCCCGCTACCTGGCCGGCCGGCAACTGCCGGACAAAGCCGTCGATGTGCTCGATACCGCCTGCGCGCGGGTACGCATCAGCCTGGCTGCTGCACCGGAGGCACTGGAGCGTCTGCGCGGTGAAATTGCTGAAGGCGAACGGCAAAGCGAAGCCATGGGCCGCGACAAACAAGCCGGCTTGCAGATCGACAGCGAAATCCTCGAACAGCTCGAAGCGCGCCTCAGCCAGGCCCGCGCTGAACTTGAGCAAATCGAAACCCGCTGGTCGGTGCAGCGCGAACTGGCCGAGCGCTTGCTGGAGCTACGTAAGCAATGTGCGATGGCGCGCCAGGCCTCAACCGAGGAGCAAGACGACGCTGAGCCGGAATACGATTTGGCACAACTGGAAGCCGAACTACGCGAAATCCAGGCTGAACTGGCGACGGCCCAAGCCCATGAGCGCCTGGTTAGCTTCGAAGTGTGCCCACGTCTGGTTGCCGAAGTCATCAGCCACTGGACCGGCGTACCACTGAGCCAGCTGGCCCGCGAACACAACAGCAAGGTGCTTAGCTTTGCCAGCGACCTCGGCCTGCGCGTACGCGGTCAGGAGCAAGCCATCGCCGCCCTGGACCGTTCGATGCGCGCCACCGCTGCCGGCCTCAATCGCGCCGATGCACCGGTCGGGGTATTCCTGCTGGTCGGCCCCAGCGGCGTCGGTAAAACCGAAACCGCCCTGGCCCTGGCCGATCTGCTGTACGGCGGCGAGCGCTTCCTCACCACCATCAACATGTCCGAGTTCCAGGAGAAGCACACCGTCTCCCGACTGATCGGTGCACCGCCCGGTTACGTGGGTTATGGCGAAGGCGGCATGCTCACCGAAGCCGTACGGCAAAAACCCTACTCCGTAGTGCTGCTCGACGAAGTGGAAAAAGCCGACCCGGATGTGATGAACGTGTTCTATCAGATCTTCGACAAGGGTGTGGCCAACGACGGCGAAGGTCGCGAGATCAACTTCCGCAACACACTGATCCTGATGACCAGCAACCTCGCCAGCGAGCGCATCGCCAGCCTCTGCCAGGGTGGCCAGCGCCCGGATGCGGAAGCCCTGGAGCAAGCGATTCGCCCAACCCTGACTCAGCACTTCAAGCCGGCGCTGCTCGGCCGCATGCGCGTGGTGCCGTACTACCCGATCAATGGCGAAGTGCTCAACGAACTGGTCGGCCTCAAGCTGGAGCGCTTCGCTGAGCGCCTGCAACGTCGCCAATTGCAGTTCAGCTACGCGCCTGCCCTGTTGGAGAATCTGGCAGAGCGCTGCAGCCACAGCGACAGCGGCGCACGCCTGATCGATCACCTGATTGACCAACACCTGCAACCGCTGGTGGTCGACCGCCTGCTCGACGCCATGGCCAGCGGCGAAAGCCTGCAACGCGTACACGCCACCCTGGACGGCGAAGGATCGGTGGTCTGTGAGTTCGCTTAACGTGTCGCTGATGTTCAGCCAGGTGCCGCAGCCGCTGCGCTATGCCGAAGCACTGTTACAACGCTTCGCCACGCTGGCGCGCGCGTCCAATAGCGATGCCCTGCTCGGCGGCCTGGTGGAAAGCGCCGCGCAGCTTTCGGGCAGCGAACTGAGCCAGCTGTATCTGCTCGACGATACCCACACACGCCTGACGCTGTCCGCCGAATGGCAGGACGGCCTGCTGCAGCCGCGCGCAAACGCCAGCCTGTCCAGCGACTACGACGGCGAACAGCTGCTGCAGTACTGCCTGTGCCAAAACCAAACATTGAGTCTCAATGAGCTGGACAGCAGCCTGCACCAGACCGGCTTCCTACCCGAAGCGCAAAAACCCTGGCGCAGCTTGTTGTGTCAGCCGCTGCTCAACGAACAGAAGCAGGTCAACGGCCTGCTGCTGATCGCCAGCCAGCGTGCCCGTGATCTGCAAGGCTTTGCCGACTCGCTCGGGCACTTGGGCAGTTTCGTCATCGCCCAGTTACATCTGCTACAGCGCCTGCGCTCTCCGAGCGACGAGCAGCCGGTCGCTGTCGTCAACACGCCCTGCGCCAGCGGCTATGGCCTGATTGGCGACAGCCCAGCGATGCGCAGCGTCTACCAGCTGATCAGCAAAGTGCTGCATAACCCCGTCAGCGTATTGCTGGCGGGTGAAACCGGCACCGGTAAGGAGCTGGTAGCCCGCGCCATTCACGATTGCGGCTTCCGCCGCAGCAAAGCCTTTGTGGTGCAGAACTGCGCGTCGTTGCCAGAGAACCTGCTGGAAAGTGAACTGTTCGGTTATCGCAAAGGCGCCTTCAGCGGCGCTGATCGCGACCATCAGGGCCTGTTTGATGCAGCCGATGGCGGCACGCTGTTCCTCGATGAAATCGGCGACATGCCACTCAGCCTGCAAGCCAAACTGCTGCGCGTGTTGCAGGAAGGCGAAGTGCGCCCGCTGGGCTCAACCAGCACGCACAAAGTCGATGTGCGCATCGTCTCGGCCACTCACCACAACCTGCGCAGCCTGGTCGAAGAAGGTCGTTTCCGTGAAGACCTGTACTACCGCTTGGCGCAGTTCCCTATCGAGCTGCCGGCCCTGCGCGAACGTGAGCAAGATATTCTCACCCTGGCCCGGCACTTTGCCGACAAGGCCAGTGCCTTCCTGCAGCGCAACCCTTGCCGTTGGGCCGACCGCACGCTGGACCAACTGGCCAGCTACGCCTTCCCCGGTAACGTGCGTGAACTCAAAGGCATGGTCGAACGTGCGGTGCTGTTGTGCGAAGGCGGCGAGCTGCTGCCCGAGTACTTCAATCTGCGTCAGGACAGCAGCCCGGATGACAGTGGTATGAACCTGCGCGAACGCATGGAGCGCGTCGAGCGCAGCCTGCTGCTCGACTGCCTGCGCAAAAACCGTGGCAACCAGACCAGCGCCGCCTGCGAACTGGGCCTGCCGCGCCGCACCCTGCTGTACCGCATGCAGCGGCTGAGTATCAGCCCGGCTGACGTGTAAGGCTTAAGGAGAAGAGCATGTTCAACGCCGCCAATCAGAGTTACGTCAATCCCGTCAGCGCTGTGCTTGTCCAGCCGCAACGTGGTCATGTAGGAGTCTTCGCGTGAAACCTACTCCAGCGAACGCAACCGCTCTCGGCGAACATTTCTATCTGTTCCAGAAGTCCTCTGGGCAGCCAAGCAAGAAACTGATCATCACCAGCCATGGCGCTTACATGCCTGGTATGCACTTGAACGTGCCCGCCAACACCTCGCTGGTGTTTTATGGCCCGGACGGTAAAACTCTGCAAGACCCCGGCCTGGGCAAGGTGATGCGCGGTGAAATCGCGCCGCACGAACAGAAAGGGCCGGGGGAATCCACACGGAACTACCTGGTTTCCAAGTACAGCGACGACCAGTACTCGAGCATTGCCTACGGTGCCAAGCTCGAAGGCGTCGACATCCTCACCGTGCGCAACCGCAAAACCCCGACTCTGTTGTTGCAGAACAGCACCATCGCGCTGAGCGATGTATTCAGCGAGTTGAGCAAACACGGCCTGCAGTACGACGAAATCCACTGTGTGTTTTGCCGTAATTTTCTCTTTCACCCCAAGCCCGCAACCCATATTGCTCCGGCCGCGACGACCCAGCCGCCGACTGAGGCTGTTACAGCCAATGCCAGAAACAGTGCGGTATCGACCTCAGCAGTCGTTCGCGCCTTGACCGGCAACGCCGCCAACCTTGCCACAAGCCTGGCGCCAAACCGCTTTACCCTGGCCATCGACGGTCTCGGCCACGATCTGCAAGTGCTTGAATTTAAAGGCCGTGAGGCCATCAGCCAACCCTTTGCATTCGAACTCGAGCTGATCAGTGAACGCCCTGACCTTGATCTGGAAAGCCTGCTACATCAGCCAGCCTTTCTAGAGTTCACAGCCGATAGCGGCGGCATTCATGGCCTGGTTTATCGCGTTGCCCAAGGTGACTCCGGCCATCGTCTGACTCGCTATCACATCACCCTGCGCCCGCAGCTGGCGTACCTGGCACACCGCATCAACCAGCGCATCTTTCAGCACCTGACGGTAGAAAAGATCATCAGCCAAGTGCTCGAAGAACATGGCATCCAAAGCAACGCTTATAAGTTCGAGTTCGGCCAGATCGTCTACCCGGAACGCGAATACTGCGTGCAGTACGACGAGTCCGACCTGCACTTTATCCAGCGCCTGTGCGAGGAAGAAGGCATTCATTACCACTTCCAGCACAGCGAGCAAGGCCATGTACTGGTCTTCGGTGATGACCAAACCGTCTTCCCCAAACTCGCGCCAACGGCCTACCAGCAGGACACAGGCCTGGTGGCCGATGAACCGGTGGTCAAGCGCTTCGCCTTACGCCTGGAAACCCGCACCAGCCGCGTAACCCGCCGCGACTACGACTTCGAAAAACCCAAGTTGTTGATGGAAGCTGCTTTTACCAGTGAGTTCAGCCCCGACCTGGAAGACTACGATTACCCCGGCCGCTTTGTTGAGCGTGAACGTGGCAAACACCTGGCCAAGCGCAACCTCGAACGTCATCGCAGCGATTACGAATTAGCCCAGGGTGAAAGCGACCAGCCGCTGCTGCTCAGCGGCCACTATCTCAACCTCAGCGACCACCCGCGTAGCGACTGGAACCAGCTGTGGCTGCTGACGGAAATCCACCACGAGGGCAAACAGCCTCAGGTGCTGGAAGAGTCCGTCACCAGTGACACCCAAGCCAGCGACGGCTTCCAACAGGGCTACCGCAACCGCTTCAGCGCCACGCCGTGGGACGTGCTGCATCGCCCCGCACTTAAGCATCCAAAACCCAAAGTGCTGGGCAGCCAAACCGCCGTGGTCACCGGGCCGCAAGGTGAAGAAATTCACTGCGACCAATACGGCCGGGTCAAAGTGCAATTCCACTGGGACCGTGAAGGCCAAGCCAATGACACCACCAGTTGCTGGCTGCGCGTCAGCTCCAGTTGGGCTGGCGACCGCTATGGCGCGATTGCCATCCCGCGCATCGGTATGGAAGTGCTGGTGACCTTCCTCGAAGGCGATCCTGATCAGCCCCTTGTCACCGGCTGCCTGTACCACGCCGAACACGTGGTGCCTTACGAACTGCCTGCCAACAAAACCCGCAGCCTGTTCAAAACCCTGAGCAGCCCAGGTGGTGGCGGTTATAACGAACTGCGCATCGAAGACAAGAAAGGTGCCGAGCAGATCTACCTGCACGCCGAGCGCGACTGGGACGAGAACATCGAGCACGACCAGAAAATCCGCGTGGGTAACGAGCGCCACGATACGGTCGAAGCCAACAGCTACAGCGAGTTCCAGGCCGAAGAACACCGCACCACCCACGCCGACCGCAAAGTGGAAACCCGCAGCAACGACCACCTCACCGTCGGGCAAAAACAGCATGTTAAAGTCGGCACCGGCCAATTCGTCGAAACCGGCAACGAAATCCACTACTACGCGGGCAGCAAAGTGGTGATCGACGCCGGCATGGAACTCACCGCCAGCGGCGGCGGTAGCTTCCTCAAACTCGACCCCAGCGGCGTCACCCTCAGCGGCGCAACCATCAAGATGAACTCCGGTGGTGCACCGGGCGTGGGGACTGGGATCGGCATTGTGCTGCCGATTATTCCGGGGGCGGCGGATGCGGATAAAGCTGGGGAGCTACTGCAACCGATAGCCCCAGGGGCCTTTATCCTCAGTACCCACCGCAGCCAGCCGCTCATTTCACGTTGTGGCAAGCAAAGTAACGGCGCCTGTAGCCGTAAGGATTGCCCATGCATACGTGGCTAACAACGCTTGAAGACCTGCCCCAGTCCACACCTGAAGAGTGGCACGCAGAGGGTCAGGTGTACTTCATCCTAGATCGGGTGCTCCACCCCCAGGCGCTGGAAAAGCTCTATCAGGCAGAAGGCGCTATCGAAACTCGCATGCTCTTCCAGAGCAGCGATTATGCAGCCTTAATCGATAGCAGCCCTGTCTGGATTTCGGCCCAAGCCAATAGCCAGGCCGAGAGTCTGGCCGCTCAGCTTTGCCATGACCGACTGTCTGGCATAGCCATCCAGTCCAACCAAACGGCAGAGGATGCCTTCAGTCATGCGCAATCGCTGCTGACTGTAAACAGCACAACCCACGGCGAAAGCCTCTGCCGGTTTTACGACCCTCGGCTGTGGAGCGCACTGGCTTTATCGTTTGACGAAAATAACCAAGCAAACCTCTTCGGACCATGGAGCCACGTGTTTACACCCGGCAACACGCTTATCGGTTCAGAGAACTCTTGGCTGCAATGGCAACGCCCACAAACAACGCAAGCTGCCACCACTCAACAACTGACGCTGGGGAGCCATGAACTGCAGCTGCACCAGGAAGTCCGTTGGCTCTATTGGTTGTCACACCACACAACAGCATTTGCAAACCCGCTTAGCCAAGCGGAAATCCGCAGAGTTATCAACAACCTGCAACTGCTGAGCACTCACGGAGTCGATGAGGCTAGACACTTACAACGCTTGCTACTGCTGCTGAATAAACAGCCGCTGCAGGAGCAAGACACAACTATGTCGATTCTGCGCAGTGATCTGCCCCTACTCCAGAAACTCGAAAAATTGGAAACGCTGACATGACAGGAACGTCCACTTCCCCAGCGAACAGCTGCAAAGCCAACCCAATTCCCTTGCCGCAGATCGCCCGCGGAATAACGGCCGACCAAAGTGTGTTCTCCGACGACGCAGCCCCAGCATGCTCGCCGAAAGCCTTTGCTGATATCGCCTATGTCACCGGCCAACGCAAATTCTGGTTGCTACCTGAACGCTTGCAAACGCTACTGATCGAGTGCTCCAACGAGCTGAGTGCCTCAGCCGTGCTGAAGGATCGCGATGCGCGCAACCAAGCCCTTGCCGAGCATGGTCTGCATGAACCGTTTATCCCAATCGATGCGTATGTTTTCCTCAGCCCAGAAGACCAGCAGCACTATGACGCCATCGAAGAAGAGATACGCAGCCTAAAAGAACAGATTGCAGCCGATGAACCCCGCGTGTTGCAGCGTTACGATGCGGCCGAGCAAAAAGTGCTGAGCCAACGCGGCATTAACGCCCAGAAACCCTACCTGGCAGAACTCAGAGACGCGCGCGCCGAGTTACACAGCGCACTACGTGATCGCCGTGAACGTTTGCGCAAGCTGCACCTCAAGCGCGGCAAGCTGCGCAGCAAAGGCTACAGCATCGCCAAGGGCATCGGTTTTCATATCGAAAACGAGAAAATGTATGGCCTGCGTGAAGTTCAAGTGCGCGAAGCGCTGCAGGCCTACAACAGCTTTATGGCGAAAGTCAGGGGTATCGACTTCACCGAATACAACCGCCTCACCAATGAATATCAGCCTGTCTGGGATGTACTCAACGCCTACCGCAAGGTCATTGAGTCGTGCCAGAGCGGCGCACTGGATTGTAAGGCACTGGAAGACTTTCGCGCGCGCTACGACTACCTCGTCGAGTACCGCCTAGGTGGCTATATCGAGCCCATCATCGCCCTTGCGAACCTAGGTATCGCGACACCAGAGTTCGCCCTGTGTAGCAATAGCGATATGGCCAGCGGCCTGAAGGAATACAAGGATTACCTTGAGGCCTACAAGAAGAAGCAACAGGTCATCAACGACGCCGAAGAACGCTTCGATGCATTCGTCAAAGCCACAGGTGGCTACTCACCGCCCCCCTCCGAACTATTAAGTAAACAGCGGGCAAAAATTGCCGAGCTACAGCCCATTCTCGACCGGCTACGACAGCAAGCGGATGCCAACATGCAGCGCATGCGTCCAACGCGTCAGTTGCTGTGGGACACCCACAGCTACGAAATGCGCAATCAGGACAGTGTCTGTAATGACGACATCCCCTTACGCGAGTTCTCCCTTGCCTCCATAACGCGTCCACTGGCCCACCTCAGCCTGTATGACCTGGCCAACAAAAGTGACCCTGAACTGGCCGCGACCCTTAAAAAGGATCACGCACGCACCGCACGCTTCGCCTCACTCTATCGAGCCGACCCGGACGCCATCTTTTCTGCGTTTCTTGAACGCCAGGGCGCGATCCCTCTTGAAGAACAAGACCCAAGATGGTTCGACAAGAACGGCCTGTTTATCGCCGATGATTTCTTTAACTACCTGCAAGAAAGTGGCTGGCAGGTAAAAAGCCTGGAAAGCCAGGCAGCAACCTGGGGCAAGAAGCTCTTACAAATGATTTTCGAGGACTCGACCCGGCAACAACTGTGGCTGTTCGACACCTCCTATCAAGCCCAGTTTGTCCGCCTGTTGGGGATGGATGCCAGCGAAGTCAACGTTAACGCGGTTGTCCGCACGGCATCACCGCAAGTAATTCCCGCAGCCGAGCTGGATGCTCTGACCACCCGCACGGAGTGGATGGAAACTTCCTCATCTGTTGAGGCATCCGGCATCGACGACTCCCCGAAGATTCTCAAGGAGCGCACCCTGGCATCCGCGGCCCTCGGCATGACCGTCGATATTGGCCGCGGCGAAGTCGACTTGGTGAACATCGAAATACCTAAAAAAGCGCAAGCCTCTGCCATCACGTTGCGCTTCAACACACCAGAGGGCACCGAAGCCAGCCAACCCATCGGGCATTTCTACCTGAGCTACAGCGTGGTCGCCTGGGGTTTTGCCGGGGTCAGTCTGATGCTCGCCCGCGAAGTCGTACTGGAAGTTGATAACAATGGTCGCCCCAGTATCAGCGGGGTGGATTTCGGCCAGCGCGAAGGGCAAGCCGCCAGCCTCAAACTGTTTGCCGGCGCCCAGGTCGGCTGCACCATCAAAGGTGGCCTGCACTGGAAACCACCACTGGATGCGTTAATCCTCAGCCCAAACTTGGATGACAAGAAAGAAGCCAGCTGGCAAACACTTAGCGCCTTTATGGCAGAGGGCTCCTTGGGGGTCGGCATTGGCCGTGAGTTCGACTTCCGTGTGGGGCTTATTGGCGGCAAGCTGATGTTCAGCATTAAGGCCTCAGTGTTCTTCGGCCCAGGAGCCAAAGGCGCCTACAGCTTCGAGCTGGACTATCAAGGCATTAAACAACTGCTGATGCTGTATCGCCGGGTGCTGATGCGTAACAACTTCCGCCGTATCGACTGGATCGATGAAAACGCCTTCACCTACCTCAGCAAAATAACCTTGTTCGGCACCCTTACCCTCGCCAACGTCTCCGAATTTAGTGCGTTATTGTTAACCAAACTCGACTCACTGATTGATGAAGTGGTCGGCAACCCCAGTAAACGCGCCGGACAAATCGCCTACACCATCGTTAACGAGATGCGCCAGGAATCCATGGCACAGTGGTTTTTGGGTATGCCCCCGGAAACGCTGGGGCCGTTGCTTTATACGCTGAGCAGCGAGCCCCGTGGTTTCGATATACAGAGTGATGGGCAAACAGAACCCGATACATATTCGACCCAGCAAGCAAGTGACTTCCAGCAAATCGCCATCGCTCGCTGCTTGGAATGGACAGCCGGTAATGCTAGCGGAAAGCGCTTTAGTGAACTTGACCCAAACCCGGCACAAGTACTTTTTCAAAAAGCGCTTGAGCGGATGAGTATTGATGCGAGCCACTCTGATGACAAACTTGTGGAGGCTAAAGAAAATTTATCCGCACTAGAAGAATTTATGCGTAACCCCGGTAAAAGCTTGGAAGCATTAACCAGCCAAGCCAATTTCAAACAGTTAAAAACAGCACTAACACTTCACCTAAAAACTTCGTTCGACATACTTAAGACAAATAGAGATCGAAATGCGCCATAAACTTTTCCGGTTCATAATGCTAAGCGCAATTTGCTTATCAGCGATTGCCGCCCAAGAAAACGCTGACTTAAGTAGAGGTTTCACGTTATACAACCAACACGACTGGATTAACTCACAAGATCCGCTTAGAAATGCAGCTAAAATCGGAAACAGTGAAGCGCAGTATTATTTAGCAGAAACCTTGAGACTTTCTAATCGCTATATGACGGAAGAGTCTCAGAAATGGTATGAAGTTGCAGCCGAACAGAACGACCTCTTTGCGATGATACGCCTTTCAAAGAGCGATGATCTCTGCGGGGCACTACAAGTCAGCTGTAAAAAAGATCGAGCCTATTGGAAGAGTAGGGCCAAAGACCTAGCACAGGAACAGGCACAGAGCGGAAATAATGTAGCTATGCATGCCCTCTACTATCTAACGGGCGACAGAGACTGGTTAAAAAAGGCTGCAGACGCCGGCAATCATGAAGCTGGATATTTTCTCGCTGACTTAATACTGAGCGAAACGAGGAAACAAGAAACAGGAAAAACGAAATTAACCCGTGAGGGCGAAAAAATTCTCAGAAAGTCAGCAGAGGAAGGCAACCCCAAAGCTATGTCGCTTCTTTCGTTAAGACTAAATAGAGCAGGAAACTATATTGAATCGAAAAAATGGTTAGAGAAGTGTTTATTAACCAGTCATGCCGATTGTGTGTTGGCACTAGAAACAATTCACAAAGGTCGAACTGACATATATCAAAACCCCGAGTACACGCCCAATAAGGCTATCGCGTATGGCTTACTACTTTTCAGGCGAGATGCGCTAGGTAAAGCAAAGACTAGCTGGATACTCGACACATTCGAAGACGAGCTAACTTCCGAACAAAAGGCCGAGGGGGAGAAGTTTTTCCATAAATGGAAGAAAACTCATCCACCACTTTCATTCCACGTCCCAAAGCTTGGCTTCTAGGTAAAAAGGCACAAATGATTATGTTGTCGCGAGTCTTTTTACTTACCGCACTTCTATTCGCCAATATTTCGAACGCCGACGCATTGGCAAAAGAACAGTTCGCAAAAGGATTTACGCTGTACAACCAGCATGATTGGATTAACTCACAAGAGCCACTTAGAACTGCAGCCAAAGCCGGTATCAGTGAAGCGCAATATTATTTAGCCGAGGCGCTACGACTTTCCAATCGCTATATGACAGAAGAATCTCAAAAGTGGTATGAGGCCGCTGCAGAACAAGATGATCTATTTGCAATGATACGGCTTTTGGACAACGACGATCTTTGTGGAATATTGCAAGAGAACTGTAAGAAAGATCGTATGTATTGGAAAAAAAGAGCTCAGTCGTTAGCTCAAGAACAAGCCACGAGCGGAAATAATGTTGCAATGCATGCTATGTACTACCTGTCAGGCAATAGGGACTGGCTAGTAAAAGCTGCCAACGCAGGAAACTACGAAGCAGAATACTTCCTTGTAGATTTAATGCTAAGTGATACAAGAGATAAAAAAACAGGAAGATCAACACTCCAACCTGAAGCAGAAAAATATCTTAAAGCATCTGCCGAAGGTGGAAATCCAAAAGCTATGAGTCTTTACGCCACAATCTTGAATGAAAATGGCGAATACAAAGAATCAAGGAAATGGCTCGAAAAATGTCTTTTAACCAGCCATAACAATTGTGTACTGCTACTCGAGCACATACACAAACAGCTATATACGGACTTCAATAACCTCGGATATAAACCAGATAAATCCATCGCATATGGGTTACTACTTTTTAGACGTGACGCCCTAGGCAAAGCTAAAACCAGCAGTATGTTTGACACATTTGAGGATGAACTAACTGCCGAGCAAAAGGCTGAGGGCGAAAAGTTTTTCCATGAATGGAAGAAAACTCACCCTCCACTTTCATTCCACGTCCCCAAGCTTGGCTTTTAATATCTAACCTGCTGATGGGAAGGCAATATTAATAAAGCATTAATGCATGTTTTTATTAACAACGGACTACCAGCAACAAACGATGAAATTTGGTCACTTAAATCTGATCAATTTCAAGCCGACAAGCAAAACTGAGGCTTAAACAGCGGGATCAAAGAATGGAGCACGACGCTCAAATGACAAATAGCCATTGGTTTACCACTGGCTCAAACAGCGGGTTGGTAAGCCTGCAAACACAGAAGGTGCAGCGGTGAAGATCAACACAAGCACCGCGGTCACAGCTCTCAGTTTCGGGCGCTCATCCGCCATTTTTATGAACCAGGTCACCTGACAAGGCTCTGTCTTGCATTTCAATGCCCGCCCACAAGCAGCACTTTGCCACTACAACGGTGACTACCGTTGCCATTCACGCTTTCAAGGAGGAAATCCGCGTGCCTAAACGCTATTACGCCCTCGTTCTTCTCGCAGCTCTGAGCCTCTCTGCCTGCACCGGCAATTACAAGTTCAGCGACGACGAATACCGCCCCCTGGGCGACCCGCAAGCTCAAACCCGCGGCAACTGACCGCAAGGAGTAAAACACCATGGAACTGGTCTTCGATGTGGTCAGTGCACAGCAGTTCGTGCCAGGTCTATTGACCACCAAAACCTTTAAGCAGGCCGGCGGCATTATTGGTCGCGCGGAGGAGTGCGATTGGGTGATCCCGGATCGCAAGCGCGTGTTGTCCAGCCGGCATGCCGAGGTGAGCTATCGCAATGGCTCCTTCTTCCTGACCGATACCAGCAGCAACGGTATTCAGCTGAAAGACAGTGGCGCCAGCCTGCTCAAGGGCGAGGCCCAGCGTATCGAGCACGGCAGCGTGTATTGCTTCGGTGATTTTGAGCTGCGCGCACGGCTGATTCAGGACCCAGCGCTGTTCGCCGGCGATATCGGCCGTGCGCAGCCGGCCGGCAGCATTATTCCGGATGACGCCTTTCTTGATCTCGACCCGATGACTGCACTGGATCAGCAGGAGCGTGTGTACGCTCAGGTCGATGACCTGACGGCCGTGTTGCAGCCGCACAACGTGCATGCCCAGCAACGCGACTACGCACAGATCGATGAAGAGAACCTGCTGGTGCCGGAGCTGATTGCACCGCCGGTAATCACCCAACCCAAGCCAGCGCCAGAGCCGGTACGCCTGCCTTTGAGCTTCTGGGAAAAATTCGGCGAAGCACTCGGGGTCAAGCTGGATGACCTCGACGATGACGCCCGCGAAGCCCTGGCGCTGAATGCAGCCAAGCTGCTCAAGCAGAGCGTCGGCAGCCTGCAACAGAGCCTGCGCACCCGTAGCGAACTGAAAAATGAGCTGCGCCTGGCCCTGACCACGGTGCAGAGCGCCGGTAACAACCCACTCAAACACACCGCAGACAGCAGTGAAGCGCTGAGCGCCCTACTGCGTGGCGGCAAGGCGGGTCAGCTCAGTGCCGAGCAAACCATCAGCCGCAGTTTCCGTGATTTGCAGGCGCACCAGGTGGCGCTGCTCGCCGCCAGCCGTGCGGCGGTCAAGGGCATGTTCGAGCAACTGTCGCCGGAGCAACTGAGCCTGCGTTTCGAGCGCGAAGGGCGTAAGCCACTGATCGCCACCGCTGGCAGTCGCTGGCGTGCCTACCGCCGCCTGCACAGCGCGCTGGAGCAGAACGACGACTGGAGCGACCGCCTGTTCGCCCGCGACTTTGCCCGCACCTATGAAGAGCAGGTTCGCCTGATCGCCACTCTTAACAACGACGTTCAAGGATGATTTCCATGTACCGCTTGCTCCCCCTGGCCCTGTTGGCCGCCCTGTTCGGCCTGACCGGCTGCGCCGCACTGTCGCCCTATTCGGACATGACCAAACTCGACCTGACCCTGAACGGTCGGGACGAACTCAACCCGGACCTCAATGGCCGCCCTTCACCGATCGTCCTGCGCCTGGTCGAGCTGAAGCACCCAGTGTCGTTTGAAACGGCCGATTTCTTTTCACTGTATCAGCGCCCGAAAGAAGCCCTGTCGCCGGACATGGTGGTGCTCGAAGAGCTGGAGCTGCGTCCTGGCGAGCAGCGCAAACTGAAACTCTCGGTACAGCCTGGCAGCCGCTATGTCGGTGTATTGGCCGCTTACCGCGACCTGCCAGAAAGCAACTGGCGCACAGTGATTGTGTTGCAGGAAAAAGAGCACAACTACAGCGTGCTGACGCTGGATGCCAAAGGCATTCAAGCCCCGGATAAAGCCGACAAGGACGAGGACTAAGCCATGGCCATGCATAAAGTGGTCTGGCAGGAAGGCATGTTGCTGCGCCCGCAGCACTTCCAGCAGAACGACCGTTACTACGATTACCAGCTGAAAACCCGCACGCAGAAGCTCGACAGCTACGCCTGGGGCTTTTTCGAGCTGGAGATCGACCGCCAGTTCCTCAACATGGGCAAGCTGGTCGTAAGCAAGGCCAGCGGCATCCTGCCCGATGGCACCTTGTTCGATATCGGTGCTGAGCGCGAGCCACTGGCTCTCGACGTGCCGCCGAATACCGGTAACACCCCGGTGTACCTGGCCCTGCCGCTAGTCACCGGCAACCATATCGAAAGCCGCCGCCCGGAACAGCAGGACGTACTGGCACGCTTTACCGCATTCGATGAAGAAGTGGCCGATTCCAACGCCGGCGACAGCGCGTCGAGTCAGGTCAGCTGCGGCCGCCCGGATTTCCGCCTGCTGCTGGGTGAACACCAGAGCGACCAGGCCTACGTCAAACTGCAACTGTGCGACGTGCTCGACACCACTCCGGACGGGGTGATCAGCATTGATCCAGAGTTCATTCCCACTTACGTCAACTTCCAGGCCTCCGGCTATCTGCTCAGCTGCCTGAAAGAAGTGATCAGCATGCTCGCCCACCGCGGTGACATCCTCGCCGAGCGGATTCGCGCCACCGGCAAGGTCGGCGGTGCGGAAGTCGGCGACTTTATGATGCTGCAGCTGATCAACCGCTTCGAGCCGGTGCTGCGCCATTACCTGGGCATCGAACAGGTACACCCGGAGCAGATCTACCGCGAGTTGCTCGGCCTGCTCGGCGAGCTGGCGACCTTCTCCAGCGAGATCAAACGCCCGCGCCTGGAAGGCCGTTACCTGCACAGCGACCAGGGCACCAGCTTCCGCAAGCTGATCGACGCGATTCGCCAAGTGCTGTCGATGGTGCTGGAGCAGCACGCTATCGAAATGCTCCTGCAGCAGCGTCAGTACGGCATTCAAGTGTCGCCGCTGCACGACCACAAGTTGCTCGCCACCTCCACCTTCGTCCTCGCGGCCAGTGCTCAGTGCGATTCGGAAGAACTGCGCAACCGCCTGCCGGCGCACCTCAAGGTCGGCCCAGTGGAGCAGATCCGCCAACTGGTCAACCTGCACCTGCCGGGGATCAAGGTCAAACCGATGCCCGTGGCACCACGGCAGATCCCCTTCCATTCGGGGAAAACCTACTTCGCCCTGGAACTTGGCTCCGAAGACCTGGCGCAGCTGGAACGCTCCGGCGGCTTCGCTTTCCACGTGTCCGGCGAGTTCTCCGGGCTTGAGATGAAATTCTGGGCGATCAGGAACTGATATGACTACCAAGGAAATGGAATACGGCCAGGACGACAAAACCGTCATCCTCAACCGTAAAGGTGATGCCCCAGCGCACAGCCCGCTGACCGATTTTGCCGCACCGCCGAAGTTCGAACAGCTGGAAGAGCGGATGATCTACGCCGCGCGCCTGCGCCCGGCCGAGAGCTTCAATATCAGCCTCAACCCGCTGGTGGCCGCCGCCGCCAACCTGCTCTCGGAAGTGGTGCGACTCAAGCACAGCTTCGACAGTGAGGACATGCACGCGCTTAACCAGCGCCTGGCCAGCGCCATCAAGCTGTTCGAGCACCGCGCCCTGCACGAAGGTGCGGAAAGCAGCCAGGTCATGGCCGCCCGTTACGTGCTCTGCACCGTGGTCGATGAAGCCGTGGTGACCACCCCGTGGGGCAATGAGAGCACGTGGTCGCAGATGAGCCTGCTGTCGAGCTTCCACAACGAAACCTTCGGTGGTGAGAAGTTCTTCCAGCTGCTTGAGCGCCTATCGCGCAACCCGGTCAAACACCTGCCGATGCTTGAACTGATGTACCTGTGCCTGTCGCTCGGCTTCGAGGGCAAGTACCGCGTACTGCCACGCGGCATGCTCGAACTGGAAGCGGTGCGCGACAGCCTGTACCGGCAGATTCGGCAGATGCGCGGCGACGTGCCGCGCGAAGTTTCGCCGCACTGGCAGGGCCTGAAAGACACCCGCCGACGCCTGGTGCGCATCGTGCCGTGGTGGCTGGTGGCGCTGTTCACAGTGGTTTGCCTGGTAGTGATGTATGGCGGTTTTGCCTGGGTACTGGGCGAACAACGCGAAACGATTTTGCAGCCGTACGAGCAACTTGACCCGTCCGCGGGTGCATTCATGGATGGGACGAAATGAAGAGTTTCTTCGGCAAGTTAGCCGCTTTTTTCCGCAAGACCTGGGTCTGGAGCCTGTGCCTGGTACTGGTGCTGGCCCTACTGGTGTGGTTCGTCGGCCCGCTGCTGGCGGTCAATGATTACAAGTTCTGGGAATCGGCCACTAGCCGCTTGCTGAGCATCAGCCTGCTGTTCCTGATCTGGGGCCTGGCCATGGTGTTCGCCAGCTGGAAGGCCACCGCCCGCAAGAAGGCCGAAGAAGATGACGCCGACGCCCAAGAGCGCCTGCGTCGTGAAGGCCTGATCAATGAAGAACAGATGGAGTTGCGCCATCGCTTCAAGCAGGCGCTGCATACCCTCAAGCGCTCCAGTCTGTACCGTGGCCGCAGCGAGAAATGGCGCAGTGAATTGCCCTGGTACATGCTGCTCGGCCCACAAGGCAGTGGTAAAACCAGCCTGCTGGACTTCTCTGGCCTGGACTTCCCACTCAACCGTGGCGACCAGCAACGCCTGACCAAGGATGTGTCCGGCACGCGCTACGCCGACTGGTACTTTGCCGACCACGCCGTGTTGATCGACACCGCCGGGCGTTACCTGACCCAGCCTGACGCGGCCATCGACGGACGCGCTTGGGAGACCCTGCTCGGCCTGCTACGCAAACGCCGCGCGCGCCCGCTCAATGGCGTGCTGGTGAATATCCCCGTCGAGTACCTGCAAGGCGGTAGCGAAGTCGAACTGGAAAACCTCGCGCGTCAGACCCGTCAGCGTTTGCAGGATATTCATCAGCGCCTTGGCGCCGACGTACCGGTGTACCTGGTGCTGAGTAAAGCAGACAAGGTGCTGGGCTTTGATGAGTTCTTCGACCAACTATCGCGCGAAGAAAGCGATCAAGTGCTCGGCGCCAGCTTCCGCAAGGAGCAGAACGCCACCGACGTACAGGTGATCCGTCAGGAGTTCGAAGAGCTGCTGCGCCGCCTCAACAGTCAGGTGATCCTGCGCATGCACCAGGAGCGCGATACCCAGCGCCGTGGTCGCATCCTCGACTTCCCACACCAGCTCGGTCTGCTGGGCGAGCGTCTGTGCTTGTTCAGCGAGCTGGCGTTTAGTGGCAACCGCTATCAGCGCGCCAGCCAGTTGCGTGGTTTCTACCTGACCAGCGCACCGGAACTGAATGACCAACTCGACCCGAGCACCAGCAGCATTGGTCGCAACCTAGGCCTCTCCAGCAGCGCCCTGCCGACCTTCCGCAGCGGCCGTGCACGCTTTATCAATCATGTGCTCAACCGCGTGATCTTCCCCGAGGCCGACCTTGCCGGGCTGGACCAAAAGGAAGTACGTCGTATCGACTGGGGCCAGCGCGCCATGTACGCCACGGCGTTGGTCGTACTCGGTGTGTTTGGTGTGGTCTGGGCCAACGGTTTTTCCGGAAACCACGGCCGCCTGGAACAACTGCGCGATCTCGCTCAGCAACTGACTCAGCAACACGAGAGCCTGAGCGCACAAGACGATGCATTGCGTACCCTCAAGGCGCTGGATCAAAGCTACGCGGCCACTCAGGTGTTCCCGCCTGTGGATCAAGCCTCTTATCTGCAACGCGGTGGTTTGTATCAGGGTGAGAAAACCGATCCAAGCGTACAGCGCGCCTACCGTGGCGAACTGGAAAACCTGCTGCTAAGCCGTGTTGGCCGCCAGCTGGAAGCCCAGGTTCGCGCCAACCTCAATGACCGCGAGCGCCTGCTCAACAGCCTGCGCGCTTACCTCATGCTCAACCTCGAAGAGCGTCGCGACAAAGCCTTCCTGCAAGAGTGGCTGGCAGCCGATTGGTCGCTGCGTTATGCCGGCAACAGCGTCGGTCAGCGTGGCCTTAACGAGCATTTCGACCGCCTGCTGTCCGAGTCGTTTACGCCCTACTCGCTCAACGCGCCACTGGTGGCCGAAGCGCGCAAGATTCTGCGTAGCGAATCACTGGCCAACGTGGTGTACCGCATGCTCCGCGACCAGGCCCGCAGCCTGCCAGAGTATCGCCTGAGCCAGAAGCTCGGCCCGCAAGCTGGCGTGTTTGTCGGCAGCGACTACGCCATTCCCGGCTTCTATACCCAGGCTGGCTACCAGAAAACCTTTACCGCCAAGGGCGCCGACCTGGTACGCGAACTGCTGCGCGATAACTGGGTACTGGGTGACAGCGACACCCTCAGCAGCAGCGACCTCAGCCGCCTGTTGGTGGAGATGGAACAGCTGTACTTCCGCGACTACGCCAACTACTGGGGTGAAGCCCTTGCTCAGTTGTCGCTGGACCCGATCGGCAGCGCCAATCAAGGTGCCCTGCAACTGTCCAGCCTCACTGCGGCCAACTCGCCGCTGCTGCAACTGCTGGTCGAAGTGCGTGACAACACCCGCTTCAAAGGCATGGCCGAAGCAGCGGATGATGCAGGCGCGGCGGCCGATGCCCTGAAAGGCACCAAAGGCAAGTTGGGTAAGGTTGCCAAGCTGGCCGGTGCAGCTGCCGAACAGGCGCAGGCTGCCCTGGTGAAAAATCTGCCGGACACCGCCCGCAAAACCCTGGAGCGTCGTTTCGAGCCGCTGCACCGCCTGCTTGATGAAAACGGCGGTGCCGGTGCTGAGCTGGCCGCCAGCATGCAAGCGCTGGATGCCCTGCAACTGCAACTGCAGAGCCTGGCCCACGCCAGCGCACCTGAGCAGGCCGCGTTTGAGCTGGCCAAGGCGCGCATGGGCGGTCAGCGTGACGCGATCAACCAAGTGCGTAACAGTGCCGCACGCCTGCCACAGCCGATCGGCAACTGGCTCGGCCTGCTTGCCGAAGACAGCTGGATGCTGGTCCTCAACGACGCCTATCACTACCTCAACCAGCGCTATAAGAGCGAGTTGTACGCCGCTTATAAAGGCTCTTTGAAGCAGCGTTATCCGTTCAGTGCGCACAGTGAAAGCGACGTGGCGATTGCCGACTTCCGCGAGTTCTTCAAGGCCCAGGGTATTGCTGAGCGCTTCTTCGACAGCTACCTGAAACCCTTCGTCAGCGGCACCGCCGGCCAGTACCAACTGCGCCGTGTAGATGGCCGTGGCCTGCCGTTATCGCGTGAGTTCTTGCTGCAGATGAGCCACGCACAAACCATTCGCCGTAGCTTCTTCGCCGAAAACCCTAACGAGCCGAAAGTGCTGTTCAAGCTTGAGCCGTATTCACTGGACTCCAGCCTGGGTCGCGCTGACTTCCGCTTCGGTGACCAGCAGATGGAATACCGCCACGGTCCAATCGTGCAGACCGCCTTCAGCTGGCCTGCCGAAGCCAATGAAGGCCGCAGCAGTTTGGTGGTCGAAGAGCTCGGCGGTCGCAAGGTCGGCATCGAGAAGAACACCGGCCCTTGGTCGCTGTTCCGCCTGCTTGACCTGATGAGCGTGGATTACCACAGCGGTCGGGACGTGCTGATGCTCAAGGCAGATTTGGGAGGCCTGCACGCCAACTACCTGCTGCACAGCCAACGCTCGCCCAACCCGTTTGATCTCGACCAACTGCGCAGCTTCAAGCTGCCGGCGACGCTCTGATGCAAGCAGTAGCCAACCACTGGCGCAGCGCGGCGCGTACCGACACCGGCAAGGTGCGGGCGCGCAACGAGGATGCCTTTCTCGCCCTGCCAGAGCAGGGCCTGTGGGTGGTTGCCGATGGCATGGGTGGGCACCAGAACGGCGCCCTGGCCAGTCGCTTGATTGTCGAGCAGCTGGCCGAACCCAGCGATGGCGACTTAAGCCAGCGCCTGGATGAGCTGCGCAAACGCCTGCACACGCTCAACCGGCGCCTCGGTCAGGAGCTCACCGTTACCGCCGCTCACCCGGACCCGGTGATCGGCAGCACGGTGGTGGCGCTGTTGATCGACGGTGACCGCGCGGCCTGTGTCTGGGCCGGCGACAGCCGCTGCTACCTGTGGCGCGGCAGCCGCTTGTATCAACTCAGCCGTGATCACTCGCTGCTGCAACAGTTGATCGACGAACAGCAACTGAGCCCAAGCGAGGCCGCTCGGCATCCGGCGGCTCACGCCCTGACTCGCGCCATTGGTGCCAGCGACGAACTGAAGTTGGAAATTCTCGAACTCGACGTGCTGCCCGGCGATGCGTTCTTGCTATGCAGTGATGGCCTCTACCAGGGCATCTCTGCCGATGCTCTGGGCGCGGCACTCAACTTGCCGTCACCACAACTCACGCTGAATCGCTTGTTCCAGCAAGTGCTCGACGGCCCCGCGCGGGACAACCTGAGCGCGGTGGTTATCCGCCGATGAGGAGGACTCAAGGATGAGTGAGCGTCTACTCGATGCAGCGTCGCTGGCGAGCACCCCGGCCAGCGACCTGACCTATTTCGCCCTGGCTGCCACCGCAGCCAAGCCAGCGCAACAGGCACCGCGCGCGGTACTCAGCGAACTGCCGGAAGTACTCGGCGGCCGTTACAAGATCGAGCGCCTGCTCGGTGTCGGCGGCATGGGGGCGGTGTATCGCGCCCGTGACTTGCTGCGCGAACAATTTGGCGACCCCGACCCCTACGTGGCGGTGAAAACCCTCAGCGATGACTTTGCCGAATATCCCGATGCGAACTCGCTGCTGTACAGCGAGTTCGCCCTTACCGCGCGTCTCAATCATCCGCATGTGGTGCGGCTGTTTGGCTTCGAGGTGGATGTGCCCAGCCAGCGCGCCTTTCTTACCCTGGAGCTGCTCAAGGGGCTGACCCTCGACCAGTTGCTGAGTGAGCGGCCCGACGGCCTGCCGTGGCACGAGTTACAAGACATCGTAATTGCCCTGCTCGATGCCCTCAGCTACTCGCACAGCCTCGGCGTGCTGCATGGCGACTTGAAGCCCAGCAATGTGATGCTCGCCGAAGACGGCCTGCGCCTGTTCGATTATGGTCTCGGCCAACCCGTGGAAGGTCTGTTACCCGGCCTGCCACGCTTGTGCCGTAACCGCTTTACCGCCTGGACCCCGCGCTACGCGGCGCTGGAATTGCTCGATGGTGCACCGCTCACCGCCGCTGCCGATGTCTATGCCGTGGCCTGCGTGCTGTTTGAACTGGCCAGCGGCCGCCATCCGTTCCGGCGCCTCAGTGCCAAACAGGCCAAGAGCACCGAATTGGACAAGCAGCTGCAACGCCCCGCGCAATTGCCCGCTCACTGCTGGCCAGCGCTGCGCACCGCACTGGCCTTTGATGAAGCTCAGCGCAGCATCACCAGCGCGCAGTTACTTGAAGTCTTTCGCCAGCCGCTACCCAGCCGCTGGCCACGCTGGTTGAAACGCAGCGGATAGTCATGCCGTACAAGCGCTGTGTGACACCAATGGATAATCTTTTTACAAGGAAGCGACGATGTTCAACCCCGCCAATGAAACCCACTTCAGCCTGAACATCGAAGGCCTTGAGCACGACCTGCAAGTGCTTGAGTTCAACGGCCGCGAAGCCATCAGCCAGCCCTACCGCTTCGAGGTTGAGCTGATCAGCGAGCAACCTGATCTCGACCTGCAAAGCCTGCTGCATCAACCGGCCTTTCTCGCCTTTAGCCCGGACGGGCTGGGTATTCATGGGCTGATTTATCAAGTCGCCCAAGGTGAATCCGGCAAGCGCCTGACCCGCTATACGCTGAGCATCGTGCCGCAGTTGAGTTATCTGGCGCTGCGCACCAACCAGCGGATTTTCCAGCATCTAACGGTGCCGCAAATCGTTGCGCAGGTGCTGCAAGAGCACGGTATTCAGGCCAACGCCTATCAATTCCAGCTCGGCCCCACGGTGTACCCGGCGCGCGATTACTGCGTGCAGTACGACGAAAGCGATCTGCACTTTGTTCAGCGTTTGTGCGAGGAGGAAGGTATTCATTACCACTTCCAGCACAGCAGCCAGGGCCATGTGCTGATTTTTGGGGATGACCAGAGCGCCTTCGGCAAGCTCGGCCAGCCCACCGCTTACCTGCAAGACAACGGCATGACCGCCGATGAGCCGGTGATCAAGCGCTTTGCCGTGCGTTTGGAAACCCGCACCAGCCGCACCACGCGCCGCGATTACGACTTCGAGCAGCCGCGCCTGCTGATGGAAGCCGCCTTCAAGGAGGATCGTGATCCCGAGGCCAAGCCGCTGCCGGACCTGGAGGATTACGACTACCCCGGCCGCTTCACCGACCGCACACGCGGCAAGCATCTCAGCCAACGCAACCTGGAGCGTCACCGCGCCGACTACCGCCTGGCCGAAGGCCGGGGCGATCAGCCAAAGCTGGTTAGCGGGCATTTTCTCGAACTCTCGGATCACCCACGTGGCGACTACAACGATCTCTGGCTACTGCATGAGGTCATCCACCAGGGCAAACAGCCGCAGGTGCTGGAAGAGTCCGTCACCAGCCATACCGAAGCCAGCGATGGCTTCCAGCAGGGCTACCGCAACCACTTCACCGCCACGCCGTGGGACGTGCCTTTTCGCCCGCCACTGGCCCATCCAAAGCCGCGCGTACTGGGCAGCCAAACCGCTGTAGTCACAGGGCCGGCCGGTGAGGAAATCCACTGCGACGAATACGGCCGCATCAAAGTGCAGTTCTTCTGGGACCGTGAAGGCCAGGCCGACGACACCACCAGTTGCTGGCTGCGCGTGGCCTCCAGCTGGGCTGGCGATGCTTACGGTGGCATCGCCATCCCGCGCATCGGCATGGAAGTGTTAGTGACCTTCCTTGAAGGCGACCCCGATCAGCCACTGGTCACCGGCTGCCTGTACCACGCCGAACACGTGGTGCCCTACGACCTGCCCGCGAACAAAACCCGCACTGTGTTCAAAACCCTCAGCACACCGGGCGGTGGCGGTTACAACGAGCTGCGCATCGAAGACAAGAAAGGCGCCGAGCAGATTTACCTGCACGCACAGCGCGACTGGGACGAGAACATCGAGCACGACCAGAAGATCCGCGTCGGTAACGAACGCCACGATACTGTCGAAGCCAACAACTACACCGAGCTGCAAGCCGAAGAACACCTCACCGTCAAAACCGAGCGCAAAGTCGAAGTCAAACCCGACGACCACCTCACCGTCGGGCAGAACCAACACATCAAACTCGGCACCGCGCAATTAACCAAAGCCGGCCGCGAAATCCACCTCAAAGCCGGTCAAAAAATGGTCATCGAAGCCGGCGTCGAACTGACGATCAAAGCCGGCGGCAGCTTTATCAAACTCGACCCAGGCGGCATCACCCTGGTCGGGCCACAAGCCAAAATCAACGCCGGCGGCGCACCGGGTAAGGGCTCAGGCATCGGCATCAAACCACCCGTGCTGCCAGGCGCGGCGGATAGCGATAAGGCGGGAAATTTGTTGGATGAGGCGTTGCTCAATCAGCTTGAGCAAACCAAGAAAAAGCCCAAACGTATGCTCAATTTCTCGGGTTAACAGGGATTAGCGCGGGCCATCTTCACGCCCGCAAACAAGGATTAGGGATTACCAGAATGGCAGACAACAAACCGATCAATTGGGCGTATCCGTTTAAAGCTAAGGCTGCTGATGGCGATAGCAGCCCAAGCAACGTAACCCCAGCGCTTTACTACGACGCCTTGGCCAACGCCAAGGATGGTTTCTATCCGCTCGGAGCCAACGGCTTATGGCATGGTGGTATTCACTTTGATGGAGGCACAGCAGCTAGCCTCGATCAGTCCGCCATTGGCTGCATCGCCGATGGTGAGGTCGTGGCTTACCGTATCGATGATCGTTATCCAACTTCGCAATACGGCGAAGGGCCAACGGCCATGCACCTGCCCTTCTCCAGCGGCTTTGTGCTGGTCAAACATAGCTTGGTATTACCCGAGCCTCCCGCTCCTGCCACCACAGAAGAGGACAGCGCCGCAGAAACGGCCGCTGCCCCAGCATCCGTGCCTCTGACCTTTTACAGCCTGTATATGCACCTGCTGGATTGGACGGGCTATAAGGCTGCATCAGCACCAACAGCGCCTGACTTTCTCGGTGACACCCTCTATAGCGTCAAAGCGGACAAGGCCACCGACAACCTAGCCGGCTTGCGAGTACGCTCGGCTGCCAAAACGGGCACCATCAAAGCACTGCTGGCCAAAGGCTGCAAAGTCAAAGTTGGCGATTCAGATCCCACCTCGGCAAAGTGGCGTAAGTTGCTGACTATTATCGAAGGTAGTGCAATTCCCGCGTTGTCCGGTGAAGATCTTGGTTGGGTTTATACAGGTGAAATGGATGAGGTGCCTGGCGAAACCGATACCTATCTGGTCGCAGATGCTGCACAAGATGTGGAGCCAACAGTGGCTACCACGATGGGTCTAAATGTCAGAAAAGCCGGCAATAGCTCAAGCAAAATAACCGGCTTATTGCCGCTGGGGACCAAGTTCAAAATTAAGTCGGGTAGCGGGACCTACCGTGAATTGGTTGAGATCGTTGAAGGCCAGGACATTGCTCCGCTCTCCGCCAACAGTGTGCAGCGCATTAAAGGTTTCGTTCACTTTGACTCTCTGGATGCCGTCAGGTCCGTGCCGACACTTGACCGAGTGCAGATACTAGCCAGACCTCTACCGATCAAAGCGGGCGATCTAGTGGGTCACTTGGGCCAATACCAAAACTACAGCGATAACAGACCGCGCTCACTGGTGCATATAGAAGTTTTTACTTGTGAAAACGTGCCGGCCTTTATCGCTAAAAGCCAAGCCGCTGCTGCACGCCTCCCTGCCGAACAGAAAACCCTGATCAAGGTTCATGCGGGCTCCAGCATCCTTCAGCCCAGTGCTGCTGACAGCCAAGTTGCGACAGGGCTTGATGTACGCCTCAGCAGCGACTCGCCCAAGGAAGGTTGCTGGGCCAAAGTGCAGCAATACGCCGAACTCAAAATCGACAAATCGTCCCTCGGCAGTTACGACGCGACTCATAAGCGCTACGCGCTAAATGTCGCACAGAAAAGCACCCTCGCGACACAGCTAGGTGTCGAAGCCAGCGAACTGCCCGATACCGCCGACTTTCTATTGGAGTACTACGACGCCGACGGCAGTAATCCACAAACCTATACCAGCGGCGGCATTCCCGCCGGCCAGCCTATGCGCAAGATCGGCGTACGCTTGAACACCGCATACTGGGTTGCGCGCAACAAACTCAACAGCCAAGGTGGCCGTAACTCAACCAGCGGTGCGCTGGACGCGTGGAAAGCCTTCCCACTACAAACAGGTACCGATGGGCAGGCTTGTGGTTATGACCGTATTCTGCCAGGCGCAAGCTGGGGCAACTTGGCCAACGAGCATAAGGCCATTGCCCCAGATAACATTCACTGGTGGTACGTCACTGTGGGCGATAAAGACGGCAAGGACATCTCAGGCTGGGTACCTGAAGTCGACCCCATAATTACCAAACACTCGCCTTGGGAGTGGCCAGGTTTTAGTACCCTGCAGGACAAGGCTCCACTGGACGCACACCTAGCAAGAACACTCGATGCCACCGGCCGCGCGACCGAAGAAGAAACTCAAAGCTACACAGCGCTTATCGACGAAGCAGAACGCGGCCCCATCCTCAGTGAGCTTTATAAGGTCATTGATTTACCAAACGCAGTAGGCGTACGCGATAACAAACTAACCCCTGCCGAATTGAAAACAGCACTCGGCAAACCCTGGCTGGCCCAACAACTTTCCCTGCTTATCAGCCAGTATGAAAGCGAGTGGATGTGGAATGCGGACAAATGGAATCAGCTGGATAAGCTGATGGAACACACTCCGGAAGACCCCAACCCGAATTGGGTGACAGAGAAGAAAAGAATCGAAACCTTAGGCTGGTGGAAGGAACTGGCTGACCAGCCAGGGATAGCGGCAGATAGGGTGGCTTGGCATTTTCATCCTATGGGAACAATCGGATGCTTTTATAAATCTGACACAAGTTTAATAACAATGGAGATGTTGCAAATAACTAAACCAAGTAGCGACTCTTCGTATTATGAAGAAATCCTACCATATCTCAACGAATACGCAGACGCCTACGAAGTTAATACGCCGATTAGAATTGCTCACTTTCTGGCTCAGGTTGGGCACGAAAGCGGATTCAGAGTTAGATCGGAAGATGGCAACTATAGCGCGACACGAATGCGCGAAATATTCGGATGTGTTGGTGGCAAAAAAAATTACAACAAGGCAACGGACGAATGCTCCCTTGGACGTCTGAGAGACAAACTATGGACAGACGAAACGACATACGCGAACAACCCCAGAAAACTTCTTAGCTTTGTATATTCATCAAGGATGGGTAACGGAGACGAAGCAAGTGAAGACGGGTATAAATTCCGCGGCAGAGGAATTATTCAACTTACCGGCAAGAATAATTACCGAAAATACACAGAAATACACAACAGCGCAAACCCAGGTGACGTTAAAGACTTTGTCGAAAACCCAGACCTGATCATAACCACCACTAAATATGGCGTCGAGTCGGGGTTCGTTTATTGGGCAATGGTTAATGCCAATACAATAGCCGACGCAGACAACTCTGAACGTCTTACCATCGCCATCAATGGCGGCATGAACGGATACGACGAACGCATTGAGTGCTTAGAAAAATTAAAAGCCCATCTGGGTCTATGAGAACTCCCATGAAACGTTTATTTAAAATAGCCATAACCATATTACTAACCTCAATTTCTACTGTTGCTTGCAGCCAAGAAGGATCAACGACACTTGACAGTGGCGTAAATAAACTACAGAAAGACAGCCTCTGCAATTCCAATGAGGAAATTATATTTGCATGCCTTACTGAGAAAAAGACTGCTTCTCTATGCTTGCGGCGGCATGAGGGAAACATCCATATAAAATACAAATACGGCACTAACCGAAAGATAGAGTTGTCCTATCCAGAAAACGAAGAAGGCTCTACCGAAAAATTTAAATTAAGCACAACCCCATACCCTGGCGGCGGGGAAAATAGAATTCGGTTCACTATAGGTAAACATGACTATTACCTGTATGACATAACAAAAACTGAAAGCGACGAAAGTGGTCAGTATCCTGAATTTAAATCCGGATTGTTCGTTTTGAAAAATAACGACAAAGTTTTCTCGCAACCATGTAGAAATGATGCAAGCATAACCGCTCCGGCCTTTGAGATACTTAAGGAAGAAGAGTTTAAACATGACCTCGGCATAAACTACTAATAGAACGCCTCAATGGAGGCCGTGAAATTAGTTCTGAACGGATGAGGTGTCGGCTATTGAGTGCAATCGGAGAGTGTCCATGACTCTCACGCGGAATAGCTATTACATTGCTATTCTGCTTGCCGTCTTGCTCCGCCATTCGCCCTTAATCCTTGAAAAAAAGGTGACAGATTTATTTTTTATAAATAAATCTGCCCCCTTTTCGGCAAACTAAGCACAATAGATGAAACTATCTGCATGAGAAAAATTTCACAGACCGCTGGAGCTTTAGTATTTATATCATCGTTCGGACTGCTCACATTAAGCCACTTTGCTAATTCCGCAAGTTTCTACTGCGATGACCGAATTGACAACAACATTGATAAGGCGATTTGTACCAATTACGGGCTTTCAGCGCTAGACGAACGCCTATACGACGTTTACAAAACAAGCGTCGAATATCCAGACGGGAGCTATGATGTCGATGCGCTAAGAAGCGAGCAGCGGCATTGGGTGCGCAGCAGTCGCAATAAGTGCCGCAAGACCAAATCAATTGCGGCATGCTTAACCCCTATTTACAAATCACGCATCAATGCGCTGTTAATTACAGGCCCCGTCCCCTTGGACCGCAAAATCCGGATAACCCGCGCGTCTGATCGATATGACTATCAACTAGAGTTCGTCGACATTAAAGAGTCCGATGAAGGCCCGGAGCATTTCGGACGCGTGGCGGTATATGAGAAAGACGGCACCGCACCCTTGCAACTTATCCCGATGAGCCAGTTGTACGTAGCGCTTGACGATGAAAATAAACCCTTGATAAACGCTGCCCAAATGTACGATGAACAGGGCACTATTAATGTCGGAGACTTCAATTTCGACGGTGACGAAGATGTGGCAATCCGCAATGGAAATAATGGTTCCTATGGCGGGCCCAGCTATGACGTTTTCCTTTACTCAAAAAAAGAGCAGCGCCTAATTAAGAACACGCCTCTCACCGAACTTATTGAATCCACTCTCGGCATGTTCGACTTTGACCCAAGCCGGAAACGTTTATCAACTTGGGCAAAGAGCGGGTGTTGCTGGCATCAACACACCGAGTACGAAGTTCAGAGCAACACACCCGTCGCCGTATATCGTATGACGGAAGTGCCAGAAGACCTTGGAAACGGCGACTACCTATTTGTTCAGACGCATGAAGTTCTTGAAAATGGCGTTTGGAGGACGACTAAAGTCGAGCGGATGGCTCCTGAATAAGGAGCAAAAAGTTGGCAGGTATATTAATAAAACAAATCTACCCCAATTACTCATACGGCAACCACCACCCCGCCGCTCTTAACTCCTCGCCTTCCACGGCAAACAGAACAATCAGGGACAAACCACGATTAATTTTTAGTAAATCGTGGTCTACCCCTTAATACCGCAAATACTATGTGAAGACATAATCCATGCTGTGAATTTTTCTTTCTGGCTCTGGACAAAGTTTAAAAGAGAAAATTTAAACTCTAAAATCGATTAATTTTATATCGAGTTAGATAGAGGAGACATGTCGGTAGAAGATAAATACAAAGAAATGGTTCGACGACTTACAAACCCCGCAAACGGTGGTAACAATCATCTATATGAAAAGCAAGCCTTATTTAAGGAAATAAAGGAGGCACTCAAGTGGGGCTCAGCTCCTGCAGCCGCCCTCAATAAAACCCTCGATCCATTTTCAATCCATATTATAACTTCCCCCTCTTTAACAATTAACCCACAACACACTTGGCGTCATCTGACGCCAAGCGCGAAGCCATCAGCCAGCCCTACCGCTTCGAGGTTGAGCTGATCAGCGAGCAGCCTGATCTCGACCTGCAAAGCCAGCTGCATCAGCCGGCCTTTCTCGCCCTTAGCCCGGACGGCCTGAGCATTCATGGACTGATTTATCAGGTCGCCCAAGGCGAATCCGGCAAGCGCCTGACCCGCTATACGCTGAGCATCGTGCAGCAGTTGAGTTATCTGGCGCTGCGCACCAACCAGCGGATTTTCCAGCATCTGACGGTGCCGCAGATTGTCGCGCAGGTACTGCAGGAGCACGACATTCAGGAAAAATTATCGAGCGGAAAATGACCTGAAAGAGCAGCAGTACGAAGCGCCGCAGTGAGCGCCTCTTTATGGTTCCTCCCTGCGGAGAACCGATAGGTAGAGGCCGCGCCAACCCTCAACGCATCAAGCCAAGGTGACAAACGGCCTCTAGGCCTTTACTGCCGACGCCCCTTATCCATCTTTACTGCGCAGCCGCGTCCAACGCCTGAGCCAATGCTGCTGCGTCACTAAAACTGCGTTGCCCCTGCAACTTGCCGTCTCGCAGGTCGAGCCACAGCACGCTGGTGGCGTCTACCGGGTAGCGCGGGGTGATACGGGCGTCGCGGTCGAGGAGGATGCGGTAGTTGTAGTCGCGCATTTTGGGAAGGGCGAACAGGGTGGCAATCACCTTGGGCATGCGGCTGATATCCGCGAGAAAGACCGTGTGGCGCTGTTCCAGGTAGCCCTTGGGCTTGCCTTGCAGCGCAGCGTCGACCAGTTTGGCGGCGTCCATGCTTTGGGCCACCAGCAGCACCTGCTGTTGGTTATCCAGGGTGTAGGCCTGGTCATGCTGGTCCAGCAGGGTCCAGGGCGCTAGACGCTCGCCAGTTTCCAGCGCCATGGCGCTAGCGGAGATCAGGCACAGCAGCAGAAGGCAGGCAGCTTTCATGGATGAAACTCCAGGCTTATAGGTCGTCATCGGTTACCACTCTGACCGCGTCCGCCTGCATGGCATACGCGGCGTCCGCCAATTCATTGTTGACCTGTTCGACCTTCAGCGTGCCGCTTACCCACAGCGGTGCGTAGATGTCTTCCAGTTCAATGCCTTTGGGGTAGCGCACCAACACCAGTTGATTCGGTGGCGGTGGCGGGACGTGTATACAGGCGCCAGGATACGGCACCAGAAAGAACAGCGTACTGCGACCTTGGCTGTCAGTCTCCAAGGGTACGGGGTAGCCGCCAAGGCGCAGCGCCTTGCCGTTCAGGGCGGCAACGGTGTTCGTCGAATACATCACCGCAGGCAGGTTCTTATCTTGCTGCTTAAGGCCGCCGGGGTTGTAGAAGTCGCTGTCCTGCTCAAGGCCCTGGTGGCTGATCTCGGGCATATCTTCCAGGGCCTGGCGGTCTTCCGGTGGCATCAGGTCCAGCCAATCGGTTTCCGGTAGTTCAGCGCAGGCCAGGGTGCTAATAAACAGCAGGGGTAACAGCAGATAACGCATCGGTAGGCTCACAGGGCAGCGGAGTGAAAGGACATCAGTCCTTTCTGACAGCGGCGTAGATTACCAGCAGCACCACTGCGCCAATCACCGCGCCGATAAATCCGGCGGACTCGCCCACCTTGTAGATGCCCAGTGCCTGGCCGCCGTAAGTGGCGGCAATCGAGCCACAAACACCGAGCAGGATGGTCATGATCCAGCCCATGCTGTCATTGCCAGGTTTGATAAAGCGCGCGATCAGGCCGACGATCAGGCCGATAAAGATAATGCCGATAATGCTCATAGCGAGCCTCCTGAGGGAACGGTGGAATTGCGACCGTTGATCTGACCATGGAAAGATCAAGCAGTTCGCTATTCCTCGGTCTCCGGCGGGGCGACGCCATAACGGTGGTAGATGCGCGCGACCTCACCACTGTCACGCATGTCGCGCAGCGTCTGTCCCAGCTGTTCGTAAACGGATTTTTTATCGCCCAGGTAGTGGCGTTTCGACGCGCCGTAATAGTTACCAACGGACTGCTCGTACTGGTACTCGGCATAGCTGTAGTCGCTGAAGTCAATCTTGTGGAACTGCGCTTCGATGGCTTCGGCGTCCAGCACCACCATTACATCCAGGCGCCCGGCGCGAAACATCCCGGCCAGCAGGTGGTCGTCGGTAGCCAGGCTTTTTCTCAGGCTGTTGTCGCCGTCGAACTGATCGAAGTAGGCGGTGCCACGTTTGACCCCGATTACCTTGCCGTGCAGGTCGGCATAGCTACGCAGACTGGCCTGTTGCCCGGCTTTGACGATAAAGCGGATGCTTTTGCGCTGAGTGCCGATGGACGGTAAAAAGTGCACGGATTCCATGCGCTCGGCGGTGAACAGCACACGCGGCGCGAGATCGATACGCCCGGACTTGAGGTCTTCCAGGCTGCGTACAAAAGGCGCGTAACGCCATTCGATACGCGCGCCGACACGTTGCGCAGCCGTGTCCAGCACTTCGATCAGCGGGCCGACGGGGAGTGAGTCGAGGGCTTGCATCTCCGGCGGGCGCTCACGGTAATCGGCGCGCAAGACCTGTTCTGCATGGCAAAACGGCAGGTAGAACAAAGACAGCAGCAGCAGGTACTTCATGACAAGGCTCTTGTGTATGGCCAGTACGCAAGAGCTTAGTCACAAAGCGAAGGTCAGGCCTTGGCGATCAGCGCCTCGACCACGGCAATCTGCTTATCCAGAGTAGCGCGATCGGCGCAGCGCAAGGTGGCGTGACCAACTTTGCGGCCGGCCTTGAAGGCCTTGCCGTAGTGGTGCAGACGGCAATCGTCGATGGCGATAATCTGCTCCACCGGCGGAACCACACCGATAAAGTTGAGCATCGCGCTCTCACCTATCTTGGCAGTCGAGCCCAACGGCAGGCCGGCGACGGCGCGCAGGTGGTTTTCAAACTGGCTGCACTCGGCGCCTTCGATGGTCCAGTGCCCGGAGTTGTGCACGCGCGGGGCAATTTCGTTGGCTTTCAGGCCGCCATCGACTTCAAAGAACTCGAACGCCAGCACGCCGACGTAGTCGAGCTTGGTCAGCACGCGGGCGACGTAATCTTCTGCCAGTGCCTGCAGCGGGTGATCGGTACTGGCGATGGACAGCGCCAGCACACCGCTGTCGTGACGGTTATGCGCCAGCGGGTAGAAACGCGTTTCACCATCACGGGCGCGCACCGCTACCAACGAGACTTCGCCGGTGAACGGTACAAAACCTTCAAGAATGCACGGCACGCTGCCCAGTTCGGCGAAGGCGCCGGTGACGTCCTCAGCCTTACGCAGAACCTTCTGGCCCTTGCCGTCGTAACCCAGGGTGCGGGTCTTCATCACCGCCGGCAAGCCGATGCTGGCTACTGCGGCGTCGAGGTCGGCTTGCGACTGGATATCGGCGAAGTCCGGGGTCGGAATGCCGAGGTCCTTGAACATCGACTTCTCAAACCAGCGGTCACGGGCGATGCGCAGGGCTTCGGCACTCGGATAAACCGGCACGAACTGCGAGAGGAAGGCCACGGTTTCCGCCGGGACGCTTTCAAACTCAAATGTCACCAGGTCGACTTCATCAGCCAGCTGGCGCAGGTGATCCTGATCGCCGTAATCGGCGCGGATATGCTCGCCTAGCGCCTGTGCGCAAGCATCCGGCGCGGGGTCGAGGAAGGCGAAGTTCATCCCCAGCGGCGTGCCTGCCAGAGCCAACATGCGACCCAGCTGGCCGCCACCGATTACGCCGATTTTCATGGGTTAGGCCTCACGCGGATCCGGATTGTCCAGTACGGTTTCAGTCTGTTCCTGGCGGAACTGCTTAAGCGCAGCATGGAACTGCGGGTGCTGGTGACCGAGGATGCTCGCAGCGAGCAACGCAGCGTTCACCGCACCGGCTTTGCCGATAGCCAGAGTGGCCACCGGAATACCGGCTGGCATCTGCACGATCGACAGCAGCGAATCGACACCCGAGAGCACGGCCGATTGCACCGGCACGCCAAGCACCGGCAGGTGAGTCTTGGCCGCACACATGCCCGGCAGATGCGCTGCGCCGCCGGCACCGGCGATGATCACCTGAATGCCACGCTCGTCAGCCTGTTCGGCGTACTGAAACAGCAGGTCCGGGGTGCGGTGGGCGGAAACCACCTTCACTTCGTACGGAATGCCTAGCTTGTCCAGCATCTCGGCGGTGTGGCTAAGGGTGGACCAATCGGACTTGGAGCCCATGATCACGCCAACCAGTGCGCTCATCGTCGTGCCTCTTCTTCATCAAGTGCCCGTAGGCGCTGCAGAAACTAACAAGCCACGCTGGAAACCAGGCGTGGCTTGTTAGGGAATGAATTATGGCGGTGCGGACCGCCAAAGGCCGCGCAGTATACCGTAAAGCCTGGGCTGGCGTGCACCCTGGCGCACCGTTTGTCGCGGGCCGCACGCCGCGCTGTCAGGCGGCAGGTCAACGCAGCGCCAGACGAACGCCACGAGCAGACCTGGCGCACAATTCACGACCAGTGGCCTGGCTATACTGGGCGTCCTTTTAACAATCAAGGACGCCACCATGACAAGGCTGTCACTGCTACTCGCTACCTCGCTGTTCACACTCAACGCCAGCGCCCTCGAACTGGCCAAATACCCGCAAGTGTTCGATGCGGGCAAAGGCATTAGCGTTACTGTGGCGCCAAGCAGCGATAACACGCAGGCATTGGTCCAGGTCAGCGGCATCAACCACCCACTGGATGAAGTGGTACTGCTCACCACGATCAAAGACCGTGGCAATGATGATCGCGATTACACCACCACCCTCAATGGCAGCGCCTACAACATGCTGGTCAAGCGCCAAGGCTGGGGCGGCGAGCGCTTCCAGCTGTACCTGCCCAATACCGACGGCTTTGAGCTGGGTTTCGACGAAACCAAGAGCAAGGAGGCCAAACCAGCCACCCTGCTGGCCTTGTACGAGCAGCAGAAGAAAAAGGGCCTCCAAGACAAGCTGAGCCGCTTCGACCGTGAGCAGCGCGTGGCCGACTTCACCCAGCAGCTGCAACAGATTGATCAAGACGCCTCGAAGGCCTGCGGCAACTCAATGACCACCCAGGTTGAATGGAGCGCTATCGACGACGACAAGCTCAAGCGTCTCGGCGTACCAAGCTTCTGTGGTGAAGTGGTCCGCCAGATGGCCAGCCTGTGCGAGAGCAGCCCAGACTTCAAAACCCAGGCCGAACAGCTGAAAACCGTGCAGTGCAGCTTTGACGCGCAACTCAAACTGCGCGAAAGCGATGCAGGCCTGGTGTTCACCACTCACGAAGAGGCACCAAACCAGGGCGACTTTATCAACGCATTCCTGCGTAATCGCTAACTCTGGCTAGACCGCAGCGGTCCGGACAGTCCCGGACTGCTGCGGTGCCGCGGCATAGTTCTTGCGTCATTCAGGCATTCTGAACTGTTGCGGTTGCCCCGATGTTGCACGCCCACCTGACCACCCTGCATGTGGTTTCGCTAATCCTCGAAATATTTGCCACGCAACCCGAACTGACCGAGCAGCTATTGGCCGGTAGCGGCATTGCCGCAGCTGACCTGGACTGCGCTGACACCCGCATCACCCGCACCCAGGAATTGCAGGTCTGCGCCAACGCGCTGCAGCTGCGCAGTGATCTGGGCCTGGAACTGGGCAGGCGCATGCATGTGTCGGCCTATGGCATGGTCGGTTACGCCGCGCTCTCCAGTGCCACCTTTGGTGACGCCTGGCGGTTGATGCTGCAGTACCCGGCGCTGCTCGGCACCTACTTCAAACTGGATATGCACCTCGAAGGCGAGCTGGCCTGGGTCAGCGCCAGCGACTATCAGCACAGTCCGGAGCTGGAAGTCTTCAACCTGGAAATGTGCCTGGCCTCACTCAAGCTGATCAGCGATGACCTACTTGGCCAGCCCCTGCCGCTCAGCGCCGCACAGTTTCGCTATGACGAACCGGACTACAGCGCGCGCTATCCGCACAGCTTCGCCTGTCCCTTACAGTTCAATGCCGCGCGTAACGCCTTCGCCTTCCCTGCCAGCTGGCTGCAACAACCCTTACCACTGGCCGATGCGGTGACCCATCGCGAGATGCTCGAGCGCTGTCGCAAGCAGAATAGCGAGTTCAACACCCGTCAGGCCTGGCTCGGGCGCATCCGCCAACTGTTGACCGAACAGCTAACGGCGCCCCCTGGCCTGGATCAGCTGGCGCAGCAGATGCATTGCTCACCGCGCACTCTGCGCCGGCACTTGCAGGAGCTGGGCACGCACTACCAGGAATTGCTCGACGAGCTGCGTTTCGAGCGGGCCAAAACCCTGCTCGGCCAGGAAGAGTGGCCCATCTGCCGAATTGCCGAATACCTCGGTTTCAGCGAAACAGCCAGCTTCCGCCATGCCTTCCAGCGCTGGAGCGGTGTGGCGCCCAGCCGCTTTCGCGCTTGAGGATGGCTAACGGCCGTTAAATTGATGGCCTGCCATCCCTGGTAACCATTCCACGAGCCATCCCTGCGCGAGGTTAAACATCGCCCCCCGGCGATTCTTTTGGCCACTTCGATCCCCTTTTGGCCGTTGTCAGCGTTCTCCATCCGGCGATGCAGGCGAACAATGCAGGCACAACAACAAGCCTGGAGCCGCGCCACATGCTCACCTTTTACAGCGACGACCATCACCTGCACCACGGCAGCTGCGAGCTGATCGACGGCCAACTGATGCCCTGTTTCGAGAAGCCGCAACGCGCCGACCACATCCTGCAACGCGTCAAGGACCGTCGGCTCGGCGAGGTGCGTCCGCCCCAGGATTTCGGCCTGGCGCCGATTGAGCGCATCCACAGCGCCGCTTATCTGGACTTCTTCAAAGGCGCCTGGGCGCGCTGGCAAACGCAGAACGGCAGCGGCGACCTGCTGCCCTTCACTTGGCCGGCACGTACCCTGCGTCAGGTCATCCCGCGCGACCTGCATGGCCAACTCGGCTATTACAGCTTCGATGGTGGTGCACCGATTACTGCGGGCACCTGGCAGGCGGCTTATAGCGCCGCGCAAGTGGCGCTTAGCGCTCAGCAAGAAATCTCAAACGGCGCGCACAGTGCCTTTGCCCTGTGCCGTCCGCCAGGTCACCACGCCGCCGGCGAGCTGATGGGTGGCTACTGCTACCTGAATAATGCTGCCATCGCCGCTCAGGCCTTTCTCGACCAAGGCAAGCAGCGCGTGGCCATCCTCGATGTCGACTACCACCACGGCAACGGCACCCAGGACATCTTCTACACCCGCAACGACGTGCTATTCGCCTCGATCCACGGCGATCCGGCCGATGAGTTCCCGTTCTTCCTCGGCTATGCCGATGAACGCGGCGAAGGGGCTGGCGAAGGCTGCAACTTCAACTACCCGCTGGCCATGGGCAGCCCGTGGGAAGTGTGGAGCGCGGCATTGGATGACGCCTGCCAACGGATTGCCGACTACAACGCCGACGTGATTGTGGTGTCGCTGGGCGTGGACACCTTCAAGGACGACCCGATTTCCCAGTTCAAACTCGACAGTCCGGACTACCTGGCCATGGGCAAGCGCATCGCCGCCCTTGGCAAGCCGACCCTGTTTGTTATGGAAGGCGGCTATGCCGTCGAAGCCATCGGCGTGAACGCAGTGAATGTTCTGGAAGGCTTCGAGGGCGCTTAAGCCCTCCTTAAATGACCCAAGGGTGACCACCATGAAAACAATCAAAACCCTGCTCACCAGCGCAATCTGTGGTGCAACTATATTGGCCAGCGCCGCGCAGGCCGAAACGGCAACACCGCAGCGCGAGTTGCGTGTGTACAACTGGGCTGACTACATGCTGCCCTCGGTGCCCAAAGACTTTGCCGCCAACAGCGGCATCAAGCTGACCTGGGACATCTTCGACACCAACGAAGGTCTGGAAGCCAAGCTGCTAACCGGCAACTCGGGTTACGACCTGGTGGTGCCCACTAACACCTTCCTCGAGAACGAAATCAAAGCCGGCGTGTTCCAGAAACTGGACAAGAGCAAGTTGCCTAATTGGCAACATCTCGACCCTGGCCTACTCGAGTTGATAACCGCCAACGACCCCGGCAACCAATACGCCGTGCCTTACATGTACGGCACGGTGCTGATCGGCTTCAACCCGGACAAAGTCAAAGAAGCGCTCGGTACCGATGCGCCAGTGGACAGCTGGGACCTGATCTTCAAGGAAGAGAACATCAGCAAACTCAAGCAGTGTGGCGTGGCCATGCTCGATTCGCCTGGTGAAATTCTGCCGATTGCCCTGCATTACCTGGGTCTCGACCCCAACAGCACCAAGCCTGAGGACTACGAGAAAGCCAGTGCGCTGATGCTGAAAATCCGCCCCTACGTCTCCTACTTCAACTCCGCCAAGTACATGACCGATATCGCCAACGGTGACATCTGCGTGGCCATCGGTTACTCGGGTAGCTTCTACCAGTTCGCCAACCGCGCCAAAGAAGCGGGCAACGGCGTGGTGGTCGACTGGCGCTTGCCGAAAGAAGGCGCACCGCTGTGGTACGACTCCTTCGCCATTCCAAAAAGCGCGCAGAACGTTGCTGAAGCCCATGAGTTCCTCAACAACCTGCTCGACCCCAAGGTCATTGCGCCGATCAGCGACTTCCTCGGCTACCCCAACCCGAACAAAGACGGCATGCCGCTGGTGGCTGCGGAAATCCGCGACAACCCCGGCCTGACGCCAACCACCGAAGCGCAGAAAACCCTCTACGTGCTGCAACCGCTGCCGCAAAAGGTTGAGCGCGTACGCACCCGCGTATGGAACACCATCAAGTCCGGTACGTGATAGCACTGACACTTGGCTAACAGCTGAAATACCCTCAAGCCTCGCTAGCGAAGCACCACTCACCACGGTGAAACGCTAGTGGGGCTTATACACACTATAAGAATCTGAGGATTAAGCATGCAATTGACTGCTCGCTCTACGCTGCTCGCAACCGCCATTCTGGCTGCTAGCAGTACCTGCGTATTGGCCGTGCCACTCGAAGGTGGCGCGGTCGCCGCACCAGACGAATATGGCGCCAAAGTCGCCGCCCAAGTGCTCAAGTCGGGCGGTAATGCGGTGGATGCTGCGGTGGCAACGGCGTTTACCCTGGCAGTCACCTACCCCGAAGCCGGCAACATCGGTGGCGGCGGTTTTATGACCCTGTTTATGGGCGGCAAGCCCTACTTTATTGATTACCGCGAAGTGGCCCCCAAAGCCGCTAGCAAAACCATGTACCTGGACGACAAGGGCGAGGTGATCGAAAACAGCACCATGGTTGGCGCTAAAGCCGCCGGCGTACCCGGCACAGTGATGGGCTTATGGGAAGCGCACCAACGCTTTGGCAAACTACCGTGGAGCGAACTGCTGACCCCAGCTATTGGTTATGCCCGCAATGGTTTCACCGTGGCCGAACAGCAATACCAATACCGCGAAGACGCGCTGGCGCTGTTCAACAACCAGACCAACTTTGCTGATTACTTCGGCAGCATGCAGCAGGGAAAAATCTTCAAACAACCTGAAATGGCGCAAACCCTAGAGCGCATAGCCGCCAACGGTGCCAAAGAGTTTTATCAGGGTAAAACCGCCGAATTGTTAGTGGCACAAATGCAGCACGATGGCGGCCTGATCAGTGCCGACGACTTGCATAGCTATCGCGCAGAATGGCGCGAGCCCATGCGTGTCGACTGGCAAGGCAACACCCTCTACACCGCACCGCTACCAAGCTCGGGGGGTATCGCCCTAGCCCAGTTGATCGGCATCAAAGAACAGCGTGAGGCCGATTTCAAAGGGGTTGAACTCAACTCCGCCCGCTACATTCATCTGCTGGCAGAAATCGAAAAACGCGTATTCGCTGACCGTGCTGACTACCTGGGCGACCCCGAGTTTTCAGATGTACCGGTCAAACAACTGGTCGACCCTGCCTACATTGCCAAACGCGCGACTGAAGTTAACCCAGCAGCCATCTCGGCGACTGAGAAAGTCCGCCCCGGCCTGGAAACCCACCAGACCACGCATTTCTCGATCATCGATGCCGATGGCAATGCGGTAAGCAACACCTACACCCTTAACTGGGATTACGGCAGCGGTGTGGTGGTCAAGGGCGCAGGCTTCCTGCTCAATGACGAAATGGACGACTTCAGCGCCAAACCCGGCATCGCCAATGCCTTTGGTGTAGTCGGCAGCGACGCCAATGCCATTGAGCCGGGTAAGCGCATGCTCTCATCGATGAGCCCAAGCATCGTCACCCGCGACGGCAAGGTCAGTCTGATTCTGGGTACACCCGGTGGTTCGCGTATTTTCACCTCGATCTTTCAGGTGCTGAACAACGTGTATGACTTTGGCTTACCGCTGCAAAAAGCCATCGACGCACAACGTGTGCATCACCAGCTCCTGCCGAAAGACACCATTTATTACGATGCCTACGCGCCACTCACTGGCAAGGTTGCCGATGAGCTGACAAGCATGGGCTACACCCTTGAAGACCAAGGCTGGAACATGGGCGATATTCAAGCGATCAAGGTTACCGGCAGCAGCCTGGAAACCGCCTCTGACCCACGCGGCCGCGGCACTGGCCAGGTGGTCCCCCGCTAAACCCGCCAGCACCTCGGGCGAGGTCGGTTACGCGCCGACCTCGCCACTTTCCAATTTGCGCCAGAGCAGGCGCACCGAAGCCTTGCGTACCAAAGCGCAGCGGTACAGGCGAATTTCCAGCGGCACCTGCCACTGCTCATTACCGCACACCACCAACTCGCCTCGCGCCAGCTCGGCAGTCACTGATAAGCGCGGCACCCACGCCACGCCCATACCTTGTAACGCCATGCTTTTCAGGCTGTCGGCCATCGCCGTTTCGTACACCGTGGTCGAACGCAGCGCGCGTTGACGCAGCAGCAAATTCACCGAGCGCCCGAGAAAAGCGCCAGCGGTATAAGCCAGCAGCGGCACGCTCTGACCACTGTTGAGATCAAACAGCGGCGCGCCATCCTCAGCCACGGCACAGACCGGCAACATCTCGGTACGGCCCAGGTGCAACGAGGGAAATATCTCCGGATCCATCTGTAGCGCAGCGTCCGGGTCGTAGTAGGCAAGAATCAGATCGCAAGCGCCTTCGCGTAGCGAGTGCACCGCCTCACCGACGTTAGTGGCAACCAGCCGAGTGGTCAGCGGTAAACCCTCACGGCGCAAACGGGCAATCCACTCGGGGAAAAAGCCCAAAGTCAGCGAGTGCGCAGCGGCGATTTGCATCACCTCACCCTGCTGACCTTCGAGGTTATGCAGGTGACGCACCACTTCGCCCAGCTGCTCGACCATGCTCCTTGCCGTGACCAGAAACAGCTGGCCAGACTCGGTCAGCTCGACCGGCGTGCAGCTGCGATCCACCAGGGTCAGGCCGAGCATATTTTCCAGGCTGCGAATACGCCGACTGAACGCCGGCTGGGTAACGAAGCGCTTTTGCGCCGCCTGGGAGAAACTGCGGGTGGCGGCCAGGGTGACAAAGTCTTCCAGCCATTTGCTTTCGAGGTTCATCGTCACTCCTGCCTATGTAGGGTAGATAACGCTGTTTTTATCCACCCGCCTGACCACATACGGTGTGGTGGAGGGGTAACGCGCCTCCACCCTACGTCCGCCGACAATTCGGCGTCACGCCAACGTTATGCCGATTATGCATGACCCAGCGTTTAACAGCATTGGCCAGTATCAGGCCGCACCCCATAACCTACGGGACATCGCGGCATATGCCGCATTTCCTGAGATGACCTTGATCATGTCCGCTGCTGCATCCACTCGCCTCGAAAAAGACCTGCTCGGCACCCTCGACGTCCCGGCTGACGCCTATTACGGCATTCAGACCCTGCGCGCCGTGCAGAACTTCCGCCTGTCCGGCGTGACGCTGTCGCATTACCCGAAACTGGTCGTGGCCCTGGCCATGGTCAAGCAGGCGGCCGCCGACGCCAACCGCGAGCTGGGCCATCTGTCTGCTGCCAAGCACACCGCGATCAGCACTGCCTGCGCACGCATCATTCAAGGCGAGTTCCACGATCAGTTCGTGGTCGACATGATTCAAGGCGGGGCCGGCACCTCGACCAACATGAACGCTAACGAAGTCATCGCCAACATCGCCCTTGAAGCCATGGGCTTTGAGAAAGGTGATTACAAACAGCTGCACCCGAACAACGACGTGAACATGGCGCAGTCGACCAACGACGCCTACCCCACCGCCATCCGCTTGGGCTTGCTGCTCGGCCACGACAGCCTGCTCACTGCCCTGGACAAGCTGATCCAATCGCTGTCGAAAAAGCAGCTGGAGTTCAGCCATGTGCTGAAGATGGGCCGCACCCAGTTACAAGACGCCGTGCCGATGACCCTCGGTCAGGAGTTCCGCGCCTTCGCCACCACCCTGAGTGAAGACCTGCAACACCTCAAGCTGCTCGCCCCAACCCTGCTCACCGAAGTGAACCTGGGCGGCACCGCGATTGGCACCGGGATCAACGCTGATCCGCAATATCAGCTGTTGGCGGTCAAGCGCCTGGCAATCATCAGTGGCCATCCGCTGACTCCGGCCGCCGACCTGATTGAAGCCACCTCGGACATGGGCGCCTTCGTGCTGTTCTCCGGCATGCTCAAACGCACCGCAGTCAAGCTGTCGAAGATGTGCAACGACCTACGCCTGCTGTCCAGCGGCCCGCGCACCGGGATCAACGAGATCAATCTGCCGGCACGCCAACCGGGCAGTTCGATCATGCCCGGCAAGGTCAACCCGGTCATCCCGGAAGCGGTCAATCAGGTGGCCTTTGAAGTGATCGGCAATGACCTGGCCCTGACCATGGCAGCCGAAGGCGGCCAGCTGCAGCTCAACGTGATGGAGCCGCTGATCGCCTACAAGATCTTCGACTCGATCCGCCTGCTGACCCGCGCCATGGATATGTTGCGTGAGCTGTGCATCGACGGCATCACCGCCAACGAAGAACGCTGCCGCGAGTTGATGGAAAACTCCATCGGCCTGATCACCGCCCTCAACCCTTACATCGGCTACGAAAACGCCACACGCATCGCCAAGGTCGCACTGGAAAGTGGTCGCAGCGTGCTGGAATTGGTGCGCGAGGAGAAGCTGCTGGGCGACGCCGAGCTGGCCGACATCCTCCGTCCCGAGAACATGATCGCGCCGCGTCTGGTACCGCTAGCAGGCTGATCAACAGAGCAATACAACGCGCCGCTTCCGCAAGGACCGGCGCGTTTTTTTAGCCATGTATCAGGCCTTGATGCCGGGTACAGAGTTTGCCGCCCTGTCTAGTGTGCGGCACCGCTCAAGGCTGCATAGACAGCCCCACAATAACGATAATTCGGGTGATAACCATGAGTCAGAGCACTACCTTTTCCTTAGGCTTCCTGCGGCGCATGCCGCTGTGGCAGCAAATCCTGATTGGCCTTGGCCTCGGCGTACTTACCGGCATGCTGTTCAAGGCCGACGCACTGGTGCTCGCGCCCATTGGCACGCTGTTTCTCAATGCGATCAAGATGCTTATCGTGCCGCTGGTGTTTGTTTCGCTGGTGGCCGGTATTACCGCCATGAGTGACAGCGCCAAACTCGGCCGCATCAGCGTTAAAACCATTGCAATCTACCTGGTCACTACCGCATTTGCGGTAAGCATTGGCTTGCTGTTCGGTGCCCTGTTTGCGCCAGGCGAAGGCATGAACATGGTCGCCAGCGGCATCCAGGAAACCAAGCAGGCACCCTCTCTAGTGCAGATCCTGGTTGGCCTGGTGCCGACCAACCCGGTAACAGCCTTCGCCGAGGGCAATATTCTGCAGATCATCGTGTTCGCCATCGCCCTGGGCGTGAGCATGAATCTGATTGGCGAAAAAGCCGCACCAGCGGTCAAGCTGTTCGACAGCCTGGCCGAGGTCTTCTACAAACTCACCGACCTGGTGATGCGCTGCGCGCCTATCGGCGTGTTTGCCCTGATCGCCGGTGTGGTCGCCTCCCACGGCATTGAAGTGTTGCTGCCATTGGCCAGCGTAATCGGCGTCATTTACCTAGCCAGCATCGCCCATATGCTGCTGGTGTATGGCGGCCTGCTGGCCATGCTCGCGCGCCTCAGCCCGCTGCGTTTTTTCAAAGGTGTAGCGCCAGCTCTGGCCGTGGCCTTCAGCACCTCAAGCAGCGCCGGCACCCTGCCGGTGTCGATTGAATGTGCGCGCAAGAACCTTGGAGTATCGCAAGGTGTGGCCGGTTTCGTGCTGCCGGTAGGTGTCACTATCAACATGGATGGCACCGCTATCTATCAAGGTGTATTGGCGCTGTTTATTGCCCAAGCCTTCGGCGTCGACCTCAACGGCGGCCAGTACCTGATGATTATCCTCACCGCTACCCTGGCCTCGATCGGCACCGCCGGCGTACCGGGCGCGGGACTGATCATGCTTGGTCTGGTACTGACCTCGGTGGGCTTGCCGCTGGAAGGCGTGGCACTGATTGCCGGTATCGACCGCATCCTCGATATGGCCCGCACCACGGTGAATGTGGCCGGTGACCTGATGACCACCACCCTGGTCGGCCGCAGCGAGAATGAGCTGGATCAGAGCATCTATAACAGCGACAACGTGCAATAACGCGGCGCTGCTCACGGGCAACACCCGCACACGGACGTGCGGGGCTTTTGCGCCAACCCGGCGCAGCGGCACTGCCGGCAGGACCCGGCAGCCAACGAGATGCCTACCGGCATCCAGGGCATACCAATAAAAACAACCACACAGGGTGACCCCATGAACGCATTCGACCCCGGTCGTCTCTCTCCGCCAGGCAGCAGGCCATCCCCGCTGCCCTAGTGCCTGAATAGCCCGTTCAGTCGGCTCGGTGGCGAATCTTCCTGCGGCGGTTTATGGCATGCCATTAGCCGTCGCGGGGTTTCTGTGTCGGCGCACAACCCTCGCCACCGACCGACTGCACAGGCTCCCAGCACACGGAACACCCGTGCCGTCCGCCAGCGTCGCCCTACCCGGGCGGCGCTGCGGCGTCATCATCATTAATCCCCCGATAAATACAAAAAAGGGAGAGACCCCATGCTCGATATTCTCAATGACCTGATCTGGAGCAAGCTGCTGATCGTGATGCTGATCGGTCTTGGCTTGTACTTCACCATCGCCTCGCGTTTCGTCCAGTTTCGTTACTTCGGCAGCATGTTCCGTATCCTTGGCGAGGCCTTTGAACGCCAGCCGGGTCAACTCAGCTCGTTCCAGGCACTGATGCTCTCGGTGGCAGGTCGTGTCGGTGCCGGCAACATCGCCGGCGTATCCGTCGCCATCATGCTCGGTGGCCCTGGCGCAATCTTCTGGATGTGGGTCGTAGCACTGGTCGGCATGGCCACCAGCTACTTCGAATGTTCCCTGGCGCAACTGTACAAGCGCCGTGAAGACGACGGCACCTACCGTGGTGGCCCGGCCTTCTATATTCAGCACGGCCTCGGCCAGCGCTGGTTGGGCATCGTCGTATCGATCCTGCTGCTGGTGACCTTCGGTTTCGGCTTCAACGCCGTGCAATCGTTCACCGTGGCCAGCTCGATGCACGACACCTTCGGCCTGCCGACCTATGCCAGCGGCGCGATTCTGACCGTGGTAATGGGTCTGATCATCTTCGGTGGCATCAAGCGCATCGCCAAGTTTGCTGACGTACTGGTACCGGTGATGGCCTTCTCTTACATCGCCATGGCGCTGTTCGTAATCGGCAGCAATGTTGACGCCATCCCGGCCACCTTGGTGATGATCGTTAAGAGTGCCTTCGGTCTGGAGCCAGCATTTGCCGGCGGTATCGGCGCGGCAATCCTGATGGGCGTGAAGCGCGGCCTGTTCTCCAACGAAGCAGGTCTCGGTAGTGCACCAAACGTCGCGGCTGTTGCCGAGGTCAAGCACCCGGTTGCACAGGGCATCGTGCAGTCGCTCAGCGTATTTATCGACACCATCATCCTGTGCAGCTGCACCGCGCTGATCATCCTGCTGTCCGGCGTGTATCAGCCGGGCACCGAGATGGCCGGCGTCGTGCTGACCCAGACCGCTGTCGCCAGCGTTGTCGGTGAGTGGGGCCGGGTGTTCGTTACCGTGGCGCTGCTGCTGTTTGTGTTCACCACCCTGATTTACAACTACTACCTCGGCGAAAACGCCCTAGGCTTCTTCAGCAAGAAGCGCGGCCCGGTGGTGGTCTACCGTGTGCTGGTGGTGGCGTTGGTCCTCTGGGGCTCGGTACAGGATCTCGGTACGGTGTTCGCCTTCGCCGATGTGACCATGGGCCTGCTGGCCATCTGCAACCTGGTCGCCCTGGTGCTGCTGTTCAAGGTTGGTCTGCGCCTGATGCGCGATTACGACAGCCAGATCAAGGCCGGCGTTGAGTCGCCGGTGCTGGACGCGAAGAACTTTGCCGACCTGGATCTCGACCCCGCTGTCTGGCAGCACACGCCAAACCAGCCCCCGCTCAACGCGCACCAACAGCGTTGATCTGAATACGCCCAGGCCCTTGGCCTGGGCGTTGTTGTTTATGTCATAGGCCCCGCGCGGCCAGTTGGCAGGCGCGGGACTCTCCGTACAAGTGGAGTGCCAGACCATGCGTCATTTCCTTTGCACCGCGCTGTTGTCCTGCCTGCTGTTCAGCCCCCTTAGTCAGGCGCAGTTGCCGCCTGACTACAAGATGGTGCTGCTAACTGAAAACTTCCCACCCTTTAACATGGCCGAGAACGGCAAAAACTTCGCTCGCGACGCCAATATCAAGGGCATCAGCGCCGATATCGTGCGCGAGATGTTCAAGCGCGCGGGCATCGATTACAGCCTGACCCTGCGCTTCCCCTGGGACCGCATCTACCAACAGACCATGACCAAGGCCAACCACGGCCTGTTCTCCACCTCCATGAGCGAGGCGCGCAAGCCGCTGTTCAAGTGGGTCGGCCCGATTGCCCAGTATCAGAGTGTGCTGGTCGGACGCACAGACCAACACCCAGTCGTTGCTAACCTGGAGTCGGCAAAAACCTATCGCATCGGCGCCTACCAGAGTGCGGCCGTCAGCCAACATCTGGAGCGTCTGGGCTTCACCACGCAGAACGCCCTGCGCGACCAGGAAAACATCCGCAAGCTGCAACGCGGGCAGATTGACCTGTGGGCCACCTCCGATCCGGTCTGGCGCGTCTATGCACGTGAGCAGGGCGTCAGCGACCTGGAAGTCGTACTCAGTTTCAACACCTCAGAGCTGTACCTGGCACTCAACAAAGACACCCCCGACGAAGTTGTCACACGCCTGCAAGCGGCGTTGGAACAGATGCGTACAGAAGGTTTCGGCCGTTGCGCCCAGCACCCGGAGCAGTGCTAAACCCCACGCCCCGAGCCTGCCACGTCCAGATGCCAAGCCTTACGCAGTTGCTGTAAGGCTTGGTCAATCTGCGCCTCAGGGACTGCAGCAAAGCCCAGCACCAGGCCGGCGCGCGCATCCTCGGGGGTGGCGCTGTCCGGCAGCCAATAACTGCTTAGCCCGTTCAACTCAACGCCGACGCGCTCAGCGGCGGCGATCAGTTGGCGCTCGCGGGGCAGGCTGTCGACCCGCACGCACAGGTGCAAACCGGCCTCCACCACCGGCAGCGGCGCGCAGCCCGGCACGTCAACAGGCCATCCTGCCAGCAGTGCATCACGCCGACTGCGAGCGGCCGCGCGCATGCGGCGGATATGCCGCTGGAAGTGCCCGGCAGCGATAAATTCAGCCATCACCGCCTGGGTACCAATCTCGGAATGGCGCATGTCCACGGCGCGGCGCTGGGCAAAAGCTTCGGCCAGCGCCGGCGGCAGCACCAGATAACCGAGGCGCAGCGCCGGAAAGGCGATCTTGCAGAAGGTGCCGACGTAGAGCACCCGGCCCTGCCGGTCGAGGGCGGCGAGCGGTGCCAATGGCGTGCCGCTGTAGCGGTATTCGCCGTCGTAGTCGTCCTCGATGATCAGGCCGTCATTTCGCTCGGCCCACTCCAGCAACTCCAGGCGCCGCGCCAACGACAGGGTGACGCCGGTGGGATACTGATGCGACGGCGTCAGGTAGACCAGCCGACAGCCCTCAACCTGCGCCAACGCGGCGGTGTCCAAGCCATCAGCATCCACCGCCACGCCGCATAGCTGCGCGCCAGCCACCGCCAAGGCATGACCCGCAGCACGGTAACCGGGGTTCTCCACCGCTACTCGATCACCCGGCGTCACCAATAACTGCGCGCACAGGCTGATGGCTTGCTGAGCGCCGCTGGTGACCACAATCTGCGCCGGATCGCAGTGCAAGCCACGGCTGTTGCGCAGGTAGGCGGCGATCAACTCGCGTAATTGCCAGTCGCCGGCCGGGTCGCCATAACCCAGCCGCGCCGGCGAGGGTTTGCGCCAGAAGCGCGCCGACAAACGCGCCCAGGTCTCGAACGGAAACAGATCAAAGGCCGGCACGCCGACGCGAAACGCCCGTGGCGGGCCGCTCAGCGCTGGGCTCAGGTGATGTTGCTGCAGCCGCTTTAGCGCGGCACTCTGCGCCACCGGTTTAGTCGCCAACGGCACGGGTCGGCTGACCGCACTCAGCTCAGCAACGTACGTGCCGTCACCCGTGCGGCCTTCGATATAACCCTCGGCGTAGAGCTGGTCGAAGGCACGGGTCACGGTGTTGCGGGAAATCGCCAATAGCTGCGCTAAGTCGCGACTCGCCGGCAACCGCGTGCGGCTTTGCAGGCGACCATCAAGGATGCGCTCACGCAACGCCTGATACAGCTGACGCGCCAGCCCCTGCTGCGGGTCGAGGCGGATACCGGAGAGGTCCACCGGTAATGGAGGTGCAGACGCGGCAGGCATAGAAATTGGCTCCAACGAAGTCGCAAGAAATGGATCTTACAACAGACCAATACACCACCTAGCATGGCTCCATCTCGCCAGGAGCTTACCTATGTACACGCCCGCCGCCTTTCGTCAGGACGACCTCGCCACGCTGCACCAGCAGATGCGCGCCTGCCGCCTGCCCACGCTTGTCAGCCACGGCAGCCAGGGCTTGCTCGCCAGTCACCTACCGCTGCTGTTAGTGCCTGACGAAGGTGAGTACGGCACGCTCTACGGTCACTTCGCTCGCGCCAACCCACAGTGGCGCGACCTGGCCGAAGACAGCGAAGTGCTGGTGATTTTTCAGGGGCCGGAGGCCTACATCAGCCCGTCGTGGTACGCCGCCAAAGCCGAGCACGGCAAGGTGGTGCCGACCTGGAACTACATCAGCGTGCAGGCCCATGGCCGCGCTGAGGTATTCGACGACGCCGAGCGCTTGCTGCAACTGGTCAGCCGCCTCAGCGCGCTGCACGAAGCCGAGCGCCCGCAACCCTGGGCGGTAAGCGATGCGCCGCGTGAGTACATCGACAGCATGCTGCGCGCCATCGTCGGCTTCGCCCTACCGATTAAGCGCCTTGAAGGTAAATGGAAACTCGGGCAGAACCGCAGCAGCGCCGATCAAGTCGGCGTACGTGAGGGCCTGACCGCCAGCAGCGACGCGCGCGACCGCGAGCTGGCAGCACAGATGCGCAACGATCACCCAGCCAAGGAGGCCTTATGAACATTGAAATTCGCCCAATCAGCGCCGCTGACCACGCAGTCTGGCTGCCGTTGTGGCAGGGCTACCTGCAGTTTTACCAAAGTGAGTTGCCCGCCGAGGTCAGCGCCACAACCTGGCAACGCTTTCTCGATCCGAGCGAACCCACCCATGCAGCCCTGGCCTGGTGTGACGGTCAGGCTGTGGGCCTGGTGCAGTGGATTTTCCACCGATCCAACTGGTCGGTGGAGCACAGCTGTTACCTGCAGGATTTGTTTGTCACCGGCGGCCTGCGCGGCAGTGGTGTCGGTCGCCAGTTGATCGAGCATGTCTATGCTCAAGCCCGCGCCGCCGGCGCTTCACGGGTGCACTGGCTGACCCACGAAAGCAACACAGACGCCATGCAATTGTACGAGCGCATCGCCGAGCGTTCCGGATTTCTGCAATACCGCAAACTCTTCTAATAGGACCGCCCCATGAGCCTTACGCCGCACCTCAACTGGACAGCCGTTGCCGCGCCCAGCCACGACACTCTGCAAGGGCGCACTGTGCGCCTCGAAGCGCTGGACCCAGCACGCCATGGCGACGACCTCTGGCAAGCCCTGCAAGGACCGGACGCCGACCCGCTGCTCTGGGATTACCTGCCCTACGGCCCCTTCAACGAACGCGCTGACTTCGATGCCTGGCTCAGCCGCAATGCCGCCAGCCAAGACCCGCTGTTCTTCGCGGTGGTCGAACAACGCAGCGGCCAGGTGCAGGGCGTACTCAGCTACCTGAGCATCGCCGCGGAGCATGGCAGTATCGAAATCGGCCATGTCTGCTTCGGCCGCGTGATGCAGCGCAGCGTGCAGGCTACCGAGGTGATCTATCTACTGGCCAAGCAGGCCTTCAACAACGGCTACCGCCGCCTGGAATGGAAGTGCAACAACGATAACGCACGCTCCAAGCGCGCCGCCGAGCGCTTCGGCTTTAGCTACGAAGGGCTATTCCGTCAGCATCGGGTGTTCAAGGACCGCAACCGCGACACCGCCTGGTATTCGATCATCGATAGCGAATGGCCAGCCCTGGCCAGCAACTATGAGCGCTGGCTGGCAGCGGATAATTTCGACGCCAATGGCCAGCAGCTCAGCGCACTGCGTCACTGACCGATACCTCGATCTCACACAGAGCGACTGTCACCGGGCTGGATCAGCTGTAACGATCCAGCTAGGCGCAACGCTGTTATTGCCAATCCAGCAACAGTGTCTTGCTCAACCGCTACTGTTTGCCATGCCGCCTCACACCTAGAGTGGCCACCTCCCGGTAACTGAGCGAATCGAGTGTGGCCATGAAGACTCACGTACAGAGCATCACCTACAGCCTACTAACAGCGCTCCTGCTGACTGCCGGCCAAGCCCAGGCGGCACTGGACAGCGCCAGCACGAGCCGTTTACAGGCGCTGGAAACGCAACCCGAATTAGCGGGAGAGCTGATTTATCGCGGCACCACCTATGCGCTGGCGGAACCTGATGGGCAGCCCTTGTTCCGCTATGAGCGGCGTTTGCTGACCGGGCCAACAGGCCTGACGGCAGCGCACCTGACCCGTAATCCAGAAGGTCAGCTGCTGATCGCTGAAACCGCGCAGGCCAGCGATGATTACCAATTGCAGCGGTTCACGACGCAGAACCGCCAGTCTGGGTTTAGCGGTGCCGTCGAGGTCAGCGGTGATGGCCGGACGCTGCACTACCTGCTGAATGACAATGGCAACGTCAGCCGTGCCGAAGAATCGCTTGATGCCCCGGCAGTCACCGGGCCCACACTGCACGGCTTTATTTTGAGTCACTGGGCACAGCTGCAAGACGGGCAGGAGGTACCGATCCGTTTTATCGTGCTCAAGGAGAAGCAGACTTACGGCTTTACCGTACGCCTGGAGCAACACTCGGCCAGCGAAACCCGCTTCACGATTACCCCGAGCAACCTGCTGATCCGCTGGTTTATTGCGCCGCTGCAGGTGGTGTTTGATAACGAGCGCAAGACGGTGTTGCGTTACACGGGACGGGTGCCGCCGCTGCACGAAGTCGACGGCAGCCTGAAGGACCTGGATGCGCGAGTGGAGTATGAAAGCGTGGCAGCCCGCTATCGCTAGGCTGACTCTGCCGGCAACCAGGGGTCAAGCAAATCGCCGCCGAAGCGCTCCACAAGAAAGTCGACAAATGCCCGGGTACGGGCCGGTACGTGTTTACGGGTTGGCATGGCGGCATACAGGTTGAGTGTGGTGCCGTGCCAATCCGCTAATACGCGCCGCAGACGACCCTCGCGCAGCGCGTGCGCGGCGACGAACGACGGCAAGCCAGCCACCCCCAAGCCAGCCAGTGCGGCGGCCAGAATCAGCTCTATTTGCTGGGTGGAGAGCACAGCAGCAGGCAATGGCAGGGTTACGCTATCGGCAGTGGTGCTTGCCGAGCCCTGCCGATACAGGGTCAGCTCACGGCGCAGAGCCGAGACCGCCGGCAGCAAGCCGTGATGCGTAAGCAAGTCTTCAGGTGTTTGCGGGCAACCATGTTCGGCCAGGTAGCCTGGCGCTGCGCAGATGATAAAGCGCGAACTGGCCAGTGGCCGCACCACGAAATCGCCCTGCAGCCCTTGCTGGCCGATGGACAGAATCGACACATCAAAATTCTCATCGGCCACATCCACCGGCCCTGGTGCGGCAATTTCCAGGCTGATGTGTGGGTAGCGCCGGTGAAAGTCTGGCAGTGCAGCGGCCAGTTGGTGCACTGCAAACGCAGGCGGACAGAGGACGCGCAGGTTACCGCTGGGCTGGCGGGTGGCGTTACCCGCCAGGGCATCAGCCTCATCCAGCTGCGCCAGAATGGTATTGGCGCGCAGCAGGTAAGTCTCACCAATCTCGGTCAACGCCAGACTGCGCGTACTGCGGTTAAGCAAGCGAGCGCCCAGGTGCTGCTCCAAATCGGCTACCGCCCGCGTCACCACCGCAGGGGCCAGATCGAGCGTGCGCGCCGCCGCCGCGAAGCTGCCCTCTGCAACCACTTTGCTCAGTATTCGCAGTGCGCGTAATTGATCCATGTCTGAGTCAGTCCACTCGTGTTGAAGGCTGCTTAACCTAGCGCTAGGACCATCATCGCCAGCCCAACGATGCCAGCCACCCAGACGGCACTGCGCAGATAGGTAATGCCCAGTATGTAGACGGGCAGATACACCAGCCGCGCCCAGATAAACACCTGTGCGCCCAAAAGCGCTTGTTCGCCGACACCGGCCAAGTGCGCCGTCAGGGCCAAGGCCAGAAACAGGATGAAATTTTCTTTGGTGTTGGCTGCGGCGCGCTCGGCACGCGCCCCCATGGGCGTAGCGGTGGGCAGCTTATCGCGGTTGCTTAGACCGGCCTGCATGCCTTGCAGCGTCCATTCCCGGTTGCGCAGTACGGCGCCGAGCACGATGGCAACGAAGGTCAACAGAGTCATGCAGACAACGACTTGCAGTAGCGGGGTCATGGTGCGGCTCCGATTTATGGTTTTTATGGGTGGAACACTTCAACGCTAACGCACAGTCACAACAATGGCTGAGCGACTTATTCGATCTCGAACAAGCCATTGCGAATTTGCGCCCCGGCCAGGCGCTGACGAATGTCGGCATCAATGCGTGGGTCATCCGGACTGTAGAGCATCACCTGACGGTAGGCATTAACCCGATTGATGTCATTGCCGAGAAACTCCCAGACCACCCGAGTGCAGGCTGGCGTGCGCAGGTCGCCGCTGGACACTCCGGTTTTCAAACCGTTGAGGCGACTGATGCGGCTTTTAAAGCTGGGAATCAGGATGGTCTGGGTCATCTCGTTGCCGGTCAGCGACTCGTAGTCGATCAGAAATAGCCGATCCTGCAGGTAAAACGCCGCGCCGAGGTAACGGCAGCGCACCCAGTCTTCCGCCTTGCCACTGGCTGCCCGCGAAGGTTCCTGGCGCTCCTGGCGCTCGAACAGAAAGCTGCCGCGCTCCTCACGCAGCTGCACCAGCGAGAGCAGAATCTGCCCCGGCACCGACATGCAGTTGGCGTACTCAAAGTAGTAACCGCAGTAGCGCGACAGGCTGCTGGAGTGCTCGCCCAAGGGCTGAAAAAACTCCAGCAAAGGGTCGCTGCTAATCCGCGCTTCCTGACTGCCGCTGCGTGCACCGATCAGGTCGGCGAACTGCTCGGCGGGCAGGCTCAGTTCGTAGGCTTCAACCCCGAAAAAATCGCAGATTCGCTTGAGGTTGTAGGCCGTCGGCCGGCTCTGTCCGTTGAGGTATTTATTGAACTGGGCCCGGTTGATTGCGAGCTTGCGGCATACCTCGGCAATCGAGCGGTAATGACTGCACAACAGCTTGAGATTGAGCCCTAGGTAGTCGGACATGAGGAATTTCCAGGTGATGCGAGCGGCGCGATTCTAGCATCAACTCGCATCAGCTCGCCGCCACCCGCGAAATTGCACGACAACCGCGTCTGCTCAACCATTCGGCCCCAGCCATATTTCCTTCACAAAACAACAAGAGAGACATCACTGCCATGCTCGATATTCTCAACGACCTGATCTGGAGCAAACTCCTGATCGTGATGCTGATCGGCCTTGGTCTGTACTTCACCATCGCCTCGCGTTTCGTTCAGTTTCGCTACTTCGGCAGCATGTTCCGTATCTTCGCTGAAGCCTTCCAGCGCCAGCCCGGCCAGCTCAGTTCGTTCCAGGCGCTGATGCTCTCGGTAGCCGGTCGCGTCGGTGCCGGCAACATCGCCGGTGTATCCGTCGCCATCATGCTCGGCGGCCCTGGTGCAATCTTCTGGATGTGGGTCGTAGCCCTGGTCGGCATGGCCACCAGCTACTTCGAGTGCTCCCTGGCGCAGCTGTACAAGCGCCGTGAACCTGACGGCGGCTATCGCGGCGGCCCAGCGTTCTACATTGAGCACGGCCTCGGCCAGCGTTGGTTGGGTATCGTGGTTTCGATCCTGCTGCTGGTGACCTTCGGCTTCGGCTTCAACGCGGTGCAGTCCTACACCGTTGCCAGCTCAATGCATGACACCTTCGGCATGCCGACTTATGTCAGCGGCCTGATCCTGACCGTAGTGATCGGTCTAATCATCTTCGGCGGCATCAAGCGTATCGCCAAGTTCGCCGACGTGCTGGTGCCAGTCATGGCGTTTGCCTACATCGCCATGGCGCTGTTCGTGATTGGCAGCAACGTTGACGCCATCCCGGCAACCCTGGTGATGATCGTTAAGAGCGCCTTTGGTCTTGAGCCTGCATTTGCCGGTGGTATCGGCGCAGCCATCATCATGGGCGTGAAGCGTGGCCTGTTCTCCAACGAAGCCGGTCTGGGGAGTGCGCCGAACGTCGCGGCTGTTGCCGAGGTCAAGCACCCGGTTGCACAGGGCATCGTGCAGTCGCTCAGCGTATTTATCGACACCATCATCCTGTGCAGCTGCACCGCGCTGATCATCCTGCTGTCGGGCGTCTATCAGCCAGGCATGGACATCGCCGGTGTAGTCCTGACCCAAACCGCCGTGGCCAGTGTGGTCGGCGAATGGGGCCGGGTGTTCGTCACCGTCGCCCTGCTGATGTTCGTGTTCACCACCCTGATCTACAACTATTACCTCGGCGAGAACGCCCTGGGCTTCTTCAGCAAGAAGCGTGGCCCAGTGCTGGTCTACCGCGTACTGGTAATTGCTCTGGTACTCTGGGGCTCGGTACAGGATTTGGGCACTGTGTTCGCCTTCGCGGACGTGACCATGGGCCTGCTGGCCATCGCTAACCTGGTTGCCCTGGCCCTGCTGTTCAAGGTTGGTCTGCGCCTGATGCGCGACTACGACAGCCAGATCAAGGCAGGCATTGAGTCGCCGGTGCTGGACGCGAAGAACTTCGCCGACCTCGACCTCGACCCAGCGGTCTGGGCTGCTCAGTCGCACAGCGCCCCGGCGCAGGCGAGCCATGCGGAAATCGGTAACAGCGTGCATCAGCGCTAACACGCTGCACAGGCTGTAAAAAACAGGGGGCTTGGCCCCCTGTTTTCTTATAAGAACAATGAAAACAGGGAGACCCCTGATGAGCTGCAAAAAACTCCTGGTGCTCTACACCGGTGGCACCATCGGTATGCAAATGAGCGCTACAGGCCTGGCACCTGCGTCCGGCTTCGAAGCACGCCTGCGCAACCAGCAACGGCTGGAAGCTCAACCACTGCCACAATGGTCTTTTGCCGAGCTGCTGCCGCCAATCGACAGTGCCAATATGAACCAGCACAACTGGCTGGCGATGGTCGCGGCAATTCGCGCCGGTATCGAGCAGGACGGCTGCGACGGTGTATTGCTGCTGCACGGCACCGACACCTTGGCCTACAGCGCCGCGGCTCTGAGCTTTCTTCTGCTCGGTCTATCGGTGCCGGTCATTCTCAGCGGCTCGATGCTGCCGGCCGGAGCCGAAGGCAGCGATGCCTGGGGCAACCTGTTCGGCGCCATGCGCGCACTGCAGGCCGGCGTAACGCCAGGTGTGCACCTGTATTTCAATGGTGCGCTGCTGCATGGCGCACGGGTCAGCAAGCTGCGCAGCGATGCCTTCGACGCCTTCCACGTGCTGCCGCGCCAGCGCCAGAGCCCGCGCGCCGAAAACATCCCCGCCAGCATCGACTATCGCCAGCCGCGCCAGCCGGTCAACCTGGCCGTACTGCCGTTTTACCCCGGCATTCAGTCCAGCCATGTACGCGCCCTGCTCGACAGCGGCATACAAGGCCTGCTGTTGGAATGCTATGGCAGCGGCACCGGGCCAGCGGATGATGCCGAACTGCTCGGCACGCTCAAGGCTGCGCATGATCGGGGCGTGGTAATGGCCGCGATCAGTCAATGCCCGCACGGCCATGTCGAGTTCGGCGTGTATGCCGCCGGCAGTCAACTGGCCAGCGCCGGGCTGATTTCCGCTGGCGGCATGACCCGTGAGGCGGCTCTAGGCAAGCTGTTCGCCTTGCTAGGGGCGGGCCTGACTCAAGCCGAAGTGGAACGCTGGTTTGCGCTGGATGTCTGTGGTGAACGCGCCGATTGAAGGCTGGGCTCTTGCAGCTAGGCTGTAAGGGCTTTACTAAACCAACGAGGTTGCCAGCATGCCCATCCGCATTCCCGTCGAAATCCGCCCGATAACCGACGCCGATCATGCCGCCTGGCTACCGCTGTGGCAGGGCTATCAGCGTTTCTATATGACCGATATTGCCGCTGCGACCAGCGACACCACCTGGCAGCGCTTCCTCGATCCGGCCGAACCGATGAACGCGGCAATGGCCTGGCATGACGGCCAGGCCATTGGTCTGGTGCACTGGATTTACCACCGTTCAACCTGGACCACTGGCGACTACTGCTACCTACAGGATCTGTTTATCAGCAAGGATGTGCGCAGCAGCGGCGCAGGTCGCAAGCTGATCGAGCACGTTTACCAACAGGCCAAGGCCCATGGCTGCTCGCGCACCTACTGGCTGACCCACGAAAGCAACAGCAAGGCCATGCTGTTGTATGAGCGCATCGCCGAGCGCTCGGGGTTTATCCAGTACCGTAAACTCTTTTAAGCCCCCTGACCTTCTGGTCAGAAATTCTGGCTGTGGTCTTGCCGCAGGTAAATTACGGCGCTATCTTCTGCGCCACGCCCGGCCACTAAGCCGCCCGCGCACCTGGATCAGCAGACAGGGTAAACACTGAGCTGGCTAACCTGAACCCACCTTCAGAGGAGCCAACTCAATGGCTGCTACACGTATCTGGATCAAGAATCCCCTCGCTATTTTTACCGCCAACACCCTCGACGCCGCCGGCGGCCTGGTGATTGAAGACGGGGTAATCAGCGAACTGCTCAAGGCCGGCCAACAGCCGTCCCTGCCCTGCGATCAGACCTTCGATGCCCGCGAGCATGTGGTTCTGCCGGGGCTGATCAACACCCACCACCACTTCTATCAAACCCTCACCCGCGCCTGGGGCCCGGTGGTCAATCAGCCGTTGTTCCCCTGGCTGAAAACCCTGTATCCGGTGTGGGCACGCCTGACCCCAGAGAAACTCGCGCTGGCCAGTAAAGTCGCCCTGGCCGAACTGTTGCTGTCCGGTTGCAGCACCGCCGCAGACCACCATTACCTGTTCCCCGGTGGCCTGGAAAACGCCATCGACGTGCAGGTCGAAGCGGTGCGCGAACTGGGCATGCGCGCCATGCTCACTCGTGGCTCGATGAGCCTGGGCGAAGCCGACGGCGGCCTGCCGCCGCAACAGACCGTGCAACAGGGCGAAGTGATCCTGGCCGACAGCCAGCGCCTGATCCAGCAGTACCACCAGCGTGGCGACGGCGCGCAGATCCAGATCGCCCTGGCGCCCTGCTCGCCGTTCTCGGTGACCCAGGAAATCATGCACCAGAGCGCCGAGCTGGCCGAGGAACTGGACGTGCGCCTGCACACCCACCTAGCGGAAACCCTCGACGAAGAGGACTTCTGCCTGCAGCGCTTCGGTCTGCGCACCGTGGATTATCTGGACAGTGTCGGCTGGCTCAGCTCGCGTACCTGGCTGGCCCACGGCATCCACTTCAACCCGGATGAAATCGAACGCCTCGGCGCAGCCGGCACCGGCATCTGCCACTGCCCAAGCTCGAACATGCGCCTGGCCTCCGGCATCTGCCCGACCCTCGACCTGGAAGCCGCCGGTGCGCCAATCGGCCTCGGTGTAGATGGCTCGGCGTCCAACGATGCCTCCAATATGATCCTCGAAGCGCGTCAGGCCCTGTATATCCAGCGCCTGCGTTACGGTGCCGAGAAAATCACCCCGGAACTGGTGCTGGGCTGGGCCAGCAAGGGTTCAGCCAAGCTGCTCGGGCGCAGCGATATTGGCGAACTGGCGGTGGGCAAGCAGGCCGACCTGGCCTTCTTCAAGCTCGACGAACTGCGCTTCTCCGGCAGCCACGACCCAATCTCGGCATTGCTGCTGTGCGGCGCCGACAAGGCCGACCGGATGATGATTGGCGGCCAGTGGCGCGTGATCGACGGGCAGATCGAGGGCCTGGATGTGGCCAAGCTGATCGCCGATCACCGTCAGGCAGCCAAGGAGCTGATAGCCGGCTAGTCCATCACCCAGGCACGGGCCAGGTGCCAAACACCAGGCGAAAAAAGACCGGCCTAAGAGCCGGTCTTTTTTATCGCCCGTATCAGTGCCACATGCCTTTGATCTGGCTCAGCGTCAGACCATTAATCAGGCAGTGGTTCGGATTGCCCTCTTGCCAATCCTTGACCACATGGCCGCCGAACTTGATCACGGTGGTCGTGTTGCCACTCATGTAGCCACCCCAGACCCGAGTGGTATCGGTCGCAATTAGCGCGGTGGCATTCTGACTGCCACTGTTGGCACAAAGCGCAGAAACTTGTACCAACCGATCATTAATATCGCGCTCCTCGTTCTTGTAGTTGCCATCTTTATTCGGGCCGAAGGCGTGCGCGTCTCCGCGTACGATCAGCATGCCCTTGGCAACGTCTTCGGCCTGCGCCGGCGATACGCTGCCTGCGCACAATGCGGCAAGCAGGATGCAAGCGGCGATATTTTTGTGGTTATTGAGAAAATTTTGCATGGTTGCAGCCCTCCATGGGCTAGGCAATTCGATTAATGCAGGGCCCGAACGTTTGCCCTGGCCCCGCGCTGATGTCACATCGCGATATCTTTGGCGTGGGTCTGACCCGGCCAGACGCCGGTCATCTCGATCTCGCGCTGGCCGGTCAGCCACTGGCCGAGCGGGTTAGGCCACTTGAAGTTGTACTTGTCGCTGTTGATCACACCCTTGAAGTTGATCTCGACGGCGATGTTGGTGGCGCTCAGCGGGATATTGCCGATGGTCTTGGACAGACCGCCGCTCAACGAGAACGACTCATGCTGCGGCCCTTGTGGGGTGTCGTAGCTCAGCTTGATATCGGTGATATAGGTGCAGCCCGGTTTGTTGTTGAACAGGATCTGCAGCGCACCCAGGCGGGTAATCCAGTTGGGGATCAGCAAGTTGCCGTCGTAAGAGGCGAAGGTGTAGGCAATCGGCACCGAGCCATTGGCCAGGCTATTCGGGGTGGTGGGCCAGAGGTGCTGGTCGATCTGCTTGGTCTCCTTGGAGGAGACAAACGAGCCCTTGCCGTTGGCACCGGCCAGCATGTCCTGCACCGCACCGGCCGAGCCGCTGATGGAAAAGGACGAGCTGTTGTCCTGAGAACCGATATTCAGGCCGCTATTGGCGTAGATCACGCTGGTGACCACGCCGAAACCCTGAGCGATATTACCGCTGCTGCCCATGCTCACTGCGGACGCCTGCTGGGCCATCCAGCTCAGGGTTTCCGGCTTGCTCAGTACGGTGAGGTCACTGATAAAGCTCTCGCTGGAAATGCCGAACTCCGATGCCATCGAGCCGACATTGGCGAACTCCCAGGTGATTTCCGTACCCGCGGTGATTTTGGTGCCGCTCTCCGGGTCAGTGGCCGAACCGTCCAGGTTGACGTTGGCCTGACTGCGCTTGACGTTGCTGGAAGACAGCTTCCACTGGTTAGGCACACCACGGCTGCTAACAGCGATGCCCGGCGTGGCTTCCTGCACCAAAGTGAAGTCGCCACTATCCGGAGACACAATACCGACTGCGCCGACCTTGAACTTGGGGTCGAGGGTCCAATTGCCCCAGTAAGCAGGACGGCCGGCGCGCAGAAGATCGGTAAACGTACGATTCCAATTCATGACTGTAATCCTTGCAGTTATCTAAATGGAGTGCACCGCAACTCATGTCGCGGCACGTACGCCGAATAAAGCAACTCGCTTGCAGCCCTGATGAGCCCCATGGAGTTAGTCGACGATTAAACTCTGGTGACTAACCGAATAACTGGGTATTGGGCAAATTCGGTATATATGGGGAAGTCTTTCCATCTCGGTTTATTACTTGGCAAGCGCTAACTTCCGAACCTCTCTGCTGCATCAGAAAGGATTGGCAATGTGCTTACACCACGCGAATTTCAGGCTCTTTCACTTATCGCCCGCGGCTGCACCGACCGCGATATATCTGCACTGCTGTGCGTATCTCTGAGCACGGCCAGAAAGTATCGAGAGCACTTGCACACTAAACTTTCACTGAATAAATCTGCGCAGCTGGCTATTTATTATCTAGAAACTTTTTCGGCACTTGAATCAACCAATAAAAACCAACTAACAAACACCAGATTAAGTGACCGAGAGTTGCAGATCGTGCAGCTATTTGCCCAAGGACTGAGCGATAAGGAAGTTGCCCGCAAACTTGGCATCAGCGACCTGACCGTGCGCAAACACCGCAGTAATATGCAAAGCAAGCTGGCCACTTCGAATATCTGCGGATTGCTCTATGAGGCGGTGGCAAACGGTTGGCTGGCGCTACCGCTGGGAGAGCTCGCGAAAACGGACAACGCAGCTGATCGGGCAACGGCCGCAGCAGTTGGACAAGGCCACGGCCGGCTGCTTAGTTGGTATTCAGGCCGCTGCTAACGGTGACGGCCTTTGCCCGCCGTCCTGCCTGGAGCTACAGCATGAACAGACTACCCGCCCTCATTGCCCTTTTAACTGCCAGCGGTATGGCCCACGCCGCCAATCTGCCGGCATTCGAGGTCACGTGCCCAACCGACCTCAGCGTGCGTGCCAAGGCCGGCGGCCCGGTTTATTTGAACGATAAGCCGCTCGTTCTGCACAAGCTCAGCGAGCAGTTCTTCGAGGCCAAGGGTGAAGGTGTGACGCTGTCCATCAGCCTGAATGCCGATGGCTCACCGACGGTCTCCTACACCGGTAAACAAGGTGCCAATGGTATCTGCGAAAAGACCGAGGAAGAGGCACCAGTAGCTGACGAATCAGCGGAGCCAATGGCCGACTGATCATTCGTAGGAGCGGGCTATGCGCGCCTCAGAATACTGACCAGCCGATCCGCTCGCTTAGCAGTTCCAGAGCCTTGATACCGGCCAGGGAGTTGCCGGCAGCATTCAGCTCCGGCGACCACACGCACACGCTGAACCGCCCCGGCACCACAGCGACAATGCCACCGCCAACGCCGCTCTTACCCGGCAGGCCAACGCGGTAGGCAAAGTTGCCCGCCTCGTCATACAGGCCGCTGGTGGCCATGATCGCGTTGACCTGTTTGCTCTGCCGCGCCGTCAGAATCTGCTCACCGCTGTGCTTGCAGAAGCCGTCGTTAGCCAGAAAGCAGAAGGCGCGCGCCAAATCAGCACAACTCATGCGCAGCGCGCAGTAACTGAAATAGCTGCGCAGCACCGCCTCCACGTCGTTATGGAAGTTGCCGAAGGATTGCATCAGGTAAGCCGCCGCCGCGTTGCGTGCGCGGTGCTGGTATTCCGAGTCGGCGACCCGGCTGTCGACCAGCACCTCAGGATTGCCGGCCAGGCGCCGAACAAAATCGCGCATCGACAGCACTGGCGCAGCAAAGCGCGACTGATTGATATCGCAGATCACCAGCGCACCGGCATTGATAAACGGATTACGTGGGCGGCCACGCTCGAACTCCAATTGCACCAGCGAGTTGAATGGCTGGCCAGATGGCTCATGACCCAGGCGCTGCCAGATATCCTCGCCGGAATGCTGGATAGCCTGCACCAGGCTGAATACCTTGGAAATGCTCTGCACTGAGAACGCCGTATCAGCATCACCGGCGCAGTATAAATCGCCGTCGTTGCTGTACACCGCGATGCCCAGTTGCTGCGCCGGCACATCGGCCAACGCCGGGATGTAATCGGCCACCTTGCCCTGCCCGATCAGCGGGCGGACTTGATCCAGAATTTCATTCAACAGCGCTTGCATGCTTAGGTCCACAGCCGCGCCCAGACGCCCGGGCTCTGTGGCTAGACGCTTACCGGAGGGCGCTAATCACAGCCAGCCTCGGAAAACTTTGCAGGTGCACCAGCGGTACAAGCAAACCCGATAAAAACTGGGTATATTTGCGCCCCCGCGCGGCTGGCCATTGGCCAGATCGACGCCCGCTCGTGAATGTTCACGGATGACCACAAGGATCGACACACATGCCCGTATACCGCCTCAGCGCCTTACTGCTCATAGCCCTAGCCAGCGTAGGTTGCTCCACTGGCGCCTGGTTTAAACTGCCAGAAAACAGCACCCTGGTGATCAACGAACGGCCGGCGAAGAACAACCAGGGGCTAGTCCGCAGCCGCCCCTTCTCCTGGGGGGCCAGCGCTGGTATCCCTTACCGCATCGAAGACAGCCAGGCCAATACCATCCGTTCTGGCAAATTGAAGAGTCGCTTCCGAGTGGCCTCGATTTTTTGGCCACCGGTCGGCATTGCCTACTGGCCCATGGGTTTCGGCCAACGCTGCTTTGATCTGACCGGTGAAGTGCCACAGACCTGCACCTATCAAGATCTGCTGGAACTGCGCACAGCCCACCGCCTGAGCCGCTAGAACTTTTCCGCGCGCAGCACTTCTACCTGGGCCAGGTAACAGACCATGGCGAAATTGGCGTAGTAACGCGCCTGTAGATGGGCTGCGATGCGTTCGGCGACATCGCGGGTGCAGATGATCTCCACGCGAATATTGCCTTCAGTGTCCCAGCCGGCGCTGCGCACGCCGCGACCACCGCGGCCACGGGCGTCGGAGATGGTCCAGCCCGGCGCGCCAAGCTGTTCCAGATCAGCCACCAGTTTTTTCTCCAGCGCGGCTTCACAGATTACGGTGAGCAGGGTGCGGATGTGCGCGTCCATTTCAGAGCCCCCAGGCCAGCAGCTGTTCGGCCAGCATCAGATACAACGGGATGCCGACGATGATATTGAAGGGAAAGGTAATGCCCAATGAAGCCGTCAGCGACAGCGACGGGTTGGCCTCGGGCAATGCCAGGCGCAAGGCCGCAGGCACCGCGATATAAGACGCCGACGCCGCCAGCGTGGCGAGCACCGCCGTACCGCCCAGGCTCAGGCCCATAAAGCGGCCCAGCAGCGCGCCGATCACCGCACCCAACAGCGGCATCAGCAGCGCAAAGCTCAGCAGGCGCAGGCCGAACTGGCGGAGTGCGCCGAGCTGGCCAGAGGCGATCAGGCCCATCTCCAGCAGGAACAGCGCCAGCACCGGCTTGAACATGCTGGTGTAGAACGGTTCCAGCGGTTTGATCGCCTCCTTGCCGGCAACCGCACCAATAATCAGGCCGCCGAGCAGCAGCATGATGCTCTTGCCGAGGAAAATTTCCCGGCCCAGTTCGCCCCAGTCGGTGTCGCGGGCAATACCCTTGGCCAGCAGGATGCCGACCAAAATCGCCGGGATTTCCAGAATGGCGACAAACAGCGGCATATAGCTTTCGAACTCGATGCCTTTGGCCAGCATGTAGGCCACCACCACGGCGAAGGTACCGGCGCTGACCGAGCCATAGTGCGCCGCCACCGCCGCCGCGTTGATCCGGTCGAACCCCAGACCGCGCAACACGGCAAAAGCCAGCAGCGGCAACGCCACGCCCAGGCCCAGCACCCAGGCCGCCTGACCGAGCAACTGCCAACTGGCTTGCTCGGCCAGTTCCACACCACCGTGCAGCCCGATGGCCAACAGCAGAATGATCGACAGCGTCTCATACAGCGCTGGTGGCAGCTTCAGCTCGCTTTTCAGCAAACCGGCCAACAGACCGAACACAAAGAACAGCACCACCGGATCCAGACTCACCGCGCATTGCTCCTGTATTGAACTGCAATTAAGACGCTCGCCGCGTCACCATCTGCTCGAATAAAAGGTCATGCCCCCACCACGCGTTGTGCTGATACCCGCAGTTTTGCCCAGTCTCCTGCTGAGAACAGCAGAACCCTGCACAGCGGGGCATAACCGAAAAAAAGGAGCCGTAGGGCTCCTAGGGGACTCAGGCAACAAGTACCTATGCACTTGGCCCAAAACCCTTGCCGGCGCCGCTCAACAGCAGCGCCAGCGGTGTAAAAAGAAGCCCCAAAAAAACCATTCAAATGCCTGTTCAAACAGCCGGGGCTTCCGAGGTTAACCTTCGATTTCCACCAGCACATCACCCGGATTGACCCGGTCGCCCTTGACCACATGCACCGCCGTCACGGTGCCGGCAATCGGTGCCTGCACTTCGGTTTCCATCTTCATTGCTTCGCTGATCAGCACTGCCTGACCGGCCTTGACCGTGTCGCCGACCTTAACCAGCACATCGACGATATTGCCCGGCATGCTGGTACTGACATCGCCCGGCGCGCTGGCCTGCTTACGCTTGCCGCTGGCACCTGCGACGAAATCATTCAGCGGCTCGAACACCACCTCTTCCGGCATACCGTCGATAGACAGGTAGAAGTGGCGCTTGCCATCGCTCTTCACGCCAACACCGGTGATGTCGACGCGGTAGCTTTCGCCATGCACATCCACCACAAACTCGGTCGGCACGCCTTCACCACCAGCCGGGGCCATGCCGCCGGCTTCCGGGATCGGCAGTAGCACTTCTGGGGTCAGGGTGCCGGCGGCACGCTCTTCAAGGAATTTGCGCCCGATATCCGGGAACATGGCGTAGGTCAGTACATCTTCTTCGGATTGCGCCAGGCTGCCGATCTCTTCGCGCAGCTTGGCCATTTCCGGCTTGAGCAGATCAGCCGGGCGCACTTCGATCACGTCTTCGCTGCCAATCGCCTGCTTGCGCAGCTGCTCGTTGACCTTGCCCGGCGCCAGCCCATAACGGCCTTGCAGGTAGAGCTTTACCTCATTGGTGATGGTCTTGTAGCGCTCGCCGGCGAGCACGTTGAACACCGCCTGGGTGCCAACAATCTGCGACGTCGGGGTAACCAGCGGCGGGAAGCCAAGGTCTTCACGCACACGCGGGATTTCCGCAAACACTTCGTTGATGCGATTCAGCGCGCCCTGCTCTTTGAGCTGGTTGGCCAGGTTGGACATCATTCCGCCGGGCACCTGATTGACCTGCACGCGGGTGTCCACGGCGGTGAATTCGCTTTCGAACTGGTGGTACTTCTTGCGTACGGCATGGAAGTACAGACCGATTTCCTGGATCAAAGCCAGGTCGAGGCCGGTGTCGTATTCACTGCCCTTGAGCGCGGCGACCATCGACTCGGTGCCAGGATGGCTGGTACCCCAAGCGAAGCTGGAGATCGCCGTATCGATATGATCAGCCCCAGCCTCAATCGCCTTGAGTTGGCACATTGAGCCCATACCGGCGGTGTCGTGGCTGTGGATAAACACCGGCAGGTCGACGTCCGCCTTCAACGCACGAACCAGATCAGCAGTGGCGTAGGGCGTCAGCAGACCAGCCATATCCTTGATCGCGATGGAGTCGATGCCCATGGCCTGCATGGCCTTGGCCTGCTTCACGAACGCCTCGACGGTGTGCACCGGACCGGTGGTGTAGGCGATGGTGCCCTGAGCATGTTTGCCGGCCGCCTTCACCGCCTCAATGGAGACGCGCAGGTTTCGCACATCGTTCATCGCATCGAAGATGCGGAACACGTCGATACCGTTAACCGCCGCCTTGGCTACGAAGGCTCGTACCACGTCGTCGCTGTAGTGCCGGTAGCCAAGCAGGTTCTGGCCGCGCAAGAGCATCTGCAGGCGGGTATTGGGCAGGCCGGCCTTGAGTTTGCGCAGACGCTCCCACGGGTCTTCCTTCAAGAAGCGCACACAGGAATCGAAGGTCGCGCCGCCCCAGACTTCCAGCGACCAGTAGCCGACCTGGTCGAGCTTGGCGCAGATCGGCAGCATGTCGTCCAGGCGCATGCGCGTGGCGATGATCGACTGGTGAGCGTCGCGCAGGATGGTATCGGTGACGGTGATTTTTTTGTGCGTAACGGGCTTGCTCATATTCTGATCCTTCCCCTACAGGCCGGCGTGGGCAGCAATGGCGGTGGCGATGGCGATGGCCAAGTGCGACGGGTTGCGCTTGATCGAGTATTCGGTCAGCTCCGGGTGCGCCTCGACGAAACTGGTGTTGAACTGGCCACTGCGAAATTCCGGATTACGCAGAATTTCCTGGTAATAAGCAGCGGTGGTCTTGACCCCTTGCACGCGCATGTCATCCAAGGCGCGCAGGCCACGGGCCAGGGCCTCTTCCCAGGTCAGCGCCCAGACCACCAACTTCAGGCACATCGAGTCGTAGTAAGGCGGAATGGTGTAGCCGGTGTAGATCGCAGTGTCAGTGCGCACGCCGGGGCCACCGGGGGCGTAGTAGCGGGTGATCTTGCCGAACGACGGCAGGAAATTGTTCTTCGGATCTTCGGCGTTGATGCGGAACTGCAGGGCGAAGCCGCGGTGGATGATGTCTTCCTGCTTGACCGACAGCTCCAAGCCCGAGGCGATGCGGATCTGCTCGCGGACGATGTCGATACCAGTGATTTCTTCGGTGATGGTGTGCTCCACCTGCACCCGGGTGTTCATCTCCATGAAGTACACCTCGCCCTCGGCGAGCAGGAACTCCACGGTGCCGGCGTTCTCGTAACCCACCGCCTTGGCGGCGCGCACGGCGAGGTCGCCGATGTAGGCGCGCTGCTCGGGGGTCAGTTGCGGGCTGGGGGCGATTTCAATGAGCTTCTGGTTACGCCGCTGGATCGAGCAGTCGCGCTCGAACAGGTGCACCACATTACCGAAGCTGTCACCAAGGATCTGCGCCTCGATATGCTTGGGATTGACGATGCATTTCTCGAGAAACACCTCGGCGCGACCGAAGGCCTTGGTCGCCTCGGAGATCACTCGTGGGAACGCCTGCTCCAGCTCCTCACGACTGTTGCAACGGCGAATACCGCGACCGCCGCCGCCAGAGGTGGCCTTGAGCATCACCGGGTAGCCAATACGGTCGCCCTCGCTCAACGCCTCGGTGATGTCGGCAACGTTGCCCTCGGTGCCTGGCGTGACCGGTACGCCGGCCTTGATCATGCTGCGCCGTGCTTCGGTCTTGTCACCCATGCGGCGGATCACTTCCGCGCTTGGGCCGATGAATTTGATTCCACGTTCGGCGCAGATGTCTGCCAGTTCGGCGTTTTCTGAGAGAAAGCCATAGCCGGGATGCAGTGCATCGCAACCGGTTTCCACTGCCAGGTTGACCAGCTTGCGTGGGTTCAGATAACCGGCCAGCGGATCGGCACCAATACCGTGGGCCTCGTCCGCACGCTTGACGTGCAGCGCCTGGCGGTCGGCATCGGAATACACCGCCACCGAACGAATACCCATTTCGGCACAGGCTCGCACGATGCGTACGGCAATCTCACCGCGGTTGGCTATCAGAATTTTCTTGATCACGAGCCAGCATCCTCGATCACGTGAGCAGGCAACCGACAAAACCGGTCGACGTGTGACCGCAGCAGCAATCGCGGTCAGGCACTCACGCTACGCCGGCTTGGTGATTAACCAAAATCAATAATTATTGGGTTAGACATTAGCTAAAGCTTATAGTTGAGCCTGATCGACACGACCACACAGGTGATAATCGTGCGTAAGTCATTGCTGCGTATGACATTTAGACAAATCCAGGTGTTTCGCTCGGTGTGCAGCCACCTCTCCTACAGCCGCGCGGCGGAGGAAATGGCCCTGACCCAACCGGCGGTCAGCCTGCAGATTCGCCAACTGGAAGAGTTGATCGGCCAGCCACTGTTCGACTATGTCGGCAAGAAGCTCTACCTGACGGAGGCCGCCGAAGCGCTGCAGCGCGCCAGTGCGGATATTTTCGGCCGCCTGGAAAGCCTCGACATGCAGCTGGCCGACCTCAAAGGATCGCTACAAGGGCAGCTGAGCTTGGCCATAGAATCCAGCGCCAAGTACTTCGTTCCGCACCTGTTCGCGGCTTTTCGCCAACAATACCCGGAAGTCAACTTACAGCTAGTGGTCACCAATCACACTCAGGCACTGAAGCGCCTGAACGCCAACCGCGATGACCTGCTGATCATGTCGCGGGTGCCCACGGACATGAACCTGGAGTTTCTACCCTTCCTTAATAACCCGATCATCGCCGTGGCGCCGCCCGATCACCCGCTCTGCACACAAGACCAATTGAACCTGCAGGACCTCACCGCTTTTCCGCTGCTGATCCGCGAAGCCGGTTCCGGCACGCGCCAGGCCTGCGAAGAGTACTGCCACCAGAAGCGCGCGCACTTCGCCCAGACCCTAGAAGTCGGCTCCATGGAGGGCCAGTGCGAAGGGGTTATTGCCGGCCTTGGCCTGGCCCTGCTGCCACGCCACGCGGTGCGCCGCGAGCTGGAATGCGGCGCCTTGCGCGAACTGCCAGTCAGCGAGTTGCCGCTGCTGCGCAGCTGGTGCCTGGTGCACCCACGCAGCAAATACCTGTCACCGGTGGCCCAAGCGTTTTTCGCCTTCGTGCGCGATCAACGCAGCTTGATCAATGCCCTGGCTGAGCGCTTTGCCGAGCCAATCGGCGTCGCTACTCCCAGGCATACAACCAGCCCACCGCACTGACACGCCCCTCGCTGAAGGCCAGCAACAGCTGATCATGCTGGCCGCGCCAGTGATAACTCCACAGCAGCGGCCCTGGACTACCCTGCCAATCCGTGCGGCGCTGCCAGTCGGCGTAGTCCGCCTGATCGACCGTGACGCTGGCATCAGGCTCGCCCAGCAGCGCCAGCACAGCCGACGTATCGCTGCGCGCAGCCAGCACTTCTGCGGCCAGCTCCTGCATCAGCTGATGCTTGCGACCCTGCCAGGCATCCAGATCCTGCCGCCACTCGCCCCCGGCAAAATGCCCCTTGGCCTGACGCAGTTGCGCCCATTCGGCCGCCATCGGGCGCGCCTTATCAACGCCAACCTGCTGCTGAGCTACACCTGAGGCACAGCCCACGGCCAGCGCGAGAGCCAGCAGCACCATACCAATGCGCAATCCGTTGATCCCTTGCATAAATCCCTCCTTACGCGGTTGCCATACGTAGCCAGCAGCCATTATTCAAGTTGATAGTGAGTCGGCTTTATGTCGTGAAAATACGAAAAACGACAGCGATCTACGAAGAAATTGACAGACTTTAAAGTGCCTTCTAAGTTCTTTTGCACTCTTGTACCAGATCGGCCTGCCTCCCATAACAAGATGTTCAGGGGCATGCAGTAGCGCCAACGCATTCGGCATCAAGAGCTTCCACTGCCCAATATCACTCGCTCTCCACAAGAGAGCAAAAACGCACCACTCCTTACCAGGAGCGGACAAACAATAAGTGAAGGATAGGAATCTCAAGAATGAGAAAGCGGAAGTTAACCCTCGCCATCAGTGCCAGCATCACCGCGCTTTGCATGCTCAACACGGTTCAGGCACAGACCAACCCCCAAGAAGACTTTATGCTGCTGGAGCAGGAAAAAGCCGCCAACCAGGTATATAAGGCATTTTTCCCCAACGAAGACATTGCCCGCAAAGCGGCCATCAGCTTCCACGGCCAATTGCTTGAATCACACTATGAACAGGGCTACCTGATCATGGAGTTGACCGAGAAAGAGCAGGAAAAACTCGCGGTCTTTGGCTTTACCTTCGAACCGGCCAACGAGTTTATTGCCAAGCGCAATGAAGTGCTCACGCTGATCCAGAATCGCCTGCAACAGCGCAGCCTGAAAAGCGCAACGGCGATGAGCGACGCAAGCCTGGCCAGCATCCCCGGCTACGCCTGCTATGAAACCCTGGAAAGCACCTACAGTGTGGCCAGCGGCATGGCCAGCCAGTTTCCCGGTATTGCCGAGTGGCTGCTGGTTGGCCAGTCCTGGGAAAAGCTCAACGGCCAGGGTGGACACGACATCGGTGTGCTCAAGCTGACCAACAAAGCCATTACCGGCAATAAGCCCAAGCTGTTTATCAACAGCGCCATCCATGCCCGCGAGTACACCACCGCACCACTGGTGCTGGACTTCGCCCGCTGGCTGGTCAACGGCTACGGCACCGATGCCGACGCCACCTGGATTCTCGATCACCACGAGGTCCACCTGATGCTGCAGACCAACCCGGACGGTCGTAAGAAAGCCGAAACCGGACTGTCCTGGCGCAAGAATGCCAATCAGAGCTATTGCGGCGCCAACAGCAATAACCGCGGCGCTGACCTCAACCGCAACTTCACCTTCGGCTGGAACAGCACCAACGGCCAAGGCTCCAGCGGCAGTGCCTGCAATGACACCTACCGTGGCCCCAGTGCGGGCTCCGAGCCGGAAATCCAGACCCTGGAAAGTTATGTGCGCAGCCTCTGGCCGGATCGTCGCGGCCCCGGCAAAAATGACGCTGCGCCAAGCGACACCAGCGGCATCCACCTGGACATTCACAGCTACAGCGAACTGGTACTGTGGCCCTGGGGCGATACCAGCCAGGCGGCGCCCAACGGCACAGCACTGCAAACTCTGGGGCGCAAGTTTGCCCTGTTCAATGGCTATTCGCCGCAGCAGTCCATCGGCCTCTACCCGACCGATGGCACCAGTGATGGGGTCAGTTATGGCGAGCTGGGGGTAGCCGCCTACACCTTCGAGCTCGGCACGCAGTTTTTCCAGAGCTGTACGGTTTACCAGAACACCGTCAAACCGAAGAACCTGCCGGCCCTGATCTACGCGGCCAAGGTTGTCCGCACGCCCTACGTAACTCCGGGCGGTCCGGACATCAGCAACCTTGCGCTGAGTGGCAATGCCTCCAGCGGTGTGCCAGCGGGCACTCTGGTCACCCTGAGCGCCACCGCGAGTGACCTGCGCTTCAGCACCCGCAATGGCACCGAGCCCACGCAAAACGTCACCGCCGCCGAGTACTACATCGACAAGGCGCCCTGGGAGTCAGGCGCTCAGGCGATGCCCTTGCAACCCCTGGACGGCAGCTTCAACGGCAAGACCGAGGGCCTCACGGGCAACATCGCCACCACCGGGCTGCAGCCTGGCAAGCACACCGTGTACGTCCGCGCACGGGATGCGTCCGGCGCTTGGGGCGCGATCTCGGCAGCATTTTTGGTGATCGGCAGCGGCACACCGCAACCGAACTACTGCAGCGCAGCCAGCGGCAATGCCAACGATGAGTGGATCAGCCAGGTCAGCTTCGGCAGCTTCAGTCGCAGCTCAGGCGCCGGTACTTATAGCGACTTCACCGAAGCGCAGATCGGCCAGGCGGTGAACCTGCAACGAGGCAGCAACAGCCTGCGCCTGACGCCGCAGTTTGCCGGCACGGCGTACAACGAGTACTGGAAGGTGTGGGTAGACCTGAACAAGGACGGCGACTTCACCGACGCGGGCGAAGAACTGTTCACCTCTGCGCGGGCGCTCAGCACGGTGGTGAATGGCAACCTGGTAATCCCCGCAGGCGCCGCTACCGGGAAAACCCGCATGCGTGTGGCCATGCGCTACAACACCGCGCCCGTGCCATGTGGCACCTTCAACTACGGTGAAGTGGAGGATTACACCGTCAATATCGAGTAAGGCCTGGCAGCCTGGGGCCGCCTTATACGGCTCCAGGCTCGCTACCCACCCTCGCGTATTCAGCGCGCAGCCGCTGATGCGTCTTTCTTGCTGGCAGCCTGCAGGCCGTGCAGGTAGCTGGTCGCAATCAACTCCGGAAAATCGATCAACTCATGCTGCAGCTGACGCTGCTCGGCATAGCTTTCAATGGCGCGGCGGTATTCCATGCGACGCTGGTCAAGCAGTTTGCGCCGGGCCTTGGCGTCGCTGTTTTCGTGGGACTGCGGTTTATCCAGATAGCCAGACATAGGGGGTAACTCCCAAGCTGAATAAGGGGAGTACCAGCATCGACCCTGGATATGACGCTTTGATGGCCACGCGATAACGTGGCGATGAAATCAGTCTTCGCTGTTCTTATGCGCCTTGGGCGACAGCCGCAGGCTGCGCAGACTGCGCTTGACGCTCTTGAGGTGGTTAACCAGGCCTGGGCCGCGGGCCATGGCCACACCCATGGCGAGCACATCGATTACCACCAGGTGAGCGATACGCGAGGTCAGCGGGGTATAGATTTCGGTGTCTTCCTGCACGTCGATGGCCAGGTTGACCGTGGCCAGGTCGGCCAGCGGCGTCTGGCTCGGACACAGGGTGATCAGCGTCGCGCCGGTTTCACGTACTAGGTTGGCGGTGATCAGCAGATCCTTGGAACGCCCGGACTGCGAGATACAGATCGCCACATCGGTGGGTTTCAAGGTCACCGCACTCATCGCCTGCATGTGCGGGTCGGAGTAGGCCGCCGCAGTAAGCAGTAGGCGGAAGAATTTGTGCTGGGCATCCGCTGCCACTGCGCCGGATGCGCCAAAACCGTAGAACTCCACACGCTGGGCATTGGCGATGGCCGCAATGGCCTGCTGCAGAGCCTGGGTGTCGAGCTTCTCGCGCACCTCGATCAGGGTGTGCAGGGTGGTGTCGAAGATCTTCAGGCTGAAGTCCGCCACCGAATCGTCTTCATGAATCGCGAACTGGCCAAAACTGGCACCGGCGGCCAGGCTTTGCGCCAGTTTCAGCTTGAGGTCCTGAAAGCCGGTGCAGCCAATCGCCCGGCAGAAACGCACGATGGTCGGCTCGCTGATGCCGACGCTGTGCGCCAGCTCGGCCATGGAGCTGTGCATGACCGACGCCGGGTCGAGCAGAACATGGTCGGCAACCTTGAGTTCCGATTTGCGGAGTAGATGACGCGACTGGGCAATGTGCTGCAACAGGTTCACAGGTTTAGGCTCGACATTTGGCTAACGAATCCATCTAGCACGCCGCATAGGAGTCATGACTCGGTTATGATCGGCGAAAGACAGGTTGTAGTGGTCTTGTAGTTATACTACATGGCCGCCGCCGCCGCACTGCTAAACCGAGTCGGAGTTCCCACCTTGAGCATTCCCTGCGACATGCTGGTGTTTGGCGGCACCGGCGACCTGGCCCTACATAAACTGCTGCCAGCGCTCTATCACCTGCATCGTGCCGGTCGCCTGCATGGCGACACGCGCATTCTTGCCCTGGCGCGCAGCGCCCATAACCGTACAGCCTTTCAGGCCCTGGCCGAGCGACACTGCCGCGCTCAGGTGGCGCGCAAGGACTTCGACAACGAGACCTGGGCCAGCTTCGCCGCGCGCCTCGACTACTTCGCCATGGACGCCAGCCAGAGCGCTGACTTCGGCCGCCTGGGCAAACGCCTGGGGGAAGACCATGAGCGGGTACGCATCTATTACCTGGCCACCGCGCCGGATCTGTTCGAAGACATCGCCTCGCACCTGAAGGTCGCCAGCCTGGCCGGGCCGAAGGCGCGCATCGTGCTGGAAAAACCCATTGGCCATTCGCTGCAGTCGGCGCAGGCGATCAATGCCGCCATCGGCGCGGTGTTCGATGAGTCGCGGGTGTTCCGCATCGACCATTACCTCGGCAAGGAGACAGTACAGAACCTGATGGCGCTGCGCTTCGCCAACGCGCTGTTCGAGCCGATCTGGCGCGCCGGGCATATCGATCACGTGCAGATCAGCGTGTGCGAAACCCTTGGCGTGGAAAACCGTGGTGCCTACTACGAAAAAGCCGGCGCCATGCGCGACATGATCCAGAACCACCTGCTGCAGCTGCTGTGCCTGGTGGCCATGGAAGCGCCAGTGCGTTTCGACGCCGAGGCGGTGCGCAACGAGAAGGTGAAAATCCTCGAAGCGCTAAAACCCATCACCGGTCTCGACGTGCAGGACAAGACCGTGCGCGGCCAGTACACCGCCGGCAAGATCGGAGGCCAGGAAGTGCCGGCCTATTACTTCGAGAAGAACGTCGACAACGACAGCGACACCGAAACCTTTGTCGCCGTGCAGGCCGAGATCGACAGCTGGCGCTGGGCCGGCGTGCCGTTCTACCTGCGTACCGGCAAACGCCTGGGGCACAAGACTTCGGAAATCCTCATCCAGTTCAAGCCAGTGCCGCACCAGCTGTTCGGTGGCGGCGAAGCCAATCGCCTGCTGATTCGCCTGCAGCCGGAAGAACGCATCAGCCTGCAGTTGATGGGCAAAAGCCCAGGTAAGGGTATGCACCTGCAACCCGTGGAGCTCGACCTCAACCTGGCCGACGCCTTCCACAAGCAGCGGCGCTGGGATGCCTACGAGCGCCTACTGCTTGATGTGATCCAAGGCGACTCGACGCTGTTTATGCGCCGCGATGAAGTGGAAGCCGCCTGGAGCTGGGTCGACCCGATCATCAAAGGCTGGCACCAGCACTACCAGAGCCCGCGCCCCTACCCGGCCGGCAGCGACGGCCCGGAGCAGGCCAGCAACCTGCTTGAACGCCACGAACGGCAGTGGATGGAAGAGCCTGCTCGCTAGGCCAACTGCTCTTCAAACACCTGCAGCACCGCTTCCGGTAGCTGCTCACGCAGCCCTTCTCCACTGATCAACAACAGCAACGGCAACAGCTTGCGCAGGGTTGCCGGCTGCAACCCTGCACAGACATCCGCCTGCCGCGCCAATGACAAGCCACCCAGCACCTGGGCGGCCACCGGCAGATTGCGATCCAGCACTGCCGCCTCGGTAAGTTTGCACAGGTAACCGGTGGAGAAGCTGCGCAGGCTCTCGCTGATCAGCGGCATGTCGACGATATGCCGGGCAATCTGCAGCACATGATCAACATCGTTGATGCCGTAGATCAGCACCTTGATCTGCTTGGCCGACAAGCACTCGGCATACAGCGCCGCCGTGGCAAAGGCACCATCGGCGCAGAGCTGGCGCGCTACCTCCAGGTGCAAACTGTCCGGCAGGCTAAGGTAGGTGTCGAGGATCAAGCGCGGGTCGAGGTGGGTGGTCACCGCCGCAGCAAATTCGATGGGCATAACCATGATCAGCTCGCGCAACTGCCCCGGCGGCATATGCGGCGCTAGCAGCGCGGCTTTCTCGGCCCCCAATTGCTGCACCAGCCCCAGTTTGACGCTTAACGGGGCCATGGCCTGGGACGCCAACAGCAGGCGCAGGCCAACACTCAGGCTCGCGGGTTTGCGCATACGCACCTCTATTCAATCCGGACAGGCCCGCAGGATTGCCCGCCCGAGGCGCAAAGGCAGCCATCTTTGATCCGGTTTAGCGCCTGCCGGACAGGCAGCGCTCGCCGCAGGTGGGAATAGAGGAAACACCCCTGAAGAAAAGCAGGCGACTTATGCCGCGCTGGCCGCCGGCCGTGCGCTACGCCAGAAATAGAGCAACACGATGGGCAACGCCAACAGCCCCAGCACGCCGGCACTGATAAACAGATTGGCAAAACCCAGCTGCTCGGCCAACCAACCGCTGGTGGCGCCTACCAGCCCAGCCAGCAACAGCTGCACACTGGCCTGCAGGGTAAAGTCCGCGCCCTCATGCTCGGGCCGACACTGGCGCATCATCACCGCGAACAGCGCCACCGTGGACATGCCATCGGCGGTCTGTTCGAACAACGCCACCAGATAGACCAGACCGATGCTGCCACCGGCATTTACCAGCACAGCCATGGCCGCGATTCCGCTGGCCTGCAACAGACCGAACAGCAACAGCGCCCGCAGCGCACCAATGCGTGCATACAACAGGCCGCCGAGAAAAGCCCCGGCGATGCCTGCCAGGCTGCTGATCAGGGTCAGCTGGCCCAACTCAGCGTTGCTCCAGCCCTGATCCACCAGCATCGGCTTGATCATCGGCGAACCCAGCGCATCACCCAGCTTGAAACTCAGCAGCACCGCCAGCCAGAACAGCATGCCGGGCTGCAGCAGCAAGCCACGGTAATGCCGCAGCAACAGCCCAGGCCCGGCCGGCTCCGCCTGCGCCGGCTGAAACGGCAACTCGCGCCGCTCGTTAAAGCGCCAGATCGGCAGCGTCATCAGCACCAGCAGCACTGCCACCAGCGCCACACTCAGGTTCCAGCCCAGCGCATCCATCGCCAGCAGCAAACCACTGCCGCTGACCAGCATACCGACCTTGTAGCCGCCTACCTGCAAGCTGTTGCCCAGCCCGCGCCAGCGCTCTGGCAGCAGGCGCACGGCCAGGCCATCGGTGGCAATGTCCTGAGTCGAGGCTGCCAGATTGACCAGCAGTAACAGACCAATCAGCAAGAAAAAATGACTGTCAAACAGCCGCTCGGGGCTCATCAGCGCCAAGGTCGCAATCACCGTTATGACGCCAAGCTGCAACGGCAGAATCCAGCCGCGGTGATGGCCCAGCCGCGGCGATGCCAACCGATCCACCCATGGCGCCCACAGCACCTTGAGCAGCCAGGGCAACGCCAACAATTTGAGCAGACCGATCAACGCCAGATCAACGCCGTGCTGACGCAGCAACACCGGCAATGAATGCGCCATTAGCCCCGAGGGCAAACCCTGGGCGCAATACAGCGAGGCCAGCAGAATCAGAGTGGCATTGGCAGGGCGCGCTGCGGAGGCGGAAGAAGTGGGCTGCATGGAGCATCCTGCGAGTCAGCGAAAGCGCGACAGTAGCGGCCAGGCCGGCGGCAGACAAGCCGCCGGCCGGCCAATCAGAACTTACCCGCCTGCTCGCGCAGCAGCTGGGCGAACTGCTCGGCGGGTACCGGCTTGCTGATCAGGTAACCCTGGATCTCGTCGCAGCGCTGGGTCTTGAGGAAGTCCATCTGCGCCTGGGTTTCCACACCCTCGGCGACCACCTTGAGCTCCAGGCTGTGGGCCATGGCAATGATTGCGCGAGTGATGGCGGCGTCTTCGCTGCCGGGGGTTAGATCGCGGATAAAGGTCTGGTCGATCTTTACGTAATCTACCGGGAAGCGCTTGAGGTAGCTGAGCGAGGAATAACCGGTGCCGAAGTCGTCGATTGCCAGTTTGACCCCCAGCTCGCGCAGCTGCTGGAAGGTGCTGATCACGCTTTCGACATTATCCAGCAGCTGGCTTTCGGTCAGCTCCAACTCCAAGAATTGCGCGGCCAGGCCGGTTTCTTCGAGCACCTGGCGTACCAAGCTGAGTAGATTGCCCTGACGCAGCTGATGCACCGAGAGATTCACCGATATGCGGATCTGCGCCAGCCCTTGCAGTTGCCAGGCGCGCGCCTGCAGACAAGCCTGACGCAGGACGAATTCGCCGATGGCGCCGATCAGCCCGGTCTCTTCGGCCAGGCCGATAAAGTCACTCGGCGGCACCAGGCCCAGTTCCGGATGACGCCAACGCACCAGCGCCTCGGCGGCGTTGAGGCTGTCGGTCTCCAAGCACAGCTTGGGCTGGTAGAACACTTCCAGCTGGCCTTCATTGATGCCCTTGCGCAGCTGGTTTTCCAGCTGCAGGCGCTCCAGGGTGCATGCCTGCAGGTTGTCAGTGAAGAACTGGAAGGTATTACCGCCCAGGTGTTTGGCATGTTGCATGGCCATATTGGCCTGGCTGACCAGGGCTGAAATCTCCCGCGCGTTATCCGGCAGTAGGCTGATGCCCAGGGAGGCGCTGACCACCAGCTCATGGCCGCCCACGGTCATCGGCACGCGTAGTTTGCTGAGCAAGCGGCTGGCCAGCCGCGCCAGGCTGGAGAGGCTGCCGTAGGAATCGATCAGGATGGCGAACTCGTCACCGGACAGACGCGCCAGTGTGTCGGCCTCGGGCACGGCCTGAGTCAGACGGCGGCTGACCTGGCGCAGCAACTGGTCGGCGACTTCATGGCCGAGGCTGTCGTTAAGTAACTTGAAGCGGTCCAGGTCGACGTGCAGCAACGCGATACTGCGCCCGCTCTGTCGCGCACGCTGGCTGGCTTCGTGCAGGCGCTCCTTGAACAGGCTGCGGTTGGCCAAGCCGGTCAGCTCGTCGTAGTGCGACAGGTAGCGCAAGCGCTCTTCGGCCTCGCGGCGCGACGACAGGTCGGCAAAAAAGCCGACGATATGGCTGACACTGCCCCGCGCATCGCGCACCACATTAAGTTGCAGCCACTGCGGATACAGCTCGCCGTTCTTGCGCGTCTCGATCAGCTCGCCACTCCAGGTGCCGCTGTTTTCCAGCTCCAGGCGGATCATCTGGTACTGTCGGCGGCTGTCGCCACTGCTGATCAGGCTGATCACGCTTTTGCCGACCACTTCGTCCTGGCGATAACCGGTGACGGCGCTGAAGGCCTGGTTGACCGATAGCAGACGGTAATCTGGATCAAGGATCACGATGCCTTCACTGGCGGCTTCGAACACCGTGGCAGCCAGTTGCTGCTGCTGTTCCTGCACCTTGCGCGCGCTGATGTCGCGGCGCGTGCCGAGCATGCGCAACACGCGGCCCTCGGCGTCGCGCTCGACCGCACGGCCACGGTCTTCAATCCATACCCAGTGGCCGTCGGCATGCTTGATGCGGTACTCGACCTGATAGTCCTCGCTGCGCCCTTTCATGTGCTCGACCAGCGCGCGACGCAACACCGGTACATCATCCGGATGCAAACGCGGCTTGAGGTCACGCAGCATCACCTGAACTTCGTGCGACTCCAGGCCGAAGATTTCCTTGAGGCGCGAGTGGTGCACCTCATCGCTCTGCAGGTCCCAGTCCCACAGGCCCAACTCACTGGCTTCGATGGCCAAGGTCAGGCGTGCGCGGCTCTTGCTCAGGGCATGGGCAGTTTCATCAAGCTCCAGGGTGCGTTCGGCGACGCGCATTTCCAGCTCGCCATGGGCCTGGCGCAAATCACGCTCGGCGCGGCGGCGCTGCTCCACTTCATGAGCCAGCTCACCGTTGAGCCCCTCGGCCTGCAGTTTGGCGTGCTCCAGATTGCTGATCAGCGCCTGATTGTGAAAGCGCTGCAGCAGGCTGCGCTGCACCAGACGGTTGACCTGCCAGGCCACCACCAGCAGGGCCAGCAGCAGAATACTGCCGAGCAGGCCCCAGCCACGTTGCACGGAATTATCACTCAGCAGCAGGTAACCCACCGAGGGCAGCAGGCAGGGCAAAGCAAAGGTCAGGAACGCGCTGAAACTGATGGCATAGGCCACACTGGCGGAAAGAATCGCAGCGCCAATCAGGCCATAGACCAGCGCTTGCAGGTAGAACACATCCGCCGGCACTAGGGCGATGGCGGCAAACGCCAGGGTCAAACCGGATGCCCCGGCGCCGAGCAAAAACAGACGACGCCAATGGCGTTCAGCCTGACGGCTCGGCAAGACATTGTTGAAGGCACGCACCTGCACCAGGCGCAGCACGGCGAGGATCACCAGCCAGATCGACCAGCTGACCAGCAACACCGGTGGCAGTGCGCCCCACAATAGGAAGGCACACGCCACGCCACTAAGCAGCATGAACAAGGTTGGCACCTGCGAGCCCTGATAGAGCATGCGGGTACGTTCAGCGGCGATGTCTGTCGCAAACAGCTGAGCCACTTCCCGCCCGGAAGTCGGCTTGAGGCTATTTGCGGCAGCAAATGAAGTCGATGCGGTCATAGGCGATTTTCTTATAGTGGTTGCCTAAACGTCGGCGCAGCATACGCGAGCTAGACGCATCGCCCAAGCCGGGCGTGCGCTAATTCACAATACAAATACCCAACTTTCGATCAGCACCGTCACAGCCTATCAGGGCTGCCGAACTGACTCACCAGTCGTCCAATATGAACCCGTGTGGTCTTCTTGGCGCTGCCTCGTTTGCCCTGCCTGACGCAGCCCCCTAGAATGCCGCGATGCAAAATGACCCCGAACTCCTGATTGCCTCTCTTAATGATGCCCAGCGCCAGGCTGTTGCCGCGCGCGTGGGCCGCCAACTGGTGCTGGCCGGTGCTGGCTCCGGTAAAACCCGTGTGCTGGTGCACCGTATCGCCTGGCTGATCCAGATCGAGAATGCCTCGCCGCACAGCATCCTGTCGGTGACCTTTACCAACAAGGCCGCCGCCGAAATGCGCCACCGCATCGAGCAGATGCTCGGGCAAAGCCCGGCCGGCATGTGGGTGGGCACCTTTCACGGCTTGGCCCATCGCCTGCTGCGTGCGCACTGGCAGGAAGCCGGGCTGGCGGAAAACTTCCAGATCCTCGATTCCGACGACCAGCAGCGCATCGTTAAGCGGGTGATCCGCGAGCTCGGCCTGGATGAACAACGCTGGCCGCCCAAGCAAGCCCAGTGGTTTATCAACGGGCAGAAGGATGAAGGCCTGCGGCCGAAGAATATCCAGCCCGGCGGCGACCTGTTCCTCGCCACCATGTTGAAAATCTATGAAGGCTACGAGGCTGCTTGTGCACGCGCCGGGGTGATCGACTTCTCCGAGCTGCTGCTGCGCGCCCTCGACCTGTGGCGCGACAAGCCGGGCCTGCTGGAGCATTACCAGCGGCGCTTCCGCCACATTCTGGTCGACGAGTTCCAGGATACCAACGCCGTGCAGTACGCCTGGTTGCGCCTGCTGGCCAAGGGCGGTGACAGCCTGATGGTGGTCGGTGACGACGATCAGTCGATCTACGGCTGGCGTGGGGCGAAGATCGAGAACATCCAACAGTTCTCCGATGATTTTGCCGACGCCGAAGTCATCCGCCTGGAGCAGAACTACCGTTCCACGGCTGGCATCCTCAAGGCCGCCAACGCGCTGATTGCCAATAATCAGGGGCGCCTGGGCAAGGAGCTGTGGACCGAAGACGGCGACGGTGAGCCGATTAATCTGTATTCGGCGTTCAACGAGCACGACGAAGCGCGTTACGTGGTCGAGTCGATCGAGGACGCCCTGCGCAAGGACGGCCTCAAGCGCAGCGAAATTGCCATTCTTTACCGTTCCAACGCTCAGTCGCGGGTGCTCGAAGAAGCCCTGCTACGCGAGAAAATTCCTTACCGCATTTACGGCGGTCAGCGCTTCTTTGAACGCGCCGAGATCAAGAACGCCATGGCCTACCTGCGCCTGCTCGACGGCCGTGGCAACGATGCGGCACTGGAGCGGGTGATCAACGTGCCAGCGCGCGGCATCGGCGAGAAGAGCGTGGAGACCATCCGCGAATACGCCCGCGCCCATGATGTGTCGATGTGGGAAGCCATTCGTCTGATGGTTGCCGCCAAGACTCTGCCAGGACGCGCGTCAGGTGCGCTGGCCGGGTTTATCGAATTGATCGAGAATCTCGCCGCCAAAGTGCTGGAAATGCCGCTGCACCTGATGACCCAGACGGTGATCGAGCAGAGCGGCTTGATTGCTTATCACAAGGCCGAGAAAGGCGAGAAAGCCCAGGCCCGTATCGAAAACCTTGAGGAACTGGTCAGCGCCGCGCGCACCTTCGACAACAACGAAGATGATGAACTGAGCCCTCTGCAAGCCTTCCTCAGCCACGCCTCGCTGGAAGCCGGCGACACCCAGGCAGCAGAGAACGAAGACAGCGTGCAGCTGATGACCCTGCACAGCGCCAAAGGCCTGGAGTTCCCACAGGTGTTCTTGGTGGGCATGGAAGAAGGCCTGTTCCCGCACAAGATGAGCCTGGAAGAACCCGGTCGCTTAGAGGAAGAACGCCGCCTGGCTTACGTCGGTATCACCCGCGCCATGAGCAAACTGGTGATCACCTACGCTGAAACTCGCCGCCTGTACGGCAGCGAAACCTATAACAAGGTGTCGCGCTTTGTTCGTGAGATTCCGCCGCAGCTGATTCAGGAAGTGCGCCTGTCCAATAGTGTCAGCCGGCCGTTTGGCGCGGTCAGCCGCAACATGGGCGGCAACAGCATGAGCGGTGACAGTATGTTCGCCGGCAGTGCGGTGCCGGACACCGGCTTCAACCTCGGCCAGCGCGTGCAGCATTCGCTATTTGGTGAAGGCACCATCCTCAACTTCGAAGGCTCCGGCGCCCAGGCGCGGGTGCAAGTTAATTTCGAGAGCGAAGGCAGCAAGTGGCTGATGTTGAGCTACGCCAAGCTGCAGGCGCTGTAATCGACAACCTATTCAAACAATAAAGGAGCCTCCATGATCCGCCGCCCTCTGCTGCTTGCCAGCGCCCTCCTCGCCGCCTTCGGCCTGGCCGGCTGCAAGGAAGAAACCGCACCCCAGCAGGCCGCGACAGCCCCTGCTGTAGAGCACTTTCAATGGAAGATGGTCACCGCCTGGCCGAAGAACTTCCCCGGCCTCGGCACTGCCGCCGAGCGTCTGGCCGAGCGGGTCAAGGTGATGAGCAACGGTCGCCTGACGATCAAGGTGTATGCCGGCGGCGAGCTGGTGCCGCCACTTGAAGTGTTCGACGCCGTTTCGCGCGGCACGGCCGAGCTCGGTCATGGCGCCTCCTACTACTGGAAGGGCAAGGTGCCAGCGGCGCAATTCTTCACCGCCGTGCCATTCGGCCTGTCCACCTCGGAAATGAACGCCTGGCTGAGCAAAGGTGGCGGTCAAGCATTGTGGGAGGAAGCCTATGCGCCCTTCGGCGTAAAGCCACTCGCCGTGGGCAATACCGGTATGCAGATGGGCGGCTGGTATAACAAGGAAATCAACTCGCTGGATGACCTCAAGGGTCTGAAAATCCGCATGCCAGGCCTCGGCGGCGAGGTACTGAGCAAACTCGGCGCGACCACCGTCAACTTGCCTGGCGGCGAGATATTCACGGCCCTGCAAACCAGTGCAATCGACGCCACCGACTGGGTCAGCCCTTACAACGACCTGGCCTTCGGCCTGCACAAAGCGGCCAAATACTACTACTACCCCGGCTGGCAGGAGCCGCAGGCAGTGCTGGAGTTGCTGATCAACCAGAAGGCCCTCGACAGCCTACCGGCCGACCTGCAAGCAATCCTTACCGAAGCCACCCGCGCCGCCAACCAGGACATGCTCGACGATTATGTCTACCACAACGCCTTGGCGCTGGATCAGCTCAAACAACAGGGCACCCTGCTCAAGCGTTTCCCTGACGAAGTGCTAAACGCCATGCAGCGCGAATCCACCGTGGTACTCGGCGAACTGGCCGCGCAAAGCGAATTGAATGGCCGCATCTGGGCCTCGATGCAGGCCTTCCAGGCGCAGGTCAGCCAGATGCACCAGTTGTCGGAGAAAGAGTTGTACAACTGGCGCTGACGCTACCGGAACCGATGCCTTGCAAACGGAACCTCAGGGTTCCGTTTGTCGTTTCGCCACAGCTATTCACCCGTTACATGGCAGCAAAGCAAAAAGCGGAAACATTCTATGCCTAGCCAGCGCTAACCACGCCGGGCAAGATGCCGCGCGTAGATCCAATCACCAAGAGACAGCTAATCATGCAGCGTTTCCTCAGCATCGCCCTGGCCATGTTCCTCAGCGTGGGACTGACCACCATGAGTTTCGAAGCCGAAGCCAAGCGACTTGGCGGCGGCAAATCCTTCGGTTCCGCGCCAAGCCACCAGGCTCGCCAGACGCCAGCCCAGCAATCCGCAGCACCGGCTACCGCTGGTCGTCAACCTGCAGCAGCCAGCGGCGCCTCGCGCTGGTTAGGCCCGTTGGCCGGCCTAGCCGCAGGCGGCCTACTCGCCTCGATGTTTATGGGTGACGGCTTCGAAGGCCTGCAGATCATGGACATGCTGATCTTCGGCCTGATCGCCTTCCTGCTGTTCCGCTTCCTCGCCGCCCGTCGCCAGCAAGCCAGCCCGGCGACTGCCAACGGCGCGCCGATGCAGCGTGAAATGCCAGCCGCCCCAGCCTCGATCTTCGGTGGTAGCAGCGCCGCTGCCGCGATCAAGCCAGTGATCAACGCCCCGGCCTGGTTCAACGAGCAAAGCTTTATCAACGCCGGTCGCGAACACTTCCTCAGTCTGCAACAGCACTGGGATGCCAACGAGATGGACAAGATCGGCGAGTTCGTCACGCCGCAACTGCTGGAATTCCTCAGCCGCGAACGTGCCGACCTGGGCGATGGCTTCCAGTCCACCTACGTCGACAACCTCGATGTGCAGTTGGATGGCGTCGATGACCTCAGCGACAAGACCGTCGCCACCCTGACCTTCACCGGCGTGGCCAAGACCTCGCGCTTCGACCAGGGCGAAGCGTTCAGCGAAAGCTGGCGTCTGGAGCGTGCCACCGGCGACAACCAGCCGTGGCTGGTTGCCGGTATCCGCCAGAACGGCTGATCCCTCGCTGTATCAGAAAACCCGGGCTTGCCCGGGTTTTCTTTGTCCATCATTCAGCAAATGCATGGGCTGGCGTCCGCCCCACGCAAGGTGCAATCTGCACGCTAGCGTAACCACAACGAGGACTGAACAATGATCGGATACACCACTGTTGGCACCACTGACATGGAAAAAGCCAAGTCGTTCTACACACCCTTGCTGGCTGAAATGGGCGCCAAGATCGTCATGGATTTAGGCCGCATCGCCTTTTACGGCATCGCCAAGGGTCAGCCGATGTTTGCCGTCTGCATCCCCTATGACAAGCAAACGCCTACCCCAGGCAATGGCCAGATGATCGCCCTGCCCGGCGGCTCACGCGAAGGTGTGGACAAGCTCTACGCCAAGGCCATCGAACTGGGGGCAAGCTGCGAAGGCACGCCTGGCGAGCGCATACCGGGCTTCTACGGTGCCTATTTCCGTGATCAGGATGGTAACAAGCTGGCCTTCTACCATATGGGCTAAGCGTTAGCCCGGATCGACGCCAGTACCCGGCGGCTTGGCCGCCGGGGCAGGCTGCTGGGCCTTGTCGCCCCAGGCCTGGATATCCTCACGGCGTTTGCGGCTGTTGAGCTGGGCACGATCAATTGCTTCCTCGTACTGCGCCAACCAACTACGCGAACCCGGCAGCATATTGGCCAGGTCGCGCATACCGATCCTCAGTCCCTGCATCACCTGCTGATAATCGCGCTCCTGAGCCTGCAACACCTTGCTCACCTCACCAATGCTATTCGGGTTTTCTGCGCGCTCGAACATGCCAGTCAACTGCGATGCCTGCTGACTGGCCAGCAGTTCTTCCTGGTTACTCAGTGCACTTTGCTGCACCTCCAGCTGCTGCTCAAGCCGCAGGATCTGCTTTTCCAGGGCCTGAATACGCGGATCGTCACCCGCACTGAAAGCGCTATGGATATTCAACCCAACCGAAACCAGCATCAGGCTACCCAGCACCCCGGCCAGCGCCAGGATAAACAGGCGGTTGCGCTTGCCAGCGGTGGTCAGCAGCTGCAGCCGCTCTTCCTCGCTGAGTGCACCACCTTCGGCCTCTTGCGTTTGACTTTTCATGACTCGACCAGTTTGTGACGTTCGAAAATTGACGCACTGTTCATCTGCACAATAGCACCGTGCCAGCTTTTTGCTTAGACCCGTCTAGGGTATAAGACGCTCCCGTATACCCCGTGATAATGAGGCAGACACCGTGGAAGAAGTCATCGAACAGTTGCGCGAACTCAACGAGCCGGTGCCCGTCCCGCTGGAGTTGCCGGAAGAAGAAACCCTGGTGGAGATTCAGGAGCAGATCCTTATCCACCTGCCCTTCGCCCTGCGTGAATACCTGCTGCAGGTCAGCGATGTGGTCTACGGCCGCCTGGAGCCGGTGACCGCTGCCGACCCGCAATCGCACACCTACCTGCCGGAAGTCGCCGCCACCGCCTGGTCCCTCGGTGTGCCGCGTGAGTTCGTGCCGTTGTGCGAAGACCACGGCAACTACTACGTAGTGGAAGAAGACGGCACCGTGCTGCTGTGGGAAGCCGACACCACCGAAATCAACGAAGACGAAAGCTGGGAATCCGTCTGGCACTGGGTGCGTGACGTCTGGCTGGAAAGCTAAGCATTCTTAAGATCTGCTGTGCGGCCCTGCGACGTTGATCACGACGTAGGGCCGCAGGCGCTTCAAGGCAGATAAATCCGAAACACCCCGCCACCCAGCGGCGCGCCGTTGGCCAGTTCGATATGGCCACGTACGCCATTGCGCTCATGCAGCTCGGCGATGCGCCCGGCAAAGTACAGACCCAGTCCGGTGCTGCCGGTGCTGTGTTTGAGGCCAAGCACATAGTTGGATTGCTGACTGAGCATCTCCTGCGGGTAGCCCTGGCCATCGTCACAGATCGCTAACACCAGCTTGCCATTCTCCTCCCAGGCTTGAATCAGCAGTGCGCTGTGGGCGTAGCGGATGGAGTTGGTGACGATATTGGCGACCACCGAGCCAAGCAGTTCTTCATCGAAGAAACCCATCAGGTCGAAACTTTGTACCTCACAACGCGCGCTGATCTGCCGACTTTCCAGCACTTCAAAATGCCGCGCCAGCTGGGCCTGAAGAAAGTCCTCAACCTCGTGATACCCAGGCCGCATGGGCAGCTGGTTAACGCCAAGCTTATACAGGCCGAGCAGTTGCACCAGCATGCCGTTGAGGCGGGCGAATTCGTAATCGATCACCCCCAACTCAGCGGCGGCCTGGAGTTCCGGCGGGAGCTGCGCCTGCCATTGGGCGTGGGCGCGAGTGAGCATGGCCAGGGAGTTCTTCATGTCATGTACGGTGGAGGCGATCACCGTGGAGAAATCCAGCCCACCGGGGTTATCACTCATTGGCCAGTCGCCCGCCGCTGCAGCTGCTGGTAACGCGCATGCCGGGCATCCGTTTCGGGCATCTGGCTGACCACCTCCAGGCAGCGCCGGGATTCTTCCAGCAGGGCCTCTGACATCTCGCCACCAGCCGATTGCAGCAGCGACTGCGCAGTATTGAGGGCGATGCTGATATTTTTCGGCTGCAGGGCAAAGGCCTGACGGAACAGCCGGAGAGCCTCCTCGAACTGCTTCTGCTGGTAGCAGCGCACACCCTGGCGGTTGAGTTCCACGGCCTCTTTGCCGCCGGAGAGAATGTCGGCGTTGTCGGTCTGCCGGGCCACGCCCTGCATCACCTGCGGATCGTCGCCGTAGACCTCAACACAGGTTTTCAGCAGGGCATCACTGGCTGCAGTCTGGCCTAAAGCACGTAGCTGGCCGGAGACGTTGAGTGCGGTATCGGCGGCAAAAAACTGTGGCAATTTTTCCATCGCAGCGGCGGCTTCGGCGGCCAGTTGCGCGGCACGCTTGGGTTCACCGGACTTATTCAGGCTGCTAGCCAGGGCCAGGCGTGAACGCACCTGCACATTGGGGTCATTGGCGTAGGTCTTGTCCAGCTCGCCGAGGGCCTGGTTGACCTCGATCTGCAGGCGCTTATCGAGCGTACCGTCGCCGGCTTGGGCGGTAATCGCCTGGGCCAGGCCGAGGTAGTTTTCCGGACTCTTGAACTTGGAAGTACGGCCCTGCTCCATGGCTTGTCGATAGGCTTTGCCGGCGCTGTCAAAATCCTGGTTATCCAGCGCCAGCTTGCCCAGCTGCATCTGCCGACGGATTGCCAGCGGCGCGAGCTTTACCGCATCTTCCAAGGCCTGCTGGGCACGCTGACTTTCGCCCTGGGCCAGCAGCACGGCGGCCAGACCGTCATACAGCGACGGCATCATCGGGAACAGTTTCAGCCCCTGCTCGTAGAGGCTTTGCGCACGGCTCAGCTCGCCGCGTTTGTGCAGCAGACTGGCCAACGCCACCTGCGCCCAGGGCAACGGCCGTTCGGCTAAGACGCCATTGAGCAGCTGCTCCAGCTCATCCAGCCGGCCCAGCTCGCGCAGCGCCGTGGCCTGGTAGCGCTGACACAACGGCAGGTAGCGTTTGTCCTGCTGGCTGAGGGTTTTGCAGGCATCCAGGACGGCGGCCGAGTCCTGTTTGTCGAGGCCCTGAAGAATGCCCTTGAGCGCGGTCTTGCGCTCGACCAGCTTATCCAGGCGCTGATCGAGGCTGGCGCGATTAAATGGCTTGGTCAGGTAGGCATCGGGCTCGTGCTCCAGGGCGCTGAGCACCATAGCCTGGCTGCTTTCAGCAGTGACCATGACGAAGATGCACTGGTGGCTGATCAACTTGCCGGAGATCAACTCTTCCAGCACCTGCTGGCCATTCTTGCCGCCACCCAGGTTGTAGTCATGCAGGATGATGTCGTAGCGCTTGTTGCGGCACATGCTCAGGGCTTCTTCACCCCGATCAGCGGTGTCCACATCACGCGCGCCCATGTCCCGCAGCATGGACTTCAGCGAGCTGCGGAAATCGGTAAAGTCATCGACAATCAGGATGCGTTTACTGCCGTAATCCAGCATTGAAGAGCCCTTGTACTGTCGTCTCAGAATCGCATCAGTGTAGTTGTCGGCACACCCACTGCCAGCCTATAAGCGCTGCGCCGGTTCCAGGTCGAGCAGATTGAGCAGGAAGCGCGCGAAATAGGTCAGGTCCTGTTCCATGGCCTGGCGCGCGGCCTTGGCGTCACCAGCTTCGATGGCGGTAAAGGCCTCTTCGTGAAAGTCGTTAAGGCGCAACGACAGGTCCGCACCCGTAAACAGCTGGTTGAAAAACGGCCCAACCTGCAGCCACAACGACTCAATGCTGCGCAACAGCACCGGGTTGCCACAGGCGCTGTAGAGGTGCAGATGAAACTGGCTGTTGGCATTCAGGTAAGCCTGCACCTGGCGCTGCTCGATGGCCTGATCCATACGCACCACGCAATCGCGCAACTCAGCCAGATTGGCCGGCGTCAGGCGCGGTGTGGCCAATTCTACGGCCAGGCCTTCAAGGCCCAGACGCACCTGAAAGATATTCTGGTAACGCTCGCGGGTCATCGGCGGTACGCGCACCGAGCGCTGCGGCTCGCCTTCCAGCGCGCCCTCGGCGACCAGGCGCTGCAAAGCGGCGCGTACCGGCATCGGGCTGGTGCCCCATTCGGCAGCAAGATCGCGGATTTTCAAGCGCTCACCGGGCTGGAAACGCCCAGCCAGCAGGCCTTCACGAATACGTTGGTAGAGCTGGTCCTGCAGATTGTCGGCCATGGTCGTTCAGCCCCGTAGCGGTGGCGCGGGCAGTTGGGCGAGGGTCAGCGAGCAGTTATGCATGGGGTTCTCCGAAATTCAGGAAATTGGCCTGAGTGGTGCTGCTAGAGGCAGGCTAGGCGCAGGAATACTGGAAAAACAGTCAATGAGCATTTTCGAGTATCCCTGCAACAACGCCTGACCGACGCAAAAGCGCTCACGGCGCCTTGTTCTCGACCAGGCAGTTACCGCCATCCACCACCAGCACTTCACCGGTGATATAGCTGGCCTCCGGCGAGGCAAGAAAGGCTACCGCCGCCGCCACTTCCTCAGGCCGACCGGCGCGACCCAGCGGGGTGTACTCGGCGGCATGGCGTTCTTCGTCGGTGCTGGAGCCGGTGGCAATCCACCCCGGTGCCACGCTGTTGACCGTAATGCCCTGCTTTGCCACTTCCAGCGCCAACCCCATGGACAGGCCGAGCATGCCAGCCTTGGCCGCGCTGTAGGCCGCCTCACCAGGGTTGCTGCCACGGGTGCCGGTGGTCGAGCTGATATTGACGATGCGCCCATAGCCGCGCGCACGCATGCCCGGCAGCACCGCGCGGGTGAGCAGAAAAGCAGTGCCAAGGTTGCGCGCGATGGACAAGTTCCAGGTCGCCAGATCCATGTCCGCCAACTCGGCGAACGGCTCGGGGCTGCCTTGCATGGCCATGCCAGCGTTGTTGACCAGAATGTCGATCTGCCCCCACTGCGCCTGCGCCCAGTCGAGCAACTCGGCGACCTGCTGTTCATCGGTCAGATCTGCCGCCTTGGCCCGTACGTCTATACCTTCTGCACGCAGTTCAGCGGCGCGTAGCTCGACCCGCGCACTGCTAGCAGTCAGTAGCACTCGCGCCCCGGCAAGGCCTAGGCGGCGAGCAATCGCCAGGCCGATGCCCGACTCACTGCCCGCACCGCTGATCAGCGCGACTTGTTGTTCAAAGACCATTCCTCAACATCCTGTGATCACAAATATGGAGTTAATCTAGCAATAAAGCCTGATTAAACCAATGCTTGAGTTTTCTGTGATCACAAAATAGCATGTGCAGATATTCGAACGAGGTGTTCAACATGACTGCCAGTGGTATCAGCCCATCCGCCGTAGAAGCTTTCGCCCAGCGCGAGCGTGAGCGTTTTATCGCGCGCAATCCAAAATCCGTGGCCCTAGCCGAACGGGCGCGCAACTCGCTGTACGGCGGCGTGCCGATGCACTGGATGGCCGACTGGTCGACGCCGGTGCCGCTGTTCGTCGAGCGTGCCAAGGGCGCACGCTTCTATGACGTCGACGGCCACGAATACATCGATTTTTGCCTGGGCGACACCGGCACCATGTTCGGCCACTCGCCGGACCCGATCGCCAAGGCCATTGCCGAGCAAGGCAATAACGGCCTGACCACCATGCTGCCGGGTGAAGACGCCGTAGTCTGCGGCGAGCTGCTGGCCGCGCGTTTCGGCCTGCCGTTCTGGCAGGTCACCGCTACCGCCACTGACTCCAACCGCTACGTGCTGCGCTGGGCGCGCGCGATTACCGAGCGCAAAACCCTGCTGGTGTTCGACGGCTGCTACCACGGCACCGTCGATGACGTGATGGTGCGCTGCATCGATGGCGAAACCGTGCCGCGCTCCGGCCTGCTCGGCCAAGCTTATGACCTGACCCAGCACAGCCGCTCGATCCCGTTCAACGATGTGGCGGCGCTGGAAGCCGCATTGGCTCAAGGCGATGTTTGCGCCCTGCTCTGCGAGCCGGCGATGACCAATATCGGCATGGTTTTACCCGAGCCGGGCTTTATGCAGAAATGCCGCGAGCTGACCCGTAAATACGGCGCGCTGTTGATCATCGACGAGACCCACACCATCTCCACCGATATGGGTGGCTGCACGAAATTGTGGAACCTCGAACCGGACTTCTTTGTGGTCGGCAAACCGATTGCAGGTGGCGTGCCGTGCGGCATCTTCGGTTGCAGCGCAGCGATGGCCGAGGCCATGACTGCCGCGCGCCAACGCGCCAGCGAAAACAGCCACGGCCATGGCCACAGCGGCATGGGCACCACGCTGTCCGCCAACGCCCTGGCCATGCACTGCATGCGCGCCAACCTGGAACAGGTGATGACCCAGGCCGCTTACGCACACATGCTACCGCTGGCCAAACGCCTGGCCGATGGCTTCCGCTCGCTGATCGGCAAGCACGACCTGAAGTGGTCGGTGACTGAACTGGGCGCACGCAGCGAATTCCAGTTCTGTCCGGTATCACCGAAGACTGGCGCCGAGGCTGAAGCGGCATTTCACGATGAACTGCAGATGGCCCTGCACCTGTATCTGATCAACCGCGGCATCCTGATCACCCCGTTCCACAACATGACCCTGTGCTGCCCAAGCACCACAGAGGCCGATGTGGATCAGTTGATCAGCATGCTCGACCAGGCCCTCACCGAGCTGCTGGCGATTCCCGGCGCCCGCGAATAATTCCATCGATCCTGTAGGAGCGGCCTTGGCCGCGATGCTTTTGCTTACCGGCCATCGCGGGCAAGCCCGCTCCTACACAAGCCGTTTGCCCGGCCAATAACGAGATAACCACCATGCAATGCGCCAATATCCAGGAAGCCCACGACTTCCTTGCCAAGCACCCCGAGGTGCGTCTGATTGAGCTGATGCTGATCGACGCCAACGGCATCCCACGCGGCAAGCTGCTGCATCGTGACGAACTGCTGGCCATCTACGAGAACGGCCGACCGCTGCCCAGCTCAATTCTGGCGCTGACCATTCAGGGCGAGGACGTGGAAGAAAGCGGTCTGGTCTGGGAAGTGGCCGACGCCGACTGCTGGACTTACCCAATCCCTGGCAGCCTAACCCTGCAACCCTGGCGCAGCACACCGACCGGCCAGCTGCAGGTAAGCATGCACCCGACTCAAGGCCTGCCCGCTGCGCCGGCTGATCCACGGCATGTGCTGATCCGCGCCATCGACCGGCTCAAGGCCGACGGCTACCACCCGGTAATGGCGGTGGAACTGGAGTTCTACCTGCTGGATAAAAACCGTGATGCCAATGGCCGTCCACAACCCGCACTGCAAGCCAACGGCGTGCGCCCCCAAGCGCCGCAGGTGTATGGCGTGTACGAACTGGAGCAGCTGCAGCCGTTCCTCGATGACCTCTACAGCGCCTGCGAAGTGCAGGGTCTGCCGGTACGCACGGCGATTTCCGAATACGCGCCAGGCCAGGTCGAGCTGACCCTGGAACACCGCTTCGACGCGCTGCAGGCGATCGATGAAGGCGTGCGCTACAAACGCCTGGTCAAAGGCGTGGCCAACAAGCACGGGCTACAGGCCTGCTTTATGGCCAAGCCGTTCGGCGACCAGGCCGGAAGTGGTATGCATATGCACGTCAGTCTGGCCGATGAGCACGGCAATAACTTGATGGCATCGGAAGACCCGCACGGCACGCCGCTGCTGAAACATGCCATCGGCGGCATGATGGCCACGCTCAACGACGCCCTGGCAATCTTCTGCCCCAACGCCAACTCCTACCGCCGCTTCCAGGCCAATAGCTACGCGCCACTGGCCAAGAGCTGGGGCGTGAATAACCGCACCGTGTCGTTCCGTGTACCCGGTGGCCCAGCCAAGAGCCGCCATGTGGAGCACCGCATCTGCGGCGCCGACGCCAACCCATACCTGGCGGCCGCAGCGATCCTTTCCGGCATCCACCACGGCATCAAAAACCAGATCAACCCGGGCGAAGAGATCGTCGGCAACGGCTACGAGCAGGCCCGCGAAACCCTGCCCACCGACTGGCTGACCGCCCTGCGCGCCCTGGAACACTCAACTTGGGCCAAAGAGGCGCTGGGCGAGGAGTTCCTCAAGGTGTTCCTGGCAATCAAGTGGGCCGAATTCCGCCAGTTTATGGGCGAAGTCGGCGAGCAGGACTGGCGTTGGTACCTGACCCACGCCTGACGGCTAGGGCGGTACCAGCTACGCTGTACAGATTCTGAGCACCCTGGAGTGGCCCATGCGCCTCTGCATTATCCTGGCCTGCTGGCTGTACAGCGCACTCGCAACGGCCGAACCGTTACGCGTGGGCCTGGAAAACCATGACTACTACCCCTACTACAAAGCTGTGGAAGGGCAAGCATTCGACGGTTACTGCATTGACTTGCTAAAGGCCTTTGCCAAACACGAAGGCCTTGAACTCGAGCTGCGCCCACAACCGGTTAATCGCCTGTACCGCAATATGCTCGGCGAGCAGAGCCTCGACCTGCTGTTCCCCGACAACCCCGCCTGGTCGCGGGAAGCTCGAGACGGCCAGACGCTGTATTACAGCCAGCCAGTGGTGCAGATTGTCGACGCCACCCTGGTACGTCGCGAACAACTTGCAAAGGGCCTGTCAGCGATCAAGCGAGTAGGAATCGTGCGCGGGTTTACCGCTGAAGCCTGGCAACCACTGCAAAGTAAGCACGCCATCGAACTGGTGGAAGTGCAGGATATTCAGAGCATGATCCGCATGCTCGAACGCAATCGCCTGGATGCGATCTACGCCAATCCACAGGTGGTACAGCATCATATGCAGCTGCTTGGTATTGCTCCTGAGCTGCTGCAGCGCGACCCACAGCTACCGCAGATCAGCACGAGCTTTCACCTGAGCAGCTACAAGTATCCGGAACTGATCAAGCGCTTTGATCGCTTCCTGATCGATGAAGCGCCCATGCTCAGCCAGCTGCATCAGCACTACGGCCTACCCTGATCGACACAGCCGCCCCGCCCCAACACCTGCTATGGTTGCGCCACAACCCTGCACAGAGCCTGCTATGGAACCTGGAAACGCCCAGCTGTCGATGACCGTACTGATGACCCCGGACATGGCCAACTTTTCCGGCAATGTCCACGGCGGCACCCTGCTCAAATACCTCGACGAAGTTGCCTACGCCTGCGCCAGCCGCTATGCCGGCTGTTACGTGGTGACCCTGTCGGTTGATCAGGTGATCTTCCGCGAGCCAATCCACGTCGGCGAACTGGTGACCTTTCTCGCCTCGGTCAACTACTCCGGGCGCACCTCAATGGAAGTCGGCATCAAGGTGATCACGGAAAACATCCGCGAGCGCTCGGTGCGCCACACCAACAGCTGCTTCTTCACCATGGTCGCAGTCGATGAACAGGGCAAACCTGCGCCGATTCCTGCCCTGGAGCCAAGCACCGCCGACGCCGAGCGACGACAGCGCCAGGCCCTGCAACGCCGGCAGATCCGCCACGAACTGCAACAGCGCTACCAGGCATTGAACGAAGAAAAGAACTGAGCACGCTGCACAACACCACCTACAACAGCGCTCAGACACCCAACTATTCAACGCCAAAGCGCAGGGGCATAACCCTATTGCGCCGGGGGAATAACGGTCACTCGTGACCGATATAGAACAACAGCTCACGCCGCTGCGGGTGGTCTTTCAACCAGCTGCGAATGTCGTCCGCGCGGACAATAGCTTCATCCCCGACCAGGCGGGCGAAGCGTTGCCGGCGCGCTTCCTCGGAGGCTTGCTGGCGAACCTTGCGCTGCCAGGCCTCGGTGAAAATGCTCGGCATCTTGTGGCTGAGTTCCAGCGCCTTGAGCAGCTGCCACTCGCCGTTATCCAGCCAGGCTTCATCACAACTACTGCACAGATCCAGGCGGTTGCTGTGGGTGCCGCTGATCTGGAATTTACTCATCAGCTTGGCGCATTTTGGGCAGCTCAGCGCCTGCTGACTCTCGCTGGCAGGCACAGCTTCAACCTGCGATTGTGGCTCATCATTCTGCGGCTGACGCTCAGCCCAGTCGCGGTAATACAGCAGGGCCACCAAGGCGCCAGAACACTGTGGGCAGCCGTGGGCCAGCAGGCCATCATCCAGCTTGGTTGGTTGCAACGGGGTGGTACGACAGGCAGGACACTGCATGGGAATTCCTTTTCGGGTTTGAGTGCGCGGACGCTAAAGCAACTGCTTAACGGCGACAAGCCCAGCACCAAGAACTGTGCAGCAATCGGTTAAGCTCTGCTTCCTATTGCCGGAGCCGCCATGATCGACCTCTTCGATGTTTTTCTGCTGATGCTGTTCGCCACCGCGTGCGCCTGGCTGTGGCATGCCCATGGTCTGCGTGAACACGCGCTGGGTTTGGTGAAACAACACTGCGCCAAATCCGACATCGAGTTGCTTGATGAAAATGTCGCCCTGCGCCGGCTCGCGCTGTTACCCGATGCACGCGGGCGCAAGCGACTGGCACGGGTGTATGGCTTCGAGTTCACCGTCACCGGCGAGCAGCGGCATATCGGCAGCATTACCTTGTTTGGCAAACAACTGGGGCGAATCGAGCTGGCCCCGCACCCCTTCCGCGAGCCGCCGGCGCCCAGCGCCCAGGTGATTGAGATGCAGCAGTGGCGCAGTCAGCGTCAGGATTCGGATAACAACACACAGCATTAACACACGGGCTAGTCGACGTCGGAATCAGCCAGAAACGCCACGATCTGCTGCCACTCGGCGCGGCAGCCGTAAGTCATTGGGCGGCGCAGCAGGCGGCATTTCAATCGGTGCCAGCGCCCACCCAACTGATTGCGCCGGCAACCAGCAAACAGCCATTGCGGCTCGAAACCGTCCCACACCCCGGCGACCGCCCAGTGGTTATGCCAGACCTGCGGCGCGACTTCATAGCAGTAGATATGCTGCAACTCATCCAGACTAAATCCACTGGCACGCAACCGCGTGGCGATATGCCGTAAGGCCGACTCATCCAGGGTGGTGTCCAGCCACAGCTCGGAGAGCGCCAGCCAGATATCCTCGCGGCACGTCATCAACCTTAGTCGCGCTGCAACAGAAAATGCGTAACCCGCGCAGCACTGTCGGCCGGATGCTCCTGCATAAAGCAGTGCCCACCCGCCACCACATGCGCACTGACATGGACATTGCTGGCGCACCAGCGCGCCACAGACTTGGCCACAAAAGGGTAACTGCGCTGGCCATAAAGTACCTGGGTCGGCGTTGTCACCTTGCCCAGCGACGGCCACAGGCGCTTAGGGTATGAGCTGAAGATATCCGCCTCACGGCTTGGCCGACATTTCAGCTCAACGCCCTTCTTGCTGTCTTTTAGCGCGTGCTGGATATAGGCACTAAAGGCTTCTTCGGTCCAGCCACGAAACATCCCCCGACCATGCAGCGCGGCATGCGCAGCCGCCCGGTCCGGCCAGCTGCTGCGACGCTTGAGCGCCTTGCTGGCGAGGGTGGTGCGCCGACTTAAACCGACCACATCAGACAACGCCATAACCCCGATCATCGCCGGGCTGAACAACACCGGATCGAGCAATACCGCGCGCTGGAACAGCTGCGGCTGCTGGGCCAGCATCAGGCTGGTCAGCACGCCACCAAAGCTGTGGCCGAGAGCAAACACCGGGGCATCGGCAAAGCGCTCGCGTCCGGCGGAATAAGCCTCCACCGCCATCTCGGCATTGCGATTCCAGCCATGAAAACGCCCACCGTGGTCACTCTCACCATGACCCTGAACATCACACAACCACAGATCGAAATCCTCGGCCAACAGCGCCAGCAGTGGTGTGTAGACCCGCCCGCAGTAGCCGTTGCCATGCAGAAAATGCAGCACGGGCTTACCCGAAGGCGGTGAATGCCAACCGCGCAAGGTAAAGCCGGCGCTGCTGTCGTGTGACCAGGGGTGGAGATGCATGATCGTGCCTTGCGTGATCGTATTCAGGTGGGGATTATCCGCATCGCCAGAGGACTCGTCAGTTCTATCTGACTCCGGCATCCTGGCCGCAGACCTATCAAGGAGGACGTCAGGGTGTTTGTTTTACTGGAATCCAGCCATGCAGGCTTTATCGAGCACCTGCAAGAACAACTCAGCAGCGCCGGCATAGACTGCCATGTACTGGACATGGGACGCGCCGCAGATGGCGAACTGCACTTTGCTATTCGCCTGCCGCTTTACAGTCAGATGAGCCACGCTCGGCACCTGCTGTACCGCGACAGGCTATTTGCCCTGCGCATCGACCCTACGTTCAGCCAAGAGTGGCATGCACTGCGTGAAGCACCCAAACAGCAGGCGTTGCAGTGGGTCACCTCACCCCTGGCTCTGCGTATCAGCGCCCTGGCTGTGCTGATTCTGCTGTTCGGCAGCCTGGCCGAAATGCTCTGGCGCTAATGCACAGGCCGCAAACCCGGCCTGCAACGCCGACACCTCCTGCGCCTCGCTGAAGATCAGCTCCAGCCGCGAGTCCTTGCGCCATTCGCTGTTTTGCCAATGCAGGGCATCACCGTTGAGGGCGTTGGCGGACAGCCAGCCGGCGTTGGTGTGCAGCACCAGCTTGGCGCGGCGCCAGGGCAAGCTGCTCAGCCACTGTTGTACGCGCATCAGCTCGAACTGCTGGCTGGGGTGCCAGCGCCAACCGATGCTCCAGCCTTCGGCCTGCTGTTGCACCTGGCAGATCGGCTCGCTTGAGCTGCGCCACAGTTGCGGCAATGGCGCCGCAGCCGTGGGCAGGTTATTCGGTGTAGCGTCGCCATCGGCCTGGACGCTAAAGCCGGGCAGCGCTGCGAGCGGCAATGCACCCTGACTGGTCCAGTAAATCGGTCGTGCTGGCAGCGTTGCCTGGATGCGCGCCTTGGTGGCTTCATCCAGCTCGTCGGCCTTGTTCAAAAGCAGCAGCCCGGCGCGGCTAAGCGTCGCCTGCTGGCTCTCCGGCAGGGCAACACCTGCAGCCAGAGCCTGAGCGTCCAGCGCCAGCAGCGGTGCCTGCACCGCCAAAACCCCAGCCCAGGGCATTTCGCGCAGTTGCTCAAGCAGTACCAGAGGATGGCCGAGACCGGACGGTTCGATCAGTAGGCGATGCGGTTTGGCTTTGCGCAACAGCCGGCCGAGGCCAACCTGAAACGGCACGCCGTTAACGCAGCACAGGCAACCGCCCGCCACTTCGCCCAGGGCCACGCCATCGTCGTCGGTGGTCAGCAGCGCGGCATCCAAACCAACCAGGCCGAACTCATTGATCAGTACTGCCCAACGTTCGTGCGCCGGACGCTGCGCCAGCAGATTACGGATCAGGCTGGTCTTGCCCGCGCCCAGGGGGCCAGCAATTACGTGGGTAGGGATATTGTTCAGCATGATCGGCGCGTGCCAGTGTCCATAGAGAAGGAGATTTCGGCTGTGGCCATTCTAACGGCGTACAGCATCGGAGGATGCGGCCCTACGCAGACTGATTAAAAACAGCGTGCCAGGGCCTGTTACCGTTTCATCGCGACCGCGCCGGAGCCTGTTTTAGCGCGAGGCAAGGCACGAGACACGAAGTTTGGTTGTTCCAAATAAGTGTCGAGACACGCAGTATCGCGCTAAAACAGGCCCGGCCCTGCGGGTTACGCGCAAAATCTCGCCATGCGGTGTTGGAGGACTTGGCAAGGGAACAACCATTACCTGTGTCCTCCGCCTAGCCTGGTGAGATTTTGCGCAGCAACGCGGCTTGCGCTGAAACGGCAACAGCCCCTACAGTCGCCGGCATATTTTTGGAGGGTCAATTGATGCGTGCTTTTTTGCTGCTGAGCCTGTTTTCACTGTCCGGCCTGGCCTGGGGCGAAGCCTGTGTGGTGCATAGTCAGGCCGAGCGCCTGGATGTGAAGGTCTGCCAGCAAAACCGCAGCATCCCGCCCAACCTGTTCCGCACCGGTTTCTGCCAGCCGCAGCTGCAGGGCCAGAAGGTAGAGGTGGAGTTTGTTGAGCAGTGCCCGATGGGCTCGTTTGGCGTATGCCGCAACTCAACGGTGGGCGGCACGCCCTATAAACAGGATGTGCACTATTACGGCGTAGCCAGCGACGCCACCTACCTCAAGCCCTTCTGCGAGCAGCAGAGCAAGGGCGTGTGGATGGCGCGCTAGCCGTCATCAAAGCGTCACCTTGTGTATGTTCTAGTGGCCTTGGGTACCTCACCCCTGCATGCCGGGTCACGCGCCGGTGTGCCTTTCTGGTGCTTAAGGCTGCTTTATCCGCAGCCTATTTTTTTGCCTTAAATTCAGGCCAACCAATCCAGCGTCAGCAACAAGCGCCGCTCACCGGCCGGTGGTTGCGGCGAGCGATGGATCAAGCCACCACCCTCGTTACCGCTCCATTTCTCGCCCTTGGCCAGCAACACATGGCCGGTCTCGGCACGCTTGATCAACGCAGTATCGCTGGGCTCGGCAGCCGGATCGCCGAGACGACGGCGCGCCATCACGCCTTCCGTCAGCCACTCACTGGCCACCCCGGCGTAGCTGGTGATCAGCCGTACCGGCACATGATCAACGTGAAAGCGCGGGCACATGGCCTTATCCAGAATGCGCAGGCGTAGACCGATGCGTTTGGCGTCGAACAGGCAGACAAACGCGCTGACCAGCCAGCTAACATCCTGCAAAAAGGCCACCTGCCCCGGCAGATCGCTGTAACCATCGACCAGGCCACTGAGGTTCGGCTCACTCTCCGGGCTGGCCAGCTCCAGCACCATGGAGTGCCCCAGCGGCTCGCCCTGAGCCAACAAAGCGTTGGCGAAATCGCTGATCTGCACCGGCAGCTGGCGTTGCCATACGGCCAGGTTGACCTCTTCGCGCAGCACCTCGCCGAGCACCTCAATCTGCTCGCTGCTGACCTGCTGCAACGGCTGGCGCAGCACAGGCGCCAGCATCAGGCGGCCTGCTCATGCCAGGGGCCAAACGGGTCGGGTAGCGCTCGCCAGGCGTCCACGCCAAGGGCCATTTCCGCATCGGTCAACAGGCAAGCATCCAGCTCTGCGGTCAGTTGGGCGAAGTCGATGTTCTGGCCGATAAACACCAGCTCCTGGCGGCAGTCGCCGGTTTGCGCTTGCCAGTTTTTCATGATCGCCTGCAGGCCTTCCTCGTCGTCTGGCCACTGGCTTTTCGGCACAAAACGCCACCAGCGCCCGGCAAAGCCGTGGCGCATCAAACCGCCCGCCTGGGACCAGCTGCCGGCCTCCTGGTACTTGCTGGCCAGCCAGAAGAAACCCTTGCTGCGTAGCAGACGGCCGTTACTCCATTCGCGGTTGATGAAATTGAAGAAACGCTCGGGATGCAGCGGTTTACGCGCGCGGTAGGCGCTGGAGGCGATGCCGTATTCCTCGGTTTCCGGCACATGCTCACCGCGCAGCTCCTTGAGCCAACCCGGGGCCTGGGCGGCGCGCTCGAAGTCGAAACGGCCGGTGTTGAGGATCTTTTCCAGCGGCACCGCGCCCATGGCCATCGGCACAATTTCGGCGTGGGTATTCAGGCCCTTGAGGATGGCAATCAGCTCTTCACGCTCGTGGCTGCTGATCAGGTCGATCTTGCTGATCAGCAGCACATCGGCGAATTCCACTTGCTCGATCAGCAGGTCGGTGATTGAGCGCTCATCTTCTTCACCCAGAGTTTCGCCACGGCTGGCCAGGCTCTCGGCCTCATGGAAATCGCGTAGGAAATTCACCCCGTCGACCACCGTCACCATGCAGTCCAAGCGCGCCACATCGGCCAGGCTCTGGCCATCTTCGCCACGGAAGGTAAAGGTCTCGGCCACCGGCAGCGGTTCGCTGATCCCAGTGGATTCGATCAGCAAGTAATCGAAGCGGCCATCTCGGGCCAGACGACCGACTTCGTCCAACAGGTCTTCGCGCAGGGTGCAGCAGATGCAGCCGTTGCTCATCTCCACAAGTTTTTCTTCGGCGCGGTTCAGGCTGACATCACGCTGAACTTCGCTGCCATCGATATTGATCTCGCTCATATCGTTGACGATTACCGCCACTTTCAGGCCCTGGCGGTTTTTCAGAATGGCGTTAAGCAGGGTGCTTTTACCGGCACCGAGAAAGCCGGACAGCACGGTTACGGGAAGGCGATTGGTCATGGTTTCAGGCTCCATCATTGCTCGGTATGTCGCAGGTGTTTTTCGCGTTGTTCCTGGCGCTCTTTGGCTTCGATGCACAGGCTTGCGGTGGGCCGCAGCAGTAGGCGCTTAAGCCCGATCGGCTCGCCGGTCTCGCGGCACCAGCCGTATTCGCCACGGGCCAGGCGGTCGAGTGCTTCGTCGATCTTGTCGATCAGCTTCTTTTCCCGCTCCAGCAGGCGCAGTTGCCACTGGCGCTGCTCTTCAGCGCTACCGATGTCGGCGGGGTCGCTGCTGGTTTCGCGCTCGCGCAGGCCTTCGAACTCTTCGGCAATCCGCGTTTGCAGTTCGCCGCGCTGGTTGAGCAGCAGCGTGCGGAAGAACTGCTGCTGCGCGGCATTCATGTAGTCATCCGCCGGCTGGGCGAGCAGCTCGGCGTGGGTGAGCGGTGTTTCGATCATCGTCAGGATTCGCTGGCTTTGTAATTTACTTGTTATAACATAACATTTAAACCCACAACTAAGCGGCAGATTTCCGATGAACGCACTGACCTTGCCGGACATAGCCGCGCAAATACCTGCCCACGCACAGGCTCTGGACTGGGTTGGCATGCAGGACATAGCGCTGCCGATCAACCTGGCCGGCCAGCGCATCAATGCCCGCGCCGATGCTGGGGTCAGCCTGGATGATGGCAATGCGCGTGGCATCCATATGTCACGCCTGTACCTGGCGCTGCATGCGCTGGAATACAACGCGCTGAGCCCGGCGACGCTGCAGCAACTGCTGGGCGAGTTTCTCGACAGCCATCAGGGCCTGTCGCAGCAGGCCTCCATCACCTTGCGCGGCGAGGCGCTACTTAGCCGTCCGGCGTTGGTCAGCCCTCTCGCCGGCTGGAAGCCCTACCCCTTCGAAGTGCGTGCACGCCAGGATTCATGGGGGTTTCACGTGGAACTACAGGTAGAAGTGGCCTATTCATCGACCTGCCCCTGCTCCGCCGCATTGGCGCGCCAGCTGATTCAGCAGCACTTTATCGAGGACTTCGCCGACCAGCCGCTGGATCACACGCAACTGCTGGCCTGGCTCGGTTCACCACAGGGCATCGTCGCCACACCACACAGCCAGCGCAGCTACGCCACCCTGCAGGTACGTTTGCACAGCGACTGCGCGGGGTTGCCACTGGTTGAACTGATCGACGCCGCCGAACAGGCCCTCGGTACCGCCGTGCAAACCGCCGTAAAGCGCGCCGACGAGCAGGCCTTCGCCCTGGCCAACGGGCAAAACCTGATGTTCTGCGAAGACGCCGCGCGCCGCCTGCATAGCGCCCTGCTGCTACAGCCCGAGCTAAGCGCCTTTCACCTGCGCGTGGTGCACGCCGAAAGCCTGCACGCCCACGATGCGGTGGCTGCTAGCGCCTGCAACTGGCGCTAGCGGCGATTTACCTGACCCGCACCCGGCGCTAACCTGCCAGGCAACTATTGCAGGTAACCCGAATGAACGCTCCCTTGCCCGCAGCACTCAATCTGCGGTCCTATCAACCGCAGGATCTGCCTGACCTGGTCGCGCTGTTTCAGGCATCGGTCAGCCAGCTGACCGCCCAGCACTACGACGCAGCGCAGCGTCAGGCCTGGGCTCCGGCGGCTGCGGACATGCCTGCCTGGCAAACACGCCTTGCTTCACTTGAGCTTGTTATCGCCGAAAATGACCTGGTTATCGCCGGTTTTATCGGCTTTAGCCTGGATGGTCATATCGACCTGCTGTACTGCGCGCCCAGCCATGCACGCCAGGGCGTCGCCAGCGCCTTGTATGCCGCAGCGGAGCAACGCCTGCAGGCGGCGGGGGTCTGCGAACTGTTTACCGAGGCCAGCCTGGTGGCGCAGGCGTTCTTTGCCCGCCAGGGGTTTTCTGTGCAGCAGGCACAGACGGTGACGCGCGGCGCTGTTATTTTGCCGCGCATGCTGATGCGCAAAACTCTGGAGCTGCGATGAACACCGTGACGATAATCGTGCTGGCCGCCGTTGTGCTGGCCGCCTGCGCCCTGGCGCTGTGGAGCTGGCACAACCAGCGCAAGCTGGAAAAACTGGATGAGCGGATCAACCGACAGAGCGAACTGATCGAGCAGCTCGACAGCGTGCTGGAAAACCCACAGCTCAGCGAAGCCGAGCAGCTGGCGAAAAGCGAAGCCTTGCTGGCCAAACTGCAGGAAACGCGCAAGCCCTAGCGTCGCGACAGCAGCCAAAACCTGTAGGAGCGGCGAGGATGCCTAATCCATGCGTGCGAGTCGCGGGCAAGCCCGCTCCTACAACAGCATGCGCTGCCAAACTGAAGCGGGCTCTACCAACCGCCGCCGCCCCCGCCACCACCGCCACCACCTGACGAGCCGCCGCCGGATGAACCACCACCGCCTGACGAACTGCTCGACGGTGGCGATGAGGCCAGTGCCGTGGCGCTGCTTAGCCCAGCAGCCAGGGCGGCGCTCATGGCCAGCGGTGTGCTGAAGCTGCTGCGGCTGTGGTACCAGTCGGGTTGATAGTCACGCTGCGCCGGGTCGATCAGGCCGTTGGCCAGCGCCGTACTGAAGCGCGCGCTCCACTTGTCCTCCACGCCCAGGGCCATGGCGTAGGGCAGGTGTTTCTCGTACAGCGCAATGCTCATCGCCGGGGCATTGCCCGCCAATGCCAACACATCGCTCTCCGCCAGTTGCAGGTAGTCGCGGTAGCCTTCGAGCTGATCAAGCAAACGCCGCCCTTCGACCGATGGTGCCGGCAGCAGGTAATAAAACAGCACCACCACCAGCACATACACGCAGAGCAGCAGCAAGGCTGGTACCGACGCCGCATCGCTGAGCATCCACAGGCCAACCGGTACCGGCCAGATAAACATCAGCCCCGCCAGGCCCAGGCCAATCTGCTTACCCAAGCTGGGCTGATGCCAGGCCATGTACAGGACAAACAGCGACGGCACGCCAAAACCCACTGAGAACACCACACCAGCCAAGCCGGCGGCCATATCGTCTTCGCTGCGCGCACCGGCTAGCACCATGATCAGGCAGCCGACAATCGCCCACACCAAACCCCAGGTCCAGATACCCCGATTATTGCTGAACCAGGCCTTGCCCTTTTTTTGCAGCTGGGTTTTCAGTCCGGCTACGGCGTCAGCCAGGCGCGGCTCGTAGCTGCTACCAATTTCCAGGGCGATGCCTTCCTTATTGGCCGGGAACAGGCGTTTACGCAGCTCGCGATCTGCCTCGCTGAAATCGGCACGCTCACCCGTACCACGGGCCAGGGTAAAACCACCGCCGCGCGGCTTGTCTTCGATATGCAGGTGCTTGCGGATGGCCATATCGGTGAGCCACACACTAAACGCCCGCGCATCCTGATAAGCCCCCTGCAAACCGCGATGCCAGAGGTAACCGGCCTGCACCGCACTCATGCCCTGCGGAGCTTCGAACAGCGGAATGATCAGGCCTTTCTCAGGGTCGCGGCCAACCCGATCCCAGGCGCGCAGGTAGAACAGCAGCAGACCGATCAAGAGCAGCGCACCCAGACACAGGCCGAAGTTATCGCGCAACAAGGCACCGCCTCGTTCGACCATGCCCGGCCGAGTAACCAACCCGGCTTGCCAATCCACAGCGACCGTCAGGCCCTGGTAGGCCGCCAAGCCCTGCGTGGTTATCAGGCGCAGGTAATCATCGCGCTGTTCGACCACTTCATAGGCCTTGTCCTGGCTTCCCCAGCCACCGGTGTAGGCGGCACGCTGACCGATCCGCGCGCCCCTCGGCAACAGCACCTCCACCGAAGCTTGCTGAATTGGGAAGCTCCAGCCATTACCGGTAACGTTCCAGTACAGCTCGTCGGTAGTGGCGTGATGCAACAGCTGGCGCTCAACCCGATAACGCAGCTCGTATTGATAGCGCCCTGGTTGCAGCAGGTGGTCCGTCGAACCGAGGTAATAGCGCACCCAGCTGCCGTTCTGCTCGACCCGCGCCCGCTCCGGCTGACCATCGCGGCTCACCCCAAGCAGGGTGATCGGGCTGCTCTGCAACAAACCCAGGGGCAAGCTGTAACTGACCGGCAGATCACGGTAGATACCGCGCTTGATCTGCTCTCCCTCGGCCTGCACGGTAATCCGCTCGGTCACCAGCAGGTTGCCGTCCGGTTGCACCTGCAGGGTTACGGCAAAGTCCTCAATCACCTCAGCAGCCGTGGCCCACAGTGGCAGCAGGCATAGACTCAACAGGGCTAAACGCAGCACTCGCAGCATGTCAAAACTCCATTTTTGGCGACTGGGCGTCACGTGGGTCATCCAGGCTGAAGTACTCCGCCTGGGTGAAGGCAAAGGGCCGCGCCACCAGATTGCTCGGCACCGACTCAACCAGCACATTCAGCTCGCGTACCGCACCGTTGTAGTAACGCCGTGCCATCTGGATCTGGTTCTCGACGTCGGTGATAGTGCGCTGCAGGTCGAGAAACTGAGCATCGGCCTTGAGCGCCGGATAGTCCTCGACCAGCGCAAACAGCTGGCGCAGCTGCGTGCTCAAATGCGCCTCCACCGGCGCGCGCTCACCCAGCGGCGAATCGGCCAGCTGCACTGCGCGCATGCGCTCCTGCACCAGCGCCTGCAGCGTGCCCTGCTCATAATTCATGTACTGGCGCACGCACTCGACCAGCGCCGGAATCAGGCTGGCGCGGCGCTTGAGCTGCACATCAATGCCGCTCCAGGCCTCGGCCACCCGCGCGCGGTTGAATACCAGGCGGTTGTAGTAATAAATCGTCAAACCAGCGAGCGCCAACAGCAGCGCCAGCACCACCCAGAATCCCGCTCCTTGCATAGCCACTCCTTGAAGAACCGGTCGTTAATAACAGCACCGTTTTAATTACAGGTTACAAACATCACTAGCGGGGTTCGTACTCCCGCAGGAGCGGGCTGCAGCATCACGCAAACAGCCAACTCAGCATAGCCGTGCAGATCCAGCCATCTGCTCATCCTTGCAGCCGCTAACGCTAGCCGCCACACCCGGTAACGCCAGCGGGGCGGACAGCACCCGGCAATCGCCGTATCCTTAAGGGCCAGCCACTGCGAGGCACCCCATGCAGATCGAGTTACTGGAAATCCGCGATCACCTCCAGCGCTTCCCGCCCTTTGATACTTTGCCCGAAGACAGCCTGGACGCCATCGCCCGCCAGGTCGAGGTCACCTACTTCAAGGCCGGCACCGACATTCTGCTGTACGGCGCAGCCATCCATGAGCTGCACTACGTGCGCAGCGGCGCGGTGGAAATCTACCGGCGCAATGGCGAGCTGTACAACCGCCTGAGCGAAGGCGACATCTTCGGCCAAGCCGGCCTGCTGCGCAGCAACAAGGTGCGCTTCCCGGCGCGCGCCATCGAAGACAGCCTGATCTACTTTATCCCCGCCACGCTGTTCGCCCAGCTCTGCGAAGAGCACGACGGCTTTGCCGAGTTCGTCGAGGCCGAAGGCCAGTCGCGGCTCAAGTCGGCGGTGGAAAGCCAGGGCCAGGCCAGCGAATTGGTCCAGCTCAAGGTCAGCAAACTGATCTCGCGCAAACCGGTCTGCGTCAACCTGGATACACCGGTACAACAGGCCGCCCAGCTGATGACCGAGCAAAGCGTATCCTCGCTGGTGATTATCGATGGCGACGCCGCCAACGCCGCGATGGTCGGCATCCTCACCGACCGCGACCTGCGCACCCGCGTGCTCGCCGTAGGGCTGGACAGCGCAACGCCGGTAAGCCAGGTGATGTCGCCCAACCCAGTTACCATCCAGGCTGATGACAGCGTGTTCGACGCCATGCTGTGCATGCTGCGCCACAATATCCACCACCTACCCGTAGTACAGCGACGCCGGCCCATCGGCCTGATCAGCCTTAGCGACATCATCCGCTACGAGTCGCAAAGCAGCCTGTACCTGGTCAACTCGATCTTCAACCAGCCGGATGTCGCCGGCCTGCAAAGCCTGCTGCCGGACCTGCGCGCCACCTTCGTGCGCATGGTCAACGAGCAGGCCACCGCGCATATGGTCGGCAGCGCCATGGCCGGCATCGGCCGCGCCTTTACCCAGCGCCTGCTGGAGCTGGCCGAACAGAAACTCGGCCCGCCGCCAGTGCCTTACTGCTTTATGGTCGCCGGCTCCATGGCCCGCGACGAACAGCTGCTGGTCACCGATCAGGACAACGCCCTGGTGCTCGATGACCGCTTCGACCCCGCGCAGCACGACGCCTACTTCGCCGCCCTCGCCCAGTTTGTCAGCGACGGCCTGGCCGCCTGCGGCTACAGCTACTGCAAAGGCGGCATCATGGCCAGCAACGCCCAGTGGCGGCAGCCGCTGAGCGTCTGGCGCGACTACTTCAGCCAATGGATCGATAAGCCCAAGCCACAGACGCTGCTGCACAGCTGTATCTTCTTCGACCTCGACGGCGTGTATGGCGAGATCGAACTGGTGGAAAACCTCAAAGACCTGCTCTCGCAGAAGGCCAGCAGCAACCCGGCCTTCCTCGCCGCACTGGCGCGCAACGCCCTTAACCGCACGCCGCCGCTGGGCTTCTTCCGCACTTTTGTGATGGAAACCGACGGCCAGCAGAAGCACATCATCAACCTCAAGGGCCGTGGCACAGCGCCGCTCACCGACCTGATCCGCGTGCACGCCCTGGCCTGTGGCAGCAAGGCGCAGAACTCCCTGGAGCGCCTCGACGCCATCGGCAAAACCAAACTGCTGCAACCCGAGGCCCTTAGCCAGCTACGCTACGCCCTAGAGTTTCTCAGCCTGGTACGCGCCCGCCATCAAGCCTTAGCCGCGGCCGACGGCGCGCAACCGAACAACTACATCGAGCCGGAAAAAGTCTCCGCCAGTGATCGGCACAACCTCAAGGAAGCCTTTGGCGTGCTCAGCAACGCGCAGAAATTCCTGCGCTTCCGCTACCCCGCGCAGCCGGGCAAAAGCCTGTGACCGCGCCCGCCACGCCACTCGACTGGGCCGCGCGCTTTAGCGAACTCGCCGCCAGCGCGACGGATCCTCGCTTGCAAGCCTTCTACCAGGCCGGCTGCGTGGCCGCCGACACCCCACTGGAACAGGTGCCACTGCTGGCCCTGGACGTGGAAACCACCGGCCTGGATGCCAACCAGCACGCCATCGTCAGCCTCGGCCTGCTGCCCTTCAACCTGCAACGCATCCGCTGCGGCGCGGCGCGTTATTGGGTGGTGAAGCCGGTCAGCGAGTTGAGCGGCGAATCGGTGACCTTCCACCACATCACCCACTCCGACATCCGCCACGCGCCGCGCCTGGGGCAGATTCTCGATGAGTTGCTCACCGCTATGGCCGGCAAGGTGATGGTGGTGCACTACCGCAACATCGAGCGCAGCTTTCTCGACCAGGCGCTGCGCCAGCAGGTGGGTGAGGGTTTGCAGTTCCCGGTGATCGATACCATGCAGCTGGAGGCGCGCCTGTATCCCAAGCGCCAGCCGGGCTGGCTGGGCCGTTTGTTGGGCCGGCAACCGCTGTCGATTCGTTTGGCTGACAGCCGCTCGCGTTACAACCTGCCGATGTACCAGGCGCACCATGCATTGACCGATGCGCTGGCGACTGCAGAGCTGCTGCAGGCGCAGGTGGCGACGCGGTATGCGGTGGATACGCCGGTTGGGGAATTGTGGAGTTGAGGCAACTACTCAGGAACGACTTGGGCAGGCACAAACCACCACGATTGATTTATAAGCTGAACAAGCCATGTAAATAACCCAGCCCGCATTTACTACTTCGAGAATTCAGGATGAATAGTTTCGACTGGCACAGCGACACGATAACGGCAGAAACACCGATCACTACGACCTATCGAAATACACAGAATGTTCGCCGGTTTTTGACGCAAGCTTGCGGCCCTGGCTTCCAATTTAATCGCGCGTATATGGCTTGGATAAAAGATGGGGCGCCCAAAACAATGGGCGACGTGGCGGCAGAATGGCTGCGGCGCCAGCAGCAGTAGCACCGTCGGATGGGGCGGAGCGCGCAGGTTGAGCTTCGCGATGCCCAGCATTACCCGACTATTACATAGGCGTTCGGCACAGCAACGTATGCGCTGACGGCTCGTGTTGCGCCCCTCGGGCGCCTTAATTTTCTTTGCGCGTGCAAAGAAAAGTAAGCAAAAGAAACACGCCCCTGCATCCGGGTTTCGCTTCGCTCAACTTCCCTCCCTCCGGTGCCGCTCCGGGGGCCGGCGTACATGGGCCATCCTTGGCCCATTACGCCTCTCGCCGCATCCATTCGGCTCGTCCCCCTACGCAACACCTACGCTCGGCCTTCTGACGGGGACTTGGTCCGCGGCTGATATTTCTTTGGCTGACAAAGCAAAGGCAAAAGCTGACTGTAATTCTGTTTCAGCTGCCGCCATGCCGCGTTTTCCTCTAGATGCTGTCGCATTGCTGCGAACAACTTCAAAGCAAACACAGCATTTAGCCGAGTGCTAGAAAGTTTATACTGCACACATATCGACATTCTTGCCGCATAATTACGCTTGGCTTAACGCTCAAAAATTATATACACCCACACCCCACAAGGTAGATTTATGTTTCGAACCATAGCAATATTATTCGCCATGCTAATCTCATTTAATTCCTTTGCCACAAATACACCTAAAGAACTTTTTTCAACTATAAACTTGCGCTTGAGCTACATGGAAGATGTTGCTTTATATAAAAACAACAACAGCACACCAATTGAAGACAGAAAGCGCGAAGCCATAGTTATTAAAAATGCAAGCTTGTCCGCGGAAAAAGAAGGCTTAAACAAAGAGAGTGTCATAGAGTTTTTTAGCGCGCAAATATCAGTAGCCAAGGCAATACAATACCGTTACCGAGCTGACCTATTAAGTAAACCAACAGATAAAGAGCCAAGAGATTTAGAGACAATAATTCGCCCCAATCTGATAAAACTAGGAAAAGACATCAATACCGAACTTGCACGATATCTACGTGAAGGCGGTGTCTTTTCAAAGGTAGAATTTAAAATATTTGAAAACACTCTAGATTCACGCTACCTAACAAGATCAGACAAAGAAATGTTACTTAATGCATTAACTAAAATTCGACTTCAACAGTAGAAATTTAGGCTAACTTATAATACATGCTAACAAGCGGCTCAAGTCGTTCACTTCGATCACAGTGACGGACTGAAGCTTTCTCCTTACCAACCGTTAGGCACCAGCATGGAGAGCTCACAGTGACTATAAATTCATCGAAGTTTGAAGCCGCCTCATTAACGGAGGCGAGCTTTAAAGACGTTAACCTGACACTTGCCAACTTCAATGACGTTAACCTTGCCGGCTCGTCGTTCTCCGACGTTTCGTTAGCAGGGGCCACATTTCATAATGTTGATTTAAGCAACGTTGCAATCACTGACGCCAATCTAGATGGCATGCTGATCAACGGTATTCTCGTGACTGAATTGCTTCGCGTATATGGCGCATAACAAGTCTTATAAACTTTATCGCCCTGGCCATTCCGTAGTTCACGCAGCGGGGGCCAACCGAACGTTAGCCATCACTGGAGCGTGTTGATGCAAAGAGGGCTTGCTAAAGGCATAAAGCTTTCATTGCCTATTAAGCTTGGGCTGGCCTTTGTGGCTGGACTTCTTGCTTGGACAGTTGGTCCGTTCAGCCTTCTTGATAAGGATGTTGTATCGGAAACTCCTGCCTGGATCTTGCCGGGGATTATCTTCGGCGCCTTGCTTCTCGTTCCCCATAGTCGCTGGGTCAGTTGCGGTCGCGCAGTGGCTGCGCTGGGCATAGGCGTGTTCGCGTGGGTTGCTGCATTCGCTGTCGGAGGCTTTGGCTGGTGGATTGCCGGTTGGCTTTCCTTTGTCGCAGCGGGGTCGATAAGCGGGGCAATACTTGGGCTTCTCGTTCCACTCCTCATTCAGTCTCGGCAGTATTTTCGCTACTTCATGGTGCTTGCTTTGGCAGGGTTTCTAGGCAGCATTCCATTCGCAATGTACTTCCGAACAATGGACTGGGAAGACGCATTTTTCGCGCCACAGTGGGTTCTTCCGTCGTACATTTTCTGGAACATGCTCATCGCAATAGCACTACACCTCAGTGCCAATCGAGATGACTAGCTATTCCATCGAGCCCACGCCCAACTGGCGGCGTCGTTTACGTCAACATTATGTGTAATTCGAGGGTTGAGGGTTATGCCAAGGAACAGACGGGAATACGGTTTAAGCCCTGAAGACAGAGATTGGGTAATCAATAAAAAATTTGGCTCTATCTATCGAGAAAAGGCCGAAGAAATCCTACAAAAATCGACGGATAAATCAGACAAAGTTCTGGGCGCTATTCTGTTTCTGACCCAGCCAGGAAATCTGGATGATCTCGCGAGCAACGTAGACCTAGCGAATGAAAGCCTACAAAAGCTACTTGATGCAGCGACTGTAAAAGATGAGCGCACGTAAAGGAGGCCCTTAAGGGGCGGATTTATTTTTGTTCTGCGACAAGAAATAAACATGCTCTTTGCCACTCGTTTTAGGTTCAAAAAACAGTACTCCCAGCCGCGCGCCAAATACCCCCGTCAGGAGGGTGAACAGAATCGTTGCGGAAGGGGTTGAGCGGCATGGATGCCGCGAGAGCTGCGATGGGCCAAGGATGGCCCTTCGCAGCGGGCCCCTGGAGCAATGATGGCGTGACACGGAGCGAAGCGCAGTAACAGCCGCAGGCTGGCCCGGAGGGTGAGCGCAGCGAGTAACGTACCCTGCCGCAGGCAGGGCCGTATGCCGGGGCGTGTTTCTTTTGCTTACTTTTCTTTGCACGAGCAAAGAAAAGTAAGGCGCCCGAGGGGGCGCAACACAAGCCATCAGCACACACGCCGTAATGCCGAACATCGACGGCAAAGCAAAGCATCGCGGGCAAGCCCGCTCCTACAGGTGCCAGCCGGCACAAACGCCGGGCATAAAAAAGCGCGCCCGAAGGCGCGCTCTTGTGCGACTCAACAGCAATGGTTAGCGCGGTTCGCTCATCAAGCCTTTGACGATCGACACACAGCCCACCAACAACACAATGGTGAACGGCAAACCCGTCGATACCGCCATGGCCTGCAAGGCCACCAGCCCGCCGCCTAGCAGCAGGGCGATGGCGATGATGCCCTCGATCACCACCCAGAACACCCGCTGCGGCACGGGCGCGTTGACCTTGCCACCGGCGGTGATGGTATCGATCACCAGCGAGCCGGAGTCCGACGAGGTGACGAAGAACACGATCACCAGCAGGATGCCGATAAACGAGCTGATCTCTGCCAACGGCAGTTCCGCCAGCATGGCAAACAGCTTCAGCTCTAGCGCCGCGTCCTGCACGCCGGTAAAGCCATCGCCGACCAGCTGACTGATGCCAGTGCCACCAAACGCGGTCATCCACAGCACCGACACCAGCGACGGCACCAACAGCACGGCAATCAGAAACTCGCGCACGGTGCGGCCACGGCTGACGCGGGCGATAAACATGCCCACGAACGGCGACCAGCTGATCCACCAGGCCCAGTAGAAGGCCGTCCAGCCTTGGCTGAAGTTGGCGTCTTCACGGGCAATCGGGTTGGACAGCGCCGGCAGGTGCTGCAGGTACGCGCCAAGGTTGTCGAAGAAGCCAGTGAGGATGGCCAGGGTCGGCCCGGCGATGATGACGAACAGCAACAGCAGGATGGCCAGGCCCATGTTCAGCTCGGACAGGCGTTTGACGCCCTTGTCCAAACCCGCTAGCACCGACACCAGGGCGATGGCGGTGATGCCGATAATCAGCAGCACCTTGCTCGCGTCCGTAGCGGCGATGCCGAACAGTTTGTCCAGGCCGGCTGCTGCCTGTTCCGCGCCCAGGCCGAGGGAGGTGGCCAGGCCGAACAGGGTGGCGAACACCGCGAGGATGTCGATGATATGCCCCGGCCAGCCCCACACGCGCTCACCGAGAATCGGGTAGAAGATCGAGCGGATCGACAGCGGCAGGCCCTTGTTAAAGGAGAACAGCGCCAGCGCCAGGGCGACAATGGCGTAGATCGCCCAGGGGTGCAGGCCCCAGTGGAAGATGGTCGCAGCCATACCCAAACGCGCAGCGGCTTCAGCATCACCGGCCGCACCGCCCAATGGCGCCCAGTCGGTGCGCACACCGTCAGCACCGACGCTGACCCCGCCCATGGCGGATGAGAAGTGCGACATCGGCTCGGCCACGCCGTAGAACATCAGGCCGATACCCATACCAGCAGCGAACAGCATGGAGAACCAGCCGGCGTAGCTGTAGTCCGCGGTAGCGTCCTTGCCGCCGAGGCGCACCTTGCCCAGCGGCGAGACGATCAGGCCGAGGCAGAGCAGAACGAAGATATTGGCGGAGCCGAGGAAGAACCAAGCCAGGTTACTGGTAAGCCAGCCACGCATGGCGCTGAACAGCGGCTCGACCTGGTTTTGTAAGGCCAGGGTCAGTACCACAAACAGCACGATAGTAAGCGCCGAGATGGTGAAGACTTTGCCGTGAATGTCGAGGGCGAACGAGAACTGCCCTTTGATGTTGTCCTGACCGATGACGTAGTCGGTATCGATCAGATTTGCCTCGCCCGAAGGGGCGGGGATGCCGTCCAGAATTGCCGCTTCTGGTTGCGGGGTCGTGTCAGACGAAGGGTCTTTTTCCATATGGAATGCTCCTTTGGCGTGTGGCACGCATTACGCGCACGAGGACGGGATTGCCCTACTCGTACAGCCGCCAAACCGGCAGCTGCGGGGTACAGGGTAACAGCCATAGCCCTTGCGTGCAGGCGCAAAGCCAGTATTGGCGGCCATTGCAGCCATTTGACCGGCATTTTTTTGCGCAGCTGGTCAGATTTAATCCGCGTTAAAGCTCCCGTGTCGGCGGGCAATTGGCTATGGTTGGCCTAGACCATACAGTTATCGTGCGAGATGCCGTCGATGAGACTTCTGCTGCCTTTGCTGACATGCCTGTCACTCCAGCTGTTGTCGCCTGCACAGGCCGAGACTTTTAAGGTCGGGGTCGAGCTGCAGCCCTACTTGCCTTACTCCAACGTGCAGGATGGCGAATACCTGGGCTATGGCCGCGACCTGCTCGACGCCTTTGCGGCGCACCAGGGCCATGTATTTATTTACCAGCCGCTGCCAGTGCGCCGCCTGCTAAGCGACCTTCTCAATGACAGGGTGGATTTCAAATACCCGGACAACCCGCGTTGGAACGCCGACCAGAAGCAAGGCTATGCGCTGCATTACAGCCAGGCGGCGGCACCTGCCATCGATGGTGTGCTGGTCAAACCGCGGTTTCTCGGCCAGGGCAAAGAGCGACTGCTGCGCCTCGGTACGCAGCGCGGCTTTACCCCCTGGCCGTATCTGGGCGAGATCAATGCCGGCAAGATTATGCTGATCCAGGCCAACCAGATCGACTCGCTACTGGCGATGGCCATGAGCGACCGCGTCGACGGCGTTTACCTCAACCCGCAAGTGGTGCGTCATCAGCTGTATAACAATGCGGGAAGCGGCCTCGTGTTCGACCCCAAACTGCCCTATCAGGATGACCACTACTTCCTCTCGAGCATCAAGCACCCCGAGGTGATCGCCCAGTTCGACGCCTTCCTCACCAGCCAGGCCGAGTTGGTGCAATCGCTAAAGGACCGTCACGGCATCAGCGACCCGCTAAACGGCCATTAGGGCTGCTGCAATGCCTCCTGACCTGCCAAGCCAGGGCTCTGGCTACGGCGCTCACTTAACACCCGCGAGCGGCGCTTCTTCGCCCAGATCACCAGACCGGTCAGTGACAACATGGCCACTGCCAGCCCCAGCAACGAGACCAGGATGCGCCCTGGCAGACCGATGATGCGGCCGGAGTGCAGCGGGAACTGCGCCTGCAGGAAGATATCGCCCGCGCTGCCCGTGCCCGGCACATGTGCGCCGGCCAGTTCGCCGCTGCGGCTATCGACATACAACCATGGGTTGCCGAGACCAGCGTCACCATGGTCTTCACCCAACTCATAGAAGCCAACGCCGTAGACACCGAACTCCGCCGAGTGGAACAGAGCCGCTGCCGGCGCTTGCCAACCCAAGCGCTGCGCCTCGGCCGCCGCCACGGCAACCACCTGACGACGGTCGAGCAGCGGCACCACCTGCTCGTCCAGGGTCACCGGGGTACGGCTGGCAAAGGGGCTCGGCGTCAGCGGTGAGAACAGCTCTACCAGCGGCCGTACTACCTGACGCTCAAGGTTCATCGACACCGAGGTCACCGCTAACGTCAGCAGTAGTAGCCAGAGCCACACGCCGCCGGAACGGTGCAGGTCGAAATGCAGCTTGTAGCCACCCTGCTTCCAGCGAAAGGCGAACGACTTGCGCCAGCCCCGCGCACTGGGGAATGACAGCCACAGTGCGACGAGACAGTCCAGACACCAGATGATCGCCACCACACCGAACAGCCAGATACCCAGCTCCACGCCAAAACCGTCTGGGATATGCAGGCTGTAGTGCAGCTTGTAGAGAAACGGCAGCAGGTTCTCGCGGCTTAGCGAGATCGCGCCCCACATGCGCTGCCCCTGCACCTCCCCCGTCACGGGGTCGAGGCCAAGCTGATTGAACCCCAGCTCATACGCCTTGCCAGTGGCCGGATCGACCCGCGGATCGACGAACATACCCACGGCATGTCCCGGCTCCAGTGCCAACGGCATAAAGCTCACCTGCAGACGCGGGTCGCGCGCCTCCAGGGCATCGGCGAGCACCAGCGGGTCCTGCCCAACGCCCGCGCTGCGCGCATCAAACAGCTGCGGGTTAAGCCATTCATCAATCTCGTGATCCCAAGAGATCACCGCCCCGGTCAGCCCGGCAACGAAGAGAAACAGCGCGATAAACAGGCCAAACCAACGGTGTAACAGTACCAATGAGGCACGCATGGGCTATCTCGTCACGGTAAGTGGCAACATGCCGGCCGCCTCTGCGGCGCCGGCATGGCAGCTTTCTAGTAGTTCCAGCTGACCGTCATGCTGGCGTTGCGCGGGGCCGCGTAGAAGCCCTGCTCCCAATACAAACTGGAGAGGTACTTCTCGTTGGTGAGGTTGTTGAGGTTGGCCGACACACTCCAATTCGGGTCGATGTCGTAGGCCGCCATCAAACCCACCACGGCGTAGTCGTCTTGTTCGATCCGTCCGCCGCTACCATCGGCCAGACTAATCGAGCGGTAGATATCGTCCTGCCAGCTCAGGTTCGCCCCCACTTTTAACTGTGGGTGTTGCGGAATGCGGTAGACGGTGGAGGCACGCAGCATGTGTTTCGGTGCGTAGGTGCGGCCATGACTATGGTCCGCATTCTGAATATCGACGTAGGTGTAGCCGCCCATCACCTGCAGACCCGGCAGCACTTCCCCGGACACTTCCACCTCATAGCCTTCGCTCAAGTAATCCGCTCCGTCATAGAGCTGCTTACCGCTAACCGGATCGAAGCGAAGGGACTCCGCGACGTTGGACTGCTTGGTCTTAAACACGGCAGCCGAAACGTTCAACTTGCCGTCGAGCAGCTCACCCTTGATGCCGAGCTCGTAGTTTTCGCCTTCGATAGGGTCGAGACGCTGACGATCAGCGCCCTCTTCCTTCTGCGGGTTAAATATCTCGGTGTAACTGGCGTAGACCGAGTACTCATCGCTCAGGTCATAGACCAGACCGGCGTAAGGCAGGATCGTATCGTTCTTGCGCTTGCGGTCGTTGCCGTAGGAGAAACCCTCGGTCTTGAGGGTTATGGCGCGGGCGCCGGCGATGAAGGTCAGCTCGTCAGTGAGGCTAAAGCGCGCCGCCGAGTAGAGGCTCTTCTGCTGGTCTTCATACTCACCGCCATCTGAGCTTCCCCATACCGTCGGCTTGGGGAAAGCACCGTTATAGATTTGCTCCGACGATACGGCGACAGATTTTTTCGGAATATAGCGCGACAGCTCTTCCACCTTAGACTTGTACCAATTAGCACCTAACACCAGCTCATGCTCGCGGCCCGCCAGGCTGAATGGACCGCCGATCGAAACATCAGCGATCCACTGGTGGAAGTCTGCTGAGTACTGCGATGGGTACCCGAAGAGCCCGTCACCCGTCAGCGCATTCGGGGTGCCAAATACGTAGAACAGCTCCGAGTCGCTTTGCTTCTTCACATAGGTGACGTTGCCCTTGGCCTGCCAGCCGTTGGCGAAGTTGTGGGTCAGTTCGGTGAAGGTGCGTTGCTCTTGGTTGTTCCACCACGACCAGTCAGCAGCAGTACTGGTTGAACGCGACAGTTGGGTCGGTTTGCCAACCGAATCGAACAACGGCAGCGCACCCCACAACGGGCTATTGGCGTTGTTCTTATCCAGGCTATAACCAACGGAAAACAGCGTGTCGGGGTTCAGATCGGCTTCAAGCACGCCGTAGAACACATTGACCTCACGCGAGTAACGATCAAGGTAGGAGTTCTTGTTTTCGTGGGCGTAGACCGCTCGGCCGCGGATATTGCCCTCGTCAGTCAGCGCACCGGAGACGTCGGCCTGAATGCGCCGTTCATCCCATGAGCCGGCAGTCAGATCGACACGCACCTGAGGCTTAAAGGTCGGGCGTTTACGTACGAAATTGACGGTAGCGGACGGATTGCCGCTGCCACTCATCAGGCCGTTGGCACCACGCAGAACCTCGATACGTTCAAAGGGCGCGAGATCAATAGCACCATCCTGACCGCCGGAAGAAAACGGAATACCCACACCATCGAACTGGAAGTTGGTGATATCGAAACCGCGTGAGGTGAAGTAGGTGCGGTCAGTCTCGATTTCCTCGACGGTAATGCCGGGAGTAAATTTCAGTACGTCGTTGATGCTGTTGAGCTGGAAATCATCAATCTGCGCACGGGTGATAGTCGACATCGACTGCGGTGTCTGCCGTGGCGTCAGATCCAACTTGGTGGCGGCGCTGCTGGGTTGCGACTTGTAGTTGTCTGGCTGAGCGTCTGCAGTGCTACCAACTACGGTCTGGGCATCGAGTTGCACCGCAGCATCTTCAGCGGCCAGAACATGGTTGCAACTGCAGACGGCGGCGATGGCCACGGCAAGACGGGTCTTTCTGGACAACACAGGACTCTCCCCAATGCGAGTATCGAATGCCCTGCAGGGTCGTCCTTGCGTGCAGGAAGCGTTTAGCAGCACACGCAAATCGGCAAGTCGAACGACCGATGCAAATGCTAATAATTATCGATAGGATTTTCGCAGCAGTTCCCGCCCTCGTCAACGTAAATGAGCTTTATTATCATTTGCAAAAAATGGCAAGCGAGTTCTATAAACCCCAGATGCCTGCTTACCGAACCAGTACCCGCGTTAAGGGCGCTGCAACGCTCCGCAATCGGCCGCCACCCAGCGCGCATGGCTTTGCATGCTGCTGCTCTGGCCGTCGAAGGTGCCGTTGACCGTTGAAGTGAACTCTTTGTCGCTGACAAAGCGCGTCTCGCCTTCGCCCTGGCCGTTGGGGCAGTTGAAGCGGAACTTCCACAACTCGGCGCTGCGTTCAGTCACTTCATTGCTGCAGCCGGAATCAGGGTCCTGCATGGGGATCTGCTGGGCCTTGATCTGCGCTTCGCTCATGCAGATGCGCACGCCCTTGTCACCCAGTTGCACACCCTGCTGGGCCATCATCTGCTCCATCATCTGGCGCTGCTCGGGCGGCAGATTTTTCATCTGCTCAAGCATCACCTCCATCCCCGGCACCGCCTGGCCACCGACCTGCATATTGTTCGAGCTGATCTCCCAGAGGCCGGGCTGAATGTCCACCGCGCTGGCCAGGGCAGGCAGCAAGCAGAGGCTGAGTAACAAAGGTTTGCTAAGGGCGCGGCGCATGATCGGCTCCTGAAGTAAGTAAACGACCCTGCAAGCGTAGACCCTGTTATGAAGCGTCCGCCTCGACCTCTTCACGATAGATGCGCAGGCCGCGAGCCTGATAGTTGGCCAGCGCGCTGGGGTGGTCGAGGCTGCAGGTATGCACCCAGACCTTGGTGGTACCTGGCCAGGCCCAGGCGGACTGCAGCGCATGGGTCAGCAGCGGGCCGCCAAAGCCCTGACCGAAGAAGGCCTCGGCCAGGCCGAAGTAGAGAATTTCCACCACGCCGTCGACATCGCGCAGCAGCTCGTAATAGCCGGAGATGACGCCCTGGTGATAAGCCACCCAGGTGCGGTGATTGGGCTGCTCGATCAGCTCGCGCCACTGCGCGTCCGTCCAGCTGAGTTTGTCGGTCCACTGCCAGGGCTCGCCAACCAGCTGGTAGAGAAAGCGGTTGAGCTGAAACTGCTTGAGCTGGCATTCCACCACGCTCAGGTCGGCCGGCAACGGCTTGGCGCGGATCTGCTCGAGGTGCTGCATGTCCAGGTAATAGGTGATGGTGCTCATAACATCCTGCTTGTCAGTCAATTGCTGAAGCTAACCGTTACTGCAAACGAACAAAACCCCCACCGGCTGGGCCAAATGGGGGTTCTCCTCTACAACAACCTGGGCTTGTGGCCCGGGAGCGGACGCGGGGTTAGCCGTCGTCCTGGCCTGCCGCCGAGGCGGCTGGGGAGCTTTGCTCACAGCTCCAGAGTTCCAACGCCGGCTGGGTCGCTTGTGGCGGGCCAAGCCATTCACTCATCGAGTGGCAACGCTGGTTGAAACACAGTTGATAATCCCCTGCCTCGGGGGTTCGCCCCAAACGCAGTGGTTGCAAGGGTGGAAGCTGACGCTGGTAATGCCAGCTGCCCTCGCGCAGTTCGGCGCCGTCTGGAATCTCCATACCGGCCCCGGAACCCTTTACCCGCGCCTCGCCGAGCAACAAACCCTCAGGCATCACGCGGTAATCCTCTTCCCAACGAATCTTCTCGATGGTGTGTGTCCAGGCCAGGGTAAAGCTGGGCGCGGGCACTTCTGCCCACACCGCGCCCGCCAAGCCCAGGCACAAACCAATCATGCAGTGGCCACCTGCGCATTACGTGCACGCCACAGGTGCTGGGCAATGAACACGGCGGCCAGAGCAAAGCCGATCTCATCACTCATGGGCGTCGCCAGAATCAGGCTGGCACCGGCGGCAAAGCCCAGTGCACGCTCCCACCACGGCATTTTGATCTGCAGGTAGCCGGTAAAGATCGCGCCCCAGATACCGATGGCCAGTGCGGCCTTGAACACCACATAAAGCGTCGCCAACAGGCTATCGCCCTGCAGCATCAACGCAGGCTCGTACACCGCCATAAACGGCACGATAAACCCGGCCACAGCAATGCGAATGGCCCACAGGCTGATCTTTAGCCCGCTCTCCTTGGCGATAGGCGCCGCGGCAAAACAGGCCAGCGCCACCGGCGGGGTGAGGTCGGCCATGATGCCGAAATAGAACACGAACATGTGTGACACGATCAGCGGCACACCCAACTCCAGCAGCGCTGGCGCAGCAATCGAGCTGGTAATGATGTAGTTGGGAATGGTCGGAATACCCATGCCCAAAACCAGACACGTAAGCATGGTGAGGATCAGCGAGAGGAACAGGTTGTCCTGGCCGATAGCCAGAATGTAACCGGCAAAGGTCGACGCCACGCCCGTCAGCGAGACCACGCCAATAATCACCCCGACCAGGGCGCAGGCAATGCCCACCGGTACCGCATGGCGTGCGCCTTCTACCAAGGCGTGCAGGCAGATGACCAGCGTGTCGCGGCCGCCCTTGATAAACCAGCAGATCGCCACCAACAGCGCCACCACGCCAAACACCACCGCGATACCCAGCTGGAAGAAGCCGGCGCAAAGCACGCCCAGGGCGATCCAGAAGGCAAAGCGCATGACCTTGGACGACACCCGCAGGATGATTGCCGAGCCAAGAATCACAATGGCCGTCAGGGCCAGGCCAACCATCCCGGAGAACAGCGGCGTGCGCCCGGAGAACAGCAGGTAGATCAGAATCAGCAGCGGAATCAGCAGGTACCAGCGCTGCTTGATCGCCGCCCAGGGATTCGGACACTGGTCCTTCGGCAGCCCGCGCAGGTTGGCGCGCTTGGCTTCCAGATGCACCATCCAGAACACCGAGCCGAAATACAGCAGCGCCGGAATCAGTGCCGCTTTGGCCACTTCAAAAAACGGTACGTTGATGGTCTCGGCCATGATGAACGCCACCGCGCCCATGATCGGCGGCATGATCTGGCTGCCCATCGAGGACGTCGCCTCAACACCACCAGCAAACGCCGACTTGTAGCCAAAGCGCTTCATCAAAGGGATGGTGAACTGGCCAGTGGTGACCACGTTGGCCACACCGGAGCCGGTGATGGTACCCATCAGTGCCGACGACACCACGGAAACCTTGGCCGGGCCGCCAAGCTTGTGGCCGAACAGACCCATGGCGAAATCGGTGAACAGCTTGATCATCCCGGCCTGTTCGAGAAACGCGCCAAACAGGATGAACAGGAAGATATAGGTGGCCGAGACATAGGTCGGCGTGCCGTACAGCCCTTCGGTGCCGAAGGCCAGTTGGTTGACGATCTGGTCGATGTCATAACCACGGTGCATCAGGTCGCCCGGCAGGTATTGGCCAAACAGGCCATACGCCAGAAACAGTGCGCAAATCAGCGGCAGGGCGATGCCCATGACGCGGCGCGCGGCCTCGAATACCAGGACGATCAACAGCAAGCCAATCACCATATCGCTCTGGGTCAAATCACCGGAACGCTGGATCAGGTCGGCCTCGAAATACCACTGGTAGAAGGCCGTGGCCATGCCCGCCAAACCCAACAGCCAGGCCATTGGTTGCCAGGGACGCTCTTTGCCCCGCAGCGGAAAACTGAGAAACACCACCATCAACAGAAAACCCACGTGCACGGCACGCAGAATCTGGCTGGATACCGGGTGAAAGGCAGCGGTGGTGATCTGGAAAATCGAAAACAGCAGCGCGACATAAAACAGCGCTTTCGGCCACTCACTAGGACTGGCAGCGAGGCCTTGGTTTTGGTCACTCATGGAGCGGATGCCCTCGTTACAACGTCGATAGCACAAGAGTCGCCAACAAAACCTGCCGTGACGGCCACGCCGGTTTTATTCGCAGCTCTAGCGCGTGTCTGCAGAGGTTGGCGCTGCGCACAGCGCCAACCTACACCTGCAACCCTTCAGCAGCCTTACAGCGCGCCGACTTCTTTGTAATAACGCTCAGCACCTGGATGCAGCGGGATTGGCAGGTTCTTCGCAGCACTTTCCAGCTTGATGTCCTTGGCAGCGGAATGGGCATTGCCCAGGCGCTCAAGGTTTTCAAACATCAGTTTGGTCATCTGATAGGCAACTTCTTCAGACACACCGTCATGGCTAACCAGGATATTGGTGATGGCCACAGTCGGCACATCTGCATCCTGACCGTCATACGTACCGGCAGGGATCGACGCTGGCTGGTAAGCCGCGTTGCCGATCTTGGCAGTAACCTCAGCCGGTACCGAGACGAAGGTGATTGGCAGGGTGGCTGCCAGGTCACGAATCGCGGCCATGCCCAGACCCGAAGATTGCAGGGTGGCATCCAGCTGGCGGTTCTTGATCAGCTCGACCGACTCGGCGTACGGCAGGAACTCGACCTTGGCCATGTCTTCATAGCTCAGGCCTGCGGCCTTGAAGATGGCGCGAGCGTTGAGCTCGGTGCCGGACTTCGGTGCACCTACGGAGATGGTCTTGCCTTTGAGGTCCGCCAGGGTCTTGATCCCGGACTCCTTGCTGGCCACGATCTGGATGTAGTTCGGGTAAGTACCGGCAATCGCGCGCAGTTTGCTCAGCGGCGCCTTGAAGCCGGCTTCTTCCACACCATTCCAGGCATCAGCCACGGAATCGCCCAGCGCCAGCGCCAGCTCACCACGACCGGCTTGCAGCAGGTTGAGGTTTTCCACCGAGGCTTTGGTCGCCTGTACCGAGGTCTTCGAGCCTTCAATACCGTTGCTGTAAAGCTGCGACAAACCGACACCGATTGGGTAGTACACACCACTGGTGCCGCCGGTGAGGATGTTGATAAAGGTCGGTGCTGCCAATGCTGCGGTGCTGGCGGTAAAGGCTGCGGCAGCAGCAAATAGGCTGAATCGTTTGGTCATTCGCATGGAAGAAACTCCGTCGTTGTTATGGCTTTATGCAGAGGTTTTCACTGTAGACGCTGCGCGCCACCCAGGCGGCGATGCAGCGCCGGGACTAACGCAATGGCGAAAAGGAGCAGAAGCTCACGCGCGACCTGAGCCGAGCGCACAAGAGATGGGCGGTTGATGCCGGACGCGGCGAGCGCGCAAATGATGCTGGGCAGTACATGGGATTCACCTCTTGTCTTTCTTATGTGTGCCTAGGCAAGCGAGTGCCTGGCTAACAAGAGCTATAGCAGATGCCGTGCCAGTGAAAGAAAAGCCCGCGCTAGAGCGGTTTCATCACAACGTACGGCAATCTTAACCGCGACAACAAGCGGAATTCCGCCAATGCCGAAAAACCTATAGGCGGAAAACAGCCGATTCACATACCCATTGGTCAACGGCAGTGCTCACGCGTTTATAGGCCTTTTCTGCCAGATCATCGCCCTTCTTGGCCATTTCCACGGTTCGCGGCCAGCGATAACGCTCAAGTCACTAGGATGGCTGAGCACAACCTCGTCACTCGTGAGTAAGCCCCCAGCCGATGCCTGAAGAACCAGCATGGCTGACCAAGGAAATACGCCCATGCCCAGGTTTGGCCTGCTGTACCTGAATCGTCTCTTCGTTCTCTGCGCGCTGTTAACTGGCTGCTCAGCTGATGATGGCCCGGACCTGATCCTGCACGGCGGCAACGTGCTGACCGTCAACCCGCAGGACCAGATGGTCGAAGCACTTGCCGTACGTAATGGAGTGATCCAAGCCGTTGGCAGCGACACGACGATACTGGCCCTGCAAACCGCCCGTACCGAGGTCATCGACCTGCAGGGCAGAAGCGTATTGCCCGGCTTTATCGCCGCCCATGAGCATCCGACCCTGAGCGCGGTGTTTAACGGTGCAGCGGACCTTTCTGGCTTTACTCATACGCGCAACGCGGATGTCTGGGCGGCTCTGAAACAGGCCGTGGCCAACGCTGAAAAAGGTGATTGGGTGTATGCCGGCGGAATCGACCCAATCCTCACCCCAGACCTGGACGTACCCATGCGCCAGACACTGGACCAGATCGCCCCGGATAACCCGGTGTTACTGGTGTCACAAACCCTGCACTCGTTCTGGGCCAACTCCCGCGCCTTTGCCGAGGCTGGCATCGACAAGAACACTCCCGACCCGGGTGATGGCGCCTACTACCAGCGTGACAATAGCGGCGAGCTAACCGGCTTTATCGCGGAAAACGGTGCCGCACAGCCGCTTCTGCACGAGCTTAAATCACCCTGGAAGCTGCTTGACCGCTATGAAGCCGTGCTCGACAACCTAGTGGCCAACGGCTTCACCTCGGTCGCCTCACTGGGCTTCAACGTCCCACCGCTGATGGCGCGCTTTGTCTCCTCGGATAACCTGCAACCGCGTATCCGCCAGTTCTTTTATCTGGTCGAAGATGAACTGAAATATCTGCCCGAGAAACCCGATTACGACGATCCTTATTTCCGTGTACTCGGCGTCAAACTCTGGCACGACGGCTCGCCCTACACCGGCAGCATGTTCACCACCTCACCCTACCTCGCCAGCCCACTGGCCAGCAGCCTGGGTATCACTGCGGGCAGCCATGGCGAGGCGATGTTCAGTCAGGCCGAGATGCAGGCAAAAATTCAGCGTTACACGGCAGACGGCTGGCAAGTCGCGATCCACAGCCAGGGCGACGCTTCAGCACGCGCCGTGACTCAGGTGATCAAGACGGCAGGCCCACTTACCGGCCAGCTGCCGGTGTTGCGGTTGGAGCATGGTGTGGAGTTGCCTGTGGACAGAATTGCACCGCTGGCCAAAATGGGCGTGAGCGCGTCCTTCCACATCAATCACATTCTGTACTACGGCGACGCCCTGGAAGACTCGATCATCGGTTCGCGCATGGCACAGCAGGTATTGCCGGTGCGCAGCGCCTTCGAGCAGGGCATGCGCCCGACCCTGCATGCTGACAGCCCAATGTTTCCAGCCACCCCGTTCAGCCTGATGCAAACAGCGATCACCCGCACCACCAGCTCCGGGCGCACACTCAACGCGGCCGAGGCCATCGATATTCACCAAGCGCTGCGGGCAATGACCATCAACGGTGCCTATCAATTACGTATCGAAGCACAGACCGGCAGCCTCGAGCCAGGCAAGTGGGCTGACCTGTTGATCGTCGACAAAAACCCCTACCAGGTCGCGACCACCGACCTGCAAAAGATCAAGGTGCAGGCGGTATACCTGGCCGGACAGCGTAAGTACGCGAATAGCGACGAGTAGGCCCTACTCTTCGTCGCTGCTGCCGGCCGGCCGGTAGCTGCTGCGCTGCAGACCGTGACGCTGCATTTTCTCGTTGAGGGTGCGGCGCGGCAGCTGCAGCAGGGCCATGACCTCGGTGATATTGCCCTGACAGTGCTGCAGCGCGCGGTGCAGGCACTGCGCTTCGAAGGCTTCCATCTGCTCGGCCAGCGACTGCACCGGCAAATCGTCCGCGGTGTCTGTTGCGCCACCCAGACCCAGGGCGTGGCGCTCAGCGGCGTTAATCAGCTCGCGCACGTTGCCCGGCCAGTCATGCGCCAGCAAACGGGTCAACTCACTCGGTGCCAGGCTCGGCGTATCTCGGCCATGGCGTTGCGCGGCCTGGTTGGCGAAGTGTTCGAACAGCAGCGGAATGTCTTCACGGCGTTCGCGCAGCGGCGGAATGCGTAAGGTGGCGACGTTCAAGCGGTAATACAGGTCCTCACGAAAACGCCCGGCCTTGACCTCATCGAGCAGGTCCGGCTTGACCGCGCTGATCACCCGCAGATCGACCTGAATGCTGCGATTGGAGCCAAGGCGCTCCAGGGTTTTCTCCTGCAACACGCGCAGTAATTTGACCTGCTGGGCCAGCGGCAAGCTTTCCACTTCATCGAGAAACAGGGTGCCGCCGTCGGCATGCTCAATGCGTCCGATGCGCTTGCTTTGCGCGCCGGTAAAGGCACCGCTTTCATGGCCGAACAGTTCACTCTCGAACAGGTGCTCGGGAATTGCCGCGCAGTTCAGCGCGACAAACGGCTTGCTAGCGCGGTTACTGAAATCATGCAGGCAGCGCGCGACCCGCTCCTTACCGCTGCCGGTGTCGCCACGCAGAAGGATGTTCACCGAGGTGCCCGCCAGCTCGAGGATCTGCCGGCGCAGGGTTTCCATCGGCCGCGAGACGCCGAGTAGCTGCGCTTCGATATGGTCCTTGAGGGCGAACTGCTGACGCAGCTGACGGTTCTCGCAGACCAAGCGGCGCTTATCCAACGCACGGCGCACGCTGTCGAGTAGGCGCTCAGGGGTGAAGGGCTTCTCGATAAAGTCGTAGGCGCCCTGACGCAAGGCCTGCACCGCCATCGGCACGTCGCCATGCCCGGTGATCAGAATCACCGGCAGGTCGCGGTCGCGCTCCAGCACACTGTCGAGCAGCTGCAAGCCATCAGTGCCGGGCATGCGCACGTCGCTGATGATGATGCCGGGGTAGTCACGGTCGACCAGCGCCAACGCAGCCTGCGCCGTCGCACAACTCTGCACGCTGAAGCCGGACAGCTCCAGCCACTGTTGCACGGCTTCGCGGATTGCCGCTTCGTCATCGACGACTATTACGTGCCCCGTCATACAACCTCCTGATCAATCGGCGGCAGTGTAACGCCTCGGTATTTTTGTAGGGTGGATCGGGGCACGGAGCTGGCGCTTTATCCGTCCACCAACGCGGGTCCATGGTGGATAAAAAGAGCGTTATCCACCCTACATGGTTAAGTATTTGGCGCTGCCGGCAGGCGCAGGGTAAACACCGCGCCCTGCTCACCATTCGCCGCCTCCAGGTTGCCGCCCAGTTCGCGGACGATGCCGTAAGACACTGCCAGGCCAAGACCCAAACCCGCGCCCACCGGTTTAGTGGTAAAGAACGGTTCGAACACATGACCCAACACATCAGCCGCAATCCCGCCGCCGCTGTCGGCGATGCTCAGCAGGCACTGCTCGCCTTGGCGCTCGATACGAATCTGCAACTGCCGCGACTCGACAGATGCCATGGCATCCAGGGCATTGTTGAGGAGATTGAGTAGCACCTGTTCCAGGCGAATCGCATCGCCTAAGACCCGTGCATCGGTGTCGATCTCACTGTGCAGCTGTACCTGCTCGCTGCGCAGACGCGGCGCCAGCAGCTGCAAGGCCTGCTCCAGTACATCACTCAGTCGCAGCCGTTCGCTAAGGCCAGCCGGGCTTTTGCGCGCGAAGGTTTTCAGGTGACCGGTAAGGCCGGCGATGCGTTGCAGCAAGCCATCGATACGCTGCAAGCCTTCACGCACATCGTCCTGGCGGCCGCTGTCGAGCAGCAGGCGCAAGCTGCCCAGCTGCATCTGCATGGCGGTCAGCGGCTGGTTGATTTCATGAGCCATGGCCGCTGACATCTGCCCGAGCGCCGCCATCTTCGCCGCGTGCACCAACCCTTCCTGCGCCTCACGCAGTTCGGCGGTGCGCAGCGCCACTTCACGCTCCAGGCGCTCACGGATGCCCGCTTGCAGGCGCTGGTTCTTGCGTCGCTGGGCCAGGTAAAGCAGCAGAAAGGCCAGAGTCATCCACACCCCAGCGGCTGCCAGGCGGTAGCTGCGCACGCTATCAACCAGGGTTTTCGGTTCATGCAGCAGGTGCAGGGTCCAGCCTTCGTCGTCCAGGGGCTGGCGTTGCCAGAGGTAATCACGCGAACCATCCGGGCCGTCGACACGGCGCCACTGACTGTCGCTATCAATCTCTCGGCGCAATGTGCTGGAGAGCGGCTTCAGCGCCTGTTCCGCGTACTTGCGTACTTCCACCAGCTCGGCGCGGGCCTGTTCGCTCAACCCATCAAGAGCAAGAAAACGCCAGACCGGACGATTACTGAGGATCACCACCGAGTAGCTATCAGCCACCAGCAGCACGCCGGGTTGGCTGGCCCATTCGCGCTGCAGCTCTTCCAGCTCCAGCTTGACCACCAGCACGCCGAGCACCACGCCGTTGTCATCGCGCACCGCATGGGAAAGGAAATAACCGGGAATGCCGGTGGTTACCCCCACCGCGAAATAGCGCCCGGAGGACTGGCGCACAGCATCCTGAAAATACGGGCGGAAGGCGTAGTTGTTGCCGACGAAACTGCTCCAGTCGCGCCAGTTGCTGGCCACCAGGGTTTCGCCCTTGGCATTGAGCAGATAGAGCACATTGGAGCCGGCGGCCGTATTGAGCTGTTCCAGACGCTCATTGAGTTTGCTGCGCAGTAGGCTGTCCGTCGGCGCACGCAGCAGCGACTTGATATCGCTGTCCAGCGCCAGCACCTCGGGCACCGAGCGAAAGCGTTCGACCAGGGTGTGGATCGACTGTGCATACAGCTGCAACTGCCCGCGCGCCTCCAGGCTACGCTCCTGCCAGGCGCGCTGCTCGGCATAGCGCCCGGCCAGCCAGATACTCACCAACAGGCCGAGCAGAATCAGCAAGACGATCAGGGCAACGCGGTAACGCAGCAAAAAGGCAGGCATGCACGGCTCGCAACGAGGCAGAGCCGGCATGGTAAGGCAAAAACCTGGTGGTGCGGGTTAGCCCGTAGGATGTCGTTTCAGCAAGCCGTCGCTTAGCCACTGGCGCAGCCAGGTCACAGCCTGCACGGGGGCCTGCTCACCCAGTTCACTGAGTTGCGCGCACAATTCGGCAAAGCTCCAGCCCTGCTGGGTCATGCCCTGCAACGCTGCAGCTTCATCAGTCGCCAGGCTGCGGTAGCGGGTAATCAACTGTTCACGCCAGATCAGGCAGACCTCGCCCTCGCTTAAGAGCTGGCTACCGGGGAACTCGCCCTGCTCCTTACACGCGCGCCAAATCGCCAGGCTGTTATGCCGGCACTCACGCCACTGCACGCTGGGCAGCAGGCGTACCTGCAGGGGCGGCCAGTCTTCGGCGGGCAGTTCGGCCATCTGCGTCAGGCTCAAGGGCGGGGCGTCGACGGCATCAAACGCCAAGGTAAACGCCCACTCCAGCCGCGCCAGCTCACTCAGCGGCGCAGCCTGGGCCGGCACCAGATAGCCGTCGATAAAGTCCGCCAGCTGCGCACCGAGCCACCGCAAGCTGAAGTGCTGCGACGGATGGGCGCTGAGATAGGCCAACGCCAGGGCATCGAACTCCTCGTCACCGAGCCAGTCATGCACGGCCGGGTAATCACCGCGCAACGCCTCCAACAGCCGCGCACGGTAGGCATTGTGGTAAATCGCCAAGCCCTGCTCGGCACTCAACGCCGCACTGCCCAACAGACTCGCCTGCAGCGCCGGGTTCGGCTGGGCATCGGGATTGAGCAGGTAGGCCTGCACCTCGTGCTGCCAGTCACTCAGGCGCATCGTGCAGTCCCTTGAAGTGCTTCGGTAGCCACCTGACGGGCCTTGTTCAGCTCGCCGAGCAACTCGTCCAGATCCGGGAAATGGTCATCGCGCTCCAGCAGCGTGGACACCGGGCCAAGGTGCTGCAAGGTGCGTTGGTAGAGCTGCCAGACCGGATCGCTGACCGGCTGATCGTGGGTATCGATCAGGTAGTTGCCATAATCGCTGTGGCCCGCCAAGTGCAGCTGACGAATACGCTGCTTGGGCAGGCTGCTGATAAATTCCCAGGCATCGAAACCATGGTTGCGTGCACTGACGTAGACATTGTTGACGTCGAGCAACAGCTCGCAGCCGCTCAGCTCGCTCAGCGCAGCGAGAAACTGCCATTCGCTGAATTGATCATCGGCGCAGCGCAGGTAGCTGGAGACGTTTTCCAGCACCAGCGGCCGCTCGATCACGTCCTGCACCTGGCGCACGCGTGCGGCCACATGCTGCAGGCTTTCTTCGGTATAGGGCAGCGGCAGCAGGTCGTGCAGCTGGTGGGCATTGCCCCGGCTCCAGCACAGATGATCGGAGATCCAGGCGGGTTGCACCCGTTGCGCGAGGTGTTTGAGCCGGCGCAGGTAATCGCGATCCAGCTCGTGCGGCCCGCCAATCGATAGCGACACACCATGCATCACCAGCGGGTACTGCTCGCCGATGGCATCCAAAAAGTAGAGGGCTTTACCACCCTCTACCAGGTAATTTTCCGAGACGATCTCAAACCAGTCGATCGCCGGGCGTTGTTCGAGAATGGCTTGGTAGTAGGTACTGCGTAAACCCAGGCCAAAACCCAAGCTGTCTTGTCCAGCATTCATCTAGGGTTCCTCATGCAGTGATGCGGGGCCGCCGCTGTCCGGCCGCCCCGATTCACTTATTCGCCGACTTTACCACCAGCGTTATTGCACTCGGCCAGGGTCATGGACTTGAAGCCGTGGCCTTTGCAGGCTGCCTGACCTTTACAGCTGTTCTCAGCGGTCTTGCAGTCGTTCTGACCTTTGCACGAAGTCACGCCGTAGCAGTGCACAACAGCCTCTTCAGCAACTACAACAGTGCTGGTCAGGCTAGCAAACAAGGAAGCAGCAGCGAAGGCGATAGCAGCACCAGCAGCAGCGGTAGATTTCATAGTCATGTGCGTATCCTCAGGTGATCTTGATTGGCCGGGCGAAAGGTTTTTGCGTGCCGGCATTCAACTAGAGCGACGAGATGTTCTGGCGTTACACAGGCCATGAAAATAAATAGCAACGCGCACTCAGCCCTGATCGATGCGCAGCTCGGGCACCGCACGTCCGGCCACCAGACGCTCGTCGACCAGGCGAATCACCGCAGCCTCGTCACGGATACCGAACCACTCGCCCTGTGGATAAAGGCTCGCAGTCGGCCCCATATCGCAGGGGAACTGACATTGGCTGCGGGTGATATGCACCCCGCCCTCGCACTCCAGCTTGCCGGCAGCCTTGAGACGCTGACGCAGGGTTTTCCACAGGCCCAGCGCGCCCTTGCGTGTGCAGCGCGGACCGTTGCACAGCAGCAGACGCTGGGCGTGCGGCGGAATGTGCGACCAGGCGTGCTGCGCCGGCACGGCGGACACATCACCGCAGGCCGTATGCAGTGCTGTACGCTCAAGCAGCGCGGCCAGGCCATCGAGCCAGGCATCTTCCATCGCCGTGCAGACCACAAACACCGACGCGCCATCAGTGCGCTCGGCGATCTGCTCACGTAGCCAATCACGGTGAGCAGCATCGGCACGCGGTTCCAGATCCACCACCAGCAATGGGCGCGGCGACTCATCCAGGGCCAGCCAGAACGGCTGCAGATCCTGCTCGCTGTCATGCACATGCGCCTCGCCCACCAGCGCCTCGACGCGCTGGCGCAAACGCTCAGCCGACGCACCACGGCTGAGGCCTGGGCCAATAAACAGAATGCGAGCGTAAGGGGAAACGGGCGTGGTCATGGCGGCCTCCAAAGCGGGGCGGCAGTCTAACAGGGGATTTTTTGCTCGGGTGGCGGGGCATCAGATTCCAGATGGTGCCCACGCTCTGAGTGGGCACCTGCGCTTACAACGCTCCGCGTCGTGCCTGACGTAGTTGAACTCTGCGCAACCGTGGTGGACGCAGAGCGTCCTGGGCTGAATTCCCACGCGGAGCGTGAGGAACAATCTGTGACTTGTGGGGCTTTAGCCGCGACGACCGCTCAGACCAATCGCCGCTCTAGCGCCTCCCACAGGGCATCTGGCTGCAGAAACTCGCGATCAACCGCTGGCAACTCGGGCCGACGCAGCAGCAATACAGGCAAACTCAGTTCACGCGCCACCTGCAACTTGGGCTCGGTGGACTGGCTGCCGCTGTTCTTGCTGATCAGCACATCCGTGCCCAGGCGAGCGAATAACGCACGCTCGCCGTGCAGATCGAACGGCCCGCGCGCGCCGATAATCTCCGCACGCGGCACGGCTTGCTGCTCCGTCAGGCAGCGCACGGTCCAGTGCTGATGCAGGGGAATCTCGTGCAGGTGTTCCAGCGGCTCACGGCCAAGGGTAAACAGCGGCCGGCGGAACTCGTCTAGCGCGGCAATCAGTCCGGTCCAATCGTCCACCTCGCACCAGTCATCCCCTGCGCCGGCCTGCCAACCGGGACGGCGCAGCGCCCAGCAGACGATCCCGCTCAGTTCGGCGGCGCGGGCGGCGTTGGTGCTGATCTGCGCAGCGTAGGGGTGGGTCAGGTCGAGCAGCAGTTCGATGCCCTGTTCGCGGATATACCCCGCCAAACCTTCTGCCCCGCCGAAACCGCCAACGCGCACCTGACAGGGCAAGTCATCCGGCACCCGGCCCAGCCCGGCCAGGCTGTAGATAGTTTCGGGGCTTAAACGGCGCGCCAGGCGCAACGCCTCGGTGGTGCCGCCGAGCAGCAGAATGCGCGGACTCACGGCTTGCGTACTTCCAGCAGAGTTATCGGCAAGGCGCTGCGCCAGGTGTCGAAACCGCCCAGCGGCTGCGCCTGGGCCACGCTGATGCGGGTCAGCTCGCCGCCCACCTGTTCACGCCAGGCCACCAGCGCCGCTTCACTTTGCAGGGTCACGGCATTGGCCACCAGGCGGCCGCCCGGCTTGAGGTTGGCCCAGCACTGCTCCAGCACACCGGGGATGGTCACCCCACCGCCGATAAAAATCGCATCCGGCGCAGCCAAGCCGCTCAGCACTTCGGGGGCACGGCCGGCGACCAGTTGCAGGCCAGGCACGCCGAGGGCGTCGCGATTGTGCTGGATATGCGCCTGACGGCCGGCATCGGCCTCGATGGCAAGCGCCCGGCAGCTGGTATGCGCGCGCATCCACTCGATGCCGATGGAGCCGCAGCCAGCGCCGACATCCCAGAGCAGCTCGCCGGGTTGCGGCGCCAGCCGCGCCAGGGTGATGGCGCGCACATCACGCTTGGTCAGCTGACCGTCGTGCCGATAGGCGTCGTCCGGCAAACCCGGCGTCAGCGGCAGCAAGCGCGCCTCAGCGCCAGCCTCGCACTCGATTGCCAACAGATTGAGATCAGCAGCGCGCGGCAATGCCCAGTCACTGGCCAGGCCATCAATCCGCCGTTCCTGAGCGCCGCTCAGGTGCTCCAGCACGGTCAGCCGGCTCGGGCCAAAACCGCGTTCACGCAGCAACTCGGCCACGGCCGCCGGGCTGTCGCCGTCATTGCTCAACAGCAGCAGCCGCGCGCCAGGGAAGAGCTGTGCCTGCAACGCCGCCAACGGCCGCGCCACCAGCGACAGCACCGTCACGTCCTGCAGCGGCCAGCCCAGACGGGCGGCGGCCAGCGACACCGACGAGGGTGCGGAAAACACCCGCAACTCATCCGTCGGCAGCTGCCGCGCCAGGCTCGCGCCAACCCCATAGAACAGCGGGTCGCCGCTGGCCAGCACGCACACCGGCGTACCGCGCCGCGCCAACACCGGCTCCAGGCTGAAGGGGCTGGGCCACAGTTCGTGCTGCCCCGGCAGATCGCTGGGCAACAGCGCCAGCTGCCGTGGGCTGCCAACAATCCACTGCGCCTCACCCAGCGCCAGCCGCGCCGCCTCACCCAGGTCGGCATAGCCGTCTTCACCTATCCCCACCAGGGTTAACCAGGCCGTCATACCTACTCCTCTGCGCCCGCCCGACGAGCAAGGGTGTCTGCACGTCAAACAAAGCGGGCATAATAGCGCCTTCGTCGGTGCCCGCCGCCATTGTGCATAGGGCCTAAGAGGGAACACGGTTAAACCGTGGCTGCCCCCGCAACTGTAAACAGCGAGTCTGCCGCAACTGTGCCACTGGGTAACCGGGAAGGCCGCGGCAGATAAAGACCTGTCAGCCAGGAGACCTGCCGACGACGCTAGTCGCGAGTGCCAACATCGGGCGGGGTGTACCGATGCCATGAAATCCCCTGTGGGCGGATTTCGCTGGTTCGGTCGCCGCGTCTTTGTTGCTGGTGACCCTTTTTGCGCAACCGTCCAACCTCCGCCGACCTGCCCGACCCACGTCCTAGCGCGTGTCCCGGCCTGCTGCGTATCGTTCCGGCGCTGGACGGTGGCATCTGTCGGGTCAAGCTGGCCGGCGGCGTACTCAACAGCTCCCAGGCACGCGCCATCGCCGAGGCGGCCGAACACTGCGCCAGCGGTGTGCTGGAGCTGACCAACCGCAGCAATCTGCAGATTCGTGGCGTGTTGCCCGGCCAGCAAGCCGAGTTGATCGAGCGCCTGCTCGCCGCAGGCCTGGGCCCCAGCAACCCGGCCGCCGACGATGTGCGCAACCTGCTATTTAGCCCCGCCGCCGGCCTCGATCCGCACGCCCTGCTCGACACCCGCCCGCTGGCCGCCGCATTGCTCGACCTGCTGCAAACCACCCCGACGCTGCATGGGCTGTCGGCCAAGTTCGCCCTGCAGCTGGACGGCGGCGAAGCCCTGACTATGCTCGAACACCCCCACGATATCTGGCTTAGCGCCCTGCCCGGATCGCCGGCCCGATTGGCCTTTGGCTTGGCCGGTTGCCCGAGTGACAAGCCACTGGGTGTGATCGACGCAGAGCAAGTCGTGCAGCTAATCGAGCTACTGCTCAGGCTGTTTCTCAACTTGGCCGGAAGCGAACATAGCCGGATGCGCCAGCTGCTCGCCGTGACTCCAGCCCGCCAGCTGCTGCAACAGCTACAGGCGCAACTGCCCTTCGCCCTGCAAGCGGCCCCACTCGGTTGGCAGCGCACCTCGATCCACCCACATCCAGCACTCGGCATTTATCCACAGCAGCAGGCCGGCCTGTGCATGATTGCAGCCAGCGCGCGCCTGGGCCGGATCAACGCCGCGCAGCTGCGCGCCCTGGCCGAGCTGGCTGAGCACTACGGCGATGCCAGCCTGCGCCTGACGCCCTGGCAGGGTCTGCTGCTGCCGAATATCCCAGAGCACTCGGCAGGCACACTGCTGCACGCGCTGGCCGAACTCGGCCTGCTCACTGACGCGCAGGAACCGCTTAGCAATCTGATCGCCTGCACCGGCTCAGCCGCCTGCGCCAAGGGCCTAGCCGACAGCAAAGTCGACGCCTTGCTGCTCGCCAAGCACCTGCGCGCCAGCACAGCGCGGCCGCAGGTGCATCTCAGCGCCTGCCCGCGCTCCTGCGCCGCCGCGCATACCGCGCCCTTTACGCTGCTGGCCAGCAGCGCCGGGCATTACCAGCTTTATCAACGCACGCCCGAGGCGGCCGGTTTCGGCCAAATGCTGGCCAGCGCCATAACGATCGACGAGGCCGGCGACTGGTTCGCCGCCCACTGCACAACAGGAAACAGCGATGCTTGAGTACATCCGCGACGGCCAGGAAATCTACCGCCAGTCCTTCGCCACCATCCGCGCCGAGGCTGACCTGTCGGCGATACCGGCTGATCTGGAAAAGCTCGCCGTGCGCGTTATCCACGCCTGCGGCATGGTCGATGTGGTGCAGGACCTGCGCTTCTCCCCCGGGGCCGGTGCAGCCGGCCGCGCCGCGCTGGCCAAGGGCGCGCCGATTCTCTGCGATGCGCGGATGGTCGCCGAAGGCATCACCCGCCCGCGCCTGACCGCCAATAACCCGGTGATCTGCACCCTGCAAAACGACGGCGTGATTGAGCAGGCCCGCGCACTGGGTAATACCCGTTCGGCAGTCGCATTGGAACATTGGCGCGAGCATCTGCAAGGCAGCGTGGTGGTGATCGGCAACGCCCCAACCGCGCTGTTCTACCTGCTGGAAATGCTCGACGCCGGCGCGCCAAAACCGGCGTTGATTATCGGCATGCCGGTGGGCTTTATCGGCGCGGCGGAATCCAAGGACGCCCTGGCCGCCGACAGCCGTGGCGTGCCTTATGTAATAGTCCGTGGTCGACGTGGCGGCAGCGCCATGGCGGTGGCGGCGGTCAACGCCCTGGCCACGGAGGTGGAGTGATGAGTGTGCAAAAAGGCCGCCTACTCGGCATCGGTGTTGGCCCCGGTGACCCCGAGCTGATCACCCTCAAGGCCTTGCGCCTGCTGCAATCGGCAGCGGTGGTCGGCTACTTTGTGGCCAAGGCCAAAGCCAACAACGGCCAGGGCGGCAACGCCTTCGGCATCATCGAACAGCACCTCACCGACGCCCAGCAGCGACTGCCGCTGGTGTACCCGGTGACCACGGAAAAGCTCGCCGCGCCGCTGAGTTATGAAGATGTGATCAGCGACTTCTACGACACCTGCACGGTGCAGATCGCCGCCCGGCTCGACGCCGGCTTTGATGTGGCAGTGATCTGCGAAGGCGACCCGTTCTTCTACGGCTCCTACATGTACCTGCACGACCGCCTGGCCGGCCAGTACGACGTGGAAGTGGTGCCCGGCGTGTGCTCCATGCTCGGCTGCGCCTCGGTGCTCGGCACCCCGCTGGTGTACCGCAATCAGAGCTTGAGCGTGCTTTCCGGCGTGCTGCCCGAAGACGAACTCAAGCAGCGCCTGCACAGCGCCGAAGCCGCCGTGATCATGAAGCTGGGGCGCAACTTCGAGAAAGTCCGCCGCGTGCTGCAGGAGCTGGGTATCGACCAGCGTGCCCATTACGTCGAACGCGCGACCATGGGCAACCAGCGAATCGTACCGCTGGATGAAGTAGAGCCGATGTCCTCGCCGTACTTCTCGATGATCGTGATCCCCGGCGAAAAATGGCGCGGTTGATCCCGAGGTGAAAACCGTAGGGTGGATGACGCTTCACCCATCCACCAATTGCGATGGTGGATGAAAAAGCGTCATCCACCCTACCCACTGATCGCGGCCAAGGCCGCTCCTACGCCAACCACGGAACACCTTATGACCGCCGCTCCCGCCATCATCATTCTCGGCCCCTCCGCCCTGCCTTGCGCGCGGCGTATCCAGGTGCTTTATCCACAGGCGCAGATTCACGGCCTGAGCGGTCGAGTGGCGGATGTCGAGCGGCTGTATGAAGACTTCGGCGATACCCTGCGCGCGCTGTACCGCGCCAGTACGCCGATCATCGCCCTGTGCGCCGCCGGTATCGTGATTCGCAGCCTGGCCGCCGTGCTCGGCGAGAAAGACCGCGAGCCGCCGGTGCTGGCCATGGCCGAAGATGGCAGCGCCGTAGTGCCGCTGCTCGGCGGACTGGGCGGGGTCAACCGGATGGCGCGCGAAGTTGCTGCGCACCTGGAGGTCAGTGCGGCAATCACCACCAGCGGCGAACTGCGTTTCGGCACCTGCCTGCTGGAACCGCCGGCTGGCTATAAACTGGCCGACCTCGAACAGGGCAAAGGCTTTGTCAGCGATTTGCTCGGCGGTCAGGCCGTGCGTATTGAAGGCGACGCGCCCTGGCTGGCCCAGGCCAAACTGCCGGTGGATAACAGCGCCAATCGGGTGATCCATATCAGCCCACACAACCGCGCCGCCAACGTTGATGAGCTATTGATTCACCCACAACAAGTGGCTGTGTGGGTCGAACGCGCCAGCACCGACGTACTCAGCGAACTGCAACAGGCGCTGCACGCCAGCAACCTGGCCGCGCAAAGCCTGGCCTGCCTGCTGGCCGCACCTGAGTTGATGGCCAAAACCGAGCTGCACGCCGCCGCCACGCAGCTCAACCTGCCGCTACGCTTTATCGACGACGCTACGCAATTGCCGCCGCTGCACAGCCAGCACGCCAACCTGCGTCTGCTGCTGGCCGCTGCGCCGATCGATGCGACGCAACTCGGCCGCCCCCGTGGCCGCCTGACCGTGATCGGCCTCGGCCCCGGTGCTGCTGAATTTATGGTGCCCGCCGCGCGCCAGGCGCTGGATGAAGCGCAGGACCTGCTCGGCTACGAAACCTATATCAATATGGCCGGCCCGCTGCGCCCGGAGCAGGTGCGCCACTGCACCGATAACCGCGAAGAAATGCATCGCGCCAGGCATGCCTTCGAGCTGGCCGCCAGCGGTCGCCGGGTAGTAGTAGTGTCGTCCGGCGACCCCGGCGTATTCGCCATGGCCGCCGCCGTGCTGGAAGCCCTGCATGCATCGACCAACGCCGAATGGCAGCGCGTCGATCTACAGGTATTCCCCGGCGTCTCCGCTGCGCTGGCCACCGCCGCCAAGGCCGGCGCGCCGCTGGGCCACGACTTCTGTCTGATCTCCCTGTCGGACAACCTCAAACCCTGGGCGATTATCGAAAAGCGCCTGGCGCATGCCGCCGCCGCCGACCTGGTGATGGCCTTCTACAACCCCATCTCCAAAGCCCGCCCCTGGCAGCTCGGCAGTGCGCTGGAGATCATCCGCCAACAACGCACGCCAGAAACCCTGGTGGTGCTCGGCCGCGATATCGGTCGCCCCGGCGAAACCCTGCGCACCCTCACCCTAGGTGAACTAACGCCAGAAATGGTCGATATGCGCACTTTGGTAATCATCGGCTCCAGCCAAACCTGCCGTTTCCCCCGTGCCGAGGGTGGCGAGTGGGTTTATACGCCGCGCAGTTATCCACAGATATAGACCGGTACCACGGCGCTCGACAGTCCTGCAAAAAGACGATTAATCGACAGCCTGGGCAGGCATACCTTGTCTTGTTTAACGATGAGTCACTAAGGTTACCGTCACTGTTTATCAGCCCCGGACGCATCAGGCTCGGGTTATCTCATCAAGGATGATTGGCATGCTACGTACCCTCCGGCTTACCGCCACACTGTTCGCCAGCGCCCTGTTGCTCTGCACACTCACCAGTCAGGCGGCGATCAAGCAATGCCCGGTGACGCTTGATCAATCAGACGAAGCCAACATCCTGGACCATGCCCAGCGGGCGCATGCCGGCGATGCCTGCGCCCAGTTCAATATGGGCTACCAGTTTTACACCCAGCAGCGCTACGCCGAGAGTGAACGCTGGTACGCCAAAGCCGCCGAGCAAGGGGTCAGCCGCGCGGCATTTGAAATTGCCATGCTCTACCGCGACAAACTCCTACCGGGTGACGACTCCGAGCGCAAACGCTGGCTGAACCAGGCAGCCGAGCAGGGTTTTACCCAGGCTCAGGTTGAACTGGGCATCGACTATCTGGACAACCCCGGTGATCAGGATGAGCGCTACCAAGCCATGCACTGGTTTGAACAAGCGGCCGACCAGGGCGACATCCAAAGCCAATACCTGCTGGGTGAGCTGTACTGGAGCCGTGATAGCGGTGTGGAGTTTGCCGCCAGCGGCGATGAGCGCGCCATGCACTTCAGCAGCGACGACAGCAAAGCGCTTTACTGGATTTGCAAAGCCGCGCAAAGCAACCATGCCCCCGCGCAATTCAGCCTCAGCGAGGCCTACAGCACCGGCAGTGGCGTAACGGTCAATCGCGACCAACAGCGACTGTGGCTGGAACTGGCCGCCAGCAACGGCAGTGAAGAGGCCAAGGAGCGACTGGATGACAGTGATTTACCTTGGTACACCCGCCTGGAAAACTGGGGCAAGCGGCAAATGATCGATGAAACCGCTCAATGCCCGGACTTAGAGCTGGAAGCCACAGAACAGCAGGCAAGCTACTAACGAAAGGAATCAGCATGCGCCCCTTCCTTATCGCTCCTCTGCTCGCACTGGGCCTGGCTACATTCCACGCCAGCGCGCGCGACACCAATGAAGTGGTCACCGCTGACCGGCAGAACCCGGCCGTCTCAGCTGCCGTGCGCCAGGCCCAGGCTGGCCTGACCAAGTTCCTGGCACTGGCCGCCAGACCGCCCGCCAATACCCGTGACTTCAAAGTGCAGGTCATGGCCGAAGACAGCAACGGCATAGAAACTTTCTGGGTCACGCCCTTCCGCGCGGTTGAGCAGGGTTTTATCGGCACCGTGGCCAACGAGCCACGCATCGTCAAAAGCGTGACCTGGGGCCAGCAACTGCGCTTTACCCGCGAACAGATCACCGACTGGGGCTACCTGAAAAACGGCCGCCAGGTCGGCAGCTTTACCATCTGTGCGCTGTTTAAAGACATGCCACCCGAACAGGTGGAGTACTACCGCAGCCAGCACGGTTTTGACTGCCAGTAACCACAAAAGCCGAAGCCTGCGCGGCTTCGGTTTTCTCGCTTAACCAGACCTGCCACGTTAGCGGCTGCCGCGCACTTGTAGGATGGAGCGGGCAGCGCAGGTTGAGCCTGCGATACCCATTGAGAGTTTTGACGGTTCACTGATGGTGGGCAGGCGCAGCATAGGTATCGCTGCGCTCAACCCATCCTACAAGCTGGAAATGCTCGCCATAGCCCACTTTGAGGGGTAACTGCACCAAGCCGCTCTTGATAAATTGCTCGACATAATAGACCCAATTGATACAGCCTAAGCTATGAAAAATCGAGCTTAAAAAGTAATCCTTAGAGTAAAGGCTAGTAAGGAAGAATCATGACTCTGGACGTTAAAGGCGGACTAAAAAATACTGAAATAAGCTCCAATCAATATGTTGTTATTGAGGAGCTTTTATCGAACGCTATAGATTCTTATCTAATTCGTAGAAACTCAGAGCCTAACACTCCTCAATTTACTGCATCAATTGTTGTAGATTTCTTCCCTGCCTCTCTGATTGATAATGACGCATATGATCTGGCTGTATTTTGTACAGATAATGGCGCTGGATTTGGTGATGAGCAAGTTAAAGCTTTTGTCACAAGAGATTCGACTTATAAAGACTATTTAAAAATACAAGGCATAGGAAAGTGCAAGGGCGCAGGCCGCATTCAATACTTTCACTACTTTAACAAAATGAAAATTGACAGCGCCTACACAAATGGCGTTACTTATAAGCGCCGGACACTAGACGTACATGCGGATACAAGAGAGATATCAGAATCTAATTTCAAAAGCACAGATGAGATTAATGAGGGAATTAAAACAGTTGTAACTCTACAAGAGATACGCAGAGAGTCGCTTAGTGATCGACTACATTACGGAAATGTAAGGACTGAGTTTTCGGCACATGCAATTCATTCTTTTTTATATTCTGCCTTTCTCCAAAGGTTCATAGTGTTGAAAAACATAATAGGGAAATTCTCAATCTCTATTGCGGAAAAAGAAGGAGAGCACTTTGAGGAAATCATCATAGAGTCTGATGACCTACCTAATCCAATTGAAACGGTAGTGATTCCTCTTATTTGCTCCCACGGAAACCAGAGCGGACAAGTTTCTCCATCATTAACGGTCACACGATACTCCCTACCCAGCGAGAACTTTAAAAGTTCCCAACATGAGGTAGCTCTGTGCGCTAACGCAGCAATAGTTTATTCCCTTACAAGGCAATATATAAGAAAACAGCAAGATAGAAAAAAGCCAATAGATGGATTCTTTGAATTAATTTTAATAGAAAGTGATTATCTTGAAGACAGAGTAAATGTCCAACGCGACGGATTCACTATTCCTAAAGAGTGCAGCCAGAGTAGCGACATTAATGGGGATGTATCGCTTCAAGATATTATTGAATCCCTAGAGGATTATGTGTACGGGATCCTAACCCCTAAAGATTTTGATAAAGACAAATTGCTAGCCTCAACCCAAGAAAGATTTGGTATATCCCGATCAATGCTAGAGGCGGTAAATATCAAGGTACATTACAGCGACACTGAAGCCAACATAGCAAAACGTGTTTTAAAAAAATATCAGGAAGAAATAGTAAATGAAACATCTGATATTTTTGACATTAAGCAACAGCTTTTAGAGCTTGACCCTAGAACTCAAGACTTTAGAGAAAAAGTCAACGAGCTTTCATGGAAATACACCAGTACGATTAAAAAAATGGATATGGCCAACCTGTCGCAGCTAGTAGTGCGTCGATCTTCCATGCTTGAAGTTTTAAAACGCGCCGTTTCCATGATGCTATCTTGCCAAGATGATAATACTGCACGGCGAGATGATGAAAAAATAATTCACAACGTGTTTTTTCCTACAGGGAAAGATAGCAGTGACTCAATAGACCATGATATTTGGATTCTTAATGAGGAGTATCATTACTTCGAGCATATTGCCTCCGACAAAGCTCTCTCAACACTTCCATGGAACGAAAATGAAAAGATTTTTGCGTCGGACGTTGACTCAAGCCTAGAAGCTTTATTTCAGAAGAACAATACAGAGCATCGCCTAAAGCGCCCCGATATAGCAATATTTAATCAAGAAGGCGCCGCAATAATAATTGAATTTAAAGCACCAAATGTTGAGTTACAAGAACACATACCCGATCTAGTTCAATACGCTAGATTACTAGCTGCAAAATCAGATGGTAAAATCAAGAAATTCTATGGGTATTTGATTGGTGACTGCATGGATGAGTCTCGGATGCCGCCTGTTTATACGAAATTCCCAAGTGGTTCAGGTTATTTCAATACAGACAGAATACATGACCCTGCAACAGGAAGGCAGTACGGAGAGCTATATTCTGAAGTTCTCTTTTACCAACAATTTATAGATCGAGCAGAGAGCCGACTAGATATTTATAAGAAAAAACTTAATATAAAATTATAAATATAATAATCAAGCACTCTGGATAACTAATAGTGACGAGCTGTCCTCTTGTCGCCCGTCAATATCAAGCGCTCTTGTTACATAGCAAGTAGGGTGGACAATGCTTTGTTTGTCCACCTTAGGGTCATGCCGATGGTGGATGGATAAAGCGTCATTCACCCTACGAAGCGTTCTTGCGCAGCAGATAGCTATCCATAATCCACCCATGCTGCTCACGCAGCTCTGCACGGCGAGTGCGGATGGTGTCGGCGACTTCACTCAGCGGCCCAGCGATCAGCACTTCGTCCGGGGTGCCGATATAGGCGCCCCAGTAGATGTGCATGGTTTGGTCGACAAAGCGCTGGTAGGTGTCCTGGGCGTCGAGCATGACCAGTACGCTGTCCACGCCTTCGGGAAAGCCGCCTTCAGCCAGGCGGCGCGCCGGGGTGATCTGGAAGGCCTGGCCGATGCTGTTAAAGCAGACCTTATGCTTAGCCGCCAGGGCTTGCAGGCTGGTGATGCCGGGGATCACCTCGTACTCAATCTGCTCGCTGCTTTTGGCGACGATCTGCTCGACGATGCGCAGGGTGCTGTCGTACAGCGCCGGATCGCCCCAGACCAGAAATGCCCCGGTTTCGCCATCACTCATCTGCTCGCGGATCATGCCCTCGAACACCTGCTGCTTGTCCTGATTCAGATCGACCACACTGCCGTGATAGTCCGGCACATCGCGCACCCGCTCCGGGCAGTCGGCGCTGACAAAGCGGTAGTCGCGGCCCTGGATAAAGCGTTCGCAGATGGTTTTGCGCAGGCCGATCAGGCTGTCTTTGGCGCTGCCTTTGTCCATCAGGAAGAACACATCCGTGCGGTTCAGCGCGTTGATCGCCTGCACGGTCAGGTAGTCCGGGTCGCCGGCACCGATGCCGATTATCAGAAGGGTTTTCATGGGGTTGTCTCCAGGCTGCCGGCCAGTGTCGGCAGCGAATCGATATGTCGGTAGTCTGCGCCCAGCTCAGCGGCCAGTTGGCGCGCGCGGCCGAGGCGGATCGGCGCGCTTTCGATATCCACCAGCAGCGCCGGGCAGGCACTTGGCGCTAACACCGGCCAGTCGCGCAGACGGCCATCGGTGATGATCAACAACCGCTGCGTTTCGCCCGGGTGTAACCGCTGACGCCGCGCCTGCCAGTCAGCGGCCTGCTGCACTGCCGCGAGCAACGGCGTGCCACCGCCGGCACCCAGCTCGCTTAGCCACTGCTGCAAGGCCTGAGAGGCTTTCTGCCCCTGCCACAACCATTGCGCCTGGCGGCCGGTGGCGTGCAATAAAGCCAGGCGCGCGCGCTGGCGGCGGGCCTGCTCGAAGACTTCGCTGAGCAGGCCTTTGGCTTTGCTCAGCGCGCCATGCCGGCGGGTCGAGGCCGAGGCATCGACGATCACCAGCCAGAGATCCGCAGGCGCGGCGCTGCGCGGGCGCAGGACGAGATCCTGTCGGCTACGCGGGCGACCTTTAAGCAGACTCGCCGGCCAGTCGATACGGCCCGCCGCGCCACTGCGACTCGCACCGTTACGACCACCGCCTAATTTGCCGGGAGCGGCCCGGGCATCCGCGCCTGGGGCTGTGCGCGGGCGGATGCTTAGGGCTTTTTTGTCCAGCGTGGCGGTTCACGCCTTACGCCTGCGCTTTGCACTTGGGCAGGTAATTCGCCCCACTGTCCTTCGCCTAGCGGTGCTTGTGGCTGTTCGCTGGGTACGCTGTTGTTTGGCTGAGATTCGGGCTGAGAGTGTGGCGGTTGCGCGGCTGGCGGTTGGTTCTGCCGGCGACGGTGACGCAAAACGAAGTCTGCCACTGCATCGATATCCTCAGCGGCAATCTGCTCGACGCCACGCCAGGCGGCATGCGCCCGAGCAGCGCGTAGCCAGACCAGATCAGCACGCAAACCATCGACCGCAGCAGCAAAACAACGCTGGCTGATTTGCTCTAGGGCGGCGTCATCCAGAGGAATCGCCGCCAATCGCACACGGGCGCTCTGGCAGCGTTCGCGCAGTTGATTCTGCTGCGTCTGCCAGCGCTGCAGAAAAGCCTGCGGGTCAGCATCGAAAGCTAGTCGGCGGCGGACAATTTCGGCACGCTGCGCCGGTTGCGGCTGTGCATCCAGGGCCAGGTTAAGGCCGAAGCGATCGAGCAGTTGCGGGCGCAACTCGCCCTCCTCGCCGTTCATGGTGCCGATCAGCACAAAACGCGCGGCATGCCGATGGGAGATACCGTCGCGCTCGATATGGTTGACCCCGCTGGCGGCGGCATCCAGCAGCAGATCGACCAGATGATCGGGCAGCAGATTGACCTCATCGACATACAGCACGCCGCCATGGGCCTTGGCCAACAGACCGGGGGAAAACTGCGCGCGACCCTCGCCCAGCGCGGCGTCGAGATCTAGGGTGCCGACGATGCGCTCCTCGCTCGCGCCCAGCGGCAGGGTGACAAAGGTGCCGCTGGCCAGCAGATCGGCCAGGCCACGGGCCAGGGTCGATTTGGCCATGCCGCGCGGCCCTTCGATCAGCACGCCGCCAATCGCCGGATCAATGGCCGCCAGGCACAGCGCCAGTTTCAGGTCATCGGCGGCGACCACGGCAGCGAGGGGGAAGTGGCTATCGGTCATGGTTGCAGTCCATCAAGTTTGCGTAGGGTGGACGACGCTTTTCTCGTCCACCATGACGGTGTTTTGGTGGATGGATAAAGCGCCATCCACCCTACGATTCTTCGCTATCAATCAGCAGATTTTCCAGCACATCACGGTACTCGCCCGGCGCCTGCCAGAGGCCGCGCTGCTGTGCTTCGAGCAGGCGTTCGATGATGTCTTGCAGGGCGCCGGGGTTGTGTTGCTGGATAAAGTCGCGGGTACTTTTGTCGAGCAAATAGGCGTCGGTGAGCAGCGCGTATTGGTGGTCGTCGACCAGTTCGCTGGTGGCGTCGAAGGCGAACAGGTAGTCGATGGTCGCGGCCAGCTCGAACGCACCCTTGTAGCCGTGGCGCTTCATACCCTCGATCCACTTGGGGTTGGCCGCACGGGCGCGCACCACGCGGTTGAGCTCTTCCTTCAGGGTGCGGATGCGCGGCGTATCCGGCTGGCTGTTGTCGCCGTGGTAGCTGGCCACCTTGGCCCCGCGCAGGGTTTCCACCGCCGCCAGCATTCCGCCCTGGAACTGGTAGTAGTCGTTGGAGTCGAGGATGTCGTGCTCGCGGTTGTCCTGGTTGTGCAGCACCGCCTGCATCTGCTCCAGGCGCTCGGCGAACTGCGCCCGCGCCGGGGTGCCTTCACTGTGTTTGCCGTAGGCGTAGCCGCCCCAGTTCAGGTAGACCTCGGCGAGGTCCTCGCGGGTTTGCCACAAGCGCTCGTCGATGGCGTTCTGCACGCCCGCGCCATAAGCCCCCGGCTTGGAGCCGAACACTCGCCAGCCGGCTTGCTTACGCGCCTCGACTTCGTCCAGGCCGCTGTCCTGCAGAGTCAGGGATTCACGCCAAACCCGGACCGACAGCGGGTTCATGTCCTCTGGCTCATCGAGATCGACCACCGCCTGCACGGCATCATCGAACAGGCGAATCAGGTTACTAAAGGCATCGCGGAAGAAGCCGGACACGCGCAAGGTCACGTCCACGCGCGGGCGGCCGAGTTGCGTCAATGGCAGCACTTCGAAGCGTTCAACGCGCTGGCTGCCGGCCTGCCACACCGGGCGCACGCCCATTAGGGCCAGCGCTTGAGCCATGTCATCACCGCCGGTGCGCATGGTCGCCGTGCCCCACATCGACAGGCCGAGTTGGCGCAGGTGGTCGCCGTGATCCTGCAAATGCCGTTCAAGCAGACGATCCGCCGCTTGCACGCCGATGCGCCAAGCCGTCGGCGTGGGCAGGTTGCGCACATCAACGCTGTAGAAATTGCGCCCAGTGGGCAGCACATCCAGACGCCCGCGACTCGGCGCGCCACTCGGCCCGGCCGGGACGAAGCGCCCATCCAGAGCCGACAACAGGCCGTGCATCTCAGCAGCGCCGCAGGCATCCAGCAGTGGCGCAATCTGCTCACGCAAACGCTGCAGTACCTGGCTACTGAGCGCACCCACGGCTTCGCAATCTGTGCTATCGATCAGGCGCAGCGCCAGCAATTCCAAACGCTCGCGGGTATCGCCGGCGCTGCGCCAGGCCTCATCGCTTAACCCTGCCAACAGCGCCGGACGCGGGCCTTGCCAAGGCGCGGCCATGTCGCAGTCGAGCGGGTCGAAGGCCAATTGCAGATCGCTGGCCAAGGCGCGCAGCAGGCTGGCATTGCCGCCCTGGCCGTCGCCACGGGGAATGCGCAGCAGCGCCAGCAGGGTATCGCGGCGCAGGCTGCCGGCCGGTGATTCGCCAAATACATGCAGGCCATCGCGGATTTGCGACTCCTTCAAGTCGCACAAATAAGCGTCGAGCTGCGGCAGCCAGCTGTTGGGGTCTTCGTTGAGTTGCAGGCCCAGTTCGCGATCCAGGCTGGCCTCGCGCACCTTGAGCAGAATCTCGCCACGCAGCTCGGCGGCGCGGCGCAGGTCGAGCTGGCTGGCCTCGTAATACTCGTCGGCCAGACGTTCCAGATCACGCAGCGGGCCGTAGCTTTCGGCGCGCGTCAGCGGCGGCATCAGGTGGTCGATGATCACCGCCTGGGTGCGCCGCTTGGCCTGCGCGCCCTCGCCCGGATCGTTGACGATAAACGGGTAGATATTCGGCAGCGGGCCGAGAATCGCGCTCGGCCAGCACTGCTCAGACAGGCCGACACTCTTGCCCGGCAGCCATTCCAGATTGCCGTGCTTGCCGACGTGGATCACCGCGTCGCAAGCAAAGGCCCGGCGTAGCCAGCAGTAGAACGCCAGATAACCGTGCGGCGGCACCAGATCGGGATCGTGATACACCGCCGCCACATCCAGCTGATAACCGCGCGCCGGCTGGATGCCGACAAAGGCTAGGCCGAAACGCAGGCCGGCAATCATCAGCCGCCCGCCTCGGAACATCGGATCACTCTGCGGCTCGCCCCAGCGTTCACGCACCGCCTGCTGGTTGGCCGCCGGCAGGCTGTGGAAAAACGCCAGATAGTCCTCCAGCGCCAGGCTCTGCGCGCAGGGTCGTGCGTCGAGCATCTCCAGATCATTGGTCACGCCGCCGAGCAGCTGGTGGATCAGCGCGGTGCCGCTGTCGGGCAAGCCCTCCACCGGATAGCCCTGCTGTTCGAGTGCACGGAGGATATTCAGCGCCGCCGCCGGGGTGTCCAGACCGACGCCGTTGCCGATGCGCCCATCGCGGGTCGGGTAGTTGGCCAGCACCAGGGCGATGCGTTTGTCGGCGTTGGCCTTGTCGGCCAGGGCGATCCAGTTGCGCGCCAGCTCAGCGACAAAATCCATCCCGGCTAAATGCGGCTGATAACACACCACATCGCTCTGGCTGCGCTCACTGCGCCAGGCCAGGCCCTTGAAGCTGATCGGCTGGGTAATCAGGCGGCCATCCAGCTCGGGCAACACGACATGCATAGCCAGGTCGCGCGAACCCAGGCCTTGGGCGCTGGCTTGCCATTGCTCATGGTTATCCAGCGAGCAAATGGCTTGCAGTACCGGGATATCGCGGCGGAAAGGTCGCTCGCTCGGTGCTTCCGGGTTGGACAAGGCGAAGGCGGTGGTGTTGATGATCAGCGCCGTGCCGGTGTCGTCCAGCCAGGTTTCGACCTGGGCCAGGCAGGCGGCCTCCTTGAGGCTGGCCACGGCAATCGGCAGCGGGTTGAGGCCTTGAGCCTGCAGGCGCTGACAGAACACATCGATAAAGCCGGTGTTCGCCGCCTGCACTTGGGTGCGATAAAACAGCAGCGCCACCACCGGCGCAGTCGCTTGCCAATTAGCCTGCCAGTCGGCCAAAACCGCGCTGGCCTGCTGCGGGTGATAGAGGCCCACGCGCGGCAACGGCTGCGGCTCGCCCCAGACATAGTCACGCTGCAGCCACTGGCTGGCGATGCAGTTAAACAGCTGCCGCGCATTCTGCGCGCCGCCCTGACGGAGGAACTGCCAAAGCCGCTCGGCCTCAGCCTGCGGCACAGTGCTCAAGCCCATCAGCTCGGGGTCAGGGTTGTCGCAGCCGGGCACCATGATCACCCGCGCACCGCGCTCGGCCAGCTCAACCAAACGCTCAATACCGTAGCGCCAGTAACTGACGCCGCCGTGCACGGCAATCAGGATGACCTTGGCATGCTGCAGCACCTGCTCGACGTAGAGGTCCACCGAGGCGTGATTACTCAACTGCGCCGGACTGGCTAGGCGCAGGCTCGGGTAATCCTCGGGTAACTGCCGCGCCACCTCGGCCAGTAACGACAGCTGCGAATCGCCGGTGCAGAGAATCACCAGCTCGGCCGGTGTCTGGCCGAGGTCGGCGATGCTGTCGACCGGTACTTGGCTGCCGGGCTGGGTGCGGATTAGATGCATGGGGGCTTAGTTCGCCAATGCCGCCTGCAATTCAGCGCTGATGACAGCCTGATCAAGCTGCTGACCGATCACGATCAAGCGGCTGACCCGCACTTCGTCAGCCTGCCAGGCGCGGTCGAAGTGTTTGTCGAAGCGCTGGCCAACGCCTTGCAGCAGCAGACGCATCGGCTTGCCGGGAATCGCCGCGAAACCCTTGATGCGCAGAATGCCGTGTTTGCTGACCACGTCCTTCAGTGCGCCCAGCAAACGCGCTTCCTCGGCCTCCGGTAGTTCCACGTGGAACGAGTCGAATTCGTCGTGATCGTGCTCTTCATGCCCTTCCAGGTCATGGTGGGTTTTGCGCGCATCGATGTGCAGCTCGGTTTCGCAGTTGAGGCCCAGCAGTACGTCCAGCGGCAGTTCGCCGCCGTGGGCTTCGATAATTTTCACCGCTGGCGGCAGCTCTTCCGCCACTTCGGCGCGCACCGCCGCCAGGGTGGCGGCGTCGAGCAGGTCGGCTTTATTGAGGATCACCAGATCAGCGCTGGCCAGCTGATCCGCGAACAGCTCGTGCAGCGGCGATTCATGGTCGAGATTCGGATCAAGCTTGCGCTGCTGATCGACCTGGTCAGGGAAGGCAGCGAAAGTACCAGCGGCCACAGCTGGGCTATCGACCACAGTGATCACTGCATCCACCGTGCAGGCGTTGCGAATTTCCGGCCAGTTAAAGGCCTGCACCAGCGGCTTGGGCAGGGCCAGACCGGAGGTTTCGATAAGGATATGGTCGAGTTCGCCACGGCGCGCCACTAACTCGCGCATCACCGGGAAGAACTCTTCTTGCACGGTGCAACACAGGCAACCGTTGGCCAGCTCAAAGACGCGGCCGTTGGCTTCTTCTTCGCTACAACCGATGGAGCACTGTTTGAGGATTTCTCCGTCGATGCCCAGCTCGCCGAATTCATTGACGATCACCGCAATGCGCCGCCCGTCAGCGTGGCCAAGCATATGCCGGAGCAAGGTGGTTTTACCGGCGCCGAGAAAGCCGGTAACGATGGTGACGGGAAGTTTGCCGAGGGTTTTCATGGCGAGTCCTGCATAGCGTCGAAAGAAAGACGAGCAGGAGGCGGCACAGACATGACAGCCACGGGGCGTCAGCCAACACCACCGGATCACCCCGCCCGGTTGTCGAAAACGTGACGAGGCAGGTCTCCTGGCTCACGACCGGGCTGGCGTAGATACGCCGGCTACCCCCTTCGCCTTCCCGCGTTTACGCAGTGGCTGTTGTGCTGCAGCGCTTGGGCGGCAGAACAACGCAAGGGGACGAGTCGTTTACAGTTGCGGGGGCAGCCAAGGCATTCACCTTGTTCCCTCTTAGCTTCAGCGGCAGAGCCGCGAAGAACCTCGAACGCGCCAAGGCTACGCAGGCCACGGCGGCCGGTCAATCGCAGTTGACCACTGCCGGCCGCCATGGTGAGCTACGCCGCCGCACACATCGAGCACCGCAGATGATCCCCAGTAACGCCCCTAGCCGCCCCGCTGCCGCCATTCAGGTAGTCGCTGGGCTGGGCTGTCGCAGCGGCTGCAGTGTGGAAGATTTGCTCAGCCTGCTGCTGCACAGTTTGCAGGCGCATGGTCTTAATGTGGATAACTTGGCGGGGCTGGCGAGCATCACGCACAAGCGTGACGAACCGGGCCTGCAGGCGCTGGCCGAACATCTCGGCCTGCAGCTGATCTGTTTCAGCCCTGAAGAGCTGCTGCCCTATCAAAACCTCGTTCAAGCTTGCGCACTTACTCTGGCCGTCACCGGCAGCCCGGCCGTCGCCGAACCCTGCGCCCAGGCGCTGGCCGAACGCCTGGGCGGCCAACCTGTCCGCCTGCTCGGCGGCAAAACCCGTAATGCCAGTGCCACCTGCGCGCTGGCGTCGATTGCACCCAAGGATTTGTCATGACCGTCTACTTTATCGGTGCCGGCCCCGGCGACCCCGAGCTGATCACCGTAAAGGGCCAGCGCCTGCTGCGCAGCTGCCCGGTGATTCTCTACGCCGGCTCGCTGGTACCGGCAGCGGTGTTGGAAGGCCATAGCGCTGAGCAGGTGGTGAACACCGCTGAACTGCACCTGGATGAAATTATCGAGCTGATTGCCCAGGCGCACGGCAAAGGCCAGGACGTGGCCCGCGTGCATTCCGGCGACCCGTCGCTGTATGGCGCGATTGGCGAACAGATCCGCCACCTGCGTCGGCTGGAAATTCCTTTCCAGATCATTCCCGGCGTCACTGCGACCGCTGCTTGCGCCGCCCTGCTGGAAAGCGAACTGACCCTGCCCGAGGTGGCACAGACGCTGATTCTCACTCGCTATGCGAGCAAGTCGGAGATGCCGGCGGGTGAGCAGCTGAGTGATCTGGCGCGCCACGGCGCGACCATGGCCATTCACCTCGGCGTGGTACATCTGAGCAAGATAGTCACTGAGTTGCTGCCGCACTACGGCGCGGACTGTCCGATTGCTGTGGTGCACCGGGCCAGCTGGCCGGATCAGGATTGGGTCAGTGGCACCCTCGCCACCATCGAGGAGCAGGTGCGCGCCAAGGGCTTTCGCCGTACTGCACTGATCCTCGTCGGCCGCGTGCTGCACGCCGAACAGTTCGCCGACTCGGCGCTGTATAACGCCGAGCATCGCCATCTGTTCAGGTCGTCAGACGCTTGAGCGTAACCAACCGATCGACTTCAGCGACGTAGCGCCCTCCGTGCGAGTAACAGCAGGTCATCCAGCGCCGGCACGCAGGCCAGCAACACCAGCAGCAAGGCCAGCGGCACGGTGGCGATGTACCCCAGGTAGCTGAAACCCAGTGCGCCGATCACCCCACCGAGGAAGAAGTACAGCGCTAACAAGCTGAGCACCCGCAACCGCTGACGGTCGGCCATCACCCGGGCTATTTCAGGCCCGCGCGTGCGATTCCAATAGAACAGCTTGCCCAGCTCGATGCCGATGTCAGTGATGATCCCGGTGATATGCGTGGTGCGGATTTCGGCGTTGGAAAGCTTGGTGATCAGCGCGTTCTGCAGGCCCATGATGAAACACAGCAGCATCACCGTCAGCGGCACAAACAGGCCGGTAATCTGCGCCATTGCCGTGCCCAAAAAGCCAAAACACAGCAGCAACACGGCCTCAAGCAGCAGCGGCAAGGCGTATTCGCTGTGCAGATGCCGCCGCCGTGAGTAATTGATCATCACCGTCGAACACGCCGCGCCAAGAAGAAACGACAGCACCGCGCCGAGGCCACCCCAGACCAGCTCATACGCGCCCAGAGCGATGTTATCGGCCATTGCCGAGACAATGCCGGTCATGTGCGAGGTGTATTGCTGCACGGCAAGAAATCCGCCGGCATTGATCGCCCCGGCAACAAAAGCCAGGGTAAACCCAAGATGCCGGTTGGCAGCCGCACTGCGAGTGCGGCCGGTCAGACTTCTCGCATAACGAATGGGCATTGGGTGACCCTGGTTTACAGCCTGTTAGAGATGAATCTCTGTGCCTTTGATGCCGAGTAAGCGCAACTCTTCGATCAGGTCATTGAGGTCGGCGAAGGACTCCACCTGCTCTTGGTCATCAACCAGAAAGAAGCTGGTGCCCGCGCCCTTCTTCAATAGCACGATCCATTCCCGGGTATTGGCCGGGTTGGCGATGATGTGCGTATCAAAGACCACACCCTGCGCCTGCTTACTTTTTATATCTTCACGTGTGGGATGAAAATAAAGTTTCATCCAATTTAAAGCTTCGTTATCAAGCTTCAAAAATTCTATAAAATACTTATAAACCAATTAGATAGAAATCAATCTGCTGAAGGCCTAGGACGGGGTTGTACCGAGATGGAAATCAGTATGGGACGTTAAAGTATCATCCAATTTGCGGCAAGGCCGTTCGCCATGGCCTAAAATATGGAAATAAAGTTTCATCCTTTTGCCGGAAACACAGTGGTGACGGGGCTTGTAGAGGGAAGCCATTTTTGGCCTCCCTCTACACTTGCCAGCTCTAGTTTCTCAGGGCAACGAAACGGACTAGCTAGCGCAATCTAGCTCCACTATTCGGCCTGCCTCATCCAGATATGCTGGTGGAATCGCAGACTAGGGATAGCAGGATGAGGGGGTAGCCCATCTCTGCGGGTAAGGGTGAGCGTTGCGAAGGAGAGCAGCTCCGCGGCGACGTTCACTCCCTCTGGGCACCAATCGATCTTCTGGAGGAAGCTCAATCACTCCGTTGTTGCTTGCTTCCCTGGATTGAACGCTGGCCAGCGGTCTCCTAGACCACGGACAAGATATCTATTTGTTCGATCCGCTTGGGCCTGAGAAGACTCGTAGTAGTCAGCTTGCTTGTAGGCTATCAGCTCGCTCGCGTATAGCCGGTTAAGCACGGCCGGGATTTGATGCTTCGGCACCCCTGCTTTGGAGGCAATCGTTGTGTAGTTTATCGTCGTGATATTGAAATTCCTGCGGTCTCTGAAGCCCACAATGACGAGATAGACCTTCAGCGAATAAAGCGACAACGCACTGAACTCGAACTCCCTCAGTTTGAGTAGCTTATCTTGCGCACCATCGTAAAAAACCTGCTTAGGCAGCTTGCCGTAGTAAGCGTCCTCCCAACCAGAGAGCTTGAGCTCTGTTCCTTCACGTAAAGGCTTGTCGATCTTCGACACCAGCGCTTCGCTAACAAGCCGTTTGAGAGCTCGAGCTACCAACGGCCTAGACATTCCCGATAGAGCTATCAGCTGAGGGTAGGTCGTCGACAGCGACCCGGTATTGAAGTCCGCACGCATACACAAGCAGAGGAAAAGCTTAAGAGCTGCCAGGCTGCAATTCTGCAGTGGGCGCGAGATCGGGGCCTCTCTATCCGCCCGATTCCCCAATGCAACCAGCCCCCCCTCTTGGATCCATTTGATGGGGAGCCGTGCAAACCTCGGGAGATCAGCCTTCATCCCTATCTCCTATTCCATGCAATCACTACTACGGCAATCGTCAGTACGAGAACGCAGCAGAGGGCCAAGTTAAGAGGGTTGGCAGTAAGAGCAGTAGCTACTGCTTTGAAGAACATATCCATAATTTTGAGCCTCGTAGAAAATTACGAAGCTATCTTTTACCGACAAGACGCTACCTATCTAGATGATCCATTACCTATAAAAGCTCATGAAACCCAGTGTTTTCGAGGCTTTCGTATGATCCTGATTAGTTCATTCTAGCCTGATTCAAATTGCTTCGTATCGGCTAAAATGAATCAAATTGGTATCTTTGATTGAGGTCGATATGGTTGGAATTGTAGAGAGCGACCTGCCCTTTCGAATCAGAGAAGCTAACTCGGTGGCCTTCGCCCGGAAGCTCCAAAGCGGTGGCTACATCTTGCAGATCATGTCGCAACTTGAGACTTATGAGTTACAGCGGCAACGAGGTGGTCCTCGCGTATTCAAAACCCTTGAGCCGCTTGTTGGTCTACTTACCAAGCTGGGGGTGGCAGAATTCGCCATCCTGCTAGATGGTGCGCCAGTGAACTCTCCTGCTGCCCCGCCGTGGGAAAGATCGCCACATTTATCCAGGCCAAGCTTTAGGCTCGATAGATCGCCGTTCTGAAGGTGCTACCGCGATTCAGATCAGCTGGACTTGAAGGCCCTGAAGTACTTTTCGTGAGCTAGATAGATATCTCCTCGCGCACGAGAGCAGGCCACGTAGAGCTTGTTACGAGTCTTGGCAGGCAGACCTTCAAAGCTGCCTCGAAGATAGAGCTTCCAGTTTCTGTCGCTCAGTACAACGCACACATCCTGGAAGTGATCCATGCCTTTGCTCGCTCCCCAATTGAATGCATGGCATCCGTACTTGTAGCTCTCCTGGTAGAAGAGCTTCACCACATCCGGATTGGCATGGATGGCATCAGCATGAGCTTGTGTATCCACAGGAACAATCGCCGTTTCATCGTCCCTGTGTGAGCCGATATTGATCTGAAGTTGGGTCGTGATGAAGTCGCACACAGTTGTCCCACACCGCCAGCTGTGGCTCAAGGTTTCCTTGTCGACCTGAACGCCAGCGTCACTAAAACGACGCTCGTAGCGCTGAATGTTGTCATGCAACGTGCGGTTGGTGGGACCATCTCGGCTAGTGTCGAAAGTGTGCTGATAGAAGTCGCCAACCAACAGGATGTCTACCTGGGCAGGCATCAGGGCGAGCAAAAGATCGAAGTCGTGACCCGCGAAATCTTGGACCTCATCAATAAAAAGCTGGTCGTAGAAGCGCTCAATTCGAGCAATGAGCCGAGGGACCGTCCCCATGACCTGCAGCAGCTTGGCCAGGCGGTTGTGGAATAGATACCCCTTACCGTCCTTGTAGTACTCGATCTCAGTACGAGCAATCGCCCGCGTGTGAGCAGGTGGCGTTCTGAAGTTCAGCCCGCGCGTACCCAAAGCCAGCTCAAGCTGCGGTCTGTAGCAGAAGCCGTTAAGGAACCCAAAGTAGGTAAACAGGGAGATGTTGGATGGCACACATCCGAATTTTCGGATGATGCTGCGCTGCAGGTGGGCGTAGTTGTTCTCTGTGTAGGTGATGATCAATGCACGCTGGTCTAGGGTCAGGCGCTCGATAAGCGTCGTGGTTTTGCCAGAACCTGCAACTGCAAACATCACGCCCTTAGCCACGCGATTGCCTCCGCAATGTAGCCAGGAACAACCAGCTCATCCGCCTTCTTGTCCAGCAACTCAAATGCTGCTTCTGCTTTGTTCGCCAGCATGTATTGCTGAGGAGTAAGGGCTCTTCGCCCTGGAGCAAACAACTCGTCACAGATGGCCGTGTTGTCGGCATACAGACCTATTTCAAAGGTACTGCGCTGGTTGTCAGCATCAGCAAAGATCCTGGCATGCTCGGTCACTAGGTCAGCGTAGTTCTCAACACAGTTTTCCTCGTAGCGGCCATCGTTATCTCTTATCGCTGCAACCTTGATGTTCAACAGCGCAGCAAGCTCCAAATATCGCTTGAAGCTGGTACCACCGATGGAAATCACATGGACATCGTCTTCGGCAGGAAGGAGCCCCGTCAGCTTCGTGTAAAAAGCCTCGAGGAGGATGAACTCCGCATCGCCCTCGACCAGAATCACCCTGCGGGACAGGGCGAACTCAAGAACATTGTTGTCAGGGGCCTTCATAAAGAAGGCGGCTGTATCGTCGGACAGCTGTCTGAGTGTGCCACTACGCTGACCTGGCCCGAGCAATAACGCATTGCGCAGATCAAGGCGAGAGCAGATGTGGCTGCTATGGGTCGCGATGAAGAGTTGAGTTCCGTCTTTCTTGGAGAGCTCGTTGACCAACCGCTTCATCAAGGTATGGCTTAGATGGTTTTCAGGTTCTTCAAGCAGCATGACATCAAAGCCAGCTTGGGCCCGACGCGTGTTGAGAGCGAAGCTCGTCTTGATGAAGCACTGCCGCCCCTTGCCTCGATGCTCCAGAGCAATACCGTCCTCTGAAATCACTAGGTCGGTTTCGAGATTTGAGCGAGCGCCTGAGCGAACCTCAAACTGGAAGCCCCCTAGTTCTCCGTTAAGCCCAGCCAGATGGTTGTCCTTGAAGTTCGACTTCCCCATGCGATAAGCATTTTCCAGCTGATATCGAGCCTCAACCGGGGCGTGGAAGTGGAACACAGAGCGGGTGTATTCCCGGGCAGCGTAGTCGCTGTCAATGCGGGAACTGTCTAACAGGAGGTGGCGAACTGGTCGGTTAAAGCTCGCATAAGGGTTTCGGGCAAAGGTCTGGAACCTCACCGCGTAGTATTCGAATGGAAAATTACGGCCAGGCTGAGCAAGCACTGCCCGGATCTCCGCACCGTAGTCATGCACCGGCTCGATCGCCAGCCGAATACCATCCGTCTCCAGGCCGGCCAGATTTCCCACGCCGTAGAGGCCTTCGTCTTGGCCTTCAGCCAGGAACACATCGATGACGAGCGTCGGCAGTTGGTCGATGCCACGCGGCCCATCAAGAAACGCCTCGATGACAGGCTTGCAAAACAAGGCCTCAAAACCGAGGTTCTCGACTCTATTTCGACTGCCGCTTAATGCTAGGTCCAGAGCAAGAAGCACAGAACTTTTGCCTGTCTCGTTATCACCGATCAGCACGTTATGGCGCTGATCAAAATCCAGATCCAGCCGCCTAAACTGCTTGAAGTTTTGAAGCATCAGCTTGCGGATTGTGGACATAGCGGCTCCTTGCTAACCTGGCAGTGGCATCTTAGGAAATGAGCATAAGGGTCAATGCACGAGCCTGAAACGCTGCAGCTCAATTGCATCTCCGTGCGCATTCGTCTGAGCGTTCATGCTTTTGTGCAAAGACTTCAGGTTTTTCATGAACATCAGAATCACCTTAATACAGTGAAAGGTTGGGCCGGCCAGCTCGGCACCTAGATACTTGGAGTTATTGGGTGGCGATGCGTGCTGAAGCTTTGCTACCCATCTGGCTAAGAAGAGCCTTGGCGTTGCTCAACAACTGGTGCCGAACCTCTAGCGGTGGCAGTGCCCAAGCCTCGCTCAGCAGATTGACGGTAATGTCGAAATCCCAGGGCATCACCGGACGCCCTTCCAACTGCGCGAAAGGCCCATCGCTTTCAGGAAGGACCCTATCTTTCGGAAGCTTCTTGGCTAGCGCCCTCCCAGCCACTGAATGGAAAGCTGCGGGGCCAATACTAAACCAGCAGCCTTGCCCAGCAGCGACCTTGAGCTCTGGTGCCGTACCGGTGAACCAATGCAGCACCGGGATGCCGTGATCAGGGAACTCACTGAGTAGCGCCAACACGTCTGAAACCGCCTGCCTCGAGTGGATGCTGAGCGCACGCCCCCCCAAGTCATGGCATCGCTTCACGGCAGTAGCGAAAACTTGCTTCTGCTTTAGGTAGCTAGATGCGTACCTCTTAGAGCCATCCAAACCGATTTCACCGACAGCAATGGTGCCATCAATCAACTCTGTGAGGAGGTCCAATTCATGGAAGCGCTCACCGACGATTTCAGGGTGAAGGCCCGGGCTGATCAGCATTGATTCGTGGTGGCCAAGCACCGAGCTCGTTGCCTGGAAAGCCTTCGGGCTCGTGGTTACTAGCCACGTGAATGCATTTCTGCTCAGGGTCTCGGCATGTACGTCCCTAGGTTTTGGGTAGAGATCTACATGGCAATGGAAGTCGATCAAAGCAGTTGGTCCTGAACAAGAACAGCTTCCAGCTCAGCAAGCCCCTGCTGCAGGACTCGACGATAGGCCGGACGCTCCTCAATAGAAGCAAAGGCCAGTGTGCCGCCCAGAAATCGATCCAACCCTCTCTGCTTGGCATCGAGTACAGCCAGAGCCACTGCCATCGGATCATCCGGGCTGCCTGACTTATCGCTACCTACTACTGACGGAAAGCGATAGTTGGTTTGATCAGTCCCCGGCCCCCATGCCAGGAAAGCTGCTCGTCGGATCAGACAAGGCACACAACGGCCACAGTGCTGGCGATTATAAGTCCTGAAGCGCCCGCAGCTTGTGGAGTCCGAAGCCAGCTCTCTCAACCTCTCCTGATCGAGGCAGCCCCGCATCATCTCGCCTTTGGTCTGGAAACGATAAGGCAGTATCAACTCAACAGATATCCCGAGTTCATCAAGCACGCTTTGAAGCGTGCCGATGAAAAGCGGATGGGTCGTGCGCGTGCTAAGGCTCGAGACTCGGCCGGGGACCAGTGGAGGGTTGATGCAGATAAACCCGTTTTCAGGGATGTAGATTTGCGGCCTGGGCAGATTGATCTTCGTCGAGGCGAGCACGGCAAACGCATAGAAGGCCAAGGATCGAGCACGAGTCGAAGCCTCACGTGCCCCTTTGAAGCTGATGCCATGGCTCCATTGGCAATGCGAGCCAGCGCCCGCAAGCAACCCTGCATAGTCCCGCTGCCGTGCCGAGTCCTTATGCGCAAGCTGGGAAACGAACAGAGGACGTCTTTTTTCCGCGGCCAAATTGATGCCGCCAATCAGACTATCGAGCCCACCTGATAGCAAAGACACGCAGTCGTCCTGGAGATAGGCACCATCGCCATCAGGCGGCTCAACCCCTGCGTCGTTGAAAATGAGAGTCCAATAGTCGCCAGTTAAAACCTTGAGCATTTCCTCAAGGCGATGCTTGAGAGGAACCCATCGTAGCGGTTCGCAAAGACCCACTGTGAGCTGGATCGTACGGGTCCACCCATCTGCACTGGTGCTTCTTGGACTGGCCAGGTCAGCACTACAGACTGCGAGACAAAACTGAACGAAGTCCCAAACTGCTGGTGATGGACGGAACCCTGTTCTCTTCAATGACCCATGCCAGCGGTTGGCAATTGCGCCAACACCATTACGATTCGCTCCCTTGAAGTACGAGAACACTCGCTCGCCTGCTTGTAGCTGCTGTGGGATCCTTTCCGCTTTGGAGCACAAAACCTTATTCATTCGGCAAACACCTGCAACGCGGATTGGAGGATTGACTGAGCCAAAATCTTCGGATCCGCATGCGAAGCTTTCTTCTCCCCCATGACGACCCGTACTTCCGCCCAGACCCATTCCCTTATGTCAGCTCGGCGCTCTTGGATCAGTGCCGGATCATGCACGAGTTTTTCGTAAGTCTGCCCGAGCTGCATATCGATGCGCTGGCAGATTTGGATAGCGATTGTCAGCCCCATCACTTCGGCGATCTGCTCATCAGTGGGAGCCAAAATATCTATATCCGGATGATTCTCGTAGAGCTTGGCTAACGCCTCTGCGCCGGCGTCACGCAACGAGTCTTCGTCAATGCTGCCCGATCCGGAAAAAACCTCCTTCAGGACCTCAAGCGCCAAGTCAGAAGCGGAAAGATTGGCCGATCGGCAACGCGCTACCCAGTCCGTCACTCGCTGGTCGGTGCCATCGCGAGCAGCCATCAGAAACTGACCTAGGGCCCCAGCTCCTCTGGCGGTGCTTCGCATGGTTGAAGCAGCACGGCTTGCTCCACCCATCCCCTTCGAGACCATGCTCCTAGTCGCGCCCCGAAGATCATCGCGACTGCCATTTCCGAGGTAAGAGCCCATTTGCGAGCGCGCAGGACCAAAGCGACGGCCCGGGGCTATAACATTCTCGGGGGCCGCGGGCGCTTCGCCAGCAGCAGCTCCTTCAGCTCCCCCCTGGTCAGAGCCAGGTTCGGCTCCGCCTCCGGCGCTACTGGGGGCCGCTCCAACTGGAGAAAGCCATTCTGGATCAAAAGGAGAGCCTGCACGGCCGCCACTGCTGGATGTTGAAGTACCCATCAGCGCTTCGCCCCTAGCTGCTCAATCGCCCTTTTAGTTGGAGCAGATAGCTCGTTTAGACCCTTCCAACGCTCCAAGACCTCGCGCGCCCATTTATGGGTACCTAGGGTTGGAATAAAGCCGGGGCCGACTAGCTTTAGAGGCGCTTGCTCCAACAGGCTGGCTGCCCTTTTCCCAAGATGAGGGAATACCTTGCAGCACTCGACGAGCATCACAGTGTCTTCGTTACGCTTCCAGTTGCGCACAGTGGCGCAGCCCTGCCACGCCTTGATCATTGCCAGCTCAGTCTGATCAGGCCCAACTTTATTCATAAGGTCCGTGAGGGATTGATGGCCACTTCTTGCTGTCTTCAGCGCATCACGAAGTTTGCGTGAGTCAGGCGTCATGTTGTCATTACCGAAGTCACGAGTACCCGAGTCACGGCTCAGGTGTAGCAGTGGACGGAGATCTTCAGTGCCGAGTGAAGGAGGCAATTGGAGCCATTGTCTAGTGAAGGGGTTGTCCTTAAAGGGGTCAGGCAATCCAGTTTGGCTAACGGCCGCACCCTCCGCGTCAGCAAGGATCGGCACTCGACCGTCATTGTCTGAATGGACTTGACTAGCAATCGCCTCTGCAAGCGATTCATCACAGCGCTCAAGAAGGTGCCATTTCGCCAATGCCGCGATATCTAGCTTGATCCCCTGCGGCGCAGAAAGGGCCTCACGCAGATAAACCGTGTTTAGGAAGCGCTTCATAAGCCGGGGGTTGGCATTGACTGCCGACGAGCCGTGAAGAAGTGAAGCCAACCCTTCGGCGAGGTTCATTAAGCTTCGAAGTGCTTCGTCTGTTCCGACTAGATCGTGGAGAAATTCTTGGTTGATCGTCTCGCCTTTCCAACTGTTTCGCAGCCTCTCGGGAATGAGCTTGAGCGCGCTTTCGAATTGGTGGCGAGAGAAAGAACCAGCATTGGCCTCTCGCTCGAGCAAGAGCAGTACCAGATAGGCTTTCGCCTCATTCAGGCCGAGTCGCGGGACGTGGAGCGGGATCTGGATGAGCTTGTCAAAGTAGTTTGTAGCGACGTCGCTCGAGATTCCTGCTCCATCGAAATGAACTTTTACAGCTGCTTTGATGAAATCGTTATCAGCCGCAACGACAAATGCACTACGGCGCAGGAACAGCAGCAGACGAATGGACTCGAGCGTTGAAATTGCGGTTTGCGGAAGGCATCGATCCAAGTCATCGACGAATATCACCAGGGTGATTTCGAGCTCCGCGAGAAGGCTTTCCAGGGTATCTCGGAAGGCTTGAATCTGCGCCGGCATGGAGAACGGTTCGCTCGGCTTCAGCAAACCATCAGCCACCGACGCGATCCCTTCAGAATCTACATCTACCTCACCTGGTTTTTCCTTCGAGGAGAAAAGGCTAGTGATGTTATTGAACGTTTTTCCAAGGGCACCGACTGGAATCCCTGTCGTTAATGTCAGAGCGGCTTCACCACTCAGCTGGGCAATTCTGAGGAGGTTGATGCGACGCCATAGCTCAACTGCCTTATCCGCTATGGTCTCGTTGTCCTTAGCAAGTCGAACAATCTCATCGCCTACGATCTGAAGCAGAGCACTGCGAGCAGACTCAAAATCTTGGTACAGCCATGGATTGAAAGTCAGAACGACGAAGGTATTGGCTGACTTGTCGCCCTCATCAAATTCAGCTTTGGGTGGAGTCTTCAGTCGAGCCGCAATCATCTTGACCAAAGACGACTTACCAGCCCCCCATCCGCCGGATACACCAATGGAAATTGGCTCGCCATTAGCCCGCGTCAGCATGCTCGCGCATGCATCAGCCACTACACCGAAATTCAGATAATCAATCGCTGTTTCGTTGTCATGCCACATGGCTGAAAATCCGTTTTCAATGATCAAGGGATGTCGGCAACCGCTACGCTAGCCGGAGTAATTACAAATTGCCATCTTAGATTTTGGGGCATTTCCCTAGGAGTTTGCAGTTAGCCTTTGGTCACACCAACCGAGCAGGGCTCGCTGCGCGAAGTGTTATTCATAGTGACACTGCATGGGATACCGTCAGCTTGCGATGCATAAACGAAACCATCGCTAGATAAGCCATTTTTCTAGCTCTGGGCCATCTACTTTGGGGTACCTAAGCGATCCCGCTCCTGCTCCCATTGATCATTGTAAAGAACTACTTCGGCAGAGAACCCAGGCTGGGTGAAACCAGTGCTGAGTTCTGCAGCTGATCTCGGGGACACGCACCCCACCGAAAGCTCCTGAAGGAGTATCGTGTGCAAGATGAATGAAGGCGTACATGCGCCCTGGTGGGAGGCTCTCAATGAAAATCACCGCTACGGAACAGACCGAGTCGGTCAGTGATGTCCTATGCGACGTTTGTGGGGATAGCACGCGTGTTGAAGGGTATGGATTGCAATTTGGCACTCTTCGCGCCAGCTGGGGCGATGGCTCGATTCATGATGGCGAGCGCTATGAGATCCATCTATGCGAGCCCTGCTTTTTCAGAACGCTTTTAGGCCTCAGGCGTGAGCGAATGGTGAACTTCATGTTCAGTGATGAGGACCAAGACCTCAGTGATTTTGGGCGCGTTGCGCGCAATGATGGTTTCAATAAAGACGGAAACTTGGCAACCTGAGTCCCGGCTGAGGCAGCATCCCAAGTCTAGCCTGCGTGTCACCTAGAACTGCGAGATCAACGTCAGCGAGGGCGGCGTATGAAGCGTTTTCTCCTGGGAGAGCACGAGGTAAAAGGGCGCTGCTTCCCGAGAGCATGGATGCACGCTTAGCGCTTTCAGCCCAATACTCGGGGGTCAAGCGCACTCAACGTTGAAGTTCAGGTCTGCACCCGCCTGCAAGCCTTGGAGCCTTGGAGCCTTGGAGCCTGTGAGCATTGTCATGAACGATAAAATAGTACAAAGCCTTTAGGTGTAGCGTGCGTGCCAGCAAGCCCGCAGTGCACCATGTTGATCGGGCCGTTTTGCCAGTACAGGAGAAGTAATGAAGCGCGAAAAAGTGAAAGTCCGAATTGACGAAGGTGTGGTTTTTGATACCCAAATCATGGCCAACCCGGCAAATACCCGCGAATGGATCGTAATGTTCAAGAAGGATGCAGGCCGCAGTTTCTTTTTGATAGATGATCAGGATGAGATCGACTCTTTTACCGACCTCGATAGCTTGATCAACGAGCTACGCAAACTCGGTATCCGTCGTACGGAGATTCATCTGTAACCCCACTTGGGCTAGCCGGTCATCCGGATGCGGTAATCCTATCTCGCGACAAGCAAGAAAAAGCGCTTGGTTGGTGCCCTTCAATTCTCGTGAAACCAGACCCCAGCAATATCTACGCAATTGCGCCCATCTGACCAGTCAGTTGCATTTGCGCTGACCACTGATTGCATACGGCTTGACCAATAGACTGTATCGCTAGACAGTCAGAAAGTGGCCTGTCGTAAATGGCTACAACCCTCGTCGGCAACGCCAAACTTACTCTAAGGTCGAACCGAAAATAGGCGCTGGTCGTAGGCGAAGTCGAGCACGTCGATAATCCGAACCTCGGCTATCGCCGGGTGGCGCGGATTGAGCATGATGTTGCGGTCGAGGGGCATTACCGCCGAAGGGACGATCAAGCCCAGCTGCTCATTGCGGGCAAGCCATGCCGTGCCATAGCCCATGCTTGGGCGATCTGCTGGCAGAGAGGCCCAACCCGCAGGCAACAGGTTCAAGGCGGGCTCAAGGTAGAGGTCAGGGCGATCCGGTAGTTCGAGGACGGTAATTTTCATGGGAATCTCCGGCCTCCGGGTCTGATGCACGAAGGTTTCCAGACAGCAGGTGGAGGGTGACAAGCCGAGGTACACAGCTGGCACCTCGGCATCATTCCAGCGTCCGCCCTCAATTGCCGCCCCTTTCCCAGAAAGGTCATGAGCGCGACTTGCCTTGGAGATTCGCCATGCCCGCATCAGGCCACACCGCCCCACTCAATGGCATGCAACACCCGGCGCACCTGGCGTGCCCCCAGCTCGGTCTCGCAAAGCGAGAGAGGCGTTTTTCCCCCGAGGGCATCATTGGGAGATGACATCCAGGTGCCCGCGACTACTTTATCTTCAAAAACTTCCTCTGCAAGAACGGCAACCTGAGCCAGACGGTCGATGCGCTCGGAGACAACTGAGTCGAGAGGGGCCTTGCTCTTGATCCGGCGCTCAACCGTTGAGTTCGAGGAATTAGCTAGTAGTGCCAAGGCTGGATTGGTGAGGTTGAATGTTCTTTTGACCTCTATCAGCCAGACAGCCTCAAAACCGGAGTTGATCCGGCGAAGCCGTTCTTGCTCGGTTTGAGCACTGAGGCTATGAGCCATTCTCCAAAAGCTGTGGGCAAGAGCCCCGGTACCTAAGGAGCGTTTTTTGAGTGCTTTAGCTTCTGCTTCCATTTGATATTCAGCCAAATGACGTTTCTCGTTCCTTCAGATGATAGCACGCGCTCGGCACCACTTTTCTGTCCCCAGAACTATGGATAATGCTTATCCCCTCAGCCACTTCGACAGCAGGCTGCCGTTGAAGCTACTTTTTCAACAGAATCGGCCGGCGGCTGTCAGTCGAGAGCTTCCGCTTTTGGCCTTAGCCGTACGTCAGGAAAGCGAGTATCCTCATACTGTTCGCTCCGAGAATTAGTTGGCACCCAGCCTCCCCTTGGAGACACCCGAAAGCCCACCCACTATGGGTGGGCTTTTCTATTTGTGCGACCCCATCGGCCTGCCTGTAACACATCCGCCAGCTTCTCTCGAATGGCTTTCAGTGCTCGTCGAGCCTCGGTAGTACCAAGTTGCTTGAGGTCGTTATCAACTTCAGGGGGTAGCTCGACTCTCCAGTTTATCTCTCGATTACCTGAAGCGAGCCTCCATTTCTTCTAGACTCACCAATTTGCTGTCGTCAAGACTGCTCAGGCGCTCTGAGGCCAACATTTCAATGCGAAGGTCTTCGAGCTCGTCCTGCATGGCTTGAAAGGCTTCAATGCCCATCAGCACTGCGGCTGGCTCGTTGTCCTTAAAGACAACCAGGTGAGATTGCTCCCCGCTGGTGACACTCTTTAGATTTGCGCCAAAATTTCTGGCCATCGCCGTGGCAGACACCGCCTGATCAGCTCGTGCTAGGAGTACGGTCATTGAGATCCCTTGCCCCTGGTTACAGGGCGCGATGATTACGGGCATCAACAAAATACCCGGGACGGCTAGGCTTGGTGACGCTGCTGGTCTTCGGCTAGCCATAGATCTTGTTCCTGAAGCGTCTACCCGTATAAAGTCCGCTTACCTTTTTGGTGATCTCGATGATGCCAGCACTCAAAGAAACGCAACGTCGCTCCCACGTGGCCCATGTCCAGGCCACCAACAACCTTGCGGGCGCTCGCATGAGCTCTTACATGTCCTCGAAAATGGCTGACTATGTGAAGGGCCGCATTTCCTCGGCTGAACTTGTAGCCGCCGCAAAAGCTCGCTACGGAATCCATGACTGAGTAAGTCAATCCCTTCTACACCATGGCCTTCACGGCCCTCTCTATGGCCCAGGCTGTGTAAAACGTTGGCACCGACCTTGCTGTGATTTGATGGATTCAAATCAGCGTGGGATGCCGATGAAGCGTTTCATCCAAGGGGAGTATCGGGGCCAAAGCGCGCTGCTTCCCGAGAGCCTGGATGACTATGTGGCGGACACCAACCCGGTACGGGTAGTCGATTTTTCGTCGATGAACTCGACCTTGGCCAGCTGGGCTTCGATGGTGTCGTCCCGGCTGAAAGCCAATGTTAGAGCCAGCGGCGAACCTGGGTTTGATAAACCGAATACTCGCTGCCGAACAGAGATATCAGAGCACGCTCCTCGGGCCTGATCTGGAAGCGATTCATATACAGCACAAACCCCAGTACCCCAAACAAGGCAAATGGCGAGGCCAAGTAGCAGGCCCAGGCCAGCAGCAACAGGGCAAAGCCGACGTACATCGGGTTGCGTGAGTATTGATAGATACCCGAGCGCACCAGTGCCGATGCGGTTTCAGGCTTCAGCGGATTGACGGTGGTCTGCGCCTGCCTAAACGACAGGACGCCGGCCACGCTGAAGCAAACGCCAACGGCCACCACTAGCAGCGCCACCAGTACCCGCACTGAGTGCGCCAGGTCGAGGCCCGGCACATAGCGGGCGGCCAGCCACATCAACAACCCGAACAGAGCGGTCACAACTGGCGGGGGTATCTTGTTTTCCAGTGCTCGCATAAAAACTCCCGATAAAGCAGCCACGGTGTTTGTGCCAGTCTTTGTGTTTAGCGTACCTTTTGCAGTTCGCTCTGTACCAACTCCAGCAGAGGCTCAGGCCCGAACTTCGTCAGCAGCTTGCCGTTGACGAAGAAGGTGGGCGTACCTTGAATTCCGACTTTCTTAACGTCCGCTGCGTCTTTGGCCAGGATCGCGTCGATTTCGGGCGAGTTCATCGTTGCGCGGGCCTTCTCGACATCCAGGCCAACTGCTGCTGCTGCCTCCCAGGCTTTCTGCGCTTGCGCGTCGTCATGCCACAGTGGCTGGGCCTCCAGCACGGCTGCCAGCACAGGCTCGTAAAGCCCCTGTATGCGCGCAGTCTCCAGCAGGCGAACGGCCTCTTCCGAGCCTTTATGGAACAGTACATAGCGCACGACCAGGCGCACGTCCTGCGGGTATTGCGCCATGATTTGCTTCACGTAGGGGAAGAACGCCCGGCAGCTCTCACACGAAGGGTCGAAGAACTCGACGATGGTGACCGGTGCGTTGATCGGCCCAAGGGTTGGCGAGTGGAAACGCACCAAGGAGCTGCTCGCCTGAGTGACTGCCTGAGTCTCCTGGGGCGCGGAAAACCGCTGGTAGAGCACTGCGGCGGCGATAAATCCGGCAATGGTCACAGCGCTGATGGTCAGCACGAGGGCGCGTCTATTCATACAAGGGTTCTCCGGCGAATCAGGGCAAGAAGCATGACGATGGCGGTGAAAACCACCAGGGAAAGCAGCGGCAGCGGCACGCTACCGAAGATCAGCATGTCGGCCCCGGAACAGGAGGTTCCGGCGCTACACGGTTTTAGGTCTTCCGGGATCACCCCTATAAACAGCAGACAATGGTACAGGGCGATCACCCAGCCGATAACGGCCAGGGGCAAGGCGTACAGCCAAACGGAGAAGTCGGCGCGGTAGCAGGCGATAGTCAGCATCACTGCCAGAGGGAACATGAAAATCCGCTGGAACCAGCACAACACGCACGGGGTTTTGCCCATGACTTCGCCGATAAATAAGGCGGCCACGGTTGCGGCCACGGCCAGCAGCCACGCGGCGAGTAATAAACTCCAGGGATTGGCGGAGGGATGCACCTGCTCATTCATGCTTATCTACTCGTCCTTTTCCTTGGTTGGGGATGGCACGTTAGCGAGCCTACAGCAGCTGTCGATTGGCTTTGTGTTACAGCATGCGTCCTGCGCAGGCACTGGCTGACAGGCAGTGATCGATCCGGTTGGTGTTGCGACTAGGGGAGCACAGCAACTATCGACCTTGGCGGTTAATCTTGATGACGGATCTCTCATTAAAGCCGGACTGGCAACTCCAACTTGAATCGCATCGGGATTTCTAAACACGTTCCACGCTGTTCTGAGGCGATGGTCAATGACGGTGGCTTTTCCCGACATGGGTGTGGCCATCGTCCGGAAGCGCACTGACACCGCCAGTGGTATTCAGGCGCTGGAGGATTCCACACTCATCTACGCCACGCTCAGAGGAACAGCGGTGTCGTAACTCAATCAGCTGTTGTTGCAGCGCCAACAGGCTGGTCACGCGTGCTTGCACATGCTCAATGTGCTCATCCACTAAGCTATTTACACCCTCACAGTTTTCCTCTGGCCGATCCATCAGCGCCAGCAGGCTTCTGATCTCGTCCAGGGTCATGTCCAGCGTTCGGCAGTTGCGAATGAACGTAAGCCGCTCAAGGTGCTCACTGCTGTAAAGGCGGTAATTACCCTCGCTGCGAGCCGGAGCCGGCAACAGCCCCTCGCGCTCGTAATAGCGAACCGTTTCAACTTGGCAATCGGCAAACTTGGCCAGCTCTCCAATTTTCATGAATACCTCTTCGACAAACGCTTGACCCTGTAGTGGCTTCAGGGTGTTCACTCTGCACAACTGATCAATGAGGATACCCCCATGGCTGGCTGCTGCAGTGATGAACACAAACCTGAAGCGGTTTCAAAGGATGTCTGCTGTGACCCCAATGAGGCGATTAAGTGCTCCTCCGCTACAGCCTCAACGGTAAATGCCCTAGCTGGCTCCAGGCTCAGCAGCTTTCGCATTGCGCAAATGGACTGCCCTACCGAACAGTCGCTGATTCAGGACAAGCTGAGCAAGCTCGCTGGCATAGATAAGCTCGACTTCAACCTGATCAATCGGACTCTTGGGGTATGGCACAACTTGCCGTCGACCGCACCCATCGAGGCGGCGATCTCGTCCCTGGGAATGCAGGCAGAACCGCTATCTACTGAAGGGCAAGCCCGCATCAAAATCGAACAGATGGACTGCCCAACGGAAGAAAAGCTGATCCGCGACAAGCTGTCCTCACTCCCTGGCATCAGCGAGTTGGAATTCAACCTGATTCAGCGCGTACTGACGATTCGCCACACAGCAGATGCACTGCCAACAGCACTGGCCGCTATTCGCGACCTTGGTTTCACGCCAGTGGTTGAAGGGGCAGCGACATCAGACGAAGGCACGCAAGGAACCCCGCGCAAGAAGGCCTGGTGGCCTTTGGCGCTATCGGGTGTGGCTGCTGTATCGGCTGAAGTGATCCACTTTGCCGAGCTTGCTCCGGAGTGGGTTGTGGCTGGCGTGGCGCTGCTCGCCATCCTGCTGTGCGGCCTGACGACTTATAAGAAGGGCTGGATCGCGCTGAAGAACCGCAACCTGAACATCAATGCGCTGATGAGTATCGCGGTGACCGGTGCGGTGCTGATTGGGCAATGGCCAGAAGCGGCCATGGTCATGTTCCTCTTTTCTGTCGCCGAGTTGATCGAAGCGAAGTCGCTGGATCGGGCGCGCAATGCCATCCGCGGCCTGATGGATCTGACCCCTGAGCGCGCCACGGTGCAGCAGATCGATGGTACATGGCTTGAAGTTGACGTTAAAACCATCGCCGTAGGCGCATTGGTCAGGGTAAGACCGGGCGAACGAATCGGTCTCGACGGCGAGGTTACTTCCGGCAACTCCACCATCAACCAAGCGCCCATCACGGGGGAAAGCCTGCCCGTAGAGAAAATCATTGGCGACCCGGTTTTTGCAGGAACCATCAACGAAGCCGGCTCCCTGGAGTACCGCGTCCTAGCCGCCGCTGCCAACACCACGCTGGCACGTATCATTCACGCGGTCGAAGAGGCGCAGGGGTCACGTGCGCCGACCCAGCGCTTTGTCGATCAATTCGCCAAGGTATACACCCCTGTCGTATTCCTATTCGCCCTAGCTATCGCCATTGTGCCGCCACTCTTCATGGCCGAGCCCTGGTACGACTGGATCTACCGCGCCCTGGTGCTGCTGGTTGTCGCCTGCCCTTGCGCCTTGGTCATCTCGACGCCCGTCACCATTGTCAGTGGCCTGGCAGCAGCGGCGCGTAAAGGCATCCTAGTCAAAGGCGGCGTCTATCTGGAAATCGGCGGCAAGCTTGGCTTCCTGGCACTCGACAAGACCGGAACCATTACTCATGGCAAGCCGGTACAGACCGATTACATGCCGCTGGTTGAACAGGACTCAGAACGCTACCGCACCCATGCCGCCAGCCTCGCCAGTCGGTCTGACCACCCGGTTTCGCAGGCAATAGCCAAGCATGCCACTGAGAATGGCCTGACGTTTGCTGCCGTTGAGGGGTTCGAAGCACTGCTGGGTCGAGGTGTGCGAGGCACCATCGACGGTATGGATTTCCACCTGGGTAACCACCGTATGGTGGAAGAGCTTGGTCTTTGCTCATCCGAGCTGGAAGCGACACTTGAACGTCTCGAACGCCAAGGCAAAACCGTGGTGGTGCTGTGCAATCCACAGCGGCCCGTTGCCCTGTTCGCGGTTGCCGATACCGTCAAAGACTCAAGCCGTCAGGCAATCGATGAACTTCACGCACTTGGCGTGAAGACTACAATGCTGACCGGCGATAACCCGCACACCGCAGATGCGATTGCACAGCAGGTAGGCATCGACGAGGCACGCGGCAACCTTCTGCCAGTCGACAAATTGCAGGCTATTGAAGCATTGCAGGCGCGCGGCTACGTTGTAGGGATGGTCGGCGATGGCATCAACGATGCGCCGGCGCTGGCGAAGTCTGAAATTGGATTCGCCATGGCCGCCGCAGGCACAGACACCGCCATCGAAACTGCCGATGTAGCCTTGATGGATGATGACCTACGCAAGATCCCGGCCTTCATTCGCCTGTCCCAACAGACCGCCGCAATCCTCAAGCAGAACATCGTGCTGGCGTTAGGGATCAAGGCCCTGTTTCTCGCCATTACCCTAACGGGGCAGGCGACAATGTGGATGGCCGTCTTTGCCGACATGGGCGTCAGCCTGTTGGTGGTGTTCAACGGCCTGCGCCTTCTTAAAAAATAGACGGGAGGATTGCAGATGAAAGTAGCGTTACAACTCGCAATTGAACAAGCCTTTCAACAGGCCCGGCAGGCCATACAGGAACAGCGCAGCACAGATGCCTTTCAATGGCTGGAACGCACGCACATCCTGACCCAACGCCACCCGGTGCTGCATGCTAGGTCACACTGGCTGATGCTCAAGCTCGGCTGGCAGACTGGCGACTACCGGGAGGTTGCGGGGCAAATACCGCGTATTTTCGCAGCCCTGCTGTTCTCCAAAATTTGGGTGCCCATCGGCAATACAGGCCGTTCTAGGATTAGTGCCTTCAAGCCCATGCCGGTTCCCGAAGAGCTTCAGTCCTTGCTTGCCAACGACGAGCAAACCCCATCCAGTCGGTGATTGCGCCCATGCAAATTAATCTCTCGACCCAGCTTCAGTGCTCACTGGCAGAGGTGGTAGCCCAGGTGCGCACGCCTCGCTTGCTGCGCCAGGTTGCATCACCGTTACTGAGTTTCAGCCCGCTGACTCCCGCTGAGTTTCCAAGCACCTGGAGCGAGGGCACTTACTGGGTCAGGCTGAAGCTATTCGGCGTACTCCCACTTGGGCGTCAGGCGATTGTGATCAGCTACCCGCAGGCGGAAAACGCTCAGACATTTATGCTCAGAGACAACGGCTACAGCCCACTGATTAGCAAGTGGGATCACCTGATTACGGCACAAGAGGTTAGCGGCGGAACGCTTTACCGAGATCGCGTGACCATCGAGGCGGGCATCCTCACTCCGGCCGTCTGGCTTTTTGCGCGACTGTTCTACGCCCACCGTCAGCGTCGCTGGGCAACCCTGGCGGCAAATGGGTTTAACTACGGAAACTCTCAGCCGCTGTAGTAATCGCCCCTTGCTAGGTTCTTGGCCGCATCAACCAACTCTTCGTCTGGTAAGCGCTGAGCCCATGGCTATTCACACCCATGCGGTCACAGTTCCATGCACCATTACTGCCATGAGCTGGAATATACGCAGTGCGCCTGCCAGCTCCAGCTCGTCAGCGAAATGCTGGCTTACACGGCGGGAGTGAGCAGCATGCCCGAATCACGCAAGGTGATTCGGGTGGACGCTTACGAGCATCCAAACAAGATCAACCGGCGTCACCCCAGTCGGCTTGTCACATCAGCCCGGCGCTATCGATCTATTTGAGTGAACCGTCCGATGAGCTGGCAGTCGTGATCATTCGGCCTGATCAACGCTGGAGCTCTTTCGACCTACCCGTCGGACTCTTTTGAAAATCTGCATTTAAATGTCGCTTTAAGACAACTTTTATTGCCGCCTTGTGAAGATTACAGAATTGTAATTTTCCAATCATCTTCAAGTTATCTTCAGCTTGCAAGGATAGGGCTCAGCTCCCCAAAGGCGCAGAGCGCTTGAGGGTGCAATACCTATAAGAACGCCATGGCGAAAACTAGACTAATAACTGCCAATTATAAAGGAGCAATAAATGCTTAATAAAACCAAACTATCCCTTGCAGTATTTTCGGCGATTGTCAGTGCAGCTCCGCTCATGGCGGCCGCAGAAGAGCAAGCCGAAGGTTTTGTAGAAGGTAGCAGTTTCAATATTCTCAACCGTAACTTCTACATGAACCGTGACTTTCGTAAAGGTCAGTCGAGCAGCACTGACAATGGTTATACTGAAGCCTGGGCACACGGGATCATTGGCCAGTTCGAGTCGGGCTTTACCCAAGGCACCGTAGGTTTCGGTATTGATGCCTTCGCCATGCTCGGCCTTAAACTGGATACCGGGGATGGTCGATATGGCCCAGGTGGTACTGTTAATCTGCTGCCTGTAAATAGTGATGGTGAAGCTGAAGACAATTACTCCAAAGTGGGTGGTGCAGTAAAAGCCCGGCTATTCGATACTGTTGTCAAAGTGGGTGATGTGTTCCCCATGACGCCAGTAGTTCACTACGGTGACTCCCGCCTGCTACCGGAAAGCTTTCGCGGCGTTACGGTTGAGAACACCAGCTTTGATGGTTTGACCCTTCAGGGTGGTCGCCTGCATGCCATGAGCCAGCCGCAGGTCAGCACCATGCGTGATGAATTCGCAACCTTCTATGCGGGCTCTGTCGCGTCGCCATGGGTTGCCTATTTCGGCGGTGACTATTCGCTGAATGACAACCTGAGCTTTAGTCTCTATAGCAGCCAACTCAAGGATGCTTGGAAGCAGCACTATGCCGGTACGTCCTTCACCTACCCGCTGACCGACAGTGTTTCCTTGTTCGGTGGTTTGAACTACTACAAAGCTGTCGATGACGGCCAACAGCTGCTGGGTGAGTTCAATAACGACATTTACAGCGGCAAAGTGGGTGTGCAGTTCGGTGCACACAGCATTGCCTTGTCGCACCAGCGTAACAACGGCGACGACGATTTCGACTACCTGCGCCAGTCTGATTCCATCTTCCTCGACAACTCGATTCAGTACAGCGACTTCAATTCGCCGAAAGAGAAGTCTTGGATGCTGCGCTACGACCTGGATATGGCCAGCTATGGCGTTCCTGGACTGACCTTCATGACGCGCTATGCGCTGGGTACAGATGCGGACTACTCCGACGCCAACAATGTGTATATGCGTCGTGATGCCGATGGCAACCCGCTGACCGATCAAAAGCGCTGGGAGCGCAACATCGAAGCCAAGTACGTCGTACAAACTGGCTCGCTGAAAGACATGTCCTTCCGCGTTCGCCAGATGACTACCCGCGCAACAGATTACGAGTCGGATCTGGACGAGGTTCGTCTGATCGTCGAATACCCACTGAGCGTGCTCTAAAAATGGATGGGCGGGCGGGCTCTAAAAGCCCTGCCCGCTCATGCATAACAAGTGGACAGTTATTAGATATCAAGAATGTAATGTTGAGCTCACGCTGCTGTTAGCTTCACCCCCGTAGAATTCACTCGAACTTGCAGAACTTGTCCATGAACCTCGACAAGCTACTAATTGAATTTTACGAGGCCTGCCTTATGAAGATTTTGAAAGCTCTAGTTATTGGATCGGTACTTCTTGTCGGCTCCACACAGACTTATGCAGAAGATGGCTATGATCGCTCAATGAAAGCTCAGGAAAAATTTCGAGCAGATCAAAAACGAATTCACGGAACTGAGCCTTCTGCCAAACCGGCGGACGAACTAAAGGTTAAGACCAGCAACCAAGATCGGGCCAATACCGATATTAAAAAAGAAACCAACGCTGACTAACCGCCCACTTCCGAACGATGTTCACCTCTAGAAGCTCCCGAGCTCCTTTGGAAAGAGGTGTACCCTAAGCGCCCTTCGGGGCGCTTTTTTTATTTGATTTTTAATAATAAAAAAGACTCACTTGGAATATAAACCTCCAAGCTAGAAAACTAACTCTACTCTTCCGCAAGTCATTCATATCTGCAACAAGCCATCGCTGTCAGCGTGTAGCAAGAAGGGCAAAATGATACCGGTGCAGGCCTTTAGATTGATCTGCCTGATATCTGCAAAGGCACTGGCTATCACCCCGATGCTAGAACACGGTGTCATTTGAATACCGCGCCCTTGCACCGTCAGCAGATACCTACTCAATAGCCAGACGCCGTGCCCATCTCAATTTTTCATGATTCAGGCCATCCAAGAGTATCGCCACGCTCTCTGCTACCTAATGTAGGCTGAAGCTTTTACTCCTTGAGGATGCTATGAGTAGGGATGCGCTTGAACAAAACCAGATACCGATCTATTTCGTTGCGGTCATTGCAGCGGCAATCGGTGGGTTAATAGCTCCTGCAGCTGCGCAGAGCCTGAACGCATTAGTGACCCCGACTATCGCCGTGCTGATGTACGCGATGTTCCTGCAAATCCCCTTTCTTGATTTCCGCGAGAGTCTTAGCAACAAACGCTTCATGTCTGCCTTGCTGATCGCCAATTTTGTACTGATTCCACTGTTGGTGTGGGCACTCACCAGAGGGCTCGCAGAACACCCGGCAGTACTAATCGGCGCTCTTCTGGTTTTGCTCACTCCGTGTATCGACTACGTGGTGGTCTTTACTCACATTGGCAAAGGCGACTCGCGCGCGGTCCTTGCGGCAACCCCTATCCTCTTGCTGTTGCAACTTGTGCTGTTGCCTGTGTATTTGGCTTTTATGCTAGGGGAGCAATCCCAAGTCGTTATCTCGATAGCGCCTTTCGCTGAAGCCTTTCTCGCACTGATTGTCGTGCCTTTATTGCTCGCGGTGGCTACAGCAGCCTTGGCTAAGCGCTCGCGGATCGTAGGTCGCTGGAACACCGTATGGGCATGGATGCCAGTCCCTGCGATGGCGGCAGTTCTCATTGCGGTGGTTGGGTCGCAAATCTCGCCGGTGGTACGTGATATCGACCAGCTTTTACCGGTGATCCCGGTGTATATCGGTTTCATGCTTTTGGCCCCCGTAGTGGGCGCACTCGCTTCAAGAGCTTATAAACTGCCCGCCTCGACGGCGAGAGCGGTTACTTTCAGTACCGCCACACGTAACTCGTTGGTGGTTCTTCCGCTGGCCCTGGCATTACCTGAAGAAATACGAGGGCTTGCAGCCGCAGCGGTCATCACCCAGACGCTGGTTGAGTTGGTGGGTGAGCTTGTCTACATCCGGGCAGTGCCGATTCTCATTTGGCGTAAAAAAGCCGCTGAGGACGTTACAGGCACAGTCATCGCCCACATCGAGCGGTATTTACGGTAAGCAAAAAGCCCCGCTCAAGAGCGGGGCTTTTCAGTTGCACACGAATAGCGCTGTGAACTTAACGCTTGCGATGAGCTAAGCGGTAGAGCAATGGCAAAACCAGCAGCGTCAGCGCCGTTGATGACAAGATTCCGCCAATCACCACCGTCGCCAGAGGCCGCTGAACCTCAGCACCCGTACCGATGGCAGTGGCCATTGGAATAAAGCCCAGAGACGCCACCAAAGCTGTCATCAGCACCGGACGCAAACGAGTCAACGCGCCTTCACGAATAGCCTCGTCCAGCCCCATGCCGTTCTCACGCAAACTGCGAATGAAAGAAATCATTACCAGGCCGTTGAGCACCGCCACACCCGACAACGCAATGAAACCCACGCCGGCAGAGATCGAGAGCGGAATATCACGCAGCCACAAGGCCATGATCCCGCCGGTCAGCGCGAAGGGCACGCCGGTGAACACCAGCAGGCCATCTTTAACATTGCCGAACATCATGAAAAGTAGCGTGAACACCAGCAGCAACGAGACCGGTACGACAATCTGCAGGCGTTTGGACGCCGACTGAAGCTGCTCGAAGGTGCCGCCCCAGGTCGTCCAGTAACCTGTCGGGATGCTTACCGCTTGGGCGATTTTGCTCTCGGCCTCGGCGACAAAAGAGCCGATATCGCGACCACGAACGTTAGCGGTGACCACCACGCGGCGCTTGCCACTTTCACGGCTGATCTGGTTCGGCCCCGGTGCGGAAACCACGCTCGCCACATCAGCCAAGCGCACAAACCCTGGACCATCCAGCCTATCGCCACTGCTCAAGCGAATGGGCAGCTGTTGAATTTTATCGACATCATTGCGCCATTCGTCAGCAAGACGAACCTGGATATCGAAACGACGATCACCTTCAAACAGCGCTCCAGCTTCACGGCCGCCGATGGCTGTGGAGATAGCGTCTTGGATTTCCGAGACATTCAAACCAAATCGTGCGGCTTTCTCACGGTCGATTTGCACGCTGAGCATCGGCAGTCCTGTGGTCTGTTCGACCTTCACATCGGCTGAACCCGGAATGCCCTCCAGCACCTCAGCAATTTGCTCGGCGGTCTCGTTCATCACATCCATGTCGTCGCCAAACACTTTTACCGCGACGTCACTGCGTACGCCGGAGATCAGCTCGTTGAAGCGCATCTGTATAGGCTGGGTAAACTCGTAGTTGTTGCCGGAAACCTGCTCGACCGCCTCCTGCATCGCTGCAACCAGATCGGCTTTGCTGCGATCAGGATCAGGCCATTGGTCACGGGGCTTGAGCATGACAAAGTTATCCGCCACGTTCGGCGGCATTGGATCGGTTGCAACTTCAGCGGTTCCAAGCTTGGCGAATACCGTATCAACCTCGGCAAAGGATTTGATCCGTTGTTCGAGTTGCACCTGCATTTCAATTGCCTGCGAGAGGCTGGTACCTGGGATGCGCATGGCATGCAGAGCGATATCGCCTTCATCCAGACTTGGTACGAACTCGCTACCCATCCGCGAAGCAGCCAAGCCCGACAACACCATCATGACTGCCGCAATAGTCAACACCAACGGTTTGCTGACCATGACCCAATCCAGCAACGGCGCATAGCCTTGCTTGACCCAGGTCATCAGCCGGTTTTCTTTTTCACTGACGTTGCCATTGAGGAAGAGTGCAACAGCTGCCGGGACGAACGTCACCGAGAGGATCATGGCCCCGAACAGGGCTGCCACCACCGTGAACGCCATCGGGTGGAACATCTTGCCTTCCACGCCGGTCAGCGCAAATATCGGCAGGTACACCACCATAATGATCAGTTGGCCAAACAGCAGTGGACGACGCGCCTCCTTCGAAGCCGCGAACACCTCATGGAAGCGCTCGTTACGGGTCAGCGTTCGGCCTGCTGCGGCCTGGGCGTGAGCCAAGCGACGCACGCAGTTCTCTACGATCACCACGGCACCATCGATGATGATGCCGAAATCGAGTGCGCCAAGGCTCATCAGGTTCGCGCTGACCTTGTTGCTGACCATGCCCGTAAAGGTGAACAGCATCGACAGCGGAATCACCATTGCTGTGATGAGCGCTGCACGGATGTTACCCAGGAACAGGAACAGGATAGCGATAACCAGCAGAGCGCCTTCGATCAGGTTCTTCTTCACCGTATTGATGGCTTTATCGACCAATACGGTGCGGTCATAGACCGTCTTCGCTATGACTCCTTTCGGCAGGTTGCGATTGATCTCCTTTATGCGCTGGTCGACAGCCTGCGATACATAGCGGCTGTTCTCACCAATCAACATAAAGGCGGTGCCGAGCACCACCTCCTGACCGTTTTCGGTGGCAGCACCGGTACGCAGTTCTTTACCCAGCCCAACTTCAGCCACATCACCGATACGGACAGGAACACCATCGGTGTTCTTGATGATGATGTTGGCGATGTCAGCGATATTGCCAACCTGCCCAGGGGCGCGGATCAGGAACTGCTCGCCGCTGCGTTCAATGTAGCCCGCACCAACGTTGGCATTATTGCTCTCCAACGCAACCACAATGTCCTGCAGGCTGAGGCCATGTGCGACCAGGCGCTCCGGTATGGGTGAAACCTGGAACTCCTTGGCATAGCCACCAATGGTGTTGATCTCAGTAACACCTTTGACGGTTCGCAGTTGCGGTTTTACGACCCAGTCCTGAATCTCACGCAGATCCATCGGTGTATAGGCGCTGCCATCCGGCTTCTTCGCGCCGTCTTCTGCTTCGATGGTCCACATGTAGATCTCGCCCAGGCCTGAGGCGATGGGCCCCATGCTCGGCGACAGATCACTGGGAAGGTTGCCACGCGCTTCCTGTATCCGTTCATTCACCAGCTGACGTGCGAAGTAGATGTCCGTACCGTCTTCAAAGATGACGGTGACCTGCGACAACCCGTAACGTGAGATGGAGCGCGTTTCCTGCAAGTTGGGGAGGCCAGCCATGACCGTTTCAATTGGGAAGGTCACACGTTGTTCGGTCTCCAACGGCGAATAGCCCTTGGCCTCGGTATTAATCTGCACCTGCACGTTGGTGATATCGGGAACCGCATCAATCGGCAGTTTCTGGTAGCTGTAAACACCCAACGCGGCCATGCCGAGAACAGCCAGCAAAACCAGCCAGCGCTGATCGATGGCGAAGCGAATTAATCGTTCGTACATATCAATTTTCCCTAAAGCGCAGCATCACCGCGCTCTCCAGTACGGATGCGCAATGTGTCGGTCAACGGGGCTACGGCGACGATTCCGTCACCAGGTACACCGGTGTGGGCAGCCTTCTCAATGGCCTGGACGATCTCATCGGCAATCTCGTCGGAACAGAACGCCAGCAGCACGAGGTGCTGATGGGCGTCTGGATTCCATTCGTCTGCGATATATCCATGATCCTTACCGTGACCACGCGGATGGCCATGGGCAGACAGGATGGTGAATCCTGGTAGATGCGGCAGTGCGTGCAGCGCTTGCTCGACGGCCTCAAGCCGGATCGGGCGAAAAATAGCTGTAACTTGTTTCATGGCTCGACTCCGGGTTAGTGGTCATGGCTCGCGCCGGCTTTGCCAAGCTCAGCCTTGATCAGGAAGCTGTTCTTCAGTACGTAACGATCACCCACCTGCAGACCCGAGATAACCTCGACGAAGCGGCCGTCGGACTTACCCAGTTCAAGAGGCCGAGCTTCCAACTCGTTATCGAAGCGGCCGAACACTACTTGCCAGTCGCGAACGGTCTGGAGCGCTTCGACCGCCACGGCAACAGGCACGTCGTTCTCCTCAGCAACCACTTCGACCGTTACCGGTAAACCGGGACGCCATAGCCGATCCGGGTTAGCGAGCACGATACGGGCAGTCGCCGAGCGGGTTTGTGCCCCAACCAGAGCGCTGACATACGAAATGCTGCCCTCAGCCTTGGCGGCGAATGCGCTGGAGCTCACGACAACTTTTTGTCCTTCGGCAATTACGCCCAGATCCTTCGCCGCGACGGTCGAGTCCACCCACACCGTCGACAAGTCCGAAACGGTAAAGACCGCAGAGTCCTCTTTGAGTACTTCACCAACCGAGATGCTTTTGCTGGTTATCACGCCATTGATCGGGGCGCGAATCTCGAACTCGGTGAGGTTCTGACTCTTGGCCGGAGCACCGCCCAGCGAGGCGATTTGTTGCTGGACGCGCTGCACCGCGATAGCGGCTTCCTGCATGGCAACCTGCGCCTGCAGGAAGTCCTGTTCGGCGGAAATCTTCTCTTCCCACAATTGCTTTTCACGCGCATAGGTCGTGCGGGCAAGCGCCGAACGCTGCTGGGCGGCCAGCAGTTCGCCACGCAGCTCCGCCAGTGCCTGACTGGAAATCTTGGCCAGAACCTGGCCCTTGCGAACCGTATCGCCAGCGCTCACTGCCACCGAGTCGACCCGCCCTGCAAGTTGCGGGGTCACCTGAACCGTGCGGTCATCGTTGTAGCGAACCTCGCCCAGAATTTGCAGCGTGGAGGCGATTTTCACGGGACCAGCAGTGGCGAGCGTGACGCCACCCTGTTCAAGCTGCGCATCCGTCATAGTTACGCGGGCCTCGACCTGCTCGTAACCGAACGAGTAGCTCTTACCACTGTGCTTGGCACTGATGGAAACCTGGAATGAATGCGGCTCTACAACCGCGTCATCGCCACGCAGGTAGTCATTCTCTTTGCTGAAATTGATGATTTGCCCAGGTTGACCAAGGCGCGACAACGTCACTTGCACCGTGCTGTCCGCAGGATTTAGAAGCTTGCCGTTCAGGTAGGTATAAAGCCTGAACTGAGGGTCTACACCTTCCTCAAAAATCGTCACCTCAAGCGCATAGTCACCCTCGGTGAAAAGCTTGCCGCCATGCTCGCCCGTGGTAGGCGCTACGGCCTCATGGTGCTCGTCATCCGCATGATTGTCGGCCTCTTCATGTTCCTCTGCAGACGCCTCCCCGTGGTGCTCGGGGTCTGTGTGAGCCGACACATCCTCATGACTCTCATCATGGCCGTGGCCTTCCTCCCCGGACTTACCAGGGCTACCACTTAGAATCAGACCCGCTACGGCTAAACCTATGGCGACAACGGCCACAATCATCAGCCACTGCTTTCTGGGAATTGTTGATGCCATTGGTAACTCCAAATTATCAAAATTATTGAACTTGTCTCATGCCTCGGCGGCGACTAAATGCGCTCAATAAACATGCAGCCGTCTGGAAAGCAGGCGAGGCTTCATGCCGCATGAAGCGACCGTCTAAGGTGTTATGTAGGTGCGCAGAGATAATTATTTTTTGAATTCGACGTTGAGCTGGGAACCGTAGATCTTCTCCAAGCTCACCCAGGCCGAAATAGCCTCATCCAGGGTGTTCAGGTACTGGGAGCGCATACTTACGAGGGTGCGCTGAGCATCGAGCACATCGATATAGGCAAACTTGCCCATCTCGAACCCCCGTACGGAGCCCTCTACCGCTTGCTGCGCAGTCGGCAGCAGTGTGCCGCTGATCGAGTCGACTTCACTTCTAGCGCTTTCCCACTGCTCAAATGCCTGCTGGGCTTCCGCGCGCAGGCGGAGTTCTGTGGCATTGCGCAAATCCCGCGCTTGGTCAGCTCCTTGAGCAGCGGCCAGCACATTTCCTTGGTTGCGGTTGAACAACGGAATAGGCATCGACAAGCCGAGCAAATTGACGCGCTCGCCAAGCCCTTCGTCGTATTGGCTGCCAACGCTGACGGTGAGGTCTGGAATCCGCTGCGACTTTTCGAGTTCCAAGGAAGACTCGGCACGCTGGATTTGCATGCTGGCCAGCCGCAGGTCCGCTGTATCTGTTATGCGTGCAAGCATCTCAGCCTGCGACGGCAGGTACGGCAGGCGCTCAAGATCACCCTCGACATGCGCGAAGTTCGGCGTCTTGGCACCCGTTATGAGCGCCAGTTGCTTGTAGGCATTGCTTCGATTGAGGCGTGCGCGATTCAGCTCCAGTTGAATTTCCGAAAGCTGCACCTGAGCACGCGAAATTTCGATTGGAGAAGCCTTGCCGGCCTTTACGCGCCCTTCGACCACCTGAAGTCCGCGACGGGCAAGGTCTAACGACTGAGTGGAAAGCTGCAGTCCTTCCTGGGCACGCAGTGCCGAGTAAAAGGCCTGTATAACCTCTGCGCGCAAGGTATTTTTCTTACGTTCTAGGTCAATCGCCACAGCGTCCTGATCACGTTCAGAAACATCGATGCGCGCGCCACGTTTACCGCCCAGTTCAATTGGTTGAGATACCTGAATGCTGGTGATGCGTGACTCACTGCGTGTGTCCTCGACGCTCCAGGACAATTCAGGGTTTGGAATCAGTCCGGCTTGAGTACGAGCGCCTTCGGCAATGCCTGTATTCCATTGGGCTGCCGCGAACTCGGGGTTCTCTGTAAGCGCTTGAGCCAGCGCCTCTTCAATCGTTATTGATTGCCCGGATAATTCGGCAGAAATTGTTGTCGCGGGAGCGATCAACAGTGCAGCCAGTAAGCCTGAAAGCACACAAAACTTTCCTATACTTATTCCATGATCAGCGATTGCTTTTTCGTACACTTAAAGCCCTCCGCAGCACAAATTCTGCTGGCATAAATTAAGGCCTTACTATTTATTGATCCCCGAAGTTATTTGATTGTTATTTTGGGAAATAAGTAGGAAGCCAATTCTCGGCAGAATGTAGTGCTCCATGCCTATCAGCAAGGTGACTGGAAAATTACAAATACGTTATCCAGCACTTTCCCACGTGGTCCTGTATTAGTATTGGCATCGCTCAAGAGAGCAGGCAATTTAGTACCCGGCAACAACTAGAAACAAACATAGATAAATAAGGGGTGCCTCGGACGTAGCATCACCGGGCAGCCCTGCCAGTCCAAAGCTGGGTGTTTGGGATGAGGGTGAGCACTGCGGCATTTTGTCGCTTGCTCCCTTGGAGCCATGCAAATTGGGTATTGCGGCTTGACCCTGAAGCCGCTACAGGCTTTAGCCTTGGAGCAATCTGAAATACTGCAGGTCATATCGGTGACCGCCAATGAAAGAATTAAAACCACTCAGCCGCCATAACTAAAGAATATCTAATAAATACTGGCCGCACATTTTAAGGTGAAATTTTTATGCGAATCCTTATTGTCGAGGACGAGCCAAAGACTGCCGAGTACTTACACCAAGGTTTAAGCGAAAGTGGCTATGTAGTTGATAAGGCTGCCACTGGTGTGGACGGCCTTCATCTTGTTAGGCAGCACGCCTACGACTTAGTAGTTCTTGATGTAAACCTGCCGGAAATTGATGGCTGGGGTGTGCTTGAGCATATACGCAGCAACAGTAGTACCCGCGTGATAATGCTAACTGCGCGTGGGCGTTTAGTGGATAAAATTAAAGGCCTTGATTTGGGGGCGGATGATTATTTAGTCAAACCGTTCGAGTTCCCTGAATTACTTGCGCGAATTCGTACGTTGCTACGGCGAAGCGAGCAAATCCCAGTACCGGAAGTGCTGCGGGTAGCCGACCTTGAGCTTGATCCGGCTAGGCACCGCGCGTTCCGTGGCGAGCAACGTATTGATCTGACCACTAAAGAGTTTGCGTTGTTACACCTACTGATGCGCCGCTCTGGAGAAGTGCTATCGCGCACCCAGATCATTTCGTTGGTATGGGACATGAACTTCGACTGCGACACCAACGTCGTCGAAGTCTCCATCCGCAGGCTGCGCGCAAAAATCGATGACCCGTTCGATAACAAACTGATTCACACCCTTAGGGGCGTTGGTTATGTGCTTGAGGAGCGGGCATGAAGCCGGCCAGTCTATCCATGCGTCTTGGCCTGTCGGTCAGCTTGATGGGGGCGGCACTGGTTGTTCTGTTAGCGGCGCTTGCCTACCTCGCGCTGACCCATGAGCTGGACTCTTTGGCCAAGCAGAGTCTTGACGGCAAACTGGAGCAGATTCAGCACAATCTCGCTGATGACATGAACGCACATGCAATTGCCCAGCAACCTCACGAGCTGCTGGATCTGGTCATGGGGCATGACAACCTGCACCTGACGATCTACAGGAAAAAGTCAGGCACCAAATTACTCCTGAATCTGGGTGAGAAATCCAGGGAGCCCATTCTTGCCAACATACCGGCAGGCGATACCCCTAGTTACCAAAGCTGGTCGGATACTGAGGGAAACAACTTCCTGACCGCATCCAAGGTGATGCTGCTCGACGATGGCGACCACGTCAGAGTCCTGCTCTCAATTGACCGATCTGCCGACGAAGCGCTGCTCAGCGCTTACCTCAAGTCAACACTGATAGCACTCCCTCTTCTGCTCGCGCTGATTGGCATGGGCGCATGGTGGATTGTACAGCGGGGCCTTGCTCCGCTCCGGCAATTTCGCCAGGTTGCATCGCTGATATCCACGCAGGATCTGACCCATCGGATTTCCGTCGACAAACTTCCACAAGAACTCAGCGCGCTGGCCCACGGCATCAACTTCATGCTGCATCGTCTTGATGGTGGCGTTCAGCAGCTATCGCAGTTCTCTGATGACCTGGCCCATGAGTTGCGCTCACCCATCACCAACCTGATGGGTAAAGCGCAGGTAACGCTCTCCAGAGAGCGTCCACCAGAGGAGTACAAAGCCGTACTGGAATGCTGCACAGAAGAGCTTGAGCGCGTCACCCGAATCGTGTCCGACATGCTGTTTCTCGCTCAAGTCAGCCACCCGGCGTCCCTGGTGCCCTTCGAGAAGATTGCATTGGAGGACGAGGCAAGACGCGTTGTGGATCTGTTCAGCATCTCTGCTGAAGAGAAACAGGTCAGCCTGAGCATTTCCGGGGCCGGCCGAACCTTCGGTGATCGGCTGATGATACAGCGCGCCATTTCAAACCTCTTGTCCAATGCGATTCGGCATAGCCCCATCGGCGCAAACATCTCGCTGCTGATCGAGAAGCACAGCGAAACCGTGTCGTTCTCAGTCGGGAACCCCGGGATTGGCATCCCCGCACAGCACATCCCCCATTTGTTCGAACGCTTCTATCGCGTCGATACCAGTCGCTCTCGCGCCGAAGGTGGAACAGGGCTGGGCCTGGCAATTGTTCGCTCGATCATGAGCCTGCATCAGGGCACGGTCGAGGTCAGCAGCCTGCCAGGCAGCTTCACCGTATTCCGTTTGATCTTCCCCAAAGTCCGCAATGGTTCCTCGACCTAGACCCTGCAGGCGTACAGGTATAACGACCAGCCGAAGATTGGCTGCAGAGGAACCCGCCCCTATTCGGAGAGCACGGCATACAGCGACGGCTCCCCGATATGCCAACCCCCTGAGCATGGAGAAACAACAATGAAGAAGACCCTCTTGGCAGTCGCGGTGAGTACTGGGGTACTCAGTCTTAGCCAGCCAGCCAGCCTCTGCTGAATTTTTTGCAGACAGCAAAGCCGGTCTGGAAGCGCGTAACTTCTATTTCAATCGCGACTTCCGCCAAGACTCAGCCAGCCAGTCAAAGCAGGAAGAATGGGCCCAGGGCTTCCTGCTGCGCTACGAATCCGGGTTCACCGAAGGGACAGTCGGCGTGGGCATCGACGCCATTGGCATGCTTGGCCTCAAGCTGGACTCCAGCGCCGACCGCTCAGGCTCTGGCCTGCTCAAGCGCGATAAAGCAGCACCTCGTGCCGCGCAGGATGAATATGGTGAGATGGGCTTAACCGCGAAGCTGCGCGCCTCAAACAGCGTGCTGAAACTGGGCACGCTGCAACCCAGACTGCCAACCGTCCAAGCAAACGATTCGCGCCTGCTGCCACAGACCTTTCAAGGCGGACATCTCAACTCGCTGGAGATTGCCGGCCTGACCTTCGATGCAGGCCAGCTCAAGCAAGTAAGTCAGCGCGACTCATCCGATAGCGAAGACCTCAGCATTGCCAGCGGCGGCGGAACCCAGACGAGCGATGAATTCAACTTCGCCGGGGCGACCTACAAATGGAACAGCAACCTGGCTACCGGCTACAACTACGGCAATCTGGATGACTTCTATAAGCAGCATATTTTCACGGTCCTGCACACCTTGCCGTTGGGTGACAAACAGTCGCTGAAAACTGATCTGCGCTACGCCCGCTCTACCGACGAAGGCAACAGTAACGTCGACAACAAAGCATTTGGGGCGATGTTTACCTACGCTTTTGGTGGCCACGCCCTCGGCGTTGGCTACCAAAGTATGAGTGGAGACACTGGCTACGCCTACATCAACGGCACCGATCCGTTCCTGGTCAACTATGTTCAGATCGGCGACTTCGCCAACAAAGACGAAACCTCATGGCAGGCCCGCTATGACTTCAACTTTGCCAGCGTTGGTATCCCTGGCTTGACGTTCATGACCCGTTACCTGACTGGTGACAATATTGATCTAGGCGCAGGCAAAGCCGATGGTAAGGAGTGGGAGCGCAACACTGACATCGCTTATGTCTTCCAGGACGGTGTACTGAAAAACCTGGGCGTGAAATGGCGCAACGCCACACTACGTTCGACCAACTTCGGCAACGACGTTGATGAGAACCGCCTGATCGTCAGCTACACACTTCCGCTGTTGTAATCATCAAACCTCAGCGCGGAACTAGTAGTCGAGTGCCGCGTTGAGAACCGCCCGCGCTAATAAAGTGATACTGCTGGAAGTTCAATCCCAAACATAAAGCTCCTCCCTCCATCAGATTACAAATAAGTAATCCTGTTGCGATCCTGGCGTTAGGTTCGTCTCGTTAAGCTCAAAGTACATGCATTTTGCTTGGCACGAGCTTTGATCGCCCCCCATGTTCGACCCTCTCACCATCGACCGCCAACTAGCACAGATCTTCTTGACCAGCGCGCGCTGCGCCTGCTTTAGGCAGGCTGCACGCAGCCTAAACTTACATATCGTGCCGATGCGCAAAAAACTCAAGAAGCTGGAGGCAACTGTAGGTGCCCCGCTATTCCTTTATAAAGGACGCGAGCTCAGCCTGAGCGCAACAGGACGTGAATTACAACAACTACTGACCCAGAAATTCGGTGACCTGCATCCAGAGGATGTCAGTGTCCAGCGAGCTCTGGTACGTCTTGCGGTGCCGACGGCACTGCTCACCGACCTGCTGGCCCGTGATTTGATCTCCTGGCTGCGTAATGACGCGGCCGTGAGACTAGAAATCATCCCACAGGAGGGCGAGCCCGAGAGGCTGGCAGAGGTCATGATTTGGATCACCGATCCCGGCACGGCAAGACCGACTCCAAGCTTTGCAATGACTAAACCATTGATGCTTGCACGAATTCCCTATCGTGCCCATATGGCCAAACGTTATGCAGGTAAACGCCTACCGAGCTCTGTAGCCGACCTCAAAGATTTCATGCTGGTACAGCTCGCGGGAAACGCAACGGTTGACAGTTTCGAACCATGGAATCAGCTGATCCGTCAGCGCCGAAGTGCGGTCATTCAAGTGCATTCACAAGAGTGGGTCGTTGACTTGCTGCGTAACTCCTCCTGCATTGGCCTGCTACCTGGCTACATCTCCCATGTAGACCGTAACCTGCTGCCCCTTGACGAGTTATTCGAGACTGCCTTGGAACGGGTGGTCTGGATTTCAACGTCCCCGCTGGCAGCAGAGCAATCAGAAGTGCAGACACTGGTATCGCTCATCTACAAAGCCTTTGAAGATCGCCACAACTGGTTCACTCAGTAGCCCTGAGTAGTCCACAAGCAGTTAATTCACCAAATAGTCATCTCGCTGAAACAAACAAAGGTTTCCGCTCCTGCATTGAAACCCTCGCTCTGTAAGGCTTTCATTCGCTCTCCCGATCATTGAAATAAAAATGTCATCGAAAGTATGTGCAAGTGTAATACGCCTACCCGAGCCTGCCCCTCGTCTACCACACATGTTTTCGACGAGGATAATTACATGCTCATTGCTACCCCCAACTCTCAATGGCTTAACCGAGTCACGTGCGGGCTCCTGCTGAGCGCTGGAGGACTCGGTCTCAGTCAACCAGCGGCAGCTGATTTTTTGGCAGATAGCAAAGCTGGTCTGGAAGCGCGCAACTTCTATTTCAATCGTGATTTCCGCCAAGACTCAGCAAGCCAGTCAAAGCAGGAAGAATGGGCCCAGGGCTTTCTGCTGCGTTACGAATCCGGGTTCACCGAAGGGACCGTCGGTGTTGGCATCGACGCTATCGGCATGCTGGGTCTCAAGCTGGACTCCAGTGCTGATCGTTCAGGCACGGGCCTGCTCAAGCGCGATAAAGAAGCACCTCGTGCCGCGCAGGATGAATATGGTGAGATGGGCTTAACCGCGAAGCTGCGCGCCTCAAACAGCGTGCTGAAACTGGGCACGCTGCAACCTAGACTGCCAACCGTCCAAGCAAACGATTCGCGCCTGCTGCCACAGACCTTTCAAGGCGGGCACCTGAATTCGCTGGAGATTGACGGGCTTACCTTCGATGCAGGCCAGCTCAAGCAAGTAAGCCAGCGCGACTCCTCCGATAGCGAAGACCTCAGCATTACCAGCGGCTCTGCCCGCGCTATCAGTGGCGGCGGAACCCAGACGAGCGATGAGTTCAGCTTTGCCGGGGCGACATACAAATGGAATAGCAACCTGGCCACCGGCTACAACTACGGCAATCTGGACGAGTTCTACAAGCAGCATATTTTCACGGTCCTGCACACCTTGCCGCTAGGTGACAAACAATCGCTGAAAACTGATCTGCGCTACGCTCGCTCCACCGACGAGGGCAACAGCAACGTCGACAACAAGGCATTCGGGGCGATGTTCACCTATGCCTTTGGCGGCCACGCACTCGGTGTTGGTTACCAGAGCATGAGCGGAGACACCGGTTACGCCTACATCAACGGCACCGATCCGTTCCTGGTCAACTATGTGCAGATCGGCGACTTCGCCAACAAAGACGAAACCTCATGGCAGGCCCGCTATGACTTCAACTTTGCCAGCGTTGGTATCCCTGGCTTGACGTTCATGACCCGTTACCTGACTGGTGACAATATTGATCTAGGCGCAGGCAAAGCCGATGGTAAGGAGTGGGAGCGCAACACTGACATCGCCTATGTCTTCCAGGACGGTGCGCTGAAAAACCTGGGAGTGAAATGGCGCAACGCCACACTGCGCTCCAGAAATTTCGGCAACGACGTAGATGAGAACCGCTTGATCGTCAGCTACACACTTCCGCTGTTGTAATCACTTTAATTGAGGAGACGCAGGACACGCCTGGATCAAGGAAGATCCAACATCGCGAGCCTCGCCCACACTGTGCGGCACTGCAGAGCTTGATATGCAGAGTGTTAGTTAACTGAAAGAAAAACGCTTGACCTTGCCGCCGTGGAAAGGTTGAAGATATGTCCAAGCCCAAGCAGAACACGTCTGCCCGATGCTGGTTGGCACTACCAGCGCTCTAAATCGCCACAGTGACCAGACAATCCAGTTTGTTGATCAAGTGTTCCATGGCACCCTTGGCAAAAAGCAGACACTGCTCATCAGACCGGCTTCCTTGCCTGATGCTCGCCGGTCGGTGGACAGATGTAGGGAGTGTAGGCATCGCGCGATAGCCCTGAGAGACGGAAAGTTGCTCGTAATGAGGTCCAAGAACTCCTGAGTTTGCACAATTGAACGCGAACGCTCGTGGGGCATTGTCATCCTGCAACTCTCCGCAGCCCATTAAAATATGCCGGTCACGACAGCTGGTTCTACTGTCTTCCGACTTCCTGCGCCTAGAAGGATGTAAACGCTATTTCTGGTTTCAAAAAGACAATTACTCTTTAGATCAACCAGGAGGGTGCTTCTGACCCAATCGCCTGGTGAAAATCGGCAAGCACTGTCGTTTACTACGGCATGGGCATAGAGAAGAATTGGCCGAAAACCTTGCTCTGCAACCAACGCCTTCTTGTCATCTGAAATATCGAGATCGACGAGAACCCATTGCCTTACTGAGCAGTACGGTTTGCCTGGGTACAGCTTCTGAGCCAGCGCGATGCCAGCCACTTCATCGTCACAGGCGCTTGGTATTGCCTCGCCTTCACTTGATAGAAAATCACTTATTTTTTCAATATTTGCGTCCGCCATTTAGTGACCTCCGAACTCTAACCACGGTTACTGTTACCTGCGATTTGATCCACATGCTGCATCCGATAATTTGGCCAACCAATTTCTCGGACTATCACACGCAATTCGTACGCTGCTGCACTCTGGCAGAGGAGGCCAGCATCAATTCACGCCATTCAGGGGAGCAGCATCGGCATCGTGCAGTCACGGTCCGTAACCGTTAAACGTCCTCGTTCCTGAAGCAGCTCATACAGGGATCTGTCGAATGTAAGGAAGGCCGATTTCATTGAGGCCCTAGAATAGCTAGCACTAAATTAATGCGGATTATAGTCCGTGGCCCGTGCGTCCGCAAACGCACGATAGTGCCGCCTCAAGTTGAATTGAGACGGTCATGGATAAGTTGGCGAAAGCGTTAGGGGAACGCATCCGAATGCAGAGGAAGGTCTGCCGGATTTCCCAGGATGGGCTGGCGCTGGCGTGCAATATCGACCGCAGCTACGTAGGGCGAATCGAGCGTGGCGAGGTCAATATTACCGTCGAGAAGCTATACCGCATCGCAGGCGAGCTCGCTTGTGATCCAGCGTCCCTCCTGCCTCCAGTGTCAGAGTGACAACTCGGCTACGGAAAGCGTTTGTGGGTTCTCAGCAGTACCTTTCCCAGGTTTGATCAGCTTGCGATACCTCTAGCAGATTTCTGCGATCACTTCAGGACATCACGTATACGCTGCTTCCAGTCGTTCACCCTGGCATGGTTGGTGCCAGATTGGCTTTCTTTCGGGTGATGTACAGAGTGCAAAGGCTCACAGAAGTCCGCCATATTGCTTGGCCAGCGCAACGAGCCCTTCACTGTCTTTTTCAAGATCCGGCCTATGCATTTCTCTACCTCAACATCTGCTTTGAAGCCCATGACTCGCGTTGACATGGTCTTCCGATTGTCTGAGGTATCTATTTCTAGAAGGTAGCGTTGATTACCGTTTTTCAGCTTGAACATTGCCATCAAATAGCAGCGTGGCTTTTCGTGATCAAACATATGGTAGCTGCAGCGCGGAACAGGAGGCAGCGGCTTCACATCCAGTGATACCAGCGCAATATCGGACTCGTGGGGGATCTGCTCAATGATTTCACGGAGCAGCGAGAAGCGACCGACAAACCGATCATGCTCCTTGTCCTTGTCCTTGTCCTTGTCTTCGTCCTTGCCCTCTCTCTCTCCCAGCTTCTGGAACTCCCCTGGAGCTGTGCTGCCGTCGCTCACGGGATCAGCAACACCGAGGAGCTTGCTTTCTTTGCCCGGAGACTGCTCATCGTCGACCTCCTTGCCATGACCGCTGGCATGCTCCCCGTTGAAGGCAATCATCGTGTTCATCTGAGCATCAAATTTGATTCCCTCAACAGGCAAATGAATCAAACTTGGCTCCTTCGCGGCAGTGGGATCATCTTCAGCATCCACCTCAACTTCTTCAGCCCCCGATGGCACAGTTTCGCAGCCGGAGCCCTCTCCCCTGGCTGTTAACTTGAGAGCAGGGTGATGGAAAAAAATTTCTCCATGATGGCTAAACCGGAGTCCCTGAAGCGTTTCGATCTCCCAGACCAGCAACTCGTTGTTTTCTGGGTCAAAGGGGCCTCGCACATCCATCATGGTACCCGCGAGAGAAGGAGGTGCCTGGAAGTCGAACTGCCATCTGGCATAGTCCGACTTTTGGGACACCTGCTCTTGCGCTCGGTTGAGGCTTTGCCAGATTGACTCGAAGGATCGCTTCACATCCTGATTCAGCAGCAGCCAACTTAAATGGTCTCTGTACCCCTTGATTTTAAGAAGCTGACTTGGCGCACCCGTCTTCGGGGGAGTATGAATATGAACAACATCGCCCTCTCTGTAGATCGTGAAGACCATGTCTAGGCCACTCGGTGCGAAGGCTGCACGGACTATAAAAGCCGCGTGAAAGTATAGTTTTCGCGCAAGCTCAAATTTCGGTAGCCAGACTGTCAGGCCATCGACCTCGAATACAAAGCATCGCTGTGCAGATATCTCAGGATTTGCTGCCAGCCTTCTGGCCAGACGTGGACACTCGCCCAACTGTCTTTCCCGCCAGGTATCGATTGCAGGCAGCACCACCGCTTTCTTGAAACCACTGGGGCGGAAAGGAACCCCGTCTTCCTCAAGAAACTCGCGACCAGTCGCGAGGACACAGGACATTTCCAATGAAAGCCGCTTAAACTGCGACTGACCATCGCACTGAAACAGTGCAGCCAGGCGCCACTGAGCTTCCGGGGAGAATGCTCTATAGAAGTTTCCAATAGCCAGCAGCTTAGATCCGGTCTGAATCTGACGGAAAAAGGTCCTATTCAATCCATCGTCCTATCAATCGAATGAACTCAGTAGTCAGCGGTGCCTCCCTGCTTTTTTCCAACCCACAACGCTTTTCTAGCTTCCAGCACCTAGACGGCATCGGCATACCATCCATTACATCCTCCTGTACAGCTACAGTCAGGCGACGGATCTGATACTCACCGACGGATTCGGCATAGCGATCTAGGAAGGTGCGGCACGTAGGCAGTTGGTCGAGATGGTGCTCGACTGATGCCCGATGTGGTAGCTGCTGCAGGAACCAGTTGCGGCTCCTGCGCGGAAGACTCAGGTCTTCCTCGCTGTTTCTGCCAATCTGGATCAGCAGGCGCACCAACTTCCTGTCGCGTGCTAGCCAGTCTATGTGGCTGTTGTTGCCCTGTCGAAGCTGCCTAGCCTTGTTCGAAGCTATCAACCAACGTCGGTCATGACGATAAAGCCAGGCGTAACATGCCTTCCCTCCGTTTTGTCTGGCTGCCTTGGCTGCACCGTTCTTATCCAGTGCCTGCAGCCAAACAGCTCGGTACTGCTGCTTTTGCTCAAACTCGTCGGAGAGCAACTGCACTGAATGTTCGGTGGAAAGATCGACCTGGCGAGTCTTCGCCTCGTCGATCAGATCGCGAGCATGCTGGTCAGGGCGCAGACTGGTCCAAATGATCAGATGCTGCAGTGCACTAAATCCCTTGCGATGCTTCCTGAACATCGCCAACAGCCAGGGTGGAGGTTCCCCGCTTGCCAGCAAACCGTTCACAACAAGCCAATCCCTATGATGAGATGCAAGGATCTTCTCCCATAAGACCTCGGCTCTGACCTGTCGGCCGCGCCTGGCACCGCACTCTGCTGCCATGTACCGGTACAGATTGGTCCAGCGGTCGTAGCCGGGTGATTGAGCCTCTTCGAGCGCCAGAAGTTGCGTAGCGGCCTTGGCGAGCCTAATTTCCTCTTCGCTTGCGAGGCTAGCGCGAACATTACGGGACAAAAACAGTGGAGAGGCTGGGTGAAACTCGTGTCGCTGCGCTCGACGGAACGGAATGGGTGAATCCAAGAGCTGACAGCCATGCTCAGGACAAACGTCTATTCCTTGCATTTGCCAGCTACGCCGCCAGTAGGGCTCACCAAAACAGGCGGCCATGTCCTCGAAACAGGCAGGGCAGTAACGCAGCCACTCGGGCCACTTGACCATGGCCGTCGAAGCCCCAGCCAGACCGATGGTCGACCGATCGGCAGCGAGCATGGCCTGGAAAAGGTCAGTACGACGGGCCTGTGGAATGAAGGGGGCATAGAGCGGAAATAGCGTGTGATGCATGATCACGTTTGCCGTATCCAGCCCAGTATTGTTCGCCAGAACGGCCAAGTGCGTGGGCAGGTCGGTTATAGCGGCTACCTTACTGTCACCGAACAGCATGTGCAGCAGCGTTTTATGACTACCTATCCCCAGATGTACCCGGCACCGAGCTATGCCGCTGTAGAGCAGCTCGTCCGGATAAAGCCTGGGGAAATACATGTTAGCTCGCCTTCAATAAAGGCCGTAAATCGAGGATAAGGCCGGCCTGTTTAAATCTGTCGTAGACCTCACTCTCAGGCCCGTCAGCATAACGCCTGCGCAAATCCTCCTCGGATAGGTATCCCCAATCTGTCCGCTTTAACCTGGAAATACTGGGCTTCTTGGGGATCTCCTGCACGAGGTAGGCCGTGGCCTTGTGTATCAGGGCCGCCATCGGGATACCCGGATTCATTGCCAATAATTCGTCAGCCATGGGAATAGCGATATCCATAGGGATATCCATCTCTTCGAGCAGGGCGGCCAGTCGCTTCGCTTTGTCATCAGCCGATGGTGTCGGCGGTTTCGGTTGGGCGACGTTATCCAGAGAGCGCGTCAATGTCAGCAACCGTCCCTCGATCTCAGGCATCAGCAGGTCGTCATATTTAGCGATCAGTTCGGGTCTACCGCTCCGTAAGGCGGCCAGCATCGGATGAACTGGTTTGAACTCGTCCTCGAAAACCTTGCGTAGTAACAGTGGCTTGATGCATTCGACGCTAGTCACTATCGCCCGGATCTGCGCCAGCGCGAACAGCTTGATGACAATGTCCATAACCCCCTGTGTGAGGTCGTACATAGTCGATTCCAACTCGTCGTCCAGCGGCGTCGCATTTCGCAGCCACTGGTACTTCCAGAGCCGCTTCAAAAGGCGCTTCCAGTGCTCATCCCGAGGCAACCTGTCCCAGCGAATGCTGCCCAACCCGGAGACCCGACGCGCGGCTCGAAATGTGCGCTGAAAGAACTTACTGGCTCGGTGGGTACCGACCTGAATGATCGGAACGCCGATGGTATTCACTAGCGACACGAAGAAATTGTGCATTTTCTCGGCACCACCGGAGCGGGCCTCGTTGAGGTTCTGAACCTCGTCGATGATCAGCACACCAAGCGCGTGCAGGTTGGCCACCTGGCACATGGATGCCATCAAGCGCTTGGTGCCCAGTTTCTTGCGACCATGGCTGCGGCTATAGGTCGTACCAAGAATCTTGTCTACCTCGTTGAAGAAACTCAGGCACAACTCATCCAGGTCACCGTCGATGGGACAGTCGACCTTCAGGTAGACCAGCTGGGTGATGTTGTAATCTGGGTGATGAAGAGCCTGGGGGTACATGCCCAGAATCCGCTCAAGAGTGCGCGTTTTCCCGCAACCTGAGCAGCCGAATAGCGACAAGCTGTTGGCCGTGGAGGAGACACTCTGGTAAACCACCGCATCCAGATTCTCCTCCTCGATCCGGCGATAGCCATTCTGCAAGTGAGCATACCAAGCGCCGCGGGCCGGATTCCGACCGATGTAGCCCTGACGGATCATCAGGCTGATCTTGCTCTCCAGCTCCAAGTGGTGGCTGAGCGGCTGGAAGAAACCGTGCAACAAGCGGGCGATGGCATGAGCCCTGAGCCGACCATCCAGAAGTACCTCCTGCGGCTCGAAACTGGGAAGCTTCTGCAACAAGCCGACCACCTCCTGCAGATCAGGTATCGGGGGCAATGCGCTGATGAGTGGATTTTCCTGATATTCGGGAAGCTGCTGCTCATGGTAACTAGCCGGGGGGATAACTCCGCGCCGGATTTCTTCAGTCATCGCCTTCCTCCTTGAATATCAGGTCACTGAGATCTGGGAAGGCATAGTCTTCCTGCTTTTCGCCTCGCAGCGGGATAACTTCGGCAGGTATTTCTTGCTGCACTTTCGCCGGTTTGAATGCTGTTTTCTGGCGTTCCTGACGCTTTTCCTGCTGCTTGTTCTCACGGATCTGGGTTCCCAGATCCTTCTTGGTCATACCCGTTTTGACCGGACTAGCATCCTCTGCCTGGGCAACAATGGACTCGATCCGCTCCAGAAGCTTGCCTCTCTCCATTAAGGCCTCCGCCGCCGCGTTTGCATCGCTACGACGTTCCTCTCTGGACAACAGCCAGACATCCCAGAAGGTCACCCCCCTGAAACGTCGACTACGGTCAGCAAGATCGCAAATCCAGTAATCCTTGAGGCTATTAGATGGCCGCAGATAGATGTGGTCGGCGCTACGCGGATCGTATGCGACCGTCACCCCTGTCGGCCTACGCCCCTGGCCTCGGTGAAACCAACCCTCCTTGATTGCTTCCTGGCAGGTGTAGAAGCAGCCGAACAGCCTGATTCCCAGCTCCGAAATCGTGGCCTGATCATGAGGTAAAAGGTTGATCCGGACCAGATCTTCAGGTGCAGTGCGCAACCGACCAGTTAGGTTGGCCAGCCCCCAACTCCACAGCATGGCAGGTATAGCCGGCAGACCGCCCGGCATACCAGCAGCTCTGTCGTACTTGCCCAGCGTATGAAAGTTGTTATGCCAGAGTACGCCTGCGATGATGATTCGAGTGAACTCGCCTAGCGTCAGACTGGCATCGAGCCTGTAGTCGTGGCCACCTCTTTTCCGACTTGTGGTATCTCCGACCACGCCGCTGGCATAGGGCTTGAAATTCTCCTGTACCGTCCGGAAATAGCGCTCGACGATACCCTTGGCATCCCCGCGCCTGGCCGGCGCATTCTCGATACGAACACCGAAAGCTTTGGAAAATGCTTCGACCTTGGTGCCGTTTAGTTCGCCCTTGTCGGCCAGAAGCGCATCCGGCAAGCCCTTAACCGGCCAATCGCCAACATCGATATCCACGCCATACTGGCGGCAGTACTCGACCTTGTCGGTGACCGTGTTGGCCAAAGCCACCATTGCACTAACCCAGGAAGGTCCCTCGAAACCGACGTACATGCCAACAACCATGCGGCTGAACACGTCGATCACCATATACACGACGGGCCTACCGACGATGCGGCTGCGATCCTGCTCTGAAATCAGATAGATGTCAGCTACGGTGGCGTCGATCTGATAGCGGTACCCAGGGCCCAGAACTTCGGCCGTCGATGTACTTGTGATCGGACGGATGTCCTTGGCGAAATCAACGGCGGACATCCTGTTTGGTAACGTTTCCGTGAAGTGGTATTCACGTTTGTAGAAGTAGCGGAACTGCTCCAAAGTCGGCAGCTCGGCGACAGACCGCATCGGTAAGACTGCGTGGAGCAGATTCAACCCGGATGCGTAAGCGTCTGGGATGGACGGATGTTTTTGCTTTAGTAAGCGCTCATCGATGACTCGACGGAAAATACGTTCCACGTCCGGTGTGACGTTGCTCCCCCTCCCCTCTCTCACAACCCTGGGTCTGCCCAGCTTGGCTTGGCTTGGTTTTCGTCGTTTTCCGAGCGCGCCCGAATTGACGTAGTCCGGCAATAGAGCGTTCCTGCACATACCCCGCTGCCAATAGCGCCTCAACAACCTGTATGCCGTCTGCTTAGTAACACCATGGCGTTCCATGATACCTATGAGGATTTGCCCTCTTGATTTGCGAATGAACAACCCAGGGTCTTGAGCGACATCCGCAAGCATTTCCCAGGCAGCATCGCGCTTCTGCTGATCAAGAGAGCCTTCCTCCACCTCCCGCAGAACCGCCTCCTCGAATGGGTCAACGATACACACTAGTTCCCCGTCCATCAGCAGACGTTCCAGCTCTACAACCTTTATCGGTTCGGGCAAAGCAGTGTCCGCATCAATGTCGATCCAGACGGCCATCGCGGCATCCGACCAAATCAGGCGCTTGCGCAACTCCCCCATGCTAAAAACCTGGTTAACGGGCAGCACTGCTCAGCCCCTGCAACTCGTAGTGAGGATTGACTGCAAGGTCTTTCGTACTGAGTTCCCGGTAAGGTTTACCAATGTCGAACAGGAAACAGTGCCTGGCCAGCAATTGGCGAAGCCAATAAAGCGCCTGGCCCGGCTCCAGTTCGCCAGACACATCCAGTCCTTGAGCAATGGCCGTCAGCCTCCGATCAGGATCACGCCGAAATTCATACAGGAACAGTTGCCGGTAGTGTTCAAGTTCATCCGCAGAAATATCGTCTTCTGATTGGGCAGGGTAGAGCCATTGAATATTGGCAATTGCCTCCTTTGGCACCTCTCGTTCCGTGACGATGACCCAAGGAATTCCTTTCTCGAGCCAGTAGCGTCGTTCTAGCTCAAGTCTCTCGATGACTTCAGGCTTCTGCAGGTCGGCGCTGTACTTGGCCTGAATCGCAACTGTCGGCCGTTGTTGGTCATCGAAATCCACAAGGAAGTCACTGGTCAGCACTTGTGGAATGCCTTGGTAGCGACCATGGGCAAGACCGATCTCCTCGGCGATTCGAACAGTGTCCACGACCATCATCGGAAATTGCTCCCGGATATCGGTGACACGGGGAGACCAGTCCAAAGTCAGGAAAATTGCCAGCTCAAGATCAGAGAGGAAATGGTGCAGACGGCGAGATTTGCTGCCGAGCAGGCGATGGGAGCGCCCCAGCGAGGACACATCCCTGGTGTAGATGAACGGTTTGTAGTCTGCCCCCTGGCCTTGACCACGACCTTCCTTGAACCTTTTGTCGATTTGGGCCTGAGTCAGCCCCTTAAATGTCCCAGCCATAAGCAAACCAGCATCCGCATCGATGATTTCAACATAGCGCATGCCGGTTTTGGATGAAACTTTATTTTAATGGATGACACTTTATTATTATGGATGAATCTTTATTTTCATCCCACATCACGCTGCATCAGCTCGCCTCTGTTTACTCAACCGTTACGCTCTTGGCCAGGTTACGCGGCTGGTCGACGTCAGTGCCTTTGAGCACAGCCACGTAGTAGGACAACAGTTGCAGCGGAATAGTGTAGAGAATCGGTGCCAGAGCATCGTGGATGTGCGGCATGTTCACCACATGGGTGCCTTCGCCATTGCTCATGCCCGCCTGCTCATCGGCAAACACCAGCAGCTCACCGCCACGGGCGCGGACTTCCTGCAGGTTGGATTTGAGCTTTTCCAGCAGCTCGTTGTTCGGCGCCACAGTCACCACCGGCATGTCACTGTCGACCAACGCCAACGGGCCATGCTTGAGCTCGCCAGCCGGGTAGGCTTCGGCGTGAATATAGGAGATTTCCTTGAGCTTGAGCGCACCTTCCATTGCCACCGGGTACTGCGCGCCACGGCCGAGGAACAGGCTGTGGTGCTTCTCGGCGAACAGTTCGGAGACCTTCTCCACCACGCTGTCCATGGCCAAGGCTTCGCCGAGACGGGTTGGCAGGCGACGCAGTTCGTCAACCAGCTCGGCTTCCAGACCTTTATCCAGAGTGCCACGCACCTGGCCGAGGGACAGGGTCAGCAGCATCAATGCGACCAGCTGAGTGGTGAAGGCCTTGGTCGAGGCTACGCCGATTTCCGGGCCGGCCTGGGTCAGCAGGGTCAGGTCGGATTCGCGCACCAGCGAGCTGATGCCAACGTTACAGATTGCCAGGCTGGCCAGGTAGCCGCCCTGGCCAGGCGCATGTTCTTTAGCGTTACGCAGCGCGGCCAGGGTGTCGGCGGTTTCGCCAGACTGGGAGATGCTGACAAACAGGGTATCCGGCTGCACCACCACCTTGCGGTAACGGAATTCGCTGGCCACTTCGATTTGGCAGGGAATGCCGGCCAGGCCTTCCAGCCAATAACGCGCGACCATACCGGCGTGGTAACTGGTGCCGCAGGCCACAATCTGCACGTTTTTTACTTTGCCGAACAACTCGGCCGCTTGCGGACCAAACGCCTGCACCAATACATGATCAGTGCCCAGACGGCCTTCCAGGGTGCGCTGCACGACCTTGGGCTGCTCGTGGATTTCCTTGAGCATAAAGTGACGGTATTCGCCCTTGTCGGCGGCTTCCGCACCCTCATGGTATTGCACGCTCTCGCGCGTCACTGGCTGACCGGAGGCGTCCCAAATCTGTACGCTGTCGCGCTGAATTTCGGCGATGTCGCCTTCTTCAAGGTACATAAAACGGTCGGTGACCTGACGCAGCGCTAATTGATCTGACGCCAGGAAGTTCTCACCCAAACCCAAACCGATCACCAATGGGCTACCGCTGCGGGCCGCGATAAGACGGTCAGGCTGCTTGGCGCTGATAACCGCGAGGCCGTATGCGCCATGCAGTTGCTTAACCGCCAATTTAAGCGCGGCGGTCAAATCAGGCTGAGATTTGAGGGTGTGATCGAGCAGATGGACGATCACTTCAGTGTCGGTGTCGGAGCTAAACGTGTAACCGAGGCCCTTGAGCTGAGCACGCAGTTCTTCGTGGTTCTCGATAATGCCGTTGTGCACCACCGCCAGCTCACTGCCGGAGAAATGCGGGTGGGCATTCCGCTCGCTTGGCGCACCGTGAGTGGCCCAACGGGTATGGGCGATGCCCAGACGACCAGCCAGCGGCTCCTGGCTTAATGCTGCTTCCAACTCACTGACCTTGCCGACACGGCGACTGCGGTGCAATTCGCCCTGATCGTTGAGCAACGCCACACCGGCGCTGTCGTAGCCGCGGTATTCCAGGCGCTTGAGACCTTCAACCAGCACGGCGGTGATATTGCGTTCAGCGACTGCGCCTACGATGCCACACATGTTCTTCTCCTTAAGCTTCAACAGCCGCGCAGATCAGCTTGATGCCGCGCTCGGTTAATTGTTCACGGGCCTCATCACTAAGGCGTTCGTCGGTTATCAGGGTATGGATGCCGCTCCAGGGCAGCTCCAGGTTGGGAATCTTGCGGCCGATCTTGTCGCTCTCGACCATCACCACCACTTCGCGGGCTACATCCGCCATCACCCGGCTAAGCCCGAGCAATTCATTGAAGGTAGTGGTGCCACGGTTCAGGTCGATGCCATCGGCACCAATAAACAGCTGGTCGAAATCGTAAGAGCGCAGCACCTGCTCGGCGACCTGGCCCTGGAACGACTCGGAATGCGGGTCCCAGGTACCACCGGTCATCAACAACACCGGCTCATGCTCCAGTTCGCTGATGGCGCGGGCCACGTTGAGCGAGTTGGTCATCACCACCAGGCCGGGCTTGTGGCCAAGCTGCGGGATCATCGCCGCGGTGGTGGTGCCGCTGTCGATAATGATCCGCGCGTGCTCACGGATGCGCGCCACGCCAGCGCGGGCGATGGCCTGTTTGTACTGCGAGATCGGCTGTACGTCGCTAATCAGCTCCTGCGGCATGGGCACCGCACCACCGTAGCGACGCAGCAGCAGGCCGCTCTTTTCCAGGGCCGCGAGGTCTTTGCGTATGGTCACTTCCGAGGTGGAAAACGCTTTCGACAACACATCCACGCTCACCTCACCCTGCTCAGCGAGCAAGGCAAGAATGGTGTGGCGACGTTGCGGAGTGTTGCGTTTCGACATGTTAAGTTTCGATCCGAAAGATACTGGCGCGAATCAAAACCTAATGAAGCTTTTTCGTCAAGCCTGAAAACGATAAAAGGCGGCCAAGGCCGCCTTTATGACTGGCTCGCAGGATGGCCGAGCCGCATGGGTATCGCTGCGCCCACCCCATCCTACGTTGACCCTCACTTCTTGGTCGGGCGCTTCCAGCCTTCGATATTGCGCTGCTTGGCGCGACCGACGGCCAGGGTGTTATCCGGTACATCGCTGGTTATAACCGAACCTGCACCGGTGGTAGCACGATCACCGAGCGTCACCGGAGCAACCAGGGCGCTGTTGGAGCCGATAAACACGTCTTCGCCCAGTACGGTTTTAAATTTGTTGGCGCCATCGTAATTGCAGGTAATCGTGCCGGCACCGATATTGGTGCGTGCGCCGATTTCGGCATCACCCAGATAGCTCAGATGGCCAGCTTTGGCGCCTTCACCCAACTTGGCGTTCTTGAGCTCGACGAAGTTACCGACATGGGCCTTGGAGCCCAACACGGAACCCGGACGCAAACGGGCGAACGGCCCGCAATCGGCGCCCTCGCCCACGTCGGCACCTTCCAGATGGCTGTTGGCTTTAACGATGGCACCTTTACGCAATGTGCTGTTCTTGATCACACAGTTCGGGCCGATCTGCACGCCATCTTCGATTACCACCTGGCCTTCGAGGATTACGTTGATATCGATCGACACATCGCGGCCTACCGTGACTTCACCGCGCAAATCGAAACGCGCCGGGTCGATCAACGTCACCCCTTGCAGCATCAAGCGGCGCGCAGCGCGGAACTGGTAGTGACGTTCCAGCTGCGATAGCTGGATACGGTCGTTGGCGCCCAGCACTTCCATTTCGTCAGCGGCCTGCTCGGTGGCGACTACCAGACCATCGGCCGCCGCCATGGCGATCACATCAGTCAGGTAGTACTCGCCCTGAGCGTTGCTGTTGGACAACCGTCCCAGCCAGTCGCCCAGGCGCTTGCCTGGTACGGCAAGGATGCCGGTGTTGCCTTCGCTGATCTGCCGTTGCTCGGTGCTGGCGTCCTTGTGCTCGACAATGGCCTTCACCACACCCACCTCATCGCGCACGATACGGCCGTAGCCGGTCGGGTCGTTCAGATTGACCGTCAGCAACCCCAGCTGCTGCTCGCTGACCTGTTGCAGCAGGCGCTGCAGAGTTTCAACTTCAATCAGCGGGACATCGCCATAGAGAATCAGCACGCGCTCGGCGCTCAATGCCGGCAGCGCTTGGGCTACAGCATGGCCGGTGCCCAGTTGCTCACTCTGCAGCACGAAATTCAGATCATCCGCCGCCAATCGCTCGCGCACCAATTCCGCGCCATGCCCGATCACCACATGAATGCCTTGTGGTTTAAGCAGGCGGGCGGTGTCAATCACATGACCAAGCATGGCTTTGCCGGCAACCGGGTGCAGCACCTTGGGCAAGGCCGAGCGCATACGGGTGCCTTGGCCGGCGGCGAGGATAACGATATCGAGCGACATAGAAGGTAGTCCTGGGCAAGCGCCGGTTGTTCCCTGTGGATAAGCCCACGACGCAACCAACTGAAAAGATGAAATGACAGGCAAGAAAAAGGGTAGCCAAGGCTACCCTTTTACTCGTTTGCGATGAAGCGTCGGAATTAACCGCCGAACTTCTTGCGCAACTGCTGAACGGTACGCAGCTGAGCTGCAACCTCTGCCAGATGAGCAGCTGCGGAGCCGTAATCGAACTCAGCACCTTGCTCATGCAGCGCTTTCTCAGCAGCCTGGAGGGCCAACTGAGCAGCAGCTTCATCGATATCGGCAGCACGCTGCACGGTATCAGCCAGCACTTTGATCATGCTCGGCTGAACTTCGAGGAAACCGCCGGAGATGTAAAACACCTCGGCTTCGCCACCCAGCTTGACCAGACGAATCGGGCCCGGCTTGAGGTCGGTGATCAGCGGCGCGTGGCCTGGAGCGATACCGATATCACCCAGGTTACCGTGCGCAATCACCATCTCGACCAGACCGGAGAAGATCTCGCCTTCTGCGCTGACGATGTCGCAATGGACTGTCATAGCCATGTCTAACCTCACTATCGATCTATTTGCACACACTTAGGCATTCAAACAGACCGTAAGCGCCCGTTGCCGGGCGCACGGGTGATTACAGTTTCTTCGCTTTCTCAACAGCTTCTTCGATGCTGCCAACCATGTAGAACGCCTGCTCTGGCAAGTGATCGTAATCACCTTTCAGAATGCCGCTGAAACCGGCAATGGTGTCCTTCAGGGAAACGTACTTACCTGGCGAACCGGTGAAGACTTCGGCCACGAAGAACGGCTGGGACAGGAAGCGCTGAATCTTACGAGCGCGGGATACCAGCTGCTTGTCTGTTTCGGACAGTTCGTCCATACCCAGAATCGCGATGATGTCCTTCAGCTCTTTGTAGCGCTGCAGCACGTACTGAACGCCGCGAGCGGTGTCGTAGTGCTCCTGGCCGATAACCATCGGGTCCAACTGACGCGACGTCGAGTCGAGTGGATCGACCGCTGGGTAGATACCCAGGGAAGCGATGTCACGGGACAGTACAACGGTGGCGTCCAAGTGGGCGAAGGTGGTCGCCGGGCTTGGGTCGGTCAGGTCGTCCGCAGGTACGTATACGGCCTGGATCGAAGTGATCGAACCGGTCTTGGTCGAAGTAATACGCTCTTGCAGAACGCCCATTTCTTCGGCCAGGGTCGGCTGATAACCCACTGCGGAAGGCATACGGCCCAGCAGTGCGGATACTTCAGTACCGGCCAAGGTGTAACGGTAGATGTTGTCCACGAAGAACAGAACATCACGGCCTTCGTCACGGAACTTCTCGGCCATGGTCAGGCCGGTCAGTGCTACGCGCAGACGGTTGCCTGGTGGCTCGTTCATCTGACCGTAAACCAGGGCTACCTTGTCGAGAACGTTGGAGTCCTTCATCTCGTGGTAGAAGTCGTTACCCTCACGAGTACGCTCACCCACACCAGCGAACACGGAATAACCGCTGTGCTCGATGGCGATGTTACGGATCAGTTCCATCATGTTTACGGTTTTGCCTACACCGGCACCACCGAACAGACCGACTTTACCGCCCTTGGCGAACGGGCAAACCAGGTCGATAACCTTGATGCCTGTTTCCAGCAGTTCGTTCGAGCCAGCTTGTTCGGCGTAGGTTGGCGCAGGACGGTGGATGCCCCAACGCTCTTCTTCGCCAATCGGGCCAGCTTCGTCGATTGGGTTGCCCAGCACGTCCATGATACGGCCCAGGGTTTTCACCCCAACCGGTACCTGGATACCTGCGCCAGTGCTGCCGACATTCAGGCCACGCTTGAGGCCTTCGGTCGAACCCATTGCAATGGTACGTACCACGCCGTCGCCCAGCTGCTGCTGAACTTCAAGAGTGGTTTCGGCGCCGACTACTTTCAGCGCTTCATAAACATTCGGCACTTGATCACGCGGGAATTCCACGTCGATAACGGCGCCGATGATTTGAACGATACGTCCGCTACTCATCTTTGGTTCCTCTGAATATTTGAACCGTGCTTAAACCGCGGCAGCGCCGCCGACGATTTCCGAAATTTCCTGGGTGATCGCTGCCTGACGTGCCTTGTTGTAAACCAACTGCAGGTCTTTGATGATATCGCCAGCGTTGTCGGTGGCGTTTTTCATCGCGATCATCCGGGCCGCTTGTTCAGCCGCGTTGTTCTCAACCACTGCCTGGTACACCTGCGACTCCACGTAACGCACCATCAAGCCGTCCAGCAGCTCTTTGGCGTCGGGTTCGTACAGGTAATCCCAGTGGTGCTTGAGTTCTTTATCCGGATCGGCCACCAGCGGAATCAACTGCTCCACTGTCGGCTTTTGCGTCATGGTATTGATGAACTTGTTCGAGACCACGGACAAACGATCGATGCGACCATCTAGGTAGGCATCGAGCATTACCTTGACGCTACCAATCAGATCGTTGATCGATGGTTCTTCGCCCAGGTGGCTGATCGCAGCAACGATGTTGCCGCCAAAGTTGCGGAAGAACGCCGCCCCTTTGCTGCCAACGACGCAGAGATCAATCTCAACGCCTTGCTCGCGATTGCTCGCCATGTCTTTGACCAGAGCCTTGAACAGGTTGGTGTTCAGACCACCACACAGACCACGGTCCGAGCTCACCACGACATAACCCACACGCTTAACATCGCGCTCGATCATGAACGGGTGACGGTATTCCGGGTTGGCGTTGGCCAGATGACCAATCACCTGGCGGATACGCTCCGCGTAGGGACGGCTAGCAGCCATGCGCATTTGTGCTCTGCGCATTTTGCTGACCGCCACCTTTTCCATGGCGCTGGTGATCTTCTGCGTGCTTTTGATGCTCGCAATCTTGCTGCGAATCTCTTTTGCGCCTGCCATTTGACACCTATCGGGTTAGCAAGCGGGGACCTCACGGTCCCCACTGCGGCTTACCAGGTTTGGGTGGCCTTGAACTTCTCGATACCGGCTTTCAGCTGGCCATCGATGTCGTCATTGAAGTCACCCTTCTCGTTGATCTTCGCCAGCAGAGCGGCGTGATCCCGGTTGAAGTAAGCAATCAGGGCCTGTTCGAATGCGCCAACTTTGGCAACTTCGATGTCGACCAGGAAACCACGCTCAGCGGCATACAGCGATACGGACATGTCAGCAATCGACATCGGCGCATATTGCTTCTGCTTCATCAGCTCGGTAACGCGCTGACCATGCTCAAGTTGCTTACGGGTGGCTTCGTCCAGGTCAGAAGCAAACTGGGCGAATGCTGCCAGTTCACGGTACTGAGCCAGAGCGGTACGGATACCACCGGAGAGCTTCTTGATGATCTTGGTCTGTGCAGCACCACCCACGCGGGATACCGAAATACCGGCGTTGACCGCAGGACGGATACCCGAGTTGAACATGGCCGATTCCAGGAAGATCTGACCGTCAGTGATCGAGATCACGTTGGTCGGAACGAACGCGGAAACGTCGCCAGCCTGGGTTTCGATGATCGGCAGAGCGGTCAAGGAACCGGTCTTGCCAGTCACAGCGCCATTGGTGAACTTCTCAACGTACTCTTCGGAAACGCGGGAAGCGCGCTCCAGCAGACGGCTGTGGAGATAGAACACGTCGCCTGGGTAAGCTTCACGGCCTGGTGGACGGCGCAGCAGCAGGGAAATCTGGCGGTAAGCCACTGCTTGCTTGGACAGATCGTCATAAACGATCAGCGCGTCTTCACCGCGGTCGCGGAAGTATTCGCCCATGGTGCAACCGGCGTACGGTGCAATGAACTGCAGCGCAGCGGATTCGGAAGCGGAAGCCGCGACAACGATGGTGTTAGCCAGCGCGCCGTTTTCTTCCAGCTTGCGAACCACGTTAGCGATGGTCGATTGCTTCTGACCAATAGCAACGTAGACGCACTTAATGCCGCTGTTCTTCTGGTTGATGATGGCGTCGATGGCCAGAGCGGTTTTACCGATCTGACGGTCACCGATGATCAGCTCACGCTGGCCACGACCAACCGGGATCATGGCATCAACCGACTTGTAACCGGTTTGCACCGGCTGGTCGACCGACTTACGCCAGATCACGCCCGGCGCAACCTTCTCAACAGCGTCGGTAGCGACGTTGTTCAGCGGGCCTTTGCCGTCAATTGGGTTGCCCAGTGCGTCGACAACACGACCCAGCAATTCCGGACCAACCGGAACCTCCAGGATGCGGCCAGTACACTTGGCGCTCATGCCTTCGGCAAGGGAGGTATAAGCCCCCAGAACCACTGCACCCACGGAGTCTTGCTCCAGGTTCAGTGCCATACCGTAGACACCGCCCGGGAACTCGATCATTTCGCCGTACATTACGTCGGCGAGACCGTGAATACGCACGATACCGTCAGATACGCTGACGACAGTGCCTTCGTTACGGGCTTGAGAGGCGACATCGAGATTCTCGATACGCCCCTTGATGATTTCACTTATTTCGGAAGGATTGAGTTGCTGCATAGCTCTGCTGCCCCTTCAAACTCAAGATTTCAATGCTTCGGCCAGCTTCGCGATTTTGCCGCGAACTGAGCCATCGATAACCAGGTCGCCGGCGCGAATGACGACACCACCAATAAGGGCGGCATCCTCCGCGGCGTGCAGACGCACTTCTCGGCCGAGCCGTGCACTGAGAACCTTGGCGAGTTTGTCTTGCTGTTCATCGCTCAATGCGAAGGCACTGGTGACATCCACGTCGATCGACTTTTCCTGCTCGGCTTTGTACAGCTCGAACAGTTCAACGATCTCTGGCAACAGGGCCAGACGATCATTTTCAGCGGCGATATGAATGAAATTGCGTACCTGGGCGTCGAACTTGTCACCACACACGTCATTAAACGTGGTGGCCTTGTCTGTACTCGTCAAACGCGGAGCCTTAAGCATGCTCTGCATGGTGTCGTCTTGCGACACCGCTGCAGCTAGGCCGAGCATGGCTGACCAATTGGCCAGCTGCTGGTGGGCCTGGGCATACTCAAAGGCAGCCTTAGCGTAAGGTCGGGCCAGCGTGGTCAGTTCTGCCATGATCGCGCCCCTCGCTTAAATTTCGGCTGCCAGTTTGGAAACCAGCTCCGCATGCGCGTTTTGGTCGATAGATGCGCCCAGGATCTTCTCGGCACCGCTGACGGCCAGGCTACCCACTTGGGCACGCAGCGCGTCTTTGACACCATTCAGTTCCTGCTCGATCTCGGCCAGAGCCTGGGCCTTCACACGGTCAGCTTCGACACGGGCCTGTTCACGGGCTTCGTCGACGATCTGGGTACCGCGTTTCTTGGCTTGCTCAATGATCTCGGCTGCTTGGCCTTTGGCTTCGCGCAGTTGCTGACCCACTTTCTCTTGGGCCAACTCCAGGTCACGAGCCGCACGGCTAGCTGCATCCAGGCCATCTGCGATCTTCTTCTGACGTTCTTGCAAAGCCGTAATGACCGGAGGCCATACGTACTTCATGCAGAACAGCACGAAGATGAAGAAGGCAACGGACTGGCCAATCAGGGTTGCATTAATGTTCACGCCAACACCTCGCTCGTTCGTTGTCCGTTCATAACCTCAATAAAATTGAGAATTACTGAACTTGGGCCAGGAACGGGTTAGCGAAGGTGAAGAACAGTGCGATACCAACACCGATCATGGTCACGGCGTCGAGCAGACCGGCGACGATGAACATTTTCACTTGCAGCATTGGAACCATCTCTGGCTGACGCGCGGCGCCTTCCAGGAACTTGCCGCCCAACAGGCCGAAACCAATGGCGGTACCCAGGGCACCCAGGCCAATCAGCAGTGCTACAGCGATAGCGGTCAGACCAACTACAGTTTCCATCTTTCCTCCCGACTTTTTATGTCGTATTGGTTAAGGTTTTCTAAGGGTAAAGCGGTAAAACAAATCGGTACTTCCGTGCCCTTGCGGGCGTCCACCATGAGCGCCAAAACGCTCTTAGTGGTTGTCTTCGTGCGCCATCGACAGGTAGACGATGGTCAGCATCATGAAGATAAACGCTTGCAGGGTGATGATCAGGATGTGGAACACAGCCCACGCCCACTGCAAGGCAACGCCCAAGGCACTCAGCCAGAGCAGACCACTGCCAAACATCACAGCGATCAGAATGAACACCAATTCGCCGGCATACATGTTGCCGAACAGACGCAGAGCCAGGGAAATCGGCTTGGCGATCAGGGTGACGAATTCAAGCAGGAAGTTGACCGGAATCAGCAGCGCCTGAACAAACAGATTCTTGCTACCGAACGGGTGCAGGGTCAGTTCGCCGATAAAGCCGCCGATGCCCTTGACCTTGATGCTGTAGAAAATGATCAGTGCAAACACCGACAGGGCCATGCCCAGTGTCGCGTTCGGATCGGTGGTCGATACGGCACGGAACGGAATGTGCGAATCACCGGAGATCAACACGGCCATCATCGGAATCCAGTCGACCGGAATCAGGTCGATGGCGTTCATCAGGAACACCCAGACGAAAATGGTCAATGCCAGTGGCGCAATGACAGGGCTGCGACCGTGGAAGCTGTCCTTGACGCTGCCATCGACGAAGTCGACCAGCACTTCAACGAAGTTCTGCAGTGCACCAGGTTGCCCAGAAGTCGCCTTCTTTGCCGCCATACGGAACAGCAGGACGAAAAGTAGACCAAGGGCAACGGACCAGCCGAGGGTGTCGACATGGAACGCCCAAAAGCCCATTTCTTTAGCTTCTTGTGCGGTGTGGGCAAAGCCCCAATCACCATTCGGCAGTTGCCCGTAAGTCAGGTTCTGCAGGTGGTGCTGGATATAGCCCGAAGCGGTTTGTTCTGCCATGGTTGCCTCAAACGCCTTAAGGTCTCGAAAGTCTTTTTCTAATCAGCAGGGGCGAAAACCAATTGACCAACTGGGTCAGGAAGAACACGCCAAATACCGCCAGCGGTTCCAGAGGCTTCACACCTGCAAAGGTCAGTGCAAACAGCACTGCCGTTAAAACCAGTTTGCCCGCCTCACCGGCATAAAAAGACCGGACGATGGCTTGAGCAGCCCGCGCTCCACTGAATCGGAACGCCTTGTGGGCAAAGTACACATTCGGCAGCCATGCAATCAGGCCACCACACAACCCGGAGTAGCCTGCCACTGCACCTTGCCACTGCCATAACACCAGGGCCAGAAGCAGCAGTACCAGCAGTTGCACCAGCAGTACTGGGAAAACAGCAAGTTGATGGAAGGGCAGGCGATTCGGCATGCGAACGTCCATCTTGTTTTCCTGAAAGCTGAACTCGGGCGTCGGCACCTGAAAATCAATAACTTGGCATACTTTGTGCCGACGAAATGCGCGCAGAGTATAGGGGCGGTTCCCCCCCCATTCAACTGTCGGGTAGTGATTTCCGACTAGTCGCTACACGATCAATTGTTTCAACGAATGTGAGCGAGTACGCCCTGCAGTTCATCCAGCGAGCTGTAGCTGATCACCAACTGGCCTTTGCCTTTCTGCCCATGCTTGATCTGCACCGGCGAGCCCAGGCGCTCAGCCAGGCGCTGTTCCAGACGGGTAATGTCCGGATCGGCTTTGACCACTGCCGCGGGCTTCTCTTTGCTGTTCAACCACTGGCGTACCAGTGCCTCGGTTTGGCGCACAGTGAGACCGCGTGCGACAACATGTCGCGCACCTTCGGTCTGCTGTTCGGCCGGTAAACCGAGCAAGGCGCGAGCATGGCCCATTTCCAGATCACCGTGGGACAGCAGGGTTTTGATCTCTTCCGGCAGGGCAATCAAGCGCAGCAGGTTGCTGATAGTCACCCGCGACTTGCCCACGGCGTCGGCGACCTGCTGCTGGGTCAGCTGGAATTCCTGCTGCAGACGCTGCAGGGCCATGGCTTCTTCGATGGGGTTGAGGTCTTCGCGCTGGATGTTCTCGATCAGCGCCATGGCGATGGCAGCTTCATCCGGCAGTTCGCGAACCATGGCCGGGATCTTGTCCAGACCGGCTTGCTGGCTGGCACGCCAGCGGCGTTCACCGGCAACGATCTCGAAACGTCCTTCGCCAATCGGCCGCACCACAATCGGCTGCATCACGCCGTGGGCCTTGATCGACAGTGCCAATTCTTCCAGGGCGGTGGCGTCCATGTCGCGGCGCGGCTGGTATTTACCGCGCTGAATCAGGTCCAGCGGTACGTATTGCAGTTCACGGCTGTCGACCTGCTCGGCCTCTTCCTGCAAGGTAGTGACACTGGTGCCGCCCAACAGGGCATCCAGACCGCGTCCTAGTCCTCGTTTTTTCACAGCCATGCGAATTTCCTTATGCGTTTGCGGTGTGGGCATTTGCGCGTTGGCGGCGTACCAACTCGCCGGCCAGCGCCAGGTAGGCTATGGCACCACGGGATTGCTTGTCATACACCAGCGCCGGCATGCCAAAGCTTGGCGCCTCTGCCAGGCGTACGTTACGTGGGATAACCACGTCGTAGAGCTGGTCGGGGAAATGCTGCTTGAGTTGCGCTGAAACATCGTTGGTCAGGCTGATACGCGGGTCATACATGGTGCGCAGCAGGCCCTCTATCTTCAGCTTGGGATTAAGAATTTCGGCGATGCGCTGAATGCTGTTGAGCAGATCGCTCAAGCCCTCCAGCGCGTAATACTCGCACTGCATGGGGATGATCACCCCATCGGCTGCCACCAAGGCGTTGACCGTGAGCATCGATAGCGCGGGCGGGCAGTCGATGAGGATGTAATCGTAATTTTCGCGGATCGGCGCCAACGCATAACGCAAGCGGCTTTCCTTCATTTTCATTTCCAGCAGCGAGACTTCGGCGGCGGTCAGGTCGCGGTTGGCCGGCAGCAATTGGTAACCGCCGTGCTCGGAGAACTGCATGGCATCGACCAGGTTGCATTCGCCGATCAGTACGTCGTAGATCGAGTGCTCCAGACCGTGCTTATCCACACCGCTGCCCATAGTCGCGTTGCCCTGGGGATCGAGGTCGATCAACAGCACGCGGCGCTTGGTCGCCACCAGCGAGGCAGCCAGATTGATGCAGGTGGTGGTTTTGCCCACGCCGCCTTTCTGGTTAGCGATTGCGAATACCTTAGCCATGCTGCGTTCCCCCTAAACCGAGCGACGCAGTATCAACAGATGGCGCTGACCTTGGCAACCGGGAACCTTGAGCACATGGGTGGCGGTGAGACGAAAGTCCGCTGGCAGGGCCTGCAGCTCGTCATCCGGGTGTACACCTTTCATCGCCAGCCACTGGGTATTGTCATCGCCGAGGTGGCGGGTCCAGTTGCTGAAATCTTCCAGCGAGCTGAACGCCCGTGAGCAAATCCCGCTGAATGGCACAGCTGGGGTGAATTCCTCAACGCGGCTGTGGATAACTTGCAGGTTGGCCAGTTTTAACTCCAGCTTCACCTGAGTCAGGAAGCGGGTCTTCTTGCCGTTTGAATCCAGCAAAGTGAACTGCCGCTCGGGAAACAGGATGGCCAGTGGAATCCCCGGCATACCGCCGCCACTGCCGACATCCAGCCAGTTATCCCCAGCCTCGGCGACAAAAGGCACCACAGACAGGCTGTCGAGCAGGTGACGCGAGACCATTTCATTCGGGTCGCGTACCGCGGTGAGGTTGTAGGCCTTGTTCCACTTGATCAGCAGAGCCAGGTAAGCCAGCAGCTGTTCGTGCTGCTGCGTGTTGAGTGCAACACGCAGCTCAAGCGCGCCTTGGCTCAGTTCTTCGGCGTGACGTGCAGTAACCAACGACATCAGGCGCTGTGCTCCAACTGCTGACCGGCAGTGCGCTTTTTCAGGTGAATCAGCAGCAGGGAAATCGCCGCAGGGGTGACGCCGGGAATCCGCGAGGCTTGGCCCAGGGTTTCCGGGCGGCTGTTGCCGAGCTTGTGCTGGATTTCCTTGGAAAGCCCGGAAATGCCTGCGTAGTCGATATCTATCGGTAGCTTGGTGTCTTCACTAGCGCGCAGGCGGGCGATTTCGTCCTGTTGGCGGTCGATATAACCGGCGTACTTGGTCTTGATTTCGACCTGTTCGGCCACTTGCGGATCTGGTGCACCACCGCCGGTGATGGTCACCAGCCCGGCGTAATCGATTTCCGGGCGGGCGAGCAGGTTGAGCAGGTTGTATTCGTGGGTCAGCGGCGTGCCGAAGTGGGCGGCAATCGCATCGCCCTGAGGCGTGCCCGGGCGTACCCAGGTGCTTTTCAGGCGCTGTTCTTCCAGCTCGATGGCTTCGCGCTTGGTCTCAAAAGCCGCCCAACGCACATCATCGACCAGACCCAGCTCGCGGCCTTTCTCGGTCAGGCGCAGGTCGGCGTTGTCTTCGCGCAGGATCAGCCGGTATTCGGCCCGCGAAGTGAACATGCGGTACGGCTCCTGCGTACCCAGCGTAATCAAGTCGTCGACCAGTACGCCGATGTAAGCCTCATCGCGACGCGGACACCAGCTGTCCTTGCCCTGAGCGCGCAGCGCGGCGTTGCAGCCGGCGAGCAAACCTTGCGCACCGGCTTCTTCGTAACCGGTTGTGCCGTTGATCTGCCCGGCGAAGAACAGCCCGGCAATCACCTTGGTTTCCAGGCTGTATTTCAGATCACGCGGATCGAAGTAGTCGTACTCGATGGCATAGCCAGGACGGACGATGTGCGCGTTTTCCATGCCGCGAATGCTGCGCACGATCTGCAATTGCACATCGAACGGCAACGAGGTGGAGATGCCATTGGGGTACAGCTCATGGGTATTCAGACCTTCTGGCTCGATAAATACCTGGTGGCTGTCCTTGTCGGCGAAGCGGTGGATTTTGTCTTCGATCGACGGGCAATAGCGCGGGCCGACGCCTTCGATCACGCCTGAATACATCGGCGAGCGATCGAGGTTGGCCGCGATGATTTCGTGGGTACGCGCGTTGGTGTGGGTGATCCAGCAGCTGACCTGACGCGGCTGCTGTTCGGCACGACCGAGGAAGGACATCAGCGGCGTTGGCGTATCGCCCGGCTGCTCGGTCATCACCGAGAAATCCACCGAACGGCCATCGATGCGTGGCGGCGTACCGGTTTTCAGACGACCAACGCGTAGCGGCAATTCACGCAGACGTTGCGCCAGGGCTATTGAGGGTGGATCGCCAGCGCGGCCACCGGAGTAGTTCTGCAGACCGATGTGGATAAGTCCGCCGAGGAAGGTGCCAGTGGTTAATACCACGGAATCTGCTAGGAAGCGCAGGCCCATCTGGGTGACTACGCCTTTGACTTCGTCGTTTTCGACGATCAGGTCATCAGCTGCCTGCTGAAATATCCACAGGTTGGCCTGGTTTTCCAATGTTTCGCGAATCGCGGCTTTGTACAGCACGCGATCAGCCTGGGCGCGAGTAGCGCGTACCGCTGGGCCCTTGCGGCTGTTCAGCACACGGAACTGGATACCACCTTTGTCAGTGGCTTCAGCCATGGCGCCGCCTAGGGCGTCGATTTCCTTGACCAGATGGCTCTTGCCGATCCCGCCAATCGCCGGGTTGCAGCTCATCTGCCCGAGTGTTTCCACGTTATGGGTCAGCAGCAGGGTTTTTACCCCCATGCGTGCAGCTGCCAACGCAGCTTCGGTACCGGCATGACCGCCGCCGATGACGATCACCTGAAAACGGGAAGGGAAATCCACCACGCACCTCGTGCCTGTTGAGAAATGGGGGGCTTTTTGGGTTGAAAAGCGGGAAAGGCGGCAAGTATAGGGATTTAGCCGGTGTGAAAGAAGCCTTTTGCACAAAAAATAGCCAACTCGTTTGGACGCTGTTCGGCTGTGTCGGTTAATAAAGAATAAAAGAGAAAATTTTTATAAAGCCTTGTTTATATGTTTATTACTTAGCAACGGCTTTTCTGTGGATAGATTGCTACAGACCAATGGATTCAGTGCCTACAGCGTTTAAAAAGTCTGTGCTGATCCTGCCATCTGCCTGTTCAGTTGCCGTATGCAAGCTGTGGATGAAAGTGATGGTTATCCACAGGGGCGGTTATCCTCAGTTTTATCACCGGGTTATAGGCAGGGCTTAGGCGTGGTTTTCCACAGGGCTTAAGTGGATAAATAAGTGACTAAACGTACTTATTGCGCCCTGGCCAAGACCTGCCTGAATGGCATAAATAAGGTTTTTAGAGAGTAACGCTACGTAGATGGGTAAGGCGTAGGCAGGCAATTTTGAAAGCAGCAGAAGGCTGGATGGCCGAAACCCATCAAGAAAGCGTCAGCTCATGATGGGTTACGCACGCGGGGGGATTTGTGTTGTTTGCAGGCCAGGGGTAGTGCGTTGCTAACCCCTGGCTACGAATTACTTGCCGATACAGAAGCTGGAGAAGATCCGCCCTAGCAGGTCATCGGAACTGAATGCCCCGGTGATTTCGCCGAGTGCTTGTTGCGCCATGCGCAGGTCTTCTGCCAGCAACTCGCCGGCACCGGCTAGGGTCAGCTGAGCATGACCGTGTTCTAGGTGAGTGGAAGCCTGGCGCAAGGCTTCAAGGTGCCGCCTACGTGCGCTAAAGCTGCTCTCTGAGGTCTGTTCATAACCCATACAGGCCTTGAGGTGTTCCCTCAGCAGGTCCAGGCCTTCAGTGGATTTGGCGGACAGGCTGATAGTGACGTGACCGTCATTGCAGACCTCCAGCACCACCGACTCGCCGGACAGGTCAGCTTTGTTGCGAATCAGAGTGACCTTGGCCGGATCAGGGCGCTGGTCGAGAAATTCCGGCCACAGGGCAAAAGGGTCATCGGCTTCGGGGGCAGTGGCATCCACTACCAGCAGGATACGGTCGGCTTCACCAATAGCTTTCAGCGCGCGCTCAACGCCGATGCGCTCGACCTGATCCTCGGTGTCACGCAGGCCGGCGGTGTCGACTACGTGCAGCGGCATACCATCGATGTGGATATGTTCGCGTAGCACGTCACGGGTGGTACCGGCGATTTCGGTGACGATGGCCGCCTCGCGACCGGCCAGGGCATTGAGCAGGCTGGACTTGCCGGCGTTAGGGCGACCGGCAATCACCACGGTCATGCCATCGCGCAGCAGCGCCCCTTGGCCTGCCTCACGCAGCACACCAGCGAGGTCGGCACGCACGCCATCGAGCAGATTGAGCACATGCCCATCGGCGAGAAAGTCGATTTCCTCCTCCGGGAAGTCGATGGCTGCTTCGACATAGATACGCAGGCTGATCAGCCGCTCGGTCAGGCCGTGCACACGCCGGGAAAACTCGCCCTGCAACGAGCGCAATGCATTGCGCGCGGCCTGCTCAGAGCTGGCCTCGATCAGGTCGGCAATCGCCTCGGCCTGGGCCAGGTCGAGTTTGTCATTGAGAAAGGCGCGCTCGCTGAACTCACCCGGACGCGCCAGACGTGCGCCAAGTTGTACACAGCGGCGCAGCAGCAGATCGAGCACCACCGGCCCGCCGTGGCCCTGTAGTTCCAGTACATCTTCGCCGGTAAACGAGTTGGGCCCGGGAAAGTACAAGGCCAAGCCTTCGTCGAGCACCTGCTTGGCATCTGCAAAGAACGGCCCGTAATGGGCGTAACGCGGTTGCAGCTCGCGTTGGCAGATAGTCTGGGCCAGTTGCCCCGCCAGGGGGCCAGAGACACGGACGATGCCGACGCCACCACGGCCTTGAGCGGTGGCAACGGCGGCTATGGTTTCGCGGGCTACTTGCATGGGCTTCTCCAAACTGGGCATAGCAAAACGCCCCTGAAGAGGGGCGTTTTATTCAAGCGTAGAAGCAACCTGCCTTTAGGCTTCGGCAGCCTTCGTCGCCGCTTCGATCTTGCGGGTAATGTACCACTGCTGAGCGATGGACAAGACGTTGTTGACCACCCAATACAGCACCAGACCCGCAGGGAACCAAAGGAAGAAGAAGGTGAAGATGATTGGCATCATTTTCATGACCTTGGCTTGCATCGGGTCCGGCGGAGTCGGGTTGAGCTGCTGCTGAATAAACATGGTGGCACCCATGATGATCGGCAGGATAAAGAACGGGTCTTTAATCGACAGGTCAGTTATCCACAGCAACCAAGGGGCCTGGCGCATTTCTACGCTTTCCAACAAGGTCCAGTACAGAGCAAGGAACACTGGCATCTGTACCAAGATAGGCAAGCAACCCCCGAGTGGGTTGATCTTCTCTTTCTTGTACAGCTCCATCATGCCCTGGGACATTTTTTGCCGATCGTCACCAAACTGCTCCTTCAGCGCAGCCAGTTTCGGCGCGACGGCACGCATACGTGCCATGGACTTGTAGCTGGCGGCAGACAGCGGGAAGAAGATCAGTTTGATGATCATGGTCAGAACGATGATCGACCAACCCCAGTTACCCAGCAGGCTGTGGATATGTTCCAACAACCAGAAGATAGGCTGAGCCAGGAACCACAGAATGCCGTAATCGACAGTCAGCTCAAGACCAGGAGACAGGGTCTTCAGATGGCCTTGTAGCTTCGGGCCGGCATACAGAATTGCACTGGTTTCACCCTGAGCGCCGGCAGCAACCTGAATGGCCGGGCCGGTAAAGCCGACAATGTAGTTGCCTTGGCTGTCTTTACGGGTCTGTACTTGGTTAGTGCTGTCTTTGCTTGGAATCCAGGCAGTGACGAAGTAATGCTGTAGCCAGGCAACCCAGCCTCCTTGAACGGTTTCTTTGAAGGCTTGTTTGTCGATGTCTTTCATCGACACTTTTTGGTATGACTTTTCAGGCGTCCACAGCGCGCCGCCAAGGTAGGTCGCGGTGCCAGTGGCGGTGGTGGAGGACGGGTCGGAGCTGCCATCACGCTTGAGCTGGGCAAACATGTTGCCGCTCCAGGCTTCAGCGCTCTGGTTGTCGATTAGGTAGCTGACGTCGATCTGGTAGGAGGATGGGTCCACGCAACCGGGTTTCTTCAGCAACTGCTCTTTGGCCGAACATTCAGCGTTCAGGCCGCGCTTGAAGGTGAAGCGCTTGATGTAATTAACGCCGTTTTCGCTGAGTTTGAGGTCAACCTGTAGTTGATCCTGACCGTCGGTCAGCTCATAACTCTTCTGCTCGCTGCTCCACAGGGCACGACCGCTGGATTTGTCTGGCGCGTTGCTGCCGATCAAACCGCTCTGAGCCAGGTAGGTACGCTCGCCACCGTTGTCAAACAACTGGAAAGGCACATCCGGACGATCCTGTCGACGCGGGTACTGCGGCAAGCGCAGTTGCACCACATCACCACCACGTGGGTCGATGGCCAGATCCAGAACGTCGGTCTTCACTCGAATCAGCTCATCGCTGGCAGCAGCAGGTGCGGCACTGATGGCGCTGGGTTCAACAGCAGTGGCGGCGCTCGGAATATCGTCGTTGCCAGCTGGAGTTGAAGTGGTGGCAGCGGTATCCGGCAAGCCGGGTACAGTGCTGCTGGTCGCGGCAATTTCTGTCGGCAGGGCAGTTTGACCGTAGTCCTGGTTCCACTGGAGAACCATCATATAGGACACGATTGCCAGGGCGACGATCAGGATCGAGCGTTGAATATCCATGATTATTCGGCCATCGAAGAGGAACGGGAGGTTTTCGCGCAGGGAACCGGGTCGTAGCCACCGGGATTCCACGGGTGACAGCGGCCAAGCCGACGCAGGGTCAGCCAGCCACCGCGCATGACGCCATGATGTTCAATGGCTTCAAGCGCGTAGCAAGAACAGCTTGGGTAGAAACGACAGTGGCTGGCCATCAAGGGGCTGATGGCGTAGCGGTAGAACTGGATGGGTAACAAAACCAGTTTACGCATGGGGACTGTCGTTCACCCCAGGTGTTGCGATGGCTTCCGGGCTCGGCTTACTGCGCTCGAGGCGCTTCCAGAGTTTGCCAAACTGGCGAGCCAGTTCGACGTTTTCTAAATCACCAAGGCCTTTGCGCGCCACCACCACGATGTCCCATCCCACCAGGTTGTCCTGATTGAGACGGAACGATTCGCGGATCTGGCGTTTCAGGCGATTGCGCTCAACAGAGAGCTTGACGCTCTTCTTGCCGATCACCAATCCCAGACGGGGGTGATCAAGTTCGTTGTTGCGCGCCAGCAGCAGGACATTTTTGCCCGGAGCTTTGCCGCTAGGGGAGTCGAAGACTGCCTTGAATTGTCGGGGGGTTAGCAGACGCTTTTCCCGACTGAAGTCTCGACTCACCACAAGACCGAAATTTAGACGGCGAGACGCTTACGGCCCTTGGCGCGGCGACGCGACAGGACAGCACGGCCGTTCTTGGTGGCCATACGAGCACGGAAACCGTGGGTGCGAGCGCGTTTGATAGTGCTGGGTTGGAAAGTACGTTTCATGGTGCGGTACCTGGGTGGTCGACTACGGGCCGGAATGGCCCCCGTTTTAAGAGACCGGCAATTCTAGAGAAACCCGAGGGTCAGGTCAATTTCCAACCAGGCTTTTCCTGAATAAAGAAATATAAAGAAGAGAATATTTAAAGATGTTTAGTAATGTTAGTAGCTATTAGCTAGTCATCGATCTGTGCATAAGTGCTTGTAGGCCAACAGCTTAGAGCTTTTCAGCCAAGGGTAAGTCTGTCGAAAAGACGTGCTGCAACTGTGTGGAAGCAGTCCACAAGCTGAGGATGGAATGCCATTTTACCCACAGCAGGGTTTTCCACCGGGTTTTACCCTGGGTTATCCCATTAGCTTATGAGCGGTTATCCACAGCCTTTGTCCGTCTTGCGTTATAAGGCCCTAACGTTAATAACACGTTGATTTTACTTGCGCATAAGCAAGCTTACATGTGGATAACTCAAGCATCGGCGGCTACAATGACGGCTGTTTTTTGCCTCGCGCCTTGCGATTTAGGGGATGTCCGTGTCTGTGGAACTTTGGCAGCAGTGCGTCGAGCTTCTGCGCGATGAGCTGCCTGCTCAGCAATTCAACACCTGGATCCGTCCACTGCAGGTCGAAGCCGAAGGCGACGAACTCCGCGTCTATGCGCCGAATCGTTTTGTCCTCGACTGGGTCAATGAAAAGTACCTCAGCCGTTTGCTTGAGCTACTCACCGAACGGACCAACGGTCTGGTACCTGCACTCTCCTTATTAATAGGCAGTAAACGCAGTTCGGCTCCTCGTGCGGCGGTGGTCAGTACGCCGTCAGCTACGCTAAGTACGCCAGCCTCCAATCCAGTTGTGACAGCAAGCGCCAGTCCTGCACAGGCAGAACCCTCGCGTGCGAGCTTCGATCCCATGGCCGGGGCTGCCAGTCAGCAGGCGCCAGCGCGCACTGAGCGGACGGTGCAGGTCGAAGGTGGGCTGAAGCACACCAGTTACCTGAATCGCACTTTTACCTTTGATAACTTTGTTGAAGGTAAATCCAACCAGCTGGCCCGCGCAGCGGCCTGGCAGGTGGCTGACAATCCCAAGCACGGTTACAACCCGCTGTTCCTTTATGGTGGCGTGGGCCTGGGTAAGACTCACTTGATGCATGCGGTGGGTAACCACCTGCTGGCGAAGAACCCGAATGCCAAGGTGGTGTACCTGCATTCCGAGCGTTTCGTCGCGGATATGGTCAAGGCCTTGCAGCTGAATGCGATCAATGAGTTCAAACGCTTCTACCGTTCGGTGGATGCACTGCTGATCGATGACATTCAATTCTTCGCCAAAAAAGAGCGTTCGCAGGAAGAGTTCTTCCACACCTTCAACGCACTGCTCGAAGGTGGCCAGCAGGTGATTCTCACCAGCGACCGTTACCCGAAAGAAATCGAAGGGTTGGAAGAGCGTCTCAAGTCGCGTTTCGGTTGGGGCCTGACGGTAGCCGTTGAGCCGCCTGAATTGGAAACCCGCGTAGCGATTCTGATGAAGAAGGCCGACCAGGCCAAAGTCGACCTTCCGCACGATGCGGCCTTCTTTATTGCCCAGCGCATCCGCTCCAACGTGCGTGAGCTTGAAGGCGCACTGAAGCGCGTTATTGCCCACTCGCACTTCATGGGCCGGGACATTACCATCGAGCTGATTCGCGAATCGCTCAAGGACCTGTTAGCCCTGCAGGACAAACTGGTCAGTATCGACAATATTCAGCGCACGGTCGCCGAGTACTACAAGATCAAGATTTCTGATCTGCTGTCCAAGCGCCGCTCGCGCTCAGTCGCGCGCCCTCGCCAGGTGGCCATGGCTTTGTCGAAAGAGCTGACTAACCACAGCCTGCCGGAAATTGGTGATGCCTTCGGCGGCCGCGATCACACAACGGTATTGCATGCATGCCGTAAGATTGCTGAACTTAAGGAATCCGACGCGGACATCCGCGAGGACTACAAGAATTTGCTGCGTACGCTGACTACCTAAATACGCAACTCCACTAGGCAAGGGACTAGACCATGCATTTCACCATTCAACGCGAAGCCTTGTTGAAACCTCTGCAACTGGTCGCCGGCGTCGTGGAACGCCGTCAGACCTTGCCGGTTCTCTCTAACGTGCTGCTGGTGGTCGAAGGCCAGCAACTGTCGCTGACCGGTACCGACCTGGAAGTCGAGCTGGTCGGTCGCGTCACCCTGGAAGAGCCTGCGCAGCCCGGTGAGATTACCGTGCCGGCACGCAAGCTGATGGACATCTGCAAAAGCCTGCCGTCTGATGCACTGATCGATATCCGTATCGACGAGCAGAAGCTGCTGGTCAAAGCTGGCCGCAGCCGCTTCAGTCTGTCCACCCTGCCCGCCAATGATTTCCCGACTGTTGAAGAAGGCCCAGGTTCGCTGACCTTTAGCCTGGTACAAAGCAGACTGCGCCGTTTGATCGAGCGCACCAGCTTTGCCATGGCCCAGCAGGACGTGCGTTATTACCTCAACGGTATGTTGCTGGAAGTACAGACCGGCATTCTTCGTGCGGTTGCCACCGACGGTCACCGTCTGGCCATGTGTTCGATGGAAGCGGCGATCGAGCAGGTTGAACGTCATCAGGTCATCGTGCCGCGCAAAGGTATTCTCGAACTGGCTCGTCTGCTTACCGAACAGGATGGCAGCGTCAGCATCGTTCTCGGTCAGCACCATATTCGCGCGACCACTGGTGAATTCACCTTCACCTCGAAACTGGTAGACGGCAAATTTCCTGACTATGAGCGTGTGCTGCCGCGTGGTGGCGACAAGCTGGTGGTTGCTGATCGCCAGGGCCTGCGTGAAGCCTTCAGTCGTACCGCGATTCTATCCAACGAGAAGTACCGCGGTATTCGCCTGCAACTGGAATCCGGTCTGCTGAAAATTCAGGCCAACAATCCAGAGCAGGAAGAAGCCGAAGAAGAGATTGCCGTGGACTACAACGGCAGTGCGTTGGAAATCGGTTTCAACGTCAGCTACCTGCTTGATGTGCTGAGCGTTATGACCACTGACCAGGTGCGTCTGATTCTCTCCGATGCCAACAGCAGTGCCCTGGTGCAGGAAGCTGACAACGACGACTCCTCTTATGTCGTTATGCCGATGCGTCTGTAACCGCTGAATGTCCCTTACTCGTTTTACCGTCACCGCGGTGCGTAACCTGCACCCGGTGACCCTCTCCCCTTCCCCGCGTATCAATATCCTTTCCGGCGACAATGGCAGCGGCAAAACCAGCCTGCTTGAAGCCATTCATCTGCTGGGGCTGGCTCGCTCCTTTCGCAGCACTCGCCTGCTTCCGGTCATTCAGTACGATCAGCTCGCCTGCACGATTTTCGGTCAGGTGCAGATGTCGGATGGTCGGCAAAGCAATCTGGGTATTTCGCGGGATCGTCAGGGCGAGTTTCAAATTCGTATCGACGGGCAGAATGCCCGCAGTGCTGCACAGCTGGCAGAGACCTTACCGCTGCAGTTGATCAACCCCGATAGCTTCCGCTTGCTCGAAGGCGCGCCGAAGATTCGTAGGCAGTTCCTCGATTGGGGAGTGTTCCACGTGGAACCTCGCTTTCTGCCGGCTTGGCAGCGCCTGCAGAAGGCCCTGCGTCAGCGGAACTCATGGCTGCGGCATGGTACACTTGACGCCGCTTCACAGGCGGCCTGGGACCGTGAGTTGTGCCTGGCCAGCGACGAAATAGACGGTTATCGGCGTGCCTATATCCAGGCCCTGAAACCGGTTTTCGAGCGCACCCTGAATGAGCTGGTTGAGCTACAAGGTTTGACCCTCAGTTACTACCGTGGTTGGGATAAAGAGCGTGAGCTTAATGCGGTGCTTGCCTCTACCCTCTCACGCGATCAGCAATTGGGCCATACCCAGGCAGGTCCACAACGTGCCGATTTAAGGCTCCGGTTGGGGGCGCACAATGCCGCCGAGATACTTTCGCGCGGTCAGCAAAAATTAGTTGTGTGTGCTTTGCGTATTGCGCAGGGCCATTTAGTAAATCAGGCCAAGCATGGCCAATGCATCTATCTGGTGGATGACTTGCCGTCAGAACTGGATGAACAGCACCGCCGTGCGTTGTGCCGATTGTTGGAAGACTTGCACTGCCAGGTGTTTATCACCTGTGTAGACCATGAATTGTTGAGGGAAGGCTGGCGCACGGATACGCCAGTTGCCATGTTCCACGTGGAACATGGTGGCATTACCCAGACCCACGACCACCGGGAGTGAAGGCATGAGCGAAAACCAAACGTACGACTCCAATAACATTAAGGTCCTCAAGGGCCTGGATGCCGTACGCAAGCGGCCTGGTATGTACATCGGCGATACCGACGATGGCAGCGGTCTGCACCACATGGTGTTCGAGGTGGTCGACAACTCGATTGACGAGGCGTTGGCTGGGCATTGCAGCGAAATTACCATCACCATCCACCCGGATGAGTCGATCAGCGTGCGCGATAACGGCCGTGGTATCCCGGTCGATATGCACAAGGAAGAAGGCGTTTCGGCTGCTGAAGTGATCATGACCGTGCTGCACGCAGGCGGTAAGTTCGACGACAACAGCTACAAGGTTTCTGGTGGTCTGCACGGCGTGGGTGTGTCCGTGGTTAACGCCCTTTCCAAGGAACTGATTCTGACCATCCGCCGCAGCGGCAAGATCTGGGAACAGACCTACGTGCATGGCGTGCCTCAGGCACCGATCGCGGCAGTTGGCGACAGTGATGTCACCGGTACGCAGATCCACTTCAAACCGTCCGAAGATACCTTCGCCAATATCCATTTCAGCTGGGACATCTTGGCCAAGCGTCTGCGCGAATTATCGTTCCTCAACTCTGGCGTGGGCATCATGCTCAAGGATGAGCGCAGCGGTAAGGAAGAGCTGTTCAAGTACGAAGGCGGCCTGCGTGCTTTCGTTGAATACCTCAACCACAACAAGACCGCAGTCAATCAGGTGTTCCACTTCACCATTCAACGTGAAGATGGCATCGGCGTTGAAGTTGCTCTGCAGTGGAACGACAGCTTCAATGAGAACTTGTTGTGCTTTACCAACAACATTCCTCAGCGCGACGGTGGTACCCACCTTGCCGGTTTCCGCTCGGCGCTGACGCGTAACCTGAATGCCTATATCGAGCAGGAAGGTCTGGCCAAGAAGCACAAAATTGCCACCACCGGCGATGATGCCCGTGAAGGCCTAACGGCGATTATTTCAGTAAAAGTACCGGACCCTAAGTTCAGCTCGCAGACCAAAGACAAGCTGGTTTCCAGTGAAGTCAAAACTGCAGTCGAGCAAGAAATGGGCAAATACTTCTCTGACTTCCTGTTGGAAAACCCCAACGAAGCCAAGCTCGTGGTTGGCAAAATGATCGATGCTGCGCGTGCTCGTGAAGCGGCGCGTAAAGCCCGTGAAATGACTCGTCGTAAAGGCGCGCTGGATATCGCCGGTCTGCCGGGCAAACTGGCTGACTGTCAGGAGAAAGACCCTGCCCTTTCCGAACTCTATATTGTGGAAGGGGACTCCGCGGGCGGTTCTGCTAAACAGGGCCGTAACCGCAAGACCCAAGCGATCCTGCCGCTTAAGGGTAAGATTCTCAACGTTGAGAAAGCCCGCTTCGACAAGATGATTTCCTCTCAGGAAGTCGGCACCCTGATCACCGCCCTAGGCTGTGGTATCGGCCGCGATGAGTACAACATCGACAAGCTGCGTTACCACAACATCATCATCATGACCGACGCCGACGTCGACGGTTCGCACATCCGTACCCTGCTGCTAACCTTCTTCTTCCGTCAGTTGCCGGAGCTGGTTGAGCGAGGCTATATCTATATCGCCCAACCGCCGCTGTACAAGGTCAAGAAGGGCAAGCAGGAGCAGTACATCAAGGACGACGAGGCCATGGATGAATACATGACCCAGTCGGCCCTGGAAGATGCCAGCCTGCACGTTAACGAAAGCGCGCCAGGACTGTCTGGTGAGTCGCTGGAGCGTCTGGTCAACGATTACCGCCTGGTGATGAAGACCCTCAACCGTTTGTCGCGTCTGTACCCGCTGGAGCTCACCGAACACTTCGTCTACATCCCGCGCGTTGAAGCCGAGCAACTGGCCGATAAAGATGCCATGCAGCAATGGTTGGGCCTGCTCGATGCGCGCCTCAAGGGGATGGAGAAGTCCGGCCTGGTGTACAAAACCAGCCTGCACGAAGACCAGGAGCGTCACATCTGGTTGCCGCAGGTTGAACTGGTATCCCATGGGGTTTCCAGCTACATCATCTTCAACCGCGACTTCTTCGCCAGTAACGACTACAAGACTGTTACCACCTTGGGCGATCAGCTCAACAGCCTGCTTGAAGAAGGTGCCTTTGTGCAGCGTGGTGAGCGCAAGAAGGCGGTAACAACCTTCAAGGACGCCTTGGCCTGGCTGATGGCAGAAAGTACCAAACGCCATAGCATCCAGCGCTATAAAGGTCTGGGCGAGATGAACCCGGATCAACTGTGGGAAACCACCATGGACCCAGAAGTACGCCGCATGCTCAAGGTGCGTATTGAAGACGCGATTGCTGCCGATCAGATCTTCAACACCCTGATGGGTGACGCCGTAGAACCGCGTAGGGACTTCATTGAGACCAACGCCCTGGCTGTGTCCAACCTGGACTTCTAAACCGCCAGGAGGAGGTTAGAACGCGTTCTGGCCTCTACATAAAAAGCCCCTACTGATTAACCTTCAGCAGGGGCTTTTTTGTTCCACGTGGAACATCGCAGGCGTGTGGATGCCTATTGCAGGCATGCAGATTTGATCGATAAAAAAGCCGGCATTAAGCCGGCTGGAGATTGCGCTGGAAAAACTTATGCACGAAATGCGGTAAGCCAGACCCTCATGAAAATTACTTATGAATCATTATCTTGAAAGGCTTAATGGCACTCTGCCGGTATTTCGCGCACAGGTTATCCACAATTGCTTTAGGCCGGCTCCTGGGATTCCAGCGGTTGGCTCAGGGCATCCAGTGAGCCGATATCGCGTTGTGCTTGGCTGACCCAGGCAAAGGCGCGATCGTTCAGTTCGGCGATGGCGCGCGGGCCTGTGCCTTCGGCATACATCGGTGGGCCGATAATCACTTGGACGGTGCCAGGTGTTTTGCGCCAGCCCTGCTTGGGCCAGAACTCACCAGCGTTGTGGGCAATCGGCAGTACCGGCAGGTTGGCATTCACCGCGAGGGATGCCCCGCCACGGCTGAATTTTCCGATCTGGCCTGGTGGAATACGTGTGCCTTCCGGAAAAACCAGCACCCAGGCGCCCTGCCTCAGGCGTTTGTGGCCGAGTTTGGCCAGTTGCTTGAGGGCCGCCTTGGGGTTGCTGCGGTCAATCGCGATGGGCTTGAGCATGGCCATCGCCCAGCCGAAGAACGGCACATACAGCAGCTCGCGTTTGACCACCTGGCTCAGAGGTTCGAAGTAGCCGCAGAGGAAGAAGGTTTCCCAGGTGCTCTGGTGTTTGGCGAGAATCACGCAGGGCTTATTGGGGATGTTCTCCAGGCCCTTGATCTCGTAGTTGATGCCTACCACCACTTTGGCCAGCCAGGTGGCGCAGCGGCACCAATTCTGTACGACAAAGCGATAGCGTGCACGGAATGGCAGAAAGGGCGCGACGAAGACGCTGAGGGTGCACCAGAAGAACGAGCTGGAAGCCAGCAGCAGGTAGAAGAGGAAGGTTCTGAGGGTCTGCACTGTCGACATGGGAGCTCTTACCGTCGCAGGCAGCGCCTGCTTTATAAGTGGAGAAGCTGAGCGGCAACCGCCGCCAGATCATCGAATACCAGGGTGCCCGCTGGCAATCCTTTCGCCAGGGTGCGTTCACCCTTGCCGGTCTTTACTAAAACTGGCTGACAGTCGACGGCGCCGGCCGCTGTCAGGTCACTGCTGCTGTCACCGACAAACCAGACACCCTTGAGTGCTACGCCATAGTACGCAGCAATTTGCTCGAGCATGCCGGGTTTCGGTTTGCGGCAGGCGCAGCCTTCATCAGGGCCATGGATGCAGTGCACGATCAGGCCTAGCTCACCGCCATGAGCCGCCACCAAATCACGCAGGCGCGCGTGCATGGCTTCCAGCGTGGCCAGGTCGTAATAGCCGCGGGCGACCCCGGACTGATTGGTTGCCACTGCGACGGTCCAGCCTGCCTGCGACAGGCGCGCGATGGCTTCGATGGCACCGGGTAGCGGCACCCATTCGGCGAGGTTTTTGATATAGGCGTCGGAGTCGTAATTGATCACGCCGTCGCGGTCGAGAATCAGCAGTTTCATGCGGTAATCCGTAACCGGCTGACGGTGATGGCCGTCAGTCGGTAAAGGTGAAGATGGGCTGCGCGTAGCCCATCGGACTCGCGGCAGGCGTTAGCCGAGTACCGAGATATCAGCTACGCCGAGGAACAGGCCACGCAGCTTGGCCAGCAGCGCATAGCGGTTGGCGCGCACGGCAGGGTCTTCAGCGTTGACCAGTACGGCTTCGAAGAAGGCATCCACCGGCTCACGCAGGTTAGCCAACTGGCTCAGCGCCAGGTTGTACTGACGCGCCTCAGCCAGCGGCCGTACTGCATGCTCGGCCTGCTGGATGGCGGCGTTCAGGGCGAACTCGCTGGGATTGTCGAAGTGATGCGCTTCGACGCTCGCTGCGACCTGACCTTCGGCCTTGCTTAGCAGATTGGACACGCGCTTGTTCGCAGCAGCCAGAGCGGCGGCCTGTGGCAATGCACGGAACGCCTGCACGGCCTGCACGCGCTGATCGAAGTCCAGCGGAGAAGTCGGGCTGACCGCACGCACGGCCTGGTACACCGCCACTTCGACACCTTCGTCCTCGTAACGAGCGCGCAGGCGGTCGAAGATAAAGTCCTGCACCTGTGGAGCCAGACCATCGGCCTTGATCTTGTCGGCGAACTGGCCAATGGCGAAGCTGACGGCTTCAACCAGGTCCAGATCCAGCTGCTTCTCGATCAGAATGCGCAACACGCCGAGGGCGGCACGGCGAAGGGCGTAGGGGTCCTTGCTGCCGGTGGGGAGCATGCCGATGCCGAAGATGCCGACCAGGGTATCCAGCTTGTCGGCCAGGGCCACGGCGGCACCGGTGAGGGTGCTTGGCAGCTCGGCGCCGGCACCGCGCGGCATGTACTGCTCATTCAGCGCTAGGGCGACGTCTTCGGCTTCGCCATCGTGTTTGGCGTAGTAGTAACCGGCGATGCCCTGCATTTCCGGGAATTCGCCGACCATCTCACTGGCCAGGTCGCACTTGCACAGCAGGCCGGCACGTTCCGCGCGGGTAGCGTCGCCGCCTATGCGCTGAGCAATAAAGCCAGCTAGAGCAGACACGCGCTGCGCTTTGTCATAGACCGAACCGAGCTGAGCCTGGAACACTACGTTGGCCAGGCGCTGGTTGAAGCTTTCCAGCTTCTGCTTTTTGTCCTGCTTGAAGAAGAACTCTGCGTCGGTCAGGCGTGGACGTACCACTTTCTCGTTGCCGGAAATGATCTGTGCCGGGTCCTTGGATTCGACGTTGGCTACAGTGATAAAGCGCGGCAACAGCTTGCCATTGGCATCCAGCAGGCAGAAGTATTTCTGATTGTCCTGCATGGTGATGATCAATGCTTCCTGCGGCACGTCGAGGAAGCGTTCCTCGAAGGAGCACACCAGCGGCACCGGCCACTCGACCAGCGCACTGACTTCATCGAGCAGCACCGGCGGCACAATGGCGGTGCCCTGTTGCTCGGCCGCCAGCTGGTCGACGCGCGCGGCGATTTGCGCGCGGCGCTCATTGAAGTCGGCGATCACATAGGCGCTGCGCAAGTCTTCGGCATAATTGGCCGGCGCGCTGATGCGCACCTCGTGATTGGCGTGGAAGCGATGGCCGCGGGACACTCGACCAGCTTGCTGGGCGAGGATTTCGCAGTCGATCACGTCATCGCCAAACAACATCACTAGCCACTGAGTTGGGCGCACGAATTCGGTTTTACGTGCTCCCCAGCGCATGCGCTTGGGAATCGGCAGCTCGTTCAGCGAGGTTTCCACGATGCCCGGCAGCAGACCGGCAGCCGCTTGGCCCGGAATGCTCTGGCTAAATTTCAGCTTGGGGCCGCTCTGGTCGATCTGGCTCAGTTCAACGCCACACTTCTTGGCGAAGCCCAGCGCCGCTTGAGTCGGGTTGCCGTCCTTATCGAATGCCGCCTGCACGGGCGGGCCGTCAAGGTTCTGGGTGCGATCGGCTTGCTGTTCTTCAAGCTGCTCGATCAACACGGCCAGGCGCCGCGGTGCGGCGTAATAGCGGCTGGCACTGTAAGACAGGCCAGCGGCTTTCAGACCTTTTTCGATGCCGGCGAGGAAGGCCTCAACGAGCGTTTTCAGGGCTTTAGGTGGCAGCTCTTCGGTGCCCAGTTCTACCAGGAAATCACGCGCACTCATTCTGCTGCCTCCAGCTTGGCCAATACTTCATCACGCAGGTCGGGGGCGGCGAGCGGGAAGCCGAGTTTACGTCGCGCTTGCAGGTAGCTCTGCGCCACCGAACGGGCCAGGGCGCGCACACGCAGAATGTATTGCTGACGCGCAGTCACCGAGATGGCCCGGCGTGCATCCAGCAGGTTGAAGGTGTGCGAGGCCTTGAGCACCATCTCGTAGGTTGGCAGCGGCAGCTCCAACTCGATCAGGCGATTAGCTTCCGACTCATAGAAATCGAACAGTTCGAACAGCTTCTCGACGTTGGCGTGCTCGAAGTTGTAAGTCGACTGCTCCACCTCGTTCTGATGGAACACGTCGCCATAAGTAACCTTGCCGAACTGGCCGTCGGTCCACACCAGGTCGTACACCGAATCGACACCCTGGATGTACATGGCCAGACGTTCCAGGCCGTAGGTGATCTCGCCGGTCACCGGGTAGCACTCAATGCCGCCGACTTGCTGGAAGTAGGTGAACTGAGTGACTTCCATGCCGTTCAGCCAGATTTCCCAGCCCAGACCCCAGGCGCCGAGGGTCGGCGATTCCCAGTTGTCTTCGACGAAGCGGATATCGTGGACCAGTGGATCAATGCCGATGGCTTTCAGCGAGCCGAGGTACAGCTCCTGGAAGTTTTCCGGGTTCGGCTTGAGAACCACCTGGAACTGGTAGTAGTGCTGCAGGCGGTTGGGGTTCTCGCCATAACGGCCGTCAGCCGGACGACGGGAAGGCTGTACGTAGGCGGCGTTCCAGGTCTCTGGACCAATGGCCCGGAGAAACGTGGCAGTGTGGAAGGTGCCCGCACCAACTTCCATATCGTAGGGCTGCAACACCACACAGCCCTGCTCGGCCCAGTACTGTTGCAGGGCGAGGATCAAGTCTTGGAAGGTGCGCACGGCAGGCGTAGTCTGGCTCACAAATTTCACCCGTACTTTGGCGGCTTCAGAAAGTCCGCGAGTATACCGAAGCTCAGGAAAACCCGCATGCCACGCTGTTTCTGGTGCACTGACGATCCGCTTTATCAGGCCTACCACGATAAGGAATGGGGCGTGCCGCAACGCGACCCCAAGGTGCTGTTCGAGTTGCTGCTGCTTGAGGCTTTTCAGGCCGGCTTGTCGTGGATCACCGTGCTGAAGAAGCGCGAGCGTTACCGCGAGGTGTTGTTCGGCTTTGATGTGCAGCGATTGGCGGTGCTCACAGACGAATACATCGAAGACACCCTGATGCAGGACCCCGGCATCATCCGCAACCGCCTCAAGCTCAAGGCTGTGCGCAAGAACGCTCAGGCCTGGCTAAAGCTAGAAGATCCAGTGACGCTGCTCTGGTCGTTTGTTGGCGGCGCGCCAAAGATCAATCACTTCAGCGAGCGGAGCCAGGTGCCGGCAGTAACCGCTGAAGCCGAGGCGATGAGCAAGGCGCTGAAAAAAGCCGGCTTCACCTTTGTCGGCCCGACCATCTGTTATGCCTATATGCAGGCCGCCGGCATGGTCATGGACCACACCAGCGACTGTGACCGTTACGCGCAACTGACCACTCACTAGCTCGGGTGGTTACAATAAGCGCCTTTTGATCGGCTGGAGTTGCCTGTGGAAAAGCTCAAAGGTGCCCTGGCGGTGGGCTTTCTGCGTTTGTTTGCCTTGTTGCCGTGGCGCGCCGTGCAGGCCTTGGGCGCTGCGATTGGCTGGTTAATGTGGAAGCTGCCGAACAGCTCGCGTGAAGTTGCCAGCATCAACCTGCGCAAGTGCTTTCCTGAACTGGACGAAACCGAGCATCAGCGTCTATTGCGCGATTCATTGATGGATATCGGTAAAACCCTGACCGAAAGCGCCTGTGCCTGGATCTGGCCGGCGCAGAAATCCATTGGCCTGGTGCGTGAAGTCGAAGGTCTGGAAGTCCTGCAGCAGGCATTGGCCAGTGGTAAGGGCGTGGTCGGCATCACCAGCCACCTGGGCAACTGGGAAGTGCTCAATCACTTCTATTGCGCGCAGTGCAAACCGATCGTCTTCTTCCGTCCGCCCAAGCTCAAGGCGGTGGATGATCTGCTGCGCAGGCAGCGTGCGCAATTGGGTAACCGTGTTGCGCCGTCGACCAAGGAAGGCATCCTCAGTGTGATCAAGGAAGTGCGCAAAGGCGGTGTGGTGGGTATTCCGGCCGATCCTGAGCCGAGCATGACGTCCGGTGTCTTTGTGCCTTTTCTGGCCACCGAAGCGCTGACCAGCAAGTTCGTTGCCGGTATGTTGAGCGGTGGAAAGGCCTGCGGTGTATTTCTGCATGCCTTGCGCCTGGCGGACGGCTCTGGGTTCAAGGTCATCTTTGAGGCTGCGCCGGATGAGATGTACAGCACCGATACGGCAACTGCCGTTGCGGCGATGAGTTCGGTTATCGAGCGCTATGTACGCGCCTACCCGAGCCAGTACATGTGGAGCATGAAGCGCTTCAAGAAGCGTCCTGCCGGCGAGGCCAAGTGGTATTGAATGGGTCTGAGTTGCAGGCGGTGCCTGCTCTCGACTAGGCTGGAGAAACTCAATCTGACGGACGGCGCATGAGCAGTAATCGAAAGAATGTCCGCACCCCCCTAAAGGTACGCCTACGTATCGATCATCCGGTGCACGGCGAGCTGTTGGTTACCACTCGGGATATCTCTGAATGCGGCGTCTATGTGCTGATGGACCAGGCCCAGAATATGCTCAGCATGGGTGAGCAGGTGCAGGGTCAGGTGCAGGGTTTGCCGATGGAGGCGCCGATTCTCAAGCTCGAAGTGGTACGCGTTGAAGCCCTGGGTGTCGGCCTGCGCTTTGTAAAAACCGAGGAATAACCCAGGCGATTTTTCCTGAGCTACTGAGCCTGCTTCTCCAGGCGCTTGAGAAACACGCTGATTTCCTTGCCAGCCTGCTTGTCGCCCTTCTCTTCTGTTACCCGCAAGCCCTGCGTCCAGGCTGCGCGTGCCCCGTCGTGCAGTCCCTGTTTGTTCAGCGCCTGGCCGAGCAGCTTCCAGGCTGCTGAATACTGCGCATCGAACTCAACGCAACGCTGCAAATGCTCCGCCGCCAGAGCGAACTCGGCGGCATCCAGATAGCCCTTACCCAGGCCGAAGCGCAGCAGGGCGTTGTCCATACCCTTGGCCAGCATCTTTTCCAGGGCTTCAGTGCTCATGTGCGATTCCTAGAAGAAGGTCAGGCCGACTTGGAACAAGCGCTCGGCATCGCGGATGTATTTCTTGTCGACCAGAAACAGGATTACATGGTCGCCCGTCTCGATCACCGTGTTGTCATGGGCGATCAGCACTTCTTCGTTGCGGATGATCGCGCCGATGGTGGTGCCCGGCGGCAGGGCGATATCGGCAATAGCGCGGCCGACCACCTTGCTCGACTTGGAGTCGCCATGGGCAATCGCTTCGATGGCTTCGGCAGCGCCACGGCGCAAGCTGTGCACGCTTTCAATATCGCCCCGCCGTACGTGGGTCAGCAGGGTACCGATGGTGGCCATCTGCGGGCTGATGGCGATGTCGATTTCGCCGCCCTGGACCAAATCAACGTAGGCCGGGTTATTGATGATGGTCATTACCTTGCGCGCGCCGAGGCGCTTGGCCAGCAATGACGACATGATATTGGCCTCGTCGTCGTTGGTCAGCGCGAGGAAGATATCGGCGTCGCTGATGTTTTCTTCCACCAGCAGATCCCGGTCCGAGGCGCTGCCTTGCAGCACGATGGTGCTGTCGAGGGTTTCCGAGAGATAGCGGCAACGGGCCGGGTTCATCTCGATGATTTTCACCTGGTAGCGGCTTTCGATGGCTTCAGCCAGACGCTCACCGATATGCCCGCCGCCGGCGATAACCACCTTCTTGTAGCTGTCTTCCATGCGGCGCATTTCGCTCATCACTGCGCGGATATGCGCCTTGGCGGCGATAAAGAACACTTCGTCATCGGCTTCGATCACGGTGTCGCCTTGCGGCATGATCGCCCGGTTGCGGCGGAAGATCGCCGCAACCCGGGTGTCGACATTCGGCATGTGCTCGCGCAGCTGACGCAGCTGCTGACCAACCAGCGGGCCGCCGTAGTAGGCCTTGACCGCCACCAGCTGGGCCTTGCCATCGGCGAAGTCGATCACCTGCAAGGCGCCGGGGTATTCGATCAGGCGCTTGATGTAGTTGGTCACCACCTGCTCGGGGCTGATCAGCACGTCGACCGGGATTGACTCGTTGCTGAACAGGCCGCTGCGGGTCAGGTAGGCCGCTTCACGCACCCGGGCAATCTTGGTTGGGGTGTGGAACAGGCTGTAGGCGACCTGGCAGGCGATCATGTTGATTTCATCACTGTTGGTCACCGCCACCAGCATGTCGGCATCGTCCGCACCGGCCTGGCGCAGTACCGTGGGGAAGGAGCCACGGCCCTGTACGGTGCGGATATCCAGGCGGTCGCCCAGATCACGCAGGCGTTCGCCGTCGGTGTCGACCACGGTGATGTCGTTGGCTTCGCTAGCCAGGTGTTCGGCTAGGGTGCCGCCAACCTGGCCTGCACCGAGAATGATGATCTTCATGCAGTCTGTTCCTCAGCCGCGTGGGGCGGCAGCGATTTTCATCAGCTTGGCATAGTAGAAGCCGTCGTGACCGTGGACTTGCGGGAATAGCTGGCGACCGTGAGCGGTTTTATGGCCGAACGCACCGGCAATATCCAGTTCGCGGGCGCCCGGAGTGCGCGCCAGGAAGGCGGCGATATTCTCGCTGTTCTCCGCTGGCATCACCGAGCAGGTGGCGTAGAGCAGGATGCCGCCGACTTCCAGGGTCTGCCACAGGCTATCCAACAGTTCGCCCTGCAGCTTTGCCAGTGCGGGGATGTCATCGGCGGTGCGGGTCAGTTTGATGTCCGGGTGACGGCGAATCACCCCGGTGGCCGAGCAGGGGGCGTCGAGCAGAATGCGCTGGAACGGCTTGCCGTCCCACCAGGCGGCCAGATCACGGCCATCGGCGGCGATTAATTCGGCGTGCAGGCCCAGGCGTTTGAGGTTTTCACGCACGCGTACCAGGCGCTTTTCTTCCAGATCCACCGCGACTACGCCGGCCAGATCGGGTTGCGCTTCCAGCAGGTGGCAGGTCTTGCCGCCCGGCGCGGCGCAGGCGTCCAGCACGCGTTGGCCGGGCGCGAGATCAAGCAGTTCGGCGGCCAGTTGCGCGGCTTCGTCCTGCACACTGACGCGGCCTTCGGCAAAACCCGGCAGGGTGGTGACATCACAGGCCTGCAGCAGGCGGATGCCGTCGCAGCTGAAGACGCAGGGCTCGGCTTCAAAGCCGACCCGGCGTAGCTCGGCCAGATAGTCGTCCCGTGTGCTGAGTCGGCGATTGACCCGCAGAATCAGCGGCGGGTGGGCGTTATTGGCCGCGCAGATGGCTTCCCACTGTTCCGGCCACTGGGCTTTCAGGGCTTTCTGCAGCCAGCGTGGGTGGGCGGTATGCAGCACCGGGTCGCGCTCCAGGCTGGCGATAATGCTCTCTCCGTCGCGCTGGGCATTGCGCAGCACGGCATTTAGCAGGCCTTTGAGCGACGGCTTCTTCAGCTTATCGACGCAGGCCACTGTTTCACCGATGGCGGCATGCGCCGGGATACGGGTGTAAAACAGCTGGTACAGACCGATCAGCAGCAGCGCCTCAACATCACGGTCGGCGGCCTTAAAGGGTTTTTGCAGCAGCTTGTCGGCAATCAGCGCCAGGCGCGGTTGCCAGCGGGCTGTACCGAAGGCGAGGTCCTGAGCCAGGCCACGGTCGCGCTGTTCGACCTTATCCAGCAGCGGTGGCAGGCTACTGCCCAGCGAGGCTTTACCATTGAGGACGACGGCCAGGGCGCGAGCAGCAGCGAGACGCGGGTTCATTGGCCGAGCACCAGGCCCACGGCGAATTGCCCTCGGCGACTGTTGTACAGGTCACTGAAGTTCAGCGCCTTGCCGCCGGGCAATTGCAGGCGGGTCAGACGCAATGCGCCTTCGCCGCAGGCCACGGTTAGGCCGGTTTTGTCGGCCGCCAGGATTGTGCCTGGGGCACCACTGCCCTCGCCCAGCTCTGTTGCGTGCATCTTGATAGCTTCGCCATTTAGCGTGCTGTGGCAGATCGGCCAGGGGTTGAAGGCCCGCACCAGGCGCTCTAGCTCAATGGCCGGACGACCCCAGTCGAGGCGTGCCTCATCCTTGTTCAGCTTGTGTGCGTAGGTGGCCAGGCTGTCGTCTTGTACCTCACCAACCAGATTGCTGGCGGCCAGGCCGCTAATGGCTGCAATGACTGCCTGTGGGCCGAGTGTGGCGAGGCGGTCGTGCAGGCTGCCACCGGTATCTCCGACAGCAATCGGCGTGCTGACCTTGAGCAGCATCGGCCCGGTATCCAGGCCGGCTTCCATTTGCATCACGGTGACGCCGGACTCGGCATCGCCGGCTTCGACCGCGCGCTGAATCGGCGCGGCACCGCGCCAGCGCGGGAGTAACGAGGCATGGCTATTGATGCAGCCCAGACGCGGGATATCCAGCACCACCTGCGGCAGGATCAGGCCGTAAGCCACCACCACCATCAGGTCGGGCTTGAGCGCTGCCAGTTCGGCCTGGGCGGCGGGATCACGTAGTGTCTGCGGCTGGTACACGGGGATATCGTGCTGCAGGGCAAGCTGCTTGACCGGGCTGGGTGTGAGTTTCTGGCCACGACCGGCCGGGCGATCCGGCTGGCTGTATACGGCAATGATCTGGTGCGGCGTGTCGAGCAAGGCCTTGAGGTGTTCGGCGGCGAATTCCGGGGTGCCGGCAAAGACAATACGCAAAGACTCAGACATGGGTTCTCACTGCTAGAAAGAAAAAGGCTTGCCGTAGCAAGCCTTTGGAAGGTGTGGCTCAAGCTTGCTGGCGATGTTGCTTTTCCAGCTTCTTCTTGATGCGGTCGCGTTTGAGATTAGACAGGTAATCGACAAACAGCTTGCCGTTAAGGTGGTCGCATTCGTGCTGAATGCACACGGCCAGCAGGCCTTCGGCGATCAGCTCATAGGGCTGGCCATCGCGGTCCAGCGCCTTGATCTTGACCTTTTGCGGGCGATCGACGTTCTCGTAGAAGCCCGGTACTGACAGGCAACCTTCCTGATATTGGTCCACTTCTTCAGTCAGCGGTTCGAACTCGGGATTAATAAACACCCGTGGCTCGGACTTGTCCTCGGACAGATCCATCACTACCAGACGCTTATGCACGTTGACCTGCGTCGCCGCCAGACCGATGCCCGGTGCGTCGTACATGGTTTCAAACATGTCATCGATCAGCTGACGCAAGGCGTCATCAACCACGTCCACCGGCTTAGCAATGGTGCGCAGGCGCGGATCGGGAAATTCGAGGATATTCAGGATTGCCATATGCGTTTGTGATGCACTTGTGGAATAAAGTCAAAATCCGCTGCTAAGATGATGAGCAGCATTGAAAAACGGCTTCACGCCGCAGCACGACTGGGTTTTGTCGCGGCGCTAGGGCGCTCCACGTGAAGACACATAATAAAGGGATTCACCGCATGAGGAAATCACTACTCGCCCTGCTGCTAGTTGCGGCAAGTGGCTTGGCCCAGGCCGCCGTGCAACTCAAGGACGGTCACCCAGACCGTTATACCGTGGTCAAGGGCGATACCCTCTGGGATATCTCCGGCAAATTTCTTAGCCAGCCGTGGAAGTGGCCAGAAATCTGGCATGCCAATCCACAGGTGGAAAACCCCCATCTGATCTATCCGGGCGACCAACTCAGCCTGGTGTATATCGATGGCCAGCCACGCCTGATGCTTAACCGTGGCGAGTCGCGCGGCACCATCAAGCTCTCGCCGCAGGTACGCAGCACGCCGATGGCTGAAGCCATTCCGGCGATTCCGCTGGAGGCGATCAACAGCTTCCTGCTGAGCAACCGCATCGTTGATACCCCTGAGCAGTTCCAAGGTGCGCCATACATCGTTGCAGGCAATGCCGAGCGCGTTATCAGTGGCTCCGGTGATCGTGTCTATGCCCGTGGTAGCTTCGATGAGTCGGCGCCGGCTTACGGCATCTTCCGTCAGGGCAAAACCTACATGGATCCGGAGACCAAGGAATTCCTTGGGATCAACGCCGACGACATTGGCTCGGGTGAGATCGTTGCCGAAGAAGGCGATGTCGGCACCATGTTGCTGAGTCGTTCGACTCAGGAAGTACGTCTTGGTGACCGTCTGTTCGCCACTGAAGAGCGTGCGATCAATTCGACCTTTATGCCGAGTGAGCCGACTGGAGAGATCAAGGGCGTGATCCTCGATGTGCCGCGCGGTGTGACCCAGATTGGTCAGTTCGACGTGGTCACTATCAACAAGGGCGCACGTGACGGCCTGACTGAAGGCAACGTGCTGGCGATCTACAAGACCGGTGAAACCGTACGTGATCGTGTCACCGGTGAATCGGTGAAGATTCCGGACGAGCGGTCGGGCTTGCTGATGGTGTTTCGCACCTATGACAAGCTCAGCTATGGACTGGTGCTGGGGGCTTCTCGCTCGCTGGCCATCATGGACAAAGTGCGTAACCCGTAACACCGAAAAGCCCCGCGAATGCGGGGCTTTTTTATGGCGCGTCATTTCTGGCCGCCACCCATGCCGCCCATGCGGCGCGACCGGTCAAGGATGATTCGGATGTCGCAACCTTCTGCTATTTCTCCTCCCGTCTCTCCAGCGGAATTGGAAGCCCGTCTGCGCTTGCACTGCTTGCCGGAGTTGGGCCCCCGACGCTTTCGCAAACTCCTCAGTGCCTTCGACAGTGCTTCTGCCGCCCTCAGCGCACCGGGCAGCGCATGGCGCTCGCTGGGTTTGCCGCGGGCGTGCAGTGACGCGCGGCGTAGTGCCGAAGTGCGTGAGCGCGCCGCGCAAAGTCTGGCCTGGTTGGACGCTGATACTCACCACTTGCTGATGTGGGACGAGGTAATTTATCCGGGTTTACTGGCCGAGCTGGTGGATGCACCGCCACTGCTATTTATTGACGGTGATCCGACACTACTGGAGCAGCCGCAGTTGGCCATGGTTGGCAGTCGACGTGCATCGCGGCCGGGCTTGGATACGGCGCAGAGTTTTGCTCGCAGCCTGGCCGGTGGCGGCTTTGTGATTACCAGTGGCCTGGCCTTGGGTATCGATGGTGCGGCCCATCAGGGTGCACTGGATGCCGGCGGTAAGACGGTGGCCGTGCTGGGTACGGGCTTGCAGTGTTTATATCCGGCGCGGCACAAGAAACTCGCTGCGGATATCGTCGCCCAGGGCGGTGCGCTGGTTTCCGAGTTGCCGCTGGATTGCCCGCCTCAGGCGAGCAACTTTCCCCGGCGTAATCGCATCATCAGCGGTCTATCAGTTGGCGTGCTGGTGGTGGAAGCCAGCCCCTCCAGCGGTTCTCTAATCACTGCACGTCTGGCCGCCGAACAGGGACGTGAGGTCTATGCGATTCCCGGTTCGATTCACCATCCCGGTGCGCGCGGCTGTCATCAGCTGATCCGTGAAGGGGCGACGCTAGTGGAAAGTATCGAAGATATTCTGCAGGCCTTGCGCGGCTGGCAGGCGCAGCCACCCTCTAATGCCGCGCCTAAGCCTGAGCTACCCAGTCATCCATTGCTGGCCTTGTTGCATGCCGCACCGCACAGCAGCGAGGCGTTGGTGGCGGCCAGTGGTTTGCCACTGGCCGAGGTCTTGGCAGCCCTGACCGAGCTGGAACTTGACGGTCGGGTGGCCTGCGAAAATGGCCGTTGGGTGGGGCGCACACCTTGAACGGGGTCTTGGCTTGGATACACTGCCCCTCAAGTGTTTAGCGGAGAGCAGTGAATGGTCAGCAACTGGCAGATACAGCAGGCCGCACGTGTGGTGCGCAATGGTGGAGTGATTGCTTATCCGACCGAAGCAGTATGGGGGCTGGGTTGTGATCCCTGGAATGACGAGGCGGTGGAGCGTTTGCTCGCGCTGAAGGATCGTCCGGTGCACAAGGGACTGATTCTGGTGGCCGCCGATATCGAGCAGTTCGACTTTCTACTCGAAGACCTACCGGAAATCTGGCTGGCGCGCCTGGCCGGCAGCTGGCCAGGCCCGAACACCTGGCTGGTGCCGCACCAGAATCGTTTGCCCGAGTGGATCAGCGGTCAGCACGACAGCGTGGCCCTGCGCGTCAGCGATCATCCACAGGTGCGTGCGCTCTGCCGCCTGACCGGGCCGCTGGTGTCGACCTCGGCTAATCCGGCAGGCCGCCTGTCAGCACGCAGTCGTTTGCGTGTCGAGCAGTATTTCCCTGGTCAGTTGGATGCGGTGCTGGGTGGGGCTTTGGGCGGCCGCAAGAACCCCAGCCTGATCCGCGATCTGATCAGCGGTGATGTGGTCAGGGCGTCCTGACCACAGCCCAACTTCCTACGGCAGCAGGATGCTCGAACCGGTGGTCTGCCGCGCGCTCAGGGCCGTTTGTGCCAGCGCGGCGTCCTTGAGCGCATAGCGGTTGCTGATCTCCACCTGCAGTTGGCCGCTGGCGATCATGCTGAACAGCTCGTCGGCCATGCTTTGCAGCCGGGAGGGCGTATCGGCATAGCCGGCCAGGGTTGGGCGAGTGACGAACAGCGAGCCTTTCTGTGCGAGGATGCCCAGGTTTACCCCGCTGACGGCTCCTGAGGCATTACCGAAACTGACCAGCAGGCCGCGCGGCGCCACGCAATCCAGCGAGGTTTCCCAGGTGTCCTTGCCGACGCCGTCGTAGACCACCGGGCACTTCTTGCCGTCGGTCAGTTCCAGCACGCGCTGGGCAACGTTCTCATGGCTGTAGTCGATGGTCGCCCAGGCGCCCTGCTCTTTGGCCCGTGCGGCTTTTTCGGCGGAGCTTACTGTGCCAATCAACTTGACCCCAAGTGCCCTGGCCCACTGGCAGGCGAAGGAGCCAACCCCGCCGGCAGCGGCATGAAACAGAATGGTTTCGCCACCTTGCAGCAGGAACGTTTGGCGCAGCAGGTACTGCACCGTCAGGCCCTTGAGCATGACGGCGGCCGCTTGCTCGAAGCTGATCGCATCCGGCAATTTCACCAACTTCTCGGCTGGCAGTACGTGCAGCTCGCTATACGCGCCCAGCGGCCCGGTGGCATAGGCCACGCGGTCGCCCACCTGAAAACCGCTCACCGCAGTACCCACCGCCTCGACGATGCCCGCACCCTCGGTACCCAGGCTGGATGGCAGCGCCGGCGGTGCATACAGGCCGCTGCGGAAATAGGTGTCGATAAAATTCAGGCCAATCGCCTGGTTCTGCACCCGCACTTCATTCGGACCAAGGGCTGCGGGGGTGTAGTCGCTGTATTCGAGAACGTCCGGGCCGCCGTGACGGTTGAACTGGATACGCATGGCCATTTTCAGAGTCTTCCGCAATTGAATGCCTGGATGATGCCCGCATGGGCGTAAAAGTGCCGTTATCCAATCGTCTGCATTGACCGACGTCAACTCCGCGTAGCGACGGCCCGGAGGGTGGGCCGCCATGGATGGCAGGCCATAATGTTATGCTTGCCGCCGATTTCGCCGCTCGGTCATCCCCTTGCCGAACGGCCTTACCCGCTTTCAAGGTGCCGCCGTGAGTGACCGTACTGAGGCCGTCAAAGCCTACCTGCTGGATCTGCAAGACCGTATCTGCACTGCTCTGCAAGCCGAAGATGGCGGTGCCGAATTCTTCGAAGATGCCTGGCAGCGTCCTGCCGGCGGCGGCGGGCGCACACGGGTAATGGAGAACGGCGCGCTGATCGAAAAGGGTGGGGTGAACTTCTCCCATGTATTTGGCGACAGCCTGCCGCCCTCGGCCAGCGCGCATCGGCCGGAACTGGCCGGGCGTGGTTTCGAGGCCCTTGGCGTGTCACTGGTTATCCACCCGGAAAATCCTTATGTGCCGACCTCCCACGCCAACGTGCGCTTCTTCAGTGCCGAGAAAGCCGGTGAAGAGCCGGTCTGGTGGTTCGGTGGCGGCTTCGACCTGACGCCCTACTACGGCAATGAAGAAGATTGCCGGCACTGGCACCAGGTCGCCTTTGAGGCCTGCGCGCCGTTCGGCGCCGAGGTTTATCCGAAGTTCAAGGAGTGGTGTGATCGCTACTTCCACCTCAAGCACCGCGGCGAGCCGCGCGGCATTGGTGGGCTGTTTTTCGATGACCTGAATCAGTGGGACTTCGACACTAGTTTCGCCTTTATGCGCGCCATCGGTGATGCCTATATCGAGGCCTATCTGCCCATCGTGCAGCGCCGCAAGCTGACCCCTTATGGCGAGCGCGAGCGTGAATTCCAGGCCTTCCGCCGGGGCCGCTATGTCGAGTTCAACCTGGTGTTCGACCGTGGCACCCTGTTCGGCTTGCAGTCGGGTGGGCGCACCGAATCGATCCTTATGTCGCTGCCGCCGCACGTACGTTGGGGCTACGACTGGAAGCCAGAGCCGGGCAGCGAAGAGGCGCGTCTGACCGAATACTTCCTAACCGATCGCGATTGGCTCTCGGCTAAGGCGTAATTGCGTAGCCTGGATGAAATTCGGGCTACGAACTCTGTAATCAGGAAGGATATTTCATGGACCGCTACGGCGTATTCGGCAACCCCATCGGCCACAGCAAGTCGCCGCTGATTCATCGCCTGTTTGCCCAGCAGACCGGCGAGCAGCTGAGCTATGAGGCCCTACTTGCGCCGTTGGACGACTTCCCCGGATTTGCTCGCGCATTCTTTGCCGAGGGGTTGGGGGCGAATGTCACCGTGCCGTTTAAGGAGCAGGCTTTTGCTCTGGCCGATCAGCTCAGCGCCCGTGCTCAACGTGCTGGCGCGGTCAATACCCTGAAGAAGCTCGCCGACGGCAGCCTGCTCGGTGACAACACCGACGGCGCCGGCCTGGTGCGTGATCTGACGGTGAATGCCGGGGTAACCCTCAAGGGCAAACGCATTCTGCTGCTCGGCGCGGGTGGTGCGGTGCGCGGTGTGTTGGAACCGCTACTGGCCGAGCAACCGGGGGCGCTGGTGGTTGCCAATCGCACGGTCGAGAAAGCCGAGCAACTGGCCCGTGAGTTTGCCGACTTGGGCCCTGTGGTGGCCAGCGGTTATGACTGGATTGATGCGCCGGTGGACCTGATCATCAACGGCACCTCGGCCAGCCTGGCCGGCGAGCTGCCGCCGATTGCCCCAAGCCTGATCCAGCCCGGGCATACCCTGTGCTACGACATGATGTACGGCAAGGAGCTGACCGCCTTTAACCGCTGGGCTTCCGAGCACGGCGCGGCGCGCACTTTGGACGGCCTCGGCATGCTGGTCGAGCAAGCCGCCGAAGCCTTTGCCCTGTGGCGCGGTGTGCGTCCGGCCAGCGCGCCGGTGTTGGCCGAACTGCGCCGCCTGCTGGCCGAGGGCTGAAACCGTGGGGTTGAGCGCGGATGACCTGGCGCAGATCAGCGCGCTGACCCTGCGCCATTATCAGGACTGCGCCGAAGACTTTCGCGAGGGCACCCGCGACCACGATGTCAGCCAGAATATCGCCGCCCTGCTCGCGCATATTCAGGCCACTACGCCTTACCAGATTCTCGATTTCGGCTGCGGCCCGGGCCGCGATCTGCGCACCTTTAGCGCCATGGGTCACACCGCCGTCGGTTTGGACGGTTGCTCGCGCTTTGTCGAAATGGCCCGCGCCGACAGTGGCTGCGAGGCCTGGCAGCAGGACTTTCTTGCCCTTGATCTGCCGCCTGAGCGCTTCGACGGCGTGTTCGCCAATGCCTCGCTGTTTCATATTCCCCGCCAGGAACTGCCACGGGTGCTGCAGCAGCTGCATGCCACCCTCAAACTGGGTGGCGTGCTGTTCAGCTCCAACCCCCGTGGAGACAACCAGGAAGGCTGGAATGGCGAGCGCTACGGCGCCTATCACGACCTGGCCAACTGGCGCGTGCTGCTCACCGCCGCTGGCTTCAGCGAACTGCAGCATTACTACCGCCCGGCGGGCTTGCCGCGTGAGCAGCAGCCCTGGCTGGCCAGTGTCTGGCGCAAGTTTTGAGCCTTCAGTAAACGTCGCGCAGATAACGCTTCTGTTCGGCCAGACGGCGAATATGTTCGGCGGCTTTTTCCTCGCTCAAACCACCGTGCTCGCGCGCCACATCCTGTAGCGCCTGCTCGACATCCTTGGCCATGCGGTTGGCGTCGCCGCAGACATACAGCTGCGCACCCTCCTCCAGCCATCGCCACAGCTCGCCGCCCTGCTCGCGAATGCGATCCTGCACGTAGATCTTCTGCGTCTGATCGCGAGAGAAGGCCAGGCTGAGGTTGGTCAACAGGCCGTCGTGCTGCATCGCCGTTAGTTCGTCGCGGTAGTAGAAGTCGCTGGCCGCATGCTGTTCGCCGAAGAACAGCCAATTCTTGCCGGTATCGCCGCGCGCGCGGCGTTCATGGAGGAAGCCACGGAACGGCGCCACGCCGGTGCCGGGACCGATCATGATCATGGGCACGTCGCCATCGTGCGGCACGCGGAAGTATTTATTGCTCTGCACAAACAGCGGCACCTCGGCGTTATCCGCACGGTCGGCGAGAAAGGTCGAGGCCACGCCCTTGCGTTTGCCGTAGCGCACGGCGGACACGGTCAGGTGCACTTCGCCGGCATGCGCCTTGGGGCTTGAGGAGATCGAATACAGGCGCGGCTGCAGCCGTTTGAGGCTGCCCAGTAGTTCGCCAGCCGTGTGTTCGGCCGGATAGGCCTGCAGCACGTCGGCCAGTTGGCGGCCCCACAGCCAGTCTTTCAGCTCTGCCTTGCGCTCGCCAAGCAGGCTGCGCAGCTCGCTGCTGGCGCTGCGTTCGGCAACCAGGGCGAGGGCCTCATTGCTCGGTCGGGCAATTTCGAAATGACTGGTCAGCGCCTCGCGCAGCGATAGGTCGCCGACCTTGGCCACGTTGACCCGTTGTTCGCCGTCCAGGTGTGCCAGTTCGAGCACTTCCTCGACCAACTCCGGGCAGTTGCGCGGCCAGATGCCGAGGGCGTCGCCCGCTTCGTAGGCCAGGCCGGAGTCGCCCAGAGCGAAGGCGAACTGGCGGGTGTCCTTGCTTGCACCTGCTGCGTTCAGGCGCAGGTTCAGCGCCAGGCGCGCGGGTAGCGGCTGGGTCTTGCTCACCAGCTGCGTACTGACGGGCTCCATTGCAGCTGTGCTATTTGCAGGATCTGCTGTTGCGGTCGGGTGCAACAAGGGCAGCAGCTCGCTGAGCCAGGCTGCGGCCGCGTCATCGAAATCGCTGTCGCAATCCAGGCAGGGCCTTAGCGGCGTGGCGCCGAGTTCGGCCAGGCGGCGGTCGAGGTTTTTGCCGTGCTGGCAGAACTGCTCGTAGTTGGGGTCGCCAAGTGCCAGTACCGCATAACGCAGATTTTCCAGGCGCAGGTCGCTGGTCTGCAGGGAATTCCAGAAGGCCTGGCCGTTGTCCGGCGCATCACCGTCGCCGAAGGTACTGCTGAGCAGCAACACCGAGCCGGCGCTGGCCAGTTGTTGCGGTGGGTAATCAGCCATGCAGCTGAGTGCCACGACAACCCCGGCTTCATTCAGATGCGCGGCAAGGCGTTCGGCCAGTGCCTCGGCATTGCCGGTTTGCGAGGCCCACAGCAGGGTTACCGCAGGGCTGGCTGCCAGCGCCGCGGGTGCGACGCGGCTGAATATTCCGGCGAGCATGCCGTCGAGCCACAGGCGGGTCGGCTCGGCCAGGGGCGCCTGGCTTGGCAGGCTGGGTACACCGCCGCTGGGGTTGCTGCGCAAGCCGCTGATATAGCCGGCCATATAGATGCGCTCGCTGTCACTGAGCGGCGGCGGCGCGCTGCAATTGATGCCGACCAGGGCCGCAAAGGTTTCGATGCTCGACATCGCGAGTTCCTCGGGCTGGTGAGATAGGCGAGTGCTGGCGACTGCCTTGACGGCGGACGTATCGAGACGTTGATGGGCGATCAGCTCGATACGCCGCAGGCTGACGGCGCAGAACTTGAATTCCGGCTGCTGCGAGAGGGGGTCGATGGCGTCGCTGGTCACCGCGTTGATCGCCAGGTTATCGCCGTACACATCGTTCCAATGGAGCGGCGCAAAGCAGCCGCCGGGTAGCACGCGGTCGCTGATCTGCACCGGCAGCACGGCATGGCCACGCCGTGAGCGGACTTCCAGCTGATCGCGGTCGCGCACGCCGAGTGCGGCGGCGTCCTGCGGGTGCACTTCGATAAAGGGGCCGGGGTTGAGCTTGTTCAGCGTGGCGACCTTGCCGGTCTTGGTCAGGGTGTGCCACTGGTGCTGCAGGCGCCCGGTATTGAGTACGAATGGGAAGTCGTCATCGGGCATTTCCGCCGGGTCCAGATGCGGGCGCGGGAAAAACTGCGCCTTGCCGCTGGGCGTGGCAAAGGCCAGGCGCGGCGTGCTGCCGTCTTCGCGAATGTGCAGATGCTGGCTGATGCCGTCGTTGATGTAGCGCAGCGGCATGCGCCCGTCGCCCTCCTCACTGGCGCAGGGCCATTGCAGCGGCGTTTGGCGCAGGCGCGGGTAGCTGGCGCCGCGCAGGTCATAGCCGGTTTTGCGGTTGTGGAAGCGTTTGATTTCCTCGAACACCTGCTCGGCCGAGCTGTAGCTGAACCCGTCGGCAAAGCCCATGGCGCAGGCCACCTCGGCGATGATCTGCCAGTCGGCCATGGCCTCGCCGGGCGGCTCGACGGCTTGCGGCATCAGGGTCAGGTTGCGCTCGGAGTTGATCATCACCCCCTCGGCTTCGGCCCACAGTGCGCCGGGCAGGAGGATGTCGGCATAGCGATTGGTTTCGGTGTCGAGAAAAGCGTCCTGGGCGATCACCAGTTCGGCGGCCTTCAGCCCTTCGATCACCTTGCTACGGTTGGCCATGCTCGCCACCGGATTGGTACAGATGATCCAGCAGGCTTTGACCTTGCCGGCTGCCAGATCTTCGAACAGCGTCACGCTGCCGCCGCCCAGGCGGGTGTGCAGGGTGCCGGCCGGCACGCCCCAGATCTGCTCGACAAAGGCGCGGTCGTCGTCCACCAGCACGCTGCGCTGGCCCGGTAGGCCGGGGCCCATATAGCCCATCTCGCGGCCGCCCATGGCGTTGGGTTGGCCAGTGAGGGAAAACGGCCCGCTGCCAGCGCGGCAGATCTTGCCGGTGGCCAGGTGCAGGTTGCATAGGGCGTTGGTGTTCCAGGTGCCGTGGGTGCTCTGGTTGAGGCCCATGGTCCAGCAGCTCATCCACTCGCCGGCTTCGCCGATCCAGCGTGCGGCTTGGCGGATCGCTGCTTCGCTGAGCCCGGTGTGGGCGGCGACGTAGTCGGGGGTGTAGCGTTCGAGGAAGTCCGGCATGACCTCCCAGCCTTCGGTGAATTCGCTAATAAAGGCCGGATCGGTGTGGCCGTTCTTGTGCAGCAGGTGCAGCAGGCCGTTGAGTAGCAGCAGGTCGCTGCCGGGTTTGATCTGCAGAAACAGGTCGGCCTTGTCCGCCGTAGCATTGCGCCGGGGGTCGACGACGATCAGCTTGGCGCCGGCTTTTACCCGTGCCATCAGGCGCAGAAACAGGATTGGATGACAGTCGGCCATATTTGCGCCGATGACGAAGAACACATCGGCGCGGTCGAAATCCTGGTACGAGCCGGGTGGGCCGTCGGCGCCCAGCGACAATTTGTAGCCACTGCCGGCGCTGGCCATGCACAGGCGCGAGTTGGATTCGATCTGGTTGCTGCCCAGGTAACCTTTGACCAGTTTGTTGGCCAGGTACTGCGCCTCCAGCGACATTTGCCCGGAGACATACAGGGCGATGGCGTCCGGGCCGTGCTCGTCGAGGATCGCGCGCAGGCGGGCTGCGGCGGCGCTGATTGCGGCATCCATGGTGACTTGCCCAGGGTCCCGGCTGCGTTCGCTGCGTAGGTAGGCGTGCTGCATGCGGCCGGATTCGTTCAGTGGCTGGGCGCAGGTGCTGCCCTTGGTGCACAGGCGGCCGAAGTTGCTCGGATGCTGTTGGTCGCCGCTGACCTTGGCGATCTTGCCGTTTTCCACGTGCATGACGATGCCGCAGCCAACGCCGCAATATGGACAGACACTCCGAACCGTTTTGTTCGCCACACCCCTCTCCTGCACCTGAAACGCAAAACGCCATGCAACCCTCCGTCGAAACGGGAGTGGCACGGCGTCTTTGTCGTGGATGGGCAATCAGCGTTGATTACCTGGGTGGGTCTATAGCAAGGCACGCGCCAGGGTTCGCCAGGGCGGCTTGAACGCCCGCACGGCAAGGGCTGGCGAGGTGTGTGCGGGGCTGATGGGCCGGCTTTAAGCGACTCATAATGGGGCGCAGGGTGCACTGCTCGCCTCTTTTTGGGTCTTTATCGCGCCGGGCAGGTGAGCCTGCAATTGCGCCTGCAGCCCGCTGCAATGCGGGCCGCAGGCTGCTGCGGGGAAACTGGCACAGGCGCTGCATGAGTCCCAGCGAGCCCGCCACATTCGGGCCGCCCATTCGATCAATGGCGATCGCCAGCCTGCACAGGCAATGGGTATCAGGTGCCACTCGCAGGCACCGCACAGAACAGGCAAAGGCGCCTGAAACCGTAAGGTTTCAGGCGCCTTTTTTATTGCCGCAGAAAAACCTGATGAGCTTCGGCCGGGAAATGCCATGAACAGCACAGATACCTCCACAGACCAGCAGCGGCTGATCATCATCGGCAACGGCATGGTCGGCCATCATTGCGTCGAGCAACTGATCGAGCGTGGCGCGCTGGCGCAGTACTGCGTGCATGTGTTCAGTGAAGAGCCGCTGCGCGCCTATGACCGCGTGCATCTCTCCGAGTATTTCACTGGCCTCGATGCCGAATCCCTGGCCCTCAGCGGTGCCGAACTGTACCAGACGCCAGGCGTGACCCTACACCTGGGCGTGCCGGTACTGGAGATCGACCGCGAACGCCGCGAAGTGATCACCGCCGAAGGCAGCTTCCCCTATGACCAGTTGGTGCTGGCCAGCGGCTCCTACCCTTTCGTGCCGCCGATTGAAGGCGCCGAAGGCGATTCGCGCTTGGTCTACCGTACCCTGGCCGACCTCGACACCATTCAGGCCGCCGCCAAGAGCGCGGGCCGTGGCGTGGTGGTTGGCGGTGGCCTGCTCGGTCTGGAAGCGGCCAACGCCTTGAAGTCCCTGGGCCTGGAAGCCCATGTGGTGGAATTCGCCCCGCGCCTGATGCCGGTGCAGCTGGATGACCACGGCGGCCTGGCGCTCAAAGCCCAGATCGAGGCCCTGGGCGTTAGCGTGCACCTGTCGCGCGGCACCCAGTCGATCACCCCGGGCAGCGAATACCGCTACCGGATGAACTTTGCCGGTGACGAATTCCTTGAGACTGACCTGATCGTGTTCTCCGCCGGCATCCGCCCGCAGGACGCCATTGCCAAGCAGTGCGGCCTGGAACTCGGCCCGCGCGGCGGCGTGGCCATCGACAGCCAGTGCCGCACCAGCGACCCGGCGATCTACGCCATCGGCGAGTGCGCGGCGTGGAACGGCGGCATCTTCGGCCTGGTCGCTCCGGGCTACCAGATGGCCCGCAGCGTTGCCACCCAGCTGTGCGGCGAAGACAGCGAGCCGTTCATGGGTGCGGACATGTCGACCAAGCTCAAGCTGCTCGGCGTCGACGTCGGCTCCATCGGCGATGCCCACGGCGCTACTGCCGGCTCGCGCAGCTACCGCTTTATCGACGAAGCCACCGCTAGCTACCGCCGCTTGGTCGTATCGGCCGACGGCAAGCAGGCCCTCGGCGCCGTGCTGGTGGGAGACAACAGCTACTACGACACCCTGCTGCAGTACGTGCAGAACGGCATTGCGCTTCCGGCCGACCCGTCCTGCCTGATCCTGCCGCAAGGCGAAGGCGTCCCGGCGCTGGGCGCCGATGCGCTGCCGGACACCGCCACCATCTGCTCCTGCCACAACGTCAGCAAGGGCGCGATCTGCGCCGCCATCGACGGCGGCTGCGGCGACCTCGCGGGCCTCAAGTCTGCTACCCGCGCCGCCACCGGCTGTGGCGGCTGCTCGGCACTGCTCAAGCAGGTGTTCGAGCACGAGCTGACCGCCCGCGGCGTGGTGGTGGACAAGAGCCTCTGCGAGCACTTCGCCTATACCCGCCAGGAGCTGTACAGCATCGTCCGCGTCGAAGGCATCGAGAGCTTCGGGGCGCTGCTGGCCAAGCACGGTCGCGGCCATGTCGGCTGCGATATCTGCAAGCCGGCGGTGGGTTCGATCCTCGCCTCTTGCTGGAACCGCTCGATCACCGACCCGGCGCTGGTGCCGTTGCAGGACACCAACGACACCTTTATGGCCAACATGCAGAAGAACGGCACCTACTCGGTGGTGCCGCGTATTCCTGGCGGCGAGATCACCCCGGACGGCCTGCTGGCCATCGGCGCGGTGGCGAAGAAGTACGATCTCTACACCAAGATCACCGGCGGCCAGCGCATCGACCTGTTCGGCGCCCAGCTGCACGAACTGCCGGATATCTGGGCCGAACTGATCGCCGCCGGCTTCGAGACCGGCCACGCCTACGGCAAGTCGCTGCGCACGGTAAAATCCTGCGTGGGCAGCACCTGGTGCCGCTACGGCGTGCAGGACAGCGTGGCCATGGCGCTGCTGCTGGAGGACCGCTACAAGGGCCTGCGCTCGCCGCACAAGATCAAGTTCGCGGTCAGCGGTTGCACCCGCGAATGCGCCGAGGCGCAGAGCAAGGACGTTGGCGTGATCGCCACCGAGAATGGCTGGAACCTCTATGTCGCTGGTAACGGCGGCATGCGTCCACGCCACGCCGAGCTGTTCGCCACCGATCTGGATGATGAAACCCTGATCCGCTACATCGACCGTTTCCTGATGTTCTACGTACGCACCGCCGACCGTCTGCAACGCACCTCTGTGTGGCGCGAGTCGCTGGAAGGCGGCCTGGATTACCTCAAGCAAGTGATCATCGACGACAGCCTCAATCTCGCCGCCGAACTGGAAGCGCAGATGCAGCTGGTGATCGACCGCTACGAGTGCGAATGGGCCAACGCCCTGAAGGACCCGGAGAAGCTCAAGCGCTTCCGCACCTTCATCAACCAGAAGGGCGGCGACCCGGATATCCAGTTTGTCGAGGAACGCGGCCAGCGCCGCCCGATCAGCGCCGCCGAACTGCAACGTATTCCAGCTGAGGAGGTGGTCTGATGGGCCAGTCGAGCGCAGCAGCAACAATCGAACACACCAGCGTGCAATGGCGCGCCCTGTGCAGCCGTGCCGATCTGGTGGCCAACTCCGGTGTGGTCGCCTGGGTCGACGGCGCTCAGGTGGCGCTGTTCTATCTACCCAATGAGGCCAGCGACAAGCAGCTGTATGCCGTGGATAACCGCGACCCCAAGTCCGGCGCCAACGTCATCGGCCGCGGCATCATCGGCAGCCTGGCTGGCGACCTGGTGATTGCGGCGCCGCTGTACAAACAGCACTACCGCCTGGAAGACGGCAGCTGCCTGGAATACCCGGAGCAGCAACTGCGCACCTGGCCGGTACGCTTGCAGGGTGACCGGGTGGAGATCGGCCTGAGCTAAGGCGATGGGCGAGCGGGGCTGACGCCAGTCAGTCTCGGCATGCGAGCGGAATAGAGCGTTACTTGACTATTGAGTCAGTAATTGGCTTTATGCACCTCAGCCCGCAGCGCTGATGCTTGCGCAACTGGGTTGTCGATGATCTCGGCAGCCCTGTTTTTGTTGCTCTACCGAGTGCCTTGGTACGCAAATCGCTATATCTCGTGAAATATAGCGAAGGTAGAGTAGTCAGGCGAATCAGCGTCGACAGAACAGCCGTTGGCCCTTGGCCGCACACCCAGGAGGTATCCATGCACGCGCGTATTGCGGCGTTATTCGCCGTTTTTGCTATCAGCAGTCACGCCCTGGCCGAACAGGTTCGGGTGGCGGTGGCCGCCAACTTCACCGCGCCGCTGCAGGCGATTGCCAGCGAGTTTGAAAAGGATACGGGGCACAGCGTACTCGCCTCCTTCGGCGCCACTGGCCAGCTGTATGCGCAGATTCAAAATGGCGCGCCGTTCGAGGTGTTTTTAAGTGCCGATGAAAGCACCCCGGCCAGGCTCGACAGCGAAGGTCTGGGCGTTAGCGGTTCGCGCTTTACCTACGCAATCGGCAGCCTGGTGCTGTGGTCGGCCAAACCGGGTTATCTGGATGGTAGCGACGCGGTGCTCAAGGCCAACCAGTACAAACACTTGGCGATCGCTAACCCGAAAGCCGCACCCTACGGCTTAGCGGCCACCGAAGTGCTGGAAAAGCTCGGCCTGAGTGCTGCGGTTAAAGACAAGCTGGTCGAAGGGCAGAACATCACCCAGGCGCATCAATTCATTGCCACCGGCAATGCCGAATTGGGCTTTGTTGCGCTGTCACAGGTGTACAAGGATGGCCAGCTCAGCAGTGGCTCGGCCTGGATGGTGCCGGCGCAGATGCACACGCCGATCGAGCAGGATGCGCTGATCCTCAAGAAAGGCGAACATAATCCCGCCGCGGCAGCCCTGACCGAGTACCTGAAAGGTGAGAAGGCGGCCAAGATCATCAAGTCCTACGGCTACCAACTTTAAAAGGCGCTTGCGATGCCACTGACTAAAGCCGATTTCGCCGCGGTCCTGCTGACCCTGGAGCTGGCATCGCTGACCACCCTGTTGCTGCTACTGATCGGTACGCCGATTGCCTGGTGGCTGGCGCGCACTGATTCGCGCTGGAAGCAGCCGATTGGTGCCATCGTCGCCCTGCCGCTGGTGCTGCCGCCGACGGTAATCGGCTTCTACCTGCTGGTGAGCATGGGCCCGCACGGTTTTATCGGCCAACTGACCCAGAGCCTCGGTCTCGGCACCCTGACATTTACCTTTACCGGACTGGTGATCGGCTCGGTGTTCTACTCCCTGCCCTTTGTCGTGCAACCGCTGCAGAACGCCTTCGAGGCGATTGGCCGGGCTCCGCTGGAGGCGGCGGCCACCCTGCGCGCCGGGCCTTGGGATGCGTTCTTTACAGTGGTGCTGCCGCTGGCCAAGCCGGGCTTTATCACGGCTTCTATTCTCGGTTTCGCCCATACCGTGGGCGAGTTCGGCGTGGTGCTGATGATCGGCGGTAATATCCCCGGCAAGACCCAGGTGGCGTCGGTGCAGATCTACAACCATGTGGAAACCATGGAGTACGCCCAGGCCCATTGGCTGGCGGGCGGCATGGTGCTGTTCTCCTTTATCGTGCTGCTGGCGCTCTACTCTGGAAGAAGCAGCAAGCGGGTGTGGCAATGATCTGGCCTTTTTCGCGCCGCCCTGCGGCCACTCATACGGTCTCCGCGCCGGATGAAATCGACGCGCGCTTCAAGGTTGAACACCCAGGTTTTACCCTGGATGTTGAGTTGAACCTGCCCGGTCGCGGCGTCAGTGCGCTGTTTGGCCATTCCGGCTCGGGCAAGACCAGCTGTCTGCGTTGTTTTGCCGGGCTGGATCAGCCGAGCGAAGGCTACCTGCAGGTCAACGGCGAGCTGTGGCAGGACAGCGCACAGGGCCTCTTTGTCCCGGCGCATCAACGTGCTGTGGGCTACGTGTTTCAGGATGCCAACCTGTTTGCCCACCTCACCGTGCGGCGCAACCTGCAGTACGGCTTGACGCGCATCCCCGCTGCGCAGCGGCGGATTGCCCTGGAGCAGGCCGTCGAGCTGCTGGGCATTGAGCATCTGCTGGAGCGCCTGCCGGACAAGCTGTCGGGTGGCGAGCAGCAGCGCGTCGGCATTGCGCGCGCCCTGCTGACCAGCCCGCGTCTGCTGCTGCTGGACGAGCCGCTGGCCTCCCTCGACCTCAAACGCAAACAGGAAGTGCTGCCCTGCCTGGAGCGCCTGCATCAGGAGCTGGAAATTCCAATTGTCTACGTCAGCCACTCGCCGGATGAGGTGGCGCGTCTGGCCGATCACCTGGTGTTGCTGGAGGACGGTAAGGTCGGCGCCAGCGGCCCGCTCAAGGAAACCCTGCTGCGCGCCGACCTGCCGTTTGTCTTCGAGGACGATGCCGAAGCCGTGGTCGACGGCGTGGTCACCGCGCATGACCAGGCTTACGGGCTGCTCTACCTGCAATTGCCGGACAGCCAAATCAACCTGCGCTTGCCCCACGGGCCGCTGCCGCTAGGCCAGTCGGTGCGGATCAAGGTCAAGGCCCGCGATGTCAGCCTGAGCCTGCAACAAGCCGAGGACAGCAGCGTGCTCAACCTGCTGCCAGCGCGAGTGGTCGACTGGATCAACGTCGCCGAGCAGGCCCATGTGCTGGTGCGCGTACAGGTGGGTGGCGAGCAACTGATCGCCCGCATCACCCGTTACTCCTTCGACCGCCTGCAGATCCAGCGCGGGCAATCGCTGTGGGCGCAGGTCAAGTCGGTGTCGTTACTGAGCACGCATTGATGCCTGGGCAAACGCGCCGGGGATGACCTGCGAGCGCTTCAGGCCCAGCCACTCCAACTCGATAAACACCAGCACCACAACGGCCTGGCCGATCACAAAGGCGTAGCCGAGCAGGTTTGGCGTGAACCAGCCGCTGAGCAGCACCAGCAGGCTGAGCACCACCCACAGCGCATTCAGGCCGATCACCGTGTAGACCGCTGCCCGCGCCATGCTTTCACGGCGGGACAGCCAGAGCAGAAAGGCCACCAGCGGAATCAGCACCACGCCGACGCCGAAGAGGAATGCACCCGGCATGGCCAACAGGCGGCTGAGCCAGTCCGCCAGCAGCAGGAGTTGCGCGGTGGTGATTACGCCAACCAGCCCATCGGCGAGCAGGGCGCGGCGCAGTAACAGCGAAGGTTGCAAGGTGGTCATGGCGAAGTCTCCACAAAGGACCGCCGAAATGGCGGCTTGCCCTTAGATTTCGCCGATCCGCGCGCCGCGTCGATTACCTCGCAGGTAATGGCCGCAATGACCTTGCTGGTCTATCGTCGATGCCCATGAACAGCCAAATCCAGCCCGTCGGGGCCCTGCTGCGCCAGTGGCGTCAGCACCGTCGTCTTAGCCAGCTCGACCTCGCCTGCGAGGCCGATATCTCCACCCGCCACCTGAGTTTCGTCGAAACCGGGCGCGCCCAGCCCAGCCGCGAGATGCTGCTGTTGCTCGCCGAGCAGCTGGATATTCCCCTGCGCGAACGCAATCGTCTGCTGAGTGCTGCTGGCTATGCACCGCTGTTCACTCAGCGCGAGCTTTCCGAGCCAGCCATGGCGGCCGCGCGCAGCGCCATCGAACTGCTGCTCAAGGCCCACGAGCCCTACCCGGCACTGACTATCGACCGCCACTGGAACCTGCTGGCCGCCAACAATGCCCTCGCGCCCTTTTTGCAGGGCATTGCACCCGAGCTGCTGGTACCGCCAATCAATGTCATGCGCCTGAGTCTGCATCCTGGGGGGCTGGCGCCACGCATCGTTAACCTGGGACCGTGGCGCGCCTATCTGCTGGCGCGTTTGCAGCGCGATATCCAAGCCAGCGGTGATGCTCAGCTGCAGGTGCTATGGGATGAATTGAATGCCTATCCAGGGCCGGCGGCGCCCGCGCAGCTCTACAGCGACACGGTGCTGATGCCGTTGCAGTTTGCCAGCGAGCAGGGCGTGATCAGCCTGATCGGCACCACCACGGTGTTTGGCACTGCCAACGACATCACTCTGGCGGAACTGGCGTTGGAAACCTTCTTTCCGGCCGATGCCTTCAGCGCGCAGTACCTGCGTGACTTGGCCGGATCGACGCATCTTTCCGACGAAATCACTCTTTAGGCTGCTTTTTTCCAGTATTCAGTGCAGTACCCTCTGGCGCGCGATTGTATAAGCTGAATCTGGTTCAGCACTGCTCACAAAAATAATAAGGAGCACCCAACGTATGCGTTCTACAACGCTGACTCGCTCGCTATTGCTCGCGGTTATCGGGTTGTTGGCCGGCCTCTCGCCGCTGACTTTTGCCCAGGCCGTTACCCCCCAGGAACAGGTTCAGGTGCAGGCCAGCCGGGTTACCAGCAGCCTGATGCTGTTACGCGGTGAGGGTTTCCAAAAGAAACATCAGGACGCCCTGGAAACTGATCTGCAGGCCCTGGCCGCCTCGGTGCAAAGCCTGCCGCAAAGCAGCGATGCTCTACGCAGCGCTCATCAGGAACTGGTGGTACAGATTCGTCGTGGCGTGGCCTTCGGCCCGAGCGAAGATGACATGCCCTGGCGCTACCCCGAGGACCTCAGCAAAGCCCTGCTCGGCGTGCTCGAGGAAACCCGCAAGCTGGCCGGCCCGGCTGACAGCGAACTGTCCGCCAAGCTCGAATACCTCTCGGTGCAGTACCTCAGCCGCGCCTACTTCGGCAACTTCGAAACCGCTCGCGAGCAGCCCGACACCTACCTCGGCCAGGACGAACGCAAGATCGTGCCGTCGGTTGATGCGCAACTGGCTGCGCTGGATGGCAAGGCCGATCCGCAGGTGGGCAAGTTGAAAACCCGCTGGGATTACCTCAAGGCCGCGCTGGTTGACCTCAACAGCCAGAGCAGCGCGCTGCAGAGTGCTTCGGGCCGACCGTTTGCACCGATCACCGTGTATCGCCATACGCGGTCACTGACTACGCAATGGATGGCGATGTACTAGGACTCGCTCCTAAGAACGAAGTCGGTACAAGGCCGCCAATCAATGGCGGCCCGCAGCGATCAAGCAGTGGCTTTCTTCTCACGAATACAGGTCGGGCCGGCGCGTTCGACGATGGCGTGTTCAACCTCTTTGCGCAGGCCCAGCAGGAAAGCTGCTTCGGCGGCGACGAACAGGGGGCCGATCACCAGGCCCATGACGTCGTCGACAAACGCCGGTTTGCGCCCCTCGTAGTAATGGCCGACAAACTGGATGATCCAGCCGATCACGAACAGGCCGATGCCGCTGCTTAGCCACAGCGCCGTTGATTGCACGGCCAGGCTTGCCGCCGCCCACAGGCTGAGCACCAGCAGCAGCGCCATCAGCAGGCCGAAACGCAGGTCCAGGCGCAGGTAAAACACGCCCGCCGCCACGGCCACCAGCAGCGCGGGGGACAGCCACAGGCCGAGCAGTTCGAAGCCAGGACGTGACAGCAGCACGGCTACCGCCACAACGATCAGTGGAATACCGATAAAGTGGCTGAGAATATTGCGTTGGTCGCGGTGATACGCCGCGTATTGAGCCAGATGATCAACCAGGGTTTTCATTATTATTTTCCTCATGCAAGACAGGTGGCCAGCATGAACCCACGCCCATGCAGCGCTCTGTCAGCTAGCCGACAAACCGCTTGGAGCCGTCGATGAGCAGCAGCCACAGCTATCAGGCACGTTTGCGTCAGGGCCACTGGTTCAGTGCCCTGCCCGTTGCCCTGCAGGAGGCGTTGCTGGCCGCCGCTCAGGTGCAGCAACTGGCGGCCGGGCAGGTGCTGTTTCGTCGGGGTGACAAACCCTGCGGGCTGTATGCGGTGGTCGAGGGCGGCATGCGCATTGGCGCGGTCAGTGCCACCGGCAAGGAAGCGCTGCTGACCCTGGTGGAGCCGCCCTACTGGTTTGGCGAAATTTCCCTGTTCGACGGCCAGCCGCGTACCCACGATGCTTTTGCCGAAGGCCCCTCCACCCTGCTGCTGGTGCCGCAGGCGCCGCTGTTGGCGCTGCTTGCACAGCAACCGCAGTACTGGCGTGATTTCGCCCTGCTGATGAGCCACAAGCTGCGCTTGGCGTTTATCGCCCTGGAAGAAATGAGCCTGCTGCCCGCCGCCCCACGCCTGGCCCGGCGCCTGCTGCTGATCGCCGAGAACTACGGTGAAGGCGAGCCGCGCCGGGTCCTGCATCTGCCCCAGGAGCAGCTGGCGCTGATGCTGGCGATCTCCCGGCAGACCACCAACCAGATTCTCAAGGAGCTGGAAGCCCAGGGCATCCTGCGCCTGACCTATGGCGAGATCGAACTCCTCGATCTGCCGCGCTTGCGTCAGGCGGCGCAGTAGGCACAGCCTGCAGAGACTGAACCTCTGGCGCAGAATGACGCTCTATTACCAACCGTATTTCCATAGAGCCCGATGCCCTGATGCCGACCATCCCCGCTGTTGCCCCTGCCGACCTGCCCCTGGTGCTGGCCGGCCCGCTGCTGCGCCGCATGGAACCGCAGCGTCTGGTGCTGTGGCTGGTCGGTAGTCAGCCACTGACGCTGAACCTGCAGCTGACGTATGGTGAAGCTGCAGACTCGCAGCACTACCCACTGCAAGGTGACAGCTGTCAGGTTGTTCAGATCGGTGAGCAGGCATTTATCCACCTGATTGACCTCAAGTTGGAAGCGCCGCTGCCCTGCGATGTGCAGATCGACTACGACCTGCTGATCGAACAGCCCAATCAGGCCGCGCTGGGTATCGCCGACTGGGCGCCGCACTTGCTGTACGACGGCGCGACCCAGGCCAATTTCGTCCTGCGTGCGCAGCTGGATCATCTTCTTCACGGTTCCTGCCGCAAGCCGCATCATCCTGCGGCCGATGGACTGCTCTGCGCCGACCGTCTGCTGGCTGAAGCGCACCCCGCCGAGCAGCGCCCGGCGTTGCTGCTGATGAGTGGCGATCAGATCTACGCCGATGATGTCAGCGGGCCGCTGCTGCGGGCGATTCATCAGGTGATAGAACGTCTTGGCCTGTTCGGCGAGCACCTGCAAGGTGCGGTGGTCGATGACAGCACGGCGCTGTACCAGCACCCGGCCAGCTACTACCAGCGCGCCGAGTTGCTGCCGGCGCTGAAGAGCAATGAAACCCTGCGTGAGCGCTTCTTCGGCGGCGTGGAAAAGCCGGTGTTCACCACCAGCAGCGCCGACAATCACCTGGTGACCTGCGCCGAAGTGCTGGCCATGTACCTGCTGGTCTGGTCGCCGACGCCATGGACCTTGCTGGATGCGGAAATGCCGGCACTCAGCGCCGAGGAAGTGCCGCGCTACCAGGCCGAGCGTGAGCGCATCGAAACCTTTCGTGGTGGTCTGGCTCAGGTCGCCCGTGCCCTCGCTCACCTGCCGACGCTGATGATCTTCGATGACCACGACATCACCGATGACTGGAACCTCTCCGCACAGTGGGAAGAAACCGCCTACGGCCACCCGTTCTCCAAACGCATCATTGGCAATGCGTTGATCGCCTACTTGCTGTGCCAGGGCTGGGGCAATAACCCGGATGTGTTTACTGAGCCGCTGCAGATGATCCGCGCGATGACCGAGGGCCGCGATGCTGCCAACCACATGGACAGTCAGCCGCAGGATGCGCTGATCGACACCTTGCTGAGCTTTCACCAGTGGCAATTCGTCCTGCCGAGCAGCCCGGCGCTGGTTGTTTTGGATACCCGCACCCGGCGCTGGCGCAGTGAGCGCAACCTCAAGCGGCCGTCCGGTCTGCTGGATTGGGAAGCGCTGTGCGAGTTTCAGCAGGCGCTGCTGGATCAGCCATCGGCGATCATCGTGTCCCCGGCGCCGATGTTCGGCGTCAAGCTGATCGAGGCCATCCAGAAGATTTTCAGCTGGGCCGGCCATCCACTGATGGTCGATGCGGAAAACTGGATGGCCCACCGCGGTGCGGCACAGGTGATGCTGAACATCTTCCGCCACTCGCGTACGCCAGGTAATTACGTGATTCTCTCCGGCGACGTGCATTACTCGTTCGTCTACGAGGTGCTGATCCGCCAGCGCAAACGCGGCCCGCAGCTGTGGCAGATCACCAGCAGCGGCCTGAAAAACGAATTTCCGCCGCGCCTGCTCGACTGGTTTGACCGCCTCAACCGTTGGCTCTACGCGCCCTGGTCACCGCTCAACTGGCTGACCAAACGTCGGAGCATGCAGGTCACGCCGCGCATTCCTTCGCGCAGCAAGGCCGGCGAGCGCCTGTGGAATGGGTCGGGGCTCGGTCAGGTGTGGTTCAACGACAACGGCCAGCCGAGCGCGATCTACCAGCTGAATGCCGATGGCTCGCCGGCGGTGGCGTTTGTTGATGATCGGGGTGAGGTTCAGGAACCTTGCGCTGATCCAACGCTCGCGGCCAAGGCCGCTCCTACAGACACATACCTGTCGTAGGAGCGGTCTTGGCCGCGATTTAGTACAAGCGAATGGCTTAACGCAGCTTTTCCAGCATCTGGTAGTACCACATGCCGGCGGCCAGCATCGGGTTGCCGAACACATCACCCAACGGCACCTTGATGTGCTTGCAGGCGGCGAAGGTGTCGTAATGGCCCATGGTGCCGGTCAGGGCGTTGGCCATGATCTCGCCCATGATGTGGGTGGTGGCGATGCCGTGACCGGAGTAGCCCTGGCAGTACCAGACATTATCCGAGAGCTTGCCCAGCTGTGGGATACGGTTGATCACGATGCCCATGGCGCAGCTCCATTGGAAGTCGATATCGACGCCCTTGAGTTGCGGGAAAGTCTGCTCGATACCGGGGCGCAGTTCGGCGGCGATATCCCGCGAGTCGCGACCCGAGTAGTTGCAGCCACCGCCGAACAGCAGGCGGCCGTCAGCCGTCATGCGGTAGTAATCGAGGACGAAGCGGCAGTCGTACACGGCCAGGTCTTGCGGGTTGATTTGCTTGGCCAACTCACCCAGCGGCGCGGTGGTGACGATGCCGCCCATGGCCGGGAAGATCATGCCCTTGAGCTTTTTCGGCTCCAGCTTGTGGTACACGTCGCCGGCCAACAGCACCTGCTTGGCATTGATTCGGCCTTTGGCGGTGACCACCGCCGGTTTGTCGCCATGGACGATTTCCAGCACCTCGGAGTGCTCGAAGATCAGCGCGCCCAGGCTGGCGGCAGCTTTGGCTTCACCGATGCACAGGTTGAGCGGGTGCAGGTGCATGTTGCGGGTGTTTTTCAAAGCGCCGTTGTACAGGTCGCTGGCCAAGTGGCTGCGCACGCCGGCGCGGTCGAGCAGGGTTACATCGTCGGCCATGCCGCGGCGCACAGCTTCAGCGTAGGTAGCTTCCAGTTCGTGCATGTGCACCGGCTTCATTGCCGCATGCAGGTGACCGTGCTTTAGGTCGCAGTTGATCCCGTACTTCTCCACACGCTTTTTGATGATGTCGTGGCCGCGCCAGCGCAGGTGCCAGATAAAGTCTTCGACTTCCTCGCCGAGTGTGTTGCGCATCTGCTTGGTCATTGCCGCATCGCCCGACAGGCTGCCGGTGACCTGGCCACCATTGCGCCCAGTGGCACCCCAGCCGATCTTGTTGGACTCGACAATTGCCACTTTCAGGCCGCGCTCAGCCAACTCCACGGCGGACGCTACGCCGGTAAAGCCGCCGCCGATGATCACCACATCGACGCTGACCTCGCCTTGTAAGGTCGGGTAGTCGGTTTCTTCATTGAGGGTGGCGCTGTAATACGACGGGCAGCGCTCGGCGGCAGGCGTCACGGCTTGGGTGGCGGCGTTCATTGCGGTGTTCCTTGTTCGATATTGGGCGCTTGGCCCAAGGTAGCCTGGTAAGCACCGAGGCTTTGTGGCACGCCGGTTAGGCGGCATTGTCTGGTTAGGCTCAGGCAGACGCGGTGTCTGGCGGCCGCGCATGCCGGCAGTGCCAGAGCGCCCAGAAGGCGCGCAGTGAATAACGCGTGCCCGCGCGAAGCAAAAGGGCCGGATAAAGGAGTGAATAGCTCATGAGCCGAGAGACTCGCACGCTGAAGAGTTCCGGTTAAATCATATTTCTGACACGTTCATGTTCGAAGCGACTAAACATTGTGTGCCGTCACGTCTCACGCCTCAGGCTCCGAACCACGCATGCAGACGTTCGCAGGTGCAACTGAGCGGGCTGTGACGCTCGTAAACCGAGCGGTGCTTCGATGATGCAGGCCATTCATGGCCAATAAATCAATCTATTGGCATTCGTTTTTGCACCGTTCTGCGGCTTTACTTCAAGGCAGCCGCGCAGAGGAGTGACGCAGTTGTAGACGTCCCATCCTGAACCGCAGCAATTGTTCCGTACGCTACAGGACGTAACGCCTTGCTATTTTTTTTTGCGGGTCATTTAGAAAATCGCCGGCAAGCCGAAGATGCAAGAACCAGAAACTGCGCGCTCATGGTGGTCACATGTTTGGCAAACACCTGAAACAAGAACTGGAAGCACTGCGTGAAGTGTACGCACGTACTAGGCAGATCAAAGAGTCGCTCTGCGAAGAAATGTTGGTGTTGGATCTCGACCCCAAAGGTCAGATTACGGACGTGAACCAGAACTTTCTTAGTGAAATGGGCTACCGCCATGAAGACCTGATTGGCCGTGATGTTAGAAGCCTGCTTCCAGATTCGTTTAGAAAGGAGCCCAATTACGCGTTGCTGATGCAGGCCCTGGAGCAGGGCAAGCATCTAACCGGGGCGTTTCGCCTACTTAGCGCTAATGGTAAAGCAGCCTGGCTGCGCTCTATCTGGCAGCCGCTGTATAACAGCCGAAAGCAACTTCTGGGGTTTACCGTTAGCTCTTCCAATCTGACCCGTACCATCGAAACCTCTAAAGAGCATGAGGGGTTGATCAACGCCCTGCTCCGCTCAACCGCCGTTATCGAGTTCAATCTTCAGGGTGAGGTGTTGACGGCCAATCAGCGCTTTCTCGATGCCATGGGTTATCGCCTGGAACAGATCAAAGGCAAGCATCACCGCACCTTCTGTGAGCCGGAAGAGTACAACTCGCAGGCTTACCGCGAGTTCTGGGTCAAACTCAATCGCGGCGAATTCATCGCCGATCGCTTCAAGCGCATCGACAGTTCTGGTCGCGTTATCTGGCTGGAGGCCTCTTACAACCCGGTGCACGATGCCAATGACAACTTGTACAAAGTGGTCAAATTCGCCACGGCAATTACCGACCAAGTGAATCAGGAAATTGCTGTTGCCGAGGCCGCCACGATTGCCTACAGCACGTCACAACAAACCGATGCGACTGCGCAGAAAGGCACGGCAGTGGTGAACCAGACCGTCGAGGTGATGCGCAAGATCACGCATCAGGTGCAGGAGGCGGCGGAAGGTATCGAGGCGCTGGATAAACAGTCGCAGTTGATCAGTACGATCATTAAAACCATTAGCGGTATTGCTGACCAAACCAACCTGCTGGCCCTCAATGCGGCCATTGAAGCTGCTCGCGCCGGTGAGCAAGGCCGTGGCTTTGCTGTGGTAGCCGACGAGGTTCGTAGTCTGGCCGCCCGCACCAGCCAGGCGGCGAAAGAAATTGTCGATGTGGTGCAAAAGAACCAGACCCTGGCTCAGGTGGCCGTAGAGAGTATGGCCAGCAGCCGTGTGCAGGCTGAGCAAGGCTTGAGCCTGGCCAATGAGGCCGGCTCGGTCATGGTCGAAATTCAGGATGGTGCTCAGCGGGTGGTCGATGCAGTGGGGCAATTCGCCAGTCAGCTGAAAAGCTAAGGCACAGAGCAATTGCAACACGCTGTACCCCTCTGACGCTTTCGCCCCGGGCAGGAACTCAAGCAGGCGACTACTGCTGGGGCTGAGCGTCGCGCATATTCGCCAGCACGCGTCCGGCGTTTTCACTGCAGGCCATGCCTTCTGGCTTGCTTTCAATGGTGGCGATGATGTTCAGCAGTTGCGCCTTGTTCTGCGCCAGGCGCTGCTGCATGAGCTCAATTTCGCCGATCTTGCGCTGCAAGCTGGCAAGCAATTCATCGTGCCCCAAGCCCTGTGAATCGGCTTGTGGCAGTAAGCGGCGTATCTCGTCCAGGCTGAACCCAGCTTGTTGCGCGCAGCTGATGATGCCTAGCGTTTGCACTGCTTGCTCCGGATAGCTGCGATAACCGTTGGCCTGGCGTTGGGCGTTGATCAGTCCGCTGGCTTCGTAGAAGCGGATGCGTGAAGCCGCAAGCCCACTGCGTGTAGCCAGTTCACCAATCTTCATTCTCTGCACTCCGGGCTATTGACCTTAAAGTTGACTTTAACCTTAGGCTTGCGGCATTGACCACCCCGGAGTTCTCCATGAGCGCGTTCGAAGCCCTGCAACTGCCCAACGGCAGCGTTATCCCTAATCGTATTGCCAAGGCGGCGATGGAAGAGAACATGGCCGACGCCAGCCAAGGGCCGTCCGCTGAGTTGCTACGTCTGTATCAGGCCTGGGCCGAAGGCGGTGCTGGTTTGCTGCTGACTGGCAATGTGATGGTCGACCGCCATGCCATGACGGGGCCCGGCGGTGTGGTGCTAGAGGATGAGCGGCAGCTGGATAAATTCCGCGAGTGGGCGCGTATCGGCCGAAGTAAAGGCGCACAGATCTGGGTTCAGCTCAACCACCCCGGTCGGCAAATGCAGGCCAATCTCGGCCAACAGACTGTCGCGCCCTCTGCGGTGGCGTTGGAACTGGGTGGATTGTCGAAAATGTTCCCACTGCCCAAGGCGCTCGATGAGGCGCAAATTCATGAACTGATCCAGCGCTTTGCCCGCAGTGCCCAGCTGGCCGAGCAAGCCGGCTTCAATGGTGTGCAGATTCATGCGGCGCATGGGTACTTGCTCAGCCAGTTTCTTTCGCCGTTGAGCAACAAGCGTACGGACAGCTGGGGTGGCACGCTGGAAAACCGTGCGCGCCTGCTGCTGGAGGTGGTGAAGGCGGTGCGTGCGAGCGTTACGCCGGGCTTCAGCGTTGCGGTCAAGCTCAACTCGGCAGACTTCCAGCGTGGCGGCTTCGCAGAGGCCGATGCCAAGCAGGTGGTGCAGCTGCTCAATGAGCTGGCAGTGGATATGGTCGAGTTGTCCGGCGGCAGCTACGAAGCGCCGGCGATGCAGGGTGATTCACGCGATGGCCGGACGTTGGCACGTGAGGCGTATTTTCTGGAGTTTGCCGGCGAGATAGCCGCCGTGGCGCAGATGCCGATTATGGTCACGGGTGGTATTCGTCGCCTGCCGGTGGTGGAGCAGGTCTTGGCCAGTGGCGTGGCCATGGCCGGCATCGGTACGGCGTTGGCCATTGAACCGGCGCTGCCCAAACAGTGGCAGGCGGGGCAGCACGAGGCCCGCGCGGAACTGCCGGCGATTCGCTGGAAGAACAAGGCGTTTGCCTCGCTGGCTTATATGGCCACGGTGAAGTTCCAACTGCGCCAGCTCAGCCAAGGCAAGCGCACCAATGCGCAGGTCTCGCCGTTGCGCGCCTTGATAGTGGAGCAACTGAAAACCGCGCGGCGCACGCGTGTCTACAAACGCTTGATGGCCAGCCTTGGCTAATCGGGTAGGTGCCCGGTTTTCACCCAGATCAGGCAGCCCTGTTCACTGAACGGGGTGTGCTGCGACAGGTGCGGGCTGCGTAGCCAGCTACCGGCGGGGTAGTCACCGAACTCATCCTGAAAGGTGCCTTCGAGCACCAGAATTTCTTCGCCACCCCAATGCCGGTGCGCATTGAAATAGGTGCCCGGCGCCCAACGGACCAGCGCCACATGCTCGGTGCCATGCTGATGCAGCGGCAACACCTGCAGACCCGCAACCAACCCTTGTCGCCACTCGGCACGGTTGCTGTCGATGACGACGTGCTGATCATCTGCCGCATCAAACTGCATGAGTTTGACGAAGATCGTACAGCCATCGCGGCTGAACGGCGCATGTTGGCTACCGATCGGGTTACGCACATAGGTGCCGGCCGGGTAATCACCGCGTTCATCGGAGAACACCCCTTCCAGCACTAGAAACTCTTCACCCCCGGGGTGCTGGTGCGCGCTGAAGTGAGAGCCCGGTGCATAGCGCACGATGGAGGTTGCGCGCGCCACCTCCTCGCCAATCCTATCGAGCATGCGCCGTTCTACACCCTGCATTGGCGATGCCACCCAGGGGCTGTCATCCGGGCGGATCAGCGCCCGTTGGCTGAAGTCGGCGTTGAGCTGCATGGTCGAGATTCTCTCCGGCTGGCGTTCAGGTGGTGTGCTGCCCTATGTACGCTACGCGCAACCCGGACGCCAGTTCACTCGAGTCTTAGTGGCTTTTCAGCAGCTTCATCAGCGCTTCGGCGGTGGCATCCGAAGAGGCCGGATTTTGCCCGGTAATCAGCAGGCCATCGACCGCCACATGGCTATGCCAGTCGTTGGTGCTGCTGTAATGGCCACCGTTGGCGATGAGCATGTCCTGCACCAGGAAGGGAACCACCTCGGTCAGTTGCACCGCGGCTTCTTCACTGTTGCTGAACCCGGTGACTTTCTTACCGCTGACCAGTGGCAGGCCGTTGGCTGCTTTGGTGTGGCGGAATATCCCGGGTGCATGGCAAACCGCGGCTACAGGCTTGTTCAGCACTTGGAAGCGTTCGATCAGGGCAATCGAGGTGGGGTCTTCGGCCAAATCCCACAGTGGGCCATGGCCGCCTGGGTAGAACACCGCATCGAAATCATCGGCCTTTACCTGACTCAACGGCAGGGTGTTAGCCAGTACCTGTTGCGCTTCGGGGTCGGCCTTGAAGCGCTTGGTGGCTGGGGTTTGCGCGTCTGGATCATCACTTTTCGGGTCAAGCGGTGGCTGGCCGCCCTTGGGCGAGGCGAGGGTCAACTGCGCACCGGCATCCTTGAACACGTAATAGGGTGAGGCGAACTCTTCCAGCCAGAAACCGGTCTTGTGCCCGGTATCGCCGAGTTGGTCGTGGGAGGTCAGTACCAGCAGAATCTTCATAGCGTGCTCCATGGGGATAAATGCCCGTGTGTAGCGTGGGTGGCGTACAGCATAGGAGCGCCACTATGATTCGATAATTCAAAAGTTTTTATTTCTGGTATCCAATTTATGAATATCGCCAACAAGGACCTTAACCTGCTGCTGGTGTTTCATGTGGTGTATCAGGAGCGCAGCGCTTCGCTGGCGGCGGCGCGCATGGCGCTTAGCCAGCCGGCCCTGAGCCACAAGCTGAACAAGTTGCGCCATGAATTCGCCGACCCTTTGTTTGTGCGTGCGCCGCGCGGGCTAACGCCGACGCCGCGTGCGCATGAGCTGGCACCGCTGGTGCAGAGGCTGGTCAGTGAGATGGAGGGCTTCTACGAGCGCTGCGAAGGCCGCGATTTCCTCGCCCGCGCAGAGCGCATTCACCTCTACAGTACGGACTATGTTGAGCAAATCCTGCTGCCGCGTCTGTTGCCTCGCTTGCGTGAGCAGGCGCCGAGCCTGCAACTGATCACCCATAACACCCGCGGTTTACTGCCGCGCGAGGAGCTGGAGAAAGGCACCTGTGACTTGGCCATTGCCGGTTTCTTTGCCGACCTGCCGGATACCTTCCGGCAACAGCGCCTGCTCAGTGAAGATTTCGTAGTGCTGGCTTCGCAGAGTAATCCGCAGCTACAAGCGGGCCTTGATATGCAGGGCTTTCTCGCTTGTGAACACCTGCTGACCACCCTCACCGGTGACCTCAATGGCCTGGTTGACCGTGCCCTCGCCGAGCGTGGTCAGGCGCGCAAAGTGGCTGCCGGGTTATCCAGTTTCATCGCGCCACCGCGTTTGTTACGTGGCACTGATCTGCTGCTGACCTGCTTGCGTTCGGTGGCCGAGGAGGCCGTGGCCTATGACAGCGATCTGCGTATTCACCCGCTGCCTCTGACATTGCCGCGGGTCGAGGTCATGCAGATCTGGCATGAGCGCACGGATACCGATCGATTACGGCGTTGGCTGCGCCAGCAGATTCAGCAGGTGGCGGAAGAGTTACAGCAGGCGCTGGCCAGCCCCGGTCAAACTTAAGGCTCTGGCTTGTAGCCCAGGCGTAAACCACCCCAATGGCGGCCCTGAACCATGATCGGCACGGACAGGTCATGCATCAGCTCGCCGGTGTCGCGCATATAGGTTTGCAGCAGCAAGGGCTTCTGATGGCTGCCACAGCGGATGCCGGTGCGGTCATTGAACAGACGCTTGCTGCGGCTCTTCAGGGTGTCCACTGTGCGATCACCGCAGGGCGGATGATTGAAGTCGTTGTTGTGGGTCGGCACATAGCCTTCCGGGGTGCAGGCGATGGCGAATACCAAGCCTTCATGCTGGCTTAGCAGGGGCTCCTGAATGGCCGGCAGAATCTGATCGGCGTAGCTATCGAAACGGGTCGTGTACTTGGCTGGGAAGCTACCGGCAATCGGCTGGTAGTGACGGTCGAACAGATCGCTGATGCTTACCCGGCCGCTCTGCAAGTCTGCTTCGAACTGCGCGGCAATCTGCGCCGCTGCGCTGCGAGCGAGGTCATAGATGTGTTGGTGGTAGGCATCCAGGCCGACTTCGGCGAGCTGTTCACTAACGCTTTCCGCCTGCCCGACCAGGCGTTCGGCGGCGCTGCTGAGCTGACGGGTCTGCCCTTCACTGTCGCCCACATCACCGCGCAATTGACCCACCGCCACTGACAGCTCGGCCAGACGTTCATGGTTCTGTCGGGTGCCGCTGTCGATCTGACTGACCTGGTTTTCCACATCCACTGCCAGTTCGGCAATCCCCTGCAGCTGCTCGCCGGTGTGCTTGACCTGTTGTGCGGCAAGGGTCAGTTGTTCGGCCTGTTGTTGCATATGGCTAACCACGGCGGCGCTCTGCTGGCGGATATCACTGACAATTTGCGTAACTTCCTCGGTGGCGCTGCTGGTGCGTCCGGCCAGGTTGCGCACCTCATCGGCAACCACGGCAAAACCACGGCCGAGGTCGCCGGCGCGGGCTGCTTCGATGGCTGCATTGAGGGCTAGCAGGTTGGTCTGGCTGGCGATGGACTGGATCACCTGGGTGACTTTCTCAATCTGTTCGGTGCGGCTACTGAGGCCGTCGATCAGCTCGCGGCTGGTGGCGGTCTGCGCGCTCAGGTGCTGCATGGCATCAATTGCCTCACGCAGTTCCTGCTGCCCGCTGCTGCTGTTCTGGCGCACGCTCTGCGCGGCCAGCAGGGTCTGTTCCGCGCGCTGGGCGTTGTCCTGTTCGGTATGAGTGATCGCCTCGGCGGCCTGGTTGATCTGCTCGGTGGCGCTCAACTGCGATTGCAGTTTGCCGGCCAACTGTTGCGCGGCATGCGCCACTTCGGCCGCGGCAAGGGCGTTATGGCAGGTGTGCCGTGACAGGCTTTGGGTCAGGGTGCTGAACGGCTCGTGCTGCGGATTGACGTGCTCCGGCTGCTCTTCATGCTGGCGCTGCCAGGGCCCGAGCCACGGCCACAGGGCCAGCAGCAGAAAGGACGGAATGCTGATAAACCAAGGCAGCTGGATCTGCTGGTAAGCCACCATCAACCCGGCCAGTCCGATGGCATGCAGCAGGCAGGCCTTGGGATAGGTAATAAACGCAGAGCGCATGACAAACCTCATTATTTTTATTCTGGTCAAACCACTACCAGAAACTGCCTGTGGCGCGCCGCTGTTGGGTGGGCGGGCCATGCCTGCTGGAACCGGAGTGCGTGCTGCTGGATATGCCTGGGTAGGCAATCGGCCGTTGTTGGCAATTCTATAGACCATAGCGGGTGACGCTCCCTGCGGCCAACCTTTGGTGGGAGGTTGATTCGAGCACCCATGGCGGTTCAGGGCCATGGCACTTTGGTCGCAGGTGGTTCAGTGCTTAAAGACGATGACGCTGGATAAAACCCTTGTCGAGAAAGTCCTTCCAGCGCCCAAAGAGTCGCCCGCCGGCGCTGTGCCCATGCCAGTCCAGCAACGCCCCGCCGTCGCCTGTGGCGAGTAGGGCCAGGCTCTGTCGTTGTGGGCGGTAGCGCTTGAGCGACAGGCCGCGCAGTGCAGCATTCAGATTATTCGCCAGCACCGGACCCTGGCGTACCGAGTACACCCCGCTCTTGCGTGCACCGGGCAGGCTGGCGCAATCACCCACGGCGAAAATAGTTGGATGGGTGTAGCTCTGTAGAGTCGGGGCAATCAACACAAAGCCGTTCTCGTCGCAGCCCAGGCCACTGTGGGCCGGCCAGGCAAACGCCTTGGCTCCACTGGCCAGCAACAGCCGCTGGCCGCGCCAGACTGGCTCGTCGCCGCTGAACAGGCAGTCGGCCTCGATGCGGCTGATGGGGCAATCCTCACGCACCCAGACGCCGCGTTGGCGCAGATGGCCGAGGGCGCGCAGGCGCACGCCAGCAGATAAACCATCGAGCAGATGACCGGCGCAGAACAGCGCCAGCTGCGGCACCTTTCCGGCCAAGGCCAGCGCCAGCTCGACCCCTGCGGCGCCGCCACCGAGAATCGCCATGGGCTCTGGCATGGCTTGCCATTGCTGCCAACCAGTCAGGAACTTATCGAAGGGTTTTACCGCCAGCAGATGCATCGCATCCCCGTGTTGCTCGGGAGTGGCAATCTGGGCGCCGACATTCAGCGACAGCCAGCTGGCGTTGAGGGTTTGTCCGTCAGCCAGTTGCACCTGCTGCTGGGCGGCAGAGAGGCTTTCCACCGGACTGATAAGCAACTCGACCTTAGCCGCGCGGCACAGTGCCTGCAGCTCGACCTGGCAATCTTCCGGGCGATGCCGTCCAGCCAGCAGCCCCGGTAGCATGCCGGAATACCAGGCCACCGGTCCGGCAGTGAGCAGGGCGATCCGCCCAGGCGGTCGTTCGACCAACGCCCAGCGCCGCAGCACGCCGAGGTGGGCGTGACCGGCACCGATCAACAGCAGGTCGTAATGCTTCATGGCTGTTTCAGTCCTTCGCGGTAATGGCTGGGCGCTTGTCCGGTCCAGCGTTTGAACGCCCGGCTGAAGCTGCTGGTGTCGGCGAAACCGAGCAGGTAGGCGATTTCGCTGATTGAGCAGCGCGGGTCGCGCATGTGCTGTAGGGCCAGGCGCTGGCGGGTGTCGGCGAGCAGGCTTTCATAATTGAGGCCTTCATCGGCCAGATGACGCTGCAGGCTGCGCAGGCTCATATGTAGGGTCTGCGCGATACGTTCGGCGGACGGTTCACCATCCGGTAGCTGGGCCTCCAGGCATGCGCGCACTTTGTGCGTCCAGGTGGCGTGCTGCAGCTGTTCGAGGGTGCGCTTGAGTACCGTCTCGTTGTGTTCGGCCAGTTCCGGGTTGCCGTCGTCCAGGCGCTGCTCGAAGGCGGTGCGGGGAAAGCGCAGCAGGTTTTCAGGTGCGGCAAAAAACAGTGGCGCGCGGAAGATTGCATGCCAGGGCTGCGCATCCTTCGGTTCGGCACGCTGTAGATGCACCGCCAGTGGGGCGAAGTCGCGACCGAGGCGATTGCGGCAGCTGCGCACATAGATCGCCGCAAAGGCATCCAGCGCCTCGGCGGCTGGTGGCAGGCTGCCGGGCGGTACGCGGAAGCGGAATTCGTAGCAGTCGGCGCATTCGCGCAACTCCAGTTCCAGTGCATCGCTGACTACCCGGTGATAGCGCACAATACGCTCGAACATCTCGCGCAGGCTGCTGCTGGCGACCAGGGCGTAACCGAGTGCGTGAAAGGTGGTCGGGCTGACGAACTGCGAGGTCTTCAGGCCCAGCGCCGGGTCGCCGCTGGCCTCGACCGCCAGTTGCCACAGGCGCGTGGTGATGGACAGTGGGCAGCGCGCGTTGGGGTCATCCAGCAGGCTCGGCTGCAGCCCCGCAGCCTGGCACAACGCGGCACTGTCGAGGCCCAGCGTATCGAGCTGCTTACGCAGGGCGCGGGTCCAGCTGGCCAGGGTTGTGGGTTCGGCATTCATGCAGATTGGCGGGTCCGGTCAACAGGTTGGCGTTCAGGGTCAGGCGCAGGCCCGGGCTTCGCGGCACAGTTGTGGCCTCATCAACAAGAGGATGTAGGCATGCCCCACTCCCCTGCAAGCACTGCTGCATTAAATGACGCACAACGTGCCGCGCTGATCCGCCAACAGGTCATGGCCCACGGTGTCGAACTGCGCCAGCGCTTCCCCCTGCTTAAGCATCAGGACGCCCTCGGTGCGGGCATCCTGACTTTCGCCCTGGTTGGGATGATCGCTTCGGCGGCGCTGTATATCGGCGGCTATCTGGCCTGGTGGGCGTGCTTGCTGCTGAATGCCTTCTTCGCCTCGCTGACCCATGAGCTGGAGCACGACCTGATCCACTCGATGTACTTTCGCAAGCGCCGCGAGCCGCACAACCTGATGATGGCGCTGGTCTGGCTAGCGCGGCCGAGCACGATCAACCCTTGGGTGCGCCGCCATCTACACCTTAATCATCACAAGGTGTCCGGCAGCGAGCAGGATACGGAAGAGCGTGCCATCACCAATGGCGAGCCCTGGGGCTTTGCCCGCCTGCTGATGGTCGGCGACAACATGATGAGCTCGTTTATTCGCTGGCTACGGGCGACGAACCCCAAGCACCGCCGATTGATTTTGACCCGCACACTCAAGGTCTACGCGCCGCTGGGTCTGCTCAATTGGGGCACCTGGTATGTGTTTCTTGGCTTCCACCTGATCGATTTCACGGCCGCCGCGCTCGGTGCGCCTGTAGCCTGGTCTGCGACCACCTTGCAGGTGATGGCAGTGGTGAATATCGCCGTAGTGGTGTTGGTTGGCCCCAACGTACTGCGCACGTTCTGCCTGCACTTCGTCAGCTCGAACATGCACTACTACGGCGATGTCGAGGCGGGCAACGTGATCCAGCAAACCCAGGTGCTCAACCCCTGGTGGCTGTGGCCGCTGCAGGCGTTCTGCTTCAACTTCGGCAGCAGCCACGCGATCCACCATTTCGTGGTCAAGGAGCCCTTCTATATCCGCCAGCTCAGCGTGCCGTTCGCGCACAAGGTGATGCGCGAGCATGGCGTACGTTTCAACGATTTCGGCACCTTTGTCCGGGCCAATCGCTGGACGCGCCAGGCCGACAAGCAGGCGGTGCAGCAGACGCAAACCGCCTAAGGTCGTGAATAGGTATTAAGGCGTGCCGCGCTGCAACAGTGGCGCGGCGAAATAGCTTTCTGCCGACTCGCCGGTGTTGTCGCTGTCGGCGGCAAACACCACGCCGAGAATCTTGCGTGGCGCGCTGCCAAAGGCGGCAGTGGCGTCGGCGCGAAGATCGCGGGACTCGGTCAGCCACTCGCCCAGCGCTGCTTCCGGGCCGCGCAGTACGCGCATCTCCACCGTTTCGGTATAGGCGCTGCGGGCATGGGTGCCGGGGGCTTCGCGGTTATCCCAGACGTAGCTGAGGGTTGCCGCCGGTAGATCGGGGTCGAAGAAGGTGCGCGCCAGACGCAACTTCTGCCGGGTAACGAAGCTCAGCGAGTCCAGCGGGTAATCCAGCAGCACATACACCCGTGCGGCGTAGTCGTCGCCTTCGCGGGTGGCGAAGCGGGCTTTATCCAGGCGCTGTTCGGTGCGCCATTGCCAGCTCAGTTGCCAGGGTTGATCGCCGGGTAGATCGAGCGGATGCAGCAGTCCGCCAGCGGCCGCATCGGCCTTGATGCGCAATACAGATTTGCCATCCACTTCGACCAGCGTGCGCTGCGACGGCTTGAGCTTGGGAATGTCCGCCAGCTTCCACGGCGCCGACCATTCACCGCTGGGTGGGCCTGCTGTCCAAGGCGTTAACAGGTTCTCCGCCTGGGCCAGCGGTGTGATGAGCAGCAGGCTTAGCAGGAAGCCGCGCATCAGCTTCTGCGCCAGGTATGGAAGCGTTCGACTAACCGCAGCAGCCCTTGCGGTGCATGGGCGCGTTTCCACTCGCCAGCCGCGTACTTGTTGGCCTCGGCCATGGTCGGGTACGTGTGGATGGTGCCGAGAATCTTGTTCAGGCCCAGGCCGTGCTTCATTGCCAGCACGTATTCAGCCAGCAGCTCGCCTGCGTGCTCGCCAACGATGGTTACGCCAAGAATCTGGTCCTTGCCCGGTACGCTGAGCACTTTGACAAAGCCGTGGGCGGCTTCGTCGGCAATCGCCCGGTCGAGATCGTCGATGCCGTAGCGGGTCACCTCATAGGCGATGTTCTGCGCCTTGGCTTCGCCTTCGCTCAGCCCGACACGGGCGACCTCTGGATCGGTAAAGGTGCAGGCGGGGATCACCCGGTAATCCACCTTGAAGCGCTTGAAACCGCTGAACAGGGCATTTACCGCTGCATACCAGGCCTGATGCGCCGCGACATGGGTGAACTGATACGGCCCGGTGACATCGCCCACCGCGTAGATATTGGGGAAGCGTGTGGCCAGGTATTCGTCCGTCTCCAGGGTGCCGTTGGAGCGCAGGGTCAGGCCCAGTTCCTCGGCGCCATAGCCGGTGACATTCGCCACCCGGCCGAGGGCCAGTAGCAGGCCGTCGAAGGCAATCGTCACTTCCTCGCCGGTGTCCAGGCGGCGGGCGACCATGCGCTGCTCACCATCCACCACTTCGAAGCGTTCGGCGCGGTGCTGCAGGCGTACATCCACGCCATCGCTGCGCAGGCTCTGCAGCACCAGCTCGCTGGCATCGGCGTCCTCGCGCGGCAGCAGACGCTCGGCCAATTCCACCTGAATCACCTGGCTGCCGAGGCGCTGGAAGGCCTGGGCCAACTCACAACCAATCGGCCCGCCGCCCAGCACCAGCAGCCAGCGCGGCTGCTCACGCAGGCTCCAGACCGTATCCGAGGTGTAGCTCTGCACCTGCTCCAGGCCTGGAATCTTCGGCACCAGCGGCCGCGCACCGGCGGCTATAACCAGGTTGCGACTGGTCAGGGTCTGGCCATTTACCTCCACGCTCCAGGGCGAAAGGATTTTCGCCTCGCCCTGAATCACTTCGACGCCCAGGCCGCTGTAACGCTCGACCGAATCATGCGGTTCGATGTCGGCGATTACCCGCTGGATGCGTTGCATCACCGCCGGGAAATCCACCGTGCCCTGCACGCCGGTAAAGCCCAGGGCTGTGCCCTTCTTCAGTTCATTGGCCAGCTTGGCCGAACGCAGCAGCGCCTTGGAAGGTACGCAGCCGGTGTTGAGGCAGTCGCCGCCCATCTGGTGTTTTTCGATCAGGCTGACCTTGGCCTTCACCGCCGCAGCGATATAGGCGCTGACCAGCCCACCGGCGCCGGCACCAATCACCACCAGGTTGCGGTCGAAGGTCTTGGGTTTGTGCCAGCCGGCATACACACGGCGTGCCTGGATCAGCCCGAGCAGCTTGCGTGCAATCAGCGGGAACACCCCGAGCAGGACGAAAGCGCCAAGCAGCCCCGGCGAGAGGATGCCGGCCAGGGAGTCCAACTGGCCCAGCTCACGCCCTGCATTCACATACACCAGAGTGCCGGGCAGCATGCCGAGCTGGCTGACCCACCAGTAGGTGCGCAGCGGCAGGCGGGTCAGGCCCATGGCCAGGTTGATCAGGAAGAACGGAAACAGCGGCACTAGCCGCAGGGCGAACAGGTAGAACGCGCCTTCACGCTCGACCCCGGCATCGATGCTCGTCAGGCGCTGGCCGAAGCGGCTCTGCACCCAGTCCCGCAGCAGAAAACGGCTGCTGAGCATGGCCAGGCTTGCGCCAAGGGTGGAAGCAAAGGAAATCAGCACGAAGCCTTCGATCAAGCCGAACAGTGCCCCGCCAAGCAAGGTCATCAGCGCCGCACCGGGCAAGGAAAGCGCTGTGACCGCGACATAGGCGAGAAAGAACAGCCCCGCCGCCAGCCAGGGCTGCTCGGCGACCTGGGCGTTGAGTGCGGTTTGCTGCGCTTTCAGCGCCTCGAGATTGAGGTACTGGCCGATGTCGAAGACGAAGAAGCTGCCGAGCAGCGCGAGGATCAGGCCCATTAAGGCAATTTTGCGACTATTCATCAGTTCAGCGCCTCCAGGGCGCACAGGCTTTGGCACAGGCTGAAACCGGCCAGTAGGGCATGCTCGGGGCGGTCGCTCAGCTGGCCGAGTACCCGGGAACGATAGGACAACGCCGCCGGGCTGTGGGCAGGCCACTGGCGGTCGAAGTCGGCGAGAAAGGCATCGTGGTCGTAGTTCAGCGGTAAGGCTTCGATAAGTAGGCCATCACGCTGGCTGCGATACAGCGCCGCTGGATGTGGCGTCGTGGCGATGCGGCTGAGTAGGCCATAACGGCCGCCAGCAAAATTTGGCAGTCCGGCCGCGCCATTATTGATCAGCGCGCCGTGCTCAAGGTTCAACGCCACCGCTGAGCAGGTATGGCTGGTGGCCAGAACCTGCACGTTGTTCGCGGCAAACCAGCTATCCAGCTGCTGTTGGCGGGCATGCTCGCTGAGCGATTCCCGTGAGCAGCTCCAGCCGGCGAGGGACTGTTCGTCGCCATGGCTGATTGCCACGCGTTGTCCGGCCACCCTGACCAGCGCGGTGCTCGGACGTGCGGCCAGGCGTTCGGCCATACCGGGTAAGCCCTGCACGGTTTGGTTGAGCGTTTGTTGAATGGCGTTGGAGCGTTCGACCACACCGTCGTCCACACTCAAAGGGTAAGCACAGCCGCAGCCGGCACCACTGTCGTCGGCGCGGCCCAGCTCGGTCTCGACATTGCCGCGCAAGGCCAGGTGTGCGCTCAGACCGTCTTCGATGTGTTGGAAGATTTCGCTGTCGCGGTCAAACCAATGGGCATCGCCGTTGAACACCACCCGTGCATTGGGTTCGTTAACCAGTCGCCGTTGCAGGGCAGCCATGGCCTGGCGATTGCCATACAGGCCGCCAACTACATAGAGCACATCGCAGTCGAACCGTGGCTCACCGCTAAAGGCACTTCGCGCCAGGCGGTAGTCCAGTGGGCAGTCGCGGCCGGCGCGCATCAGGCCGCGCCTCGTTGGCCGGTGCGCAACCAGCCGGGAATCAGGTAGCCCAGCACACACAGGCCCAGGCCATACAGGTTGGTGCCGAGCAGCAGCGCATATTTGCCGTCGCCGACCGCCCAGCTCTGCGGAATCCAGCCGAGGGTCAGGGCCAGACCAAGGCCCAGGCCGGTCCAGAAACTCAGGTGAAAGCCCAGGCGGGTTGGCGTGGTCAGGCCGTGCAGGATAAATACCGGTGCCAGGCCGATAACCATGGTGCCGCTGATGGTGGTGGCTTTGAGAATGTCGGTGCCGGCAATCATCGGTAAGTTACCGAGCAGGGCAAACACCACCATCACCGCCATGCCCACGCCGATGGCTTTCTGCCCCAGGTCGCGGCCGGCCAGTTTCGGCAACTCGCGCCCGGCCAGCTTGGCCAGGCTGGAAAAGGTCGAGTCCAGGGTTGAGCCAGCAGCGGAGACCATCACTACGGTCATCACCAGCAGCGCGCCGATACCCAGACTCTTGGCCAAGGCGGCCGGTACGTTGTCGGAGGCGGCCAGGCCCGTAAGTTGCGCATGCACGCCAATCAGGCTGAACGCGAGGATGGCGATAAAGCCGAGCACGCCGGCAATCACGAATGAGCGACGCATGGTTTTCTCTTCGCTGATAAAGCCACGGTCGGTCAGCACCGGGTCATGGAAACCGTAGCTAAAGGCCTGCAAGCCGGCGACCAAGAGCAGGTCAACGCCGGCATTCAGCGCCCAGTTGCTGGTGCTGGCCAGCTCACTGGGAGAATGCTGCGGCAGCACCAGGCCGAGCACCCAGGCCAGGGCGATGACGAAGATCGCCGCCTGCGCCGCGTCGGTCAGGATCGAGCTACGTAAGCCGCCGCGCAGGCTGTAGGCCAGGGTCACAGCGGTAAACAGCAACGCCGAAGCAATAAACTCGAAGCTGCCGGAGTCGCCATAATAGCCACCAACCACCGCGGTGTTGCTCCACACCTCGTTGAACAGGCGAATCAGAATGGCGGCGGAAAACGCCAGCGCCGCGCCGCGCCCGTAGTGGCTGCTGAGAAAACTCACTAACCCAGTGGCTGCGAAACGGCGGCGCAGGCGATAGATGACAAAACCTGTGAGCGGGATCGACAACCAGTACATGGCATAGGCCAAACCACCGACCAGACCATAAGTCGCCCCCAGATTGGCGGCGTTGGTCACCGATTTGGCGAAAATCCAGCTGATAAAGATGCTGGAGGTGATCAACCACGGGCTGGCGCTGCGGCCCTGGTTGTCCTCGCCATTGAAGAAGCCGCCGAGGGTCACGGCGCGTGGCGCCAGGGCCAGCATCAGCGCGCCGTAGACCAGCAGAAAACCCCAGAAAAACAGCCCGGTGAGACTGGTTGCTTGCATGCTTCGATCCTTAGGAAGTGAGGCTGCCGCTGCAGCTTGAGCCCTGCCCGGCGGTGCAGGCGTAACAGTGATCGCGGGTAACGATGGGGTTGCCGGCAAGCGACGCGTTGAGCAGGTCACGCAGGTGCGGCCGATCACGCCCGATCACCTCGGGCAGCTGCAGCGGCAGATCGAGCATCTGGTTGAAATCGCAGTCGTACAGGTAGCCCTGCCAGTCGACGCTGACCAGCGAGCGACACATCAACGGCTCGAGGTTTTCCGGGCGATAGCTGTCACGCAGCAGCTGCATATAGCCGTTGAACTGGCCCTTGCTGACCAGGGTGCTGCCAAAGCGCGCAATCGGCTGGTTGGTGATGGTCAGCAGGTGGTTGAAGGCGATGCCAAAGTCTTCAGCCAGGTGCTGTTTGTAATCAGCTTCAAGGCTCTGCTGAGGTGGTGGCAGGCTCGGTCCTTGCGGGTTGTACACCAGGTTGAGGATCAGCCCGCTGCCCGGTTGGCCGTAACCGAGGGCATTGAGTTGCTGCAGGCCGCGAATACTGGCATCGAACACGCCATCGCCGCGCTGCTTGTCGACGTTATCGCGTGAATAGCAGGGCAGCGAGGCACTGACTTCCACGCCCTGGTCGGCGAGAAACTGCGCCAGGTCTTCATAACCCGGTTCGCTCAAGATGGTCAGGTTGCAGCGGTCGATTACTCGCAGGCCTTCACGGCGGGCGTGGATAACGATCTCGCGAAAACGCGGATGCATCTCCGGTGCGCCGCCGGTGAGGTCGAGGGTTTGCACGGGATGTGCGTCGATCACTTGATGCAGCAGGGCCAGGCTTTCGTCGGTCATGGCCTCGGTGCGGGTCGGCCCGGCATTCACATGGCAATGCAGGCAGCGCTGGTTGCAGCGGTAGGTCAGGTTGATCTGCAGCGCTTCCAGTGGGCCCCGGCGGATTGCCGGAAAAGCCAGTTGGTCGAGCAAAGGCAGCATGGCGTGCACGGTTGACTCCTTATGCTGACGCGCCGCGTGGGCGCGGCGGGCTGAATCATGCCAGCCTCCAAGTAGCCACTATAGAGAGTGCCCGGAGGTTTTTGTTACGGGAGCAATAAGAAGAATATTACCGAATTAGTTATACAAATATTATACAGCTAAGGCAGTATCAGTTAACACCAGTGAGCTGGAGGTTTATAGATGCTGCGTTTGAGCCTGTTCTTTGTGGCGGGATTTCTGGCCGTGCCGTTCTTCCATCAGCCCGTACTGGGTTTGCTGCATGCCATGGCGGTGGTGCCGTTTGCGCCGTTTAATCTGAGTCCGACCGCGCCGCTCGGCGTGCCCGCATTGCTCTCGGCATCTTTCTGGGGTGGGGTTTGGGCAGTGGTGATGCTGCTGGTGCTGCGCTGGGACGCGCACAAGCCACAACCCTGGCTTAAGGCCCTGCTGTTCGGCGGTATCGCCCTCACCACTGTCGCCCTATTGGTGGTGTTTCCACTCAAGGGCTTGGGTTTCGATCCGGTGCAGTTGCCTGGACGCTTTCTGATCGGCTTTCTGCTCAACGCCACTTGGGGCGTTGGTACCCTGATTCTGGCGCGGACCCTGCTGCCGCGCTAAAGGAGATCACCATGCTTGTCCGCCTTACCTATGCCAGCCGTGCCAGTCATGGCGTTTCTTCCGAGCTGATTCGCGAGATTCTCGACAGCTCACAGCGCAACAACCCAGGTAAAGGGTTGACCGGAATACTCTGCTGCAACGCCGATATCTTTCTGCAGGCGCTTGAAGGCCCGCGTGCCGAGGTAAATGCCTTGTATAACCGCTTGGCCGATGACAGCCGGCACAAGGATCTGACCATCCTCGATTATGCCGAAATCAGCATGCGTCGCTACAGCAACTGGAGCATGGGTTGGGCCGGGGCCAAGCAAGCCAACCGTGAGTTGTTTCTGAAATATTCGGCCAGCGACCGTTTTGATCCATTCAGCATGAGTGCCGAGCAAATTACCGGCCTACTGCAAGAGCTGAGTGAGACCGTCAGCGCAATCAAATCGCCAGTTCTCAGCTAGAATTCCTCAGCGTCAACTCGCCTAGCAGGCGGGCTGTGTTCACTCTGAGCCTTGGCGCACCTCGCAGTTTATTGAGGCGCCAGGATGCTCCGTCTGCTCAACCTTCAACTGCTGGCTGCGCTGCTCTGCTTTGCACTGGGCAGCGCCTCGGCGTTTGCCGAACTGCCACTGCTGGTGCTGAGCAGCGAGCAACTCAAGCAACCGGTGGAGGTTCCCGCCAGCCTGGTGCTGGAAGACCCCAGCGGCAACCTGACCGCCGCCGAGGTGCAGCAGCGTATTGCCAGCGAGGGCAAGCGGGTTGATGGCGTGCCGCGCCTGGGCTATTCGGCTAGCGCCTGGTGGCTGGCATTTCGCCTCGATGCACCGGTGGCAGAACGCCTCGACCTGATGATCGACCGGCCCTTTCTCGACGATATCGAACTCTGGCTGTATGACCGCGAACGGCTGATCGCGCCGTTCTACAGCGGCGACCACCGCGATTTCCTCCTGCGCGGCGCGCCATCGCCGCACTTTCTGCTCAAGCTGCCGCGTCTTGGCGAAGGCCCGCACACGTTGTTGCTAAGGGTGCAAAGCGGCTCGGCGGTGAGTGTACCGATGCAGCTGGTGGCGGCTGAGCAAAGTCCGCTATTGCTGGCCGAGCACTGGATGCGCAGCGGCCTGCTGCTGGGCGCGTTGCTCAGCCTGGCGCTGTTCTTTCTGGTGAAGTTCAGCGCCTTGCGCGAAACGCCGCTGGTTTGGTTCTGCCTGACCGTGGTCAGCGTGGCGCTGTACAACGCCAGCCTGCATGGCGTCACCAGCTTGTTGTGGCCGCAGTGGATCTGGCTGTCGGCCCAGCTGGCCAACCTGGCTAACCCCGGCATGCTGATCTTCAGCAGCCTGTTCCTCGCCAGCTCGCTGAAGCTTGAGCTGGGCCGCGTACGCCATCTGCGCAATGCGCTGTTTGCCGTGACGCTGCTGGTATGCGGCTGGACCATCTTCAGCTACGGCCACTTCCGCTCCTATCAAACGCTGAATGTGCTGATCCTGCTTAACGGGCTGTTCCAGCTGTTGCTGCTGATCCTCGGCGTGCGCCAGCGCCGGCCCTACGCCATCGCTTACCTGCTGTGCTGGAGCTCAGCGCTACTGCTGATGTTGCTGGTACCGCTGGGGCGCAGCGGGGTGATTCCGCTGCCGCCGGGCTTCAATTACATGCACGCTTTTCTGCCGGTGCTGAGCATGCTGCTGTTTGGCGGCATCCTCGACAAACAGCTGGAACAGGTTCGTCGCGCCCTGCTGCAGAGCAAGGCCCAGGCACTGGGCAATCTGCAGCAATACCAGGCGCTGTTCAGCAGCAGTGGCGAGGGGATTTTCCGCTGCACCCGCAGTGGTGCGTTAATTGAGGCCAACCCGAGTTTTGCCGCGTTGTTGGGGCTAGCGCAGGACAGCCATGACCTGTCCATGCAGCAGCTGTTGGGCGCCGAACAATGGGCCGAGCAGGTGGCGCAGCTGCATAACGAGCAGCCGGCAATCAGCCAGGAGTGTCAGATCCACGGGCGCGACGGGCAGAGCCATTGGGTCTACCTGTCGCTGCATCTGCGCCCGACTCAGGATTGCATCGAAGGCATCGTGGTTGACCTCAGCGAGCGCCGCGTCCTGGAAGAACGCCTGCAATACCTGGCTGCGCATGACTCGCTGACCGGCCTGCTCAACCGCCGCGAGCTGGAACGTTTGCTGCGCGAAAGCCTGAAGGGCCAGAGCAAGCCGCGCTACAGCCATCTGCTGTGCCTGGATCTTGATCAGTTCAAGCAGGTCAACGACCTCTGCGGGCATTCGGCCGGCGATCAGTTGCTGCGCCAGCTGTCCAGCCACCTGTTGCACCAGCTGCCGCGGCATGCCGAGCTGGCGCGCATCGGCGGTGACGAATTCGCTGTGCTGTTGCGCGAAATCAACAACGCAGCAGCCCTCGAGCATGCCGAAAGTCTGCGCCACTGCGTCGAGCAATTCGTCTTCAGCTGGCAGGGCCGACCGTTCCGTGTGCAGGCCAGCATCGGCTTGCTGGAGCTGGATGGCGGCGTCAGCGACTGGGAAACCGCACTGAACTGGGCCGACAGCGCCAGCCAGCTGGCCAAGCACCAGGGGCGCAACCGCGTGCAACAGTTCAACCCGGCCGATGGTGTGCTGCTGGAACATCAGCGCCAGCTGCAATGGATCACCCGTCTGCGTGAGGCCATAGAGCTGGGCCACTTCGAGCTGTTCTATCAGCCAGTGGTGGCATTACAGGGCGCCAACGACGGCCTGCGCTATGAAGTGCTGCTGCGTTACCGCGATCCGCACAGCGGCGAGTGGGTCAGCCCCGGGCAGTTCCTTGGCGCGGCTGAGCGTTACGGCTTTCTTGGCGCCATCGACCGCTGGGTGGTGATGCGCCTGCTGCAATGGCTGGCCGACAACCCACGGCATGTGCAGCAATTGGCTCAGGTGAATTTCAACCTCACCGCCAGCTCGCTGCTTAACGCGCACTTCCACGAAATGCTCCACAGCGAACTGCTGCGCCACAACCTGCCGGCGCACAAGCTGTGCATTGAAGTGACCGAAATGGTTGCCCTGGGCGAGCTGGGGGTGTCATCGCAATGGATCAAACAGCTGCGCAGCCTGGGCCTGAAAGTGGCGTTGGACGATTTCGGCAGTGGCTTTGCTTCCTACGCGTACCTGCGTCATTTGCCGCTGGATATCGTCAAGATCGATGGCAGTTTTATCAGCGGTATCGAGGCCGATCCGATCAACCAGGCGATGGTCGGCTCGATGCAGCAGATTGCCAGCCAACTGGGCCTGAGCACCGTGGCTGAGTTCGTCGAGACTCAGGCCACCCTGGACTGCGTGCGCGGGTTGGGACTCGACTATGCCCAAGGTTATTTTATTGGCCATCCGCAGCCTTTGACTCAGTTAAGCGACACGGCCGATGCGGAGGTGCAAATGCAGCTCGCTCTGGATAGTCGATGATATTGCGCACGCTTATCGGCTTGCCAGGCAGTGCTTTTTTGCAACCGCGTGCGGCTATGCCATCGCGATTAGCACGCAGCTTTATTCGCTCTTGTTGAAGACGCCACATAGTTAGCGAGCCGTATCACTGAGCGCGTTCTGCATAACTGCATGCGGAATAGTAGAGGTCGCAGTTGGTCGTGGTTTTTTCACAATTTCTCAGCGCCGTCTCTTCAGCATCTTTCAGATCCGGCGAGCGCGCCATGCGACTCCCGGCATCACCCCAGGCGACCGCAACGCACTGATTGTAATAGGCGATGCGGACCTCACAGGCCTTGTCAGGGGAATGCGCTTGGCATTCGGCAATCGCCTGTTGTTCAGCGTTTTCCTGTGACTTCTGACCGGCTGCAACGCCCATCGCTCCATCTGTGGTAGCGACCGCGCCCCAACGTGTTTCCCACTGAGGCTCCGGCTCCTCCGATGTCCCTGTCCCAGCGTCTGGTCCCATAGGCGCACAGCCTTCCCAGCCGGTGCTACCGCCACCAATTGGAAAATAGCCATCTGGACAGCGCCCTTCTGCGCGGGCATCTGCATGTACCAGCAGAACAGTCAGCAGGGGGAGGTAAAGAGACAATTTTTTCATGGCATCAACATCCAAACGATTGACCGCTCAAATCATCAGTACGATTGAAATACATCACTTCGCCCCCTTTAGTTTACAAAACAGAAGTTTGCCCTCGGGGCCTGACCTCTACTTTTGGTCAGTACTAAAAATGGGAGATATACCGAGCTGCTCACTGCACGCGTTCGGCATAGCTGCAGGCTGAGTAGTAGATATCGCAATTAGTTGTTTTCTGCTGGCAATTACTCAGCGCCGTCTCTTCCGCTTCGTATACGTCAGGTGAGCGCGCCCATAGGCTGCCTGCATCGCCCCAGGCGACTGCGACGCACTGGTTGTAGTAAGCGATAAGAACAGTACAGACCCTCCCCTCGGAGTGGGTTCGGCAATGGGCCAGCGCTTGCTGCTCGGCACTTTTTTGGGACTCCTGACCGGCCGCAACGCCCAGTGCACCATCAGCAGTCGCAACCGCGCCCCAGCGTGTTTCCATCTGGGGTTCCGGTTCTTGTGCACCATCGGCTCCAGGCCCCATCGGCGCACAGCCTTCCCAGCCGGCGCTACCGCCACCAATTGGAAAATAGCCATCTGGGCAGCGCCCTTCAGCATGGGCCTTTGTCTGTATCAGCAGGACTAACAGCAGAGGCAGATGAGCGAACAGTTTTTTCATGGCATCAACATCCAAATGGTTGACCGCGCAAATCATAACTAAGAGCGAGTGCACTTCCCGCTCAGCGCTTGGCCGCGCAGCGCTGAGTGGGAAGCCCGAGCACTTAGCAGCGACCTGCCGCTTGCAGCAGGGCATTGCAGGTGCTGCCGGAACTGTTGCTGCGTTGCCCGCTAGCGGCTGGCGTACCTGCCATAGGCGTGCAGATAGCGTCCGAATGTGGCGTCATGCCAAAGCTCATGGCCTTCTGGAAACCGGTGGCCGAGTACATGTAGCAGCGGTAAGTGCCGCCGTTCTTGGTGCTGACGTTGTAGTTGATGCGCCCGCCGGTTTCCTCGGTGCGCTCGGTGATGGTGAACTGCCCGGTGGGTTGGCCGATGGCCTGGGCCGTGCGTTGTTCCAGGCCGCTTTGGTTGATGGTGGCGGCGCAGCCGGACAGCAGTAGTAGAGCAGTGGTCAGGGCGGTGATTGGGAGAAGATACATGGCAAGCTCCAATGTTTTAGTGGGTACAACATAGGGACGGACCGGCAGGTCCAGGTTTGTAATTAAATTCTTTCACCGCATTAATAGTGTTCTCCCAAGCAAACGCCCTATGCGCATTGACGCGCCTAGGCGTTAAAGGAGGCAAGAACATATATGGCGAGCACAGTAAATGATGAGGCGGAGCGGGCGATTAACTTACCACCCCTCCATCAAGCCTTTAAGTTCATTAATGGTTCGCTTAACTTCATACACAGTAGATTTGGCTTCACGAGCAGTCTGTGTAATATCTTGAGCTGTTTCAACAGCGTTCCGTGTTGTTAGACCAGTATCGGATTTCTCCGGTGAATTACTATAGTCTGCAACGGCCTGAGAAGGCTGCGGAGATTGAGTTGGAACTACGTTATGACCGAACTGATTATTTGTAGCTGCGCAGCCACCCAATACAAGATGTGAACCCAAAAGGAAAACTAAAGCATAGGTTTTCATAATAATATTCCTAATTATTAGCAACAGAACAACGTCAAAAGTACAGGCCGCCAACTTGGCTGCATTAAAACTTCTGATATTACTTATATATATTTGAGCCCGTGAATCAGCCTACTTTGCTCTTAGAGCCAAACATTTAGAGCACTTACTTTCATGAACTTGGCTTGCGCGCGACGATAAACACTCGCCAGTCTTTGCCCTTGCTGCCATGGCGCTCGACGGAAAGGATTTCCAGACCTTGCTCGGTCATGGCTGCCTGTAACTGGCTGGCGTCGAAACACAAAACGGGGGGCGCCTTACCAATGGCGCGCATCAGCGGCAGGGCCAGCTTGGGAACTAGTGGATTCATCTCATTCAGGCAGGGTGTCTTCGAAATCAGTAAACCGCCTGGTTTAAGGGCATTGATGACCGAGCTCAGCGCTTGCGGTAGATCCGCCACTAGGTGCAACAGGTTTAAAGCCAGCACGGCATCGTAGGCACCCTGCTCGGCCGCAGGTGCATCGGCGTCGGCCACCTTGAAGTGCAGCTGTGGCATGGGTTGGCTGGTGAGCTTCTGGCATGCGATGGCAATCATCTGCTCGGATACATCGCTGGCCACCAGCCGCCGCGTCGCAGGAGCCAGACGCAGGGCGGTGGAGCCGGTGCCACAACCGATCTCCAACACCTCATTCTCCGTCGACAGCAATGCTTGTACGCGCTGCAACGTCCGTTCATAACCAATCAGGTCAGCAATCGGATCACTCGCATACTTGTGCGCAATCCGATTCCAGAAGCGTGCCTTGTTGGCAACGGCCGCAGAGTTTGCAGCTGCAGTGCGTTGGTCGCTGGCGGAGATGAGGGGTGAGTGCATGGGGCGCGTCCTGTGCATGGATATATGGCGAAAGCCAACAACAGTGCGGATGCTATCCTTGCGAATCACCACGGGGTATTGCGATAAATTGCAGACAACATATGCATTTATGTATGGATAAGGTCGATTGGAATCAACTGCGCGCCTTTCTCGAGACGGCAGAGACCGGCTCGCTGTCGGCGGCCGCGCGTAAGCTGGGGCAGTCGCAGCCGACCCTCAGTCGCCAGGTCGCAGCCCTGGAGCTGGCGCTGGGCGTGACGCTGTTTGAGCGGGTTGGCAAAACCATGGCGCTGACCAGCACTGGGCTGGAGTTACTCAGCCATGCCCGCGTGATGGGCGCGGCCGCGCATGAGTTGGGCCTGGCCGCGACCGGGCGCTCGGAAGAGGTCGAGGGCGTTGTGTCTGTGGCCACCAGTGACGCTGTGGCGGCGTACCTGATGCCGAAGATCCTTCTGCATATCCGCCAGGCTGCACCCGGCATCCAGGTTGAGGTGGTCGCTTCTGACGGTTTCAGCGACCTATTGCGCCGTGAGGCCGACATTGCCATTCGCCATGTGCGGCCTGAGCAACCTGAACTGATCGGCCGCTTGGTCCGGCAGAGTTCCGCCGGCTTCTACGCGTCCGAGAGCTGGGTTCGCGAACATGGCCTACCGCGTACTGCTGAAGAGGCGTTGCAGCACGACTTTATCGGCCTGGACCGCACGGGCCACTACCTGCAACACCTGCGCGGCCAAGGCCTGTTGCTGAGCAGCGCGAACTTTCGCAGCTACGCCGACAACTCCGTGACCTACTGGGAAATGATCCGTCAGGGCCTGGGTATCGGCGCAATCATGGAAGAGATCGCCCGGGAAACTCCGGGCGTGGTTCGCGTGCTGGAGGATGTCGCCGGCTTCCCGCTGCCGATCTGGCTGGTCACCCACCGCGAGCTGCGCACTGCGCCGCGTATCCGTATCGTTTTCGATCTGCTGGCCGAGGTCCTGGCCTGATCAGTGTTCGCTTTAGTCAGCTGTCAGCTAGCGATTGCAAACGGCATGCGTTCCAGCAGGCTGAGGTCTAGGCGCAGCATGCGCACGCAGCGTTCATCGCGTAGCTCTTTCGGCGACTGGTTGCTGCGCAGGCGCAGCAGCTGGCAGACCAGATTGAGCACCAGCGCCTCGCGACTAAACACCCCGCTGCCGAGGTTGTAGAACGCTGCGATCAGCTCACGCAAACCAAACGGCAGGCGCCAGCGGATGCGCAGCGCCGAGCCGAAGCTGGCGGCGCGTTGCTGGAAGCTCTGGTGAATATCCTCATCGCGCAATACGCCGCCGGCGTCCTGCCAATCCTGCAGGCTGCGCAGTAGGGCCAGTTCGCCGATGTTGTGCAGCAGCGCGGCGGTAAAGCACAGCTCCGTATCCAGTTGCAGCTCGTCTGCCAGCCAGCGCGCCAGTTCGGCACTGCGCTGGGCACTATCCCAGGCACTGCTGGCCAGCTCGGCCAGGCGCGGGTCACTGAGCCGCGCATTGCGCTGCACGGCCATGCCCAATACCAGATTCAGCGTGCGCGCCAGCCCCAGGCGCCGCAGGGCCTGGCTCAAGGTCTGGCAGGGTGCGCCCTGGTGTTGGGCGGCGCTGTTGGCGGCGGCGATCAGCCGAGCGGTGATCTGCGGGTCACGGGCGAACACCTCTTCCAGCTCGCGCAGGTCGCTGTCGTCACCGTTCAGGCACTGGCTCACCGAATCGCGTACCGAGGCCAGCAACGGTGCGCCCTGGCCCTCTTCGCGCACCGCATTGAGGTAGTCATCCAGGCTATCGACCAGCAGAGGAGCGGCTGCTGCGGTTTCGTTGGCGGCGGCGCGGCCGAGGATGCCAAGCAGGCGCTGGCGCAGTTGTTCGGCATTGAACGGCTTGGCCAGGTAGGCCGCCGGTGCCAGTGGCCGTGCGGCGCGCACGCTGCTGGCGTCCAGACGGCTGCTAATCAGGATAAACGGCAGTGCTGGGGTGCGCGGATGCCGGCGCAGTTGCCGCAGCAATTCCAGGCCATCCAGGACGGGTAGGTCGCCATCGGCAATCACCAAAGCGGGCAAACGGCGTTTGCATTTGGCGAGTGCCGCCTCGCCATCGGTGACTCGGATAATCCGCGCATCGGCGCGCACATCGAGTACCAGTTGCGCGAGCAGATCGGCAGTCCAGGGGTCTGCTTCGGCGATCAAAATCTCCGGAGCGTTGGCCAGGGCAGTCATGAAAACCTCAGGGAAAGCGTGATGGCAAAATAATGGCGTCAGCGATGTGACGGCGCGCAGTGTACGGGCTGGCAACTTTAAAACCAGCCTTGGCCGACGAAATACTGAGTGTTTCGTCAACTTCGCAATTCTGTCTGAAAATACTGTAATAGAGCGGTCTGGTTGTCCTACAAAGCGTCATTTAGGCGCTGTTAGAACGCAGGCGGGACGATATCTGGCGTCCTCGTGCGCCGGTTAATAGCACCTGGCTATCCGTTTGATTGCCGTGGTTAGCCCAGAACGCAAAAGACCCGCCGAAGCGGGTCTTTTTTACTGCCGGGCTAATGCCGCGTGCTTAGGCCAGTTCGGCGAAGCACTCGGCGATAATCGCCAGGCCCTTGTCGAGCAGAGCGTCTTCGGCGGTCAGCGGGACCAGTACGCGCAACACGTTGCCGTAGGTACCGCAGGACAGCAGGATCAGGCCCTTGTCGCGTGCCTTGGCCACCACGGCGGCGGTCAGAGCGGCGTTGGGCTTGTGCAGGTCGCCGCCTTCGAACAGCTCGATGGCGATCATCGCACCGAGGGCGCGCACGTCACCGATGGCCTTGTGCTTGGTCTGGATGGCCTTGAGGCCCGTGACCAGACGCTCGCCAACAGCCTTGCAGCGATCCAGCAGCTTCTCTTCCTCGAACACTTGCATCACGGCCAGGGCTGCGGCGCAGGCAATCGGGCTGCCGGCGTAAGTGCCGCCCAGGCCACCTGGAGCGATGGCGTCCATGTATTCAGCCTTGCCGCACACACCGGCCACCGGGAAACCGCCGGCGATGGATTTGGCGAAGGTGGTCAGGTCGGCAGCGACGCCCATCTGTTCCATGGCGAAGAAGGTGCCGGTACGGCCAGCGCCGGTCTGCACTTCGTCGGCGATCAGCAGGATGCCGTGCTGATCACACAGTGCGCGCAGGCGCAGCATGAAGTCTTTCGGCGCGACGTAGAAGCCGCCCTCGCCTTGCACCGGCTCGATGATGATCGCGGCAATGTCTTTCGGCTCGGCGTCGTTCTTGAAGATGCGCTCGATGCTGGCGATCGCATCATCTGTGCTCACGCCGTGCAGTTCGCACGGGTACTGGGCGCGGAAAATGCCGCCGGGCATCAGGCCCATGCCGGCCGAGTAGGGTACGACTTTACCGGTCAGACCCAGGGTCATCATGGTGCGGCCGTGGTAACCGCCGGTGAAGGCGATCACGCCAGCGCGGCCAGTGGCAGCACGGGCGATCTTCACCGCGTTTTCCACGGCTTCGGAGCCAGTGGTCACCAGCAGGGTCTTCTTGGCGAAGTCGCCCGGGACCTTGGCGTTGACCTTCTCGCACAGCTCGACATAAGGCTCGTACGCCAGCACCTGGAAGCAGGTGTGGGTCAGCTTGGTCAGCTGTTCCTGCACGGCAGCAATCACTTTCGGGTGCAGGTGGCCGGTGTTGAGTACCGCGATACCGCCGGCGAAGTCGATAAATTCGCGACCTTCAACGTCGGTAACGGTGGCGTTCTTCGCCGACTCAGCGAAGATCGGGTGGATCTGGCCCACGCCGCGCGGTACGGCAGCGGTGCGACGTTGCATCAAAGATTCGTTGGTCTTGCTCATGATGTCCTCATTCGCCGATTTATCTCGGCGTGGTTCAAGGATGTGTCACCGGCGGCGGCTTGGCAGTATTCGATGATCGACTGTCACAGCACGCTCGGCCACAGGTATGTCCATATAAAAGCCGAAGGCGCAGCGCTCTCGTGCGTCTTCGGCGGGGTTACTGCTACGTCGCCAGGTTAGATACCCAGGCAGAGGTATTTGATTTCCAGGTAATCCTCAATGCCGTATTTGGAGCCTTCACGGCCCAGGCCGGAAGCTTTCACGCCGCCGAACGGTGCGACTTCATTGGAGATCAACCCGGTGTTGACGCCGACCATACCGTATTCCAGGGCTTCCGCCACGCGGAACACGCGACCCAGGTCACGAGCGTAGAAATACGAGGCCAGGCCGAACTCGGTGTCGTTGGACATGGCGATCACGTCTGCCTCGTCCTTGAAGCGGAACAGCGGTGCCAGCGGGCCAAAGGTTTCTTCCTTGGCCACTGCAGCGTTATTCGGCACGTCGACCAGAATGGTTGGCTCGAAGAAGCTGCCACCCAGTGCGTGCGGCTTGCCGCCGGTGAGCAGGCGCGCGCCTTTGCTCAGTGCGTCGGCGATGTGTTCCTGCACTTTTGCCACGGCTTTGTCGTCGATCAGCGGGCCGGTGGTGGTGCCGTCATCCAGACCGTTGCCGATCTGCAGCTTGGCCACAGCGGCGGCCAGCTTCTCGGCGAAGGCGTCATATACACCGTCCTGAATGTACAGGCGGTTGGCGCAGACGCAGGTCTGGCCGTTGTTGCGGTATTTGGAGATCAGCGCGCCTTCAACGGCTTTATCCAGGTCGGCGTCGTCGAACACGATAAACGGCGCGTTGCCGCCCAGCTCCAGCGAGACCTTCTTGATGTCCTTGGCGCATTCGGCCATCAGCTGGCGACCAATTTCGGTGGAGCCGGTGAAGCTCAGCTTGCGCACGATCGGGTTGCTGGTCAGCTCGCTGCCGATATCGCCCGCACTGCCGGTGACCACACTCAGTACGCCTTTCGGAATGCCGGCACGCTCGGCCAGAGCGACCAGAGCCAGGGCGGAGAATGGAGTCTGCGATGCGGGCTTGATCACCATGGTGCAGCCAGCGGCCAGTGCCGGGCCAGCTTTACGGGTGATCATCGCCGCCGGGAAGTTCCACGGCGTGATGGCGGCGGTTACGCCGATGGGCTGCTTGATTACGATCAGGCGCTTATCCGGCTGGTGGCCCGGAATCACGTCGCCATACACGCGCTTGGCTTCTTCGGCGAACCACTCAATAAAGGAGGCTGCGTAAACGATCTCGCCCTTGGCTTCAGCCAGTGGCTTGCCCTGCTCCAGAGTCATCAGGCGGCCGAGGTCGTCCTTGTTTTCGATCAGCAGTTCAAACCAGCGGCGCAGTTTGTTCGAGCGCTCTTTGGCGGTCAGGGCACGCCAGGCTGGCAAGGCGCGGTCAGCAGCTTCGATTGCGCGACGGGTCTCCGCTGCGCCCATCTTCGGCACGGTACCGATGATTTCGCCGGTGGCCGGGTTGTTGACCTTGATGGTCTGGCCGCTGTCGGCGTCCAGCCAGGTACCGTCGATATAAGCCTGCTGACGGAACAGCTGGGTGTCTTTCAGTTGCATGGCAGTCTCCTAAATTCCGACACCCTGGCATCGGTACGTGTCATCGAATGGCCACACTGCAGTGCAGCTGGGCTTGATCTGTTGGGCTCATGCTGCCGATTGGCGGGCGCAGGACGCGGCACGCACGATTTCAGCAAGAGCGTTTGAAATCTCAAACGAATCCTAGGGTCAAGAGGGGTAAAGGGCAATAGCCTGTTCGAAAAAATTAACGGATTATTGCTCTTATTCAAGGGATTTATACGAATAGACAGCTAGCAGTCGCTTTGCGTGCAGAATCACGAACAAGGCGGCAGCATGGACGCCCGCCAGCGAGATGCGTATGATTGCGCCCGCGCTGCACCAGTAGCTCAGCTGGATAGAGTACTGCCCTCCGAAGGCAGGGGTCGTGGGTTCGAATCCCGCCTGGTGCGCCATATATAAACGAAAGCCCCAGGCGAAAACTTGGGGCTTTTTTGTTTGGTGTCCACCCTGCGTCCTGCATAAGCCTTAGTCGGTGCCGCACCTTTTGCGGGCTGACTTCAACAAGGCCTATCCCCTTCGATCCTCGCCACGTCGCCCCCGAGAAGAGGACGTTTCGGCTCTCCAGTATCCGACTCAGTAGTTGCTCTGCTTCTTGAGATTTCAGGTGTTCCCCCGCACACCTACGTTGTGGACCATTGGCCGGGGTTGAATGTGTGAGAACTATCACAGCGATCATTCAGCAAACTGACCGACTTAGCAGCTTTAATTATGCTCGCGCGCTCTCTTATGCCGCTTTCCATTTCAAGGTGACGGCGCATAGAAAAATTATCGAGTGCATGGACGCGCGAAACCATATCGAGCCGCTCGCATGTTTCGAGTTTTTCAGGGGTTGCCGCGTCCGCGTGTTTTAGCCCGCTACTCCTGCCTATCCCATGACGATTACCCATATGTCGAACTGCCTCTGCACGGCCTGGGTGACTGTGCGGCCGTTATTACGACTTTCCAGAATAAGGTTGAGAAATCATGTTTCGTGTAAGCCTGTTGCTGCTGGCGCTGTTTAACCTGACAGGCTGCCTGGATCTGGGTGGCGGCGGTGGTGGAAGCAGTAGTGGCGGCGGTAATAACGCTGGCAGTCGTCCGCCGACGACTGAGCCACCCGTGGTTACGCCACCAGTTGCGCCGCCCGTCGAACCCCCGGTCGTGGAGCCGCCCGTCACGCCGCCAGTGACACCTCCAGTAGAGCCGCCGGTGGTTGCGCCACCGCCTGGTGAGACCTTTCCCGAGCCGTCCGCTGCGGTGGTTGACGAGATCAATGCGCAGGGCTTTTACGATGTTGGGGCAGACGGCCAGCCGCGCCCGGTGCGCAATGATCTGACGGGTGATCTGGCGGCCATGCTGCAGTTCGTACAGAGCCATTCGGTCGATCCGCAGGGCAACGAGGCGAAGAACATGCCGCGTCTAACCAGCGAGCGTGAGGCGCTTTTGCTGGTAACTCCGCTGCCGACAGAGCGGCTACCGCAACAGTTGCGTGTGCAGGTGACGGTGGACGGTGATCTCAAGGGTGAGCTGGTATTGAGTGAGCCGGACCGGTTGCCGAGGGCGGATCGCACTGGAGCGGATAGCCGCCCTGATGTGGTCTATTCGCGGCGCGCCTGGTCCGCTGTGTTGCCTTGGGATTGGGTCCGGCCGGGGATGAGCCTGCAGGTTATCGATGAGCGCGGGCGGCGTGGCGAGCGCAGCGCAGCGGCTTTCGATTTTGCTGCGCCGGCCGAGTTGGTGGTGCAGTCGATTCGCTTGGGTATGCTCACAGAACCTCCTGTCAGTGATGCGCACTGGATGCTCAACCGGGCGGCGCAGGCGGCTACCGAATACTTCCAGACCGTTCCGGTTGCACGGCTTTTGGTCAGCCAGTATGAGGACGTCAGGCTGGATCGGGTGATGGTCGGCAGTGGCGTTATCTATGACACGGCAAGTGCCGGAGAAGGTGGGGTTTACAGCGGCGACATGCGCGAGAACACCGCCAAGTCCACCTTCAGCACCGGCATCAACCTGGCCAACTGGGGTATCACCAGCGCCGGGATGGTCAGCCAGCAGCAACCCCAACTCACGCAAACGGCGGTGATTCATCATGCCGCCGGAACCTACAGCAACGGCCGGCAAACTCACGGGCTGAGTGGCGGCAACGGCATCCTCACGTTGTATAACGCTGTGGGCAATGAATTCAGCCATGAAATCGGCCACCACTACGGTATAGGCCATTACCCGGGTGAGAAAAACGGCAACTACTTCCTGGCCGTGCATCATCACGACAGTGGCTGGGGCTATATCGCTTACCGCAAACGTATGCGTGCCAACCTGCTCTGGGCGCGCAACAAGACGGCAGCCATGAGTGGAACGCCGCTGTTTGCCGATGCCTACGCGTTTGCGCCGGATGCTATGTCTGGCGGTGATTTCACCAGTGCGCTATCCAGCTATACCCACTACACCGGCTACAGCACCAAGAACTGGATCCAGCCGAACCTGAATAACCGTGCAGTCTGGGCCGCCGACTCACCCACCGGCTACCGCAAGTGGGACGCTGACACACGCAAGATGGAGACCATCCAGCCCAAGGTGCCGAGCTCGAATCAGGTCTGGTACAACAGCGCCGATGGCAACTACCGCAAGCCTCGTCTGTTCGGGGTGCCGGTTTTCACTCTCCTCGGCGGCTATGACCCGGTGACCAACAGCGGCGTGCTCTACCCGGCGCTACGCGGCAACTGGGGCCAAGTGTATGAGCTGCCGGCCCCCAATGACGCAGCGGCCACCAAGCAGTGCTGGCTGAAAGTGGATTTTGTCGGCGGTGCCAGCCAGCGCATCGCCGTCGCGCCACTGCGCATGGGCAGCAACGCCAACAAGCTGCATATCAACCTGGCGCAGGCCGAGCGGCCGCTGGCGGCTACTCTGCAGTGCCGTGAAGCGCCGGGTGACAACCCGGTTGATCTGGCCAGCCTCGCCATTGCCCAGGGCTTGCCCGCCATGCCGGCTCCTGTAGTGGTGGGCCGCGAGGAGCGTTTCAAGGCGTTGTTCAACGAAGAACGGCCGAAGCTGCAAGCGGCGTTGGAGGCGATTGCCAATCAGCCGGTGCTGGCCTTAACCGGTGAGGCTCGTCTGCTCTATGACAGCTATGCCGAGCAAACTGATGGGCTGTCGGCGACCGCTCAACAGGTGATGCAGCGGCTGAAAAGTCAGGAGGAGCGTGCACTACGTTTGAACCGCTGGCTTGATGCCCATGGCGCGCAACTGGCGAGCAGCGATGCCGCACGCACTGCCCTCGACGCGCTACTGCTAACCCTGCAGTTTGATCAGCGCCCCCTGCTCCCAGCGCCGCAAAGCTTCACCATGAACAATGGCAACTGTGTGCGCGCGGAGCTGAAGGCGGGAGTCTGGAGCCCCTACGTAGCGGGCAAGGCGCAGTGTACGGGCAGCGTCGATGAGCAGTGGCTGGTTGATGCCAGCGGGCGTATTCGCAGCGCTGCACAGCCGAGCAAATGCCTGACAGCAACCAATGACATCAGCCTCAGCGACTGCGATGCGCAGCGCGATACACAAGCCTGGGATTTTGCTGCCTTGCCCCAGTTGAAGTATGCCGGGCGCTGCGTAGACCTGTCGCAGGGCTTCCTCACCAATGGCCGCGGCAAGCTGATCATGTATGGCTGCACCGGAGGGGCTAACCAGAAGTGGTTTGGCTTGTCGTTGAATGACTATGCGTTGCTGCCGCTGCTGAAGAGCCGCAACCTGGTGAGCTTTATCGGCTATGCGCAACGGCAGGACAACGTGCCAAGCTTATGATCGAGTGCAGCACAATCACCCGGCGCATCAGGGTTGCGATGAGCCGAGCGGTGCTGAGTTTGTGCCTGGCATTTCCGGCTGGCGCGGTACAGCTACCGAGTGATCTGCTGCCTGACCATGTGCCGTGGATGCTGCCTGCGTCAAACCCCCTGACGGGCCTTGGACATTGGCAGCTGCATGGTCTGTTTCGCCAGAGCAGTGGCGGCGGCTGGGCGCTGCTCAGCATCGGTCAGGCGGCCGCGCAACGGGTTGAGTTCGGCGCGGTATTACCGGGAGGCATACGCCTGGCGGCCATCGAGAATGAAGGGGTTTGGTTGCAGCGCGGCCCGTCGCGAGCATTCCTGCGCCTCGGCGGCACGCTGCAATCAACTGTGGCCAGCGAGTTTGTTACTGAGAGTTCAGAGGCGCTTGGTGCGCCTTCAGCAACCTGCCAAGAGTACATATCCGGCGGTGTGCCGTTGGAAGAACTGACGGCCCTAGGTATGTGCTCGGCGGGCAGTTCTGGTTTATAGCTGCTGCGCTATAAATGCGCCGGGACAATCAAACCCTTGCTGCGGTAGTGATCTATATGGATGCCAAAGACCCCACTGCTGTGCACTTCGTGGATGCGGTAGGGTCTGCCGCTGGGGTCATTGGTCGTTTTGCCCAGGTCAATAATGCTTTCCTTGCAGGGTTGTTTTTGCGCATCCAGCACGCGCAGGACCCTGGGTTTGAGCTTGTTGCCGGGTGGGCAGCCGATGATGATGGCGACTTCGCCATTGGTCAGCTCGACGATTTCCCCTGGCGGATAGATGCCGATCATGTGGATAAAACAATCGACAATTTCTCTGTCGAAATGGCTGTTAACCGCCTCCAGCAGGAGGCGCAGTGACTCCAGGCTGGATTTGCCTTTGCTGTAGACGCGGTCGCTGTTGATGGCGTCATAGCTGTCGGCCACGGCGATGATTTTGGCAAAGTAGGGGATCTTGCTGGCATTCAGGCCGCGCGGGTAACCCCGGCCATCCAGGCGTTCATGGTGCGAGTAGGCGACGTCGACGGTGGCGGCAGTGACCTGCTGGTTGCTCATCAGCAGCTTGCGCCCTTCGTCGGCGTGGCTCTGCATGATGCACAACTCTTCGGCGGTCAGCGCGCCGGGCTTGTTGAGGATCTCGTTGGGCACCTTGATCTTGCCGACGTCATGAAGCATGCCGCATACGCCAATCTGTTCGAGCTGGTAGGCCGGCAGGCCCAGTTCTTTAGCCAGAGCAATCGAGAGGATGGCTACGCGCAGCGAATGCTCGGCAGTGTATTCGTCGCTGTTCTTGATGCGCGCCAACCAGAGCATCGCAGCCGGGTTGCGCAGGATGCTCTCGACGCAATCCATGATGACCGCTTTGACTGCACCTACATCGAGCTCCTGACCCAGTTTGACCGCCTGCAGAATCCGCAGCGACTCTTCGCGTGCGGCGTGCCAGGTGGGGGCGGCCTGGAGCATTTCCAGGTTGAAGTCGACTTTGGCGATAACCGGCTGCAGCGCCTCTGGCTGGGCAATGTTTGCCGTAACCTGATCATGCACAGTGACGGCCTGCTGGGCATCAACCCAGACGTAGCGGCAGACTTCCTGCAGCAGGCGAATGTCCTGCTGCTGGCGAATGCGAAAGCCTTGAAAGAGAAACGAGGTGTCCGTCCATGGCCGGTCCAGCTCGACCACATACATGCCGACTGTCAGTTGCGCTGCGTCGACTTTGACACGGTCTGGTTTGACTTCACCGTCCATGGAGCTCTCCACTGGGAGCGGCTGGGTGCGAGCTATTAGCTGTCTCTGGTGCACGGCGCAGCAAATGGCTGTTGCCTATTGCCTATTGGTGGCGTGGATTTTCAGCATAGCTCATCGAGCGAGCGCCACCCTGTCTTCAACGTTAGCCATGTAACCGCCGTTGTGTGGCGCAACGCTGGTTAATGGGTGATTAATTGTGTAGACCCAGGCGCTTGGCCAGACGAATCAGGTTGGCGCGGTCGATGCCTAGCTCGCGGGCGGCAGGTGCCCATTTGTGTTGGTGGCGGGCCAGCGCTTGGCTGATCAACTGTTTTTGGTAGGCGTCGAGGGCGTCACGCAGCGGCAGCTCGCTGTGCGGTTCTGCAGCGCCTTGAGTTGCAGGTGCTGTGAAGGGTTGGCTGATCGGCAAATCCAGGTGAGCGCTGTCGATACTGAGGATACGCGGCCGTTCGCTGCCGCCGGCCAGGGCCTTGAGGGCGGCGCGGCCGATCAGGTGTTCGAGTTCACGAACGTTGCCTGGCCAGTTGTAGGTCAGGAGGCTGGTCTGGGCTTCGGCGGTCAGGCGCAGGCTGCGCAGCCCCAGGCGGGCGCGGTTTTCTTCGAGGAAGTAGCCGGCCAGCAACAGTACATCGCGGCCGCGCTCGCGCAGTGCCGGGACTTGCAATGGATAGACGCTGAGGCGGTGGTAGAGGTCGGCGCGAAAACGCCCGGTGCGGACTTCCTCGGCCAGGTCGCGGTTGCTGGCAGCGAGCACGCGCACGTTGACTCGCTGTTCCTGATCGGCACCCACCCGTTGTAGCTGGCCGCTCTGCAGCACGCGCAGCAGCTTGGCTTGCGCGGCCAGCGGCAGCTCACCGATTTCATCGAGAAACAGGCTGCCGCCATCGGCCAGTTCGAACTTGCCGCAACGCTCGTTGTGCGCACCGGTAAAGGCGCCGCGCACGTGGCCGAACAGCTCGCTTTCCACCAGGTTGTCGGGCAGTGCCGCGCAGTTGAGGCTGATCAGCGGCTTGGCGGCACGGGGCGAGGCGCCGTGCAGGGCTTCGGCGACCAGTTCCTTGCCGACCCCGGTCTCACCGCTAATCAGCACGCTCAGCTCGCTGTTGCCGACCAGCGCGATCTCCGCCTGTAGGCGCTTGTGCGCGGCGCTCTGGCCGATCAGCTCACGCGGACGATGTTGCACCGCTGCCTGTTTGTAGGCTTCGGCCAGCTGCTGCTGATCCTCGGCGCGTTGCAGCAGTGCGTTGATCCGTTCATTGGCCATCACGGTGGCGGCGGCCAGGCTGGCGAAGGCTTGCAGGTTGTCCAAGTCCACTTTGCCAAAGCTGGCGGGGTCGAGTGAGTCGAGGGTCAGCAGGCCCCAGGGTTGGTCCTGCACATACAGTGGGCAGCCGAGGCAGTCATGTACGGGCAGGTGGCCGCGATGACCCGCGACCAGGCCGTCGTAGGGATCGGGCATCTCGCAGTCGGTGGCAAAGCGAGTGGGGCCGCGTTGCGCCAGTAGCGCTTGCAGTCGCGGGTGTTCATCGAGCTTGAAGCGTCGGCCGAGGGTGTCGGCGCTGAGGCCTTCGACGGCCAGCGGAATCAGCACTTCACCATCGAGCTTGAGCAGCGCCACGGCATCGCACGGCAGCAGTTGCCGTAGCGCTTGTAGCAGACGGCGATAGCGCTCGGCTTCCGGCAGTTCGCGGGACAGGTCGGCAACCAATGGGATCAGTACGGTGAGCAGTGGGTTTGCTGTCATAAGGACACGTTAGCTGTCATTAAGACTCAAAATGTTCGCTGTCATAAAGACACTAGTATTTTTAAGTCCATGATTTATATAAATAAAATAATTGGCATGTTTCCTGTAGTAGTCAGGGTGATATGAACCGAACCGCTGCGCAAGTGCAGCGTGTCGCCCACACGAGGAAGCCCGCATGTTGACCCCCGTACAAACCGACCTGATCAAAGCCACCGTGCCGTTGCTGGAAAGCGGCGGTGAGGCCCTGACTCGGCACTTTTATCAGCAGATGCTCAACGACTACCCCGAGGTGCGCGCGCTGTTCAATCAGGCGCACCAGGCCAGCGGCGGCCAACAGCGAGCGCTGGCCAATGCGGTACTGATGTACGCCCGGCATATCGACAAGCTGGACGCGCTCGGCCCTCTCGTGGGACAGATCGTCAACAAGCATGTGTCACTGCAGATCCTGCCCGAGCATTACCCGATTGTCGGCAGCTGCCTGTTGCGGGCGATTCGTGAGGTGCTCGGCGCCGAGATTGCCACCGATGCAGTGATCGAGGCCTGGGCCGTGGCGTATGGGCAACTAGCGGACATCCTCATGGGGGCCGAAGAGGCCGCTTACAGCGCCAATGCCACGGCCGAGGGCGGCTGGCGTGGCGCGCGCAGTTTCCGCCTGAGCCGCAAGGTGCAGGAGAGCGAGGAGATCGTTTCGCTGTACCTGGCTCCAGCGGATGGCGGTGCGTTGGTGGATTTCCAGCCTGGCCAGTACATCGGTTTGCGACTACTGCTGGATGCAGGCGAGCAGCGCCGCAATTACTCGCTGTCGGCCTTGAGCAATGGCCGTGAGTACCGCATCAGCGTCAAGCGTGAGGTCGGCGGCAAGGTCTCCAATTACCTACATGACCAGCTGCAAGTCGGCGACAGCCTGGAGCTGTTTGCCCCGGCCGGCGATTTCGTCCTGCGTGAGTCGACCAAGCCGCTGGTGCTGATCACTGCCGGTGTCGGAATTACCCCCGCAGTGAGCATGCTGGAGGCGGCGCGTGACAGTGGCCGCGATATTCACTTTATCCACTGTGCCCGTCATGCCGGCGTGCATGCCTTCCGCGACTGGGTGGAGGCGCAGCGTGCTGAGCGTCCGCAGGTGCGTCATTACGTGTGCTACAGCGAGCCGCGCGACGGTGATGCGGGCGATGCCGAGGGCCTGCTCAGCCTTGAACAGTTGGCTGAGTGGCTGCCCGAGCAGCGTGATCTGGATGCCTACTTTCTCGGCCCCAAGCCGTTTATGGCGCAGGTCAAACGGCACCTGCAGCACCTCGGCGTGCCGGCGGCGCAGAGCCATTACGAGTTCTTTGGCCCGGCCAGCGCGTTGGACAGTTAAAACCAGGGCTTAGTGGTTTAGGGGGTGATTATGTTGGCGTATCTGTCATGTCCCGTACGGGCACTGCGAGTAGCGAACCGCTTGCTGCTGGCCGGCGTGCTGCTGTTGCTCAGCGGCCTGCTGGGCGCTTATGGCCTGGAGGCGCAGCTGAGCATGGGCAGCCTGGTTACGGCGCATGCGCTGACGATCATCGGCCCAGGCTTGCTCAAGCTCGGTTATGTGCTGCGCCTGGCCGCGCAGCAGCATCTACGTAAACAACAGGAGCCTTGCTGTGCAATTGCGTGATCGGCAGCAGGAGCTGGCCATTGCGCCACTGTGGCGGCTGGGCTTTCGCCCGTTCTTTCTCGGTGGCGCGCTGTTTGCTGTGTTGGCAATTGGCCTGTGGGCGGCGGCATTACTGGGTTATCTGTCGGGTTGGCAGCCGGTGGGCGGTAGCTTGGCTTGGCATCGGCATGAACTGCCGTTCGGGTTTGCCGGGGCGATCATTGCCGGCTTTCTGCTGACGGCGGTGCAGAACTGGACGGGGCGGCCGGGGCTGAGTGGCTGGCCGCTGGCGGGGTTATTCGCGCTCTGGTTACTGGCGCGTCTGGCCTGGCTTCTCGATGCGCCATTGCCACTATTGCTGGCCTTGCAGTTGCCCTTTCTACCGCTGCTGGCGCTGTTGTTAGGGCGGCAGCTATGGGCGGTGCACCAGTTGCGCAACTACCCGCTGGTGTTGGTGGTGTTGTTGATGGCGGGCTGCGAGTGGTTGCTGTTGTATGGCCTGGCGCTGGGTGATGATGCTCTGCAGCGGCGCGGTGCATTGGCTGGTTTATGGCTGATCGCGGCGTTGGTGAGCATTATCGGCGGGCGGGTGATTCCGTTCTTCACCCAGCGTGGTCTCAATCGACTGGCACCTGTTGCTCCAAGGCCGCGTCTGGATCTGCTGGTACTGGTTTTGTCGCTCAGCCTGGCGTTGCTGTTTGCCTGTGGCCTGGTCATGCAACCGTCGCTATGGCTACTGCCGCTGTTGCTGGTTTTGGTTGCGCTGCATGGCCTGCGCCTATGGCGCTGGTATGACGCCGGGATCTGGCGCGTGCCGCTGCTCTTGTCATTGCACCTGGCCTATGCCTGGCTACCGCTGGCCTTACTGGCCCTGGCGGCCTGGCATATCGGCTGGTTGAGCAACGTCAGTCTGGCTTACCACGCTTTGGCGTTGGGCACGGTGGGCGGCGCGATTCTGGCGATGTTGGCGCGGGTTAGTCTCGGTCATACCGGTCGGCCGTTGCAGCCGCCGGCAGTGATGGGTTGGGCGTTTGCCAGTCTGCAGCTGGCGGTTATGGCGCGTGTGCTGCTGGTGCCGCTTGCCCCGGCAGCGGGGCTGGGACTTTCCAGCCTGTTGTGGGTCGTGGCCTTTACCCTGTTTGTGCGTCATTACGCGGTGATGTTCTGGACGGCGCGAGTGGATGGGCAGCCGGGTTAGTGCGTTCTACAGCACCCCAGCTTCACGCAAGGCGGCTATTTGCTCCGCGTTTAGGCCCAGCTGCTGGGTAAGCACCTGTTCGGTGTGTTCGCCGAGCAGTGGCGGTGCGTTGCGGTATTCCACCGGGGTTTCGGACAGGCGCAGTGGGCTGGCGACCTGCGGGGTGGTGCTGCCCAGGCTGTTGGGCAGGTCGATACGCAGGCCACGGGCTTTAACCTGTGGGTCGGCAAACACCTGAGCGAGGTCGTTGATCGGCCCGCACGGCACGCCGGCGGCTTCCAGCAGCGTCACCCATTCGGCGGTAGTTTTGAATACCGTGGCCTGGCGCAGCAGCGGGATCAGCTCGGCGCGGTGGGCGACGCGGGCCTTGTTGGTAGAAAAACGCGGGTCATTGGCCAAAGCCGCACAGCCTGCAACCTCGCAAAGTTTGCGGAACTGCCCGTCGTTACCCACGGCGATAATGAAGTTGCCGTCGGCCGAGGGGAAATCCTGGTAGGGCACGATATTCGGGTGGGCGTTGCCCAGGCGCTTAGGCGAAACGCCGGTGTTCAGATAATTCATCGCCTGGTTGGCCAGGCAGGCCACCTGCACGTCGAGCAGGGCCACATCGATATGCTGGCCGAGGCCGGATTGCTCGCGCTGGTTGAGTGCCGCCAGTACACCGACTGTGGCGTACAGGCCGGTGAGAATATCGGTGAGGGCGACGCCGACCTTCATGGGGCCAGCACCCTCCTCGCCGTCTGGCTTGCCGGTTAGGCTCATCAGCCCGCCGAGGCCCTGGATCATAAAGTCATAACCGGCGCGCTTGGCGTAGGGCCCGTTTTGGCCGAAACCGGTGATGGAGCAGTAGATCAGCCGTGGGTTGATGGCCTTCAGCGCTTCATAGTCGAGGCCGTAAGCCGCTAGGCCGCCGACCTTGAAGTTCTCCAGCAGCACGTCACAGTTCTGCACCAGTTCGCGGACCAGGCGTTGGCCTTCCGCCTGGGTGAAGTCCAGGGTTACCGACTGCTTGTTGCGGTTGGCGCTTTGGAAATACGCCGCCTCGCGTGAGTCGTTGCCCTCGGCATCTTTCACATAGGGTGGGCCCCAGTGGCGGGTGTCATCGCCTGAGCCGGGGCGTTCGACCTTGATCACCTCGGCACCGAGGTCGCCGAGAATCTGCCCAGCCCAAGGCCCGGCCAATACGCGGGACAGATCGAGAACGCGGATATGCGATAGGGCGCCGGGCATGGGGAGGCCTCACAGGAGAGAAACGTAGGATGGGTTAGCCGCAAGGCGGCGTAACCCATTGGGCGATCTGATGGGTATCGCTGAGCTCAACCCATCGTACGCAGCCGGGCTTAAAAGAACGCCTGCAACCCGGTCTGCGCGCGACCAAGGATCAGTGCATGCACGTCGTGGGTGCCTTCATAGGTGTTGACCACTTCCAGGTTGACCAGGTGGCGGGCTACGCCGAACTCGTCGCTGATGCCGTTGCCGCCGAGCATGTCGCGGGCCATACGGGCGATATCCAGAGATTTGCCGCAGCTGTTGCGCTTCATCATTGAGGTGATTTCCACCGCAGCGGTGCCCTCGTCCTTCATCCGGCCGAGGCGCAAGCAGCCTTGCAGGGCTATGGTGATTTCGGTCTGCATATCAGCCAGTTTCTTCTGGATCAGCTGGGTTTGCGCCAGCGGACGGCCGAACTGCTGACGATCGAGGGTGTACTGGCGCGCGGTATGCCAGCAGAACTCGGCGGCACCCAGCGCGCCCCAGCTGATGCCGTAGCGGGCGGAGTTGAGGCAGGTGAACGGGCCTTTCAGGCCGCGTACATCGGGGAAGGCGTTTTCTTCGGGGCAGAACACGTTGTCCATGACGATCTCGCCGGTGATCGAGGCGCGCAGGCCGACCTTGCCGTGGATGGTCGGGGTGTTCAGGCCCTGCCAGCCTTTTTCCAGCACAAATCCGCGGATTTCGCCCGCATCATCTTTGGCCCAGACCACAAATACGTCGGCGATCGGGCTGTTGGTGATCCACATCTTCGCGCCGGTCAGGCGGTAGCCGCCGTCGACCTTCTTCGCGCGGGTAATCATCGAGCCTGGGTCGGAGCCGTGGTTCGGTTCGGTCAGGCCGAAGCAGCCGATATATTCGCCGCTGGCCAGTTTTGGCAGGTACTTCTGCTTGGTTGCTTCGTTGCCGAACTCGAAGATCGGCACCATCACCAGGGACGATTGCACGCTCATCATCGAGCGGTAGCCCGAATCGATGCGCTCCACTTCGCGAGCAATCAGGCCGTAGCACACGTAGTTCAGGCCGCTGCCGCCGTACTCGGCAGGAATGGTCGCGCCGAGCAAGCCGGTGTCGCCCATCTCACGGAAGATCTTCGGGTCGGTCTGTTCATGGCGGAAGGCTTCGAGCACGCGCGGGGCTAGCTTGTCGGCGGCGAACTGCTGGGCGCTGTCACGCACCATGCGCTCTTCTTCGGTCAGTTGCTGGTCGAGTAGCAGCGGGTCGATCCAGTTGAAGCTTGCCTTGGCCATCGCGAAAACCTCGAAATCAGACAGTGATAGGGCGGGAATCTGCGTAGTCAGCTGCGCCCGCCGGTAAGTGGATTTGATCCTAGGCGGCTTGTGGCGGCCCTGCAAACGACTAATACGCACCTAGTTGTGCGTTTTGCTCACTTCGAGATAGGGTTAATCAGGATATTTAACCGAATTAAGTGAGAGTGACGCACATATGCGCCGCAAGATCCCCAGTACCGCCGCCCTGATCGCTTTCGAGTCCGCTGCCCGCCATCAGAGTTTTACCAAGGCTGCCCAGGAGCTGAGCCTGACCCAGGGTGCGGTGTGCCGGCAGATCGCCGCGCTGGAGACCTTCCTGAATATCGAACTGTTCCGCCGTTCACGCCGTGGCGTGGTGCTCACCGAGGCGGGGCAATCCTACGCGCGGCGAGTGGCCGGGCAGCTGGATGCGGTGGAGCGCGACACCCTGGCGGTGATGGGCCAGCAGGGTGCGATGAGCATCGAACTGGCGGTGGTGCCTACATTTGGTACGCAGTGGTTGTTGCCGCGTTTGAAGGACTTTAAGCGACTGCATCCGGAGATCACGGTCAACCTGACCAACCGTACGCGGCCCTTTCTGTTTGCCGACACCGAGTTCGACGCGGCGGTGTACTTCGGCGATGGCGACTGGTCCGGTACCCAGGCGCATTTACTCATGGGTGAGAACCCGATGCCGGTATGCAGCCCGGCGTTGCTGGCTGAGCAGGCGCAGTTAAGCGCTGAACAAATTGCCAGCCTGCCGCTGCTGCAACAGACCACACGGCCCTATGCCTGGCGTCAGTGGTTCAACGCCCAGGGCCTGAATACTGCGCGGGATATGGCCGGGCCACGTTATGAGCTGTTCTCCATGCTGGCTCAGGCGGCCATGCACGAGATGGGCGTGGCGCTGATTCCACCGTTTCTGATCCGTCGTGAGCTGGATGAAGGGCGTCTGGTGATTGCCGCACCGCTGAGCCTGCCGACTGATAAGGCGTATTTCCTGATGATTCCTGAGCGCAAGCTGGAGTCGGCGGCGTTGCTGCTGTTGCGCGACTGGTTGGTGCGCGAGGCGCATGCCTATGCCCTGGCGAATGGCTTGAAATAGACAACAGCTTGTCAGGTTGTTGGCGGAAAAGGCTGTCAAACCTTCGGCGGCAATTTGTCGGAAATTACTTTACCTCGCGAGACAGGCCGCCTAGAGTGCGCGCCGGAGTTATGTTGACCCCGTAGTCAGCTATCTGAATGGCTACACTTACCCCGTGCTTGGCCGATCTTGGGTGTTAATTTTTTTGCACACAAACGCTGCTCTAGCCCAATGAAACAGCGGTTTATCCCGGAAATGCTGGCGGCGCCGTTGATCTGATGGCGCTGTATTTGTCTCGGGAATGAATAAACACCGTTTTCCCTCGGTGAATGCGCTACAGGCCTTGCCCCAAAAGGGCTGTCATGAATTAGCTGCCTAGTAGGTCATGCAGTGACTTGTAGTTATCGCAAGGTTTTACTTCATAACGCCTTGAAGGCTATGGCTATCGCCTGCAAAATGCCGCGCCCCGCCATTGTGCAACTTTAGCCTGAGCGGGTTTGTGCTGATCCTCCCTAATGCCCGCGTGCCATCCGCAGTGCGCCGGTTCACCAAAAAGATCACGCAGGAGAATTGAAGTGCACATCGGTGTTCCTCTCGAAACCCATGCTGGTGAGACGCGCGTTGCCGCAACTCCCGAAACCATCAAGAAGCTGATCGGCCAAGGCCATCAGGTGACTGTACAGAGCGGTGCTGGCGTGAGCGCGAGCATTCCGGACAGCGCCTATGAAGCTGCTGGCGCGGCTATTGGTAGCGACGCCGCTGCCTTTGCTGCCGATCTGGTGCTGAAAGTGGTCGCTCCGACCGACGCTGAGCTGGCGCACATGAAAGCCGGCGCGGTGCTGGTGGGCATGCTCAACCCGTTCAGCAACGAGACCATCGCGCGCATCAATGCTCGCGGCGTCACCGCCTTCGCTCTGGAGGCCGCCCCGCGTACCTCCCGCGCGCAGAGCCTGGACGTGCTGTCGTCACAAGCCAACATCGCCGGTTACAAGGCTGTGTTGCTGGCGGCGCATCACTACCCGCGCTTTATGCCAATGCTGATGACCGCTGCCGGTACCGTTAAGGCCGCGCGCATCCTGATTCTTGGTGCCGGTGTTGCTGGTTTGCAGGCTATCGCCACGGCCAAGCGCCTGGGTGCGGTGATTGAAGCGTCCGACGTGCGTCCGGCGGTTAAGGAGCAGATCGAATCGCTCGGCGCCAAGTTCGTCGACGTACCGTTCGAGACCGATGAAGAGCGTGAATGCGCCCAGGGTGTTGGCGGCTATGCGCGGCCGATGCCGGCTTCGTGGATGGAGCGTCAGGCCAAGGCGGTGCACGAGAAGGCCAAGCAGGCTGACATCGTCATCACCACCGCGCTGATCCCGGGCCGCAAGGCGCCGACCCTGCTGCATGCCGCCACCGTGGCGGAAATGAAGCCAGGCTCGGTGATCATCGACCTCGCTGCAGCGCAAGGCGGCAACTGCCCGCTGACCGTGGCTGAGCAAGTGGTGGTAGAGCACGGCGTGACCATCGTCGGCCACAGCAACCTGGCGGCCCTGGTGCCGGCGGATGCTTCGGCACTGTACGCACGCAACCTGCTGGACTTCCTCAAGCTGGTCATCGACGGCGAAGGCAAGTTCCACCTCAACCTTGAAGACGACATCGTCGCCGCGTGCCTGATGTGCCGCGACGGCAACGTCGTGCGCACCAACGGCTAAGGGGAGTACCGCACATGGATATGATTTCCGACGGCATCTACAACCTGATCATCTTTGCACTGGCCATCTACGTGGGCTACCACGTGGTGTGGAACGTGACTCCGGCCTTGCACACCCCACTGATGGCGGTGACCAACGCGATTTCCGCGATCGTGATCGTCGGCGCCATGCTGGCCGCTGCCCTGACCGTGACCCCGCTGGGTAAAACCATGGGCACCCTGGCCGTGGCTCTGGCTGCGGTCAACGTGTTCGGTGGCTTTCTGGTCACCCGACGCATGCTGGAAATGTTCAAGAAGAAAGCGCCGAAAGCCGCTGCAGGGGAGAAGCATTGATGAGTATGAATCTGATCACTGTGCTCTACCTCGTTGCCTCGATCTGCTTTATCCAGGCACTCAAAGGCTTGTCGCACCCGACGACCTCGCGTCGCGGCAACCTGTTTGGCATGCTCGGTATGGGTTTGGCGGTGCTGACCACCGTTGGCCTGATCTACAAGCTTGGCGCTGAATTGGCCACCCAAGGCATTGGTTACGTAATTGTCGGCCTGTTGGTCGGCGGTACTGCCGGTTCGGTGATGGCCAAGCGCGTCGAAATGACCAAGATGCCGGAGCTGGTTGCCTTCATGCACAGCATGATCGGCCTGGCCGCGGTGTTTATTGCCATCGCCGCCGTGGTTGAGCCGCAGTCGCTGGGCATCGTTGCCGCTCTGGGTGATGCGATCCCGGCCGGTAATCGCCTGGAACTGTTCCTCGGCGCGGCCATCGGTGCCATCACCTTCTCCGGTTCGGTGATCGCCTTCGGCAAGCTCTCGGGCAAGTACAAGTTCCGCCTGTTCCAGGGCGCACCAGTACAGTTCAAGGGCCAACATTGGGTCAACCTGGCCATCGGCCTGGCGATTCTCGGCCTCGGCCTGATGTACACCTTCACCGGTAACCTGACCGCCTTCGCCATTCTGCTGGCCTTGGCCTTCGTGATTGGCGTGTTGATCATCATCCCGATTGGCGGTGCCGACATGCCGGTTGTGGTGTCGATGCTCAACAGCTACTCGGGCTGGGCGGCGGCCGGTATCGGCTTCTCGCTGAACAACTCGATGCTGATCATTGCCGGTTCGCTGGTGGGCTCATCAGGTGCGATCCTCTCGTACATCATGTGCAAGGCGATGAACCGTTCGTTCTTCAACGTGATCCTCGGTGGTTTCGGCGGTGCTCCGGCAGAAGCTGGCCCGGCGGGTGCCAAAGAAGCGCGTCCGGTTAAATCCGGTTCGAGCGACGACGCGGCCTTCCTGCTGACCAACGCCGACACTGTGATCATCGTGCCGGGCTACGGTCTCGCCGTGGCCCGTGCCCAGCACGCGCTGATGGAACTGGCGGAGAAGCTGACCCATCGCGGCGTGACCGTGAAGTATGCCATCCACCCGGTTGCCGGTCGTATGCCGGGCCACATGAACGTACTGCTGGCCGAGGCTGAAGTGCCTTACGAGCAAGTGTTCGAGATGGACGACATCAACTCCGAGTTCGGCCAAGCCGACGTGGTGCTGGTGCTGGGTGCCAACGACGTGGTCAACCCCGCGGCGAAGAACGACCCGACGTCGCCGATCGCCGGCATGCCGATCCTTGAGGCTTATAAAGCCAAGACTGTGATCGTCAACAAGCGCTCGATGGCCAGCGGCTACGCCGGCCTGGACAACGAACTGTTCTACCTGGACAAGACCATGATGGTCTTCGGCGACGCCAAGAAAGTTATCGAAGATATGGTTAAAGCGGTCGAGTAATCCTCGCTGTAGCGTTGTAGAAAAAGCCCGGCTCTTGAGTCGGGCTTTTTTCTGTCTGGTCGATCAGAAAAGTGGTTTTCCCAGAGAAAAATCTGAAAAACAGGTCAGCTGTCACATAAGTGCAATTTGCAACTGTATCTGTATGTATTCACTGCGATTAAAGCACTAGCTCAGGTGTTTTAGCTGCCTACGTACATTTTTTAGGCTAAAGCACTTATGGCCAGTACAGTTGAATGTAAAACTGGCAAGACAGTTACAAAGCAAACTATCTATTTGTGCTGCTTTTTCATTCAGCTGTGGCTACAGCGAAGCGGGGGCAGCGGTAATAATTCTCCCATCGCAACACACCACTGACCCGCCACAAGCGGAAGGATGACCACCATGGAACGTACCCTCAGTTCCGACCTGTTTTTCGATCACAGCCAATCCACCGGCTCCAGCGCTCTGCCGCTGCGTATGCTCGCCTCTGTTCTGCAATGGCAGCGCCGCGTTGTTAGCCGCCGCCAGCTTGCTCGTCTGGACTCCCGTCTGCTCGCAGACGCCGGTATCAGCGAAGCACAGCGCCAAGCTGAACTGAGCAAGCCCTTCTGGCGTTAACGGCTGCCAGGCACCGATTTCTGCTCCTCCCTTAATGGGATTTTTGAAAGCTCCAGCGCCCTGCGTGCTGGGGCTTTCTTTTTATGTGGCGGGGAAAATGCTCAGGTGAGTGTTTGGTTGCAACAGTCTGCTGCGTTGTTAAGCAGTACAGTTCTTTTCAAAAGCTAACTGCGCCATAACAATTCTCGAGCGCTGTCTCTGCACTTGCTGCTCTCTCCCGCGCACCATTGGTTGCCCTCTTCTGTCTCTGACAAGGAATTGCGCCATGGAACGCACACTCAAACAGCTGCCCCCGCAAGACACTCAGACGAGCACCCCGCTATGGTTACGCGCCTATGCCGCGTTCTGTGGTTGGCAGCGTAATCGACAGACCCGCCGCCAACTGGCGCGCCTCGACAGCCGCCAGCTGGCGGATGCAGGCATCACTGAGGCGCAGCGTCAGGCAGAGCTGGCTAAGCCGTTCTGGCGCTAAGCAGTGTGGCAACCAACCCCTAAAGTCTGGGTCTACACTGACTGAGCCTGTCTGTTGGGCCTTTTCGGGAGTGTGGATATGAATGTGATAAAGACCTTAAGCCTTGCGGGATTACTGGCACTGGCCGGCACGGCAAGCGCCACTAGCTTCGTGGTTACCACCGATGCTGTGGTCGGGGCCGTCGGGGCGACCTCTGAAGCGAGCTCTGATGTGTCCTCGTCGTTTACCGATGACAAAATCGTGCTGGCCGCGCGCGATGACGCCGCCGCGTTTGTCGCCACCCAGGGCGAGATCCGTGGGGTGCGCCTGGAGGCCGCTCTGCAGCATATCCGTCAGCAGGTACCGGCGCTGCAAGGCGACGATATGCAGTTGGCGACGGCGATCCTTAGTCTCTGAGAACGCCCGCCGCCAGCTCTTGGCCAGAAGCGCTGGCGGAACTGTGCGACAGAATGCCCGTCCAACTCTTCTCATCTGATTGCCGACTTTTGGAGATGCAAATGCGCCCTGTCTTGCTCAGTGCTGTCGTTGCGGTTGTTTTGTTGAGTGCCACTGCGCAGGCGCAAACCCTGGTGGCGACCAGCAATATCATTGTGCGTGCGCTGGATCGCACCTTCGATTTCACCTCGGACACCACCACCTCGATTCGTGACTCGAAGATAGTCCTGGCGGCGCGTGACGATGCGGCCAGCTTCGTCGCCAGCCAAGGGCAGATCCGTGGCGCGCAGCTGGAGGCCGCTATTGGCGCTATCCGCAGCCAGGTGCCTGAGGCGCAGGGCGCTTCTGATCTGGTATTGGCCGAAGCCATCCTGGCGCTGTGAGTTGGCCGCGTACTTGGCTATTTGGGCTGGCGTTACTGGCCAGCACCTGCAGCCAGGCCGAGTTGCGCCTGCAGCTCGACGGCGCCGAACTTAGCCCTGCTGAGCGCCAGGCCAGCCAGCAACTGTTGCAAGACTCGCTGGCCGCCTTGCCGCCACAGCTCAAACAGCAACTCGACCGCAGCGTCAGCGTGCGCTGGCGCAGCCTGTCGGCGCGGGTGTATGGCCGCGCCGGGCGTTTCAGTGGTATCGAACTGAATGCCGCGTTGCTGCCAGGCTTGAGCGATGGCAGTAGCGCCACCACCCTGACCAATCGTCCCCATGGCACTGTGCGCCGCGAATTGCTGGCGACCGTGCTGCACGAACTCACCCATCTGTATGACCGCGCTCAGCTCTGGCCGCAGGCTGACCGGCACTTACAGCGCCAGTGTCGTCAGCGTGAACAGAGCCTGGGAGGGGTTGGCCTACCGGATCATTGCCGTGGCCAGACCGCACGGCGCTTTACCCTGAGCGATGATCCGCTGCTGCTCGACCTAGCCGGCTGGCCGCAGCAGGTCGGTCGGCGTGGTGCGCGCGAGCAGGAAAATCACCAAGTCGCGCGCAGCCCGGACAGCTACGAGTTGAGCAACCCGCGTGAATTTCTCGCGGTCAATATGGAGTACTTCCTCCTCGACCCCAGCTACGCCTGCCGCCGGCCCTCGTTGGCGCGCTACCTGAGCGCGCACTTCACCTGGACGCCGGCGAGCCAGCAGCCTTGTGCCGAAGGCTTGGCCTATCTGAATGCCGGCCGCGACTTCGCTCGTCAGCCGCTGGGCAGCATTGACCCGCAGCGGGTCTATCAGGTGGATTACCTGCTGGCCGAGGCCAACGACGCGCTGGCCAGTCGCTGGGGCCACAGCATGCTGCGCCTAGTCATCTGTGCGCCTGGGCGGCCGCTGGGGCCGGACTGCCGGCTGGATCTACAGGAGCATCTGGTGCTGTCCTACCGCGCCTTTGTTGGCGACGTGCAGCTGTCCAGCTGGGATGGCCTGACCGGCGTTTATCCATCGCGGCTGTTCGTTCTGCCGCTGGCTCAGGTGATCGAGGAGTACACCAAGGTTGAGCTGCGCAGCCTGGCCTCGGTGCCGCTCAAGCTGGATCGCCCGCAGCTGGAGCAACTGGTCACCCGCGCCGCCGAGCAGCACTGGAGTTATGACGGCGACTACTGGTTTATCTCCAACAACTGCGCCGTGGAAACCCTCAAGCTGCTGCGCAGTGGTAGCCAGCACCCGCGCCTGCATGCACTGGACAGCATCATGCCCAACGGCCTGCTCGATACCCTGGTAGCCCGCGACCTGGCTGACCGCAATGTGCTGGTCGACTCCGCCGAGGCGCTGCGCTTGGGTTATCGCTTCGACTCGTTTCGTGATCGTTATCAAGCCATGTTCAGCGTGCTGCAGGCGCAGCTGCCGATTGAGCAGACGCAGGTCGAGGACTGGCTGACCCTGCCGGCTGACCAGCGTCAGCCCTGGTTCGTCCGTGCCGATCTGCGCACCAGCGCGGCCCTGTTGTTGCTCGAACAGGCGGCGTTACGCCGGCAATTGCTGTTGGCTCAGGATGAGCTCAAGCGCCGTTACCTGAGCGGCCGAGACGGCGTTGACCCGACATTGAACAAGGCCGGCGGCGCGCTGCAGAAGATACTCGCCAACAGCGGTTTTCTCAGTCGTCCGGCCGAGTTGCTTGAGGGTGGTTATGGCCTGCCGCAGCGCGCCGAGTGGCAGCGCCTGGAAACTGAAAGCCTGGCGCGGCAGCAGCAACTACGCCAGCTCAGCGACAACCTCGACCAGGAAGTACGTACCCTGCTGGAGCCGGCTCGTTTGGCCGAGCTACAAGCCACTGAAACCAACCTGACACAACTGGGCACGCATCTGCGCGCCCTGCACAAAGCCGGCGGCGGCCTGCAGTTGCCCTAGTCCATGATTTCCTGGTCCTCCTCGGGCAACTGCGGGTCTAGGTGCAGCCAGGGCAGACGACTTTGCACCCAGATATGCCGATCCGCCGCCGCCAGTTCAGGCTGGTCGAGGGTGGCGATGGTGATATCCAGGCTATCCGGGCTAAGCGTGGTGAACAGCGTCAGGTGTGCGCCGCAGGTTGGGCAGAAGCTGCGCGTGCAACTGGGTGACGAGGCATATTCGCGCGTGGTGCCGGCCAGCCAGCGAAAGCTCGCCAATGGCACCGTAATCCAGGTGGTGACGATGCCACCGCTGCTGCGCCGGCAGATGCTGCAGTGACAGTGCGCGATGTCCTGCAACGGTGCTTCGAACTCATAGCGCAAGGCCCCGCACTGGCAACCACCTTGATGGATATCGGGCATTGGGCATTCTCGTCGTGACGGTCAGGTAAAGCAGCCTAATACCGACGTCTACCTTGCGTCACCCCATGCGGCTGCTCAAGATGACAGGCTTGCCTGTGGCTGGAGGTTGCCGTGCTGGAGTTGTTGTTGGCCTTGTGGCCGCTGTTTACCTTGATCGTGGCCGGGTATTACCTGCGCCGCTGGGCGTTTCCCAATGAGGCGTTCTGGCCGGGTGCCGAGCGGCTGAACTACTTCATGCTGTTTCCGGCGCTGCTGTTTAGCAGCCTGGCCAAGGCTCCATTGGATAACCCGGCATTGCCGCGCATGGCGTTGGCGGTGATGTTGGCGCTGGGCATCGCCTGGCTGGCGTTGCTCGTGGTGCGCCGTGTGCGTGGCTGGCCGGCGGGGCGCTTCGGGGCGTTTAGCCAGGGCATTTTGCGTTTCAACACCTACCTTGGCCTGGCGGCGGTGGGCAGCTTGTTTGGCCAGGAAGGCCTGACTCTGGCGGCCATCATGCTCGCCTTGATGGTGCCGACGGTGAATGTGTTGTCGGTTTGGTCGCTGACCGCCGAGCGTGGCGTCAGTGCGCGCAGCCTGTTGCTGCCGATCCTGAAAAATCCGCTGATCCTCGCTTGCCTCGGTGGTGCACTGGTCAACTTCAGCGGCCTTGGCTTGCCCGGCGGCACAGATCGTCTGCTTAGCTTGTTGGCCGCGGCCAGCTTGCCGCTTGGCCTGCTCTGTGTCGGTGCGGCGCTGAAACCTGAACAGCTGGGTGGTGAGATTCCTGCCCTGACCAGCAATAGCCTGCTGCGCCTGTTAGCCATGCCGATGCTGGCCTGGGCGGTGGCCTATGGTTTGCAGTTGCCGACGATGGAAAGCACGGTACTGGTGCTGTTCTTTGCCCTGCCAACTGCGCCAACGGCCTATGTATTGACTCGTCAGCTGGGTGGCGATAGTCAGTTGATGGCCGGCATCATCACCCTTCAAACCCTGCTGGCGGCGGCCAGTTTGCCGCTGCTGTTGATGCTGGTGGCCGGCTGATTAAGATGGCGTGTGAGGTCAGGCTGACGGTCGGCGCTTGGTGCTGTAAATAAATTACTGTATTTATATACAGTAATTTATGGAGCCAGCCCATGTCCGTTTCCCTGCCGCCGCGCGGTCGCGGTACCGCCAGTAATCCGCATAACCGCTTTGCCCCACAGCGCATTATTGCCAGCGATGACGGCTGGTTTCAGGAAGTGCCGCCCAGCCGGGCGACCGAGGTGCGCAGCGAAACCGCAAAAAGTATCATCACCCGCAACCAGTCACCGGATCTGCCCTTCGACCGCTCGCTCAATCCCTACCGCGGCTGTGAACATGGCTGCATTTACTGCTATGCCAGGCCTAGCCATGCCTATTGGGATCTGTCGCCGGGGCTGGATTTCGAAACCAAGCTGATCGCCAAAACCAATGCTGTGGCCCTGCTCGAACAGCAGCTGAGTAAGCCCGGCTATGTCTGCGCGCCGATCAACCTGGGTTCCAACACCGATCCCTATCAACCGATCGAGCGCCAGCACCTGCTGACGCGCAACAGTCTCAAGGTGCTGCTCGACTATCGCCACCCGGTCACCATCATCACCAAGGGTTCGCTGATTCTGCGTGACCTCGACCTCCTCACTGAGTTGGCACAACAGCGCTTGGTGGCGGTGATGATCAGCCTGACGACTCTGGATGATGAGCTCAAACGCATCATGGAACCTCGCGCTGCTGCGCCGGCGGCGCGCTTGCGGGCGATTCGCGTGTTGCGCGACAACCGCATTCCGGTCGGCGTGCTGTGTTCGCCGATGATTCCGATGATCAACGACATGGAGCTGGAGCACTTGTTGACCGCGGCCAAGGATGCCGGCGCACAGAGCGCCAATTACATGCTGCTGCGCCTGCCGCGTGAAGTTGCACCGTTATTCGAAGAATGGTTGCAGGCGCACTACCCGCAGCGAGCGGAGCATGTGTTCAGTCTGATCCGTCAGAGCCGTGGCGGTGCGCTGTATGACAGCCGCTTCGGTCAGCGCTTTCGCGGTGAAGGGGCGTTTGCCGAATTGCTCGCGCAACGTTTTGCCCTGGCCAGCAAGCGCCTTGGCCTGAATCGGCGCGAGGCGTTCAACCTCGACTGCTCACGTTTTTGCCCACCCGGTGGCCAGCTGGCGCTGCTCTAACCGGGTAGTCAGGTGGGTGGTTGCCGTCAGAGCCTGCGGCAGTAACACTTGGCATGTGACTTGCCAGCCTGCTTGGCTGTCGCTTTAGCAGGTTTTTTCAGGTTCAGAGGTCGCAAACATGCCATACAAGCATCAGTTGATCCCACTGCAGGGGCGCACAGGCACTGAGAGTGCCGAGGAAGCCCTGCAGAGCATCGTCGATGGTTTCAAGCGCTTTCGCAGCGAGATATTTCCGCAGCAGGAAGAGCTGTTCAAAAAGCTCGCCACCGCGCAGAACCCACGCGCGATGTTTATCACCTGTGCCGACTCGCGGGTGGTGCCGGAGTTGATCACGCAAAGCTCGCCGGGTGATCTGTTTGTCAACCGCAACGTCGGCAACGTGGTGCCGGCCTACGGGCAGATGATGGGTGGGGTGTCCACCGCCATCGAGTACGCGGTGCTGGCGTTGGGCGTGCAACACATCATCGTCTGCGGCCACTCCGACTGCGGTGCGATGAAAGCAGTGCTGGCCCCAGAGACCTTAGAGAGCATGCCGACGGTGAAGGCCTGGCTGCGCCACAGCGAAGTGGCGCTCAGGGTGGTGGAGGCGAACTGCGGCTGTGAAGGCCATGACAGGCTGGGCATTCTCACCGAGGAGAACGTGGTGGCCCAGCTCAATCACCTGTGCACCCACCCGTCGGTAGCGGCACGGGTGGCCAGCGGCCAGCTGTTTATACACGGCTGGGTGTATGACATCGAAACCAGCGAGATCAAGGCGTACGACGCGGAGAAAGGTGAGTTCCGATTGATCGGCGAAGGCCCGCTGCCGATGGCCACCCCCCGCGCGCGCTATCTGCCAAACAGCTAGTAGGCTGTTGAAGAACTACCTGCCTTGGCAAACGCGCACGAGGTTTAAAGTCGGCTAACCCGCCGCGCGGGTTTCATCCAGCTGCAGCTCAACCCCGAGCTGCCGCGATAGGCACGGCCAGCGCTGCCAGGCAGCGTCGGTCTGCGGGTTGTGCAGGCGTTCGCGGTAAGCCTGCACCGACTCCTGAGCAAAGCTGGCATCGTCGAGCATGCCGTCTACGGCATGGTGCACAGCCTCATCCAGCTGGTTAGCGAAGGTTTCGCCGATCAGTTGGTGGGCGATCAGGTTGGCCACCGTGGTATCCAGCGGAATCAATGGCGCGCCCAGGTGGGCGATGTAGCGATCATTCACTTCCTCGACCAGGCGATGAGCCAGATAGGCCTCATCGAGTAGCCCCTCCAGCCCTTCATGGCCGGCCATCAGCGCAGGCGGCTGGAGAAAGAACTGCTCGGCAACCTTGAGTACCGGTTTGATCTGCACCTCGATCCCCGCTTCCTGGGACACCTGGTGGGCGGCCTGCAACAACTCCGGTACCTGCTCGATATAGGCGCTGACAAAACGCTGCAGCACGCCTTGGGTGTCTTCGTTGGGTAGGCGGATGGACGGGTGCAATTGGCCCAGGTGTGCCTGCATCTGACTGGCCAGGTGACCGGTACTGGCTTCGTGTTGGTGCGCACGCTGGATCAGTGCGTGCAAAGCGGCGATCTTCATGACTGCTCCTGAAATGAGGACATGGGCGAGTACCTTAGCTGGCTGAGCGCATCGGCTAAGACCCGATTGTCATAATTATTAAACAGTTATGCGAGTCGGCTATATGCCGCAGCTGTCACCTCGGCCTATCCCGCGCCAGCCGCGGTCTTTAGCACGTGGCCTGCAGTGCGTTGCTCATTTCGGCTTTCGCGTTGCCAGGTTCAAGTCCGTGTCTATACTCGAATTCGAAAGGCAGTACCTGATAACTCCGAATCAGCTGTGGCATGGACAGCCCTCACTGGCATCTTCATCGCGAAGATGTGTGATGGCTAACCACTGACCGATTCGGCGGGATAACAAGAACAATTAAGGGGAACCCGCAATGATGCGACATCCACGAGTCTGGATGGGCCTCCTGTTGTGGTTGGTATTCAGCTCGGCACACGCCAGCTGGGGCATCAATATGACGCCCGGTGCCACCGAGGTCAGCCGCTCAGTATTTGATTTGCACATGACCATCTTCTGGATCTGCGTCGTGATCGGCGTGATCGTGTTTGGCGCGATGTTCTGGTCGATGCTCGTTCACCGTCGCTCTACCGGCCAGCAGCCGGCGCATTTCCATGAAAGCACCACGGTCGAGATCCTCTGGACAGTTGTGCCGTTGGTGATTCTGGTGCTGATGGCGATACCGGCGACCAAGACCTTGATCGACATCTACGACTCCAGTGAGTCGGAGCTGGATATTCAGGTCACCGGTTACCAGTGGAAATGGCACTACAAATACCTGGGTGAGGACGTCGAGTTCTTCAGCAACCTAGCCACGCCCAAAGATCAGATAAACAACAAGGCCACCAAGGGTGAGCACTATCTGCTCGAGGTAGACGAGCCGCTGGTGGTGCCGGTCGGCACCAAAGTGCGCTTTCTGATCACCGCCGCCGACGTGATTCACTCCTGGTGGGTGCCGGCCCTGGCGGTGAAAAAGGATGCCATCCCCGGTTTTATCAACGAATCTTGGACACGCATCGACGAGCCCGGCATCTACCGTGGTCAGTGCACCGAGCTGTGCGGCAAGGACCATGGCTTTATGCCGATTGTTGTCGAGGTTAAGTCGAAAGAGGACTTCAGCGCCTGGTTGTCCGAGCGTAAGCAACTGGCTGTCGCCGAGAAGGAGTTGACCAGTAAAGAGTGGACCATGGACGAGCTGATGGCGCGTGGCGAGAAGGCTTATCAGACCAACTGCGCATCCTGTCACCAGCCAACTGGCGAAGGCCTGCCGCCGATGTTCCCGGCCCTCAAAGGCTCCGCGATTGCTACCGGACCTGCGGCCGGTCATATCGGCATCGTGGTCAACGGCAAGCAGGGTACGGCCATGGCGGCGTTCGGCAAGCAGCTCTCGGAAGTCGATATAGCGGCGATCATTACCTACGAACGCAATGCCTGGGGCAATGCGGTAGGCGACATGGTCACGCCGAAAGACATCCTCGCGTTCAAACAGGCTCAGGAGTAAGGACATGAGTGCAGTGATCGATCCGGGCCACGCTGGCCACGGTCATGCCGGACATGACCATCACCACGGCCCTGCCAAAGGCCTGATGCGCTGGGTGTTGACCACCAACCACAAAGATATCGGCACCATGTACCTGTGGTTCAGCTTTGCCATGTTCTTGCTGGGTGGCAGTATGGCGATGGTGATTCGTGCCGAGTTGTTCCAGCCGGGCCTGCAGATTGTGCAGCCTGAGTTCTTCAACCAGATGACCACCATGCATGGTCTGATCATGGTCTTCGGTGCGGTGATGCCGGCGTTTGTCGGTCTGGCCAACTGGATGATTCCGTTGATGATCGGCGCGCCGGACATGGCCCTGCCGCGCATGAATAATTTCAGCTTCTGGCTGCTGCCAGCGGCCTTCAGCATGTTGGTCAGCACCCTGTTTATGGAAGGTGGCGGGCCCAACTTTGGCTGGACTTTCTATGCGCCGTTATCGACGACCTACGCACCAGAGTCGGTGACCTTCTTCATCTTTGCCGTGCACTTGATGGGCTTCAGTTCGATCATGGGCGCGATCAACGTGATTGCCACCATCCTCAACTTGCGTGCCCCCGGCATGACCTTGATGAGGATGCCATTGTTCGTCTGGACCTGGCTGATTACCGCGTTCTTGCTGATCGCAGTGATGCCGGTGCTGGCGGGTGTGGTGACCATGATGCTGATGGACATCCATTTCGGCACCAGCTTCTTTAGTGCGGCCGGTGGTGGTGATCCAGTGTTGTTCCAACACGTGTTCTGGTTCTTCGGGCACCCCGAGGTGTACATCATGATCTTGCCGGCATTCGGCGCGGTCAGTGCGATCATCCCGGCCTTCGCCCGTAAGCCGCTGTTCGGCTACACCTCGATGGTTTACGCCACTGCGTCGATCGCCTTTCTGTCGTTTATCGTCTGGGCGCACCACATGTTCACTGTGGGGATACCGCTCACCGGTGAGCTGTTCTTTATGTACGCCACCATGCTGATCGCTGTGCCGACCGGGGTGAAGGTGTTCAACTGGGCCAGCACCATGTGGCGCGGTTCGATGACCTTCGAGACACCGATGCTGTTCTCAGTGGCCTTCGTCATCCTGTTCACCATCGGCGGTTTCTCCGGGCTGATGCTGGCCATCGCCCCGGCGGACTTTCAGTACCACGACACCTACTTCGTGGTGGCGCATTTCCACTACGTGCTGGTGCCTGGGGCGATCTTCGGTATCTTCGCCTCGGCCTACTACTGGCTGCCGAAGTGGACCGGGCACATGTATGACGAAACCCTCGGCAAGCTGCATTTCTGGATGAGTTTTATCGGCATGAACATGGCGTTCTTCCCGATGCACTTCGTCGGTCTTGCCGGCATGCCGCGGCGAATCCCGGACTACAACATGATGTTCGCCAACTTCAATATGGTGTCGAGCATCGGCGCATTTATGTTCGGCGCTACCCAGTTGCTGTTCCTGTTTATCGTGATCAAGTGCATCCGTGGTGGCAAACCTGCCGCGGCCAAGCCTTGGGACGGTGCCGACGGGTTGGAATGGAGCGTGCCGTCGCCTGCGCCCTATCACACCTTCTCCACTCCACCTGAAGTGAAATAGGGGGCCAATCAATGAGCGAAGCCCTGTCGACCCGCCGCCTGGTTATCCGCCTGTGTCTGGTGGTAGTCGGTATGTTCGGCTTCGGCTTCGCCCTGGTGCCGATCTATGACGTGATGTGCCAGGCCTTCGGCATCAACGGTAAAACCGCCGGGGTCTATGAGGGATCGCAGGCGGTGGATGAGCAGCGCCAAGTGCGTGTGCAGTTCCTGGCCACTAACGCAGTCGATATGGTTTGGGAGTTTCGCCCGATGGCGGATGAGGTGGCAGTGCATCCGGGGGACAGCACGCAAGTGCTGTTTATTGCCCATAACCCCACCGACAAACCAATGACCGCCCAGGCGATCCCCAGCGTGGCACCGTCCAAGGCGGCTGCTTATTTTCACAAGACTGAATGCTTTTGCTTTACCCAGCAGGTACTGCAGCCCGGCGAGCGTATCGAGATGCCGGTGCGCTTTATCGTCGATAGAGACTTACCGGCAGATGTTCGCCACCTAACCCTGGCTTACACCTTGTTTGACGTCACTGCGCGCATGCCGCCAGTGGCACAGGCGACCCTTACCCGGGCGGCTCCATAAGGAGAACAATAAATGTCGAGTCATGAAAGCCACGAAAGCTATTACGTCCCGGCCCAGAGTAAATGGCCGATCATCGCCACCCTGGGCATGCTGTTTTCGGTATACGGCGTAGGCACCTGGTTCAACGATCTGAAGGCGGATCGCGCCGACTCCAATGGCCCTATGATCTTCTTTGTCGGCGGCCTGTTTCTCGCCTATATGCTGTTCGGCTGGTTCGGTAATGTGATCAAGGAAAGCCGCTCAGGCATGTACAGCCCGCAGATGGACCGCTCGTTCCGCTGGGGTATGAGCTGGTTTATCTTCTCCGAAGTGATGTTCTTTGCCGCGTTCTTCGGTGTGCTGTTCTACGTGCGCACCTGGGCGGGCCCTTGGCTCGGTGGTGAAGGCGACAAAGGGGTGAGCAACATGCTTTGGCCGGGCTTCGAGTACAGCTGGCCGTTGCTTAACACGCCTGATCCGAAACTCTATCCGGCACCGAGTGGCACCATCAGCGCCTGGGGCCTACCGCTGATCAACACCATTCTGCTGGTCACTTCCAGCTTCACCCTGACTTTCGCCCACCACGCGCTACGCAAGAACCACCGCAAGCCGCTGACCCTGTGGCTGGCGCTGACGGTGATTCTCGGTATCTCTTTTCTGGTGTTGCAGGTCGAGGAATACATCCATGCCTATACCGAACTGGGCCTGACCCTGGGTTCGGGCATCTACGGCGCAACCTTCTTTATGCTCACCGGTTTTCACGGGGCCCACGTGACCCTGGGTGCACTGATGCTGAGCATCATGCTGATTCGCATCATTCGCGGCCACTTTAGCCCTGACAAACACTTCGGTTTCGAGGCGGCTGCCTGGTATTGGCACTTTGTCGATGTGGTGTGGATTGGCTTGTTTGTCTTCGTGTATGTGTTGTAACGAGACTTACCAGGTGACATGCGAGACCAGTTGGCCAGTGTAGAAACCCCAGGCAATAAGGGCGACGGTCAAGGCAGTGAGGCTCACGCGTACAGTCAGCGCGTTGACCACACGGGAGGTTCTACCTTCGTCCTTGACCAGAAAGAACAGGCCACTGAATAGGCTGATCAGAGTAGCCAGTAGTAGCAGGACGATCGCGGCTTTGAGCATGCGTGACTCCCATGCGGAACTTCGGGGGAAGGGAAATGCGCTTCAGCTGCAGTATAGCCAGCTTATGCAGGGCTCCGGGGAGGTCGCTATGAGCGCCTTCCGTCCTGGCTGGCTGCCCAGCGTGCTGGTGCTGCTGCTATTTCCCTGCCTTATCGCCCTAGGGTTCTGGCAGCTAGCGCGCGCCGAAGAAAAGCGCGAATTGTTAGCCGCACACCAGGCCCAGCAACTGGCCGCACCGATCAGCATCGATGAACTGGAGCGACAGCCAAATCCAGCTTACCAGCGCGTGCAGCTGCAGGGCTTTTTCGATGCGCGGCATACCCTGCTGCTGGACAACCGCACCCGCGACGGCAAGGTCGGAGTGGAGGTGTTGCAACCTTTTTATGATCAGGCCAGCGGCCTCTGGCTACTGCTCAATCGCGGCTGGCTGGCCTGGCCCGATCGCCGTATCCCCCCAACGTTTGCCACCCCGGATTCGCCGTTGCGTTTGCAGGCCACGGTATATGTACCACTGGGTGAGGCTTTCCAGTTGCAAGGTGCGCAACCGTCTGCGGACTGGCCGCGGCTGATTAGTGAAGTCAAACCGGATGACCTGTGGCAGCAACTAGGGCGTGGCGGTCTGGCCTATGAGGTACGCCTCGAGCCGGGCCCAGCGTCATTCCAGAGCGATTGGCCAGTTATCGCCATGAGCCCCGACAAACACCTCGGTTATGCCGTGCAATGGTTCGCCCTGGCGGCGGCTTTGCTCTGCCTGTTTATCTATTTAGGTCTATCTAACGCGCGGGAGACTCGCCATGAACCCAGCCATCGCCCTGCCTGAAGTGTCGCCCAGCCAGCGTCGCCGTGGGCGGCTGCAGCTGATTCTGATTCTGGCCGTGGTGATCGGTCCGATGATCCTTGCCAGTGCCATGTATCAATGGCGCTTCTGGGTACCGGAAACCCGCAGCTACCACGGCGAACTGATCGGCACCGGACAAACCCGTGCCGACCTAGGTGTGGTCGGCGCCGATGAGCAGCGCTGGCAACTGCTGGTGACCGTGCCGGATCTCTGCGATGCCGCCTGCAAGGAGTTGGTGTTTCTCGCCCGTCAGGTGCATATCGGTTTAAACCGTGATGTCGGCCGCGCGGCCCATGGCCTGGCTTCTGCTCAACCCATCGCCAGCGACTATGACGCTCAGCTGCGCCGCGAATACCCGCAACTTGCGCGCTATCAGCTGCAGCTGGATGCCTACGACAAGACCGCCGGTAAGGTAGAAGGCGCGCAGCTGTGGATCGTCGACCCGCGCGGCAATCTGGTGCTGCGCTATGACGCCACCAGCAAAGGCAAGGCGATTCTTAATGATCTACGGCACCTACTGAAAATCTCCCAAATTGGTTGATCGACCATTGAAAAACTACTGCGCTCGGTTATACCGCGTTGAAATCAGACTCGGGCTGCTCATGTACAGCTCGTACACTCCGCGCCCTCGCCTGCTTTCGCCTTGTCTAACCTTCGCTCGCTACGTTTTTCAACGGCCTATCTAAGGAGGACGGATGAGCAAGCCCGGTTACCGTTTTGCCCTGTTCGCCACGGTGTTGGCGGTCGTGGTGGTGCTGCTCGGTGCCTATACCCGCTTGACCCACGCCGGCCTCGGTTGTCCGGACTGGCCCGGCTGCTACGGCTTTATCGGCGTGCCGATGAGTGAGCACAAGCAGACTCTGGCTGAGGCGCGCTTTCCCGAAGCGCCGGTGGAAGTCGCCAAAGGCTGGTACGAGATGATCCACCGCTATTTTGCCGGCTCCCTGGGCCTGGTGATTCTCGGCCTGGCGGTACAGGCGCTGCGACGCCGTGGCGAGGCCGGCCAGCCACTTAAATTGCCTCTTTTATTGCTGGGTCTGGTGACCCTGCAGGCGGCCTTTGGCATGTGGACGGTGACTCTGAAACTCTGGCCGCAAGTGGTTACGGCCCATCTGCTTGGCGGTTTTGCCACCCTTAGCCTGCTGTTTCTTTTGACGCTGCGTCTCTCCGGCAAGGCGGCGGCCTTGGCCAACCTTCCCGCACGACTGCGCAGCCTGGCGGCGCTCGGTTTGCTGCTGGTGATTGGGCAAATTGCCCTTGGTGGCTGGGTCAGTAGCAACTACGCAGCGGTTGCCTGCGTCGATCTGCCGACCTGCCATGGCGAATGGTGGCCGGCGATGGACTTCGCCAATGGTTTTCACCTGACCCAACATATCGGCCCGAACTACCTTGGCGGGCAACTCGACAGCGACGCGCGCACTGCCATTCATATGACCCACCGCATCGGCGCACTGCTGGTCACCCTGGTGCTGCTGCTATTGGCCTGGCAGCTCAAGCGTCATGGGCTGGGGCGGTTGGCCGGTTTGTTGGTGTTGGCGCTGGCCGTGCAGATCAGCCTGGGTATCAGTAACGTCGTGTTTCACCTGCCGCTCCAGGTGGCAGTGGCGCACAACCTCGGTGGCGCGGCTCTGCTAATGACGTTGGTGCTAATCAATTACCGGGTGCGCAGCTCAGTACGGCTGGCATCTCCGGCAGCAGAAGCGCAGGCTGACCTTGCGATGTTGCCGAGCAAATAACAAAAACAATCGAGGAGAGACCTTATGGCTACTCTAGCGCGCGAACAGCAAGCCCACGCCAGCTGGCGCGACTACCTGGAGCTGACCAAGCCGCGGGTGGTGGTGCTGATGCTGATCACCTCCCTGGTCGGCATGTTTCTCGCCACGCGGGCGGGTGTGGCCTGGGAAGTGTTGATCTTCGGCAACCTCGGTATTGGTTTGTGCGCCGGCGCGGCGGCGGCAGTCAACCATGTGGTGGACCGGCGCATCGACTCGATCATGGCGCGCACGCTCAAGCGTCCGGTTACCTCGGGGCGTATCTCGCCCAGTGCGGCTTTGGGTTTTGCTCTGCTACTGGCGGTGGCCGGTATGGCCCTGCTGCTGACCTTTACCAACGAGCTGGCGGCCTGGCTGACCCTGGCTTCGCTGCTCGGTTATGCCGTGCTGTACACCGGCTTTCTCAAGCGCGCCACACCGCAGAATATTGTGATCGGCGGCCTGGCGGGTGCCGCGCCGCCACTGCTCGGCTGGGTGGCGGTTACCGGGCACGTCAGCGCCGAACCGCTGCTGCTGGTGCTGATCATCTTCGCCTGGACACCGCCGCACTTCTGGGCCCTCGCCATCCACCGCAAGGAGGAATACGCCAAGGCTGATATCCCCATGCTGCCGGTGACCCACGGCGAGCACTACACCAAGGTGCATATCCTGCTTTACACCCTGGTGATGTTTGCGGTGACTCTGCTGCCGTACGCCATCCATATGAGCGGGCTGCTCTATCTCGGCTGCGCCGTGCTGCTGGGCGGGCGCTTCCTGCACTGGGCAGTGGTGCTGTACCGTGACAGCAAACCGCACGCTGCGATCAACACCTTCAAGTACAGCATCTGGTATCTTTTCGCGCTGTTTATCGCCCTGCTGGTCGACCACTATCTGCTGTTAAACCTGTAATCGTTGGTGCCATGTCCCGAACCCAGATCACCGTTTTTGTTCTCGTTGCCATCGTCGCCCTGGTGCTGGGCTTGACCGTCAACAAGGTGCTGACCAGCAAGGGCCAGGGTGATCCCACCGTGTTGCTGGATGCCGGCATTGTCCTGTTGCCACAGAGCCGCAGCCTGCCGGAGCTGAGCCTGACCAATCAGGACGGTCAGGCAGTGGTGATCGATCAGCTCAAGGATCAGTGGAGCCTGCTGTTTTTCGGTTACACCTTCTGCCCGGATATCTGCCCAGCCACCCTCGCCCAGTTGCGTCAATTGCAAGGCCAGCTACCGCCGGAAACCCTGGCCAAGCTGCGCATTGTGCTGGTTACGGTCGATCCGAATCGCGACACGCCGGAGCAATTGAAGAAGTACCTGGATTACTTTGATGCCGGCTTTATCGGCCTGACCGGCGAGCAAGCGACCATTCAGAAGCTGGCTAACGGCGTCAGCATTCCGTTTATCCCGGCTGATACCAGCAAGGAAAACTACACCGTCGACCACAGCGGCAACCTGGTGCTGATCGGCCCGGACGGCAGGCAGCGCGGCTTTATCCGCGCCCCGATCAACAACAGCAAACTGGCCGCGCAGTTGCCCGGTCTGCTTGAACGGCCCTAAGTAGCTATTTTGCAAATAGCTGGCTGATGTCCTTGAACGCCTTGAACTCCAAGGCGTTGCCGCAGGGGTCGAGTAGGAACAGCGTGGCCTGCTCGCCGACCTGGCCGGCGAAGCGCACATAGGGTTCGATCACGAATCGCGTGCCTTTGGCCTGTAGTCGCGCCGCCAGCGTTTGCCAATCCTCCCAGCCCAACACCACACCGAAATGCGGCACCGGCACGTCGTGACCGTCCACAGGGTTGCTGTGCGCTGCTTCCTGGTAGGCCATCTTCGGCGCCTGATGGATCACCAGCTGATGGCCGAAGAAGTCGAAATCCACCCAGTGGTCGCTGCTGCGGCCTTCGGCACAGCCGAATACCTCTCCATAGAAATGCCGTGCGGCAGCCAGATCGTAGACGGGAATTGCCAGGTGAAAGGGTGCGAGAGCCATGCTGAAGTTCCTTGAGAGTGCTGTCTGCTGATTCTCAGCAACAGCGATTCTGATTAAAAGCGAATATCCTTGCTCGCAAGCAAAAACAAAATTGATCAATCGAGGCAACGATGCTGCGCGAATTGAAAACCTTTGTGGCGGTTGCGCGGCATGGCACCTTCGCGGCGGCCGGCCAGCAGGTTGGTTTGACCCAGTCGGCGGTCAGCGCACAGATGCGTGTACTGGAACAGGGCCTGGGCGTTCGGCAATGCTCAATGCTGCCGGCAAGCATGCCTTGCCATTGGCGGAGCAGATGCTCGGGCTGTATGCCCAAATGGCCCTGCCAACCAGCGCCGCTGAGTGGCAAGGCGAGCTGAAGGTCGGGGCGATTGCCACCTTGCAGACCGGCTTGTTGCCCGAAGCCTTGCCGCGTTTTCGCAAAGCCGCGCCGCGGGTCGAGCTGAAGCTGGTGCCGGGCGTGTCGCTGAACCTGTTGAGCCAGATCGACGCAGGCGAGCTGGATTTGGCGCTGCTGATCAAGCCGCCCTTCGAACTGCCTAAGGAGCTGCTGCAGATCAGCCTGGCGCGCGAGCCGTTTGTGCTGATCACCCCGCTCAGCGTGACGGCGGATGACCCGCTGCAAATCCTCGCCGAACAGCCCTTTGTACGTTACGACCGGCGCTCGTTCGGCGGACGGCGGGTCAACCAGTTCCTTCGCGAGCAGCGCCTGACAGTGCAAGAAGCGCTGGAGTTGGATGAGTTGGAGGCCATCGTGCGGATGGTCGAATGTGGCCTTGGTGTGTCGCTGATTCCACGCGCAGGGTTGTGGCTGCAACGGCCGACGCAGTTGCGCGTGATCGAACTAGGTGCGCTGACCTTTCACCGCGAACTGGTAGCGGTATTGCGCCGCGCTCAGCGTCAGCCAGCTCTGGACTGCCTGCTGGACTGCCTGCGCGAAGCCGCCTTAAACGACAAACCCCGCACGGGGCGGGGTTTGGCAGAGGGTGCAGCTAACGCGGGGTCTTAGAACGCCGGAACAACAGCGCCCTGATACTTCTCAGCGATAAAGGCCTTCACTTCGGCGCTGTTCAGTGCCTTCGCCAGTTTCTGCAGGGCGGCGTTGTCCTTGTTGTCGGCACGCGCAACCAGGATGTTGACGTATGGCGAGTCGCTGCCTTCGATGGCCAGGGCATCCTTGGTTGGGTTGAGCTTGGCTTCCAGGGCGTAGTTGGTGTTGATCAGCGCCAGGTCGACCTGGGTCAGCACGCGCGGCAGGGTGGCCGCTTCCAGCTCACGTACCTTGATGGCTTTCGGGTTCTCGGCGATGTCTTTCGGCGTGGCGAGGATGCCCGCTTCCGGCTTCAGGGTGATTACCCCTGCTTTCTGCAGCAGCAGCAGGGCACGGCCGCCGTTGGTGGCGTCGTTGGGGATCACCACGTTGGCGCCTTGTGGCAGGTCGGCCAGGGTTTTGTGCTGGCTGGAGTAAGCGCCGAAGGGCTCGACGTGCACGCCGGCAACGCTGACCAGCTCGGTACCACGGCTCTTGTTGAATTCATCCAGGTACGGCTGGTGCTGGAAGAAGTTGGCGTCCAGGCGCTTTTCGGCAACCTGCACGTTGGGCTGCACGTAGTCGGTGAAGACCTTGATGTTCAGCTCAACGCCGTCTTTGGCCAGGGCCGGTTTAACGAATTCGAGAATTTCTGCGTGCGGTACGGCAGTGGCGGCGACGCTCAGGCTTTCAGCCTGGGCAGAGAAGGCTGCCAGGGCAGCGAATGCAGCGATCAGTTTTTTCATCGTAAAGCTCCTTGTGGGATGTGCGCGAAGTCCGGCAGGTAACCGGTGGTTCGCTGTCTTGTGTGCCCCGTGGGGCACCTTATTTTCTGGAAAAATGCACCACCAGCTTGTCGCCGACGGTTTGTAGAATCTGTACCAGTACCAGCAGCAGGATCACCGTCACCGCCATCACGTCGGGCTGATAACGTTGATAGCCATAGCGCACAGCCAGGTCACCGAGGCCGCCGCCGCCGATCAGACCGCTCATTGCCGTGTAGGACACCAGGGTGATCGCCGTGACGGTAATGGCCGCGATAATCCCGGGCAGTGCCTCGGGCAACAGTGCGTTGACCACGATCTGCCGAGTAGTCGCGCCCATGGCCTGGGTCGCTTCGATGATGCCGCGATCCACTTCACGCAGGGCGGTTTCCACCAGGCGTGCGAAGAACGGCGTGGCGCCGACTACCAGCGGTGGAATGGCGCCGGCGACGCCTAGCGAGGTACCGGTGACGATCACGGTGAAGGGGATCATCACGATCAGCAGAATCACGAATGGCACCGAGCGCAGGATATTCACCAGCAGCGAAAGGAAACCGTAGAAGGCTTTCTGTTCGAACATCTGCCGTGGGCTGGTAAGGAACAGCAGCACGCCCAGCGGTAGGCCGAGCAGCACGGTAAACAGCATGGAGCCGCCGAGCATGCTCAGGGTGTCCAGGCTGGCGTAGCCGATTTCCGTCCAATCGACGTTGGGCAGCAGGCGAGTCAGTAAGGCGTCCATTAGCGCAGCACCTCCAGATGCACGTCGGCGGCTTCAAAGCGCGCCAGCGCGGCGTCCAGATCGCCGCCGGTCAGGGCCAGAGTCAGCTGGCCGTAGGGGGTGTCCTTGATGCGATCGATGCGCCCGGCGAGGATGCTGTAATCCACCCCGGTCTCGCGCGCTACGGTGCCCAGCAGCGGCGCGTAGGTCGCCTCGCCCTGGAAGGTCAGGCGCAGGATACTGCCGGCGACATGGGCGAAATCATCACGCTGTTCGCTCTCGTCAATCTGCTCGGCTTCCTGCACGAAACGCTTGGTGGTGGCGTGCTGCGGGTGCAGAAACACCTCGGCCACGGTGCCGGATTCGACAATCACACCAGCATCCATCACTGCCACGCGGTCGCACACGCGGCGTATCACATCCATCTCGTGGGTGATCAGCACGATGGTCAGGTTCAGCTCGCGATTGATCTCGGCCAGTAACTGCAACACCGAGGCCGTGGTTTGCGGGTCGAGGGCGCTGGTAGCCTCGTCGCACAGCAGGATTTTCGGCTCAGTGGCCAAGGCGCGGGCAATGCCGACGCGCTGTTTCTGCCCGCCGGAGAGCTGCGCGGGGTACTTGTTGGCGTGATCCTGCAGGCCGACGCGTGCCAGTAACTCGGCGACACGGGCGTTGATCGCGCTACGCGGCAGTTCACCCGCCAGCTTGAGCGGCAGGGCGACGTTGTCGGCGACGGTTTTCGATGAGAGCAGGTTGAAGTGCTGGAAGATCATCCCGACCTGCTGGCGGAAACGCCGCAGGCCCATGGCGTCGAGCGCGGTGACGTCTTCGCCGTCGATCTCGATGCGTCCGCCAGAAGGCTCTTCCAGGCGGTTGATCAGACGCAGCAGGGTGCTTTTGCCAGCACCGGAGTGGCCGATGATGCCGAACACTTCACCTCGGGCAATCTGCAGATCACTCGGTTGCAAAGCGGGGATGTCCTGACCACTGACGCGATACGCCTTGTGGACCTGATGAAAGTTGATCACTGCATAAACCTTTTGGGTTTCAAAGTTGCCGGGTAGGCAGAAACGGCGGCTAGTCTACCCGTCGCTGTATAGGTCGCAAAAATCTTTGTAGACCTATAGTTATAGCTAAATCGCATTAATGACTGGACTGTTCAGCCCAGTGTAGCCAGCGCCAATGCAAACGACCGGGCAAGCCCGGTCGTTATGCCGCCCAAGCCGCATCAGCGCTTGGGGGTGAGTACCAGTTGCGGCACCTGAGCGGGTTTGATTATCTGGCTCATGCGCGGGCTGAAACTCGGGTCCAGACGTTTGATCCGTGCGTTGAGCAGGGAGGCGACCCAGGGGAAATCCTTGGCCTGGCGTACTTCGATACGCACTGCGCAATTGAACGCGACCATATCGGCCGCTACACCGTCGAGCAGGCTACGCAGGCGCTCGTTGTCCTGGTTATCCAGCATCGGCAGGCTGACCACGCTGCTGGCGGCGGCCGGGTCGATCAACCGGGCCTGCGGCTTGGCCGGTGCAGGTGCTTCGGCTGGCGGGGTATTTGGCATCTGAGTAGCCTGAATTGCGGCGGCCTGCCGCTCGGCAGCCAGACGTAACTGGCGCGCCTGCTCCAGGCGCGTGGCTTCGGCACGCGCATCAGCCTGCTCAGCAGTACGGCGCTGTTGTTCGGCTGCGGCCAGTTCGGCTTCGCGCGCTTGGGCGATGGCGCCATCCAGGCCGGTGGTCAGCGCGGGTGCTTGCGGCATCAGGCTGCGGGCGCGGCTTAGGGCTTTGGTGGCGTTATCCAGATCGCCGGCCTGCAGGGCTTTTTGCCCCTGTTGCAGATGGGCTTCGGCGAGTTGCCGCTGGTATTGCTCAAGGCGCGTATCGCCGGCGGCGCGTTGCTGCAGGCTGCCGAGTTGGTTTTCGGCGTTGCTCAGGTCGCCGCTGGCCAGGCTCTGGTCGAGTTGGCGAAAGGCGCTGACCAAATCGTCCACCGGCAGGTTGGCCGGTTGCGGCGCGCTTTGGCAGCCGGCCAACAGCAGAACCAGAAATGGCAAAAGATTACGAAAAACCGACGATTTCATTACTGTGGGTCTCGAATTGTGCAAAAAACGCGCAAGTTTACACCGCGCTGCTTGGCGTCACCAATCTTTCAGGCTGTGCGTCTTGGTAGGGCAAAGCTCAGTAAAAACAGTGTTGCTGCACTGACCACGATGGACGGGCCGGCCGGAGTGTCCTGAAACCACGACAGGCTGAGCCCGCCACACACCGCGACAATCCCCAGCAAGCTGGCGCCGAAGGCCATCTGCTCCGGGGTGCGCGCATGGCGCTGGGCTGCCGCGGCGGGAATGATCAGCAGGGAGGTGATCAGCAGCACGCCAACAATCTTCATCGCCACGGCGATTACTACGGCGATCAGCAGCATCAGGCTCAGGCGTATCGCCGCCACCGGCAGGCCTTCGACCTTGGCCAGCTCCTCATGCACGGTAATCGCCAGCAGCGGCCGCCACAGCAGGGCCAGCAGTACCAGCACCAGGGAGCTGCCACCGATGATCCAGGCCAGGTCAGTCGGGCCGACGGCCAGCAGATCGCCGAACAGGTAGCCCATCAGGTCAATACGCACATCCTGCATAAAGCTCAGCACCACCAGACCCAGCGACAAGGTGCTGTGGGCGAGGATGCCGAGCAGTGTGTCGGAGGCCAACGGTTGGCGGCTTTGCAGGGTGACCAGCAGCACCGCCAGCAGCACGCAGCCGACAGTTACCGCCAAGGTCGGGCTGACGTCGAGCATCAGGCCGAGGGCCACGCCGAGCAGCGCGGCATGCGACAGGGTATCGCCGAAATAGGCCATGCGCCGCCATACCACAAAGGAGCCCAGCGGGCCGGCAACCAGCGCCAGGGCCAGGCCGGCGAGCAGGGCGTTGAGTAGGAAATCAGCCATGCTTGCAGCCATCTCCGTGGATATGCGGTTTTACCGGACCCTTGATACTCAGGCCGGCCGGTGTTTCTGTAACGACAGCGCCGTGTATGTCGTGCTGATGGTCGTGGTGGTGGGTGTAGACGGCCAGGCTCTTGGCGTCTTCGCCGAACAGCTCGACAAAGGCCGGATCGAAACTGACCTGCTCGGGGTGGCCGGAACAGCAGACGTGACGATTGAGGCAGACCACCTGGTCGGTGGTGCTCATCACCAGGTGCAGATCGTGCGACACCATCAGCACGCCGCAGCCATGGCGGTCGCGTAGTTGGGTGATCAGGCGGTACAGCTCGGCCTGGCCGGCGACATCGACGCCCTGCACCGGCTCATCCAGCACCAGTAGCTCGGGTTTACGCAGCAGGGCGCGGGCCAGCAGTACGCGCTGCAGTTCTCCGCCGGAGATGCTTTGCAGCGGACTGTCGATCACCTGTTCGGCACCCACTTCAGCCAGCGCTGCCTGCACATCGGTGCGTGTGACGCCCGGTACCAGGCGCAGAAAGCGCAGTACCGAGAGCGGCAAGGTGGCATCCACATGCAGCTTCTGCGGCATATAGCCGATGCGCAGCTTGGCTTTGCGCCAGACGCTGCCGGTATCGGGTTTGAGCAGGCCGAGCACGGCACGCACCAGGGTGGTTTTGCCGGCGCCATTGGGGCCGATCAGGGTGACGATTTCGCCGGGCTTTACGCTCAGCTGCACATCATCGAGTACGCGTTGTCCGGCGAAGGTCACTCCCACGCCGGCCAGGCGGATCAGGGCGTCGCTCATGCGGTCTCCCGGCAGCCTGCACAGAGGCCGACTACTTCCACGGTCTGGCTTTCCACGGCGAAACCGACGCCGGCCGCGCTGCTGATAATGGCGTCGCTGATCGTGGCCTGCTCCAACTCGATGGCCGCATTGCAGCCACGGCAGATGAGGAACTGGCCCTGATGGGCGTGTTCCGGGTGGCTGCAGCCGACAAAGGCGTTCAGCGATGCGATGCGGTGTACCAGGCCGTTTTCCAAGAGGAAATCCAGGGCGCGGTACACCGTTGGCGGCGCGGCGCGGCGGCCGTCTTCATCGCTCAGCACGCCGAGGATGTCATAGGCGCCCAGCGGCTTGTGGCTGGCCCAGACCAGTTGCAGCACGCGCTTGCGTAAAACGGTCAGGCGCAGACCCTGGCGCGCGCAGATAGCTTCGGCCTCGGCCAGGGCATGGCTGACGCAATGGGAGTGGTCGTGTGGGCGTGAAGCCAGCGGTGCTTGAGTCATGGGCAACGACGAATAAGGTGAGAGACGTTATTATATTACCCGTTCCTTCCCGTTTGAGTGCTCCCCGTGTTGCGTCTTTTTCCGGCTTTAGGCCTGTTGTTGATCAGTTTTTCCCTGAGTTTCACAGTTCACGCCGATGTGCGGGTGCTGACCAGCATCAAGCCGTTGCAGCTGATTGCCGCTGCAGTACAGGATGGCGTCGGCCAGCCCGACGTACTGCTGCCGCCGGGCGCTTCGCCGCACCACTATGCGTTGCGCCCCTCCGATGTGCGCCGCGTGCGTGATGCTGACCTGCTGTATTGGATCGGTGCGGATCTGGAGAGCTTCCTGCCGCGCGTGCTGGCGGGTCGTGATAAACCGAGTGTGGCGGTGCAGGATTTGCCAGGCATGGCACTGCGGCATTTCGGCGACAGCGCCGAGCATAAAGATGATCACGCAGATCACGCAGATCACGCAGATCACGCAGATCACGCGCCCGCAGCCGAACAGCATGACCACGCCCACCGTCCCGGCAGCTTGGATGCTCATCTCTGGCTGCTGCCTGCCAATGCCCGGGTGATTGCTGGCAAGATTGCCGCCGACCTGGCACAGGCCGACCCGGCTAATGCCGCGCGTTATCAGGCCAATGCCAAGGCGTTTGGCCAGCGTCTGGATGCGTTAGACCAGCGTCTGAAAAGCCGCTTGAATGGCCTGTCAGGCAAGCCCTACTTCGTCTTCCACGAAGCCTACGACTACTTCGAAGCCGCCTATGGCCTCAACCATGCCGGCGTTTTTAGCGTGCTCGGTGAAGTGCAGCCAGGCGCTCAGCATGTCGCCGCCATGCGTGAGCGCTTGCAGCAGGCCGGGCCGAGTTGCGTATTCAGTGAACCGCCATTTCGTCCACGTCTGGCACAAACCCTGACTGCTGGTCTGCCGGTCACTCTGGCCGAGCTGGACTCAATGGGCGGTACCTTGCCAGTGGATGCCAAAGGCTATGAAGCCCTACTGGAAAATATGGCGGGTGAGCTGGCGAGTTGTCTCGAGGCGCTATAGTCAGCGCCCAGTTCTCAGAACGCGAACGGCAGCGCCAGATTAACCTGCTGGCGCTGGGCAAGGCGGCGCTGGAACTCGTCCGGATCGTGGATCAGTACTTCCTGCCCAGCGAAGGATTCGGCGGCAATCAGACGTGACAGCCAGAAGCGCACACAAGCGATGCGCAGCATGGCCGGCCACAGCTCCGCTTCCGCCGCAGTAAATGGTCGCAAGCCGGCATAGGCTCCCAACAGCGCTTGTGCGCGCTTGCTGTCGAGGCTGCCGTCGGCAAACGAGCACCAGTCATTCAGGGCAATCGCCAGGTCGTAGAGCATCGGACCCGAGCAGGCGTTGTAGAAGTCGATCACCCCGGCCAGGTGGTTGCCGTCGAATAGCACGTTGTCGCGGAATAGGTCGGCATGCAGATTGGCCTGCGGCAAGGCGAAGATGCGCGGCTTGAGCGTGTGAATCTCCGTCAGCGCATCGCGCAGCAGCGGCACCTGCTCATCGGGCAGCTTCAGGGCCAGGCTTGGGCCTTCGGCGAGCATCCAGTCCAGCCCTCGATCACTTTTGCGTGGCAGCGGCTGATTGCGCGTGGCCAGGTGGATGCGCGCCAGCAGCGCACCAACTTCCTGGCAGTGATGCGGATTAGCCTCGTGCACATGCTTGCCTGCCAGGCGCGGCTGCAACAGTGCTGGTTTTTCTGCCAGGCTGCGCAGTGCCTCGCCGCCGGTTGTCCGTAGGGCGTAAGGCACCGGCAGGCCGGCGTCGTGCAGTACGTCGAGTAATTCGATAAAGAACGGCAAGTCGCCGCTCGGGCCGCGCTCGATCAGGGTCAGAACGAATTCGCCCTGCTCCAGGCTAACGAAGAAATTGCTGTTCTCGCTGCCCGCAGCAATGCCCTGGAAGTCGCGCAAGCGACCCAGGCCATAGGGGGCGAGAAACGCCTCGAGCTCGTGGCGCTCAAGCGGGGTAAACACCGACATTGCAGAACTGCCTTCTTACCAGCTGAAAATTTCCCAGGCCGGAATCAACATATCCGGGCTGTCCGAACGGACGAAGTTGCCATCGCTGCCATCGGCACGTACCAGGAAGTACGGTTTGCCGCCTTTGGGGATGACCTTGACCGCGTAGAGAAAACCGTTGACCCGGTATTCATGGATGGTGCGGTCGCCGTCCTGGCGAATGGTTACATCCGGGTCGGCCGACACTGGATCTTCGGCGTGAGCGACCAGGGTGGTGAATGCCAGCAGGCTGGCCAGCAACAGGCGATTGAGTGCGCGCATGATAACCTTGTCCCTTTGATTCCAATGGTGCGGCCATTCTACCGCCGCCCCCGCCGAAAAGGTTGATCCTGCTCATGAGCCAAGCCCCTCTCGTTCTGGTTGACGGTTCGTCTTACCTTTACCGTGCCTTTCATGCCCTGCCGCCGCTGACCACCTCCAAGGGTTTGCCCTCCGGTGCGGTAAAGGGCGTGTTGAACATGCTCAAGAGCCTGCGCAAGCAGTACCCGAAAAGCCCGTTTGCCGTGGTGTTTGACGCCAAGGGCGGGACCTTCCGCGATGAAATGTTCGCCGAGTACAAGGCCAATCGCCCGTCGATGCCCGATGAGCTGCGCGTTCAGGTCGAGCCGCTGCATGCCAGTGTCAGGGCCATGGGCTACCCACTGCTGTGCGTTGAGGGTGTCGAGGCCGATGACGTGATCGGCACCTTGGCCCGCCAGTGCGCAGGCGAGGGTCGCGACGTGGTGATCTCCACCGGCGACAAGGACATGGCCCAGCTGGTTTGCCCGCACGTTACGCTGGTCAACACCATGACCGGTAGCGTCTACGACATCGATGGCGTGAAAGCGAAATTCGGTGTCGGTCCTGAGCTGATCATCGATTACCTGGCGCTGATGGGCGACAAGGTCGACAACATTCCCGGCGTACCGGGTGTGGGTGAAAAGACCGCCCTGGGCCTGCTGGTAGGTGTCGGCGGTGGCCTAGATGTGCTCTACGCTAACCTCGATAAAGTGCCGGAGCTGCCGATCCGCGGCGCCAAAACCCTGCCGGCCAAGCTCGCCGAGCACAAGGACATGGCCTACCTGTCCTATGCCCTGGCAACCATCAAGCTGGATGTGCCGCTGAATATCGCCATCGAGTCGCTGCACCCGAGCGAGATGGATGTGCCGGCCCTGATGGAGCTGTACGCCGAGCTGGAATTCAAGACCTGGCGCGATGAGTTGCTGCGCAGCAATCCTGCTCCTGCGGTCAAAGCACCGGTTGCGGCGGCTGCCGATGATCTGTTTGCCCTGGCGCCTAGCGCCACTGCCGTTACGCCGACCAGTCCGGTTGCTGAAGCACCGACTGCCGAGGCGGTAGTTGTCGAGTTGCCCGCAGCGGCAGCCCTGGGCGATTACCAGTGCATTCTTGATCAGGCGCAGTTCGACGTCTGGCTGGAGAAGCTGCGCAACGCTGAGCTGATCGCCTTCGACACCGAAACCACCGGACTGGATGCACAGAAGGCTCAGTTGGTTGGCCTGTCGTTTGCGGTCAAGGCTGGCGAGGCGGCGTATATCCCGGTTGCCCACTCCTATATGGGCGTGCCGATTCAGCTTGACCGCGATGCGGTGCTCAAGGCGCTGAAGCCGATTCTAGAAGACCCGAACAAGGCCAAGGTCGGTCAGCACGCCAAGTACGACATTAATATCCTCGCCAATGCCTCGACGCCAATTACGGTGCAGGGCGTAGCGTTCGATACCATGCTCGAATCCTACGTGCTGGATTCCACCGCCACCCGTCATGATATGGACAGCCTGGCGCTCAAGTACCTGGATCACAGCAACATTCGTTTTGAGGACATCGCCGGCAAGGGCGCCAAACAGCTGACCTTCGATCAGATTGATCTGGCCCAGGCCGCGCCCTATGCCGCTGAAGATGCTGATGTGACCCTGCGTCTGCATCAGCACCTGTGGGCCAAGCTGTCGGCTGAGTCGAGCCTGGCCAAGGTGCTGCAGGACATTGAAATGCCGCTGGTGCCGGTGTTGGCGCGCATTGAGCGCCAGGGTGCGCTGGTCGATGCCAATCTGCTCGGCCTGCAAAGCAACGAGCTGGGTGAGAAGCTGGTGGCGCTGGAGCGTCAGGCTTTCGAGATCGCCGGGGAGGAATTTAATCTGGCTTCGCCGAAACAGCTCGGGGTGATTCTTTACGAGAAACTCGGCCTGCCGGTCATCAGCAAAACTGCCAAGGGTCAGGCGTCCACCGCCGAAGCAGTGCTCGCCGAGCTGGCTGAGCAGAATTTCGAACTGCCCAAGGTGTTGATGCAGTACCGCTCCCTGAGCAAGCTGAAAAGTACCTACACCGACCGTTTGCCGGAGCAGATCAACCCGCGCACCGGGCGCATCCACACCAGCTATCACCAGGCAGTGGCCGCGACCGGACGTTTATCGTCCACCGATCCGAACCTGCAGAACATTCCGATCCGCACGGCTGAAGGTCGGCGTATTCGCCAGGCGTTTGTTGCGCCCAAAGGCTACAAGCTGCTGGCGGCGGATTACTCGCAAATTGAGCTGCGCATCATGGCGCACCTGGCCAAGGATGAAAGCCTGCTGGATGCCTTCCGCCACGGCCGCGATGTGCACAAGGCCACTGCTGCCGAGGTGTTCGGCGTGGCGTTGGAGGACGTAACCAGCGATCAGCGCCGCAGCGCCAAGGCGATCAACTTCGGTTTGATCTACGGCATGAGCGCTTTTGGCCTGGCCAAGCAGATCGGCTGCGACCGTAAACAGGCGCAGGCGTATATCGATGTGTATTTCGCCCGTTATCCCGGCGTGCTGGCCTATATGGAGCGCACTCGCGAGCAGGCGTCTGAGCAGGGCTTTGTCGAGACGCTGTTCGGCCGCCGCCTATACCTGCCGGATATTCATGCGAAGAACCAGGCGTTGCGCAAAGGCGCCGAGCGCACCGCGATCAATGCGCCGATGCAAGGCACAGCGGCGGACATCATCAAGCGCGCGATGGTGACGGTGGATAACTGGCTGAGCGAATCCGGCCTGGATGCCAAGGTCATTTTGCAGGTACACGACGAACTGGTGCTTGAGGTGCGTGAGGATCTGGTCGAGCAGGTGCGTGAGCAGATCAAACCGCTGATGGGCAATGCCGCTGCGCTGGATGTGCCGCTGCTGGTGGAAGTGGGTGTAGGCGATAACTGGGACGAGGCCCACTGATATGTGGCGGTTGCCGCCTAATGGTATGCGTGTGAAGGCGTGGAATTAATACGGGCCTGTTTATGACTAATTAATTTTCACGCATGCCTGAACTTTGTTTTGGGTTGGCCACTCAGAGTTTATGAATGGCCTAGACAGCCAATCAATGCTCCTTTGTTGTGTTAAGTGTTGGCAGATTCTGGACCCCCGCCCTAGCGGTTCAGACGTTAAACCCCGAACTTCCCTCCCCCATAAGAAGTTCGGGGTTTTTTTTGCCTGCCTTTTGTGGCCGCTATCGGGCGCGCCGTGGCGCGACCTTTGGTCAGGCGTCGGCTTCTTCGTCATGCGGCAGGGCAAACTCCCCCAATTGCATCCATTCGGCCAACACCGCTTGGGCGTCTTCAATGCCAATACGTTTGGGTGCGGAGAACAGCTGGATGCTGACGCGATCACCCCAGCCCTTTTGAATATCTTGGCGGACCTTGAGCAGGGTGTTCTTCGCTGCACCAAACGCCAGCTTGTCGGCCTTGGTCAGGAGAATGTGCATGGGCATTTCGCTGGCAACTGACCAATCCAGCATAAGGATGTCGAACTCGGTCAGCGGCTTGCGAATATCCATCATCAGCATCAATCCGCGCAGGCATTCACGGCTGCCAAGGTAGGCTTCCAGGTGCTTCTGCCAGTGCAGCTTGAGCGGGATTGGAACCTTGGCGTAGCCATAACCCGGCAGGTCGACCAGGCGGCGCTCTTCGTCGAGTTTGAAGAAGTTGAGCAGCTGGGTGCGCCCTGGCGTCTTCGAGGTGCGTGCCAGGCTGGCGTGGGTCAGGGTGTTCAGCGCGCTGGATTTACCGGCGTTGGAGCGCCCGGCAAAAGCCACTTCATGGCCGAAATCTTCAGGGCACTGGTCAACTTTGGCCGCGCTGATAAGGAAAGTAGCCTGTTGGCACAGGCCGATAATGGGGTTCTTGGCTTGCATCTGGGTATCCGTGAGGGCGAGCGTAGAGTGGCGTTACAGGCGCGATGCCCTTGCGACATTTGCGCGCAGCCTGCCTGTTGGCGCGTAGCGCGGCAAGCTGCGTCGTTTCCGTTTCAATGACGCCAGTATATAATGGCGCAGATTTTGTGTGCGCTTTCTCCCGCTGTTGGATAAGTGTTCACGGGAACGATTTAGATCATCTGCCCATAGAAAGCAGTACGTTCCCCTCCCTGATGAGGTTGATCTGATGAAAAAATTGCTGATTGCAGCCAGCGCCTTGATGCTGTCGTTGAGCGTTCAGGCTGCACAGGACCCAGAAGCCGTCTACGCTCGCGCGTGTGGCGTGTGCCATGGCGGGCAGATTCCGACTGCCCCGCAGCGTGGTGACAAGGCCGCCTGGGAACCGCGTCTGGCCAAGGGTACCGATGCTCTGGTACAGAGTGTCACCAATGGTCTGAATGCAATGCCGCCCCGCGGGTTGTGCATGGACTGCACGGCCGAGGATTACCAAGCTGTCATCAAGTTGATGACCGAGTAAGCCCGGCTTATAAACTCTTTCTCTTAGCCGTAAATTGGATTAGCTGATGAACAAAGTACTCGTGAGTCTGCTGTTGACCCTGGGCATCACTGGCCTGGCACATGCCGCAGGCAATGCTGAAGCCGGTCAGGGTAAGGTTGTTGTGTGTGGTGCGTGCCATGCTGCCGATGGTAATAGCGTTGCACCGAACTTCCCGAAACTGGCTGGTCAAGGCGAGCGATACCTGCTCAAGCAGCTGCATGACATCAAATCCGGTGCACGTCCTATCGTGGAAATGACCGGTTTGCTGGATAACCTGACAGAAGAAGACTTGGCCGATATCGCCGCTTACTTCTCCAGCCAGCAGATGAGTGTTGGCGCTGCTGATCCGAAGCTGGTTAAGCGTGGCGGCGAGCTGTTCCGCGGTGGGAAATTGGCTGAAGGCATGCCTGCCTGCACTGGCTGTCATTCGCCGAACGGCGCCGGTCTGGATGCTGCCGGCTTCCCTCAGTTGGGTGGCCAGCACGCAACCTACATCGCCAAGCAACTGACTGACTTCCGCGAAGGCAACCGTACCAATGACGGCGACAGCATGATCATGCGTTCGATCGCAGCCAAGCTGAGCAACAAGGATATCGAAGCGGTATCCAGCTTTATCCAGGGTCTGCATTGATCCGTTAGCACCGCTACATGTCGTAATGAAATAGGGTGGCTCAGGCCACCCTTTTTCGTTGTGGGCATCGCTACAATGCACGGAACCCCAGTTTGCCTCGCGTGTCGAATTCCGGTTCGTCACCACGCACCGTCTATAGCCAAGGAGTAACGCATGCGTAACCTGATCCTCAGTGCCACTCTCGTCACTGCCAGCCTGTTTGGTCTGAGCGCTCATGCCGAGCCAATTGAAGCAGGCAAGCAATATGTTGAGCTGAACAACCCAGTAGCAGTTGCCAAACCAGGCAAAATCGAAGTGGTCGAGCTGTTCTGGTACGGCTGTGGCCATTGCTACAAGTTTGAAGACACCATCAATCCGTGGATCGACACCCTGCCAGAGGATGTCAATTTCGTGCGCATCCCGGCCATGTTCGGTGGCATGTGGAATGTGCACGGCCAGATGTTCATCACCCTTGAAGCGATGAAAGCTGAGCATAAGGTGCATGCTGCGATCTTCGATGCCATCAATGTGCAGGGTAAGAAACTTGCTACTCCAGAAGAGATGGCTGATTTCCTGGCTGCTGAAGGTATCGACAAGGACGCCTTCCTCAAGACCTATAACTCCTTCGGTGTGAAGAGCCAGCTGGAAAAGGCCAAGAAACTGGCCATGGCTTATCAGATCACTGGCGTGCCGGTGATGATCGTCAACGGCAAGTACCGTTTTGACATCAGCAGCTCGGGTGGTCCGCAACAAGCGCTGCAAGTGGCTGATCACCTGATCGCCAAAGAACGCGCTGCGCAGTAACTGGCGTACGCGGATAACGCGTAATGCTCAGGCGCTGGCCGGCCAGACGGGCGATTGACCTGTGCGATCCACAGGTCAATCCACGTTGCGCGCCAGCGGATGAATGGCCGCAGAATGGCAGCCTGCGGCTGCTCAGTTTCAACATCCAGGTGGGCATCAGCACCCAGCGGTACCACCACTACCTGACACGCAGCTGGCAGCATTTGCTGCCGCATGCCGGGCGCAGCGGCAATCTGCAACGGATTGGCGATCTACTCGGTGATTTCGACCTGGTCGCGTTGCAGGAGGTCGATGGCGGCAGCCTGCGTTCGGGCTACGTCAATCAGGTCGAGCACCTCGCGCACCTCGGCGCTTTCCCTTACTGGTATCAGCAACTCAACCGCAACCTCGGCCGTCTGGCGCAGCACAGCAATGGCGTGCTCAGCCGTTTGCGCCCCAGCCTGCTGGAAGATCATCCATTGCCCGGCCCGCCTGGCCGTGGCGCGATGTTGCTGCGCCTGGGCGAAGGGCCGGATGCAGTCGCCGTGGTAATGATGCACCTGTCCCTTGGCGCGCGTACCCGCACGCGCCAGTTGGCTTATATCCGCGAACTGCTGGGTGACTATCGGCACATAGTGCTGATGGGTGACATGAACACCCATGCCAATGACCTGCTGCAGCACTCACCGCTGCGCGATCTTGATCTGGTTGCTCCGCAGATCGAGGCAACTTTTCCCAGTTGGCGACCGCAGCGTTGCCTTGATCACATTCTGCTCAGCCCTGGCTTGCCGCTGGAGCGTTGTGAGGTGTTGTCGCAGCCAATTTCCGACCACCTGCCGGTGGCGGTGCAAATTCGCTTGCCCACTTCACTCTATGAGCCTGCAACGCCTATGCTGATTGGGCCTTAAGTTTGGATCGCCACCATGACCGATGATGCCCAGCGCTGGAAAAGCAAGTACCTAGAAAGCCTGGAACAGCAAGAGAAGCTTGAACGTCGCTGGGATGCCCGGCTCGACCTGCTAAGGCGCGGCCTGGTGCGCAGCTCGCTGGCAGCCGAGGGCAGCGACAAGTCAGTTGACCAGTGCATGCAGGAGCTGCGCGATATTCTGCGCCGCGATGATATCGATAAGGGGCTTTCGGCACTGATTCCGCGTCTGGAAAAGGCCGTGCTGGACTCTGAGAAACACCGTCAGGATCGCGTCGAGCAGAACATTTCAGGTGTGACGAGTCTGACCGATCAACTGCTCGCCCTGGAGCCGCCGCGCGAGGTGCGCAAAGCGCTCAAGCAATTTGCCAAACGCATTGAGGAACGTGCCAGTCAACCGCGCGAACTGCCCGCGCTGCTCAGTGAATTAAGCAATCTGCAGCAGCAGGCCCTGGCCGCGCTTGATGGCGAGGCCAGCCAGGCGCGTCCGGGGTTTCTCCAGCGTCTGTTTGGCAGCAAGGACGCAGTGCCTGCTAGCCCTGATGACAGCGCGCCGGCGTCAGCCGATATGCTGCCACCCGCAACGTCAGCCCCGGCTGTTATCGCGCAACCTCAAGCCGCAGTACAGGCTGCTGAAGTGGCGGTAAACCCGAACAACGAGGCGCCTGCGCCCGCCGCACCTGCCACGCCAAATCCCGTGTTAGAACCACAGTCTGTGGTGGCAATCCCGCCCAGCGCAGCAGCGCCAGCAACAGTTGCACCCGCTCAGGGCTCTAGCGATCCGGCCTATGCCCTGCCGGAAATTCCCGAGCCGGGTTACAGCGCCGTCGCCCCGCATATCGGTGACAGCCTGATGGGCCTGCTCGATGAACTGGAGCTGCCGGAGCGCCATCAACCGCAGGGCGAGGCCTTGCGCCAGCGCGTGCAGGGCGGCTTGAACTGGTACGAACTGGTGGCGGTGCTGGACGATCTGGCGGTGCTGGTGCTGGCCGTGACCGACAGTGGTCAGCGTGAGTTTGCCAGTTACCTGAAGCAGCTCAACGAGCGTCTGGCATCGTTTCTCAGCACCCTCAGCGAGGCCCATGAGGGCTACAGCGAGTCGGTAGAAAGCGCGCGCAGCTTTAATCAGGAACTGCGTGAGCAGGTCAGCGGCTTGCAGGCCAGCGTGCAGGATGCGGTTGATCTGCCGACCCTCAAGCAATCACTGGAAGCGCGCCTGGACGGCTTGCTCAGCACCGTCAGTGAGCACCAGAAGCATCGCGACGGTCATGAGGACGAAGTGGCGCAACGCCTGCAAAGCCTGACCCAGAAGGTCGCGGATATGGAGCAGGAAGCGCAGAGCTTCCGCGATCACCTCGAAGAACAACGGCAGAAAGCTCTGATCGATCCGCTTACCGGCCTACCTAATCGGGCCGGCTGGAGCGAGCGCCTGGAGCTGGAGATGGCGCGTTGGAAACGCTATGGCGGCGAGTTGCTGCTGGCGGTGCTGGATATTGATCACTTCAAACGGATCAATGATGGTTACGGACACCTGGCTGGCGACAAGGTGTTGAAGATCATTGCCGGCGAGCTGGCCAAGCGCCTGCGCAAAACCGATTTCATTGCCCGTTTCGGCGGCGAAGAGTTTGTTCTGCTGATTCCTTCGACACCCATGGAAGGTGGTCAACAGCTGCTACAAACCCTGCTCGAGGGCGTCGAGCAGTGTCCGTTCCACTTTCGCGGTGAGCGCGTGACCATCACCCTCTCGGCGGGTTTGACCGCATTTGCCGGTGAGGAAGGCAGTGACCAGGTGTTCGAGCGAGCTGATCAGGCGCTGTATCGGGCCAAGAGCGGCGGACGCAACCGGGTTGAGCTGAGTTAATTCGGCTCAGGCCACTGCGTGCAGGTAGGGCTTCCAGCTCTCCGGAATGCTGTCCAGCTGAGGGTAACCGAGGCTGCGCAGGTGCCCGCCGGCGAGCAGGAAGGGCGTATGCCGCAGTGCCTGCGGCACATCGCGCAGCTCTGGTAGCCAGAGGCTGACGTACTGCGCGTCGGGGTCATATTCACGGGCCTGGCGTAGGGCATTGAACACCCGGTTGTGCCGTGGATCGTTGCCCACGCCGGCCAGGTAAGCCCAATTGCCCCAGTTGCTGGCCGGGTCGTAATCAATCAGGTGTTCCTCGAACCAGGCTGCACCGTGGCGCCAGTCTTGTTGCAGGTCATTGATCAGGTAGCTGGCGACTACCTGCCTGCCGCGATTTGACATAAATCCGGTGGCGGCCAGTTCGCGCATATTGGCATCCACCAGCGGCATGCCGGTGCGTCCGCGTGACCAGTCTTGAAAGCGTTGATCCAGTTGCTGTGGTGCACGCTCGGTAGCTTTCAGGCCGCCGGCCTTGAACAGCGCGCTACCGTGACGAATCAGGGTCCAGCGGAAGAAGTCGCGCCAGAGCATCTCCACCCACAGCCAGTGGGTCGAATCATTGCGTTTGAACTGCGCCTCATGCCGACGCAGCTCGGCCACCACGCGGCGTGCGGACAGGCTGCCGTTGGCCAGCCAAGGTGAGAACTTCGTCGAGTACTCGCTGCCGATCATGCCGTTGCGGGTGTCCTTGTACTGCCGCACACCTTGGGTTTTCCACAGGTAGTCACGCAGCCGGCCCAGCGCAGCCGGTTCGCCGCCGGAGAAGGGGAAGGCGCTGGCCGCTACGCTGAGCGGCTCGCCGAGGCCCAATTGGGTCAGTGTTGGCAGTGGTTGCATCAGTGCCAGCGCACCATCCGGTAGCCCCGGTAAATGCTCTGGCGCATGGCGCGGCTGGAACACCTGCAAGCGCTCTTCTACCAGGCTGCGGAATTTACTGAACACATGGGGCAGTTGCTCAACACTGAAAGGCAGCTCTTCAGCGCGTAGCAGGTTGTTGGCGGGGGCTTGCTGCAGGACCGCGTCGCCGAGACGACACGCAACGCGTGCCACCTGAGCGCGTTCGTCGGGGGCAATTTCCTCCAGGGTCAGCACCTGGTTCAGATTGAACTGGGCGACCAGCTGGGGGATTGCCTGTTCTGCCGAGCCGATGACTACCAGCAGGTGTGAACCGCGCTGGCGCAATTCGCCTTCCAGCGCCACCAGGCTTTCCAGCAGAAAGCGCGCGCGGTGAACGCCCATAGGGCGCATGCCGAATTCGTTGAGCTGCAGCAGTACCGGGTCCAGTACATACACCGGTAGTAGGCATTCGGCGGTCAGGCCCGCCTGCAGGGCAGGGTGGTCATCAAGGCGTAGATCCTGTTTGAACCACAGCAGTGCGCGCATGGTGTGATCCCCTAATCGATACAAGGGCTGTACAAAAAATACATGTTTGTACAGATTCCTAGTCTAGCAGCGTCAGACGCACCTTGCCCAGGCAACAGACCAGCGTGGCGTTTGTGCCTGATCAAAGGCGTTTTCTGCCGACATAAGCACTAAACTCTGCCGATCTGTTGAGGAGTAGTTATGGAAATTTTCGGCATCGCCGCGTTGATCTTTCTGGTCACCGACCCCTTCGGCAATATCGCCATCTTTATCGCCGCACTGAAGAATGTGCCGGAGAAGCGCCGCTTGCGGGTCGCCGCGCGTGAGCTGTTGTTTGCCCTGGCGTTGTTGCTGCTGTTTCTTACCTTTGGTGACAAAGTGCTCAGCGCCTTGGGCCTGTCGCGGGAGGCAACCGCGATTGCCGGCGGTATCATCCTGTTTGTGATCGCTATGCGCCTGATCTTCCCTGGCCCGCAAGGGGTGTTGGGTGATGTGCCGGATGGCGAACCGATGCTGGTGCCGCTGGCCACCCCAGCGGTGGCCGGTCCCTCAGCCCTGGCGGTGTTGATGACTCTGCGCAACACCCACGACGGGCCGCTCTGGGAGCTCTACGTCGCAGTGCTGCTGGCCTGGGCGGCGACCGCATTTATTCTGTTGCAGGCCTCGTTGCTGCAGCGTTTTCTTGGACCTCGCGGGTTGACCGCAGTGGAGCGGCTGATGGGCATGCTATTGATCATGCTCAGCGTCGACATGCTGCTGGATAACCTGCAAAGCGTGTTGCATATCAGCCCATGAGAGTTCTGAGTTTAAGTTTTCTGGTCTTGTTGCTGGCCGGTTGCAGCAGCGGCCTACGCATTGATGACAGCCATACCGCCACTGGGCAGAACAGCCGCGTGCAGTACATCGTGTTGCACTACACCTCTACCGATTTGGCGCGTTCGCTGCAACTGCTGACCGAGACCGAGGTGAGCAGCCATTACCTGATCGGCGAAGCACCGGCGACCATCTACCGCCTGGTCGATGAAAACCGCCGCGCCTGGCATGCCGGCGAGAGCCAGTGGCAAGGGCGCACCTGGCTCAATGGCACCTCGATTGGTATCGAGCTGGTCAACCAGGGCTTCTACGACACCCCCACCGGCCGCTACTGGCAGCCTTTTGCCCCGGCGCAGATCGATGCGCTGATCGTGCTGCTCAAGGACATCATGCAGCGCCACCAGTTGCCGCCCGGCAGCATCCTGGCGCACAGCGATGTCGCCCCGCAGCGCAAGGTTGACCCCGGTCCGCTATTTCCCTGGAAGCGCCTGGCCGATGCCGGACTGATGCCCTGGCCAGATGCCGCCGAGGTGGCGCATGAGCAGGCACTGTTCAGTGCCAGCCTGCCAAGCGTTAAGTGGTTTCAGGAGCAGCTGGCGCGCCAGGGCTATGCCGTGCCCAGCCATGGCGAGTTAGACCAGGCCACGCGCAACGTGATCGCTGCCCTGCAGATGAAGTACCGCCCGGCACGCTATGACGGCGAGCCGGATGCTGAGACGGCGGCTTTGCTTTTGGTGCTTAACCGCCAGCAGTAAGCAGTCGTTATCGCGGCGTGGTGGCGATCAGCCGCGAATCAGCTAGAGCTGCCGTGCGGTGCTCGGTTGCCGCGCGGTACTCCGGGTCGGCAAGCATACTCAGGAAAGCGGCCTTCGATGGGTAGCGCACCAGCAGCAGTTCATCCCAGTGCTCATCGGCCGGGGCAATCAGGGCAGCCTGCGCGGCGGCCATGATCTGCACCTCTCCACCGACTCCACGCACCTTGCGCAGCGCCGTTTGGCTGTAGCGCGCATAGGCTTCGCGCCCGCTACACGGCGCATGGTGCTGGCGGCGGCATAGCTGGCCTGGGCCTGGAAACGCAGCAGGTTGAGCATCAGCAGCGGCGTATCGTCCGCCACATCGGCGGTGAATGCGGCCAGTTGGGCGGGGCTGGGGTTGATGCTGGGCATGGCGGCGCTCCTCGGGACTGGAGCGCTGAGTGTCGACATGCACTGGCCAATAGGCAATCTGCATCAGCCTGGCTGATTGCGCGTAATCGACGGCTTATACCGGCAGCGCGACATAGAACTGCGCGCCTTGCCCTGCGCGTGAGTGCACGCCGATCTGCCCGCCGTGCAGCTGGACGATCTCCTTGCACAGCGCCAGGCCCAGGCCGGCGCCGCCTTTCTTGCGGCTGACCTGGACGAAGGGTTCGAAGATCCGTGTCTGCTGACGATAGGGAATGCCCTCGCCGTTGTCTTCCACGCTGAGTACCACCCGTTCGTCCTGCTGCCGCGCTTGCAGGCGGATCTGCCCACCGGGGTGGCTGTGGCGCAGGGCGTTACCGATCAGGTTGTCGAGCACCCGTTCGATCTGCAGCGGGTCGATCTGCACGTCCGGCAGCTCGCTGTGCACCTCACAGGCCAGGCTGACCTGCAGCTCGGCGGCCTGGGCGCCGAAGCGCTGTTGGGTTTGCAGCAGAAGCGGCTCCAGAGCGCAGGCAGACAACTCCAGGGTTTGCAGGCCGTTCTGGTAGCGCGAGAAGTTCAGCAGATCGTTGATCAGTCGCAACAGACGCTGCATTTCCTCATCCACGGTGTTCAGCAGGTCGGCTTCGCGGGATTCGGCGGCGAACTGCAGGCGCTCCTGCAGCAGGGCAAATGCCATCAGCATGCCGGTCACCGGCGTACGTAGCTCGTGCGAGGCGCGCAGCACGAACTCGCTGCGCACCCGTTCAAAGGCGCGCTGTTCGGTGACATCGCGCAGCACCATCACCGCGCACATCAGGCGGCCTTCATTGTGGCTGACCCCGGACAGGCTGTAGGCCAGCAAACGGTTTTCACCGTCGATCTGTACCTGCAGGTCGTCCAGGGTTTCGTCCAGGCTTTCGCCCTGCAGCACCCGCTGCAGTTGCTCGGCCAGATCGGCGCGGTTCAGTGCCACGTCGAGGGTCTGCCCGAGCTGTTCGTCGCCCCAGTTCAACTGGCGCAGGGCCACCGGGTTGATGTGCTCGACCCGGCCGGCGCAATCGAAGATCAGCAGGCCGTCATCGATGCTGTCGAGTACCGCCTGCAGACGTTGCTGCTCGGCTTGCAGCGCTTCGACATCGCTGTTCTTGAACTCGCGCAGCGCTTCGGCCATCAGGCCGAAGCGCTGGCTCAGGGCGGACATTTCCGCCACCGGGGTCAGCGGCAGGGTGACCTGAAAGTCGCCCTGGCCGATCTGGTCAGCGGCCCGCGCCAGGGCCTCAATTGGCCGGCCGAAGCGCTGGGCGATGCTATGTGCGGTGACAAAGCCAATCACCAGTACCGCCAGGCCGATCAGCCCGAGCAGGCCGGCGATCAGCCAGGCTCGTTCGCGGGCGCTTGTTTCTTCCTGATCCACGGCCTTGATGTAGCGCGTTTGCACCGCGTTGATGCGGTCACGCAGAGCTTCAATGGCGCGGCCGAAGCTGTCATTGCGCAGCAGTTCGCGGCGTACGGTCAGGGGTTTGGCCAGCAGGTCATCGAAGCTGGCGTAGGCACGTTCGAGTTCGGCAATGGCCTGATGATCGCTCTCGTCGGTGGCGCTCTCAGCGGCCCGTTGCAGCCAGCGTTTGAACTGCAGGTCAGAGGTTTTCAGGGCCTCGCGGTCGAGATCTTCGGCGAGCAGCAGAATCACCTGCTTGCCCAGCTCCTGACGCAAGCCCAGGCTGGCGTCGATGATCTGCAGGTTGCGGGTCATCGCCTGGCTCTGCACCTGGGTCAGCTGCAACACGCTGAACATGCCCAGCAACAGCCCCACCAGGGCCACGGTGAGCAGCGCGCTGCTGCTTATAAATAGCCGGCTGCGCAGGTTCACAGGCTGAGTTGCTTGCGTTTGCGGTACAGGGTCGAGGCGTCGATGCCGAGGGTTTTTGCCGCCTGGTCGAGGCTTTCGCTGTTGGCCATCACGGCGCTGATATGCGCTTTTTCCAGGGCTTCCAGGCTCAGTTGGTCACCGATTTGCGGCGCGCACTGGCTGCTCGCAGCGCTCAGTCCGAGGTGGCTGACCTGCACCAGCTCCTCGGTGCAGATGATGCTGGCGCGCTCGATGACGTTGCGCAGCTCGCGGATATTGCCCGGCCAGGCATAGCTCAGCAGCGCCTCACGCGCCTCTTCACTGAAGTTGCGCGCGGGGCGTGCGTACTCGACGACAAAGCGCGCGAGAAAGCGCTCGGCCAGATCGAGGATGTCCTCGCGCCGTTCGCGTAGCGGTGGCAGGGTCAGGGTGATGACGTTGAGGCGATACAGCAGGTCTTCGCGGAAATGTCCCTGTTGAACCATCTCATCCAGATTGAGGTTGGTCGCCGCGAGAATCCGCACATCGGCCTGGCGGGTTACCGGGTCACCGATGCGCTCGTATTGCTTGTCCTGAATAAAACGCAGCAGTTTGGGCTGCAGCGCCAATGGGAAGTCACCGATCTCGTCGAGGAACAGGCTGCCACCATCGGCCTGGTTTACGCGCCCCAGGGTGCTTTCGCTGGCGCCGGTAAAAGAGCCGCGGTTATGCCCGAACAGCTCGCTTTCCATCAGCTCGGCGCTCAGCGATGGGCAGTTGATGGTGATGCAGGATTTCTTCGCGCGCTTGCTCCAGCGGTGAATGGCCTGTGCCAACTCGCCCTTGCCGGTGCCGGATTCGCCGAGGATGAGGATATTGGCGTCGGTGTCGGCCACCTGCTTGGCCGTCTGCAGCACCGCCATCAGCGCCGGGCTCTGCGAGTCGAGGCCGTCGCCGGGCTTGCGTACATAGCCTTCCAGGCGCTCCAGACGTTCGACCAGCTGGCGGGCTTCCAGCTGTTTGGCTGCGGCCAGGCGCAGCTGCTCCGGGCTGCAGGGTTTGACCAGATAATCCGCCGCACCGGCTTGGATCGCATCCACTGCAGTGTCCACTGCCGAGTGCGCGGTAACGATCACGACACGCATCCAGGGTGCCTGCAGGCGCATCTGCGCCAGCACCTCCAGGCCGTCATCCGCGCCCAGGCGCAGGTCGAGAAAGCACAGATCGAAGACCTGGCGCAGCAACAAGGCATCGGCCTGTGCCGCACTACTCGCGGTACTCACCTGATAACCCTGATCTTCCAGGCAATAGCGAAAGGTGCGCAGGATGGCCGTCTCGTCATCCACCAGCAGAATGCGCCCCAGGCTGTGTTCCTCTGTGCTTGCATGCATAGCCATCTCCTTCTTATCCCGCACACAGTCATTGCGTGCACAGGGTTAGTCCGCAGCGCGTCGTGCAAGTTGCACGGCCGTTCTGCACCGATCATGCAAGCTGCAAGCCTGTCGCCTTCGTTTTCATGTCATAAGTTATTGATATTTATGAATTTATATCGATAAGGAAAGCTGGCATGGCACTTGCGATCTACCAGTAACGGCGGCGACAAACGGCCGCTCGCTTGATCGTTATCCATTGGAGGAACTGCCATGCATAAATTGAAAACTCTGGCCCTGGCCACTGCGACCGCCGGCCTGATCGGCCTGGCCCCTTTCGCTGCCTATGCTGCCGAGGGTGATACCAGCCGTGCGCTGAGCGAGGCGCGCCAGGAAGGCTCGATCTGGACTGCGTTTGCCCTTAACCGCCACCTCAACCCCTTCACCATCGACGTGGATGTGGAAAACGGCAGCGCCAAGCTGACCGGTAAGGTGGAAACCGATGTCGAGCGCGATTTGGCTGAACAGATCGCCCTCGGTATTGAAGGGGTGAAGAAGGTCGACAACCAGCTGACCCTCGACCCGAACTTCGAAGCCAAGGCCAGCGCCGAGCCAAACCTGTCGCAACGTTTTGACGACGCGACTCTGGTGGCCACGGTGAAATCCAAGCTGTTGTGGAACAGTAATACCGAAGGGTTGGACATCAACGTCAACGCAGAAAACGGCATGGTCAGCCTGATCGGTAGTGCGCAGAGCGCCGAGGCCAAGGACCTGGCCGGTCGTCTGGCGGCCAACACCGAAGGCGTGCGTGAGGTGAACAACCTGCTTAGCGTCAGCGCCACTGACAGCACTGCGGCCAAGGCACAGAACGCGGCCGATGAAACCGCTGCGGCGATCAGCGATGCGTGGATCACCAGCAAGGTGAAATCCAGCTTTATCTATAGCCGCAACCTCGACGGTTTGAATATTTCGGTCGACACCCAGAAGGGCATGGTCAGCCTCAGCGGCAGCGTGCTGAGCAACGCCGAGAAGCAATTGGCCGTTGAAACCGCCCGCAACATCCGTGGCGTGCGCGGTGTTGATGCCGATGCTTTGCGCGTCGCCAGCTGATCCATCCGGGCAGCGGCCATGCCGGCCGCTACCTGTTGTCTGAGGCTGCCTTGCCGCTTGGGCAGCCGCTACAACTCACAGGAGATCCACCATGACTGACACCACCGAACAACTCAACGAACTGATCGAAATCACCCGTGATGGCCAGCGCTTCTACCAGCACGCTCACGATGAAGTGAAGGATGTGCGTCTGCAGGTGCTGTTCCGCGACATGTCGCAGAGCAAGAGCGAGCTGATCCGCGCGCTGTCGGTGAAAGTTACCGCCAACCAGGAAGTTCCGGCCAGCGGCGGTACCTTTGTCGGCAAGCTGCGTCAGATTTATGCCGATACCAAAGCTAGCTTGGCCAGTGACACCGAGGCCACCTACGTGGCGCAACTGGAAGAAGCCGAAGACCGCATTCTGCATGCGTTTGAGGATGCTCTAGAAGGTTCAGAGCCGAGTGTGCAGGCCCTGTTGGCGGTAGAAATGCCGAAAGTTCGTGCCAACCATGACCGTATGCGCACCTTGAAGCAGTCCATGCAGTAAGCACGCTCCGGTGTGGCCTGTGCCACACCGGGTCATCTAGCGCCACGGCGCACACTTGAGTAGAGAAGGAGTTTCGCCATGTTGAGTTGGGCCATTACCTTTCTGATTATCGCCATCATCGCTGCAGTCCTGGGCTTCGGCGGTATCGCCGGCACCGCCACGGGTATCGCGAAGATTCTGTTCGTGGTGTTCCTGGTGATGTTTATCGTCTCGTTCATCATGGGCCGTCGCCCACGTGGATAGAGGAGCAACCATGACCATCAAGACGCTGCTTGCCGCCCTGTTGCTGGGCGGTAGTGCGGCGGCTTTGGCCGCGGACACCGACGGCCAATTCCGCCTCAATGAACTGCTCGCCAGTGACCCTGCTTACCAAGAAAGCTGGCAAGAGCTGGTAGAGGATGAAAGCCGTTTGCCGGATTGGGTGATGAACCTCAGCGGCATCGCCAGCCCGATGCAGGGCCTGGATGATGACGGCGACAAGTACCTGGTCGGTCAGCTGTGCGAAGAGCACAACTGCTTCAACCAGCGCCTCTACGTAGCCTTCAGCTGGGACAAGGACGATGCCTATGCCCTCTACGTGCAACTGCCCGACGGCCTGCCGACGGACAAGGCACCCAGTCAGCATGCGACCCTACGCTGGCTCGGCGATCCAGATGAAGCCACTCAGCAGTTGCTGCTAGAGCAGCTGAAGAGCGATCCCAACTGGTACTAGCAGGCGGTTGAAAAATCACCTGCGTTGCCGATACGGCGTTAAACACCGGCTCGGCAAGCCGCTTGCGGCTAACGCGCTATTAGCGCGGCCCGAAGGGCGAGTGGAGCGAGTAATGCTCATTTACAACATGTGAACTGCGCTTCCTCGCCTGTTTTTGCCTTGTCTCGGCTGTCTCGCCTACGTTTCTCAACGGCCTGCTAAGCGGCGCAGCTTCGTTATGGCGATCTGTGGATGCAAGAATCCACACAATCGCCATAACGACTGCACACTCCCACCACAAAGTGACCTCAGCATGGCCCCCGTGTTTGCATCATTTACGGGGAACTTCGCCATGTTTGATTGTTTATCCATTCCTAAGATCAGCGTCGGTCGCCGGCTTGTGCTGCTGATCGCCTTGGTTCTGTCACAGCCCGCGCTGGCCAGCGAGCAATCCACCGCCGAGCACAGCGAAAGTCCTTATTTCGCGGTACAGAGCGACGATCCCGCAGTGGATCGCTTACCGCTCAAGGCCACCAAAGTCGAGGTGCGGGTATTGGGGGTGATCGCCGATGTGCGGGTTGTTCAGCAATACCGCAACGAGGGTACGCGGGCGCTGGAGGCGCGATATGTGTTTCCCTGCTCGACCCGCGCGGCGGTGTACGGCATGACCGTGCGCTTGGGCGAGCGTGAACTACAGGCGCAGATCCGCGAGAAGCAGAAGGCCCAGCAGGAGTATCAACAGGCCAAGAGCGCCGGTAAAACGGCGGCCCTGCTCGAACAACAGCGCGAAAATGTATTCCAGATGAATGTCGCCAATATCCTGCCCGGTGATGTGGTCGACGTGGAGCTGCGTTATACCGAGTTGCTGCTGCCCACCGATGGCGTCTACAGCTTCGTTTTCCCTACCGTGGTCGGGCCGCGCTACAACGGCAGTACCGGCAGTGAGAGCCAGAAGGCTGGCCCCTGGGTCAGCACACCATATTTGCCCGAGGGCGAAGCGACGCGCGATGCTTTCTCGCTCGAGGTGGAGTTGCAGTCGCCGGTGCCGTTGGCCGATATCCGCTCGCCAAGCCACAAGATCGAACTGCAACAGAGCACGCCGAGTCAGGCGCGGGTCAGCCTGGGCAGCGATGCGGGGCAGAGCAATAACCGCGATTTCATCCTCGACTATCGTTTGAGTGGCGCCACTTTCGAGAGCGGCGTGCTGCTGTCCAAAGGCGCCGAGGAAAACTTCTTCCTGGCCTTGATCGCGCCGCCGGCGAAGGTGAAAAGCCAGATGCTGGTGCCGCGCGAATATATCTTCGTGGTGGATATCTCCGGCTCCATGCATGGCTTCCCGCTGGATACCGCCAAGCGCCTGCTGAAGAATCTGCTCGGGCGTTTGCGCCCGGTCGACAGCTTCAATGTGCTGTTGTTCTCTGGCAGTAGCAGCATGCTCGCCGATGAGTCGCAGGCGGCTACCCCAGCGAATATCGAGACTGCGTTGGGTATGCTCGACACCACGATGGGCTCGGGCGGCACCGAGCTGCTGCCGGCGTTGCGCAAGGCACTGGCTGTGCCGAGCGATCCCGAGCGGGCGCGTAGCTTTGTAGTGGTCACCGATGGTTTTGTGTCGGTTGAACGCGAGGCCTTCGAGCTGGTGCGCAACAATCTGGACAAGGCCAATATGTTCGCCTTCGGTATTGGCAGCTCGGTCAATCGTCAGCTGATCGAGGGCCTGGCGCGGGCCGGGCAAGGCGAGCCTTTCGTAGTCCTCAACGAGGCGGCGGCGGACGAGCAGGCCGAGCGCTTTCGGCAGATGATCGATGCGCCGGTGCTGGCCAATCCGCAGGTGCGTTTCGCTGGCTTGCAGGTCTATGACGTCGAGCCCGTGGCCTTGCCGGATCTGTTCGCTCAGCGGCCTCTGGTAGTGTTCGGCAAATGGCGCGGCGAGGCGCGCGGCAGCCTGCAAGTGGAGGGGCGCGGCGCGGCCGGGCCGTATCGAGTTGAAGTGCCGATCAGGCCCGAGATGGCCAGCGCGAGCAATCAGGCGCTGGGCTATTTATGGGCACGGCATAAGGTCGCCAGCCTTACCGATCAGGAAACCCTCGAAGGCGACTACGCCCATAGCCAGGCGATTCTCGACCTGGGTCTGAAATACAGCCTGTTGACGGCCTACACCTCGTTTATCGCCGTGGACGAACAGGTACGCAACCCCGATCCGGCCGCTGCCGCCAGCGTCAAACAGCCTTTGCCGCTGCCTCAGGGCGTGAGCAACCAGGCAGTAGGTGCGCTGGTGTCGAGTACTCCGGAGCCGAGTCTCTGGCTGATGTTGCTGGTCGCGGTTCTGGGTATGGGCTGGCTGGCGCGCCAGCATGCTCGTCAGGAGCAGCTTGAGTGATATCGGCGCTCCCAATGGCTTGGCCGCGCACTGGGGCCAACCCGCCGAGGTGGCTGTGGTTGCTGCTGCCGGCATTGGCGCTGTGGCCGGTGTGGCAGTGGAGCGCGCGGCGCATGAGCGATGGCTCCGACGATCCGTTCGGCATAGTCGCGCTGCTTGCCTTAGTGCTGATGCTCTGGCGCGAGCGCCGCCAGTTATCAGCCGCGCCGCGGCTGCCCTGGTTACTGCTGACAGTGCTGCTCTGCGCGGTGGCCGGGTTGGTGCCAGGCTTGCCACCGTTATTGCGCGCGGTAGTGGCGGTGCTGACGCTGTTCGCCGGGGTGCTGGCGCTGCGCGCGCCGGGGCAGGCGCTGCTGGCCTGGCTGGGGTTGGGTTTGTTGGCGCTGCCGATCATGTCGTCCCTGCAGTTCTTTATCGGCTATCCGCTGCGGGTGCTGACCGCTGAGGTCAGCGCCTGGTTGCTGCGCGCCGGCGGGCTGGAGGTGCTACGCCAAGGCAGCACGCTGGAAGTGTCCGGGCAACTCATCATGGTCGATGCACCCTGTTCGGGCATTCAGATGGCCTGGGTCGCCTACTTCACTGCGTTCGCCACCGCCGCTTGGCTACGCATGGGCGATCGCCAGTTACTGCGCCGTTTGCCGCTGCTCGGGGTGCTGATACTGGCCGGCAATATTCTGCGCAATAGCCTGCTGATCCTGCAGGAAACCGGGCGTCTGGATTGGCCCGGCTGGATGCACGAGGGCACCGGCTTGCTGGTGTTCATCGGCGTTTGTGCGCTGGTGCTGCGCTATATGATGGCGAACGGTACGGCCCACGAAGTGACGCTTGCGCCACTGGCGCCTGAGCTGCCGGGCCACCGGCCGTCGCTGCAGCCGGCGTTGCAAGTGGTGTTGCTCACGGCGTTCGTGGCTGTGGCGCTGTGGCCGCTGTTGGCAGCGCCTGCGGCTGTTGAGCCAAGGTACGGCAGCTTTGTCGAGTGGCCAGCGCAATACGCTGGCGAGCCATTGCGACCGTTGGCCTTGTCGGCGGTGGAGCAGCGTTTCACTGCGCAGTTTCCCGGCGCTATCGCCCGTTTTAGTGCGGGCGCGCGGGCGGTCACGCTGCGCCATGTGACTCGTCCCACGCGTAAGTTGCATCCGGCCGCAGACTGCTACCGCGGTCTGGGGTATCGCATTCAGGCCATCCATCTGGAGCAGCGCAGTGATGGCGACGGCTTGCAGCGCTGTTTTGTCGCCAGTGGTCATGGCGTCGATCTGCGTGTATGCGAGTACATTGAGGACGCCGCTGGGCAGAGTTTTAGCGATAACTCGGCTTGGTACTGGTCGGCGCTCAGTGGGGGCTCGGTGGGGCCATGGCGAGCTGTGAGTACGGCTGAGCGGTTGTGAAAGCGCCCGCTGCGGCGGACAAGGGTTCGCCCTCTCCGCCCGGCGATGGCTAGTGGTTGTATGTCTCGCGGCTCAAGCGCGCCATAGCGGTTAACCCCACCCCAGCCTCTCTTAACAGGCCGTTGAAAACGTTGGCGAGGCAGCCAGCGCAAGGCAAAAACAGGCGAAAAAGCGGAGTTTACGAGTTGTAAATGAGCATTTTGAGCCGGTTTTTAACGCCGCGATGGCAACGCAGGTAGTTTTTCAACAGCCTGCTAAGCCGCGCTATCATCGCGACCACTGATCTGGGGGAGAGACGGCATGCTCAATTGGCTCTGGCTGGGTTTTTTCGTGGTGGCGGCGCTTGCCGGCTTGTCGCGTTGGCTGCTCGGTGACGATCCGGCGGTATTTGCCGCCATGGTCGAGAGCCTGTTTGCCATGGCCAAGCTGTCGGTCGAGGTCATGGTGCTGCTGTTCGGCACCCTGACCCTCTGGCTCGGCCTGCTGCGCATCGCCGAGAAAGCTGGCCTGGTCGATGCCCTGGCGCGGATGCTCGGCCCGCTGTTTGCGCGGCTGATGCCGGAAGTCCCGCGTGGTCACCCGGCCCTCGGCCTGATCACCATGAACTTCGCCGCCAATGGCCTGGGCCTGGACAACGCCGCCACGCCGATTGGCCTCAAGGCCATGCGCGCGCTGCAGACCCTCAACCCCAGCAACACCACGGCGAGTAACGCGCAGATCCTGTTTCTGGTGCTCAACGCCTCGTCGCTAACCCTGCTGCCCGTAACCATCTTTATGTACCGCGCCCAGCAAGGCGCGCCCGATCCAACCCTGGTATTCCTGCCGATTCTACTGGCGACCAGCGCTTCGACCCTGGTCGGCCTGCTGTCGGTGGCGCTGATGCAGCGTCTGCGCCTGTGGGACCCGGTGGTGCTGGCCTACCTGATCCCCGGCGCGCTGTTGCTCGGCAGCTTTATGGCCGTGCTGGCGACCATGTCGGCCACGGCGCTGGCGGCCCTGTCGTCGCTGGCCGGCAACCTCACGCTGTTCGGCATCGTCTTGCTGTTTCTGCTGCTCGGTGCGTTGAAGAAGGTGGCGGTGTACGAAGAGTTTGTCGAAGGCGCTAAGGAAGGCTTCGACGTGGCCAAGAGCCTGCTGCCCTACCTGGTGGCGATGCTCTGCGCGATTGGCGTGTTACGTGCGTCCGGTGCGCTGGAGTTCGGCCTTGACGGCATTCGTTGGCTGGTTGAGGCAGTTGGCTGGGACACCCGCTTTGTCGAAGCGCTGCCCACCGCGCTGGTCAAACCGTTTTCCGGCAGCGCAGCGCGCGCCATGTTGATCGAAACCATGCAGACCCAGGGTGTCGACAGCTTCGCCGCGCTGATCGCCGCCACGGTGCAGGGCAGCACGGAAACCACCTTCTATGTGCTGGCCGTGTACTTCGGTGCGGTGGGTATTCAGCGCGTACGGCATGCCGTGGGTTGCGCGCTGCTGGCCGAGTTTGCTGGGGTGGTGGCGGCCATATTGGTGTGCTACTGGTTTTTTGGCTGAGCCCTGCGGTTACTCCACAACCTTAAACCGCAACACTCCGATCATCTGCCCGGCCTCGGTCAGCACCTGGACCTGCCAACGGCCTACGGCGTCGGCAGGGAAGTTCTGTTTGTGGGTCCAGGCGCGGTAGCCCTCTTTGCGTCCGCCGTGGATATCCAGGGCGATGCGTTCGACTTCGCCGCCATCGCGCCGCCACACGTGATAAATCCGCTCGTTCAGCCCGCGCGGCGCATTGATTGCGGTGTAGGCGAACAGGCCCTGGCTGCGTAGCTGCGCCACGCTCAGTTGCTTGATGCTCTCACCCGGCGCGCGGTTCTGGTTATCGAACTGGCTAGTCACAGCCACCTGGGTCAGCCACAGGGTTGCCGGTGGCACCCAGACGCGTACCAGCCAGCCGCCAGCACCTATCGCCAGGGTCATCCCAACCAGCAGCAGGCCACGCCACCAGCGTTGTACGGTGATGATCGTGAACAGTGAGGGAAACGACAGCACGACCGCCGCGGCAAGCGCCAACTGATAGCTCTGCGGGGTGGTCAGTTTGAAGATAATCGGCAGCGCCGTGAGCAGCACGGCGAACAGGGTCAGGGTGTGATAGGCGAGAAATAGCCAGCGCTTGGGCGCCAGCCAGCGGTAGTACAGCGGGTCGATGATCGAGACCAGCGCCGCGCTGGCCAGCAGGCCGCTGAACAGCAGCTGACCGCTGTTCCAGGTGGTGGTGATAAAGAAGAACGGCAGAACGAAAAACAGACTCTCCTGGTGGATCATCTGTGTCGCATAGCGCAACAACGGCGGCGGCAACTCGAAGCCGAACCTTTGGGCGATGCGCTCGCGCAGGATGTTTTCCAGAATCAGCCACAACCAGCTGACCAGCATCACCAGCGCCAATACCTGCGCCAGCTCGGCCTGGCGCTCGACCAGCAGAAAGCTCGCCAGCCCCGAGGCAAAGCCGAAGATTGCCACCAGTCCCGGATTACGTTGAATCAGGGCGATCAGTTTGAGCGCCTGTTGTTTCACTGCCTGCATGGGAAGTCCGATTACTCCGACCAGACGGCTAGGCGATTACCGCTTGGGTCGCTGAATTCAAAGCGCCGGCCACCGGGGAAACTGAAGATTGCCTGAGTGATCTGCCCACCCGCTGCGGCTACCTGGGCACACACGCCTTCCAGATCCGTGGCGTAAATTACCACCAGCGGGCCGCTACCCACAGCGCTATCGGTGCTAAAGCCGCCTGTCATGCGCCCGTCGGTAAAGCTGCTGTAGTGCGGGCCATAGTCGGTAAAGCGCCAGCCGAAGACGTGCTCATAGAACTGCTTGAGCAGCGGCAGGTCGACGGCGGCGAACTCGATGTAGTCGATACGCAGGTTCTGTTCGGTCTGGCTCATGGTCGCTATGCCTGGGCGAATGATCGGGCGCAGAGCATAGCGCGCCCAACGCACCAGGGCGCAAGCATCTGTCGCCTTTGGCCACGCTGTTTGGCCAGCCTTGCCACTGCCTCCGCGCAACCCGCTGGATAGGCTGCAATGGGGAATCACAGTCGGTAGAAACGCAGCCTTCGCGCCCTCGGGCCGCGCTGCGTATGGAGAGGGTAATGCGCGTTTTGATCACAGGTGCAGCCGGCTATATCGGCCAGCAGCTGCTTAACCAACTGGCTATTCAGCATCCGCAGTGGATGCTGATTGCCGCCGATATTCGCCCGCAGAACCGCGCGGGCATGAAGCTGAATATCGAGCCGGTGTTGCTCGATATCAGCCAGCCGGCCGCAGTGGAAGACTGCGTGGCCACCTGGCAGCCGCAAGCAATCGTCCACCTGGCCTCGGTAGTCACCCCGCCGCCCGGCATGAGCGACTCACAGCTGCATGCCATCGATGTCGGCGGCACCCAGGGGCTGATCCAGGCGGCTGCGACCCATGGCGTTGAGCAGTTGATTGTCACCAACTCCGGCGCCGCCTATGGCTACGACCCGCAGAATGCCGAGTGGCTGGATGAAGACCAGCCGCTGCGCGGCCATGCGCAGTTCGCCTACGCCAAGCACAAACGTGAAGTGGAGGTTTTGCTGGCTGAAGCGCGGGTGCAGCACCCGCAACTCAAGCAGCTGATACTGCGCCCCGGCACCATCCTCGGCAAACAGGTGAACAACCAGCTCACCGAGCTGTTCAAGAAGTCCGCAGTACTGGGCATTCGCGGCAGCGACAGCCGCTTCGTGTTCATCTGGGATCAGGATGTGGTGGACATCATCTGCCGCGGCCTGCGTCAGCAGAGCGCCGGCATCTTCAACCTGGCTGGCGATGGCGCCCTATCGCTCAAGGAAATCGCCGAACTGCTGGGCAAACCCTACCGCGCCCTGCCGGCCTGGCTGATCCGCACCGCGTTGCGCGTACTCAAACCCCTGGGCCTCAGCCCCTACGGCCCGGAGCAGGTGGATTTTCTGCGCTATCGCCCGGTGTTGAGCAACCGCAGGCTGAAACAGGACTTCGGCTTTAGCCCACGCTATAGCTCGCGCGAGGCATTTGTGGCGTTCTTAAGGGCGCAGGGGATTGAAGGGCAGGCTTGATTCTCGCTAGCGACTTGAACGCACGTTAGGTTTCTTGAACACATTGGTTGGTATGCAGCGAGCTGTCCTTGCTTAAGCCGCCGCCAACCACAAGGGCCGCGCTCAAGATCACGCAATTTTTAATTATGTATTGCCCTTCAAGAGTTAAGGCATAGGGGAATTTTATAAAGCAGACTTCAGGCAATACAAATAACGGCAGGATAGTCCCGAACAACTGTAAGAACAGTAGGGTCAGGGCAACTCTCAGGAGTGGTCTAAAAAGCAGGCATATACCGATGGCAATCTCCCAGTACCCCAGGATAGGGATAAAGATGTCGGGAGGAAGCCAGGTTATTGTGTTGGTTACCAGATCATTTACTGGGCTCAAGCCAAGCGGTTTCAGTGCACCAAGCCAAATAAATATGATCGATAAAGAATACTTCAGTAAAACTTGGCCGTGTTGATGCATCCATTCTGCAGCAATTTTGTCGCACCTTCCGAAGGTGAAGTTTCCTACTTTAAGCTCCATGTTGCTCCCTTGAAGATACTTAATAGATAGTTATTGGACTTTCTGTTGCGCCCGATATTCACCCGGCGTTAATCCGGTCCATTGACGAAACGCGCGGAAGAACACGCTGGGCTCCGAGTAACCGAGCAGCAGGGCGATTTCTGCGGCGGGTAAGTCGCCGGTGCTCAGGTGTTGTTCGGCCAGTTGCTGGCGCGTGTCGTTAAGCAGTTGCTGGTAGTTGCGACCTTCGTCGGCCAGGCGCCGTTGCAGGGTGCGTTCGCTCAGGTGCAGGTGGCGCGCCAGTTCGCTGCGATCTGGCTCGCCACGCGCCAGTTGTTCGCCGAGTAAAGCCACTACCCGTGCGCTTAGCCCTTCGCTGGGCAGGCGCGCGAGCAGGGCTTCGGCATGTTGGCGCAACAGGGTTTGCAACGGCGGGTTGGCCTGGATCAGCGGGGCGCTGGCCAGGCTGCGCGGCAGGACAATGCCGTAATCACTGGCGGCAAACTGCAGCGGGCAGGCGAAGGTCGCGGTGTAACTGTCCAGCGTTGGTGGCTCTGGGTGCACAAATTGCGCGCGCAGCAGCTGCCAGTTATCCAGCAGCGGATGCAGCATCTGCACCCAGCAAGCCATCAGCGCCAGCACACGGGTGCGGGTGGCTGGCAGCTCGGGGTGCAGCGGGCGATACAACAGCTGCAATTCATCGCCCTGCTCGCGTAACTGCACCTCGCCGCCTTCACCCACCAGACGCTGATAGCGCAGCCCAGCGGCCAGCGCGTCGCCGAGGGTCGGGCTACTCTGCAACAGGTAACCGAGCACGCTGAACGGGCCGGGGGCGAGGTTGCAGCCCAGGGCCAGGCCAGGTTCGGCATGTTCGATGCGACTAAGCTGTTGCCAGAGTTGTTCCTGAGTGGCGAAGGGTACGCGCGCATCGGGGTCGCTGAGTTGGCTGTCATGCAGCTCACAGGTGCTCATCAATTGGGTGCGATCAACGCCCAGGCGGCTGGCAGCATGCAGCACCGCGAGGGTGATGCTGGCGCTGACCGAGGTGTGTTGTGAGTCGAGTGTGTGCTTGGGCATGGTCTGATTCTGCCCAAAGCTGTGGCTTGGCGGTAGCGTTAAGACGTCTAGCTAAACACTTGGTTACCAGGGGCGTCGGCATTACTCCGTGCAACCTGTGGCTGAGCGGTTAGACTCTTGTCCTTCCGGGCGCACTCAAAAGGTGCGGCCGGTTCAAAAATAAACAGAAAAGGAGAACTCCCATGAAAGGTAAATCCCTGGCATGGGCCCTGTCGGCTGCACTCGCAGGTATTACCCTGAGCAGCGCCGTACAGGCCGAAGAGCAATTCGTCACCATCGGCACCGGTGGCCAAACTGGCGTTTATTACGTTGCCGGCCAATCGATCTGCCGTTTCCTCAATCGCGGTGCGGCTGAGCACGGCATCAAGTGCAACGCTCCAGCCAGTGGCGGCGGCGTGGCCAACGTCAACGGCATCCGCAGCGGCGAATTCAATTTCGGCATCATGCAGTCGGACCACCAGTTCAAGGCCATGAAGGGCGTAGCGCCGTTCGAGAAAGAAGGCGCGATGGATGACATTCGCGCAGTGTTCTCGCTGCAGAGCGAAGTGTTCACCATCCTTGCTCGCCGTGACGCCAACATCGCCAGCTTCGATGACCTCAAAGGCAAACGCGTCAATATCGGCAACCCAGGTTCCGGTCAGCGCGACACCCTGGAAGAGATCATGCAGGTCAAAGGTTGGGACCGCTCTGCGTTCTCCCTGGCGGCCGAATTGAAGCCGGCCGAGCAGGCTTCTGCTCTGGGCGACAACAATATCGATGCGATGACCTACTTCGTTGGCCATCCAAATGGCGCCATCCAGGAAGCCACCACTACCACCGACGCGGTGCTGGTGCCGGTGACCGGTGCGGAAATCGATAAGCTGCTGGCTGAGAAGAGCTACTACACCAAGGCTGATATCCCAGGCGGCGTGTACAAGGGCAACGACGCGCCAACTCCATCGATTGGCGGCAAAGCGGTGCTTTCCACCTCGGCCAAGGCCAGCCCGGAAGTGGTTTACCAGCTGGTTAAATCGGTATTCGACAACATTGATCGCTTCAAGCGTCTGCACCCTGCATTTGCCGACCTGAAAGAAGAAGACATGATCAAAGTCGGCCTCAGCGCACCGCTGCACGAAGGTGCCGTGCGTTACTACAAAGAGCGCGGCTGGCTGTAAGCAGCCTACGCTGCCCGCCCAAACAGGCTAGCGTCTCTAGATAAGCAAACCCGCAGCTGTAAGGCTGCGGGTTTTGCCGTTTCCGTACTCTCGAATGCAGGTTCGACCCATGCATGACAAGCAACTGTCCACCGAAGAACTGATCGCCCAGGATGTCGGTGCGCGTACCCCACTGGGGGCGATGGCCCAGGTAATCACCGGCCTGGCCCTGCTCTGGTCGCTGTTTCAACTGTGGATCGCTTCGCCACTGCCGTTTGTCTTTGGCATTGGTGTGTTCAACGACACCGAAACCCGCTCTATCCATCTGGCATTTGCCTTGTTGCTGGCCTTCCTCGCCTACCCGGCGTTTAAGAAGTCGCCGCGCGACCGTGTGCCGCTGCTGGATATCGCTCTAGGCTTGGTCGCTGCTTCCAGCGCCGCCTATCTGTTTATTTTCTACCAGCAGCTGGCTTTACGTCCGGGCAGCCTGACCACCGCGGATATGCTCACCGCGTGTATCGGCATCCCGTTGCTGCTGGAAGCCACCCGTCGGGTGCTCGGCCCGCCGCTGGCGATCATCGCCGTACTGTTCTTGGTCTACAGCCTGGCCGGGCCCTATATGCCGGGGATGCTGGCGCACCGTGGGGTCAGCTTCAATGCCATGGCCAACCACCAGTGGATCACTACCGAAGGGGTGTTCGGCATCGCCCTCGGCGTATCCACCAGCTTCGTGTTTCTCTTTGTGCTGTTCGGCGCCTTGCTCGAGCGCGCGGGGGCGGGGCATTACTTTATTCAGCTGGCCTTCAGCATGCTCGGCCACTTCCGTGGTGGCCCAGCCAAGGCCGCAGTGGTTGCGTCCGGCTTGACCGGGCTGATTTCCGGTTCGTCGATTGCCAACGTGGTCACCACTGGCACCTTCACCATCCCGATGATGAAACGCACTGGCTTCTCGGCCGAGAAGGCCGGCGCGGTGGAAGTAGCCTCGTCGGTGAATGGCCAGATCATGCCGCCAGTGATGGGCGCCGCGGCCTTTTTGATGGTTGAGTACATCGGCATGCCCTATGTCGAGATCATCAAGCACGCCTTCCTGCCGGCAGCGATTTCCTATATCGCGCTGCTGTATATCGTCCACCTGGAATCGCTCAAGCTCGGCCTGCAACCGGTGCCCGGGCATCAGCCCAAACCCTGGCTGCGCCGCCTGACCGGCTTCGCCTTTGGTGCGGCGCTGATCAGCGGCCTGTCGCTGGCGGTGTATTACGGCCTGGGTTGGCTCAAGCCAGCGTTGGGTGAATACGCCCTGCCGGGAGTCGGCGCGCTGCTGGCGCTGGTTTATCTGGGCCTGTTGAAAATCGCCGCCAGCGTGCCGGTGCTACCAGCCGAAGACCCGGACGCGCCGCTCGATAAACTGCCGCAAACCCGCGCTGTACTGCTCTCTGGTCTGCATTTTCTGCTGCCGGTGGTGGTGCTGGTGTGGTGTCTGATGATTGAGCGCCTGTCTCCCGGCCTGTCGGCCTTCTGGGGCAGTGTGATGCTGGTGATCATCCTGCTAACCCAGCGCCCGTTGCTGACCTGGCTGCGCACCGATGGCACGCATGCTCACGGCTCGTTTATGGACGGCGTGATCGACTTGCGTGAAGGCCTGATTGCCGGTGCGCGCAATATGATTGGCATCGGCATTGCCACGGCAGCTGCCGGGGTGATCGTCGGCGCGGTGTCGCAAACCGGGGTTGGCCTGGTATTGGCTGACTTGGTCGAGCTGCTGTCGATGGGCAACCTGCTGCTGATGCTGGTGCTTACCGCAATTTTCAGCCTGGTGCTGGGCATGGGCCTGCCGACCACTGCCAACTACATCGTGGTGTCCAGCCTGCTGGTGCCGGTGATCGTCACCCTCGGCCAGCAGAACGGCTTGATCGTGCCGCTGATTGCCGTGCACCTGTTCGTCTTCTACTTCGGCATCATGGCCGACGTGACACCGCCGGTAGGTCTGGCTTCGTTCGCTGCTGCGGCAGTGTCCAAGGGCGACCCGATCAAGACCGGGATTCAAGCGTTCTACTACAGCCTGCGTACGGCGATCTTGCCGTTCCTGTTTATTTTCAACACCGATCTGCTGCTGATCGATGTGGATTTCTGGCACGGCGTGCTGATCTTTATCATCGCCACTGTCGCCATGCTGATCTTTGCGGCCGGCAGCCAGGGCTATTTCCTGGTGCGCAGCCGCTGGTACGAGAACGTGTTGCTGCTGTTGGTGGCCTTCACCCTGTTCCGTCCGGGCTTCTGGATGGACATCGTGCATGACCCTTACCGCGACATCCCGCCAGCACAATTGGCCCAGGCTCTCGGTGATGTGGCCGATGGCAGCCAGCTGCGTCTGCGCATCAAAGGTGAGGATGCGGTCGGTGATGCCCGCGAATTCAGCCTGCTGCTGCCCGTACCGGAAGGCGCCAGCGGCGCAGAGCGTTTGGAGAAGCTCGGCCTGCTGACCTATGAAGAGGGCGGCAAGGTGCTGGTCGACAGCGTCACCTTCGGCAGCCCGGCAGCCGAAGCTGGCCTGGAGTTCGATCAGGAAATCCTCAAGGTGCGCGCCCCAACGGATCGTTGGATCAAGGAATTGATGTGGATTCCTGGTTTCCTGCTATTCGCCTTGGTGGTCTGGTTGCAGCGTCGCCGGCGGGCTAACGGCGCGGCTTGAACCGAGCCTGAAGCGTCAGTCTGCTGCGCAAATTATTGCGCAGCAGGCTGTTGATAAGTCTGCGAGTATCCGTCTGCAAGCCCTTTAAACACTGGCTTTGAGTGCGCTGCGCAATAACTTGCGCAACCTTGCGCAATAACTTGCTCAGCTTTCAGTGAACTGGCGCACAGCGCATTGATATCTGTGCTCGCGTTAATCGTAAATAACTGATTTATAAGGCTTTTATTTATCTGGCATGCTTGTCGCTATATGGGTGATTCCCGGATCGCTGCAGATCCATGACCCAAGGCAAGGAAAGCACTCATGCCAACACCCGCGTATCTGTCCCTCGAAGGCACCAAGCAAGGCCTGATCACCGCTGGCACCTTCACCGAAGATTCCGTCGGTAACATCTTCCAGGAAGGTCACGAAGACCAGATTCTGGTTCAAGCCTTCAACCACCAGGTCATCATCCCGCGTGATCCGCAGTCCGGTCAGCCGACTGGCCAGCGCGTACACAAGCCGCTGATGATCACCAAAGTTTTCGATAAGTCCTCGCCGCTGATCTTCAACTCCCTGACCTCCGGTGAGCGTCTGAACAAGTGCCGTCTGGAGTGGTACCGCACCTCCTCCACTGGTACTCAAGAGCACTACTTCACCATTGAGCTGGAAGATGCCGTGATCGTTGACGTGCAGTCGCGTATGCCGAACTGCCAAGATCCAGGCATGTCGCACTTCACTCACCTGGAAGACGTGTATTTCACCTACCGCAAAATCGTCTGGACCCACGAAGTCTCCGGTACTTCCGGCTCTGACGACTGGCGTACCCCGATCTCCGCCTAAGCACTGGCTGAGTTCGTACGACACCGCAGCGGCCAGGCATTGTCCTGGCCGCTGCGTTTCCAGTGAGACCTGCTTCGCCAAACACTGATAGGCATCGCGCAAAACCGCGAACACGCACGGCTGTCAGGCCAGGCCTGGGTTAGAAATGCGCAGTGGTTTGATTCATGGAACGAAACAAGAGGAACAACGAATGTTCGCCGCCGCCAACCAGACTCATTTCAGCCTGAGCATCGAAGGCGTTAGCCACGATCTACAGGTGCTCGAATTCAACGGTCGCGAGGCGATCAGTCAGCCCTTCGAGTTTGAACTGGAGTTGGTCAGCGAACGTCCTGACCTCGACCTGGAAAGCCTGCTGCACCAAGCCGCTTTTCTCACCTTCGACCAAGCCGGCCATGGCATTCACGGGCAAATCTACCGCGCCGCCCAAGGCGATTCAGGTAAACGCCTGACCCGTTATCACGTGACCTTGCGTCCGCAATTGGCTTATCTGACACACCGCACCAACCAGCGCATCTTTCAGCACCTCACGGTGGAAAAGATCATCAGCCAAGTGCTTGAAGAGCACGGCATTCAGGCCAACGCCTACCAATTTCAACTCGGCTCGATTTACCCCGAGCGCGAGTACTGCGTGCAGTACGACGAATCCGACCTGCACTTCGTTCAGCGCCTGTGCGAGGAAGAGGGTATCCACTACCACTTCCAGCACAGCGCCCAGGGACATGTGCTGACCTTTGGCGATGACCAAACCGTCTTCCCCAAACTCGCCCCAACCGCCTATCAGCAGGACAGCGGCCTGGTCGCCGATGACCCGGTGATCAAACGTTTTGGCGTGCGCGTGGAAACCCGCACCAGCCGGGTGACCCGCCGCGACTACGACTTTGAAAAGCCCAAGCTGCTGATGGAAGCGGACGCTAAGAGCGAATTCAAACCCGACCTTGAGGATTACGACTACCCCGGCCGATTCGTCGACCGTGAGCGCGGCAAACACCTCAGCCAGCGCGCGCTGGAACGCCATCGTCACGATTTCGAACAAGCCCATGGCGACGGTGATCAACCGCTGTTGGTCAGCGGCCACTTCCTCGCCCTGACCGAGCACCCGCGCGCCAGCTGGAACGACCTTTGGCTGCTGACCGAAATTCACCACGAGGGCAAACAGCCGCAAGTGCTGGAAGAGTCCGTCACCAGCCACACCGAAGTCCGCGATGGCTTCCAGCAGGGCTATCGCAATCGTTTTACCGCCACCCCCTGGACGGTGCTCTACCGCCCAGCGCTCAACCACCCAAAACCGCGCATCCTCGGCAGCCAAAGCGCCGTGGTCACCGGGCCTCCGGGCGAAGAAATCCACTGTGATGAATACGGCCGGATCAAGGTGCAATTCTTCTGGGACCGCGAAGGCCAGGCCGACGATAAAACCAGTTGCTGGCTGCGCGTGAGCTCAAGTTGGGCCGGCGACCGCTACGGCGGCATCGCCATTCCACGGGTTGGCATGGAAGTGCTGATCACCTTCCTCGAAGGCGACCCCGATCAACCGCTGGTCACCGGCTGTCTGTACCACGCCGAACACGTGGTGCCTTACGACCTGCCGGCGAACAAAACCCGCAGCCTGTTCAAAACCCTCAGCAGCCCCGGCGGTGGCGGCTATAACGAGCTGCGTATCGAAGACAAAAAGGGCGCCGAACAGATCTACATACACGCCGAGCGCGACTGGGACGAGAACATCGAGCACGACCAGAAAATCCGCATCGGCAACGAACGCCACGACACCGTCGAAGCCAACAGCTACAGCGAATTCAAAGCCGAAGAACACCGCACCACCCATGCCGACCGCAAGAGCGAAATCAAAGCCAACGACCACCTCACTGTCGGTAACAACCAGCACATCAAAATCGGCACCGGCCAATTTATCAACGCCGGGCAGGAAATCCACCTCTCCAGCGGCCAAAAAGTCGTGCTCGAAGCCGGCAGCGAGCTCACCTTCAAAGCCGCCGGCAGCTTTATCAAGCTGGATGCCAGCGGCATCACCCTGGTCGGCCCGGTCATCAAAATCAACTCCGGCGGCGCGCCGGGGAGCGGGTCGGGGGCGGCGCCGGTGTTGCCGGTTATTCCCAAACCCGCAGATACCGCACCAACCGGTGAGCGAACCGGCCAAGCGCAGGTTAACTCGCCAGTACCCATTGCGGTGCTACCTGCGAATAGCCGCGAAAAGGGCCCTGAGCAGCTGATCGTTGACGTATGGGGCGATCCGGCCATGGGCGGGCAGATAGAGCTACACGACCCGGAGGGTGAGGTATGAGCGAGCTCAAGGACGAGAGTATCGAGCAGGGCACACGCAAGCGGACTGACTACGACAACGCACGGCGTGCCCAGCTGACAATCAATCTCACGCGTACAGATGGCGGGAAATTACGTATACCCATCGCGTACAACATGCGCAGTCACGAGGAAGAAAGGGACATCCAGCAGAATACATTGCTGGCAATTGTTCCCCTGGCCCGTTTACCTGGCCACGACCAATACGACAAGGCGCCCAAAGGAGGCTTGCCTCGCCCTGGCCGTATTTACGTTTTCCAGGCTGGCAAGCTCTGGCGCGAGCTGCTCTGCGACGGTAAAGGCAATCTGAGTGACGTCGATGTCGGCTATTGGCGCAAACAGGCGGACCAGGGCAGGTCTGCTGATGACCGTCCCGCCGCATGCACGCCGTTGTCGCTGATCTTAGTGCCTATGCTGCTCCAGGGGCATTTCGTGGGTAATGACTACACGATGGCCTACAGCGAGTTGCCCTGGACTTGGGAGTACATCACTTGGCTTGAGGGCAATAGCAGCCGGGTGCAAAAGCGACTCCAGTCCTTCGGCCCTGCTTGGTCTGCGGCTGTAGCCGGGGGTGAGCAGTGGCGCACGACGCAGGCCATGCCAATTGTTGTCATCGACAAGCATGCCGAAGGGCTTCGCCCGCGCGACTTCAATGTTGAAAGCGCGTTGGCTGACCCGGCTACGTACACGCCCTCACTGGCAGCCATTCCGCCCACTGAATGGGTCGCCAAGCTACAGAGCACGCTTACTGAGTTGGCAAGCCATGATAAAAGCGCACCTCCCGCGCCACTTCCGGCGATCACCGCAGCTGCTGATGTGTTTGCTGAAAAAGCCATGCGTGGCTACCCCAAGCTGGTGGGATTGATACTTCACGATCCACTGTTCGCGTTGCGCCATGCAACTGCACAGGCGCGCCAGACGGAGTCTTACCTGCTTGCGCTTAACGCCCTGGTACCGCACCGCCCGAATGGCCGCTATGCACAGTTGGTTTACAGCACGGTTATGCAGAAGGCCGAGAATCCGCTGTCGAAATTCCAGGAATATCTGGATATCAACGAGTTGAACAAAGCGGTATTTGTGCGAGAGCGACACGAAGCCCGCGAGCACTTGGAACTGATGCTCAAACGCTTAGTGGGGATATTCAACAACGACTTGGCCGTGGTGCTTCAAGACTGGTTTTTCAGCCACGATGAGCGGTTATTGGAGCCCTATGCCCTACTGGCAGAGGCACTGGACGCGTTGGGTAAGAGCCCGGTCCAGTCTGACGCGCTGTGTGTCGACGCCATGGGCCGCGAGTTACAGCAGAGTATTGGCCGCTTAAGTCAAAGCTTGCTGCAGGGCAAGCACGCCGTTACCCGCTCCATTCTGGTGACGGATGAAAACAGCGTGCCTGAACCGGTCAAGCGTTTGCAGGCTCTAGCCGCCACGGGGCGCCAACCAAAGCCAGAGCGCATGGGCCTAAGCAGCTTATTGCGGGTGGTGGATATCGAACCAGAGGACACCGATCGCGGCCTCGTTTTTAAAAACGTGCACGCCCTGATCAGCGATCTAATGGATACCTTCTCTGTCAGCGTACTCACTCACCTTCAGCGATTGAACAGCAGTGGTGCGGTCATGCAAGTCACCTTCAACCGACTGTTCGCACCGTCGCTGGGTGCGCTGGACAAACTGTCATCGAAATGGAAGGGCTTACAGTTGATGACGGCCGCCGAGGCCGAGGCTAAGCACTTCAAGATTCTTGGCAGCAACAGCGGCGGCTTGCAGTCCGGCCTGACGCCCGCCGAGCGCACCACCCTGAGCCGGCAGAATTATCTGTACGGCAATATTCTTGACCACGAAGAACGTGTGATCGGCTCCAGCAGCCCTCGCCAGCTCGATAAGGTGCTGCAGAATCAAGGCAAGGTCACCTTGATCGTCGCCCCGGATGACCACCCCGAGGTACGTAAGTACCGCGCCTGGAAGGAGTATGTCGCGCGTAAAGTCGATACATTGGCTAGAACACCAAGCATGCCGGTTGTGGCTGTGGCCTGCGCGCTATACAACTTGCAGGCGCAGGCGTATGGGATGAGAGGTTTGCTGCAGGAGATAGGAGATGGCTCTGAGCGGTATACAAAGGGTGTTCGCTCTGCGCAATTAGATCTTGCCGTGGCCTTAGGTAATCTAGCCAAACCGGTATTGGGCGCTGAGAGTGGTCTGGTTGAGCTGCTGAACAAGCCGCGCATTGAAGTTTCAAGAGTCTCCACCAGCTGGGCTGCGCGTCTGACAGAGCAAACAGGTAGCCCTAGATTGCCGTTTTTGCGCCTGGCATCAGGTGGCGCCATGCTTTTCACTACGGCCTTGAGTGTGTGGGATGCTAAACGTGCCTGGCACCAGGGTGACCTGGACGCAGCCTTGGCCTATGGCGTTGCCGCCAGCGGTGGTGCGGCCTGGACGGCTTATGCACTGGGTATGGCGATCAACCCGTTCGTACTGGGCATCGGTGCTGTACTTTTTATCGGCGGCAGTATTGTCGCCGGTTGGCTGGTTGACAGTGATGCAGAAGCGCTCCTGAAGAATGGCCCCTTTGGGCGTGAGCATGGCCAAGTGGGGCTGCTCGATGGCTTGCTGGGGGACGACAAGCGCTTCGCTCATTTAGCCGATTCGCAGGTTGCCTACACGCAGCTGTTAGGCATTCTCGGCCAGCCGCGGATTCAGGTGTCCCGCTTCACTGAATGGCTGCGCCAAGCGCCGGCACCTCAGCGGGCGCGGCTGCAGCGCCTGAATGCCGAGCGCGAAACACGCCTCCCCTCATTAAGTGCCCAGTGCGTTCGTGCAAGCCTTCAACCCTTGGAGGGGGAGGACTGGGTGGTGACCGTGCACTCGCCGTTGCTGGCCATGTTCCAGCGCGAGCAGGATTTTCAGCTGCATGCGGTCGAACAACTGGCCGTATTGCCGCTAACGGGTGTGTTCAATGTGGAGCGAGTCGAGCCTCGCCCAATCGGTGAGGCCAAGGTGTCGGCCATGCCATTGGATGATGCCAGCGTGCTCTATGTACTGCCCAAGCAGTACCCAGTGTTGCAACTGACGCCGCTGCAACGCCGTGGCAGTCAGGTTACTCAGCGCCTCAAGGTGTTTGCCCAATTTCACCTGGGAACCCCCACAAACCTTAAGCAGTACGTGGTTCTGCCACAGCCTAGCCCGAAGCGCTGGCTGCCCTACAACGCGTCGTATCGCCAGTTGCCACAGCAGCAAGCCCAGTCGGGTGAGGTACCCTACTGGCAGATTGAAATTGCGGAATTTAAAGCATGAGCATGCACGAACAAGGAATGGCCTACGGCCCAGGTGCCTATGGGGCTCAGGGCCTCCCCAGAGTGCCGCCGCCGTTGCGTGAGCAAGGTGGGATAGTCGATACGCCATTGACCTGGGGGCACTATGCCGGGCTGGATTCGGCTGTTGAGGTGGAATACCAGCTCAACAGTGAATTGCATAAAGTATATGAGCGGCAGGAACAGGAGGGGCGTAGCAATAATATATTCTGCGACGCGCAGCGTTGGCGCTTTGAGAGTACTAGTAAATTTCCCCATGTTATATTTGTTTTTAAGTGGCTGTGTTTTTTCTTTCCGATATTATTTTGGTCATTTTCTTTAGATAATTTTCAAGATAAGAGCGGGGCAGGGTCAATGTTCTTTGGGTTTCTTAGCGTTGTACTTGCACTTGTGTCAGGCGGTTTGTTCGGAACGAAAAGGCAATCTTATGCTTGCTGGTTAATGGGGGGAGTGGCTTTTGCTACGGCTGCGAATATTGTATTTAATAAGAGTGCTCTTTGGGGCTACTGGTCTGAGCAAATTGACTTCTGGCTCGGCATGTTTTTATTTTTTATGGCGCTAATCGGAGCCGATGCCTTGCTTTGGTTGTATAGCCGTTTCTATGAACACGATGGCAGTGAATTCAATCGCCGCGACGGTATGTTGAGAATCGCGCGGCGCCTGCGCAAGCCTTTTGTCGCGCCGTTCTACGAATTCGATCCGGTCATGCAACTGCAAGTCACCCCCCATGGCGGGCACGACTATGTGCTGTGGTTACATCATCGTTATAGCGACACAAAAGTGTGCCTGGCCAACAAGGTGCACAGTCTGGGCCTGGATCACGCCAACCTGCTGGCGTTCTGGGACACCCTGCAGCGCTATATGGACGTTGAGCAGCCCCTGCCTGACCTGCCTATTCTCGAGCAGAGCCGCCACCTTGATCCTCTCACCGCCGCCCATGACGCCGCTCATGCACGGCCGCCGCGCCGTTGGCGCGATCTCAACGTCAACAGTTGGGTAACTAAAGAGGCTAAGCAACTCAGGGCCAAGTTAGCGGACTACCCCTGGCAAAAACAGCCGTGCATCCTTAAGGCCAAAATCGACCCAGGTTTGAGTATCGAAGCCTACTACCGTAGCCAACAAGCTAAAGGCATTCATGCTTCGCTTTAGGCGACGGATGCAGGTGATTGCCGTCTGCGCAAAAGGGGACAGACTTATTTGTTGAGATTGCCAGCAACTTACCGGGACTAATCAGCTCCCTGGGGGCCAGTCAGATGCGTGTTGGCATTTGGCAGCGCTTACACCGCAGCTCTCCCAGCCCGAGGGGGGATCGCATGGTGGAAACTGTAGAGTTGCTGCCAGGGCAGAACTTCTATCTGGATACCAGCCTACCTGCGGATAAGGCAAAGCCCAAACCCGCTTATTTGTTGTATCAAGAGCAGACTCCGGCGGGGCTCGATCTGTATATCCGGCAACCGCCAGCACCTCCCTCCCAGCGCAGTGGCATTAGCATTACCATGCACCGCTACAGCTGGGCCGTACGGGCACAGGTGATTGCAGATGATGGCAAGCAGCAATGGCATTTTCCTGCCCCGCCACCGATAGACCCCCTGCGTTTCAATGCCAGTGAGCATGGCAAACCTAATTACACGGCAACTCAACAGGCTTTCTGGGCCGATGAACAAAGCCATCAAGAGTAAGAGGCTGCACCGCCATGAATACGGCTGTTACAACCCACTATGCCGAAGGGGCCTACGACTCCCGCAATATCCCCAAGCAGCTGCCACAGCTTCGCGAGCAAGCTGGGTTACTGACAAGAACCCTGCCCTGGGGGAGTACGGAAGATATAGCGCCGTTCAGTTCTATCGATGACTACTCGCCAGAACGGCTGCGGGAGTTGGAGGAAGATGAACGGAAAAAGCCCGGTACTCGTCAGCGCAATGAAGCGATTTTTCATAATGCCTGCAACCATTGTTGCTACCGACGGGCGCATGCATCGCTTTGGACGCAAATATGGTTATACATGTGGGGGCTGGGCCGGGCGCTTACTTTAATCGGAGCTGCCCTGTATTTTTTTATATTTGTTCCGATAATGGCATATATGGAGATAAAAATAGCAGGAGGACTGCGTGAGGCTGTGGATGACCTAATAACTTCAGCGTGCTGGGTTTTTATTCCCACACTCTCTTGTTGGCTAATAGGTCACATAGCTATATATCGGCTTCCCAGTCATTGGATCTTAAAACCCTCAGAAGGCCCGCTCTGGGAGCTTAATCGACAAACCGGCCAGGTCACTGTTTTTACGCGTAAGCCTGGACAGTTTGCACATTTGGGTATCGAGGGCGATTTCGTTCGGCCGTTTTATGAGTTCGATGCTTGCGTACATATCCTGCCAAGCCGCCAAGGCCTGCCGCAGTACTCCCTGCACTTGGTGCATCGCTATCAGCCCGTAGCCATCGACTTCAAGCCAGTCATCGGTTTGCAGAGTTCGGAACAGGCCTGTTTTGCGCTCTGGGATATGTGGCAGAACTATATGGATATCAGCCATCCGTTGCCGGAAATACCCACCTGGGAGGAATTCCGCCCGCTTGACCCAACAACCGCCGAACATGACCGTTTGACGGGTCGCAATCCCAGGTATTGGCGCGATATGGATAAGGAAACTTATAAAAACGTCATCGATGAGTTGCTAATTCGCATCCAAAAACTCGACGCATTCTCTCGCCCTAATCTGATGAGCCAGCATGTGCGGTATCTGTGACCCTATATTTAGATTCGCTGGTAGCCATCGTTGAATAGCCTTGCTAACGGCAACTATGCTGAGGGCGCCTATGACTCCCGGCATATCCCTAATCAGTCGCCGCAAATCCGTAAGCATGCAGGATTACTGACAACAACTTTGCCTTGGGGTAATACGGAAGATATAGCACCGTTCAGTTTTGTTGATGAATACTCACCAGAACGGCTACGGGATTTGGAGGAAGATGAACGAAAGAATCCCGGCATCCGGCAGCGCAATGAAGCGATTTTTCATAACTCCTGCAATCATCTTTGTTACCGGCGAGCACATGCATCGCTTTGGACGCAAATGTGGGTGTATTTGTGGAGTTTAGGTAAAGGCTTTTTTTTCGTTGGCCTCGGGATTTTATTATTTATCCAAGTTCCTTTAGCGGGTTTTACATCAGACTCCTTAGAACATTTTTTTCTCGAGTCTATGCTTTTAGCTTCTGGCTATTACCAATCCCCCTTTTTTGTTGGTTGTTAAGCCACATAGCCATCTACCATCTTCCCAGTCATTGGATCTTAAAACCCTCAGAAGGCCCGCTCTGGGAGCTTAATCGACAAACCGGTCAGGTCACTGTTTTTGCGCGTAAGCCCGGACAGTTTTCACATCTAGGTATTGACGGCGATTTCGTTCGGCCATTTTATGAGTTCGACGCCTGCGTACATATCCTGCCAAGTCGCCAAGGCCTGCCGCAGTACTCCCTGCACTTGGTGCATCGCTATCAGCCAGTGGCCATCGATTTCAAGCCGGTAACCGGTTTGCAGAGTTCGGAGCAGGCTTGTTTCGCGCTTTGGGATATTTGGCAAAACTATATGGATATCAGTCATCCGTTGCCGGAAATACCCACCTGGGAGGAATTCCGCCCGCTTGATCCAACAACCGCCGAACATGACCGTTTGACGGGTCGCAATCCCAGATATTGGCGCGATATGGATAAGGAAACTTATAAGAACGTCATCGATGAGTTGCTAATCCGCATCCAAAAACTCGACGCATTCTCCCGCCCTAATCTGCTGAGTCAGCATGTGCGGTATCTGTGATCAGTTATTTATCTAAGGCTCATGAATTGATGTACAGCTGTTCTAACGATGCGGTTCTTTGAATCGTTATAGTCACCGTTTTTTTCTAATTAAGGTTTTTGTAGGGGCGAACCCTGTAACAACTCCGACCTCTCCCTCTGCAGCTTGCTCTGCAGCATTTCCAGTTGCTCCAGCGCCGCGCGGGCTTCGTCGAGTTCGGTTTGGTTGCGTTCGCCGGACTGGGCGGCTTGCTCGATGCGCTCGCGGATGGCGGGGATCTGCTGCACGCCGCCGGCGTAGGCCATGAGTTGGTCGCGGGTTTGTTGGTCTTCGAAGGCGCTGTATTGAGCTGGGTCGGCCAGTTGCGCAGCGGAGGCCCGTTTGCGGGGTTTGAGTTGGCCCAGGGCTGGACTGCGCGGGTCGCCTTGGTCGGCCATGAGTTGGATCAGCATTTGCGCTTCCTGAGCATTCAGTTGCGGCTCGTTGGTCGCGGTTTCTACCGGTTCTGCGGCTGGCGCTGGAGTGGCTACGGGCTGCTTTACCGGGATGGCCGCTGGTAATTCTGGCAAGCGGATTGATGGCTTAGTCGACGCTATAGCCTGTTGTGTAAGCGCTGGCGCTGTATCGGCTTGCGGTGTGCGAACGACCACGATAGTCACCGCCGTCACCACGCCGAGCACGCCAATTCCGAGCCAGCCTTTCATAGCCCTCGTACCTCGGCATTGCTCAGCAAGGTTTGCAGGCGGGCCTGGAATTCGCGGGCCAGTTGCTCCTTGGCTACGGCCTGGTTGACCTCGTAACGCACGCTGGGGTCGCTGAGCGGCAATTGCTTGTCTTCACGCTGGCGCACTTGAACGATCTCGAACGCACCGTCGATCAGCATCGGTTGGGAAATGCTGCCGGCCTTTTGTAGCAGAGCGGTTTTACGCAGAAAATCCAACTGTGCATCCTGCGGGCGAATCAGTCCCAGGTCGCCGGCCGGTGTGCGATTTTTGTCCTCAGCGATTGAGTAACGCTTTACGGCTTCATCGAAGCCCAGACCTTTTTCCAGCTCTGCATAGACGCGATCAGCGCTGGCCTGATCGGCCAGGCGTATATGCGCAGCCTGCACCTCAGAGACGTTCAGGTACTGCTGCAAGTTGCGTTGGTAATAGGCGTCGGTATCCGCGTCGCTGACCAGGCGCGCGCGTTGTCGCAGGCTCTCGGTTTCGTGGTGGAAGTCGTTGTGCAAACCTTGCTGGTGCAGGTATTTGTGGCGGATCAGCTTGTCACGCACCAGTTGACGCACGCCGGCCAGTTCATCGGCGCTAAAGCCCTTCTGGCCCAGTTGGTACCAGAGGTAGTCGCGCAGCGCTTGCTGGCGCACCTGTTCCGCCAGGTAAACCAAATTACCTTGTTGCAGCTCGACCTGGCCTTGCACGTTATCGCCCTGGTACAGCTGTAGCAGGTTGAGGCGTTGCTCGGGCTGGCCGGGGAACTGCCAGCTGATGAGCTGCACCTGAGCGGCATCGGCTTGTTGCTGGGTGCTCAGCTGCAAACTGTCGAGCACCACGCCCTGTTGCGGCGCACTGAGTACCTGGCGTAAGCGCGCACTGCTGAGTGGCTGCGGTTGACGCAGAAACGGCCGCACATCGTGGTCGAACTGCTTGCCGTAGACCTGTTCGATCAGGTTGGCGGATTCACGCTCGACCAGCACATCGAGATCACTGCGGTATGTGCTGTTCAGCTCCCCCTCGACCTCGCGTGCCAACAGGTGGTTCTCGACCAGGCCGGTGCGCAGTTGGCGTGGGTCGGTATTGAATTTGACCCGGCTCATAGCCTGTTCCAGCAGGCCGATGCTTTTACCGGGCAGGCGTTCACCATCGATGCGCAAGTCCTGGCTGCCTAGGACTGACAGGCAAATGCCGGTCAGCCCCAGTACCAGCAAACTGCGCTGGATTATCGCGCGCACCTTACAGGCCACCCTGGCCGTAGAAGGTATTGGCGCCCTTGGTCAGTACGCTGACAGTGAGGGCGATGGACTCGGGAATCAGCTCCTTGGCAACCTGCAGGCGGGTGGCGTAGCTGGTGTCGTAGAGCGGCTCGGGGCGCTGGTAGGCGACCTGGGCGGTCTGGGTTAGCAGGTCGCGGATCGGCTTCTGCGGGTCATAGGTGCCAACCCGGTTGGCCACGGCGGCAATATTGTTCAGGCCTTCGCTGAAGTAGTGGTCGTCCACCCAGCCTTCCCAGCCGGAGTGACCGTTGCCCGAGGTGACCCAGGCGTGGTGCGGCTGCGCGACATCACCGGTGGTGTGCAGCGAGTAACCGATGGTTTGCAGGGATGGGGCGTTCTTGAACTGATCGAACCAGTACTTGGCCAGGTTATCGATGGGCTGGAAAGCCGCCGTCTGGAAGTCACCGTAGTGCGTCTGCCAGTTGGAACTAGTGCCCTGGCGGTAGTGCGCTTCAGTGGTGTCGAAGTCGCTCTTCTTCAGCTCGCGGTTGTACAGGTAGACCATCGCGTACCAGTCGACGTCACCGCTCCAGCTGCCATCCACCTTGCGATAGCGGTAGTCGTAACCGCCGTGGTCATTGCCGTGGGCGTCGCCCTGGCGGGCCATGTTGATGAAGTGCCAGTAGGAGGTGTAATTGACCAACGATGCGGCGGCGCCATACACCGGCGCATGCTCGTAACCGACCCACCAGCCACCCAGGCGGGTGTCCTGGAAATCATCGACGTCATAGGCTGCTTGGCCGAGTATTTCGCCAGCGCGGGCTTCGCTGCCGGCGGCACCGACGTAGAACTGGTAGGCACGTTTCATCTCGGGCGTGGCGTGCGCCGAGTTGAGGAAGGCCAGGGCGTCTTTGACGATGTTCTTGTGCGTAGGTTGCGACCAGGCGCTGGCATGGCTGGCACTAAAAGCCAGGCCTAGACCAACGACCAGGGAGGTGAGGGTTTTCATAGGGAAGGCGCTCTTTTGTTGTTGGAGTTGAGCAGTATTAGCGGGCATTGATGGCAAAACTGTTGCAATGCCGCACGCCAACTTAAAGCCTATGCACTGGGTTGCCTCAACCCAACTAAGGTTTGGTGGTATAGACCAATTCCCTTGCGCGCCTTGTGCCGCGCCGCTGTTTCTATGGTGCAAAGCTGCCTGGATACTGAGGCATTGGCGACCTGAGCCAAGCTGCAGAGTGTGAGCGGTGTCTCGTATTGCTGCGGCGCATATCACCGACAATGCCGCGCCGGCCAGGCCGCCGCCTCCTCCTGGCTACCCCATTGCCTCAATCCTCAAGGACGATGACCATGAAACTGCAGTTCTCCCTTTGCGCCCTTGCGCTCACTACCTTGCTGTCCGGCTGCCAGAACATGAGCCCTGACGCCATGCTCAATACCGGTCTGCAAGCCATGCAGGCCGCCACGCTCAGCGATGCTGAAGTGAAGACCATGGCCGATGAAGCCTGCGTGCAGATGGACGCTCAGTCGCCCATCGCGCCGGCCGATAGCACCTACAGCAAGCGCCTGGCGACGATCGCCAGCAACCTAGGCAGCCAGGTCAATGGCACGCCAGTCACCTACAAGGTTTACCTGACCGATGAAGTGAACGCCTGGGCCATGGCCAACGGTTGCGTGCGCGTATACAGCGGTCTGATGGACCTGATGACCGACAACGAAGTGGAAGGCGTGTTGGGCCACGAGATGGGCCACGTTGCCCTCGGCCACACCAAGAAGGCCATGCAGGCGGCTTACGCTACGTCGGTAGCCCGTGGCGCGATTGCCTCCTCCGGCAACAGCGCTGCCATGGCACTGTCCAGCTCGCAACTGGGTGATTTGGGTGAGGCGCTGATCAACGCGCAGTTCTCCCAGTCTCAGGAAAGCGCCGCCGACGACTTCTCTTTTGATTTGCTGAAGAAGCGCAACATTCCGCTGCAAGGTCTGGCCAGCGCCTTCGACAAGTTGGCCCAGCAGGGCGGCGGCGAAAGCAGCATGTTCGACTCCCACCCAGGCTCGGCTGAACGCGCCGCGCATATTCGCCAGCGCATCACTGCCGAGAAGTGATCGACGATGGGGCCGCAGTAGCGGCCCCATCTGTTTTAAGCGTCAGCTCCTTTTGGTTCTCCTCTGGCAGCCCTGCCTAAAGCCGCCACAGATTACTCATCCGCCGCGTCCTGACTGTGCAGCGCCCCTGTCTCACTAGTTTCCAGTACTGCGTAAGCACTTGAGCAGAACAGCGAGTTGAGGCGCTTCATATCGGCGATCAACTCCATGTGCAGGCCGCTAGTTTCGATGCTCTGCACCACTTGATGATGCAAGCGGCCGACATGTGCGTGGGCCAACCGCCGCTCCTGGGCGCGGAAGCGGCGTTTCTCGCGCAGTAGCTGACGGGCGCTTTCCTTGTCGCCGGAAAGAAATACCGAAAGCCCCAGGCGCAGGTTGGCCGTTAGCTGCTGATGCAGACTGGCGAGCTCTTCCAGGCCGCTGTCGGAGAAGGAGTGGCGCTGGGCGGTCTTCTGATCCTGCACCTTGCCGAGCATGCGCTCGATGATGTCGCCGGCCTGCTCCAGGTTGACTGCCAGCTCGATGATCTCTGCCCAACGGCGGTTGTCGTGTTCACCCAAGGCTTCGCGCTGCACCTGCGCGAGATAGAGTTTCACTGCGCTGTAGAGTGCATCGACGTCGTCATCCAGGCGGCGTAGCTCCTTGCTTAGGGCGATTTGTCCACCTTGCAGCACTTCCAGCAGGTGGCTGAGCATGGTCTCGATCAGGTCGCCGATGCGCAGGGTTTCGCGCACTGCATTGGCCAGCGCCAGGCTCGGCGTGGACAGCGCAGTAGGGTCGAGGTGGCGCGGGCGGGCCACGCCGTTTTCCTCGACGCGATCCGGCAGCAGCCAGTTGCAGAACCGCGCCATCAACCCAACGGTAGGCAGCATCAGTAGGCAGCGCAGGCTGTTGTAGAGCACGTGAAAGCCAATTACCAGTTCTTCGGGGCGCCAGTTCAGGCTGTCCAGCCAGTTGGCCAGCGGGGTGAGAAAGGGCATCACCAGTAACAGGCCAATCAGCTTGTACAGCAGGCTGCCGAGGGCCACGCGCCGCCCCGCTGGGGTTTGCAGGCTGCTGGTGAGGAAGGCCAGGATGCCGCTGCCGATGTTTGCGCCGATCACCAGGCCGATGGCCACTGGCAGGCTGATCAGCCCGGCACCGGTGAGCATGGCTGTGAGCAGCACGGCTGCCAGGCTGGAATAGGAGATCAGGGCAAACAGTGCACCCACCAGGGCATCCAGCATCAGGTCGCCAGTTAGCGAGGCGAACAGCACGCGGATGCCTTGTTCCTGGGTGATCGGCGTGGCGGCTGCGACGATCAGCTCCAGCGCTAGCAGCATCAAGCCCAAGCCGATACCGACGCGACCGAGCTGGCCGGCACGGGTCTGTTTGCGCGAAAGAAAGAAAATCACCCCGAGAAAGATCAGCAGCGGGCTCAGCCAACTCAGATCAAAGGTCAGCACCCGCGCCATCAATGCGGTGCCGACATCCGCACCAAGCATGATCGCCAGTGCCGGCGTCAGCGCCATCAGGCCTTGAGCAACGAAGGAGGTGACCAACAGTGCGGTGGCGTTGCTGCTCTGCACCAGTGCGGTGACGCCAATGCCGGCGGCAAACGCCATGGGGCGCTTACTGATGTTGTTACTGAGCACCTTGCGCAGGTGTGAACCGTACACACGCAGAATGCCGGTGCGGACGATGTGGGTGCCCCAGATCAGCAGGGCAATGGCGGATAGCAAATTGAGCAGGGTCAGCATCGCGCATCTCCCTGACGCGGGTCGCCCCAAAGAGGGCAACAACAGGGGGCGACGCCTAGGGCTCGACGATGAATCCGAAGATTAGGTGTCGCGGCTAAGTGAATGGCCTGGTTAGCTATTTTTTTACCAAGCCTACCTTTAGCTTTAGCCGTCAAATGACATTGGCGCCAGTCGCGCGAACACGGTTAAGTGCTCTGGCAGGTGTCAGATGCAGCGCTATTCGGCCAGTTTCCGCAGGCGGAGGCCGGCAAATTTGGCGCGATGCCCCAGGTGGTGGCGCAGGCCGTAGCGGCATGCCTTCAGGCGGGGTGAACTGTTAACCTAGGCCGATTGAACGGATGCGACCCTGCCCATGCTCACGCTCTATCATGCCCCCGACCTTGAAACCCTTGGAGCACTGGCCACGCGCTTGTTGGCCACGCCGATGCGCGATCCATTTGCACCCGCGCTGGTGGTGGTGCCGAGCCAAGGCATGGGCCGCTGGTTGACGCTGGAGTTGGCGTGCAAACAAGGCATCGCCATGCAGCTTGAAGTACAGCTGCCGGCCAAGTTTGTTTGGGATATGTCGCGCCTGTGTCTGGGCCAGCTGCCGGAGCAATCGGCCTTCAGCCCCAGCAGCCTGAGTTGGCGACTGTATGACTGGCTGTGCGAGCCCGAGCAGCTGGCGCAAGCGCCGCGTTTGGCGCACTACCTAGAAGGCGGTGATGAGCGCCGCAGGCTGTCACTTGCCGTCAAGATCGCCGACGTATTCGACCAATACCTGCTGTATCGCGACGACTGGCTGGCCGCCTGGGAGCGCAACGAGCTGCTTGATCTCGGCCCGGATGAAGCCTGGCAAGCGCTGCTCTGGCGCGAGCTGACCAAGGACGGTCACCCGCACCGTGCACGTCTGCTCGAAGACTTGCTGGCCCGCCTGTACGACGCCGCACCGATCGGTGGCCTGCCCGAGCGCCTACTGGTGTTCGGCATCAGCAGTTTGCCGCCGCACCATATGCGCGTGCTGGAAGGTTTGGCGCGGCACACCGAAGTGGTGATTTTCGCCCTCAATCCCTGCCGCGAGGCCTGGGGCGAGATACGCGATATCCGCGAGCTGGCACGGCAGCCGCAAAGCGCAGCGGCTAACCAGGAGCTGAGCCCGGATGACTGGTATTTGGATGTCGGCCACCCGCTGCTGGCGAGCCTCGGAAAGCAGGGCCGCGACTTCTTCGACAGCCTGTTTAGCCTGGCCTCCAGTGAAGGTAGTCAGGAAGTCGGCCTGTACTCCGAGGACGCCGACCTGCACGACACCAGCCTGCTGCAAGCGCTGCAGAACGACATTCTGCGTCTGCATACCCGGCAGCCGGATGAGCGTCTGCAACTGCGCGATGACGACCGTTCGTTGGAGCTGCACATTGCTCACTCGCCGCTGCGCGAAGTGGAAATTCTGCATGACCAACTGCTCGCCCGCTTTGCTGCCGAACCTGAACTGACCCCCGATCAAGTGGTGGTGTTGACCCCGGATATCGAGCGTTATGCGCCCTATATCGAAGCGGTTTTCGCCCCACGTGAAGGCGTGCCGCGCGTGCCGTTCAGCCTGGCCGACCGCAGCCTGCGTGCGGAAATCCCGCTGATTGAGGCCTTCCTCAGCCTGCTGGCCCTGCCGGACAGCCGCTTTACCGCCGAAGAGGTGCTCACCCTGCTTGAGCAGCCCGCCGTCGCCCGCCGTGCCGGGATCGAAGCCGAAGACCTCAGCCTGCTGCGCGACTGGTTGCGTGAGGCCGGTATTCGCTGGGGCCGCGATGACGCGCACCGCGAGCAGCTGGGCTTGCCGGCCGATGCTGCGTTCACCTGGCGACAAGGATTGGATCGCCTGCTGCTGGGCTTTGCCGTACCGCCGCAGCTCGCCGGATTGGCGGCGCCCTTGCTCGGCAGCAGCTGGCCGCTGGATGCGCTGGAGGGTGCGCGCGCGCAATTGCTCGGGCGCTTGGCTGGATTTGTCGAGCGCTTGGCCGCGCTGGCGCAGAGCCTGCAACGGCCACGGGCCTTGGGCGAGTGGGCTGAGTCGCTGCAAGTTTTGATCGACCAACTGTTTGATGAGCGGGAAGCCGGCGACACTTTACTGCTGCTGTCCAAGGCCTGCGCTGCCTTGCAGGAGCAGGCCACGGCCTCCGGCGTCGAGCGGCCGATTGAGCTGGCGCTGATTCGTCAGCAACTGACGGCGGCGTTGGAGCAGGGCAGCGCGGCGTCGGGCTTTCTTACCGGCGCGGTGACCTTCTGCACCATGGTGCCGATGCGCAGCCTGCCGTTCCGCCTGGTCTGCCTGCTTGGCCTGGATGACGGCGCGCTGCCACGGCGTACACCCGCCGCCGGCTTCGACCTGATTGGGCAGAAGCCCCGCCGTGGCGACCGTGCGCGGCGTTTGGATGACCGTTATCTATTGCTGGAAACCCTGCTTTCGGCGCGCGGGGGGCTGTACCTCAGCTATGTCGGTCGCGACCCGCGCAGCAATGCCGAACTGCCACCCTCGGTGCTAGTCAGCGAATTGCTCGATGTGGTCGACCTCACCGCCGTCGCTGCCAGCGGTCCGGCCAGCGCCCGCATCACCCATCAGCATCCGCTGCAACCCTTCGCTCCGGGTAACTTTGCCGGCGACCGCCACGCCGGTTTTGCCGCGCCTTGGTTCCACGCGGCGCAGCGCCTAAGCCAGGCGGTGGAAAGTGCCGCGCCGTTTGCCAGTGTATTGGCGGCCCCCGATCAAGATGGGCTGGGCGGTGCGCCGCTGAGCATCGAGCCGAGCCAACTGATCCATTGCTTCAAACATCCGGCGCGCTACCTGTTGGAACAGCGTCTCGGCCTGCGCCTGGCGCAGACAGAAGAAACCCTGGCCGGTGATGAGCCATTCAGCGTCGAGTGGACCAGCCAACATGGCTTGCGCCAGTTGGCCTTGCAGGCCGTCGAGCGAGGCTGGAGTGAGCGTGAGGAGCGTGCCGTGGCGGCGGCATCCGGCTGGCTGCCGGTGGGCGAGCTGGGCCAGGCGCACTGGGGGCAGATTCGTGGGCCGATCCGCGCCTTTGCGCCAACCCTGTTCGACGAGCGCCCCGAGGATGCTGCGCAACCGCTGCTGGTGGATATCGAACTGGCCGGCGTGCGCATTCACGGCTGGCTGGATGGCGTGACCAGTGAGGGCTTATTCGATTACCGCCTGCGCGACCTCGGCGCGTGGGAGTTTGCCCCGTTCTGGCTGCGCCACCTGTTGCTCAATTGTGCCGCGACGCCGGGCATCAGCCGCGAGAGCCGTCTGCTATCGCCAAAACGCGAATGGCGGCTTGGGCCGCTGGCGGCTCCCCTGCAACTGTTGGAGCCCTGGCTCGAAGCCTACAAAAGCGCGCTGTGTGAACCGCTACCGCTGTTAGCCAAGTGCAGCTATGGCTTTGCCAGCAAATGGCGTAAACCCGGGCGCAAAGAGCCAATTGACGCCGCCCGCAGCGAGGCGCGGGTGATGTGGCAAGGCAACGATTACATGACCGGCGAAGGCCAAGACCCCTGGAATGCCCTGGCCTTCCGCGACCGCGAGCCGCTGGATGAGCGCTTTGAGGCGCTCGCCGAACAGCTCTACGGCCCGGCGCTGGACGCCCTGCAAGGCAGTGACGAGGACGAGGCATGAGTGGCGCAGCGTTAAACCTATTGCGCGACAGCTTCAGCGGCCGCTCGCTGATCGAGGCCAGCGCCGGCACCGGCAAGACCTGGACCCTCACTGCGCTGTACGCCCGCCTGCTGCTGGAAAAGCAGCTCAGCGTGAGTCAGATTCTGGTGGTGACCTTTACCACCGCCGCCACCGCCGAGCTGCGCGAGCGTATTCGCAAGCGCTTGGCCGAACTGCTGGCGGTGTATGACAACGGCCCTGGCGATGACGCGCTGCTTAACGCGCTGCATGCGCAATACCCGGACGCTGTCAGCCATCGTCGGCTGCTGCTGGCGGTGCACGGTTTTGACGAGGCGGCGATTTTCACCATCCATGGCTTCTGCCAGCGCGCCTTGCAGGACGCGGCGTTCGAGGCCGGTGGCGATTTCGATAACGAGCTAACCCACGACGACCGCGAGATTATCGACGCGCTGCTCGCCGACCTCTGGCGGCATGAGCTGGCGGCGGCCGAGCCTGAATGGGCGGCGTTTCTGGTGCAGCTGAAAATCACCCCGCAAGGCCTGCGTCAGCGCTTGCGCAATCACCTCGGTAAACCCTACCTGCGCATCGAGCCGCAGCCGGGCACGCACAGCGACATGGCCGCCCTGCGCGCGGCCTGGCAACAGGCGCAGCGCCTATGGCAGGGCGAAAGTGCGGCCTGGCTGGAGCAACTGAAAGCCTTCGACGGCTTCAAGAGCAATATGTGCAACCCGGCCAAGCTGGGTGTTTGGCAGGCCGAGTTGGATGGCTATTTCAGCGATGCCGCCGCGCTGTTCAGCAAGACCGAAGCACACCGCCGTCTGGCCCGTGAAGGGCTGAACAAGGCCAGCAAAAAGGGCTGTGACGCGCCGGCCAATCCGCTGGCTGCTGCATTGCAAGAGCTGTGTGATGCCCTGGATACGGCGCAGCCAGAAGCCGAACAACGCCTGATCGACCTGCAAGTCCGCCTGATCGCCCAGCTCAATGAGCAACTGCCAGCGCGCAAAGCGGCGCAGCGTCTGTTGGCCTTCGACGACCTGCTCAACAAGCTGCAACAAGCGCTACAGGGCGAGGGTGGCGAGCACTTGGCGACCACTCTGCGCACGCAATACCCGGTGGCGCTAATCGATGAGTTTCAGGACACCGACCCGGTGCAGTACCGAGTGTTTCATCGCATCTATCAGGACGCCGGCGACCTGTGTTTTGTCGGTGACCCGAAGCAAGCGATTTACGCTTTTCGCGGTGCTGATCTGGCGACCTACCTGCAAGCGCGCAGCGAGGCGGCGCGGCAATACAGCCTGACCACCAACCACCGCTCCACGCCGGAGCTAATTGCCTCACTCAATCAACTGTTCGACCGGCCCATGCCGTTCGCCGAGCCTGGCCTGGATTATCAGCAGGTCGGGGCCAGCGACAAGGCGCGAGCGCAACTGGTGTTGCCGGCGGTTGAGGGCGAGCAGGACGCGCCGCTGGCGTTGGTCTGGCTGGATGACGAGCACCTGGGCAAGGGCCAGGCCGGCACGCTGGTCGCCACCGATACGGCGCGGCGCATCGCTGCCGTGCTGGCCGCCAGCAGTCAGGGCGAGGCGTACTTTGCCCAGGGCGGCACGCGCACGCCGATCAAGGGCGGCGATATTGCCGTGCTGGTCGCCAGCCACCGCCAGGCCGGCGAAGTGGCCGCAGAGCTGGCTGCCCGTGGCGTGCCCAGCGTGCGGCGCGGTAAAGAAAACGTCTGGCACAGCGAGGAGGCGGATGAACTCAGCGCTGTGCTCGCCGCCTACGCCGAACCGGGCCGCGAAGGTGCGTTGCGCTATGCCCTGGCCAGTCGCTTGCTCGGTCGCAGCGCCGCTGATCTGGCTGCCTGCACCGAGGATACCCAGGCCTGGGACGCCGAACGCGAGGCGGCCGAGCGCTATCACCAACTGTGGCAGCAGCAAGGCTTTATGCGCGCCTTCCGCGCCTGGCTGGATGAACAAAAAATTGCCCAGCGGCTGCTGGCGCTGATCGATGGTGAGCGACGCTTGACCAACCTGCTGCACCTGGCAGAGTTGCTGCAAACCGAAAGCCTGCAACGCCCGGGGCTGGAGCAATTACTGACGTGGTTCAACGCCCAGCGCAGTGCCGAAGCCCATGGCGAGGACGCTTTATTGCGTCTGGAAAGCGATGCCGAGCGGGTGCAGATCGTCACCATCCACACCTCCAAGGGTTTGGAATATCCGTTGGTGTTCTGCCCTTACCTGTGGGACGGCGCGTTACTGCGTCAGCATGAAGACATCAGCTGCCACGCCGACGACGGCACGCCGCTGCTCGACCTCGGCAGCGAACAACTCGACGTGCACCGCGAGCGGGCCCGCCATGAACGCTTCGCCGAGAAATTACGCCTGACCTATGTGGCCCTGACCCGCGCCCGTGATCGGCTATGGCTGCACTGGGGACCGGTGGACTGCAAGCCGAAAAAGGACGGCACCCTCGGCGACAGCGGCCTGCACAGCAGCGCCCTGGCCTGGCTGCTGCACGGTCGGCAATTGCCGGGCGAGGATGCCCTGGCCGAGCTTGCTGGGCACTTGCAAAGCCTTAGCCCGCAAGGGCTGCATGCGGAAGTTGCGCAGCTGGTTGGTAGCAGTAACGGCTATATGAGCCTGCAGCCGCTGCGTTACAGCGAAGCCAGCGCCGCCGGCGAGCAGCGCGCGCCAGCCCCGCAGCAATTGGCGACGCTGCAACGCAGCCTGTACAGCGCCTGGCGGGTCGGCAGCTTCTCCGGCCTGGCCGCCGGCATGCACATGGAAGCGCCGGACCGCGACGGCTTGGTGATGCCCGATGCCAGCGAGCCGGGCAGCGGTTTTTTCGCCTTCCCCCGTGGCGCCCGGGCTGGTACCTGCCTGCACGCCATTCTGGAAGATTGGGCGCGCGGTAAAGCCCCGCTGGCGGAGCTGATTGAGCCGGGCCTGAGCGGACACGGCATCAGCAATGAGTGGAACGCGGTGGCGCTGGAGCAGCTGCAACAGGTGGTCGACTGCGATCTCGATGGCCAGGGCCTGACCCTGAGCGGGCTAAACCCTGTGCGCCGCCTGCCCGAGCTGGGCTTTACCTTCCCGGTCGCCGGGCTGGATATGCAGCACCTGCGGGCGATCCTCAGCGATCCCGCCCACGGCCTGCCGACGCCGATGCGCGACGCGGCGGCGCGTTTGGAATTCGACAGCCTCAAGGGCTTTCTCAAAGGCTTTATCGACCTAACTTTCGAGTACGACGGGCGCTGGTACATCGCCGACTACAAGTCCAACTGGCTCGGCCCGGATGCCAGCTACTACGACGGTGAACGCCTGCTGCAAGCCCTGGCCGCCGAGCATTACTACCTGCAATACCTGATCTACCTGGTGGCGCTGCGGCGCTTCCTGCGTCAGCGTCTGGACGACTTTCACAACGAGCAGCTTGGCGGTGCCTACTACCTGTTCCTGCGCGGCATGCCGAGCGCCGGGGTGTACTTCTCGCGCCCGGCGGATGGCTTGCTGGATGCGTTGGATACGTTGTTCGCGGAGGGTAAATGATGTTGTTAAACGATTTACCCCTAGGCCCGCTGGAGCGCGCGCTGGTCGATAGCCTGCAGCGTCTCGATCCGGCTGCTACGCCGGTGGTGTTGGCTTCGGCGGCGCTGCTTTGCATGGCGTTGGACAAGGGCGATGTGTGCCTGCCCCTGGCGCGACTGGCCGGGCAGCGACCTTGGCCTGAGCATGCCTTCAATCTACCGAAACTGGCGGACTGGCAGGCGCAGTTGCTCGCGTCGCCGCTGGTCGGCGCGGATGGCGATTTCACCCCGCTGATTGTTGAGCACGGTCGGCTGTATCTGGCGCGCTATCAGGCCTATGAGCGGCATCTGGCCACGCAACTGCTGCAACGCGCTGCCGATCTGCCTGAGGTAGACGAAGCCCAGTTGAGTGAAAGTCTCGGCCGCTTATTTGCTTTCAATCAGCAACAGCCCGACTGGCAGCGTTTGGCCGCCGCGCAAGCGGTGCGGCGCAAGCTAGCGGTGATCTCTGGCGGCCCCGGCACTGGCAAAACCACCACCGTGGTGCGCCTGCTCGCGGCGCTGCTGGAGCAGCCCGGTTGTGAACATTTGGCCATCGGCCTGGCCGCGCCCACGGGTAAAGCTGCTGCGCGCATGGCCGAAGCCATTCGCAATGCCAAGGCCCAGCTGCCGGTTAGCGAGGCGATCAAAGCTGCCCTGCCAGATGAAGCGCGCACCCTGCACCGTTTGCTCGGCAGCCGTGGCGACAGCCCGCAGGTGCGGAATAACGCGGCCAACCCGCTGGCGCTGGATGTGCTGGTGGTGGACGAAGCCTCGATGGTCGATCTGGCGCTGATGGCCAAGCTGCTTGATGCACTGCCGCCGACGGCGCGGCTGATTCTGTTGGGTGACAAAGACCAGCTGTGTGCGGTGGAAGCCGGCGCGGTGTTCGCTGAGTTATGCGAGGGACGCGGCTTCGATGCCCAGGCCGCAGCTGACTTGCAACGCATCACCGGGCAACCTGTGCCAGTGTCCGAGCCGGCCTCGCAGCTGGGCGACGCCGTGGTACTGCTGACCCATAGCCACCGCTTTGCTGGTGACAGCGGCATCGGTGAGCTGGCGCGGCGGATCAACGGCGGCGATGTCAGCGGCACTCTCAACTTGCTCAAGGAGGGTCGCAGCGACCTGGCCTGGAACGCCGAGCCAGCGCCGGCGGACTTGCTCGACCGTCTCGATCAGGGTTACGGCCCTTATATAGCTGCGGCGAAAAGCGCAGATGCCGCCGCGGCGTTTGCCGCCTTCAACAGCTTTCGCACCCTGACGGCCCAGCGCGAGGGCGCATGGGGCGTGGCGGGTATCAACGAAGCACTGGAAGCACGGATCAAGCGGCGCAGCCAAGTGGCCAGCCGCGAGCGCTGGTACGTCGGCCGGCCGGTGATGGTGCGGCAGAACGACTACGCCCTCGGCCTGTTCAATGGCGATATCGGCATCTGTCTGCACACCGAATACGGCCTGCGGGTGTTCTTCGAGGGCGAGGAAGGTTACCGGCCCTTCGCCCCGGCGCGCCTGCCCAGCCACGACAGCGCCTTCGCCATGACCGTGCACAAAAGCCAGGGCTCGGAGTTTGCACAAGTGCTGCTGGTGCTGCCCGAGCAACCGAGCCCGTTGCTCAGTCGCAGCCTGTTCTACACCGGCATCACACGGGCCAAGAACAAGGTGGAAATCTGGGCCCTGCCCGCGCGCCTAGGGGAAGCCGTGGTCACCCGTGCCGAGCGTGCGGCGGGGTTGGCTGAGCGGTTGGAGATACCAATGTCTGAAAATGCTGCTTCTGTGATGACGCAGGAACAGCTCGATCTTTTCTAACTAGGAGTTTTAGGTGAGCAACGGAATGTTCTGGTGTCGACTAGTGGCGATCTTTCTGGGCATGGTTCCACCTGCGCTATTTGCTGCTGAAGGGCCGCAGGTCTACAGCGGGATGCTGGGCAAGATGGCGATAGTCATGGAGCTTAATCTAAGCGATCCCGAGCAGGTCACTGGCCGCTACTTTTATCGCAAGCATCACCACGACTTGGCCCTGGAGGGCCGACTGCAAGGCCAGCAGCTCAGTCTGGTCGAAGGCCGAGACCAGTACGACGACGCTCGGCGTCCCGAACTGCGCTTGCAGCGCAGCCCGCAGGGGTGGCAGGGCGAATGGGTCGGGCCCCAGGGCAAACGGCTGGCAGTTACGCTTACTCAGCCGACTATCGAGGAGCCGCCAGCGGGAGCCGAACCCTTCTGGTATCGCCTATACGACGCATCACCCTACGAGTTCCTGCGTCTCAAGGAGTTGCCGCTAACGTCTGGCAAACGCCAGGAGTTTATGGGCCGTGAGTTGCAGTGGTGGACGGAGCCCGTTTCGGGGTTGACGATGTTCGAAGTGCTGAGAGGTTATCCCCAGGCACAGCTGGATTCGATCAACCAGCAGTTGCGCGCACGCTTGCGCGAGGAAGTGATCGACTATCACGCTTGCAAGCTGGGGGTGCATGGTAGAGGGGGGGAGTTTCTACAAACCGTGCAGCCGCGACTGCTGTCGACGGATGTTGTAAGCCTGAGCATTTTTACCAGCTACGACTGCGGTGGCGCTCATCCGGATTTCGGTGATGCGCCGCTTACGCTGGATGTACGTAGCGGAAAACCGCTGGGTCTGGAGGACCTGCTCTGGGTCGGTGACGGCCCCGCGTTTCACTATCACGAAACGCGAGAGCACAAGCCGGATGAAGATTCGGTGAGTTTCGATGTGTTCTCCCAATACCGTAATCGGTACCTCGCACCCTGGTTGGTCGAGCAGTGGCGGCGGATCGCTCCGGAGATGTTGCCAGAGCCTGCAGATGACTTTGAATGCACCTATGCCGACCCGGATATGTGGGATTTCCCCAGTTGGTACCTCAATGAGGACGGTATTGTGTTCGACTCGATCTTCCCGCGTGTTGCACGTGCCTGCGAGGGCACTGAGTGGTCGGTGCTGCCTTATGCGGTGGTCAAGAAGTATCCCGGTCGATTGCGCTTGGCATTGCCGGACTAAGGCGGGTATTGCACTGCGCGCATCATCGGCCTAGGATGCGCGCCTTCTCTTAACCGACAGCAAAGGAGGCACATCATGCAGCAACTGATTACCCTTTGCAGGTCGCGCCTGGCTTAACGCATCCCCCACCGCTGCACAGCGGTTTCTGCAACGCCCTGCTTCGACCTGCCAATCCAACTATTTTCGTTTCAACCCATCAGGATTGGACTATGGGCACTTGCATTCGCAATTTGTCCGACGGCATCGTTTTGATCGCCGCGGACGACACCTGGATCGAAGGAAAAGCGATCCAACAACTTGAAACCACCGCACGTCTGCCGGGCATGCAACGGGTCGCCGGGATGCCGGATCTGCACCCGGGGCGCGGTTATCCGGTCGGTGCGGCATTCTTTTCCGTGGGCCGCTTGTATCCGGCCTTGGTCGGCAACGACATCGGCTGCGGCATGGCGCTATGGCGCACCGATATTGGCGTGGCCAAGCTGAATTTGGACAAGCTGGAAAAGCGCCTCGGTAGCCTAGAAGGTTCCCTTGGCGATGATTGGCAGGAGGCCATCGCGGCTTTCGGTCTGCCGCCGAGCGGTCATGAGCGTGCCCTCGGCACCATTGGCGGCGGCAATCACTTCGCCGAACTGCAGCAACTCGATCAGAGCTTCGACGATGAAGCGCTGGCGAACCTCGGTATCGACCGCAAGCAGCTGTTGTTACTGGTGCACAGCGGTTCGCGTGGGCTTGGCGAGGCGATTCTGCGCGAGCAGGTCGACTTGTTCGGTCATCAAGGGTTGGAGGCCGGCTCTGCGGCGTGCGCCCATTACCTGGGACGCCACGATGGCGCCTTGCGCTTCGCCGAGGCCAATCGGCAGCTGATCGCACTGCGCATGCTCGAACGGCTGCGCGCCGAGGGCGGACAGTTACTGGATATCAACCACAACCTGGTATCGCCGGCACATATTGCGGGTCAGGACGGCTGGCTGCACCGCAAGGGCGCCACGCCGTCCGATCAGGGTGTGTTGGTGATTCCTAGCTCGCGGGGCGACTACAGCTACCTGGTGCAGCCGCTGGCCGACGAGCGCAGCCTGTTGTCCCTGGCCCATGGCGCAGGGCGTAAATGGATGCGCAGTGACTGCAAGGAGCGCCTTGCTACGCGTTACAGCGCCAAGCAACTGGAGCGCACGGCGCTGGGCAGCCGGGTGATTTGTGCTGACCGGGCGCTGATCTACGAGGAAGCGCCAGAAGCCTACAAGGCCATCGACTCGGTGGTCGGTGCGCTGCGCGAGGCCGGTTTGCTGCGGGTTCTGGCACGCCTGAAACCGGTACTGACCTACAAGACGCAGGGAGGCTGCTGCTGATGATCCTTCTGCAATTGTCGGCGGCCCAAGGGCCGCAAGAATGCGCCTTGGCGGTGGCCAAAGCGCTCAAGTGTCTGCTGGCGGAAGCCACGGAGCTGGGCGTTGAGGTGCGGGTGCTGGAGGAGGAAGCCGGCGAACGTCCGGCAACTTTGCTTTCGGTCTTGCTGGCGCTGAGCGGTGAGGCAGCCGGGCAACTGGCGGATGCCTGGAGCGGTTCGCTGCAATGGGTCTGCGTCAGCCCTTATCGGCCGGGGCATCGGCGCAAGAACTGGTTCTTTGGCGGCGCGCGGTTCGCTGCGCCGCCGGCCCACCTGGAAAGCCAGATCCGTTTCGAAACCCTGCGCTCCTCCGGTCCCGGCGGCCAGCATGTCAACACAACGGACTCGGCAGTGCGCGCCACTCACGTGGCCAGCGGCATCAGCGTCAAGGTGCAGTCCGAACGCAGTCAACACGCCAACAAGCGTCTGGCGTTGATGCTGATCGCTCAAAAGCTAAGTCAGCGTGCGGAGCAGGCACATGGCGACTTGAGGGCCGAACGGCGCCTGTTTCATCATCAGGTGGATAGGGGTAACCCGGCACGGATTTTCCGTGGCTTGAGTTTTACGTCCGAGTGATGCGAACGCTACTCGCTTAAAGCCCCGGCATTTGCTGTGCTGCTCGTTTGGGCAGTACAGCCACTACCTGTGCAAGATCAGCTCTTGGCGTCCAGGCACTGCTCTGGCCTAACTGGGCTAGCCAGGACAAGTGTGTCGCCTACACTCAAGCGCTAACTCTCTGGAGTTATCACCTGCGCCGTCGTATCTGGAGCTAAGGTCAAGAACTTATGTGTGCGCGACTATTTGCCAGCCTGCTACTGGGCCTGCTGTGTTGTCCTAGCGCGGTAAGCGAGGAACTGCGGCTGGTTACGGGGGACGACTACGCACCGTTTACCGGGAAAATGCTACCCGCTGGGGGCATGCTCACCCAGGTTGTTCAAGCGGTGCTGGCGCTGAGCGATATCGACAGCACACTGGACTGGCAGCCTTGGAATCGCGGCTATCTGAAAACTTTACGAGGCGAGTACGACGCCACATTTCCCTATGTGCCCACGCCTGAGCGAGAGAAAGAATACATCTACTCGGCACCATTGCTGGTGGTTGAGCATCATATTTTCAGTCGTAGTAATGATCCCATCGAGGCCTTGGATCCTGAGCAGATTCGGGGGCGGAGCGTGTGCATACCGCTGGGTTGGCAACCCTCTGCTCTGCTCCAGGGATTTCTGGATCAGGGGGTTGTGCGACGCCACTCGCCGATAGGCATCAAGGAGTGTGCGAGGCTGGTATTGATTGGCCGTGATGATTTCTTTGTCGCTGATCGACGCCTCGGTGATACGGCATTGCAGTTGATTGGTGCCAACAATGGCCAGCTACAGCGCTCGGCCGAAATGATCAGTACTAGTTCTCTGCACCTGATCGTGCCGCACAATCACCCTCGCGGCTCGCTGATCATCGCGCAGTTCGATGCCGGCCTAGATCGTCTTATGGTCAGCGGGGCTTATCAGCAAGTTATAGAGGGGTATATAGAGTCTCGGGCGCTGGTGCAGAGCAGCCAGTAGCTCGGTGAACCGTCTTGTCGCTGCCCTCTGATGGACCTTGGTTGGCTCGCCGTCCCTGGCGATGCCGTCACTCAGCCGGTTTCTTCAGCTTCGGATTAGGAAAAAACTGCACGACTTGCACCTTGGGGTTGGCGACCTTGGGTTTCAGTGCGCTGATATTGACCCGTGTGGGCAGTTCGCGCGGTACCGAGTTGCCGCGCTCATCCAGGGTGTCGGCGTAGCCGCAGGCCACGCATTCGCGGTTCGGCACGCCGTCGACGTTCCACATCTGGATCTTGTCCATTTCGCTGCACGCCGGGCAGACCGCGCCGGCGATAAAGCGTTTTGCGCTGACATTCACAGGTGCATCTGTCATGCGGCCTCCTGGCTCAAGCCGAGGTGACGCAGCAGGGCGTCGATGGAGGGCGGGCGACCACGGAAGTCGACGAACAGCACCATTGGCTCTTGCGAGCCGCCACGGGCCAGGATGGCCTCACGGAAGGCGCGGCCGGTGGCGCTGTTGAATACGCCTTCCTCCTCGAACTTGGAGAAGGCGTCAGCACTGAGCACTTCGGCCCACTTGTAGCTGTAGTAACCGGCCGCGTAACCACCGGCGAAGATGTGCGCGAAGCTGTTGGGGAAGCGGTTGTAGGCCGGCGGACGCAGCACCGAGACCTCGTTGCGGATGCCCTCGAGTACATCCAGCACGCTGCGGCCGTCACCGTGGGTAGCGTGCAGCTCGAAGTCGAACAGGCTGAATTCGATCTGCCGCACCATCATCAAGCCGGATTGGAAGTTCTTCGCCGCCAGCATCTTGTCCAGCAGGTCCTGTGGCAGCGGTTCGCCGCTTTCATAGTGACCAGAGATCAATGCCAGGCCTTCCGGCTCCCAGCACCAGTTCTCCATAAATTGGCTCGGCAGTTCGACCGCATCCCAGGCCACGCCATTGATGCCCGATGCGCCGGCATGCTCAACGCGGGTCAGCAGGTGATGCAGGCCGTGGCCGAATTCGTGGAACAGGGTGGTGACTTCATCGTGGGTCAACAGCGCTGGTTTGCCGCCGACCGCTGGAGTGAAGTTGCACACCAGGTTGGCCACCGGGCTGATCAGCTTGCCTGCCGCGTCGCGGCGTTTATCGCGGGCACCGTCCATCCACGCGCCGCCGCGTTTGTTGGCGCGGGCGTAGAGGTCGAAGAAGAAGCGCCCGACGTGCGCGCCGTTCTCCTTGATTTCGAACAGGCGTACATCCGGGTGCCAGGTGTCGAAGCCGCTCAATTCCTCGATCTGGATGCCGTAAAGCTTTTCGACGATGGCGAACAAGCCGCTGAGCACTTTGTCGATGGGGAAGTAGGCGCGGAGGATTTCCTGGGAAATGCTGTAGCGCTGCTCGCGCAGTTTCTCGCTGTAGTAACCGACGTCCCAGCTTTGCAGGTCGTTGCAGCCCTGTTCGGCAGCAAAGGCTTGCAGTTCACGCAGGTCCTGCTCGGCAAACGGTTTGCCGCGTGTACCGAGGTCGCGCAGGAAGTGCAGCACCTGCTCGGTGGTTTCAGTCATTTTGCTGGCCAGGCTCAGCTCGGCGTAGTTGGCGAAGCCCAGCAGCTTGGCCAGTTCCTGACGCAGGGCGAGGATTTCCAGCATCACCGGGCCGTTGTCGTGCTTGCCGGCATTCGGCCCCTGGTCGGAGGCGCGGGTGCAGTAGGCGGCATACACCTCTTCGCGCAGGGCGCGGTCGTTGGCGTAGGTCATTACCGCGAAGTAGCTGGGGAATTCCAGGCTGATCAGCCAGCCGTCCAGGCCCTTGGCCTCGGCAGCTTGTTTCATCTGCGCCTTGGCCGAATCGGTCAGGCCATCCAGGGCGGCTTCGTCGGTGACGTGCTTGGTCCAGGCCTGGGTGGCATCCAGCAGCTGGTTGGAGAACTTGCTAGCCAGCTCGGAGAGCTTCATCTGGATCTCGCCGTAGCGCTTCTGCTGCTCTGCCGGCAGGTCGATACCGGATAGGCGGAAGTCGCGCAGGGCGTGCTCGAGAATAGTCTTCTGCGCCACGTCGAAACCAGCAGCTGCAGGGCTTTCGGCCAGCGCCTGATAAGCCTGGAATAGCGGCTGGTTCTGGCCGATTTCGGTCCAGTACTCGGACAGCTTGGGCAGGCAGGCCTCGTAGGCGGCGCGCAGCTCTGAGCTGTTACACACCGCATTCAGGTGGCTGACCGGGCTCCAGGCCTGGCCCAGGCGCGCGCCCAGTTCATCCAGCACGAGCACCAGGCCATCCCAGCTTGGTGTGCCAGACTGTTGTTCAAGCAGACGGCTCATGGCCGCACGGCTTTCGGCAAGAATGCTGTCCACTGCCGGCTCGACATGCTCCGGACGGATGGCAGCATAGGACGGCAGATCGAAGGCTTGCAGCAGTGGGTTGTTGGCAGTCACGACAGGTCACCTGTAACGAAATGGGTTTGCAGCTGTGACCCCGGCGGGTGCAAAAGGCTCCCAGGGCAGGCTTGAATGGGCAGTGGCTGTGGCTAAAACAGCACGCATACCCTGAACATGGGTGCCATCTTAATTACAATCAAGGTCAGACGCAGCTTAAGAGGTTTCTATCGTGGCGATTCGTACTTACCAACAGTTCACTCCACAGCTAGGCGAGCGGGTGTTTGTCGATGCATCGGCGGTGGTTTTGGGTGATGTGGAAATTGGCGCGGACAGCTCCGTCTGGCCGCTGGTGGTAATCCGTGGCGACATGCACAGCATCCGCATAGGCGAGCGCAGCAGCATTCAGGACGGCAGCGTGCTGCATATCACCCATGCCGGGCCCTTCAACCCGCGCGGCTACCCGCTGAATATCGGCGACGATGTGACCATCGGTCATAACGTCACCCTGCACGGCTGCAACATCGGCAGCCGGGTGCTGATCGGCATGGGCAGCATCATCATGGATGGCGTGGTAGTCGATGACGAAGTGATGCTCGGCGCCGGCAGCCTGGTGCCGCCGGGTAGCCACCTGCAAAGCGGTTACCTGTATGTCGGCAGCCCGGCTAAACAGGCTCGCGAGCTGAGTGAGAAGGAGCGCGGCTACTTCCGCTATAGCGCCGACAACTACGTACGGCTGAAGGATCAGCACCTGATGGAAGGTTACGGCAGCTGATGACTCAAGCGTTTTTGCGTTACTCGAACATCCTGTTTGACCTCGATGGCACCCTCACCGACCCGCGTGAGGGGATTACCCGATCGGTACAGCATGCGCTGGCCAAGTTGGGCATCGACGAGCCTGACCTGCAGGCGCTGGAACACTTTATCGGCCCGCCGCTGTTGCAGTGTTTTATGCAGACGTATCAGTTTGACGAGGCCACGGCCTGGCAGGCGGTGAACCATTATCGCGAGCGTTTCCGCGAGGTGGGTCTGTATGAGAATCAGCTGTTCGACGGAGTGGGTGAGCTGTTGCAACTGCTGCAGAACCAGCAGCGCACGCTGTATATCGCCACCAGCAAGCCGACGGTGTTTGCCGAGCAGATCGCTAAGCACTTTGGTTTCGCGAAGCACTTCAAGGTGATCTACGGCAGCGAGTTGGATGGCACACGCACCGACAAGGTCGAGCTGATTGCCCATCTGCTGCAGCAGGAGCAGTTACCGCTGGAGCGCACGTTGATGATTGGTGACCGCAAGCACGACCTGATCGGCGCCAGGCGCAATGGCCTGGATGCGGCCGCGGTGGGATATGGTTTTGGCAGTTTTGCTGAGTTGCAGGCCGAGGCGCCGACCTACCACTTCCACAGCCTGGCCGAGCTGCACCAGGCGTTTATGGGCTAAGGCGATGGGTTACGTCGCTGCGCGGCTAACCCATCCTACGCTTAGCCATTTTTCTGATAGATGATTTTCTTGGTGCCGCCGTCGCAGCTGCCGACCACCATGCTGGGGTCTTGAGCGTCTTCGTTGGGCACGATTTCCAGTGTGTAGCTGGCAACGCCGGCGGCCTGGATCTTCACTTCAATTTCCGCGCGGAGCTCTTCGCAGGGCTTGGGCGCGGCCAATGCGCTGGTACTGAGTAGGCCAAGCAGCACGGCCAGGGTGACTTTGTTCATTGCATCGCTCCTTTTGCGTGAACAGAAACTACAAGGGTTGGAGTGGCTTTTCGGTACGTAAGTTCTAAGCGCCGGGAGATAACTCGGCGAGTGCGTGATGCCGTTCCGCCTCGGGCAGTTTGCCCAGTGCGGTGACTCGCTGATAGAAACGCGGCCAGTCGCGGTCAACCTGCTCGAACAGCACGGTAAAGGCCGGCACCCATTGATCATAGAGGCCAAACGGCAGCAGCTTGGCGTTGTTGATCGGCGCGTTGATCCAGCCGTCGTAACGCCCGTTTCCGCCCCACTCGCGCTTGCTTAGCGCATGGTAGTCGGCCCGCAGGCGGGTGAACTCGGCCTGTTTTTCGCTGCGCATCTGCGCAGGCGTCAGGTCGCTGGCATACAGCTGCTGCAGCCGCGCTCGGCTGGCCAGGACTAGGGCAATAAACTGCTCGCGCTGCTGTTCGCCCTGTGGGTCGCTGGGCGGCAAACCCTGCTTGGCGCGCCACTGGCGCAGACCTTCGTGCTCAACAAAGCTGGCGAAGGATTCATTGAACGCCGTGTCGCCCGCTACATAAAACTGCTGGTGCGCCAGTTCGTGGAAGATCACCGCCACCAGACGCTCGTCACTCCAGCGCAGCATGGTGTTGAGAATCGGGTCATCGAACCAGCCGAGCGTGGAATAGGCTTCGACGCCGCCCAGGTAGGTGTCCAGCCCCTCTTGTTTGAGTAAAGCTGCGGCGCCGCGCGCCCGGCTCTGACTGTAATAACCGCGATAAGCCACGCAGCCGGCGATTGGGAAGCAGTGCAGCTGCGGCGTCAGGGAAAACTCCGGGGTGGCGAACACGTTCCACACCACAAAGGGTCGCTGAATATCAGCGTACAGGCGGTAACTGTCGTTGTTTGGCAGGCTCAGCTGGGCGCTGGCAAAGTCCCGCGCCCGCTGAGCCAGGGCTAGGCGCTGCTTGAGTTCGGTGTCTACCGACGGGCTCTCCAGCAATTCGGCAATCGGTTCGCGCGCCTGCAACAGTTGCAGCTGGCCGCCAGCCAGATGGCTGTAGTAATCCAGGGTGCTGCAACCGCTCAGCAGCAACGTGGCCACCAGCGGAACCCAGCGCCAGAGCAGAGCGTCGAACATGGTTCAGTACCTACGAGAAGTCAGGCGGCCACGCTAGCGCATTGGCGCTGCTGCCTCCAGTGGGCTATCGGCGTAGGCTAGGGTCTATTGCGATTTATGGAGGTGTTTATGCGTTGTCTGGCTTTGTTTGGCGGCGTGCTGGTGCTCAGTGCCTGCGCCTCGCCCTTACCATCACCCGATCCGAGCCAGGCTTGGGTTGAGCTGCGCAGTAATGCCGGTACGCTGCTGATGGCGGATCAGCTCGATGGCCAGCGCCTCAACGATGGTCGTTACTTCCAGGTGCCGGCCGGTGCCCATGAACTGCAGGCGCGCTTTCAGTTCGAGGTGAACAGCGGCGGTGGCCTGGATGGGGCCTACGAGCCGCGTCAGATGACCTGCGAGATACGCGTGCGGCATGCCAACTTTGTGGCCGGCCAGCGCTACCAGCTGGAGGCCAGACCCATGCAGATGAAGGCGCAGGCCTGGCTCTATGATGAGCAGCGCAACGTGTTGGCGCGCGGCAAGGTTTTGCGCTGCGGTACGTTCTAAAACGCGCCGCGATCAGCCTTAGTTGTCGAGCACTGCTTCCAGAGTAATTTCAGCGTTCAGTACCTTGGAAACTGGGCAGCCGTTCTTGGCGGTTTCCACGGCTTTTTCGAACGCGTCACGGTCTGCGCCGGGGATTTTTGCCCGCAAAGACAGGTGCACGGCGGTGATGGCAAAGCCGCCGTCCTGCTTGTCGAGGGTAACGTCAGCGCGGGTTTCGATGCTCTCGGCGGTCATTCCGGCGTCGCCAAGTTCCTTGGACAGTGCCATGGAGAAGCATCCGGCGTGAGCTGCGCCGAGCAGTTCTTCCGGGTTGGTGCCCGGCTGATCTTCGAAGCGGGTATTGAAGCCGTAGGGTGCCTTTGTCAGTGCGCCGCTCTGGGTTGAGAGGGTGCCTTTGCCATCCTTGATGCCACCTTGCCAATGAGCTGATGCTGTCTTTTTCATCCGAATACTCCTGTACGTGGGTTCTAGGGTTGAGAGCAGGCTTAGGCGGCACAAGTTCGAAAAATAAGTGTTAGCGCAACTGTGCGACCAGCTCAAACGCATGCATGCGGTCAGCAAAGTCATACAGGTCGCAGGTGAATATCAGCTCATCGGCACCGGTTTGCTCCAGCAGCACTTCCAGGCGCGTACGGACTTTCTCCGGGCCGCCGATCATTGCCAGGCCGAGGAAGCTGCTCACCGCCTCTTTCTCATGCGGCAGCCACAGGCCCTGCATGCTGCTCACTGGCGGCTTCTGCACCAGGCTTTGCCCGCGAATCAGGGCGAGAATGCGCTGGTAGGCCGAGGTGGCGAGGTATTCGGCCTGCTCATCGCTATCAGCGACGATCAGCGGCACGCCGAGCATTACATAGGGGTTATCGAGCACGGCCGACGGCTTGAAGTGATTGCGATAGACGCGAATCGCCTCATGCATATAGCGCGGCGCGAAGTGCGAGGCGAAGGCATAGGGCAAGCCCTTTTCGCCCGCCAGCTGGGCGCTGAACAGGCTGGAACCGAGCAGCCAGATCGGCACGTTGGTATCTGCGCCTGGCATGGCGATCACCCGTTGATCCGGCGTGCGCGGGCCCAGGTAGCGCTGTAGCTCCTCAACATCGGCGGGGAAGTCATCGGTGCTGCCAATCCGGTCGCGGCGTAATGCCTGGGCGGTGAAGTGATCGGCGCCCGGCGCGCGCCCCAGACCTAGCTCGATTCGCCCCGGATAAAGGGTTGCCAGGGTGCCGAACTGCTCGGCAATCACCAGCGGCGCATGGTTGGGCAGCATCACCCCGCCGGAGCCCAGACGAATGCGCGAGGTACCGGCCGCCAGGTAACCCAGCAGCACGGAGGTGGCTGAGCTGGCGATGCCATCCATATTGTGGTGTTCGGCCACCCAGAAGCGCTCGAATCCCAGGCGTTCAACATGCTGGGCCAGTGCCAGCGAGTTGTGCAGGGCCTGTGCGGCGTTGCCGTCGTCACGAATCGGGGCGAGATCGAGGGTGGAAAATTTGCTCTGTGCGAGTGCGCTCATCGGGCCTGCCTATTGGTTATCCATTTGCACGGACGCGGTCATACGCCAATACCTGAGTTAGATAGTGGGGTTTGTTCTGCGGATTCCAAGGGCAGGTGGTGCGGCGGCGATAGCCGGGCCGTGCGCAAGCGACGGCCCGTGGTACGCAATCAGCTACTACTAAGGCGGAAGCCGATTTTCAGGGTGACTTGATAATGGCCGACCTTGCCATCAACGATATGCCCGCGGGTTTCCACTACCTCGAACCAGTCCATATTGCGTACCGACTTGGCACATTCGGCCAGGGCATTTTCGATGGCATTTTCGATGCTGGTTTTCGAGGAGCCGACGATTTCGATTTTCTTGTATGTATGGTGATCGGACATGAGCGTTCTCCTTTGGCTGATAGTTCAACGCTAGTTGAACGCCTGCGGTTTGCCCGATCTGTAGGGTTAAGCTCGGCGCTCCAGTTCGTTGCGTAACCAGTCGGCCAATAGCTGGGCGCGCTTGTCCAGGCGGCGCGCCGGTACCCACAGGGCCAAGCGTGCCGAGGTTTCGACAAAGCCCCAGGGTGCAACCAGGCGACCGGCGGCTAGATCGTCGGCCACCAGTTGTTGCGGGGCGATGGCTACACCCAGGCCTGCGGCAGCGGCTTCCAACAGGTAGTAGAGGTGTTCGAAGCCCTGGCCGAGTTTCAGTGTCGTGGCATCCAGTGCATTGCTAGCGGCCCAGCTGGGCCAGGCTTGCGGGCGCGAACTGGTGTGCAGCAAGGGTTCGCCGAGCAGGGCCGCTGCGGGAGCCTGATGCAGCGCGGCGAAGTGCGCGTAGCGCGGGCTGAGCACCGGGCCAATACGCTCAGCCGCCAGCTCGAACACCTGCATATCCGCCGGCCACGGCGGCTCAGCGAACCACAGAGTGGCATCCACACCGCTGCGGCGTGGGTCCAGCTCACCTTCGCTGGCGGACAGTTGCAGGCGCAGTTCCGGCAGCTCGCGATTGAGCCGGTCCAGGCGCGGGATAAACCAGCGCGCCAGCAGGCTGCCCGGGCAGGCCAGGACAAATGGCGCATCGGCCTGGCCCTGCTGCAGTTCGGCGCAGGTGCTGCGCAGGCGGCCGAACATTTCTGCGCTGACATCGCGCAAACGAATCCCAGCATCTGTGAGTTTAAGGCCGCGACCTTCCTTGCTGAACAAGGCCACACCCAGGTGCTCTTCGAGGAGGCGAACCTGTCGGCTGACGGCACCATGCGTCACATGCAGCTCATCTGCTGCTTGGCTGATGCTGTTCAGACGTGCGGCGGCCTCGAAGGCGCGCAGGGCGTTTAGCGGCGGAAGGTTGTGGCTCATGTGTGAGTTTTCCTAACAGGTTGCGGCGATCTTATCGCTTTTGCCGCGCGTGCCACAGCTTTATCCTGTGCCCATTGCCGTAGCAGCGTGGCGCATGCCCGCGAACTACAGCCCCGCTTTCCCAAGGAGAACGCCATGACTTCCTTCCGCGCTGGCCCTGACGCCAATGGCCTGTTCGGCTCGTTCGGCGGCCAATATGTTGCCGAAACCCTGATGCCGCTGATTCACGACCTGGCCGCCGAATACGAGAAGGCCAAGCTCGACCCCGAGTTCCAGAAGGAGCTGGCCTACTTCCAGCGTGATTTCGTTGGTCGCCCAAGCCCGCTGTACTTCGCCGAGCGCCTGACCGAAATGTGCGGCGGCGCGAAGATCTACTTCAAGCGTGAAGAGCTGAACCACACTGGCGCGCACAAGATCAACAACTGCATCGGCCAGGCCCTGTTGGCCAAGCGCATGGGCAAAAAACGCATCATCGCCGAGACTGGCGCCGGCATGCACGGCGTGGCCACTGCCACCGTAGCGGCGCGCTTCGGCATGGAATGCGTGATCTTTATGGGCACCACTGACATTGATCGTCAGCAGGCCAACGTGTTCCGCATGAAGCTGCTGGGTGCCACCGTGATCCCGGTGGTCGCCGGGACCGGCACGCTCAAGGATGCGATGAACGAAGCCCTGCGTGACTGGGTGACCAACGTCCACAACACCTTCTACATGATCGGCACCGTGGCTGGCCCGCACCCGTACCCGGCGATGGTCCGCGACTTCCAAGCCGTCATCGGTAAAGAAACGCGCGAACAGATCCTCGACCAGGAAGGCCGTCTGCCCGACAGCCTGGTGGCCTGCATCGGCGGCGGTTCCAACGCCATCGGCCTGTTCCACCCATTCCTTGACGATAAAGACGTACAGATCGTCGGCGTTGAAGCCGCCGGCTACGGCATTGCCACCGGCAAGCATGCGGCCAGCCTGAATGGCGGCGTGCCGGGCGTGCTGCACGGTAACCGCACCTTCCTGCTGCAGAACGACGATGGCCAGATCATCGACGCTCACTCGATTTCCGCCGGCCTCGACTATCCGGGCATCGGCCCAGAACACGCCTGGTTGCATGATGTTGGCCGCGTCGAATACACCTCGGTGACAGACGATGAAGCCCTGGCGGCGTTCCACACCTGCTGCCGTCAGGAAGGCATCATCCCGGCCCTGGAAAGTGCCCATGCCCTGGCCGAAGCCTTTAAGCGTGCGCCAGCCCTGCCCAAGGAGCACCTGATGGTGATCAACCTGTCCGGTCGTGGCGACAAGGACATGCAGACCGTTATGCACCATATGGAAAACACTGTGCAGGAGAACCACTGATGAGCCGCCTGCAAACTCGCTTTGCCGAGCTGAAACAACAAAACCGCGCCGCCCTGGTGACCTTCGTCACCGCTGGCGACCCGAATTACGACGCCTCCCTGGCGATTCTCAAGGGCCTGCCCAAAGCCGGTGCCGATGTGATCGAGCTGGGCATGCCCTTCACCGACCCGATGGCCGATGGCCCGGCGATCCAATTGGCCAATATCCGCGCCCTGGACAACGGTCAGGATCTGGCAAAAACCCTGCAGATGGTTCGCGAGTTCCGTGAGGGCGAACAAGCTACACCGTTGGTGCTAATGGGCTACTTCAACCCGATTCACAAGTATGGTGTCGAGCGCTTTATCGCTGAAGCTAAAGACGCCGGTGTAGATGGTTTGATCGTCGTCGACCTGCCGCCCGAGCATAACGTTGACCTGTGTGATCCAGCCCAGGCGACGGGCCTGGACTTTATCCGTCTGACCACTCCGACCACCGACGACAAACGCCTGCCGAAGGTGCTGAACGGCAGCTCGGGCTTCGTTTATTACGTCTCGGTAGCCGGTGTGACCGGTGCCGGCTCGGCCACCCTGGATCACGTCGAGCAGGCGGTTACTCGTTTGCGTCGTCACACTGATCTGCCGCTGTGCATCGGCTTCGGTATCCGTACCCCGGAGCACGCTGCAACCATTGCTCGCCTGGCTGAAGGCGTGGTGGTTGGCTCGGCACTGATCGACCAGATCGCCAATGCCAGCAGTCACGAGCAGGCGGTGGATGGCGTGCTGAGCCTGTGTGCGGCGCTTGCTGAAGGCGTGCGCGGCGCTCGCGTTTAACCTGCTGGGTTCTCAGGGCAGCACTGCGCTGCCCTGAGAAACTTGCGAGCAGGTCGCTGCTTGGCGTCCAATAGCGCACCCCTTGCTCTAGAGTCATCTCATGTCACGTCCGCCTGTCGCCCGCAAACCCCGCGCCAGTAGTCAGAGCCGTATCGTCGGCATTCTGGCCGCTGCCCGTGAGTTGCTGGCCGAGCAGGGCGTGGCCAGCTTGTCGATCTACAGTGTCGCCGAGCGCGCGCAGATTCCGCCGTCGTCGGTGTATCACTTCTTCGCCAGCGTCCCGGCCTTGTTGGAAGGGCTGACGGCAGATATTCACGGGGCGTTTCGCGCCTGCCTGCAGGAGCCGATTGCGCATGAGCAACTGCGTGACTGGCGTGACCTATCACGGCTTGTCGAGCAGCGCATGCTGGCGATCTACGCCGCCGATGCTGCTGCGCGGCAGCTGATTCTGGCGCAGCATGGCCTGGCGGAAGTGACCCAGGCGGATCGTCAGCACGACATCGAGCTGGGCCAGTTGATGCAGCAGCTGTTCGACCGCCACTTCCCGCTGCCGCAACTGCCCGAAGATGTCGATGTGTTTGCCCTGGCCATGGAGCTGGGCGACCGCGTGTACGCACGCTCGGTGCAGTTGCACGGCGAAATCACCCCGCGCATGGCTGAGGAAGGCATGCGGGTGTTCGATGCTTATCTCAGCCTCTATCTGCCACCCCATCTACCAAAAAGGGCGCTATAAGCGCCCTTTTCAATCTCTGTCGAAGATTCGTAGGGTGGGTTAGGCGCTTATTGCATGGCTAAGGGCTGGCGCGCATGTGGCTGCGCCGTAACCCACCAAATGGGTTGATGCCGCTTGGTGGGTTACGCCGCACTCGCGTACCGCAGTCTTCGGTAAGTCACGCGCCAGGTGCTGCTAACCCACCCTAAAAAAAGAGCCAAGTCCTACAGCGCCTTTTCAAACACCTGGGAGTTGCGCTGGTAGTTGTAGAGCGAGGCGCGCGCGGCGGGCAGGCGGTCGACGCTGCTGGGCATAAAACCGCGCTCGCGGAACCAGTGGGCGGTGCGGGTGGTGAGTACGAACAAGGTTTTCAGGCCCTGGGCTCGTGCGCGATCTTCGATACGCTCGAGCAGCTCGTCGCCACGTCCGCCATGGCGATAAGCCGGATTGACCGCGAGGCACGCCAGCTCGCCGAAATCCGAGTCGGCAATCTGGTACAGCGCGGCGCAGGCGATGATCAGCCCTTCGCGCTCGACGATGCTGAACTGCTCGATCTCGCGCTCCAGCACCTCACGTGAGCGGCGCACCAGAATGCCCTGGTCTTCCAGTGGGGTGATCAGCTCCATCAGCCCGCCGACATCCTCGATGGTTGCCTCGCGCAGTGATTCGAACTGCTCCTGGGCCACCAGCGTGCCGTTGCCCGTGCGGGTAAATAGCTCGCTGAGCAGCGCACCGTCTTCGGCATAGCTGACGATATGGCTGCGGCGGACCCCGGCCTTGCAGGCTTCGGCGGCGGCGTCGAGCAGTTCGCCCTGATAGCTGCTGCCCAGGCGCTGCAGATGCGCCGGCACCTGCTGTGGGCGCAGTTCACGTACCAGCTTGCCGGCTTCATCGAGCAGGCCGCATTCGGCGCCGAACAGCAGCAGCTTGTCGGCATCCAGGTCGATGGCAGCGCGGGTCGCGACGTCTTCGCAGGCCAGGTTGAAAATTTCACCAGTGGGCGAATAACCCAGTGGTGACAGCAGCACGATGCTGCGCTCATCCAGCTGGCGATTGATGCCCTTGCGGTCGATGCGCCGCACTTCGCCGGTGTGGTGGTAGTCGACGCCATCGACCACGCCAATCGGCCGTGCAGTGACAAAGTTGCCACTGGTGATGCGCAGGCGTGAGCCCTGCATGGGCGAGCGCGCCATGTCCATCGACAGGCGCGCTTCGATGGCGATGCGCAGCTGGCCGACGGCGTCGATCACGCATTCCAGGGTTGGGCTGTCGGTGATCCGCAGGTCACGGTGAAAACGCGGAGTCAGGCCGTTGTTGGCCAGGCGCGCTTCGATCTGCGGGCGTGAGCCATGCACCAGCACCAGGCGTACGCCAAGGCTGTGCAACAGCACCAGGTCGTGAACGATATTGCCGAAATTCGGATGTGCAACGCCTTCACCCGGCAACATCACCACAAAGGTGCAGTCGCGGTGGGCATTGATATAGGGCGAAGCGTGGCGGAGCCAGTTGACGTGGTCGTGCATTGCTTGAAGAACCTGTGTCGAGTACGGAACGCATGGGTAAGGCGCAGAGGCGCGCCAGGCGGCAGCCGAGAGCAGCGGTTTTATCGTCGCAGTTGGGGCAGCTTCACGCGTTCTCTCCTCCAGATGACACAGTGCTTTGGCCCGGGTGGGCCGGTTGCAGGCAGTAATGCTCAATCAGTTGTTGCAGCAGACGCACAGTAGGCTGCAAACGTGACATTTCCAGGTACTCGCCCGGCTGGTGAGCGCAGTCGATATCGCCGGGGCCGAGTACCAGGGTTTCGCAGCCAAGTTGCTGAAGATAAGGCGCTTCGGTGGCAAATGCCACCGCGGCGGCCGTATGCCCGGTCAGACGCTCGGCGACGCGTACGAGTTCGGCGTCGGCGTTCTGCTCGAATGGTTGCACGCTGGGGAACAGCGGGGCGAAGTCGATCTTCACCTGGTGCTGCTCGGCCAGCGGTTGCAGCTTATGGCGGATTGCCGCGCGCAGTGCTTCCGGCTGCATGCCCGGCAGTGGGCGTAGGTCGAACTCCAGCGAGCACTGACCGCAAATGCGGTTGGGGTTGTCGCCACCGTGGATGCAACCAAAGTTCAGGGTTGGTAGCGGCACGCTGAACTGCGGATTGTTGTACTCACGCTGCCATTGCGCACGTAGGCCGCGCAGCTCAAGCATTACATCCTGCATGGCTTCCAGGGCGCTGTGGCCGAGGTTCGGGTCGGAAGAGTGGCCGCTCTGCCCGAGAATATCGATGCGCTCCATCATGATGCCCTTGTGCAGGCGGATCGGCTTTAAGCCGGTCGGCTCGCCTATCACCGCTGCGCGGCCCAGCGGCCGTCCGGCTTGGGCCAGGGCGCGGGCGCCAGACATCGAGCTTTCTTCATCACAGGTGGCGAGAATCAGCAGCGGCTGCTGGAAGCGTTGCTCCAGCAGCGGTTGCACGGCTTCGATGATCAGGGCGAAAAAGCCCTTCATGTCGCAACTGCCGAGGCCCACCCAGCGGCCGTCGACTTCTGTCAGCTTGAGCGGGTCGGTCTGCCACAGTGCGGCGTCGAAGGGTACGGTATCGCTGTGCCCGGCCAGCACCAGGCCGCCTGGGCCGCTGCCATAGCTGGCGAGCAGGTTGAACTTGCCGGGGGACACTTGCTGGACGTCGCAGGCAAAGCCGAGGTCGCTGAGCCAGCTCGACAGCAGTTCGATCACGGCGCGGTTGGATTGATCCCAATGCGCCTGAGTGCAGCTCACTGACGGCGCGGCGATCAGGGCAGCGAATTGCTCTTTGAAGGAAGGCAGTGGCATGGGCGGTCTCCGCAGGCGATGACCCATGATAGGGGCATCGCCTGCGCAGATGAAACCGCTACGGCATTTAGAGGAAGATGCCGCGCAAGATATAGAAGAACACGATCGACAGCGCAGCGCCCACCGGCAGGGTGATCAGCCAGGACATAAAGATTTTGCCGATCACGCCCAGGTTCAGCGCGCCGATGCCGCGCGCCAGGCCGACGCCGAGCACCGCACCGACCAGGGTGTGGGTGGTGGAGACCGGCAGGCCGATGGCCGAGGCACCCACCACTGTGGTGGCGGTGGCCAGTTCGGCAGCGAAGCCGCGGCTTGGGGTCAGCTCGGTGATTTCCTTGCCGATGGTGGCGATCACCTTGTAGCCGTAAGTGGCCAGGCCAATAACGATGCCGATGGCGCCGAGCAGCAGCACCCAGGCCGGCAGCGCGGCTTTAGCCCCGACTGCTTCGCCGCCAGACTGGATCACCCCAACAATCGCCGCCAGTGGGCCGACTGCGTTGGCTACATCGTTGGAGCCGTGGGCGAAGGCCATGGAGCAGGCGGTGAAGATCATCAGTACAGCGAAGACCTTCTCCACGCTGGCGTAGTGGAAGTCCTTGTCGGCCTCGACGTCGATCTTGATCCGGCTCAGCAGCGCAACGCCCAGCAGCATGACCAGGCCGCCAACGGCCAGCGAGAGGAGGAAGCCTTCGTTGCTGGAGAGGTTCAGGCCGATATGCTTGAGGCCTTTGGTCAGGGTCATGATGCTGACCATGAAACCGGTGGCGAACATATACAGCGGTACAAAGCGCTTGGCATTGAGAAACGGGTTGTCGGTGTCGATGATCAGCTTCTGTACGCTGACAAACAGGCCGAAGGCAACGATGCCAGACAGCACCGGAGACACCACCCAGCTGGCGACGATGGGGCCAACGCCGGCCCAGTTGACCGCGTCCATGGACACACCAACGGCGGCAAAGCCGATCACCGCACCGACGATGGAGTGGGTGGTGGACACCGGCCAGCCGCGAGTGGAGGCAATCAGCAGCCAGGTACCGGCCGCCAGCAATGCCGACATCATGCCCAGGACCATCAGATCCGGGGTGATCATCGATGCATCGACGATGCCACTCTTGATGGTTTCGGTGACTTGGCCGCCGGCCAGATAGGCGCCGGCAAATTCGAACACCATGGCGATCAGGATCGCCTGTTTGATGGTCAGTGCGCGTGAGCCCACCGAGGTACCCATGGCGTTGGCCACGTCATTGGCGCCCACACCCCAGGCCATGAAAAAGCCGAAGAGACAGGCAAGCAGCAGCAATACGAGGCCGTAGTCCGCAATCAGAGACATAAATAATTAATCCGTAGATTCCAGAAAGGACACTGGCGCTTAGCGCGCCAGCAGTTGTTCCAGTCGGTTGCCGACACGTTCGGCACGGTCGGCTACGTCGCCGATCCATTCGATGATCTTGTAGAGGAACATCACATCGACAGCGGGAAGATCCTTCTCCAGTTTGAACAGCGCACGACGAACGTCGATTTGCATCTTGTCAGTCTCGCGTTCGATTTGCTCCAGCTCCATGACCATGGACTCGACCAGCGCTGCTTCACGGCCACCAAAGCCGGTTTCCAGCAACTCATCAAGCTCATTCATGGCTTTCAGCGCCTGGGCGCTGGCATCCACGGTACGTTGTACAAACGTACGCATCAGTGGCTGCAGCGCCTGTGGAATGGCCATTTCGCGGCCGAGCATCAGGCCGGCGATGTCCTTGGCGCGGTTGGCGACTTTGTCCTGTACACTCAGCAGCTCAAGCAGATCCGAGCGCGGTACGGGCAGGAATAGGCTCTTGGGCAGGTGCAGACGCACGCTTTTCTTGAGCTTGTCGGCCTCATGTTCGAGGCTAGCCATTTCCTGTTGTACCTGTTCCACCTTGGCCCAATCTTCAACCATTACGGCTTCGAAGAAGGGCACCAGATTGGCTGCGCACTCGTGGGCTTTGGCAAAGTGTTTTTGCATCGGCCCAATCGGTGAACGGCCAAACAGGCTGGCAAATGGATTGACTGGCATAGGGTGAACCCCGGCGTTAAGAAGGCGGCAAGTATACGGATCAGTCCGCAGGCTCGCCAGCGCAGGTAATCGGACTGTCACAATTTCATAGTAGGCGTTGATCCCCATCATCATGAACAAAGAAACCGAAATCAAACTGCGGGTTAGCCGTGCAACTCTGGCCGCCCTGCGTGATCACCCGTTGCTGAAGAAACGCAACAAGAGTGGTTGGGAGCAGCGCGAACTGTTCAATCAGTACTTCGATACCCCCGAGCGTGATCTGGCCGCCGCCAAGGTGGCCCTGCGCGTGCGCCGTGACGGCGAGCAGTTTATTCAGACCCTGAAAACCCGCGGGCAGAGCGTGGCCGGTTTGTCCGAGCGCAATGAGTGGGACTGGAACCTGGCCAAGGCCAAGCTGGACCTGAAAAAGCTCGATGACAGCTGCTGGCCGGCGGCCCTGGCCGAGCTGGACAAGAAGCAGCTGGTGCCGATCTTCACCACCGACTTTATCCGTGAGAAGGCGGAAATCGCCTGGGGTCGCGGCAAGGCCAAGGTGGTCATCGAGGCCGCTCTGGACCTGGGCAAGGTGATTGCCGGCGAAGGCGAAGAAGAAATCTGCGAGCTGGAGCTGGAGCTGCGTCAGGGTGAACCTGAGGCGCTGTTGGAATTGGCCGCCGAGCTGGCGGCTGACCTGGCGCTGATGCCCTGCGATATCAGCAAGGCTGAGCGCGGTTATCGCCTGTTCGATGCGGGCAGCTACAGCCTGAGCCTGCCGGCGCCGAGCCTGAGCGCGGAAACCAGCCTGGATGACAGCGTTGCGGCATTGGCCTGGCATCTGCTGGGCAGCAGCCAGCGTCTGGCCGAGCAGTACCGCTTCAATGGTCACTGGCGTTTGCTGGTCGACTGGTTGGAGCAACTGATCGGCCTGCGCGCACTGCTCAGCAGTCTTGGCCAGGCCGCGCCGCGTGCCAGCAGCCATGCCTTGCGTGAGCTATTGGATGGCTTGCTGTTGGAGTGGCGTCCGCGCGTCCTGGCTGGCCAGGACGATGACAGCCTGCGCAAAAACGCGCCGGCGCTGTTCGCCGCTGAACTGCAGGGCAATCGCTGGGGCCTGTTCTCGCTGAACCTTTCGCGCTGGCTGTTGGCCCGCAGCTGGACTGTGGAACGCAACAGCCGGGGCAATCGTCAGGGCGCTGCGCCGCTGGGCAACTGGTTGCCGACGCTGATTGCTGAAGAGGGCGCGGCCCTGCAGTTGCGCCGTTATCAGCAGCAGCCGGAAGACCTGGCTGAGCAGCTGCCGCGCATCGAGCGCTTGCTGGTGTGGCTGCACCTGGCCCGTGAGGTGCTGGAGGTGGCGGAGGTCGACCGCCTGTACGGTGAGCTGAACAAGTTGGTTGAATTGGCCAGCCAGTCCATCGATCCAGAGGTGCTGGCTGCGCGCAAGGCGCAGCTGCTGACCATCGGTTCGCTAAAGGCCTGGCGTCAGCTGGTCAAGTAAGGCCTGCAGCATTGTGCAGAGGGGCTTTAGCCGCGAGCTAAAGCCCCTCCTGCCTAGCTAACCCGCGGTATCACTCAACTGCCATCACGAAAGCGCGTCCATACGGCATCGCGGGTAGCGCTGTGCTTTTCCGGCAGGGTTTCCAGCGGGTGCAGGCGGCGTTTGGTATCACGATCCGGGTAAAGGTCTGGCTGATTGCGCAGGGCCTCGTCGAGGAACTCGCGGGAATCGGCGTTGCCGCTGGGGTACAGGGTTTCGGCGGTGATCAGTGCGGCAACCTTGGGCTGCATCAGGTAATCGATAAAGCGGTGCGCCAGGTCGACGCGCTTGGCGCTGCTGGGAATCACCAGGTTGTCGATAAACAGGATCGAGCCTTCATTCGGTACTAAAAAGCGCACAGGTTGACCCGCATCCGCAGCTGCCAGCGCATCGCCAACCCAGGCCATTGCTACGCAGAGCTTGCCCTGGTTGAGGTCTTCGATATACCGCTCACTGTCGATATAGCGCAGATTCGGTCGCAAGCCATCCAGCACTTGGCTGGAGCGTTCGATGCGGCTCGGCGCGCTGCGCGCCAGGCTGCGGCCCTGGTAGTTGAGTAGCAGGGTCAGGGTCTCGTCGGGAGCGTCCAGCACGCTGATGCCGCAAGTGGCCAAGCGCGCGCTTTGCTCCGCATCAAACAGCAGGCTCCAGCTATTGGGCAGCGGCCCACCAAAGGCGGCTTCGGCTTGCGGCGTGTTGATCGCCAGGCCCACTGCGCCCCACAAATACGGCAAGGCATGGCGGTTAGCCGGGTCGAGAGCGACCAGGGTGCTGAGCAGCTGCTTGTCGAGGTGCTTGCGGTTGGGCAGCAGGCTGAAATCCAGCGGTTGCAGGGTGCCGTTCTTGATCATTGCCGGCAGGGCGTCATGCGACGGCACGGCGACATCGATGGCTTCACCGCTGGCCAGCACAGCTTCCAATTCTTCGGCGGTGCTGTAGGTGTGGTAGTCGACGCGGATGCCGGTTTGCGCCTCGAAGTCCTTGAGCACCTGTGGGGCGATGTAGTCGTTCCAGTTGTAAACGCGAATCACCTCTTCGGCGCTGGCCAGCAGCGGCGTCAGGGCTAGTAGCAGTGAAACGAACAGGCGAGGCATGGAGATCTCCTGAATAGGTTGATGTCGCGTCAGCAGGAATTCGCGGCGCAGCCTGCCCGTCATCGCGCTGAAGCGTGATAAAGGGCAGGGTTGCGCAGTGCGCGGAATAAAAAACGCCGGCTCAAAGGCCGGCGTTGGGTGTTGCATCAAACCGTGTGCAAGTACCAGTTGTATTCGAGGTCGGAGATCGAGTTTTCAAACTCGGCCAACTCGCTTTCCTTACAGGCGACAAAGATATCGATGTATTTCGGGTCGATATAGCGCGCCAGTACTTCACTGTCGTCCAGCTCGCGCAAAGCATCACGCAGGTTGTTCGGCAGGCTTTGCTCGTTCTGCTCGTAGGAGTTGCCTTCTACCGGTGCGTTTGGCTCGATCTTATTGGTCAGGCCATGGTGTATGCCCGCCAGAACGGCCGACATCAGCAGGTAAGGGTTGGCGTCGGCGCCGGCCACGCGATGCTCAATGCGCACGGCATCGGCTGTGTCATTGGGTACGCGTAGCGCTACGGTGCGATTGTCGATGCCCCAGCACGGCGAGTTCGGCACATAGTACTGCGCGCCGAAACGCCGGTAGGAGTTGACGTTCGGGCAGAGGAAGGCCATCGAGGCAGGCATGGTTTCCAGCACGCCGCCAATGGCGTGGCGCAGGGCGTCGTTCTGTACCGGGTCGTCGCAGGCAAAGATGTTGTTGCCCTGCTTGTCGAGAATCGAGATATGCACGTGCAAGCCGTTACCCGCCTGGTTGGGGTAGGGCTTGGCCATGAAGGTGGTGTCCATCTCATGGTCGTAGGCGATGTTCTTGATCAGACGCTTGAGCAGCAACGCATGGTCACAGGCCTTGATCGGGTCAGCGACGTGGTGCAGGTTGACTTCGAACTGCGCCGGGGCGCTTTCCTTGACGATGGCGTCGGCAGGGATGCCCTGCTCCTTAGCGCCTTCGAGGATGTCCTGCAGGCATTCTGCATACTCGTCGAGGTCATCGATCAGGTACACCTGGGTCGACTGAGGGCGCTTGCCTGACAGTGGCGACAGCGGCGGCTGTGGGCGACCGTTCACGTTGGCCTGGTCGATCAGGTAGAACTCGATTTCGAAGGCTGCGCAAATGGTAAGGCCCAGTTCGTCGAACTTCGTAACCACCTGACGCAACACTTCCCGTGGGTCGGCAAAGAACGGCTCGCCTTCCATTTCATGCATGGTCATCAACAGTTGCGCGGTTGGGCGCTTCTGCCATGGCTCATTGCACAGGGTGTTGGGGATGGGAAAGCAGACACGGTCGGCGTCGCCGATATCCAGACCCAGGCCGGTGCTTTCCACCGTCGAGCCGTTGATATCCAGGGCGAATAGAGAAGCCGGAAGATTAATGCCGCGCTCGTAAACCTTATGCAGGCTCGCGCGCTCGATACGCTTGCCGCGCACCACACCATTCATATCTGCGATCAGAAGGTCGACGAACAGGACCTCAGGATGTTTCTTAAGGAACGCGTTCGCTTCATTAAGCTGAACGGCACGCGGGGGTACCGACATGATGCAACACCTTTTTTGTTAAAAATATCAATCATGCAACTGCACGGGTGTGAGTCAATCTTAAACACCAGATGCTGTCAAGAGAGGCGCATTTTGCCCCAAAAGGGGGCTTGATGGCCAGTTTTAGGGCATTACAGGGCAGTGCAGCCCTGCTGGAAGCCTTGCCTGCCGGGGTGCTCAGTCGGGTGTGTTCAATTTTTTACATGACTATTGTGAAAAAAAATGAACAAGGCTAAGCTCGGTCGAAACCCATAACAGCAATAAAACGGGTGTCTCATGTCGCGCCAGCCGATTATCGGCGTTAGTGCCTGCACCAAGCAGATCGGGCACAACATCTACCACACAGCAGGCGATAAATACTTGCAGGCCATCGTTCAGGTGGTTGGCGGTATGCCAGTGATCATTCCCGCACTGGGTGAGCAGCTTGATCAGGCTTACCTGTTGCAGCACCTCGATGGCCTGGTGTTTACCGGCTCGCCATCCAACGTTGAACCGCACCACTATGCTGGTGACGCCAGCGAACCCGGCACCGCCCATGATCCGGCGCGTGACAGTACGACTCTTCCTCTGATTAAAGCAGCAATTGCCGCCGGTATCCCGGTGCTTGGTATTTGTCGTGGCTTTCAGGAGATGAATGTGGCCTTCGGTGGCGCGTTGCACCAGCGCGTACACGAGGTCGACGGGCTGATGGATCACCGTGAACCCGGTGATCTGCCCGCAGAACAGCAATATGGCCTGCGTCACGCGCTGCATGTGCAGCCTGGCGGGCTGCTCGCCAGCATCGGCTTGCCGGACGAGATTCAAGTCAATTCCATTCATGGCCAGGGCGTTCAGCGTCTGGCGCCGGGCCTTCACGTAGAAGCACTGGCGCCTGACGGGTTGATCGAAGCCTTCTCCGTCGAAGGTGCCAAAAGCTTTGCCTTGGGGGTGCAATGGCACCCTGAATGGCAGGTACGATCCAACCCGAATTATCTCGCCATCTTCCAGGCCTTTGGTGAGGCTTGCAGGAAGACGGCGGGGCAACGCTGAGCCGACTATATATAAGTCGGCTCTAACCAACCCTGAGGTCTCTATGAGCACCAAATTAGACCAGCTTTCGAGCTGGCTGAAAGAACGCAAAATCACCGAAGTTGAATGCCTGATCAGCGATCTTACCGGCATTGCCCGTGGCAAGATTTCGCCGACCAACAAGTTCCTCGACGAGAAGGGCATGCGTCTCCCCGAGAGTGTGCTGCTGCAGACCGTGACCGGCGATTACGTCGAGGACGACATCTATTACGACCTGCTCGACGAGGCGGACATCGACATGTTCTGCCGCCCTGACGAGAACGCCGTGTTCCTCGTGCCTTGGGCCATTGAGCCGACTGCGATGGTGATCCATGACACCTTCGACAAGCAGGGCAACCCGATTGAGCTGTCGCCGCGCAACATTCTCAAGAATGTGCTCAAGCTCTACGCTGACAAGGGCTGGAAGCCAATCGTCGCGCCGGAAATGGAGTTCTACCTGACCAAACGCAACAGCGACCCGGATTTCCCGCTGGTCGCGCCGATGGGCCGTTCCGGTCGTCCGGAAGTGGGCCGTCAGTCGTTCTCCATCGACGCTGCCAACGAATTCGATCCGCTGTTCGAAGATGTCTACGATTGGTGCGAAATCCAGGGCCTGGACCTCGACACGCTGATCCACGAAGACGGTCCCGCGCAGATGGAAATTAACTTCCGGCATGGCGATGCCTTGCACCTGGCCGACCAGATCACCGTATTCAAGCGCACCATGCGTGAAGCGGCGCTCAAGCATGATGTGGCCGCCACCTTTATGGCCAAGCCGATCACCGATCAGCCGGGCAGTGCGATGCACATCCACCAGAGCGTGGTCGACATCAAAACCGGGAAGAATCTGTTCTCCAACCCCGACGGCAGCATGAGTGAGCTGTTTATGCAGCACATCGGTGGTTTGCAGAAGTACATCCCCGAGTTGTTGCCGCTGTTCGCGCCGAACGTCAATTCGTTCCGCCGCTTCCTGCCGGACACCTCGGCGCCGGTAAACGTCGAGTGGGGAGAAGAGAACCGCACCGTCGGTTTGCGCGTACCAGAAGCCACGCCGCAGAACCGTCGTGTGGAGAACCGCTTGGCCGGTGCCGATGCCAACCCGTATCTGGTCCTCGCCGCTTCCCTGCTGTGCGGCTACATGGGCATGGTCGGCGACATCAAGCCAAGTGCGCCAGTTAAAGGGCGCGCCTATGAGCGCCGCAATCTGCGTCTGCCGATCACCATTGAGCATGCGTTGGAGCGGATGGAAGCCTGTAAGGATGCCGAAAAATACCTCGGTGAGAAGTTCATGCGTGGCTACGTCGCGGTGAAGCGCGCGGAGCACGAGAACTACAAGCGCGTCATCAGTTCCTGGGAACGTGAGTTCCTGCTGCTGTCGGTGTAACAGTCCGGTGGTTGGCGCGGGTGATCCCTGCGCCAGCTGCCAAGAATTTTTATCGGGCTGCAATGCGCAGCCTGCGTAAGCAAGGTGTTGTTATGAACAGTCAAGTGACCAACCCGAAAACCCGCGAATGGCAGGCCATGAGCCGCGAACACCATCTCGCGCCGTTCAGCGACTTCAAGCAGCTGGCGGAAAATGGGCCGCGCATCATCACCAAGGCCGACGGCGTGTACCTGTGGGACAGCGAGGGCAACAAGATCCTCGACGCCATGGCCGGGCTCTGGTGTGTGGCGATTGGATATGGTCGCAAGGAACTGGCAGACGCCGCCGCGAAGCAGATGCAAGAGTTGCCCTACTACAACATGTTCTTCCAGACTGCCACGCCGCCGGCGCTGGAGCTGGCCAAAGCGATTGCCGACTTGGCTCCGCAGGGCATGAATCACGTGTTCTTCACCGGTTCTGGCTCGGAAGGCAACGACACCATGCTACGGATGGTGCGCCATTACTGGGCAATCAAGGGGCAGCCAAACAAGAAGGTGATCATCAGTCGGGTTAACGGCTACCACGGCTCCACCGTAGCCGGCGCCAGCCTGGGCGGTATGAAGTACATGCACGAGCAGGGCGACCTGCCGATTCCAGGCATCGTGCACATCCCGCAGCCTTACTGGTTCGGCGAGGGCGGCGATATGAGCCCCGAGGAGTTCGGTATCTGGGCCGCTGGCCAGCTGGAGCAGAAGATCCTCGAAGTTGGCGAAGAAAACGTCGCTGCCTTTATTGCCGAGCCGATCCAGGGCGCGGGCGGTGTGATCGTCCCGCCAGACAGCTATTGGCCGCGCATCCGCGAAATCCTCGCCAAGTACGACATTCTGTTTGTTGCCGATGAAGTGATCTGCGGGTTTGGCCGCACCGGCGAATGGTTCGGCAGCGATTATTTCGGTAACACGCCGCACATGATGACCATCGCCAAAGGCCTGACCAGCGGTTACATCCCCATGGGCGGGCTGATCGTGCGCGACGATATCGTCGAGGTGCTTAACCAGGGTGGCGACTTCAACCACGGCTTTACCTATTCCGGGCACCCGGTGGCCGCTGCAGTTGCCCTGGAAAACCTGCGCATTCTGCGCGAAGAAAAGATTGTTGAGCGGGTTAAGGCAGAAACGGCACCGTATTTGCAGAAGCGTCTACGTGAGCTGGCCGATCACCCGTTGGTAGGTGAAGTGCGCGGCGTTGGCATGTTGGGCGCCATTGAGCTGGTGCAGGACAAAGCCAGCCGCAAGCGTTTCGCTGGTGATGTGGGCGTTGGCATGATCTGCCGCAGTCACTGCTTTAATAACGGTCTGATCATGCGCGCCGTAGGCGACACCATGATCATTTCGCCACCGCTGGTGATCAGCTTTGCTGAGATCGACGAGTTGCTGGAAAAGGCCCGTAAATGCCTCGACCTGACCGCTGCAGAGGTGCTGGTTTAAGGTTTAATAATCTTTGGTTTCAGATGCTTACGTCTGAATGTTGTCAACCGGGGTGTGACCTTGCCAGACTGCGCCAATGCGTAGGTCAGGCTCACCGGAAGGTGTTGCAGATGGCTGCGCATCTTTCGGATATGACTACAACAACAGGAGCTGTACGCATGAAAACTTTCGGCAAAACCCTTCTCGCGTTGTCCCTTGCTGGGGCTGTGGTGAGTACCGCACACGCGGATGACAAAGTCCTTCACGTTTACAACTGGTCCGACTACATCGCAGAAGACACCATCGACAACTTCCAGAAGGAAACCGGCATCAAGGTCGTCTACGACGTCTTTGATAGCAATGAAACCCTGGAAGCCAAATTGCTGGCCGGCAGCTCCGGTTACGACGTCGTCGTGCCGTCCAACCCATTCCTGGCCAAGCAGATCAAGGCTGGTGTTTACCAGAAGCTGGACAAGTCCAAGCTGCCAAACTGGGAAAACCTGGATAAGAACCTGCTCAAGGCCCTCGATCCGAGCGATCCGGGTAACCAGTACTCGATTCCCTACATGTGGGGCACTATCGGTATTGGTTACAACGTCGACAAGGTCAAGGCTGCGCTCGGCACGGACGCACCGGTCAACTCCTGGGACCTGGTGTTCAAACCGGAAAACATCGCCAAGCTGAAAGACTGCGGCGTGTCGTTCCTGGATTCGCCGACTGAAATCCTCCCGGCGGCACTCAACTACCTGGGCTTCAAGTCTGACAGCACCGACGCTGGTGAGCTGAAGAAGGCCGAAGAACTGTTCCTCTCGATCCGTTCCTCGACGTCCTACTTCCATAGCTCCAAGTACATCGGCGACCTGGCTAACGGCAACATCTGTGTGGCCATCGGCTACTCGGGCGACCTGTATCAGTCCAAGTCCCGTGCTGAAGACGCCAAGAACGGCGTGAACATTTCCTACAGCATCCCGAAAGAAGGTGCTGGTAGCTTCTTCGACATGATGGCCATCCCAGCCGATGCGAAAAACGTTGAAGCCGCTCACGTGTTCCTCAACTACCTGATGAAGCCAGAGGTCATGGCCAACATCACCAACTTCGTGCAGTTCCCTAACGGCAACGCCGCGGCCACCCCGCTGGTTGACGAAGTGCTGCGTAACGATCCGGGCATCTACCCGGACGCGGCCACCATGGCCAAGATCTACACCTTCCCGGATCTGCCAGCTAACGCGCAGCGCGCGATGACACGCAGCTGGACCAAGATCAAATCGGGTAAGTAATGCCATAGCCCTAACGGTGTGCGGCGGGTTGCTCCGCCGCATTCACCCACAACAATAAGGAATCTCCTATGCGTCGTACTCCACTTCTGGCCGGCCTGCTGGCCGCCGCCGTCAGCATCAGCGCCGTGCAAGCCGCTGAACCAGTGGTCAATGTCTATAACTGGTCTGACTACATCGGCGAAACCACCCTGGTCGACTTCGAGAAGGCCACGGGCATCAAGGCCATGTACGACGTCTTCGACAGCAACGAAACCCTGGAAGGCAAACTGCTGGCGGGCCGCTCCGGCTACGACATCGTGGTGCCGTCCAACCATTTCCTTGGTAAGCAGATCAAGGCGGGCGCCTTCCAGAAGCTCGACCGCAGTCTGCTGCCAAACTGGGAAAACCTTGACCCAACCCTGCTCAAGCAATTGGACGTCAACGATCCCGGTAACCTGTATTCGGTGCCGTACCTGTGGGGCACCAACGGTATTGGCTACAACGTAGCCAAGATCAAAGAAGTGCTCGGTATCGACGAGATCGACTCCTGGGCCACGCTCTTCGAACCGGAGAACCTGAAGAAGCTCAACGCCTGCGGCGTAGCCTTCATGGACTCTCCCGATGAGATGTTCCCGGCGGTGCTCAACTACTTGGGGCTTGATCCGCGCAGCACCAATCCAGAGGACTACAAGAAGGCTGAGGCCAAGCTGATGGAAGTCCGTCCATACGTCACCTACTTCCATTCCTCGAAGTACATCGGTGACCTGGCCAATGGCAACATCTGCATCGCCTTCGGCTATTCCGGTGACGTCTTCCAGGCGGCCGCACGCGCCGAGGAAGCAGGCAAAGGCATCGAAATTACCTACAGCATCCCCAAGGAAGGCGCCAACCTGTGGTTCGACCTGATGGCCATTCCAGCCGATGCGAAGAACGTCAAGGAAGCGCACGCCTTTATCAACTACCTGCTCGACCCAGCAGTGATCGCCACGGTCAGCGACTACGTCGGCTACGCCAACCCTAACCTCAAGGCGGGCGAGTTGATGGATCAGGAAGTGCGTAACGATCCTTCGATTTATCCATCGCAGGCTGTGTTGGACAAACTCTACATCTCTGCTGAGCTGCCACCGAAGATCCAGCGTTCCATGACTCGCGCCTGGTCGAAGATCAAGTCGGGTCAGTAAGCGGAAGCTAAAACACAGCGTACGGCAGGCCTGGCCTGACCGTACGGCCCGCTGCGCCAAGCGCGGCAGATTTTATTCGGGTCAGTGACCCAATTCTTGCGGGAGTTTTGGTAATGGCAGTTGCTTCCAGTGCCTATAAAAAGGTTCTCGAGGGCGATCAGCAACCGAAAGAGGTGCTGGTCAAGATCGAGCGTGTCACCAAGAAATTTGACGAAACCATCGCCGTTGATGACGTTTCGCTGACCATCAACAAGGGTGAAATCTTCGCCCTGCTCGGTGGCTCCGGCTCGGGTAAATCGACTCTGCTGCGCATGCTTGCAGGCTTTGAGCGGCCTACCGAAGGGCGCATTCTGCTCGACGGTGAGGACATCACTGACCTGCCGCCGTACGAGCGGCCGATCAACATGATGTTCCAGTCCTACGCCTTGTTCCCGCACATGAGCGTGGCGGACAACATCGCCTTCGGCCTCAAGCAAGACAAAATGTCTAAAGCTGAGATCGATGCCCGCGTCGAAGAAATGCTCAAGCTGGTGCACATGACCCAGTACGCCAAGCGCAAGCCACACCAGCTTTCCGGTGGTCAGCGTCAGCGTGTTGCTCTGGCGCGCTCGCTGGCCAAACGGCCGAAGCTGCTGCTGCTCGACGAGCCCATGGGTGCTTTGGACAAGAAGCTGCGTTCGCAGATGCAGCTTGAGCTTGTCGAGATCATCGAGCGCGTCGGTGTGACCTGCGTCATGGTGACCCACGACCAGGAAGAGGCCATGACCATGGCCCAGCGTATCGCCATCATGCACCTGGGCTGGATTGCCCAGATCGGCAGCCCGGTCGACATCTATGAGACGCCAACCAGCCGCCTGGTCTGCGAATTTATCGGCAACGTTAACCTGTTCGACGGCCAGGTGGTCGAAGACATGGAAGGCCACGCGCTGATCGCCAGCCCGGACCTGGAGCGCAATATCTACGTTGGCCACGGCGTCAGCACCTCGGTGCAGGACAAGAGCATCACCTACGCCATCCGCCCGGAAAAACTGCTGGTCACCACCGAGCAGCCCTCCTGCGAATACAACTGGTCGCGCGGCACTGTGCACGACATCGCCTACCTCGGCGGCCATTCGGTGTTCCACGTGTTGCTGCCGAGCGGCAAGGTGGTGCAGTCCTTCGTTGCCAACGCTGAACGGCGTGGCGCCCGACCTACCTGGGACGATGAAGTATTCGTCTGGTGGGAGGACGATAGCGGGGTGGCATTACGCTCATGAACATTATCCGAAGCATCAGCCGCCGTATGCCCAGGGGCCGGCACCTGGTAATCGGGGTGCCGTTCCTCTGGCTGTTTATGTTCTTCCTGCTGCCGTTCATCATCGTGATGAAAATCAGCTTCGCCGAAGCCGACGTGGCTATTCCGCCGTACACCGACGTGTACACCTGGGTGGAAAACAAGTTCACGCTGGTACTTAACCTGGGTAACTACATCTTCCTCAGTGAGGATGCGCTGTACCTGGCGGCTTACCTTGGCTCCTTGAAAATGGCCACGGTCAGCACCCTGCTCTGTCTGGTAATCGGCTTCCCGATGGCCTATGCCATTGCCCGTGCCGACAAGGACAAGCAGATGGTCCTGTTGCTGCTGATCATGATGCCGACCTGGACGGCGATCCTGATACGTGTGTATGCCTGGATGGGCATCCTCAGCAACAACGGCCTGCTCAATGCCTTCCTGATGTGGCTGGGGCTAATCGACGAGCCGCTGCAGATCCTCAACACCAACCTGGCGGTGTACATCGGTATTGTCTATTCGTACCTGCCATTCATGATCCTGCCGCTGTTCGCCAACCTGGTGAAACATGACCAGAGCCTGCTGGAGGCAGCCGCTGACCTGGGGTCGAGCACTTACAACAGCTTCTGGAAAATCACCGTGCCGCTGGCCAAAAACGGCATCATCGCTGGTTGCATGCTGGTGTTTATCCCGGTGGTCGGTGAGTTCGTGATTCCTGAACTGCTCGGCGGCCCGGAGACCCTGATGATCGGCAAGGTGCTGTGGCAGGAGTTCTTCAACAACCGCGACTGGCCGGTAGCGTCCGCCCTGGCTGTGGTGATGCTGGCGATCCTGATCGTCCCCATCATTCTGTTTAACCGTAACCAAGCTAAAGAGATGGAGGGCCGGCCATGAAGCGTTTCAGTTTCTCCAACTTTATGTTGTGGGCCGGTCTGGGGTTCATCTACTTGCCGATGCTGATTCTGGTGATCTACTCGTTCAACGCCTCGCGGCTGGTAACGGTGTGGGGCGGCTGGTCGGTGAAGTGGTACGTCGGCCTGCTCGACAATACCCAGCTGATGAACTCGGTAATGCGCTCGCTGGAAATCGCCTGCTACACCGCGATTGCCGCCGTTGCGCTGGGCACCATGGCCGCCTTTGTGCTGACCCGCGTGACCCGCTTCAAAGGGCGCACGCTATTCGGCGGTCTGGTCACCGCACCGCTGGTTATGCCCGAGGTGATCACCGGTCTGTCGCTATTGCTGCTGTTCGTGGCCATGGCCCAGCTAATTGGCTGGCCTGCCGAGCGCGGTGTGCTGACCATCTGGATCGCCCACACCACCTTCTGTTCTGCCTACGTGGCAGTGGTGGTGTCGTCGCGCTTGCGTGAGCTGGACCTGTCCATCGAAGAGGCGGCCATGGACCTGGGCGCCAAGCCTTGGAAAGTGTTCTTCCTGATCACCATCCCGATGATTGCGCCATCACTGGCGGCCGGCGGCATGATGTCGTTCGCCCTGTCGCTAGACGATCTGGTACTCGCCAGCTTCGTCTCCGGTCCTGGCTCGACTACCCTGCCGATGGAAGTCTTCTCCGCCGTACGTTTGGGCGTGAAGCCGGAAATCAACGCCGTGGCCAGTCTGATTCTGCTGGCAGTGTCGCTTGCCACCTTCCTGGTGTGGTTCTTTGCCCACCGTGCCGAAGAGAAGCGTAAGAAGGCCCTGCAGCAGGCCATGGATGAAACCACGGGTGCTGCGCTGATGAACGGCCCGGACAGCCGTCGTGACCCATCCCAGGTGCATGCCTGATCGCACCACGGCGTAACACCCACAAGGGCCACATTCGTGGCCCTTGTGCATTCTGCGCAGCCCGTTTGCTCTAATCGCTTGCCAACAGTACTGGCCATTCAGTCGCACCAGTGTTGCGCCAGTTGCTGGTCTTGGTTACAACCTCAGCCATACCCCGCCCGGATTGCTGCCCATGCCTGACTCGATAATTAACGACAGCGCGGTTTACAAGACCCTGCTGGAATCGACCAAAGCCATTCCTTGGACGATCGACTGGGCCACCATGACCTTCGCCTACATCGGCCCGCAGATTGAAACCCTGCTCGGCTGGCCACGGGCGAGCTGGGTCAGTGCCAACGACTGGGCCGAGCGCATGCACCCCGAAGACCGCGACAGTGTGGTGGCTTTCTGCGTGTCGCAATCCCAGGCAGGCACCGATCATGAGGCCGATTACCGTGCCCTGACCCGCGATGGCGGCTACGTGTGGATACGCGATGTGGTGCACGTGCTGCGCAACGAAGCCGGCGAGGTCGAGTCGCTGATTGGCTTTATGTTCGACATCAGCGAGCGCAAGCAGACCGAGCAGCAACTGCTGCAATTGCAGCAACAGCTCGAAGAGCTCTCCTACCTCGACGGCCTCACCGGCGTGGCCAACCGGCGCATGTTCGACAACCGCCTGCAGGTGGAATGGAGCAACGCCCAGCGCACCAGTCAGCCGCTGTCACTGATCCTGCTGGATATCGACTATTTCAAGGAATACAACGACCACTACGGCCATATCCAGGGCGACGACTGCCTGAAAAACGTTGCCCTGGCCCTGAGTGGCGCGGTCGTGCGCCCACGTGATTTGATGGCTCGCTATGGCGGCGAAGAATTTGTTCTGCTGTTGCCGGAAACCGATGCCCAAGCCGCCGCCCAGGTCGCGGAGCGCTGCCGCCAGCTGATCCACGAGCAGCAAATCCAGCATGCCCATTCCCAGGCCGCCCCGCTGCTGACCCTAAGCCTCGGCGTTGGCACCCTGATTCCAGGCCCGTTCGATCAGCCCCAGGCATTTCTTGAACAGGTCGATCGCCTGCTCTACAAAGCCAAGCACAGTGGCCGCAACCAGGCAGTGTTGGCCACGACGCCTTAATGCGGGTAGCTGCGCTTTAACGCTGTTTGTATTGGCTCGGGCAATATGCGCGGCCTACGTTCGGGTCGCGCAGCTGCAGGTGTTTGGTCTGCCGTCCGCTCACTCGGGCGCGCCAGAGTTTGAAACTGCCGGCTTTTAGGCTGCGGCGCATCAATGCGATCACCTGGGTTTCGCTCAGGCCGAATTGGGTGTCTATCGCCTCAAAGGGCGTGCGGTCTTCCCAAGCCATTTCGATGATTCGTGACCACTCGTGCTCTGTCAGTTCCATCGTGTACCTCGCCTTGGCCGAAGCCTTAACCGATGTTCGCCACCCTGGCCCGCGCCGCATGTAGCTTCTTGTAGCTTTCCACCAGGCGCAGATGCCGATCCAGCCCTTCCAGCTGCATATTGGTCGGCGTCAGGCCATAGAAGCGCACACTGCCCTCCAGCGAACCCAGCACCGCGTCCATGCGCTCATTGCCGAACATACGACGGAAGTTAGGCTCGAAGTCGCTCATCGCCAGGTCGTCGTCCATCTGTACTTCCAGCGCGGCATTGAGTGCCTGATAGAACAGGCCGCGCTCGGCGGTGTTGTCGTTGTACTGCAGGAAGGCCTCGGTAAGCTCCTTGGCGTCGTCGTACTTCTTCAGCGTGAGGTTGATCAGCAGCTTCAATTCCAGAATGGTCAGCTGGCCCCACACCGTGTTGTCGTCGAACTCGACGCCGATCAGCGTGGTGATATCGGTGTAATCGTCGACATCGCTGTTTTCCAGATTGCGCAGCAGGGATTTCAGGCCGCGATCATTCAGGCTGTGCAGGTTGAGGATATCCGCGCGGAACAGCAGCGCCTTGTTGGTGTTATCCCAGATCAGATCCTCGACCGGATAGATCTCCGAATAGCCCGGCACCAGGATTCGGCAGGCCGTGGCACCCAGGTGCTCGTACACCGCCATATAGGCCTCTTTACCCATGGCCTCGAGAATGCCGAACAGAGCCGCGGCCTCCTCGGTATTAGCGTGATCGCCCTGGCTGGAGAAGTCCCACTCGACGAATTCATAGTCGGCCTTGGCGCTAAAGAAGCGCCACGACACCACACCGCTGGAGTCGATAAAGTGCTCGACGAAGTTGTTCGGCTCCATCAGCGCCTGGCTTTCAAAGGTCGGCGCCGGCAGATCATTAAGGCCCTCGAAGCTGCGGCCTTGCAGCAGCTCGGTCAGGCTGCGCTCCAGCGCCACCTCAAAGCTTGGGTGCGCGCCGAACGAAGCGAACACGCCGCCGGTACGCGGATTCATCAGGGTCACGCACATCACCGGGTATTCGCCACCCAGGGAGGCGTCCTTCACCAGCACTGGAAAGCCCTGTGCCTCCAAGCCCTGAATGCCAGCAAGGATGGCCGGGTACTTGGCCAGCACGTCCTGCGGCACGTCCGGCAGGCACAGCTCACCTTCGAGGATTTCGCGCTTGACCGCGCGCTCGAAAATTTCCGACAGGCACTGCACCTGCGCCTCGGCCAGGGTGTTACCCGCGCTCATGCCGTTACTTAGGAACAGGTTCTCGATCAGGTTGGAGGGGAAGTACACCATCTCGCCATCGGACTGGCGCACGAATGGCAGTGAGCAGATACCACGCAGCGTGTTGCCCGAGTTGGTGTCATACAGGTGCGAGCCGCGCAGTTCGTCGTCCGGGTTGTAAATCGCCAGGCAGTATTCGTCGAGAATTTCTGCCGGCAGTGCATCTTTGGCGCCCGGTTTGAACCAGCGCTCGTCCGGGTAATGCACGAACGCCGCGTTCGCGATCTCCTCGCCCCAGAACTGATCGTTGTAGAAGAAGTTGCAGTTCAGCCGCTCGATAAACTCGCCCAGCGCCGACGCCAGCGCGCCTTCCTTGGTCGCGCCCTTGCCGTTGGTAAAGCACATCGGCGAATACGCATCGCGGATATGCAGCGACCACACGTTGGGCACGATATTGCGCCACGAGGCGATCTCAATCTTCATGCCGAGCTTGGCCATAATCCCCGACATATTGGCGATGGTTTCTTCCAGCGGCAGATCCTTTCCGAGGATGCGCGTGCCTTCGCCAGCCGTCAGCGCGGGTATCAGCAGCGCCTGGGCATCGGCATCGAGGTTTTCCACCTGCTCGATCACGAACTCCGGCCCGGCCTGCACCACCTTCTTCACCGTGCAACGGTCGATGGAGCGCAAAATGCCCACGCGATCCTTCTCGGAGATATCCGCCGGCAACTCGACCTGAATCTTGAATATCTGCTGGTAGCGGTTTTCCGGGTCAACAATGTTGTTCTGCGACAGGCGGATATTGTCGGTGGGGATATTGCGGGTATCGCAGTACAGCTTCACGAAGTAAGCCGCGCACAGCGCCGATGAGGCTAGAAAGTAATCAAATGGCCCCGGCGCGGAGCCATCGCCCTTGTAGCGGATGGGCTGGTCAGCCACCACTGTGAAGTCATCGAACTTGGCTTCAAGTCGGAGGTTGTCGAGAAACTTGACCTTGATTTCCATGCGGGATTACCAGAATACGAGCTAAACGAATGGCCGCCATTATCCGGGTTTTCAGCGGGAAGTCTTGCGCGGTGCGGGTTGGGCCTGACGAGTGAGCAGCACCCGATCACAGCGTTTATGGGAGTAGGGCGGCCTATAGATATGCCAATAATCAATAGGTGCTGCTGATAACTACGCCTATCGGGATAGGTTTTCTGCCCGCGTCGGCGGTACGTGTTCAGTATGTATTTTCCTACAACCCATATTCGACTGGCAGTGCTTGAAGAACGAAGCGACCGCAGTAGCTATACGCTATACATAATCCAATGATATGCGCCATGCAGCACCAGGCCGGAATGACGCTAATCAGTGTCCGGTATGAGTTGCGCGGTATGTTGAATAAAAATAATCATTAAATGCCGTCCTTGTATGGTGTTGAAAATTTGGGTGTTGGAGGGAAATTACGGTGATGGATTTAAATTTTTCTATACGCAAAATTCTTAGCGTACTGTTCGGCGTTTCTTTCAGTGTGGGGTCGTTAGCAGGTGTAGACCTTGCTTTATATAAAGACCTTTCCGAGACAGTCGCCTCGGAAAATTACCGCCTAATAAAAATAAATATTGGCGATGGCGGTTATGGAATTAGGTGGGACGCAAAAAATAAACAGTTCATTGCTGTAGGTTCTGGGCAGGGCTATAAAATAAAGCTTGATGGCCGTGTTGAGCAATACGCAAGATCAAATGTTATTCAGTGGGAAGTACATCAAGAGAAGTTCGATCCGAAGAGGCCGCAGCCCGTAGATTTAAAAGCCTTATATACGGGTAAGCCAATGAGTAGTCGTGAGGTGGCGGAACATTTAGATAATCTATATAAAAAAGCAGATATATTTTCTGACGAGAGCGGTGGGGTGCCAAAATTCTATGTGTATGCAGAAGGTATTTGGTATTACCTAGATAAATACACAAAAGCTGATTTTGATCAGGCGACGATGGAGATGCTGAAGAAGTTCTCATCATCCCATGAGGATAAAGAATTTGGCGCAATTCCTTTGCCGGCTCATAGAGAAACGCAATATGACTTTGATTATGACTGGAAGAATAGTAAAAACATTATCCGTCTGGATAAATTCGTTAGCACAGGTACACAGTCTAGTTTGACTGAGTACCTGCCCGCAGTGCCTACAGAGAAATTAGGAATTGGCTATTTTTCACTGACGCACAAAAATGAAGTGTTACGCTTCAAACTAAATACCCAGCAAGCGATATTTGCAGTCGGTAAATTTTGGTCTTACAGCTATATGTATTATCCGCCTTCAGGTGAGGCAGTGGACGTCGCCATTCTGGCCATTAGCGATCCGAATAATATTGATGGGAACAATGGCTTGTATCTGCTTCGTAAGAAATAACGCAATGTGGTTACACAATCAAGATTTTACCCATAGAGGTCATTTCCCTTGAAGTGACCCGTTATGGCTTTCTAGCAATTTCCCAGGGACGGATTTCCACATAACTAACGCCCGCCATCAGCCGCGCGAGGTACGAACGTCGGTTGCATGGCATTGTTATAGGGCAACCGGCTCATCACGCATTTTTTCCCAGGTTTGCACCATAAGCTTCTTGGTTGGTCCCCAGCGGTACCCCCCTAGTGCACCACTCTGCTGTATAACCCGGTGGCAGGGGATCAATAAAGCAACTGGATTTGCTCCAATGGCGTTACCAACTGCCCTTGCAGACCTAGGGGCGCCGAGTGATTTGGCTACTTCGGCATAGCTGGCCACAGAGCCCGTTGGTATTTTCAACAGAGCTCGCCACACAGCGATTTGAAAATTGGTTCCTGCCACATGGAGCGATAGCGGACCATGCCTAGCCGCAGCATCATTGCTAAAAAATACATCAATAGCTAGGCGCGTAGAAGAGAGGTTCTCCCTGATCGAACTGAGCGGCCAAGCGTTATGCAAGCTATTTAGCAACTCTTCCAGGCTGTTGAAGTCCATGAACTCTGCTCGGCAAACACCCCGCTGGGTTATCGCAACAAACATAGGTCCGAACGGGGTAGCGTGTACACCGTACTCGATATGAACCTGCTTACCACGACTTTTATACTCGCCGGGTGTAACTGCTTCCAGTTGCACAAAGTGATCATGCAACCTTGAACTACCGCTTAGCCCAAGTTCATGTGAGACATCAAGCAAGGAGTGAGAATTATCCAGTAATCCTTTGCCCCGCTCCAATGTCAGAACCTGTAAAAAGCGCTTCGGCGTAGTACCTGCCCAGCGACAAAACAGCCTTTGAAAGTGATACGGGCTCAGGTGCACATGGGCGGCTATATCTTCAAGGCTGGGCTGCTCAATTGCCCGTTCAACCAAATAAGCCATAGCGCTTGCGATTCGGTCATAGTCTGACATGGCGCAGCCTCTCAGACACGATTTATGGATACACCGCCATCTACCAGCATCGCAGACCCCGTGGTGAAGCTGGACGCATCGGAGGCAAGGTACAATGCAGACTGGGCAATTTCATCTGGTGTTGCCATACGCTTGAGAGCATGCAGATTATGCACAAACGCCAATGCTTCTGGCGTATTGGCAAATTCACGTCCCGCTGGGGTATCAGTACCACCGGGCAGAAGGGCATTGACCCTGATATTCTGAGGCCCATGCTCTGACGCCAGCACTTGAGTCAACCCAATAAGACCCGCCTTACTGGCTGCGTAGGCAGCCATGCCTGGCATACCTGCGGTGTAACCAACGAAGGTAGAGGTGAAAATTAACGAACCTCCTTTTCGGGCAGCCATAGCGGGCAGTTGGTACTTTGCGCCTAAGAATGCGCTGGTTAAGTTAGTCGCAATAACCTGATTCCAGTCCGTTTGCGACATCTCCGGGACAGGACCCATCGCACCTAGGATAGCCGCATTGTTGAAAGCGATATCCAATCCGCCAAAGTGACATACCGCTTTATCTACCAAAGCTTTGGCAAACGCTTCTTCGCCAACATCACCGGCTAGTGCCACTGCCTGCCCGCCTTCCGTATTGATTAAGTCCACAAGGTCATCAAGCTCCTGTTGTCGCCTTGCAGCCACAACGACGGCAGCACCTTCTCTCGCAAAAAGCTTCGCGGCTGCGTAGCCAATACCGGTGCTGGCGCCAGTAACGATAGCAACTTTGTTAGCAAGTACAGTCATCAATCATTCCTCCTAGTTCTGCTCACTGTATAAAGGCACATGCTCGAACAGAGCCTATATTAGGAGGACGAACGACTACTGCCGACCCGAATCTTGCTGTACTTCAATTGCGCTATAACGTTTGGTTAAGGGGCCGGCTTTAGCCCGCCCTGAGTGAGCGAAGCGAACGACTTGAACCACTTGTTAGGGTTTCCCACGATTTTCGTTAAGCCGCGAGTGCTCTTTAAGCTCTGCCTTAATAAAAGCCGAGATCATGGCACGATAGACGCTTTCTACTACCGCAGGGTTAGCTCCTTGCTCTTGTGCAAGTGTTGTGACTTTTGAAATTACTTGCTCTACGCGGTTGGGTGCCTTTACTTCACTTGTTGTCTTTTTGAATGATGCTGCTTGGGTGACAAAATTACCGCGTGCTGCGAGTAATATCACGATTTTGCGATCTATGTTATCGATGTTTTCGCGGACTTCGTTTAGTGAATTACACCTGACGTCCATGTGCGTCGTACTCCTATTTTTGCTCTGACCCTAACGTTTGGTTAAGGGGCCGGCTTTAGCCGGTCCTGGTGAGCAGGGCGAACGGTTTTAACCACTTGTTAGGCTCCAGCTGCACTGAGTTGTTGTGCTTTATTTGATTGTTTCTTAAGTAATACTGCGCAGATTACGAACAGCGGAATTTCAACGCTTGTTGCGAGCATTGCGAACCAATGAAAATTGCCATCCACTATGAAGCTGATTACGCGGCCTCCTGCCAAGCCGCCAAGGAAAACGGTTTCAAGCAGAAGTGCGGAGCGTATGTGTTCTTTGTGAAAAAAGCCTGCGATTAGTAAACCGCCAACTCCACAATACAGGCCCATGATTGCACGGAAAATATGCAACTCATTATCTTGTACTGATAAACCTATGATGCCCTCAAGAATTATTTTAGGGGTGATTCCGTAAAGAAGACCTATAGCGATAACTGATATTCCAGAAGCGAGTAGAAATTTCTGAATTCCTTTCATGCTGCGTAATTCCTTGCTTTGGAGCCTAACGATAAGCTAAGGGGCGGGCTTTGGCCCGTCCCAGTGAGTGAAGCGAACGATTTTAACCAGTTGTTATACGGCACTCTTCAACTTATCCAATTCGTCAGCCCTCAGTATTTTTGGGGTTACTCGAGGTAAACCTGAAGAATTAAAAAAAGGAGATTTTCTGTACCGTCCGGTGACGCGGTTCGTGACCACGATCCATATGAAGCGAACTAAAACTCCCAGAAGCCCACGTTGCTTTGGCTTCGTTTGGCCTAAGGCGGTGTCAGTATTTAAAACTGCAACGTCTGATCCAAAGTCTTTATCCATTTGCTGGCGGTCAAGGCAGCTGTGAATAAGGCCAATGAATGCAGCTTTTCGGCTGACCATAGTATTGCCAATAGGCGTTCCGCAACATGTTGCATACCAGCGGATCATGCCATTTTCGCTGAGGCGTACTGCCGATATGAGATTTTCCCCTTGGCAGAAAAGCAGGTGTTGTTGAGCCACTTGAACGATCTCAGTTCCGCCTTGTTCGTTTAGCACAAAAGGAGCTTTACCAAGAAAATGTGCGAACGCTCGGCAATCCGTGCAATAGCATATGAGACGATTGCTGGTTCCAATGCTTTCGAGTTTGCCTTTAACGGCACCACACTTACATTGAATTGGATGCATAGATATCACCATTCCTTGACCAGGTTACGATAAGCGCTGTGCTGTGTAACGTTTGTTTAAGGGGCGGGCTTTAGCCCGTCCCAGTGAGCGCAGCGAGCGGTTTAAACCACTAGTAAGGTTATCTAACCCGCGTTTGAGTTATGAGCGAAGTGTAGCGATAAGACGTTTTGGATTAAGCAGCAGGTTTAAAGCATCAATAATGTTTGAGGATACAATGTCGGCACTTGTCACTGTTGCTGATGATGAACCTTCTTTTTGAATTAATGCTATGCCAACGGCAGCAGACGCCAACATTTTTCTGTCGTTCATGCCGTTACCAACTGCGAATACGGTATCTGACCCGAGTTTAGATATGAATTCGAGTTTTTCTTCAGACTGATTATCTAGCGAAATAATTTTCAATGCCGTCGGCAGACCAGATAACTGTGCCTTTGCAAGGCCAAATGTATCTGCGGTAATAACGTGAATGTCCACACTGGATGAAAGTGTAACTAACAAGTCGCGTACACCTGGCAATAGTTCACCATCTACTGCAAGAGTTCCGTTGTAATCGCAAACTACGTGATCTATTTGTAAATTTTTAAAGCCAGGAATGATGATTTCGATCATGTTCTGATGAACCTAACGATTAAGCTAAGGGGCTGGCTTTAGCCAGTCCCAGTGAGCGAAGCGAACGATTTGAGCGCATTGTTATGTGCCTTTTGCACTGCAGCTTTTGAGGCCGCGAAATTCATGACCTTTTGGTGTGATTTTAGTAAGAGTTGCTGATTTCGGAATTGTTGGCGGTAGTTCGATTTCAGAGATATTTGATGACCATATGAGTTGGCCTTCTTTGATGCTTAGTAACGCCTCAATTGGCTTGTCACTATGGCTGCTATGTAGGGTTACTTTAGCTGTGTTCGAGCTAATAGCCTGCCCATAGACTGTAGGTTTTTCATCATCTGCCCATCCCCAGTCTATTTTTGCCGTGCCGCGGCCCGTGCCATAGTGGAAGCCGCAGATGGTATTTTTTTCTTGGGTTAGGTAAACATCGAATTTGTCCGCGACATTCGTAATAGTCCCATTTTTTGGAAATTCGATGCGCCAGATACCGGAAAAATCGGCAGATACTGAAGTGGAGAAAATTGCTAAGGACGCAGCAAGGAATTTTGAGAGTTTACTCATGACGCCCCTAAGGCACATAACGATTAAGCTAAGGGGCCGGCTTTAGCCGGTCCCAGTGAGCGAAGCGAACGATTTGAGCGCATTGTTAGACGCTGACACTGACTTTTTTCATACTATATGATTTCTCAGATAAATTAACTCTTGATATGGGAACATTGAGTCTATTTGATCTAAGTATAGATTTTATTTCTTTGTTGCTGAGCTTGCTTCTGGCGCCTAGCAAAACTTCTGAGACCTGTAGCTTTTCAGAGAAGGGCTCGAACATAAGCCTGTCGTCCATTATTTTCCCGGGAAATCGGACAAGCATTCTATGTTCTTCTTCATAATTCCAGTGAGCATGTTTCTTTGAAAGCATATGTTTAATAAATTCTAATCCCTTGATGTCGAGCGAGTCTTTGAATTCGCTTCCCGGTGTTCTCTTTTCTGTATATTGGATTTTTATTAGAGATGAGTCGGGAACCTCAAACCCTAGACATATGCCCGCATGTGACTCAGCGTAATGTGCCCATTGGACAGGGCTGCTATAGCTCGCACTAAAGCATAGAAGTCCGTACTCCCTGTTTGCACGATTCTTGCGCTCCTTTAGAGTGACTCGTGCTAAATAATTATCGGTCTCCATGTGAAAATATTCATATGGATCATTCAAAGCATTTAGTCTTGCGATTTTTAGATGACGATTTTTTAGCGCCTCTATCGCATATTTTTCTTTTAGAAAGTGGTAGACGCGCATTTTTACCCAAGTGTCTAACGTTTGGTTAAGGGGCGGGCTTTAGCCCGTCCCAGTGAGCGAAGCGAACGATTTGAACCACTTGTTATATTTCATGCCTCGAGAGCTTTAAGTAAGCCCTCAGAAATATCTTTTTTTAATATGTTTATGCTTTTGTATTCTTGTAGAGAAATCTTTATCGCAAGTTGTGATAGCTCGTTTATTGTTTTTTCTGACTGCTCTTTTTGCACTAAAAGTTGGTCTATTTGCCCTTGAGTGGCCCCGGGCTTTTGCAAGGCTAAACGATCAATGAGGTCGTAAGAGCTTTTCGTGCAGCGCTCGATGATGCTTTGGTTTAAGCTTATTTGCTGCTCTAGCATTCGGAGGGATGTTGATTGATAGTTGGAAATATAACTTGTGCTTGCTTGCTCTTCTGCCTGCTTAAGTTGCTTGCACTGGGTTTCATATGTTTCGTTTTGCAAATTAAATAATTTTTTGAATTCATTTTGCTGGGTTGCTAATAGCTTGCGCTGGATGCGAATTGTTTTTAATAACGCCATTAGCGTAATAAAAGCAACGAGAGGGCCAAATATACCTCCAAAAAATGAACCTAATGCTGACCAATCATTTGACGATAAAGATAGAGGGCCGGGGAAAGCGTGCCTGTAGAATAAAATTGCAATCAATAATGATAATAAAATTCCAGCTACTGAAATTTTAAGTACGACGTCTAGTCCGTCTTTTTCATCTTGGTGGTCTGCGGCGCTCAAGTAATCCTCCTTGAAATATAACGTTTGGTTAAGGGGCGGGCTTTAGCCCGTCCCAGTGAGCGAAGCGAGCGATTTGAACCAGTTGTTATGTTTTACGGAACACGGAATCGCGGTGAAAACTAATGTACTTCTGATGTTCAGGCTTAAGAGCGACCACCATTGAGGAATTAATGCCTAAAATTCCTGGTTCTTGTAACAGTGGTGAAATTAATATTTTTCCGGCTTCATTAAAAGATATAAAGCCTGAGTCAAATGCTTTGTCGAGATTAGGCAGCAAAAGCAGACCGTTGTAAGTATCAAGCCGTTCGGTGTTCGATGATGCGCTCCATGGTTTAATATGCGAGGCCACAAGCATTGAAAGGTCTTTATAGCCTGTAATGGAGCAGCCGCCCCAAAGTGAAATTAGTTTTTGACGGAAATTTCCCTGACCAATTCTTGTTTTTAGCAACAGCAATTTTTCTGTATTTGAAGTATTACTTTCCAGAAATATTGACTCAACATCAGATTCTATGTCTGAATCAAATCCTTCCTGTAAGTATTCCGTGTACTTTTTTAATGCGCTGCTATACATGTGGTGGCCGCGATCATTCCGCTCCTGATAAGTTGGATTGTTTTGCAAGCCAATAGCTATTTTTTCGAACTGACTATAGCTCTGGATTGAAGTCAGTGGTCCATCCAGTAGTCCCTCTTGTACGGCCCACTCGGACATTGTGCCGCTGACAGCACCTTCGTATTTCTTTATAGAGGACTCCGATAAGCCCCGGAGTTTCATCCATTTCTCAAAGGTCACAACACAGTCCTGATTTGTAAAACATAACGTTTGGTTAAGGGGCCGGCTTTAGCCGGTCCCGAGTGAGCGAAGCGAACGACTTGAACCACTTGTTAGGGTTTTTTAGCATAGATAACATGGCCTTTATCTTTTGCTTCATTAATAGTAAAAGTAAATGAGCGTTGTTCACCTCGTACTATGTGTTTTTTAAAGCGCTCTTCTGAAATGATTTTATGCCAATCAAATATCCACATTCGATCAATCGAATAATCATCATTTAAATGGATGAACAGCAAGTGTGTGGGACATTCGACGCCTTCGATCTTTGGAATGGCGCTGGTTTTTTTCCACCCAGAAGCCCAGCCTTTTCTTGTTTTAACTGATACGAGAGAACCAGAAGATGAAACAAAATCGTGTTCGTTTTGGTCATCTACAAGCTTTCCATCAAATAGGAGCTTTCCATAGATTTCGCCTAGCCAGCCAACAATTTCATTTCCTTTGAGGTTTTTCCCATCAGAATAGGCTGACAATTTTTCTTTAATTTCACTTTGAAGCGAAGAAAGTTTTGAAAATAGTTCTCGGCACTCCGTTTCAAGGTTATTAACTGCAACTGGATTTAGCATAAGAACCCTAACGTTTGGTTAAGGGGCGGGCTTTAGCCCGTCCCAGTGAGCGCAGCGAACGGTTTGAACCAGTTGTTAGAAGCCAATTGCACGACTAACGACCGGCAGCCGAACCACCATTTTTTGAGAACTGCTCTTTCAATCCAATTTTCAGCCATAACGTGCCACCTGACTGGATTGTAAGCTTCTTCATTTTCTTGCTCTTCCGCTTAAGCACGGACGGCTTCTCATAGTAACCAAAACGCCGCTTATACCAGCGCCGATCCATTTCGCTTTTGACTTTTTTGCTTAATTTTCTAAGCGCTAAATCAATTGACTCGTCATTCTGTACTTTTACTGTCACTGGCATTGTTGGCGTTTTATGGACTGACACCTGTCCTTCTTTGGCTTCTAACGTTTGGTTAAGGGGCGGGCTTTAGCCCGTCCCAGTGAGCGAAGCGAACGGTTTGAACCAGTTGTTATGTGCATTGGTTAGATATTTTTCCCTAGAGGGACGCCGGACCATATTGGATCTTTTATATCCGGACCAGATGGTCCTAGGTTCGATATGTCATGCACCATTTGAAAGCGTTTGCCTGCTGACGAAATTATCTCTAGGCAAACCAATATGTATTTGTTCTTTTTTTCGAAATAGCCAGGAGGTAACGCATAATTCAACTCATGCTTTAAAGTAAATGCTTTGATTTCGCCCGCTTTGAGTATAAATGAAGCTGTTTCATCTGATGGTATTTCGAGGTATGAAGAATCGCTGCGCAAATTGCCTAGCATCGATTTTCCTCTGAGGATGCAAATTTCTTTTATGTAGAGTTCCTGGCTTCCGTTGTTGCTAATGGTGTAATGCAGTTCTCTCTTTTGTCCGTTTACGCAATCGAATAACCGGCTGTTTAGGCAGAGAATTGCTTTCGCTGGTTTGTGCCAGTGAGAAAAGTAAAGAGCGAAGCCTGAAACTACTAAAGCCACTGTGGAGATTAAGAGGCTTAATATGTCTTTTGTTTCCATTGGTGGCCTTCAGGGTTCAAATGCACATAACTATAATTAGACGACATATCCAAATCTGCACACCATTGCCACTGCTGGCAATAAGTATCCAAATCTGGCCATCTCGTATCCATATGTGACCATCAGCTATTGATGATCCGTTCTTGCAGCCCCAGTTGCACGGCCGCTTTGTAGCTCAGCAACCATGCCTTCTGTTCAGGCTGCCACTTGCCGCCCGCCTGCTTTACCGCCGATTGGATGTCCTTCTCGTGAAAATGGATGCGCACGAAAACCAAGGCCGTTGCCTGTTCGGGCTTATGGGCGCGGGTTTTCGGTGGTTTGTGTTTGCGTTCGACGATCAGTTCGACGGTGGTGTAGCTGATCTGCTTTTCAGCGTCGTGGCGGTAGCGCACGGCGATCAGGTCGTCGCCGTAGCGTTCGACATAGCGTTTGGTGCCGTTTTTGCCCGGCTTGAGGCTTTTTACAACGTCCATATCGTGCCCCGCTGGGTGGCAGTGTCCTGCTGGCAGTCTGCCTGTATCCGGCGGGTGGCTCAAGCCTTGGCACGGGCGAGGGGCGTTGCGCCCCTCGCGTGATTTCGGCCTAGTTGGCTGGGGTGTTCAGGCTCTGCAGCAGGCGGTAATAAAAGCCGCTGGCATTGGCCAAGGTATCAATCCCCACGCGCTCGTTGGTGCCGTGCATGCGTGGCAGGTCTTCGCGTTCCATCAGCAGTGGGCTGAAGCGGAAGATGTTGTCGGTCAGCGGCTCGTAGTAGCGCGAATCGGTGCCGCCGACGGTGAGGTTGGGGCTGACCAGGGTATTGCTGAAGCTCTCGCTGATCACTTTGGCAAACTGCTGATAGGCCTCGCCCCTGACATCGGATACCGCCGAAGGCTCGCGCCCGCCGGGCATGACTTTGACCTGGATCTGCTCATCCGCCACCGCGTTGCGCACGTGTTCGGCCACGCTGGCGATGCTGTCGCGTGGATGGATGCGCAGGTTAAGGGTGGCGCGGGCGCTGGGTGGCAGGACGTTTTCCTTGATACCGGCACGCAGCAGGGTCGGTGATAGCGAGGTCTGCATTTGCGCGGCACCGGCCGGGGAGGCTGCCAGTTGTTGCTCTACCAGTGGGCCGAACAACCAGAGGTTGGCGAAGATCAATCGGTAGCCGAACGATTGCGCCGGGGTGAAGCTGGCCAGCAGGTCGCCGGTGGGGCCGTCGAAGCCGCGCTGGAAGGGTGCGTCCCCCACCCGTTGCAGGGCTTGGCTCAAACGGCCGATGGCGGTTTCATTGAAGGCCGGCGGCTGCGAGGAGTGGCCACCCTGGGCGTTGGCTTGCAGCGTCAGGCTGACGTAGCCCTTTTCCGCGATGCCGACCACGGCCACGTCCTGGCTGACGCCGGGGATCTGCCCGCGCACCACAAAGCCGCCTTCGTCGCTGACCCAGGCCAGGCGTTTGCCCTGTTCCTGTAACTGTGCGGCGATGCGTCGATTGCCCTGGTGGCCGCCGATTTCTTCATCGTGGCCGAAGGCGAGCAGCACATCGCGTTGCGGCTGAAAGCCCTGGCTGATCAGGGTTTCTACCGCTTCGAGAATCGCCACCATCGAGCCTTTGCTGTCGATGGCGCCGCGCCCCCAGACAAAGCCATCGGCGATCGCTCCGGAGAACGGCGGATGAGTCCACAGCTGCTCGGTGCCCGGCGCCACGGGCACCACGTCCTGGTGCGCCATCAGCAGGGCGGCAGGCAGTTGTGCGTTCTTGCCTGGCCAGCGCAGCAGGATGCTCGGGCTACCGGTTGCCAACGGTTCGGTGGTTGCAGTCAGACGCGGATAGCGTTGCGCCAGCCACTCGCGCAGGCCGGCAAACGCAGCATCGCTGGCGGCCTGTTGGCTGGCCGGTGCGCCGACCTGATGCGACAGGGTCGGCAGGCGAATGGCTGCTGCCAGGTTTTCCGCGGCGCGCTGGCCATCCAGTCCATCAGGCATGCTGACCGGCGCGCTGTTGTAAGCGGCGGCTGGCAGCATCAGGGTGCGGCCGACGACGATGGCAATCAGGCCGAGCAGGATGATCAGCAAAAGCAGTAACAGACGTTTCATCGCCTTCTCCTTGTCTTAAGGACGCAGAATCAGCTGGCTGCGGCTGTTGGCCTTGATCGCCTCGGCGTCCAGGTGCATCGGCACATACTCACCGCGTATGTAGGCTTCGGCCTGGTCTTTGTAGTGCTCATCGAACAGCACACCGCTCTGCCCAACCGGGTTAATGCCCAGTGCTGTGCTGGCGTCGGCCATATCGATCAGGCGGCGGGTCGAGGGGCCGTAGACCACCGACCAGGGCGCAGGACCCACCGGTTGCGCCAGGTTGTTGGGCGTTTCGTGGCCGCCCGGCGCGGCAAATGGGCCGACGTTGAACAGTTTATCCAGCGGTTTCTGCTGGCCCAGCGGATGGCTGTGGGTGAGGGTGTGCACGCTGCCCCAGGCCCATGTTGCGCTGTCACTGCCCAGGGTGCTGCGCAGGTGGGCGAGGCTGGCTTGCCAAGCGACTTTGACGGTATCGGCGCGGCTTTCCACGGCGTCGCTGCCGCGCTTATCCCACCACGGCGAACTGGCATCGGCGGCCAGGCGCGGCAGGGCACTGTCGAGTACGCGGGTTTGCAGCAGATTGCTAAAGAAGGCCTCGCTCAGCTCATCGGCCATGGCTTCACGCGTCAGTTGGTAAACCAGCTGGTTGAACAGCGTGGCGGCGGTGGTATCGACCTGGTGTTGGCCATCCCAGCTCAGCAGTTGTTCGACTAGCGCCTGCTCTTCGTTGCCATTGGCGGCGGCACGTAGATCAGCGGCCAACGGGGCAAGCAGGCGCTGCGGGTAGCCGGTGCCGGGTTCCAGTTGCAGCGCCTGGCTGTTCTGCAGGTCCCACTTCACGCTGTTGTCGCGCAGGCGTTCGTCGAGGCGTTGGCCGCGATCTGCCAGGTTGTAGTAGCCGGGAATCTCCATGCCGGTCGGCGATACGGGTTGGTAGTTGGCCGAGACGATATAGCCGCGCGCGGGGTTTTCTTCCTGCGGGTTGGCGCTGAACGGGAAGTAGCCGTCTTTCTCCGCCTCGCCGTTGCTGCCGTCGAGGATAAAGCTCGGGTTGACCCCGGCGGGACGGCGCGGCAGTTTCGCCGCCGCCCACCAGCCGATATCGCCCGTGGCATTGGCCCACACCACGTTCAGCCCAGGTGCTTCGATGTTTTCCACCGCGCTGCGTGCTTTATCCAAGGTGCTGGCGCGGTTGAGTTGATAGAAGCCGTCGAGAATCGGGTTCTCGGTCTCCAGGAAGGCCCACCACATGGCAATCGGTGTGCTGCCGACAGTCTCACCCAGAGCGCTGTTGATGATCGGGCCGTGGGGCGAGCGGCGGATGGTCAGGTTGACCGGCGCTGCGTCCTTGACCGTGATCTGCTCTTCGCGGCTTTGCAGCTCGACCCATTGGCCGCGATACCAGACCTGGTTGGGATTATCCGGATTGGTTTTTTCGGCGATCAGGTCGAGGTCGTCGTTCTGGAACATGGTCAGGCTCCAGGCGAACGCCTTGTTATGCCCCAGCGACGCGACCGGGTTCAGCGCCTGGTGGTGACCGTACAGGCTGAAACCGGGATAACTCAGATTGGCCTCGTACCACACCGACGGCACGGCGAAGCGGATATGCGGGTCGCCGGCCAGCAGCGGTTTGCCGCTGGCGGTGCGGCTGCCGGAGATAGCCCAGGCGTTGCTGCCTTCGAACTGTGGCAGGCCGGCATCCAGTAGCGCGGCGTGGCTCAACTCGGCGATGGCATTGAGATCCTGCCAGTCGCTGGCGGCAAGCTGCTGGCCGACCACGCCCTGCGGGTGCCAGTCGAGGTCGAAGACCTTGAGGTAATCGGCGCCCAGCTGATCACGGATATGCGTCAGCACCGGCTCTGTACGGAAGGCCGCCGCAAAGCTATAAGCCATATAGCCGGCGACGCTCAGGGTGTCAGCCGTGGTGAAGGGGCGTTTCTCTATACCCAGTACATCAAATTCGATCGGTGCAGAGTGGTTGGCTTGGTACTGGTTGATGCCGTCCAGGTAGGCTTGCAGCGCCTGGCTCGCCGGGGCGTTCATGTCCATCTTCGCCGCGTAGCGGTCGGCGTGCTCGCGGATGCCCAGTGTGCGGAACAGGCGGTCGGTGTCGACCAGCTTGCTGCCGAGAATCTCCGCCAGCTCACCTCGGGCCAGGCGGCGGAGGATTTCCATCTGGAACAGGCGATCCTGAGCGTGCACATAACCCAGCGCGCGGTACATATCGGCCTCGTTCTGCGCCTGGATATGCGGCACACCGCGTTCGTCGTAGTCCACCGTGACTGCGGCCTGTAGGTTGCTCAGTTGCAGCTCGCCGGCGCGTTGCGGTTGCTTGCTGTCGATATACCAGTAAGCGCCAGCGGCGGTGGCGGCAACAATCAGGGCCAGGGCAGTCAGGGTGCGATTCATGGGGTTTTCCTTGTTATAGGTTTTATCAGCGCCGCCATTGTGCGGGCGGATTGTCGCGGCGGCATTGACCAAATACAGCAAGAATGAAAGTCTTTGGTCAATCAAAGAGGGCTGTATGAATCACGACCCGCACAACAGTATCGCCAGTGCGCTGACCCATTCCTCGACCCTGCGTCGCCTGCTGTACGAGGCGCTGGCTGAGAGGGGGCTGGACCCGACCGACACCTATCGCCAGGCCTACCAGGGCACCGTGCTAGCGCCGCCGCTACTCAATGCCCGTGAAGACCACGACAATGCGCCGCGCTTTTGGCAAGCGCTGGAAGCTATCAGCGGTGATGCCGATATCGGTCTGCACTTGGGCGAAACCATGCAGCCACGGCCGATGGATGTGGTTGGTTACCTGCTACTGGCTAGCCGCGATCTAGGCCAGGCGCTGGAAAGCTTTGTGCGCTTTCAGCACATTCTCTCCGGCGGTTTTGCTGCACGCCTGGAGCTGGAAGGCGAGCAGGCGCGGCTGATCTTCGACCTTAATTACCGTGGCGTAGGTTCGTTGCGGCAGCAGATGGAGTGCCTGGCGCTGCTGCTGCAGAAGATGCTGGCCAGCGTCAGCGACGGTGGCTTTATGCTCGACGGCGTGGATTTTCGTCACCCTGCACCGCGCCGGCTGAGTGAGCATCTTCGGCTGTTTGGCCTGCTGCCGTGTTTTGCTCAGGCGCATGATGCGCTGATCTTCCCTCGCGCCTGGCTGACCCGGCCATCACGCAGCGCCAATCCGCGGCTGTTTGCGGTGCTCTGGGCGCAGGCGGAATTGGAGTTGGCGGAGCTTGAGGAAAACCAGCTGCTCAACCGCGTGCGCTACTGGTTGGAGGTCAACCTCGGTGCGCAGCTGTGCGACTTGCCCAGCTGCGCCACTGCACTCGGTTACAGCGTTGGTGGGCTGCAGCGAGCGTTGGCCGAACAGCAGCAGAGCTTCCGTCAGCTGCACGATGAAGTCCGCCGTCTGCGTGCCCAGGTTCTGCTCGACAGCGGCCTGGCCATCCGTGAAGTAGCCCGTGCCTGCGGCTTTGCCGAGCTGTCGCCGTTCTACCGCGCCTTCAAACGCTGGCAAGGCTCGACGCCGCTGGGTTACCGCACTAACTGCTGACGCGGAAGCGCCGGCTCAGACGGCTCAACCGTTCGGCTAGCTGGCTGAGTTGTTGACCATCACGGCTGAGTTCCTGAGCGTCAGTGAGGTTCTGCTCTGCCACCTGTTGCACGCTGGTGAGGTGCTGGCTGACCTCCGCGCTGACCGCCGCCTGCTGGTGGGTGGCGGCGGCAATCAACTCATTCATTTGGGTAATAGCGCTGATGTCCTGCGCTACGGCCCCGAGTAACTCGGCAGTAGCCTGGCTGTCTTGCACGCAACTGCGCACGCTGTTGCGGCTTTGCTGCATGGCCGAGGCCGCCTGGCGACTGCCCTGTTGCAGACGGCTGATGATCTGCTGAATCTCGGCGGTAGACAGGGCGGTTTTCTGCGCCAGGTTACGCACTTCATCAGCGACCACAGCAAAGCCACGGCCCTGATCACCCGCGCGGGCCGCTTCAATGGCGGCATTGAGCGCCAGCAGGTTGGTTTGTTCGGCAATCGAACGGATCACCTCCAGTACCTTGCCGATCTGTTCAGACTGATTTGCCAGGGCCTGCACTTCGCTTTCGGTGACATCGATCTGCGCGGCCAGTTTGCCGATCTCGCTGCGCACATGGTTGACCGAGCGGCTGCCTTCGGCGGCTTGATGGTTGGCGGTTTGCGCAGCACTGGCAGCGCCATCCGCGTGGCCGGCGACTTCATCGATGGCGCTGCTCATCTGTTGCATGGCCGAGCTCATGTAAACGATTTCGCCCTGCTGGCGGTCGGCACCGCTGCGCAGATGACCGGTGGCTTGTGCCAGGTTATCGCCCATTTTTGCAGGCCCTGGGTGTCCTTGATCACTTCGCTGACCAGCTCGTCCAGGGTGTCGAGGAAGTGATTGAAGCGCTTGCTGACTTTGCCCGCTGCGTCGCTGCGGTAGCTCAAGTCGATGGCATCATCATGCTCGGTGAGTTTCTCGGCGGTTTGCATCAGCGCTGCACCTTCGACCGCCTCGGCGTGCGTTTGCAGAGCCAGGTAAATCAGAATCGCGCTTTCCAGCACGACGTAAAACGCATGTAGGAAGATGATCGGCCAGCTCCCATTCGCCACCACCATCACGCTGGCACCTTGCGATTGCAGGGCAAAGAAGCTCAAGTGGTGCACGGCAATTACCGTGGCGGCGACCACAATCGGCAACCAATCGCGGTAATACACCAAAAACGCCAACAGCACGAAAATACCGAAGTGCATCTCCAGCATGCCGCCAGCTTGGTTGATATGCAGCGCTGACATCACCATGAATGCAGCGCCTATCGCACAACGCAGTAAGCGCCGGCCGGGAATCATCTGCTGCAACAAGCTCATTACTGCCACTGTACCGCCACCCACCAGGAGCGCCTGCCCCCAGGTGCCGTGCCAGGCTGCCAGGCCAAGTGAATAGAGAAACATCAGCCAGAGCACGCCCAGCATGATCCGGTCTGCTTTGCGGTAATGCAGCTCAAGAGGGGAAGGACGGCTAGACATGGCGAAAGACTCGGAGAGTAATGTGGCGATCCTGATGAAGTATGGCAGTCATCCTTGGTAGCGCAGGGCAATGCGTCAGCTTGAAAGTTATACATTTTAGTTGCCTTGTACAGTTTTTGCTGAATTAAGTACAAGTTTTACCGAGGCGCCAGCAAGCCTTAGCTAAAGTGACGGCATCAGGCTGAGGCTGCGGGTTATGCAGGGGGCGTTAGGTACGGACTAGTTGCTCTGCCAATCGCAGAAGCAACCCACCGCCAGGGTGTTGCTGGCGTTGACCGGGCGGCCCTGTACCAGGGCGTCGAGAATGGGCTCGATAAAACTGTTGCTGGAGGTGCAGGTGGCGCCTTCGCTGTAGGGGCCAAAGTAGGCCAGCTGGCCATTGCGGTCCCAGATCGCCACGGCCGGGCTGGCGGGGATCTGCGTGCTGCCCGCCAGTTCGGTCAGCGGCTGCAGGGCGCTCAGAGTGCTGGGCAGCTGTCCTGTACTGCCGGGCTTTTGCACGGCATAAAAGCTCACGTCCTGGGGGGCAAAGCGCTCGATCAGTTCGGCCAGGTGTTGCTGATTACCGACATTGCACGGGCAGGCTGGGTCCCAGAAGTGCACCAGACGGATCGGTCCGGGGCCGGCCAGCTCGTCAGGCAGGCGCAGTTGTTCGCCGTAGAACAGCGCGGTCTGCTCGCTGAAACTGCGCAGGTAGCGTGCTTCATACCACCAGTAGGCGGCGAGCATGGCGGCGGCCCAGAGCAGAATCAGCAGGCTGGCGAGTAGGGTCTTGCGCGTGGGTCGAGTCATGGGCAGCCTTCGGCAAACAGGCGCGCAGCTTGCCATGACTGGCGCGACAGCTGAATATCCGCAACCTGATTGCATGGGCCTGGATGGCCTGTGACTAACCCGTTTAATCGATGGAAGCCCTATGCCAGCGCCGTTTCAGCCGGAAAGTCTGATTGCCAGTCTGCGACCCTTGGCCGCAGCCGTTGCCCTGTCACCGGCTGAGCAGGCTTATCGGCAGTTCTACGGGTTTAGCGACACGTGGGCGGCGCACAGCCGTATGGGCACGATTCAGGCGGCCGGCTACCAGGTCGCCGTACAGGTCTGGTGGCCAGAGCAGCCGCGCGCCACCCTGGTGCTGTTGCATGGTTACTACGACCACGTTGGCCTGTATCGCCATGTGATCGAGTGGGCGCTGGGCATGGGCTTTGCTGTGCTGAGTTTCGACCTGCCGGGGCATGGCTTGTCCAGCGGCGCGCGCGCCAGCATTGGGGATTTTGCCGAGTATCAGGCAGTGCTGCAGGCGGTGCTGGCTGAAGCCGCCGCGCTTGAACTGCCGCAGCCCTGGCACCTGTGTGGGCAGAGCACCGGTGGGGCAATCCTGATCGACTACCTGCTGAATGGCGCACCGGGCGCTGAAATCGGCGAGACCATTCTGCTGGCGCCGCTGGTGCGCCCGCGTGCCTGGGGCTGGTCGCAGTTCAGTTACCGGATCATGAAGCGCTTTGTCAGCGAGATTCCCCGGCGTTTCAGCGTCAACTCAAGCGACGCGGCGTTTATCGACTTTGTCCATCACCAGGACCCACTGCAGCCGCGCAACCTGCCGACTGCCTGGGTCGGCGCGCTCAGCCAATGGGTGCCGCGTATCGAGGCGGCACCGCGCAGTACACGCAGCCCGTTGATCATCCAAGGTGAGGCGGATCTGACCGTGGCCTGGCGGCATAACCTTAAGGTGCTGCAGGATAAGTTCGCCGCACCGCAGATTTTGCGCCTGGCCGAGGCGCGGCATCACCTGGCCAACGAGTCTGTCGAGTTGCGTCAGCGCTATTTCGAGTTTCTGAGCCAGCGCTTGAGCTAATCAAATACCGCGCGGCGCTGGGGCCAGGCTAGTGCTGCTCTGGCCAACCGCCAGGCCGCTGCGGATCGCGGCCAAAGCGGCCTGGTAGTAGCTCTTGCCGCTTTCTGACTGAGCAAAGCTGACAAATTCTTCCAGTTCCGGATCACTCAGCTCGCGGTAAACGTGGAGCAGGGTGTTATCCAGATCCGCACCGATCTGTTCCATCAGGCGCTGGCGCTGCCCATTGAGCAGGGCCTGGGCGCTGTCACCACCGAGCAGGCCGGGGAGCATCTGGCTCAGGCTGTCGGCGGCTACGCCAGCCAGGGCCAGGCTGACTTCCGCACCGGCTTCCTTGGCCGGCAGGGCCTGGGCCAGGTGGCGAATCAGCAGGCGCCGGGTGGCGCTGGCTTCACTGCGCGGCAGGCCGTTGGCATAGCGCGCCAGTTGGTCGCTGCGGGTAGCGAGCAGTTCCGCGTCGACAACCTTGCGCCCCAGTGGCGATTGGAAGAACTGCAAGGCGCTGCCCGGTTCGCCGAGGTTGTTGCGCAGGCCCTGCTGGGCGCGTTGATCCACGGCTGCGGCGGCAAAACGCTGGTTGCTGTTGTTCACCAGCGCCTGGTGCACCGCTGGCGGCAGGCTGTTGCGGTAGCGTTCCTGGGCGGCCTGCAATGCGTCGCTGAAGTGCATGCGCTGTTGCGACCAGCCGGCAGCCTGATACAGCTGCAGGTAATCGTCCGCCAGGGCCGGCAGGCTGAGCAGCAGGGTCAACAACAGTGAGGTGACGCGCATAGGAACTCCATTCAGGAAGGCGGCTATTTTCGATGGGCAGTGGGCGCTTGTCGAGGTGCAGTCGCGGCCTGCTAGAATCGTCGCCCTGCTGCATGCAGGTACTCATTCCTTGGGGCAATAATTGACAACCCTGTCTGGCGATAACCTGAGTGCGTGCCTGGCGCGCATCATCGACGACCTGGCCGAACACGGCTGGTCACTGCACCCCCTCTTTACACCCTCTACTCTGACCCTCGATCTGGCCGAAGAGTGCCATCGACGCGCTGCCGCCGGTGCGCTGGTGCCTGCCAGTGTTGGTCGCGGCACCCTGGTGGTGGTCAGCGAAGGGGTGCGCGGCGACCGCATTCAATGGCTTGAAGCTGGCCAAGACGAGGCCAGCGATCAGTACATGGCGATCATGGAAGGGCTACGCCAGGCACTTAATCAGGGGCTGTACCTGGGGCTGGAGGACTTCGAAAGCCACTTTGCCCTGTATCCGCCGGGGGCTTTTTATCTCAAGCACCTGGATCGCTTTCGCGACAATGATCGCCGCACGGTCTCGGCGGTGCTCTATCTCAATCAGGATTGGCAGGTTGAGGAGGGCGGGGCGTTGCGTCTGTATCTGCCGAATGGCGAGATACGCGATGTGCTGCCCCAGGCGGGCAGCCTGCTGGTGTTTCTCTCAGCCGATATGCCCCATGAAGTATTGCCGGCGACTCGTGATCGGCTGTCGTTGACCGGCTGGTTTCGTAGGCGCGGCGACGGGCCGCTGTAGCCCTAGCGTTAGAGCCTGTTCACGGTCTATCGAGCCTGTTTTTACGGAGCAGGGCCGACGCGCAGCAGTTGGTGAGCAGGCTCTTAGTGGCCCCAAACCTTAAAAGTCCCACGCAGATCGGTAATGTCGCGCATTTCGATGCTGCCCAGACGGCTTTCACCGACGTACATATCAGCGGCTACGCGCACACGAATGCGTTGCGCCGGGATACCGCTGGCCACCAGTTGATCATTGATGGTGGTGAGGTCGGGTAGGGTCAGCTGCAACTGCTGTTTGCCGCTGGCGTTGGTGACGATATCGATCTTCAGGGTGGGCAGGTTGACGCCAAATATCGGCAGGGTCAGCCCCAGTTGTGCGGCGCCGAAGGCAAAACTGCCGCCGGAGCCATTCGGACAGCTGGCCGGGGTGACGCAGCCGTTGTCGATTTTCACATTGCGCAGCGAGGCGTGGCCGCCATCGTCCGTCCAGCGCACCTGATTGATAGTTGCCAGCACATCGGCGCGGATGCTGATGCCGGCCTGGCCGCTGATTTCGCTCAGGCTCTGGTTATCCATCGGCAGCAGGGCGGCCTGGCTCGGCAGGGCGTAGGCCGCAAGACTGGCAGCGAGTGATAGAGCAAGGGGGCGAAGGGAGCGATGCATGTGTGCGTCCTCGACTAGAGTGCCGAGAGTCTGTGCCTGGCCTGGCCTGCGCGCCATCGGGCCGGGGCGCTTCCCGCCGAAGGATAGGCCGACGTTGTGCGCGGATGCCGTGGTCTGCGTGAAGCGCTTGGCAATCCGCGCGGTAACCCGTCCCTTTGATCGGCGGCCAGTAAGCGCAGTAACCTGGCGGTGTTACGGCGGGTGACTGAATGAGAGTGAGCAATGCAGAAGATTCTGGTGAGCCGTTGTCTGTTGGGTCAGCGCGTGCGCTATGACGGCGGCGCCCATGGCCCGTTCACGGTGCTTGAACGCTGGCAGCACGAGGGGCGAATTGTGCCGCTGTGCCCGGAAGTCGCCGGCGGCCTGCCAACGCCGCGTGCGCCGGCAGAAATTCGTGGGGGCCAGGGGGCTAAGGTGCTCGACGGGCTGCTTGCAGTCATGACTGTGGACGGGGAAGACGTGACAGCTGCCTTTGTTTCAGGTGCCGAACAGGCGCTGGCCCTGGTAGCGCAGCATGGCATTCGACTTGCGCTGCTCAAGGCACGCAGCCCTTCGTGCGGCAATCGGGAAAATTACGACGGCAGTTTCAGCGGCACCAAGGTTGCGGGTGAAGGTGTGACAGCCGCCGCTTTGCGCCGCATGGGCGTGCAGGTGTTCAGTGAAGAGGAGTTCCCCGCCGCTGAGGTTGCGCTGGCGGAGTTGGAGCGCGGCGCAAGTGGAACGATCAATACGGCCTAGGGTCGACTTCAGGGACGTTTACCTGAAGGAGTGACTATGAAAAGTTTAGTGATTGGACTCGGTCTCTGCGCAACCTTGCTCAGCGCCGTGTCGCCAGCCTGGGCAGAGATGCCGCGCAGCAGTGCACCGGCGGATGCGGCGGTGTATTTCATCGAACCAGCTGACGGCGCCACGCTAGGGCAGACATTCACCGTCAAGTTCGGCCTCAAGGGCATGGGCGTGGCACCTGCCGGTGTTGATGTGCCGCAGACCGGTCATCACCATTTGCTGATTGATCTCAAGCAGGCGCCGGCCATGGACCAGCCGTTGCCGATGACCGACAACGTGCGTCATTTCGGCAAGGGTCAGACCGAGACCGAACTGACCCTACCGCCAGGCAAGCACACCTTGCAGCTGCTGGTGGGTGACAAGAACCACATACCGTTGGATCCACCGGTGATCTCCAAGACGATCAACGTAACGGTGAAGTAGGACGTTACCGTAGGCATGAAAAAGGGAGGCCGAAGCCTCCCTTTTTCGTATCGCAGCAGCGCTTAGAACAATACGCGGCTACGGATGGTGCCGCGCACGTGTTGCAGCTTTTCCAGCGCCAGGTCGGAGTAGTCGGCGTCAACGTCGATGACTACGTAACCCACCTTGTCGTTGGTCTGCAGGAACTGGCCGGAGATGTTGATGCCGTTCTCTGCAAACACGCTGTTGATCTCGCTCATCACGCCGGGCACGTTCTCGTGGATGTGCAGCAGGCGATGCTTGCCTGGGTGAGCCGGCAGGGCCACTTCGGGGAAGTTGACCGAGGAAACCGAGGTGCCGTTGTCGCTGTACTTGACCAGCTTTTCAGCCACTTCCAGGCCGATGTTGGCCTGCGCTTCGGCAGTCGAACCACCGATATGCGGGGTCAGGATCACGCGATCCAGGCCACGCAGCGGGCTTTCGAACTCTTCATCGTTGGACTTCGGCTCGACCGGGAACACGTCGATGGCGGCGCCGATCAGGTGCTCGTCCTTGATTGCAGCGGCCAGGTGATCCAGCTCGACCACGGTGCCGCGCGCGGCGTTGATCAGGATGCCGCCCTTCTTGATGGCGCGGATTTCCTTCTCGCCGATCATCCACTGGGTGGATGGCAGCTCAGGCACGTGCAGCGACACGATGTCACACATGCCCAGCAGGTCATGCAGTTTGGCGACTTGGGTGGCGTTGCCCAGCGGCAGCTTGGTCACGGTGTCGTAGAAGAACACCTGCATGCCCATGGCTTCGGCGAGTACCGAGAGTTGGGTGCCGATCGAACCGTAGCCGACGATACCCAGCTTCTTGCCGCGGATTTCGAAGGAGTTGGCCGCCGATTTGATCCAGCCACCCCGGTGGCAGGAGGCGTTCTTCTCGGGAATGCCGCGCAGCAGCAGGATGGCCTGGGCCAGCACCAGTTCGGCCACCGAGCGGGTGTTCGAGTACGGTGCGTTGAACACAGCGATACCGCGCTCGCGGGCGGCGTCGAGGTCAACCTGGTTGGTGCCGATGCAGAAGCAACCGACGGCGACCAGGCGCTTGGCGCAGTCAAAGACCTCGGCAGTCAGCTGGGTGCGCGAACGGATACCAATAAAGTGCGCGTCGGCGATCTTTTCTTTCAGCTCGTCGTCGGAGAGTGCGCCCTTGAGGTACTCGATGTTGGTGTAACCAGCGGCCTTCAGGGTGTCCACTGCATTCTGGTGGACGCCTTCAAGAAGAAGGAACTTGATCTTGCTCTTGTCGAGAGAGGTCTTGCTCATCGGAGTACCTGTTGTCCCACAAATAGTGTCAGGGAAGAGGCCGAACGCCGCCGGCCGCAGCCCGCAGATCGGCTCGGGGGCACGATTCACGGGGGGCGTATGCTAGCATACGAGCCCCGCGAAACACCTACCCTGGCAGATGAAGCGTGCTCAGGGTGACCATGAATCGTTTGAGAGTTCCGTAGATGACCAACCCTGCGCTGATCGAAGAGCTGAAGACCCTGGTTGAGCCCGGCAAGGTGCTCACCGATGCCGATTCCCTCAATACCTACGGCAAGGACTGGACCAAGCACTTCGCCCCAGCGCCGCTGGCGATTGCCTTCCCCAAGAGCATTGAGCAGGTGCAGGCCATCGTCCGTTGGGCCAATCAGCACAAGGTCGCGCTGGTGCCGTCCGGTGGCCGTACCGGGCTGTCCGCTGGTGCCGTGGCCGCCAATGGTGAAGTGGTCGTGGCCTTCGACTACATGAACCAGATTCTCGACTTCAACGAATTCGACCGCACCGCGGTGTGTCAGCCGGGCGTGGTGACCAAGCAGTTGCAGATGTTCGCCGAGGACAAGGGCCTGTATTACCCGGTTGACTTCGCTTCGGCCGGTTCCAGCCAGATCGGCGGCAATATCGGCACCAATGCCGGTGGGATCAAAGTCATTCGCTACGGCATGACCCGTAACTGGGTCGCCGGGTTGAAGGTGGTTACCGGTACCGGCGAGCTGCTGGAACTGAACAAGGACCTGATCAAGAACGCCACCGGCTATGACATGCGCCAGTTGTTTATCGGCGCCGAAGGCACCCTGGGCTTCGTCGTCGAGGCCACCATGCGCCTGGACCGTGCGCCGAAGAACCTCACCGCCATGGTGCTCGGCACCCCAGATTTCGACTCGATCATGCCGGTGCTGCACGCCTTCCAGAACAAGCTGGACCTGACTGCCTTCGAGTTCTTCTCCGACAAGGCTCTGGCCAAGATCATGGCCCGTGGTGACGTGCCAGCGGCGTTTGAAACCGATTGCCCGTTCTACGCCCTGCTGGAATTTGAAGCCACCACCGAAGAAGTCGCCGAAGCGGCCCTCGCCACTTTCGAACATTGCGTCGAGCAGGGCTGGGTGCTGGACGGCGTGATGAGCCAGAGCGAGCAGCAGCTGCAGAACCTGTGGAAGCTGCGCGAGTACATCTCGGAAACCATCAGCCACTGGACGCCGTACAAGAACGATATTTCGGTCACTGTCTCCAAGGTGCCGGCCTTCTTGCATGACATCGACGCCATCGTCGGCGAACACTACCCGGATTTTGAAATCGTCTGGTTCGGCCACATTGGCGACGGCAACCTGCACCTGAATATCTTGAAGCCTTCGAGCCTGTCCAAGGACGAGTTCTTCGCCAAGTGCGCCACCGTCAACAAGTGGGTGTTCGAGACCGTGCAGAAGTACAACGGTTCGATCAGCGCCGAGCATGGCGTGGGCATGACCAAGCGCGATTACCTGACCTACAGCCGCTCGGAAGCCGAGATTGGCTATATGAAGGCGATCAAGGCGGTGTTTGACCCGAACGGGATTATGAACCCCGGTAAAATCTTCCCGCTCTAACGGCTTGGTGGCTGTTGATTGCGCCTTTAGTCGAAACGACAGCCCGTGAAGGTTCGTCCACCATGGGCGATCAACAATTGAGATCGTAGGGCGGGCCACCGCTCTACGCCGTCTGCTCGCACAACGAGCGGCGTCATGCATTCCCATCAGGAGTTGCTTATGAGCTACCAGCATCAGTATGTCGATGGCACCCATATCCACTTTCCCATGGGCAAGGTGGTGTGCATCGGCCGTAATTACGCCGAGCATGCCAAAGAACTGAACAACCCGGTGCCGACCGAGCCGTTACTGTTTATTAAGGCGGGTAGCTGTGTGGTGCCGCTGGATGACGGCTTTACCCTGGTCGAGGGTAAGGGTGACGTGCATTACGAGGCGGAAATCGCCGTGCTGATCGGCAAGCCGCTGTCGCGTACGCCGAATGCCGAGGAAGTGCGCGATGCCATTTCTGGCTTTGCCCCAGCGTTAGACCTGACCCTGCGCGACCTACAGGCCACGCTCAAGGCCAAGGGCTATCCTTGGGAAACAGCCAAATCCTTCGACGGTGCCTGCGTGCTGGCGCCCTTCGTGCCTAGTGATGCAGTCGAAGACCTCAGCGATATCGGTATCCGCCTGGCGATCAACGGTGAAGTGCGTCAGGACGGCAACAGCCGCGACATGCTTAATCCGATCCTGCCGATGATCCAGCACATCTGTGGCCACTTCAGCCTGCAGCCGGGTGATGTGATCCTCACCGGCACGCCAGTGGGCGTCGGCCCGCTGCACAAGGGCGATGAGCTGGTGCTCGAGTTGGTTGGCCACAGCCGCTTCGAGAGTCGCGCGCTCTAACCACGTTTCGATCCGTCAGGCTTGGTTAATGGACACCTGGAGGTGCCCGCTGGCCTGGCGGTTTACAGAAACTTAAGCGTTGCTCTCTAGTCTGATTGCCATCGTTCTTATGAGTTGTGTGCGATGTCGATCTGGATTGCTCGGCTGGTGCGTCTGCGCTTGCTGATCTTGCTGCTGTTCCTGCTCGTGATTGGTCTGCTGGTGATGAGTTATCGCCACTGGGATGACCGTCTGTCCTTCTGGGTGCAGCAGCAACAGGTGGGCGTTGCCGCACAACAGCAGAGCATCTGGCTGCCGGGTTACCGAGCGGTGCTGCAAGGCAAGCCGCTGCAAGGGCTGGAAGGTGATGAGGTGTCCGGGCTGACCTACAGCCCCGAGAGCGACACGCTCTTTACCGTAACCGGTAAGCACCCACAGTTGATCGAGCTGACTCTGGATGGTCAGGTGATGCGGCGTATCGACCTGCATGGCTTTGCCAACCCGGAAGGGGTAGAGATGCTCTCTAACGGGCGTCTGGCGATCATCGATGAGCGCAAGCGCACCCTGACCACCTTCAAGCTCGGCGCTCTGACACGCAGCCTGGAATTTGCCGATCTCGCGTCTTTCGATCTGGGTTTTGCCGATGCCGGCAACAAGGGGTTCGAGGGTATCGCCTGGGATTCGCGTAACGAGCGTGTACTGCTGGGCAAGGAGCGTGGCCCGCTTGGGCTGTTCAGCCTGCCGTTTCCCGGAGAGGACGGCGCCGCTGGGGCCTTGCAGCCAGTTGCTTCCGGGCATCTGTTTCTGCGTGATATTTCCTCACTGACCTACGACGCCCGCACCGGGCATGCCCTGGTGCTCTCGGATGAATCGCGGCTGCTCTTGGAGGTCGACGAGCAGGGCGAGCCAGTCAGCTTTATTAGCCTGTCTGGTGGTATGAATGGCCTGACTCGTGGCATTGCTCAGGCTGAAGGGGTCACCATGGATGCCGCGGGCAATATCTATATCGTCAGCGAGCCCAACCTGTTTTACGTCCTGCGCAAGGAACCGGTGGCTGAACAGCCCGCTGATGCGGATTAAGCTTGGCTTAAGCGCGGATTAAGCCTGGTTTCAGCTACGCCCTCTAGTCTGGCCCCATCACCAACTGACTAGAAGGTTATCCCATGAAACGCTTCACCTTGGCTCTGCTACTGGCTCCACTGTTCTCCACTGCCGCGATGGCCACGGGTTACACCGGCCCCGGCGCAGCGACTCAGGTCACCACGGTGGCCGCTGCACTGGATGCCGCCGATGACACCCCGGCGGTGTTGCAAGGGCAGATCGTCAAGCGTCTGCAGGATGAGCTCTATGAGTTCAAGGACGCCAGCGGCACCATCAATGTCGAGATCGACGATGAACACTGGCCTGCCCAAGCCATTTCTGAAACAGCTGTGGTCAAAATCAGCGGTGAAGTCGACCGCGACCTGACCAGCCGCGAAATCGATGTCGAGTACCTCGAACTGGTCAAGTAAACCGCCCCAACCTGTGTCCACCTCTGCCCGAAGCTTTGCTTCGGGCAGAGGTCGTTGCGTCGTCCGTTACTGTTTGCGAGTAAGTTGCCATGCGAGACCACTTCACCCTGAAGCGCCTGTTTTTGAGCCTTGTTGGACTCGCGTTACTGCTGCTTGGGCTGTTCGCGCAGGAGTACCGTCTGTTTGAGCGGGCCTGGTTCAATGTGCAGCAGTGGCAACAACCGGGCAAAGGTCAGCAGGCGTCCATGCTGTTATCGGATTACCAGGTGGATATCGAAGCCAAGGTAATTGAAGGGCTCAGTGATGATGTTTCGGCGCTGACTTACGACCCGGACCGCAACAGCCTGTTTACCGTAACCAATCAGAAGGCGCAGCTGATCGAGCTGTCACTGGATGGCGAGTTGCTGCGGCGTATCGACCTGCATGGTTTTGGTGATGCCGAGGCGGTCGAGTACATCAGTCAGGGCCTGTATGTGATCACCGATGAGCGTCAGCAGCGCCTGATCAAGGTGCGGGTGGATGGCAGCACCACAGCGTTACATGCCGATCAGGCGCAGCAACTGTCGTTAGGCATCGGCCTGAATGGCAACAAAGGCTTTGAGGGGTTGGCTTACGACTCGGTTGGGCAGCGCCTGTTTGTCGCCAAGGAGCGCGACCCGGTGCGCATCTACGAGATCCACGGCTTCCCTCAACGTGACCCGCAGCGCCCTTTCGCCGTGCACGTGGTGGATGACCAGCAGCGCGACGCCGGCTTGTTTGTGCGTGATCTGTCCAGTCTGCAATTCGATGAACGTACGGGGCATCTGTTGGCGCTGTCCGATGAGTCGCGGCTGGTGCTGGAGTTGAACGTCGAGGGCAAGCCGATCAGCAGCCTGTCACTGCTGGGTGGGCGCAATGGCCTGACCCGCAGCGTGCCCCAGGGCGAGGGCATCGCCATGGATAACCAGGGTGTGCTCTATCTGGTTAGCGAGCCCAATCTGTTCTATCGCTTCAAGAAACCAGGCGGCTAGGCCGTGACGTGAACGCAGCGATCGTCGGCTGCAGCAGGCGCGCGGTTTTCCACTCAAACCCCAGGGTCAGGCCGATGGCTGCACAGGCGAGGCCGCCGGCCAGCCCCCACCACACACCCTCGGCGCCCCAGCCCAGGGGGAATGCCAGCACCCAGGCCAGTGGTGCGCCCACCACCCAGTAGCAGCACAGGCCGACCCAGAAGGTGGTCTTGGCGTCCTTGAGGCCGCGAATCGCACCCATGGCGATGGTCTGGATGCCATCGAAAAACTCGAACCAGGCAGCAATCGCCAGCAGTGCCACGGCCAGGCTCACCACCTCGGTATAGGCGCTGTCGCTGTGGTCGAGAAACAGCCCAACCACCCAGTGCGGCGCCAGCCAGAACAGGCAGGCAAACCCGAGCATGCACAGCGCGCCCAGCCCCAGGCCCAGGCGTCCGGCTTGGCGCGCTTGCATTAGGCGGCCGGCACCAAAGTGCTGGCCGATACGGAAGGTCACTGCGTAGGAAATCCCCACCGGCACCATAAACGCCACGTACACCGACATGATCGCGATCTGGTGCGCCGCCAGCTGCGTGCTGCCCAGCGCGCCCATGCACAGTGCGGCAAAGGCAAACAGCCCGGACTCCACTGCATAGGTGCCGCCAATCGGCAGGCCCAGGCGCAGCAGTTCTTTCAGCTCGGCCCACACCGGCCTCAGCAGCCCGCGCCACAACGGATAAGGGCTGTAGGCGCTGTGGTGCAGAACATGCCAGGCCAGCAGCAGTGCCATGATATTCATCACCACGGCAGTCACCAGGCCGATCCCGGCCAGGCCCAGTGACGGCAAGCCGAACCAGCCCTTGATCAAGGCATAGTTGAGGATGAAGTTGGCCAGTGCCCCGCCAATGCTGATAGCCATCACCGGGCCTGGCCGGCCGATGGCGCTGGTAAAACCGCGCAGCGCCATAAAACTCATGTATCCGGGCAGGGCAAATACCAGGGTTGAGAGAAACTGCATACCGCCGCTGACGTTCTCCGGCTTCTGGCCGAAATACAGCAGCGCCGGGCCCAGGTTCCACAGCGCCAGGCCGGCCAGTAGCGCTAAGCCCCAGCCGAGCCAAAGGCCGTTCTGCGTCAGTCGGGTAACCCCTGCGGCATCTTGCGCGCCATGACGGATCGCCACCAGGTTGCCGACCGAGGCAATCACCCCGACACAGAAGATTGAGATAAAGGAATAACTGGCCGCCCCCAGCCCTCCGGCCGCCAGAGTTGCGGGGCCGAGCAGGCCCATCATTACCGTGTCGGTAAACACCATCAGCACATGCGCCAGTTGTGCAGCAATCAGCGGTCCGGCAAGTTTCAGAATGGCGCGCAGTTCGCCACGAAGCGGATGCAGCATGATGAGTTCTACTCAGTTAGAAGGCTTGCTCGGGTGATCCGTGCAGGCAGAGAATGCGCCTATTCTCATGAGCCAGCCGCAGTAGCGCAAAAGGATAAAAGCGATGATAGTCATGACTATTACTCATGGATTGCAGCAGTGAGCCAGCGTTTGCCGCCGCTTTATGCCCTGCGTGCCTTCGAGGCGGCGGCGCGGCACAGCTCCTTTACCCGCGCCGGCGAAGAGCTCGCAATCACCCAGAGTGCGGTCAGCCGGCATGTGCGCACCCTGGAAGAACACTTCGCTTGCCGTCTGTTCGAGCGCCGGGGCCGCAGCCTGCAGCTCACCGAAACCGCGCGCATGCTGCTGCCGGGGCTGCGCGATGGTTTTGAGGCGCTGGAGCGCGCCTGCAATACCCTGCGCGTCGACGACACGGTGCTGCGCCTGAAGGCCCCGTCGACCCTAACCATGCGCTGGTTGCTGGCGCGCCTGTCGCGCTATCGCCTGAGCAGTGCCAGCGAAGTGCAGCTGACCAGCGCCTGGATGGATGTGGACAAGGTGGACTTTCTGCATGAGCCGTTCGACTGCGCGGTGCTGCTCAGCCAGGGCGACTTCCCGGAGGAATGGGAGAGCACCGAGCTGTTCGCCGAGTGGCTGATTCCGGTCTGCGCCCCTGAAGCCTTGGGCGAACAACCCTGGGACCTGCCGCGTCTGCAGTCCGCCGAACTGCTACATCCCACGCCAGACCGCCGCGACTGGCGGCAGTGGCTGCAGGCTATGGGCCTGGCGGATCAGGTGCCGCTCAAGGGCGGCCAAGTGTTCGATACCCTGGAGCTGGGCATGGTGGCGGCGGCGCGCGGCTATGGCGTGTCGATTGGTGATCTGGTGATGGTTGCCGAGGATGTCGCCCAAGGCCGGCTCGGTCTGCCCTGGCCCTGCGCGGTGCCCAGTGGTTGCAGTTACTACCTGGTCTGGCCCAAGGCGCGTCGAGGCCAGGAGCGTTTTCGCCGCTTGCGCGATTATCTGGTGGCGGATGTGGCAGCGATGCAGCTGCCTGTGGTCGAGCGGGTAGGCAATCGGGCGCGCTAGCACTGCCGTGCATAAGGCGTAAAAAATATTGGACTATCGTTTGCCGGCTTTCTCAGATTAATGCTGTTAAAACAATTACTTACTTCGTTGGTTGGCCTGAGTCGCCTGCTGCTTGCGGTCTGATTTCTTAACAATGTGAGCGTATTTGTTTGACATATTTTACGGCTTTGGCAGACTGGCTTCCGGGTTGTGACTGCCAGATGAGCGTTTCTGGCGCATCTGATGCCGCTGCGGCGGGCATCTAGACAGGCGCAATCAGTCGTAAAACAGAAGGCGCGCGACAGCCGTCAGCCCTTCTGCACAACAACGGTAGCCAATCCGGGCTGCCCCAAGGTGATGTATGTCCAACAACAATACGAAACAGCGCTCCGGCGCGCGTAAACCGGTTGTCCTGATGTCCATGGGCGCTCAAGAGCGCAAAGGGCATGCCTATCAAGTCATGACCCACAAATACATTTCTCCTCTGGTCGAATTGTCTGGCTGTGTGCCACTGCTGGCGCCTAGCTGCTGCGGCCCCGACGATATTGATCAATACCTGTCGATGGTCGACGGCGTGTACCTGACGGGTGCTGGCAGCAACATCGACCCGGCCCTCTACGGCCAGGAAAACCTGACTCCGAGCAAGGGGCAGGATCAAGACCGTGATTTGTTCGATATCCCGCTTATTCGCGCTGCACTGGCCCGTGGTCTGCCGCTGTTCGCGATCTGCCGTGGCATGCAGGAAATCAACGTGGCCCTGGGCGGCAATATTCACCAGAAGGTTTACGAAGTCCCGGGCATGAATGACCACCGTGAAGACAGCAGTGCGCCGGTTGATGTGCAATATGCCGACAGCCACAGCGTGCGTGCGCTGCCCGGCAGCTGGTTTGCCGAGCTGATGGGCGAGGCCGAGTTTCCGGTCAACTCGCTGCACGGTCAGGCAGTTGATCAACTGGGCGAGGGTGTCGAAGCCCTGGCTCATGCTGAAGACGGTTTGATCGAAGCGATTCACCTGCCAGGTGCCGAGCAGTTCACCTTGGCGGTGCAATGGCACCCAGAGTGGCAGGCAGCGCAGAACCCGCACTCGGTGAAAATCTTCAAGGCATTTGGCGATGCATGCCGTGAACGTGCAGCGCAGCGCGATCAGTAAGCGCCCTAGGCTATAAAAGAAGCCCCGCATGCGGGGCTTCTTTATGGGCGTTATTCAGGCGCCGCTCATGCTGGGGCGGTACTGCAAGGCTTCACCCAGATGGCTGCGGCTGATATGTGCGGCGCTGTCTAAATCGGCCAGGGTGCGCGCCACCTTTAATACCCGGTGCGCCGCACGCAGGCTCAGGCCAAGGCGTTCGCAGGCATTTTCCAGCCATTGGCGGTCTTCGCCTTGCAGGCTGCAATGCTGTTGCACGCCGTTAAGATCCAGATGGGCATTGGCGCAGCCCTGGCGAGCCAGTTGCTGCTGGCGCGCCTGTACGACTTGGGCGGCCAATTCAGTGCTGTTTGGGCCGGGTTCGGCGTTGGCGTCAAGCCGGGTGGTTTCCCGCGGCACACTGAGGTGCAAGTCGATACGGTCGAGCAGCGGGCCGGAGAGTTTACCGCGGTAGCGCTGGATCTGCTCGGTGGAACAGCGGCAGCGCCCGGACGGGTCGCCCAGGTGTCCGCAGGGGCAGGGATTCATTGCCGCCACCAGTTGAAAGCGTGCGGGAAAGCGCACCTTGTCGCGGGCCCGGGCAATCACGATCTGCCCGCTTTCGAATGGTAGGGGGTTATTCCACACAATTTTTAGCAATGGATTTTTGCTCCTGATTGGACTGAGAATGGCACTTTGCCAACAGGAGGTTGTATGGGATTTCTATCAAAGGCTGGGAGCATTGCGTTCGGGATCGCCGTTTTTCTAGGACTGCTGGCTTTACCGTTCTTATTTTTTGCAGGTATAACCAGAGCTTACGAACAAATAATCCCGCCGTTAATATCAATAGGATGGATATGCATAGGCTTGATTTTGTTTGTCCTTTTGCCGCTTTCAATATTTAAAAGTCTTAGAATTTTTACTGGGACAACGATATACATATTTTCATATGTGTTCGGTCTCCTGAGCTTTCTCATTAGCCTTTTGACTACATGGTTCCTATGGGGTGGATTCTGGGCGATTCTTGGCATGGTATTACTTGGGGGAGCAGTAGTGCCATTTGCATTGTTAGCCAGTGCTTTCAAAGGCATGTGGACTTTGTTCTTTATAGTCGTTGGTCTTTTGGTTATTACTTGGGGTGCTCGTATCATTGGAATGTTAATTGCTGAAAGCGGTTCAAATCATAAGCATAGGTAAGCAAGGTCATTTTGAGAGATATTGGGGATGCTGGCTATGGCCCCTCTATCCTGCGTTAATGTAAAAATTCTATCGTTTTGGCATCAAAGAAGGGAGGTTCTGCTTATGAGAAAATGGATATATGAAAAATCATTAGCAGTATGCTTAGGGGCATTGGCACTTTATATTTTAATATGGTGCACAGTTTCTTATATTGGTGTTCAGGTGACTTACGTAATGGGGCCAATTATTTTAATATCTGGCCTTATGGCGTATTTTTGTTCGCCCTCCGAGCAGAAAACTAACAGGGAGTGAGAGATGAAAGCATTAAAGTTAATGCCGGTACTTGCCGGCTTGTTATTAAGCGGGTGTGCTACTCAAAAACCACCGCTTGCAGATAATCAATACACTGCATTCGCTACCCAGTTGATTAGTATCATGAAATGTGTCAACAGTGGTTATATGCCGCCAGACGTTGGGGCTCGCGGTCAACAATATTCAATGGCAAATTTGAATACTTGGCAATTTGACCAGAACTACTTTATGAGCCGAGCACAACAGATAGGTAATTCGGTCAATCCATCGCAAGGCGACTGTAATATGTTAGCGATGAACATTGTGCAGACGAAAAATCAGGTTGACGCCCAAAATCAGCAGGCTGCACAGGAAGCACAAGCATGGCAGAACCTGCAAAATCAGCAACAACAAAATAAAACCACTTACTGCAATAAAATCGGGACGCAAACTATTTGTAACTCTTACTAATTTAGACCGAAGAGCTATGCGAGTTTATGAAAGTCTCGCATAGTTCACAAGTCAGGCGGCAAGGTCGATTTTTGTGCTTGAACTTGTTCAAGTATAACAATTGAGCACATATAGATTTTCAAAGTGAAGTTTTTGCTAAATCAAAAACAAGTGTTTTACAACCACAAATCTCATCTTCGCACTGCGAGCATTAAAATACTTTTTTCAAAAAAAATCTAAAAATTCTTTCACAACTTTATGTCAAATTATTGATAATTTGATTTTTCTAACCATCAAATAATGGCTTATATGCGGCAAAAAAATCTGTCAATAGCAAATCGAAAATATATTTATAGTCCGACCTTATTCGGATTTACGGGTCAACCTTGTTTGACTTTTTCTTAATTGAGTTTTGCAACTAACCACCAGATTAAAAATCATCGATATACTTAAAAATCGCTCCCAGTTTAATTTCACCTAAAAACGTGGGGGGTGGGCCACCTCTAAGAATGAAAATTTTCAAACCCTGCCACTCGATTTGAAAATAAAACACAATTTATAAAAACGACCATAAAACTCATTATTTCAGTTGATTGATATTAGGGCAGCGGAAAACGATTACCCTCTCTAAAAACGTCTTTTACGTGAGTTTGTATTTTAAGAGCATTTCTCTGCTTTTCTTAAAGCGAAGCTACCAGATGCTTTTGACTTTATTCCCAGTTCAACCCGATAGGGCAAGGGACTTTGATTTTGATTTCAATCTTCAAAGTGTTAGACATCCGGCAGCAAACCACTGAAAAACTGCGTTTTATGATTTGTTTCGCTTCGCTTCTCAAATCTGCGAACTTCGTTCGCCTTTCCCAGATGGTTTTAGCCCCGGATGGGGCGTGCTCTGCTGAACTCAAAAAATGAGATTTGAAATCAATAAAGGTATTTTAAAGTAATTAGTAGTATTTAAAGGTATTTAAGAGGTCTGTTTTTCATTGACGTTAAGCCAAAACCTAACCCCATATACCCCCCGTTCTATGCAGATACACCCCTCGTTCTATGTGGATATACCCCTCGTTCTATGCAGACGCACCCCTCGTTCTATGTAACATTATAGTAATACACCCCTCGTCATATGTAACATTATAGTAATAAACCCCCCGTAGTTCTGTTGACTTATCAAAAATCCATGCTCTAATGTTCTCATATAAACAATAAAAGGAGCACCAATGGAGCTAATATTTAACCAGTTTGAAACCAACAAAAAGATTTTTGCACAAGATGGGTATATGACTTTTGCAAAGTCAATCCTCCACCTCCCTATATTTCAGTCTGTAAAGAACTCAAAAAATCCAAGAACAATACTAAAAATTGAAAGACTTTACGCGTTTGAAGATATTGAAATGGATTTTATTCCATTATCTGTTGATTTTGATTTTGATGTTTTCTATTACATTCTGCAAATGAAATTGAAATCGGACAAGCTAACATTTACTATAAATATGAAGAAGTTCATGAGGTTTCATAAAATTCACCCAAGCAATAAAAAGGTCTACATAGAAAAATTAAGAAAAACCTTGAAGAACATGATGAAGTTCTATCTTGAGTTTAGACATGGCTCAACCACTTACAAATGCCACTTATTGAATAACGTTATAGAAGACGCAAATGATAGAGAAAATACAGTAATTACATTTAATAGAGAGTTTGAGAATTTCTACAAACACGATACCGACTTGATATTCAATTTTAAGTTTGATGAGTTTAAAGAAATTAATGGGGATTATGCAAAAGCACTCTACATGTTTTATTTGACAAATAGATATAGTGATACAGTGAATTTCAACGTTATTGATTTGATGAAGAGATTAAATGTCGAAACACACAACAGAAGTAAGGTAATAGAACGAATAAATAAGGCACACGACGAACTAATTAGCATTAATTTTTTGAAAGCTGTGGAACCAATAAAAGAAGGCAGAGAGCTAACTGGCTATAAGGTCGAATTTAAGAAAAGAAGAGAGAAGCCACTGCCTGAGCCAAAAGAAAAAGAAATAAACATCACTGATGACTTATCGTTATGCGATGAAGAACTTCCTTTTTAATTGAGTTATGTAATACAAAAAAAGCCCATAGGGCTTTATTTTTTATCCGGGTGGATTTGTATCTCTGGCTTAAATCTTGTGTTGTATTTCATTGATTTTTTAAACTCGCTATCAAGGTCGTTGGCTAGCTTTGGACTTCTCTCTTTTATCTCGTCGTGAACCTTATATAGTTCTTGCCTTAAATGGTATTGTGCTCGTTCAACGGCAGGTTTTAAATGAACATAGTCGCGGTGTGTTGCATCCCATTTTCTATGACCTGCAATGTCATTACTGCTGTTACCAATAAAGTGTTTTCTTGCGATGCGGCTCACTATATCTGCCATCTCATCACATAGTTCGTTGGTGTCATAAGTGGAATAGTCGCCATCAATCTTGTGATTTTCAGGCTCTGGAAGCGGCTCTGGGGCAATCGGTGTGTAAAGGTCACTCGCGATAGGCTCATCTGGTTTAGGTGTCTCTATGGCTTTCGTAGGAGCTTCTGCGACAGGTATAGGGTTGGATGGCTCAAACGCTTTCATCAAGTCATCAATCAAATCATCATTGGTAGGTGCAACCTGTTCTTGTTCAACCTGCTTTGTAGGCTCTGCTGGCTTCTCTGGTGTGGTTTGAACAGGTGTAGGTATGACGGGTGGAGCAATGACAGGCTCAACTGATTTAGGCTCTTCTACGGCTTTCTTGGCCTTCCATTTTTGAGCTTGTAATTCATAGTCGGATTTTCTTTGTTCAAGCTCTTTCAAGTCTTGTTGAGTCGGTTTATATCCTGACAATGTGAAGCCTTTGTCTTCAAGGTTCATCATTTTAAACTCCATCCACATTTTCTTTTTTGCGTAGTCTGGGCCATGAACATATAACGGCCCCGGCTTCTTCATGTCAGTTGTTAGGCGTTGAAGCCCAGCTTTTATACTGTCCCTTGATAAGTCTTGAAATGTAACTTTTGAAGGGTCTTTATGGTATTCAAAAGCCTTCTGGCTGGTAGAGTTTTTAAAGAAGTGCTCCACATTGTTGCCGGATTCTTGATGTGTAAATTTCTTTTCAAGGACGGTTTTGTATTTATTCTTTTTAAGAAACTCAACATCTTCATTTGTAGAAAGGTTTAATTCCTCATTGTATCTAGGAGCTTTCTTTGAATAATGCTCCATCAACTCACTGAATTGATGCTGCTCTTGAAGCTTGTTTTTTAGTTTCGAGTGTTGAATACCTAACTCACTGGCCTTGAATACTTGGCCTTCTTTCTCTAATGAATAGGCGTTTTGTCCATTTGGGATAATGTCAAAGCCTTGCTTGTGAAGGTTGGCAAGGAAAGCAGTTGTTGTGAGTGCGTCTTTAATAGCAGTTTCAATTTCTTCTTTGAATACTTTCTTGTGGGATTTTATACCTCTAATTTCAAGAGCCTTTTCCTTGTAGCTCTCTGGTGCTTTTGTCTCTAAATCAGGGTTCAAAGATTTTCTGTTAGTGACTCGAAATAGTCCGTGTTTCTTTTCGAGTTCGGTTAGCTTCTGTTCTATGAAGAGATAATCATCAACCTGATTATATATTTTATTATCGAAGTCTCTGGGTGCCCAAATAAAGTGAACGTGGATTTGTTTAGTATCTGCATGAACAGCAAAAGCGTGCTCACGGTTTAAGCCGTGAGTATCTGAATAAAGTTCTTTTGCTATGGCAAGGGCTTGTTCGGGTGTGATTTTATCGGATGGGTCAAAAGATACCATTTCGTGAAAGCTGGTATTTTTCTGTTTTCCTTTACAAGATTTGTCAATTTTCTTCGCTAAGAACTCAATGAACTCTTGCGTCGTTCCGGTTTGAAGTCTGTTGCTATCTATGAGAATAGATTTTTTTAAACCATACCCGAGTGTGTTCTGTGTCTCTCCTTTACTTTTCTGCGTGCTGAGTTTCTTCCTTATCATATTGTCCTTATTTTGTTAGTTCGATTTTTTGCGTATTCTGTTCAATCACCAAATAATATTTATCAAATGCTTTTTTAGCTTTCTCGAAAACCGATATATTCTCATTTGCCATATTGGCTTTTCCAGAGTTTATTGCGGCAGCTATTTGATTTAAATTATTGCCAAGCATTCTCAAATTTGCTTCTTGCTGTTCCATGTATCGAACAAACTCATCATTCCTAATTTCTATAATCTTGCAGCCGTTTAATGCTAGCTGTTCAATATACTTTGCTTGGCTAATATCTAGACGTTTCGCATTTTCTACAATCTGTTCTTTTGCTTCTGCTGAAATCCTAATATTGAATTGCTCACCATTTCTTTTTTTCTTACTCATAGTTATCCTCGTGGTTGGTTTGTGTTTTTCTGGAATGACCGAAGGCATTGCAGCTACCTGATTTTGCTTTTATATTTTCAAACGAAGTGCAGAAAATCGAGTAGGGAAGTAAGTGAAAAATGTCGAAGACTTTTGAACGGTAGGATAAAAACGAAGTTTTTTCCTATACATTCCCATTGCTCGCCTTCTTTTTTCTTGACTTCATATTATTATGCTAACTCAAGTTTAAAAGATTTCAATAGTGTATAGGAATAATAGTTCTTGATGTCGTGCCTAGGAAGCTAACTAGGAGACTGCCTAGGACTGGTATAGGAAAGGTATAGGAATAAAAAAGGCCACCTGATTAGGCAGCCTACTTTGATTATGATGGCGTCAATTAAAGTATTCGTTGAGATTATTGATGCCAAACTCTTTCAGTGGATTATGTAGGCTAAACTGTTTCGCAATGCGGTCAATTTCAAAACCATTCTGGAAAATCTTAGCAAACAAAGTTCTTGTGGCTTTGTCGAAGTTGAATTTGAAAGTGATGTCGTTAGCAACAAAAAATTGATTTATTTTTAAGCGGCCATCTTCGGTTTTATATAAATCAATTATTTCGTTTTCCGAGTAAATGTTTATAGTGGTTTTCTTGATGTTTATTTGTGTTTGAAGTTCTGCAAGCGTTTGTTCAATAACGTTGATATTTGCTTCGGTTTTGCTAACTACCTCTAAGAATTCTTTCGGGATGACTCCACTGGTGAAACCGGCAAAAGATTTCATTAGGTTATCCCTGTAACTTTTTTGTTCAAGCAAAGAATTGTTTAACTCTACAATTCTTTTGTTGTCTTTGGTTTGGTTTTCTCTGCTAGAAAGTAGTTTTATTAGTAGCTCTCTGAAATTTTCGCTCCGTTCTTCCTCATCAGCACCTTCCTGTGTTGGAAGGCTATACTTCATCCCGCTTTCACGAGTTATCCATTTCACTTGACGCTCAGGATTTGGGTCTTCTCTTTGCCACGGGTGAACGTCGAAGTCTTCATCTGTTGTTGATTGATATATAAGTTCAAGAAATAACCCGAACGCTAAGTCAAACCGAAAACGTGGCTGGTCACATCCATTTTTTAATTCTTTGCGTGTGTAGCATTGAAAATACGGATAAACGACGCCCTTGGGGTTCGTTTGTTTTTCAAAAAGCATTGATGCTTCACAGCAATCACACTTGATGCTGTGACGAAAAATGTTCAGGCTTCCAACACTTTGGTTGCCATAGTTTTTTCTTTGTGCTCTGTTTTTCATTGCCGCTATTGCTTCATTAAATAGTTCATATGAAACGATTTGCGGATAATAGTTCTCAATGTATCGCTCAAATACTTTCTTTTTGTTTTCGTCTCTTCTTTGAGCCATATACGCACCTAAAACATATTTTGTGTCCATCAGGTGCTTTATGTTTCTGCTTGACCATTTTCGTTTTGTATAAGTGTTGAGCTTTTTAATTGACAATGACACGCCAACATATTTCAAGCTTTCAAAGAAATCCCTTATTTCCTGAGCTTCTTCTTCCTCGATTTCAAAGCAATTAAGCTCTGCATTATATCGAATGCCATATGGTGGATTATGAGCGTTAAAAATAACCTTTTCTTCTTCGGCTAACTTCTTGGCTCTATTCCATGCAGATTTTCTACGAACTGATTTTGTCTTACTTTCTTCGTATGCTCGCTTTGCGATGACACTTAAAAGAATGTCTTGTTGTAAGTCATCAATTCGGTTTGTTTCGTTTGGTTTTTCATATCGTTGACCATCAATGGTGGTTATTAAAATAACCCCTTTTTCAAGTATGCCATTGACTAATTCTTTTGCTTGGAGAAGTCTTTGTCGACTAAGTCGGTCGATACTTTCAACGAATATATAATCGCCTTCTTTGATATGCATATCGCTAATCATATCAATGAGTTCTTTTAGTTTTCCTTTTCGTTTGTTGCTTCCATCGTGTGCAGATATGCCTGTATCCGAGTAGATATTCTCGGGCGGTAACTCAATACCTTGCTGAATTGTAATGGCTTGGATTGAAGCCATTTGACGGTCTACGGAGTCCCTACCGGCTTCACCTTGGGCCTTCGACGAGTAGCGGATATAAGCGTAGGCAGTAGGCATTCCGGGCTTCCTATGTCGATTGGAAAAATGTGAGAATACCACCCGCCGGTCTCAAGGGGCTCACGCAAGACTTCCAGGACTTTGCGATCAAACTCGGGGAGCTCATCAAGGAACAACACGCCGTGGTGAGCCAAGGTTATTTCGCCAGGCTGCGGGCGACTGCCACCGCCGACCAGCGCCGGGCCCGATGCGCTGTGATGAGGCGTTCTAAAAGGTCGTTGCGGCCAGGCGCTTAGCGGTGTGTGGCTGGCGACAGAATGAATCGCCGCTACTTCCAGCGCTTCCTGTTCATCCAGTGGTGGCAGCAAGCCCGGCAGGCGGCTGGCCAGCAGGGTTTTGCCGGTTCCGGGCGGGCCGGTAAACAGCAGATTGTGCGAACCGGCCGCCGCCACCAGCAGCGCGCGCTTGGCGGCAATCTGCCCCTGCACTTCGGCCAGATCCGGATAGGGCAGCACGTGGCGCAGCAAGCCCTGAGCCTGATAGGGCGCAATCGGTGTCTGACCATTGAGGTGGGCGGCGACTTCCAGCAGGTGCTCGACGGCAATCACTGTCAGCCCGGAGGCTAGGCTGGCTTCCTCGGCATTGGCCTTGGGCACCACTAAGGTGCGTCCTGCGGCGCGGGCGGCCAGCGCTGCCGGCAATACGCCCTGTACCGGACGAATCGTCCCGGACAGCGCCAGCTCACCCAGGCACTCGAGGTGTTCCAGTGCGCCGGCCGGCACTTGGCCGCTGGCGGCGAGAATGCCGAGGGCAATGGCCAGGTCGAAACGTCCGCCGTCCTTGGGTAAATCTGCAGGTGCCAGATTGAGGGTGATGCGCCTGGGTGGAAAATCGAAGGCGCAGTTGAGGATGGCGCTGCGTACGCGGTCTTTGCTTTCCTTGACCGCAGTTTCTGGCAAACCGACCAGCGCCAGCGAGGGTAAGCCGTTGGCCAGGTGGGCTTCGACGGTGACGGCGGGGGCTTCAACACCCACCTGGGCGCGGCTGTGGACTATGGCCAGGGACATCGATCACTCCTTGATCGGCTGATGCATCCGCGGTGGGCGTTACTCGCTGGTAGCTGGGGCGTCTGCGCTGCGTGCTTCCATCTCGGCGACCTTGGCTTCGAGCGCTTCCAGGCGCGCACGGGTGCGAGCAAGTACGACCATCTGGCTGTCGAATTCGTCGCGGCTGACCAAGTCGAGTTTGCTGAAGGCGCTTTGCAGTAGCACCTTGAACTGGGCTTCGAATTCACCGCGCGGCAAGGGTGCGTCACCGTTGAGCAGGCGCGAGGCGTGGGTGGTCAGGGCGTCTAGCAGGGCTTTAGGTGGCAGCATGGTGAGGTTCCGTTTGCAGATGGCGGCAGTGTAGCACGCAGCTTTGCCCGGCTTGCCGGGTGTGGCCGGCGCATGACTGGCGCGGTCTGCACAGTTTTCGCGCGCTGCCTGGCGCGCTGTTGCACCGTTGTTGTGCGCTGGCTGTTGGCTATTACCAGGCTAAAACGCCCGTTTGCCGGGTAAATGCATGAAATAAATCGGTTTTTCCTGATCTGGCAAGCTTTCTGCTTTGTCTCTTGCGACGCATGCACCGATGCAGTTCCGGTGCGTCAGGCGAAGCGGGGAAGTGCTTCGTTGGGAGCGGTTGGTGAGCATCGGTGCTGCTGAGACAGGGTCACGATGCATTACAAAAGCCAGGCACTGCGCTTAGACTTGAGCCGGGTTCGTAATTCCTGGGGCAAGTCCACCTTACACGGGAGAAAGTTACATGAAGCTAGTCACTGCCATCATCAAGCCGTTCAAGCTGGACGACGTCCGTGAGTCACTGTCGGAGATCGGCGTGCAGGGCATCACTGTCACTGAAGTCAAAGGCTTTGGTCGCCAGAAGGGCCACACCGAGCTGTACCGCGGCGCTGAATACGTGGTCGATTTCTTGCCAAAAGTGAAAATCGACGTGGCCATCGCTGACGATCAACTCGATCGCGTGATCGAGGCCATCACCAAGGCTGCTAACACCGGCAAGATCGGTGACGGCAAGATTTTCGTTGTAAACCTGGAACAGGCAATCCGCATCCGTACCGGCGAAACCGGCACCGACGCAGTTTAAGCCTCCGAACGAACCCCACGCCCCAGGAGTTAAACCATGACTCTGCGAAAAATCGCAGGGCTAGGAGCCCTTTTGTCTCTCGTTCCTGGCTATGCCATGGCCGAAGAGGCAAGCCTGAACAGCGGCGACACCGCTTGGATGTTAGTCGCCACTGTACTGGTGCTGTTTATGACCATTCCCGGTCTGGCGCTTTTCTACGCTGGCATGGTGCGTTCGAAGAACGTGCTGTCATTGCTGATGCAGTGTTTTGCGATTACCGGGTTGATCAGCATTCTTTGGGTTGTCTATGGCTATAGCATGGCCTTTGACACGACTGGCATGGAGCAGGGGGTACTCAACCTCAACTCCTTCGTCGGTGGTTTCTCCAAAGCCTTCCTTTCGGGTTTGACTCTAGACAGCCTGGTGGCTGGGATTCCGGAGAGTGTCTTCATCACCTTCCAGATGACCTTTGCCATCATCACGCCCGCGCTGATTGTCGGTGCCTTTGCCGAGCGCATGAAGTTCTCGGCCATGCTGATCTTCATGGCGGTGTGGTTCACCCTGGTCTATGCGCCTATCGCGCACATGGTCTGGAGCGGCGATGGTGCTCTGATGTGGGACTGGGGCGTGCTCGACTTCGCGGGCGGCACCGTGGTGCACATCAACGCTGGTATCGCCGGTCTGGTGGCCTGTCTGGTGCTGGGCAAGCGTAAGGGCTTTCCTACTACTGCGATGCCGCCGCACAACCTCGGTTACACCCTGATCGGTGCAAGCATGCTCTGGGTAGGCTGGTTCGGCTTCAACGCAGGCTCTGCGCTGGCCGCTAACGGCAGCGCCGGTATGGCCATGCTGGTCACCCAGATTGCCACTGCCACGGCGGCGCTGAGTTGGATGTTCGCCGAGTGGATCACTCACCGCAAACCAAGCGTTCTGGGCATTGCCTCGGGTGCTGTGGCGGGTCTGGTGGCGATCACTCCGGCGTCCGGTACGGCTGGCCCGATGGGCGCTCTGGCGATTGGTCTGGCAAGTGGGGTGATCTGCTTCTTCTGCGCCACCAGCCTGAAACGCAAGCTGGGTTATGACGATTCCCTCGACGTGTTCGGCGTACACGCCGTGGGCGGCATTGTCGGCGCCATTCTCACCGGGGCGTTTGCCGCGCCGGCGCTGGGTGGCTTCGGTACGGTGGAAGATATTCCGGCGCAGTTGTGGATCCAGTTCGAGGGGGTGGCCTTCACAGTGGTGTACACCGCGGTGGTGACCTTCGTGATTCTGAAAGTGATCGACCTAGTAATGGGCCTGCGTGTCAGCGAAGAGGAAGAGACCATCGGTCTCGATCTCGCCCTGCATAACGAGCGCGGCTACAACCTGTAAGCACACGGAGCGCGTCCGGAGCCAACCCCGGACGTCTTAACCGAATAGCGCTAAAAAGCGCAACGGCAAGAGGTGAACCATGGACAACACAGCATTGACTGCACTGCAGTACGGTTTTGATACCTTCTACTTTTTGGTTTGCGGCGCCCTGGTAATGTGGATGGCAGCGGGTTTTGCCATGCTCGAATCCGGTCTGGTGCGAGCCAAGAACACCACTGAAATCCTCACCAAGAACATCGCCCTGTACGCAGTGGCAAGCATCATGTACCTGGTGATCGGCTACCACATCATGTACTCCAGTCCGGAAGGCGGCATCCTGCCAAGCTTCGGCTTCCTGCTCGGTGACGAGAACAGCGTTGAGTCGGTTCTGGCCGGCGGCGACGATGCTCCTTATTACTCGGCGCGTTCGGACTTCTTCTTCCAGGTGGTGTTCGCTGCGACCTGCATGTCGATCGTTTCCGGTGCTGTGGCTGAGCGCATGAAGCTGTTTGCCTTCCTGGCATTCGCTGTAGTCATGACCGGCTTCATCTATCCGGTGCAGGGCTTCTGGAAATGGGGTTCGGGCTTCCTCAACGAAGCCGGCTTCCTCGACTTCGCCGGTTCCGGTGTAGTGCACATGGCTGGCGCAACTGCTGCTCTGGCTGGCGTACTGCTGCTCGGCGCACGTAAAGGCAAGTACGGCCCGAATGGCCAGGTCAACGCCATTCCGGGTGCCAACCTGCCAATGGCAGCGCTGGGTACCTTCATCCTGTGGATGGGCTGGTTCGGCTTCAACGGTGGCTCGCAGCTGAAGATGAGCACCATCGAAGACGCCAACGCCGTGGCCAACGTGTTTGTTAACACCAACATGGCTGCTGCCGGTGGCTTGATCGCTGCGCTGATCGTGGCACGCATCCTGTTCGGCAAGGCCGACCTGACCATGGCCCTCAACGGTGCCCTGGCTGGCCTGGTGGCAATCACTGCCGAACCGCTGACCCCAACTGCCCTGCAAGCAACCCTGATCGGTGGTGTGGGTGGCGTGCTGGTGGTGTTCTCGATCCTTGGTCTGGACAAGCTGAAACTCGACGATCCAGTCGGCGCCATCTCTGTTCACGGTGTGGTTGGTATCTGGGGTCTGTTGGCGGTCTGCCTGACCAATAGCGATGCCACCCTGGGTGCTCAGCTGTTGGGTATCGGTTCGATCTTTGCCTGGGTATTCATTGCCAGCCTGATCGTTTGGTCCATCATCAAGCTGGTGATGGGGCTGCGTGTCAGTGAGGAAGAAGAATACGAAGGCGTGGACATCGCTGAGTGCGGTATGGAAGCCTATCCGGAATTCACCAAGCGTTAATTCCCACTGCTTCGAACAAGGGCGCCTAATGGCGCCCTTTGTTTTTTCTGAATGCCAATTAAAGGTTGTGGTTTTTCAGCATCTGCGCAGTTGTGATGGAGCGGCAACAGACCCTAGAATGCGCGCCGTTGAGCGCAGTTCGCCGATGCGCAGCGCTCAGCCCAAGGCAAGGCCACTGGAATTTTTATCAGCGACGTTAGAAAGCTGACGCAGCTGGGCTATAACTACTCTGCTTTTCGCAAGTCATGAGGTTGGAACATGAGCGACGAAGATCTGGAACACGACGAATTAGAAGGCGCTGACGAAGACGAAGGCGAGGAACTGGCTGCCGCTGATGATGGCGACAGCAATGATGATGGCGACGGTGACGACGAAGTTGTACCGGCCAGCAAAAGCAAGAAAGCCAAAGCTGCCGTCGACGTAGAAGAACTGCCGAGCGTCGAAGCCAAGCAGAAAGAGCGCGACGCTCTGGCCCGCGCCATGGAAGAGTTCCTCTCCCGTGGTGGCAAGGTGCAGGAAGTTGAGCCTAACGTGGTCTCCGACCCGCCCAAGAAGCCAGACAGCAAGTACGGCAGCCGCCCTATCTAAGCGTTTGTTGTGAACCAAAAAGCCCACATGCCATAAGCGTGTGGGCTTTTTTGTGCGTGATGCCTTGTTAGGGCAGCAGATGACTTTGGAGGATAGATGGCGCTTTATCCATTCGCCGCGCATAGCCGGCCAGAGCCGCGCGTCTTCAGCCTACGTCCAGCTATGCAGCAGCGCCGGTAGCTCGGCCAGGCTGCGAATTTGTCCGTCCGGGGCGTTGTCGGCTTCCCATGTCTTGCCCTGGGGGTTGAACCAGATCGCCCGCAGGCCGGCAGCCTGCGCCCCGGCGATGTCGTCGCTGGGGTGGTCGCCGATATGCACGGCGTGCTCGGCGGCAATGCCCGCGCGCTTCAGGGCTTCGGTAAAGGGTTTCGGGTCGGGTTTGCCGACGCCCAGTTCCTCGGCGCACAGAGCAAACTGGAAGTAGTCGGCCAGACCCAGGCGGCGTACGTCGGCATTGCCGTTGGTGATGACCCCCAGCTGGAAGCGATTGGCCAAGGCTTCAAGCGTTGGATGCACCTCGGCAAACAGTTCGACCTGATGGCGCGCGGCAAGAAACACCTGAAAGCCGGCTTCGGCCAGTGCCTGCGCATCGCTGTGCGGGTAGCCGGCGTCTGTCAGGGCATGCAGCAGAATGCGTCGGCGCAGTTCGCTAAGCCGATGCTTGAGCATCGGCTCGGCCTGCAGCAAGGTAGCGCGAATCGACCACAGATGCTCCACCGGCACCGCACCCAGGCGCGGCGCATGCATCGCCAGCCAGTTGCGCAGCGCAGCTTCCGCGTCCTGCATCACCGGGGTGACATCCCACAGGGTGTCGTCGAGGTCGAAGGTAATCAGCTGAATGCTCATTCTGTGCTGCCTTTGCGTTTGGCTCGTGGGTGAGCCTGGTCATAGACCGTGGCCAGGTGCTGGAAATCCAGATGGGTGTAGACCTGGGTGGTGGCGATGTCGGCGTGGCCGAGCAGCTCCTGCACGGCACGCAAGTCCTGCGACGACTCGAGCATATGGCTGGCGAAGCTATGGCGCAGCATATGCGGGTGCAGGTGCTGGCCTAGCTCACGCACGCCGGCCTGGCGTACGCGCAGCTGCACCGCGCGCGGGCCGATACGCCGGCCCTGCTGGCTGATAAATACCGCGCCATCGGCCGGGTTGGCCAGCGCGCGTAGCGGCAACCATTGCTGCATGGCCTCGCGCGCCATACGCCCGAGCGGCAGCTCGCGGGTCTTGTTGCCCTTGCCGATAACGCGCACCAACCCGGCGGGCAGGTCGAGACCATCCAGATTGAGGCCAACCAGCTCCGACAGGCGCAAGCCTGATGAATAAAACAGCTCAAGCATGGCCTGATCACGGCGGGCGATAAAGTCGTCTTCCAGCGCGCCGTCGAGCAGCTGCGCAGTGCGGTCGGCATCCAGGGTTTTTGGCAGGCGGCGTTCGCCCTTAGGCGGCATCAGGCCGCTGGCCGGATCGCTCTGGCAGTAGCCTTCACGAATCAGATAGCGGTACAGGCCGCGAGTGGCCGAGAGCAGGCGCGCAATGCTGCGGCTGGATTGGTCCTGCATGTTCAGACGGCCAACCATTCGCCGAAGGCGTGCGCTGTCGAGTGCAGCCCAACTGTCGACCTGCTCCTGCGTGCAGAATGCCAGCAGTTTGCTCAGGTCGTGGCGGTAGCCGATCAGGGTATGGGGGGAAAGCTGGCGCTCGCTGCGCAGGTGTTCGAGGTAGGCGTCCAGGAGGTCTTGCATGGAAGCTCCCTGCGGTGCGGTCGGTGCGATATGCAGTGGTTAGCGCACCGAGCGCAATGGAGTAGCAAAGCCCGGTACGACGCGCGCCAGCACTTCGGCGATATAACCGAGGAACAGCGTGCCCAGCGAGCTTTTGTAGTTCTGCGGGTCGGCACTGCCAATCGCCAGCACGCCATGCAGACCTTGATAGGAAATGCTCACCACTGCTGCCGAGCCGACTTGTGCGCCGTCTTCGCTGCCGAACAGGAAGTTCAGCTCATGCTCACGCAGTACGCCGCAGATGGTTTTGCCGCCGGCCAGCAGACCGCCGATGGCTTGATGTGCTTCGGCACTGCTGACCGAGCGGCCGACCGGCAATGGCGCCTCGCTAAACAGAATCAGGCTGACGAAGGGCACCTGAAATTCGCGGCGCAGGCTGTCTTCGACGCAGCTGACCACTTCTTCCAGGCTGCTGGCATCGAGTAGGTCGAGCACCAAGCGGCGGGTCTTGTCGAACAGACGGTCGTTATCGCGGGCTACGTCCATCAGTTGCGAGAGGCGATGGCGCATCTCGATGTTGCGTTCGCGCAGCAGTTTCACCTGACGCTCGACCAGCGATACGGTATCGCCGCGCTGGTGCGGAATGCGCAGCTCGGGGATCAACTCGTCGTGGTCGATAAAGAACTCCGGATGCAGGCGCAGATAAGCGGCAACTGTTTCCGAATCCAGTGGCTTGGGTGAATCCTGCTTGTCGGTCATAAACGAACCTGTCCTTCGTACACGCGTACTGCGGGTCCGCTCATCATAACGGGCTGGCCAGGGCCTGCCCACTCGATGATCAGTTTGCCGCCGGGCAATTCGATCTGCACCGGTGAGTCCATCCAACCCTGGCTGATCGCCGCGACTACTGCTGCGCAGGCGCCGGTGCCGCAGGCCTGGGTTTCCCCGGCGCCGCGTTCCCATACACGCAGCTTGGCGTGCTTGCGGTCGACCACTTGCAGAAAGCCGACATTGACCCGCTGCGGGAAGCGCGGGTGGTGTTCAAGCTTCGGCCCCAGGCTGTGCACCGGCGCGCTGTCGACGCTGTCGACGCGCAGCACGGCATGCGGGTTACCCATGGACACGGCGGCCAGCTCAACAGTCTGGCCGTCGACGGCGACGCTGTAGCTCAGTGCCTGCTGTTCAGCCTGGAACGGGATATCCGCCGGCACCAGGCGCGGAGCACCCATGTTGACGCTGATCTGCCCGTCGTTGCGCACGTCCAGCTCGATGATGCCGCCCTTGGTTTCCACGCGCATCTGCTTCTTCACCGTCAGGCGCTTGTCCAGCACAAAGCGAGCGAAACAGCGTGCACCGTTGCCGCACTGTTCCACTTCCGAGCCGTCGGCATTGAAGATGCGGTAGCGGAAATCCACGTCCGGGTTGCTCGGTGGCTCGACCAGCAGCAGCTGATCGAAGCCCACGCCGGTGTGGCGGTCGCCCCACTGCTTGGCGTTCTTTGGCTGGATATGCGCGTGCTGGCTGACTAGGTCGAGGACCATAAAGTCATTGCCGAGGCCGTGCATCTTGGTAAAGCGCAATAGCATCAGACTTACTCCGGCAGGCGGCTTTCGCCCGCAAAGAGTTCGGCCAGGGTCTCACGGCGACGCACTTCGAAGGCCTGCTCACCATCCACCATCACCTCGGCGGCGCGACCGCGGGTGTTGTAGTTGGAGCTCATGACAAAACCGTAAGCGCCGGCCGAGCGCACGGCCAGCAGATCGCCTTCTGCCAGCGCCAGGTCGCGATCCTTGGCGAGGAAGTCGCCGGTCTCGCAGATCGGCCCGACGATGTCGTAGTTGCGCGTCGCGCCATCGCGCGGCTGCACGGCAACCACCTCCATCCAGGCCTGGTATAGGGCCGGACGGATCAGGTCGTTCATTGCCGCATCGACGATGGCAAAGTCCTTGTGTTCGGTGTGCTTGAGGTACTCGACCTGGGTCAGCAGCACGCCCGCGTTGGCGACAATCGAACGGCCCGGCTCGAACACCAGGGCCAGATCACGGCCGGTAATGCGCTCACGCACGGCTTTGATGTAATCGCCGGCCAATGGCGGCTGCTCGTCGCGGTACTGCACGCCAAGGCCACCACCCAGATCCAGGTGCTTGATGCGGATGCCATCTGCGGCGAGCTGATCGATCAGCGCGAGCAGGCGGTCGAGGGCATCGAGAAATGGCGGCAAAGTGGTCAGCTGTGAGCCGATATGGCAATCAACGCCCACTACCTGCAGGTTCGGCAGTGCAGCGGCGCGGGCATAAACAGCTGGGGCCTGCTCGATGTCGATGCCGAACTTGTTTTCTTTCAGGCCGGTGGAAATGTACGGGTGGGTGCCGGCATCGACGTCCGGGTTGACCCGCAGCGAGATCGCCGCAGTCTTGCCCAGCTCAGCAGCGACAAGTTGCAGGCGTTCCAGCTCGTCAGTGGACTCGACGTTGAAGCAATGCACGCCAACTTCAAGGGCGCGGCGCATGTCGTCACGGCTTTTGCCGACACCGGAGAAGACGATCTTGTCAGGCGTGCCACCCGCGCTCAATACACGCTCCAGCTCGCCACGGGAGACGATGTCAAAACCGGCGCCGAGGCGGGCCAGGACATTCAAAACGCCGAGGTTGGAGTTGGCCTTAACGGCAAAACAGACCAAGTGCGCCATGCCCTGCAAGGCATCGGCATAGGCGTTGTACTGCGCTTCGATGTGCGCGCGCGAATAGACATAAGTCGGCGTGCCGAAGCGTTGGGCGATGGCGGACAACGCCACCCCTTCCGCGAACAGCGTGCCGTCGCGGTAGTTGAAGGCGTTCATGCGCTGTCCTTATTCGGTCTGTGCAGGTTCAGCTGCGGGCTCGGCCTGTGCGGGCGCGGACGCGGCTTCTTCAGGCAGGAACAGCGGGCCTTTCTGGCCGCAGCCAGCGAGCAATGTGCTGATAGCAACCACGGTGAAAAGGGCAGTAAATAGCCGCTTCATGGTGAAATCCCTGTAATAAAGCATAGATGCGGCGGAGTATACCGGCCCCCCGGCAGCTTGCCTATGTGCTGGGGTTCCCGCCTGGCGCGGCTTTGCCTGTATCTTTGGCGCCATATTCACGCCCGCCGCCAGCGATCAGGAGCCTGGATGGACAATCCCGTAGCTATGAGCAGTTCGGTTTCAGTCGCTTACCTGCAAGGTTTGCTCGACTACCTGACGCGTCAGGGGCTTGATAGTGCAGAGCTGCTTGAACGGGTGCAATTGAGCCCGCAGATTCTTGCCCAGCGTGATCAGCGCATCGCGGCTAGTACCTATCTGGAGCTGCTCGGCCATGGCGTGCGGTTGACTGGCGATGAGCAGCTGGGCCTGCACCTAGGTGAGGCGGTGCGCCCCGGTTATTACGGCGTGTTGGGTTATCTGATCATGAGCTGCGCGACCCTTGCCGATGCTTTGCATCGCCAGGCGCGTTACGCCGCGCTGGTGGGCAACCTGGGCCAGGTTGATCTGGCCGATGAGCCGCCGCGCGCAGGGCTGGAGCCACATGTGGCGCACAGCTGGCAGCCGTTGTTGCCGCAGCAGAAACGCCAGCTCAGTGAAGAAACCTTGGCCGGTTGGGTGACTTTCGGTCACTGGATCAGCGGCCTGGATATTCCACCGACCGAGGTGCGCTTCCAGCATTCGGCGCCGGCGGATACTGCCGAATACCAGCGAATCTTCCGCTGCCCAGTGCTGTTTGATCAGGCCGATAACGCTCTGATATTTCCTAAGCGTCTGCTCGCCACGCCGCTAGGGCAGGCCGATGCGCAGGTGCGCCTGATGCTCGATGCCTATGCTGATCGCCTGCTTGGTGAGATCCAGCAGGGCCATAGAGTGTTGGATCGTGCGCGGCTGGAATTGTCCCGTCAGCTGCCGGAAGTGGGTGCCGATCTGCAGCAAATCGCCGCGCGTTTGGCGCTCAGTCCGCGTACCCTGCAGCGGCGTTTGCGCGAAGCCGGGTTATCCTTCAACCAGTTGGTGGATGAAACCCGCCAGCAGTTGGTGTTGCATTACCTGCGCGACCCAGCCCTGGAACTGGCGGAAATCGCCTTCCTAGTTGGCTTTAGCGAGCCTGGTTCGTTGGCCCGCGCGTTTCGCCGCTGGACCGGGCAGAGCCCAGGCGAATATCGCCGTTGTTTGAAAGAACATTAATCACCGCAGCCCAAGACTTTTGCAGTCGCTGAATTTTTTGAGGTAAGCCGTAATGAGTTTGACCGAAGCCCGCTTTCACGATCTGGTCGATGCCACCCAGCAGGCGGTGGAAGATATTTTCGATGACAGTGACCTGGACCTCGACCTGGAAAACTCCGCCGGGGTGCTGACCGTGCGCTTTGAAAACGGTACTCAGCTGATCTTCAGCCGTCAGGAACCGCTGCGCCAGCTCTGGTTGGCGGCGCGCTCCGGTGGCTTCCACTTCGATTACGACCAGGCCAGCGAGCGTTGGATTTGCGACAGCAGCGACGAACAGCTGGGCGAAATGTTGGTGCGTATTACCCTCGAACAATCCGGTGCCGATCTTGAGTTCGAAGAACTCTGAAGGCGCAGGGCAGGAGGTCGTCTCGCCCTGTCGTCGCCAGTGTTGTCTGGATGATCAGGATATCTGCCTGGGCTGCGGCCGAGTTCTGCAGGAAATTCTCGACTGGGGCAGCGCCGACATGGCGCGTAAGCGCGCGATCTGCGCGGCTGCCGAAGCCCGCTTGCAACAGCGTCAAGGCATACCTTGACCGGGCGGTCTTGTTTATTTGACTAGCTGTGGTACGGTCAGCCCAAGCCTTGCAGAACCCCATCTTCGTGATGGGGTTTTGCTTTTTTCACGATCCGTAAAGGGGACATACCCGCACCATGACCAGCACACCTTCGCTCACCATCACCCGTCTTGACCTGCAGCGCCTGGAGCATCTGCTCGACAGCCTGGATGACTTCGGTCCCAGTGCCATCGCCTTGCAGGCCGAACTGGATCGTGCCGACGTAGTTGGCCATGACGAGGTGCCGGCCGGGGTAGTGACCATGAATTCGCGGGTGCATTGCCGTGAGGAAAGCAGCGGCAAGGATTACCACCTGACCCTGGTTTACCCGCAGGACGCTGGCGGTGAAGGCTGTGTGTCGGTGCTGGCGCCGGTCGGCACGGCCCTGCTGGGACTGTCGGTTGGCCAGCATATCGACTGGGCCGCACCCGGCGGCAAAGTGCTCAAACTGACACTGCTGGCGGTGGAATATCAGCCGGAAGCGGCAGGCGAATACAGCCGCGCCGAGTGAGCAAGTTGGGCAAAGCCTTCTAGAGTAGAGCTAAGCCAATTTCGGCATGGAGGCCGTATGTTCAGTCTACCCCTGTACTTTCCCCAAGGTTTTAACCTGTCCAGGGCGCTGCAATGCGCGCAGTTGGTCAGTGCCGCCTACGACCAATACAGCCAGTGGCAAACCCAGCAGCGCCCGCGGCGGCCCCAGGATTTCACCTGGCAGCCGCCTACGCTGTCCGGCTGGGGTTTTTCCGCGCCGATCTGGAGCGTGCTCAGCGAGCTGCACTTTCTCAACGAGTCGGAGCCCTTTGGCTTTGCCGCACGTGACCCGCAGGGCGAGGTCTATCTGGTGTTCCGTGGCACTGACACGGCACAGGACTGGCTGGATGATCTGGATGCCGGTCAGCGCGCATACCCCTGGCAAACCAGCCTGGGCAATGTGCATGACGGTTTTCTCAAGCTCTATACATCACTGCGCGATCAGGCTTTACAGGCTGTAGATACTCAGCGGCCTAGCGGGTCGCTGTGGGTGTGCGCACATAGTCTGGGTGGTGCGCTCTCCAGCCTGGCAGTGTTGGACTTGCGCGAGCGTTGGCCGGACTTGCCCCTGCAGCACTACAGCTTTGCCAGCCCGCGCCTGGCCGCCCCGGACTTTGCCGCGTATTACAACGGGTTGCAGGTGCCGACATTCCGCGTGGTAAATGACAGTGACCTCGTCCCACAGGTTCCGCCGGGGGTTACCGACAAATGGTTGTATCAGCACCTGGGACTGGCGGTGACCTTCAGTGCCAGTTACGCCTCGGTGGCCGACAATCACAGCCTGGCAGGCTGCTACCTGTACGCCTTGAAAAACCCGCAGGCGCCGATGCGCGGCTGAGCTGTCGTGCGTTAGGCCTTTTGTAGGGCCTGATTAAGCGCTGCCTCCAGACGACTTTTGTAGCGCAGGTAGTGCACGCTCTGCATATGCCCTTCGCCGAGTACCGCGGACAGGTCGAGGTCGGTGATATAGCAGGGGTAGCGCGCGCCATCGCGGCGTTGCGCGAGGATATGCTGGGCGACCGCGGCGAACAGGTCGCCAGCATATTCCAGCTCGGAAAATTCGCGGTGGTTGCAGTACAGGGTGACGTGCGAGCGCTTGCCATCCGCCGGTTCGACAATGGCCTGCACGTCATAAAACGGGTGGCTGATCGGTGATAGCGGCGGCGGTCGGCGTTCCAAACGCTGGGCGCGCAAAGGTGCATCGGGCAGCACTTGGTAATAGAGAATCTCAAGCGGCTGATGCGCCGGCAAATTGTCCAGCGGCAGCAGGGCGTTGCGCCGATACAGCACTGATTGCAGAAAGCGTTGCAGCGGCGTCAGCAGGCTCTGTTCATCACGGAACGGCATCTGCTGGCGCCACAGCGCGTTGTGCTCGTCTAGCACGTTCAGTTCGGCCGTGGCGCTGGCTTCGTTCAGTCGGTAGAACACCTGGATGCACTGCGGTCGCCCCACGGGCAGGATCAACGCCAGGTCTTCACCTTCCAGGGCGCTACGGTCCAGATGCAGCTCGCTGTAGCCGGGCAGCTCCTCGCCCAGATGCTCGATCAGCGTGGGCAGATCTTTCAGGCTGGTATGGCTGACGTGGCCGGGCTTCAGTTCGAGCAGGTGGTAGTGCTGTTTGATCTGCAGCAGGTAGCGATTGGCCTGTTCGCTGCTGAAGCTGCCGAGGGTTTCGCGGAACAGTTCTTCGACCCGCTCGGCAATCGCCGTAGCACGGTTGCGGCAGAAGCAGCGCACCCGCAGGTTGGGTTTCTTGCCTTTGCTGGGCAGGCTGTTGAGGAAGTCACGCAGGCAGTCGAGCAGCGCATGCAGGCCGTCATAGCGCGTCACCAGCAGCTCGTTCCAGCTGTTCAGGGTGACCTGATCGATGGTCAGGATCAGGTTCTCGCGCACCCCGGAATAGCCGAGCGCATCGGTGCGCTCGGTGGTCATGTGCATGTTCATCTGGCTGAACTGCTTGAGCGGGTCGATGCCGACGTTGACCAACAGCAGCACTTCACCGGGCACGCTGGCGCTAAGCAGGGCGGCTTCGTCAACGGCAGGCAGGGGCAGCGGCACCACCTGCTGCAGGCTGCTGAGCAGGTTGGACAGCTCGTACTCGGTCAGGTCGCTGGTGCCTGGGTGCAGTGACAGCCGCGTGCTGTTGTCGATCACGCCATTGCGCTGGCACCAGGCGAGCAGTTCGACCAGCTCTCGTGAGCGCTTGAGCGGTGAGAAGTCTTCCAGGTCCTGGGCGTTGACGCTGCCGCTGTAGAGCGCCCACAGCGTTTCATTGGGCTCATCCGGGCTGGGGCTCTGCGCCAGGGTAAGGGTGTCTTCGGCGAGGTCCGGGGCGATGCCCGGGTTGATAAATTCGATCTTGCCGGCCTTGCGCTCGAAGGCGGCGTAGAGGCGGCGGCCGAGGATGCCCAGATCGCGGCTGTTGAGCGAGCTGCCGGCGTGTTCGCTGCGGGCGAACTCGGAGAGAAAGCGGTAGCTGTAGGTCAGCTCGTTAACCAGCATGCGCCGCTCGGCGCTGACCTGGCGCACCTTCCACTGGCTACGGCTGTCGAGCGTCGCCAGCTGACGGCTGTCCCAATTCCAGTCGCGGGTCAGGCGTTCCAGCAGCAGACGTTGCCAGCTCTTGCGGTTGTTGCGCGGTGGGCGGCTGAGCTTTTTGTCGACCTTGAGGTACAGGCAGCGGCGGATCAGCTCCAGGCGTTCATGCTCGCCACGGGCCTTGAGGTATTCCTCCAGACGGCGGTAGACCACGATATAGGGGTCGAGCTCATCGACGTCGAGGCGATTGGCGAACACCGCCTGTTTGAAACGCAGCGACAGGCATTCGACATTAGGGTGTTCGCTGGCGTAAACCTCGGTCAGCAGCAGCTTGAGCACCGATTTGTACGGTGACTCGATGCCCTTGAACAGCTGCCACATGCCGGCACCGATAAACTCTTCTGGCGGAATGCGCGCTAGGTGGCCGAGGTCGAGCACATCCTCGGCGCGAATAAAGCGCTTGGCCAGCAAGGTGCTGGTGTAGTGCTGGTAGCGCTGCTCCTCATACACCGGCACCAGCCACCACAGCGGCGTGCGCCCGCCGAGCCAGATGGCGGTGCGGTAGAACTCGTCGAGCAGCAGGTAGTGTTGCGTGGTGCCGCAGTCATCCGAGGTCAGCTGCGCTTCGCGCTCGCCCTGAGTGAAGCGTGCCGGATCGATGAGAAAGAAATGCGCTTCGGCGCCGAAGGTGGCCGCCCAGCTTTCCAGCAGTGCACATTTTTTGTTCAGTTCATGCAGCTGTTGCTGGCTGAGGTCGCTGGCGTGACAGACCCAGAAGTCCATGTCGCTCTGTTCGGCCTGGGCCACAGTGCCCAGGCTACCCATCAGAAACAGGCCGTGGATCGGCAGCGCTGGTTTGCCGCGATAAGGCTTGTAGACGAACGAGCGGGTCAGGCGCTGCACTTCAGAAAGTAGCTCGTCATCCGGCTCGAATCCGCTGAGGCCGGCCGGAGTCTGCCCGGAAACGTAGCCCGGCAACAGCGGATGATTGACGTGGAACAGCAGCGGCAACAGCTTGAGTACCAGTTGCTGGCGCGTCGACAGCGCCTGCATGGCGCGTTGCAGGCGGCCATGGTTGAGTTTGAGGAAGCGCGCACGCAGCTGCGTCAGTACCTTGCGGTCGATACCGTCTTCAATGTCCGGGCGAATTTCCTCGGTACGACTCATGCTCAGGCTCTGCAGGGCGGTGCGTGATCATGCCTTGCCAGGTGGCTGGCGGACGGCTGTGAATACTGGGTTATCGCCTGCGTCACGGGCAGCTTGAGGACGCCGCTGCAACGCAGGCTGGGTTGGCTCATAAGCAGTTTTGACTGTCGCTCTAACTGGCGATGTCCGTGGTCGCTGTTTAGGCCGCTTCGGTCACATTGAGAATGGTCAGCAGGACTTGCGCGTGTTCGGCGGCGTCGAGGCCCAGGCTGGTCAGGTAGCCGCCATCGGGTTGATTGATCAGGCCTTTGTCATGCAGGCGTTGGGCGGCGGCAATCGCCGAGGGGGTGGCAGTGTGGTGAACCTTGATTCCTTCCTGAGTGGTGCCCAGGTTGAACAACGCGAGGATTTCCAGTTCGGCAATCAGTTCAGGGGTAAAGGCCATAAGTACTCCAGCTTCTTGTTTTAGTGAGCTGCGGCCGGCGGCGGCAGCACCCGCTGCGATAAATCGGCTGAAACAACAGGCAGCCTGCGAAGGCAGTGTAGTGAAGCCCCCGGCAGTCTGCTGTGACCTGATGCTGCCAGAAGTTGGCGCGTTGTGGGTTAAATTTTTCCGGGTGGTTTACGGTGCCTGTTCGGGCAGCTCGGGTAAGGCGCGCAGGCCCTGCTCGTAGCGGGCGAGATCGAAGGGGCGGTCGTCGCGAAGCATGACGTCGATTTCATCGGCCAGCACCAGGGCCATCAGTTCGATAATCTCTTCGCGCTCATAACCGACCAGGCTCAGCTTGTTCAGCACCGCCTGGACAAAGGCCGGCTCGCCGGCTTCCAGCTGGTTTTCGATGGCCTGAACCAGGGTGTCCTGGGCGAAATCTTCGTCGTCTTGTTCGCTCATATGCTGCTCCAAAAGGTTGCTGGTCTCAGAGTCTGTTTTGAACGCCGCAGGCCCGCCGCGCAGAAGATCGTAAGCGGGTTGTTAGCCTTGGGCAAAATCCAGCAAGGCTTGGCCGGTAAGGCGGTAGGTGGTCCATTCGTCCTGCGGGCGTGCGCCGAACGATTGGTAGAAATCAATGGCTGGCTGGTTCCAGTCCAGCACGGCCCACTCGAAACGGCCACAGCCCTTGGCCACGGCCAACTGCGCGAGGTGACGCAGCAGGGCTTTGCCCGCACCCACGCCGCGCTTTTCCGGGCTGACGTAGAGGTCTTCAAGGTACAGCCCGTGTTTGCCCAACCAGGTCGAGTAATTGAAAAAGTACACGGCATAGCCGATCGGCTGGCCTTCGTGCTCGCAGATCAGTGCGTGGGTGCTGCTGTCGGGGCCGAATAGGCTCGCCTCGATCCCCGCTGCGTCTGTCTTCACCTCATGCTCGGCTTTCTCGTAGATCGCCAGGTCGGTGATAAAGCGCAGGATCAGGGCGGCGTCTTCGGCTGTTGCGGGGCGGATATTCAGGGGCATGGGTACTTAGCCGTAGAGAAAAAGCAGAACAGTCAGCGGCATGCCGACTACACAGAGAGCGCCGAAGGCGGTGATCCAGCTGCTGCGCGAGTCCATCGGGTCAGACACGTTTAGTGGCAGGCGCGGATAACTGCCCAGCGTCAGCAGACGCAACACCAGCCAGCCGCTGGCGTAAAAGAGGTAGCCGAAAACCAGCTCCAGTACGACCTCTACCAGGACAAACAGGCCGCGCAGCAACAGTTCGAACATGGGACGTCCCTTTCCCTTTGGCAGTCGACGGTCAGCGCGTCGCCAGCAGCTCGCGGCCACGCACGACAGCAGCGCGGACCTGATTCGGTGCAGTGCCGCCAATATGGTCGCGGGCGTTGACCGAGCCTTCCAGGGTCAGTACGGCGAATACGTCCTGCTCAATCTGCTCGCTGAACTGGCGCAATTCTTCCAGGCTCATCTCGGCCAGGTCCTTACCAGTGTCCACGCCGTATTTCACTGCGTGGCCGACGATCTCGTGGCAGTCACGGAATGGCAGGCCGCGGCGCACGAGGTAGTCGGCGAGGTCGGTGGCGGTGGAGAAACCGCGCAGCGCCGCTTCACGCATGATGGCGTGCTTGGGCTTGATCGCCGGGATCATGTCGGCAAAGGCGCGCAGGCTGTCGCGCAGGGTGTCGGCGGCGTCGAACAGCGGCTCTTTGTCTTCCTGGTTGTCCTTGTTGTAGGCCAGCGGTTGGCCTTTCATCAGGGTCAGCAGGCCCATCAGTGCGCCAAAAACACGACCGGTCTTGCCGCGTACCAACTCAGGAACGTCGGGGTTTTTCTTCTGCGGCATGATCGAGCTGCCGGTGCAGAAACGGTCCGGCAGGTCGATGAACTGGAACTGCGCGCTGGTCCACAGCACCAGCTCTTCGGAGAAGCGCGACAGGTGCATCATGGCAATCGAGGCTGCAGCGCAGAATTCGATAGCGAAGTCGCGATCCGATACGCCATCCAGCGAGTTGCCGCCGACTGCGTCGAAGCCCAGCAGCTGCGCGGTAACTTCGCGTTGAATTGGGTAGGTGGTACCGGCCAGCGCGGCCGAGCCGAGGGGCATGCGGTTGGTGCGCTTGCGGCAGTCGACCAGGCGCTCGTAGTCACGCGAGAGCATTTCAAACCAGGCCAGCAGGTGGTGGCCGAAGGTTACTGGCTGCGCAGTTTGCAGATGGGTGAAACCGGGCATGATGGTTTCCGCCTCACGCTCGGCCTGTTCCAGCAGACCCTGCTGCAGGCGGGTGATTTCGCCGAGGATCAGGTCGATTTCGTCGCGCAGCCACAGGCGAATATCAGTTGCCACCTGGTCGTTGCGGCTTCGGCCGGTGTGCAGCTTCTTGCCGGTCACGCCGATGCGGTCGGTCAGGCGTGCTTCGATGTTCATGTGCACATCTTCCAGGTCGACGCGCCAGTCGAACTGGCCAGCTTCGATCTCACCCTGAATCTGCGTCAGGCCGGCAATGATGCTATCGCGCTCAGCGTCTGTCAGAACGCCGACCTTGGCCAGCATGGTGGCGTGGGCGATGGAGCCCATGATGTCGTGGCGGTAAAGACGCTTGTCGAACTCGACGGAGGCGGTAAAGCGGGCAACAAAGGCATCGACTGGCTCGCTGAAGCGGCCGCCCCAGGATTGGTTTGTTTTTTCAGTGCTCATGGGCTTCGCTCGGCTGGTGCGCTAAAACGGGCTGACCGCGCATGGCGGCCGGCAAGACGGAAAAGTGCGCCGATAATAACAGGCTGGCCGATAAATTCGCCGCGTCGCGTTGTCGGTGGCTCCAGCTAGGCTCCAGTAAAGCAATGTTGCGCCGTTCACAGTTTCAGCGTGGCGGGCGCATTTCGGTGCTTTATTTTGCCCGGTCGCAGCTGTCTATCTTGCTGCTGGAGCGGGTCACGCGGAAACTGCTGCGATGAAAATAAAAAGCGCTTTATCGGAAAAACAACCACCACTGGTCGATGACTTCTTCGTGCCCGAGCTTTGCCAGCCAGAAGCGCTGCTGAGCATGGTGCTGCTGGCCGAGTTGCTGGTGCTGGTGCTGGTGTTGTCGGAACCCATGCTGCCGGGCTTTGACTGGGTGCGGCTGGCGCTGACGTCACTGTTCGTGCAGTGGATCGTGCTGCTGTCAGCCGCCGTGCTGTGCCGCCTGCGCCCACTGATGGCGCGTATGCCCGCGGCCACGGCCGGCGCCTTGTGCTGCGCGATTGTGGTTACCCTGAGCCTGATCTGTACTTCGGTTGCGGACTATTACGAGCTGGGCGGGCCGCTGCCGCGTGCAGGTGAGGTCAATCTGTACCTGCGTCATGGTCTGATTAGTTTGATCATGTCAGCGCTGTTGCTGCGCTACTTCTACCTGCAAAGCCAATGGCGCAAGCAGGAGCAGGCCGAGCTGCGCGCCCGGATCGAATCGCTGCAGGCGCGTATCCGCCCGCACTTTCTGTTCAATAGCCTGAATAGCATTGCCAGCCTAGTAGTGGTCGACCCGTACAAGGCCGAACAGGCGGTTCTGGATCTCTCCGATCTGTTCCGCGCCAGCCTGGCCAAGCCCGGCAGCCTGGTGCCCTGGCGTGAGGAGCTGGAGCTGGCACAACGATATTTGTCGATTGAGCGCTATCGGCTCGGCGAGCGTCTACAGTTGCAGTGGGAGATTGTCGATGTGCCGGACGATTTGCCGATTCCACAGTTAACGCTGCAGCCCTTACTGGAAAACGCCTTGATCTACGGCATTGCGCCGCGTATCGAGGGCGGTTTGGTGCGGGTCGAAGCGAGTTATCACGAGGGGGTATTCCAGCTGTGCGTGAGCAATCCATACGAACAACTAGGCGAGGAGCCGCCATCGCGCGGCACGCATCAGGCGCTGACCAACATCGATGCACGGCTGGTGGCACTTTTCGGGCCGCGGGCCAGTCTCAGCGTAGAGCGCCGTGACGGACGCCACTTCACTTGTCTACGCTATCCTTGTGCGAGACCCAAGCAGGAAGCCCGTGCATTATGAATGTCCTGATTGTCGATGATGAACCCCTGGCCCGTGAGCGCCTGAGCCGCATGGTGGGCGAACTCGATGGCTATCGCGTGCTTGAACCAGCAGCCAGTAACGGCGAGGAGGCCCTGAGCCTGATCGACAGCCTGAAGCCGGATGTGGTCTTGCTGGATATCCGTATGCCCGGCCTGGATGGGCTGCAGGTAGCGGCCAAGCTGTGTGAGCGCGAAGCGCCGCCGGCAGTGATTTTCTGTACCGCCCATGATGAATTTGCTCTGGAAGCCTTCCAGGTCAGTGCGGTCGGCTATCTGGTCAAGCCGGTTCGTGCGGAAAGCCTCAGCGAAGCGCTGAAGAAAGCCGAGCGGCCCAACCGCGTGCAACTCGCCGCCCTGACTCGCCCCGCCGTAGATAGCGGTGGCGGCCCGCGCAGCCATATCAGTGCGCGCACTCGCAAAGGTATCGAGCTGATTCCGCTGGATCAGGTGATCTACTTTATCGCCGACCACAAATACGTAACCCTGCGTCATGCAGGCGGCGAAGTGCTGTTGGATGAGCCGCTGAAAGCATTGGAAGACGAGTTCGGTGATCGCTTTGTACGTATCCACCGCAATGCTCTGGTGGCCCGTGAGCGTATCGAGCGCCTGCAGCGCACACCTCTTGGGCATTTTCAGCTATTCCTCAAGGGCATGAACGAGGAAGCGCTGATTGTCAGCCGCCGGCATGTAGCCGGGGTGCGCAAGCTGATGCATAACCTCTGACGTATCGGCCAGCCCGGATGACTCCGGGTCGCAGGCCTGATGCGGGCCAGCCTGTTATTATCCCCGGCAGTTCGTTTTCTGGAATTGCCCATGTCTCGCGAAATCCGCATCGCCACCCGTAAAAGTGCCCTGGCCCTGTGGCAGGCCGAACACGTCAAAGCCCGTTTGGAGCAGGCGCACCCTGGCCTCAAGGTCAGCCTGGTGCCCATGGTCAGCCGTGGCGACAAGCTGCTCGATGCGCCGCTGGCGAAAATCGGCGGCAAGGGCCTGTTTGTTAAAGAGCTAGAAACCGCGATGCTGGAAAATCAGGCCGACATCGCCGTGCATTCGATGAAGGATGTGCCGATGGACTTCCCCGAAGGCCTGGGCCTGTACTGCATCTGTGAGCGTGAAGATCCGCGCGATGCCTTCGTTTCCAACACCTATGCCAGCCTCGATGCATTGCCCGCCGGTAGCGTGGTCGGCACTTCCAGTCTGCGCCGTCAGGCCCAGCTGCTGGCGCGCCGTCCAGATCTGAAAATCCAGTTCCTGCGTGGCAACGTCAACACACGTCTGGCCAAGCTGGATGCCGGCGAGTACGACGCGATTATTCTCGCCGCTGCGGGGCTGATTCGCCTCGGTTTTGCAGAGCGTATTCGCTCCTCGATCAGCGCTGAAGACAGCCTGCCAGCGGGCGGTCAGGGCGCGGTAGGCATCGAATGCCGTACTGCCGACAGCGAGATCCATGCCCTGCTGGCGCCCCTGCATCATCGTGACACCGCATTACGGGTAACCGCCGAGCGCGCGTTGAACAAACACCTGAATGGCGGCTGCCAAGTGCCAATCGCCTGTTACGCGGTGCTGGAGGGCGAGCAGATATGGTTGCGCGGTCTGGTCGGTCAGCCGGATGGCGGTTTGCTGCTGCGGGCGGAAAACCGTGCGCCGTTAGCGCAGGCTGAGCAACTGGGCGTACAGGTGGCCGAAGCGCTGCTGGCCCAAGGCGCTGCAGCCATTCTGCAAGCCGTTTATGGCGAGGCCGCTGCCGAGTGATGGGATGGCGTTTGCTACTGACACGACCGGCTCAGGAGTCGGTCGCGCTGGCGGCAACCTTGGCCGAGCAGGGTATCTACAGCAGCAGCTTGCCGTTGTTGGCCATCGAGGCGCTGAGCGAAAGCGCCGAGCAGCGCGCCACGTTTGCTGATTTGTCGCGCTACTGCGCGGTGATCGTGGTGAGCAAGCCGGCGGCGCGACTGGGCCTTGATCTGCTGGATCGCTATCAGGCGTCAGCGCCTGCCGAACAACCCTGGTTCAGCGTTGGTGCGGCCACGGCGCAGATTCTCCGTGAACATGGCCTGCAGGCGTATTACCCCGAACAGGCCGATGACAGCGAGGCGCTGCTGGCCCTGCCGCAGTTACAGCAGGCGCTGACGGCCGCTAGCAACCCGCAGGTATTGATCCTGCGTGGTGAGGGTGGCCGAGAGTTACTGGCCGAGCGCTTGCGCGGCCAAGGCGTGCAGGTGGACTATCTGCCACTGTATCGCCGGGTGCTACCGGATTACCCGCCGGGTGTACTGGTTGAGCGGGTTCAGGCTGAACGCCTGAACGCTATGGTGGTCAGCAGTGGGCAGGGCTTTGTGCATTTGCGCGAGCTGGCCGCTGAGGCCTGGGGCGAACTGGCTCGACTACCCTTATTTGTACCCAGCCCGCGCGTTGCCGAAATGGCCCGTGCGGCCGGTGCGCAATTTGTTGTGGACTGTCGTGGCGCGAGTGCTACGGCGTTGCTGGCAGCGTTGCAGACGCAACCTGCCCCGATCTCTGACGCAAAGGATGGATACGTGAGCGAAGCAACTACTCCGAAAGAGCAAGGCCCGAAAGATCATGACGTGAAACAGCCCGAGCAGACGTCGCTGGACGCAGCCGCTGCGTTGCCCGTTCCGCCATCTACCGCGAGCAAACCGGCTTCGCGTGGTAACGGTCTGGCGCTGCTGGCCTTGTTGGTCGCAGCTGCTGGCGCTGGTGCTGGTGGTTGGGGGCTTTGGCAGTTGCAAGCACTGGACGCTCGCGAGCAACAACAGCAAGGCCAGTTGCAGGAGGCGCGCAGTGAAGCGCAAAGCCTGGCGCAGACGAGTAAGAAGTTAGAGGTGCGCCTCGATCAGCTGCCGAGTGTCGAGGAGCTGGAAACCCGCCGCCGGCTGCTGACTCAGCTACAGGGCGATCAGCAACTGCTCAACCAGCGCCTGGAAACCGTGCTGGGTGCCAGTCGCCAGGATTGGCGCCTGGCCGAGGCCGAGCACCTGTTGCGTCTGGCCAGCCTGCGCCTATCCGCGTTGCAGGACATCAACAGCGCTACCGCGTTGGTGCAGGCCGCCGATGAAATCCTCTATGAGCAGGATGATCCCGCCGCCTTCGCCGCTCGCGAGCAATTGGCCAAGAGCCTGCAAGCGCTGCGTTCGACCGCCAACCCGGACCGTACCGGGCTGTTTCTGCAGCTCGGCGCCCTGCGTGAGCAGGTGGCGCAACTCAATGCCCTGGCTCCGAGCTTCAACAACGAAGGTGGCGTACTCAGCGAGCTGGCTGCCGAGGACGTTATGGAGCCGCAATGGTGGCAGCGTGCCCTGCAGACCTTGTCGGAATACTTCCGTATCGATTTCAACGCCGACCGCAACATTCGCCCCGTGCTCGCCGGCCAGAGCCTGACTCAAGTACGACTGGCCCTCAGCCTGGCGCTGGAGCAGGCGCAGTGGGGCGCGTTGCATGGTCAGAGCGAAGTCTATCGCCAAGCCTTGCAACAGGCGCGTGAAGTGCTGGATGGCCACTTTGATGTGGACAACCCCAACAGCCGCGCCCTGCGTGCACGTATTGATGAACTGGCCGGACGCCCGATTGCGGTGACGCCGCCAGACCTCAGCCCAACGCTGAATGCCGTGCAGGCCTATATCCAGGCCAAGCAGGCGGCGCGCAGCCAGCAGACGATCGAGGCTGAACCGGCTGCTGCGACTGCTGATGATGTCGAGGCGCAACTGCGGGAGGCGCTGCAATGAAGCGCATCTACTGGTTGCTGTTGATCCTGGCGTTGGCTGCCGGCATCGCCAGCCTAGTGCTGTTCGGTTTGCCGCTGGCCGAGCACAAGGGCTATGTACTGATTGCTTTCCAGGGCTTTCGTTATGAATCCAGCCTGTGGGCCTTTGTCGCTTTGGTGCTGGTGCTCTGGCTGCTGGTTTATCTGGTGCGTTTGAGCGTCCGGCTGTTGGTCACATCGGGCGGCCTGCTCAATCCCTGGTCACGCCTGCACAGCCGTCGCCGCATGCGGCTGGCGTCCGAGCAAGGTTTTCTCGATCTGGCAGAAGGCCGCTGGGCGCGTGCCCTGCGTCATCTCAAGCAGGCGGCCAGCAGCTCACCGCAGCCGTTGAGTTATTACCTGGGTGCCGCGCGCGCTGCGCATCAACTGGGTCATCACAGCGACAGTGACGATCTGTTGGAACAGGCGCTCAATCGCCAGCCGCAGGCGGAACTGGCAATTGCCCTGCAACATGCCGAGCTGCAACTGGCGCGCGGACAGGCTGATGCGGCGCTGGATACCCTGCAAGCCATGCGTTCGCGTCATCCACACCATCACCTGGTGTTACGTCAGCTGCAGCAGCTCTATCTGCAGTCGGGCGATTGGTCGGGCCTGCTCGGGTTGCTGTCTGACCTGCGTAAGGAGAAAGCCCTGGGTAATGCCGAGCTAAGCGAACTTGAGCGTCAGGCCTGGCGTGGACGCTTGTTACAGGCTGGGCAGCCGGCTGACGGCGACACCCAGGCGGCGCTGTTGGCGTTGCAGCACGCCTGGCAGGCCATGTCGACGGCGCAGCATCAGGAACCCGAGTTGCTGGCGGTGTATGCCGAGCAACTGCGCCAGTTGGGTGCCGAAGCGGAGGCGGAAGAACTGCTGCGCCATTTCTTGAAGCAACATTACGACACCGCTTTGGTGCGCCTCTACGGCTTGTTGCGTGGGCGTGATCCGGGTAAGCAGTTGCAGGTCGCCGAGGGCTGGTTGAAGCAGCATCCACAGGATGCCGGTCTGTTGCTGACGCTCGGGCGGCTGTGCCTACACGGTCAGTTGTGGGGCAAGGCCAAGGATTACCTGGAGAGCAGCCTGGCCTTTGAGCGTCACCCGGAAACCTGCGCCGAGCTAGCGCGCTTACTGGCGCAACTGGGTGAGCTGGAACGTAGCAACGGCTTGTATCAGGAAGGCCTGCGTCTACTCGATGCGCGTTTGTGTTCGCCGGTTCTGCCTGCAGCGATCTGATTTAACCGCTTATCGAGGTGCCTATGCGAACGCTGTTGATCTGTTGTCTGCTGGCGTTACTGGTAGGGTGCGCTGGCCCGCAGGTGAATGATTACGCCAGCGAACAGCCGTGCTTGGAGTTGAGTGATTACTTCAACGGCGACTTGCAGGCCTGGGGCATGTTCCAGAACCGTTCCGGTGAGGTGATCAAGCGCTTCCATGTGGCCATGACCGGCACCTGGGACGGCGATGTGGGCGTGCTCGACGAACGGTTTACCTACAGCGATGGCTCAACTGAGCGCCGCGTATGGACCCTGAAAAAGCAGGCTGATGGCAGTTGGCGCGGTACTGCTGATGATGTCGTTGGTGAGGCTGTTGGCCAGGTTGCCGGCAATACCTTGCGCTGGCGCTACAAGTTGCGGTTGAAGGTCGATGACTCAACCTATGTGGTTGATTTTGATGACTGGATGTTCCTGATGGACGGCCAGGTGATGCTCAACCGAGCGCGTATGTCGAAGTGGGGCATTGATCTTGGCCAGGTCACCCTGAGCTTTTACAAGCCCGCTGAGCCTGAGAGCGTCGAGTAGCCGCCGGTTAAACGCTTGTATGAAATTTTCTCCAGCGCTACCTTGAAGGCCTAGGCCTGCGGGAATAATCTGGCTCACAGATACCGCCGGAAAGTTGCCGTTTCACGGCTGTCTTCCCAGAACTTGCACGGACTGACAAAAAACTGTCTCGATGCAGGCGAACAACACTAATAGCAATAGGGAAGTAGAGGTCATCATGCTCGAGAGTTGTCAGAACGCCCAGGAACGTTGGGGTGGGGTTCACCTGCTGATCGACCGCTGGCTGCAAGAGCGCAAGGAGCTGGTGGATGCCTATGCCGCCATCAACAGCTCGCCGCAAGCGCCGACTGCTAATGCCGAAGGCTTACAACGCTTCTGCGAAATTCTTGTCGATTACGTCTCCGCTGGCCATTTCGAGGTCTACGAACAGTTGACCAATGAAGCCAAGGCATTTGGTGATCAGCGTGGCCTTGATCTGGCCAAGCAAATCTACCCGCGTATTGAAGTGATCACCGAGGTGGCGCTGGCCTTCAATGACCGCTGCGATAAAGGCGACTGCCACGATTCGGCATCACTGCTCGATGAGCTGAGCCGTCTGGGCCAATTGCTGCACGAGCGTTTCGAACTGGAGGACTGCCTGATCGAAGTCCTGCACAACGCCCATCAGCAACAGGCCGCGCCAGCCCTTTGATGCGCTGACTCACTACTCCTTGGTGTCGAGCAACTCCAGCTCGAATACCAAGGGCGAGTAGGGGGGAATCAAATCCCCCGCACCTTCTTCGCCATACGCTTGAGCTGACGGAATCACCAGGCGCCACTGCGCGCCCACCGGCATTTGCTGCAGGGCGTTACGCCATCCGGCAATCACACTGTCTAGACGAAACCACTGCGCGGTCTGACTTTCATCGAACTGACTGCCATCTGCCAGAAAGCCTATATAGCGCACTTGAATGCGATCCTTCGGGCCAGGCTTGCGGCCGCTGCCGGCACGCAGTTCCTGCATCAGCACGCCATCCTGTAATACACGCACGCCAGCTTTTGCTTTCTCCGTGGCGAGAAAACGCTGCTCTGCTTTTTTGGCTTTTTCGATGCGCTCCGGCGCGTTGGCCAGATGCGCCTCATGTTCGGCCAGCAGACTTTCGATGCGCTTAGCATCGAGTGCCAGTGGTTCGTTGCGGTAGGCCTGGCGCAGGCCGTCGAGTAGGGCTTGCAGTTCCAGATCCGGCACCTCGTCGCGCAACCGCTCACCGAGTTTTACCCCCAGGCTGTAGGCCAGGTCATGGGTGTGCTCGTCTGCTTGAGACAAAGGCGCGAGCAGGCAAAGCAGTAGCAAGGCGAAACGTGGCATGGGTGTTCTCCGGCCGAAGGTGCGCCGATTATGCCAGCCAGGCGCGGCGAGGTGGCAAGGCGGGCAAAAGGAGGACTAGTATGACGCCATCTTCATCCGCCAGGAGGCGCGTCATGTCGGCTACAAAGAATGCAAAGAAGAAATCAGTGAGTACCCCGCTGCACCTGTTGCAGCAACTTTCCAGCAGCCTGCTTGAGCATCTTGAAGATGCCTGCACGCGCGCTTTGGTTGATGCCGAGAAGCTGCTCGCCAAGCTGGAAAAGCAACGCGGCAAAGCCCAGGAAAAACTGCATAAAGCCCGTAGCAAAATGCAGGATGCAGCAGTAGCCGGCAAAGCCAAGGCCCAGGCCAAAGCTAAAGAAGCTGTGGCCGAACTGGAGCAGCTGCTCGATACCCTGAAAGACCGCCAGAGCGAAACCCGCACCTATATCGCCAGCCTCAAGCGTGACGCGCAGGAAAGCCTGAAACTGGCCCAGGGCGTGGGCAAGGTTAAAGAAGCCGTAAGCAAAGCGTTGGATAGCCGTTCGGTTAAGGCTGCTGCAGTTAAACCTGCTGCCAAGCCTGCAGCGACTAAAGCTCCGGCCAAGCCTGCTGCCAGTAAGCCAGCGGCAAAACCTACCACTAAAGCTGCTGCGCCAGCCGCCAAGGCTCCGGCTAAAGCCCCCGCCAAACCGGCTGCCAAAGCCCCGGCCAAGGCCGCAAGCAAAGCTCCCGTCGCAGCAAAACCTGCAGCCAAGGCACCCGCCAAACCTGCGGCGAAGAAACCAGCCGCGGCCAGCGCGGCCAAGCCTGCAGCGAGCAAGCCGGTGGCACAGCCTGTCAAGGCAGCGGCTAACCCTGCAGTGAAGAAAGCGCCTGCGGCTAAACCCGCCAGCAAACCTGCGGCCAAGCCAGCTGCAAAACCTGCAGCTAAGCCGGTTGTGAAGAAAGCTGCCGCCAAACCCGCTGCTAAACCGGCTGCGGCCAAGCCAGTGGTTGCCAAGGCTGCGGTTGCGGAAGCGCCTGCTGCGCCTGCCGGCAGCAATGGCAGTACCCCGCCAAGCGCTGTTTAAGCGCTGAGGTGTGCCGCCGCGATGCGCAGCGTTTGCAGCGCATCGCGGTTGCCGGGCTGGGGCGCTAGGCGTTCCAGCCAGTTCGGTGGCGCTTTCGCCGCGCTGTTCGACCAGTCTTGAGTAGACGTCGCCAGGCGTTCCAGCTGTTCGCGTTCAGCGGCCAGTTCGAGTTTCTTGACCTGTTCACGCAACGCTGCCAGGGCGTTATCGCTCTGCGCCAGCTCACGCCAGTTCTGCCGCAATTGGCGCAGCGGCATCACCACTTGTTGTTGCCAGGGTTGCGCGAGCGCGCGCAACGCTTCGGCGCGCTCATCGCAGCAGGCAACCTGCCGGCGTTCCAGCCAAACGGCGCACAGCAGCAGGCACACATCCGCACCCTGCGTTTGCAGCAGCAGGCAGGCGGCCTCGACACCAGGTCGTTGATACAGTGCTTCGGCGAATCGCCACAGGTCAGTAGGCATGGTGCTTTCCGGGTTTCTCTAAAGGGACTCTGGTAGACTCCGCCGCCATTATGATCCGACTCCTGAACCTGACTTTACAGCGTGGCCCTCAGCGTCTGCTAGAAGACGCCGAGATGACCCTGCACCCCGGCCACAAAGCCGGCCTGATCGGCGCCAACGGTGCCGGCAAATCCAGCCTGTTCGCCTTGTTTCGCGGTGAGCTGAGTGCGGACGCGGGCGACTGCCTGATTCCCGCCGATTGGCGCGTGGCGCACATGCGCCAGGAGATCGACGCGGTCGAGCGCCAGGCGGTGGATTACGTGCTCGATGGCGATGTAAAGCTGCGTCGGGTGCAGGCCGAACTGGCCGTGGCCGAAGCGGCGCATGATGGCGCCGCCGTGGCGCGTTTGCACACCGAGTTCGATACCCTCGACGGTTACAGTGCCGATGCGCGGGCGCGCAAGCTGCTCGCCGGCCTGGGTTTTGACAGTGCGCAGATGGATCGCCGGGTGGGCGACTTCTCCGGTGGCTGGCGCATGCGCCTGAACCTGGCGCAGGCACTGATGTGCCCGTCCGACCTGCTGCTGCTCGATGAACCGACCAACCACCTCGACCTAGACGCGATCCTCTGGCTGGAAGGCTGGCTGAAAAGTTACCCCGGTACCTTGCTGCTGATCTCCCATGACCGCGATTTCCTGGATGCCGTAGTGGACCATGTGGCTCACCTCGATCAGCAGAAGCTGACCCTGTATCGCGGCGGCTATTCGGCCTTCGAGCGCACCCGTGCCGAGCGTCTGGCGCAGCAGCAACAAGCGTACGAGAAGCAGCAAGTGCAGCGTGCGCACATGGAAAAATACATTGCGCGCTTCAAGGCACAGGCCACTAAAGCCCGTCAGGCGCAGAGCCGGATCAAGGCGCTGGAGCGCATGGAGGAATTATCCGCCGCCCATGTCGACTCGCCCTTCGACTTCAGCTTCCGCGAAGCCGACAAGATTTCCAGCCCGCTGCTGGATCTGAGCGAAGGCCGCCTTGGTTATGGCGACAAAGTGGTGCTGGAGAAGGTCAAACTGAACCTGGCTCCGGGCGCGCGGATTGGCTTGCTTGGGCCGAACGGCGCGGGTAAATCGACCCTGATCAAGAACCTGTCGAATGAACTGCAACCGATCAGTGGTCGCTTGCAGCGTGGCGAGAACCTGGTGGTTGGCTACTTTGCCCAGCATCAACTCGATGCGCTGGATGACAAGGCCAGCCCGCTGCTGCATTTCCAGCGCCTGGCGCCGACTGAGCGTGAGCAGACCTTGCGTGATTTTCTCGGTGGTTTCGACTTCCGTGGCCCGCGCTGTGACGAGCCAGTGCTGAATTTCTCTGGTGGCGAGAAAGCCCGTCTGGCCTTGGCGTTGATCGCTTGGGGCAAGCCGAATCTGCTGCTGCTGGATGAGCCAACCAACCACCTCGACTTGGAAATGCGTCTGGCGCTGACCATGGCGCTGCAGGAATTCAGCGGCGCAGTGGTGGTGGTTTCCCACGATCGTCATTTGCTGAAAAGCACCACCGATGAGTTCTTGTTGGTTGCCGATGGTCAGGTGCAGCCGTTCGATGGTGATCTGGAAGACTACGCCCGCTGGCTGGTGGATTACCGTTCGCGGCAAGCGCCGACCAGTGGCGGCGAAAGCAGTCCGGATAAAGCCGACAAGCGCGTGCAGCGTCAGGCTGCGGCAGCATTGCGTCAGCAACTGGCGCCGCACAAGCGCGAAGCCGACAAGCTGGAGAAAGAGCTCGGCCAGTTGCACGAGAAACTTGCGGCTGTAGAAGCCCGTCTGGGTCAAAGCGACATCTACGAAGCCGCGCAGAAAGACGCACTGCGTGACGCTCTGGCCGAACAGGCCAAGCTGAAAAGCCGTGAAGCCGATCTGGAAGAGCGCTGGATGCTCGCGCTGGAAACCCTCGAAGCCCTGCAAGCCGAGCTGGAAGCCGCCAGTTGAACATCACTCTGCCGCCCCTGGAATGGTTGATGACCTGGCAAGAGCCGCTGCTCAGGGCCGGTCAGGTGATTCTGATTGTGCTGCTGGCCTGGCTGTTCCAGCGCATTCTGACGCGTGGTATCACCCGCCTCGGCAACCGCTATCCGCAGTTGCCGGCCGAGTTGCTGATGCCGTTGCGCGGTTTGCTGCGTTGGTTGGTTCTCGGCAGCGCTTTTATGTTGGTATTGGAGCGTTTGGGTGTTTCCGCCCAGGTGCTGTGGACGGCACTCACGGGTTTTGCAGCGGTGGCGGCGATTGCCTTTTTCGCCATCTGGAGCGTGTTGTCCAACATGTTCTGTGCGCTGCTGATTTTTGCCATGGGGCCGTTTCGCCTGGGCGATTGTGTCGAGGTGTTGGAAAGTGCCGACAAGCCTGGTGTGCGTGGGCGAGTGGTGGCGATCAACCTGTTTTACACCACCCTGGAAGATCTCAGTGGCGATGCGCCCGGTGCCTGGGTGCAGATTCCCAATAGCCTGTTTTTCCAAAAAGCCGTGCGCCGCTGGCGTAATGGCGAACTCCCTACGCCGCGTAATACCGAGGTTTAAGCAATTATGGAATGGCTGGCCAGCCCTGAACTCTGGGTCGCTTTTCTGACCCTGACCGCCCTGGAAATTGTCCTGGGCATTGACAACATCATCTTTATCTCGATCCTGGTCAGCCGTCTGCCCAAGCATCAGCAACCCAAGGCGCGCTTCTTCGGCCTGGCCCTGGCCATGGGCACGCGGATTCTGCTGCTGCTGTCGATCAGCTGGGTGATGCGCCTGACGGCCGACCTGTTCTATGTGTTCGACCAGGGCTTCTCTGGTCGTGATCTGATCCTGTTCTTCGGTGGCCTGTTTCTGTTGTGGAAGAGCACTGCGGAGATCTTCCACAGCCTGGAAGGCGAAGAAGAAGTCCAGTCCGCCGGTGGCAAGACTTACGGCTTTATGGGGATCATCGTGCAGATCGCCATTATCGATATCGTCTTCTCTCTCGATTCGGTCATCACTGCAGTCGGCCTGGTCGACAATGTGCCGGTGATGGTCGCGGCCATTGTGATTTCGGTGATTGTGATGATGCTCTCGGCAGGCACCATCAGCGACTTTATCGACAAGCACCCGAGTCTGAAAATACTCGCCCTGTCGTTCCTCATCGTGGTCGGCACCGTATTGGTCGCCGAAGCCTTCGGCGTGCATGTGCCGAAGGGTTATGTGTACTTCGCCATGGCTTTCTCGCTGGCGGTGGAAGCCGTCAACATCCGCATGCGTACGGCGCGTGCCCGCGCGCGCAAGGAAGAAGAGCTGGACGCGGTGCAGCTGCGTAAGGGTTCGCCGGACTGATTAGCTGGCTGGGCGAGCAACACCACAAGGGGTAGGCTAAGGCCTGCCCTTTTTTATTTCGCTGTTCGTTTAATGGAGAAGTGTCATGGCTCTGGAAACTTGGCTTGCGTTCTTTGTGGCCTGTTGGGTGATCAGCCTGTCTCCGGGCGCCGGGGCGATTGCCTCGATGTCGGCAGGGCTGCAATACGGCTTTTTACGCGGCTACTGGAATGCCCTGGGCCTGCAACTGGGCCTGGCCTTGCAGATTGCCATCGTGGCCGCCGGTGTCGGGGCGATTCTGGCTGCTTCGGAGCTGGCCTTCAGCTTGATCAAGTGGTTTGGCGTGGTCTACCTGGTGTACCTCGGCTATCGCCAGTGGCGGGCCCTGCCCAGTGATATGACGGCGCAGACCGAGCGGCCCATCGGCCGGCCGCTGACCCTTGTGCTGCGTGGCTTTCTGGTCAACTTCAGCAACCCCAAGGCGATTGTCTTTATGCTCGCGGTGCTGCCGCAGTTCCTTAACCCGCAGGCGCCGCTGCTGAGCCAGTATCTGGTGATGGGGGTGACCATGATCTGCGTCGATCTGATCGTTATGGCCGGTTATACCGGCCTGGCCTCACGGGTGCTGGGCGCGCTGCGTTCGCCACGTCAGCAGAAGCTGATGAACCGCACCTTCGGCGCGCTGTTTGTTGGTGCGGCGGCGTTGCTGGCCAGCGTGCGGCGCGCGCCGGTCTGATCTTCGCCGGTATCGCTACCAGGGAATCGGCTGGCCGTCCCAGCCCCAGAACGTGCCAGTCTGCGCCGGACCATGCTGCTCGATCTGCGCCAGCAGGCATTCGGCGGCATAGTTTGGGGTAAACAGCTTGTCTGCCGGCACATTGGCCTGAAAGGGTTTCGACAGCTCGGTGTCGGTGGTGCCGGGGTGCAGGCTGAGCACGCAGCTGTTGGGGTTGAGCCGGCTGAGCTCGATGCTCGCCGTGTGAAGTAGCTGGTTCAGTGCTGCCTTGCTGGCGCGGTAGCTGTACCAGCCGCCGAGACGGTTGTCGCCAATCGAACCGACCCGCGCCGACAGCGCCGCCACCGTGCAGGCATGCTGACCGCGTAGCAGCGGCAGCAGGTGCTTGAGCAACAGAATCGGCGCAAAGCTGTTGCGCTGAAAGGTCGCCAGCAACCCCTCAAGATTGATCTGAGCCAAGCCCTTTTCGGCCTTTGCCGCGCCGTCCTGCAGCACGCCAACGGTGCATAGCAGTAGATGCAGGCGCGGGATGGCCGCGCGCAAATGCGTGGCCAGCTCACTCAGTGCCCGTTCATCGCATACATCTACATCCAGGCACTGCAGGCGCTGGCCGTACTGCTCTCGCAGTTCGCCAAGGCCAGTTGCCTGAGTGGCTTGGCGGGCAATGGCCCAGACCCCAGCGACATCGGCGCGGGCCAGCAACTGTTGGGTCAGCGCCAGACCAATCCCTCGGCTGGCGCCACAGACCACGACATGCGCTGGTTCTTCCAGGCGTTGCCAAAAATTCATCGCACTACTCCTGCGGCGTTGCGACGATCCGTCGCGGCCCATGGTCGATCAGTGGTTGAGGAAAGTCAGTAGGAGGATGACAATGGAATCGTCATTCATTCGTATTTGGGTTTTCTCCTATATGACTTCCGTATTGCGTTTCTGCAGTTGGTTGCTGGTGCCGGTTTTTGCACTCTGCAGCCTGACTGTTATGGCCGAGCCCATCGAGGGCGCGGCGCAAGCTCTGCATCTGCTGGGTTACCTGGGCGCGGACTACCCGGCCACCGTGGCCAATGGGCAAGTGATCGACTCCGGCGAGTACCGTGAGCAGCTTGAGTTTCTTACTGTACTGCAAGGCTTGATCGTTGCGCTGCCTGCGCGTGGTGAGCAAGCCGAGTTGCAGCAGGACGTGGCCAGTTTGCGCACGGGCATTGAGCAGCGTGCCGATGGTAATCAGGTCGCCCAGCAAGCCCGTGAGCTAGCCGCGACGTTGGCTACTGCTTATGGCGTCAGCCAGGCCCCGGCCATCACGCCCGACCCCAGTCGTGGCGCGCCGTTGTTCGCCCAGCACTGCAGCGTGTGCCATGGCGATAGCGGTGCGGGCGATGGGCCCGCCGGGATTGGCCTGGAGCCGCCGCCGGCCAACTTGCGCGATCTGACGCGGCTCAACCGGTTGAGCCTGTATGACCTGTTCAACACCGTCGGCCTAGGTATCGATGGCACTGACATGGCAGCTTTTGCTGATCAGCTGGATGAGCGTCAGCGCTGGGATCTGGCCAGCTATATCGCCGGGTTCAGCGCCGAGCCGGCGGCTCAGGGCGAGGCGTTCAGCCTGGCTGCGCTGGCTGGTATGACCCCTGACGAGGTAGCAGCCGCGCAAGGTGATGCGGCGGCTGCACGGTTCCGCGCCCAGCGTGCGCAGCCGCCGGCGCAGCAGCGTGGGCCGCAGCAGTTGATTGAGCATACGCAGTCGATGCTGGAGCGCAGCCTGGGCGCCTACCGCGCTGGCGATCATGAGCAGGCTTATGACCTTTCGGTGGCGGCCTACCTGGAGGGCTTCGAACTGGTCGAAGGCGCTCTGGACAACCTTGATTCGGTGCAGCGCAAGACTACTGAGCGTGCGCTGATGGATTACCGTCAGGCTCTGCAGGACGGTCTGTCGATACCTCAGGCGGCGCAGCGCCTGGAACAGGCCAAGGCCGAGCTGGCGACTTCTGCTGAGTTGCTCAATAGCGATGGATTGTCGAGTTCGCTGAGTTTCTTTTCCAGCCTGCTGATCCTGCTGCGTGAAGGGTTGGAAGCGATTCTGGTGCTGGCGGCAATTCTCGCCTTCCTGCGTAACACCGGGCAGCAGCAGGCGGTGCGCAGTGTGCACGTCGGCTGGGGCTTGGCCCTGCTGGCCGGGGTGGCCACCTGGGCGCTGGCGGCGTACCTGATTGATGTCAGTGGCGCTCAGCGCGAGGTGCTTGAGGGCGTTACCGCGCTGTTTGCCAGTGTGATGGTGCTCTGGCTTGGCGTGTGGATGCATGATCGCCGGCATGCCGCGGCTTGGCAGGATTACATCAAGAGCAGCCTGGTCGGCGGCGGTGGCCGTTTCGGCTTTGCCGTGCTGGCGTTCTTCTCGGTTTACCGCGAGCTGTTTGAAGTCATCCTGTTCTATGAAACGCTCTGGCTGCAGGCCGGCCCACAAGGCCATGGCATGGTCCTGGCGGGTGCCGCTGCCGCTTTGGCGTTGCTGCTTGGCTTGGCCTGGGTGATTCTGCGCGGTTCACGCAAGTTGCCGCTGGCAACCTTCTTCGGTGCTAACGCGGTGCTGCTCTGCGTACTCTCGGTGGTGTTTGCCGGCCATGGTGTGGCGGCCTTGCAAGAAGCCGGCGTGCTTAATACGCACCCCGTGGCATTCTTTGAGTTCGACTGGCTGGGTATTCACGCAGATGCCTATGGGCTTGCCGCCCAGGCCGTCGCGCTGGCGGCCATTGCGCTGTTTTATGGGCGTAGCTGGTTGGGCGAGCAGCGCCGTCTGTCTCAGGCCTGAAGCGCAGCTGCTGCCGACATGGCTTACCATGTCGGCTTGCCTGCAAAGAGTAATGAGTCATGCGCGTGTGGATTGATGCCGATGCCTGCCCCAAGGCAGCCAAGGATCAGGTGGTGAAGTTCGCCTTGAAGAGGCGCTTCGAGGTGCTGCTGGTGGCCGGTCAGGCGCAAATCAAACCGGCCTACAGTTGTGTGCGCCTGATCGTGGTGCCAAGCGGGCCGGATGCCGCCGATGATTACCTGGTGGAACACGCCCTGCCGGGTGAGTTGGTGATTTGCAGCGACGTGCCGCTGGCCGATCGTCTGGTAAAGAAGGGTGTCGCCGCCCTTGATCCGCGCGGTCGCGAGTTTGATGAACGCAATATGGGCGACAAACTGGCGGTACGTAACCTGTTTACCGAGCTGCGTGAGCTGGGCCAAGTCGGCGGCGGCCAACCGCCGTATGGTGAGCGCGACAAGCAGTCCTTCGCCAATTCACTGGATCGTATCCTCACACGCTTGCAGCGCGGTTAGCCTTTAGCCACACAGATACGTGCCGGTGCCCACGGCCACCAGGGTGCCGTCATCACTGTGCAGTTCGCTGCGCACCACTGCCACCTTGTTGCCGGTACGCAGTAGCACAGCGCTGGCGGTAAAGCGCTGGCCACGACCGGGGCGCAGGTAGTCGATGCGCAGGTCGATGGTGCCGAGCTTGGACAGTCGCGTCATGCGTTCGGCGCTGGACAGGTGCTGGTGTTTGTCGAAGGCACCGATCAGCGCCATGGCGCCGCCAGCCACATCCAGCAGCGATGAAATCACTCCGCCATGCAGGATGCCATGGACGAAATTGCCGATCAGCTCGGGTTTCATCGGCAGGTGCATGGTCACGCGTTGAGCGCTTAATTCATCCAGCTCGATGCCGAGCACTTTGTTGAAGGGGATGCGCTCGAAAAAGCTGCTGACCGCTTGTTGCAGCTCGGCGGTCAGCTCGAAAGGTGGGTTGCTCATGGGGGCGTGCCTGGGCGAAGGGATGCTCAACCTGCCGCACTGGGTGCGATCTGACCAGTGGCGCGGCCGGAGTACCGCGCGCATTGGCGTGATCGGCTTGCTATCTGCCTGATCTGCGGCTGATCTGCGGCTGATCAGGACACAGACTCAGGCCGGGTGGCTGAGCTCCAGTACCCGATCCACCAGCTTGTTGATCCCTGACGCGGCTTCACTGATCGACTCGGCGAGCATATAAGCTGGGGTGGTCACCAGCTTACGCTCGGCATCTTCGACAATTTCGCTGACCTCGCACTCATGGTGCTCTGCGCCCATCTGCACCAGGGTGGCGGCGGTGTCATGGTCCTTGCCGATGGTGCAGATCACGCCGCTACCGAAGATTTTTGCCGCCAGCGCTGGAGCAATGCACATCAGCCCGACCGGCTTGCCGGCTGCGACGAAGGCCTTGGTGGCACTCAGGACGTCCGGCTGCACCGTGCAGTTGGCACCGCTGATGGCGAAGTCGGAGAGGTTTTTCGCTACGCCGAAACCGCCGGGCATGATCAGCGCATCGAAGTCGCCGACATGCAGCTCCTTGACGTCCTTGATCTTGACGCGAGCAATGCGCGCCGACTCCACCAATACGTTGCGCGTGTCGTCCATCTCGTCGCCACTGTAATGATCGACCACATGCAGCTGCGGCACGTTGGGGGCAAAACACTGTACCTGTGCGCCACGCTGATCGAGGCGCAGCAGAGTGATCACGCTTTCATGGATTTCCGCGCCGTCATAGACGCCACAGCCGGAAAGAATCACCGCGACTTTCTTGTTCATCAAGTTCTCCTGAATTACCGAGCCGTACCGGATTGAGTCATGTTCTCTGAGCTTTGATTCACGATCTCGCGAGCTAGAGCACTGCAAGGCAAAAATAGGCGAGGAAGCGGAGTGTACTTTTGTACATGAGCATTCCGAGCCTGTTTTTAACGCGGCAGGGCCGACGCGCAGCAGGTCGTAACGGGTCTAGCTGTCGCCATATGCCACCCAGGTTGGCATGGTGCGCCGCGAGAGTGGTGCGGCGCTGGGCTAGGATTTATTCAGCAATCCTAGCCGTTAGCTGCATGCAGCGATATGGCGGTTCCATGCAACGGGTGAAACCATGAATTACATCCTTTACGCCGTACCGTTCTTCTTTGCGCTGATCGCCTTGGAGCTATTGATCGACCGTTGGCGCGGGGTCAGTACCTATCGCTTCTCCGATGCCGTCAACAGCCTCAGTGCCGGGGTACTGTCGACCACCGTGGGCCTGCTGACCAAGGCCGTGGGCCTGCTCACTTACACCCTGGCCTGGCAGCAGCTGGCGCTGTTTGAACTGTCGGCCAGCAGCCTGTGGGTCTGGCTGTTCGCCTTTGTCTTCTATGACTTCTGCTACTACTGGAACCACCGTCTGGGCCATGAGCGCAATGTGCTATGGGCCGCGCATTCGGTGCATCACCAAAGCGAGGACTACAACCTCTCTACCGCGCTGCGACAGACCAGCACCGGGTTTGTCTTCGGCTGGATCTTCTACCTGCCGATGGCTGTGGCCGGTGTGCCGCCGCTGGTGTTTCTCACTGTGGCGGCGCTGAACCTGCTTTATCAGTTCTGGGTGCACACCCGGCATATCCCCAAACTGGGCTGGTTTGAGTGGGCGTTTATCACGCCGTCCAACCACCGTGTGCACCATGCGCAGAATGCTGTGTATATGGATCGCAATTACGGCGGAGTGTTCATTCTCTGGGATCGCCTGTTCGGCACCTTTCAGGAAGAACTGGATGAAGAGCCGGTGGTGTTCGGCGTAACCACGCCGTTGGCTAGCTGGAATCCGCTGTGGGCCAATGCGCAGTTCTATGTCGCGCTGTGGCGTGATGCGGTGCGTGCCGAATCCTGGTGGGACAAGTTGCGCATCTGGTTTATGCGCACCGGCTGGCGCCCGGCCGATGTCGCAGCGAAGTACCCGCAGAGCAAGCCGGACCTCAGCCAGTTCGTCAAATTTGATGTGCCGCTGAGCCTGGCGCAAAAGCTCTATGCCGGTGTGCAGTTCAGCCTCTATGTGGCAGGCGGTACGTTGCTGCTGGGTATGGGCGGCGAACTGAGCCTGGCGCAAACGCTGCTGGGCGTGCTCTGGATGGCGGTAGGCCTGTACATCATTGGCATCTGGCTGGAAAACCGAGCCAATGCCAAACGCCTGGAAATCCTGCGCCTGCTGCTCAACCTGCCGCTGGCCTGGTCGGCGCTGCAGTTGGACCTGCTACCGGCCCAGCCAATGCTCTGGGCGCTGCTGCTGGGTTATAGCCTGCTGAGCCTTGGGGCGCTGTTCTGGACCCCGCGTGGGCAGGATGCCATTCCCGCCTAAAAGCTATTCAAGACGGACCTAACAACGGTGGACAGGTGCAGGCCTGCTCCACCGTTATGCTTTTCAGGCTCGAGAAAACGCGCATGAGCCCATTCGCGTGCAACATATCTTCGCAATAGTTGCGGCGCTATGCTGGTTGGGCTTGCGGCAAGCGGTCGCAGCGCTGTCGTGCGTTGTCATACTTTGGTCATAATGGCCGCTTATAACTGTCACACTTGCCCGTTGCTACGGGCTTCGGAGCCTGCCGTGAGCTTTACCCCCGCCAATCGCCTGTTTCCCGCTACTCGCCTGCGTCGCAACCGCCGTGATGATTTTTCCCGGCGTCTGGTGCGTGAAAACCGCCTGAGTGTCGATGACCTGATTCTGCCGGTGTTCGTCCTCGACGGCGAAAACCGCCGCGAAGCGATTGCCTCAATGCCCGGCGTCGAGCGTCTGTCGATCGACCTGTTGCTCAAGGAAGCCGAGCACTGGGTGGCACTGGGCATTCCGGCTCTGGCGCTGTTCCCGGTGACGCCACTGGAGAAGAAATCCCTGCTCGCCGAAGAAGCCTGGAACCCAGATGGCATCGCCCAGCGCGCCATCCGCGCCCTGCGCGCCAAGTTTCCCGAGCTGGGCGTGATCAGCGACGTGGCGCTGGACCCGTTCACCACCCACGGTCAGGACGGCATCCTCGATGAATCCGGCTATGTGCAGAACGACGTGACTGTTGATGCGCTGGTCAAGCAGGCGCTGTCGCATGCCGACGCCGGTGCCCAGGTAGTGGCGCCCTCGGACATGATGGACGGTCGTGTGCAGGCGATTCGCGAGGCGTTGGAGCTGGCCGACCATACTAATGTGCGGATCATGGCCTACTCGGCCAAGTACGCCAGCGCCTACTACGGTCCGTTCCGCGATGCGGTGGGCTCCGCGGCCAATCTGGGCAAGGCGAACAAGGCCAGCTACCAGATGGACCCGGCCAATGGCGACGAAGCGCTGCATGAAGTGGCGGCGGATCTGGCCGAGGGCGCAGATATGGTCATGGTTAAGCCGGGCATGCCCTATCTGGACATCCTCTGGCGGGTCAAAGCGGAATTCAAGGTGCCGACCTTTGTCTATCAGGTCAGCGGTGAGTACGCCATGCATATGGCGGCTATTCAGAATGGTTGGTTGGGCGAGGCGGTGATTCTCGAATCACTGACTGCCTTCAAACGTGCGGGTGCCGATGGCATCCTGACTTATTTCGCCGTGCGCGCGGCAGAACTGCTGAAGCAGGGGCAATAGCCCCGCCAGGACTTTGTAATGAACACCGAAGGACTCAGTACCCCTGAATTGCAAGACGCCCAGCCGGTCGTCGATGAGGTTGTAGCCGTGGAAACCCCTGTCATCGAGGCCCCAGCGCCGGTTGTACCTGCGCCTGTGGTGATCCATAACCTGGATGACAGCAGCCTGTATATCCACCGCGAGCTGTCGCAGCTGCAGTTCAATATCCGCGTGCTGGAGCAGGCGCTGGATGAGTCCTATCCGTTGTTGGAGCGGCTGAAGTTCCTGCTGATTTTCTCCAGCAACCTGGATGAGTTCTTCGAGATTCGTGTTGCCGGCCTGAAGAAGCAGATCAACTTCGCCCGCGAACAGGCTGGGGCCGATGGCCTGCAACCGCATCAGGCGCTGGCGCGGATTGCCGAGCTGGTGCACGAGCAGGTGGATCGCCAGTACGCCATCCTCAATGACAACCTGTTCCCGGCGCTGGCCAAGCACAACGTCAACTTTATCCGTCGGCGCTTCTGGACGGCTAAGCACAAGGCCTGGGTGCGCCGCTATTTCCGCGACGAGATCGCGCCGATCATCACTCCGATCGGCCTCGACCCGACGCACCCGTTTCCGCTGCTGGTAAACAAGAGCCTGAACTTTATCGTCGAGCTGGAAGGCATCGACGCCTTCGGGCGCGACTCCGGTCTGGCGATCATTCCAGCGCCGCGTCTGCTGCCGCGCATCATCAAGGTGCCGGAGGATGTTGGCGGTCCGGGTGATAACTTCGTGTTTCTCTCCTCGATGATCCACGCCCACGCCGATGACCTGTTCCAGGGCATGAAGGTCAAGGGTTGCTACCAGTTCCGCCTGACCCGTAACGCCGATCTGTCGGTGGATACCGAGGATGTCGAAGACCTGGCCCGTGCCCTGCGTGGCGAGCTGTTCAGCCGTCGTTACGGCGATGCGGTACGCCTGGAAGTGGTCGACACCTGCCCGCGGCCGCTGTTGGATTACCTGCTCAAGCAGTTCAGCCTGACCGAGGCCGAGCTGTACCGGGTCAACGGTCCGGTCAACCTGACCCGGCTGTTCAGCATAACGGGGCTGGAAAGCCACCCGGAACTGCAATACACGCCGTTCACTCCGGTGATCCCCAAGCTGTTGCAGAACGCCGAGAACATTTTTAACGTGGTCAGCAAGCAGGACATCCTCCTGCTGCACCCCTTCGAGTCGTTTACCCCGGTGGTCGACCTGCTGCGTCAGGCGGCAAAAGACCCGCACGTGCTGGCCATCAAGCAGACCCTTTACCGCTCCGGGGCCAACTCGGAAATCGTCGATGCGCTGGTAGAAGCGGCGCGTAACGGCAAGGAAGTCACGGCGGTGATCGAGCTGCGCGCGCGCTTCGATGAGGAGTCCAACTTGCAACTGGCCAGCCGCCTGCAGGCTGCCGGTGCGGTGGTGATCTACGGCGTGGTGGGTTTCAAGACTCACGCCAAGATGATGCTGATTCTGCGTCGTGAGAGTGGCGATATCGTCCGCTATGCGCACCTGGGCACCGGCAACTACCACGCCGGCAACGCCAAGCTGTACACCGACTACAGCCTGCTTACCGCCGATGTGGCGCTGTGCGAGGACGTATCCAAACTGTTCAGCCAGCTGATCGGCATGGGTAAGACCCTGCGCATGAAGAAGCTGTTGCACGCGCCGTTTACCCTGAAAAAGACCCTGCTTGACATGATCGCCCGCGAAACCGCCCTGGCGGCCGAGGGCAAGTCGGCGCATATCATCGCCAAGTTCAACTCGCTGACCGATCCGAAGATCATTCGTGCGCTGTACAAGGCCAGTCAGACCGGGGTGAAAATCGATCTGGTGGTGCGCGGTATGTGCTGCCTGCGTCCGGGTATTGCCGGGGTGTCGCACAATATCCAGGTGCGCTCGATCATCGGCCGCTTCCTGGAGCATACGCGGGTGTTCTATTTCTCCAATGGCGGCGAGGAGAAGATCTACCTGTCGAGCGCTGACTGGATGGAGCGCAACCTCGACAAGCGCGTCGAGACCTGCTTCCCGGTGGAAGGCAAGAAGCTGATTTTGCGGGTCAAGAAGGAGCTGGAAAGCTACCTGACCGACAATACCCAGGCCTGGGTGCTGCAGTCAGATGGGCGCTACCTGCGTACCAGCCCAAGCGGCAACCAGAACCCGCGCAGCGCGCAGGCCGGTTTGCTGGATAAGCTCACCGCACCGCTGATCAGCGCACGATAAACAGAGCAGGAGAGGGCGTGAGTGTCAGCTCACGCTCAGTTCGATACCGATACGTTTGAGCCACTCCGCTTCCTGGGTGAAATCTGCCTGGGTTAGCGGGTTGTTCTCCAGCCAGTCTTCCGGGAACTGAATCTCCAGGCGCTGCCCGGCGGCCTTGAGCTGCACATTGGGCATTTCCTGAGTGCCGCGAATGTGGTGGAACAGGATGGCAAAGCGCAGCAGCACGCACAGGCGGATCAACTTGACGCCTTCGGCGCCGAAGTCGGCAAATTTGTCCTTGGGGATATTGCGCCGATGGCCGCGCACCAAGAGCGCGAGCATCTGCTGATCCTGGCGCGAGAAACCTGACAGGTCCGAATGCTCGACCAGGTAGGCGCCGTGCTTGTGGTACTGGTAATGGGCGATGTCCAGGCCGACTTCATGCACCTTGGCAGCCCAGCTGAGCAGTTCGCGGTGCCAGTCGTCTTCGAGTTGCCAGTCTTGGGCGACCTTCTCCAGCGCCGAGAGCGCTTTGCTTTCGACCCGCGCAGCCTGCTCCAGATCGACGTGATAGCGCTCCATCAGCGAGCTCAGGGTGCGCTCACGTACATCTTCATGCTGATGGCGTCCGAGCAGGTCATACAGCACGCCTTCGCGCAGCGCGCCTTCGGAATGGCTCATGCGCTGGATATCGCAGGCGTCGAAGATCGCTTCGAGAATCGCCAGGCCTGCCGGGAAAATGCCCCGGCGATCGACTTTTATGCCGTCGAGGTCGAGTTTTTCCGCTTCGCCAATCTTGAACACCTTGCGTTTCAACCAGGCCAGTCCTTCGGCGTTGACTTCGCCTGAGCCGAGCCCGGCCGCCTGAATGGTCAGGCCGATGGCCTTGATGGTGCCGGATGCGCCGACTGCATCTTCCCAGCCCAGGCGACGCAGGGCGTGCTCGATGCCCATGATCTCCAGGCGCGCGGCGGTGTAGGCCTGGGCGTAACGCGCCGGGGTGATCTTGCCGTCCTTGAAGAAGCGCTGGGTGAAGCTGACGCAGCCCATCTGTAGGCTTTCACGCAGCAGCGGCTCGAAGCGCTGGCCGATGATGAATTCGGTACTGCCGCCGCCAATATCGGCAACCAGGCGCTTGCCTGGAGTGTCGGCAATGCTGTGCGACACGCCGAGGTAGATCAGTCGGGCTTCTTCACGCCCGGAGATGACTTCAACCGGATGGCCGAGGATTTCTTCGGCGCGGCGGATAAATTCGCCACGGTTGCGCGCCTCACGCAGGGCATTGGTGCCCACCACGCGCACCGCGCCTTCTGGCAGGCTGGCGGTCAGTTGGGCGAAACGCCGCAGGCAGTCGAGTCCGCGCTGCATGGCTTCTTCGCTGAGCAGGCGCTGCTCGTCGATGCCGGCGGCCAGTTGCACCTTGTCGCCGAGGCGTTCGAGGATGCGGATCTCGCCGTGATCGGCTTTGGCCAGCACCATATGGAAGCTGTTGGAGCCCAGGTCGATAGCTGCAATCAAAGGAAAAGACTCGGCAGGGGTATGCGGCATGGTGGAACCATCTCAATGCGGAACCGCGTCATCGTGCCACGATAGCCTGGTCCCGCCAACGCATACTGATGTCGCAGGTACGGGCCAAACCCGTTGCGCCATGGCTCGCGCGGCGGCTGGCCAGGGCTTGCCGGCTGTCTGAATAAATTATGACGCAGGCGGCCGTGCGGCTGGCTTGTGGTCAAGCCATAGAGAAGCTCAATTGCCGCCGCCTTCCTGTGTGGGGAAAGCCGGGCTATGATGTCGCCCATCTTTTGCTTCCGAACACGGAGACTTTCCATGAGCGAATTCATCACCAATGTCAGCGATGCCAGCTTCGACCAAGACGTCCTGCAAGCCGAAGGGCCGGTGCTGGTCGACTACTGGGCTGAGTGGTGCGGCCCGTGCAAGATGATCGCGCCGGTGCTCGATGAGATCGCCCAGACCTATCAGGGCAAACTGAAAGTCTGCAAGCTGAACATCGATGAAAACCAGGACACCCCGCCAAAGTTCGGCGTACGTGGTATCCCGACGCTGATGCTGTTCAAAAACGGCAATGTTGAGGCCACCAAAGTTGGCGCATTGTCCAAGTCGCAGCTGGCAGCCTTCCTCGACAGCAACATCTAAGTTGCGCTGAGACGGTAACAAGCCCTGAAAGCCCTGCACATTGCGGGGCTTTTTTCTGTCTGGACGCTGGACGATGAATAAAGCCGGTGTTACATTCGGCCTCGCTGCATTTCCTATGCAGCCCCCTGCAAGCCGTCGCCGACGCATTCCTTTCGAATCTTTCGATATACAAGCAGGCGATCAAATCGTCTTCTCACGGCGCGGCCTCCCAAGCTAAATAGCTTATTTCCCCTCCTTCATGAATTACGTCATTCCTATGAATCTGACCGAACTCAAGCAAAAGCCGATTACCGAACTGCTGGAACTCGCTGAACAACAAGGCCTGGAAAACATGGCCCGTTCGCGCAAGCAGGACGTGATTTTCTCCCTGTTGAAAAAACACGCTAAAAGCGGTGAGGAAATCTCCGGTGATGGCGTGCTGGAGATTCTCCAGGACGGTTTCGGCTTTCTCCGCTCTGCGGATGCCTCGTACCTCGCTGGCCCCGATGACATCTACGTCTCGCCGAGCCAGATCCGCCGCTTCAACTTGCGTACAGGCGATACCATCGTCGGCAAGATCCGCCCGCCGAAAGAAGGCGAGCGTTACTTCGCGCTGCTCAAGGTTGACACGATCAACTACGACCGCCCGGAAAATGCTAAGAACAAGATTCTGTTCGAAAACCTGACGCCGCTGTTCCCCACCAAGCGTCTGGTCATGGAAGCCGGTAACGGCTCCACCGAGGACATCACCGGCCGGGTGATCGACCTCTGTGCCCCGATTGGCAAAGGCCAGCGCGGCCTGATCGTCGCACCGCCGAAAGCCGGTAAGACCATCATGCTGCAGAACATCGCCGCCAACATCGCGCGTAACAACCCCGAGTGCCACCTGATCGTTCTGCTGATCGACGAGCGCCCGGAAGAAGTAACCGAGATGCAGCGCACCGTGCGCGGCGAAGTGGTTGCCTCGACGTTCGATGAGCCGCCAACCCGCCACGTGCAGGTTGCCGAAATGGTCATCGAGAAGGCCAAGCGCCTGGTCGAGCACAAGAAGGATGTGGTCATCCTGCTCGACTCTATCACTCGACTGGCGCGTGCCTACAACACCGTGATCCCAAGCTCCGGCAAGGTGCTCACCGGTGGTGTCGACGCCCACGCTTTGGAGAAGCCGAAACGCTTCTTCGGCGCCGCGCGGAACATCGAAGAAGGCGGTTCGCTGACCATCATCGCTACCGCGCTGGTGGAAACCGGCTCGAAGATGGATGAAGTGATCTACGAAGAGTTCAAAGGCACCGGCAACATGGAGCTGCCGCTGGACCGTCGTATCGCCGAGAAGCGTGTGTTCCCAGCCATCAACATCAACCGTGCCGGCACCCGTCGCGAAGAGCTGTTGACCGCCGATGACGAACTGCAGCGCATGTGGATTCTGCGCAAGCTGCTGCATCCGATGGATGAAATTGCCGCCATCGAGTTCCTCACCGACAAGCTGAAAGCGACCAAGACGAACGAAGAGTTCTTCCAGTCGATGAAACGCAAGTAAGGCGCTCCCTAGCCTTACAACAAAAGCCGGGTCAGCCCGGCTTTTGTGTGTCTGGGTACTGGCTGTCCCTTCTGAAAGACCCAGTTCGGCGCTAAACTTTGCGCCCTTATTGTCCGGCTCGAAACGAGGCATCTGCATGCAATATCGTGACCTGCGCGACTTTATCCGCGGTCTGGAAGAGCGCGGTGAACTCAAGCGCATCCAGACGCCAGTTTCTCCAGTGCTGGAGATGACTGAAATCTGCGACCGCACCCTGCGCAAGGGCGGGCCGGCGCTGTTGTTCGAAAACCCCGCGGGTTTCGATATACCGGTGCTCGGCAACTTGTTCGGCACGCCCAAGCGCGTAGCCTTGGGCATGGGTGCAGAAGAGGTCAGCGAGTTGCGCGAAATCGGCAAGCTGCTGGCGTTCCTGAAAGAACCCGAGCCGCCGAAAGGCCTGAAGGATGCCTGGAGCAAGCTGCCGATCTACAAAAAAGTGCTGTCCATGGCGCCCAAGGTGCTGAAAGACGCTCCGTGTCAGGAAGTGATTGAGGAGGGCGACGATGTCGACCTCGGCAAGCTGCCCGTGCAGACCTGCTGGCCGGGCGATGTCGGCCCGCTGATCACTTGGGGTCTGACCATCACCAAAGGGCCGAACAAGGAACGACAGAACCTCGGTATTTATCGTCAGCAGGTGATTGGTCGTAACAAGGTGATCATGCGCTGGCTCAGCCACCGTGGCGGCGCTTTGGACTTCCGCGATTGGTGCGAAAAATACCCCGGCCGTCCATACCCTGTTGCAGTGGCTCTGGGCGCCGATCCAGCGACCATTCTGGGTGCGGTAACGCCGGTACCGGATAGCCTTTCTGAATACGCCTTTGCCGGTCTGCTGCGCGGCCACCGTACCGAGCTAATCAAGGCGCGTGGCAGTGACTTGCAGGTGCCTGCCAGCGCCGAAATCGTCCTCGAAGGGGTGATTCACCCCGGCGAGATGGCTCCGGAAGGCCCTTACGGCGATCACACCGGCTATTACAACGAAGTCGATAGCTTCCCGGTGTTTACCGTTGAGCGCATTACCCGCCGGCAGAAGCCGATCTATCACAGCACCTACACCGGCCGCCCACCGGATGAACCGGCGATTCTCGGCTTGGCGCTGAATGAAGTGTTCGTGCCGCTCCTGCAGAAGCAATTTCCGGAAATCACCGACTTCTATCTGCCACCGGAAGGCTGCTCCTACCGCATGGCGGTGGTGACCATGAAGAAGCAGTACCCCGGCCATGCCAAGCGCGTGATGCTCGGCGTGTGGTCGTTTTTGCGACAGTTCATGTACACCAAGTTCGTTATCGTCACCGACGATGATATCAATGCACGGGACTGGAACGACGTGATCTGGGCAATTACCACGCGCATGGACCCCAAGCGCGACACGGTGATGATCGATAACACGCCAATCGACTACCTGGATTTTGCCTCGCCGATCTCCGGCCTGGGCTCGAAGATGGGCCTGGACGCCACCCACAAGTGGCCAGGCGAGACGACTCGCGAGTGGGGCCGAGCTATCGTTCAGGATGATGCGGTCAAGCAGCGCGTCGATGCGCTGTGGTCTGAGCTGGGAATTGATTGATGAAAGTCACCCTGAATCCTTCAGGTGCAGTACTTGAAGTGCAGCCCCGCGAGCGCATCCTCGATGCCGCGCGGCGTCTGGGTTACGACTGCCCGCAGAGCTGCCGCAATGGCAATTGCCATATCTGCGCGGCGCTGCTGGTTGAAGGCCTTGTGCAGCAGGGCGGGGTAGAGTTGACCCAAGGTGAGTTATTCACCTGCCTGGCCGAACCGCTGCAAGATTGTGTGCTGCACTGGGATGGCGTGCTCGCCCCGGGCGAGCTGCCGATGCGCGAACTGGCGTGTCAGGTTGTCAGCTGCGACGAGCAGGGCGGCGATGTATTCCGTCTGCGTCTGCAGGCGCCGGCTGGCAAGGCGCCGCGTTACCACGCTGGGCAATACCTGTTGTTGCAGCGCGACGGTGATGATTACGCGGCCTTTTCCCTGGCGTCTGCTCCACATAATGGCCGTGAACTGGAGCTGCATGTACTGGCTCGCGATGAGGCCACAGTTGCCCTGATCGCTCAGCTGCGCCGTAGCGGTCTGGCGCGGGTGAAGATGCCGTTCGGTGATACACATCTGGCCGATTTGCCGAATGGGCCACTGGTGCTGATCGCTGCTGGTACAGGTATGGCGCAGATGCATAGCCTGATCGAACACTGCCGCGCTAGCGGCTTCGCCCGCCCGGTGCACCTGTACTGGGGCGCACGCCGTCCGGAAGACTTCTACGCGCTGGAGCATTGGGCGCAGTGGCAGCAGGTGCCCAATCTGTTCCTGCATCAAGTGGTCAGTGATCAATGTGGCTGGCGGGGTCGGTGTGGCCTGCTGCATGAGGCCGTGCGAGAAGACTTTGCTGACCTGAACGCGCTGCATGTATACGCCAGCGGCTCCCCGGCCATGGTCTACGCCACACTGGATGCGTTGGTTGAGGCAGGGATGGATGCGCATCAGATGCGCGCTGACGTATTCGCCTACGCACCGCGCGGCTGAAGCCCACAAAAGCGGCTGCGGCCTAATCGTGGTGTAGCAAGCCTTGGTTGTTGCTGCAGGCCTGCAGGTAACAACCAAGGGCGCTAGCGGTGCAGATAAGCCTGTTATTGCCTAGCGGCTACGCTAGGTTGCCGACAACTGCTGAACATATCCAAGCCTGGCTGATAAACGCTACTTTGCACCGCAAACAAGCCAAGCAATGAATGGAAGATATTGTCGTGGCTGAGTTCCGGGTCATTCTGCTTGCCCAGCATGCAACCTTTGTCGATGCCCCAGTGGCTATAAGCGGCCGGTGAGAACCACATAACCATCGGCACATGGGTCTGCGCTTCCGGGGCGATTGAATAAGGCGCTGCATGCAGGTACAGGCCGCTTTCCCCCAAGGACTCACCATGGTCTGAGACATAGATCATCGCCGTGTCGCGTTGCTCGGTATTGCGTTTGAGCAACTCAATCACCTGGCTTAAAAAATGGTCGGTATAGAGGATGGTGTTGTCGTAGACGTTCACCAGCTCCTCGGTCGTACAGCTGCTTAGTTGGTTGGTATGGCACACCGGCTTGAAGCGCTCGAACGAATTCGGGTAGCGGTCAAAATACTCCGGCCCATGGCTGCCGTCGGCATGCAAAACGATCATCGCGTTGCCGTCCAGCGAATCAATATAGCTCTGCAAGTCTTCCAGCATCACCTCATCAAGGCAGCGTCGATCATTACAGAACGGGCTGTTTTTACGTTTGGCCACGTCGTCATTGGGGATGCGCAAGCACGTGCCTTTGCAGTCGCTGTTATTATCACGCCAAAACACTTTAACGCCGGCGCGTTGCAGCACATCCAAAACGCCTTCGTTGGTCTTGCCTTTTCTGTCGCTGAAATCTTTGCGCGGGAACACCGAGAACATGCACGGCACCGAGACCGCGGTAGAGGTGCCGCACGAATGCACGGCGGTAAAGTTGAGGATGTCCTGTTTTTTGAGCTCTGGATTGGTCTCGCGACTATAGCCATTGAGCGCAAAGTGATCGGCGCGGGCGGTTTCGCCGACGACAAAAATCACCAGTGATTTCTTCGGCCGTGTTGATAGCTGTGCGCCGGCTTTGCTGTCGAGACCTATTTGCTGCACCACCAGACTTTCTTTGCTGCCAAAGCGCTGCTTGGCGTACTTACTGACGGCGTAGATGTAGTTGGTGGGGTTGATGTAGTGGGTCAGCTTGTCTTCATCGCGGAAAATCGGCGCATAGGTGGAATAGAAGCTGCCGACCATTACCGCGACGGTGACCAGGCAGGCGGTGATCATCAGCAGCTTATTCAGCAGCCCGCGGAAAAACGGCGGATAGCGAACCGGCATGCACCAGATCAGGATTGCTGGTAACACCCCGAGCACTAGCAAGTAACCAAGCATCCGCACACTCAGTAGCGCGCCGGCCTCGTCAGGGTTGGTTTCGAAGATGTTCTGCACCATCACGGTATCAATCGAAACACCGTAGCTGCCCATAAAATAGGTAGCACTGGCTGAGCACAGCAATAACAGGGCTAGTAGCGGCTTGAGCAGGTATTTGAACGACACCAGGGTCAGCAGCAAGCTGATAAACGCCAGCAAAAACAGCGCAAAAGACCCATAAAACGCCGCTGTTTTTAAGCTGGTGAGCGGCACGAGCTGCTGCAGCGCCTGCCAGGTGGTGGCGTTATAAAGCGCCACCAATGCCAGCGCGACATACACCACTAAACGCGTTGGGCTGATTGCCTTGGCTGTTAACGCTGAAACCAACTGCCACTTGCCTACTGCCATGTAACTTCGCCCCGTGGAGTGTCACTGGATAATCTGTCGATTGAGATGGCGAGCAATGCTAGGCGGTGAGACGTCAAAAAAATGTGAATGTGCTGAACCACTCACCCAAGTGAGCTGAGATTGGTGCTCTGTCAGCCCAAAATATCTATCGCGCTAGGCAGTCAGGCGCAGGCCGTCACCTGCCGGCGAGCCTGCCTCAGTAGGGATATGTATGCGTATGTGGGGGAGGCAGGAGAGGGGGAGTTGCCTGGCGGCTTCAGTCAGCAACGGGAGCAGCAAAGTCTTAGAGAAAACTTGGTTAACCGTTACACGGTTGATGGGGTGCGCCCGTGATAAACGTGCTTTGCGATAGCCAAAGCACGTTTATCAGTAACCAGAGCGCAGCCTTTAGTTCTAACGATTCAGGCGCTTAACGTACTTGCACTACCACCTTGCCCACCGCCTTGCGCTGGCCGAGGGTGTTGATAGCCTCTGCAGCCTGTGCCAGTGGGAAGGTCTGCGACACCAGTGGCTTGAGCTTGCCTTCGGCGTGCCAGGCGAACAGCTGTTGGAAGTTGGCCGCGTTGTCCTGCGGCTGGCGCTGGGCAAACGAGCCCCAGAATACCCCGACTACGGCTGCGCCCTTGAGCAGGGGCAGGTTTACCGGCAGTTCGGGGATGCGCCCGCTGGCGAAGCCCACCACCAGCAGGCGGCCGTTCCAGGCGATGCTGCGGATGGCGGCATCGAACAGGTCACCACCCACCGGGTCATAAATCACGTCTGCGCCCTGGCCACCGGTCAGGCGTTTGACTTCATCCTTGAGGTTGCTTTCGCTGTAGTTGATCAGCTCATCGGCGCCCGCAGCCTTGGCCACTTCGAGTTTTTCCGCGCTGCTCGCTGCGGCGATTACCTTGGCGCCCATGGCCTTGCCGATTTCCACTGCCGCCAGGCCGACGCCGCCGGATGCGCCGAGCACCAGCAGGGTTTCCCCCGGTTGCAGGTTGCCGCGCTGTTTGAGGGCATGCATTGAGGTGCCGTAGGTCATGCCGAAGGCAGCTGCGCTGGCAAAGTCCATGCTCGCTGGGATCGGCATAACGTTGTAGCCGGGTACCGCCACTTCTTCGGCAAAGCTGCCCCAGCCGGTCAGGGCCATGACCCTGTCGCCGACCTTCAGGTGGCTGACTTTCTCACCGACAGCGGTAACTACGCCGGACGCTTCGCCACCCGGAGAGAAAGGGAAGGGTGGTTTGAACTGGTATTTGCCTTCGATGATCAGCGTATCGGGGAAGTTGACCCCGGCCGCATGAACTTGGAGCAGTACTTCGTTCTTCTTCGCTTCGGGGCTGGCGATTTCTTCCAGTACCAGGGTTTCGGCGGGGCCGAAGGCTTTGCACAGCACGGCTTTCATCGGGCTTTTCCTCTGCGGTTTATGGCCATGCAGTGTAGGTGCGGCAGGTGCCCGGTCAACGAGCATGCCTGTGCCTGATAGCTATGCATAAGCTTGGGGCTTGGGCCGCCGCCTGACTGTGGCTATGCTAGGGGCTGAACTCTTGAGGAATACCGCCTGTGAAAGCCTGGATCGCATTGTTGTTGGCTCTGTCCCTGCCCTTGGCGGCGCACGCCTCGGAAGATAAAGAGGCTAAGGAGGGGGAGGGGGCCGCTCCGGTGGTGGCTTATGTCTCTCTGTTTCCTGCGCTGGTGGGGAATTTTGGTGAGGGCCCGAAGCTCAAGTTCTTCAAGGCCGATATTTCCCTACGGGTAACCGGCGCGGATGTCGAGGCCAAGGTCAAACACCATGATCCGCTGATCCGTAATCAGCTGGTCATGCTGTTCTCCCAGCAGACTGACGAGGCCATGTCGGCCCCAGGCGCTCGCGAAACCTTGCGGGCCGAGGCGCTCAAGCAGGTGCAGGAAGTGCTCACCCAGGAAGAAGGCAAGCCGCTGGTGGAAGACCTGCTATTCAATAACCTGATTATTCAATAAGCCGGCATGGTGCAGGCACTGCGCCATTTCAGCGCAGCGCCAGTACGGCTGCCCATTCCTCGGCGCTAACCGGCATCACCGAGAGGCGGCTGCCCTTCTGCACCAACGGCAATTCCAGCAGCGCACTCTGCGCTTTCAGCTGTGCCAGCGGGATAACCCGCTTGAAGGCCTCGACAAAAGCCACATCAACCGCGCTCCAAGGGTTCTTGGCCGTACTGGCCTTGGCATCGAAGTAATGGCTATCGGGCTCTAACGCCGTCGGGTCGGGGTAGTGCGCCGAGGCGATACGGGCGATTCCGGCAATGCCCGGCTCCGGGCAGCTGGAGTGATAGAAGAAGAACAGATCGTCTGGCTGCATGCTGCGCAGGAAGTTGCGCGCCTGGTAATTACGCACGCCATCCCAGCGCGCCTGCTCCAGCCTTTGCAGGTCGTGGATCGAGAGTTCGTCGGGTTCTGACTTCATTAGCCAATAAGGCATGAACTTTGCTCCTGTGATTCAGTCCGTTAGCGGGCAGGTGCTGTTTGCCTGGTGGTGCCGGTCGTGTTGCAGTTTTGCACCCGGCGCGTGTGGATGGCAGCCGCTGTTGGACCTATAAAAATAATCGCCGCGAATACAGCGTGCGCTATGCCTTTAAGGGGGAGGCATTCGATGAAACGGAAACCTGATGTGTTGTTGATTTTGGTAATACTGTTCAGCCTGGGTGTAGTTACTACCGGTTATACCCAGAGTTTGTGGGATCGCCAGGCTGATACACCGGTCACCCAGTCGCAAGCGGCGGGTTGAACTTGGTACGACGTACCGCAGGGAGTGCGGTACAGCCTGTAAAACGCTTGATTCAATACCACGCCTTATCCGTCACTGTGCCTTGCAGTGGCACATCCCAGCTGGCCATGGTCAGCCGATCGACCTGCTGACACTCATGCGCCAAGCCCAGTAACGTCGGTTTGTGCCAATTTTTGCGCAATGCGCGATACGCCAGGCTGCGATCATAGAATCCACCGCCCATGCCTAGGCGCGCCCCGTGGCGGTCAAAACCGACCAGTGGTAGCAGCACCAGGTCCAGTGCCCAGATCTTCCGCTGCTGTTTGCAATTGCGCCGTGGCTCATAAATACCGAAGCGATTTTTCAGCAAAGGCTCGCCAGCGCGAATGCGTTGAAACACCATTTTGGTGCGCGGCCAGGGGCTGAGCACCGGCAAATAGGTCGCTTTGCCTCGCATCTGTGCCGCGCGCAGTAAAGGTCTTGGGTCAATCTCGCCGTCATTGGGCAGGTACAGGGCAATGTGCCGCGCACGGCGAAACAGCGGGTGCTGCGCTAGCTGTTTATACAGACCCTGGGCGGCTTGGCGTTGGGCGTGGCGGCTGAGTGCGCGGCGCTGTACGCGTAGATGGCGACGCAATTGCGCGCGGCTTAGTACTGAGGTATCGAGCATGGGCTGTTGCGAAAGCGATTACCACGGATGGGCAATCGGCTGGAAAAAGTGACTCCCCGACGTGCCGCTGTCGGCTTAGCCCTTGAACCCGAAAGTTCAAGGTGGAGGTTGCAGGAGGCGTTAAGGCTTTCCGTCAAGCGGACATGCACACCGGCTTCAACGTGCAACCTCCGGGGTTGTGCGAATCGGCTCAGGGACATCACCAACTGGCGCACACTCCAGGGAGCGGTGGCCAGTATACCCGAAAGCGTCGGCACGCAATCAGCTGCCTTGCTCATCGGCATCGCGAGCCAGAGCGCTGTCGACCCGATTGAGCAGGCTACGCACCTGATCGCGGTTGGCGCCGGCCTGTTGATCAAGGTGTTGCTGTTTGTGTAGTAGGTCATGGGTGATGTTCAGGGCCGCCATAACCGCAACGCGGTCGGCACCGATCACTTTGCCGCTTGAACGGATCTCCCGCATCTTGCCATCCAGGTAGCGCGCGGCGCTTTCCAGATTGCTGCGTTCATCGCTCGGGCAGGCGATGCAATATTCTTTGTCCAGAATCTGGACGGTCAAGGTATTCGACTGGGTCATTAATCCTGCTCCAGGGCTTTGAGGCGCGAAATCATGGATTCGACCTTATGCCGGGCCATTTCGTTCTTTTCAATTAGATGGGCACGTTCTTCGCGCCAGGCCTTTTCGCTCGTCAGAAGCTGTCGGTTTTGCGCCTTGAGCTGTTCGACACGCTGGATCAGCAAGTCCAGCTTGGTCGTAAGAGCCTGCAGGTCGACGTCTTCCATGGTTCTCTACTCGTGGCTAGGTGAGTGGGCTGGCAGGTGAAAAATAGCGTCTTTGCGGCGTCTTCGACAGTGCCGGGCGGTGCGCGGCGCTGTTGTTTGGCGTGTTGGTAGTGTGGGACAGATCGGCACGCCAGAGGTTGATGTATTTCACCCGTGGGTCACGGCGCGGCAATTTTCCCGGTGGCTTGGCGCTGACCGGCGCGCCGCCTGCATAGTCTTGGCACGCCTGCCGGTGCTAGGATACAAGGCCTCCATTCTAGTGATCGCGCAGCTTTGCGCCTAGTTATCTATGCCAACTTCAAATTCTCCGTACTCCGCGTTTGCCGCTCTGCTTGCCAGCAGCGGCCACACCATTTCCCCTGCCGAATTGCATGGCCTGCTGCTCGGTCGCAGCTGTGCTGGTGCGGGCTTTGAAATCGACGCCTGGCTGGTGGATGCCGCCGAGCTGCTCGGTGCTGCGCCGGAAGACACCGTGCGCCAAGCGCTGATCGGCCTGCAGGAAATGGTCAAGGGTGAACTGACCAGCAACGACGTCACCGTGGTGCTGCTGTTACCCAGCGACGATGCGCCGCTTAGCGAGCGTGCGGTGGCTCTGGGACAATGGTGCCAGGGCTTCCTCGGCGGCTTCGGTCTGACTGCCCGTGACAGCGCCCTGAGCGCGGAAGCCATGGAGGTGCTGCAAGACCTCTCGGCGATTGCCCAGGTGCAGAACGCCCTGGACGAATCCGATGATGGCGAAAACGATTACATGGAAGTGATGGAGTATCTGCGCGTTGCGCCGCTGCTGCTGTTCAGCGAGTGCGCCAAGCCTGTGGTTGCCGCGGCGAAGCCGTCGCTGCATTGATTTTCATGCAATAGAAGTGGACTCAATCTGCCCATGATCAGCATCCCCAAGTCGGAATACGCCCGTCGGCGCAAGGCGCTGATGGCGCAGATGGAACCCAACAGCATCGCGATTCTGCCGGCTGCGCCGGTGTATATCCGCAACCGCGATGTTGAACATATCTACCGTCAGGACAGCGACTTCCAGTACCTCTCCGGCTTTCCCGAGCCGGAGGCGGTGATTGCGTTGATTCCAGGGCGTGAGCATGGCGAGTACGTATTGTTCTGCCGCGAGCGCGATCCGTTGCGCGAACTGTGGGACGGCCTGCGTGCAGGCCAGGATGGCGCGATCAGCCAGTACGGCGCGGATGACGCGTTCCCGATTGGTGATATCGACGACATCCTGCCGGGGCTGATCGAGGGCCGTGATCGGGTCTACTCATCCATGGGCACCAATCATGAGTTCGACCGTCAGCTGATGGAGTGGATCAATGTGATCCGTTCCAAGGCGCGCCAGGGTGCTACGCCGCCCAACGAATTCATCACCCTCGAACACCTGCTGCATGACCTGCGTTTGTACAAGTCAGCGGCTGAAGTCAAAGTCATGAAGGAGGCCGCAGACATCTCCTGCCGCGCCCATGTACGTGCCATGCAGGCCAGCCGCGCCGGGCTGTTCGAGTACCACCTGGAAGCCGAACTGGATTACGAGTTCCGCAAAGGCGGAGCGAAGATGCCGGCCTATGGCTCCATCGTCGCAGCCGGCAAGAACGCCTGCATCCTGCATTACCGCGAGAACGACGCGGTGCTGAAAGACGGTGACCTGGTACTGATTGATGCCGGTTGCGAGATCGACTGCTATGCCAGTGATATCACCCGTACCTTCCCGGTCAGCGGCACGTTCTCGCCTGAGCAGAAAGCCATCTACGAGCTGGTGCTGGCTTCCCAGGAAGCGGCGTTCAAGGAAATCGGCCCCGGTAAGCATTGGAATCAGGCCCATGAAGCCACGGTGCAGGTGATCACCGCCGGGCTGGTGGACCTCGGTCTGCTGCAGGGCGAGGTTGCCGAGCTGATCGCCACTGAGGCTTACAAACCTTTCTATATGCACCGCGCTGGCCACTGGCTGGGCATGGATGTGCACGACGTCGGTGAGTACAAGGTCGGCGGTGAATGGCGCGAGCTGGAAGTCGGCATGGCCATGACCGTGGAACCGGGCATCTATATCGCCGTGGACAATCAGGACGTGGCGAAGAAGTGGCGCGGCATCGGCGTGCGCATCGAGGACGACGTGGTGGTGACCAAGACTGGCTGCGAGATTCTTACCAACGGTGTACCAAAAACCGTTGCCGAGATCGAAGCGCTGATGGCCGCCGCACGCAGCGTGGCGGCCTAGAGCATGCCGCGGGTGGATATCGCGATTATCGGCGGTGGTCTGGTTGGCGCCAGCCTGGCTGTTGCCCTACAAGCCGAAGCCAAGCTGCGTGGCTGGAGTATTTGTCTGATCGAGCCGTTCACCCCTGGCAACGGTTATCAGCCCAGCTATGACGCACGTTCCACTGCGCTGTCATTCGGCTCGCAGCAGATCTATCAGCGCCTCGGCCTGTGGCAGCACATCAGTCAGCGTGCCGAACCGATCAAGCAGATCCATGTCTCCGACCGTGGCCGCTTCGCCGCCGCGCGCTTGAGCGCAGAGGAAGAAGGCGTTCCAGCACTGGGCTATGTGGTGGAAAACGCTTGGCTTGGCGAATGCCTGTGGCGGGCGCTGGATCAGCAGGTGGTGAGCTGGCGCAGCCCGGCGCAGGTTACCCGCATGCAGGCCTTGGCCGATGGCTACCGTCTGACCCTGGACGATGGCTGCGAGCTTGAGTGCAGCCTGGCGATTCTCGCCGAGGGCGGTCGCTCCGGTTTGCGTGAGCAGCTGGGCATTGCCGTTAGCACTACGCCATACGGGCAGAGCGCACTGATCGCCAACGTCAGCTCTACGGATGCGCACAACGGTCTGGCCTTTGAGCGCTTTACCGAAGAAGGGCCGATGGCCATGCTGCCGCTGGCGGATAACCGCTGCGCACTGGTCTGGACCCGTGCCACGCTAGAAGCTGAACGCCTGTTTGCGCTGAGCGATGCGGCGTTTCTCGCCGAGTTGCAGCAGGCCTTCGGCTATCGCCTGGGTAGCTTGCATCAGGTTGGTACGCGGCACCTCTACCCGTTAGCCCTGACCGCTGCCAAGGAGCAGGTGCGCCAGCATCTGGTGGTGCTCGGCAACGCTGCACACAGCCTGCACCCGATTGCAGGGCAGGGCTACAACCTGTCACTGCGCGACACCCTGGTGCTGGCTGAAACCCTGCTGGCGAGCAACGCGCCCTTGGGCGATCTGGCCACCCTGCAGCGTTACTTGAGCAGCCAGCAGGCAGATCAGCAACTGACAGTCGGTTTCTCTGATCAGGTCACCCGCCTGTTCAGCACCGGCCAGCCGTTGCTGGCGGCCGGGCGCAATCTCGGTCTCTTGGGCCTTGATCTGCTACCGCCGGCGAAACGCTGGTTTGCCCGCCAGGCCATGGGCCTAGGCACTCGTTCGGAGCCTTGAGCCATGCCGGCAAACAAACTGGCGCGCAAGGCGCGGCTGCTGCGCTGGGCGATGAACCTGTATCCGCCGTATTTGGGCGCCGGCGTGCGGGTGCGGCAGATCAGCGCGGACTTCCGCCAGGTGCAGGTCAAGATGGGCCTCGGCTGGTATAACCGCAACTATGTCGGTACCCAGTTCGGCGGCAGTCTGTACTCGATGACCGACCCGTTCTTCATGCTGATGATCATGGAAAACCTCGGGCGTGATTTCATTGTCTGGGACAAGGCCGCGCGCATCGACTTTATCGCGCCTGGCAAAGGCCCGGTGTACGCAGACTTCAGCATCGATGAGCAGTTGCTCAACGACATCCGCCAACACACCGCAGATGGTGATAAATACCTGCCCGAGCTGCATGTAGAAGTGCGCGATGGCAGCGGCACCTTGGTAGCGCGGGTGCATAAAACCCTCTACGTGCGGCTTAAGCCGCGCGCTCGGCAGGCAGCCTGAACAAGGAATATGTGATGCAAGCGGATCTGATCATCGTTGGCGCAGGCATGGTGGGTAGTGCCCTGGCACTTGCCCTGCAGGATCAGGGGTTGGAGATTTTGCTGGTCGATGGCGGCCCGCTGAGCGTCAAACCCTTTGATCCGCAGGCTGCCTTCGAACCACGGGTTAGCGCGCTGTCGGCGGCCAGCCAGCGTATTCTCGAGCGCCTCGGTGTGTGGGACGGCATCGCCGCACGGCGCGCCTGCCCGTATGGCGAGATGCAGGTGTGGGACGGTTCCGGTACCGGGCAGATTCATTTCAGCGCGGCCAGCGTGCATGCCGAATCGCTCGGCCATATCGTCGAGAACCGCGTGATGCAGGATGCTCTGCTTGAACGCTTGCACGACAGTTCGATTGGTTTGCTGCCGGGTGCGCGCTTGGAGCAGCTACGCCGCTCCGGTGATGGCTGGTTGCTCAGTCTGAACGATGGCCGCGAGTTGCGTGCGCCGCTGCTGATTGCCGCCGACGGCGCCAACTCGTCGGTGCGGCGCCTGGCCGGTTGCGCCACCCGTGAGTGGGATTATCTGCACCACGCCATCGTCACCAGTGTGCGTTGCGCCAAGCCACACCAGGCCACCGCCTGGCAGCGCTTTACCGATGACGGCCCGTTGGCCTTTCTGCCGCTGGCCGGTCCCGAAGGTGAGCATTGGTGCTCGATTGTCTGGTCGGTTACCCCAACTGAAGCCGAGCGATTGATGGCGTTGGATGATGCGGGTTTCCGGAGGGCGCTGGGCTTTGCCTTCGAGCATCGCCTGGGCGACATCCTCCAGGCCGATCCGCGCCTGTGCATTCCGCTGCGCCAACGTCACGCCAAGCGTTATGTCGAAGACGGCCTGGCGCTGATTGGCGATGCCGCCCACAGCATCCACCCGCTGGCCGGGCAGGGCGTCAACCTGGGCTTTCTCGATGTCGCGGTGCTGGCCGAGGTGCTGTTGCATGCCGCGCAGCGTGGCGAGCGCCTGGGTGATGTGAAGGTACTCAGTCGTTACGAGCGTCGCCGTATGCCGCATAACCTGGCGATGATGGCCGCGATGGAAGGTTTCGAGCGGCTGTTTCAGGCCGATCCGCTGCCGGTGCGCTGGTTACGTAATTCTGGCCTTAACTGGGTCGATGAGCTGCCGGAAGCCAAGGCGCTGTTCGTGCGTCAGGCGCTGGGCTTGTCGGGTGACTTGCCCGATCTGGCGCGGGTCTAGTTTCAACGCTCATTTATTTAATGCAAAAAAAGCCCGGCACTAAGGCCGGGCTAAAAGTGTGTAGGGAAGTACACACGGAGTTGCTGTCAGGTCATGCCCAGCCAAGTGGGTAGCGCCATGGATACGGCAGGCACGTACGTGATGATCATCAGGAAGCTGAGCAGCAGCATCAGCCACGGCCAGGCGGCCTTGATCACGGCAGTCAGTGGCATGCCAGTCACCGCTGAGGTGACGAAAAGGTTGAGCCCCACTGGTGGTGTGATCAGTCCGATTTCCATGTTCACCACCATGATGATGCCCAAGTGGATCGGGTCGATGCCCAGTTGTACGGCAATCGGGAACAGGATCGGCGCCAGGATCAGGATGATCGCTGACGGCTCCATAAAGGCCCCCGCCACCAGCAGCACGATGTTCACCACCAGCAGGAACTGCCATGGCTGCAGGCCCATCTCGATCACCCACGCGGTGATGGTCTGGGGGATTTGCTCGGTGGTCAGCACGTGGGCGAAGAGCATGGCGTTGGCGATGATGAACATCAGCATGATGGTCAGCTTGCCGGAGTCCAGTAGCACCTTGGGGCACTCGCGGATGGTCATGTCCTTGTACACGAACAACGCCACGAAGCCGGCATAGACCGCGGCTACGGCAGCTGCTTCAGTAGGGGTGAACATGCCGGAGTAGATGCCACCGAGGATGATCACCATCAGCAGCAGGCCCCAGATCGCCTTGCGTGCAGTGGTCAGCAGTTGCCGCAGGCTGGCACGTGGCATGGCCGGCAGGTTCATCTTCCGCGCGACGATATAGATCGCCACCATCAGCGCCACGCCCAGCAGCAGGCCCGGCACTACGCCGGCCATAAACAACTTGCCTACCGACTGCTCGGTCGCAGCGGCATACACCACCATGACGATCGACGGTGGAATCAGGATGCCCAGGGTGCCGGCGTTACAGACGATACCGGCGCCGAACGCCTGCGGGTAACCCGAGCGCACCATGCCGGCGATGGCAATCGAGCCCACTGCAGCTACGGTGGCTGGCGAGGAGCCGGACAGTGCGGCGAACAGCATGCAGGCCATCACCGCCGAGATTGCCAGGCCGCCACGGATATGGCCGACGCAGGCGTTGGCGAAATCGATCAGGCGCTGGGCCACGCCGCCGGTGGTCATAAAGGCACCGGATAGCAGGAAGAACGGAATCGCCAGCAGGGTGTAGTGCTCAGACGTTTCAAACAGTTTGATCGCCAGTGAGCGCACCGAGTCCGGGCTGAACAGCATGATGGTGATCGAGCCGGCCAGGCCCAGGGAGGCGGCAATCGGCACGCCGATAAACATCAGCAAAAACAGCAGGAGGAAGAGGAACAGGATGGTCATTGTTTGTGCTCCCCGTGCTCATTGATCTTCAGCGCCTCGGCGGCTTCATCAGCCAGGCCCAGGCCGGTCTGCTGATTGCGCAGGATGCGCACGAAGATTTCAAAGAAACGGATAAAAACCATGGCGTAGCCGAACGGTACGATCGCCGTGATATGCCATTGCATGATGCCGTAGTGACCGAGGTCTTCAGCACCGATGCCGGCGGTGAACAGGGTTTTCACCCAGTCGAAGCTGGCCACGGTAATCAGCCCGGCATAGCCCAGGCAGGCCAGGCAGGCGATAAGGCCGATGACCCGCTGCACCGGCTTGCTCGCCAGTTTTACCAGCGCATCAACACCGATATGGCCGGCGGTGCGCACACCGTAGGCCAGGCCGAAGAAAATCAACCAGGCGAATAACGCCTTGGTCAGGGCAATGCTCCAGGTCATTGACTGGGCCAAGCCGAGAATGCTGTCGCCAATGGCGAAGAACAACTCACTGCTGCCTTCCCAGCGATCCGCCAGGCTGTAGAACAGTGTGTAAAGGTTATTGAGGATCACGTAGACGAAGGTCACCAGCGTCATGGCGGCCAGCAGAAAGGCAATAAAACCTTCCTCGAAGTGGTCCCAGACGCGCCGCAAGGCGTTCATCGATAGAGTCTCCAGTGTTGTGGGGCGGTATACCCAGGCCGCCATAAAGCCTGCCCGGGCATTCAGCCAGTGGCGCAGCCGACAGGCTGCGCTGTGGTTGGGTTCAGGCCGCAGCCTGCTCCGCCTTACTGGTTGGCTGCGTCTGCAGCCTTGATCAGATCAGCACCGATTTCGGCTTCGAACTTGCCCCAAACCGGCTTCATGGCATCGCGCCACTCAGCACGCTGCTCAGGCGTCAGGGTAATGATTTCGGTGGTTTTCGCGTCGAGGATGCGTTGCTTGTCGCCATCGTTGAGGGCGCCTGCTTGCTTGTTCACTTCGGCGGTCACCTCCACGATGATCTTGTCCAGCTCGCTGCGTACATCGGCAGGCAGGCTGTTCCAGAACTTGGTGTTGGTGATCAGCATGTAGTCCAGAACACCGTGGTTGGATTCGGTGATGAACTTCTGCACTTCATGCATCTTCTGGCTGTAGATGTTCGAGTAAGGGTTCTCGGCACCGTTAACCACGCCAGTCTGCAGGCCTTGGTAAACCTCGGCGAAGCTCATTTTGCGCGGGTTGGCCTTAACAGCCTTGAACTGCTCTTCCAGTACGGCAGAGGCCTGTACGCGGAATTTCAGGCCGCGGGCATCTTTCGGCTCACGCAGCGCCTTGTTGGCGGACAGCTGCTTGAGGCCGTTGTGCCAGTAGGCCAGGCCGGTGATGTTTTTATCTTCCATGGATTTCAGCAGCGCCTGACCTTCCGGGCTCAGCTGGAAGCGGTCGACGGCGGCCATGTCCTTGAACAGGAATGGCAGGTCGAATACCTGGATTTGCTTGGTGTACTGCTCGAACTTGGCCAGCGATGGGGCGATCAGCTGCACGTCACCGAGCAACAGCGCTTCCATTTCCTTGCCGTCGCCGAACAGTGAAGAGTTCGGGTAAACCTCGACCTTGACCTTGTCGCCCAGACGCTCTTCAGCGAGCTTCTTGAACAACGCGGCACCTTGGCCTTTAGGGGTGTGGTCGGCGACCACGTGGGAGAACTTGATCACGATCGGGTCGGCCGCTTGGGCCATGCCGGCGATGCTCAGCGACAGGGCGCACGCGAGCGCCTTGGCAGTCAGTTTGAACATGGAGTCTTTCCTCTTGTTTTTGTATAGCGTGATGCGCCGCAGCGCTACAAGTCGGGCGAACAGGCTCAAGTCTAGGCGGCCTGTCAGAAAATGACGGGCGTCGGGCAGATTGCCTAGCGCTTTGCGTTGTTGAGTCGCCTGCAAGAGGTTAGAGCAACCGCCATGCCAGGCGCTGAGATGGCCGCTGCGAGCATTGTGAAACGCAGCAGCGACAAGGCCTGGCGGGTTGTTGCAGAAGATTTCACGGGCTGCTGCACAGGCCGGCTGTGCAGCTTTTGGCGGAAATCCGCCGGCTAGTCGAGGCTGTCTGGCGAGCTTCCGCCAGCATCGGCGAAGCTCAGACCGTGTTTACGTAGCTTGTCGTGCAGGGTTTTGCGCGGCACGCCGAGGGCTTCGGCCAGGCTGCGCAGTGAGCTGTGCGAACGGCTCAGCTCGGCGCTGATCAGGCTGCGCTCGAAGGCTTCCACCTGGGCGTTCAGGCCGCCACTGCTACCGTCTTCATCAGGGGGCGCTGCAGCAGCCTGGGTTTGCAGGTCGAGGTCTAGTTCCAGCCCCAGGGCGAAGCGTTCGGCGGCATTTTGTAATTCACGCACGTTACCCGGCCAGGGATGGCGCAATAGCGCTGCGCGCTGGCCCGGTTGCAGGCTGCGCTCGGCCAGGCCATGACGGCTGCTGGCGGCTTCGGCAAAGTGCTGGAACAGCAGCAGGGCATCTTCACCGCGCTCGCGCAGGGCCGGGATGCGCAGCGGTGCGACGTTAAGGCGGTAATACAGGTCAGCGCGGAAACGCCCCTGATCGGCGGCCTGGCGCAGGTCTTCCTTGGTCGCGGCGATCACCCGAATGTCCAGGGGGATCAGCTGATTGCCGCCGAGACGTTCGACTACCCGCTCTTGCAGCAGGCGTAACAGTTTGACCTGGACTTCCAGGCTCATGCTTTCGATCTCATCGAGAAACAGGGTGCCGCCATTGGCGAATTCGAACTTGCCGATACGACGCTTCTGCGCGCCGGTAAAGGCGCCTTGCTCATGGCCGAACAGCTCGCTTTCCACCACCGATTCGGCCAGGGCGCCGGCGTTGATCGCCACAAACGGCCCGGCCCGACGGCTCGACAAGTCGTGCAGCGCGCGCGCTACCACTTCCTTACCGGCGCCAGTCTCACCGAGGATTAGCACGTCGCTGTTGATCCCGGCCAGTGCGCCGATCTGCTCGCGCAAGCGCAGCATCGCCGGCGACTGGCCGACCAAGCGTGCGGACAGGGTATGGCGATCAGCCAGGGCCATGCGCAAGCTGCGGTTATCCAGCACCAGGCGGCGCAGGGCCAGAGCGCGGCGCACGCTGTCGAGCAGGTCGTCGCTGGCGAAGGGTTTCTCGAGAAAGTCATAGGCGCCAGCGCGCATCGCCTGCACGGCCAGCGGCACATCGCCGTGGCCGGTGATCAGCAGCACCGGCAGTTCCGGGTCCTGCTCGCGCAGCTGTTGCAGCAGTTGCAGGCCGTCGATGCCGGGCATGCGGATATCGCTGACCACCACGCCCGGCCAGTCGCGCTCAATGCGTGCGGCCACGCCATGGGCGTCTGCCAGGCTGCTGACCTTGAGTCCAGCCAGGTCGAGGGTCTGGCTCAGAGCCTGACGCAGGTGGGGATCGTCGTCGATCAGCAGCACCTGGGTGCGGGAGTCGATCATGCTCATACAACAAAATCCTCTGGCGACTGGGTTTTGATGCCTTGGTCTGCAGCGTGCAGGCGCAGGGTCAGCTGAGCCCCGCCGTTTGGGTGGTTGGCGAACAGCAGTTCGCCGCCCAATGCGCGCATCAGGGTATCGCAAATGGCTAGGCCGAGGCCGAGGCCCTGGGCACTGGTCTTGGTGGTGAAGAACGGCTCGCGGGCGCGCTGCAGAGCCTCCTGGCTAAAGCCGGGGCCGTTATCACGCAGGTGTAGATCGACGCCCTCGGTGGTGAGTTCGGCACTTAACCAAAGACGGCGTGGCTGCGGCACTTCGCTCAAGGCATCGAGGGCGTTGGCCAGCAGGTTGCCGAGCACCTGCCGCAGGCGGGTTTCCCCGGCCTGCACCCACAGGGTGGCGTTTGGCAGGTCGCGAATCAATTCGACTTGCATGGCCTGGCGTCGTTTGGCCAGCAGGGCCAGGGCGTCGTCAATGGCTGGCTGCAGGGCCACACTTTCCGGGGCGTGGCGATCACGGCGAGCGAAGGCGCGCAGGTGGGCGATGATCGAGGCCATGCGTTCGGTGAGCTGGCTGATCAGCTTGAGGTTGGCGCGGGCATCGTCGCCGCGCTGGTGGTCGAGCAGCACGCAGGCGTTGTCGGCGTAGCTGCGGATGGCCGCCAGTGGTTGGTTGAGCTCATGGCTGATGCTCGCACTCATGGTGCCCAGGGCCGAAAGTTTGCTGGCCTGCACCAGTTCATCCTGAGCTTGCACCAGCTCCTGTTGCGCCTGCTCGCGTTCCAGCACTTCCTCTTTCAGCCGGCTATTGAGGCGCTCCAGATCGAGGGTGCGCTCCAGTACGCGTTGTTCCAGCTGCTGACGGGCCTGGCTGTCGAGGGCGATGCGTTCCAGGTAGTGGCGACGGCGCTGCATAAGCAGCCCGAGCAGCAGCATTAGCAGCAGCAACAAACCGCCGCCGGCCACCAGGGCGGTGCGCACCGGACGGTCAAGCAGGCTGCGTGGTGCGAGGATGCTGACGGTCCAGCCGGTTTCCTTGAGTTCGCGGTCCTGGCGAATCCAGTTCGGCGCATCCAGTTTGATTGGTGGCGGTGCCTGGGTCGGATAGGGCAGGTTGGCGGCAATTGCGGCGCGCTCGGCGGCGTCCAGCGGACGGCTGGCGGTAAAGCGCCACTGGCTGTTGGAGGTAAGGATCACCACGCCATTGGCATCGGTCACTAGCAGCTGTTCCGGGGTGTTGCCCCAGAGGGTCTCGGTGTGATCGAGATCGACCTTGACCACCAGCGCGCCGAGGTTGCGCTCGCCATCACGCACGGCAGCAGCAAAGTAGTAACCGCGCTTGCCGGAAGTAGTGCCGAGGCCGAAGAAGCGCCCTGGGCGGCCGGCGATGGCCTCACGGAAATACGGACGGAAGGCGAAATTGCGGTCGACGAAGGAGTCGGCCTGCTCCCAGTTGGAGGCGGCCAGGGTCTTGCCGTTGGGGTCCATCAGGTAGATCACGTCGGCCCCGGTCTGCCCGCGCACCTGATCCAGCAGGCGGTTGGCGTTCTCCAGCAGGGCGCGCTCGGTTGGCTGCTGCAGAGCCAGGCGCAAGGCTGGCAGGTCGCCAAGAATGGGCGGCAGCACTTCATAACGGCGCAGGGTGCCAAGTAGGTTGGCCACGTAGAGGTCGAGGGTCTGACGGTTCTGTTCGACTAGTACACCGCTGTAGTAACGCTCGGCCAGCTGCTGCAGTGGCCAAAGCAGAGGCGTCAGCAGCAGGGCGAGGACGGCCAGGCTACGCCAGCGCGGACGATGCGGATGAGGATGGGCGGTGGGCATGCACTTACTCGGGCAGGGTGATCAGTTCAGAGTGGCGGTTATGCAATAAGTGGGCAAGCTCGTCGATATGGGTCAATACTCAAAATGTTCGGCATCGCCCTGGAGTAATGGTGCCGCCCGCTTGCGCCCTGCATGGACGGCTGCGCTTTAGTCCCTGGAGATATCCTGATGCTGGCTCAATTGACGGTAAGGGCGAGGTTGTTACTGTTGGCGGTGGTGCCGCTGCTGGTGCTGATTGTGGTTATCGGCATGGCGTTGTCCAATGCCAGCAAGCTTAACGACAGTTTTGACGAGCTGTTTACCGACCGCATGCGGCCGATCAGTCAGCTCAAGGTGGTCTCCGATGCCTACGCGGTGGCGATGGTTGATGCACTGCATAAATACCGTGCCGGAGTGTTTGATGAGTCCACGCTGCGCAAGGCATTCAGCGATGCGCGCAGCCGTGGTGACAAGGCCTGGGCCGAGTACACCGCCACTCGCCTGACCGCCGATGAAAGCAGTCGGGTCGAGCGCACCAAACCGTATTTACTAAGGGTGCAGCAACTGGCCGATCAGTACCTGGGGCAGGTCGGCAATGGCCAGTTATTGGCAGCCGAGGCTGGTCCGTTCAACCGCACCCTATATGACACCTTCGACCCGTTGGGTGGCGAGCTGGACGGCTTGATCAGTCTGCAACTGAGCGAGGGTGAGCAGCTTAACGTTGAGACCACTGCGCAGTACCAATCAATTCGTAACACCTTTGTGCTGATCGGTGCAGTAGCGCTGGTGCTGGTGCTGGTGGCCGCCTTGCTGATCAGCCTGTCGATCATTCGTCCGCTGGCTGGGCTGCGCAGCCTGATCAGCGAGGTGCAGCAGTCCTCTAACCTGACCTTGCGTGCCGATGTCAGTGGTCGTGATGAAGTGTCTGACACCGCCCGCGCCTTCAATACCATGCTTGAGCACCAGCAGGCATTGATTCGTCATCTGACCGATACCGCTACTCAGCTGGCCGCGGCGTCCGAGGAAATGAGCGCGATCAGTGCCCAAGTCAGTCAGGCCGCTACGGCCCAGGGTGACCAAACCAGTATGGTTGCAACCGCGGTGCACCAGATGAGCGTGGCGGTGCAGGAAGTGGCGCGCAATGCGCAGTCCACCGCGAGCAATGCGGCGGACGCGAACAAGGAAGCGCGCCAGGGCAGCGAGCTGGTGCAGTCCAATCTCACGTCGATTCAGGGGCTGTCGGCGTCGGTGGAAAAAGCCGGCGAGGTGATCGACACCCTGCATAGTCAAAGCGATGAAATCAGCAAGGTGCTCGGGGTGATCCAGAGCATTGCCGAGCAAACCAACCTGCTGGCGCTCAACGCCGCAATCGAGGCGGCGCGGGCCGGCGAGGCGGGGCGCGGCTTTGCCGTGGTGGCCGATGAGGTGCGCAGCCTGGCCAGCAATACGCAGAAAGCCACCGAGTCGATTCGCAGCATGATCGATGCCCTGCAAGGCGGTGCGCGCAGTGCGGTAAGCGCCATGCAGCTATCGCGCGAGCAGGCGCAAAACAGCGTTAGTCATGCCCGTGAGGCGGGAGAGGTGCTCAATCATATTGCCCTTGCCATCGAGGGTATTGCCGATGGCAATGTGCAGATTTCCGCCGCCACCGAGGAGCAGACTGCGGTGGCCAATGAGATCAGCGAGAACATTAGCAGCCTCAATGACAGCATCGGCGAGGTGGTCAACGGCGCTGAGCAGAGCTCGATTGCCAGTCGTGACTTGGCGCAACTGGCCACCGGTTTGCAGCAGCAGATTCAGCGCTTCAGGGCTTAGCTGCGCAGGCACTGCTCCAGCGCGGTTTGCCAATCCGGCAGCTGGACGTGCCAGTCCTGCTGCAGACGGCTGCAGTCCAAGCGTGAATTGAGCGGGCGCTGCGCCGGGGTTGGGTAAGCGCTGCTGGGGATGGGTTGCAGCGTCGCTACGCGTTTGCCCTGGCTGTGCAGATGTGCGGCAATCGCGCTAGCAAAACCGAACCAGCTGGTTTCACCTTGCGCGGTCAGGTGATACACGCCCCACGGGCCGGCATGGCCGGTACGCCATTGCGTGATCAGCTGCGCCGTGGTCTGCGCAATAGTGCCGGCCCAGCTCGGTGCGCCGATCTGGTCGTCCACTACCGATAGGCTTTCGCGCTCCTGCAGCAGGCGTTGCATGGTCAGCAGAAAGTTTTTGCCATGCTGTGAGTAGACCCAGCTGGTGCGCAGAATCAGGTGCATACCACCGACGGCCTGAATCGCCTGCTCGCCCGCCAGTTTGCTGCGCCCGTATACGCTCAGCGGATTGGTGGCGTCGCTTTCTCGGTAAGGCTCGGCGTGGTTGCCATCGAATACATAGTCGGTGGAGTAATGGATCAGCGGAACACTCAGTTCAGCGGCTGCTTCGGCGAGGATGCCGGGCGCCATCGCGTTGATCGCGAAGGCCAGCTGCGATTCGCTCTCGGCCTGATCCACTGCGGTGTGCGCGGCGGCATTGATGATCAGCTCGGGACGCAGGCGCTGCAGCTGCTGGCGAATAAGCTCGGGCTTGGCCAGATCCAACTGTTCGCGGCCCAGTACTGTCAGTTCGTCTGTGCCTTGCAGGGCGCGCTGCAGTTCCTGGCTGACCTGGCCGTACTGCCCGAGCAGGAGAATCTTCATGGGAAAACCTGCGCATCAGCGAAGCTGAGCCCGGACTGATCCTTTGTCGAGAGCTGCGGCGCGCCATCCAGCGGCCAGTCGATAGCTAGAGTCGGATCATCCCAGCGGATACAGCGCTCATGTTCGGGGGCGTAGTAGTCGGTGGTTTTGTAGAGAAACTCGGCGAATTCGCTGAGTACGACAAAGCCATGGGCAAAGCCTTCCGGCACCCACATTTGTCGCTTGTTTTCGGCGGACAGGTGCACGCCGACCCAGCGGCCAAAGGTCGGCGAGCTGCGGCGTAGATCCACGGCTACGTCATAAACTTCGCCGGCGGTGACCCGCACCAGTTTGCCCTGCGCCTGCTGCACTTGGTAATGCAGGCCACGCAATACGCCGCGTTGCGAGCGCGAATGGTTGTCCTGGACAAACTCGCGTTGCAGGCCTGTGGCTTCAGCGAAGCTGCGGGCGTTGAAGCTTTCGAAGAAAAAGCCGCGCTGATCGCCGAACACTTTTGGTTCGAGGATGATCACACCGGGTAGGTCGGTACTAACAGCCTGCATGCTCACTCCTCGGCTAGCTTGAACAGGTATTGGCCGTAGCCGGTTTTGCCGAAGGCTTTGGCCTGAACTAATAGTTGCTGGCGATCAATCCAACCTTGCTGATAGGCGATTTCTTCCAGGCAGGCAACTTTCAGGCCCTGGCGGTGCTCGATGGTTTGCACGTATTGCGATGCTTCCAGCAGGCTGTCGTGGGTGCCGGTGTCGAGCCAGGCAAAACCACGGCCGAAGCGCTCTACACGTAGGTCGCCGCGTTGCAGGTAAGCATTGTTGACGTCGGTGATTTCCAGCTCGCCGCGCGGCGAGGGTTTGACTGCCTTGGCGATTTCGACCACGTCGTTGTCGTAGAAGTACAGGCCGGTCACCGCGTAGCTAGACTTCGGTTCGGCGGGTTTCTCCTCGATGGAGATGGCCTTGCCTTGGGCGTCGAACTCGACCACGCCAAAGCGCTGTGGATCATTGACCCAATAGCCGAAGACCGTAGCGCCCGAAGGTTCGGCGGCGGCGCGCAGGAGTTTCTCGGTGAAGTGCTGGCCATGGAAGATATTGTCGCCAAGGATCAGGCACACAGAGTCCTTACCGATAAAACCTTCGCCCAAAATAAAGGCCTGCGCCAGGCCGTCAGGTGAGGGCTGCTCGATGTATTCGAAGTGCACGCCAAATTGCCTGCCGTCACCGAGCATCTTCTGAAAGTTGGGCAGGTCCTGCGGGGTGGATATGATCAGAATCTCGCGCACGCCGGCGAGCATCAGCACCGAGATCGGGTAGTAGATCATCGGCTTGTCATAGATCGGCAGCAGCTGTTTGGATACGCCCAGAGTGATGGGGTGCAGGCGGCTGCCAGAACCGCCTGCGAGAATGATGCCTTTCATCGTGCTGCTCCTTAAAGTGCGCCGAGGCGTTCGCGTTGGTAGCTACCATCCTGCACGCGGCGGCACCAGTCGAGGTTATCCATGTACCAGAGCACGGTTTTGCGCAGACCGCTGGCGAAGGTCTCGGTGGGTTTCCAGCCTAGTTCGCGTTCGATCTTGCTGGCATCGATGGCATAGCGCAGGTCATGGCCTGGGCGGTCGCTAACGAAGCTGATCTGCTCTTTATACGAGCCGCTTTGGCGTGGTGCCAGCTCGTCCAATAGCGCGCAGATACTCTCCACCACGTGCAGGTTCTTCTGCTCGTTGTGCCCGCCGATATTGTAGGTTTCGCCGATTTTGCCTTCGCTCACCACCTTTAAAAGTGCGCGGGCATGGTCTTCCACGTACAACCAGTCGCGAACCTGCTGGCCATTGCCATATACCGGCAGCGGCTTTCCATCCAGGGCATTGAGGATCACCAGCGGGATGAGTTTTTCTGGGAAGTGGTAGGGGCCGTAATTGTTCGAGCAGTTGGTGATTAGCACCGGCAGGCCATAGGTGCGCTGCCAGGCGCGTACCAGATGATCTGAGGCGGCCTTGCTCGCCGAGTAGGGCGAGCTGGGGGCGTAGGGTGTGGTCTCGGTGAACAGGTCGTCCACGCCATGCAGATCGCCATAGACCTCATCAGTGGAAATATGGTGGAAGCGAAACGCTGCTTTGCGCGCAGGGTCCAGCTGCGACCAGTAGCTGCGAGTGGCCTCAAGCAGCGCATAGGTGCCGACAATATTGGTCTGAATAAACTCAGCGGGGCCATCGATGGAGCGGTCGACGTGCGACTCAGCCGCCAAGTGCATGATTGCGTCCGGCTGAAACTCGGCCAGGACCTGGCTGACGGCTACGCTGTCGGCAATATCTGCCTGCACGAAGCGATAGCTCGGATGGTCCGCCACAGTGGCCAACGACTCGAGGTTGCCGGCATAGGTCAGCTTGTCGAGGTTGAGTACTTGGTGTTCGGTGTGATTTAGCAGATGGCGAATCAGCGCCGAACCAATAAAGCCGGCGCCGCCGGTAATAAGGATGTGCACGGCCTATACCTTTTTTTAAAGAGGCGGTCGGTAAGTGTTGTGCCTGGCAGTGTTGCAAGCTGAGTCTAGACGGGCAAGTCATTGCACTTTCAACATGCATAAAAAAACCCCGCATCGCTGCGGGGCTTTTTTTATATGGTGCCGGCACCAAGAATCGAACTCGGGACCTACTGATTACAAGTCGTAGCCTGACGCACCGAGGCCAGTAAAGTCTAGGCTAGTTCAGTGCAAGGTACAACAGTATTAACTAGTTGATAATATTGAGTTTGATCTAGTTTTGGCTAGGTTGGCAAAGCTGGGCACTGTACCTGTACTGTACCTTTCCCAAGACAGCCACGCCCTCGAAAGGGCATGATCCGATTCTTTATCAATAACGGCTCGGCGAACCTTCGCGGGATCGTTTCATGATGCTGCTCCGGCACCATTGATCGATACCCTGCAGCCCCTTTGCAGTAACAAGGACCTGATTTTTTATGGCAAGCGCCAAACTGACCCTCGCACGGCTGGAAAACCTGCTTCTGACAGCCTGTGATGACCTGCGCGGCAATATGGACGCCAGTGAGTACAAGGAATACATCTTCGGTATGCTTTTCCTGAAGCGTGCGAGTGATCTGTTCGATCAGCGCAGGGAGGAGATTAGGACAGAAGGTGCAACTGATGGTTTGAGTGAGGACGACATCAAGGCCAACCTTGAGGACCCCGATCAGTATTCAGGCAAGTACTTCTTTGTGCCGGAGCGCGCCCGCTGGAATGATGGCTGGGTTGACGATAAGTGGAACGTTCATCCTGCCCTCAAGCACGTTAAAGAGAACGTCGGTACGGCTCTCAATAAGGCCCTGGAAGCTTTGGAAGAGGCCAACCCCGAGGCGCTGCAAGATGTGCTGAAGCACATCAACTTCAACAAGAAAATCGGCCAGAACACCCTGGATGACGACACGCTCGTGAACTTCATCCAGAACTTTGAAAAGATTCCGCTGCGCGATGAGGATTTCGAGTTTCCGGACCTTCTCGGCACGGCCTATGAGTGGCTGATCAAACACTTTGCCGACTCGGCGGGCAAGAAGGCTGGTGAGTTCTACACCCCGGCCGAGGTGGTGCGTATCTGTGTTGAGATCTGCGATCCGGAAGAGGACATGAGCGTCTACGACCCGACGGTTGGCTCTGGCGGTATGCTGATTCAAGCGCGCGACTACTTGCGTGAGTGCGGCGCTGATGCCGCCGAGCTAGCGCTCTATGGCCAGGAAAAAATGGGTACCACTTGGTCCATCTGCAAGATGAACATGCTGCTACACGGAATCTCTCACGCAGTGATTCGTCAGCAGGACACCCTGCGCGAGCCGCAGCACCAAGCCGAAGACGGCAACCTGATGCGCTTTGACCGTGTATTGGCCAACCCTCCCTTTAGTCAAAACTACATCAAGAAGGACATCAAACACCCTGGTCGATTCCCGGTTTGGATGCCCGAAAAGGGCAAGAAAGCCGACCTGATGTTCGTGCAGCACATGCTCGCCGTACTCAAGCACGATGGCCGCATGGCCTGTGTGATGCCGCATGGTGTTTTGTTCCGTGGCGGTGAGGAGCGTGAGGCTCGCAAGTACTTTATCGACAGAGGCTACCTTGAGGCGGTGATTGGGCTGCCCAGCAATCTGTTCTACGGCACCGGTATTCCGGCGTGCATTTTAGTGCTCAACAAGGCCGGTGCCGCCGAGCGCAAACACGTACTTTTTATTAACGCCGACCGCGAGTATGGCGAAGGCAAGGCGCAGAACTACCTGCGACCGGAGGACATCGACAAAATCGTCCACGCCTACCGTGCGGGGCTGGAGATTCCTGGCTATGCGCAGCCCGTGTCGGTCGAGGCGATTTACGCCGAGGATTACAACTGCAACATCCGCCGCTATGTGGACAACGCCCCACCTGCAGAGCCGCATGACGTTCGCGCCCATCTGCACGGCGGTGTGCCGGTCACGGAAATCGATGCGCTGGAGCACTTTTGGCACAACTACGCCGGCCTGCGCGAAAGCTGCTTTGTGTCACGCGAGGTGCCTGCCGCAGGCGTGGCCTATGCGGACTTTGCTCCAGTCCTGACTGACAAGCGCGAAATCCCTGCACATATCAATGCTCACCCTGGCGTTACCCAGCGGCAGGCGCAGTTTATGGCTGAGTTGAAGGTCTGGTGGGCGCAGCATCTGCCCTTCATTGAAGCCCTAGCCCCGGATGCGGAAAACCAACAGGCGCGCGCGAATAACGTTTACGCCATGCGTGCCACCTTGCTCGATAGCATCGAGCGCATCTTCGCCGGCCAGCACCTGCTCAACCGTTACCAGGTGCGTGGCGCTTTTGCCAATTACTACAAGCTGCTCGCTGCTGACTTTAAATCCATCGCCGCCAGTGGTTGGGGTCCGGAGCTAATTCCGGACGAAGACATCCTGCAAAGCCAGTTCCCCCAGGTGCTGGCGGAGCTAGAGCAGCAGCATGCGCGCCTAGCGGAGCTGCAAGGGCTGTTTGCCGCTGCCAGCGAGGAAGACTTCGAAGACAGCGAGCACACTGGCGTGCTGCCGGCTGATGAGGTCAAGGCGCTTAAGGATGAACTCAAGGAAAGCACTGCCGAGTGGAAGGCGCAGCTCAAAACGCTGAAAGGTGCGGTGGCGGATTTGTTCGTTGAGATCAAGGTGGCCGACAAGCTGCCCAAGGGCGCGGATAAGGGCCTTTACACGCAGGGCTTTACCGCCAAAGAAGCGCAATTCGGCAATGGTCAGCGCGCGCTGGATCTGGCGACGACTGTTGGCCATGCCTCCCAGATTGCCAGCGTGGTCGAACAGTCTATGGCTCAGGGGCAACAGGCCAAAACTACCGCCGAGCGCGCTGAAGCCAGACTGGCCGCCCACAAAGCGCTGGAGGCTGAGGCCAAAGCAGTCAAGGCTGCGATCAAATCGACGGAGGCGATGAAGGATGAGCTGGTGGCCAAGGCTCGCCTAAAGATCAGCGACGACGAAGCCCGCGTAGTCATTGTCGAACGCCTGGGTAAGGTACTGTTCGACAGCTATCGCCAGTACCTACGCGCCGACCAGCGGGCTTGCATCGCTGCCGTCGAGAACCTTTGGGGCAAGTACGCAATTACCGCCAAACAGATTGAGTCTGAGTGCGATCAGGCTGCACAGGTACTGCAGGCGTTTTTGGTGGAGTTGGGGTATGAGTGAGTGGGCGAACGTTACGTTGGCCCATCTCGCGACTCAGCGGAAGGGGATCAATTACAAATCTGAAGACTACGGTGACGAGCACTCTGGTCACCCATTCATTACGATTAAATGCTTCGTGAAAGGTGGTGGTTACGAGTCTACGGGGATCAAGTTCTACGACGGTTTTTCGACCAAGATTGATCACCTGTCAGCTGGCGATTTGTTGTTTTCCGTTACGGATCTGACTCGGGCTGGTGACATCGTTGGGAGCCCATTGAAGGTTCCTGACTTTGGGGCTAGCAAGCCGACACTGGCGTCGATGGATTGCATGCGCATTGAGCCGATTGCGGGTCGGTGCGCCAAGAGCTTTCTTTATCATCGCCTGATGCTATCTGATGTGCGTCGGCAGATGGTTGCTTATGCCGCCGGCTCGACAGTCTTGCACCTGGATACCAAGAAGGTACCGAGCATTGTCGTCCGAATTCCGGTAGATATGCGGCTGCAGTCAAAGATCGCGAACATTCTGGATTCTATTGATACCGCTATTGAGAAAGCCGAAGCCCTGATCGCCAAGTACCAGCAGATGAAGGCCGGCATGATGCACGATCTGTTTACCCGTGGAGTGCTGCCCAACGGCCAACTGCGCCCGCCGCGCAGCGAAGCCCCGGAGCTGTATCAGGAAACGCCGGTTGGATGGATTCCTACGGCGTGGTGCTTTACGACCTGTGCCAAGGTTTGTGAAAAAATCATCGACTGTAAGAACCGAACACCACCGGAAACTCCAGATGGGTTTCCGGTCATTCGTACACCCAATGTCCGTAATGGCAAGTTTGTTGATGCAGAACTTCTTTACACCGATAAGCGCTCCTACTTGACTTGGACATTACGCGGCAAACCACAGGTGGGTGATATCGTGATTACGCGCGAGGCCCCAGTTGGAGAGGTTTGCATGATTCCGGATCGTCATCCCAGCGCATGCTTAGGGCAAAGGATGATGCTATACCGACCAGATGCAGAACTGATTTCCCCCAGATATTTCTTGTATGCGCTGCAATCACGTCAGATTAAAAATCGTCTCGACTTGATTTCTGGTGGCTCTACCGTCGGACATGTTCGGGTTGGAGATATCAGGAATTTGTGGATGTTTATGCCGACAGATTCAGTGGAGCAAATACAGATTGCAGATGCTCTTGATGGAATAACAGTGAAGCTTGACCGTGAGTTGGAGCAGTTAGGAAAGCTACGCAAACAGAAGCTCGGCCTTATGCAAGACATGCTTACCGGCAGAGTGCCTGTTCAGGTCGAGGAACCCGCTCCGGAGATGGCCAATGGCTAACTACTACCCCAACCTGAATCCGGAGAAGGCGCTGATCTGGCGCATCGTCCACCGCGATAATCTGGCGTGGATTCTGGATAACGGACTGCACTGCGCCTCAGCGAATGTGCAGGCACCGAACTATGTGGTGATTGGCAACGTCGATCTGATCAGCCGTCGGAGTGAGCGCGCGGTGCCGGTTGCGCCGGGCGGCACCTTGTCTGACTACGTGCCGTTCTATTTCACGCCGTTCTCGCCCATGATGTACAACATCCACACTGGGCGTGGTGAGGTGCAGCAGCGGCACAATGAGGAAATCTGCATCCTGGTGTCGAGCCTGCGCCTGGTGCATGAGTTAGGGTTGGGTTTTGCCTTTACTGATCGGCATGCCTACACCCCGCTGGCCAGGTATTTCAATGAGCTGAATTTACTTGAACAGGTGGATTGGCCGTTGCTGCAAGCGCGCAATTTCGCGCGCAATCCGGATGATCCGGTGCAGATCGAGCGATACCAGGCTGAAGCCCTGGTCCACCGCTATTTGCCCATAGAGGGACTGCTCGGCGTAGTGTGTTTTACCCAAGTCGTAAAAGATCGACTGGATGCACAGGCCCAGGCTAAAGGCTTGAAACTGGATATACGTGTTATGCCTCAGTGGTACTTCCGATGATTAGATTTACACAAGGCAATTTGCTAGAGGCCAAGGTCGATGCCTTGGTCAATACCGTCAATACTGTCGGCGTGATGGGCAAAGGCATTGCCCTGATGTTCAAGGAGCGCTTTGCCGAGAATTACCGGCTATACGCTGCTGCCTGCAAAGCCAAACAGGTTGAAACTGGCAAGATGTTTGTCACCCCGGTACAGGAGCTGGATGGTCCGCGCTGGATCGTCAACTTCCCTACCAAGCGGCATTGGAAGGCTCCTTCCAAGATGGAGTGGGTCGTTGAGGGGTTGACTGATCTGCGTACCTTTATCCTCGATAATCATATCGAGTCTATTGCCGTACCTCCGCTGGGAGCCGGTAATGGCGGGCTGGAGTGGATGGCTGTGCGCGAGCAGATTGAGGCCGTTTTGGGCGATCTGGATGCTGAGATTTTGGTGTTTGAACCCACTTCGCAGTATCAGAACGTGGCCAAGCGCTCAGGGGTGGAGAAGTTGACGCCGGCCCGTGCCTTGATCGCTGAGTTGGTACGGCGCTATTGGGTACTGGGTATGGAATGCAGCTTTCTGGAAGTGCAGAAGTTGGCCTGGTTTCTGGAGCGCGGTATCGAGCGATTTTCGCCCGCAGACAACCCGCTGAACCTTCAGTTCGTCGCCCATAAATACGGGCCCTATGCCAACCGTCTGGAGCATTTGCTGAACAATCTGGATGGCAGCTACCTGCACGCCGAAAAACGTATCAGCGATTCGGACCCGCTTGATGTCATCTGGTTTGATGACGAGCGTAAGACCTATTTGCAGACTTACCTGAATACCGAATCAAAGCCCTATCTTGAGGCTTTGGAGCGTACCGCTGAGCTTATTGATGGCTTTGAGTCGCCCTTTGGCATGGAGCTGTTGGCAACCGTAGATTGGCTGTTGGCCAAGGAGCATGTTGAGGCTACGGTGCCAGCTGTACGACAAGCGCTACGGACGTGGCGCGGTGGGCCAGGTGCTGCTGCACGCAAGGATCGCTTGTTTGATGATCGTGCTTTGGCCATTGCCCTGGAGCGCCTAACGCAGTCGGGTTTTAGTGCTGTAGCGGCTTGAGGTAGGTCATGTCGGAATACACGGAGGTTGAGCAGCCATTTCTGCAGCAGCTGCAAGCGCAGGGCTGGACCGTCATCGACCAAGGTACCGTCATTCCTCAGGACCCCGTGCCAAGCCTGCGCGCTAATTTTCGCCAGTGGCTTCTACCTGAGGTTTTCGATGCAGCCGTACGTACCATCAATCGAACCGATGATGGTCGGCACTGGCTAACTGAGAAGCAGCTGGATGACCTGCGTGGCCAGTTGTTACGTCAACCCAACCGCACGCTGTTGGAAGCCAACGAAGCCGTGCAGGCGTTGTTGTTTAAGGCGCAAGTGGATAGCAACGAACTGACGGGCGAAGCTGACCCAATCGTTCGTTTGATCGACTTCCATACGCCTGAGAACAACCAGTTTCACGCGATCAACCAATTCCGTATCGATACGCCGGGCTGCGTGAGGGCCTTTATCATTCCGGACATTGTGTTGTTCGTGAATGGCATCCCGCTGGCTGTGGTGGAGTGCAAGAAGGGCTCTGCAACCTGCGCCAACCCCATGCAAGAAGCCTTTGTGCAGTTGCAGCGCTATATGCGCAAGCGCAAGGAAACTGCAGCGGCAGGTTTGACGGAAGGCGAACCGCGTCTGTTTCACAGCAGTCTATTGTTGATCCGTAGCTGCGGCCTTGAGGCGGATTACGGCACGATCACCTCGGGTGAAGAGCACTTCTACGGCTGGAAGACGCTCTACCCGGCTAATGATGCTGCTAGCGAGGGTATTAATGCGCAGCAGCGACTGATTGCTGGCATGTTGAGCCGGCAGAATCTGCTGCAGATTCTGCGCACCAGTTCGGTATTTATGGACACCGATGGTGGGCCGCGGATTAAGGTTGTGTGCCGCTATCAGCAGTTTCGTGCCGCTAACAAGATCATTGAGCGTCTACGCAGCGGTAAAACCGCTATGGAGCGCAGTGGCGTTGTTTGGCACACCCAAGGCTCGGGTAAGTCCCTGACCATGGTGTTCCTGGCGCGCATGCTGCGCGCCAGCCGCGATCTCAATGACTACAAGGTGATTCTAGTTAACGACCGCCAGGATCTGGAGGAGCAGCTAGGGGAGACCGCCACTTTGATTGGTGGGCGAGTCAATGTGATCGAGACTCGTCAGGATCTGCGTAAGCACCTAGCCACAGAAAGCTCCGACATCAACATGGTGATGGTGCACAAGTTTCAGGAGCACAAGCAGGCGCTCACCAATACGGTGGCTGAGGCATTGGGTACTTACCTGGCGATGCCCTCCGGTAAGACCTTTGGCGTGGTGAACACCTCTGATCGAATCATTTTGATGATTGATGAGGCGCATCGAACCCAAAGTTCGGACCTGGGCGAGAACCTGTTCGAGGCGTTCCCCAATGCGACGCGTATCGCCTTTACCGGCACTCCGCTGCTGACTGAGCGTCATGGGGAGAGGAAAACCCACAAGCGTTTTGGTGAGTACATCGACACTTACCGGTTGCTGGACGCGGTAAACGACGGTGCCACGCTGCAAATTCTGTATGAAGGCAAAACCGCCGACAGTGCGCTGACGGAAAAGCACGCATTTGATCAAGCCTTCGAAGATCTCTTTCGTGATCGTAGTGAAGAAGAGCTGCTGGCGATCAAGAAGAAATATGGCGCAACGGGCGACATCCTTGAGGCTGAGAACCGTATCAACGCGATTGCGCGTGATCTAGTCGGCCACTACATCGACAACATCTTGCCTAACGGTTTCAAGGCTCAGGTGGTCTGCCATTCCAAGCTGGCGTGTATTCGTTACCAAGCAGGCATTGAAGCTGCAATTGCTGAGCGCATTGAGCAGGAGCAGGTCAAGACTGCGCCGGATGCTGACTTGCTGCGGCGTCTGCGCTTCCTGAAAACAGCTGTGGTGGTGTCTTCGGACGGCACCAATGAGGCGGCTTTTATCACCCAGGCGCGTAAGCAGGCTGCGCGAATGGGAGCCGTTGAGAACTTCTGCCGTGGCTTTGATCTGGATGACCCAGACAAGGAGTACACCGGCATCGCCTTTTTGATCGTCTGTGACATGCTCTTGACCGGTTTTGATGCGCCGATTGAGCAGGTGATGTACATCGATAAGAAACTGCGCGAGCACACCTTGCTCCAGGCGATTGCTCGTACCAATCGGGTGAAGAAGGGCAAGCAGCGTGGCTATGTGGTGGATTACATCGGCTTGGCCAACCACCTGACCGATGCGCTTACGCTGTATGCAGCTAGTGATGAGTTACAGGAGCTGCACGACGGGATGCAGAACATTACGTCTGAGCTGCCTGTGCTGGAGGAGCGTTATCAGCGATTGCTGCAGCACTTCACTGCGCTGGGGGTAAGGAGCATCGCTGCTTTTGTTACGGGCACTTTGTCTGACCTTGAAGCTGATGCTGCTGTGGTGCATGAAGCGGTGAAAGCCTTGAAGGATGAAAAGCTGCGGGCCGACTTCGAGGTGTATCTGAAGAAGTTCCTGATGAGCATGGACATCATCCTGCCGCATCCTTCGGCCCAGCCTTATCGTGTGCCTGCCAAGCGCTTCGGTTACATCCTGCAGGTCACCAAAGAGCGTTACAAAGACGCCAGCCTCGATTTGGGTAGTGCCGGTGAAAAAGTGAAGGCGCTTATCAATGAGCATCTGATCAGCCTGGGTATCAACCCTAGGGTCGAGCCTGTGGAGCTTTTGGCTGAGGACTTTCTTGAGAAGTTGGCGGCACATTCCGGCAAGAACGTTGAGGCCAAAGCCAGCGAAATGGAGCATGCCATTCGCAAGCACTGCACGGTTCACCACGATGAGGACCCGGCTTTCTTCAAAAGTCTTTCCGAGAAAGTCGATGCGCTGATCGAGAAGCATCAGGATGAGTGGGACTTGCTGGTTGAGAAGCTAGCGGAGCTTCGCAGCGAGGCCGTTGCAGGTCGCCAGAAAGGCGAGGAGGGTATGAGTAAGGAGGCCACCACGTTTTATGCGCATATCATCCAGGTTGGATTTGCTGATGGCGTTGTCGCCGGGGGCGATAAGGTCAAGTTCAAGGCCTTGATGGAAACGACGGTGGATTTGCTTCAGGAGACCATAGGCAGCATCGACTTCTGGCAGAACCCTGACAAGCAGAAGCGCATTCGCGGTCTGCTCAAGACGGAGATAAGCAAAACTGGCATTGATGAGCTCAAACAAAACCGTGAGCGTGTTGCTATTGAAATTATGAAGCTGGCCAAGAACCGACATGATGAGTTGACCCGTATCGTGCGGGCGGGAATTGTATGAATGCAGCTGCGCAAAGTACGAGACATTGAATATCAGCTGTTGCCAGGTGCTGAGCGTCAGACAACGGATATCGTGATTGAGCGAAACGGCTTGGTCACGGTTCGCCCACCCGTACATATGACCCCGGACCAGGTAGATGCGACTGTTTTCAGCAAGCGGATGTGGATTTACCGTAACCAGGCCGACTGGCGTGATCTCAACGCCACACGTGTAACGCGTGAATGGGTTAGCGGCGAGTCCTTCCTCTACTTGGGTAGTAGCTACCGTCTTCAGTTGGTCCCAGAGCAGGACGAGCCACTGAAGCTCAAAGATGGCCGATTCTGCTTGTTACGGTCAGTCGTGGATGCAGGCGGCGAGGAGTCTGCCCGAAAAGCGTTTGAATCCTTCTACAAAGACAAAGGACTTCCTCGGCTCAACAAGCGAGTGGATTTCTTTGCTGGCAAGGTGGGCGTGAAAGCGGGTCGTATTCAGATCAAGGACATTGGCTATCGTTGGGCGTCATGTCTAAAGAGTGGCGATCTGCATTTTCACTGGAAGTGCCTGATGGCCCCGCTGACCATCATCGACTACATCGTTGTCCACGAGTTATGCCACCTGCATCATCGCGATCATTCGGATGCCTTTTGGAACGAGGTCGACAAGGTGCTGCCGGATTATCGTGATCGGAAGGAGTGGTTGCGAGTGCGCGGTGTAGAGCTGGATCTTTGATGCACTAACCAATTTAGTCTTGGATAGTTAGTGCTTTGCCAAAGGCCTTCCGCCCCTTAATGCCTGCAACTGCCCATCGCGCGTCTAAGCCGAAGTTTTGACACTGTCATTTGGACTAGTGTTCGATTTATAGCAACGTAACGAAATAATAATTTATCGTTACGTTGCTATAAATTAACTATGGTGTAAGGCATAGAAAAAATACCGTGACCGATCAAGTCGATAATGATGGTCAGCTCCCTAAGAAGGACGCCAAACGAGGCCGTGGCCGCCCAAACTCTGGGCAGGCAAAGAGTAATGCAGACAGGTAGAAAGCCTATCGTAAGCGGCAAAAAGAGTTATGTAACGATAAATCAGGGAATGGCCAGAGTGCCAAAATTGAGCTGCTGCAGAGGTTGTTGTCTGAAAGCGAGGAAGAGCGAATGTTGATTGGACAGTGAAGGGGGCGGTCTGGGTGCCTTGGCCTGGGCCAGATTCGGTGCGGACATTCCGTTGCGGGAAGTGGTAGCGAATATCCCGACAGACGGTCGATTTATAGTTACGTTACGATATATTATTTATCGTTACGTAACTATAATATGTTTCAGAAGCAACGCACAGGAGCTGCCGCCATGATCGACCCTACCAACAACGCCACCCAGCAACTGCCGTCAGAGCCCGTAAGTCGGGGTCGCGGGCGTCCATCCACCGGCCAAGCACTCAGCAATGCAGAGCGGCAGAAAGCCTATCGTCTGCGGCAAAAACAGTTATGTAACGATAAATCAGAGAATGGCCTGAGTGTCCAAGTTGAGCTGCTGCAGAGGTTGTTGTCTGAAAGCGAGGAAGAGCGCGTTCGGTTGACCGCAGAGCTCAACTTTCAGAAGGGCCAGATCATTGTGCTGGACAAGCAAAACGAACGCTTAAATGTATGGTTCGGAAATGCTTATGTCGAACTAAAGAAGCTCGGATTTACCGACTTCAATGCGCTGTATGACGTCTAGACTCTAGTGGACGGTAAGGAAATAGTGCCCAGTCGGTAAGCCTCGGCAACGCGTTCGCAAATAGTCACAATCCGCTCTGGCTCAGACTTCAATCGGCCGGGTGGGTCAACTTTCCATCAGCACCAACGCCTTGATGGAGCCAATAGCAGCCATCGCACAGGATCTGCTTCTGGAGAGTCACGGAACTCTCCCGAAATAAAAGAGGGCGGAAGTCCATGGGTATTAGCCTTGGATCAGTCGCACCGACAACTGCTCCAATCCTAGTGACTCAACCACGTTGGCCACTGCATCCAACGACTTGAATTCACGAGCGCCGCCACGTTGCAGCTGGAGCGGTGCCTCAGCTGAGCCGACACGCACCATCAGCACCCAGCCTGTCTGACTCCGGCGAGCGGTTAAATCACTGACCGAACCAGCAGCGATCAAGGCGCGAAGGGTCTGCTCTTGGATTATGACGGACACAAAAAACCTCCCAAATAAAAGGGGGCGGAAGTCCGTGGGTATTAGCCACAGATCATGCCGCCCCTCAATCACCAGCAACGAGCCACCTCACCGGCCTAAGCCGCCCCTCCGTGGATCGTCATTAACGCTGTTTGATAATCATAACAGAGTTTTGATTGGTTGGAGCACACCAGCTTAGGTTGCAGGTTCAGCGATTACCTCCCAGCTGAATGGCGAAATTTCACCTAGGCCACAACCGTCATACGTTTTCCTGCCGGGACTATTGGGCAGAGCGTCAATGAAAAACCGGTTATCCATTTCGCTCAGAATCAGATCGCCGCACTGTGCCGCTAGCAGGAAATCTTGTCGTCCGCGCATGCCCGACTCAACCTTGCCGCGCCAATCTGCTTCCAGATTTATTGCGACCTGGCCGCCAACAATTGAGCGGAAGGTGACCTCTCCCGATTGCAAAATAAGCAGATAGCTACCGTCCGCGGTTGGATTCATTCGATCTGCCACCTTTTCGTCGTCGGAACAGCCCTGCAGGATCAGGCCCGCAAACAGAAAAAGCACTGCTTTATGTCTCATCACAATTTCCTTTTATTGATGCTGGTTAGAGTTATATCAGCCCGACAACTAGGCAGAACAGATCATGGCCGTGCGCGCCAATCGCACCGCCTGCAAAGCCGGTTGCGTACATGCCGACGTACCCCGACAACTCATGATGGCCGAGGCGTCGCAGGTGGTTGCACATAAGCATTGCAAGCGGGATCGACGACAGGGCCCACCATAGCCCAGGCATTGTTGGACTCAGCAGACCGATTAACGCAAACAGGGCGGCATGACCTGCGATAAATGCCACGAACGCTAGCGCAATTGGGGACCGAATCTCGGCCTCGACTTTCGACATAACACACCTCCAGCAGTTGATTTGAGAGGCTCTAGGGTCACACTCGCTTGAGCGTGCCAGCAGATGCTGAAAACACCGGGAGCCAAAATAAATCTGGGGACTGCACTGCGACGTAAATCGACTGAAATCCATTTCGCTGGTACCAACACAGCGCTGGTACCAGGTTGCCCGCGACGTCGGCGCATATCGGGGGCATTGAGCTGCCTACAGCGATGACCTCAAACCGCCCAGACTGCAGATCAAGATCGAACGCCACGGCCTGACCAAAACCTGCTGACAGCGCTGCTCCGGCCATCACGCGCGTTGCTGTTTCAAGATCGAGCACCAGGGCGAGACCAGGCCTAAGGTTTGCAGCCAAGCGTTGCTCGAATGGATTACGCGGCCTTAGATAGGGCGAGCGATTTCCGGGCTCGAAATCCCCACACTGCAGGTACTGCAGATCGACATTATCGTCATCGATCATCGGCGCCTCTCCTCTCCTCTCCTCTCCTCTCCTCGGCTCGCGCGGCGTGCTGCGCACAGCGCTCGGTGCAGAACGCCCGCCACCAGATCCGCACCAGGCCTAATAACGCAGCGCCACTGCCGGACAGGTCGTTGCTCGCTCTCGCGTGCAACTGATCGAGGCCGGCAACCAGGTGCAGATTTTGCTCAGCAGATAGCAGACGGCTCTCTATGCCCTGAGCCAGCCAGCACCGTAGGCTCAGCATGCTGACTCGAACAGCGCAAACGCGATTGCCGCTCGTTCAGAATCGCCGGTGCCGGCGAGCGCATTGACCCGCGCAGCAAGCTGCTCAGCATGCAAAAACGACTCTAATTTGGGGTGAACGAGGGTGACTGGCGGTATTTGTGAGTTGTTGTCATCCACCCCACGGAGCGGTAATCGACGGTTACCAGGGGTAGTTGGCGGTATTTGAGGGTGTGATTGGGGGGTGGCCAGTCAATACCGGCCAGTACAGGCCCATCCGGCCCCGCAACGACATGGACAGCACAGCAGCTCGCCTGCTGCAGCTGCGCGTCGAGGTCGAATACAAGTTCGGCGGATATATGGGGAGCGGAGAAGGGATGCATGGTTGGGCCTCACTATTGTGGTGAGGCCCAAGGTTAGGAGCGGTTACAGCGTGCCAGCAGAGGGATGCGGGGCAATTGCAAACGCGATTGAGCTGCGCAGCAACTCACGCTGCTCGGCGGGGTCTGCGGACAAATCCTCCTCCCAACAACTGAGCTTCAGAGCAGCCAGCGCCTGCTCTTTAGACTCATTGAGCAAGCTCAACAACACGTCACGCATCAGCTCATCATCTGACGATAGTGCGGCTGCGCGAATGACGTAATCATGAGCGCCGAAACTCTGGCGAGCATCTACTGGCAAATCACTGACAGCGACATTTTCGGTTTCATCAGGCATCACGTTACTCCTAGGCTTCCGGTGGTGGATTTAGGTTTGGTTCATACCTTTGTTTTGCCTCCTCGGCGGCCAGCCGATTCAGACGTTGGCGCATCCCGTTAAAATTTTCGGCAGCAGATTGTTTAGAACCACTTTTTGCACCTGCGGCAGAACCGCCGCCGCCACCCGATCCACCACCGCTGCTATGTCTCTCAATAACTCCAGCTGCACCTCGCGAGCCACCGCCACCATTCTGCTGTGCTAATTTCGCAGCTCGCTCAGCGGTACTGGCGGCCTGCCCTCGGATACGCTCGATTCCGCGCCCTAATGCGAATCCCATTTGAGCAATCGAAGCGGCCCCTTTGGCGAAATCAGTTGTAGTAGCAACAGCACTACGAGCAGCCCCCGACAATTGGGTGATTGAAAACTTGGTCAGTAGACCGGCAAAAAAAGTGCTGGCGACCACGATGAATGGCCCTCCTAGCGGCAACATGCCGAGTATCAGATCTGAGGCACCGCCGCCGCCGTTCCAGCCTGCCGCCATGCCAGCCTGGTATACGGCGGCTCCGGTCAGTGCAATCGATAGCCCTACAGTCAGGGCTTGAGCAAACACAATTGCGAATGCGGAAAAGAGCACTCCGGATGCCCATCCTGTGATTGACTCGACGCCTACCACTGGTGCAATCAGCAGGAACACTGGAGCGGCCATCAGTAGGAACCACAGTAGAGCCCCAATACCGCCGATAAAACTGGGAATCAACGTGTACATTTCATACCACGCGATTTCATTTTTAACGGCCTGAGTCACGGCAACAACGCCGCCAACCGCATGCCCAAGCGATCCGCTATCAAGCACACCACCGCTCATAGAGCGGTTAATAACACGTTGTAGTGCCTGGGCAGCTCCAAGCCGGCTAGCATCAACATTTGCTCTCTGCCCGCTGCTCACTGTGCCGCCTGTTGCAATCAGAGCGCGGTACGCCTGTTCCGCGCCAAACTGTGCGAGGCGGTAGGCATCCACACAACTCCCTGGCGAGAATCCCTGCGCGGCTTGCTGCCCATCCTCCTCTGACCAGGCATCAGGACGAATCTCAAACCGCGCGTCCGCGTGACTCAAATATTCGTTTCTTCGTGCTGGTTCATCCTTTACCTCATCAGCTCTATAAACCGACGTCCAATACCCATCTTTGGGAAGCAAATAGGGGGTACTCGAGATGAACCCCCTATTCTCGGCCTCAAGAATTGCAATACCAGCTGCCCTACGTTCACGGATGGCTTCGGCGTCAAATACACGCTCCAATGCATCCCCAGTCGCGCTATTTGTCTTGCCGCTCACAAAATCTACCGCCCCGTCGTACAGCTTCATCATCTGTGCAACGTGCGTTATCTCGTCGTCTGGCATACCCAGGCCGGCACCACCAGCCAGGCCAATTGCGTGGTACGCGCTCAGATTTCCAGCCTGTTCTCGTGTTCGTATTACGCCGCCCTCTGGCCCACACTGTTGGTTGTAGTCGCGGATCAATCTAGCTAGGTCAGTGCCTGCAAATTGGTCTGCAGTTCGATCAACTGCGGCCTGCGTTGCGGCCTGCGCCGGCAGTACTCCACCATCAACCTTCACATGCTTAAGAAGGACCCCCATCGTTTCAGCAAAAATGCCCTGGACTGACAGAGATGCGTTGTAACCCAGCGCGGAAATATTAGTGACCGGAACGGTGCCGGACTCAGAGATTTTGATATCGGCAGGCTTCAGCCCCCAGCTGAGGGCTAACCAAACGGCCGCACTGGTAAACAGGGCATTCAGCAGATTCCCTTTGGAAAGATTCAGGAGAAGGAGGACCGCACATCCGTAAAGCACGGGTGTGACTTGCCGGCGGGAGGCTTCGGCCATCGCTGCAAAAACTGGCTGGGTCAGAACGATCATGCTCGTGACAATCTCGTTCCATTCAACAAACAGCCAATGGAATCCCGCCAGGTTTTCAGCGTTCATTGCGACGCCGCCGATTTTTTAAGCGCCAACTAATTGTGACTACCCAGGACACTAGCCAGGCATAAAGCACGGCTCTACCGACACTCGCGAGGCGATTGATCAACCAACCCATTCCCTGGTCATCGCGAATCGATAACAGCAGGGAGGGAAAAAACGGTCCAATCGCGGGAATGATCAAAAGAATCAGCAGCAGGAGAAGAGACCCAAACCCCAGGACACGGCGAAATCGAACAGCCCAGATCATGACTGCCACCCAGCCACTGCACCTTTACGGATCAGCACCTGCGCGACAAAAACAGCGGCAGTACACACAACCCAGAGGATCAGCGCGGCCAATATGATCCTGGAGAACGCCACCCATCTGACGGTTAAAGCGGGAAGCGACATCTGCAGATGAATCGCTGGCGTCATGGTCAACAGCGACAGCGGCAACCCTGCCGTTGCAATGCATCCAAGGGCATATTTGAGGGCAATCAGTCGGCGCATTTTTCACTCCAGGGCATGTGGTTTATGCGGCTATCGTCCCCCGCCAATCTGCGTGCCGCCAGCCAAAACACCCTCGCCAACCGATAGCAAAACGGCAGCGCTGCGCACTGCTGTTGCTGCGCAATGAACCTCGCCACCGGACATACGTCCGCCGCCGGTTCCCCGCTGTGCGGCGCCCCTCCTTCAATGACTTGGCGCGGAGCGCCGCTTTTTTTCCGGCAGCATGCTGCCGCTATGTACGGCGTCTGCGCTTCGCTAGACCCCCTACATAGCGGCAGCATGCTGCCGCTATGTACGGCGTCTGCGCTTCGCTAGACCCCCTACATAGCGGCAGCACTCAGACATCTGCGCATATTTAACATGCCACATTGACCAGCCATTTTTGATGGGTAGGATTGAGTCATCCAACCGAGCGTCTCATCTAATTGAGCGCTCACCCGCCACCTCGCCGAGCTCTCTCGTTCGGGTGGCGGTGGATAGGTGATGGCATGTGCTCTCACGGCTATCACCTAGCCTAAATTCAGCTCCGAATATCGGAACTGAATGACGGCAAAACCCCATCCAGCTTGGCAACTGGATCGGCAGCAGTACCGCCCGACACCGCCGGCAGATCGTTAATCTCCGGACCTGTGGATGCCTGCTCAGCTATCCAAAAGGTGCAACAGAGCAAAAGCGCCCGCCGGGTGTCCATCAGCGAAAGCAGATGCTGGGCCCAAAGCCCTGACACAAAAGCGACGCGAATAGCTCACGAGCAAAACAGTAAAAAGGTGCCTAGCACGCTGCCCACCGGCAGAGAGTCTCAACTGGTCCTAGGACGAATGAGGCAAGGTCACGTCGTTACGTGATCGACCGACTGAATGTCGCTATTGATTCGAGCGCAGGTTTTGGTTTTGCAGCTCATCAAATCGGTGATATCTGGTTCAGTCGTGTTCAATCTTACAAATGGCACGACTATGCCCTCCGTACTCGATCCGCATAAAGCGGACCTGCTGCATCGCCTACGACAGGGGTACACGCAGCGCATGCTGCTGCTTTACCTCCACCATGAGAAAGCGATTCAAATCGATCAGGCCAACCTCTCCCGCTGGTTATCTAGGCAGAGTGCCAGCCGACTTCCACGCATCGTTCCAGATGATGAGTTCGCGCACTGGAGAGCCCTCTGCAGCATGGGTAAACCACCCCAAACCTTCCAACGTACGCTGTCCCGCTGGCGGGGGCTCATCATCAAGCTGCGTAAACAGCAGAGTTCGCTCTATCTCATTCTTGAAGAGCTAAAGGCACGCGGCGTAAACACATCCATCCGTAGCATTCGACGAGAGATAAACCGATGAGCAAAAAAACGCGCAGCATCAAAAAACATACATTCGCGAAGCCGTCGACCCAAGCCAAACGAATCTGCGTCGACATGTTTAAAAGCCGCGCGATAGCGTCCATCGGAACCTCTCGAAATTATGCAGATGGCTTGGCTAGGTTCGGAGAATGGCTGCGTGATAACCGGTGCGGCCCGCTGGATCAGGCCGCATCAATTTCACGGGCCGAGCGATTTCTAGCTGAACGTGCGAAGGCAGTCGGCCAAAAAACATTGGATCGCGACCGGCAGGCCTTGGAAGCGCTTCTCAGGCACAACGGAAAACTTGACGAAAAATGCCGATTGCCAATGGTCAGATCCGAAAAACAACAGGTTCTGAAACCACGCGCGTATTCGCCCGATCAGGTCCACGCGATAAAGGCTCGAATGGCTCCACATAACCAGCTCGGCATGGAAATCGCGCACGCTGCAGGCTTGCGCGCTCACGAGCTATTTACGCTGGCTCGCCTAGATGAGGCGACGGCTGACGAACGTAAAGCCGACCCTTCGAAATTTCTCGGGCTGGAAAATTTCACGCGCTATTTGACCACCGGTAAGGGCGGGCTGACTCGCGAGGTGGCCATCCCAAATCGCCTGGCGGAACGGTTAGAGGCGCTGCGTCTCGACGAACCACGCACCCGGCGTGACCGTGAAATTCTGTATCAACAGCGGTATGGCGTAGGCGGGGGGAGAGCCCTGAGTCAGTCGTTTACCGATGCCAGCAAAGCCGCACTCGGGTATTCAACAGGTCTACATGGCCTGCGGCATTCCTATGCGCAACAACGACACTTCGAGCTGCAGCTGCTTACCGGGGACCCGGAAAAGGCGCTCGAAGTTGTGAGCCAGGAGCTTGGTCACTTCCGACCGCAAATCACCGAGGTGTACTTGCGGTGATTCGCATAAACCCAGCGCACATACCGCTATCAGCGTCGGTCCTGTTCTGCGCCGGCGCTGTGCTAAGTGGAATGGTCGATGCAGACCAGGTTGCGCAGCATTGGACGATTGCGTCGTTGTTCCTAATAGCCGGGTTGTTCGGCGCGCTGCTGGTGTTGTACGCATCCACAATCTGCCCGCTTCAGACTGATCTCGCTACCGAAGTTCGGCAGCGAGTTGATGCTGAATCGCGCCGGCAGGCTGCTGAGCAACGGGCAGCAAAAGCAATTTTGGCATGCGATATCAAGATTGATCAGGTCCAACGACAGGCAGCAGAACTACAGCGTAAAACGGCCTGCGTCGACGAGCTCGGTGCCGAGTTGCATGCACAACGGTTACAGCTCGATCAACGCCTGCGCGAAACCGCGCCAAAGCCAAAATCTAGGCGGGGTGGTGGCAGCGACCGTGGCGGCCCGCCGAAATTCTGAGCACCTATGCTAGAACGACTATGCACCTTTGAAGTTGGGTAGCCCGTTGGCTAGACGCCATTTTTTGACCGTTTGCAGTATCCCTTGGGGAGTATCGTCCGCTCCGCTTTCTGGGTAGAAAATGAGGTCAGAACCGGCGGGGTGTTCGGTAACCTGAATGAAGTTCTCCAGCAAATTGTCCTGGTATTCCTCCCCTCCCGTAGCACTACAGATTTCCTCAACCAAACGTAAAAATTCAGCTTCGGTGTAGTCTGAAATGTTGTCTTTCAGAGTAATCATTGCGGGCCTCTGTGCGTGTCGATGTGATGCTTGGGCGTCATAGCGCGGATGTTATCTACGTTGTAAACCTCACCACCTTTGGAAATAGGCGTTTCGTGATGAAGTTCGAAGGAGCGCCGTTTTCCTACGGTATCAATGAACCTTGCACGCGGTGCGAGCCCTTCTGCCATTCGTGACCTGTTGTTGTCGTTGAACTGGCTGCTGAGGGCAGCATCTGCACTTACTGCCACCCAGAATGCCTCTCTGAAATCGTCGAAGCTGGAAAACTCCCGTCCTCGGAGTTGGTCAGCAATCTGGGACGGTATTGGAGAGCCCAGCGCCTTGCCCGCACCCTCCAACCATATCCCGGTCACATCCTGGCCTTGGCCAGTAACGACCCCAGGTTGATTGCGAACACTGAGCACCACATAGATCGGCGGAATATCAGTGGCCGGAAACCAAATTATGGCGTCCTGGTAGTCAGGCGGATGTACCGGGTTAACCAGCGCCTTGTTGGACTGCTCAGTGGGCGGATAAACCCACACCGACGGCAATTTCGGTGCACCCTCAAGCGCGGGAATACCTAACTCGTTAGGGTCAGCGGCCGGTGTCCAAATTACCTCTATCCCCTGCCCTAGGTCGGCCACAAATTGCTCGCCACGCGGGGTGGCTTTGATGACTTGGGCGTTTTCCCACTCCGGGTTGCGACCCGTGTAAAAGCCGTAGACATCGATTGTGTCCGCAGACATCTGTTGGACATGGACGCGAACCCGCGTGCGCCCCAGGTTAAGGCCGTGGTACTGCTCTTTGGTGTAGAACGCGCTATCCGCCGATATGCTGTTGTTCGGCAGCAGCATGCCAATGGTGCCAACAACAGCACCTGCCGGCATCACTGCGGCCCCTTCAAGAAGGCCAAGCGATAACGTACCGCCCAAGCGTGTGGCTATTGTGGTTGCTGCAGTCGAACTACCGATCAACTGAAGAGGCGTGCCGCCCGCACTGATTGGAGTACCAGTACCCAGGACAGCCCAGTCTCCATAACTCTTCAACTGCTCAAGGGGGACGAAACTACCAGGGTTGTTATGATTGATCTCGCCATCCGGCAGGTTGCACGATTTGGCGAACACGCAACCGACTGGTTGCGCCTTTTCAACAACCTGCTCTGGCTGTTTTGCCAGAACCAACGGTCGTTGGGGTTGTTTGTCAAAGTCACCGTTGTAGGGCTCGATCACCGGCGCGGGACGCTTGCCCCGGTCATTGGCTACATATCCACTCATCTCATCGTTCCTTCGATCAGCCTTCAGACCAGAATCTTACATCCCTAGTTTTATCGTTGGCATGTTCCTGAACACATATTACGAGCATGTCCTGTATGGAATGACGGTCTGTTTTTAAATCTCTTCTTGTTAGCACGACGTGGGCGTCCGTAGAGAGGCTATGAAGCCGGACGCCGGTGTCCTGAGTTCACAATGAATGACGACATGGATGACATATGACTTGGACGTCATATGTCGCCCATGTCGTCATTCTGCTGTGGCTTAATACGTCTTAGGTGCTGCTCCAGGAGCCGCCCCATTCTGCCGTCGATCCCCTGTGCAGAAGTAAGGTCGCGCGAGGGGGCGCGTGGGTCGATAAGTTCGACTGTGGCCGTTGTGGTTGTAGTAGTCGTCGTCTCGAGCCGAATGTGTAGCTCGGGGTGAGCCTGACCACTGCGTGCGTGTTCAAGAACGTCGCCAAGGCCCCTAACGCCGAACGGCCGATATTGCCACTCGACGTTAGAACCATTAACCGAGAATTTTTCAATAATCCGATATCGGTTTTTCCTGCCTTGGCGCTCTCGGCTTAGCAACCCTGCTCGCTCAAGTGCCTCGAGATGGCGTTGGACCTGGCGCGGGCTGTGGCCGGTCAGTTTTCCAATCCGATCCAGACCAGGCCAGCAGATTCCGTCCTGAAGGCCAGCGTGTCCCTTGATCGCGATATACGTTTTCAGTGCGCCGCCATCCAGCGTGCTTAGTGTCCCGTCGAAAACCATTTCTTGAAAAACATGAAACCAACTCGGTGTGGCTGATTTTATAGAACTCATCAGTCACCGCTCCTCGCGAGCACTTCAGCAACATCGCTCGCGCGGTAATAGACTCGACGGCCAATCGGCAGGCGTGCGGGCTCAAATAGATCCTTTACAGCCCCTGGTGTGTGGAGCGCTGCTTTCATACCGCCCGGTTTACGATGTAGTACGGTAGCCAGGTTATCTGGTGTGAGCAGCGGCCCAAAAAGTTCGAGCAACTGGGCTTCTATGGTTGGCCGTTTTGTTGGAGACATGGAGAGTTCTCATTTTTTATGAATACACTCCAACAACAAGTTTTTTGTGTCCAAAACCGGGTATGAAAAGCGAGTCTGAGCGAAAAAGAACAAAAATAAGCTCATTCAAGGAGCTTTTTACGAGTGAGGGGGTTTCATATTGTCCAATCGGTTCACCAGGCGCTCGCCGCGTAGATGCGTGTAGCGCTTCACCATCTGCATCGACCGGTGGCCACTGATTGCTGACACTTCCTGATCCGTTAGCCCGCCCTCTACCAGTCGGCTCACTGCCTCATGTCGAAGGTCGTGAAAGTGCAGGTCGGCCAAGCCCAAGCTCTTTTTCAGCGTGCCCCAGACTTTAGTGAAGGCATAGGCCCGCCGTTTACCGTCCCTACCTGGCTCGCCAAAGAACACGAGGTCGCAGTCGATTGGTCGAATAGGATGTGTGAGTGCCTGCCTGAATAGCGCTGTCGCTGCCAGGCTCAGTGGGACTGTCCGGGTGTCACCATTTTTTGTGTGTGACAGCCGCACAACCCGCCGGTCCAGATCGACCTGATGCCGCCGTAGGCCTGAAATTTCAGACGAGCGCATGCTGGTCTCTAGTGCGATTCGAACTATCCAAGAAAGCATAGGGTTGCTGTGGCTATTCACGGCTGCCAGCAGGCGGTGCTCCTCCTCTGTAGACAGGCGGCGGTCGCGACCCTGACCGGGGCTGGGCTTGCGAATATTGGCTACGGGGTTGAACGGGAGGCCAATACGCCACTCCTGGATCGCCACGGTGAACAGGTGGCTGAGCAGGGCCAGCTCCAGACGCACTGAGTTGTTGGAGGTTAGGGTTCCTCGACGGGTTTTCTCTGCTAGTCGGGCATCGCGATAGTCCGCAATGATGTCTGCGCTCAGAGCGGCTAGCGAGTATTTGCCGAGGCGACTGATCAGAAGCTTAGCTGTGGCGTGTTCGCTCTGATTTGTTTTAGCCGCCTTGGTCGGGCTGACCTCGGCTAGGTAGCGTTTCAGCGCAGATTCTAAGGTTAGACGTTCCGAGCTGCTGCGCTCAATGAACACGCCCCTGACCATTTCGTCCTCGGTACGGCGTGCCCAGTCTTCGGCGTTACGTTTGGTACGAAATGTCTTGGAAGTTGTCGGCCAGCCGGTTTTACGGATGACTGCTTTCCAGGTGCCAGAGGGGGTTTTGACGAGGGTTGCCATAGAGTCTCCGAGGTATGTTCGGTACGGGACTGTACCGAAACTGTACCTCGGGACCTACTGATTACGGGGTCGCGAACTGCGAGTTGCCGTAAAGGCTTGGTTTGTATGGTGCCGGCACCAAGAGTCGAACTCGGGACCTACTGATTACAAGAAAACCCCTTACTGCCTGTGAATCATACACTTAGGTGGTTTCTTGTTACGTAAGTGGTGCGCTAAAGGCCGGATTCCATGCGGAGTCCGGCCTTATTGTTACGCAGGTTTGGAGGGGTTATTGAGCGGAGGGGGCGACAGTCGGCACGCTTAGGTCGTAGATGTCGAGCATCGATTCGTCACGGTGGCCGCTGGCTTGCTGCTTGTCTGCCCTGGTGCCGGGCGTGTCGGTGATGCCGCGTCGCTTGAGGTCGTGCAGGCCGAAGCGCTGCTCGGTGGTAATGGCGCCGGCTTCGATGGCGTTGCGTATAAAGCGGTTCCAGGCCGTGTCCAGCCCTGACTTGCCCAGTGCGCCGCCGTGCTCGGCGGTGATGATGTAGCGCTGCTCGGGGTTGGTCGGTACCGCAGTGCCCCGGGCTGCCCATATCTGCGCGCGGCGGGCCTTGGCGGCTTCCCATGCTGCACGTAGCCGCGGTGTCCAGCTGACCACGTTGTCGCGGCTGCCCTTGCGCCGGTTGGTCATCACTCCATCTGCCAGCTCGTTGGCGTCGGTGAGGGTGACGACCTCGATCCCGCGCAAGCGGCAAAGGTAGGCCAGCTCCATCACATAGCTGAGGTGAGGTGGCACAGCACCCAGCTGGCCGCGCTTCAACTGGCCCAGCTCGCGTGCGCGGTCGATCAGGATCTGCATAACGGCTTGAGACGGTAGGCGGCGTTGCTTGCGCTCCACCGGGGCTTCAATCCCTAGCGCAGGGTTGCTGTCCAGGTAGCCTCGGTTGCGGCCCCACTGCATCACCAGGCGCAGGTAGCGCAGAACGTGGGCTGCCTTCGAGGGCGTACCCTCGTCGGCGATGCGGTCGATAAGCCGCTGGATCAGTGCCGGGGTGAACTTGCGCACACCCAGTTCGCCCATGGGCTTTTTGATTTTGGTGGGGATGTTGACCAGCACGTCGCGCGCCCAGGTGTAGCTGTCCTGGGTTTTCGGCTTGAGTCGCTTGAACCTGGCGCTGTCGTGGTACTGCTGGCACAGGTAGTTGAGGCTCTCGCGGTCGACGCCGTTGCGCAGCTCCATAATCTTGTGCAGATCGGCCAGGGTGGCCGTATTGATTGCGATGTTCTGCCGACGCTGTTTGCCGGCCTCGTCGCGGTGCAGGGTGTACCAGGCACCCTTACCGCGATGATCAAAGAAAACGGCCGCTGGGATAGCGGCCTGATCGATGTGTGTGGGGATGTGCGGGTTGTGCTTTCTGGTTCGCCTCATAGGATCTCGACGCCGTACTGCTCCTGGTGTGCTGCCTTCAATCCGCCGGCCTGGTTGACCAGCTCCACCGTAGTCCAGGGGCCAGTGCGGCCCCTGAATAGGCGGATGCCCTGATCGCTCAGGGTCCGTTCCACATCTGCCCGCCGTGCGTAACCGGTGATGCGCTTAAGATCCTCGAAGGTCAGCACGCCGATGGTATTCCCATTCATAGCAGGGCCTCCAGCTTAGCTCTGGAGGCCCACAGCCAACGACGAGAATCACACACCTGCGCTTCTCGCATAGGCTCAGACATTGGCCACCTCCACCACGCGGTAGCCGTCTGCTCTGGCGAGCATGGCCACGGCGTTGCGCACGGCTCGCCAATCGCTCGGCGTGCTGCTGGTGTGGATGATCGGCCGGCCTGGCTTGACCAGGCGCAGGTGGCCACCGTTGGTTTTGGTGATTTGCCAGCCGTGCGCCTTGGCGTAATTGAACAGCGGCCACAGGCGTTTGCCGCAGCGCCGGCCGGCGGTGATGACAAGGCGGCTCACGATTGCACCTCCAGGAAAAGAAGGGGCTGCACGGAGCCGTCCGCGTAGACCTTGTCGAGCGGGGTAGTAGCGACTGGCTCGTCGCCTTCCCAGCCGTCCGGCCAGGTTTCGGCGGCGATCAGTTCGCGGATTCGCGCCTCTTCCTGGGCGTTAATCATGTCCACCTTGGGGCGGCCGAGGCGTTCTGCGGCCTCGTTGATTTCTGCCTGGATGCCGAGCAGGCGATCCAACGCCATAAGCCGAGACGCCAGCAGAATCGGCCCCATGCGCTGGGGGTTGGCGGCGATGCTGCCGTCTTTCAGTCGCTCGATACCGACCTTGCGCAGCCTGTGCTGTGGTTCGCGCAGCTCGCGCCAGAGGGGTTTGATACCCTTCATCGGTGCTAGATATGCCCATTGCGGACTCAGCAGGATGGTATCTAGCGCGGCATCCTTGCTTGCCAGCGGGCAGCCTGTGCAGCCCGTGCGCGCATTGATTTCCTCGGCTTCGTCGCCACCGTAGGCATCGGCGATAGTGGCCGTAGACCAGTCGCCGAACTCAGCTTGTGGCGCCCAGTGCTTGAGCCACTCCCACACATGGCAGACTCGCCAGTGCAGCAGCGGTGCCAGTGTAGCAAGGCGCCCTTTCAAGCCTTTGGCTTCGGGCAGCATCTTCTGGTACCACCCCTGGCCACACTCAGCGCCGTCCTTGCCGCAGCTCATTTCAATGCGCTTATCGCGGATTGCGCTTTCGCCCTGGCGCACACCGGTGATCATCAGCACATTGCCTTCGAGCTCGGCAAGGCGCCGCTCAAGCGCCTGGGCCATCGGGTCAATTTTGATCTGCCGGGTACACCAGCGCAGAGTGTTGTTGTTCGGCGGCGGTACGCCACGCCCAAGTATGTAGACCATAAAGCGCTTGTCCATCGGCGCCGTGACTACTTCTAGGTGGATACCGCGCTCTTGCAGCTCGTCCATGATCTGGCTGGCAGCGTTGGCCAGGGGCAGCAGCTCCTGGCGAGTGTCTGCGTAGAACACGGTGAGCGTTTTGGGCGCCTTGATGCGCCCGCTGTCGATCAGCCAGATGATCAGGGTCAGCGTGGCGCTGCTGTCCTTCCCACCTGACCAGGCGATGCCCCAGTGGTCATGGTCAGCACCATAGGCTTGCAGGGATTGAATCGTCAGCTCAATGCTTTCGGTCATCTGCAGGCGCTGGGCGCCGCCGGCGAATATGTCGCCTTGCCGTAGTGAGCTCATGCGGCCACCTCCTGGTAGTCCACGTCGAACAAACCCAGCCGCCCCTTGCAAGGCATGAACGGCAGCGGCTTGGCGTTCGCCAGCTCGAAGCCGTATTTGCCGAAGAACCACACCGACGGGCTGTCGTCGATGCAGCCCGTGACGGTGGCCTGGCCGACAATGCCGCCGCGCTCCAGGTCGTCGAAGATGGGCAGGGTGATTGCCGCCTTGCTGCAAAGGCTGGCGGCGTCTTCGTATTCGGCGCGGGTCATGCCCTTGGCCGCGTGGATCAGCAGTGGGCCACGATAGCGGGTGGCCCAGGAACGGTTTTCCAGTGGCTTGTAGCCGTTGACGATCAGCCAGGCCCAGGGCTGGCGAATGCTTAGGGCTTTCATGCCACACCTCCGAAACGTGTCTTAGCCTCGTTGCAGGTTTCCTCACGGGTGTGGCAGATGCCGCAGTTCGGGCAATGCGCCTTGTCGCTGGTGTTGGTGGCCAGCTCGCCGGTATGGGTGAAGCGCGAGCAGCCGTAGTCCAGCCCCTTGCTGGGTTGTTCCTGGAGCAAGCCGGGAGCCAGACCCAGTTTCTTGGCCAGGTTCTCAGCAGCCTGTGTAGCCCCGGTGGTGCAGCTGGCAGTGGGCTTATGTCCGCTTGCCTTGGCGATATAGGTGCCAGTGCTCTGGCGGACGTTGATGGCTACGGATTTAGCGAGCATGGCGACGACCTCCCTTGGCTTTTTTGGCTTCCACGTTGGCCATGTAGGTGGCCCACTCGGTGCTTTTGGTTTGCTGGCGAATGCGGCTGCATTTGGCGTGTTTGCCGGTAGAGCGTGCATGGCCGCAGATGTCGCAGATGCTGGGTAGGTCCAGGCGGTGGCCGTTAAGGGATGGGCGCTCACGCATGAGGCACCTCCACCGCGTAGACGGTCATGTCGCCCAGATTTGCGCCCTTGTTGCGGCGTATGCGCTTGAGGTGCTGGAAGTGGGTGGCGTCCGCACCGAAGAGGAAAACCACCGACTTGGCGTCGGGGTTGCCAATTGCGCGCAGGCGGTCGAGCAGCCAGGTGTAACCCGCTGGCTCGGTGATTTCATGGAACGGCTGGCCCTGCGACTCCAGGTCGGCCATGAGGTCGACGGACTGTTGCAGGGTGATCTGCTCGTTACGCATTGATCACCTCCGCCTCGATAGCCTCTACGAGTTGTTTCAGGCGGTTTAGGCTGATGGTGAGCGGGAAGTCCATGTCGTCGGTATAGATGCCGATGCCGGCCTCAATGCCGCGCGGCGAAGAGACAAAGCAGAGTTCGAGCTCAACGCCATCGGGATAGCCGCTGTCCTCAATAATGCTGTCGATGATTGAATCAAGGTCAGACGTGATAGCCTTATCGGCGCTGACTTCTTGGGGTTTCACTTGCATGGTGGTTCTCCTTTGGGGTTGGTTCGGCCCTGGTGGGTTGCCGCCCACCGGGGCCATCTTTTATGCCGCCACGTAACCGGCGGCTGTCTTGCTCAGCAGGCCGCGCTCGGTGGCCTGCTGCATCAGCTTGGTGGCCTTGTCGCTGCCCATCCGTAACGCCTTCGCCACTTGCCTAACGGCCACTTTCTGCCCGCTTGGTGTGCTGGTGATCAGCGTCAGCAGGTCAATGGGCAATGCGTCATCTACTGCCGTTCCCGGCGTTGTTTCCGTATGTTCCTGGGGGCGTTCCTCGGTGCGTTTCTGACGTACCTGTGCGGTTGCACGGGCGGTTTCGGTAACGGGTGCGGGGCGCAATGCGCTGAGGATCAGGGCCGGCACCACTTCCAGCGCCAGGGCGAAGCCGAGACAGAGCAGGGTGGCCAGTTGCTGGGGTAGGCCTGCGGCTTTGGCCGGTTGGCTCAATAGCGCGGTGAGTTCCTGCGATGCGTTGTCGCGCCGCACCTGGGCGGCGTTGCGCTGGGTGTCAATGCGGGCAAGGGCGGCGCTTTCCAGCTCCAGGGCGCGGCTGACCATGCCGCGTTCGCGCAGGGCGTTGGCTTGGTGATGGACGGCGGCGGCTTCTGCGTCGAGCTGCTGGATGCGTGCGGCGTCGGCGCTGCGCAGCTCCAACAGGTCGGCCTGGCGTTGCTCAAAGCGCGCCTGGTGTTCGGCCTGGCTGGTGATGATGGAGGTCATGAGCCGGTCATAGGTGGCCCAGCCGGAAACGGCACCCAGGGCGAGGGCGCTGACCATCATCAGCAGCGCGGCCAAGGTTCGTCGGGCTGACAGCAGCATCAGGGCCAGCGGCCAGGCGGCGTACTTGAACAGATCCAGCACCACGGCGGCCGAGGCGAACAGGACGGCCAGCACGGCGTTGTCGATCAGTGCGGCGATGGCCATGGCCACCGATGTGGCTGTGACGCCAGCGAGGGCAGCGACCATGGCCAGCAGAGGCCAGCGGTGGTGGGGTTGTAGGTGCATGGTGGTTCTCCTTTGGGGCAGCCCTGCCGAGTTGCCGCTCGGCGGGGCTGAGTTGTGTCAACGGACGCGGACTTTCTTGTCGTCTTCGATCACGTACAGGTTTACGTCTGCCAGGCGGTACTGGCCGCCCACGCCGCCCTTGACGCAGTAGTCGCCGCCGCCGTCGTGGACGATGCGCACCTTGAAGGGGTAGCCGTAGCCGTTGCTGCGGCACAGGTCGGCCTGGCCGGCGTACTTGCTGGACTTCTTGATTTCGGCGTACAGCTGCTGGCCACCGATCAGCGGGCGCACTTCCTCGTCACGGGCTGCATAGCCGCGCCAGGCGCCTTTGGTGTGCGGGTCGATGTACAGGCCTGACGTGGCGCACTTCTCCAGGTCGTAGCCTTTGGTGGTGGCCCATTCGATGAAGTCCAGTTCCAGGCTGATTTGGGTGATTCCGTTCATGCCTGCGCTCCCTTGCTATCCGCATGCACCCAGGCCATGCCGCATACCTCGGTGTGGGCGTGGTGCATGACGTCGGCGGGGATGGGGAACAGGTCGGCCAGCAGATCGAGCAGGGCGCGCAGCTGGGCGTGGTTGCGGGCGCTGTCGTGGTTCAGGCCTGGGGCGGTCTCTTTGCGCAGGCTTTCGGCGTAGGCCGGGACGTGGCCGAGACGGTAAATCACCTGTTCACGGTTGGCGCGCACAGCCTGGATGAAGTGCGCCAAGTCGGTGATCTGCAGGGCGTGCATCGCCTCGATTGCATCGCGGCCTTCGGCCGTGCGGCGTTTTAAGGGCAGGTGGATGTTCACAATGCGCGGGTTGAGCACCTCGTCGTATCCGCCAACAAACGCCAGTGCGCCCTGGAAGGTGAAGGTGTTTACCGTTTCGTTGGTACGGCTAACGCGCATGGGGCGGACGGAACCGTCATAGCACTCGCGGAGCATGCTCCAGTCGAATTGCTCGGCGCCGTAGCCGATCTCTTCGAGCACCACCGGGCGGTTGACGGCGCGGGCCAGGATGGCGAGCAAGGCACCCATGCTGCAGCTATCAACGTGCAGGTTTTCGTCCTGCGCGCAGGAGCCTGACAGCAACCACAGGTTGGCCACCAGGGTGGACTTGCCCACACCGGCGCCGCCGGTGATCTGCAGGATGGGGTAGGTGGCCTGCAGCTCGCGGATGCGCTGGGCGTGGAAGGCGCCCGCCCACCAGGCGAGGGCGATCAGGCCTTGGGTACCGAACGCGGTGATGAACAGGTCGAGCCATTTCGGGGTTTGGTTGGTTTGCATGGTGGTTCTCCTTCGGTTTGGGTTGCCCAGGCGTTGCCGCGCCTGGGCGGTTTGGTTAGCGGGCGACGAGAGCCAGCAGGGATGGGGTGAAGTAGCCAGCCAGGGTCAGCAGCGCCAGGGTCAGGCCGCTTACGACCAAGGTGCCGAAGGCCTCGCGGCGGTTGGGTTGGTAGAAGTTGTCGTGGTCATCGTTGTGCATGGTGGTTCTCCTTGGGGTTGTTGCCGGCGTTGCCGCGCCGGGGTTGTGTTAAACGAGCTGGAACACCCAGCAGCGCACCGTCCGTGACGTCCCGTGGGCGTCAACGGCAAGGGCCGAGTTGATGGGTCTGTTGGTTTCCAGAAACTTGGGGGACTTGCTGGTTTTGAGCACGCGCTTTAGCTCGCCGAGGTTCGGCAGTTGCTGGCGTTTGTTGGCCGCCATTTCTACGAACTCGTTGAGGTTGACGGCGAAGAAGGCCGACTTGCGGGAGTGGTTGAGCTTGCCGCCGGTTTCGCCCAGGGGGCCGTTGAGGAACTCGACCAGGTCCCAGAATTCACGCACTAACGGGTGGTCGGCGTTGATAGCTGCCTGACGCTCCAGGGCCATGCGCGCAATTTCGGTGCGCACCTGGGTGGCCTGGCCATCGTTCATCGGTACCACCAGCTGCAGGCAGTCGGTGAGGCTAAGCAACTGCGCGTGGTTTTTGGCGATCCGCACGGTGCGGATGCCTGGCATGGCCAGGAGCTGTTGCTCGTAGGCCGAGGTGTTCTTCTCCAGCAGTTCCAGGATTTGCTTCTCGGGCGTCAGGGCCTTGATCAGAAAGCCGCTGATTTTTTCCATGGGCATGCGCTCCAGCAGTTCGGCGTACTGCTTGGTTTCAGGCGTGTGGTGGGCACGGGTCAGGTTCACATGACCCAGGCGCTGGAGCATTGCTTCGGAGGCGTTGATGGCGTTGTTCTGCGCGATCAGGAAGGCCGAGCGGAAGGGCGGCTCGTTGGTGTCGTTGCCGTTGTTCTTCACGCCGGTGCTGCGGATGCCGCGCCCGTTGTAGGCGCTCTTGAGTTCGTCCCAATCGAAGTGCTTGACCGGGCCGCCATCAGCTTGCTCACGGTCGGACTCGATCAGCACCACCGGCAGGTTGCCCACCTGCGAGAAGTTACGGGCGCGGGCGGCCTGGGTCGATTTGGAGGGGTCGAAGCCCTCGTACTCGATCCGGCCGGTGAGCTTCCAGAGCAGCTCGACCAGGGTGGTCTTGCCGGCTCCGGCTTCGCCGATCAGTTCCAGGAACAGGTAGGACTTCTGCAACTGGCGGATCTGCTCGGCGTACAGCGCGCCCAGCCACCACACCAACACCACCACGCCGCGCACGCCGAAGCACTTCCAGAACAGGTCGAACCAGTCTTCGTTGTACTCGGCCAGCTTGTCGTTGACGTGCAGCACCGGCGACATGCTCTGCGACTTGATGCTCAGCTTGCCGACGTCGAAGAAGTCTTCTTCGTTGAGCTTGTGCACCTTGCCGCCGGAGATAGCCAGGTCGTTTAAGACGTAGACGCCGTGGTCGCGGCTGTAGCCGACCCAGTTGATGGTGATAACGGTTTTGAGGCTGTCGAGCTGGCCTTCAAGCATGCGCTCCAGTTGCTGCGGTGTGCCGGTGAACATAGCGCCGTTGCACTCGTTGAGCAGGCGCTTTTTGAATTCCGGGGCCGCAGTGATCTGCGGGGCGGTGAAGGTGGTTTTGATGGCGCTGGTTTCTGGCCGATCAACGCGGAAGTAGTACCAGGCCTCCTGGGTCACGTCGTTGCGCATGTAGTACAGCGCCTGGAACGTGCAGTTGGCGATGCGCACCACGGCCGCGCTTTGACGCAAGGCCTTGTCACGGCGCTGGTTGTCGTTGAGCAGCGAGGCCTCGCCGCTGTCGTCGTTATCCATCTCCTTCCATGCCCGGTCGTACTTCTCCATATCCAGGCGGAACCAGTACAGGCGCTTGTGGTAAGTGAAGTGGAATTCCTTGCGTTCGTCCCACTCGTACATGAGCAGGCCTTTGGCCTCGGCGGACTCAGCCAGCAGCAGGGCACCCTGGTGGCGCGCTTCTTCGAGGTCGCGCTCGATGCGCTTGGCGCGCTCGTCGTCGCCCTCGATAAAAGCCCAGCGCTGGTGCAGGTCATTCCAATCGACCTTTTTGCCGCCGCGCTGCGGGATGACGGCGGCCGAGCAGGTGAAGCCCAGCTCGCGTGCTTCCTTGGCCCAGCGGCGCATGTTGGCCTTGGCCACCGGCTCGTTATCCAGCGCCCAGACCAGATGCGGGAGGGGCTTGTCTGCCTCCTGGCAGGCCTTTTTCAGCGCCTTGAGGGCCTCGGTGGGGAAGGGCGCGCTGCTCATCATGGATGCGGCCGCGCGCTGGTTATGTTCCAGGGCAATGGCGTCGAAGATGCCCTCGACGATCCACAGCTCGGTCACGTCGGTGAGGTCACGCCCGGGCAGCGTCCACAGCTTGCCCCTGTAGCTGTAGCCCGGTTTGAAGCGTGCTTTCTGCTTGCCGAAGCGCTCGGGGCGGTCGATCAGGCGTTCCCAATAGCCGCCATCAGGCATTGCAAAGCGCACAGTGGTGCTGCCGATGCCCAGGTCACGATCCCAGTAGTTCTCCTGGCTGAATGCGCCATCGAGCAGCTCCAGGCGGAAGCCACGGGCCATTTCCAGATAGGCGCGTGCGGTGGCGGTGGGGTTGTCCGGGGTTGAGGGTGCCTGCTTGCTCCAGTCGTTAAACAGGTCGTCGTACAGGTCTTTGACGTGCACGCGGTGGCCACACGCTTCTGGTCGCCCGCAGACCAGCATCCAGGGTGCATCTGAATAGGTGAAAAAGGTTTTCTGGCCGCACTTGGGGGCCGGGCATTTGCCCTTGCGCATCACGCGAACATCGGTACGCGGGAAGTCGAAGTCACGCTTTAGGCGGCTCAGTACCTCATGGCGCAGTGATTCTTTCATCGGGGTCATACGGTGGCCCCGAAGGCGAAGGCGCGCAGTTCGGCGACCATGGCGTTGAGCTGGCTGGTGTTGAGCTGGTCCTGTTCCAGGTACGCGCTGAGCATTCCCATCAGCCGATAGGCGTCGGCTTGCCGTATTTCCTGCGACGGATCAGTGAGCAGGGCATCGAGCCAGAACGCGAACAGGTGGCGCTCACGCAGTGCTGCCAATTCGCAGCACTGGGGCAGGGCGGGGTGGTTGGGCGTTGGCATGGGGCGTTCCTTACTCGGCGGCGTTGAGGGCGGCTTGCAGCGCGCCGATGGTGCGTTTGTGCCCGGCAAGGGCCGGGTAGTCGGTGAGAATGCGTTTGCTGCGAAAGCCTTCGGGCACGGTGCGGTAGCGGTCGTCGTACCAGTGCTCGGTCATGCCCTGGCGCAACTCGGCGCGCAGGGTGGCAAGCCAGGCCTCGGCGACTGGCTTGGGCATTTCCAACTCAAAGGCGACGGCTTCTGACATGGCGAAAACCTCGAATTACAGGTGCAACTTGCCCAAACCCACGGCGGTGGGCCTGGCACTTGTGAGTTAGTGGGGGGTGTTAAAGGCTAGAAACCGCTTCTGATGCGGCAGCAAACGGCGGTTGATTACGTGGTGGATGCCGTCGCGTGAATCGATCAGCACCACGCTGGTGATGTCGCCGAATCGTTTGTCGCCCCAGTCCACCCCCAAGGTGACGCCCGGCGGGGTGATTTTGCTCATGGCCAGGTGAACCAGGCGCTGCGCCATGAAGACCGGCACCTCGTTGGCTGTTACCAGGTACTGGCAGGTGCGCTCGAACAACTGGCCGTCGTCGAGGTGTTCATCCCAATGGCGGCGCAGGAAGCTATCGGCCACGGCCTGCATGGTTTCGAGGTAGTCCTGGGCATTGAGCTGCTGGCTGATGGTGTTCACGCGGTTGCCTCCATGGAGTCGAGCATGTCGAGCTGGTCGGTTTTCGGGAGGCTGTCGCGCACGGCCTGCATGCGTTGCACAGACGGTGCAATGGGCAGCTCAACGCGCGGGCGATCCAGGCCGGAGGGGCTGAGGGCGTAGTCCCAGCTGAGTGAACCGGTGTAGGTGGCGCCGCAGGTGATGTTCATGCATTGGCCGTACATGGTTTTGAAGGTGGGCGTCTGCGCTTCGCTGTTGCGGATGCGCATGCGGTGGCCGCAGGCCGGGCAGAGGCACTTGTAGCCGCCGTTGCTGGTTGCGGTCATGGCTGAGGCTTCCTGTGCAGGGCGATCACCGCGAGTACTTCGGTGTGCAGGGCGCTCAGGTGCTGGCGGTGTACATGGAGAATCTGGTGCAGCTCTTTGCTGTCGATGCCGTCGCCAATCGCCTCGGCGATGGTTTGGTTGAGTTGGCCTTCCTTCACGTCGGCGGCCTTGGCCAGGTGGTAAAGCTCGACGTTGTCCAGCGCGGTGGCATCAGGCAGGGCAGTGAAGAGGCCGTTGTAGAGGCTGGCCACATAGTCCGGCAGGAAGTGGGTGCCGCTTACCTGCTCCAGTTGCTGCAGCTGCTCGTCACTGAGTGGGCGGTGGCCGGTGCTTTCGTAGAGCTGGTTGTCGAAGCGCTTGAGGTCAAGCCCCAGGAAGGTGGCAGCGCAGTCGCGGCCACCCGGGAAGGCACCGACGATGGCCATCGCAACCTTGCGGCGACTGTCGAGGATTGGGCGTTTCATGTTCTCGTTTCCCCCTTGAGCCGGCCGCACTACTGTGCAACCACGCCTTCTTTGATGCCGAGCGCTACGGCTACGCGGTGCGCTTCGCCTCGTCGGCCTTTCTTGGTGCCGGCCAGCACTTGATAGGTAGTCGCAGCGTCGAGGCTGTTCTCGTCGGCGAATTCCTTTACGGATTTGCCCAGTGATTCGAGCCATGCCTTTGCTTGTGCTGGGGTGCGGGTGGCGTGCATCATTCAAATCCATTCAAAAGCGTTCAATGGGGCACAGATTACCACTCAAACGAGTGGTGTCAATGGGGTTTTATATCCGAATGAGTGTAATTGGTGATCGGCTGCGCGAAGAAAGGGACCGTCTAGGCCTCTCTCAAGGTGCCTTTGGTGAGATTGGTGGTGTTAAAGCCAATGCCCAGGGCAACTACGAAAGAGGCGAGCGTTTTCCCGACGCTGGTTACTTGGCCGCTGTCGCTGCTGTAGGCGTAGATGTGCTCTACGTCGTCATCGGTGAGCGCAAGCCCAAGGCAGCTGACAGCATCACGGCTGAGGAAGCCGAGTTACTTGACCGCTACCGTCAACTCCCAACCGAAGACCGCGTCGGCGTTACCAAAATCGTGACCGCCATGTCGGCAATGGCCGGCAACTACCAGGTCGGCAAACGCTAAGCCCGCCCAGGGCACCCAAGGATTCCATCAACACAATCAAGGAGTGATCAGTGGCCCTGAAACCCTGCAAGTCCTGCAAGCATGAAGTCGATACCAGCGCGAAAGTCTGCCCGAACTGCGGTGTCGCTAACCCTGGAGTCTCAGCCAAGGAGCAGCTCATAGGGCTCGTTGGCTTGGTGGTGATCATTGCCATCGCCTTAAAGGCGTGCTCCGGCGGTGATGAGACGGAAGAGACAGCAGCAGCGCCCAAGGTTGACGACGCTACCTGCCGCAAGGATCTGCAGTGTTGGGGCGATAAGCACTCCATTTCGGCAGGCGTGTATTGCGATGACCCTATTGAGAGCCTGGCGAAGTTCAGCGTGCGTTGGACCGACGGCATGCTCGAACCGAAGTTCAGCCACTTCCGCTGGCTGAACCAGGAGCAGGGCACGGTCACCTTCATCGGCGACAAGATCGAGTTCCAGAACGGCTTTGGTGCCTATCAGGGCCATATCTACGAGTGCGACTTAAACCCTGCAAACAACCAGATTCTTGATGTCAGGGCGCGTCCTGGCCGTCTGTAAAACAATAGGAAGGGAAAACAATGGCCGAGACGGTACCTAAAACAATCCACTACAAGCGGTCCGTAATCAGCGGTGGCGGCAATCTGCAAGAGATCCTCGGCCGGGTTTTTGCCGAAGGCAGTCCGGCACATAAAGTTGGGCATCGCAAAGAAATAGTTAGCTCCGACACCAATAGCTTCCGGGTGGTGAACCATAAGCGTGATTACAACGGCATGCTTTTTTGCCAGATGATTTACTTCGAGCCAGGGCGTAGCCAGGCGTACATCACGCTGAATGATGAAGCTGATTCTTATGCCCTCGATGCGCTAACCAATGAAGCGCTGAACAATATCGAGGCTCCAGCCGAGCGCGAGCAGCATCGTAAAGAGTTCGTCGACTCTTTCCTGTACTTCGGTGTTTTTGAAAACCACCTGGTGGTGCTGCAATCGAGTGCATTGCGCTCGCGTGAGCTGGAGGCGCATCTGGGGTGGCTGATCGGTAGCTTCGGCGGGGTTGCTGTCGGAACCTCCATCATCCTGCAGGATCAGCCATCTCAAGAAACATTTGAGCGGGTGGCCCGGTCACCGGTGAAGAAGATCGAGGTCGGTTCGCCCGTAACCACTGCTGAGGTTGTGCCCGAAGGGGAAAGGGTTGCACAGCCCGTCGCTGCAGCCGCTGCGGAAGAACAAGGCATAGATGCTCGCCGCGTTCGCTTCTTCCCTACCGGTTTTGCTGGTGATGTGATCAAGGCTGCTCTGGGTGCTGACTGGTTTAACAGGCTGGACCTGGAGGATGACTTGGATGAAGCCAACCTCAAGGTCAGTCTGGAAATTACCTACGTTCGTCAGACGACGAAGATGGGCCAGCAGATGCTTGATAACATCGCGACCTCGTTGCGGCATGTCGACGAGGCCGACGTCAGGATCTCCCTGAATGGCGGTGGTGAGATCAGGGGCAATGACCTCAAACTATCTGGCTCGATATCGGTCTCAAAATTGGATAATGGACTCCTTGATGAGGGTGTCCTATACCATAAAATGCACGGTTGGCTGGTCAGTAAGCTTCGCCAAGGCGATGTCGACCCAGAGCAGAATGCAGAAGAGTAAGTGATGAAAAATCAAGGTGGTTGGACAGGTTTAGGAGTGCTAGCAGTGGTGTTGTCCGCCGCTATGGGCGCACTGCTTGCTCACTACATTGTTTCGTCGTTTGATCAGACAACGCCCCCTGTTGTGCAGTGGGGCCTTCTAACCGTTTTTCTGTTGCCAATGGGTTTCGCTATTCAGCTGTGGGTGAATCTGAACGGAATCCGGGAGACAAAAGGGCTTTCAGGAAGTGAGCGCCGTCGGATCAGGGTCACCGTTTCTGAGAAGGTTCGGCAAGTTCAGATTGCGCTGATCTTCTACATGCTGTCGGCCATGATCATTGCTTTTGGCCTGTGGTTTTCGCCGACTAGCTGGAGCGTCTACCACGCTGTAACGGTTTTCACGGGTCTGAGCTTGGGTATTAGCGTTTCGAGCTTCTTCCTGATCCTCCATGAGTGGCGGGAAATCTCGAACTTCAAGAGCACGGTGTTTGAGCGCAGCAGCAGAAGTAAACAGCTGGCTAAGAAGCTGGGCTCTTTGGGCCCCAAGTCTGACAAGTAATCTGGTTGATAAAAAAGGGCACCTTGGGTGCCCTTTTTTGTTGCCTAAAGAAAGGCTTTAACCTGCTACGAGTAGCATTCTAGAGGGGGTTGCATTCTGGAAGTTGGCGGTATGGTCAGAGACTCACTGCCAATAACGGAGTATGCAGATGGGTACCGATGTTCTTGAGGCTGTAGGCGACCAACCACTGGATCGGGTAGCGCGGCCCTTGATGGATAGCATGACGCCAGAGGAGTGGCTTGTACTGAGGTTCTACCGCCAGCTTGAAGGGGCTGATCGGTTGATGATGATCAGAATGATGGAGGCGTTGGTTATGCGCTTGCCAGCTGAATAACGCAGAAGGCCCCGAGATTCGGGGCCTTCTTGTTTCTAGGTTGCCTGCAGGCGTTTCCACTCTCGATCCACTGCGCGCTGGGCGTTGGCCTTGTTGGCGTAGAGGTGGGTCAGGCGCTTGGGGTTAGCCTGGTCGCCGGCGGTGAGTTGCTTCTGCTCGCCAGTTTTCTCGTCGCGGTACCAGGCCACCACGCCGGTGTAGTTGCTGTCGGCTTCGGCCAGCTGCTCCACGTCGTCGCCGTCTGGCAGTTTGGACTCCAGCTCCAGGCTGGTGGTGTAGCTCTCGGTGGTGAAGCTGTGGCGCAGGTTGCCGCCGAGCCAGATGATGGCGCTGATCTCGGCCTTTACGCCGTGCAGGCTGTAGGTCTGGTCGGGCGTTAGCTCGGGGCGACCCTTGGCCAGTGTGTAGCTGAGGGTGGCGGTACCGCGCTGCAGGCGCTTCCATTCTGCGCGGGCGGCACGCAGGGCGCTGGCCTGGTCGGTGTAGCTGTGGCGCAGCTCCTTGAGGTTTTCGCCGCCGCCGGCGATGGCCTCTTTTTTGTCGGCGCTGTTGATCTCGTAGTAGTAAGCCTTGACCCCGGTGTAGCTGTCGCGGTCGGCCTGTAGAAAGCGGTGTTGGTCGCCGTCTTGTCGGGTCAGGGTGACGTGGGGCAGTGCCAGGCCGCTTGCTGTGGTGCTGTTGCCCGCCGGCATAAACAGCAGGCGGCCTGCCTTGATTGTGCTGATGGCGTCGTACTGTTGGCCGAGGCGGGTGAGCAGGTTGGCGTCGCTCTCGTTGGCTTGGTCCAGGTGCAGCAGATCGATAGCGGCGAGCAGTGGGCTGATTACCGGTGCCAGGCCATGAGCAGCGGCGATGCCGGCGATGATGGTACCGAGGGTGGTATTAGGCCAGGAGCGCTCCCGTTTGACCTTGAGGCCGCCGCGTAGATCCGCGCTGCGGGCGCGGATGCTGAGGGTGTCCGGGGCGCCACTGTGCTCGGTTTCGTCGACGGTGTAGCTGCCCTTGTCTACCAGGCCGGTGTCATCCCAACCCAGCCACAGGCGCACGACAGCGCCCCGGGGCGGGATGGCCAGCAGGCCGTCATGGTCGCTGAGGGTGATGTCGAGCTGGTCGGCCTCCATGCCTCGGTTGTCGGTGAGTTCGATGCCGACCAGGCGCTGCTCAATGTCGAGGGTGATGTCGCGGCCGTTGACCATCACGCGGCAGATTGGCTTGGCGTAGGCAGTGGCCTCGCGGTAGCGGCGAGCCGCTTCGCCCAGCAGCGCGCCGGCTTGATCAACAACACTCACAGGACACCCCGAAGGATAGAGCCGAGGCTACCTGTGAGGCTGCCGAGCAGGTCAACGCGCCCGTCATCGATGCGCACCAGCTTGAGGTTGAACTCAATGCGCCGCGCGGCCCCGTCCGGGAAAAACAGGGTGCGGGTTTCGCTTAGATCCTCGATAGCCCAGACGCCGTAGATCTTGCCGGTGCCTTCCACTAGGGGCCAAGCCTTGCCGGTATCACCCATCATGCGCAGGGTGTCGAGGCTGAGCGGGCTGCCAGCCAGCGCGGGCAGCAGCACGCCGGGCAGGGTGATGGTGTCGTCACCGCGCCCCAGGTACTGGCGCGCAGGGTTGGTACCGATGCGCGACGTGCTGCCATGACGCCATGCGGTTTGCCGTTGGAACTCCTGATAAGCCAGGGTTTCCAGGCTGAATACGAACATGCCTAGGGCCATCATCATGGCGGGTACTCCTGGTTGTTATTCCTGGTCGTTGAGGGCGCTGCGTTTGTTGACCTGGGCGGCGCGCAGGCGCTTGTCGACCTCAGCACCAACCAGGCGGGCGAGGGCTTGCTCGTCCATGCCCTGGCTGCCGTAAACGTGGATGGTCATGGCAATGGGGCTTGCTGCAGCGCTGCCGCCGGCACCTGGTACCGCTGTCAGCTGCTTGGCGAGGGTGGTGACTGCGCCGAGTGGGCCGCCCTGGCTGCCGAGCAGCCCTTGCTCCAGGCCGGCCATGGTGAAGCCACCCAGCTCGGCGAATACCCGCGAGGGTGAGTGAATGCCAAGCCTTTCCTTGAACCAGCCAATGGTGGCGTCGCCAGCGCCGGTGATGGCTTCCTTGACCGCGCCGAGCTTGTTCTGGATGCCGTTTACCAGGCCATCCAGGAGCATGCCGCCGAAGTCGGTGAAGCGCGCCGGCATTTCCGCGCCGAAGTAGTTCATCACCGCGGCGAAGGCGCGATAGAACAGACCGAGCGGGGAGAAGTTGAGGATCAGCGCCGCGATGCCAGTGAGCCCGCCGCTGAAGCCTGCCTTGATTTCCGCCCAGAGGCCGAGGAAGAAGGCTTTGATAGGTTCCCAGTTCTTGTAGATCAGGTACGCGGCGATACCGAGCGCCGTCACTGCGGCGATAACAGCCAAGATGGGCCAGAGGGTCGCGGTCGTCGCGATGCCGAGCAAGGTGAGTGAGTAGCGCACCATTGCGAAAGGACCAAGCATACCGGCCAGCATGACCGCGATGCTGCCGCCAACGGTTAGCAACAGTGCCAGCCCTGCGACCGTCTTGAAGATCACGGATGTGAGCACCGGGTGCTCTTTGACCCACTCCTTGAGACGCACGGCGACGTTACCCAGGTCGTTGATCAGCTCCTTGAGTTCGGGCGCTACCGTGGCCCCGATCTCGGCCATGGCGTTGCTCCAGCTCCCTTGGGCTGCTTCGAGGGTGTTGGCCAGGGTGCCGAGCTGCTCTTTGACACGGGTTTGCAGGTCGGCCTGGTTGCGCATCTTTTCGGCGACTTGCTCGTATCCGTCTAGTCCTTTGTCTAGCAGCACGTTCACAACTTGCAGCGTTTCAGAGTCATCGCCGAACAGCTCTGTCATCACACTGGTTCGTTGTGTGGTGGTTAGCTTTTTGAGTTTCTCCAGCTGAGCGAAGAGGTTTTCTAGCCCGCCGAACTCGCCCTTGCCGTTGGTGAAATCGAAGGTGAAGCCGGCCTTCATTTCAGCCAGCGCAGCGTTAGCCTTGTTGAACTTCTTGGGGTTAACGCCGGATTGGAACACCTTGCGGATGGCGTTACCGGCGGACTCACCGGCCATACCGGTCTGATCCATCATCACCAGCAGCGGGGCCAGGGTGTTGGCTGCAGCCAGGCCTTCCTGCTTGATGATGCCCATTACCGGGCTGAGTTTGGTGAAGCCCTGGAGCATGTTGTTGTCGTCAACACCCAGGTAGAAGGCCCGTTGGATGGTGTCCATCAGGCCCATCATGTCCTTCTCGGTGGTGCGGGTGGCGTCCTGCATCTTGGCGGCAAATTCAGCGGCCTCGGCCACTGGCTTTTGCAGCTGTACGCCGAGGTAGGCGGCAGCCTCACCGGTGCCGCCCAGGATGGCCTGGCTGCTCATGCCTTGGCGGCGCAGCATGGTCATCATTTCTTGGAAGTCGGCGGTGGTACCGGGCAGCCGGTCGCCGAGGCCGGTGGCCAGGTCGGTGATGCGCTGGAAGTCGCCGGCGACCTGGCCGTTCTTGTCCATCATCGCCACGCGCAGCTGGGTGGCGGCGTTCTCGGCTGGGGCGAAGGCGTCCACCATGCCCTGCAGGGGTTTGGCCATGGCATAGCCAGTCGCCAGGCCCGCAGCCCCTCCAGCGGCCATGCCGCCCGCTACCTGCTGAGCCTTATCGAACTGCGCCTTGGCTACCGCTGCCTGCCGAGCCTGCTGGCTAAGGCGCTGCATGCGCCGGCCCTGCTCGGTGATGCTCTGGTTGGTTTGCTCGATGCGTTGGCGCAGGTCGCGCTCATGCTGGCTGAGGTTGCGGGTGCTGATGCCGGCGGCACCGAGTTTGCTGCGCAAGCCCTGGAGCTGGATCTGCTGCTCCTGGTGCTGACGTTTGAGGTCGGTGGCGGCGCGGATGGCGGACTTGAGGTCGCGGGTCATCTGCCGCGTGGGCGCCCCGGTGGCGGCCATATCCTTGCCGAGAGCTTTGACGCGCTCGCGGGCGGCCTGCAGTGCGGCCTCGGTCTGCTCGCTGGCTGCGCGCATGGTGCGCCAGCTGCTGACGTCGCGCTGTTGCTCCTGCAGGGTTTTGAGCTGGTCGCGGGATTCCTTGAGGGCGCGGCCGAGGCCGATGCTCCCTTGGGTGATGGCGCGGATGGGGCGGGTGGCGCGGTCGATGGCCTGGAGGATGACCTCCATTTTCAAGTCATTGGCCATGGCTTTGCTCCCAGCGTGTTCTGGCCCGCTCCCGCCATTCGATCAATTCAGAAAGGGCCAGCGGGTCCATGTCCGCCGGCGACCAGTGAAAGACCATGGCCATGTCGGCCATGGCGTCCTCTATGCGACGAGGGCAGCTTCCTTCGCCGATTTCTGCAGCAAAAAACCGGACACCGCCATGCCGCAGGCCATCAGGTCGGCCGGGTCCATGGTGCCGATCTCGTGATCGGTGAGGCTCGGGGTGGTGATGCGCGGCAGGATTTTGCGCAGTGCGAGCACGTCCATCTGCACCAGGTCGACCAGGGTTACGCCGCGCAGCTCACCGCTCATGGGTTTACGCAGGGTGAGGCTGTCGACGCTTTGCTCGCCACGCTTGAGCGGCGTGTCCAGCTGGATGACGGCCTCGTTGGGGTTACTGGTTTGTTCGGCTTTCTCGGAAGGTTTAGGCATGAGGTGGCTCCTTGGTTGTCTGTAGTGGCCAAGGTGCCTTTCGCGCGCGCGCGGAGCCAGGAGGAGAGGGTGTAGCGTAGGGCGTTACATGGTGGCGGGCTGCTCAAACACCCAGCAGCGGGTGCTTTTCCCTGTGAGCCGGCTGGTTACAGGATGGTTCTTGCGCAGGCAGCGGGGTGAAGGACTCTGCCAGAGCGCCTGTTTTAGCGCGTTATCGAACCGCAATGGTTGGCCATGCTCGATCAGCAGATCAGCCAGCCCACGCAGGTTGACCGCTAGCAAGTGGTTGGTATTGGTGTGGTTATAGTCCACGCCCTTGCCGTCGAGGTACGCGAGCGCCGTCCAGAATGGCTTGAGGATGTCCGGCGCGGTGGGCGTGGCGTAGCCGAGGCTGTCGATAGCCGGCGTTGGCAGGCCCATAGCGCGGGACACTTCTTCCAGTTGTTGGTGGATCATCTGTCGCATGCCGGCGTCACGGGTGCGCAGCAGTTCCTTGCCCAGAGCCAAACGGTGGCGCGACATGGCGATGCGCTGATTAACCGGCTGAGCACCTGGGCGGGTGGCGCTGCCCTTGGTCCAGTAGTCCCACAGTGCGTCGTCGCATTCGTTCTGGTAACGAATGATCTTGTCGCGTAGCTCTGGGCTTACCCTGCTGGGGGTGATGCCCATGAGCCACGCTGCCAGCTTACGCAATGGAAGGCATGTAGCCTCCTGCATTCCACCCAATGAAGGTGTTGCGATGATCACAACACCCCAACGCTCTGGGTTGGACTTCAACTTGGTGTACTGGCTGGCCCAGTTCAGGCCCATATTTTCGACGATTGCCCGCATGGCCACATAAGGCTCATTGTCCTGGCCGACCAGAACAACGGTGTCCTCGTAGAACGGAACTGGGATCAGTTGTTGTGCTGCGCTCATGGTCTGCTCTCCTTTCAGGCCGCTGGGTACTGCGCCAGGGCTTCCACGGCGCGCTGGATAAAGCTCTGGTCAGCTTGGCTGAGGCGGCGCAGGTTCTGCAACAGGGCTTGTTCGGCTGGGGTGGACAGCAGGCGAAAGGGGGCGAGGCTGGCGAACGGACTACGGGCGGTGTGAGTGGGCATGGCGTAACTCCTAGTCTGGTTGGAGTTCGCCACTACCGCTCTCAAACGATGGGTGGCGAACCGTACGGGGGTTGAGAGACCGGGGACGTAGGAACCCGGCGCACCCGAAGGTGCCCCTCGCACGGCCCGCCATAAACTTGGGGGCACAAAAAAACGCCTGTTCGGCGTCGTGCGCCTACATCTTTTCGGGCTCTCACCCCCGGTCGCTGAATTGGCAGCGACGACCGAACGATAGCGCCGTGGCGCTATCGCGTCAACGGTGCAATATCACTGCACCATTTAGTTGCGGCTAATGGCCAGCTCAATATGTAGGCGGTCAACGAGTTTGCCTGAGGCCCGTGCAGCTTGGTTCATCTCGTCATCGCGAGCAGCCAGCAGTGCGATGGAGTAGGCCGCATGGTCCAACTGTTCCTCAAGTTCACGAATCCGGGCGTCCTTACGGGCCAGGAAGTACTCAAGCCGTTTAACTTCGGCGCATTTCTCTGCCATTGGTTTCTCCTTGGTGATGGGGGTGCCGCGCGACGTATGCGCGGCGGTGGTGAGGGTCAGTGCGTCAGATGCCGAGGGCGCGGCGGTGCTCTTCGAGCAGATCCTTGCCGTTGACCTTGAAGATGAAGTTGAGGAGGTCGATCTCGACGATCTCTTCGCCGTCGACGGTGAGCTTGTAGTAGGTCAGGGCGGTGGTGATCTTGTGCTCGGTGTCTTCACCTGGTGCGGCATCACCGAAGTCGATTTCTTCATGCCGGCCGCGCGCGAGGATTTCCACGGCGCTGACTTCGCCGGTGTCGTCGCGTTGGACGGAGCCGGCGAAGCGCAGGGCAACGCCATCAACCCGGACTGCGCCGAACTGGCGCAGGGCGATCAGATCCCAGCCGCCGAGCGTCCACTCGAACTGCAGGCCGTCGTCGCTGTGGCCGAGGTCGACCTTGACGGGGCCGTCCATGCCGCCCCCGCGATAGGCCTCCATCTTGCGGGCGAGGGTTGGCAGGGTGGCGGACTTGGCTACGCCCAGGTAGCTGTTGCCGTCGTTGAACAGGTTCATGTGCTTGAGCTTTTTGGGCAGGGCCATGATGGGGCTCTCCTGGCAATTTGGTGCGGGCGCGGTGGTTCAGGCCGCGCAGGCAAATGGGTTAGGCGTTGACGGCGGCAGCGAACTGCACCAGGTGGCGGTCGGTAATGCGCTGGCGCAGCAGGAGGTTTTCCAGCGGCGGCACGGGGGTGTAGTCGTAGTCCAGGTACAACTTGCCGGCCTTGAGGGTTTCCTTATCGTTGGCGGCCTCGTCGTACCAGCACTCGCCGCCCAGCAGGTAGCCGTTGCGTACCAGCTCGCGCATTTTGGCGTTGATTCCAGCGACGATGTCGCGCACCAGGCTTGGGTGCATCGGTACGTCTACGGCCCAGAAGTGCGCCTCGGCCATGGTGTCGGCCAGTACGTGCGCGGAGCGGGTATAGTTCTCGAAGGCGAACAGCGGATCGGCGCTGCAAGTGCGCGAGCCCCAGAAGCGGAAGCCGTCGCGGCGGATCAAGGTGGTGACCTCGCCAGCGTTGAGCAGGCCGGCGTCGGTGGCAGGGTTTTGCAGGTCGAAGTAGACGTCCTTGGACAGGCCTGACACGCCGTTGACGGGCACGTTGGACAGGGTTTTGTGCCAGCCGATCTGCTCGTCGAGCTTGGCGCGCAGGCCCAGGGCACGCGCAACGGCGCTGGCCGGCTGGGCGCTGCTGCTGGCGGTGTCCCAGCTGACGAAGTCGGGCCACAGCAGCATCAGCTCGCGGGCGCCGAAGCCTTCACGGTAGGACAGGGCTTCGGAGACGGTTTGTGCCTCCCAGCAGTTGGCATAGGCGAAGCCGCGCAGCTTCTGAGCGATGGCGACCAGTTCGGTGGTGACGGGCAGGTTATCCAGGCCCGGCACGCCGAGGATGCGCGGCTTGACGCCGAGCTGGGCCTCGGCCGCCAGCAGTGCCTTGAGGCCGGTGTACTGGCCTTGGGGCGTTACGCCGCCAATGATCTTGGTGGTTTGGTCGGCCTGCTTGGCTGCATCGTCTGCGCCCACGCCATCGGCCACGCGCACCACAACGGTAACGGGGCTGGCTTGGTCGGCGATTGCGTCCAGGTTTCGGGCCAGGGTGCCCAGCTCACCGGCCTTGCCGGATGCTGTGAGCACGTCGGTCAGCAGGACGGGCTTGTTGAGTGGGAAGGTGGCCTCGTCGGCATCGCTTGCGGTGCAGACCAAACCCACCACGGCGGTGGCGACAGTACGGATGGGGCGGGTGCCCTCGTTAATTTCGAGGACTCGGACGCCGTGATGGTAGTCAGTGGACATTAGGAGGCTCCTGGGGAGGCGATGCCAGATCAGTGAGCCTTGAGGGTGACGCGCGCGCGCAAGAGCCGCGAGCGGCGGGCGGTGTAGCGAGGGCGGTTACAGCACGCGCACAAAAAAGCCCCGGCTAGCGGGGCTTGTTGTTGGGTGGTTTCGGTCAGCCAGCGTTGTTGCCGATGCCAGCGACGGCGGCCTCGATCGAGGCAATGGTTTCGGCAGCGATGTCCTGGGCTTGCTCAATGTTGCCGGCGTTAACGGCGGTGCGGATCAGCTCCTTGGCCTGTAGGCGCGTTTCTCGGATCAGATACAGCGCCTCGGTGTAGGCAGCCGCTTCGGCGAGGATGCTGTCGGCGGCCTGGCGCGCGGTGCGGCCGTTGATGGCCCAGGCGGCGACCATGCGGGGCACCTCGCCCAGGTAGCCGGCGGCTTTGTAGGCCTCGGCCTCCAGGCGCGAGCGGTCGTACTCCACTGCGCGCAGCGGATCGCCGGCGACTTTGGCGCGCGCCTTGTCGGCGGCAGCGTCCACGCGGGAGCACAGGGCTTCGACGCTGGGCACATAGGCGGGTGGCGGAACCAGGATAGGCAGGCCGTTCGTGTCATGCGAGCGAACCATGCCGGGCTGCGGGTTGGCGATGACGGCGAGATAGCGGTCTTCGGGGATCGGGATGGCTCCGGCCGGGATTTGGTGAATTCCCTGCAGGTAGGTGTTTCCGGTGTTCTGGCTGTAAAAGCGTTTCATAGGACCCCCTAAGTTAGTGGCCGATGGCGATGTAGAAGGCTTTGATCAGAGTCCCGGATGTAGTGGAGACATCGTCAGCTCCGACCACGAATGAGGTTTGAGAGATCGTGTCGACATAGGCGATCCAGGCACCGTTGACAACGTTCGGCTGCTGGTTCCCTACAATTACCGCGAACGCCTCATTAGGAAATTGCAGGGTGAACGGCACAGTGATTTCCGAATCATCCGGGATCTGTGCTGAAAGGCCCCATTGAAAGCACAAGCCACCCATCCAGGTAGGGAAAACGACATAACCGTTGGCGGTCATGCTGATAGCAAACCCCCACCGGAGTTTTTTGGGAGTGACGGCGACGTCGTCCAGGGCGCCGGCGTTTACCTCTGCCTGAGTGCCGACCCGCAGCACTCCGCGCAGCAGCTCGGTGGCGTTGGCAGCCGCAGAGCGAATGGCCTGGAACACGCGCAGAGCGGTCATGCGGCGGACGTTGTTGGTGCCACCCTCGGCGTCGGCCTGGGTGGCATTCGTAGCAGCAGTCAGCTCAAACAGCAGCGCGCTTGTACCGACGACGATGGGGCCGTTGGTGGTCAGCTCCCAAACGGTGTCGGCGAACTGCACTCCCTGCTCGACCGTAACCAGCATGCCGGAGGTGATGTCGGTGTCACTGTCAGCATCTTGGGCGCGAGTCCAGGCCCCAGCTACGGCCGTATAGATTCCGTTGTCCTTCCCTGCAGTCTGAAATCTCGCCAGCACACGGGCGCCTGCCGGAAGCGCGGCATCCCAGTCGCCGCCGGCCTGCACCGCGAGGCCGTTGAGGCTGATGTTGCCGGTGGTGGTGTAGAGAACACTCTGCTTGCTGTCCAGGCTGTTCATGCTGGCAGCAATCAGGACGTTGACCTCGGCCTCGGTGGTGTATTGCGGGTGAGGATCGGCCGCTGCTAGGTGGGCCACGATGATGGCGTCGGCATAGGCGCGGGTGGCTAGCACGATGCTGGGGTCAATTTTGAGCTGGACTGCGGTGGTGCTAGAGACGATCAGCACCATGCGCATGATCTGGGTGCGGCCGCTGCCCTCGGCAAGCTGAGGCTTGTAGCTGGGCGGGCAGTTGGCCACGGCGATCAGGTCGCCGGCGGCGTCGTAGAGCCCCATTTCGCGCAGCCAGTAGCCCCCCTCGGTTTCCGGGATGACCAGCTCTGCCACGATCTGACTGGCGTTGAGCGGGTCGACCTTTAGTTCGTTGAGATCGGCCCGGTACGTCTCATGCACCAGGGCGGTCTGGGTGCGGATCGGTACCGGCAGAACGCCGTTTCCGTCGCCGACTGCCATGCGGCTGATCTGCAGTTGGGTGCCGAGCGCGGCGGCGTTGGCGAGCTTGGCCTCGCCGACAGCGGTGAGTAGGGCGAAATAGGTCTGGCTCATGGGTAGACGCTCGTGGTTTCGATGATGTGGGCGACACCGCCCAGGAGGACAGTCGGACTGCTGACCTCGATGGGGCCGGGTGCGTATGGGTAGACGGTGGTGGTTTCGCCGCTCAACGCGGACGCCCCGACATAGCCAGCGCCGCGTACTTCCAAGCCGATGGCGAGCCCCACCAGATGCCGGCTAAGCGGCTTGGCGTCGTCGATCAGCCAGGAAAGTTCTTGGTACATGGCCTCGGTGATGCCGGTGTCGAGCACGCCGATGAGCAGGCGGAAGGTGCCGGGCACACCCAGGGGGAGTTCCTCCCACCACTCCCGTACCTCGATCAGGTAGCCCATCGGCTCGACCACGCGGCGCAGCGCGCCGATGGTCCCTTTGCGGGAATGGATGAAGTAAGCGGCCTTGATGGCATTGCGCTTCGCGCTCTCGGGCCAGGTCTGTGCCCAGCGGTCGACCGAGAAGGCCCAGGCTAGGTAGGGCAGAAGCGCCACGGGGCAGGCGTCCGGGTTCCACAGGTCGCGCAGCGGCACGGGCACGCGCTCGATTTGCGCCAGAGCTTGGGCGGCGAGCCGCTCCAGCTCGGTGGCGTTGCCCGGCAGCAGACGCGCGACCATTACTCGGCCACCGATACGCTGTAGGCGGTGCAGTACGGTGCCTGAGTGAGGCTGGCGACGATGTCGGACCAGCCGGACAGCTCGACGCGCTTGACACCCTCGATGTGCAGGGCTGCATCCAAGGCGGAGCGGTTGACCTCCTGGCCAAGGCGGCGGCGAGCATTGACCAGGGCAGCAAGGCGAGCCTCGGCGGCGGCGCGGACCGGCTCGGACTCGGGGCCTGAGCTGTTCAGGTAAAGCACGGCCTCCACGGTGTAGGGCAGCACCTGCGCACTCTGCACGGTGAGACGGTCGGCCACTGGGCGGCGGTCCTCGTCGCTGAGGTAGACGGCGACCACGGCGAGCAGATCGGCCGCCGCGGTGCCGTTGCCCAGGGCGCTCTGTACGGTGACGACGACCTCGGCCGGGGCCGGGCTGATCGCCGAGGCATCGGCGACGCGGCCATCCGCGCTGCGGGCGTGGAAAATGTATGCGTTGCGTGGGCCGGCGGTGCTGAGGCCCTCCATTGCCATTTGGATGCGCTCACGCATGCTCTCGTAGTCCTCCATCACCGCCGCCACCGGGGGCACTGCGGCCGGGTCGGCCGGGATGATGACCAGGCGCTCGACGTTGAAGCGTGCGCCGATCTGCTCCAGGTCTGTGCCCTGTGCGAAGGGCAGCAGTACGGCAAGGGCGGCCTCGTTGACGCGCTGTCGCCACAGGGTCTCGCGATAGGCGTTCTCCTGCAGGAGCTTGGTGATGGGCTCGGACTCCAGTTCCAGGGTGGCGGCGATCTCGGCCTGCTTCTCGGCCGGGTGCAGGCTGATGAAGTAGGCCTTGCGCTCGTTCAGGATCACCTCGTAATCGATCTGCTCAACCACGGTAGGCGCGGGCAGGCGCGAGAGGTCAATTGGCGTGAAGGTTGTGGTCATGCTGCGGCTCCCAGGCTGAGCGGCACGCGCAAGCTGAGCGGCTCGTTGCTGTCGGTAAGGGTGCCTTCTAGGTCGAGGATGGCCTGGCCGGCGACGTCGCCCAGGCTGAGCTGCACGCGGTTGAGGCGGATACGCGGTTCCCAGCGCATAAGGGCCATGGCGGTGGCAGCGTATGCCTGCAGGCGGGTGGCGCTGTTGTGCGGCCAGTCGATCAGGTCAGCCAGTTGGCTGCCGTACTCACGGCGCATAACGCGGCTGCCGATGGGCGTGGTGAGGATGTCTGCCACGGACTGGGCCAGGTGGGCCGAGTCGGTGATGGTGCGGCCGGTGTGGCTGTTCATACCCTGCATGCTCAGCCCCCTGCGAATACGTTGGGGCTGCCAGCGGCCACGCTGGAGCCGCAGGCGACGGGGTCACCTACACGCCCGAGCGGCATGCCGTTGGCAAACACGGTGGCGCTGCCATCGGCCAGCTGGCTGGCGTGGCAGGACGGCGACGGGTCGCAGTGGGCCGCCCAGGCGTCCCCCTTGCGGTGCACGGCAATGCCGTTGGCGAATACGTTGGGGCTGCCTGCCGTGGATGGGCGCGGTGGAAACGCGCCATGGCCGGTGCAGGCGTCGCCTTGGCGGGTGACGGCAGGCATCAGTTCAACTCCACTTTGGCGCCCTTGATGGCGACGTTGCCGGCGGCTTCGATGGTGATGTTCGCGGCGCTGGTAATTGTGATGTCGCCCTTTGCCATGGCACTGAGCGCGGCCTGGGTGGTGATGCTGACGTTGCCCTGGGCGGTGAGTTCGGCGGTACCGGGCAGGGTGGCGCGCAGGTGTTTGGCAATGCTGTCGTATTCGATCACCGCGCCGTCGCGGTAGGTGCGGCGGTGCAGGCCTTCGCGGTCGCCGTTGGCGGTGATCAAGTCGCTAAACAGGCCGGTGAGCACGATGCCCTGGGCGAGGTTGCCGGATGGGCTGAACAGTACGCACTGCTCGCCCAGGGTGGGCGGGTCCCAGTCGCGGTCGTCGCCCGCGCGCAGGGCCAGCCATGGCCGCCAGGTGGTGATGATGTTGCCGCTTTTGACCTTTACGCGGGGCGGCTGCATCTGCACCGCTTCGATGGTGCCGAAGCGGATCAGGTTTTCGAGCAGGCGGGCGAGGGTGGCGATATCCATGCCACTGATGCTGCCGCGCGCGCGCGAGTGGCGCACGGCGCGGGCGGTGTAGCGGCGGGCGTTACAGCGCGGGGTTAGCGGGTGAGGTGTTCGAGCAGTTGGTCGCGGATCAGCTCGATGTCGGCATCGGTGAAGCCGAGCACCTCACGGCGGTCGTATTGCACGTCGGGGGTGCCTTTGCCTGGGCGGTCACGCAGGCCGTACTGGTGGACGCGGGCAATGCGGGCCACGCGGCCCATAAAGCCGATGGCAATGGCGTCGGGGGTGCTTTGCAGTTTGAGGTGCTTGGCCTGGCGCAGTTTGGCGAACATTTGCCGTTTGATGCGGCCTGCCTTGTCGCGCAGTTGCCGGGGTTTGCGCTTGGCGAAGGGTGTGCCATCGGGGTTGCGCTGGGTGGCGATGCGCTGCTGCTGGCTGCGGCGCAGGCTGCGGCCGATTTGCTGATTGAGCCTGCGCCGCTCACCTGGCTCCAGTTTGGCCAGGAGGGCGCCGGCCCATTCCTCCAGGGCGCGCAGGTTGTCGGTCATGGGGTTGGCTCGCCCCATTGGGCGATCAGTTCACCGCTGGGGGTTTCCAGGCGCAGGCCTTGAAGGGTGATGGTTTCCTCGAACAGTTCTGGCTCGTTGGGGTGGCTGACTTGCAGGCTGCCGTCTGGTTGCTTCTTGACGATCACGCGCTCGGTGAGGGGTAGCTCGAAGCTGAGGTCGACTTTGCTGTTGTCGAGGATGTCGGCCTCGAACTTGATGGCGTCCTTGCCCTTGTCCAGGTTGGTGATCAGCTCGGGTTGGTTGACCAGCAGCCAGGCCAGAAGGGGGATCACCACGGCGTCAGGGTGGCCGGCAAAGTCGGTGAGGATGATGTTGAGGGTGTAGCCGTATTCAAACGACAGGCCGGGCGCGGCAGTGCTGCGAACGGTGCCGACATCGATGAAGACCAGGAGCCTTTCGGGGCTGTTTTTCAGGTCTGGGACGGCGGCCAGCAGGTGGTTACGCAGAGCGTCTGGTTTGTTCATGGATCTGCTCGCGGCTGTTGGTGGTTGTAGACCATGTCGACCTGGGCGGCGCATTCGGCCCAGGCCAGTTCGGCGCGTTCGGTGTCGGTGAGCAGCTCGCCATTATTGCCTGGGCTGGTCGCCGGCAGCACGCACGGCACCACTGCCGGACAACCAGTCTCGATAACCAGCGGCTCCGGTGATGGCGGGGCGCTGACGCAGCCGGCGAGCAGCAGCAGGCAGAGGCTGGTCAGCCCATTGCAGAAGTTCGGCGTTTTCACGTTGCAGCTCCTTGATCTGTTGTTCACGTTGGGTGAGGCCCTGGCGCAGCAGGGTTTGCGTGCTGCGCAGGGAGGCTTGCGCGGTGCGCTCGGCCTCCAGGGCATCGTTGAGGGTGGTGATGGTGTCGGCTTGGCGCTGGATGCGCTGCTCGGCCTGTTGCTGTCGCTCGGCGGCCAGGGTTTCGCGGGCGTCCACGGCCTGGCCTTGCTGATACTGGCCCCAGAACAGCAGGCCAAGGGCCGCGAGTAGGGCGATGCCGTAGCCGATCTGGCGCAGGGTGGTCATTTGCGGTACCAGCCGGCGGCATTCATGGCGGGTTCATCCAGGGCGTGCACGTTGCCTAGGACGATCAGCACCCGTTTACCTGGGTGCAGCTCCTGCAGTGCATCACTGAACTGCTTGGTGCATTCGTATCCGGTATCAGCTGGCAGGCAAATGACATCACCGTCGCGCAGCTCCAGCTTTCGGATCTGCTCCGGCTGGATCATGCCGCCACCTTTTGCCCACAGCAGCAGCCAGCGTGGCGCTCGTAGGCGCGCTCCAGCTTCACGTCGTACAGGTTGCGGGCGTAGGCGGGGCCGTTGTAGCGCTTGGCGAACTCGGCCCACTTTTTGGCCTTGAGTGCTTTATGCAGGGCGGGTTCTGCCTCGATGTAGCGCACGAAGGCCTCGAATTGTTCAGCCTCGCTGGCAGCCATGCGGGTGGTGAAGTCATCCAGGCTGGCGTAGCCGAGGCGCTCCCAGTGGTAGCCCATGATCTGGAACGCGCCCCAGCTGCAGGACTCGGGCGCGCAGATGCCGTCGATCAGCTTGGCATTGGCCAGCCGTTGGTGTTCGGCGGTACCGCCGGCATAGCCACCGGGCCGCACGTTGACCAGGTTGGGGTGCACGGTGGCGAGCTGGTCGGCGTGGGCCTTGAGTGCGGCGGGATCATCGCCCTCGTTGCGTACCAGGGACAGGCGCGCGTGCATGACGTGGCGTTCAAACAGAATTTTGGGTTTGCCGTTGACCAGGAAGCCTGAGCCGGCGCTTTCCACCTCGTTTACGGCGTAAACGGTAGCCAGGTCGACGTCCAGGCGCTTGGCAGCGGCCACCAGGGTGGCGTTGCTGAGCAGCTCGCGGCAATCGATACCGGCCAGGGCGGCGAGGGTTTTCTCGCCGGCAACGCCATCGGCTACCAGGCCGACCTTGAGCTGGTAAGCGCGCACGGCTTTCTCGGTTTCGTCGCCGAAGTCGCCATCGGCGAAAAGTTTGGCGCCGTTGGCATTGAGGGCGCGCTGCAGCTGCAGAACGCCTTGGCTTTTGGCGCCGTGGCGCAGGCTTTGTGGCTGGGTCATAGGGCATCTACCTTGCGATTGGCTAAGCGTTTGAGGCCTGCGCGGACACCATCTGCCCCTATGAGGCCGATCATGCCGCCAAAAAATGGGGCGGCTTCGATGGGGATGCCGAACAGGGATAGGCCGTTGCTGGCTGCCAGGGTGATCAGGCCGCAAATAAAGCCTTCACCCAGGGCGCGCTTGATCCCGCCGCCGCTGTAGATAAAGCGGGCAGCCGCGAGCACGGACGAAAGCATGGCCGCGTACAGCAGCGGGTGGTGTTGTTCCAGCCAGGCGAGCAGCCAAGCCCAGGTTTCAGGACGATCAGGCATGTATGGCATTCCTTAGCCCTCTTTAATCGAGTGGCCTAGCTGGACGAATGGGAGGCGGTTAATGCGGTGCACCACTTCGCCCAACTGGGCCGGGGAGTAACGCTGTGGGTTGTCGAAGCCAAGCGCGGCGGCACAGAACTCGCTGCAGAACATGCGGCGCCGGCTATGCAGGCCGCTGGCGAGCAGTTGGCTGAAGAAGATGCCGGCCCAGTCGTAGCCCTTGCCACGGTGCTGCTGGAAGATCAGGGCGATGCGACGTTGATCAGCCCAAGGCACTGGGATCAGGTCCCAGTGTTCCGGCTTCAACTCGATCATCTTGGCGCGCACGCCACTGTCCATGGCCGATGCCGACAGCCAGACGCGGCCGCTGACAACCTCGCAATGGCTGTACTTGGAGCGCGTCCACAGGCGAATCAGGCGGTTAAACAGGGTGCCTTTGCCTTTGTAGAGGGCGAGGTAGATCAGTCCCATAGGTTCACCACTTGGCGTTGTTCGGCTTGGGGGGCGGCATCCGGCAGGGTGATGCGGGTGCCGTGGGGGATGACTGGGCCGAAGTCCGCCAGGCCGGGGTTGTTGTCGAGCACTTGCTCAACCACGCCAGCGGTGCGGCCGTAGTAGCGCCAGCAGATGGCGTCGACGGTGTCACCCTGGTTGGCAAGCACGGTGGGCATCAGAGCGACTCCACAGTGGCGTGGCTGATGCCGAGGATGGTGCGCAGGGCTTTGCGGCCGTCGCGGCGCAGTTGGTCGGCGCTGGTTTCTTCTTCGGTGACCTTTTGCTGGCCGCTGTTGGTGGCGTCAAAGCTGCTGTAGCGCTCCACCAGTTCGGCCAGGGCGTTGCAGTAGATGACGCGGCGGTAGAGGTGCAGCAGCTGGCTTTCGTTCTTGATCTGTTCGGCGGGTACGTCGGCCAGGGTGGCGTGGCCTTCGGCCTGGCGGGCTGTTCGGTAGCCGGCAAGCTCCCGGTTGGCCTCGATCATGGCGTTGACGGCGGCCACTTCTAGCCGGGCGTCGGTGACGCTGTTGTCGATACGCATGGCGGCGCGCAGCTTCTGGCCGTCGATATCTGGCCAGAAGGCGGCGTTGCTGATCGGGTGGGCTTCGTTTGTTACGCCACCGGCGATAAATGCGCTCATGCCTGTCGCTCGAATAGATCGGCGGTGGTCGGGGCTTCACAGCATGGGAAGGAGTCACCCTGCTGATCCGCCCCGAGCCGCCGGGGTTGCGGGGGACCGCTCGGTTAGCTGGCTAGGCCAGCGTGTCTCTTGAGGAGGCGATCAACGCGCTCCTGGTCTTTTTTGGCGCCGCACTTGTCGTGCAGCTCGATGGCGCGGCTGAAGTACTGCTTTGCCGCTTCGAGATTCGCCTTGTCGGCTTCGGCTGGTGTTTCTTCATTCACCTGCGCGGCGGTCAATCGACCCATGGCGAGGTACAGCTTGGCGCGGACTTGGTCGGGCATGTCCTGGGCGGCGGTCAACTCGTTGGTGCGGGTGAGAATGGCCATGTCAAACGAGGTGCCCGCTTTCATAGCGTTGAGTGCCACCTCGGCAACTTCCTCCGCGACTACGCAGCCGGCGGTGCGCTTGAAGCGGTCGGTCATCTTCAAGCCATGCTTGAGCACGTAATCCGCGACCTCCAGGCCACCCACGTAGTCGCCGGCGTCGAAACGCCAGAGCATGACGGTGACGATAACGTCGTCCTGGGCGCCCTGGCCGGAGGCGATCACGCCCTCGACATAGGGGACGTACTCCGGCAGCAGCGCGATCTTGAGCGTCGCCTTGCCTTCGGTGGACTGGACCTGCTTGAGGCGCTGCTCATCCTGTTGGAGCTTGGCGAGCTGCACTTCGTAACCGGTAAGGCCCTCCATGAGGGCGTCCGGGGCGGTGGCTGCCGCTTCCAGCGCGGCGGTGGCGCGCTGGAAGTGGGCTTTGGCGGGGCTCATGGCCATGGCTGTTAGGCCTCCAGCTCGATGTTTTCAACCAGGCAACCGAAGCCGTAGTCCTCGACGACGTAGGCGTCGTTGCTGGACTCGAAGTTCTCGATGCGGTTCTTGCCGGGGTTCTCCTGCAGGTAGCGGCGGCGGCCGCCCTTCTGCCAGTAGAGGGAGAGGTTTTCCAGGCTGGTGATGAGCATGGCGCCGTCCGGTACGTGTGGTACCTCAATCGGCTGCTTACCGCCCATGCGCTTCTGCGACAGGATCATGTCGGTGGCCAGCTTCTCGGACGGGGCCTGCTCGCGGTTGACCAGCGGGAAGTACTTGTCGTGGATCAGGTTGCCGCCAAGGATTACGACGATGCTGGTGTCCTTGCGGTGCCATGGATCGATCATGTTGGCCACGGCGTCGAACACTACGGCGTCGAGGTTGTTGTAGTCGGCACTGGCACCCGTGCCGATGACGATCTTGCCGGCGGTTTTGCCGTCCTTCAGCACACGTTGAGGGGCATTGTTGCGGTACTGCTGCAGCCAGCCGATGTTGACGTCCTGGAGCAGTGGGTTGGTGGCACGGTTGGTGGTTGCGGCGGCGCTGGTACCGTTGAAGCCGATCATGATGCGGTCGAGTGCCTGGCGCTTGAGGATGGCGTCGCGCAGGCGGGTCTGGAAGTCCGGCATGTGCGCCCAGGCGTCGAGCAGGGCATAGCGGATGGCGGTATCGAAGTCGGTCTGCTTGCACGCATACCCTTTGTCGTCCAGGGCGGCGACGTCACGCGGGGTACGAACACCGGCGCCGCTGGTGTCGGTGCGGCTGGCAATGGTGCTGCTGACGCCTACTCCAACCTTGTCGCCGATCAGCTGATCGACGGGAATCATGCCGATGCTGCCCAGGAACTCACTGGACTCCTGCATGCGGGTTTCCAGCTTCTGCTGGACCGCCGGGTCGACGGTGAAAGTCTTGGTGGCGTCGGCCACGCCACTGAGCTGGGCGATCTGGGTGGCGTAGGCTTCAAAAAACTGGCGAGTATCGTTGCGCATGGTGTTCTCCGGTAATCCTTGGCGGGGCTGGTCCGTGGTAATCAGCAGTCGGTAACGGCGCGGCCGTCATTGCCGGTGATCGGCGGGCGCTGACTGTGCTGTTGGGGTTTGATCGGCGCCGGGGTGCCGCTCAGCTTTTCAACCAAGGCGGTGAATTCGGCGGACAGCTTTTCGTGGGCGGCCTGGAGCTTCTCGCGTGCCGTTTTCTCGGCAGTGAAGGCGTCAGCCTGCTCCTGGCCGTGGGTGGCGAGCTGCTCAATCAAGGTGCCCAGCTCGGCGAAGTTAGCGGCGTCCGTGCCTTCCTTGTCCTTGCTCGTTTTGAGGAGGGCGGAAACCTTGTCGCGCAGGCCAGCAAACATGCTGGGGGTGTCGACGACTTCCTCGAATTCAATGGCGATTTCTTCGGCGGCGGTGAAGAGGTTGTCTTTGTCTTGCTTGCGGCCGACCAGGGTGCCGTGCTGAGTGCTGAATTGCAGCGCTTCGGTACCCAGGCTGGCTGGGTTGTCGGTGAGGGCGAGGCCGACCAGGTAGGCCTTGCCGGTGTCGGCGAACTTCGGCGATACCTCGGCGGAGGTGTAGATTTTTTGGCCCTTCTTGTTGAGGGCAATGCCGGCTTCGTTCGGCTCGATCTGGGCGAGCAGGGCGAGTTTCTTCTTGCCGCCGATCTCTACTTCCTCGGCAGCGAGGGCGATGACGTCACCGTAGGAGCCAAACGGGGAATCCGGCAGCACGCTCTTGATGTGCTCGCAGTTGACGCGGGCACCGTAGAGGTTCCGGTCGTAGTTGGCGGCCATGTCCGCGATCCACTGGCGCTCGATGGTGCGGCCGTCAGTGGTAGCGCCCTCCAGGGCAATACGGAACTGCTTGGAACGGAATTTCTTGGTGGCTGGGGTGGGCATTCTGGCTGTCCTCGATGCTATGGCGGCATGTGCCTTTGCGTTGAGGGCATGGTCGACAGTGGGGAGGGGCGCGGCAACGCGCTGGACTGGTAGCGGGCGACGCTACAGGGTGCGGAGGTAGGGATACACGCGCGCGAGCGGCAGCATCGGCGCCATGAATTCTATCGTCGAACTGCCCACCGATACCCGCCGTCATGCCAAGCATCTGTACTGGCAGGGCTTTCGCGTGTGCGAAATCGCCGAGCTGACGGGGGAGAAGGAAAAGACCCTGCACAGCTGGAAAGGGCGCGACGATTGGGACCGTGCCACACCGCTTGAGCGTATCCAGGCGGCGACCGAGGCGCGGTTGGTGCAGTTGCTGCTGAAAGATCCGAAGTCGGGCACGGACTTCAAAGAGATCGATCTGCTGGGCCGCCAACTGGAGCGCCAGGCGCGCATTGCGCGGTTCCAGGCCGGCGGCACCGAGGCGGAACTCAACCCGGAGTTGTTAAACCGTAACGCTGAGCCGAAGCGTAAACCGAAGCGCAACGAGATCACAGAGGAGCACACCGAGAAGCTGATCGAGGCGTTTCTCGATGGATGCTTCGACTACCAGAAGGACTGGTACCGCGCGGGCGAGCAACGCACCCGCGCCATCCTCAAAAGCCGGCAGATCGGTGCTACCTACTACTTCGCCCGCGAGGCGCTGATTGATGCGCTGACCACAGGGCGCAACCAGATTTTCCTGTCTGCCAGCAAGGCGCAGGCGCATATCTTCAAGGCCTATATCCAGGCCTTTGCCCGGGAAGTGATCGACGTTGACCTTACGGGTGACCCGATCATTCTGCCGAACGGTGCCGAGCTGCACTTCCTGGGTACCAACGCGCGTACAGCTCAGGGCTACCACGGCAACTTCTACTTCGACGAATTCTTCTGGACCTACAAGTTCAACGAGTTGAACAAGGTCGCGTCCGGTATGGCGATGCAGAAGCGCTACCGCCGGACCTACTTCTCGACACCCAGCTCGATGGCGCATGAGGCGTTCACATTCTGGACGGGTGAGCGGTTTAACAAGGGCAAGCCGAGCGCGCAGCACCTCAAGCTGGATGTGAGCCATGCGGCGCTGCAGATGGGCCGCCCCTGCGAGGACAACATCTGGCGCCAGATCGTGAACATTCTCGACGCCGAGGCGCGGGGCTGCGATCTGTTCAATATCGACGAGCTGCGGCAGGAGTATGACGCGGCGGCTTTCCAGAATTTGCTGATGTGCGAGTTTGTGGACGACGGGGCGAGCATTTTCCCGCTGACGATGCTGCAGCCTTGCATGGTCGACAGTTGGACGCTTTGGACGGACTACAAGCCATTCGCCCAGCGCCCATTCGCTGACCGCCAGGTGTGGGTGGGCTACGACCCCGCAGACACCGGCGACTCTGCTGGCCTGATTGTGGTGGCGCCGCCGATGGTGCCGGGGGGCAAGTTCCGCATCCTGGAGCGACACCAGTTCCGTGGCATGGACTACACGGCCCAAGCCGAGACGATCCGGCAGATCACTAAACGGTACTGGGTGACCTATGTGGGCATCGACACCACTGGCTTGGGCGGTGCTGTGGCGCAGTTGGTTAAGCCGTTCTTCCCGGGGCTGTACGCCTTCTCCTATAGCCCGGAGGTAAAGACCCGCCTGGTGATGAAGGCCTATGACGTGATCAGCAAGGGGCGTCTTGAGTTCGATGCCGGCTGGACGGATGTAGCGCAGTCGCTCATGGCCATTCGCAAGACCATAACCCCAAGCGGGCGCCAGTTTACCTACACAGCCGGCCGCAACGAGGCCACCGGCCACGCTGACCTGGCGTGGGCGCTCTTTCACGCATTGCACAACGAGCCGCTGGAGGGCCAAACAGCGGCCAACACCAGCATCATGGAGATTTCCACATGAGCAAGAATCGGAGCCGTCGTCGCCAGCAACAGGTGGCGAATGTTGAGCAGGCACGGGTGGTTGAGGGTGAGGTGCTGGTCAAGGAGGGCAGCGCCCAGCCGATGGCGTTCACCTTCGGCGAGCCAGCACCGGTGCTCGATGGTCGGCAGATCCTCGACTACCTGGAGTGCTGGCAGAACGGCCGCTGGTACGAGCCGCCGGTATCCATGGACGGCATGGCGCGTGCGTCAAAGGCAAGCGTCTATTTGGACTCTGGCCTGACCTTCAAGCGGAACGCCCTGGCGCGCACCTTTATCCCGCACCGACTGCTGAGCCGTCAGGCCTTCGAGCAGATCGTCATGGACTGGGGGTGGTGCGGCAACCTGTACCTGGAGAAGAAGGACAACATGCTGCGCCAGGCGCTGGGGCTGACCCCGTGCCTGGCCAAGTACATGCGCCGGGGTGTCGACCTGGACACCTACTACCAGGTGCGCGGGTGGAAGGACGAGCACGAATTCGCACGCGGCAGCATCTGCCACCTGCGCGAGGCCGATATCAACCAGGAGATCTACGGCCTGCCGGAGTGGCTGCCGGCGCTGCAAAGCGCGCTACTCAACGAGAGCGCCACGCTGTTCCGGCGGAAGTACTACCAGAACGGCTCGCATGCGGGGTTCATCCTGTACATGACCGACCCGGCCTTTAACGAGGACTACGTCAACGACCTGCGCACTGCGATGAAGAACAGCAAGGGGCCGGGCAACTTTCGGAACCTGTTCATGTATGCGCCCAACGGCAAGAAGGATGGCATCCAGCTGATCCCTATCAGCGAGATTGCCGCTAAGGACGACTTCGGTGCGATCAAGAACATCAGCCGCGACGACCAACTGGCAATGCTGCGCATCCCGCCCCAGCTCATGGGGGTGGTGCCTCAAAACTCAGGGGGCTTTGGATCGGTGCGCGATGCGGCCCAGGTGTGGGCGCTGAACGAGCTGGAGCCAGTGCAGGCCCGGCTGCTGCAGCTGAATGACTGGCTTGGGGAGGAGGTGGTGCGCTTCAAGCCGTATGAGATACCGGCGCAGGGGTGAAACCCCCTGCCATTCGAGCGCACTGAATAGCCCGGTGTTATGCCTGAGGCATCAGGTGCGCTCTTCTGCGTTCTCGAGCGGATCGGGTTTGAAGTCAAGTTTGATCAGAACTGGCTTCGAGCAGAAGCTATGGACTACGCCTATGTAGAGCCTGGCCTTTTTGCTCATTTCTATTAGGTCTTCGGTCCTGTTAGCTAACCCAGTCCATTGCTCGCCCGGATTGATGAGTTTTGGAATTACGGGGGGCATGCCATCCAAGTTGGGCTTTGGAACTAGTGCGGTCCAGCTCGGTTTAGCGCGGAGGTACGACCATAGGCTAGGGAACTGTTGCAGGGTCAGATGAGTGATTGTGGTCGGAACCTCGCCGACATTGATTGCTGTCAACGCTATGTACGAACTATTCGAGGAGTCGTGCGTCAATCGCGCATGTTGCATCACACTCAACCGCAGCTTAGGACCCGATTCAAACCAGCGCCGCACTTCTAAAGCCAGTGCCGCCGTTGCCACAATCCCCGCATAAATTGCCGCCGCATCACCCCATCCCATTTCTACTCTCCTGTTTCCTATGATCGGCGGATATTAACTATCTAGCCCGCGCCTGATGTCCCTTTTTAATGGTTGGCGGCCAGGGCGGTGAGTAGGCCAATGAGCTGATCTACTATCAACGGATAGTCCTCCCGACCGAGAAGCCGCCCGCGAGGCGGCGTTTTTTATCCGAGCTGGATGTCGGTGAGCTTTTCAACCTGCTTGCGGAGAAAGCCCTTACCTAGGGCCGCGAGCATATCCATTGTGAACCCGCCAGCTGCACTAGCGCCTTGCTTGGTCAACTGCCAAATCGCGTCGTCTCGTACCGAGTCGACAAAGTCATGCCCGGCAGGGGTCAAGGCCCGGAAAGAGAAATGCCCACTAGGGTTCATCCCTCGGCCTCCAGCCATATCCACCCACCTGCTCATAAGTATCTGGTCGACATGGTAGTAAACCTGGTCGGCACTGTAGCCATCGATGGAAAGGTTCTCTCGATAGCCAACCGTAGCTATGGCGGTTGCCGGCTTATCCAGCGCCTCCAGCCTAAGCATTAGCTGTCGGATCAACTCAGGGTCTCGACGCATCTCTCATCTCCTTGAGGCGGCCTCATGCCGCGTCACAGAACGATACCTTCCAGTTCACTGATACGGCCACCTATTTGGGCTCGCTCAGCACCCGGCGCGCGGACTCGTCCCCCCGCCACGCCTGCGGGCTAAATGTGGTGCTTTTTCTTCACCCCTGCGCGGCTCTCCAGCAAGCGCAGCAGCTATGCCTGGGGTAGGTATCAAGTGCCTGAAAAAGCCTGCGAAACCCTGCACGCAGGACGGTTTACGACGGCAACGGCTGCCCCCCTCCCGATTCAGGGATAGGGGCCTATTTTCAGAAAGAGTAATTTCCGCAATCTGGCCAGCGACTAAGGCTGGAGGCCACGTTATTCGGGGCTTTGGAGATTACAAAGAGGGGTAATGTTGAGGTAACTAAAAAAGTAATTTTTCTTTAAGTGCATGATTTATAAGGATTTTTATAAGTCCCAATATCACCTTTCAGAAAAGTAATTTGATTACCTTCATGTTACTTAAAGGTTACCTCTGCTGATCGATGGAAAAGCCAGCAAGCTCAATGGTTTGCGTCGTTACCCACAGGCAGATTACAAAAATTACTCTTTTTGCAGACCACCCCCAGTACCTGAGATTTATCCAGGCCGTCTAGGCGTGTGCGCAGGCGCGTGTGAAGTCTGCTTGTTACGCGGCTTGTTACGTGCAGCGGGTAAAAAAAAGGCCTGCATTGCTGCAAGCCTTTGTTTTATATGGTGCCGGCACCAGGAATCGAACCCGGGACCTACTGATTACAAGTCAGTTGCTCTACCAGCTGAGCTATACCGGCATTTCAGGGTCGCCATTATATCCATTCATTTGACGGAGTAAAGCCGTCTGAGCGTAGTTCTGTGCAGGCATTGTTATCAGCAGCAAAATCGTTATGCACATATGCAGGGCACCTGGCACGAGCGTGCGCAGACTTTGTGCGCTGGTTCGCGGTATTGGCTAAGTGTCTGTTTTTAAGAGATATATTCTAAGATTAAAAAATGTACAGGTTAGAGGTATATAGCAGCGGCGGGCGTTTGCGTGGTTTGCTCAGATTCTGTCAACAGAGTTATCCACAGATGCTGTGGGCAACTTTCACTGACGTTCGGCCAGCAGCAGCAGGTTTCGCGGGCTTTGTTGGTGGCTGCAGAAGGTGCCCAGGCGCACGTTGTAGCCATGCTCTTGCAGGTAGAGGCCGCGGTCCAGTAGCAGCCAAAGTTCCAGCGGGCGGCGGAACAGGCCGCGCAGCAGTTCCAGGTTGCGCACCTCGCTCAGGCGCTGCCAGCCCTGTTGCTCCAGCTGTGGCCAATCCTCTGCGCCTGGCGCGGGCAGTTGTTTGAGTACGGCGAGGTCTTTGCAGTAATCGGCAAAGGGCTTGTCCAGCCAGGTCGCGGGTAGGGATGGGGTTGGCAGGTACTCATCAATGCCGCGCAACTGGCGTTGCAGCAGGTCGAAGGCCAGGCGTTTGGCCATGGATTGATCGCGCTGGCGGCGAACCCGTGCGCCAGCGGTGACGGTTTCACTCAGGGGTAGACCAAGATCGTCGATGGAGAGCTGCAGTGTTGAGGCCTTGGCGCTTGCCGAGAGTGGCTGATAGTGCGTTGTGCGGATGCGGTTGTAGCAGCAGGGCGCGACGGCCAGTTGCTGGCAGCCGGTCTGGCTGGTCAGTTGTAGCAGGCGTGTGTGCAGCTCGCCGCAGGCATGCAGCGCGACGGGGGTGTGCTGCGCCTGCAGTTGCTTCGCGGCGTCGGCAGCCAGCACATCCTGCTCGATATGCTGTGCGGTGATGCCGAGTTTATGGCTGAGTTGCTGGCCGCTGCTGACCAGCTGCGGGTCGTACTCCAGGCAAGTCAGGCTGCCGCCGCCATGCGCGAGCATGCGGCCGAGGTGGCCTTTGCCGGCGCACCAGTCCAGCCAGTGTTGCGGTGTACGGCTAAAACTCAGGCTGCGGGCGAAGGCGTCGATCTGCTGCCACTTGCGCCCCGGCACATCGCTGCTAAAGCGCGCTGGCAATACCGTCGCGGGTGACTGCGGCAGTTCGCCAATCTGGCTTAGGTCATGAGCCTGAGCGGCCAGTTGCGGGAAGGGTGCTGGCGCCTGCAGCAGATGTGGCTGGTTATGCGCTGCCTCTGCATGCTCCAGACTTTGTGCTCTGAGCCAGGCTGCCAGCTGTGGGTAGTTGGCTTCCCAGGGCAATGCCGGGTAATGCACAAAGGGCCTGGGCCGCCACAGCGCCTGGTGCTCAATGAGAAAACTGTCGAGTGCCTGAAAGCGCTGCAACAGGGCAGCGTCTTGCAGAATCGGGGCGGGAGTGGTGGTCGGCATGATGGATTGTACCTGAGGGCGCGAGCCCTCAGGCAATCAGCGGCCCTGGCAGGCGTCGACGCGCAGCCAGCGTTCTAGCAGCTTGAAGCCGCGCACCAGCAGGAAGGCGATTAGCAGGTAGAACATCCCGGCAGCGAAGAAGATCTCCACTGGCAGGTAGGTGCGGGCGATGATGGTGCGGGCCATACCCGTCAGTTCCAGCAAGGTCACAGTGCTGGCCAGGGCGCTGGCCTTGAGCATCAGGATCACTTCGTTGCTGTAGGCCGGTAGACCGATACGCGCCGCCCGAGGCAGGACGATATAGAACATGGTCTTGGCCCGCGACATGCCCAGTGCGCGCGCGGCTTCGATCTCGCCCGGTGGCACGGCTTGAATGGCGCCACGTAAAATCTCGGCGATATAGGCGGCGGTGTGCATGGTCATGGTCAGCACCGCGCACCAGTACGGGGAGCGCAGGTATGGCCAGAGCGGGCCTTCGCGCACTGCATCGAACTGTGCCAGGCCGTAATAGACCAGGAACAGCTGCACCAGCAGCGGTGTACCACGGAAAAAGAAGATGTAGCCGTAGGGCAGGGCACGCACATACCAATGCCGCGAGGCACGGGCGATGCCCATGGGCAGGGCGAGAATCAGTCCGGCGAGAACCGCGATGGCCACCAGTTCCAGAGTCAGCATGGCGCCTTCAGACAGGCGCGGCAGCCATTTGATGATCACGTCCCAGTTGAGGGCGGTTAGGCCTCCCCAGAGAGCGTAGGCAATAAGCGCAAGGGCAATCGACCAGGCGGCTATTTCAGAGGTCTTTCTCATGACGCGCTCCTGACAAAGCCACGGCTGGAGCGTTTTTCCAGGAAGTGCATGCCAATCATCGCCAGGACGGTCAGGCCCAGGTAGATAAAGGCCGCCACCATATAAAAGGTAAAGGGCTCTTTGCTGGCGGTCACGGCGATTTGCGAGCGACGCATGATTTCTTCCAGGCCGATCACCGAGACTAGCGCGGTGTCCTTCATCAGGATCATAAACAGGTTGCCCAGGCCGGGCAGGGCGATGCGCCACATTTGCGGCAGGATCAGCCGCCAGAAGATCCGTGGCTTGGACATGCCCAAAGCCTGGCCGGCTTCGCGGTGACCCTTGGGGATGGCCAGGATCGCGCCGCGAAACACCTCGGTGGCGTACGCGCCGAAGCAGATGCCGAGGGCGATGGTGCCGGCGGCGAAGGCGTTCAGCTCAAGGCTTTCGATGCCGAGCAGGTCTGCCAGGTTGCGCATCAGTTGCACGGTGCCGAAATAGATCAGCAATACCCAGAGCAGCTCGGGAATGCCGCGCACGATGGTCGAATACGTACCGCCAAGCCATTGCAGCGGCTTGTACGGGGAAGTCTTGGCGAGAGCGCCGAGCAAGCCAAGCACCAGACCCAGGCACAGCGCACTGAGCGCCAGCTTGATAGTCATCAGGGTGCCAGCAGCCAGGGCCGGGCCGAATCCGTAGAGGTCGAAATTCATAGGGGCTCAGAAGCCTGCGCCGCCCAGGCGGGCGACGCAGTGCCGGCAGCTTAGTAGATGCTGAAGGGGAAGTACTTGTCGTTGATCTTCTTGTAGGTGCCGTCAGCCACGATCTCGGCCAGTGCGGCGTTCAGCTTCTCGCGCAGAGCGTCGCCCTTGCGTACGGCAATGCCGATCTTGTCGTTGTCGAATACTGGGTCGCCTTTGAATTCGAAGCTTTTGCCAGCGTCGCTCTTCAGCCATTCCCAGTTCACGAAGGTGTCAGCCAGTACGCCATCAAGGCGACCCGAGGACAGATCGAGGTAGGCGTTTTCCTGGGTGTCGTACAGCTTGATATCAACTACGCCGTCCAGGTTGTCTTCCAGCCAGGTGCCGGCGATGGTGGCGCGCTGGGCGCCGATCACTTTGCCCTTCAGGCTGGCTTTATCAGTCTTGAAGTCGCCGCTTTTTGGCGCGATGAACTGCAGCTTGTTGGTGTAGTAGGGCTCGCTGAAATCCACTGCGGCCTTGCGCTCTTCGGTGATCGACATGGAGGCGATCAGGAAGTCGAACTTCTTCGCGTTCAGGGCTGGGATGATGCCGTCCCAATCGGAGGTGACCACTTCGCACTCAGCCTTCATCTTGGCGCACAGGGCTTGGCCGATTTCCACGTCAAAACCGCCAACCTGGCCGCTGGCGTCAATCAGGTTGAAGGGCGGGTAAGCGCCTTCGGTACCCAGTTTCAGCTTGTCCGCTGCTACGGCACTGGTGCCGAATGCCAGTGTGGCGGCCGCGGCCAGCAAGATCTTCTTATAGTTCTGCATGCGTAGTTGCTCCGTGTTTTCAGTGATTACTGGACATGAATTGTTTGCAGCGCGCCGAGTTCGGGTTGTCGAATACCTGCTCCGGGGAGCCCTGTTCTTCAACCAGGCCCTGATGCAGAAACACCACCTCGCTGGACACCTGACGGGCAAAACCCATCTCATGGGTAACCAGCAACATGGTGCGGCCTTCCTCGGCGAGTGCGCGGATCACATTAAGCACTTCTTGTACCATCTCCGGGTCGAGAGCCGAAGTGGGCTCATCGAACAGGATGACTTTCGGCTGCATGGCCAGGGTGCGGGCAATTGCCGCGCGCTGCTGCTGGCCGCCAGAAAGCTGATTCGGGTAAACGTGGCGCTTGTCGGCGATACCGACCTTGGCCAGCAGCGCTTCGGCCACCTCAGTGGCCTCAGCTTTGCTCTGCCCCAATACGCGGCGTGGTGCCTCGATAATGTTATCGAGCACGCTCATGTGCGGCCACAGATTGAAATTCTGGAAGACAAAGCCGATCTCGCTGCGCAGGCGATTAATCTGGCGGCTGTCGGCGGCGACCAGGTCGCCATTTTTTGCAGCTTTGAGCTTGAGTTCTTCGCCCGCAAGGATGATCTGCCCCTTGTGCGGGTTTTCCAGCAGATTGATACAGCGCAGAAAGGTCGACTTGCCGGAGCCGGAAGAGCCGAGGATGGAAATCACATCGCCGTCGCGAGCGGTGAGGGAGATGCCCTTGAGCACCTCAAGGTCGCCGTAGCGTTTATGCAGGTCGCGTATTTCCAGCGCGGGCGTGGCCTCGGCCATGGAGTGTCCTCTTATTCTTCGGTTGCGCTCAGGCGTTGCGTGGCCTTCCTGGCGAGGCGTCAAGCTAGCATAGCGTTTCGCTGACCGCCAAGCCGTTTACCGGCCTGGGGGCGCTCACCCAGTCACGCTGTCGCTTGGCTGCAGTTGGCTGTCGCGCGTGCACAATTTCAGCGGGTTTTTAAGTTGTTGAGCGGTAAATCGCAGGCAAGAAAAAACCCCAAGGAGGTTTAATTCTCTTGGGGTTTCTCTGTATTTGGTGCCCGGGGACGGAATCGAACCGCCGACACGGGGATTTTCAATCCCCTGCTCTACCGACTGAGCTACCCGGGCTAACGGGGCGCTATTAGACGGATTTGAGGGGTGGGTGTCAAGCGTGAGTTTGAAAAATATTTAATTAATACGGGCGGTTAGCTGCGGAAGGCGGTTTTGCGGGGGTATTGTGACCTGCAGGGGTGGTTTGCCCCTGCAGGTAACTGAGGCTGTTACTCGCTGGGCGGTACGTAACCTTCAGCCTGGGCGTATTCCTCACCGGAGAGGAACTTGTCCATTTCAGCCTGGAGGAACTTGCGGTCTTCGGCGTTCATCATGTTCAGGCGACGTTCGTTGATCAGCAGGGTCTGGTGCTTCTGCCATTCGTCCCAGGCTTGTTTGGAGACGTTATTGAAGATGTCCTCACCTTTGGCGCCCGGATACGGCGGGCGGTCCAGGCCGGGGAGTTCCTGCTTGTGTTTGCGGCACTGTACGGTGCGGGTCATGGCGTTTCTCCAGTATTTGCTGCGAGTGCATCGGCCGCGCGCTTCAGCAACTTCTTCACCGGGGCAGCAAGGCCCAGGCGCGGCGGGGTGGCGAGGTTATACCAGAGCCAGTCAGCCTCGGCCACGGCGGTTGGCGCGGCGTCGACCTGGATCAGCCAGGGTTCGATGGCCAGCTGAAAGTGGCTGAAGGTGTGAGTCAGGCCGCTCAGCTCGCGTTGTGCGCCGAGCTGCAGAGTGTGGCGGCTGGCGAGCGAGGCGATGGCCGTTGCTTCGTCCAGCTCCGGCAGGCTCCACAGGCCGCCCCAGAGGCCGCTGGACGGGCGGCGATAGAGCAGCACTTCGCCGTGGCGGTTGGCGAAGATCGGCATCAGCGTGCGCTTCTGTGGCAGTGCCTTGCGTGGTTTTGGGATTGGGTAGCGAATCTCTAGGCCGAGCAGGTGTGCCTGGCAGCCGCTTTTCAGTGGGCAGAGCAGGCAGCTGGGTTTGCTGCGGGTACAGAGCGTGGCGCCCAGATCCATCATCGCCTGGGTGTAGTGGTTGACTCGGGCTTGCGGGGTAAAGCGCTCGGCCACATCCCATAGCTGCTTCGCCACTTTCGGTTCGCCCGGATAGCCTTCTTGGGCGACATAGCGCGCCAGTACGCGTTTGACGTTGCCGTCGAGTATCGGTGCACGCAGGCCCATGCTGAGGCTGGCGATGGCGCCGGCGGTGGAGCGGCCGATGCCGGGAAGTTCGGTAAGCTGGTCGACATCGCGGGGGAATTCGCCGGCATGTTCACGCATGACGATCTGTGCGGTCTTTTGCAGGTTGCGTGCGCGGGTGTAGTAGCCGAGGCCCGTCCACAGGTGCAGCACTTCGTCTTCCGGTGCGGCGGCCAGGTCATTAACCGTCGGTAGTTCGGTCATGAAGCGATCGAAGTAGCCGAGCACGGTGCTGACCTGGGTCTGCTGCAGCATGATTTCCGAGACCCATACGCGGTATGGCGTGATGCCCTGTTGCCAGGGTAGGTCCTTGCGTCCGTGGCTGTCGTACCAGTTCAGTACCGCGGCGGAAAATTGCTCGGGGCTCATCGGTTGAACAGGCCTTTGAGTGCGTCTTTCAGCTCGGGACTGACCTTGTCACCGAGTTTTTCTTCGATCTTCTCGCTGAGCTTGTTGCCGGCCAGTTTCGCGGCGACCTTGCCCAGGCCATCCTGATCCAGGCGGCAGGCTTTACCGCCCATTTCCAGCGGGCCGCGGCAGCGTACTGGCCATTCGATGCCGACATAGCGCTCGTTGACCTGGCAAGCTGGGTCGGGCATTTCGCGCTGGTCACCGGTAATGGTGATACCGACGCGGTAGTCGAGGCCGAGGATGCGCAGGTCCAGGTCACCATTGCCGCTAACTGCCAGGCCCGGAATAACGGCCTTGAGGTCGGGGTTGTGGGCGACGCCGTTGCGTAGGCTCAGGCTGCCTTGCAGGGTTTCGAAGGGGGTGTCCTTGCCGCGCGGGTCACTGCTCAGGGCTTTGCGGTTGAGCGTGGCGATGCCGCGGCACAGTTGCTGTTCCAGGTTGGCGTCGACCAGCATCCCGTCGTTGAGCAGGAAGCTGGCATCTCCAGTTAGCCCATCAATCCAGGCACGCTGGCTGTTGCCGCTGGTGGTCAGGTTGGCTTTGAAATCCAGCAGGCCTTTGACCGGCGAAGGCTGGTCGGGCTTTTTCAGGAAGGGCTCTACTTGAATGTTGCTGAGATTCTTTTGCACGCTGAGCAGTGGGATAGCCGGGCGCACGTCGATACTGGCCTTAGCGTCGAAACTGCCGTTGCCGATAGTGCCGCGCACATCCTGCAGGGTCAGCAGGCCACCTTTACTCTGCGCCTTGGCGCTGAAGTTGCTGATGACCTGCTGCTGGGCGGTGAGCTGATCCAGGCCAAGGCTGAACTGTACGTCGAGCTTGCGCAGCAGTTCGATCGGCAGCACTTCGCTGCTGCTCCAAGCGTGCTGGGTCGGTGCATCGGGCAGCGGTGTGCTGCCGCTCTGCCCGGCACTGGCGACGCTGGCCTTGACCTCGGCCTTGCGTGCAGCGCCGGAGTCCTTAGCGTCTTTGGGTGGCGCCGGCAGGTAGCGGTCGAGGTTCAGCTGGTCGCCTTTGAGCTGCACGCGCAGGGCTTGCTTGGAGAAGTCGGAAATTGCCAGTTGGCCGCTGAAGTGGCTGTCATCCAGAGTCAGTTTGAGGTCTTCGAAGGTCAGGCTGTTGTCGGTGCCGCTAAGGCGGCTGACCAGTTCGAACTGGCTGAGGGTTTTCTCATCGGTCATCGGCGGCAGTTTCTGGCCGATGGTGCTGAGGAACTCACGCAGGTTGAGCGGTGCAATGGACAGGCCGCCGCTGAGCTTGGGCTGCTTGTCGAGGTCGCGCACCTTCAGCTCGCCAAGGGCACGTAGCTGGTTGCCGGAGAACTTCAGGCCGTTCCACTCGGCGACCTGGGCTGCCAGGTCGACCAGCAACTGGCCTTGGGCTGAATAGCTCAGGGTCTGGCCGTCGAAGGGTTCACCGGACACTTCGCCGGAGAGTTTGGCGTCTTCCAGTTGATAGCGCTTGAGCGCGCGGTCGAAGCGTAACTCGCCCTGCAGCTCACTGCGGGCGCGTAGCACTGGTTTGTTGAGGCCGAAGAACGCGCTGAGTTTGATCGGGATACCGGCGCCTTCGCGTATCGCTCCGGTGGTCAGTTGGATACTTTCAGCGCTGAATTGCTGGCCTTTCTGCGCGTCGTGGTAGTCGATGCGCGCGCTGTTGACGATCAGGCTGTCGATGTCCAGTTTCAGCGGCTGGCTGCTGCCTTTTGCTTCCGTTGTAGCGCTTGCCGTCGGCGTGCTGTCGCCGGTTGTTGGTTGGGTGTCGGCTGTTGTGGTCGCGGCGTTGGCCGGTTTGCCGACATCTTCCCAGTTGCTGTGGCCTTTTTCGTCACGCTGCAGGTTGAGGTTGAGGCCGTCGATGCGGATATCGCTCATCTGCACTTCTTTGCGCAGCAGCGGTAGCACGCGCACCGACAGGCCGAGCAGGCGCAGGTCGGCGAAGGGTTTGTCCGGGGTGCTGGCGCTGGCAAGCGTGGCGTCGGTCAGCTCCAGGCCGAGCCAGGGGAACAGGCTCCAGCCGATATCGCCCTTGAGGGTCAGTTCCAGGTTGGCCTTGTCGCGCGCAATCTGGCGGATTTCGTCTTTGTAATCATTGGGATCGAACAGGTGGGTGAGGGCAAAGCCCAGCGCCACGATGATCAGCAATAGCCCGAGAAAAAATAGGCCGAGAATTTTGCCGAGCGCTTTCATGTGCGAATCCTTGTTTCGAAACTGAATGGTGAAGAGCAGCAATTCAAGCCAGCGAGTATAGCGCCAGCGCTTTTACATGGACCGCCGACAGTCCCGTTTACGTTGTGATTTTGCAAGCAGCTTTTACGGCGGCCGCGCAACGCTCCCAGCAGTGGCCAGGTTGGCGGTAAACCTGGAGGCTCGTAGCCGAGTGGTTTGGCTCTGCCGGTTGTGGGCGTTGGCCGTTTGGATAATGAAGCCGGCAGTCGGTTCCCCTTATTCCATGGTTTTTGAGCGATTCCGTTACAGCCGGCTGCTGTTGCAGGCTGGCGTCTTGGTTGCTTGTTTCTGGCCGTTTACGGTTCTTCTGCCAGCGATGCGTACGTCGCTTGCGTAAGTCTTGAAGCGGCTGGCATGCAAGGTTTTGCCTAGGTGCAGCTTCTGTGTGCGAGAGACAGGTAACTGCTAGATCAAGGCCGCGCACCGGTGTTGTTTGGATTGGTCTATTCGACTAATGGGTAGTGGTTTGTGGGGCTGGGGTGAAAAATTGCAGTGCTACTCTCGTCGACGTGCGCGCTATTCTGCGCGCGCTTCAAGGTACTGCCTTGCCTGGAAAACATAAGAGAAAATTCTATGACTGACGCCCTCGTCCTTGACGGCGCCTCGGCGATGCCTGCGTTCCTCTCCAAGGAGCGCATCATCGCGAAGCCCGGCTTCAACCGCTGGATCGTTCCACCGGCCGCCCTGGCCATTCATTTGTGTATTGGTATGGCCTATGGCTTTTCGGTCTTCTGGCTGCCGTTGTCGAAAGCGATCGGCATTGATGCACCACTCGCCTGTGCGGCGGATATAGGCTTCTTCGAGCAGATATTTGCCAGCAATTGCGACTGGCAGATTTCCATGCTGGGCTGGATCTACACCCTGTTCTTCGTCTTCCTCGGTTGCTCGGCTGCTCTGTGGGGTGGCTGGCTTGAGCATGCCGGTCCACGCAAGGCAGGTGTGGTTTCCGCACTGTGCTGGTGTGGTGGTCTGCTGATTTCCGCATTGGGTATCTATACCCACCAGATCTGGCTGTTGTGGCTAGGTTCGGGGGTAATTGGCGGTATCGGACTGGGGTTGGGCTACATCTCTCCGGTATCGACCCTGATTAAGTGGTTCCCGGACAGGCGCGGCATGGCCACGGGTATGGCGATCATGGGCTTCGGGGGCGGCGCGATGGTTGGCGCCCCCCTGGCGGCGCTGCTGATGAACCATTTTGCTAGCGACACTAGCGTGGGCGTGTGGCAGGTCTTCGTGGTGATGGCGGCTATCTACTTTGTCTTCATGATCGGCGGTGCGCTGTCGTATCGCGTGCCACCAACCGGCTGGACGCCAGCAGGTTGGGTCGCGCCGGCGGCCAAAGCCAACAATGCGATGATCACCCAGGGACATGTGCACGTTAATACCGCATCGAAAACTCCGCAGTTCTGGCTGGTTTGGGCCGTGCTGTGCCTGAACGTGTCGGCGGGTATCGGCATCATTGGCATGGCTTCGCCGCTGTTGCAGGAAGTGTTTGCCGGCAAGCTGATCGGGATTGACCTGTCGTTTAACGAGCTGAACGCTGCGCAACTGGCAGAAATTGCCGCGATTGCCGCGGGCTTTACCGGTTTGCTGAGCCTATTCAACATTGGCGGCCGCTTCTTCTGGGCTTCCTGCTCGGATTTCATCGGGCGCAAGGGCACCTACTTCGTGTTCTTCGGCCTGGGCTTCGCGCTCTACGCTGCCGTGCCGGTGCTCGGTCAGTTGGGTAGTCTGGCGCTGTTCGTGCTGGCGTTTGGCGTGATCCTGTCAATGTACGGCGGTGGCTTCGCCACCGTGCCGGCTTACCTGGCGGACCTGTTCGGTACGCAGATGGTCGGTGCAATCCATGGTCGTCTGCTGACGGCTTGGGCGGCGGCAGGTGTGCTGGGTCCGGTGTTGGTTAACTACCTGCGCGAATACCAACTGAGCATTGGCGTGCCGAAGGCTGCGGCCTACGACATCACCCTGTATATCCTCGCCGGTCTGCTGGTGCTGGGTTTCATCTGCAACGCCTTGGTGCGTCCGGTTGCGCCTAAGTACTTCATGACCGATGCCGAGCTGGCCGCTGAGCGTGCTCACGGTGAGAAGAAAGCGTTGGCCGCGCACGAGTTGGAATGGTCAGCTGACCCTGCAAGCAAGCCAATGGCTATTGCTGCTTGGTTGGCGGTCGGTATTCCGCTGGCGTGGGGTGTGTGGATTACTCTGCAGAAGACGGTTGTGCTGTTCCAGTAAACCGCCGTTCCCCTGAAAATCCCGCCAGCGCCCCATGCGTCGGCGGGATTTTTTGTCTCTGCTGTCCTGGCTTCAGTGTTGGCGGCTTATCGGCCTATAATGTCGGCCCTTTCGCCCAACGATTTTCTGGAGCTGGTGATGGCCGAACGTACGGCATCCGTCGAGCGCAATACCCTGGAGACCCAGATCAAGGTCTCGATCAATCTGGATGGGACTGGCAAGGCTAAGTTCGATATTGGCGTGCCGTTCCTTGAACACATGCTCGACCAGATTGCCCGTCACGGCCTGATCGACCTGGACATCCAGTGCAAGGGCGACCTGCATATCGACGACCACCACACCGTGGAAGATGTCGGTATCACCCTCGGCCAGGCCTTCACCAAGGCCATTGGCGACAAGAAGGGCATGACTCGTTACGGCCACTCCTATGTGCCGCTCGATGAAGCGTTGTCGCGTGTGGTGATCGACTTCTCCGGTCGTCCGGGCCTGCAAATGCACGTGCCGTTTACTCGCGCCGTGGTCGGTGGTTTTGATGTGGACTTGTTTCAGGAGTTTTTCCAGGGCTTCGTCAATCACGCCCTGATCAGCCTGCACATCGACAACCTGCGTGGCACCAACACCCACCATCAGATCGAAACGGTGTTCAAAGCCTTCGGCCGCGCCCTGCGCATGGCCGTCGAGTTGGACCCGCGCATGGCTGGGCAGATGCCGTCGACCAAGGGTTGTCTGTAAATGCAGACAGTTGCAGTAATCGACTACGGCATGGGCAACCTGCACTCGGTGGCCAAGGCGCTTGAGCACGTGGGTGCCGGTAAGGTGCTGGTCACCAGCGATGCCCAGGTGATTCGCGAAGCCGACCGCGTGGTATTTCCCGGTGTGGGCGCGATCCGCGATTGCATGGCCGAGATCAAGCGTCTGGGTTTCGACAGCCTGGTGCGTGAAATCAGCGCTGACCGTCCGTTTCTCGGCATCTGTGTAGGTATGCAGGCGTTGCTGGAGCACAGTGAAGAGAACGATGGCGTTGATTGCATCGGTCTGTTTCCCGGCAAGGTGCGTTTCTTCGGCAAGAGCATGGTCGAAGATGGCGAGCCGTTGAAGGTGCCGCACATGGGCTGGAACGAGGTGGCGCAGTCGGTCAAACACCCGCTGTGGCACAACATTCCGGACCTGGCGCGCTTCTACTTCGTGCACAGTTATTACATCGAGGCCGGCAATCCGAAGCAGGTGGTTGGTCGCGGTCATTACGGCAAGGATTTCGCGGCAGCCCTGGCTGACGGCTCGCGCTTTGCCGTGCAGTTCCACCCGGAAAAGAGCCATACCCACGGCCTGCAACTGCTGCAGAACTTTGCCGCCTGGGATGGTCGCTGGTAAATGAGTCGGGCCAAAAGCAAGCCGCCGATCATGACCTTGAGCGCTGAGCAGGAGCGTGAAGCCTGTTTGGCGATCAAGCGCTTTATGACTGATCGCTTCGAACTGGAACTGGGTAGCTTTGAAGCAGCCGAGGTGCTTGAGCTATTTACCCGTGAGATTGCGCCGCACTACTACAATCGGGCGATTTTCGATGTGCAGACTCACCTGAAAGAACGGTTCGAGAGCATTGAAAGCGACCTATGGGCACTCGAAAAGAGCTGACCCACCGAATTCACACGACTTGAGCAGGTTCAACCGATGCTGATTATCCCCGCTATCGATCTGAAGGATGGCGCTTGCGTGCGTCTACGCCAGGGCCGCATGGAAGACTCCACGGTGTTCTCTGATGACCCGGTGAGTATGGCCGCCAAGTGGGTCGAGGGCGGCTGCCGTCGTCTGCACCTAGTCGATCTGAATGGCGCGTTCGAAGGCCAGCCGGTCAACGGTGAGGTGGTCACAGCCATCGCCAAGCGTTATCCGAGCCTGCCGATTCAAATTGGCGGTGGTATCCGCTCGCTGGAAACCATCGAGCATTACGTCAAAGCCGGCGTCAGCTACGTGATCATCGGCACCAAGGCGGTTAAACAGCCGGAGTTCGTTGCCGAAGCTTGCAAGGCGTTTCCAGGCAAAGTAATTGTCGGTCTGGATGCCAAAGACGGTTTCGTTGCCACCGACGGTTGGGCCGAAGTCAGCACCGTGCAGGTGATCGACCTGGCCAAGCGTTTCGAAGCTGACGGTGTGTCCGCCATCGTTTATACCGATATCGCCAAAGACGGCATGATGCAGGGCTGCAACGTGCCCTTCACCGCTGCCCTGGCGGCGGCGACCAAGATTCCGGTTATCGCTTCTGGCGGCATCCACAACCTGGGCGATATCAAAGCTCTGCTGGACGCCAAGGCTCCGGGCATCATCGGCGCCATCACCGGTCGGGCGATCTATGAAGGCACCCTGGATGTCGCGGAGGCGCAAGCCTTCTGCGATGCCTACAAGGGCTGAGGACAAACTCATGGCGCTGGCTAAACGCATCATCCCCTGTCTCGACGTCGACAACGGCCGCGTGGTCAAGGGCGTGCAGTTCGAGAACATCCGCGATGCCGGTGACCCGGTGGAAATCGCCCGGCGTTACGACGAGCAGGGCGCCGACGAGATTACCTTTCTCGACATCACTGCCAGCGTCGATGGTCGCGACACCACCCTGCACACCGTTGAGCGCATGGCCAGCCAGGTGTTTATCCCGCTGACCGTCGGTGGTGGCGTGCGCACCGTGCAGGACATTCGCAACCTGCTCAATGCCGGCGCCGACAAGGTGTCGATCAACACTGCTGCGGTTTTCACCCCGGAGTTCGTTGGCGAAGCCGCCTCGCGTTTTGGCTCGCAGTGCATCGTCGTCGCCATCGACGCGAAAAAGGTCTCCAAGCCGGGCGAAACCCCGCGCTGGGAAATTTTCACCCACGGCGGGCGCAAGCCTACCGGCCTGGACGCGGTGCTCTGGGCGAAAAAGATGGAAGACCTCGGCGCCGGCGAAATTCTCCTGACCAGCATGGATCAGGACGGCGTAAAGAGCGGCTATGACCTCGGCGTAACCCGCGCCATCAGCGAAATGGTCGGTATCCCGGTGATCGCCTCCGGCGGAGTCGGCAACCTGCAACACTTGGCTGACGGTATTATCGAAGGCAAAGCCGCTGCCGTACTGGCCGCGAGCATCTTCCACTTTGGTGAATACACCGTGCCGGAAGCCAAGGCTTATATGGCTGCTCGCGGGATTGTGGTGCGCTAAACCTCGCTGGCCGGTAGTCCTGCTGGCCACTGCTGCGGGCGAGTCGACAGCAAAATGTCGACTAGCCCGCTAAAATCATAATGTTTGCGTTCAGGTCGATGCTTTTGACACCCCTGTGAACGCTCATCCTTCTAATAAATGGTTTTTCCATACACGGAGTTCTTATGTCCGCTATCCGGCTATTCACCGCGGTTTGGCTGTTGTGTGCCGTCAGCCTGGCTCGCGCGGAGCCTCTGGTTCTGCTTACCGAAAACCTGCCGCCGTTCAGCATGGCGGCCAGTGGCGGCAATTTTGCCAAGGATGCTGATGTGCGTGGCATTAGCAGCGATACGATGCGCGCGCTGTGCAGCAAGGCGCAGCTTGAATGTCAGATGATCCTGCGTTTCCCCTGGGATCGCCAGTACAAGCAGGCGTTGGAAAACAAGGGCTACGGAGTATTCTCCACTGCCCGCACGCCGGAGCGTGAGTCGCTGTTCAAGTGGGTTGGGCCGATTGCGGTGAGTGACTGGGTGTTGCTGGCCAAGGTCGATAGCACCATTTCGTTGAACAGTCTGGAGCAGGCAAGTGCTTATCGGATTGGCGGTTATCGCGATGATGCGATTTCGCAGTTCCTGATCGAGCGTGGTGTTACGGTGCAAACTAGCCTGCAAGACAAGGAAAATCTTAACAAGCTGGAAAAGGGCTTGATCGATCTGTGGGCCACCGATGAAGCCGGCGGGCGTTATCAGGCCAAGCTGTCGCCTCTGGGCGCGCTCAAGGTGGTGCATCGCTTCAACAGTGCTGACCTTTATCTGGCGCTGAATAAAGAGACGCCCGATGATGTGGTGCAAAAGTTGCAGAAAGCCTTGGACGATATGCGCGCTCAAGGTGAGCTGGGTAAGATCAAAGACGGTTATCTGTAAGCCTCTTGCGTCCCTACCTGCGTAAAACCTGGGCTGGGCATAGTCGGACGTGCTGGGTATGCTTGCATGCTCAGCCCAACTATCGATGTGAGACATCATGTTCAAACAATTACTAGTCGCCCTCGCTGGCACAGTTATGGTGCTCGCGGGCAGTGCTCGGGCCGAAATTGACCCGAACTACCGCATGGTCCTGCTGACCGAGAATTTCCCGCCTTACAACATGGCGATCAATGGCAAGAACTTTGCCCAGGAAGACAATATCGACGGCATTGCCGTGGATATCATCCGCGAAATGTTCAAACGCGCTGGCATTCAATACAACATGACCCTGCGTTTCCCCTGGGATCGTATCTACAAGCTAGCACTGGAAAAGCCGGGCTATGGCGTGTTTGTTGCCGCGCGACTGCCGGAGCGTGAAGCACTGTTCAAGTGGGTTGGCCCAATCGGTCCGGATGACTGGGTATTGCTCGGCAAGGCCGATAGCAGCATTACCCTGAACAACTTGGAAGACGCCAAGCAATACAAGGTCGGCGCCTATAAGGGCGACGCGATTGCCGAGCACCTGGTGGAGAAAGGCCTTGAGCCCATTACTGCCTTGCGCGACACGGAAAACGCCAAGAAACTGATGGCAGGTCAAATTGACCTGTGGGCCACCGGTGACCCTGCGGGCCGCTACTTGGCTAAGCAAGACGGTATTTCCGGTCTAAAAACCATTCTGCGTTTCGATAGCGCAGAACTGTATCTGGCGCTGAACAAAGAGGTGCCGGACGAGGTTGTACAGAAGCTGCAAGCCGAGTTGGACAAGATGCGCAGCGAAGGCTTTGTCGACGATATTCTGAACAACTACCTGTAATACGTAGCACCAGCGGGTCGGTCACAAACCGGCTCGCGGCCATGGATGGTTGACGCCAAGTACCATACGTCGCCGGGCATCGCCCGAGCAGGGATGCCGCTAGCCATAATCACAATTCATGCGAGCGGAATGACTTATGTTGAAAATCCTGAAAGCCAGCCTGTTGTTCGGGCTTGTCCTGAGTGCCTGTGCAGCCCGCGCAGAGCTGCCAGCTGATTACAAAGTGGTGTTGCTGACCGAGAACTTCCCGCCGTTCAACATGGCGGTGGATGACAAGAACTTTGCCCGTGACGACGGTATTGACGGTATCAGTGCCGAGATCGTACGGGCGATGTTCAAGCGTGCCGGCATCAACTACACCCTGACCCTGCGCTTCCCCTGGGATCGCCTGTATCGCCTGACCTTGGACAAGCCCAGCTACGGCCTGTTCTCAACCACCTTCACCGCAGAGCGTCAGCCACTGTTCAAGTGGGTAGGGCCATTGGCGAAAACCGGTTGGGTGCTGTTGGCTGCGCCGGGTAATAACCTCAGCGTCGCCAGCCTCAAGGATGCCGCGCAGTATCAGATCGGTGCCTACAAGAACGACGCGGTCAGCCAGCATCTGGAAAGCCAGGGTCTGAGTCCGATTAATGCGCTGCGTGACCAGGAGAACATTAAGAAACTGCTCAGCGGCAAGATCGACCTGTGGGCCACCACTGATCCGGTGGGGCGCTACCTGGCCAAGCAGGAAGGCGTCAGTGGCTTGAATACCGCGTTGCGTTTCAATGACGCCGAGCTTTATCTAGCGCTGAACAAAGACACACCGGATGAAGTGGTGCAGCGTTTGCAGAAGGCTCTGGACGAGTTGCGTGCCGAAGGCTTTATTGACGAGATGACCAATAACTACCTGTAAGAACCTGTTTACGATCTGCTGTGCGTCGGCCCTGCTGCGTTAAAAACAGGCTCGGAATGCTCATGTACAAAAGTACACTCCGCTTCCTCGTCTGTTTTAGCCTTGCATGACTCTAGCTCGCGAGCTCGTGAGCAGGTTCTAAGCGTTGCGCAGTAAAAAGCCCGGGCCTGAGTGATCAGGGTCGGGCTTTTTTATTGCGTAGCCGTGGCTCAGTCGCCGCGGGTAACGCTCAGGCCCTTGAGTAGGTTGAGTGCCTGGCTGAGCTGGTAGTCGTCATCCTGCGGCCGTACCGGCGAACTGGTCTTGCCTTTGCTTGGCTTATCGGCGCCGCCGTTGCCATTGCCCAGGTGACCTTGCAGGTCGGCTTCCTTGATGGTTTCGTCGCCCTGTTCGCGGGTCAGCTTGGCGCGCGCCACCTCGATGTCCGGCACGATGCCCTGAGCCTGAATCGAGCGGCCGTTAGGCGTGAAGTACAGCGCTGTAGTGAGCTTCAGGGCGCGGTCATTGTTCAGCGGCAGCACGGTCTGCACCGAGCCCTTGCCGAAGCTGTCGGTGCCCATCAGCACGCCGCGTTTGTGATCTTGCAGGGCGCCGGCGACGATTTCGGAGGCCGAGGCGCTGCCGCCGTTAATCAGTACCACCAGCGGCACGCCTTCACTGGCGTCAGCCGGGTCGGCATTGAAACGCAGTTCGGAGTTGGCGATGCGCCCTTCGGTGTAGACGATCAGCCCCTTCTTGAGGAAGTGGTCGGTGACTTCTACGGCCGCCTGCAGCACGCCGCCGGGGTTATTGCGCAGGTCGAGCACCAGGCCGCGCAGCTTCTTGCCGTTTTCCTTGCGCAGCTTGGCCAGGGCCTTGCCGACTTCTTCGCCGCTGTTGACCTGGAACTGGGTGATGCGCACATAGCCATAGCCGTCGTCGAGCAGCTGGCTTTTCACGCTCTTGACCTTGATTACTGCGCGCGTCAGTTCAACATCAAAAGGCTTGGCACCTTCGCGCACCAGGGTCAGTTCGATATCGCTGCCAGCTTTGCCGCGCATCTTCTCGACGGCTTCCATCAGCGACAGGCCCTTGGTTGGCTGGCCATCGATCTTCACGATCAGGTCGCCGGGCAGGATGCCTGCGGCGGACGCCGGAGTGCCATCAATCGGCGAGACCACCTTGAGAAAACCATCTTCGGTACCGAGCTCAATACCCAGGCCGCCAAATTCGCCGCTGGTACTTTCCTGCAGATCGCGGAAGGCTTCCGGTTCCAGGTAGGCCGAATGTGGATCGAGGTTGCTGAGCATGCCCTTGATCGCGTTTTCCAGCAGGGTCTTGTCGCTGACAGGCTCGACGTAGGCAGACTTGATGCGGTCCATTACCTCGGCAAAGGTGCGCAGGTCGTCCAGCGGCAGTGGTGCGCTGTCGTTGGCGCTGGCCGGTGCTGCAGCTGGCGCGGCAAACACGGCGGTGCTGCCCAGCAGGGTAACGGCCAGCGCAAGGGTGGTGAGGCGGAACAGATGCGGCATGTCGAACTTACTCCTGTCCTAAATCGGTAATCACAGCACGCGGGCTCGTCGAAAAACTACCTGCGTTGCCGATGCATCGTTAAAAACAGGCCGAGACGCGGCGTCTCAAATGCTCATTTACAGCTCGTAAACTCCGCTTTTCGCCTGTTTTTGCCTAGCCTCGGCTGCCTCGCTAACGTTTTTAAACGGCCCGCTATCCTTGTGCGCGGCACCATTGAGCGGGGTCGATCGCGCGGCCCTGCTGGCGAATTGCGAAATACAGTGCTGGGGCTTCCTGGCCGCCGCTGTTGCCAACGGTGGCGATGGCTTCGCCTGCTTTGACCACGTCGCCGGCATCCTTGAGCAGGCTCTGGTTATGCCCGTAGAGGCTCAGGTAGCCGTTACCATGGTCGAGAATGACCAGAAGCCCGGCGCCACGCAACCAGTCGGCAAACACCACGCGCCCGCCATGTACGGCGTGCACCTGGCTACCGGCGGAGGCGCCGATCAACACGCCATCCCATTTGGTGCGGGCATCGCCGCCGCGTGGCGTGCCGTAGCGGGCCACCAGGCGGCCATTAACCGGCCAGGGTAACTTGCCGCGGGCTTTGGCGAACGGGCCGCCAAAGCTGGCGCCGGAGCTCACCAGTGGACCCGTCGACGCGGGATTAGTGCTACTGCGCGGTTCTTCGCGTTCGGCGAGCAGGGCTTGCTGGCGCGCGGTTTCAGCTTCGCGGGCTTGGCGGGCGAGGGTTTCCTCGATGGTTTTTAGCACGCGCTGCAGATTGGCTTGTTCCTGCTGGCGGGCCTTGAGCTTCTGGTCGCGGGCAGAGAATTCCTTGCTCAGCTTGGCCAGGGCCAGCTGGCGCTCTTTGCGCACGCTGGCGAGTTGTTCGCGGCGGCCATCCAGCGCGTTTTTCTGTTCCAGTAGCTGGCTCTTCTGGTCGGCGATATCCAGCTCGACATTGGCCAATTGGCGCAGGGTTTCATTGAAGGCTGCTAGTTGTTCCATGCGCGCTTCACTGAGGTAGTCGTAGTAGGTCAGCGTGCGCGAGAATTTTTCCGGATTCTGCTGGTTGAGCAGCAGCTTGACGTACTCCTGGCGGCCGCTCTGATAGGCGGCGCGGGCCTGGATGCCGATCAGGCGCTGCTGCTCAAGGCGTGCGCCCTCGAGTTTTTTTTTCTCTTTATCGAGGCGCTGGATTTCCTCTTCACTCTTTTTCAGGTCCTGCTGCAGGCCTTTGACCTGTTTCTCCAGCTGGCCCATCTCGCTTTCGGTTTTTTTCAGGTCTTTCTGTACGCCGGATTTTTCCTGCTGCAGTTTTTCCAACAGTTGCTTCAGCTCGGCAACATCGGCGCTGGCGGCGTCCAGTTGTTTCTGCGCATCGCTCTTTTCGTCGGCGAGGGCAGGCGTCAGCAGGAGGGTCAGGCAAATAAGGGCGAGGGCACGAAACATGGGGCTGGCAGCACCTGGGGCAAGGACGCGCCTAGTATGCCTAAAAATGCAGCGGCAAGCTGCAAGTCATCGGAGCTGCCCACGGGGGCAAATCGACAGCGTGAAGCCGCCGACAGTTTGCCCGCAGGCCAGGCGTTGCACCTGGCTGCGAGCAGCGGCTTAGTTCAGTTCGACAATGCTGGTGCCGGTCATTTCCGCTGGTACTGGCAGGCCCATCAGGGTTAGCAGGGTCGGCGCCACATCGGCCAGCACGCCGCCCGGGCGGATAGTCGCTGGGCGCTTGCCAACATAGATAAACGGCACCGGTTCGCAGGTATGCGCGGTGTGCGCCTGGCCGGTGCTTTCATCGGCCATCTGCTCGACGTTGCCGTGGTCGGCGGTGATCAGTGCTTCACCACCAACCTTGTCCAGCGCCGCGACGATGCGCCCGACGCAGCCGTCCAGGCATTCCACCGCAGCCACGGCGGCAGAAAAAACACCGGTATGGCCGACCATGTCGCCGTTGGCGTAGTTGACGATGATCACGTCATAACGCTGGTTTTCGATGGCGTCGACAATTTTGTCGGTGACTTCCGGCGCGCTCATCTGCGGTTGCAGGTCATAGGTGGCGACGTTTGGCGAAGGAATCAGGATGCGCTCTTCGCCGGCAAACGGTTCTTCACGCCCGCCGGAGAAGAAGAAGGTGACGTGGGCGTATTTCTCGGTTTCGGCGATGCGCAGCTGGGTCTTGCCGTTGTTCGCCAGGTATTCGCCAAGCACGTTGGTCAGCGCTTCCGGCTTGTAGGCGCTGGGCGTCGGGATGCTTGCAGCGTACTGGGTGAGCATGACAAAGCCAGCCAGCTGCGGCACGCGCTTGCGCTCGAACTCCTTGAAGCCTGGCTCGACAAAGGCGCGGGTCAGCTCGCGGGCGCGGTCGGCGCGGAAGTTCATAAAGACTACGGCGTCGCCGTCTTCCATCCGCACCGGCTCGCCAATGGTGGTGGCTTTGACGAACTCATCGCTTTCGCCGCGTTCGTAGGCGGCATTCAGGCCTTCTACTGCTGTTGCGGCGTTGAACTGGCCGTTACCGTCGGCCAGCAGCTCGTAGGCTTGCTCGACGCGGTCCCAGCGGTTGTCGCGATCCATGGCGAAATAACGGCCACTGAGGCTGGCGATGCGGCCTTTACCGAGTTTGGTGAAGGTGGCGTCGAGCAGCTCAATGGACGGTTGTGCGCTTCTCGGCGGGGTGTCGCGGCCATCGAGGAAGGCGTGCAGGTAAATCTTCTCTGCCCCGCGCTGGGCGGCCAGTTCGGCCATTGCCACCAGATGGTCCTGATGGCTATGCACGCCGCCATCGGAGAGCAATCCGAGGATATGCACGGCCTTACCGGCGCTTACGGCTTTGTCCACGGCGCTAGTGATGGCTGGATTCGTGAAGAAATCGCCATCGCGAATCGCTTTGGTCACCCGGGTGAAGTCCTGATACACCACGCGGCCCGCGCCAAGGTTCATATGGCCGACCTCGGAATTGCCCATCTGCCCGTCTGGCAGGCCTACGTCCATCCCCGAACCCGAAATCAGGCCGTGGGGCTGGGTGGCGCGCAAATGGTCGTAGACTGGCGTGTTGGCCGCCATGATGGCGTTGGATTCGGGGCTGTCACTGTGGCCGAAGCCATCGAGGATGATCAGTACCAGGGGTTTGGGCGTGGCGCTCATAAAGCTGGTTCGCTCTGGGTCGATGGGCGGGAAACAAGGCTGGGCATTTTACGGCCAAGTACGGCAAACGTCACCGCCGGGCGGGGTTTGGCCGACCTGTGCGGCTGTGTATACTGGCCGACATTTTACCGCCCCGGAACCGCACAATGCTTGCCAACTTGATTGAATTTGCCACTACTCACTATGTCCTGAGCGGTTTGTTCGTGACCCTGCTCGCGCTGCTGATCTTCACCGAAGCGCGCAAGGGCGGGCAGAGCCTGAGCAGCCGCGAGCTGACTGCGCTGGTTAACAGCGAGCAGGGCGTGGTGCTGGATATTCGCGCCCAGAAGGACTTTTCCGCCGGGCATATCGTCGGCGCGCTGAATATCCCCTTCGAAAAACTCGCCAGCCGTATGGTTGAGCTGGATAAGCACAAGGCCAAGACCATCATCGTGGTCGATGCCATGGGCCAGCACAGCGGCGGCGTGTGCCGCGACCTGAAAAAGGCCGGTTTCACCGCGGCCAAGCTGTCTGGCGGTGTTGCCAGCTGGCGCGGTGACAATCTGCCGCTGGTGAAGTGAGATGCAGCCTGTCGTCATCTATTCCAGCGATTGGTGCCCGTACTGCATCCGTGCCAAGCAACTGCTGACGCATAAAGGCGTGGCCTTTAACGAGATCAAGGTTGATGGCAAGCCGGATGTGCGTGCGGAAATGACCCGCAAGGCGCGGCAGACCTCAGTGCCGCAGATCTGGGTTGGTGACACCCATGTGGGTGGTTGCGATGACCTTTACGCCCTGGAGCGCGCCGGTAAGCTCGACGCGCTGCTCAAGGCTTAATTCCCTGTTTATCCGTACCTAACGACAAGAAGGCTTTGCCATGACAGAACAAGCTAGCAACGGCGCCGCTCAGGGCGAACAAAACCCGCAATTCTCCCTGCAGCGTATCTATGTACGTGACCTGTCCTTCGAAGCGCCGAAGAGCCCGGAAATCTTCCGTCAGGAGTGGGCGCCTAGCGTCGCGATGGACCTCAACACCCGTCAGAAAGCGCTGGATGGCGACTTTCACGAAGTGGTGCTGACCCTCTCGGTTACCGTGAAAACGGGCGAAGAAACCGCCTTTATCGCTGAAGTGCAGCAGGCCGGCATCTTCCTGATCAAGGGCCTGGACGCTGCCTCCATGAGCCACACCTTGGGCGCGTTCTGCCCGAACATCCTCTTCCCGTATGCCCGCGAAACTCTGGACAGCCTGGTTGTGCGTGGCTCGTTCCCGGCGCTGATGCTGGCTCCGGTGAACTTCGATGCCCTCTACGCCCAGGAACTGCAGCGCATGCAGCAGGCTGGCGAAGTGGCCACTGCACACTAAGGTTTGCGGCTGGAACAAAAAACGCCCTACTGGGCGTTTTTTTATGGCCTGTCATCCTTGGTGGCGACCCTGCGAGCCGTCGCGGTACGACGTTAAAAAGCGCTCCCGACAATTTCTATGGGCGCTATTGAGCGTCGGCAAAACCCTGCTGACGCCAGGCCTCATAGACCGCCACGGCAACGGTGTTGGACAGGTTCAGGCTGCGGCAGCCTTCGCGCATTGGCAGGCGCAGGCGTTGCTCGGGCGGCAGGCTGTCGCGAATCTCCTGCGGTAGGCCGCGGCTCTCAGGGCCGAACAGGAAGGCGTCGCCGGGCTGGTAGCTGACCTGGTGGAACGCTTGCGAGCCCTTGGTGGTAAAGGCGAATACCCGTGGCTGGCCGATGCTGGCCAGGCAGCTGTCGAGGTCGGCGTGGCGCTGCAGGGTGGCGTATTCGTGATAATCCAGGCCGGCACGGCGCAGGCGTTTGTCATCCAGTTCGAAGCCCAGCGGCTCGATCAGGTGCAGGTGGCAGCCGCTGTTGGCGCAGAGCCTGATAATGTTGCCGGTATTGGGCGGTATTTCCGGTTGAAAAAGGATGACGTGAAACATGCGCGGCTCCGAGCTTGAAGACGAGCAGCATTCTACAGACCCGCGCCCCCGTCCGTGGGTGCGAGTGATTGCTTCATTGGCTCTGTTTGGTTTTCTGATTGGTTTGATGATCGGCCGGCTGCTGCAGCCTGACCCGCTATGGCTAGAGCAGGTAAACGTGCGCGAGCAGGGGCTTGAATTGTGGTTCAACGTCGAGCCGGTGCCGCGCGAAGAGCACGCCGGTGGCGTATTTATCCTGCGTCTGCAAAGTTTTGGTCGCCAGCAGCATGGTCAGTTGCAGGTACAGGGGCGGGTGGCCAATTGGCGTTTGCAGCGTGAGAGACAGGATTTACTACTGAGAGTGGTGGCGGCCCGTCCATTGCGCGGTGAGTGGCGCGCTGAGGAGGTGGACGGGCGCTGGCGGCTGTTGGTCAGCTTGGTGGAGCAATAAAAGAGGGGAATCCCCGGCCTGCCTGTACCAAGGTCCCCAAAACTGGGATTACTTGAGTCTATGCAGGCTGTGTGCCAGTTTTATTACGTTGGCTGCAGGCCACGTAAATACTGGGTCTCAGCGTTTCTAGTGGATGCTGAGGGCGGTACGTAAACGCTGGGATGTGAACCGCAGCTGTGCACTGGGTCGATGCGAGTGCATTGCTCTGGCGCATTTTCAGTTGTTTGTCGGCGTAAATAAAAACGGGCCCTGCTGAGCCCGTTTTGCATGCTGCGTCGCGTGAGCGGTTTAGTCGTCGCTATCCTCGTCATCGGCGCTTTCGACGTTCATGCCCAGTTCCTTGATCTTGCGCGTCAGGGTGTTGCGGCCCCAGCCCAGCAGTACGGCGGCGTCGCGGCGGCGGCCGGCGGTGTGCTTGAGGGCGGTTTCGATCATGATTCGCTCGAAGGCCGGCACGGCGGTATCCAACAGGTTGGACTGGCCGCGGCCCAAGGCCTGATCGGCCCATTGGCGCAGGGCTTGCTCCCAGTTACTTACCGGTGCACTTTCCTGCGGCTGGCTGAGCAGCTCCGGTGGCAGGTCGTCGACATGCACTTCACGGCCCGAGGCCATGACGGTGATCCAGCGGCAGGTGTTTTCCAACTGGCGCACGTTGCCTGGCCACGGTAGCTGCTGCAGATAATCTTCGGTTTCGCTTTTCAGCAGCTTGGGCTCGACTGCCAGTTCCAGCGCGGCGCGGCTAAGGAAATGCCGGGCCAGGGTCGGAATGTCTTCACGGCGGTCCGACAGGCGCGGGATATGGATGCGAATTACGTTGAGGCGGTGGAACAGGTCTTCACGAAACTTGCCAGCCTGCACCAGGCTTTCCAGGTTCTGGTGGGTGGCGGCGATGATGCGCACGTCCACTTTGACTGGGGTGTGTCCGCCGACCCGGTAAAACTCACCGTCGGCCAGTACGCGCAGCAAGCGCGTTTGCGTGTCGGCCGGCATATCGCCGATCTCATCGAGAAACAGCGTGCCGCCGTCGGCCTGCTCGAAGCGGCCGCGACGCTGGTTAGCCGCGCCGGTGAAGGCGCCTTTCTCGTGGCCGAACAGCTCGGACTCCATCAGATCTTTCGGAATTGCCGCCATGTTCAGCGCGATGAACGGTGAGGCGGCGCGCGGGCTGTGGCGGTGCAGGGCGTGGGCAACCAACTCCTTGCCGGTGCCAGACTCGCCGTTGATCAGCACGGTGATGTTGGAGTGCGAGAGGCGACCAATGGCGCGAAACACCTCCTGCATGGCCGGCGCTTCGCCGATGATTTCTGGCGTGCGTGGTTGCTCGACCGGTACGGCCAGGCTTTGCTGCTCCTGGGCATGCAGATTGGCGCGCTTTACCAGGGAGACGGCTTCGTCGACATCGAACGGCTTGGGCAGGTATTCGAATGCGCCGCCCTGGTAGGACGCCACCGCGCTGTCCAGGTCGGAATGGGCGGTCATGATGATCACCGGCAGGCGCGGGTACAGCTCGCGGATGCGTGCCAGCAGGTCCAGACCGCTGGAGCCGGGCATGCGAATGTCGGAAATGATCACATCAGGTTGCTGGCGGGTCAGGCGGCTGAGCACACCATCGGCGCTGTCGAAGCTCTGGGTGGTCATGCCTTCCTGTTGCAGGGCTTTTTCCAGGACCCAGCGGATGGAGCGGTCGTCATCGACAATCCAGACGGTTTCACTGCGACTCATGACGGTGATACTCCTTGTTCCAGCGGCAGAAAGATCGAGAACACGGTATGACCCGGATGGCTCTCGCACTCGATCAAGCCTTGGTGCTGACTGATGATGTTCTGGGTAATGGCCAGGCCCAGGCCGGTGCCGTCGGCACGCCCGCTGACCATGGGGTAGAAGATGGTTTCCTGCAGCTCGGTTGGGATGCCCGGACCGTTGTCGATAATTTCGATCTTGGTCACCAGGCGGTGGCGGCAGTGGCCAATGGTGAACTGACGTAGGGCGCGGGTGCGCAGGGTAATGCGGCCTAGGCGCAGGTCGCTCTGCCCGGACAACGCCTGCATGGCGTTGCGCACGATATTCAGCACGGCCTGGATCATCTGTTCGCGGTCGATCAGTACGTCCGGAATACTCGGGTCGTAGTCGCGCACCAAAATGATGCTGCCCTGGCTTTCCGCTTCCACCAGGCTGCCGACGCGCTCCAGCACTTCGTGTACGTTGGTCAGCGCCAGGGACGGCAGCTTGTTCGAGCCGAGCATGCGGTCGACCAGATTTCTTAACCGGTCGGCCTCCTCGATGATCACGTTGGTGTAATCCTTGAGGCTTTCCTCGGGCAGCTCGCGGGCCAGCAGCTGCGCGGCGCCACGGATGCCGCCGAGCGGATTCTTGATCTCGTGAGCAAGGCCGCGTACCAGCAGTTTGGTGGTTTCCTGCTTGGACAGCTGCGCTTCTTCTTTGGTGATACGCAGCAGGCGGTCGCGCGGATGCACTTCCAGTAGCAACAGGGTTTCGCCTTTGCTGAGCACCGGGGTCACCGCGTAGTCGACGGTCAGGGTTTGGCCGCTGACCGACGTCACCACCGCTTCACGCTTATTGAATGGGTGCGCCTGCTGCACGGCCTGGCGTAGTGCGCTCAGTGCCTCGCTGGACTCGGTAAACAGCTCGCTGATGAATTGCCCATGGCTGCGCTGGCCGCTGACGGCCAGGAGCATCTCCGCTGCCGGGTTCATGTACTCAAGACGCAGGTCGTCGTTGAGCAGCAGCGTGGCAGTGGTCAGGTTGTCCAGCAGCAGGCGATGCAGTGCGTCGTTGATGATCATATGGGATGTCAGCAGACCCTTGGGTTCCAGCAATGCAGCTGGAAAATGCAAGAAGCAAACCAAAGCCCCGAAAAGAAGCGTGTTTGGCCGTGGGATGCCGGGAATTAGCTGCTTTTCAGCGCAGCCGGGCCGCGCATGGCGACCCAAAACAGGGAGAGTATAGAAATGCTGGGTAATATGCGCACTGCTTTGGTGCGCAGTGTCGGTTTAGATAAATGGCACGAAGGGGATATCTTTCTTTTCCGGTGGTTTGTCCTTCAGCGGGCACTCCGGGCGAACGCCGTAATCGGCCTTCTTGCAGGGGTTGACCATGCGTTTCTGCGCCAGGGAGATGCGCAGCATATGGAACGGTTGAGTGGGCGTGCGCTCGATGATGCGGCCCTGTAGGTCGATGATCTCCACCGCTAGCTGGTGCGTGCCGCGGTCGATGTTCTCCAGCGGGAACACCGGGCTGCTGCCTGCTTCACCCACCTGTACGCCGTCCAGCAGCAGGCGATAGCTGTGCTGGGGGAAGAGTTTCGGTTCGCTGTTGATGCTGACAATCAGGTTGCCGGCGCTGTCGCGGATGGTCGCATCGGGCTGTGGCACCAGAATACGCAGCAGGCTGTAGCGCTGGCTGGGTTCTGGCGCTTCAACTGTGGGTGCGGTCTGCGTCTGGATGGTCGGCATCGAATTGCTGGGTGCCAGCTCGACGCGCTCGGCATCACCTGAGCGGGGTTTATCGGTGAAGACGCGATTCCCTTCGGCATCTATATAGGTGTAGACCTGCGCGAAGGCAGGTAGAGCGAGCAGCATCAGGCCGCAGAACAGCAGATTGCGCATAGTTAGGGAGCTGGCTTTGGTTTGGGCTTTGGTGGCGGAGGTGGTGGGCGCAGGGCTGGGCTGCTGGTATTGACCCGCTGCACGGTAAACACGCTGGTGGCGCTCTGCTGGATCGATTTCTCGCCGCTGAGTACTTCCACAGCCAGGCTGTGTTCGCCACGGTCGGCATTGCTCACTTGCAGGCGCGGCACGTTGCTCGGTTGGCCGTAGGGCTTGCCATCCAAAAGCAGGCGCAGGCGATGGTTGCTGGCCAGGCGCGGCTGGATGTCCACGCCAACGCTGAAGGTGCCGTTGTTGGCGCGCATGGCTTCATCGTCGGGGATGCCGGTCAGCTGCAGCATGCTGTAAGGCGCGGCGCTGTCGGCTGGGTCGGGGTTGGTTGTGGCGGGCACACTGGGTACTGGCATCGACACGCTATTGGTTTTCGGCAGCTCGACATTCTGCGTCGGCTGGCCTTCCGGCGGCTGGTCGGTGAATACCGTGTTGCCATTGGCGTCGGTGTATTTGTAGATCTGTGCACTGGCCGGCAATGCCAGGCTCAGTAACAGGCAGATGAGCAGAGGGCGCATGCCTGACTCTCCCTAGTGATGTGCTCTTAGCCTTGCACTGCTCGCGCGCTCTGGCAAGCGCGTTGATGGCTGGGCGTGTACCAGCGCAGAAATCATCAGGTTAAAAGGTGTTGCGGGTGTGCCTCCAAGCGCAAAAAGGCCACCCGAAGGTGGCCTCTTGTATTGCGTGCAGGATTAGACGCTGTAGTACAGGTCGTATTCCAGCGGGTGTACGAAGGTGCGGACTTTGATTTCTTCTTCGCTCTTCAGCTCAAGGTAAGCGTCGATGAAGTCGTCGGAGAACACGCCGCCTTTGGTCAGGAACGCACGGCCTTTATCCAGCTCTTCCAGGGCTTCTTTCAGGCTGCCACAAACCTGTGGGATCAACTTGCCTTCTTCTGGTGGCAGGTCATACAGGTTTTTATCAGCAGCATCGCCAGGGTGAATCTTGTTCTGGATACCGTCGATACCGGCCATCAGCAGAGCAGCGAAGGCCAGGTATGGGTTGGCAGCCGGATCCGGGAAGCGTGCTTCGATACGGCGGGCTTTCGGGCTGGAAACGTATGGAATACGGATCGAGGCCGAGCGGTTACGCGCCGAGTAGGCCAGCATTACTGGCGCTTCGAAACCTGGGACCAGACGCTTGTAGGAGTTGGTCGACGGGTTGGTGAAGCCGTTCAGGGCTTTACCGTGCTTGATGATGCCGCCGATGAAGTACAGGGCGGTGTCGGACAGGCCGGCATAGCCTTCGCCAGCGAAGGTGTTCTTGCCATCTTTGGAGATGGACATGTGTACGTGCATACCCGAACCGTTGTCGCCGTACAGCGGCTTCGGCATAAAGGTCGCGGTTTTGCCGTAGGCATCAGCCACGTTGTGTACGCAGTACTTCAGGGTCTGAACTTCGTCAGCCTTGGCCACCAGGGTGTTGAACTTCACGCCGATTTCGTTCTGGCCGGCAGTCGCCACTTCGTGGTGGTGAACTTCGATGACCAGACCCATTTCTTCCATGGCATTACACATGGCAGTACGGATTTCGTGGTCGTGGTCGCACGGCGGAACTGGGAAGTAGCCACCTTTGACGGCTGGGCGATGGCCTTTGTTGCCGCCTTCGATGTCAGCGTCGGTGTTCCAGGACGCCTGCTCGGAGAAGATCTTGAACATCGAGCCGGAGATGTCGGACTTGAACTTCACTTCGTCGAAGATGAAGAACTCAGGCTCTGGACCAACGAATACGGTGTCGCCGATACCGGTGGTTTTCAGGAATTCTTCAGCGCGCTTGGCGATCGAGCGCGGGTCACGATCATAGCCTTGCATGGTGCTTGGCTCGATGATGTCGCAGACGATGATCAGGGTCGGCTCTTCGGTGAACGGATCCAGGACAGCGGTTTCGTCAACCGGCAGCAGGATCATGTCGGAGGCTTCGATGCCTTTCCAGCCGTGGATGGAGGAGCCGTCGAACATTTTGCCGACTTCGAAGAACTCGTCGTCCAGCGCATCGCGTGCCGGCATGGTCACGTGGTGCTGTTTGCCCTTGGTGTCGGTGAAGCGCAGGTCAACCCACTTCACGTCGTGTTCTTTAATAAGTTGAATCGACTTCGACATGCTGTCCTCCAGGTGGATAAGGCTCGAATGCTGAGCCCTCAATAGTATGTTACGGCCGGCGGCATACTCCGCCAGGGCATCCTGCCTCACAAGGGAGCAAATTGCATGCCAGTGCACAGGAATGGGTGTAAGCCCTGAAACTCAGGGCTGGCGGGGGCTGCGCGGCGCTGCTTGATAAATATTTGCACCGTTATGGGTCGTCGTATTTGTCATGCGCACTTTTGTGGTGCGCGATTTGTGTGGTTGAGGATTTTTGATCAAAGCGTGAGCAATTTCCGCTATAATCCGCGCCCCTGTTTTTTCGCGGCCTCGGCACCCACTGTTTTCATGAAACTGATCGTTAAAGTCTTCCCGGAAATCACCATTAAAAGTCGGCCGGTGCGTAAGCACTTTATCCGGCAGCTGGCGAAGAACATTCGTTCGGTTTTGCGTGAGTTCGATCCACAGCTGCAGGTCAGCGGTGTGTGGGACAACCTGGAAGTCGAAACCCAGATCAGTGAGCCGAAAACCCTGCAGGCGATGGTCGAGCGCCTGAGCTGCACGCCAGGTATTACGCATTTCCTGCAAGTCGATGAATACCCACTGGGCGACTTCGACGATGTGCTGGAAAAGTGCAAGTTGCACTTCGCCGATCAGCTGCCGGGCAAGATCTTCGCGGTACGCTGCAAGCGCGCCGGCAAGCATGCGTTCAGCTCCATGGATGTTGAGCGCTATGTCGGCAGCCAATTGCGCCAGCAATGCGGCGCGGCCGGCATCTCGCTGAAAGATCCGGACGTTGTCGTGCGCATGGAAATCCGCGATCAGCGCCTGTTCGTTATTCACCATCAGCACGAAGGCCTAGGCGGTTACCCGCTGGGCTCGCTGGAACAAACCCTGGTGCTGATGAGTGGCGGTTTCGATTCCACCGTCGCCGCATACCAAATGATGCGCCGCGGCCTAGTCACCCACTTCTGCTTCTTTAATCTAGGCGGCCGCGCCCACGAGTTGGGCGTGATGGAAGTGGCGCATTACCTCTGGCAGAAATTCGGCAGCTCGCAGCGCGTGCTGTTTATCAGCGTGCCGTTCGAGGAAGTGCTGGGCGAGATTCTCGGCAAAGTCGACAACAGCCAGATGGGGGTCATCCTCAAGCGCATGATGCTGCGCGCCTCCACGCGCATGGCTGAACGATTGCAAATTGATGCGCTGGTCACCGGTGAGGCGATCAGTCAGGTTTCCAGTCAGACCCTGCCAAACCTCGCAGTAATCGACTCGGCCACCGATATGCTGGTGCTGCGTCCGCTGCTGGCCAGCCACAAGCAAGACATCATCGACACCGCTACGCGCATTGGCACCGCCGAGTTCGCCAAGCACATGCCGGAATACTGCGGGGTGATTTCGGTCAACCCGACCACCAAGGCGAAAAAGCTGCGCATCGAGTATGAAGAGAGCCAGTTCGACATGGCCATTCTCGGGCGCGCCCTCGAGCGCGCGACCTTGCTACCGATCGACAAAGTGATCGACGAGCTGGGCAAGGACGTGCAGATCGAGGAGGTCAGTGATGCGCTGGCCAGTCACGTGATTATCGATATTCGTCACCCCGATGCCGCCGAGGACGAGCCACTCGCCTTGCCAGGCGTCGAGGTCATGGCGCTGCCGTTCTATGCCCTGAACAGCAAGTTCAAAGAGCTGGATGAGGCGCGCCAGTACCTGTTGTATTGCGATAAAGGTGTGATGAGTCGTTTGCATGCCCACCATTTACTGAGTGAGGGGCATGCCAATGTGCGCGTTTATCGTCCGACATAAAACGCCCGGGTTGAATGGCGGCAGTATCCGCCATCGCCCTCCCGACATACAGGCGGCGTGATTAACACGCTCACGCCGCCTGGCAGAAATCGCAATTAGTTAATACTCGCCGCCTAGACTAAGCGGCACACCGAATCCTCTGATCGAGATACACACGTGATCGAAAATCTACGCAACATCGCCATCATTGCCCACGTTGACCATGGTAAGACCACCCTGGTAGACAAACTCCTGCGTCAGTCCGGCACCCTTGAGCGCGGTGAGCTCAACGACGAGCGCGTGATGGACAGCAACGACCAGGAAAAAGAGCGCGGCATTACCATTCTCGCCAAGAACACCGCGATCAACTGGAACGGCTACCACATCAACATCGTCGACACCCCCGGCCACGCCGACTTCGGCGGTGAAGTTGAGCGCGTGATGTCGATGGTTGACTCCGTGCTGCTGCTGGTTGACGCCCAAGACGGCCCGATGCCGCAAACCCGTTTCGTGACCAAGAAGGCTTTCGAAGCCGGTCTGCGTCCAATCGTGGTAATCAACAAGGTTGACCGTCCAGGCGCGCGTCCGGACTGGGTTCTGGACCAGATCTTCGACCTGTTCGACAACCTCGGTGCTACTGAAGAGCAGCTGGACTTCAAAGTCGTCTACGCCTCGGCCCTGAACGGCATTGCCGGTCTGGATCACACCGACATGGCTGAAGACATGACCCCGCTGTATCAGTCCATCGTCGACAACGTGCCGTCCCCGGCTGTAGACGTTGACGGTCCGTTCCAGATGCAAATCTCGGCACTGGACTACAACAGCTTCCTCGGCATCATCGGTGTTGGCCGTATTGCGCGTGGCAAGGTCAAGCCGAACACTCCGGTGATCGCTATCGACGCCGACGGCAAGAAGCGCAACGGTCGAATCCTCAAGCTGATGGGTCACCACGGCCTGCACCGCATCGACGTTGAAGAAGCCACCGCGGGTGACATCGTCTGCGTCAGCGGCATGGACTCGCTGTTCATCTCCGACACTCTGTGTGACATCAACCACGTTGAAGCGATGAAGCCGCTGACCGTGGATGAGCCGACCGTATCCATGACCTTCCAGGTCAACGATTCGCCGTTCTGCGGTAAAGAAGGCAAGTTCGTCACCAGCCGTAACATCAAGGAGCGTCTGGACAAAGAGCTGCTGTACAACGTGGCACTGCGCGTTGAAGAAGGCGACTCGGCTGACAAGTTCAAAGTATCTGGCCGTGGTGAGCTACACCTCTCGGTACTGATCGAAACCATGCGTCGCGAAGGCTTCGAAATGGGTGTTGGTCGTCCGGAAGTGATCATCCGTCAGGTTGACGGCGTGAAGCAGGAACCGTTCGAAAACGTCACCATCGACACCCCGGAAGAATCCCAGGGCAAGGTCATGGAAGAGATGGGTCTGCGTAAGGGCGACCTGACCAACATGGTGCCGGATGGCAAAGGCCGTGTGCGTCTGGAGTACAACATCCCTGCTCGTGGTCTGATCGGTTTCCGTAACCAGTTCCTGACCCTGACCAACGGTGCTGGCATCCTGACCTCGATCTTCGATCGCTACGACACCATGAAGTCCGGCGACATGTCCGGTCGTCAGAACGGTGTTCTGGTATCGGTTGAAACCGGCAAGGCGCTGACCTACTCCCTGGAAACTCTGCAGGCGCGTGGCAAGCTGTTCGTTGAGCACGGTCAAGAGATCTACAACGGTCAGATCGTTGGTCTGAACAGCCGTGACAACGACATGGGTGTTAACCCAACCAAAGGCAAGAAGCTCGACAACATGCGTGCTTCCGGTAAAGACGAAACCATCGCTCTGGTTCCGCCGGTGAAATTCACCCTGGAACAAGCTCTGGAGTTCATCCAGGACGACGAGCTGTGCGAAGTTACGCCGAAGTCGATCCGTCTGCGTAAGAAGATCCTCGACGAAGGCGAGCGCACCCGCGCGGCCAAGAAGGCCAAGAACTGATCCAGTTCTAGCTAACTAAAAAGCCCCCGCCGGCGCGAGCCTGCGGGGGCTTTTTTATTGGGCTGTCGCCGCGTGTGGCCACTCCCCTGTACGACGATTGAATAATGCTCTCAACGATTTTTATGTCTGGCATTTAGCTGCGCTGCTTCTCAATCGTGGGCGCCTTGTGTAAGGCTCGCCGCGACAGCAACCAGTGGTCAGAAGTTCAGGATGAACGGCTGGTTCTGTGAGGTAGGTCACGCGTCGCGCGGATGATGGCAACTCGCCATGTGTTCTAATGCGCGCCGCATTTTCCTCTGTTAATCCGCTATTCAAAGGATTGAAGGCATGTCCCTTCGTAGTAACCCTTTATGGCCTGCCATCCCTGGCAGCCACCCTGCGCGCCGTCGCTGTGCAACGCTAATAATGGCTCCCGGCCGTTTTTTGGCCGTCTGGCTGATGTGTACCCTTGTTCCCGCTGTATCGCTGGCGCAAACGCCAGGTGATCGGGACCTTATCCGTGAACGTCAGGAGCGTCTGCTGCAAGAGCAGGAGCGCCGCCTGGATGAGTTGCGCCAATTGCCTGGCAAGGTCGAGCAACTACCCGCGCAACCCGTTGCTGAAGACGAGCGCTGCTTTGCCATCGAACAGATTAATCTGGTCGGCGCCACGCTGCTCAGCCCAGCCGATCAGGCCAGTATTCTCAAACCCTACAACGGCCAATGTCTGGGCGTTGGTCAGCTCAATCAGCTGCTTAAGGACATCACCAATCACTACCTCGGTCGTGGTTATGTCACCACGCGTGCCTACCTGCCGCAGCAAGATCTAGCCAGCGGCACGCTGCAGGTCACTGTGGTCGAAGGTCGGCTTGAAGGCTTGAACAGCTCGGAGCTGGCTTCGGATCGGGAACTGGCTATGAGCTTTCCCGGTGCGACCGAGCGCGTGCTGAACCTGCGCGAGCTTGAGCAGTTGGTCGAGCAACTCAATCGCCTACCATCGCGTCAGGCGCAATTGGAGTTGGTGCCGGGTGAGCAGGTTGGTGGCAGCCGCGTGCAGCTGCAAGGCCAGCGCAGCAAGCCGTGGCGCGTCAGCCTGGCGCGGCACAACGATGGCCAGTTAAGTACCGGTGAGCAACAGTGGGGCCTCGGATTGGACTGGGACAGTCCCTTGGGCTTGGCCGATCAGTTGAGCCTGCGCGCCGGCGGTGATGCGGTCAGCGACAGCTACCGCCACTCCCACAATCAGAGCCTCAATTACAGCCTGCCGTACGGCTGGTGGACCTTCAATTACAGCTACAGCCAGAGCTACTACCGCACTCAAAGCGAAGCCAATGGCTTCGCCTTCGATCAGGATGGCGACAGCAAAACCCACGCCTTGCGTGCCGAACGTGTACTGCACCGCGACAGCTTGAGTAAAACCGCCGCGAGCCTGGGTGTCAGTCACCTGAACAGCAACAACTTTATCCTTGGTAATCGGATCGATGTCTCCAGCCAGCGACTGTCCGAAGCGCAGTTGGGCTTTAACCATGGTCGGCGTATTGGCAGCGCTTTCGTCAACGCCGATATCGGCTGGCAACACGGCACCGGTGCCTTTGATGCGCAGCGCAGTGGCAACCCGCAAGGCGGCCAGCCCGTGGCGCGCTACAACAAATACAGCCTAACCCTGAGCTACCTGCAGCCGTTTCAGCTGTGGGGCGAGTCGTTCAGCTTCGACAGCCTGGCCAACGGCCAGCGCAGTGAAGATGTGCTGTTCAGCCCGCAACGCATCAGCGTGGGCGGCCTCAGCTCGGTGCGTGGCTTCAAGGAGCAATCGCTGTCCGGCGACAGCGGCGCGTACTGGCGTAACCAGCTGCGCTGGCGCAAGGCGGTTAGCTGGCAACCGCTGCAGCCCTTTGTCAGTGAATACGGCGTGGCATTCGCCTACGACATGGGTGTGATCAGCGGCGGGCGTTACAACCCGGACCAGCATGGTCGCCTCTCCGGTAATGCCATCGAGCTGAGTGCTCGTGGTCAGCACTTGGCCGCCTCGCTGACCTTCGCCCGTTCACTGGAACGCCCGGACGCCATCGAGCGTCAGGAGCATCCGGTGTATTTCCGGGTCGACCTGTTTTTCTGATTTTTCTGAATTCTGCTTTATAGCCCTACGGGTTGGAGTTATTACATGGACGTTCGCACGCCATTTTTCCAAAACATTGCCTGTGTCCTGATCGGCGTACTGTTCCTTAACCCGATTGTTTCCACGGCGGCTGAACTGGCGCTGGATGCACAGGCCGGCGGCAATGCCGCGGTGACCCAGGCAGCCAATGGCGTGCCCATGGTCAATATCGCCACGCCCAATGGCAGTGGTCTGTCGCATAACAAGTTCACCGACTTCAACGTCAGCCAGCAAGGGCTGATTTTGAATAACAGCGCTCAGGCGGTGGTGCAGACGCAGCTGGGCGGCTATGTGATGGGTAACCCCAACCTCAAGGGTGGGGCGGCGAATATCATCCTCAATGAGGTCAACGGCGGTAGCCCCAGTCAGCTCAAGGGCTACACCGAAGTGGCCGGCAAGTCCGCTGCGGTCATCGTCGCTAACCCGCATGGCATCAGCTGCGACGGTTGCGGCTTTATCAATACACCGCGCGTGACCCTCAGCACCGGCAAGCCGATTATCGAAGGCGGGCGTCTGGATCGCTTTGATGTCGAAGGCGGGCAGATCAACATCGAAGGCGCGGGCCTTAATGCGCGCAATGTCAGCCAGTTCGACCTGATCACCCGCAGCGCGCAGATCAATGCTGAGCTGTATGCCAGCCAGCTGAATGTGATTACCGGGCGTAACGAAGTCGACGCCGCCACGCTCAACGCTAAGGCCAAGGCAGATGACGGCAGTGATAAGCCACTGCTGGCCATCGACAGTTCAGCGCTGGGCGGCATGTACGCCGGGGCTATTCGCCTGGTCGGTACCGAAGCCGGCGTGGGCGTGAAACTGGCCGGTGATATGGCCGCCAGTGCCGGCGATATTCAGATCGACGCCAATGGCCAGCTGAGCATGGCGCGCACTGCCGCCAGCCGTGACCTGCAGCTCAAGGCCGAGAACATCGAGCTGAATGCCGACACCTTTGCCGGGCGCAGTGCTGTGGTGGAAGCCAGTGGCCAGGCCCAGGTCAAGGAGAGCTTGGCAGCCGCCCAGCAGCTAACCGTTAAGGGTGGCGAGCTGCTCAACCAGGGCGTGGTCGAGGCGGGCGTGCGTGCCGATGGCAGCCTTAACAACACGGCCTCGCTCAGCCTGCAAACCAGCAAGGTGACTAACTCCGGCACCATCACCTCCCACGGCAGCTTGAATGCCGATGTGCAAACGCTGGATAACCGCGCCGGCAAACTGCTCAGCGCCAGCGACGCAACGCTCAACGCGCAGACACTGGAAAACAGCGGCGGGCGTATCGTCGCGCAGCAGAGCCTCGACCTGAGCGGCACCCAGCTGAACAACCAGGGCGGCGAAATCCTGGTCCTGCAAAACATCACCGTAACGGCTGCCAACCTGGATAACCAGAGCGGCACCCTGGCCGGCAGCGCGCTGGATCTTCAGCTCAGCGCTGCCTTGAATAACCAAGACGGCTTGGTTGAATCCGCCAGCGACTTGCAACTGACCGCTAACACTCTCAGCAACAGTGGCGGCAAGTTGCGTGCTCTGGGTGGTGAAAGCGCCAGCCGGTTTGCTCTGGGTGGTCTGTTCAATAACGACGCCGGCTTAGTCGAGATCGGCAGCGGCGTATTTACCCTGAGCAGCGTGGGTTTGAGTAACCTCGGCGGTACAGTGCGTCACACCGGTACTCAAGGATTTAACCTGGACCTGACGGCACTCGGTCAGGCCGGTGGCCGCTTTATCACCAACAGTGCGGTCGATCTCAGCTTTGATGAGTGGACCAATACCAGTTCGCTGCAAGCCAAAACGCTCAGTATCAATATCAATCGCCTCACGCAAACGGCCAGTGGTGCACTGATTACTGAGAGCAGCATCAACACCAGCGGCGAGCGTTGGCTCAACGACGGCGCAATCGAAACCGACGGTACGCTGAATCTGACCTTAACCGATGCCTACAACGGTAATGGCAAGCTGCTGGCGCAAGGTGACCTGGGCCTCACAGCTGGCAGTGCTGATCTGGGCAGTGATGCTGAGGTGCGCAGTGCGGGTGGTGCGCAGTTTGATATCGGCACTGTGTTCAGCACCGCCGGCAAGATCACCGCCGTCAATGACGTGAACGTCAAAGCGGCCAGCCTCAGCAACCTCGGTACCCTGGGTAGCGCTGTGGCATTGCATATTGAAGCAGCGCAATTGCTCAACCAAGGCGGTCTGCTGTTCAGCGGTAACGACATGCAGCTGTTGGCTGACCGCATCAGCAACCTCTATGCCGATATCTTCAGCCTTGGCGCTTTGACCATTGCCAAGGATGCTGCTGGCAACAAGTCGGCCCTGCTAGAAAACCGTTCCGGCAGCATCGAGTCCAGTGGCGACATGAGCCTGCGAGCGGCAACTCTGACCAACCGTAAAGAGCTGTTTACCCCAGGTAAGCAACTCACTTCTGGCAGCATCAGCGTAGTTTGCTACGACTGCGGTGGCGACCACCATAACGTCGACTATGTGGCCCGCGAGCGCTTTGTTACCACTGTGGAAGAGGACTCCGCAGCGTCCAGAATCCACAGTGGTGGCAACCTGACGATCCAGGGCGACACCATTGCCAACCGTTACAGCAGCCTGAGTGCTAGCGGCAATATCAATATCACCGGCATCACCCTGGAAAACATGGGCGCGGCCAGCGGCATTATCGAGCGCACGCGGCGATTCAACACTGGCCGTGTTACCGACGGCACCGACGAGCGTTTTCGCGACAACTACATCACCCCATACAACGCCCAGCCACTGCCCAAAGAAGTGCCGAGCGCGCTATATCGCTGGACTCTGGTCAGCGACATTGAAACCAACACCCCCGATGGTTCCGGGGCACCGGCAATCATCCAGGCAGGCGGCAATGTCAGCATTCAGGCCACGCAAAGCCTGACCAACTCCTCAGTACTGAACAATCAGGCGGCTGCGGCCGGCCCTGCGCAGAACCTCGACACCCAAGTAGCAGGCAGTAGCCAGCCATTGGTCGTGCAGCTCAATGCGCAGCTACCCGCCGACCTCGCCCAGCAGGCGGTCAACCCACTGGCACTGCCCAGTTTTAGCTTGCCGCAAGGGCAAAATGGGCTGTTCAAGGTTAATAACGACCCCGGCTACCCCTATCTGGTAGAAACCAGCCCGGCTTTCGCCAGCCTGAGTAACTTCCTTAACTCGGGCTACCTGCTCGACGCGGTGGGTTACAACCCGGATCAAACCCAGCGCCGCTTGGGCGATGGCCTCTACGAACAACGGCTGATCCAGCAGGCCATAGCCGCCCGCACCGGCAAGCGCTTCCTCGCGGGTTTGAACTCGGACGAAGCGCAGTTCAAGTACCTGATGGACAACGCCATCGCCAGCAAACAAGCGCTCAATCTGGCACCCGGCATCGCCCTGAGCAGCGAGCAGGTTGCCGCCCTGACCCATGACATCGTCTGGATGCAGGAGCAGGTGGTAAATGGTCAGAAGGTATTGGTGCCTGTGCTGTACTTGGCCCAAGCCAATGACCGCCTCGCCCCCGGCGGTGCACTGATTCAAGGGCAGGATGTGGCGCTGATCAGCGGCAGCAACCTGATCAACAGCGGCACCTTACGCGCCAGTAAGAACCTCAGCGCTACCGCCAATAACATCGGCAACAGTGGCCTGATGCAAGCCGGTGAGCGCCTGAGCCTGCTCGCCACCGACAGCATTCGCAACGCCCAAGGCGGCATCATCGCCGGTAAGGACGTCACTGCTATTGCCCTAACAGGCGATATCAGCAACGAGCGCAGCATCACCCAAGAGTCGCGCAGCGGCCGCAATTTCAACCAGCTCACTAGTGTGGTCGACAAGGCTGCCGGTATTGAAGCCAGCAATAACCTGACCCTATCCGCAGGCCGCGATATCCAGAATATTGGTGGCAGTCTCAAGGCTGGTGGTAATGCCGATCTGAGTGCAGGCGGCGACGTGGTAATCGCCTCCGCTCAGGCCGAAAACGGCCAGATGCGTAAAGACAAGCGTCACTTCTGGGAAACCTCCAGTACCACGCAATACGGCAGTGACGTGCAGGTAGGCGGCGACCTCAAGGCCGAGGCGGGCAGAGATATCGCGGTCATTGCCAGCAAGGTCAAGGCTGACGGGGATATCGCTCTGGCGGCTGGGCGTGATGTGGTAATCGCGGCTGCGGCCAACGAAAGCAGCAGCGAGTACCGCTACAAAGGCAATGGCAAGAAGATCAACAAAGAAGACTCGACTGTGCGCCAGCAGGCAGCTGAGATTGAGGCTGGCGGTGATCTGAGTGTGGTTGCTGGTGAAAATCTGCTGTTAAGCGCGAGCACGCTTAAAGCCGGTAACGAGGCTTACCTGTATGCCGGCGAGCAGATTAACGTGCTGGCCGCGCAAAACAGCGACTATCACCTCTACGACTACAAGAAGAAGGGCAGTTGGGGCAGCAAGAAAACCCAGCGAGATGAAACCACTAGCGTGCGTAATGTCGGTACCAGCATCACCACTGGTGGCGACCTGACCTTGGTCAGCGAAGGCAACCAGCTCTATCAAAAAGCCCGTTTGGAAAGCGGCGGCGACCTGACCCTGGACAGCGGTGGCAGCATCACCTTCGAGGCGGTGAAGGATCTGGAGCAGGAGAGTCACGAGAAGAGTGATGACAACGCTTTCTGGACCTCCATGGAAGGAAAGGGGACAACAGACGAAACCCTTCGTCAGAGTGTGCTGCTCGCCCAAGGCGACGTGGTTATTAAGGCCGTCGATGGCCTAAAGATCGACATTAAACAGGTAGATCAGAAAACCGTTAGCCAGACCATTGATGCCATGGTCAAGGCCGAGCCGGAGCTGGCTTGGCTGAAACAGGCCGAAGCGCGCGGGGATGTTGATTGGCGGCAGGTGAAGGAGATTCATGACGCCTTTAAGTATGAGCATTCAGGGCTTGGGCCAGCGTCGCAGTTGATTATTGCGATTGCGCTGTCGTTCATTATTGGTCCAATGGCAGGTGGCTTGGGCGGCACGGTTACTCAGGCTGTAACCGTTAGCGTGGCTACCAAGGCCACAGTAAGCACCATCAATAATCGCGGTGATCTTGGGGCAGTGGCCAAGGACGTCACCTCTTCGGATGCCATCAAGGGTTATGTGGTGGCCGGCGCAACGGCGGGGATTGGTGAACAGTTCGGCTACAACCCGACGAAGCTTGGCTTTGACTCCAACAGTGCCCAACTCGTAGGCATAAAAATCGCGTCTGACGCCGTGATCAAAACCGCTGTGTATGGCGGTAGTTTCAAAGACAACCTGGGCGCTGCGGCAGTGGGGGCTGGTATTGGTATTGCTGGAGCGGTTGGGGCGAACGAAATCGGCAACCAGTTCCAGAATGGCAGCCTGTCGAAGATTGTTATGCACGCGGCACTCGGCGGCTTAATGGCCGAGGCAATGGGTGGCGACTTCCGCACTGGCGCATTGGCAGCTGGGGCTAATGAAGCGCTGGTCAGCCTGCTTGCAAGTAAGTTACTGCCAGACAACCTCGTCAAAGGCACTCCAGAATACGAACAGGGTGTGCGGAGCTTGTTGGCCGCCTCACAAGTAGTCGGAGTGCTGGCAGCGGTTGCGGTTGATGGCGATGTCAATGCGGGCGCGGCGGTGGCGGCGAATGCGACGCAGAACAACTTTCTGAATCACACTGACGTTGACGAGATGAATGCCAAACTTAGCCTCTGCGCGGGTAACGCAGACTGCGAGCATAAGGTAAGGCGGGAATTCAATCAGCGCAGTGCAGAGAACAATAAAAGGCTTAACAACTGTAGCAGGAACGGAAATTGCTCAGAGATTCGGTTGGAAATTCAAGGCGGTTTGGATGCCTTGGGCAATTTGAAGGGCCTGAGTAGCAATGCGCAAGGCTTCGTCGAGGGGATGGCTCATGTTCAAAAGGGCGAGTTAAGGACTCTAGATATTCAGGTCGAAACTGCCAAGGCCGAAGAAATTCGACTGAGTCATGAGCGCACGGCGGCGCAAGAGTTGCTTGCGAAAAGTCCGGAACAGCGTCAGCAACTTGCGGATATGCAAGCAAAGGCTGCTTACCAAACTGAACAAGAGCAAAAATTACTAGCAAGTGATGCGGTGCAGCAGCTAGCCCAAAAGAACGCAGCGGATCTTGCTGCGGAACTAGATGCTCTAGCGCCCGGCTGGCGAGCGTACCAGGAGCAGAGGCTAGATAGGGTAAGCGGTGTGAAGCAGGCCGGGATGATCTTCTCGGAGGTCATTAGCCCGGCTCTTTGGGATGTACTGGGCCCCGCTGCAAAAGCTGCCAAGCTCGCCGGTATGTTTGCCGTAATGGGCAAAGTGCCTGGCAAGGTCTCTGCTGATGTGGTTGCAACAGCGACCAAACTGAATAATTTGCTGGCGGGTAAAGCTCCGTCTCCTGAGGATTTGGCACCGTTCAAAAAAGCTGCAGAGAACAAGCTAGCCGAAGAGGTTAAGCTGGCTAATCAAACGTTGGCCAGTAAGCCGGTGGTTTCGGGTGATGCAAAAGGGATTGGTGAGGCAGCTAACCGAACATCGCATGAGATGTACAAAGATGGACTTCGAGCTGCAATGGAAAAGCCGGTTGTTTCTGACAAGAAACTCGCAAGTTTGATTGATCCGCTATACCGACCTAATGCGACGGTTGGTAGTGGCAGCACAGCAGCTGCCATACGCCAGGAGTTGGCAACTGGCCAACCTGTTGGTGGTGCTTTTCACTCACAAAAGGCAACAGACAGTATTGTTGCATTGCAGAAGTGGCTAGACCGGAACTCGACTGCAGCGCCAGGTGACCGGGCAGCAGCTGAGAATGTCATTCGTGATATGAGCAACGCTCTGAGGGGGTATTAATGGATGAGGATTGTCGCGGCTTTATTGCGGCGCTTATTGCTCAAGCGCCCGCTTTGGAATCCGCTCTTAGGGAAACATTAGAGTATTGGGAACCTGATGAACCGCCTGTTACGATACTGTTCGCCGCACTTGGTGAGCGAATGGTGGATGAATTTAACTCTGCTGGAGCGGATGCTAATCAACGAAGATTTCACCTGATTGAGTCTGCAATGAATAGCAGTAACTCTGATCTTGTAACTGCTGTTGCAACAGGGCTTCTTGAAGCCATTGTCTCAGCTGCTTCGCGCCAAGAAGGGCTTTTGCCTAGAGTATCGCTAATGCTGGGCAAGCTCTCGCGACGGCACGTCAACGCTTGGTTAGCGCAATAGTCGTGGAATAATAGGGGTCAGACCACGATTAATGAGGGTGTCCTAGATTTTGTGTAAACGGCCAATTGGCAGGAAACTGCCCACTTGACCGGAGACACCATGACGACTCGGAACAATAAGGGACAGACCCCGATTAACTAGTTCTTACTGCTTTTGTTGTTGAGCTATATATCAAGCACCGGCCTCGCGCCGGTGTTGTTTTATCTGCCGGTAAAGCTTCTGATTTACTGCCTCTTAAGGCGCTGCCACAGCCGTAGAGTAAAAAGGGGACAGATTTATTTCTCCTGATCTTAGCTAGTCTAAAAGCTTCACGGATGGAGGGTTGCTTATGCCTAGGATGGGCCGAGTAGTTTTACCGAACTACCCGTAGAAAAAGGGGACAGATTTATTTTTCGGCTCAGCTAGGCAATACAAATCTTGAAGTATTTAAATCTGGAACATCATCAGGGCTGTCTAAAGAACAGGCTGTATGGAATACGCTCTTGGGAAAAACGATGAATTCATTAGGATTCAAGAATGTTGGGGTGTCTAACAGTAGCGTGAAATGCACTCACTGACAGGCGGGGCGAAGTATGGGAAAGATTGAAGCGATTAAAATTCTTGTATCTATTGGGCGCGCAAAAGACGAACTGGATTTACTTGAAGGAGAGTCTTCCTATATTTCCGATGCGTCGGAAGGTTTCCCTCAAGAGCCCGAGCTTCGACGGTTGTGGATAGTTACGGCTCATCACCTAAGATTTGTTTCTGATTTTGGCAATTCGGCTGTCGAGGGAGAGAGGGATGGAAAACACCTGACGCCTTTCCCTGACGAGTTTGAAAGTTGGCTTAATGCGGGGGCTCCGGGTATAGCATCTAAGGATATTGACAGCTTATTAAGAAGTCACCCGGTTTAATGGTGCAAAAGAAACAAAGGGGGCAGATTTATTTTTAAGTCAGTTAGGTTGGCTCAATAAACCAATCCGTTCTCTTTTTTCTCACTTCTCGTTCCTTTTTGGTGGTCCCTTTTCAGTTCCGCTTATCAAAAAATAACGCCCATGGAGGCTTAAAATGCTAAGGGTTGTTTGTTTAGGTGTTTTGGTTTTGCTCATGGCTGGGTGCGCAGCACCTAACAAGTTTTCTACGCACGCCTATGCGTCGGGTGCGGAGTATCCCTATATTTCCGTAATGGTGAATGATGGTTATGTACATCAGAGTACAAGCTGCGGGCAGTATGGCTGCAGTACCTATACGGATCAGACTCATCTGTTCGTGCTGAGCGCGCTCAGGGCGTCTGGTAAGTTTCAGCGCGTTGATATCAATAACGGCTTGGCGCGACATAAAGTCATGGTGGCTTTTGATCGTCAGGAGAAGGGCTCTGGAGCCGCCAATTTTGGGAAGATGATGCTAGGAGCGCTTACGATATTTCTGCTGCCGATGCCATATGAGTACAGATATGAGGCAAGTTTTTCCGTCATGGAGGGTGATGATATCCTGAAGAACTATGAGTATCACCGTGACTCGGACGAGCTGACTTTCCTTTTTATTGATGTACAGAGTGCTAAAAACAATGCAGTAAAATCCATGGTCGATAACTTCCTCCAGGATCTTGAGAACGATGGTGTGCTTCGAACAAAACTGGCGGCTAATTGACCTAGTGAGGAAAAGGGGGCTGATTTATTTTTCCTGGTTTATATGTCTGAGAAAAATGGGACAGATTTATTTTTCCTGATCTTGGCTAGTCTAAAAGCTCCACGGATGGAGGGTTACTTATGCCTAGGATGGGCCGAGTCGTTTTACCGAACTGCCCGCACCATGTTGTGCAGCGTGGTCATAACCGGCAGGTGGTATTTGCCGCTGCCGAAGATTATCAGCGCTATCTCGCCGACCTTCGCGAACTCAAAGATGTATTTGGGGTAAAGGTCTACGCCTATTGCTTGATGACCAATAGAAAAAGGGGGCGGATTTATTTTTCAGTCAGTTAGGTTGGCTCAATAAATAAATCCGTTCCCTTTTTTCCATTGAGCGTCGTCTCTTTGTGGACGTTCATGATGAAACGGACGAGATTGATTTTGCTGAGGAAGTCCCGCTGTTACTTGATGCCATCGAGAAGCCATTGCGTTGATGGGCACGGCATCTTATAGCCTTGCGAATAAGAAGCGTCGTGATCGAGCGCGTAGTACAACGGCTATGGCCACGGCGGCAGCCTGAGAGAGGACAAAGACAATCGGGAGTAGTCCACGATTAGTTTCTCCAGTTGTCACGCCGAAGCCGATCCGTCTGCGTAAGGAGGTCCTGGACGAAGGCGAGCGCACCCGCGCAGCCAAGAAGGCCAAGTACTGATACCGGTTCTAGCTAACTGAAAAGTCCCCGCCGGCGAGAGCCTGCGGGGGCTTTTTGTATCTGGCATACGGGGTTTCCGGGGCTAGAGTCGCATGAGGGCTAAGCAAATTGGTGGCTGACAGATTCAGCTGCTGCCCGCCCTTGGTGATGATATTTAGCGGTGTTCAAGCTTCAATTGCTTGAACGTTGCCGCGCCTGCTTCGGTTTCGTAGCCGCTGTTATCTAGGGTGTAAACGCCGGCTTTGAAGTACAGCGAATGGCTTTTCCAGGCTTTGTCGAGTTTGCCCTGCCAGGTCTTGATCGTGCCGCTGGGTTCAATCAGGCCTATTTTCAGGGTGCCGTCTTTGCCCAGGTTGATTTCGTAACTGAAATCTTGGTTGAGCTTGATCTTGCTCGACAGCACGATTTTCTTTGAGTCCGCATAACTGGGCTTGCCGCGAAAGGCAATGACTACGCTGCCGTAACCGGTGCTGGGGGAATACTGATAGCCCAGCATCAGTGGCGGCGATGTGCTTTGTTTGGTGTGTATCTGGGAGAAGGCGATCACTCCGGTTGACGGCACTTGGGTGATCTTGGCGGTAGCGCTGAGCACGTTAGTGGCTGCGCTGTAGGTCCAGTTGCGCAGGGTGCCGTCGGCGTAGGTTTCGCGCATTTCACTGCGCGGGTAATCCGAGTTGGCGGTGGTTGTGCCGTTGACCGGCGCCCAGAAGCTTATGGTGCCGTCTTTTGACTGAAAGTAATGGTCTTGATAGCCGCCGGCCAGTGCGGGTGTCTCGATGGTGGTCGCATGAACACCTACGGGGATGGTGAGGTTCCAAGTGGTTAGGTCGATCATGGCGCTACTCCAAGGGATAGAACGCTAGTCAATGCACCTGGTCTCTCCCATGTTGGTGTGGCTTCCATTGGTGACGCCTGTCGCGATACCTGCCCGGTGCTGAGGTGGCGAGAGTATCGAGCTGCTGATCGTTAGGTAATCACCACTCGTCATTGTTTTGTCGCCGTTTTTTGGCGATTTTTAGATGGTCTATTTGTAAAATCTATCTGCCAGCTGTTGCGTAACGTTTTTTTCGTTTCGCGCGCTGATGGGGCGGGTGTTGTACTGGGTTTTTATGTGGAAGGGCGTCTTGCAAGGATGTGAGCAAAGTCTCGAACTGATAGCGCTCAAGTCCTTTGCAAGCCAAGCATTTCCCCTGCGAAGTCCAGCAGGCATTGGCCTCGTTGGGCTTTCTTGCTTTTCTCTTCAGCGGTGGTCGTTCGCCGCGCCTACGGCTACCACCGCGTAATATGCAATTACTGCATAGCCAAATAAATCAGCCACGTCCTCTTTGTAATTTATTGTGGTGTGTTTACTAAACGTGGCGGCATGATTTATTTACAATCATTTCAATCTAGCCATTAGTCCAAACTGTTGTAATTGTGTCTGGTTTTATTTCTTGCCAGAAAAATTAGGTTGTCTACTCTTCGGTTGCCTGTGTGGTAACTAGAAATACAAGCTCTGCATCGTCGTCAGGTTTTGATCTAAGCCTGCTTGCGTAGTTATATGCATGGATGTGGAGATTTTCTGGGGCAATACTGGGTTGAGCCATTGAGGGATAAAGTGATGAATGGACGCACTTGTGTGGCTTCTAACGTTGTAGTGCTTACTTGCTTGGGCTTAGCTGCAATCAATACAAGCGTTACTGCCAGTGAAATAAATCAGCCAGAATTTAATTACTCAGCACGCGACATACAGCGCCTACTGCCAGCAAGCGGCGACGTGCTCTTTAGCAACGCGTTGTTTCTATATGGGCGAGATGCCGAGGCGTTCGACCTTGCTGGTTATCTCGCGGTGTATGCGCCTGTGCTACGTGACAAGCAGGAACTGATAGCCCACTGGAGTGGTTACTACAGTATTAGCCCCAAGGTAGTGCTGGCGCTTATGGAGCTTAAAACTGGACTGATGTCTGCGCCCAGCCAGGAGAAATTGCAGGCACCGTTTGCTGAGCTGTCCACTGCGAGTGGTTTTGCCGAACAACTGCGCGATGTTTTGCAGCAGCTATCACAGCGGTTCTATGGCTTTGAGGCCTACCAGCGTCAACAGCCGCACACTGGCATTAAGCGATCAGGCGAGGAGGTAGCGGCCCTAAATGGAGCCAGTGCAGCGCTGTTAGGGCTATTGCATGATGAGCCTTCGATACTCAAGAAAACGCCGTCGCTGCAAACTTTTACTCAAGCGTTTTCTCAGCTGTTTCATACGCCTCCTGAGCAGTTGCGCAGCGTTGAATCGAGTCGTGAAATGGCGTTAGCGGCTAATGCGTTGCCGCCGACCAATATGCTGCAACTACCCTGGTATCAAGGTTATTCCTGGCAATCAAATGGCGCGCATTCTCACACTGGCTCGGGCTCGCCGTACTCCTCCATCGATGTGTCCTACGACTGGCCGGGTTGGGGCGCCCAGACATACAGCGTGGCGGCGGCACATGGCGGTCGCGTCAGTGTATTGTCGCGTTGTCAGGTAAGGGTCACTAACGCAAATGGTTGGTCGACCAACTATTATCATATGGACAATATTCGGGTGAGTAATGGGGAAACTGTTACGGTCAATACCAAGTTAGGGGTGTATGCGGGTAACCGAAATACCGCGCTTTGCGAGGGCGGAAGTTCAACAGGGCCGCATCTGCATTTTTCGCTTTTATACAATGGCAGGTATGTCTCATTGCAGGGCGTTAACTTGGGAGTGTTGCGTGTTTCTGTAGGCTCCTACAATTACGACAATCAATGCAGTCGCTTCAATTTCTACAATCTAAATACGGGAAATTATCAGTGCGCATGGAGTGGGCTGTATAACGCTGGGCCGTTGAACTAGCCATATTGACGATATGTCTTTATGGCTATTGCCAAGAGTTAGTGGCGTAGCGCGGTTGAAAAGCCCCTGCAGGTGAGTGCCGTGGGGGCTTTTTCTTGGGTGGGCAAAAAGTTGCTCACTCCGGCAGGGTGTTTGACGGAATTTTCACAGGCTGGCTGGCATAAGGGTGACGGATATTTAGGTGTCATGAGGTCGCCATGTCAGCAGCATTGCAAGTGTCGCCACGTCAGCGCGTGGATTGGGCCGGTTTAGGTTGGGCCTTTTTGTTCTTTTGGTATTTCTCTGGCGTTACCCAGTTACTGATCCAGTTGACCGGTACAGCCGGCTTTTCCGGTTTCCGTCAGGCCTTGCTGGCCAGCGCGCTGTGGCTGGTGCCGTTGTTACTGTGGCCGGCCCGCGCCCGCCAGTTGGCTGCGGGTATTGGCGCGCTGCTGTGGCTTTGCTCGCTAGGCAGCTTTGGCTATTTCCTGGTGTACGGTCAGGAGTTCTCGCAGAGCGTGATTTTCATCATGTTCGAGTCGAACCTGAATGAGAGTCGCGAATACCTGATCCAGTACTTCTCCTGGTGGATGCTCCTGGCATTTGCCGCCTACGGCCTGGGTGGCTGGTTGCTGTGGCGCAAGGTGCGTCCGGTATACCTGTCGCGCCCTGGCGCGTTATTCGCCGCAGTCTTGGCCGTGTTTGTATCTGTGGGTTATCCGGCGCTGCGCCAGTTCAGCAAGCATGATACTTGGCAGGCAGGGTTTGATAACTTTGCCCAGCGCATCGAAACAGCGACGCCTTGGCAGCTGGCTGTGGGTTACAAGAACTACCGCGAGCAGTTGGCCAATATGCAGGTGCTGTTGGCTGAGAACGCCAGCATTCCACCCTTGGCGAATTTGCAGGATGCGCATGCCGGGCAGCCGGCCACGTTGGTTTTGGTGATCGGTGAGTCTACCAATCGCCAACGCATGAGCCTGTATGGCTACCCGCGTGAGACCACCCCGGAGCTTGATGCACTGCGTGATCAGTTGCAGGTGTTTGATAACGTTGTAACGCCGCGTCCTTACACCATCGAAGCGTTGCAGCAGGTGCTGACCTTTGCCGATCAGGAGCACCCGGATCGCTACCTGACCACGCCATCGGTGATCAACCTGATGAAGCAGGCGGGCTACAAGACCTACTGGATCACCAACCAGCAGACCATGACCAAGCGCAACACTATGCTCACCACGTTCTCTGAGCAGGCTGATGAGCAGTTCTACCTGAACAACAACCGTGAACAGAACGCCCGCCAGTATGACGGTGACGTGCTGGCGCCTTTTGCCAAGGTGCTGGCCGATGCGGCGCCGCGCAAATTTATCGTGGTGCACCTGCTGGGTACGCACATGAGCTACCAGTACCGCTATCCGCCTGAGTTTGAGCGCTTTACTGATCGCGCCGGTGTGCCGGCAAATGTAACGGGCGATCAGTTACCCACTTACAACAGCTATGACAATGCGGTGCTGTACAACGACCATGTGGTGGCCAGCCTGATCAAGGATTTAGCGGGGCACGAGCCAAATGGCATGTTGTTGTACTTGGCGGACCACGGTGAAGCGGTATTCGATGCATCCAAGCCTAATGTGTTGGGGCGTAATGAGGCCGCGCCTACCAGTCCGATGTATACCGTGCCGTTTATTGTCTGGAATTCGCCGCAGTGGCAGGCGCAGCAGCCCCGGGATTTCACGACCACGCTGTCGCGGCCTTACAGTTCGGCGCACTTTATCCACACCTGGGCTGATCTTGCCGGGCTGCGCTTTGATGAATATGACGCGCATAAAAGTCTGGTCAGCAGTGACTTTCAACCAATGCCGCTACTGATTGGCAATCCCGCGCAACCAAAGAGCTTGATTGATTTCAGCCTGATCAAGCCCAAGACCAGTGCGGGGAGTTTGGCTCAGCGCGAGAGCACTCAGGCCGCCGAGCTTTAATTACCGCCCACGGCCAACAAAAAGCCCCCGTCAGCCAATGTTGACGGGGGCTTTGTTTTGGCCGTGATGCAGCCTCTAGGAGGCTTAGATCCCGCTTTTGACCTTGCTCCAGATGCGTGTGCGCACGCGGTCGATCTTCAATGGCATGGCCTCCAGGGCGTAGAGGTTATCCATCGCGTCCTGCGGCGGGTAAACCGTGGCATCGGCTTTCAGTTTGGGGTCAACCAGGTTGTCGGCGGCACTGTTGCCGTTGGCGTATTGCACGTGGTTGGTGATCTGCGCGATTACCTCGGGTTGCAGCAGGTAATTCATAAAGGCGTAGGCCGCTTGTTCGTTGTTGCTGTCGACCGGCATGGTGACCATGTCGAACCAGATTGGCGTGCCTTCCTTGGGAATGACGTAGTTGATGCTGATGCCATTGTTTGCCTCTGCGGCGCGGTTGCCGGCCTGCATGATGTCGCCGGAAAACCCCACGGCCATACAGATATCGCCATTGGCCAGGTCGCCGACGTACTTGGACGAGTGGAAGTAGCGCACGTTCTTACGCATCTCCATCAGCAGGGCTTCGGCTTTTGCATAGTCCTTTGGGTTCTTGCTGTGGTGCGGCAGGCCGAGGTAATGCAGGGCGATTGGGAGCATCTCGGGGCCATTGTCGAGAATCGCCACGCCGCATTGGCTGAGCTTGGCCAGGTACTCAGGCTTGAAAATCAGGTCCCAGGAGTCGAGCGGTACATTCGTGCCGAGCACTTCGCGCACCTTGGCGACGTTATAGCCGATGCCGGTGCTGCCCCACAGGTAAGGGAAGCCGTACTGGTTGCCTGGGTCGTTGGTTTCCAGCGCCTTCATCAGCATCGGGTTGAGGTTGTTCCAGCCTGGTAGTCGGCTCTTGTCGAGCTTCTTCAGCGCGCCGCCCTGGATTTGCCGAGCCATGTAATGGTTGGACGGAAACACCACGTCATAGCCGGAGCGCCCAGCCATCAGCTTGGCATCGAGGGTTTCGTTACTGTCGTAGACGTCGTAGTGGCTGGTAATCCCGCTGTTTTGTTCGAATTGCTTGAGGGTGTCAGGCGCGATGTAGTCGGTCCAGTTGTAGATACGCACGGTTTCTGCGGCCTGGCTGACGCTGCTTAACAGCAGCAGAGGAAGTAACTTCTTCAGCATGGGAATACCTCATCGTTTTTATCGGTGTTGTCGAAGTGGCAGTAGCAAGTGAAAGGTGTTGGCCTGCGCTGGGCCGGGTTATTTCAGGAGGACGAAGCTCTTGCGCACAGTTTCCGTGATGTCCCACACGCCGAAGGTGTTGGCGGGCAGTAACAGGGCGTCGCCCGCCTGGATCTGCATGGGCTCGCCGCCATCTGGGGTGAAGGTGCAGCGCCCAGCAATAAAGTGGCAGAACTCCTGTTGGGCGATTTGCCGCCGCCAGCGCCCCGGCGTGCACTCCCAGATACCGGCGGCAACGCCATCTGCGTGTTCGATGTCGTGGCTGCTGGTGATAGCGATAGGTTCGCCGAGCGGCACGGCGACCGGGTTGCTGTCTGGCAACGCTAGCTGCGCGGTGTTCTTGAAGTGTTCGATGCTCATGAAACTCTCCGGGGGTTAACGCATGAATTTTTCCATCGTGCCGGCCAGGTTGCTGGCCAGTTGGCGCCGCCAGGGCGGGCTGTGGGGATTGGCGAGTACGCGGTCTTCATGCACAAAGCTCTGGATGATCGCGTTGTAGCCGAGCCAGCGCAGCGGCTCTGGCTCCCAGCGCGGCAGCTGGTTGAGGGGCTGATCACCGAGCACCCAGGGCTGACAGGTCAGCTCGCTTTGCTGATCGAGAATCAGGTCAGCCAGGGTGCGCCCGCCGAGGTTGCTGGCGCCTACCCCTTCGCCGCCGTAACCGCCGGATAGGGCGATACCATTGCGCCGGTCCACCAGCATGTGCGGGCGAAAGCGCCGGGCCATACCCAGGTTGCCGCCCCAGGCATGGGTGATACGCACCTGCTTGAGTTGCGGGAACAGTTCGCTGAACAGGTAGCGGCGCAGGTCGCGCTCATCCTCACTGAGGTTGAAGTCGGTGCGTAAGCGGCCGCCAAAGCGGTAGCCGCCACGGGCGCCGAACACCAGGCGGTTGTCGGCGGTGCGCTGGCCGTAAGTAACCTGCCGGCTGTTTTCGCTGAAGGCCTGGCCACGCTCCAGACCGATATCGGCCCAGACTTCTTTGGGCAGCGGTTCGGTGGCCACCAGCAGGCTCTGTACCGGTAGCTGATGGTTACCCAGCGGCGGCAGGCTGGCGGCATAGCCTTCCACAGCCGGGACTATCCAGTCAGCGCGCACGCTGCCACTGGTGGTGCGCACCAGGCCGGTTTGCCAGTCGATCACCCGACTCTGTTCGTATAGCTCGACGCCCATGGCCGCCACGCATCGCGCCAGACCACGCACCAGCTTGGCTGGTTGAATGGTCGCGCAATGCGGCGTGTAGATCGCGCCGAAGGCGTTGGCCAGCTGCAACTGTTTGCCGAGGTCAAAGGGCGTCAGCCAGCGGTAGTCGTTTTCATCCAGACCCAGGTCGCGTAGCTCGGCCAGGTGCTGGCGCAGGCTGGTCAGCTGTTCCGGGTAGCGCGCGGCGCAATAAAGCACGCCAGCTTTGCGGTAATCGCAGGCGATCTGTTCGCGCTGCAGCACGCTGGCGACTTCATCGGGAATGCCGTGCAGTAACGCATAGGCACTCTGGCGCGCGGCGTTGGGCTGGTCGGCGAGCAGGTGGTCCTGGCCGAGCAGGTTGCCCATCAGCCAGCCGCCGTTGCGCCCGGATGCGCCGAAACCGGCAATCTCGCCTTCGAGGATGACGATGCGCAGCTGTGGCGCCTGGCGTTTAAGGTAATAGGCGGTCCACAGGCCGGTGTAGCCCGCGCCGATAATGGCCACGTCGGCGTGCAGGTCTTCGGTCAGCGCGGGGCGGGCGGTCAGCGGTTCGTCCAGCTGATCCATCCACAGGCTGAGGGAGCGCCATGGGCTCATCGTGATCTCCGGCAAGTAAGTAGCGTTGCGCAGAGAGTAGGAGAGCTATCAGGGCGTGTCTTGTGTGCGTGCCCGCAAGGAAATTTGTTTGAGGTAGGCCTTGGGCGACATGCCGGTGTGCCGGCGAAAGCAGCTGTAGAACGCCGACAGTGAGTTGAAGCCGGCGGCGAAGGCCTGCTCATCGATACGCTGCAGATCGTTGCCGGCTTCCAGACCCGTCAGCAGGTGCTGCAGGCGCTTGTGGTTGATATAGCGGTAGAAGCTCTGGCCGAGCACCTGATTGAGCAGGTGGGAGATTTGGTTGCGGCTGTAGCCGGTGGCTGCAGCCACCTGCGGCAGACTGAGCTGCGGGTCGAGGTAGGCCTGGGCGCGCTGCATGTAGTCTTCCAGATCCTGGGCGAGCAGGCCTAGCTGGCGGGCACTGAGGCCGAGGCGGCTAAGGGCTGGGCGGGAATCACTGGCGGTGGATAGCTCGCGCTCCTCGCGCATCAGCGTGGCGTATTCATGGATGCGCCAGATCAGGCCGTCACGCACGGTAATCGCCTCGCCGGTGCGAAACGCCAGCAGGCCGCCACTGCCGTGCAGGCTGATGCGGTACTGGATAAATGCGGTGTGGCCGTCGATACGGATGCGGTCGGTGTGCTCCAGCGCTTCACCAGGCTGGCGCGGCAGGTTGTTACGCACATACTCGCGCAGCTCGGCAAGGCCCATGCAGCGCTGCTGGAAGAAGTCGTGGTACTGGATATCCGGGTGATACAACGCCATCACCGCGTCGAGGTCGCGGTCTTTCCAGCTGAAGTGATAACGCATCACCGTAGCGCGGGTGCGTTCGGTCTGCTGGGCGTCATCGGGGAAGTCGGAGTTGTCCATGCCGCCCAGCTTGCCCGAGGGCAGGGCGCAGCTCAATCCTGCGGTCGCTGCGCCTTTACCTCAGGAACTTAGTTGTTGCAGATGGGCGCACCTGAGGTGTCGGCTGCTCCGGCCAGGCTCTGGGAAATCTGCAGGTGGCAGTTACGCCGCACCGTGCTGTCGAGCACCTGGCTTTGCAGGGGTAGCAGATCACCGGTCAGCAGGTTTTGCAGCAGCGGGTTGGCGCGGTAGTGATTGTCCCCGAGCACCGTATTCTGCATACCTTCCACGCGAATCATGGCTTTGCCGATGCCTTCCAGCGTATTGCCGGTTATCACCAGTTGCCCGGCAGTCAGCTTGGCGTTACGCAGACTGATGGCGTATTCCGGCGTCGATAGGATGCGGTTACCGAGGATGAATGCGCCATTCAGCTCACCGGCATCAATGGCACTCAGCCGGCTATTGGCGATCAGGTTGTCCTCGATCAGCAAGGCTGCGCTGCCGTTGAGGCGGCGCAGCATCAGGCCATAGCCATTCGAGGCGCCCAGGCGGTTGCCCTTGATCAGCAGGGCGCCGGCCTGATCACTGACTTCGATAGCGCTCTTGCCGGTGTGCAGGATCAGGTTGTTCTGAACGCGTCCGCTGCTGCTGCCACTGACGCGGATGCCGCTGTTGTGTTGCACGCCGTCGATACGGTTGTCGGCGATCAGGAAACGGCTGTTGCCAAGATCAATGGCGTATTGCTGCTGTTTGTTGAACTGGTTATTGCGGATCAGCACGTTGCTGTGGCGCAGCTCCAGTGGGGTCGACATGCCTTCGAAGTGGCTATTGCTCACCTGGATGCGGGCTACCGGGCTGGTTGGCGATTGCTGAGTGCTCAGACCACTGCTGATGCCCCGCGAGAAGTTGGCGTTATAGCCGATTTTTACCAGCTGCGAATTATCGACCTGCAGGCGGCTGCCGGCCCAGTTCATGATAAAGGGGCGGGTTGGCCGGTCGGTGGCTGGGGCGCGGCCGTCGCTCCAGCTCTCCAGGCGCGATCCTTGTACACGCAGCAGGCCCTGGTTGATCAGCGCGGTGCCGGAAGGGCCGAAGAGGTACAGCACCTGATTGTCGATCAGTAGGGCAGCATCTTCGGCAATCATCAGTGGGTAGCTGAGCAGGTAACCGTCTTCATGCCGACGCAGGACTTGCGGGTTGTTCAGCTGGGCCTGCAGTTGCGCCAGGGTCACGGCGCCACCACGAATCACCACGGCACGTGGGTGTTGCGCCTGGTAGCCGGCAATCGCGCGGAACAAACCGTTGTGCACAAAGGGCTCGAAGGGCCAGCTGCCAGCCTGGGCGGAGTACATCGGCTCCAGGCTGGCGCTGCCGCGTGCGGTTGGCGCACGCAGGTCGAAGGTCGGCGGCTGGCTTTCATTCAGGGTGCGCTGGCGAACCTCTTGCTGTTGCTGTTGCTGCCATTGCGGGTCCAGCGTGTGCAGTGCGGCCGGGGCGGAGTGGGCCGCCAGGCTGCAGCCGAAGCTGGTCGCCAACAGCAGGAAACGGCAGAAGGACAGTGCCTGTGACATGGGTTCCATCCTGGGTCAGTTGAGCTGGGGGTAAAGCGGCTTGAGGTCGCCGCCTACCTGGCTGTAGTGGTTTATGTCTTCGCCGTACTCCTGGTACAAGCGCCGGGCCCATTGGTGTTGCGGGTAGCGGCTGAGGAAGGGCAGTAGCCAGACCATTTTGTGTTCACCGACATCCTCCTGGCGTGCTGACAGTTCCACCAGGGTGTCTGGCTCAAGTACGGTGCGGGCGGCAAAGTTGGCAAGGCGGGCGAGTTTCTCGCGCTCCTGCACCGTCAGCGCGCGGTTGTTCAGTTCGGCGGCTTCCACCAACAGCATCAGGGGTACCAGGGCGTAGTGGCTGTAGTCGGCCGCCAAGCGGCCTCGTGCGACTTCCAGTGGCAGGTAGTCGTAATCGCCCTGGCCTGGGGTGAGCTGGGTAAAGGCGCGGCGCAAGGCGATATCGGCCCATGCCAGTGCCTTGTCATCATTGAGCAACATGCCCGTGGCAGCGACGGCCCATGCTGCCCAGTAGTCATGGTTGTTGAAGTAGATGCCAGGGTCATAGCGACGCGGCTCGTATTCCTCGACCACTTTGCGTGACAACTGGCCAAGCCAGCGGGTTTGGGCCTCGCTCAACTGGTAGCGCTGATCACTCAGGGCCTGCACCTTGAGCAACGTCGAGGCGATAGCGGCCAGGGCCCATTTGCGCGAAGCGACGCCGGTCTTGCTGGCATCATCGCTGAGCAGTGCGGATTGGTTGGCCCAGGCATCCAGCCACTGATCAAGGCAGGCCAGTGCGGTATTGGCCTCGCTGGCCTTGCGGGTACGTTGGAACACCTGACCGGCTTTGATCAGCCCGCCGATGTACTGCTGCACCTGCTTGCGGATGCGTTGGGTGTCCTTGCTCTGGCGCTGTACCAGCTTGGTTTTGCTCGCGTCATTCTGGTCGTACTTGCTGTCGAGTTGCAGGTGTCCGGTATAGGCCGCAGGTGGTTTTTTCGGGCAGTGCTCGCTGCGGTAGTCCGTAACCAGTCGCGCTGCTGCGGTCGATTGGTTGGCCCAGATCGATTGTGCTGCACTGGCACTCAGTGGGCTGGCGAGTAGCATCAGGGCTGCCGCCATGTGCCTGGTTGACCTGCTCAAAGACATAGCTTGGTCTCAACCTGGAACGGCTTCTCGACAACCTGGGTCGGCTCGAGGAACACCGAGAGCAGGTTGGCATCGCGAAATTCAGCTGCGCGACTGAGCTCCAGGTAGTACTGGCCACCCGTGACGATAGCTTCGCGGCGAAACCATACCTTGTCGCGTGCGCCATTGTCGTAATAGGCAATGATGTAGAAGTTCTTGATGTTTGGGTCGCTGATGCGGATGTCGAGCACCGCGTCCAGGCCTTTCAGGGCCTTGCGTCCTTCGCCGGCATTGCTGAGCAACTCCAGGCGATCATTGAGCCCCATGCTTGGCCGCTCAATGCGACCCTCAAGCACGTTCTCGCTGGCTTTGCAGCCGCCATTCACGGCCGGGATCAGTTGGCGGTAGGTCAGTTCGCCATCCAGACGGTAGTTGGCGGGCAGTTCCCAGACAATCAGCTTGGGCGCCTTGTCCGGGCTGTAGTTGGCCGAAAGCAGGTATTCCAACAGCGAGCCGTCCTGGCCTGCACCAGGCAGGGCGTAGTTGATCAGGTCGCTGCCCAGGTAGTCCTTGAGAAAGCCATCGAAGTTGAACTGCTTGGTTTCATCTTCACGGGCGGCGGAGTTACTGGTGCCGACCAGGACGATTTCCGGGTCTGGCTGCTCTTCGAACAACTGGGCCGCATCGTTGCTCTCCGGGACGGTCTGGTAGCCAGGCACAAACTGGTAGCCGAAGTGGTTACCGCAAATGGTCGATAAGCCCAGGTTGAGGGTGCCGTCTTTGTAAAGGGTCAGGCTCTGTTCGGTTTTATAGCCCTTGCGCGGTAGCTGGGCATAGACCGGGTGCTGGCGAATGGCATCGGCAGTGACTTTTGCGGTGGTCTGCGCTCCGATAGGCGTCCAGTGGTGGTCACGGCGGAAGAAGAAGTCCTTCGGTGGTTGTTCCACCAAACTCATGATGTCCGGGACGATGGCTCCGGCATCGCGCATCTGCTGCAGGAACCGACTCAGGTTGGCGCTGGCCAGTGGGTAGTCGAACCCGTGTGTTTGCCCTGGCAGCAACTGGGCGCGGTGCATCAGGCCGCGGGTCGGTTGTATTGCCATGGTGACTTGTGTGCCGTGGCTGGCAAAGGCGCGCATCAAACGGGCGAACTCTGGCTGCATCGCTGCTGGGATGCCGAAGTCGTTAGTTAGGTCGACTTCCGAGCGAAACAGCCAGCGGTCACGCCCCGGAACGATTTCCTTGAGCAGCTTCATATTGCCTTCGGCGTACTCGGCGGGCGAGCTGAGGCCGGGGCAAATCAGACACTGCAGGTCCATGCATTCTTCTTTTTTCTCTACCGGCGCGGCAGCCGTAGCGACTTGCGCACAGGCTATAAGCAGGCCGCCGAAGGCCAGCAAGACGTATTGTTTCATGTTCGTCGGGTTCATCGTCCGCTCACTTGTATGACCGCCAGGCCAGGGTTCATTCGGTGGGGTCGATGCTGTTAGCCAGGGTGATCGCACGGTAGCCACTGCCTGCTGGCAGCAGGGCATAGCTGTAAGAGCGGCCCTTTTTCAGGAACAACTCATCGAAGCTGACCAGCTTGTCTGCCTCTGCATAAGCGGCGAAGGCGATCTTCAATTCGTTGACCATACGGCTGCCGGTCTGGTCGCGCGTGATCATTTCCACCACCACGTGTTGACCGTCGACTGTCTTTAAGGCGGCTGGCTTGTCAGTAAGGTTATAGAAAGCGATCTGGGCCTTGCGCGGCTCATTGACGAACTGGTCGGCGATCAGCAGCAGCTCTCCGTCACTGTAGATCACTGTGCTGGCCGTGTTGGCTTTCAGTTCGCTTTCCAGTGCCTTGTCGCCCACGGCAATCTGGTGCTTGCCTGGTGCGACAAAACGATAGCCACCAAATTGGCCGCTGGTGACGGCCTGGGGTTTGTTCTTGCCGCTAAGGGTGACTTCGATATTGCGCTCGCTCAGGTTCAGCACGCGGACAAAAGCCGAGTTCGCTGGAGCTACCGCGTCGTAAAGGTCGGCATTACCGTCCTGAGCCGCCTGGCTGATGCTCCAGCTGAATGTCAGTAGCAGTACGCTTAACGCGCGACGTATGGAAACCGGCATGAAAACACCTCTTAGTGCTGTGCAGTGGTTGGAGTGGCCAAGGCCGAAGGAACTTGGCGCTGGGCGAGTAGGGTGCGCAGGGGGAATTCCCAGATGATCGTTTGCAGGTCGCTGCTTGCGGCCGCCGGGCTGGCCAGGAATTCGTCCATGGACTGGAATGGCCCGCGTGCTTCCAGCGCAACGCTGATCAGGTCACGTTGCAGCGCCTGTTTGAGAAAACCGATGAAGTTCCAGTCGTCGATGCGGGTATAGCTGGTGCCCACCAGCGCCAGGGACAGGCTTTCGTCGCCGAACAGGCTGTCTGCCGCCAGGGGTTGGTTCTGCTTCAGCGTCTCGTAGAGATTGATATGCACCGGCTTGAAGTAGCTTGGGTCGAGCCGCGGATCGAATTTCAGGTAGTTGAGCAGATCACCTTCCACGGCTTTTTCGCTGACCGCGCGGGTGACATAAGCTGTGTCCGCACGTAGCTCAGGGAACTGCAGTGCCAGGGTTTGCGCGGCAAGCTCAGCGCCCTTCGGGCTCCAGTGGGTGTCGTTGCGCAAGAACAGCGGCTCATCTGCCGCGGCCGACATATAGGCGCTGCGCAGGTTCACCGTGTCGATGCCGCGTTCGCGCAGCGCTTCGCTAAAGCGCTCATACAGGCCGGTGATCTGCGAAGTGGGTGCGTAGGCAGCATGCTGGGCGTAGGTGTCCAGCTTCATCGGGATGGGCAGCAGAATCAGGCGTTTGCCTTGCTGCGCCAGCTGCTCTTGGACTTTGCTGATCTGCGCCAGCTGCTTATCCAGGTTGCGTTGCAGATTATTGGGTACCAGATATTCCTGATTGGTAAACAGCCAGCCATCACGCCCCAGTACGACGCCGCTGGCTCCTTCACGGAAAATCGTGTGCTGGATATTGGCCCACAGCTTGACGGACGGGTCGCGCAGAAACAGATTTTTGTCATAGAACTGCTCGAACTGGCGCACCAGCTTGCCGTCGAGAAACAGTGACATGGCTTGGGTCTGGGTACCGGCGAAGCCGAAAACCGCAGGCAATGAATACAGGAACATGCCGAGTAGCATTACGCAAAAGAGGATGCCATTGACCTTGCTGGCCGAGTTCATAACGGGAAACATGGGTGCATCCTCAGAACTGGAAGTACAGAAAGGGTGAGAAGGAGTTGGCTGCCAGACGGCTGAGGGTCAGGATGAAGCCAGCCCACAGCAGCAGTGCGTTGACCCCGCCGACATGCTGCATGAAGTACTGATCCTTGTTGGCTCCGGCGTAGTAGCGGATGTTGATGCCGCCGGCGATAACGATCCACAGCAAGGCAATCAGGGTGAACGACAGGGTCATGGCTGAGGTGCCGAACCAGTACATGTCCAGCGAACCAAAACCGTTCAGGCCGATCATGGCCTGATAGATCTCCAGGCTGTGCGGCAGGTTGCCGGTGAAGAACAGCGGCATGCTCGATAGCAGTAGCGTGCAGGCCCGCACATTGCGCCAGAAGTTGTAGGGCGTGCTGACCTTGGTGGCGATGCCTAGCTTTCGCTCGACCACCATGGCGATACCGAAGAACAAGCCCCAGAAGATGAAGGCGAAGCTCGGCCCGTGCCAGAGTCCGGACAGCAGCATGGTGATCACCAGCCCGGTGAGCATGCCGACCAGGCGTTTGCGCACCAATGGCATATACACGTAGTCGCGCAGGAATTCGGCCAGGGTCATGTGCCAACGTTGCCAGAACTCGGTAATGCTCTGCGCGATATAGGGCTGGTTGAAGTTCTCCGCGAAGCGAAAACCCATCATCATGCCCAGGCCGATGGCCATATCGCTGTAGCCGGAGAAGTCGAAATACAGCTGCAGGGCGGAGATAAGCAGGCCGAACCAGGCGTCGGCCATCTGCAACTCGCCGCCCCCGCCGATAAACAGGGTGTTCATCGGCGCCAGGGAGTCGGCGATCAGCACTTTCTTGATAAAACCGAGCATGAAGCGGCAGGCGCCGAGGGAAAACAGCTCCATGGAGTGGGTGCGATGCTTGAGCTGCTTGTCGATCAGGCTGTAACGCAGAATCGGCCCGGCGATCAGTTGCGGAAAGATCGCAATGTAGGCGGCGAAATCGACAAAGCGCTCGGTGGGTTCTGCGTTGCGCCGATAGATGTCGACGATATAGCTCAGCGCCTGGAATACGTAGAAGGAGATCCCCAGCGGCAGGATGATGTGCTCAAGGGTGAAAGTATTGATGCCCAGCGGTTCCAGTACCGCCACAAGCACGTCAGCACCGAAGTTGGCGTACTTGAAGTAGCCCAGGGTGGCCAGGTTGCCGATGACCCCAACGGTTAGCAGGCGAAAGGCAATTTTCTTCTCGCTAGCATCCATCCGCGCCTTGATGCGCAGGCCGAACCAGTAGTTCCAGTACGAGATGGCGACGAACAGCAGGAGAAAGTCCGGGCGCCACCAGGCGTAGAACAGGTAGCTGCCAAGCACGATCACGTACGAGCGCCAGTGATCCTTGGCTACGTAATAGCAGAGCAGGAACACCGGCAGAAACAGGAACAGGAATACGTTGGAGGCGAAGATCATGCTGGCGCTTCTCTCGGTCAGTAGCTCAAGGTGACGCCAATGGTCAGCTGGTAGTCGTCACCGATCTCCAGCGCGCTGCCGGCCCTGAAGTAACTCAGGCTGGTCAGGGTGTTGAGTTGCACGCGCTTGCCCTCATAAGCCAGGGGGAACATGCGCCAGTAATGGTTGATGTCCAGAGCCTGGCCCAGATGGGATGAGCGCGTATCGCGCACTTCATCTTCGGGGGTTGGGGCGATGGTGCGCAGGGGTAACTGGGCGCTGCGGTTACGCAGATGCAGGTCGCTCAGGCGGAAATCCAACGCAGTGCGGTCAGTGGGCTGGGTTTCCAGAGCCACGCCGTAGAACGCCAGGTTGCTCAGGTTGACTCCGACCAGGTTGCTGACCAGGCGGCTGCTGTAGCTGAGCGGATCGTTGCGTCGATCGGATTGAATACGATTGAGGTTGAAACCATCGTTGCCGCTGTCATCCGGGCGATCAGTGATGCCTGCCGTGAGGGCTACGCGTGGGGTCCACGGCAGGGTGTCAAAGCGCTTGCCGATGTCGCCCACCACGGCCCAGCCTTGCTTATCGCCGCGTTCGCGCAAGCCGTTGCTTTGTGTGCTCTCGAGGTCGCCGTCGAGCGCGGCAATTTCCAGGTGGTAATCGCTGATCAGTGGCGTCAGCTGACGGGTGTCGCCGCGCAGGAATACGCCATAGCGCAGGCCATCGAAATCCTGGCGATCATCCCGGGAGCTGCCCGAGTAATCGTTTTCGTGCAGCAGGCGGGCACCGACCCAATGGTCGGCATGCCAGCGCCAGGCGTACTCGGCCATCAGATAGCGAATCTTTTTGTCGCGCGGGTCGAGTCGGTTGTCGTCCGAGTTGTAGTAATAGAATTTTTCGGCGATCGCGACAAAACCACTGGCAAAACTGTCGTTATAGTCCAGCCGCAAGGCTTCCAGGCTGTCGTCCCACCAGATGCCAAAACGATCACTGAAGCGCTGGCGACCGAAGGTCAGAGAGAAGCGCGGGTCGTCACCCAGCAGGTTGCGGCGCACATAGAACTCGCGGGCTTCGGCATAGGCATGACGCCGGCTTGACTGGTTGTCACTGTCGCCCTCGGTGTCCTGCAGAGCATTCGGGTCGGTGTCATAGTTCAGCCACAGGCGTCCGAACGCCTCCCACTTTGCCCAGCGTTGTTCGGGCGAGTACCAGCGGTAGGAGGGTTCATAACGGAGGCTGAAGAAGCTGCGGCGATCTTCGCCTAGGCGCGTTTCGTCAGGGCCGTAGCCGCTGCGCAAGAACAGTTTGTGGGTTACCAGCGAAGTAACGGGCTCCAGCTCTGGCGTGGGTGCGGCGGCTTCTTCGGCATGCAACGTAGCCAGCGGTAGGCAAGTGAGTGCCAGGGCCATGGAGCTGAGGGCGATGTTGAGTCTCACAGTGCTGATTCCTCGATAAGGCGGTTGCCGTCGGCAGTGGCTACATCACGCTGCTGTGGGGTGATGCGCGACTGCAGGGCTAGCATCAGGTCTGTGGCGCGTTGGTCGCCCAGTTCGTGGGCGGCATAGGCAAAGGTGAAGGCCTTGGCGTTATCGCGACAAATAGCGCGGCCGTAGGTGTACAGCCGCGCGATGCGCAGCAGGGCATTAACGGAGCCTTTTTGCGCTTCCTGCATGTACAGCGACAAGGCGCGATCCTGGTCGGGCTCATTCAGGCCGCCCTGGCTGTACAGATCACCTTCGAGCAGGGCAGCTTCTTCATAGTGTTCGGCCTGCAGCTCCGCGATTAGGCGCTGGCTCAGCAGCGGGTCGAGCGTGCGCCACAGCACCAGGTGGAAGCTGGCGCGCAATGCTTTTATGCGCTGCGGTGTGATGGGTTGTTCGCGCTCGGCCATGCTCAGGGTCAGATTCTCACCCTGGCGTTGTTCGAGGCGCTGTATCAGGGCCTCGACCGGCTCTGGGCCGTAGCGGTCCGGAGCGGTCATCAGGAAGCCAGCTTTGCTCAGCATGGCCGGGCCAAAGTCGCGCTCAATGGCATTGTCCAGCCACTGCAGCACTTCGCGGTCGAGTTGTTCGACCAGGCTGGCGTGTGCCTGTGCCTTGAGGTCGCGGGCTTTCCCTTCCTCTGGCGTCTGTGCACGTGTCTGTGGGCGGCTGTTGTTGTAGGCGCTGATTTCGGAGTTGCGCACGTTGGTCAGTTGCTGGCCAATGCGGTGCACCAGATCAACCGGCAATGCCTGCATACGCGGAGTCAGCTGGGTGGCGAACGCGCGAAAGAGTGAATTGCGTTCTTCACCGAGGAACTCGTAATAGCGATAGACCGCACGGGTGTCGCTTTCAACGGCCAGCTGGAACCATTTATCAGCATCCGCCCGATCACCTTTATGCACCGCCGCAACCGCCCGATACAGCGGGGCGTGGCAGTAGATCAGGCAGGCGCGCTCATAGAGTTCGATTAGCCGTGCAACTTCTGCCTGTTGAAACAGCTCGGGGTAAACCAGGAACACTTCAAGGCGCGTATCGACAGCAATGAAGTCACGGCCTGTGGCGAAGCGCTCGAGCGCTTGGCGGATATACGCCCGGTTGGCCTCGCGCAAGCGTGGTTTGTAGTCCACTAGACGTGCCAGTGGGGTCAGCGCGCCGATGTCGCCCCGGCCGTCGGCAAATGCCTGCTTGAATAGCGTGATGGCTTGCGCAGCATTACTCGGGCTACGGCCGATCAGCACCTCACCAAGCAAGCGCGTGGCGCCCAGATCACCACGCTCTGCCAGGTGGCGCAGGTCTTCTTCGACCTGCGCCTGGCTGTCCTGGAACAGCGCATAGCGAACCTGCTCAAGGCTGCGTGCTGCCTGCGCGCCGCCGCTAAGCGACAGCGTCAAGGCAACGGTGCAAATGAGGGATCTGACCTGCATGGGCAACCTCAGAATATCCAGCGCAGGGGCAAGCCGAGCCCGAAGTCGACAGCGGCAGGCAGCTGGTAGGCACTGCGTGGCAGCTCGCTTTCCGTCTTGATGGTCAGTTCGACCATCTGGTTGGCTTCGTCCAGGTGGCTGGCCACGATTTCCCCTGCGATGGTGTCATGGCTACCCAGTACACGCAGTTCAACCGAGCGCACGCGCTCCAGCTTGTCCATCTTCTCGAAGGGCACGCTGGCCTTGATATGCAGCGGCTGATCCTGCGGCAGCAGGTGCACCAGTGGTTCCTGTTTGTAGGCAAAGCCATCCATACGCGGCTTGGGGAAATACAGGGTGCAGTCGCACGGGCTGGCGATCACGGTTTCCACCGTGATGCGACCGAGCAGAGCCGCCATATCTGGCGCGCTCAGGTCGGCCAGTGCGGCGACATCGGCCGGACTGGTCAGGCTGCTGGCCAATTGGGTCGACACGCTGGCCAGCGGTTGGCCGGTGGTAACGCTGGTTTGCTCGGCGTTAATCAGGTATTTGAGGTTGCCGTTCTCCGGCATGCTCACGATGTAAGCATTGGCGCTGACCACGGCTTGTGCTGCAGGCATATGGAAGAACAGCAGATAGCTCTTGTAGAGAATCAGGCTAAGAGCCGCCAGGCCCGCGCTGAGGAACAGCAGGGTGCCCAGTGCCGCTTTCACCCGGTCGCCAGGCGTGCGTGCGCTGGCATGCTTGGTCTTGCGTTCCTTGATGTAGTTTTCGCGCTGCATCACGTTGAACAGGCCGTTGATGTCGGCGATCTCGCCGGACATATAGGCCGAAATGATGTAGCGCAGAATGTCGCGCTTCTGCCGATCCAACTCGACGAATTCAGCTCCGACTTCCTGGCCGCGTTGTGAAACGATCTTCACCTTGGTGTCGATGTTCAGGTCGATCTTGTTCAGCTTCAGCCTGATCGATGCGGTGAACAGGCTGCCGAGCTTCATAGGCTGCTCAATTAACAGGCCCATGCCACCCAAGGAAATATCCTGTATTTCACATTCCAAACCTTTCAGGCCATTGCCTTCGAGGGTGATGCGGGCCGGTATCTTGGTGCGCACGAACTGACGTTCATCAATTGCTTCGTGAACAACATTTGCAGGTAAGACAGTGGTGCTACTCATAGCATTCGCGCCTTTACTTAAGGTTGCGTGAGATCAAGCAGGACCGAAATGACCCCGAAGAAAATGGCGATGGAGGACAGCAGCATCGCCTTCGAAGTCCATCGGTTAAGGGCTGCATCGAAACTGACGCTGCCGTTGCTGAGTGTGGTTTTTTGCCGGGTCCAGCTCTGCCGGTCCATGTGGAACATGGTGTAAACCTTCATCACCGAGCCTACGATCTGGTTGTAATACAGAACGAAGGGATAAATCGGGTCCACCGGGTGCTTGCTGAAGAAGAACAGCAGGGTCACCAGGGTGCGCGACAGCAACACCCAGAACAGGTACAGCAGCAGGTACTGGATACCGAACAGCAGGCCGGCCACGATTGATGCGCTTAATCCCATCAGGCAGGTCCACATGGACACCCGCTGGTCGTACAGCACGTACATGGTGAACAGGCCCAGGCGGTCGAGGCCCAGTAATTTGGTAATGCGGAAGTTCTGCCGCAGCGAGTTGCCATACCAGCGGTACATCAGTTGGCGTGTCGCGCGCAGGAAGCTGCTGTCTGGCGGATGCTCGACTGTCAGGGTGTGGCTGTCGGGCACATAGAAGGTGTCCCAGCCCGAACGCATCAGGCTGAACCAGGAGGATTTGTCATCGCCGGTAAGGAACTGGAAGCGCCCCAGGCGCCAGTGATCGAGAAAGTCGGCTTCTACATCTTTGATGAATTCGGGATCGGTCATCACACTGGCACGGAAAAATGACAAGCGCCCAGTCATGGTCAAAACGCGTTTAGATAGCGCCATTGAGCACATGTTGATGTGCCGCTGGACGAAGCGCATGGTGTGCCACTCTTGCATCAGCTTGCTGCCTTCCACCTCGCAGAACTCATTGGTGGTAAGGCCGCCGACGCTAGGCAGGTAGGCAAACATGGTCACTGCGCGCTCGACACAGCCCGGTAGCATCATGGTGTCGCCGTCGACCACGCCGACGACCGCATTTTCCAGGGGCATTTGCCGCGACAGGGCGCGGAAGGCATGGGCTAGGCCGTCACGTTTGCCGGTGCCGCGGGCCCGCACGATGATCAGCTTGATGTCATCACGCTCGCGCACTTCCTGGCGCATGATGTCCTTGATGAAGTTCTCATCGCCTTTCTCCACGATCGAAGCAATGACCGTGCACGGCACTTGCAGACGCTGAACTTCCTGAAACACCGACTGATAGACCTTATAGGTGGTGTGCGTCGGAATGCGGAAACTGGTGACGACCATGAACATATGTTCGGGCAACGCCGCAGCGCCCATGCGCTCTACCGCTTTGCGCATACGCGGGAAGCGCCAGTGCAGGAAATACATGCCGCGGGTGTAGTGAATCGCCGCATTGCCGTAGCGCCACATGCCCAGAGCGCCGATCAGAAAGATAAATTTCTGATGCGACGGGTCCAGGTAGCTCGGGTCGATCATCTCAGAGGCGAGTGCGATCAATGCGATCAGGCAGGCCCAACCGCACAGCTTGCCGAGCGCTGGCGAAGTCTCGACCCACTTCACTGCCTCTACAAAAAACCTAAGCATGCGTCATGCTTCCTCCATTGAAGCCGTTCTCTACCGCGAGGCGTTGTGCCATGCGGCCCCGGAACAGGGCCTTGATTAGTTGACCGTGGTGTCTGTGCGGCCGTAGACGTCTTCGAAGCGCTCAATGTCGTCCTCACCCAGGTAGCTGCCCGACTGCACCTCGATGATTTCCAGAGGAATCTTGCCGGGGTTGGATAAGCGATGAATGGCGGCGATGGGGATGTAGGTCGACTGGTTTTCCCAGAGCAGAAACGACTTCTCGTCGCAGGTCACACGCGCCGTCCCGGATACCACAATCCAGTGCTCGGCTCGGTGGTGATGCTTCTGTAGCGAGAGGCTGGCGCCCGGTTTGACGACGATGCGTTTGACCTGAAAACGATTGCCGTTGTCGATGGAGTCATAGCTACCCCACGGGCGATAGACCTGGCAGTGATCCTGCGCTTCCGTGCGGCCCTGGGCGGTCAGGGTGTTGACCAGCTGTTTGACGTCTTGCACGCGATCCTTGTGCGCAACCATCACGGCGTCCTTGGTTTCCACCACCACCATGTCATCCAGACCAACCAGGGTCACCAGTTTGCTCTGGCTGTGCACCAGGCAGTTGTGACTGTCATGCATCACTACATCGCCAGCATGACTGTTGCCGTTGCTGTCCTTGTCTTGCACGTCCCACAACGCTGACCAAGAACCGACATCGTTCCAGCCGGCGGCGAGCGGCACGACACAAGCGCGATCGGTCTTTTCCATCACGGCGTAGTCGATGGAGTTATCCGGGCAGCATTCAAAAGAGCCTGGGTCGATACGAATGAACTCCAAGTCAGCCTTGCTGCGACTCAGGGCCAGTTGGCAGGTGTCGTAGATGTCAGGGTCATGGCGTTGCAGTTCTTCCAGATAACGGCTGCAGCGGAACAAGAACATGCCGCTGTTCCAGAAGTAGTCGCCCTGTGCGACAAACCTGCTGGCGGTTGCGAGATCAGGTTTTTCGACAAACTGCTCAACCTTTAGAACACCGGCAGACAGCGCGCTTTTTGCGCCGCCGGTCTTGATGTAGCCATAGCCTGTTTCTGCACGCTCAGCCGGTACGCCAAACAGCACCATCTCGCCTTGCTCCGCCGCTTTGCGGGCAACGCCGAGTGCCGTATGGAACACTTGCAGGTCTTCAATCACGTGGTCGGCGGGCAATACCAGTAGCAACTCGTCACGGCCTTCGGCGATCAGGTGCATCGCGGCAATCGCCACGGCTGGCGCAGTGTTACGACCGAAAGGCTCAAGCAGAATGCTCTGTGCCTTGCAGTCGATGGCTGCAAGTTGCTCGCTGACAATGAAACGATGCTCTTCATTGCACACCACGATGGGCTTGCCCATGCCTTCAAGTGCCAGGCGCTTGAGCGTTTGCTGAAACATCGTGGCACTGCCGGTCAGGGCCAGGAACTGCTTTGGGTACAGTTTGCGCGAGAGCGGCCAGAGCCGGGATCCGCTGCCGCCGGATAAAATCAGAGGAATCATGTTGTCACTCCTTGTAAACATCGATTCAGATCGTGAAGGCAGTAGCATTGGCAATGCGCCGCAGTCGAGCTGGCGACACCTGTAACGGTGCCGCCTTTAATGTTGTTGGTTGTTGGCTTACCAGCAGATGCCTTCCTTGTTTGCGCTGGTGGTGTGTTCCATAAAACCGACCAGGTCGACGATCTGTTTGTCGTCACCGATGTTCTGCAGCACGTCAGCGAAACGTGCATCGCCGTTGCCGATGATCAGCACGTCGGATGCCGATACCACCTCATCAAGCTCCTTGCACAGCAGCGACGACACGTGGGGGATCTTCGACTCGATGTATTCCTTGTTCGCCCCGAATACCCTGGCGTATTCGACGTTGCTGTCGAAAATCCGCAGCTCGTAGCCCTTGCCGATCAGCATCTCGGCTAGCTCAACCAGCGGGCTTTCACGCAGGTCATCGGTGCCAGCCTTGAAGCTCAAACCGAGCAAGCCGATTTTGCGTTTGTCGTAACTGGAAACCATGTCATAGGCGCGCTGCACCTGTGCACGGTTGCTCGGCATGATGGCCGCTAATAGCGGGTGTTCGACATCCATCTGACCTGCGCGGTAAGTCAGGGCGCGGACGTCCTTGGGTAGGCAGGAACCGCCAAATGCGTAGCCTGGGCGTAGGTAATAGCGCGACAGATTGAGTTTGTGGTCCTGACACACCACATCCATCACTTCACGGCCATCTACGCCGCATGCCTTGGCGATGTTGCCGATCTCGTTGGCGAAGCTGACCTTGGTCGCATGCCAGACGTTGCAGGTGTACTTGATCATTTCCGCGACTTCGATCGACTTGCGGATGATCGGTGCATCCAGCTCGCTATAGAGCTCTTGCAGCAGGTCACCGGACTGCTCGTCAAGTTCACCGATAACGGTCATGGCCGGGAAGTCGTAGTCTTTGATCGCAGTGCTTTCGCGGAGAAATTCAGGGTTGGTGGCCACACCAAAGTCGATGCCAGCCTTTTTACCGGACGCTGCTTCGATCAGCGGGATGACTACATTGTTGACGGTGCCCGGCAGGACGGTGCTGCGTACAACGACGGTATGGCGGTCCTGCTTGTTGCGCAGCGCTTCGCCGATCTGTTTGCACACGGACTCCATATAGCCGAGGTCGAGATCGCCATTGCGTTTGCTTGGCGTACCTACGGCGATAAAGGACAGCTCACTGGCCAACACTGCAGCGCCTACGTCCGTCGTGCCGCGTAGCAGGCCTGACTTGACGCCAGCTTCGAGCAGCTCGGCAAGGCCAGGTTCAACAATAGGAGATTTGCCTTGATTGATCAGGTCGATCTTCGGTTGTGATACATCGACCCCGATGACTTCATGTCCGCGCGCCGACAAACAACCGGCACAGACAGCGCCCACGTAGCCCAATCCGAAAATACTGATTCTCATAGATCCCTCTCTCAATTAATCAACAGTCGGCTTAAAGCGTTGCCAACTTCCATATTCATTTGTACGCCGTGAAAGTTTCTTAATCATGACTAAGCGCGATTAAGGAGCGGCGATAAGTGAACTGGCGCGGATACTAAGTTGGCTGTTTGTGCTCTTCAAGCAAAACATGAACCAATGTGTCGTTATTTTTTATATGCAACTTCATGATTTATTTTTGTGTTTAAAAACAACAACTTATAGTTTGATGTTTTTAAGGCGCCAAAAAATAGTTGTCAATATCGGTGTTATATTTATGGCGCCATAAAAATAACACTGCTTATGCACGGCTATAGTTCATTGCGCGTTTGCTTTGTGCGTAAGTTGTGCACTTCGCACGCAGCTGCGCTGCATAAAGTTTGGCGGGGTGGTCAAGCGGGAAGGGGTTGAGGCGTGCGGGGCTGGGGCGTCAACAGTCGTTGCCGCCCGCGAGGTATAAGGCTGGAGGGCTTAGCTCTTTGGCTTGTACGCGCAATAACCAGGGCGAGGGCCGATCTTCGGATGGTTGCGGCAGGTATCAGGGCGCTTTTCGTAGATGGTGCACAGGCGGGTTTTACGATCGAGGTAGTAGCAGTCGTTATTGCTCATGCGGGTCAGGGTAAAGATGCCCGACTTCTGATGGAAACGTTCGACGATGCCGTCTTTCTGCAGGCGCTTGGCGATGTTCTTCAGCGGCTCGCTGCGTTCGAACTCATCAACCACACCGATACGGATCAGGTCATTCAGCCGCGCTTCGACTGGCAGCGTGCAGCAGCTGGACATACAGCTGTGGCACATGTCTGCGGTGTATTTGGCCCAGGTTTCCAGGCGGTCGAGTTCGGCGGCGGCAATCAGGTTGTTTTTCATCGGGGCTGGCGTCAGGTGTGCGGCGCGCGATGATCGCGGCCTTACAGCGTTTGTGAATGACTATCTGCCGGCTGGTCATATTTTGTGCGGTTGTAACCCGGCCAATTTCTTACTGTGCTGTGATGCGTGCGGCATACGTCTCTCTGGGTATGCACCGGTCAGGCTCCTATACTGCTGCGCAGTTTGCGCCGAGTACCGGGCAACAGGATGTTCGGGTTTAGCTGAATAGGAACGCGCTGCATGCAATGGATCTTCATGCTTGTCGGGTTGGTGCTCGGAGCCTTGGCGGATGAGACGCTGACTGCTTCGCTACTGGGTGGGCTGATGGGCCTGGGCCTTGGTCAGGCGCTCAAACTGCATGGGCTGGAGCGCGAGAATGCTGCGCTAACGGCTCAGCTCAAGGCCTTTTCTCAGCGCTTCGAGCAGGGCACTGCGGCGCTGTACGAGCGCTTGCTCAAATTGGAGCAGGGCGCCACGCCAGCCCCTGACGCACCGCCAGTGGCGGAGTCGTTCAGTGCCGTTGCCGAAACCGAGCCTGAGGCGATTGTCACTGCCCAGGCGGCCGAGCCTGAGTTGGACTGGACCCTGGATTTTGTCCTGCCCGAACCTGCGACTGAGTCTGTCGCGCCAATGCAGGCTGCGGCCGAGCCCGCCGCTGCGATCAAACCGCCGCCCGCTAAACCCTGGACGCCTGCTGAGCCGCGTCAGCCCACCTTGCTTGAGCGGGGCTTTGCAGCGGCCAAGAACTGGTTGCTAGGTGGCAACACGGTGTTGCGTGTCGGTGTGGTGCTGTTGTTTCTCGGCCTGGCCTTTTTGCTGCGGTACGCCACCGAGGGCGTGGTGGTGCCGGTGGAGTTGCGTTACGCCAGTGTCGCCGCCAGTGCGGTGGCCTTGCTGGGATTGGGCTGGTGGCTGCGTCTGCGTAACCCCAACTATGCATTGATGCTGCAGGGCGCTGGGGTTGCGGTGCTGTACCTGACGGTGTTCGCGGCCATGCGTCTGCATCCTTTATTGGACCCTGGCGTAGCGTTGGGCCTGCTGGTGCTGGTCACGGTGTTTTCGGCAATTCTGGCGATCAAGCAGGATGCCCTGGGTCTGGCAGCCGCGGCGGCCCTGGGCGGTTTTGCAGCGCCGATCCTGACCAGTACAGGCAGCGGCAACCATGTGGCGCTGTTCAGCTATTTTGCCCTGCTCAATGCCGGCATCTTTGCCATCGCCTGGTTCAAGGCCTGGCGGCTGCTCAATCTGATCGGCTTTGTCGGCACCTTCGGCATCGGTTTCGCCTGGGGTATTCGCTCCTATACGCCGGAACTGCTGTGGAGCACCGAGCCGTTCCTGATTCTGTTCTTCCTGATGTATGTGGCGATCGGCCTGCTGTTTGCCCGGCGCAAACTGCGCGAAGCCCTGGATGCGCCCGAAGATCGCGATGAACTGCTGCGCTGGGCTGCGCGCAAGGGCGACTATATCGATGCCACCGTGCTGTTCGGTCCGCCGCTGGTGGGTTTTGGCCTGCAGTTCGCATTGGTGCAGCACATCGAGTTTGCCGCAGCCTTCAGCGCCCTGGCGTTGGGGCTGTTCTACTTAGTGCTGGCGCGGTTGCTGGTCGGTCGCACCGGTGATCGCGCGGCACTGCTGGTGGAAACCTGCCTGGCCCTCGGTGTGGTATTCGGCAGCCTGGCGATTCCCCTGGGGTTGGATGCGCGCTGGACCTCGGCCGCCTGGGCGGTTGAAGGCGCGGGCATCTTCTGGCTCGGCCTGCGCCAACAGCGCGGTTTGGCGCGAGCGTTTGCCTTGCTGCTGCAGTTTGGCGCGGCGCTGGCGTTTGCCATCGGCTTGCGCGCTGGTGAGCAAACGCTGCTGGACGGCGCGCCGCTGGGTGCGCTGATGCTCGGCGTGGCCTTGCTGTTCAGCTACTGGCAGCTGCGGCAGAACACGGAACAAGCCAGCAGCTGGGAGGTGCGCGGTTTGCCGGTGTTGGCCTGCGCCGGACTGGCCTTCCTTTATCTGATTGCACCACTGCTGTTTGCCGCGCAGGGTACGGCGATCAGCTGGGCGCTGGCCGGTCTGCTGACGTTGTGGCTGGGCTTGCGTCTACAGGCACGCAGCTTCCTTTTCAGCGCCTTTGCCGTGCAGTTGCTCGGCGGCCTGGTATTTATGCTGGACATGGCCGGCAATGCGGCCACCGGCATGGGCGGATTTTCCGCCGGCTGGCAGGGCTTGCTGACCTCCTCGCTGATCGGCTTTGGCCTGATCGCCGGCATGCTGCTGGCGGCGCGTGATCCGCGGGTCGGCACCGATCGTCGCCTATTGCGTGGCCTGTCGGTGGTGCTGCTGGTCGGTCTGGTGTTCCTCAATCTGGCGGTGCTGTTTGTCCTGCCCTGGGCTACAGCCAGCGCGGTATGGGGCGGCAGCGGGTTGCTTATTATCTGGCTCAGTCTACACCTGCAGCAGCGCGCCAGTTTTGTCTTCGGACTGTTGTTGCAGGTACTGGCGGGGCTGGTGTTCCTCGCTGTCAGCCCGCTGCTGTTCGGCCAGCTGTCTGCCGAGGGGATTCGGCCGCTGGCTCATATGGATTTCTGGACGCCGCTGGTACTGGGCGTGGCCGCTTTGGTCGGTGCCTGGCGCTTGCAACAGCTGGCGCGTCGCGATGCACCCAGCGCTCTGGGCAATTTCAGTTTGCTTGGTTTGGCGCAATTGCTGCTGGTATGGGGCGCGGCCTGGTGGGCGCTGGCGCTGAGTAGCGAAGTGCTGCGCTTTGTCGCGCCGCAATGGCAGAGCAGTGCCCTGCTGGCGGTGCTGGCGGCCAGTGTGGCTCTGGCCGCGTTCCTCGCCCGACGCACGCGCTGGGCCGAACTGGCGCTGCTGTGCTGCCTGCTGACGCCGCTGGCTGGCGTGGTACTGCTGCATACCTGGCACTTGGAGTATCACCCGGCCGCGCAGTTCGGCTGGCTGGCCTGGGCGCTACTGTTTGCCGTGCACTTCTGGGCGCTACGGCGCTTGGCCGCGCAGTTGCCGGCGGGCGCGTTGAGCGCCGCCCATGTGCTCGGCTGCTGGTTGCTGTTGGGCGTGCTGGCGCTGGAGTTGCGCTACCTGCTGCTGGCCCTGTCGGAGCATTACAACGCCTGGCGCTGGCTGGGTTGGGCACTGCTGCCAAGTGCCTACCTGTGGCTGATGGCGCTGCCACGTCGCTGGGCATGGCCTTTGGCGGCTTATCCGCGGGAATACCGCTTGCTGGCGGCGGCACCATTGGCGCTGCTGATGCTGGGCTGGTTCTGGCTGGCCAACGTGGTCAGTGCCGGCGACGCTGAACCGCTGGCCTATTTGCCGCTGCTCAATCCGCTGGAGCTGGGCCTGCTGTTTGCCCTTGGTGCAGTGTTCGCCTGGGCGCGCATGGGCCTGGCCGAGCTGGGCGTGGATGGCGTACGCAGCCAGTGGCTGACCCAGGCCGTGGCGGGTGCTTCGCTATTCGCCCTGCTGACGGCGATGGTCATGCGCACGGCCCACCACTGGGGTGGCGTGTCTTATCAGCTGGATGCGCTGCTCGATTCGATGCTGATGCAGGCCGGCCTGTCGATTGTCTGGACGCTGATCGCCCTGCCACTGATGGTATTCGGCAACCGGCATGGACGGCGTGAGCTGTGGCTGATCGGCGCGGCGTTGATCGCCCTGGTAGTGGCCAAGCTGTTCTTCGTCGAGTTGGGTAATCGCGGTGGCCTGGAGCGCATCGTGTCGTTTATTGGTGTGGGTGTATTGCTGCTGGTGGTGGGTTATTTCGCCCCCTTGCCAGCACGCAAGGTGGATGCGGAACAACCGCAGGAGCAAGCATGATCAGTCGTTTGATTCACGCAGTGGGCAGCGCTGCGCTGCTTGGTCTGTTGTGCAGTGCGCCAGCCCTGGCGCAGGAGCAGCCCGCTGACTATGCCGTGCAGCTGCCGCTAAGCCTTAGCGGGAACGGCCCCTGGTACCGCCTGGATGTGCCGATGGCGCTGCATTTCGCCGCGCGTTATGGCGATTTACGTGACCTGCGGGTGTTTAACGCGGAAGGCCAGGCCCTGGCCTACGCGCTGGTAGCGGGGCAGGGCGAGTCGCGCGACAGTCAGCAGGAACAGGCGGTGAAGTGGTTTCCGCTGTATGCCGAGCAGGGTGACAGCAGCGCCACGCCTAGCCTGCGGGTGCAGCGCAGTACCAGCGGCACCTTGATCGAGCTGCTCGATGAGCCGAGTGCAGCCGACAAGCCGTCTGTGTTGCGTGGCTGGCTGCTGGATGCCAGTGCGCTGCAAGAGCCGCTGGTGCGCCTGCAGCTGGACTGGAGCGGCGGCCAGGACGGTTTTCAGCGCTTCAGCATTGAGGCCAGTGATGACCTGCAAGCCTGGCGATCCTGGGGTAGTGGGCAGTTGGCGCGCCTATCATTCGATGGCGAGCGTGTTGAGCAGCGCCAAGTCGAGCTGCCGGGCAGCAAGGCGCGCTACCTGCGCCTGCTTTGGCAAAGTCCACAGCAAGCGCCGCAATTGACGGCGGCTAGCTTGCGCAGCCAACGCAGTGACAGCATGCCGGCGCCACTGGTGTGGTCGCAGCCGCTGGCGGCGACGCGCGGCCCAGATGGCCAGTATCAGTGGCAATTGCCGCTGGCCTTGCCGCTTGAGCGCCTGCACGTCGAGCTCAGTCAAGCCAATAGCCTGGCGCCGATCCGTGTTAGCGGTCGCAGCGAAGCCAAGGGCCCTTGGCAATCATTGTCTCAGGGCCTGCTCTATCGGCTGCCGGAGAATGGCGTGGAAATCCGTCAAGACGAACTGCCGTTGCCGGGTTGGGCGATGCAGCAGCTGCGTCTACAGGTTGATGAACGGGGCGGTGGCCTGGGCGTCGAGCCCCCGCAGATCAAGGTTGCGGTACGCGCCACTCAGCTGGTGTTTCTCCAGCGCGGCAGCCCGCCTTATCGGCTGGCATTGGGGCGAGCGGGGGTTGAGTCGGCAGCCCTGCCGTTGTCGACCTTGATTCCTGGCTATCAGCCGCAGCGCCTACAGCAACTGGGCACAGCCGAAGCGCAGTTGCAGGCGGAGAACCTGGCACAGCAAGAACAGGCAGCAGCTGGCGAGAGCGATTGGAAGCGTTGGGGCTTGTGGCTGGTGCTGCTGCTTGGGGTAGGCTTGCTGGCGCTGATGGCGGTCAGCCTGTTGCGCCGGCCGAGCGCTGAATAGACTCCGCTAACAGAAATAAAGCCCAGCTGCCTAACGATTTTTGCAGTATGGTTGGCATCTTCAATTGATTGGCGTTTGAGGTCAGGAAGGCCCTTGCGTATTTCTACTGCGCCCCGTTTTTGGGCGGTTTTTGTGCGATTGCCCGGCCAGTTTGGCAAGCATCCACAGCCGTTTTCCTTGGCAGTGTCCTACCGATGAATGTCTGCGGTGATTCCGGCTGGGCGTTGAGTGCCCCGGTTATTTTGACCGGCCTGGTGTGTGTCGGCGTACTGTTGTTGGCCCGCTGGGTTACGCAGCAACGTTATTTCCCCGGGCGTGAGAGTTTTATCGTGCTGCACCTGGCGAGCCTCTGGTGGTTGATCGCCGCCAGCCTGGAAATGGCCACGCAAGGTGCGCAGTGCAAGGTGTTCTGGGCCACCATGGCTTGGCCAGGGATTCTTGTAGTACCGACTTTCTGGGCAATCTTCCTATGGCAATACGTCAATAGCGTGCGCCAACCGCTGCCACTGCGCAGTACCCTGGGGTTGGCCGTGGTGCCGGTGTTGATCTGGCTGATGGCCTTGAGCAACCCCTGGCATGGCTTATTTTACGGCGCGGGTACGGCGCCACTGAGCGCTGAGCCGGGCGCGCCAATTCGTTATCAGCACGGGCCGCTGTTCTACGCCGCCGCCGCTTACGTCTACCTGTTTATGACCTTCTGCATGGGCGTGGTGCTGCGTGCGGCAATCGTCAGTTATGGCGTGCATCGGCGACACTACCTGGCGTTTGTCTTCGTCACCGCAGTGCCCTGGATCGCCAATATCAGCTACGTGGTATTCGGCTGGATGCTGTTCGGCTTCGACCCTACCCCCTTCAGTTTTGCCTTTACCTTGGTGGCATTTGCCTGGCTGATCGTCGGTGTGCGCCTGTTCGACCTGCTGCCGGTAGCCCGCCATTTGTTGCTGGATGCGCTGCTCGACCCGGTATTGGTGGTCGATGCGCAGTTACGGGTGATCGAGGCGAACCCTGCCGCGCTGAAACTGGCCGGTCTGCGCAGTGGCTGGCAGGGCAGGCAGCTGGCAGACTGGCCGATCTTGGGTGCAGATTTGCAGCAGCTGTTGAGCCAGCAGGTACAGGGCGATCATGATCGCCTGCTGACCCTGGCCAATTCGGCGCGTTATTTTGAAGTGCGTATCCGCGCCATCGAGCGGGTAACCCATCGCGGCACCTTGGTGCTCGGGCAGATGCTCTACCTGCGTGATGTCACCCAGCGCCACCTCAGCGAATTGAAGCTGGCCGAAGCCCTGGCCCTGAGCGAGGAGCGCCTGCGTACCATCACCACTCTGCATGAGCAACTGCAGGAACAGGCGCTGTGTGACCCGCTGACTGGGCTGTACAACCGGCGTTATCTGGACGAATTCTTTTCTCGTGAATTGGCCTTGGCGCAGCGCGAACGTACGCCGATTTCCTTGGCGCTAATCGATCTGGATCATTTCAAACTGCTCAACGACGAGCATGGTCACCTCGAAGGTGACGACGTGCTTAAGGGCGTGGCTCAGCATCTGTTGGAGAATCTGCGCAGCTCGGATGCAGTATTCCGTATTGGCGGCGAAGAGTTCCTGTTGATCCTGCCACGCGCCGACGCCCATGAGGCGCGCGCGCGGATGGAAACCATCTGTCGCGATTTGGCCGCGCACCCGCTACCGACCCGTGGCGGCGCGCGATATGTGACCCTGTCTGCTGGCCTGGCATTGTGGCCTGAGCAGGGGCTGGTGCTTGATGAGCTGCTACAAGTGGCTGATGCTGCGCTCTATAAGGCCAAGCATGCCGGGCGTAACAGGGTCTGCAGCCTGGCCTGATGGCCCAGCAAAGGCTGCTGCGCGTTGGTCCTGCTGCGTTAGAAACAGGCTCGGGTGCGAGCCCAGTCCGCTTCCTTACCTGTTTCTGCCTTGCATGCCGCTAGCTCGCGATCCTTTGGGTGGGTTTTGATCGGTTGTGTATTTTCCCGTAAGGCCCTTCTATCCAGTGCTAAGGCGCTTTCCCCGCTAAAGGGGTAAACTGCGCGCGATTTCATTCCCTCCGGAGCCATCCATGTCCCGCGTTACCCTCAGCCGCTACCTGATCGAGCAGACTCGTTGCAACAACACCCCGGCCGATCTGCGTTTCCTTATTGAAGTGGTCGCTCGGGCCTGCAAGGAAATCAGTCATCAGGTATCCAAGGGCGCGCTGGGCGGCGTATTGGGCAGCATGGGCACCGAGAACGTGCAGGGCGAGGTGCAGAAGAAGCTCGACGTGATTTCCAACGAAATTCTGCTGGAAGCCAACGAATGGGGCGGTCACCTGGCTGGTATGGCGTCCGAAGAAATGGACAATGCCTACCAGATTCCCGGCAAGTACCCGAAAGGTGCCTACCTGTTGGTATTTGACCCACTGGATGGCTCCAGCAATATCGATGTCAACGTTTCGGTTGGCACCATCTTCTCGGTGCTGCGTTGCCCGGATCGCAATGGCGATGAAGGCGATCTGGGTGAGGACGCTTTCCTGCAGCCAGGTACCGAGCAGGTGGCTGCCGGCTACGCGATCTACGGCCCACAAACCATGCTGATGCTGACCCTGGGTGATGGCGTCAAAGGCTTCACCCTGGACCGCGAGCTGGGCAGCTTCGTGCTGACTCACGACAACATCAAAGTGCCGGAATCGACCAAAGAATTCGCCATTAACATGTCCAATCAGCGCCACTGGGAAGCACCGGTGCAGCGTTATGTCAGCGAGTTGCTGGCTGGCGAGGAAGGACCGCTGGGCAAGAACTACAACATGCGCTGGGTGGCTGCGATGGTTGCTGACGTGCATCGCATCCTGACCCGTGGCGGCGTGTTTATGTACCCGCGCGACAGCCGCGAGCCAGAAAAGCCGGGCAAGCTTCGCCTGATGTACGAGGCCAACCCAATGTCGATGATCATCGAACAGGCCGGCGGTGTGGCCACCAACGGTACCCAGCGCATTCTCGATATTCAGCCGACCTCCCTGCACCAGCGCGTCGCCGTCTTCCTCGGTTCCAAGGAAGAAGTGCTGCGCATCAGCGCCTATCACCGCGAGTAACCGATGAACGCGCCCTGGCAGCCGTTACTCGATTGGTGGTTTGGTGCGGCCGGCTGCGGCACTGGCGTGACGGCTGCCGAGGTGGCTGCCAGTCGTACCGCGCTGTGGTTCGGCAAGCAGGACAGCCAGGATGAGCAGGCGCGCGAGCAGTTTGGCGCGCTGGTCGAGCAAGCCCTGGCTGGTCAGTTACATGACTGGCAAGGCGAGCCTGAAGGCTGGCTGGCGACGCTGCTATTACTCGATCAGCTGCCACGGATGATCTTTCGCGATACCCCACGCGCTTTTGCTGGTGATCTGCTGGCTCGACCCTTGGCCCTGCATGGGCTGGCTCAGGGCTGGGATCAGCAGCTGCCGCCAATCCAGCGCGTATTTACCTATCTGGTGTTGGAGCACGCCGAAGATCTGGCGCTACAGGATCAGGCCGTGCAGCTGTTTCAGGTGTTGCGCGAGCAGGCCATAGTCGCCGAACGCGACCTGTTTGCCGGCTATCTGGATTATGCCGTGCGCCATCAGCAGGTAATCGCGCGCTTTGGCCGCTTTTCCCATCGCAATCAGATACTCGGGCGCGTTTCCAGCGCTGAGGAATCTGCCTTTCTGCTGGAACCTGGCTCGCGCTTCTAGCATCCAAGCAGGCAAGCTCGGTATTGCTATGCCAAGCTGGTCTTGGTTCTTTCCTCAGGAGTTTCCCCATGTCTCTGCGTGTCGTCGCATTACTCGCTGGTTGCCTGCTGCTGGCTGCCTGCAACAAGGTCAATCAGGATAATTACGCCCAGCTCAAGCCGGGTATGGCTAAGGATGAGGTAGAGAGCCTGCTAGGCAAGCCAGGCGAGTGCGCCGGCGCGCTGGGCATGTCCAGCTGTACCTGGGGCGATGAGCAGCGCTTTATCAGCGTTCAATACGCCGGTGACAAGGTCATGATGTTTTCCGGCAAGGGTTTGAAGTGATGCGCCTGCTGGCGGCGTTGGCCGCAGCGGCGCTGCTGGTGGGCTGCGCCAACTCCGGCACGGGCGTGGTGCCGCCGAGGACTGTCGAACAGGTCGATCTAACGCGTTATCAAGGCCTCTGGTACGAGCAGGCACGTTTGCCGATGTTCTTTCAGCGCAATTGCGCGCAGTCCGAGGCGCTTTATGAGCTGCAGGAAGGCGGCACTATCGGCGTGACCAATCGCTGCCGCACATACGATGGCGATATGCAGCAGGTACAGGGTCAGGCGGTGGCGCAGGTGCCGGGCAAGATCAATAAACTCTGGGTGCGTTTCGATAACTGGGCCAGCAGCCTGCTGCCAGGGCTGACCAAGGGCGAATACTGGGTGCTGTATCTGGATGATGGCTACCAGGCCGCGCTGGTTGGGCATCCCAATCGCAAGTACCTCTGGTTGCTGACACGTGATCAGGATGCCAGCGCGAAATACCTTGCGACGCTACTTGAGGAAGCGCGCAGCCGTGGTTATGACACCCGTGAGCTGATCTGGCGCCGCACGGCTGCTGAGATGGCTCTGCAGCGCTAGCTGCGGCTTATTTTTTGGCTTTCGGGCTCTGCAGGCGGATGTGCAGTTGAGTGTCCGCCGTACTGTGCTCGAATTGACTGTCACGCGGTGCGGGCTTGCCATTGAGCAGTTGCGGGTTGGCGGAAAAGCCCACCGGCTCAAGCGGGATGCCGCGTCGGCCCTGATCAAGCTGGCCATTGCCATTGCTGTCTTGGTACAGCTGAATGGCATAGCGTCCGGGCGCTAGATCGATCAGGCGCAGCTGGCCATCGTCACTCTGTTGCTGGCGCAGTGGTTGTTCGGGCCAGCGCTTCAGCTCGCCGCTCACCAGTGCCGCATGCACGGTTCCTGCGGCTTGTATGCCGTCTATTGTGACCAGGATGTCACCGGCCTGGGCCGATGAGCCGACCAGTAGCAGCAAAAGGCCAGTCTGATAGCCGGCCTTCTTTACGGTTTGAAGAATTCTCTGTGGCATAATCCGGGCATTTCGCAGGAAGTGGCTGGCGATGCGTCAGGTCTTGATCGTTCATTTTTCGCAAACTGGCCAGCTAGACAGGTTGGCGCAGTCGGTATGCGAGCCTTTACAGCAATGCAGCGATATTCAGTTGGATTTTCTTCAACTGCAGCCTGCGCAACCTTACCCGTTTCCCTGGCCTTTTCTCGGTTTTTTCCGGATTTTTCCTGAAACCGTATTGATGCGCCCGCAGCCGCTGCTGCCGTTGGCGGTGGATGCGAGCAAGCGCTATGACTTGGTGATTCTGGCGTATCAGGTGTGGTTCCTCTCGCCATCGCAGCCAATGACTGCTTTCCTAGCCTCCCCAGAGGCGGCGCAGCTGCTCAAGGGCACGCCGGTGCTTACGCTGATTGGCTGCCGCAATATGTGGCTGATGGCCCAGGAAAAGGTCAAGAAGCGGCTCACTGAACTGGGCGCGCGGCTGGTGGACAATATCGCCCTGACCGACGCCTGCGGTACTGCGGCGAGCTTTCTGGCGACGCCTTTGTGGCTATTTACCGGGCGGCAGAAGCCCTATGGATGGGTGCCGCGCGCAGGTATCGCCGAGGTGGAAATCGTTGCGGCCAGTCGTTTCGGCACCGCTATAGCGCAGCGGTTGACTGCAGATGATCAGCCGATTGAGCAACCGATGTTGACTGGTCTTGGTGCAGTGCGAATTGATGAAAAGCTGATCGCCAGCGAGAAAGTCGGCAACCGCAGCTTCCAGTTATGGAGCCGCTTGCTGGCTGCTTTAGGCCCGCAGCAGAGCCGTCGGCGTGGCGCAGGGCTGGTGGTGTATATCGTGTTTCTGTTGTGCCTGATCGTCACCGTGGTGCCGCTCAGTGCCTTGCTTAAAAAGCTGTTGGCGCCGCTATTAAAACAACGCACCCAGCGTGAGAAGGCTTACTTTGCCGGCCCGTCTGGCGAGTGAAGTGACCCGAGGAAGTCCCGTGGTACAACCTGTATTTATTAACCGAATCAGTGCCTTCCTGCCCCATGCTCCGGTCGACAACGAGCAGATGGAGGCGCGCCTGGGCCTGGTCGGCGGTAAACCGTCGCGTGCGCGCAAGCTGATCCTGCGCAGCAATGGCATTCAGCAGCGTCACTATGTGATCGACCCGCAGACCGGCGCGCCGAGCATGAACAATGCCCAGGTCAGCGCGGCAGCGATACGCGGTCTATTGGGCGGTGATTTCCAACTGGAGGATCTCGATTGTCTGGTGGCTAGCAGCGCCTCGCCGGATCAGGTCATGCCTGGCCATGCGGTGATGGTGCAGGGCGAGCTGGGCAATCCGCCGTGCGAAGTGGTTTCTACCGCGGGTATCTGTATGTGCGGTATGACCGCGTTGAAATACGCCTGGATGAGCGTGGCCAGTGGCGAAAGCCGCAACGCCGTGGCCTGTGGCTCGGAAGTGGCCTCGACCTTGATGCAGGCGAGCAACTTCAACGCCGAGTACGAGAGCCGCCTCGACGAGCTGGAAACCCACCCTGAAATTGCCTTCGAGAAGGATTTTCTGCGCTGGATGCTCTCCGATGGTGCCGGTGCCGTGCTGCTGCAAGGCCAGCCGAATCGCACGGGCTTGAGCCTGCGTATCGACTGGATCGACATTTTTTCCTTCGCCGACCAGATGCCGCCGTGCATGTACGCCGGGGCGGAAATGGTCGATGGCCAGCTGCAGGGCTGGAGCCGTTATGAAGGTGCCGAGCGCAACCGCCGCTCGCTGATGGCGATCAAGCAGGACGTCAAACTGCTCAACGACAACATCGTCAAATACACCGTCGAAGAAACCCTCAAACGCATCATGGCGCGGCGCGAGCTGCATGCCGATGCGATCGATTATTTCCTCCCGCACTATTCCTCCGAGTTCTTCCGCGAGCGGCTGTCCGTAGGCCTGGTCAATGCGGGCCTGGCGATTCCGCAGGAACGCTGGTTTACCAACCTGACCAGCAAGGGTAATACCGGCGCCGCGTCGATCTTTATCATGTTGGATGAGTTGTTCAATGCCGGTAGCCTGCGCAGCGGCCAGCGCTTGCTTTGCTATGTGCCGGAAAGTGGGCGTTTCTCTAGCGCCTTTATGCATCTGACAGTGGTTGGCCAGGACGGTGACAACACATGAAGCTCAATGAGGTTCCCCAGGATCACAGCTCCACTTACGGCGGCCACTGCAAGTTGGTTTATGCCGTGGATGCCAGTGGCCATTACCAGGGCGCGCAGAGTGATGGCTGGGAGCCGGAAGCCTTTGCTACCCAGCTCGCCGTAGCTGAACTGCAGGAGCAGGAAGCCGAGGCCGAAGCGGGCTGGCAGCGTGGTGAGCTGTCGCCGCTGAAGTGCCTGATGTACCGCTATCGCCTGGATGAGCCGGCGTTGGCGCAGATTACCGGGCTGTGGCAATGGCGTATTCGCCGGCATTTTCGCCCGGCTATTTACCAGAAATTGTCGGCGGCCATTCTGGCGCGTTACGCGGAGGCGTTCGACCTGCCCGTTGAGCAATTGATCTCTTATCAGAAGGGCATGGCATGAGCAGTTTTCAGCATCAACAGAGCGCCCACTGCGAAAGCGGGGTGATGGCCAGTCTGTTGACCCATGCAGGCTTGCCGATGAGCGAGCCGATGGCCTTCGGCCTGGCGTCGGGCCTGGCATTTGCCTACCTGCCGATCGTCAAACTCAGCGGTATGCCGCTGATTGCCTACCGCATGCCGCCCAAGCACCTGATCAAGACCCTCAGCAAGCGCCTCGGCGCGCGCCTGCATACACGCACCTTCGGTAACCCCGAGCAAGGCCGTCGCGAGCTGGATACGGCCTTGGACAGCGGCCGCTTGGCCGGGCTGCAGAGTTCGGTGTTCTGGTTGCCGTACTTCCCGCCGGAGATGCGCTTTCACTTCAATGCGCACAACCTGCTGGCCTATGGTCGCGAGGGTAATGAGTACCTGATCAGCGATCCGGTGTTTGAAGAGCCGGTGCGCTGCGCCGTCGAAGACTTGCAGAAGGCGCGCTTCGCCAAAGGTGCACTGGCCGCCAAGGGCCTGATGTACTGGCTAGATGATGTGCCGCTGGAGCAGGACTGGAACAAGCTGATCCGCCAGAGTGTGCTCTCTACCACGCGTATCCTCGACGGCATGCCACTGCCGTGGATCGGTATTCGCGGCATTCAGCATTTGGCCAAGCAGATCGACAAGCTCGATCCGGCGCAGAGCAAATACAACCGCCTGTACCTGACCCATATCGTGCGCATGCAGGAAGAAATAGGCACCGGCGGCGCGGGTTTCCGCTTTATGTATGCGAGCTTTCTGCAGGAGGCCGGCGAGAAGCTTGGCGACAGCACCCTGCAGGAAGCCTCGGCGCAGCTGACCGCCATCGGCGACAATTGGCGCCAGTTTGCCTCGGCCTGCGTGCGCGCCAGCCGCAACAAAGGCGAGACGCCGAACTTCGCGCCCATCGCCGACAGCCTGCGCAGCATCGCTTTGCAAGAGCGCGGCTTGATGAAAGAACTGGCGGCCTGGAGCAAGCGCAAGTAGCGGCGTAGGGTGGATCGCGCTTTATCGATCCACCGATCAACGCCCCCGGTGGATGAAAACAGTGTCATCCACCCTACAGCTTGATTCGCTGTACCTCGGCGCCTGCGCTCAGTTCGCTAAAGCTGTTGGCATAGGCGCCGGTTATCGCGCCCTCCAACAGCAGCGCTTGCACACAGAAATCTCCGCGCTCATCGCAAACCAGCAATAGCGCCTGCTCAATCAGGCCATCCTGCAAATCCAGATTGGCCATGGCCTGCAACTGCGCCCAGGTTCGCTCCCCTGCGCCGATAAACAGATTCGGCCCGTCGATACCCAGTTGCTGGGCGATATGAAAGCCGGCGGCGTTGCTTACGCTGTTCACGAACTCGAAGGGCTTGGGCTGTTTGTGCTGCACGCACACCGCCTCCAGCAGCGCGCCCATGGTGGCGCGGGCCGGATGCGCCGAGGCCAGGTACAGGCCGCAGTTGTTGCGTACCTGGCTTTTCAGCGGTGCGGCGGCCAGCAGGCATTGCAGAATGAGCCGGTCGATACGCCTTGGCGGGCTGTCCAGCCACTGGCCCAGGGCCGCTTTCAGCTCTTTATCGCTGGTGGCGGCCAGGCCGTGGATCTCGCTGGCGGCAATCACTGGCATGTTGTTTCTCCCGCCGTGCAGCCTTGCAGAACCAGGCTGGCGTTATTGCCGCCAAAGCCAAAAAAGTTGGCCAGCAGCAGGCTGTCGGCCGTCAGGCTCTGCGCTTCTGCACTAAAGGGCAGCAGGGCTTCGCCGGCGTAGCTAACGCCGGGTAGCGGCCCCAGTTGCAGGGCCTTGAGCAATAGCAGGCTTTCGCTCAGGCCACAGGCGCCCAGGGTATGCCCGAGCCAGGGTTTGAGCAGGCTCAGGGCCGGCATGCGCTCGCCGTACAGCAGACGCATGCCGTTGCTTTCGGCTTCATCGTTGGCGCTGGTGGCGGTGCCGTGCAGTTTCACCAGGTCGATCTGCGCAGCCGCGCAGCCGGCGCTATTTAGCGCCTGTTGCATCACCCAGTGGATGTGACTGCCATCCTCGCGGGTGGTAGTCAGGCTGCTGGTGTCGCAGGCGCTAAAGCCGCCGAGCAGGCGGCCCAATGGCGCGTCACCTGGCTCACGGGTGAGCAGGGTGGCAGCATAGGCCTCACCGAGGATCAGGCCGTCGCGTTCGGGGTGAAAGGGGCGGTACTCGCCGCTGGGGCTGGTCAGCATCAGTGCACCGAAACCCTGCATGGCGATAGCGCTGGGCGTTTCGAAGCTCAGCACTAGGGTGCGGGCGTACTGGCCGGCGTTGATAAGCCGGGCGCCATAGAGCAGGCCGTTGGCGGCACTGGTGCAGGCGGTGTTCAAGGTAAACGCGGCGGCAAAGCCCCAGCGTTGGCGCAGCTGATTGGCAAGCAGGTCGAGGGACGTCGAGTCGTCCGGGCGAAAGCCCTGCTGTCGACGGGTTATGGCCTCCAGCTCGCTGATATCCAGGCTGGTGCTGGCGATGATCAGCAGGCAGTCGTCGAGTGACTGGAGGTTAGAGCCGAGGTTTTCGCCCAGCAGGCGATCCAGGCGCTCACTCAGGTTTTCGCCGGTTTTTGCGGCATATAGATAATTGCGCGGTTCATGCACTTCATGCAGCACAAAGGCTTCGCCCTTAGGCGGTTGGGCGCTTTGCAGGGTCTGGGCGGCACTCAGCAGGTCATCACCCAGAGCGCAGTGTAGGGCAGCGCGTTGCAGGTACACCGGGGTCACTGCTGCTGCCTGATATAGGCGGCAATGCTGGCGATGCTGCCAAGGATGCGTCGACCATCCTTGGCACCTTCAATGCGTACGCCGTAGTGCTGTTGCAGCGCCAGGGAGACTTGCAGGGCGTCGAGGCTGTCCATGGCGATGCGGCTTTTCGCGCCGAACAATGGTTCGTCGTCGCTGATGCTCTGCCAGTCGATATCGTCTTCCTTGTCGCACTCGCGGATCAGCAGTTGTTTGAGTTGTTGTTCTAGTAGTGAGTGGTCCATTGCGTGCGCTGTACTCGTCGGGTGAACAGAAGCAGCCCGGCCATACTACACAGCACTGCAAACAGCAGCAGGCGCGCGCAGTAGGGGGCGATGTCGGCCAGTGAGCCATGGCCCACCAGCAGGGTGAGAAAGGCGTCCAGCGCCCAGCTCATTGGGGATATTTCCGCCAGTTGGGCCATGGCCGCCGGCATTACGCTTTTCGGCACCATGATTCCGCCAATCGCGGCCAGCAGGATGTTGATGCCGCCGCCAAGGAGCAGCGCCTGTTCACTGCTACGCGCCAGGGCGGCCAGCAACAGGCCGAGGCTGCAGGTGGCCAGGGCGATACTCAGCGCGAGCAGCGGATAGGCCGCGGCGCTACCGGGCAAACTCAGGGCGGGTAGACCAAGCAGCGGCAGGCCATAGACGCCGATACCCAGCAGCAGAATGAACTGCAGCAGGTTGATCGCCAGGTACGGCAGCAGCTTGCTCAGCACCAGGGTGCCGAGGTTCAGGCCCAGACAGCGCAGGCGCAGCAAGGTGCCGCTCTGCTGCTCACGCTGGAAGCCACCGGCCATGGGTAGCACGACGAAGAACATGCCGAAGATCAGCCAGGCCGGCACGCTCAGTTGGGTGGCATTGGCGCGGCCGCTCAGGTCGCCGCTGGCCAGTTGTTCCTGCTCGTCAATCTGGCTCTGGGTGCGTTGTTGCACCAGCTGCAGGCGCGCGGCACGGCTTAACTCGGCATCGACCACGCCGCTGTCTTCCAGGTAGGCCAGCAGTCGGCTTTGCGCCAGGGCAATGCTCACGGCGCTGTGCAGACGCTGGCGCGACAGCTTGTCGAACTGCGCCGGGAAGCTCAGGCTCGGGCCCTGATGTGGGCTGTCCAGCAGGGTATCGGCGAAGTCTGCGGGCAGCTGCACGCGGGCCAGGCTTTCGCTGCTGTCGTCCAACAGTTGGCTGTCGGGCAGTTGCGCCTGCAGGGCGTCGCGGAAGAACTGGCTGGCGTCGCCCTGTGGTGCGTCGATAAGCAGGCGTAGCGCAGGTGGCTTGTCCTGCATATAGCTGGACATGGCCCCGGCCATCAGTAGCAGAAACAGCGTCGGCATAATAAACAGCACGGCCAACGCATGCGGGTCGCGCAGCAGCAGCAGCACTTCTTTGCGCACAAGCGCCCAGAGCCTCATAGCCGACCCCCGTTCAGGCGCAGGTAGAACTGCTCGAGGGACGGGCGGCCGAAGCGCAGCAGGTTGGGCAGGCCATCCTGCGCAGCAACAAATTCGGTGATCGCCAGCAGCTGTTGGCCATTCAGGGATGCGATACGTAGGCCCTTGGGTAGCACTTCGGCCGTCAGTTGCAGGCTCGCGAGCAGTTCGTTAAGGCCTGTCGGTATGGCGTCCGGCCATTCCAGCAGCAGGCCGTGGTCGTCACCGAGCAACTGACGTTTGTTCAGATCCAGGCGTACCTGACCTTCGTGCAGCAGCAGAATGCGCTGGGCGACCCGCTCGACTTCTTCCAGATAGTGGCTGGTGTAGATCACCGCCTTACCATCGACTGTCAGCTGCTCCACGGCAGCCAGCAGCTGTTGGCGACTCGCGGCGTCGACGCCCACGGTAGCTTCATCGAATAAATAGAGATCAGCGGGTTGCAGCAGGCCGATAGCGAAGTTCAAGCGCCGTTGTTCGCCGCCGGAGAGTTGCTCGCTGCGCCGCGTCAGCTTGTCTCCCAAGGCGCAGATATCGATGCACTGCTGCAGGCGCTGACGGCGTTCGGCGCCGCGCAAGCGATACAGGTCGGCAAATAATTCGAGGTTCTCGCCCACCTTGAGCCCGGCATAGAAGGCCAGCTGCTGCGGTACCAGGCCGAGCCTTGGCTGGCCTTCCCAGTGCAGCTCACCCTGTTGCAGCGTGAGCACGCCACTGAGTAGCGATAGCAGGGTGGTCTTGCCGGCGCCGTTACTGCCGAGTAGGCCGAGGCATTCGCCGGCCTGTAGCTGCAGGTCGATACCCTGCAGCGCGGCGCGGCTTGCGCCTGGGTAGCTGTGCGTGACGTGGCGAAGTTCAAGCATGGATCAACACCAGCAGCAGTTTGCCGTCGAGCAGTAGCTGCTCGTCATTGTGGATGCTGAAGGCATACAGCGCGCCGGCCGGGCTTAGCGCCTCTTGCTGGGCGCTGACCTGCAATGCGCCGCTGCGCTGCGTCGGTTCATGGTGTAGCTGCAGTTGCGAGAGCTTGCCGACCAGGGCCATTTCAATGGCACTGGCATCGCCGTATAAGGCACCATGCGCGGCGCACAACTGAGCGGCTGCTTCGAACAGCAGGCAGGGTGAGGCATTGGCCCCAAAGGTCTCGAGAAAGCGCCAGGCACTCAGACCCTGGATACTCAGGCTGTCATGCGCCAACAGGGCATCCAGCCAGAGGGCTGGGCCTTGGTGGGGCAGCAGGCTGTGCAGTTGAGTGCGATCCATTGCAGGCGGCCGAGGCAAAGAGGCCGGCAGTGTAACAGAGGGGCTGCAGGTCACGCAGCGCCTGGCCTTGACGGGCTAACGGACAGAGTAGGAGACGGCTTTATGGTGTGGTTGCAGGGGTTGGCTTTTGCGCTGGGTACACTGCTGCTGCTGGCGCTGTCCTGGCGGGTACTGCTACGGCCGCAGTCTCACGGCTTTTACCGGTTCTTCGCCTGGGAGGCGATTCTGGTTTTGCTGGTGCTGAACGGGCCGGTCTGGTTTGTCGACCGCTTTGCCCTGCATCAGCGTCTGTCCTGGGCGCTGCTGTTTGCATCCTTGCTGCTGCTGTTTGCCGGCCTCTATCAGCTGCGACGTATGGGTCGCCCCGACGGGCAGCGTACGGATGCCGAGCTGTTCGCCTTCGAACGCACCTCGCAACTGGTAACCAGCGGCATCTTTCGCCTGATCCGCCATCCGCTGTACGCCTCGCTGCTATTGCTGGCTTGGGGCGTGGCCTGCAAGCAACCCAATGGCTTGAGTCTGGCGCTGGCGCTGCTGGCCAGCCTGACACTCTGGCTGACCGCCAAGCGCGACGAAGCCGAGTGTCTGCAGCAGTTTGGCGAGGCGTATCGCGACTATATGCAGCGCAGCAAGATGTTTATCCCCTGGCTGTTTTAATCAGTAGCTGGGCCGTCATTGCCACTTCAGGCGCGCCAGCTTCCATTCATCACCCTCCAGCCACCACTCCATTTCCACAAGGAAATGACGGGCGCTATCCGGGATCAGGCTTTCGGCGCCGACCAAGGCAACCTGGGCCTCGGTAAAGCCTTTCTCGCGATAGGTTTCGTGGACGTAGCTGGCTTTGCTCAGGGCCAGCACTTCGACGTTCTTGTGGCGCATAAACAGCAGCAACATGGTGCGCTGCGCCCACTCACGGTCGAACTCGCCCTGGGCCGAGAACTGCGGGTGCAGCTGGTCGAGTACCGCGCTGGTGTTCTTCGCTTCCAGGTTGTCCTGCAGTTGTTGCACGGCTGCTTCCAGCGCTGCCTGCGGATCGTCCTTGGCGCCGCAACCTGTGAGTAGGGTGCAAAACATTAGGAAAGCTAAGGCAAATATCCGTGTTGGCATGCTGAACTCCTTTTTCATGGTTATGATGCCCGGCAGAGCGTCAAGCGGTTGCGTCTGCAGTTGTCCTGCGCAAGGCTGTCAACGTTACGCCACGCATTATTCAGGTCAAGTCAGGAGCATGCTATGCAGACCTTGTATCCGGAGATTAAACCCTACGCCCGTCATGAGCTGGCGGTGCAGGCGCCGCACGTGCTGTATGTCGACGAAAGCGGTTCGCCGGATGGCTTGCCTGTGGTGTTCATCCATGGCGGGCCGGGTGCCGGGTGCGACGCTGCTAGCCGGCGCTATTTCGACCCCAACCTGTATCGCATTATCACTTTCGATCAGCGTGGTTGCGGCCGTTCCACCCCGCACGCGAGCCTGGAAAACAACACCACTCAGGCGCTGATCGCCGATATGGAGCAGATCCGCGAGCACCTCGGCATCGATAAGTGGGTGCTGTTCGGCGGCTCCTGGGGTTCGACCTTGGCGCTGGCCTACGCCCAGACCCATCCGCAGCGTGTGCATGGCCTCATCTTGCGCGGCATCTTTCTTTGCCGCCCGCAGGAGATCAGCTGGTTCTATCAGGCCGGCGCCAGTCGTATGTTCCCCGATTATTGGGAAGATTACCTAGCGCCCATACCGGCGAATGAGCAGGATAATTTGGTACAGGCCTTCTACAAACGCCTGACTGGGCCCGACCAGATCGCCCAGATGCATGCAGCCAAGGCCTGGTCGACCTGGGAAGGCCGCACCGCCACCCTGCGCCCTAATCCGCAGGTGGTCGACCGTTTCAGTGACGCCCACCGCGCGCTGTCGATTGCCCGTATCGAATGCCATTACTTCGTCAACAATGCCTTCCTCGAACCCGATCAGCTGCTGCGTGATATGCCGAAGATCGCCCATCTGCCGGGGGTTATCGTGCACGGCCGTTATGACGTGATCTGCCCTCTGGACAACGCTTGGGCACTGCACCAGGCCTGGCCGAACAGTGAGCTGCAGATCATTCGCGATGCCGGCCATTCGGCAGCGGAAACCGGGATTACCGATGCGCTGGTGCGCGCCGCTGATGAGTTGGCGCATCGCTTGCTCAACCTGGCGCCGGACGAAGCATGAAGGCACTGATTCAGCGGGTGCGTGGCGCCCGAGTAGAAGTAGACGGCGAAGTGGTCGGTGCGATTGATCAGGGCCTGCTGACGCTGGTCGGTGTTGAGCCGCAGGACACTCCGGCCAGCGTCGAGAAAATCCTGCACAAACTGCTCAATTACCGCGTTTTCAGCGATACGGCCGGCAAAATGAACCTGTCGCTCAGTGATAGTGGTGGCGGCCTGCTGCTGGTCTCGCAATTCACCCTGGCCGCCGATACCAAGAGCGGTCTACGCCCAAGTTTCTCCAGTGCTGCGCCGCCGGCGCTGGGGGCTGAACTGTTCGACCTGCTAGTAGCCCAGGCCCGAGCCAAACACCCGCAGGTCGCCACCGGCCAGTTCGGTGCCGACATGCAGGTGCATCTGGTCAATGACGGGCCGGTGACCTTTCTGCTGGAGAGCTAGCAGGCCGCTGAATACGACCTGCTAGCGCGCTAGGGCTTCGGCGACGAAGTCCAGGCGATCCTGACCGAAGTGCATCTCGCTGCCAATAAAGAAGGTCGGCGCGCCAAATACGCCGCGTTTGATCGCCTCTTCGGTGGTGGCCTTGAGCCGTTCCTTGACTGCTTCGTCGCTGACCAGGCGCTCGAACTCGGCGGGCTCGAAGCCTGCTGCGCTCAGCACTTCGGCGACTACTTCGGGCTTGCCGAGGTCTTTCTGTTGCATCCACAGCGCTTCGAAGATGGTTTTTAGATAGTGCTCGAAGCGCTCGCTGCCCTGGTAACCGGCTGCGCCGCGCATCAGCGTCAGGGTGTTGATCGGGAAACTCGGACTAAAGGCCATCGGCACACCGTAGTGACTGGCGAAACGCGCCAGGTCCTTGAGCATCCAGGCGCCCTTGCTCGGAATCATGACCGGCGACTGGTTACCGGTGGCCTTGAATACGCCGCCAAGCAGCATCGGTCGCCAGACGATCTGCGCGCCGGCCTTGTCGGCAATACGCGGCAACTGAGTCCAGGCTAGGTAGCTGGCTGGGCTACCGAAATCAAAAAAGAACTCTAGGGTTTTGCTCATTGCATGCTCCTTCGGGAGGTCTTGTTGTTGGGCGAGCGCAGCTGCGGCTAGAACGTCTCAGACCAGGGCCGCAGATCCAGCTCATGCACCCAACAATCGCGCGGTTGGCAATGGATTTGCCAGTAGGTCTCGGCGATATGCTCAGGATTGAGAATGCCATCCTGTTCCTTGAGCTGATAGAGCTGAGGAAAGGTGTCGCGGATAAACGCGGTATCGATAGCGCCGTCGATGATCGGGTGGGCGACATGGATGCCCTGGGGGCCGAGTTCGCGGGCCATGCTTTGGGCCAGGGCGCGTAGGGCGAACTTGGCGCTGGCAAACGCGGAGAAATTCGCTCGGCCGCGCAAGGAGGCGGTGGCACCGGTAAAGATAATCGTGCCTTGGCCGCGCGGCAGCATCACCTTGGCGGCTTCACGACCGGTGAGGAAGCCAGCCAGGGCGGCCATTTCCCAGACTTTGCGATACACCCGCTCAGTGGTTTCAGTGATGGAGAACTGCACATTGGCGCCGATGTTGAACACCACGGCATGCAGCGGGCCGACTTCGCGTTCGATGGTGGTAAACAGCTCGATCACCTGCCCTTCGACTCGCGCATCGCAGCCAAAGGCGCGGGCAGTACCACCGGCTGCTTCGATATCCGCCACCAGCGTACCGAGCTTGTCGGCATTGCGCCGTGCCACGCAGGCGACATAGCCCTCGCGGGCGAAGCGTTTGGCGATGGCGCCGCCGGTGGCATCACCAGCGCCTACTACCAGAATTGCCTTGCGTTCGGTCATTACAATCTCCAACAGTTCTATTTTGGAACCTGGCCTGATAGTCGGTTCCATTTTGGAACCTGTCAAGCTATGGTGAGCCATCGCTGTTGGAGACTGGTTTATGCGTTGGGAAGAACTTGAGCAACAACCCTGCTCCCTGGCCCGCACCCTGTCGGTGGTGGGTAACCGTTGGACGCTGCTGGTGCTGCGCGAAAGTTTTCTTGGTATCCGCCGTTTCGACGAGTTCGAGAAACGCCTGGGGATTACCCGCCACGTGCTGGCCGAACGCCTGAAAAAGCTGGTGGAGGCTGGTGTGCTGGACAAGGTGGCCTATCAGCAGCGGCCCTTGCGTGAGGAATATTGCCTGAGCGCCAAGGGCCGTGATCTGTACCCGGCCATCATGGCGCTGGTGCATTGGGGCGACCAGCATATGAGCGGCGCGGAAGGCGCACCGATTCGGCATATTCATAGGGGCTGCGGGCAGCCGATGCATGGCGTGCTGGTGTGCTCGGATTGCGGTGAGCCGCTGGTGCCGAGGGATGTGCAGCTGGAGGAAGCGCTTGCGCTCAAGGGCCAGCTACTGCCGGCGCATTGGCACGTTCTTGAGGCTGGAGAGAACCTGTAGGAGCCCGCCATGCGTGCGAGCGATTTCCCCGATACCACCACTCGCGGGCATGGCCCGCTCCTACGGAGTCGGTGTTCGCTTAGAACAGTCGCGCCAGCAAGGCGGTAACCGCCGTCTCGACTCGTAGAATCCGCGCGCCCAGTTGCACCGGCTGCAGGCCAGCTTCCTGCAGCTTGTCCACTTCATAGGGAATCCAGCCGCCTTCCGGCCCGATGGCCAATGTGACGGCCTGTTCGACGGCACGTGGGCAGGCCGGGTAGTCGCCAGGATGGCCGACCAGGCCCATGGTGCCGGCGGCGATGCTGGGCAGCTGGTCTTCGACAAAGGGCTTGAAGCGTTTCTCGATAATGACTTCCGGCAATACGGTATCGCGGGCCTGTTCCAGGCCGAGGATCAGCTGTTCGCGAATCGCCGCCGGTTCGAGGAAGGGCGTCTGCCAGAAGCTTTTCTCTACCCGGTAGCTGTTCAGTAGAATCAGCCGAGGTACGCCCATGCTGCTGACGGTTTGCAGCACGCGCCGCAGCATCTTCGGCCGGGGCAAGGCGAGCAGCAGGGTCAGTGGCAGTTTTTCAGGCGGCGCTTGGTCGAGTTGCACGGCAAGCTCGGCCTGCTCGGCATCCAGGCGCAGTAACTGGCCGCTGCCCATTGCGCCATTCAGCCGGCCAACGCGCAGGCTGTCGCCAGCTTCGGCGCGGTGCACTTCATGCAGATGCTTGAGGCGGCGGCCGCTTAGCAGCACGCGGTCAGCGGCGATAAAGTCGCCGTCTTCGAGGAGCAGCAGATTCACGGTTGTGCGGCGGGCGGCTGATCGTTGGAGGCGCTGTCGCTGTCGGCTTCAGCCGCTGCTTCCTCATCGGCGCGGCGCTTGACCAGGCTGCCGCACAGCAGACCGGCTTCAAACAGCAGCCACATGGGCAATGCCAGCAGGGTCTGCGAGAACACATCCGGCGGGGTCAACACCATGCCGACGACAAAGCAGCCCACAACTACATAGGGTCGGCTTTTACGCAGGGTGGCGACATCAACAACACCGATCCAGATCAGCAGAAAGGTGGCAATCGGGATCTCGAACGCTACGCCGAAGGCAAAGAACAGGGTCAGGACGAAATCTAGGTACTGACCGATATCGGTCATCATCTCCACGCCTTCCGGGGTCACGCTGGCGAAGAAGCCGAACATGATCGGGAATACCACGAAGTAGGCGAAGGCCATGCCCGCGTAGAACAGCAGAATGCTGGAGATCAGCAGCGGTACGGCGATGCGCTTCTCGTGCTTGTACAGCCCCGGTGCGATAAAGCCCCAGATCTGATGCAGGATGATCGGAATCGCCAGAAACAGCGCGACCATCAGCGTCAGCTTGAACGGCGTTAGAAACGGCGAGGCCACCCCAGTGGCGATCATGGTCGCGCCTTCCGGTAGGTAGGCGCGCAACGGCGCGGCGACCAGCGCGTAGATGTCCTGGGAGAAATAGAACAGCCCGGCAAACATCGCGAAGACCGCCGCCACAATACGTAGCAGGCGTGTGCGCAGTTCGGTCAGGTGGGAGACCAGGGGCATTTCCTGATCGCTGTCCGGTCGTTGGCTCATGGCTGCGGGCTTTTATCCTGGCGGGTGCTGCTATCAGTGGTGGTAGCCGACTCTGCTGCGGGGGGCGCGGCAGGGCTGGGTTCAGTGAGGGTGCTGAGCGGTGCGTTGAGGTTTTGCTTCATCGCGTTCATTTCCCGCTCAAGCTCGAGGATCTGCTCGTTATGCAGCTGACGGCGAATTTCATCCGCGCCAATCTCACGCTCAACCTCAGCCTTGATCGCACTGAAGCTGCGCTTGATCCGACCGATCCACAAACCGGCTGTGCGTACCGCACCGGGCAGGCGATCAGGCCCTAGGACTACCAGGGCTACCACGGCGATCAGCAGCAACTCGGTAAAGCCGATATCGAACATGGCTTAGTCTTTTTTCGCCGGTTCTTCGACCTTGCGCGCTTGGGCATCGATGGTCTGGCCCTTGGGCTCTTCCACGGCCGGCTTTTCTTCTTCGCTGCCCATGGATTTTTTGAAGCCCTTGATCGCATCACCGAGATCGGAGCCCAGGCCTTTAAGGCGCTTGGTGCCGAACAGCATGACCACGATCAACAGGATGATCACCAGTTGCCAGATGCTAATGCCACCGAATCCCATAACGCGTACTCCGTAGTAAGAGGTTGATCAGTTTTGCGGGCGCGAGGCTTTTTCCGCATGCCCGGACAAGCCGAAACGCCGGTCCAGTTCGTCCAGTACCGCCTGAGGATGCTGGCCAAGAGCGGCGAGCATGACCAGGCTGTGGAACCACAGGTCGGCGGTTTCATAAATTACATCGCTGCAGTCACCGCTGACGGCAGCGTCCTTGGCGGCGAGGATGGTTTCCACCGACTCTTCACCGACCTTTTCCAGAATCTTGTTCAGGCCCTTGTGGTACAGGCTGGCGACATACGAACTGTCAGCTGCCGCGCCTTTGCGCGACTCCAGCACGTCGGCCAGGCGGCTGAGGGTGTCGGTCATGGCCGTGTCACTCATGGTTGTGTCCTGCGGCATAGATGGCGTGCGGGTCTTTTAGCACCGCGTCGACGGTTTTCCACTCGGCGTTGTCGTACACCCGGTAGAAGCAGCTTTCGCGGCCGGTGTGGCAGGCGATGCCGCCCAGTTGCTCGACCATCAGGATGATCACGTCAGCATCGCAGTCCAGACGCAGTTCGTGCAGCTTTTGCACATGGCCGGATTCCTCGCCCTTGCGCCACAGCTTGCCACGCGAGCGTGACCAGTAGATGGCGCGCTGCTCGGTGGCGGTCAGGGCCAGGGCTTCACGGTTCATCCAGGCCATCATCAACACGCGGCCGGTCTTGTGGTCCTGGGCGATGGCCGGCACCAGGCCGTCCGCGTTCCAGTTGATTTCGTCGAGCCAGTCAGTCATTGCAAGTTCCGCCCATTTCGGGCTGTCTGATTCAGAAAGCTAGTGTGCCAGTGCGCACCCGGTGTGGCTATCGGCGCAGTACCAGATAGAGGCCGCCGGCGAGCATCAGCCAGCTCGGCCAGGCCACCAGGCTCAGCAGCAGGCCCTGGCTGGCGGCACCGCCGATCAGTGCTGCGCCGAGCAAACGAACCGGCCATTGGCGGCTCGGTGCAGGCTGTTGCTGGCGGTTGGCCGGTTGCTGGTTGAGACGCTCCAGGGTTTCACGGGCAATCTGCGACAGGTGCGGGACTTGCTCGGCCTGCAGTTGCAGGTTGCGTAGCAGCTGCAGCGGGCTGATGCGCTCACGCATCCAGCGCTCGAGAAACGGCTGGGCGGTGCTCCACAGGTCCAGGTCGGGGTAGAGCTGACGGCCCAGGCCTTCGATATTCAGCAGGGTTTTTTGCAGCAGCACCAGCTGCGGCTGCACTTCCATATTGAAGCGTCGCGCGGTTTGGAACAGGCGCAGCAGCACCTGGCCAAAGGAGATGTCCTTCAGCGGCTTCTCGAAAATCGGCTCGCACACCGTGCGGATCGCCGCCTCGAAATCATTGATCTTGGTTTCTGCCGGCACCCAGCCAGAGTCAATATGCAACTGCGCCACACGACGGTAATCGCGCTTGAAGAAGGCAATCAGGTTGCGCGCCAGGTAGTCCTGATCTTCAGCGGTGAGGCTGCCGATGATGCCGCAGTCGATCGCGATGTATTGCGGGTTCCACGGTGTGCGCGTGCTGACGAAGATGTTGCCGGGGTGCATGTCGGCATGGAAGAAACTGTCGCGGAATACCTGGGTGAAGAAAATCTCCACGCCGCGTTCGGCCAGCAGTTTCATATCGGTGCGCTGATCGGCCAGGGTTTCCAGGTCGGTGACCTGAATACCGTAGATGCGCTCCATCACCAGCACTTTCGGCCGGCAATAGTCCCAGTACACCTGCGGCACATAGAGCAGCGGCGAGCCTTCAAAGTTGCGCCGCAGCTGGCTGGCGTTGGCAGCCTCGCGCAGCAGGTCGAGTTCGTCGTAGATGGTCTTTTCGTAGTCGCTGACCACTTCCACCGGACGCAGGCGGCGCGCATCGGCGGATGATTTCTCGGCTATTTTGGCCAGTAGAAATAGCCAGGCAATATCCTGCTCGATCACCGGTTTCAGGCCGGGGCGGATGACTTTAACCACCACATCTTCGCCGCTTTTCAGCTGAGCGGCATGCACCTGAGCGACGGACGCCGAAGCCAGTGGCTGCGCATCGAAGCGGGCAAACACTTCGCTGACCTTGGCCCCTAGCTGGGATTCGATCAACGCCTGCGATTGCGCGGGGTCGAAGGGCGGCACCTGGTCTTGCAACTTGGCCAGCTCATCGGCGATATCGGTTGGCAACAGGTCGCGGCGGGTGGAAAGCAGTTGGCCGAACTTGATAAAGATCGGCCCCAGTTCCTCCAGCGCCAGGCGCAGGCGTGCACCGCGCGACAGCAACAGGTCGCGGCGTGGCAGCCAGCGCCAGGGCAACACATAGCGCAGCACGCGAGCCCATAAGGGCAGCGGCAGGGCAAATAACAGGTCGTCCAGCTGGTAGCGGATGACTACGCGCTGGATACGTAACAGGCGACGAACGGCAAGCAGCTTCATGCGATGGGCTTATGGCGTTGGGCGAAGCGCTCGATGCGCGCGTCGAGTCGGTCGAGGGACAGCTTAAGGTGGTCCAGTTCGGCGAAGCGCGCATCGGCTTCGCGCTGGCCGACCAGGCTGCGGGATTCTTCGCTGAGGTAATCGGCCAGGTTCAAGCGCAAGCTGTCGAGGGTCTGGCTGGTCCAGCTGACGCGGCTGCGCAAATGGCCGCCGAGCAACTGGCTACCGACCGGGCCGAGCCAGCGCGACAGTTCGTACTCCCAGTCCAGTTCAAGGTCCTGAAGGATTCCGGCCAGCTCCAGCAGGGCGGCGCTGTCGCCATCCAGACTGACGTCCGGGCTATGCAGGATGCTGGTCTTGTCCTTACTGGTGGCCAAGCGCAGCAGGCTGGCGGCGGGTGCACGCAGGTGGCAGTCCGCTTCGCCTGCCCACTGCGCGGCCAATTGCAGACCGCTGGCGCTGGGCAATATAAACAGCTGCAGATTGGGTGCGGCGCATTCGACGGCAATCACCCGGCCGCTCAAGCGCGCCAAGCGTGGCAGCGCGGTGCTGTCCATGGCCAAGACGCGATTGAGGCCGAGTTCGACCCCGGCCAGTAGCCCGGTGAGGATCATCAGGGCTTGATGCCGCGGTGCAAGGCGACGATGCCGCCGGTCATGTTGTGGAAGGTCACACGCTCGAAGCCGGCTTCAACCATCATCGCCTTGAGGGTGTCCTGATCCGGGTGCATACGGATCGACTCGGCCAGGTAGCGGTAGCTCTCGGCGTCGTTGGTGATCAGCTTGCCGGCCAGCGGCATGAACTTGAACGAGTAAGCGTCGTAGAACTTCGACAGCAACGGGCTGGACGGTTTGGAGAACTCCAATATCAGCAGGCGGCCGCCGGGCTTGAGAACGCGTAGCATCGAACGGATGGCGTCTTCCTTATGCGTCACGTTGCGCAGACCGAAGGCGATGGTGACCACATCGAAATGGTTGTCCGGGAATGGCAGCTTTTCCGCATCGGCCTGAACGAAGCTGACGTTGCCGGCCACGCCCTTGTCGAGCAGGCGATCACGGCCGACGCGCAGCATCGATTCGTTGATGTCGGCCAGCACCACTTCGCCGGTCGGGCCGACCAGGCTGGAGAACTTGCGGGTCAGGTCGCCCGTGCCGCCGGCGATATCCAGCACCCGGTTACCGCTGCGCACGCCAGACAGTTCGATGGTGAAGCGCTTCCACAGGCGGTGCATACCGCCGGACAGCACGTCGTTCATCAGGTCGTACTTGGCCGCCACGGAGTGGAACACTTCGGCGACTTTCTCCGCCTTCTGGCTTTCCGGCACGCTCTGGAAACCAAAGTGCGTGGTGGGTTCGCTGTCGCTGCTCTTGCGCGGATCGTTCATCGTGGCCTTTCCTAAAACACAGAGGCTGCATCTAAAGTGGCGGCCATTCTAAACCCAAAAAGCCCCGCTGGGTTTGGGCCTTGCGCGGCAAACAACAAAGTTGTGCGGCCTACTGAATGCGGGAGTTGCTTGCAGCTTGCGGCCTGTAGCCTTGCTATAGTCGCAGCGACTTAAGGTCGCAGTTAACTGGCGAGGAGAAATGCCATGGCCAAGATCACCATCGAACGTCCCCACTCCCTGGGGCGCGAAGCCGCCCGGGAAAAAGCCGAGCAATTGGCCGAGCGTCTGGCGCGCGAGTACGACGTGCGTTATCGCTGGAACGGCGACAACCTGGAGTTCAAGCGCAGCGGTGCGGATGGGCGTATTGAAGTGCATGAGCACAGCGTGCGCGTGCAGCTCAGTCTGGGGCTGTTGTTGTCGGCGATGAGCAGCAGCATCAAGCGTGAGATTGAAGAGGTACTGGACAAGAATCTGCAGGCTTGAGGTGCTGTTTAACATTGCCCTTGGCAATTTCTGATGGCCTACCATCTCTGGCAGCCACCCTTCGGGCCGTTGCTGCGCAACATTAAAAACGGCTCTCGGCAATTTCTGATGGTCTGCCATCCCTGGCGACCACCCTGCGGGCCGTCGCTGCGCGACGTTAAAAACTGCTCCAGGCAGTTTTTTCTTACGCTTAGTATGCGGTTTCTAATTTTCATCGATACCGTGCTCCTAAGCCTGCATTCCGTGGGCGTTTCCTCGAAACACTTAGAGTGAGGTGCACCATGTCGAAAGTTGCCGTTAAAAAGAAAGCCGTCGTTGAAGAAACCAGCAGCGTCCTGAGCGACGCAAAAGTTTACGCCCGCAAAATCTGGCTGGCAGGTCTGGGCGCTTACGCCAAAGCCGGTCAGGAAGGTTCCGAGTACTTCAAAGAACTCGTGAAGAGCGGCGAAGGCGTTGAAAAACAAGGCAAAAAACTGGTCAACGAACAAGTTGAAGCAGCCAACAGCCAGATCGACAGCGTTAAGAGCACTGTCACCAGCAATGTCAGCAGCGTGAAAGGCAAGTTTGAAGTGCAGATCGACAAGATCGAGAAAGCCTTCGATAACCGTGTAGCCAGCGCACTGAACCGCATTGGTATCCCGTCCAAGCAGGATGTTGAAGCACTCTCTGCTAAGCTGGATGAGCTGAGCGCGTTGCTCGAGCACGTCGCGCGTACCAAGTAAGGAGAGCAGGATGGCTGTCAAAAAGAAAACCGAAAAGCAAACCACTTCCTGGATCGGCGAAGTAGAAAAATACTCGCGTCAAATCTGGTTGGCTGGTTTGGGTGCCTACTCCAAGGTCAGCAAGGACGGCAACAAGCTGTTCGACACGCTGGTCAAGGATGGCGAAAAAGCTGAGAAGCAAGCCAAGACCGAAGTCGACAAGCAAGTTGGCGCAGTGAAGACCACTGTGGGTTCGAAGGTGGACACTGCCAAGTCGAAAGTCGATGAAGTCAAAGACAAGGCTATTGGCAAGTGGGGCGAGCTGGAAGAAGCCTTCGACAAGCGTCTGAACAATGCCATTTCGCGCCTCGGTGTACCGAGCCGCAATGAAGTGAAAGCGCTCAACGCCAAAGTTGAAAGCCTGACCAAGCAGATCGAGCAACTGACCGGCGTTTCGGTCAAGTCGGTCAAGCCTGCTGTCAAAAAGGTTGCTGCCAAACCTGCCGCTAAACCTGCTGCCAAGCCTGCCGCTAAACCGGTAGCCAAGGCTGCAGCTAAGCCAGCTGCTAAACCTGCCGCCAAGCCGGTTGCCAAAGCAGCAGCTAAACCTGCTGCCAAGCCAGCAGCCAAGCCTGCCGCTAAACCGGCAGTCAAAGCTGCCGCCAAGCCGGCACCAGCCAAGCCAGTAGCAGCCAAGCCGGCTGCTCCGGTGGTCGCTGCGCCTGCTCCGGTCGCCGCACCTGCTGCACCCGTGACACCTGCTACCCAGTCGTAAGACGCGCAGCAGTAAACGCAAACGCCCGGCCTAGTGCCGGGCGTTTGCGTTTAGGCGTGTGGGTTAATCTTCCAGGTAGCGCTGTGCCAGGTGTTCGGCGGCATAGCGTGACTCTTCGGCCAGGTGTGGGGCCACCAGCATCATCACCTGATACACCACCAAGCGACTCTCGCCCTCGCGGCCGATGATGCGTTGGTAGTCCAGCGAAAACAGTAGGGTCAGGGTGATTTGCTCTACCAGCTGGCCTAGTGACTGGGTATCGCTTTGCAGCTGGCCATCAAGTTGCAATTGGGCAAGCAATTCGGCCAGCGCGCGTTTCAGGGTGTTGAGCCAGTGACGCATGCCGCGCTCCAGTTTTGGCAGGCGGCTGGTCAGGTTGGACAGGTCCTGGAACAGGAAGCGGTAGTGAGCCAGGCGTTCGACGATCAGGTGCAGGAACAGCCAGTAGTCTTCCACATCCAGCTGCACGTCTTCGGGCGGCGCCAGCAGCGGCGCCAGCTCCGCCTGGAAACGCTCGAACAGCCCTAGGATTAGCGGTTCCTTGCCGTGGAAGTGGTAGTACAGATTGCCCGGGCTGATGCCCAGTTCGTTGGCGATTTCCAGGGTGGAGACATTCGGTTCGCCCTTCTGGTTGAACAGCAGCAGGGCACATTCAAGGATTCTGTCGCGGGTTTTCATCCGGTCTTCTTATTCTGGCCGCGGGAAGGTTGACGATACCTGGCCGCAATGGCTTGCGGCCAGTCTGATCACGTATGGCTTAGCGTTTAGCGTACATGCACATAGGTGCCGGGTGCGGCTTCCATGGCTGGGTAGTTCTGGTTGCCCAGCGCCATCAGGGTGTCCTTCTGCTCGCCCGAGCGCTCCTGCATCCAGTTCAGCCACACCGGCCACCAGCTGCCTTGTACGTGCTCAGCGTCGTGGTACCAGGCACGTGGGTCGCCGGTGAGTTTTGGATTTTCCAGGTAGTTGGATTTTGGGTTGCCCGGCGGGTTGAGGATGCTCTGAATATGCCCGCTGTTGGACAGGATAAACCGCCGGTCACCACCGAGCAGCAGGGTTGAGCGGTACACCGCATCCCAGGGTGTGATGTGGTCGTTGATCCCGGCAACGCTGAAGCTGTCCACCGTGACCTTCTGCAGATCGACTGGGGTGCCGCAGACTTCCAGCCCGCGTGGGTGGGTCAGCGGGTTGTGCTTGAAGAAGTCGATCAGGTCGCCATGCAGGGCCGCGGGCAGGCGAGTGTTGTCGTTGTTCCAGTAGAGAATATCGAAGGCTGGGGGCTGTTTGCCGAGCAGGTAGTTGTTGATCCAGTAATTCCAGATCAGATCATTCGGGCGCATCCAGGCAAACACCCGTGCCATGTCGCGGCCATCCAGCACGCCTTGCTGATAGGAGCGGCGCTTGGCTGCTTCCAGGGTCAGTTCGTCGGCGAACAGCATGGCCGGGCTGTCGATCTGGCTGTCCAGCAGGCTGACCATATAGGTGGCGCTGGCCACTTTGCGCAGCTGGCGTTTGGCCTGTAGGTGGCCTTGTAGCGCGGCGATGGTCAGGCCGCCGGCGCAGGCGCCGAGCAGGTTGACGTCCTTGCTGCCGGTGATTTCACGGCAGGCGTCTATGGCAGTTTCTAATGCTTCCACATAGCTCGACAGGCCCCATTCGCGGTGTCGCGGATCGGGGTTGCGCCAGCTGATGACAAAGGTTTGCAGGCCGTTCTTCAGCGCGTACTGGACGAAGCTCTTCTCGCTGGAGAGGTCGAAGATATAGAACTTGTTGATTTGCGGCGGCACGATCAATAACGGTTTGGCGTACTGCTTTTCGCTCATCGGCTTGTACTGGATCAGCTCCAGCAGCTCACTGCGAAACACCACAGCGCCGCTGGTGGTGGCCAGGTTACGGCCGACCTCGAAGGCGTGTTTGCTGACCTGGCTGGGCATGCCGTCGTTGTTCACCAGGTCATCGAATAGGTGGGACACGCCCTTGAGCAGGCTGCTGCCTCCACTGTTGAACAGCTCCTTGATCACCTGAGGGTTGAGCAGGGTATTGCTTGGGGCCAGAGCGTCGCCCAGCAGGGTGGCAACAAACCGCGCACGGGCGCGGTCATCGGCGTCCAGGCTGCTCTCGTCGATCCAGCTGTTCAGCTGCTTCTGGCAGGCCAGGTAGGCTTGCAGACTGCGGCTGTAGATCGGGTTGTCGCGCCAGGTCGGATCGGCGAAGCGCGGGTCTTGCGGGTTGACCTTGAACGGCTTGTCGCCCATCAGTACGCGGCCCAGTTGGCCGCCGAGGGCAGCGACATGCCGGGCGCTGTGAATGGGTTGCTTGATCCCTTGCAGGGCCAGGCCGCGTAGGGTGGAGAGCAGATCACGGCCGCGTAGGCCGACCACTGCATTCTGGGCGTTCATCACGCTGCTACGTACAGGCAGGGCGCGTTTGGTTGGTTGGTCTCGCATTGGGCAACACTCCGTCGTCAAGCCATGAGACTTCAATAAGCAGCAAGGCTTATACCAATGCGCGCGCAAGGTGCATTCCAGACTACCGCGCGCCAATTCTCAGGTAATACAACGTGCCCGTAAGTGGGTCAAGCACTGAGGTGCAGGCACAGCCTCAGTGCAGGGTGTTTCGGTGCGCGCCCAACCACGGTGCGCTTAGCCAAGAGTGCGAGCAGGCGCGGGCTGCGGATGCATGATCGCGCGCTGACGTTCTTCTTCGAGGAATTTCATGATGATCGGCGCTACGGCTTCGGCGCGGGTTACCAGGAACAGGTGACCATCATCGATCACGTGCAGTTCCGAGTTGGGGATACGCCAGGCCAGCAGGCGCATGTTCACCAGCGGAATCAACGGATCATCGTCGCCAGCCATCACCAGCGTCGGTTGGCGAATTTTGTGCAGCCAGTGGATGCTGGTCCAGCCGAGGCCGGCGAACAGCTGCCAGTAATAGCCCATCTTGCCGCCCGAACGGACTTTACTGGCATGCGCCAGGGCCAGCTTCGGGTCGCGGCGGAAGGCGCCGCCATAGATTTCCGGGGCAATCTGCACGCCGTAGGACGGCTGCACATAGCGCCGTGGACTGGCCATGCACCAGAGCACCTTGGGTTTGCCAGGAACCATCACCGCGCCGGCCGAGGTGGCTGCGAGGATCAGCTTCTTGCAGCGTTCCGGGTAGTCGTGGGCGAACTGCTGCGCCAGGGCGCCGCCCCAGGACACGCCAATCGCATTGACCTGACCGTAGTCGAGATAGTCGAGCATGCGTGCGGCGAGTTTGGCCAGGCCGGGAAATCGATACGGCGTGCTGGGCGTGGAGGAGCCGCCAACGCCAGGAACGTCAAATGCGATGACTTCCAGGCCGGGGTCGAGGGCACGAACGAATGGCATCACCAGTTCCAGGTTGGCCCCAATGCCGTTGAAAATCAGCAGTGGAGTCATCTCGCCGTTGCCGGGGCGAACCGCGGTACGGATGGTCTGGCCGTCCAGTTCGATGGTACGGAATACGAAAGGTAGCGACATGCGCAAAAGCCCTATCAATTAAAACGCTGGATCAGACCCTCCGGGTCTTTTCCAGAAACACCAGGGCAAAGCCTGGTTCGCCTCACCCGCTCAAACGAGTAGGTGGGCGAGCGACACTTCCAGTGCCGCGGGCAGTGTTGCGCAATGCGCAGTTGATCAACGTTCGTGAACGTAGGTGCCGGGGGCTGCTTCGCCGGCCGGGTATTTCTTGTTGCCCAGTTGGGTCGGTGCTTTTTTCTGCGCGCCGGAACGCTCGCCAAGCCAGACCTGCCAATGCAGCCACCAGGAGTCGGCGTGCTTGGTTGAGCTGGCTTGCCAGGTTTTCGGGTCCGCGTGCATCTGGGTGTTGGTCATGTAGCGTGCTTTCGGGTTGCCCGGCGGGTTGAGAATGCTCTGGATATGCCCGCTATTGGACAGCACGAACTCGACATTGCCGCCGAACAGATTGGCCGACTTGTAGCACGACTCCCACGGCGTAATGTGGTCGGTGGTGCCGGCCACGCAGTAAAGGTCGCTGGTGACCTGCTTGAGGTCGACCGGCGTGCCGCACACTTCCAGCGCACCTGGGCGAATCAGCGGGTTGGAGGTAAACATGTCGATGAATTCGCCATGCAGGGCGGCCGGTAGGCGCGTGGTGTCGTTGTTCCAGTAGAGGATATCGAACACCGGCGGCTCGTTGCCGAGCAGGTAGTTGTTGACCCAGTAGTTCCAGATAAGGTCGTTGGGGCGCATCCAGGCGAACACCTTGGCCATGTCGCTGCCTTCCAACACACCGGCCTGATAGGAACGGCGTTTGGCTATTTCCAGGCTTTTCTCGTCGGCGAACAGCGCCACATCGGTTTCCAGGCGATTGTCCAACACACTGACCAGCAGGGTCAGGGCATGCACCTTCTTCTCACCCAGCGCGGCGTAATGGCCCAACAGCGAGGTAGTGGTGAGGCCGCCGGAGCAGGCGCCGAGCATGTTGATGTCTTTGCTGTTGGTGACGGCGCTGACTACATCGATGGCTTCTTTCAGTGCTTCGATGTAGGTCGACAGGCCCCACTCGCGGTGCGCCTTGGTCGGGTTACGCCAGCTCACCACGAAGGTCTGGATACCGTTGCGCAACAGGAAGCGCGCCAAGCTTTTTTCCGGCGACAGGTCGAATACATAAAATTTATTGATCTGCGGTGGCACCACCAGCATTGGGCGTTCTTGCACCTGCTCGGTAATCGGCTTGTACTGGATCAGCTCGAGCAGGTCGTTGCGGAAAATTACTGCGCCATCGGTAGTGGCCAGGCTTTTGCCGACCTCGAAGGCGTTCATATTGACTTGGCTGGGCATGCCGCCGTTGTTGACGATGTCCTGGGCCAGGTGCGACAGGCCGTCGAGCAGGCTCTTGCCGCCGGTTTCGAAGAAGCGCTTAACGGCGGCCGGGTTGGCCATGCTATTGCTGGGGGCCATGGCTTCGGTCATCAGGTTGATCACGAAGTGGCCACGGCTGGCATCCTGTTCGGACAGGTTGCTGTGCTCGACCCAGTCATGCAGTTCCTTGCGCCAGGCCAGGTAGGTCTGCAGGTAGCGGCGGTACAGCGGATTCTGGCTCCAGGCTGGATCGGCAAAGCGCCGGTCGCCATCGGCGGGCGTGAGGTCGGATTGGCCGAGCATCACGTTCTTCAACTCCAGGCTGAAGTGGGCAAGGTGTTTGGCACTGTGCAGAGGTTGCTTGAGGGCTTGCTTGAGCACGATGCGCGCAGAGCTGAGCAGGTCTTTACCGCGGATGCCGATCACCGGGTTAAGGCCCAAGGTATTCTCGGAGGCCTGGTGTTTCAGGTCATCATTATTCTTATCTGTCATCTACAACGCTCCATTGTCCTGAGACGAAATACCGGCGGACGACTGTGCTCGGCGACACAGGGCTAAGTGCCAGGTATTGCTCGGATTACCAAGGGCGGATCGCTCCGCAATCTTCCTCGTCGCAGGGGCTGCCTGGCGCGAGAAACTTCCAACTACTTGGTTACCCGAGTTTGAGAATTTGTGCAAGCCGGCCGCGATCCAGGCCGAATGCGCGATGAGTATGCAGGGAAGGATTAGAAAATGCGCTCTAACTGGCCAGGATCAACGGGCTAGACAGGCTGCTGCGCTGCGGCAGGTTGTCGCCTGGTCGCGCGGGAGTGAGGAAATAGCTGACATGCCTGAGTCAATTCCTAACGGCATGTCGTCTTGGGCTTCAGAGCATCAGTTTGACCACGCTTTCGCTGGGGTCGCGGGACTTGCCGGCGGCGGCGAGGGTGGCAAGGTAATCGCTCCACAGTTCGCTCTGACGCAAGGAGAGTTGTTCGAGGTAATCCCAGGTGAACAGGCCGCTGTCGTGGCCGTCATCGAAGGTCAATTTCAGCGCGTAATTGCCAGCGGGTTCAATTTTGCTCAGACCAACGCCGAGTTTGCCGGTTTGCAGGATCGGTTTGCCGTGACCCTGCACTTCCGCCGACGGCGAATGCACGCGGAGGAACTCGGCGGGCAGGGTGTAGTGCTCGTCTGCCCCGTAGTGCAGCTCCAGGGTTTTCGAGGCTTTGTGCAGTTTTATCGCGGTGGGGATGCGCATGCTCGCTTCCTGAGTTGCCCTGTAGCCCGGATAACATCCGGGCTAGGTATGGCGAGTTACAGAATATAGCGCGACAGATCTTCATCCTGCGCCAGCTCGCCGAGGTGGCTGTTGACGTAGGCGGCGTCGATCACGATCGGCGTGCCATTCTGCTGGCCGGCCAGGTCGCCAGCGCTGAAGGAGACTTCCTCGAGCAGGCGTTCGAGCAGGGTGTGCAGGCGGCGCGCGCCGATGTTCTCGGTCTTCTCGTTGACCTGATAGGCAATCTCGGCGATGCGCTTGATGCCTTCGGCAACGAACTGGATGCCCAGGCCCTCGGTGTTGAGCAGTGCCGCGTATTGCTCGGTGAGCGAGGCGTGTGGCTCGGTGAGGATGCGCTCGAAGTCCTGCGGGGTCAGGGCTTTCAACTCGACGCGAATCGGCAGGCGGCCTTGCAGCTCGGGGACCAGGTCGCTCGGCTTGCTCAGGTGGAATGCACCAGAGGCGATAAATAGAATGTGGTCGGTTTTCACCATGCCCAGCTTGGTGTTCACCGTGCAGCCTTCGATCAGCGGCAGCAGGTCGCGCTGCACGCCTTCGCGGGACACGTCGGCGCCGCCGGTGTTACCGCGCTTGGCCACCTTGTCGATTTCATCGATAAACACGATGCCATTCTGTTCCACGGCTTCCAGGGCCTGGGCCTTGAGTTCTTCCTCGTTGACCAGGCGCGCGGCTTCTTCATCGCGCACCATTTTCAGGGCTTCCTTGACCTTGAGCTTGCGGCTTTTCTTCTTGCCCTTGCCCATGTTGGAAAACAGGCTCTGCAGCTGGTTGGTCATCTCCTCCATGCCCGGCGGGGTCATGATTTCGATGCCGGCCGGGGCGTCGGCCACTTCGATCTCGATGTCCTTGTCGTCCAGCTGACCCTCGCGCAGGCGCTTGCGGAATAGCTGGCGGGTATTGGAATCGCTGCCCGGTGCGGCTTCTTCGCTGAAACCGGTGCGAGCCGGTGGCAGCAGGGCATCGAGGATGCGCTCTTCGGCGGCGTCTTCGGCGCGATGGCGAACCTTGATCATCTCCTGCTCGCGCAGCATCTTGATTGCAGCATCGGCGAGGTCACGGATGATCGACTCGACATCGCGGCCGACATAGCCGACCTCGGTGAACTTGGTCGCTTCCACCTTGATAAACGGCGCATTGGCCAGCTTGGCCAGGCGGCGGGCAATTTCAGTCTTGCCAACACCAGTGGGGCCGATCATCAGGATGTTCTTCGGCGTCACTTCGGCGCGCAGCTCAAGTGGCAGCTGCATGCGCCGCCAGCGGTTGCGCAGGGCGATGGCCACGGCGCGCTTGGCGTCGTCCTGACCGATGATATGGCGGTTGAGTTCGTGAACGATCTCGCGGGGCGTCATGGACATGCGTGTTTACTCCAGAAGAAGGCGCGCTTACTCGGCGCAGTCTTCTTCTTCGATAGTCAGGGTTTGGTTAGTGAAGACACAGATAGAGCCGGCAATGTTCAACGCGGTTTCGGTGATTTCACGGGCGCTCAAATCAGTTTTCTGCAGCAGGGCCATGGCCGCAGCCTGGGCGAAGCCGCCGCCGGAACCCATGGCGATCAGGCCGTGCTCGGGCTCAACTACGTCGCCGTTGCCGGTGATGATCAACGATGCGTCTTTGTTGGCCACGGCCAGCATGGCTTCCAGGCGGCTTAGCGAGCGATCAGTGCGCCAGTCTTTGGCCAGCTCGACGGCGGCGCGCACCAGATGGCCTTGATGCTTTTCAAGCTGGCCTTCAAAGCGTTCGAACAGGGTAAAGGCGTCGGCGGTGGCACCGGCGAAGCCAGCCAGCACTTGGCCGTGGTACAGGCGGCGCACTTTTTTCGCGTTGCCTTTCATCACGGTATTGCCGAGGGACACCTGGCCGTCGCCGCCCATGACGACTTTGCCGTTGCGGCGCACTGAAACGATGGTGGTCAAGGGGAGAGTCTCCACGCAGCGGGGCGAAAGTGCCCAATGCTGAGTGAAGTGGGGGCAGCGGCGCCCTGCTTCAAGCCCTGTAGTGCATGCTGTCCGACAAATAGTCGTCAGGGCGCGCCACAGGGCCTGAAAGTCCGGGGTTTATTGCGCCTGGCGCTGCTGTAACAACAGATTGCTAAAGCCGCTGGCGGCCAGAGATTTCTGCGCCTGACCGAGCTGTTCGCGGGTGGCGAATGGGCCGACCAGTACGCGGTGCCAGGTTTCCTCGCGCACGGTACCGGATTCCACCTGCACGCTCTGCCCGAGCAGGATGATCTGCGCACGCAGGCCGTCGGCGTCGTCCTTGCGGCGGAACGAGCCGGCCTGGAGGAAGAACTGCGAGCTGATTGGCCCCTTGGCAACCACTGGCGGCGGTGGCGGTACCTGGCCGTTTAGTGCAGCTTCGGCGCGGGCGGCATCAATCTTCGCCGCTTCTTCCGGGGTGACCGGCTTTTGCGCAGGTGGTGCGACGGGCTCGATGCCTTGCTGCGGCAGGATCACTTCTGATTCCGGCAGCAGGGTATAGAAGTCGTACTTGGGCTTGGTCGGCTCGTTGGTCGCGGGCTTGGCGGCCGCAGCCTTGCTGGCCTGAGCGGCTCGCGCCTGTTCGACCTTGGTGCGTTTGATTTCATCGCGACCCGGTTCGAGGCTGAACAGAAATACCATAAAGCCGCCGATCACCAGGCCGCAGACCAGCCAGAACCAACCCGGCACCGGCTTTTTCGCGGGTGCCTGGTAACGGCTGGCGCCGCGTTTGGCGGCGGGCTTCTTCTTCGCCGCCACTTACATACGCTCCAGGGTTTCCAGGCCGAGCAGCTCAAGGCCTTGCTTGAGCGTGCGTGCGGTCAGTGCGGCTAAGCGCAGGCGGCTGTTACGCACAGCTTCTTCCTCGGCGGAGAGGATCGGACAGTTTTCGTAGAAACTGGAGAACAACCCGGCCAGGTCATACAAATAGGCGCAGAGCAGGTGCGGTTCGCCCTTGTCCGCGACGCTGGCGAGCACTTCGTTGAACTGCGCGAGCTTGCCGGCCAGTTCGATTTCATGAGCGGCCTGCAGGTTGAGCTGGCCGCCGATCTCTTCGAAGCCCTTGCCCAGCTTACGGAACACGCTGGCCACGCGGGTGTAGGCGTACAGCAGGTAAGGCGCGGTGTTGCCCTCGAAACTCAGCATCAGCTCGAAGTTGAAGCGGTAGTCACTGGTGCGGTGCTTGGACAGGTCGGCATATTTCACGGCGCCTATGCCCACCGCGCGGGCGATCTGCCGCAGTTCGGCTTCGTCCAGCTCGGGGTTTTTGCCTTTTACCAGGGTGTAGGCACGTTCTTCGGCTTCATCGAGCAGGTCGACCAGCTTTACCGTACCGCCGTCGCGGGTCTTGAACGGGCGGCCATCGGCGCCGTTCATGGTGCCGAAACCCATGTGTTCCAGCTGCATGCTGGCGGGGACGAAGCCGGCCAAGCGCGCGGCGGTGAAGACCATCTGGAAGTGCAGAGCTTGGCGCTGATCGACGAAGTACAGCGCGCGGTCGGCCTTGAGCACGTTGGCGCGGTAGCGGGTAGCGGCCAGGTCGGTGGTGGCATACAGGTAGCCGCCACCAGCTTTCTGCACGATCAGCGGCAGCGGGTTATCTTCGGCGTTCTTGAACTGCTCCATGAACACGCACTGGGCGCCATCGCTCTCGCTGAGCAGGCCTTTGGCCTTGAGGTCAGCGACTACGTTGGCCAGGTCGTCGTTGTAGGCGCTCTCGCCCTTGACGTCGGCCATGCTCAGCTTCACGCCGAGGCGGTCATACAACGCCTGGCAGTGGCTCAGGGAGATATCGTTGAAGCGGTGCCACAGGCGCAGGCATTCGGCATCGCCGGCTTGCAACTGTACCACCAGCTCGCGGGCACGTTCGGCGAACTCGGCAGAGTCGTCGAAGCGCTTCTTCGCCGCGCGGTAGAAGCCTTCCAGATCGGCCAGCTCGCTTTCGGCAGCCTCTGGGTTTTCCTGCATATAAGCCAGCAGCATGCCGAACTGGGTGCCCCAGTCGCCGACGTGGTTCTGCCGGATTACTTCGTCACCGAGGAATTCCAGCACCCGCGCCACGCCGTCACCGATGATGGTTGAGCGCAAGTGGCCCACGTGCATCTCTTTGGCCAGGTTGGGGGCCGACAGGTCGACTACCACGCGCTGCGCTGGGCCATTTTTGCGTACGCCAAGCTTGGCATCGGCCAGCAGGGCATCCAGTCGCCCGGCCAGGGCTTCGGTGTTTTGGTAGAAGTTGAGAAAACCCGGGCCGGCGATCTCGACCTTACTGATGTCGGCATCGCTAGGCAGTGCCGCAATCAGCTTCTCGGCCAGGTCGCGCGGCTTCATGCCGGCTGGCTTGGCCAGCATCATGGCGATGTTGCTTGCGAAATCACCGTGGGTTTTGTCTTTGGTGTTCTCCACCTGAATGGCCGGGCTCAGGCCTTCAGGCAGCACGCCGTCGGCGGTGAGGCGGGTCAGGGCTTGCTGGATCAGGTGGCGAATGCTGTCTTTCATGGTCTGCTCGGTCGGCCGTTGGGGCGGCGGCGCACAATGGCGCTGGTTGAAAACTGCACATTATCGACGCCCTTCGCCTGCAGCTTCAAGCAGCGTGTGGTTTCGCTGGGCTAAAGGCCGGCGGTATGGGCGATACGTCACGCCGCGCAGGCTCTATAAAAGAAACGCCGCAGAGGCGAAGCCGCTGCGGCGTCTGGGTACAGCGCGAAGGCTTAGGCGGAGCGCTGCGCCGTGCCGCGCACCGCCGCGTTGCCGGCGACGAAATACGGCGCGCTGCTGCGTGGCAGCGGGGCGCGGCCACGGATTTTGTCGGCAATCTTCTCGGCCATCATGATGGTCGGCGCGTTCAGATTGCCGGTGACAATCAGCGGCATGATCGACGCATCCACCACCCGCAGGCCTTTAACGCCATGCACCCGGCCCTGGCCGTCGACCACCGCCATGTCGTCTTCGCCCATCTTGCAGGAACACGACGGGTGGTAGGCCGTCTCCGCATGTTCGCGGATAAACGCGTCCAGTTCGGCATCGCTTTGCAATTCGATGCCAGGGCTCAGCTCGCGACCGCGATACGGGTCCAGCGCCGATTGCGCCATGATTTCACGGGTGATGCGGATGCCGTCGCGGAACTCGCGCCAGTCCTGCTCGTGGGCCATGTAATTGAAGAGGATGCTCGGGTGCTGGCGCGGGTCCTTGGATTTGACCTGAATGCGGCCACGGCTCGGTGAGCGCATGGAGCCCATGTGCGCCTGGAAGCCGTGCTCCTTCACCGCGTTGCTGCCGTTGTAATTAATCGCCACCGGCAGGAAGTGATACTGGATATTCGGCCACGCGAAGTCCGCGCTGGAGCGGATAAAACCGCCGGCTTCGAACTGATTGCTGGCACCGATGCCCTTGCCGAGGAACAGCCAGTTGGCGCCGATCATCGGCTGGTTCCACCATTGCAGCGCCGGGTACAGCGACACCGGCTGCTTGCAGGCGTATTGCAGGTATACCTCGAGGTGATCCTGCAGGTTCTGGCCAACACCGGGCAGGTCATGCACCACGGGGATGTCCAACTCGCGCAGCAGCGCTGCTGGGCCGACGCCGGAGCGTTGCAGGATTTGCGGCGAGGCAATCGCGCCGCCACACAGCAGCACTTCGCGGCGCGCGTTGACGGTGATTGGCGTGTCGTTGTCGCCTTGCAAGTAGGCCACACCAGTGGCGCGCTTGCCGCTAAACAGAATGCGATCAGTCAGGGCGTGGGTAACGATGGTCAGGTTTGGCCGTTCGCGGGCCTGGTCGAGATAACCGCGCGCGGTGCTGGAACGGCGGCCCTTGGGCGTGACGGTGCGGTCCATCGGGCCGAAGCCTTCCTGCTGGTAGCCGTTGAGGTCGTCGGTGCGCGGGTAACCAGCTTGCACGCCGGCTTCGACCATGGCGTGGAACAGTGGGTTATTGCCGTTTTTAGGGGTGGTTACTGACACGGGACCATCGCCGCCGTGGTAGGCATTGGCGCCGATGTCACGGGTTTCCGCTTTGCGGAAATACGGCAGGCAATCCAGATAGCTCCAGTCTTCCAGGCCTTTTTCCTCGGCCCAGCCGTCGTAATCCATGGCGTTACCACGGATGTAGCACATGCCGTTGATCAGGGACGAACCGCCCAGGCCTTTGCCGCGCCCGCATTCCATGCGGCGGTTGTTCATATGCGGCTCGGGTTCGGTCAGGTAGGCCCAGTTGTAGCGCCGGCCTTGCAGTGGGAAGGCCAGGGCGGCGGGCATCTGGGTACGGAAATCCAGGCGGTAATCCGGGCCGCCAGCTTCGAGCAGCAGTACGCTGACGTCTGCGTCCTCGGTCAGGCGGGTGGCCAGTACGTTACCGGCCGAGCCCGCGCCGATGATGATGTAGTCGAATTCTTGGGGCATAAAAGCTCCTGTAGCCCGGATGCACTCCGGGGAAAATGCGGTGACTGTTCCCGGATTGCATCCGGGCTACGGGGCGGCAAGAACCTGTAGGAGCGGGCTATGCCCGCGGTAGCGTTTCGCGGGCATGGCCCGCTCCTACGAAGGTTTTGATGATCAGAAAACCGAGGCGTAGTCGCCCATTTCCAGCTGTACCGATTTGATTCGCGTGTAGTGCGCCAGGGTGGTCAAACCGTTTTCGCGGCCGACGCCGGATTGCTTGTAGCCGCCGACTGGCATTTCCGCCGGCGACTCGCCCCAGGTGTTGATCCAGCAGATGCCGGCTTCCAGCTTATGGATCACCCGGTGCGCGCGGTTCAGGTCGCGGGTCACCACGCCGGCGGCCAGGCCGTACTCGGTGGCGTTGGCGCGGCGGATCACTTCTTCTTCCGTGTCGTACACCAGAATGCTCATCACCGGGCCGAAGATTTCCTCACGCACGATGGTCATGCCGTCGTTACAGTCGGTGAATACCGTCGGCGCAACATAGGCGCCCTTGGCGTAGTCGCCTTCGGTTACGCGGTTGCCGCCGATCAGCAGGCGCGCGCCTTCCTTGCGGCCGGTTTCGATATAGCCGAGCACGCTGTCCATATGCGCCGCGCTGACCAGCGGGCCGAAGTTGGTGCTGTCATTCAGCGGATCGCCGAGGCGGATGCGTTTGACTCGCTCAGCCACCTTGGCCTCGAAGCGCGCTTGCAGCATGCGCGGTACAAACACCCGCGTGCCGTTGGTGCAGACCTGACCGGAACTGTAGAAGTTGGCCATCACGGCAATGTCGGCCGCGCGGTCGAGGTCGGCGTCTTCGAAGATGATCAGCGGCGACTTGCCGCCCAGCTCCATGGTCACTTCCTTGAGCGACGAGCTGGAGGCGCTGGCCATCACCTTCTTGCCGGTCACGGTGCCGCCGGTGAAGGAAATCTTCTCGATGCCCGGATGCTCGGTCAGCCACTGGCCGACTTCACGGCCGCTGCCGGTCAGTACGTTGAATACGCCATCCGGCAAGCCCGCAGCAGTGAAGATTTCGGCGAGCTTCAGCGTGCTCAAGGACGTCACTTCACTCGGTTTGAAGATCATCGCGTTGCCGGCAGCCAGGGCCGGGGCCGACTTCCACAGGGCGATCTGAATCGGGTAGTTCCATGCGCCAATGCCTGCGACCACACCCAGCGGCTCGCGGCGGGTGTAGACGAAACTGGTTTCGCGCAGCGGGATCTGCTCGCCTTCGATGGCCGGAATCAAGCCGGCGTAGTACTCCAGCACGTCGGCGCCGGTGACGATATCGACGTAACGGGTTTCGCTCAAAGGCTTGCCGGTGTCGAGGGTTTCCAGCTCGGCCAGCTCATCGTTGCGCTCACGCAGGATGTCCACGGCCTTGCGCAGGATGCGCGAACGTTGCATGGCGGTCATCGCCGCCCACACCTTCTGGCCCTCGGTGGCGCTAGCCACTGCCAGTTCCACATCAGCCTTGCTGGCGCGCTGCACGCGGGCGAGCACTTCCCCGGTGGCCGGGTTGATGCTGTCGAAGGTCTCGCCGCTGCTGGCCGTTACAGGGCGACCACCAATATAGAGCTGCTGTTCGTCGAAGCGGGGCATGGCGCGTTCCTCGTGTGCGGTGGGCGACGCGAGCCGCCTGGTGCAGGTCGTCGGTGTAGACAATATAGACGCAAGGCTAAATTATCTTAATTGAACGATCAATTAATAAAAACGACAGGGCGCAGCCAAACACGACACGCGGAGCGTGTCGGTGGCGGTATTGGGGCTCTACGAGATCTGTAGGAGCGGGCTTGCCCGCGATGCTTTTGAGTCAGCAAGAGATCGCGGGCAAGCCCGCTCCTACAAAAGCTGAGCATTCCTACGGCACTCCACTCAGCCATCGCCTCGGTGGAAGGTGTGCGAGGTTTACTGCGCCTTGGCCAATTGCAGATCGAGGTATTCGTAGGCGATTGCAATCGCCTGGCGGGTGTCGAAGCCTTCGCCGGACAGCGCCCCGCGTAGCCACAAACCATCGATCAAGGCCGCCAGGCCACGGGCTGCGCTGCGCGCCTGCTCCTGCGGCAACACGCGGCTGAACTGCCCGCACAGGTTGGAGTACAGACGGAGATCGTTGACCCGCTGCAAACGCCGCAGCGCCGGCTGGTGCATGCTGGTGGCCCAGAACGCCAGCCAGGTTTTCATCGCCGGACCGTTGACCTGGCTGTCGTCGAAGTTGCCTTCAATCATTGCCCGCAGGTGTTCGCGCGGCTGGTCTGGCGGCAAGCTGGCGCGACGTTCGCGCACGGCATCGCTGAGCGCCTGCATCAGGTGGCGCATGGTGGCGTCGAGTAAGCCGTTCTTGTCGCGGAAATAGTGGCTGATGATGCCGTTGGAGACCCCGGCGATCCGCGCGATATAGGCGATGCTGGCATCACCCATGCCGACCTGATCAACCGCTTCGAGAGTGGCCGCGATCAATTGCGAGCGGCGGATCGGTTGCATTCCGACCTTGGGCATCTGCTTCTCCATCGATGGGGGCGTCCCCGGAATGCGCGCAGTCTAGGCCGGTTATTGTTGAACGATCAATCAAACATGACGTTCCAGAGATGACCTGTCGGTCAGGGGCATGCCGCTGCGCGAGTGCCGACGGCGCTAGTTTTCAGGCTGACCGGCGGTGGTTTTATCGACGCGTGCGCCTTCGCGAGCAATCAGCCGAACGGGCGGCACGCTAAAGCGGAAATCGCAGTACGCCGCACCACCTGCGAGGGTTTGCGTGCGCTGCAGCGTCACGCCCCAATCGCTGGCCATGCGGTAATCAAGGCTGCACGCGGCAAAGTGGGTCAGCTCCGGCGCCCCCTGCTCGCGCAGGTAACTGGCCAGCGGACACACCTGCACATCAAAGGCCACGCCAGCGGTGGCGGGCAGTTTTGTGCGGCGGAAAGGATGGGTAAACACCAGGCTGAACAGCGCATCGAGCAGCCACTGGACGCGCGTCTGCAAGCGGTTGCTGCGCAGGCGCGACAGCTTGAACGCCAGGGCGCTGGCCGGGGCGAAGATATGCCAGTTGATCTGCTCAATCCATTTGCCGGCCTGTTGTGGTGTTTTGCCGTGCTCCTGCAGGGCGCGGTACAGCGCGTAATCCCACTGCATATAACGCAGCAGCAGATTTACCCCCGGCGAATGGTGCACACGCGTGCGTTGTAATTCGCTGTGCACGTTCAGGGTTCTGGCCCATACCGCTGCCGTCGTGGCCGCTGGCAAACAAGCACCCAGCTGCGCCTGCGCCGCCCGGCGAAAGGCGATGCGCGGGAGATAAACCAGCAGCAGGGCCAGCGGCTTCATTGGCTGTCTTTGGCCCGGGCGATGGCCGCATTCAGCGCCGCCTTGGCCTGTGGGCTGTTTTTCCAGCAGGTACTGCCGAGCATGGCGGCAACCATCTCGGCGATATCCTCGGCCCGGTAGGTTGCCAGCTGCGCCAGGGAGTCGATACCAAGCTCCTCGAAGCGTTTGATCACGGTAGGGCCAACGCCCTTGATGGCGAGCAGGCTGAGGCGTTCTGTTTGGTTAAAAGCCATGGTGTGACGTCCTGTCCGCTGGTTGCGGGTGTCAGCGCGGCTCAACGTCGGCGATTAGCGACAGTAAATCGGTCACGCCGATATCCTGCCCGGCCTGGTGCAGCAAGGTGCTGGCCTGGCCGCGATGATGAGTCTGATGATTGAAGAAATGCAGCATCAGGCTGGCGTACGGGCGCTGCGCCGGCACGCCCTTCATATTGCCGTAGGCCAGCACATATTCCAGGTCCGCCTCGGTCAACGTCGCCGCCCAATCGCTGATTTGCCCATCCAGTCGGCCGCGCAAAGCATGCAGCGGCGCGAAGGTGTCAAATAACAGCTGATCCAGTGCGACTGGCCGTTGCAGATCGCTGATCGCTTCGCGCAAGTCAGCGCAGGCCGGGTGCTCGGCAAAGCGCTTAAGCCAGATGATATCGGCCACCGCAATATGGTTCAGCGTGGCGAGGATCGACGGGAAAAACGCCCCGCGATCCTCACTCAGCGCCTGCGGCGACAGCTGGCCGGCAGCCTCGTAGAGCTTGTCATTCATCCACGCGTTATAGCGGGCCATTAACTGCAAGTGGGCTAGCTGGGACATGGCGCGTAACTCGGCAATTAAGGTTCAGTCAGGCATCGAATACCGGGCGGAAGAAGGTGCGCTCGTAGCTGATCACGCACTGGGTCTCTTCCGCATATTTAAAGGCCGCCAGGCACTCGGCATCGGCAAAAGATTTAAGCCGGTACTGCTCGTACTCCGCCAGGCTGGGGAAGCTGAACATCGCCAGGCCGATATTGTTGGCACCTTCCGAGGGCAGAAAGTAACCGTGATGCGTACCGCCAAACTTCGCCACCAGGGCAATCCACAGCTTGCCGTAGTGCTCGAATTCCTTGAGTTTGCGCGGGTCGAGCACATAGCGGATATGGCAGGTGATCATGGTGGTCCCTCAGTGATTGGAATGGCATGCTGTGGGGGCAGGCGGTTAGGCAAGGTAAACCTCTCGCCTTTATTTCTCTAGCACCGGCACCAGGCGTACCAGTATCGGCAAATGATCCGAGCCCAGCTGTGGGCCTACTTGGCGCGCCACCACCGCCCAATGCTGCGAAACCAGTACATGGTCGATAGGTAACCCGAGTATGCCCTTTAAGGCGGCCGGCCAGGTCGCGGCCAAACCGCTGGCACGGCGCAAACCCAATTGCGCCAGCCCGCTAAAGGCCGACGACCAAGGCGTGGCATTCAGGTCGCCGGCTAAAACCGTCGGTATGCCGCTGGCTGCAGCTTGCCTGGCCAGGGCTGCCAACTTGGTGTTACGCACGCGGTGATACTGCGGCGAAAGCGGTGGCATCGGGTGCAGGGCGATAATCCCGACCGGCTGGCCGTGCCACTGCAACTGCGCCTCGATATGAGCAATCCCCTGCGCATCCTCAATCACCTCGATCTGCTGCAGCGGATGGCGCGACAGCACGGCGATGCCAAAGGGGCTGTCCTGGGCAACGATGTGTTGAAAGGGGTAATCGCGCAGCGTGCGCAAGCCATGCGCATAGGCCGGGGAAACCTCCAGCAGCACCACTACATCCGGCTTTTCCTGCGCCAACCAAGTGGCTAACCCTTGCGTGTTGCGGCTATCTAGATGGACGTTGGCACTGGCCACGGCAAACACCTGGGCCTGCGGATCGCTCGCCGGTGCCGGCGTGGATGCCGTCAGCCAGGGCAGCGGCAGCGCTAACAACAAAATGGCCCAGCGCTTATCACGGCAACAGGCCAACCCGGTAAACACCACTAGCCCCAACAGGAACAGCCACTGCCAATGGCTGGCCAGGTCGATCAGCCAGGCCAGCGTGCCTGCGGAGTCTGCGAGCAGGTGCGAGAGCAGCGGCAGCAGCAGGCCGAGTAGGCAAAGCAGCGCCAGCGTATTAATTCGTCTGGCCCAGAAGGCGCTGCGGTTTGGTTTGGGCTTATCGGGCGGGCTGGTCATGGGCATGTTCGGATATTCGCGCTACTGGCCACTCATTAGGAATCATGGTTGAAATGGCCTTGTTGCAGAAACGCCTTGATCTGACTGGCCACTAGGTTTCGGTTCAGCGGCGGTTGCAGCATCGCCCGCTGCAAGCGTTTGTTGGACGGCATTTTGATTGCGCCGCCAAGCGGGAATCGCCGCAATGGTGATCGCACGCAGCACCCATTCTCCTGGCCCATATAAATGATGTTTCAACCACCAGCGGCTGAATAACAACTGAATGGCGAAAACGAAAGGCACAATCACAAGAACGATCAACGGCGAGAGTCGATCAATCAATCCAAACCCGTATCCGGTAAACAGGATGCCAAGAAGTAGGGATTGCCCAAGATAGTTCGTCAGCGCCATTTTCCCCATGGGTGCGAGTGCCTGCTCAATACGCTGCCCTGGCTTTGTCCGAAACAGCATAAGTGCCGCCACTACGTAAGATGACGTGAGTAAAGGTGCCGTCAACTGACCGAGTCCGAAGGCGATGATTTCATAGGCGCCGCCGGGAACGTAGGTTGCTGTCAGCGCGTAGGTGAGTGCTCCGACGCTTCCTATCGGCAAAGCAATCAGCAAGATCCGATGCGTGTACATGCGGTATCGATCAGGATTCTCGAAAAAGCGGACACGGCCGGCCGCTAGTCCCAAGAAAAACATTGCCATCGCACTTGGCCCCTGCAGCATCACCAGCGTCGCAACCGTCTCCGGCAAGTGGCTCGTGTGGTAGCCAAGTGTTGCCATTGCGTCGTCACTGAATGCAGCCAGTTTCGCGTTCACACTGGTGAGGTCTGAGCCCATCGCCGCGTCTTGAGTCATTGCAACGACCCCGAGCAGCATCCACAGCATGCCCATGGTCACGACTAACCCGACGCCGACCCTCACTGCGCGACCAGGTGGGAAGCCCCGGCAGGCCAAAAGGATCAATCCTAATATTGCGTAGATGGAGAGTATCTCGCCGTAGTAGAGAACGGCGCCGTGCAACAAGCCCACTGCGAGCAGTCCGCTCTGGCGCCGCAGCATTCGTGGGAAGAATGCCCTTTCAGCCCGTTCGGCTGATGCCATTTGTAGGGTGAAGCTGTAGCCAAACAGGAAGGAAAATAACAAGTAGAACTTGGTTTCAAAAAACAGCGAGATGAAAAAACGAACCGCTTGATCAAGCCCTGATGCATAAACGGGATTGGACTGTGTTGTGGTGTAGTAGGGGTCTGCGAACGCCCATATGTTCACTGCAAGAATGCCTAACAGCGCAAACCCGCGCAACGCATCGACATTGAGAAGACGGTTCCTTTGTTCTAACTCAAATTGCCCTGCAAGGGTGTTTGTATGATTAATCACGTGCAGCGCCCATCCATGGATAATTGAGGTTTCCAACGACGGCTGGCTTCAAGCAGGCTTATTGCACATGCCGGCCAGCAGTCGAACTAAATAAAAGGGTGGGCGTATTTATCTATTCACCCCGGTAAATGGCACCTGAACCGATTCCCTTTTCTCCTTTCGGTATTTGGCGTAATGCTCAGTCCTTACACATACCAGAATTCAACCTCATCGGTCTCGACCTCAAATAAAGCCGAGTGCTCAACGTTTGCAGGTACGTGATACCACTCACCTACGCCAACCCTGATGGTTTGGTTATTCATGCTCAGGATCAATTCGCCGCGCGTAATCACGCCATGGTTATCGGTGTCATGGGTATGCGGCGGGATGGAGGTGCCGGCGGGGTAGGAGGCAAACAGCACGGTGCTGTCTTTGGCCTCAAGCTTATAGGCGTCGAAGCGGCCGTCGAATAAGGGCAGCTGTTTGATTCTGTTTGGGTATTGGCCAGGCATATGAGCGTTCTTCCTTGTAGTTCATCACGGTTTATTAAACTGCGAGCTGTACTCATTAATTGCGCATGAGGCGAGCAAGATTAAACGTTGTCAGTCGGCTTTAAGTTGCTGCAGGAGCCTGTGCCCTTCGGGCCAAGCACCCAAGCCACTAGAGCTGTTGATGTGGCCGGCTGCGCCGATGTTTACAAGATCACTGCCCCAAATAGCTGCACATTCTTCAGCGTATGCAACTCCACCGTAGGGGTCGTTGGTGCTGGCGATAACCGTAGATTTGAACGGCAGACGCTGCATTGGTAATGGATCAAACCCTATTGCCTGGGTGGGGAATATTGGGCCTTTAGGGTTTGGCACGGCGACCAGCAAGGCCGCTTTGATCGGCAGTTTGGTTTGCGCCGCCCAGTGCGCAACCAGCAGGCATGCCAGGCTATGGGCAACCAGAATCGTATCTGCGCCATAACGTTTGACGCTGTCTTCGAGTGACGCTATCCAGTCAGCGCAGATGGGGTTGTCCCAGTCCGATTGGTTGACGCGTATATAGTTGCTATTCGTCTGTTCCCAGTGGCTTTGCCAGTGATCTTGTCCTGAGTTTCCGATACCTGGAAGTATAAGTACGTTCATATGGGCAAGTTTCCTTTTGCTATCGGGCGACACTATTGCTGTTTTCTAGGCGGTTGCATGCTGGATAAAGCTACTGGTGATTCGGCTTAATATGCAGGCACATCCTGTGCGCTGAAATCAAATAAGTCAGCTTTCAGGCATGGTTTCTGAGTCTTGGTTGGCTTCTTCGGCCAGCTTTAAACGGTCGGCTTTGCTGATGTAGGTGGATTTCTTTTTTGGTGCCAATTTGGCGTTGGCTTTTTTGGCGTGAGCTTCTAGTAGCTGTTTGATCTTTTTGCGGCGGTTCATTGTTTTAGGCCGGGTTGGTTAATGGGGGTATACAAAGAAAGCGGTTTTGGCGAGCTGCCTAGCGGTTTGATGGCTCTGAGTAGATCAAAAATAAATCACTCCGAGCACTTTAGCTTCTTGGGCGTCATGCCTATGGTCGTCACGGTAATGGCCCGATATGGGAAAGCAGCGAAGGCTTGTTGCGGAATGCGCTGGCAATGGCATCAATGCCCAAGGCGCTAACGACCGCAGCGGCGAGTAGGGGGGCGGCAGTGCGGTCAGACACGACGACAATTGCGACCGCAAGCACGACGAAGAATAGTCCGAAGACCGCGGTTACGATTCTGTGGTTACTTGATCCGCCTGTACTTTTTTTCAGAGTTTCCTTAGGCATCACCGGGTTCCAGCTCGGCTTTGAGGGTTTCGGGTCAAGTCTTCAGCCATTCGTCGCGAGTGACCACATGGGTAGCCTCGAGTGTACCGTACCAAGTTTCTAGGCCTCGGTAGTGCATGTGCAGCCTATCCATCACGCGTGCTGACGCGACGTTGTCAGGGTGGCGCACAGCGATCAGTTCCTGGGCGGCAAGAGAGTCGAAAGCGAACTCAGCCATGCGCAGCGCTGCCTCGCTGGCCATGCCTTTGCCCCAGAAATCGGGATGCAGTCGCCAGCCAATCTCGAGTGGGTTGCTCCGCAAGCTGTCCAGGTCGTCGGGAAGGTCGGCTTCGCGACGGGCGTACTGAATGCAGCCAGCACCAGCGACACGGCCGCTTGTGGGGTCGATGAAGGCCCACCAACTGGTACCCCAAGCAGCCCAGCATCGCTGAACTCGGGCGACCCAGGCCGCGGTCTGTTCACGTGTCGCCGGCTGGCCACTGATATAGCGCATGACTTCGGGGATCTGGTCCATTGCGTACACACCGTCTAGGTGCTGCTCGGTAATCGGCTCCAGACGCATGCGAGTTGTGTGCAAGATGATCAAGACTGCTCCGTGAGGCTTGTGGTGGCAAAGGGGACAGATTTATTTTGCGATAAATAAATCTGTCCCCTTTAGTTCACCCTAGTCGGCTAACGCTGATCGATTGATACGGGCTGATCCGAAAGCAGTGCTTGCAGTAACGCTTCAGCCAAACGGGTGTTGTCTTGCATCGTGTGGCCGTTAAAAGCCTCGTTTTTCCAACTGCTCGGCGCTTCGGGGTGCGGACCTGAAACGGCCACTTTGCCCTGACCGTAGGCATTCACGAGCGCTGCTGGCTGGCCGTTGTCATAGCTTGCGATAATCTGGGTGAACTCAGCGTCTGGCAGCAGCGTAAATTCGGGCCCTGCCTGATAGTACATGCGGCGTGTTTCGCCAAGCCATGTGATTGGGTAAATCTTGGGCGCAAAGTCTTCGTCATACGCATCAGACTCTGCCGGGGTAAGACCCAAGGCTGGGAAAAAATCACCTTCATCATGCCAGCCGGCAGATGCTAAAAACGCCCCGCCACAGACGCCCAAGTACCTTCCGCCGTTTTGCAGGTATGCCTTTAAAGCTTGGCGCGTAGTGGGTGTAAAGGCTTCAAGCAATGGCTGTACATCATCATCCGTCCCGCCCAGGATAAAAACACGCGCATTATCCAGCAGCATTGGCAGTGCGCTCAGGTTGCTCACGTACTGGATTTTCAGGCCGCTCTTACCTGCAATGTCAGCAATCGCCTCTGTGCTGTCAGGATCTGCACCTGCGCCGTTATAGATCAATGCATAGTTCCCACGTACTGGAGATTGAGCGGCAGCCTCCTCAACGAACGTTGGCAGAATGAAGATCGTTATAAGTGCAACGGAGCAGAACATTCCTTTAAGTAAGCGCATTCAACAAACTCCCTGTTGGTTAACGTGCAAGTGGCTTTATGTGTATGCCTGCTTAACGTAATGGCTGGGTCTTCTGGCTGATCCAAAACTGTCCCTATAAGGATGTATCTACAACGCGACTCACGCGCGTTGGCAGGCGTGCAGTAGCATAACTCGACCCATCCCCGTTCTAGAACATTCCCCACCGTCATTTCGCAGGCACAAAAAAGCGGGCCGTAGCCCGCTTCATATATAGAGGTGCAGCCTTGGCTTATTTAAGCCACTCGGCTACGCGCTCTGGGTTTTTGCTGATCCAGTCTTTGGCGGCGTCTTCCGGTTTGGCGCCGTCGCGGATGGCGAGCATCACGGCGCCGACTTCTTCACCGCTCCAGGAGAATTTCTTCAGGAAGGCTGCTGCTTCTGGTGCCTTGGTAGTGATGCTTGGGTTGGCAACGGTGTCGACGTGTTCGTCATCGCCGAAGACCTTTTTCGGGTCTTCGAGGAAGCGCAGGTTCCATTTGGCGAACATCCAGTGTGGGATCCAGCCGGTAACGACAATGGCTTTCTTGTCCTTCTCGGCACGGGTCAGGGCGGTGGCCATGCCTGGTCCGGAGCTTGGCATCAGTTTGATGTCGGTGAGGGTGTATTCGGTGATGGCTTCTTCGGCACGGCGCATTACGCCGGCGCCGGCGTCGATGCCGGTGATTTTGCCGTCGAAGTCTTTGGCGTAGGTTTGCAGGTCAGCGATGGTTTTCGCTTGTACGTAGTCGGGCACGATCAGGCCGATTTTAGCGCCGGCGTAGTTGGTGCCGAGCACTTCAACCTTGTCTTTGAGTTTTTCAAAGTATTCGCCGTGGGTGGCGGGCAGCCAGGCGGAGAGAGTGGCGTCGAGGTCACCACGGGCTACGCCTTGCCACATGATGGCCGGTTCTACTGCCTTAAGCTCGACGGTGTAGCCGAGTTTGCTCTGGAGGATTTCACCCGCTACATGGGTGGCGGCGACGCTGTCGTCCCAGCCGTTTACGTAGCCAATTTTCAGGGTGGGTTTGTCAGCCGCCATGGCGGTGCTCATGCCGAGGGCCAGGGCGGCGACGCCGAGGCTTTGCAGGCAGAGGTTCTTCAGATTTCGCATAGGTTTTGCTCCGTCAGTGAGAGTGGCAGTTCAGTGAGTTACTGGCGCGTTCTTCTTGCGGGCCTAGCTGGTTGGTACTGGGTTGCGTGGTTAAGGCTTGCTTGCAAGTGCTTCTACAGCGCCGCAAGGTAAATCGCGGCTGCAACAAACCAAACGATGGCCGTGTGGCCTCGCTGGTGAGGTGTTTATTAAGTTGCTTCAACTATCCGCGCCGCCCGCAGATCACTGCTGGCGGCGCGGTGTGGCTTACAGGCCGAGGTGCTTTTTCACCGCTGCAACGCCGTCCTGGCCGTCGTAAGTGGTTACACCGGCCAGCCACTGGTCGAGGATCGCTGGGTTGGCTTTGATCCAGTTCTTCGCCACTTCGGTGGGGTTCTGTTTATCCAGAACCTTTTCCATCAGCTGGCTTTCGATTTCCACAGTGAACTGCAGGTTGTTCAGCAGTTTGCCGACGTTGGCGCAGCGTGCTTCGTAATCCGGCGGCACTACGGTGTAGACCTTGGCCGCGCCGAAGTCTGGGCCGAAGACGTCATCGCCACCTTCCAGGTAGGTGATGTCGAACTGGGTGTTCATTGGGTGTGGTGCCCAGCCGAGGAATACTGCGGGTTCTTTCTTTTTCACGGCGCGTTGCAGCTGGACCAGCATGCCGGCTTCGCTGGACTCGATCATTTTGAATTCGCCGAGGCCGAACTGGTTGCTTTTGATCATGCCGTCGATCAGCAGGTTGCCGTCGTTGCCTGGCTCGATGCCGAAGATTTTGCCGTCCAGCTGGTCTTTGAACTTGGCGATGTCGGCAAAGCTTTTCAGGCCCGCTTCAGCGGCATAGGTCGGTACGGCGAGGGTGTATTTGGCGCCTTCGAGGTTGGCTTTGGGCAGTACTTTGACGCCGCCATCCTTGGTGAAGGGTTCGATCACGGCGTCCATCGAGGGCGCCCAGTAACCGAGGAATACGTCGATCTGGCCTTTTTGTACGCCGGTAAAGGCGATCGGTACCGAGGCCATGATCTTGCGGGTCTGGTAGCCCAGGCCTTCGCTGAGGGTCATGGCGACGCCGGTGGTGGCGGCAATGTCAGCCCAGCCGATTTCGGCGAAGCGCACCATCTTGCAACTTTCCGGCTCTTGCGCCCAGGCGCTTTGCAGCATGGCTACGGAGAGCAGGCCAACGCCTGCGAGCTGTTTAATCGTCTTCATCTGCGATTCCCTGTGATGGTTAAATTTAGATTACTGGCGTTGAAGCTTGCCGCTGAACCAACTGAATAGACTGCTGCGTTTGGCGGTTTGCGGCGTACCGAAGCTTTCGGTGATGCGGTCGAGAATAATCGCCAGCAGCACCACGGCCATGCCGCTTTCGAAACCGAGGCCGATATCCAGGCGTTGGATACTCGCCAATACGTCGTTACCCAAACCACCTGCGCCAACCATCGAGGCGATGATCACCATCGACAGTGCCATCATGATGGTCTGGTTAACCCCGGCCATGATCGACGGCATGGCGTTGGGCAGCTGGACCTTGAACAGTAGCTGACGCGGGGTGCAACCGAAGGATTGCCCGGCTTCGATGATCTCTTTATTCACCTGGCGGATGCCCAGGTTGGTCAGACGCACGGCCGGCGGCATGGCGAAGATCACCGTGGCGATGATCCCCGGTACACGGCCGAGGCCGAACAGCATGGCAGCGGGAATCAGGTAAACGAACGCCGGCATGGTCTGCATGAAGTCGAGAATCGGCCGGATGATGGTCGCTACTCGCTCGCTGCGCGCCGCCCAGATACCCAGCGGTATGCCGAGTAGCAGGCTGATCAGCGTTGCGGAGAAGGTCAGGCCGAGCGTCACCACGGTCTGTTCCCAGAAGCCGGTAAGCACGATCAGCACGAAGGAGATGGCGGTGAAAATGGCGAACTTGTAGCCGATGCGCCACAGCCCGAGGCCGATAAAGATGGCGATCAGTAGCCAGGCCGGCGGCAGCATCAGCAGCCATTCGATGCCTTCGGAGAAGCCGTTGACTACGGCACCAACGCTGTCGAAGCCGTCGCTGTAGTTGTCCAGCAGGTGCTGGACGATGTCATTAACCCAGCTACCCAGGTCGAGTTTTTTCTCACTCATGGGACTCTCCCTGCAGGCGAGTCAGCAGGCGACCCTTGCTGATGGCGCCGCTGTAGTGGCCATGTTCATCAATCACCGGAATCGGCCCTTCGTTGTCCACCAGGCGTTCGATCACCTGATCCAGCGGGGTGTTTTCAGCGATTGGATTGATCTGCTTGAGGACATCGCCGTCGAGGCCGCAGCTGGTGCCGCCTTCGACCAGGAGGGCGATTTTTTCCAGGCTGATGGAGCCCTGGAAGTTGTTCTGCTCGTCGACGATAAAGGCGTAGTGCTTGTCCAGCGCCTGCAGCTCCTGGCAAACCGTCTGCGCGTCCGGGGCTTTGCCGTTGTGCACGTAGATCGGCACGCTGTTGGCCATCAACTGGCCGGCGGTGAGGTAGCGATTGGTGTCGACGGTGTTGAAGAAGTTGCGCACGTAATCGTTGGCGGGGTTGTCGATAAGCTCCTGCGGGGTGCCGACCTGAACCAGTTTGCCGCCTTCCATGATGCCGATGCGGGTGCCGATGCGCATGGCTTCTTCGATGTCGTGGGAGACGAAGATGATGGTGCGGCGGTCGGTTTTCTGCAGCTCGAGCAGCACGTCCTGCATCTCACGGCGCTTGAGCGGGTCGAGGGCGGAAAACGCCTCGTCCATGATGATCATTGACGGGTCAACCGCCAGGGCGCGGGCCAGGCCGACGCGCTGTTGCATGCCGCCGGACAGTTCATGCGGCATCTTGTGCGCAAAGGTGTCCAGGCCAACTTGCTCGAGTACACGCATGGCGCGCTCTTCGCGGACCTTCTTGCTCTTACCGGCCACTTCCAAGCCGAAGGCGGCGTTGTCCAACACGCTGCGCGAAGGCATCAGGGCAAAGGACTGGAAGACCATGCTCATGTCGCGGCGGCGCAAATCGATGAGTTCCGACTTGGGCATCTTGGCGACGTTCTGACCGTCGATATAGACGTTGCCTGCACTAGGCTCAACCAGGCGGTTGATCAGGCGGATCAGGGTGGATTTGCCAGAGCCGGAGAGGCCCATTAGCACGAATATTTCACCTTCCTCGACGCTGAAGGACACGTCGCTGACGCCGATTACTGCGCCTTTCTCCGCAAGAATTCGCTCCTTGCTCCAGCCCTGCTTGAGCAGGTCGATCGCTTCTTGTGGCTCTGCGCCGAACACCTTGTAGAGGTTTTCGACGACGATTTTTCCAGACTGCATGGGATGATTCCCCTTCAGTAGACATCCAGATCAGTGCTGCGGAACCGCGCCTACGCCAGCTGGCGTACTTACGGTGATGCCGACTGTTCTTGCCTGTGTGGGTTTACTGGGTTCCGGGGTAGGGGCCGTGCCTTGCCGCGCAACATATTCAGGGCACTCAGGCACAACCGCTGCAACGCTCCAGTCGCCTTGTGGGCAATGGACGCTATAGGGGCGTACTGTCGAGTCAACCTTGCTATGCCGTGCTGCAAACCGCGTTCCAAACCCTCTGGCAGTGTTACGAAGTCCCATCCTTGGGTTTTACACACCTCGACCCGAGGTGCGCGTACATCCGAAATTTCTTGTTGGGCTGGCACCCATTAAGTGGTGAGCCAGCTCTTATATATTCTTCGGTCCGGGGCTGTGGGCTCCCGGTCTGTCGACCCTGCTTAGGCGACAGCGACGAAATCGGCTGACTCAACGATATAGTCTTCAAGTTGTCGCAATTGTCGGTTTACGACTCTGACGTGTTGCGCGACGACATACCCGTTGGCTAAAAAAACCATAACAGACTTTTTACCCCCAGCGCCAAGGCTGCAAGCCACGCCGGGCGTGGTTTGCAGCTTTTCAAATGGCCGCAGGCGCGATGAGTAGGGGGCTGCGCGCTGTTCGAAAAAAATGACAAATTAATTTTCGCTGGCCAGGTTTTCGGCGGTTTTTATTGATTGACCGTTCAGTCTTGTTACGCCCTGCAACCAGGACTCGCGTATTTGTGGGTTGGCTTTTAACCAGGCTTTTGCCTCCCGACGTGGATTGGTGTTTTTGTTGAGGATGGCCTCCATCAGGTCGTTTTCCATCTCCAGGCTGAAGCGTATGTTCTTGAGCAGCCGGCCGACATTTGGGCACTGGCTGACGAAGTCCTTGCGCACGGTTGTATAGACCGTTGCGCCGCCCAAGTTGGGACCGAAGTAGTCATCGCCGCCGCTCAGGTAGCGCATGTTCAGCTGGTTGTTCATCGGGTGCGGTTCCCAGCCGAGGAACACCGCCCATTTGTTTAGGTGATCCGCGCGTTTGACGTGCAGGATCATCTCCGTCTCGCTGGATTCCACCAGCTTGAAGTTGGCAAGGCCGAAGGCGTTCTTATCGATTATCTGCTGGATCAGTTGGTTGCCGCCGTTACCAGGCTCAATCCCGTAGATCTTGCCGTCGAGCTGTTTGCTGAACTTGGCGATATCGGCGAAATCCTTGAGGCCGGCATCGTAGGCGGCCTGGTTGACCGCCAGGGTGTACTTGGCGCCTTCCAGATTGACCGTCAGCAGTTCCACCGAGCCGTCGTCCAGGTAGGGGCGGATGTCCTGTTCTGAGCTGGGTAGCCAGGTGTCGAGAAACACGTCGACCTCACGGTCGTGCAGCGCCTTGAAGGTCTCCGGCAGTGACAGACTCTTGACCTGCGAGCGATAGCCCAGCTCGCTGAGTAGCAGGCGGGTCACGGCGTTGGTCGTGATCAGGTCTGTCCAGCCAACGTCGGCGAAGCGGACCAGCTTGCAACTTGGCGGGTCGGCAGCCTGGGCCAGCAGGGGGGTAAACATGGCGGCGGCCAGCAGCCAGCGTCTATACGGTTTCATCAAGCCTCTCCCGGTTGCGGTGTCAGGGTGCGCCTGGGGCAGGCGCTTCATTGAGCACCAGGACGGGCAGAGCAAATGATGGCTGGCCGATCCGTGGGCGTCGCGATCATGCCGACAGATTTCCTTGGCTGCCTATGCGTGGCGTCGCAACCAGAATGCTGCTGTCGTGATTCGCTGCCGGGGCAGCTAAAACTGCGCGCTGGCGCACAGGCTTGCTGAGTCAGGCGCTGACGGATTTAGGCATGGGCGGGTCGGTGTGGGGCGACGGCGGCATGAGTAAATCCTGATCATGGTTTGCCTATAGCAACCGTGCAGGAGAGTGTCGTGGCTATCAGCGTGTTTGACTTGTTCAAGATCGGCATTGGCCCGTCCAGTTCGCATACCGTCGGGCCCATGCGCGCGGCAGCGCTGTTCAGCGGCGCATTGACCGAGCGGCGTTTGCTGGAGCGCACGGCGCGGTTACAGGTGCGCCTTTATGGCTCGCTGTCGGCCACCGGTGTTGGTCATGGCAGCGACCGTGCGGTGATCATGGGATTAATGGGGGAGTGGCCGGATCAGATCGACCCGAGCAGCATCGAGCCGCGTATCGCCGAACTGTTGGCCAGCGGTCAGTTGCAGCTCGGCGGTCGCGTAGGCATCGCTTTCGACTGGCAGCGCGACATGCTCCTGCTCGAGGAAAATCTGCCGTATCACCCCAATGCCATGACGCTTAGCGCCTTTGCTGCTGATGGCAGCCTGTTGCACGAGAACACCTACTACTCGGTGGGCGGCGGTTTTGTGGTGGATGCCGAACAGGCCGCCAGTGGCCAGCTGGATCAGGATCACACCGTGTTGCCGTATGACTTCAACAGCGCCGCGCAGCTGTTGCAGCTCTGTCAGAGCAGCGGTCTGCGCGTTTCCGAACTGATGATGGCCAACGAAAAAGCCTGGCGCAGTGAGGCGGAAATCCGCAGCGGACTGATGCGCCTGTGGCAGGCCATGCGTGAGTGCGTGGAGCAGGGCCTCAAACATGAGGGCATCCTGCCGGGCGGGCTGAATGTGAAGCGTCGCGCCGCCAAGTTGCACCGCAGCTTGCAGGAAATGAGTAAGCCTAATGTGATCGGCTCCACCCTCAGCGGCATGGAGTGGGTCAATCTGTTTGCCTTGGCGGTCAACGAGGAAAACGCTGCCGGTGGGCGCATGGTTACTGCGCCCACCAATGGTGCGGCGGGGATTATCCCGGCGGTGCTGCATTACTTTGTGCGGTTCAGTCCGGCGGTCAGTGAAGCCAATGTGGTGGACTACCTGCTGGCCGCAGCGGCCATTGGCATTTTGTGCAAAAAAAACGCCTCCATCTCTGGGGCCGAAGTCGGCTGTCAGGGCGAGGTCGGTTCGGCCTGCGCCATGGCCGCGGCCGGGCTGGCGGAGATTCTTGGCGCAACGCCCGAACAGGTGGAAAACGCCGCGGAAATCGGCCTGGAACATAACCTTGGCCTGACCTGCGACCCGGTCGGCGGCCTGGTGCAGGTGCCGTGTATCGAGCGCAACGCGATTGCGGCGGTAAAGGCGATCAACGCCGCACAGATGGCCTTGCGTGGCGATGGCCAGCACTTTATCTCCCTGGACCGGGTGATCCGCACCATGCGCGATACCGGTGCCGATATGCACGACAAGTACAAAGAAACCTCGCGCGGTGGGCTGGCGGTTAGCGCTGTCGAGTGCTGAGTCGGTTTACGGCCGGTTGTGTCGCAATCCTGCTGGGTTGGACGCAGGCTTGTGTGGCCAATGTGGGTGCGTAGCGAGTGCTGTGCACGATTGCGGTGCAGCTGTGTTCGGTGCGCTGAAAAGGGCGGTGCAGTGGCGCTGAGCAAGGCCTGACCGTTGGTCCGTTACCGCTGCATTTTTACCCTGCGTAGCGGGGTGACAAAGCACCGGTTAGGCAGTGCTACCGAAATGCTCAAGCACCCGTAAAACGGGCGTTTGCGGTCGTAATCAGAATGCTTCTGTCGCTCCTGCCAACGCCTAGTGGCACTAGTCTTGGACTAACGTCGCTATTTTTAATTGAACGCCCAATCAATTTAGGCACGGCCTTTGCGTTGTGCTGGTTGTCGATCTGGTGTTGTGCAGTCCCAGACCCATAAGAAGAGCCACCCTATAGAGGGGCTCACTACCGTGCTTTGCTTCGCGTGAGGGTTTACCTGATGTCACAGTTCACTCAAGGGGCACAACCCCAGAGCCGTGCGCCGCAGTCCATCGGCTTTCTCCTGCTCGACAACTTCACGCTGATTTCCCTGGCGTCTGCCGTCGAGCCGCTGCGGATGGCCAACCAGCTGTCCGGCAAGGAGTTGTATCGCTGGCACACCCTCAGCCAGAGCGGCTTGCCGGTATGCGCCAGCGATGGCCTGCAGATCACCCCGGACGCCAGTCTGCTGACTGCACCGCGCTTGGATGCGGTGGTCGTTTGTGGTGGCGTGGACATTCAGCACAGCGTTACTCGCGAGCACGTGCAGTGGCTGCAAAGCCAGGCGCGCCATGGCGCGCAACTGGGCGCGGTATGCACCGGTAGTTGGGCGTTGGCCAAGGCCGGGCTGCTCGACGGCTTCGATTGCAGCGTGCACTGGGAATGCCTGGCCTCGATGCAGGAAGCCTTCCCGCGCGCAGGCGTCAGCACCCGCCTGTTCTCGATTGATCGCAATCGCCACACCAGCTCCGGCGGCACCGCGCCGATGGACATGATGCTGCACGTGATTGGCCGTGAGCATGGCCGCGAACTGGCGGCAGCGATTTCCGAGATGTTTATCTACGAGCGCATTCGCAACGAGCAGGATCACCAGCGCGTGCCGCTCAAGCACATGCTCGGCACCAACCAGCCAAAGCTGCAGGAAATCGTCGCGCTGATGGAAGCCAACCTGGAAGAGCCGATCGACCTCGACCAACTGGCGTTGTATGTCGATGTCTCGCGGCGTCAGCTGGAGCGCTTGTTCCAGAAATACCTGCACTGCTCGCCGTCGCGCTACTACCTCAAGTTGCGCCTGATTCGCGCGCGCCAACTGCTCAAGCAGACCAGCATGTCGATCATCGAAGTGGCCTCGGTGTGTGGCTTTGTCTCCACGCCGCACTTCTCCAAGTGCTACCGCGAATACTTCGGTATTCCGCCGCGTGACGAGCGCGCCGGCCAGCAGGGCGGCAATGTGGTGGCGCTGCTGCCTATGCCGGAAGACCTGATGCGCCCATCGCCATCCTCGGCCATGGCCGCATTGACCCGCGCGCAGGGCGAGTCAACGTACGCCAGTGTCAGGCTCTAAGCCGCGCTGAATTACCTGTAGGAGCGGGCTTGCCCGCGATAGCGTGCGCAGGATTGGTGGATGGATAAAGCGTCAGCTAGGCGCCCCCATCCACCCTATAACAGCCCAGCGCAGCGGATTGCGCGCAAACAAAAACGCCGCACCGGCCTTGAAGGCGAGTGCGGCGTTTTGCTGTGTGCGCTGTGGTCCTTAGTACTCGATCGCCACATCACCCTGCGGAACGCTGCAGCAGGACAGGATATAGCCCTCGGCCACGTCTTCGTCGGTGATGCCGCCGTTGTGTTCCATGGCCACTTCACCCGAAGTTTTCATGACCTTGCAGGTGCCGCAAATGCCCATGCCGCAGGCTTTGGGGATATGCAGGCCAAGTTTGGCAGCGGCGGCGTGCACGGTTTCGCCCGGGTCGACGCGGATGCTCTTGCCGGTGCTGGTAAAGGCCACCTGGTGCTGGTCGGCGGCTGGCACTGGATCGGCATCGGCGGCTTCGGCGGCCAGTTCCTTGACCTCGGCGCGTACTTCCGGCGGCGTCGCACCGAAGGACTCCTCGTGGTAACGCAGCATATCAAAGCCATTGCTTTCGAGCAGGCGTTTGACTGCATTCATATAAGGCGTTGGGCCGCAGCAGAATATTTCCCGCTCCAGGTAATCCGGGGCAATCAGCTCGAGCATCTTCTGGTTGAGGTAGCCGCGATAACCGGCCCAGGCCTCGCCCAGGCCGTGTTTTTCACAGATCACGTGCAGGCTGAAGTTGTTGATCCGCGCGGCCATATGTTCCAGCTCGCGGTGGTAAATGATGTCTTTCGGCGAGCGTGCGCTGTGCACGAAGACCATGTCGACGTTGGCGTTGGTGTCGTAAAACCAGCGAGCCATCGACATCACCGGGGTAATGCCGACGCCACCGCTGAGGTAGAGCACCTTGTCAGCAGGGAAGTCGATGGCGTTGAACAGCCCGACCGGGCCGTGCACGGGCAGCTCGTCGCCGTCATTGAGGTTGTCATGCAGCCAGTTGGAAACCTTGCCGCCAGGCACCCGCTTTATGGTGATAGAGAAGCTGTAGGGTACCGATGGCGAGCTGGAGATGGTGTAGGAACGCATCACTGGCTGCCCGTCGATCTCCAGTTCCAGGGTGACGAACTGCCCGGGTTTGAAGAAGTACAGCACGGGCTGATCGGCCATAAAGCAGAAGGTGCGCACATCCCAGGTTTCCTGGATGACCTTGACGCACCGCACCATATGCCGACCGTTGCTCCAGGTCTGGGTGGTAACCGGGTTGAGGAAGTCGTTCGTCGTCATGGACGTCTCCGCACGGCCGGACATCGGCCTTGTATGGAGCGGATTGTGCGTACTGGCTGGCGGACTCATTTATCTGCCAGCGACATTTACATGCTTATCGCGACCTGCCGCATAGGCCGTGGTTTGCCGCGTCGGAAACGGATGCAGGCATGTCGCCCGTAGATAAGGTTTCGCCTACGCTCAGCGCCACACTCGCAGCCAGCCGAAGCAAAAGGTCACGAGCGAATTCCCCTTTCATCCAGTCGCCATCGGCAGGCGCAGAATGGGGCAACGACGCCACCTTGCGTGAGGGTCAGCAGACCCATACTGAATTAGCCACTTTTACGGCCGTTGTCTTAGACGACAGCCATTGAGGAGTTACCGATGGACGTCACTTCCACCCTGAGCCTGGGCGATCCGCTGGAGCCCGCACGCAAGGCCACCGCCGAGATGCTGCAGAACCGCGAGCGCACCTTTTCGCTGCCGCAGCCGTTCTACAACGATGAGCGCCTGTTCAAGATCGATATGCAGGAGATTTTCCACAAGGAATGGCTGATCGCCGGTATGACCTGCGAGATCCCGGCCAAGGGCAATTACCTGACATTACAAATTGGCGATAACCCGATCATCGTTATTCGCGGTGCTGAAGGCGTGGTGCACGCCTTTCATAACGTCTGCCGCCACCGTGGCTCGCGTTTGTGCACCAGCGACAAGGGCAAAGTGGCCAAGCTGGTCTGTCATTACCACCAGTGGACCTATGAGCTCGACGGGCGCTTGCTGTTCGCCGGCAGCGAAATGGGCGCCGACTTCGACCTCAATGACTACAACCTCAAACCGGTGAGTTGCAAGGTGGCGGGCGGCTATATCTTTATCTCGCTGGCAGAAACCCCGCCGGCCATCGACGACTTTCTCAGCACCCTGGCTCACTACATGGAGCCCTATGACATGGAAAATACCAAGGTGGCGGTGCAAACCACCTTGATGGAAAAGGCCAACTGGAAGCTGGTGCTGGAGAACAACCGCGAGTGCTACCACTGCAACGGTTCGCACCCGGAGCTGCTGAATACCCTGCTGGAGTGGGACGACGTCACTGATCCGCGCGCCAATCAGTCATTCAAGGACCACGTTGCCGAGTCATCCGCCAAGTGGGAGGCCGAGAAGATTCCATACGCCCACGCCAGCTTTGGCCTGCGTAACCGTATTGTGCGCATGCCGCTGCTCAAGGGCACCGTGTCGATGACCATGGACGGCAAGCAGGGCTGCAACAAGCTTATGGGGCGCATCCAGAACCCGGACCTCGGTTCGATGCGCATCCTCCATCTGCCGCATTCGTGGAACCACTGCATGGGCGATCACCTGATCGTTTTCACCGTCTGGCCGATCAGCGCCCAGGAAACCATGGTTACTACCAAATGGCTGGTGCACAAAGATGCGGTGGAAGGCGTGGATTACGACGTGGCCCGTCTGCGTCAGGTGTGGGACGCCACCAACGACCAGGACCGTCGCCTGGCTGAAGAAAACCAGCGCGGCATCAATTCCACCGCCTACCAGCCTGGCCCGTACTCGAAGACCTACGAGTTCGGCGTGGTCAATTTTGTCGACTGGTACAGCGAGCGCATGCTTAACAACCTTGGTGCTGCGCCCGCGCCCTATTTGAAGGGGGTCGCGGCCAAGTAACGTGGCTGGCGGGTTGGTCGCCCGTCGTAACGGCTACACGCTCAGGCCCACGTGGCCACCTTGCTGCCCGCGGCTTGCCGCGGGCATTTTTTTCAGTCCTACCCATGTGCGCAACTTACTGCACAAAGTGTTACCGCTCAGCCGGGAACGGGAACACAAACGAGTAGCAGCGCCCCAGAATTGTGTCTTCTTGCGTCATGAAATTTGAATATTATTTATATGTCATTGTTTTATAATTAATTTTTAAAATTGGCACGTGAAATGCTTTGTCTATTGCACAAAAACAATAACAAGCATCTGCAGAAATATCGTACCGACTCAAGGCACAACAAAAACAAGATTACCCACGAGTCGCAAACAGATTTTTTTGGAAAGGGTATGCGATCCGGGTTTTCCCGCAACCAGGCCGATAAGAATAAAACTACCTTGAGGTAGCTCGGTGTGCCGGTTGGATCATTGCAGTTGTTTAAGCAGTGGCGATGGCTGTATCAGCAACCAAAAAAATACGTTTGCCCTTGATCCCATCTGGGGTCGCCGAGCGCGATGACAGCAATAGAAAGCGATTAAAACAACAATAAAAGTCGCCCAATAATAAAAATAAAGCACACACCCAATTAGAGGGGAGCCTAGGCTCCCCTTTGTGCTTTCTGCGCCCCCGTTACCGCCTCCCCTCATTAACCGCTCTACTTTCTCAGTCATGCAGTCGGTTGGCCGCACATTCGGCGGCTTATCCATAGGCGACTTGGCTTTGACGCTTTCGGCAATCCCCCGGTCGTTTTTGCACCGGGTCGCCCAGCCCCTCGGGGATATGCTCACCCCAAAGCGCCGGCAGAAGATTCGGCGCGCCGAGCTAAGGGGACTGCCTGATGAGCCCAGCCGAATTGCACGCCGACAGCATCGTTATTGACGGGCTGATCATCGCCAAGTGGAACCGCGAACTGTTTGAAGACATGCGTAAAGGCGGCCTGACTGCCGCCAACTGCACCGTGTCGGTGTGGGAAGGCTTCCAGGCCACGGTGAATAACATCGCCGCCAGCCAGAAGCTGATCCGCGAGAACAGCGACCTGGTGATGCCGGTGCGCACCACTGCCGACATCCGCAAGGCTAAGGAGCAGGGCAAGACCGGCATTCTCTTCGGCTTCCAGAACGCCCATGCGTTTGAGGATCAGATCGGCTATGTCGAGGTGTTCAAGCAGCTCGGCGTGGGCATTGTGCAGATGTGCTACAACACCCAGAACCTGGTCGGTACCGGCTGCTACGAGCGTGATGGCGGGCTGTCGGGTTTTGGCCGTGAGATCGTCGCCGAGATGAATCGCGTCGGCATCATGTGCGACCTGTCCCACGTTGGCTCCAAGACCTCGGAAGAGGTCATCCTCGAATCGAAAAAACCGGTCACCTATTCCCACTGCCTGCCGTCGGGCCTGAAAGAACACCCGCGCAACAAGTCCGACGCCGAGCTGAAATTTATCGCCGATCACGGCGGTTTTGTCGGCGTGACCATGTTTGCGCCGTTCCTGGCCAAGGGCATCGACTCGACCATCGACGATTACGCCGAAGCCATCGAATACGTGATGAACATCGTTGGCGAAGACGCCATCGGCATCGGCACCGATTTCACCCAAGGCCACGGCCAGGATTTCTTCGAGTACCTGACCCACGACAAGGGCTATGCCCGCCGCCTGACCAGCTTCGGCAAGATCATCAACCCGCTGGGCATCCGCACCGTGGGCGAGTTCCCCAACCTCACCGAGACCCTGCTCAAACGCGGCCATTCCGAGCGCGTGGTGCGCAAGATCATGGGCGAGAACTGGGTGCGCGTACTGGCAGACGTCTGGGGCGAGTGATGAATACCTCTGGAGCCTACTGCGCCCACCGATAGCTGCGTCGCGTCCTCGCGACAAGCTCGCCGTACATGCGTACTGCTCTCGCTTGTCGCTGTGGGTCTCCTTGCTCTCGGCATGCTCGCTACGGCTCCACAGGCATCCATCGGCACTTTTCAAATACGCAAGACAACGAATTCTGGAGCACTGAACACATGGCCACCCACGCACCCGAAATGCCTATCCAGGTCGACGACGAAACCGGCGTCTGGACCACCGACGCGCTGCCGATGCTCTATGTGCCGCGGCATTTCTTCGTCAACAACCATATCGGTATCGAGGATGTGCTGGGCGCCGAGGCCTATGCCGAGATCCTCTACAAGGCCGGCTACAAGTCCGCCTGGCACTGGTGTGAGAAAGAAGCCGAGTGTCATGGCATGTCGGGCGTTGCGGTGTTCGAGCATTACATGAAGCGCCTGTCGCAGCGCGGCTGGGGGCTGTTCGAGATTGAAGCCATTGACCTGGCTGCTGGCACCGCGTCGGTGCGGCTGAAGCATTCGGCCTTCGTTTACGTCTATGGCAAGTGCGGGCGCAAGGTCGATTACATGTTTACCGGCTGGTTTGCCGGTGCCATGGACCAGATTCTCCAAGCCCAAGGCAGTGCCGTGCGTACCGTGGCCGAACAGGTTTATGGCGGTTCGGAAGAAGGCCACGACGATGGCCTGTTTGTGGTCAAACCACTCTAAAAACATCTGTATGTGGGAGGGGCTTTGGCCGCGATAGCTTCAGCGTCGTCGCTAACGACCCTCCACAAGCCTTAGTTTCATGAGGATGCCGCCATGGCCTTCGAAGCAATGTTCCAGCCGATCCAAATCGGCAAGCTGACTATTCGTAACCGCATTGTGTCCACCGCCCATGCCGAGGTTATGGCTACCGATGGCGGCATGACCACTGAGCGTTACGTTAAGTATTACGAAGAGAAGGCCAAGGGTGGCGTCGGCCTGGCGATCTGCGGTGGCTCATCGGTGGTCTCCATCGACAGCCCGCATGGCTGGTGGAGTTCGGTGAACCTGTCGACCGACCGCATCATCCCGCACTTCCAGAACCTGGCGGATGCCATGCACAAGCATGGCGCCAAGATCATGATTCAGATTACCCACATGGGCCGTCGCTCGCGCTGGGATGGTTTCGACTGGCCAACCCTGATGTCGCCGTCCGGCATCCGTGAGCCGGTGCACCGCGCCACCTGCAAGACCATCGAGCCGGAGGAAATGTGGCGTGTCATCGGTGACTTCGCCAAAGCAGCGGCCCGGGCCAAAGCCGGAGGCTTGGACGGCGTCGAGCTGTCGGCCGTGCACCAGCACATGATCGACCAGTTCTGGTCGCCACGCGTCAACAAGCGTACTGACGAGTGGGGTGGCACCTTTGAAGGCCGGATGAAGTTTGGCCTGGAAGTGATCAAGGCGGTGCGCGCCGAGGTCGGTGCCGATTTTTGCGTGGGCCTGCGTATCTCCGGTGACGAGTTCCACCCGGACGGCCTGTCTCACGAGGACATGAAGCAGATCGCCGCTTATTACGATGCCACCGGCCTGATCGACTTTATCGGCGTGGTTGGCTCTGGCGCCGACACCCACAACACCCTGGCTAACGTCATCCCGAACATGAGCTACCCGCCTGAGCCCTTCCTGCACCTGGCTGCCGGGATCAAGGAAGTGGTCAAGGTGCCGGTGCTGCACGCACAGAACATTAAGGACCCCAACCAGGCCACGCGCATTCTCGAAGGCGGCTACGTCGACATGGTCGGCATGACTCGCGCACATATCGCCGACCCGCACCTGATCGCCAAGATCAAGATGGGCCAGGTCGATCAGATCAAGCAGTGCGTCGGTGCCAACTATTGCATCGACCGCCAGTACCAAGGGCTGGATGTACTGTGCATCCAGAACGCGGCCACCAGCCGTGAATACATGGGCTTGCCGCACATCATCGAGAAAACCACTGGGCCCAAGCGCAAAGTGGTGATCGTCGGTGGTGGCCCGGCCGGGATGGAAGCGGCGCGTGTGGCGGCTGAACGCGGCCACGATGTGACCCTGTTCGAGAAGAAAGACCAGCTCGGCGGGCAGATCACCTTGGCCGCCAAAGCGCCGCAGCGTGACCAGATGGCCGGCATCACCCGCTGGTTCCAGCTGGAGCTGGCGCGCCTGAATATCGACCTGCGCCTGGGTACCGGCGCTGATGAGGCGAGCATCCTCGACCTGCGTCCGGACATCGTCGTGCTGGCCAACGGCGGGCACCCATTCATCGAGCAAAACGAGCACTGGGGCGCGGCTGAAGGCCTGGTGGTGAGCAGCTGGGACGTTCTCGATGGCAAGGTTGCACCGGGCAATAACGTGCTGGTGTACGACACCATTTGTGAATTCGGCGGTATGTCAGTGGCCGACTTTATCGCCGACAAAGGCGCGAAAGTGGAGATCGTCACCGACGACATCAAGCCGGGTGTGGCCATGGGCGGCACCAGCTTCCCAACCTACTACCGCAGCATGTACCCAAAAGAAGTGATCATGACCGGCGACATGATGCTGGAAAAGGTCTACCGCGAAGGCGACAAGCTGGTGGCGGTGCTGGAGAACGAATACACCGGTGCGAAAGAGGAGCGGGTGGTCGATCAGGTGGTGGTGGAAAACGGCGTGCGTCCGGATGAGCGCCTGTACTACGCGCTCAAGGAAGGCTCGCGCAACAAGGGCCAGGTCGATGTGGAGGCGCTGTTCGCGATCAAGCCGCAGCCCTGCCTGAGCGAGACCGGCGACGGCTACCTGCTGTTCCGTATCGGTGACTGCGTGGCCCAGCGCAACACCCACGCGGCGATCTACGACGCGCTGCGCTTGTGTAAGGATTTTTAACGAAACCCGTAGGGTGGGTTAGCCGCGCAGCGGCGTAACCCACCAGTCGGATTACCAGGCAGGCCAAGTTTGTGCCTGACGCATCGATGGTGGGCTACGCCTTCGGCTAACCCACCCTACGAGGGCATGTGAATGCTGCAAACCATTCTCCCCGTGCTGCTCTTCGCCGCCCTGGCCCTTGCGGTCATCGGTGCAGGCAAGCGCTTTTTGATGTGGCGGCGTGGTCGGCCGAGCCAGGTTGATTGGCTGGGCGGCCTGCTGGCCATGCCGCGCCGTTATATGGTCGACCTGCACCATGTGGTCGCGCGCGATAAATATATCGCCAACACCCACGTGGCCACGGCTGGTGGTTTTGTCCTGGCGGCGGTGCTGGCGATTCTGGTGCATGGTTTTGGCCTGCAGAGTCGCATCCTCGGCTTCGCCTTGTTGGGCGCAACCGCATTGATGTTTGTCGGCGCGCTATTTGTCGCCAAGCGCCGCCTTGATCCGCCGTCGCGTCTGTCGAAAGGCCCGTGGATGCGCCTGCCGAAAAGCCTGCTGATGTTCGCGGTGAGCTTCTTTATCGCCACCTTGCCGGTGGCCGGGATTCTGCCTGCGGACTTTGGCGGCTGGGTGCTGGCGCTGCTGCTGACGGTCGGCGTGGCCTGGGGCGTGTCCGAACTGTTCTTCGGCATGACCTGGGGCGGGCCGATGAAACATGCCTTTGCCGGCGCGTTGCACCTGGCCTGGCACCGCCGCAGCGAACGCTTTGGCGGTGGTCGCTCGACCGGGCTGAAGGCGCTGAATTTGGATGATCCGAAAGCCTCGCTGGGCGTGGAAAAGCCTACGGATTTCACCTGGAACCAACTGCTCGGCTTTGATGCCTGCGTGCAGTGCGGCAAGTGCGAGGCTGCCTGTCCGGCCTTCGCCGCCGGCCAGCCGCTCAATCCGAAAAAGCTGATTCAGGACATGGTGGTCGGCCTGGCCGGCGGTACTGATGCCAAGTTCGCCGGCAGTCCCTACCCCGGAAAGGCCATCGGCGAACACAGTGGTGGCCCACACCTGCCTATCGTCAACCTGGGCGGCAAGGCCCTGGTCGATGCCGAGACGCTGTGGTCGTGCACCACCTGCCGTGCTTGCGTTGAGGAATGCCCGATGATGATTGAGCACGTCGATGCCATCGTCGATATGCGCCGTCATCTCACGCTTGAAAAAGGCGCCACGCCAAACAAGGGCGCTGAAGTACTGGATAACCTGATCGCCACCGACAACCCCGGCGGCTTCAACCCCGGTGGCCGACTGAACTGGGCAGCTGATTTGAACCTGCCGCTGATGAGCGAAAAGCAGCAGGTCGACGTGCTGTTCTGGGTCGGCGACGGTGCCTTCGATATGCGCAACCAGCGCACCTTGCGCGCGTTCGTCAAAGTGCTGAAAGCGGCCAAGGTCGACTTCGCTGTGCTCGGGCTGGAGGAGCGCGACAGTGGCGACGTGGCCCGCCGCTTAGGCGATGAGGCGACCTTCCAGCTGCTGGCCAAACGCAATATCGCCACCCTGGCTAAGTATCAGTTCAAACGCATCGTCACTTGCGACCCGCACAGTTTCCATGTGCTGATAAACGAATACGGCGAGCTGGGCGGCCACTATCAGGTGCTGCACCACAGCACCTATATGGATGAGTTGATCAGCGCCCAGAAACTCAACCTCGGCACCCACAAGGGTGGTTCGGTTACCTATCACGACCCGTGCTACTTGGGCCGCTACAACGGTGAGTACGAAGCCCCGCGCGCGGTGCTCAAGGCCATCGGTATCGAGGTCAGGGAGATGGAGCGCTCGGCATTTCGCTCGCGTTGCTGCGGCGGTGGCGGCGGTGCGCCGATCACTGATATCCCTGGCAAGCAGCGTATTCCCGATATGCGCATGGGCGACATCAAAGAGACCGGCGCCGAGCTGGTGGCCGTCGGTTGCCCGCAATGCACGGCCATGCTCGAAGGTGTGGTTGGCCAGCGGCCGGAGGTCAAAGACATTGCCGAGCTGGTGGCTGATGTATTGATCGAGGGTGCTGTCGAGGCCAAGAAGCCCACCGTGGCTCCGCGTGATATCGCCGAGGTGAACCCATGAGCGAGATTATCCGCCGTGACCCGCGCGCTGAGTGGATCGCCCGTAACCGCCTGCATCCACTGCATGCTGCGTTGCAGCCAGCAGAGGTCAGTTGGCTGGGCCCCAATGGGGTCATCCGCAAGAATCCCCATGCTGTCGGTTTTATAGGCCCCAACGGCCTCAAGCGCATAGACCGCTCGGGTACTCAGCAGGGCGGCAGCCAGAAACGCAGCACGGCTAGTGCCGTGGTGCAGTTGCCGCTGTATGTGATTGAACAACCGGCCTTTCATATCGTGGTGGTGCCGGACATGGTCGGTGGTCGTCTCAGCGCTCACGACAAGGACTTGCTGGGCCTGGCGCATAAGCTCGCCGGTCATGACGGTGCGGTTGTGGCCGTAGTCTTCGGTGAGCACAAGGAGAGCGCCTTTGATTGCAATGGCGTCGACCGCTTGCTGCAGTTCGGGGGTGAGGGATACGACGGTTACTCGCCGGAAGCTCGGGTGCTGGCGCTGGGCGCGCTGGAGCGGCAATTGTCGCCGCGTCACTGGCTGCTGCCAGACAGCCGCACTGGTGGCGGTGAGCTGGGTCGGCGTCTGGCGGCCAAGCTGGGCGAGCGTCCGGCCACGCGGGTCTGGCAGGTGGCCGATGGCATGGCCAGTGGGCGTGCTGGTGCCGGCCGGGAAGACCTGGTGCAGGCCGCGCCGCGCTTGATCCTGGCGGCGGTGGAATGTGCCGAGCCGGTCAGCGAGACCCGTCATGAAGTGCGGCCGCTGGTGCTGAGTGAAGCGCTGGTCAGCCACTTGCCACGTATTCAGGATTTGGGTGCCGTAGCAGTCGATCCGGCGCAGATCCCCATGGCCGAGGCCGAATTTATTCTCTCCGGCGGTAACGGCGTCAAGGATTGGGCGTTGTTTCATCAAACGGCCGCCGCGCTGGGGGCGACCGAAGGAGCCTCACGCGTCGCGGTGGACGATGGCTTTATGGGCCGCGAGCGTCAGGTCGGCGCGTCCGGTATCTGGGTCACCGCGCGGGTGTATGTGGCGGTGGGCATCAGCGGGGCGATCCAGCACCTGCAAGGCATCGGTGCCTGCGACAAGGTGGTGGCGATCAACCTCGACCCGACCTGCGACATGATCAAACGCGCCGATCTGTCGGTGATCGGCGAGTCTGCTGCGATCTTGCAGGCGCTGATCGAGCGCGTCGCCGCTTATCGGCAGGGAGGCGCACGTGATGCAGCCTAACCAATTCGTAGGGTGGATGACGCTTTACTCATCCACCAACCACACCGCGATGGTGGAAGAAAAAAGTGTTTTCCACCCTACGGAGCTGTGCCATGACTGATTTGCAGATAGTTACGCTGGTCTCAGTCGGCGCCCATCCAACCTCCGGTCGTCCGCGCCGCGCCGAGCAGGACGCTCGAGCGGTCGAGCTGGGTTTGCGTCTGGCGGGTGAGCGTTTGCAGGTGTTGCATGCGGGCGATCCGCAGCAGGAGGCGCTGCGTGCCTACCTGGGCATGGGCCTTGATCAGATCAAAATTCTCGAACAGCCGGCGCACAGCGATGCGTTGCCGGTGCTGGTCGATTACCTGGCCGACTCCAGCGCGCAGCTGGTGCTGACGGGCAGCCAGGCGGAAACCGGCGAAGGTTCCGGCATGCTGCCGTACCTGCTGGCCGAGCAGCTTGGCTGGCCTTTGGTGGTCGGGCTTGCTGCCGTAGAAAAGGTGGAAAACGGTGTGGCCCAAGTGCTGCAAGCGCTGCCGCGTGGCCAGCGTCGGCGCTTGCAGGTGCGTTTGCCGTTTGTCGCGAGTGTCGATAACGCCGCACCGACCGCGCGACAGAGTGCGTTCGGTCCGGCCCGGCGTGGCGTGTTGAGTGCTGAAGAAGTGGAGCGGGTCGCTGATCCACTGTTTGCCAGTGCGCAGTTGCAACCGGCTAAACCACGACCCAAGCGGCTCAAAGTGATCAAGGCCAAGACCGGAGCCGAGCGGATGAAGGCTGCGACCGCCAAAGCGTCCGGCGGTGGCGGACAGGTACTCAAGGATGTCTCGCCAGAGATTGGCGCCGAGGCTATCTTCAAGTTGTTATTGGACGAAGGCGTGTTGCGCTAAGAGCCGGCGCTAACGTTCCACCACCGGAGGAATTGACCATGATGCACGCCGACCTGATCGATCATGAAGATCTACGCGAACGCCTGGTAGCGCTGGGCCTGTCGATCCCGTCAGGAGTGACGGCGGAGCAGGCTTGCGAGCATGCCGTTAGCGGCCTCAGCCCAGAGCGGGCAGTGGCGCTGCGACGGTTGGTGGAAGAGTTGCTCGGAGGGAGTGCAACCTTGCTGCCGAACGTGCGCGAGGCTATCTCGCGCACGTTGCTACCGGCGCTGGTGCCACGCTAGAACCACCTCAAGGTCTGCTGCGCGTCGGCCCTGCTGCGTTAAAAGCAGGCTCGGAGCCGCTTGCGGCTAACGCGCTTCAGCGCGACCCCGAAGGGGCGAGTGAGACGAGTAATGCTCATGTACAAAAGTACACTCCGCTTCCTCGCCGCTTTGACCAGCCGGAGGCTGTTACTAACGTAGCGCCTTGCATGGCTCTAGCTCGCGAGCCCTTGAGCAGGTTCTAGTTCGTTGCCGTCATCGCCTGACGAATATCCGCAGCCAGCTGGCGCACGCGTGCTTCGTCGGTGTCCCACGAGCACATAAAGCGTGCGCCACCGGCGCCGATAAAGGTGTAGAAGCGCCAACCCTGGCCGCGCAGAACTTCCAGAGCAGGTTCCGACATCTGCAAAAACACGCCGTTAGCCTCAACCGGGAACATCAGGCTGACCCCAGGAATATCGCTAACCAGCCTGGCGAGCAAGTTCGCGCAGTGATTGGCGTGCTGGGCATATTTCAGCCACACATCGTTCTGCAAGATGCCGACCCAGGGCGCTGACAGGTAGCGCATCTTCGAGGCCAGCTGGCCGGCCTGCTTGCAGCGGTAGTCGAAGTCTTCGGCCAGGTCCTTGTTGAAGAACAGGATCGCCTCACCCACGGCCATGCCGTTCTTGGTGCCACCAAAGCACAACACATCGACGCCGGCCTTCCAGGTCAGCTCGGCCGGGCTGCAACCGAGAAAGGCGCAGGCGTTGGAAAAGCGCGCGCCGTCCATGTGCAGGTGCAGGCCCAATTCGCGGCATACCGCGCTGATCGCCCTGACTTCCTCGGGGCTATAGGCCGTGCCGACTTCAGTGGCTTGGGTGATAGTGACTACGCGGGGTTTCGGGAAGTGGATGTCCTGGCGCTTGAGCGCGAGCTCGCGGATCGCTTCGGGGGTCAGCTTGCCGTTCTCGGTTTTGGCTAGCAGCAGCTTGGAACCATTGGAGAAAAATTCCGGCGCGCCGCATTCGTCGGTTTCAACGTGGGCGGTCTCCGAGCAGATCACACTGTGGTAGCTCTGGCACAGCGCGGCCAGTGCCAGGGAGTTGGCCGCCGTGCCGTTGAAGGCGAAGAACACCTCGCAATCGGTTTCAAACAGGCGACGGAAGTGGTCGGCGGCGCGTGCCGTCCACTCGTCATCGCCGTAGGCGCGTTGGTGGCCCTGATTGGCCTCAGCCATGGCGGCCCAGGCCTCGGGGCAGATGCCTGAGTAGTTGTCGCTGGCGAACTGCTGCGAGAGATCGGGCATGTGGCGCTCCTTGTTTAGAACCGTCGGGTTGAGCTGTCTGGGATGTCTTTACTGTATCTGCGGTCACCTGATTTTACAGATGCCGAGGCGACATCCTCGGGCGCACAGGCGAACCCCGAGCAGAGCCGGCCGACCAGTTATGCATTTGCGACCTGTGCATGTCGCAAACGCAATCTCCCGTGGCGTGCCTAGGCATCTGACTGATCAGGGCCAGTCATACCATCGGCTCACAAGGGCACAGCCCGTTCCGACACAGATGCGCCACATCCCGGTGCCGCAGGAGATCAGCGATGTTCAGCAAGCATGACCAGATTCAAGGCTACGACGACGAGTTGCTCAACGCGATCAACGCCGAGGAAAGCCGTCAGGAGCACCATATCGAGCTGATCGCCTCGGAAAACTACACCAGCCAGCGGGTGATGGAAGCCCAGGGCAGCGGCCTGACCAACAAGTACGCCGAAGGCTATCCGGGCAAGCGTTATTACGGCGGTTGCGAGCATGTCGATGTGGTTGAGCAGCTGGCCATCGACCGCGCCAAGGCACTGTTCGGCGCCGATTACGCCAACGTCCAGCCGCATTCGGGTTCGTCGGCCAACAGCGCGGTGTACCTGGCGTTGATCAATGCCGGTGACACCATCCTCGGCATGAGCCTGGCCCACGGCGGCCACCTGACCCACGGCGCCAAGGTGTCGTCCTCGGGCAAGCTGTACAACGCCGTGCAGTACGGCATCGACACCGCGACAGGCTTGATCGATTACGACGAGGTTGAGCGCCTGGCCGTTGAGTGCCAGCCGAAGATGATTGTCGCCGGTTTTTCCGCCTACTCGAAGACTCTGGATTTCCCGCGGTTCCGCGCCATTGCCGACAAGGTGGGTGCGCTGCTGTTTGTCGATATGGCCCACGTTGCCGGCCTGGTCGCCGCTGGTCTGTATCCCAACCCAATTCCGTTTGCTGATGTGGTCACCACCACTACCCACAAGACCCTGCGCGGCCCCCGTGGCGGCCTGATCCTGGCCAAGGCCAATGCGGATATCGAGAAGAAGCTCAACTCTGCGGTCTTCCCCGGTGCTCAGGGTGGCCCGCTGATGCACGTGATCGCGGCCAAGGCCGTGTGCTTCAAGGAAGCGATGGAGCCTGAATTCAAGGTTTACCAGCAACAGGTGATCAAAAACGCCCAAGCCATGGCCAAGGTGTTTATCGAGCGCGGCTATGACGTGGTTTCTGGCGGCACCGATAACCACCTGTTCCTGGTCAGCCTGATCCGTCAGGGCCTGACCGGTAAAGATGCCGATGCGGCCTTGGGGCGCGCCGGCATCACGGTTAACAAAAACGCCGTGCCGAATGACCCGCAATCGCCGTTTGTCACCTCGGGCCTGCGTATCGGTACTCCGGCCATCACCACCCGCGGCCTCAAGGAAGCGCAGAGCATCGAGCTGGCAGGGTGGATCTGCAACATCCTCGATCACCTCGGCGATGCGGACGTGGAAGCCCAGGTGGCGGTCTTGGCTGCTGGGCTGTGCGCCGACTATCCGGTCTATCGCTAAGCGTATTGATCGACCAGGCGCGCTAGTTGTCGCGTCTGGATACAAGCTTCCAGCTTTCGTTTCAGGAGCATCCCATGCAACGTTATTCCGGCTTCGGCCTGTTCAAGCACGCGTTCAGTCACCACGAGAACTGGCAGCGTATGTGGCGCAACCCGACGCCCAAGCCGGTGTACGACGTGGTCATCGTCGGTGGTGGCGGGCATGGCTTGGCCACGGCTTACTACCTGGCGAAAGAGTTCGGCGTGAAAAACGTCGCGGTGATCGAGAAGGGCTGGCTGGGTGGCGGTAACACGGCGCGCAACACCACCATCGTGCGTTCCAACTACCTGTGGGATGAGTCGGCGCACCTCTACGAGCATGCGATGAAGCTGTGGGAAGGGCTGTCCCAGGACCTCAACTACAACGTCATGTTCTCCCAGCGTGGCGTGTTCAACCTCGGCCACACCCTGCAGGACATGCGCGACATCGAGCGCCGGGTCAGCGCCAACCGCCTCAACGGCATCGACGGCGAGGTGCTGAATGCCAAGCAGGTCGAGGAGCTGGTGCCGTTTATGGACTGCACCAAGAACACCCGTTATCCGGTGATGGGCGCCTCCTTGCAGCGTCGCGGTGGCGTCGCCCGTCATGACGCGGTGGCCTGGGGTTATGCCCGCGCCGCCGATGCTTTGGGCGTTGACCTGATCCAGCAGACCGAAGTAATCGGCTTTCGCAAAGAAAACGGCGTATGCATCGGTGTGGAAACCAACAAGGGCTTTATCGGCGGTAAGCGTGTTGGTGTGGTCGCTGCGGGCAACTCCGGACACCTGGCCGGGCTGGCTGGCTTTCGCCTGCCGCTGGAGTCGCACCCGTTGCAGGCGCTGGTGTCCGAGCCGATCAAACCGATTATCGATAGCGTGATCATGTCCAACGCCGTGCATGGCTATATCAGCCAGTCGGATAAGGGCGACCTGGTGATCGGCGCGGGTATCGACGGCTACAACGGCTACGGCCAGCGCGGTTCTTATCCGACCATCGAACACACGCTGCAGGCCATCGTCGAGCTGTTTCCGGTGCTCTCGCGGGTACGCATGAACCGCCAGTGGGGCGGCATCGTCGACACCACGCCAGACGCCTGCCCGATCATCGCAAAAACACCGGTACCGAACCTGTTTTTCAACTGCGGTTGGGGTACGGGTGGTTTCAAGGCCACGCCGGGTTCGGGTCACGTATTTGCCGCCAGTTTGGCCAAGGGCGAGATGCATCCGCTGGCCAAGGCGTTCTCCATTGAACGCTTCCACAACGGCGCGCTGATCGACGAGCACGGCGCAGCCGGGGTTGCGCACTGATTTTGACGCCTCTCCTGCGGGAGAGGACGGATGCTTTCCTGGAGGTACCGATCATGCTGCATATTTTCTGCCCGTACTGTGGCGAGCTGCGCTCCGAAGAGGAGTTTCATGCCAAGGGTCAGGCGCACATTCCACGTCCGCTGGACCCCGCAGCCTGCACCGATGCCGAGTGGGGCGATTACCTGTTCTTCCGCGATAACCCGCGCGGCATCCACCACGAGTTGTGGGTGCATTCCGCCGGCTGCCGCAAGTACTTCAACGCCACCCGTCATACGGTGACTTACGAAATTCTCGAAACCTACAAGATTGGCGAAAAGCCCAGCGTCACCGCTGCGGGTGCTGCCGAGAAAAAGGCCATCGACCAAGGAGTAACGGCATGAGCCAGGTCAATCGTCTTGCTACAGGCGGCCGCGTCGATCGCAGCCAGCCGCTGACATTCAGCTTTAATGGGCAGAGCTACCAAGGCTTTGCCGGCGACACTCTGGCCGCTGCCTTGCTGGCCAACGGTGTGGATATTGTTGGCCGCAGCTTCAAGTACTCGCGGCCGCGCGGCATTGTCGCTGCCGGTGCGGAAGAGCCGAATGCGGTGCTGCAGATCGGCAGCACTGAAGCAGCGCAAATCCCCAACGTACGCGCCACCCAGCAGGCGCTGTATGCCGGCCTGGTTGCCAGCAGCACCAACGGCTGGCCGAGCGTCAACACCGACCTGATGGGTATTCTCGGCAAGGTTGGCGGCAAGATGATGCCGCCGGGCTTCTACTACAAAACCTTTATGTACCCGCAGAACCTCTGGCTGACCTACGAGAAGTACATTCGTAAAGCAGCCGGTTTAGGCCGCGCGCCGACTGCGGTTGACCCGGACAGCTACGACTACATGAATCAGCATTGCGACGTGCTAGTCGTTGGTGGCGGTGCTGCAGGTTTGGCCGCTGCCTTGGCTGCCGCACGTAGTGGCGCGCGAGTGATTCTTGCCGATGAGCAGGAAGAGTTCGGCGGCAGCCTGCTCAGCACCCGTGAAACCCTCGACGACAAGCCAGCGGCTGATTGGGCGGCGCAGGTGATTGCCGAGCTGTTGGGCCTGTCTAACGTTACGCTGCTGCCACGCTCTACGGTCAACGGTTACCACGACCACAACTTCCTCACCATTCACCAGCGCCTCACCGATCACATCGGCGAGATTGCGCCAATGGGTATGGTGCGCCAACGCATGCACCGCGTGCGTGCCAAGCGCGTGGTGCTGGCCACCGGCGCCCACGAGCGGCCACTGGTGTACGCCAACAACGACGTGCCGGGCAATATGCTCGCCGATGCAGTATCCACTTACGTGCGCCGTTATGGCGTGGCGCCGGGTAAGCAACTGGTGCTGTCGACCAACAACGATTACGCCTACCGCGTTGTGCTCGACTGGCTCGACGCTGGCTTGCAGGTGGTGGCGGTTGCCGATGTGCGCAGCAACCCACGCGGCAGCTGGGTGGAAGAAGCGCGCAAGCGTGGCGTACGCATCCTCACCGGCAGCGCGGTGGTTGAAGCCGCCGGCAGCAAACGAGTCACTGCAGCGCGCATCTGCGCCATTGATGTGCAGAGCCACAAGGTGACCAGCCCCGGTGAGGTGCTTGATTGCGACCTGATTGTCAGCTCCGGCGGCTACAGCCCGGTGGTGCACCTGGCTTCGCATTTGGGCGGTAAGCCGACCTGGCGTGAAGACATCCTGGCTTTTGTGCCCGGTGATGGTTTGCAGAAGCGTTTCTGCGCCGGTGCAGTGAATGGCGTATTCGGCTTGGGTGATGCCCTGGCCGATGGCTTCGAGGCCGGTGTGTCAGCCGCTGCCGAAGCCGGCTTCGCGGCGGTGTCCGCCAGCCTGCCGCATGTTGCGCCGCGCGTGGAGGAGCCTTCCCTGGCGCTGTTCCAGGTGCCGCACGACAAGCCGACGGCGCGTGCGCCCAAGCAGTTTGTTGATCTGCAGAATGACGTAACCGCTGCCGGTATCGAACTGGCGACGCGTGAGGGCTTTGAGTCGGTCGAGCACGTCAAGCGCTACACCGCGCTGGGCTTTGGTACCGATCAGGGCAAGATGGGCAACATCAACGGTCTGGCGATTGCCGCCCGTTCGCTGGGCATCAGCATCCCGCAGATGGGCACCACCATGTTCCGCCCGAACTACACCCCAGTGACCTTCGGCGCCGTGGCCGGCCGTCATTGCGGCGAGTTGTTCGAGGCCAAGCGCTACACCGCGATGCAGGCTTGGCATTTGCAGAACGGCGCCGAATTCGAGGACGTTGGCCAGTGGAAGCGCCCGTGGTATTTCCCGAAAGCCGGTGAAGATTTGCACGCTGCGGTGGCCCGTGAGTGTCTGGCCGTGCGCAATGCGGTAGGCATTCTCGATGCTTCGACCCTGGGCAAAATCGACATTCAAGGCCCGGATGCCCGCGAGTTCCTTAACCGCGTGTACAGCAACGCCTGGACCAAGCTGGATGTGGGCAAGGCGCGCTACGGCTTGATGTGTAAAGAAGACGGCATGGTCTTCGACGACGGCGTAACCGCCTGCCTAGCCGACAACCACTTCCTGATGACCACCACCACCGGCGGTGCAGCACGGGTGATGGAGTGGCTGGAGATTTACCACCAGACCGAGTGGCCCGAGCTGAAGGTGTATTTCACCTCAGTCACCGATCACTGGGCGACCATGACCCTGTCCGGCCCCAACAGCCGCAAGCTGCTGGCTGAAGTCACGGATATCGACCTGGACAAGGAAGGCTTCCCCTTTATGACCTGGAAGGAAGGCCTGGTCGGCGGCGTGCCGGCGCGGGTGTTCCGTATCTCCTTCACCGGCGAGTTGAGTTACGAAGTTAACGTGCAGGCCGACTACGCCCTGGGCGTGTGGGAGAAAATCATTGAAGCCGGCAAGAAGCACGGTCTGACGCCTTATGGCACCGAGACCATGCACGTGCTGCGCGCCGAGAAGGGTTTCATCATCGTCGGTCAGGACACTGATGGCTCGGTGACCCCGGACGACCTCAACATGGGCTGGTGTGTTGGCCGGACCAAGCCGTTCTCCTGGATCGGCTGGCGCGGCATGAATCGTGAGGACTGCGTGCGTGAAGAGCGCAAGCAGTTGGTCGGGCTGAAACCCATCGACCCGAACAAGGTGCTGCCGGAAGGCGCGCAGCTGGTGTTCGATCCTAAACAAGCCATTCCGATGCAGATGGTTGGTCATGTCACTTCCAGCTACGCCAGTGCGGCGCTGAACCACTCAATTGCCATGGCCCTGGTCAAAGGCGGCCTTAAGCGCATCGGCGAGCGAGTCTTCGCGCCGTTGGTGGATGGCAGCGTGATCGAAGCCGAAATCGTCAGCTCCGTGTTCTATGACCCGAAAGGGGATCGCCAGAATGTCTAACCTGATCAATGTCTATCAGCAGCGTCCAGACGCTGCGCATGCCGAGTCGCCGCTGTTCCATGCGGGGCTCGACCAGTTGGCGGGTAAGGGCGCTGCCAAGGCTGGCGTCACCCTGCGCGAGAAGAAGCTGCTCGGTCACCTGACCCTGCGCGGCGACGGCAAAGACCCTGCCTTCGCCGGTGGCGTACACAAGGCGCTCGGCCTGGAGCTGCCCTCTGCACTGGGCCTGGTAGCTAATGGCGAGACCTCGTTGCAATGGCTGGCGCCAGATGAGTGGCTGCTGATTGTGCCGAGCGGCACCGAGTTTGCCGTGGAGCAAAAGCTGCGTGCGGCCCTGGATGGCCTGCACATCTCGATCGTTAACGTCAGCGGCGGGCAAACCCTGCTGGAACTGAGCGGGGCAAAGGTGCGCGAAGTGCTGATGAAATCCACCAGCTACGACGTGCACCCGAGCAACTTCCCGGTGGGCAAGGCGGTGGGAACCAACTTTGCCAAGTCGCAGCTGGTGATCCGCCATACCGCTGAAGACACCTGGGAACTGCTGGTTCGTCGCAGTTTCTCCGATTACTTCTGGTTGTGGCTGCAGGATGCCAGCGCCGAATTCGGCTTGGCGATCAAGGCCTGACACAACAGTCGTCTTCTGTAGGAGCGGACTTGTCCGCGAAGCCTTTCGCGGCCAAGGCCGCTCCTACAGGCGTTCTCGGACAGCTCTATCTCCTGAGGGAGAAAGCTGAACAGCAACGGAGTTTGTTATGAGCCGCACCCCCGATACCTGGATTCTTACCGCCCACTGCCCGAGCGTGCTCGGCACGGTGGATGCGGTCACACGCTTTCTGTTCGAGCAGCGCTGTTACGTGACCGAGCACCATTCGTTCGATGACCGGCTGTCTTCACGCTTCTTTATCCGCGTCGAATTTCGCCAGCCGGACGACTTTGATGAGCAGGCTTTTCGCGCCGGCCTTGATGAGCGTCTGACCAGCTTTGGTATGCAGGTTGAGCTGACGCCGCCCGGCTACCGGGCCAAGGTGGTGCTGATGGTCAGCAAGGCCGACCATTGCCTGAATGATCTGCTCTATCGCCAGCGCATTGGCCACCTGTCCATGGATGTGGTCGCCGTGGTGTCCAATCACCCTGACCTGGAGCCGCTGGCACGCTGGCACGATATCCCTTACTACCACTTCCCGCTCGACCCGGCTGACAAGCCGGCGCAGGAGCGCAAGGTGCTACAGGTAATCGAAGACAGCGGTGCCGAGCTGGTGGTGCTCGCCCGTTATATGCAGGTGCTCTCGCCTGAGTTGTGCCGCAAGCTGGATGGCTGGGCGATCAATATTCACCACTCGCTGCTGCCCGGGTTCAAGGGTGCCAAGCCCTATCACCAGGCCTACGAAAAGGGCGTCAAGCTGGTCGGCGCCACCGCCCACTACATCAACAACGACCTCGACGAGGGGCCGATCATTGCTCAAGGCGTGGAGTCGGTAGACCACGCTCATTACCCAGAAGACCTGATCGCCAAGGGCCGTGATATCGAGTGCCAAACCCTGGCCAAGGCCATTGGTTACCACCTTGAACGGCGGGTGTTTCTCAACGCCAGCCGCACGGTGGTGCTGCACGCATGATCCGTAGGATGGGTTGAGCACAGCGATACCCATCAACTCGATCCGGTGTTTAAACGCAGCCGGGCTACAACCGGAGAGGCAGTACCGCACTGCCCTTAGCGGTCTCTCCCTCGCAACAGACTTAAACGCTCCCGTGCAAGGCCGCGTGGCCGCTGGCTGCGCCTTTGTACTCACAACAACAAAGGAGAACACCTATGTCTGGTAATCGTGGCGTCGTCTACCTCGGCGCTGGCAAGGTCGAAGTGCAGAAAATCGACTATCCGAAAATGCAGGATCCGCGCGGCAAGAAGATCGAGCACGGGGTCATCCTAAAAGTGGTGTCCACCAATATCTGTGGTTCTGATCAGCACATGGTGCGCGGTCGCACCACGGCGCAAACCGGCTTGGTGCTGGGCCATGAAATCACTGGCGAGGTGATCGAGAAGGGCAGCGACGTCGAGAACCTTAAAATCGGCGATTTGGTCTCGGTGCCGTTCAACGTGGCGTGTGGCCGTTGCCGCAGCTGCAAGGAGCAACACACCGGCGTCTGCCTGTCGGTCAACCCGGCGCGTCCTGGCGGTGCCTACGGTTACGTCGACATGGGTGACTGGACCGGAGGCCAGGCCGAGTACGCCATGGTGCCTTACGCTGACTTCAACCTGCTGAAGCTGCCGAATCGCGATCGGGCCATGGAGAAAATCCTCGACCTGACCTGCCTGTCCGACATTCTGCCGACCGGTTACCACGGTGCTGTAACGGCTGGCGTAGGTCCGGGTAGCACTGTTTATATCGCCGGTGCTGGCCCAGTTGGCTTGGCCGCTGCGGCCTCTGCGCGCTTGCTGGGTGCGGCGGTGGTGATTGTTGGTGACGTCAATCCGGTGCGTCTGGTGCATGCCAAGTCTCAGGGTTTCGAGATTGCCGACCTGTCGCTGGACACCCCGTTGCACGAACAGATTGCCGCGCTGCTGGGTGAGCCGGAAGTGGATTGCGCAATCGACGCAGTAGGCTTCGAGGCGCGTGGTCATGGTCACGAAGGGGTGCAGCATGAAGCGCCGGCTACCGTGCTCAATTCGCTGATGGGGGTGGTGCGGGTTGCCGGCAAGATCGGTATTCCAGGCCTTTACGTCACCGAAGACCCGGGCGCGGTGGATGCCGCGGCGAAGAAGGGCGCACTAAGCATTCGCTTTGGCCTCGGCTGGGCTAAGTCGCACAGCTTCCATACCGGTCAGACACCGGTGATGAAGTACAACCGCCAGCTGATGCAGGCCATCATGTGGGACCGCATCAATATCGCCGAAGTGGTTGGCGTGCAGGTCATCAGCCTGGACGATGCCCCGCGTGGCTACGGTGAGTTCGATGCCGGCGTGCCGAAGAAATTCGTCATCGACCCGCACAAAATGTTCAGCGCTGGCTGACCTGCCTCAGGTATACGGGCGGGGCGTTAATCTGCCCGCCCGTATTGGCACGCATGGGTATCAGGCCGAGGCGTGTCCGGCTTCTGTTCGCTCCGTCGATAGAACCTGAAAAGTGGCTAAAGTAAGTACACAGCGCGGCTGTTCAGTGCTTACTTTCCATGGCAGGAATTTATGCGGGCGATCTATCTCACCCTGTGCTGGATTTGCATGAGTGGCCAGGCGTTGGCCACTGACTGGTACCCCGTGGACGTCCTGGCTGATGGCGTGTCGCAGCAGTACCAACCCTTACCGAATGCAGCCAAACCCTGGCGTATATGCGCCTTGTTGCCGCACGGCAAAGATCGCTATTGGTGGGGCGTAGCCTGGGGGCTGGATGAAGAGGCGACGCGTCAAGGCGTGCGACTGGGCATCTATGAGGCTCGCGGCTATGAAAACCCGCAGGTGCAAGCGCAGCAGTTGCAAAACTGTCAGCAACGCAATGCCGATGCCTATGTGATTGCAGCGATCGATGCCCAAGGTCTCTGTACGGCAATTGCCCAACTGGTCGAACAGGGCAAACCGGTTATCGATCTGGTCAACGGTATCGACTGTCCGGGGTTGAGTGCCAGCTCCAGCGTGGACTTTGCTGATATGACCGGCGCCGCCCTGGCGTATATCGATAATCATCGGCCCTCGGGGGCTTTCAGTCTGGGGTGGCTGCCTGGGCCACAGGGTGCAGGGTGGGTGCTGGATTCGGAAAGGGCGCTGCGCCAAGCCGAACAGGTCAAGCCGCTGACCGTGCAACACGGCGGCTATGCCCCGGTGGATCGCGCCAGCCAGGCGCAACTGGTGCGCGAACTGCTCAGGCAGCATCCGCACCTCGACTTCCTGCTGGGCAACGCTGAAGCCGCCGGTTTTGCTGCGCAATTGGTGCAGACCTCCGGGCAGAACTACCGGGCGCAGGTGCTGGCTACCTACACCACCGAGCGGATTGTCGAGCAGATTCGTGATGGCTTTATTGTCGCTGCGCCCACCGATTCCCCGGTGTTGCAGGCGCGTATCGCGGTAGACCTGGCGGTGCGCGCGCTGGAAGGGCGCTCGCATGCGCAGCGGGTAAGCCCGCTGATCGAGATGCTCGACCAGGGCAGCCTGGCGCAATTTGATATCAGTCGCCTGATGCCACCGCCGGAGCACTGGATGATTCGCCGCGAGCTGCCGCAATAGTGGCCTGCTGCGTTATTGGGTCAGGCGCGCTGTTCGGCGCGAATGGCGGCAATCCGCGCATCCTTGTCTTCCCACAGTTTCGTCACCCAGTACTGCACAAACTGGCGGAATACCGGGTCGTTCTCGTAATCGCCCTGCCACAGCGCTGGGTCGAGGTCGCGGGTCTGGATATCGACAATCACCTTGTCCACCTGACCACTGATCAAATCCCAGAAACCGGGAGTGCGCGTGCCCGGATAGACCACCGTCACATCCAGCACGGTGTCCAGCTGTTCGCCCAGCGCCGCCAGTACAAAGGCCACGCCGCCGGCTTTCGGCTTGAGCAGATACTGATAGGGCGAGCCTTGCTGCGTCTGTTTGGCAGGGGTGCAGCGGGTGCCTTCGAGGTAGTTGACCACCGTTACCGGCAGGTCTTTGAACTTCTCGCAGGCGCGCTTGGTTATTTCCAGATCCTGGCCCTTGAGTGCCGGATGCTTGGCCAGAAACGCCTTGGAATAGCGCTTCATAAAGGGGTAATCCAGCGCCCAGAAAGCCACGCCAAGAAAGGGCACCCAGATCAATTCCTGCTTGAGGAAGAACTTGAAATAGGGCGTCTTGCGATTGAACGCCTGCACCAGGGCAGGGATATCGACCCATGACTGATGATTGCTGATCACCAGGTAGGAGGTGCTCTGGCGCAGGTCGGCGCTGCCGCGAATGTCCCATTGCACCGGGAGCAGGCTGGCGAAGATCAGTTTATTTATCTCCGCCCAGGTTTCCGCGACCCACATCACCCCGCGTGAGCTGGCCGTTTTCAGTGCTTTGCCGGGCAGTACGAATTTGCCTAGAGCGATCAGCAGCAAGGGGCCGATCAGTATCAGCGTATTGAGTAACAACAGAATAATGACGCTAAGACCGGTCAACAGACGGCGCATGGCAACTCCTGATGGCGCGCTTTAGCGGCAATGATAAGCAGTCGTGCCAAGGCTTCCAAGCCGCTGAGTTGCAATTGATGTCCAATGGCCATTAGTTGTTTCAAGTCAGCCTAATGCTGGCTATTGTTCATCTATGCTTGTCCGACAATAGCCGGGTTACTTTCTCGTCTGAGTGCAATCCATGTTGAAGTGTATTGCTGTGACTGACGTACGCGTCGGTATGTATGTTCACGAGTTCTGTGGCGCATGGATGGACCACCCGTTCTGGAAGTCCAAGTTTTTGCTCAAGTCCGAAAAAGACTTGCAGCGAATCAAGGCCAGTAGCATCGGCGAACTGTGGATTGATGTCAGCAAGGGGCTGGATGTCGAGGTTGGCACTGTGAGTGTCAGCCCTGAGGAAGTCGCCGCCGAAGCCGAGGCTGCGCTGTTGGCTGCGGTGCAGAGCCCGCCGGTCAGCCTTGCGGTGTCGATGGAAGATGAGATGCAGCGTGCGGTCAAACTCTGCGAGCGCTCCAAGGCTGCAGTGGTCAGCATGTTTGGTGATGCGCGCATGGGCCAGGCGTTGCAGTTCGAGCAGGCAGGTGAGTTGGTTGAGGAAATTTCCGATTCGATCATGCGCCATCCGAATGCGCTAATCAGCCCTGGCGCGGCTGAAGAATGCCGATGAATACACCTACATGCATTCGGTGGCGGTTTGCGCGCTGATGATTGCCCTGGCACGTAATCTGGGCCTGAACGAGGGTCAAGTGCGCGAGGCAGGGCTGGCTGGATTGCTGCACGATATCGGCAAGATGGCGATTCCCAATGAGGTGCTCAACAAGCCGGGCAAGCTCACTGATAGCGAATTCGCCACCGTCCGTGACCATCCCGAAGCCGGTTCGCGCATGCTGATCGAAAGCAAGCAGGTCAGTGCTTTGGTGTTGGACGTCTGCCTGCACCACCATGAAAAGGTTGATGGCAGCGGCTACCCGCATCGCCTGGCTGGTGAGCAGATCAGTCTTTACGCGCGCATGGGCGCGGTGTGCGATGTGTATGACGCGATCACCTCCAATCGGCCTTACAAAGAGGGATGGGATCCGGCTGAGTCGATCCGCAAGATGGCCGAGTGGAAGGGCCATTTCGACCCTGTGGTGTTCCAGGCCTTTGTCAAAACGGTGGGCATTTACCCGGTGGGTTCACTGGTGCGCTTGGAGAGTGGGCGCATCGGCGTGGTGATGGAGCAGCAGGCCAAATCCCTGCTCGCACCTAAGGTGAAGGTGTTCTTTTCGTCCCGGTCGAAAACCCCAATCCCACAGGAAACCCTTGACCTCAGCAAGCTGGTCGGTCGCGACAAGATTGTCGGCCGTGAGTCCGCTGAGGAGTGGGGCTTTCGCAATGTCGAGGAGCTCTGGAGCGGCATCTCTAGGTAGCTCTTCTGACACCATGGCTCACTTGTCGAGCGGGTAACGGGTCGTGGCCCGGTCACTCAACTATGCTTATTACCCATGAATGCCCGCAGGCGCGCTGCTTGGGCGTGCTTCTTGCTTAAAGTTTTGCTTTGGCGCGCCCCTGAAGTTGGCGCGCTCAACAGGTTGAGGTGTGTATGACTGGAGTACTCAAGCCGGGTGTGCGGCTGCTGGAACGTTTCAGCTTCGCGCGCAAGTTTCAGTTGGTGTTTGTTCTGTTTGCCTTGCCGTTGGGGTTTTCATTGTGGGTAATCAGCAGCAATTACCTGGAACGACTCAATTCCATCGACCATGAACTGGAAGGCATCAGTGCCCTGCAGGGCATGGCCGGCGTGCAGCAAACGTTGATTGAGCAGCGCACATTGCTATCGCGCTGGAAAGGCACGGAGAAAGCTGCCGAAGCATTATTGCGTGCACGTGCAGCTGACCTAGAACCGGCCTTGCAGGCGTTGCAGCAGCCTCTCCAATCTGATTTGTTCAGCGACCAGGCCCGCCAGCATTTACAGAATCTCAGCGCCGGGCAGGCAGAGCTGAGTATCGACGTGCTGGGTAAGCTGGCACTGCCCGACGCCCTTGAACGTTACCAAAAGAACCTTCTGGGCTTGCTTGCCCTACGTGAGCAGGTGGCTACCGACAGTGGTCTGATCCTCGACCCGCAGCTCGACACCTACCTGATGATGGAGCAGCTGACCTACACCTTGCCGCGGTTGCTTGAACAATTGGGCAGCTTTGTCAGTCAGGGGCATGGCGCGGTGGTGTCGCAACATTTCACCTTGCAGAGTCGGGTACTGATTCGTGACCTGCGGCGCAGCCTGGATGAGTCGCGCAGCCAGCTGCTCAAGGCGCAATCGACCCTTGGTCTCGAAGCTCCGCGCGCCATGCGCCAGCTGCAAGGGCCCTATGATGAGGCGCTGCAGGGCTACGAGGCCTTCCTTGCGGGCATCGATCGCGACATGTTCGAGGCCAGCCCGATGGCTCTGACTCCGGAGCAGTTCGTGCAGCGTACCGATGTCCTTCAGGGGCAGTTGCTTGGCCTACAGGCGGCGTTATACCAACAGTTTGCCGCTAGCCTCGGCTATTACCGGCAGAAGGCTCTGACCGCGATGATCGAAGCGATTGGGGTGTTCAGCCTGCTCACCCTGCTGGCGCTGTATGTGCTGTTTTGCCTGAATGCCTCGATCCGTCGAAGTACTGCCGGAATTATCCAGGCCGCCGAAGGCCTGCGTGATGGTGACCTGCGTGTGCGCATGCACGTGCACGGCGAGGATGATCTGGCCAGCATCGCCATGGCTCTGAATACTGCAGTTGGCCAGTTGCGCGACTCCATGCAGGGCGTTAATCAGCAGAGCCAGCAACTGGGCGGCACTGTGCAGATGCTCAACGGCGAGGCGCGTAATGCCCTGGAGTCGGTGGAGCAGCAGCAAGCGCAGATGAGCCAGATTGCCGCTTCCGCCACTGAAATGGCCGCCACCGCGCAAAGCGTGGCGCAAAGCTGCGAGCAGGCTGCGGTGGAAGCCAGCCAGACCCGCGAAATCGCCAATCAGAGCAACCAGCGCAGCGCGCGCACCAGCGAGAGCATGCGCCAGCTCAGCAGTCGCCTCGGCGACAGCGCCACTACCTTGCAGCAATTGCGCACGCAGACCGAGCAGATCACCCGAGTGGTGGATGTGATCAAGGGCATCGCCGAACAGACCAATTTGCTGGCGCTCAACGCCGCCATTGAAGCCGCGCGTGCCGGTGATCAAGGTCGCGGTTTTGCCGTGGTCGCCGATGAGGTGCGTAGCCTTTCGCAGCGAACGCAGAACTCCACGGCGGAAATCGCCGAAACCGTGGCCAACCTGCACCGCGTGGTCGGCCAGTCGGTGACCCAAATGGAAGACGCCGTGCGCCAGGCTGAAGGTGATGTCGGCAGCGTGTTGGCCATGGGCGAGGACCTGAATGCCATCGTCGAGTCGGTACAACTGGTTACTGATCGACTGGCGCAGATCGCCACCGCCGCCGAGCAGCAGGCTGCCACTGCCGATGAAGTCAGCGGCAATATCCAGCAGGTCGACCAAGCCGCCAGTGCCTTGCTTGAGGGCGCGCAGGCGGTGAGCAACGCCGCTGAACAGCTGCGCCAAGGTAGTCAGGTGCTGGCGCAGAACACGGCGCGTTTCAAGCTCGACTGAGGGTCTGTCTACGATCTGCTGCGCGTCGGCCCTGCTGCGTTAAAAACAAGCTCGGAAAGCCACTTGTGGCTAACGCGCTTCAGCGTGACCCCGAAGGGGCGAGTGAAACGAGTAATGCTCATGTACAACAGTACACTCGCGTGCGAGCCCAGTCCGCTTCCTCGCCTGTTTTGACCAGCCGGAGGCTGTTACTAACGTAGCGCCTTGCAGGACTCTAGCTCGCAAGATCTTTGATCGGGACTAAGGGTTCGGCCTGTTTGCAAGCACGGTCTCGCCCTTGACGCTGCGGGCGGCCTGCCGCAGGCTCCTCGCCGAGTTGCCACGAGCAGGACGCCCATGCCGCATATTCTGATTGTCGAAGACGAAGCCGCCATCGCCGACACCCTGATCTTCGCCCTGCAAAGCGAAGGCTTTACCACCACCTGGCTGAGCCTGGCCGAGCAGGCCTTGGCCGAACAGCAGCGCAATCCGGCGGATCTGTTGATTCTCGATGTGGGGCTGCCCGATATCAGCGGCTTTGAGGCCTGCAAGCGTTTGCGGCGCTTCTCCGAGGTGCCGGTGATCTTCCTCACCGCACGCAGCGAGGAGATCGACCGCGTGGTCGGCCTGGAAATCGGTGCCGACGATTACGTAGTCAAACCTTTCAGTCCGCGTGAAGTGGCGGCGCGGGTCAAGGCCATCCTCAAGCGTATGGCGCCGCGTGAAGCATCTGTCGTAAGCCCTGCAACTGGCCCCTTCCAACTGGATGTCGAACGGGTGCAGATCCACTACCACGGCCAGTTGCTGAGTTTGACCCGCCATGAATTCCGTCTGCTGCAAAGCCTGCTGGCGCAGCCCGAGCGGGTGTTTTCTCGCGAGCAATTGCTCGACGGCCTGGGGGTGGCCGCCGATGGCGGCTACGAGCGTACCATCGACAGCCATATCAAAAGCCTGCGCGCCAAGCTGCGTCAGGTGGCCGTTGATGCTGAGCCGATCCAAACCCATCGTGGCCTGGGTTACAGCTACTCACCGAGGCACGCCTGATGCCCTTGGGGATTCGCATCTTTCTGGTGTATTTCCTGTTTGTTGGGCTAGCCGGCTGGTTCGTGCTGAGCACGGTGATGGACGAAATTCGCCCCGGCGTGCGCCAGAGCACTGAGGAAACCCTGGTCGATACCGCCAACCTGCTGGCAGAGATTTTGCGCGATGAGGTCAAGGCCGGGCAATTGCAACAAGGCCGCTTGCCGCAGGTATTACAGGCCTATGGTCAGCGCAAACCACAGGCGCAGATTTGGGGCGTGGAGAAAACTCAGGTCAATCACCGCATCTATGTCACCGACGCCAAGGGCGTTGTGTTGCTCGACTCCAGCGGCGCGGCGGTCGGCCAGGATTACTCACGCTGGAACGATGTGCTGCGCACTCTGCGCGGTGAGTATGGTGCGCGCTCGACCAAGGAAGATCCGAACGATCCCGATTCATCGGTGATGTACGTGGCGGCGCCAATCATGGATGGCGCGCAGATTATCGGCGTGGTCTCGGTGGCCAAACCCAACCGCACCCTGCAGCCCTATATCGAACGTTCCGAGCAGCGCCTGGCCTGGCTTGGCGGTGGGCTGATCGTGCTCGGTTTGTTGATCGGCGCGCTGCTGTCCTGGTGGCTCAGCGCCGCGTTACGCAAGCTGACCCGTTATGCCCAGGCGGTCAGCGCCGGGCAGCGTGCCGAACTACCCAGCGTGCGCGGTGGCGAACTGGCGCAACTGGCTGAAGCCATCGAGCGCATGCGCACCGAGCTGGAAGGCAAGGCCTATGTCGAGCGCTACGTACACACCCTGACCCACGAGCTGAAAAGCCCGCTGGCAGCGATTCGCGGCGCGGCGGAATTGCTCGATAGCGAAATGCCCGCGCCACAACGGCAGCGTTTCGTGGCCAATATCGAGCAGGAAAGTGCGCGTATGCAGCAACTGATCGAGCGCCTGCTGCACCTGGCTCAGGTCGAACAGCGTCAAGGTTTGGAAGAACAAGTAGCAGTGCCGCTGCAGGCGTTGGTCGACTCTCTGTTGCATGCGCAGATGGCGCGCATTGAAGCGGCAGGCCTACAGATTGAAAACCATATTGGCGCTGAAATAAGTGCGCGCGGGGAGGCTTTTCTGCTGCGTCAGGCGCTGGCCAATCTGCTGGACAACGCCCTGGACTTCACCCCGCCAGGCGGGCTGATCCGCTTCGACGCCGAGATGCGTGCTGGGCAGGTCGAGCTGCGCTTGTTCAACCAGGGCGAGGCGATTCCTGACTACGCCCTGGCGCGCCTGAGCGAACGTTTCTACTCCCTACCGCGCCCCGGAAACGGTCGCAAGAGCACCGGTTTGGGGCTGAACTTTGTTGAAGAAGTGATGCAGTTGCACGACGGCGAACTGCACATCGGCAATGTCGAGGGCGGAGTCGAGGCGCGGCTGGTCCTGCCGCTGTTCCATGACCACTGAAGCGTGGCTTGGCACCGACCTTGCTGGCTTGCAATGGTTGCGCTGAGCCCGCACAGGTGCTCTGATCAGGTCATCGGGATGGCCAGCAATGGCCTTCCTGCGCACTATCCTCAATGCCAATAAGAAACAGAGCAGGAGCTGCTGCATGAAAACAGTTGCCGAGATTCTTCGCGCCAAGCCCCAGGCCGCCGTGTACAGCGTCACTCCCAGTACTTCGGTGCTGGATGCAATCAAGCTGATGGCCGAGAAAGGCATTGGTGCACTGGTGGTGTTGGATGACAAAGGCCGCCTGGCCGGCATCGTCAGCGAGCGTGACTACGCACGTAAAATTGTGCTGTTGGAGCGGTCCGCTTCTGATATTTCGATCAGCGAAATTATGACAGCAGATGTCCTGACTGTAGGGCTGCGCGACACCTCGCAGCACTGTATGCAACTGATGACCGATCGCCACTTGCGTCATTTGCCGGTATTGGCCGAAGGCGAATTGATCGGCCTGCTGTCGATTGGTGACCTGGTCAAACACACCATTGCCGAACAGGCTAGCCTGATCCAACAGCTGGAACAGTACATCCGCGGCGAGTAAGGTCGCGCGCAACAGGGATCGGTTGATGGACATCCGCAGTGTTGGGGGCGGCGAGCTGGATGCGCTGCTCGCCCTTTATAAGCATTTACATCCTGACGATCAGCCGCTGCCTGCGCACGACCAAGTTGAGGCGGTGTGGCAGGCGATCATCACCAACCCCGCTCATCACTGTTTTGGCTTGTACCGCGATGCGCAGCTGGTGGCCAGTTGCAGCATCAGCCTGGTGGCCAATCTGACGCGTGGCTGCCGACCCTTTGCCTTGATCGAAAACGTGGTCACCCATAGCGAGCATCGCGGGCGTGGCTACGGTCAGGCATTGCTGGCGCACGCTAAGGCGTTTGCCTGGGGCCAGGGCTGTTACAAGGTCATGCTAATGACCAGCAGTAAAGACCCAGCCATCCTGCGCTTCTATGAGACTGCCGGGTTTGATCGCCATGACAAGCAGGCCTTTATCGCCAAGGCGCCGGCTTAGCTCGCTTCGCGGCGCTGCGGCTGATCTTGATGCAGAAAGCGCGTGTAGATATCCCGCGGTGGTGCCAGTTGCAGTTGCGCCATGATCCGGCCCACCGCACCTCGGTGGTAACCGCCGTGGGTGACGATATGCGCGAGCATTTCTTCACGGCTCATGCAGCCGTGATCGCCATCGACGAAATTGAAGTGCAGGCGCTCGGATAGCTGTTCGGCGCTAAGCCCCGCGGCATAGTCCAGATACCAGCTATCAGTCGCCTGCACTGCCTGCTGCAGCGCTGCCAGCGTGGGCGTTTCCGGGGTATTGGTGGCGCTGTAGTCGTGGTGAATGCCTTGCAGGTTGGCGACAAAAATCCGCTCGACCACGTGGATGTGGTTGAGAATGCGCAGGGCAGCGTGCAACTCGCTGTGCCGGGTGAGCGGATCGATTCGCAGCAACTCAGCAAAGAGTTCCTGGTTGGCCCAGGCTTTGTACTGCAGTAATGAGGCGAGCAAGCTAGCGCTGCACATAAATGGCCTTTAATACACGGATTGTTTAATAGGTGTTGGGTAACTGCTCAGCGGTTGGATAGTGCTGTGCGGTTTGGGCGTGGCGCGCATACTGGCGCTTCAATAACCCTCAGGTGACGATTATGACCCTTGCCCTTACACCACTGATTTCGCTGATCGCCGGCGTTCTAATTCTGGTGATGCCGCGTTTGCTGAACTATATCGTGGCGATTTATCTGATCGTGATTGGTCTGGTCGGCATCTTCGGCACCGGTAATTTCAATCTGAGCTTTTAAGTGTCGAGCAGCCCGGCTCTCCGGGCTGCTCCTCACCATTAGGCTGCCGTTGAGGCACTGCCTGTATCCATGGCCTTGAGCACCAGATACAGCAGTGGCCCGACAGAGACAAACAGCGCCGTCAGGGCAAAGAACGGCAGCAGGTAAACCAACGACTTGCCGCGTGCGCGGCCATCGCAGTACATCCAGATGCAGGCCAGCGCCGCGAGGATATACAGGTCGACTACCACCTGGGCGGTGTCGGGACTGGACATCAACTGCAGGCCAAATTGCAGCAGTGACTGCTCCGCATGCAGCATCACGTAGAGGGTGTAGGCGCTGAATGCCAGCAGGGTGATCAGCGGCAGTGCGAGCTTTTTCATGGGGCCATCCTTGGGGCGTTGTCAGTAGAGGCGAGCGCTCTAGGGCGTTATTACTCGGCTACTCGGGTTGCAGAGAGATTGAGTTGCACCGTTGCCATCAGCGTTTCGGCATTCTCCAGCAGGCAGGAGTAATGCGCTTGCTCGGCGCAACGGGTCACTGCGTTGGCCATACGCAGATGCTCCTGCAGGTAAGTAGACATGGCCATGGGCGCCCAGTTATCTGCCTCGCCATGCCATAAGCTCACCGTCGCCGTGACCTTGTCCAACTCCGTGGCCCAGGGCTCGACATAGAATTTTACGTCGCGCACATAACGACTCACTCCATGCCTGAAACATGCTCGCTGAATATCCGCCAGCCATGCCTGGGTATCAGGTTGAGAGAGCAACTCGGAGTCTTTACCGCCTGCTCCGGCGAACAGCAGCTTTAGTAGTAGGCGCGGGCTGACTTTGGCCAGCAGCGCCTGATACCAGGCAAAGGCCCGGAATAGCCTTGGATAATGCTGCGCCCAGAGGAAGGTATAACGCCCCGCGCCCATGCCGACGGTATTGCTGGGGATTTCCAGCGGTGCGGCCGCCGATAACAGGTAGATCTCCGCCACTCGCTCACCCAGCAGCGCGGCGACACGCAACGCCAGGCAGGCGCCGATAGAAAAACCGAGCAGGTGAATCGGCTGGCCCGCCGCGCGATCACTGATCTGTTGCGCCAGTTGCTGCAGATAAGCCGCGCTGCCGAGTTCGCCAGTCAGATTACGCTCCACCACCAGCAGCTTGATGCCGTGCGCCAAGGCGGCCTGATGCAGCATCGCCGCCTCAACCGCTGCGCCCGGCACGCCATGGAAGTAGAACAGTGGCTGTCCATCGGGGCAGCCGTATGCAGTTAGATTCACGCCTTATCCCCTCGCATCAACCGTTATGGTTAAACCGCATTTTCGCGTTGTAGTCGCTGCAGCCTGCGTGGTGTTACTCGCTAAAACGTGGTTCGCAGCGCACTTCGGACTTCACCGAGTTGGCGATAAAGCACTCTTCATGGGCCTGGTGGTGCATCTGCTCAATCTGTTCGCGGCTGGGTAGGCGTTCGCCAGAGAAGCTGACCGCAGGGCGCAGGGTTACCTGGGCGATAAACAGCTTGCCGGCAGCATTCGCCTGCATCAGCCCACTGGCATTGTCACGGTAGTCATCGACGCAGAAGCGACGCTTGGCGGCGATGGAGAGAAACCACAGCATGTGGCAGCTGGCGAGTGAGGCGACAAAGGCCTCCTCAGGATCGACAGCGCTTGCATCCGACATCGGCAGTGGCACCACATGCGGTGAGGACGAGCCAGCAATTTCCAGGCCGCCATCAAAACGCAGCAGATGTTTGCGGCTGTAAAGGTTGCCGAGAAAGTCCTGCTCACCGCGTTGCCAGATCACCTCAGCGACATATTCCGTCACGTCATTCTCCTGATGCTGTTGAGTAGGGCGCTTACCACCAGCCGTTATCGTTCAGCAGCATCTTCTTGTAGTAATCGATATTGGCGCGCGTGGCGAAGACCGCACTAATGCCGTAGCCCAGGGCGTTGGCGATCTTGCTGTAACCGAGGTAATCCAGGCCGATGCCGAGGATGATCACCACCACTGCGCAGACCAGAAATAGTGCCAGGCCCTTTTTCCACATGCCCTTGGTGGCGTAGTAGATCGGCCCGAAGAAGAACGCCAGAAAGTTGAAGCTGAAGGCCTTGCGCCGCTCCTCGGCGGGAAGCTCCTTGAACTTGGGCATCCTGATGCCGCCGGCATGGTGGATCGCGCTAAAGCGCTGCTTCCATTTATCCGAGATGGGGAGTGCGGCGATCTGCTCGTCGGAAACCAGTGATTCTGCATCGGCGACGCTGGCTTGCGGGGTGGCGTAGGGGGTGTGCTGGGTCATGGCCGTTCATCCTTAATTGGCGATCAGCGGCACGCTACGCATTTCTGTAAATACTGTCCATTTGCGCCTGGATGATTTGCGCAATCTTGTGATCTTTTCAGCGCTGCTCCCTGCGCGCCTGGCTGAGGCATTGATAGTTGTACAGGGCGAGAGGCCCCGGGCAGTTGCCTGCCTCGGGGCCGGGCGAATTACTCGTAGCGCCAGTAGAGGGTCACACCGGAGAAGCTGGAATAGCCCCGTATACCGATATGCCAGGTGCCGGCTGCAGGATTTTCCTGGGTGCAGGTTTCCTGATTGCCGTCGAGGTAGGGCCGGCAGGTCCATTGGCTGGTGCTGGGTTGGCTGCCCAGGCGGGTGTAAAGGTCGGCATCACCGCTACCGCCACTGATCCGCACAGTCAGACGCTGGGCGCCGCTTGGTACGACCACGTTGTAACGTACCCAGGCGTCCCGCGCGCCGGAGAGGTTGGGGTAGGTCTGTTCCTCGCCATTGCCATCCCCCGTGGCATCACAGCCGCGTTGGGCGATCAGGTCGCTGGCCCGCTTGGCTTTGACGATGCCGTAGCCGTAATAGGGATCGCGGCCTGGCGTGCCACGGTCTTCGGCGGTGCTATTGACCACCTTGCGAATCTGCGCAGGGGTGCATTGACGGTGCTGACTCCACACCAAGGCGTAGACCGCTGACACATGCGGTGTAGCCATCGAGGTGCCGTTGTAGTTCGCATAGTTGTTGCCAGGCAGGGTGGAGCGCACGCCAACCCCGGGAGCGGCGACTTCGACCTGATTGTTGTATTGCGAAAACGAGGCACGATTACCGCTGCTGTCGACCGCCGCAACCGATACGACCGAGTCGTAGGAGGCCGGGTAGGAAAGGGTGCTATTACCACTGTTGCCGGCAGCTGCGACGACCAGCACACCGTTCTGGTAAGCCGCATCCATGGCATTACGCTCGGTTACCGACGAGGCGCCACCGCCCAGGCTCATGCTGATCACCGTCGAGCCCGCCGCGCGGCACTGCTGGATGGCCATTACCAGATCAGAGCCATAGGCCCAGCTGCCACTGTTATTGAATACTTTGACGATATGCAGGCCGAGGTTGCCCGATGGGCTGACGCCGACCACGCCTAGATCGTTACCACCCAGTGCGGCGATGGTGCCGGCAACGTGAGTGCCGTGGCCATCTCCATCTTCGTACCAGTTGCCGCTGTCGACGTTGCCATAGCCGTCATTACCGGTGATGCCGGCTGATGGCAGATCCTGATGGCCGAGGTCGTAACCGGAGTCGACGATGCACACCTTCATATTGGAAATGGCGTTGTCCGGTAGCAGGTCGGCCTGCACCATCGGGATGCCATAGGGCACCTGTTCGGCCATCAGGTAGCGGCGTGGGTCGAGCTCGATATAGTCGACTGCCGGGTTTGCTTGCAGTTGTTTGAGTTGCGTCGGACTCAGGTACGCCACGCTTGCGGCCTGGCTGTCCAAGTGCATCAGCGGTTGTACCTGCACCTGGCTGAGCAGGCGCTGCGCGGCGAGGCTTTCGAACTTGCCTGCACTTAGAGGTTGCGGCTGGTTGGCCTGGCTCATCGGCGAGGGCGTCAGCTCCTTGTATTTGATGATGTAGCGCGGTGACTGCTGATCATCGACGGCGATCTGCGCCTGGGCCGAGAAGCTGGGTTTTTCGTCGGCCTGGGCGTAGGCCCAACCTGCGCTGAGCAACAGCAGTAAGGCAGTGGTGCGTTGGAATCCTTGCATGGTTATCTCCCAATTGTGTGCCGCGTAGTGCAGCTGCCAAAACCCTAGGAGACTGTGTTGAAAAGCCAAGGCCATTCGTCGCTTTTTAATTAAAAATAATCAATAAAATCAAATATTTAAATCGATAGCGTGCCGCCCATTCAGCTGTCGAGAAGGGTAGTGAAGCGCACCGTTTGGTAGCTGCCTCCGGGCGCCGCTATACCGGCTCGGGGTCAGTGTTGTGTTGCGCGCAACGCGGGGGTGAGTGCCTATACGTCAGTGCCTGGGCATACCTGCGGCTCCACAAAGACATACGCCAAGGCGCAGTGCATGCGCCTGTATCGTACGTGTGTTCAGGGGGATGGGGTGTCCGCGCCGGCCAAACAGCTCGGCGGGCGCGGCGCTTATCTCAGTCGGCTATCCAGGCGTCTTGCCAATGGCTACCGATGCCGGGCTCGAACTGGGTCGAGGCGGCTGACCATTGCGTGCAATAGCCACTCTGCGGAAAGGGACGACACTGATACAGCTGTCCCGTCTTGGGTTGCAGCACCCGGGTGCCGGCTGTGTAACTGCGCAGGCCGTCTGGGAAGGTGAAGTCGTAGCTGGCGCTACCGTCATCTGCGACAAACATCATATCGAAGGTTTTCTGCAGTACCTGCTCGCTGCCGGCGACCTTGCCACTGACAACCAGTTGGTGATGACCAGGCACAGGGCTCTCGACATTGATGTTCAAGGGCTGGCTGTTGTTGTCCAGTTCGGTAGCGGCAAAGCCTTTGGCATTGCCGCCGTGGTCGTAGACGTAGCTGCTGATCTGCAGCGCGCCGACGGCGGTGACGTTGAATTCGAGGCGCAGCTGACCGTTACGGATGCTATAGCTGGGCTGCAGGCCATCGACCAGCAGATCGTGGTTCGGCGCCGTGGCTTTGTCGATCTGCACCTCAATGCGCTGGATGCCACTGTCGGCGCGGGCGAACAGGCTGTTCTGGCCGTATACCGGCTGGATTGCGCCGTCGCTGCCGCGCTGGCCAGCCTTGAGTTGGCTCTGTTGCTGGTTGATCCGGCTGGCCAGCAGGTAGGTCCACTGGTTGCGTTGGCCCTGCTCGCTGGTTTCAACTTGCAGTCGCGTCTGCAAGTCATTGCGTTCGCCGCTGGCATCGAAGACTCGGGTCATTGCCTGGTCACCGACTTGCAGATCTACCGAGGGGTAGAGCATGCCCTTGGCTTGCCAGACGGACGGATCGGGCGGGGTGGTGACATCACCGAACATCACATCCATCACGTTGTAGAAACTCATCGGCGTGTCGCCCACTTCCCACACCCCGAGGATCACCTGGTAGCCCTCGCGCGGCGGTACATCGCAGTTATGGGTGACCTCCTGTGGCGGCTGTTGCATGCCACCATCGACCACGCAGAACGGTACCAGCTCAAATGCTGCGCGGTTTAACGGCTGATTGGCCAACCAGTCGGGGCGGGTGATGTAGTAGCGCCAGTTGCGTGTGGAGTGGTTGGCGGTAAAACGCCAGGTGAAGTTCGTTGGGCCAGCAGTGATTGGGCGCTTGGCCCAACGGCTGACGGTCTGTTCATTGAGGGGGGAGAATTGCGCCAGGCCGGCACTGGCGATCTGGCCATCGGCGGGGCCGTTTTGTGGGAAGCCGGAGTAGCCTTCCAGGCTTTGCGGTTCCCATTGCACTGCGCCGCATTGGCTGTTTTCACCGAGCTTGCACAGATAGCCACGTGCTTCAGGTTGTTTGATATAGCCGTGGGCGAAAACGTTGCTGCTACCGAGCATTAATAGTGCGCTGGCCGCGCAAATCCATTGGCGCTTATTCATGACAGTCCCTTTTCAGATTGGATAAATCTTGGTGAAGCCGCTTACCGGTCGCCTTGTGAGCAATAAGTGAGTTAGCACTTTAGTGCAGAAAACTCTGGCTTCCAGTGGAGTTGACGAACGGTCGCGCTGCTGTGAGTGCTCAATCACGGGTGCTTTCTGTGGATTGATCTCCACACACTCTCCATCTGCCCTCCATAAAGCCACCACCTGCGCCGCCCAGACTCTGCCTACCTAAACCGTATCGGAGAGTTGCACCATGAGCCGCATTCTGGGTTTCAAGCTGGGCGCTATTGCCCTGCTGATTTTGTTATTGCTGGTCCCGCTGTCGATGATCGACGGGCTAGTGGACGAGCGGCAGTATCAGCGTGCCGAGGTGCTGCAGGACATCGCGCGCAGTTCCAGCTACCGTCAGCAGCTCACCGGGCCGATTCTGGTAATGCCTTACACCAAGGTCTGGAACCAGTGGAAAACCCACGCCAAAACCGGCGAGCGCTACCTGGAAGAGCAGAAGAGTCGTGGTCGGCTGTACTTCCTGCCGGAGCGCTTTGTGCTCAATGGCCAGGTCAGCACCGAGGAACGTTCACGCGGCATCTACAAGGCGCTGCTGTACCGCAGCGACAACCAGATCAGTGGCGCATTCAAGCTGCCGGCCCGTCTGGGGCTGGGCGATGATCTGGGCCTGTATCAGTTTGATCGGCCGTTTCTCTCGGTCGGTATCAGCGACATCCGCGGTATCAGCAATGACCTGCAGCTGCGCTTCAACGGCAGCAACCTGAGCTTCGCTCCAGGCAGCGCCGAGGAGCGTTTCGGTGCCGGTGTGCATGCGCCGCTGCCGGTGTTGGATAGTCAGGGCGGGCAAACTCTGGAGTTTGCCTTCGACCTGAAACTGCAGGGCACCGAGCAGCTGAGCATCACCCCGGTGGGCCGTGATAGCCGTGTTGAGCTGACGTCCACCTGGCCGCATCCAAGTTTTGTCGGTGAATACCTGCCGAGCAGTCGTGATGTGTCTGACAAGGGTTTCAAGGCGCAGTGGCAGACCAGCTTCTTCGCCACCAATCTGGAGGAAGCGCTGGCTGATTGTGTGCGGGGCGATAGCTGCAATGCGCTGACGGCACGCAACTTCGGAGTGAGCTTTGTCGACCCGGTGGACCAGTACCTGAAGACCGAGCGTGCGATCAAATATGCGCTGCTGTTTATCGGCCTGACCTTCGCCGTGTTCTTCCTCTTTGAAGTGCTCAAACGTATGGCCGTGCACCCGGTGCAATACGCCCTGGTGGGCATGTCGCTGGCGCTGTTCTACCTGCTGCTGCTGTCGCTGTCCGAGCACCTGAGCTTTGCCCTGGCCTATGGCATTGCGGCTACCGCCTGTGTGCTGCTGATTGGTTTCTACGTCAGTTATGTGCTGCACAGCGCCCTGCGCGGGGCAGGTTTCGGCGCTCTGCTGGCGCTGCTTTACGGCATGTTATTCGGCCTGCTTGGGGCCGAGGATTACGCACTACTGATGGGCTCGGTGCTGGTGTTCGGTGTGCTCGCCGGAGTGATGGTGCTGACCCGCAAACTCGACTGGTACGGCGTCGGTCGCCTGCCATTGGCCAGCCAGGCCAGCGACCTTTGACGAATAGCGGCGCGGGCCAAGCCTGCGCCGCTTTTTTACCCGCTTGGGAGTTGAACATGATGCGTTTATTTATGCAGTTCTCTGCTTGTTTCGCCCTGGGTTTGGCGGTGGCCTTTATGGTGCTGCTGGGCCTGATGTTCTGTGGCCAGTTTGACCTGATCAAAGGCCTGCAGCTGACCGGCCAACCCCTGGCGCAGATGAGCCTGGTGCTGTTGCCGGAGGCGTTCTGGGAGAGCTTGACTGGCCTGGCCAACGCCGCACAGAACCGCTCGGTACAGTCCTTCCTCAGCCTGTGCACAGCGCTGGGCCAGGTGGGGCTGCTGTTGGCGTTTGGCTTCTTTCGTCTGTGGTATGCGCGATGAGCGGGCATGTCGGCTTGCGCGAAGAGTCGCGCGCCGGGCACTTGTTGGCGCGGCGGATTGCCCGCTTGTTTGCCTCTGCGGCATGTCAGCAGGGTAAGCGCGCAACGGGCAAGCCTGCGGTGGTTGGCGAAGTGCTTGCGCGCTCTGGATAAAGGCGGGCTTAAGAGTCGCCGTACAGGTGTTTTTCGAGGGCGTTTGGCGGGTCGCAGCTGCGATGCCGTTCTATGGCCGGCGTTAGCTTTGTTCGGTTTCATGCTAACTAGCTGTTATTGATAGATAAACATTGGTTTTCGGGGTGTTTTAAGGCTGCTAATACCAATGTCTATCTGTCGGACCTAGTGACCTGCTGCTAGCTTGAAGGTGCATGAGAATAACAATAACCGGAGGAGTTTATGACTTCTGATAAAGCTAACGCTGCTGCGTACTGGAAAGCGAATGTCCGGCTGATCACCTGGTGCCTGGTTGTCTGGGCATTAGTGTCTTACGGTTTCGCCATACTTCTTCGACCTCTGCTGGCAGGTATCCCTGTTGGCGGTGCCGACCTTGGATTCTGGTTCGCCCAGCAAGGTTCGATCATCACCTTTGTCGGGATCATTTTCTTCTACGCGTGGAGAATGAACAAACTCGATAAACAATTCGGTGTCGAGGAATAACCCATGAGCCAGTTTGTAATCAACATGCTGTTTGTGGGCGCCTCCTTCGCGCTCTACTTCGGCATCGCCTTTTGGGCCCGTGCCGGCTCGACCAAAGAGTTCTACGTCGCCGGCGGTGGTGTACACCCCGTTACTAACGGTATGGCCACTGCGGCTGACTGGATGTCTGCGGCTTCCTTCATCTCCATGGCGGGCCTGCTCGCTGCCGGTGGTTATGCCAACTCAACCTTCCTGATGGGTTGGACTGGCGGCTATGTGCTGCTGGCCATGCTGCTGGCGCCTTACCTGCGTAAGTTCGGCAAGTTCACTGTGCCGGATTTCATCGGTGACCGTTTCTACAGCAATGGTGCTCGTCTGGCTGCAGTGGTCTGCCTGATCATCATCTGCGTGACCTATGTAATCGGCCAGATGGCCGGTGCTGGTGTGGCATTCTCGCGCTTCCTCGAAGTAGAGAACTCCACCGGTATCTGGATCGCGGCTGGCGTGGTGTTCATCTATGCCGTATTCGGCGGCATGAAAGGCATCACCTACACCCAGGTGGCTCAGTACGTTGTGCTGATCATTGCTTACACCATCCCTGCGGTCTTCATCTCCTTGCAGCTGACAGGCAACCCGATTCCGATGTTCGGTATGTTCGGCGACCATGTCGAGTCAGGTCTTCCGCTGCTGCAGAAGCTCAATGAAGTTGTACGTGAGCTGGGCTTTACCGACTACACAGCTGATGTCAGTAACAAGCTGAACATGGTGCTGTTTACTCTGTCGCTGATGATCGGTACTGCTGGTCTGCCGCACGTAATCATTCGCTTCTTCACCGTACCGAAAGTGGCTGACGCACGTTGGTCTGCCGGCTGGACCCTGATCTTCATCGCCTTGCTGTATCTCACCGCGCCTGCAGTGGGTTCCATGGCCCGTTTGAACCTGGTCAATACCATCTACCCAGAAGGTCCGACCGCTCAAGCAATGAACTATGCAGAGCGTCCTGAGTGGATCAAAACGTGGGAAACCACCGGTTTGATCAAGTGGGAAGACAAGAACAGCGACGGTCGCGTCCAGATGTACAACGATGCAGCGCCTGCCTTTACCCCAGCTGCAGAAGCTCGCGGTTGGAAAGGCAACGAGTTGACCGTTAACAACGACATCCTGGTATTGGCCAACCCTGAAATTGCCAACCTGCCAGGTTGGGTGATCGGTTTGATTGCAGCGGGTGCGATTGCTGCAGCATTGTCGACGGCAGCCGGTCTGTTGCTAGCAATCTCTTCGGCAGTGAGTCATGACTTGATCAAGAACATGATCAATCCGAAGATCAGTGAGAAGAACGAAATGCTCGCCGCGCGGATCTCCATGGGGGTCGCGATTCTGTTGGCCACCTATCTGGGGCTTAACCCGCCAGGCTTTGCGGCGCAGGTGGTGGCATTGGCCTTCGGTATCGCCGCGGCCACGCTGTTCCCGGCGCTGATGATGGGTATCTTCTCCAAGCGGGTAAACAACAAAGGCGCCATCGCCGGCATGCTGGTAGGCCTGGTGTTCACTGTGGTTTACATCTTCCTGTACCTGGGCTGGTTCTTCATTCCAGGCACTGCGACCTTCGCCAACACGCCGGATAACTGGATGCTCGGCATCTCGCCGCTGTCCATCGGTACTGTGGGTGCAGTGATCAACTTCGCCGTAGCCTATGCCGTGTCCCTGTCTACTGAGGCTCCGCCGCAGGAAATTCAGGACCTGGTAGAAAGCGTACGTACTCCGAAAGGTGCTGGCGGTGCTATTAGCCACTAAGCATAATCGGGCCTGACTGCGCGTTACTTGCGTCAGGGTCTTATTAGCGGGCCTCCTTGGGAGGCCCGTTTTATTTCCGCCATCCATGGCGACCACCCAGCGGGCCGTCGCTGCGCAACGTTAAAAACTGCTCCAGGCAGTTTTTTATTTCAGGAGTGAGTTAATGCTTTGGACAATACTTGCCATCGTGGTTGCGGGGTTGGGTGCGGCTGGTATTGCCATGCTGTTGCGCAAGTTGACGGGCAACCGTTTGCCGAAGTGGATCATTCCCGCGTGCGGCGGTTTGGGCATGCTGGCTTATCAGATTTACTACGAGTACTCCTGGTTTGAGTTCCAGCTACAGCGTCAGCCGGCAGAGTCTGTGGTCGTAGCCAGTGAAACTGGTGAAGTGTTCTGGCGCCCCTGGACCTACTACTGGCCGATGACCACCGCCTTCACCGTGCTCGACAGCAAAAGCCTGTTACGTCAGGGGGCTGCAGGTAACGACGTGGTTGCCTTCAACCTGTACCGCTTTGAAAAGCAGCATGTCGATCGGGTCAGTCATCAGCCACATTTACTCAACTGCAACACCGCAGAGCTGCTACCACTGGATGCGCAGAAGAAGCCACTGCTGGAGCAGATGAAGCGCATTGACCGCGAAGGTATGCTTTACCGGCGTGCCTGTTCTTAATCATCTATCTACGCCTGAGCACAAGCTCGGGCGTTTGGGTTATTTGTACTGTCCTCGGTGTTAGCCTGCGCATGGCGTTTGAAGCGGTGCTATAGACGCAGATCAATGCCGCTCTCTGTCTGACTCACTAAAATCGCGAGCCCCTTGGTTTTCCGAGCCCGCGGTTTATGGTCACTCACCCTGCTTATCCTGAACTGTTGTCCCCAGCGGGCACCCTGAAGAACATGCGTTACGCCTTCGCCTATGGTGCGGATGCGGTGTACGCCGGGCAGCCGCGTTACAGCCTGCGGGTGCGCAACAACGAGTTCGACCACGCCAATCTGGAGGCGGGCATCCGCGAGGCGCACGCCCAGGGCAAGCAGTTCTATGTGGTGGTGAATATCGCGCCGCATAACGCCAAGCTGAAAACCTTTCTTCGCGATCTGTTGCCGGTGGTGCTGATGGGCCCGGATGCGCTGATCATGTCCGACCCTGGGCTGATCATGCTGGTGCGTGAACATTTCCCGCAGATGCCGATTCATCTATCCGTGCAGGCCAATGCGGTGAACTGGGCCAGTGTGAAGTTCTGGAAGCAGCAGGGCTTGAGCCGGGTGATTCTGTCGCGCGAGCTGTCGCTGGAAGAAATCGCCGAGATTCGTAGCGAAGTGCCGGGCATGCAGCTGGAAGTCTTCGTCCATGGCGCGTTGTGCATGGCCTACTCCGGGCGCTGCCTGCTGTCGGGTTATATCAACAAGCGCGACCCCAACCAGGGCAGTTGCACCAATGCCTGTCGCTGGCAATACCAGGCCACTCCGGCCGGCGAGAACGAGCTGGGCGAGGTGGTGCAGCTTGTCGAACCGACCTTGGGCGTCGGCGCCCCTACCGAGCAGCTGTTTCTGCTGGAAGATGCCAGCCGCCCAGGCGAACAGATGGCGGCCTTTGAGGATGAGCACGGCACCTACATCATGAACTCCAAGGACTTGCGCGCGGTGCAGCATGTCGAGCGCCTGGTGCAGATGGGCGTGCATTCGCTGAAGATCGAGGGGCGCACCAAATCCCACTACTACGTGGCGCGCACTGCTCAGGTGTATCGCAAGGCCATTGATGATGCAGTGGCCGGCAAACCTTTCGACAAATCCCTGATGAATACCCTGGAGTCCCTCGCTCATCGCGGCTACACCGAGGGCTTTTTGCGCCGCCATGTGCACGATGAATATCAGAACTACGAGCGCGGCAGCTCGGTCTCCGAACAGCAGCAATTTGTTGGTGAACTGACCGGCGAACGCCGTGGTGAGCTGGCCGAGGTACGGGTAAAGAACCGCTTTGCCATCGGCGATGGCCTGGAGTTGATGACGCCCCAGGGCAATCTGCGTTTTGGCCTCGAACAGCTGGAGAGCCGCCAGGGCCAGGCCGCAACCGTAGCGCCGGGTGACGGCCATGTGCTGTACCTGCCGGTGCCGCCTGAGGTGCAGCTGGAATATGGCCTGCTGATGCGCGATCTGTAGGGCGCTGCCCTTACATCGAATGTGCCCGCTGACGGCGGCGACTATTGAGCTGTTGTAATAGCGCTGGCAGGTTGTCGAGGTGCTGCTGGCGCGCCTTGCAAAATAGAATCAGCGCGAGTTCGGCGGTGACCAAGGCGTCGGCGCTGGCATGGTGACGCTGCTGTACTTGCAGGCCGAAATGCGCGGTCCAGTCGTCCAGTCCGGCGTGGGGCAGGTTGGCTTTGGGGCAGACCAGCGGTGCGATCTCGGCGACATCGAAGAACGCATGGCGTAAGCGGTAGCTCAGGCTCTGCTTGAGGGCGCGGGCGAGCATGCGCTGGTCGAACTCGGCGTGGAAAGCCAGCAGCGTACTGTCGCCGACAAACTCCATAAAGCTCAGCAGCGCCTCGATTGGGTCCTCGCCATTGGCGATTTCGTTGGGCGCGATGCCATGGATCAGCGTGCTGGCGCTGGCCTGATGATTCAGGCGCTGCAGGGTGCATTCGAACTGCTGGCTAAGGTCGATGGCGCCGTTGTCGATTACCACCGCGCCGATCGACAGTACCTGGTCACGGCGCATATTCAGCCCGCTGGTTTCCAGGTCGAGGATAACGAAGCGCTGCTGCTGCAGTGAGCGTTCGTTGAAGGCGCAGGGCTCGGCCAGCTTGCTACGCCGCTCCAGCTGCAGTTGGGTCAGCGCCGGGCCACGCCCGCTAAACCAGGTGAACTTGCTCATAGTTGGTACCTCACGGCCAGGCTGCTTTGCAGCCGTTGCGCCTGGCGGAAGGACTCGCGCAGGATGCGTCGGTCGAGGTGGTTGAGATTATCGGGGTCGACCCGGTTGGAGTAGGGCAGGCCATCGCGCGCTTGCAGTTGGTGCTGCTGCATTCGCGCCTGTTGAATGTAGTGATAGGCCTCCTCGTAGGCCGCGCCATCCTGGGCGTCGATGACCTCCAGCTTGATCAGCGCGCGCAGCCGTTCCAGGGTGCCAACGGCGGTTACGCCATGGGCCAGGGCCAGCAGGCGGGCGCCGTCGACAAAGGGTGTCAGGCCCTGCACCTTGAGGTCCAGGGTGTCCTTCTCGGCGCCTTTGCGCGCCACTACGAAATCGCGAAATACCCCAACCGGTGGGCGCTGGCGCAGGGCGTTTTCTGCCAGCATGCGCTGGAACAGGCTATTGCCGGCTACCTGCTGGAGCAGGCCTTGGCGCAGTTGCTCGCAACCCTGTGGCTCGCCCCATACCGCACGCAGATCGAAGTAGATGCTCGAAGCCAGCAGATTCTCCGGGGTGGCCTCCTGCACAAAGCTGCTGAAGCGCCGTGACCATTCCTGGCGCGACAGGCACAGCTCGGGGTTGCCGGCCATGATGTTGCCCTTGCACAGGGTAAAGTCGCACTGCGCCAGGCGCAGGTTGATCTCATGCGCCAACGGCAGCAAGCGGCCGCGAATGGCGGCGGCCTCAGCTGCGTCGGCGGCTTCGAAGAGGATGCCGTTGTCCTGGTCGGTGTACAGGGTTTGCTCGCTGCGGCCCTCGCTGCCGAACACCAGCCAGGTGAATCGCACGCCAGGGTCACCGAGGTCTTCCAGGGTCAGTTCGATCACCCGGCAGACGGTGTGGTCGTTGAGCAGGGTGATCAGCTGGGTGATCTGCGTCGAGCTGGCGCCGTGGGCGAGCATGCTGTCGACCAGTTGGCGGACATCGCTGCGCAGCGCTGCCAGGGTTTCCACCCGTCCGGCGTGGCGAATGGTGCGCGCCAGATGGACCAGATCGACCCGCTGCAGGCTGAACAGATCACGCTCGGAAATCACCCCGCACAGTTGGCCATGCTCAACCAGGCACACATGGGCGATATGCCGCTCGGTCATGGCCATCGCCGCATCGAAGGCGCTGGCATCTGGCGGCAGATGGAAGGGTGATTGGGTCATCAGGCGGTCGATGGGCTGGGTCAGGTCGACGCCATCGGCCACCACGCGGCGCAGGTCGCGCAGGGTGAAAATGCCCAGTGGTTTCAGTTTGGGATCAACGATCACGATGCTGCCGACCTGCTGCTCGTGCATCAGTTTGACCGCATCGCGCAGCGGCATGTCCGGGGCGCAGCTGATCGGGGTGCGCATGGCCAGTTGGCCGAGGCGGGTGTCGAGGGAATATTGCGCGCCGAGGGTTTCCACCGCGCGCATCTGCACCTGCTGGTTGACCTGATCGAGCAGGCTGCTGACCCCGCGCAGAGCAAAGTCGCGCAGCGGGTTGGACAGCGAGAACAGCTTGATAAAGGCCGGCTTGTTCAGCAGCAGGCAGAAGGTGTCTTCGGCGGCTAGGTGTTCGGTGCGGGTCGCGCGCTCGCCAATCAACGCGGCCAGCGGGAAGCATTCGCCAGTGGTGATCTCGAAGGTGGTTTCCGTACCGCGCCGCGCCGAATGTGGGCGTTCGCCATGCACGCGGCCCTGTTTGACGATGTAGAAGTGCTCAACCGGGCCGTCGGTTGGCTTGATGATGGTTTCACCTTCGCCATAAAAACGCAGCTGACAGTTCTCCACCAGATACGCCAAGTGAGCGGCATCCATCTGATTGAACGGCGGGAATTTCTGCAGAAAGGCCATGGTGCCATGGATGTTCTGCAGCACCGCCGTCTTGCCTGCCTGTGCGATTGCGTCTGCGCTGCTCATGGGCGGCCTCGGGGGTTGGCTATATACGCATGATCGGCCTTTGCTGTCGCACGAGCCATTGGACGTAAGTCTAGACGGCAGGCGCCGCCTGAAATGGCCAGTTTTTGGGTACTTGTGCGCAATAAAAAACCGCCCCGAAGGGCGGTTTTTATGTGGCTACAGCTGCGGGTTACAGGCCGTTGGCGGCTTTGAACTCGCGGCGGCGGCGGTGCAGGACCGGCTCGGTGTAGCCGTTCGGCTGCTTGGCGCCTTCGACCACCAGTTCCAGGGCGGCCTGGAAGGCGATGTTGCTGTCGAAGTTCGGTGCCAGCGGACGGTACAGCGGGTCAGCCGCGTTCTGACGATCAACCACCGGTGCCATGCGCTTGAGGCTGGCCACGATCTGCTCTTCAGTGGCGATGCCATGACGCAGCCAGTTGGCCAACAGCTGGCTGGAGATACGCAGGGTGGCGCGGTCTTCCATCAGGCCGACGTCATTGATATCCGGCACCTTGGAGCAGCCGACGCCTTGGTCGATCCAGCGCACTACATAACCGAGGATACCCTGCGAGTTGTTGTCCAGTTCGTTCTGGATCTCGTCAGCCGACCAGTTGGTATCCTTGGCCAGCGGGATGCTCAGGATGTCGTCGATGGACGCGCGCTCACGCTTGGTCAGTTCGGCCTGACGGGCGAACACGTCGACCTTGTGATAGTGCAGCGCGTGCAGCGCGGCGGCGGTTGGCGACGGTACCCAGGCGGTGTTGGCACCGGCCAGTGGGTGAGCGATCTTCTGCTCCAACATGCCAGCCATCAGGTCGGGCATGGCCCACATGCCTTTACCGATTTGCGCGCGACCTTGCAGGCCGGTGGCCAGGCCGATGTCGACGTTCCAGTTCTCGTAAGCGCTGATCCACTTCTCGGCTTTCATGGCGGCTTTGCGCACCACGGCGCCGGCTTCCATGGAAGTGTGGATTTCGTCACCGGTGCGGTCGAGGAAGCCGGTGTTGATGAACACCACGCGCTCGCTGGCTGCTTTGATACACGCCTTGAGGTTGACGGTGGTGCGGCGCTCTTCGTCCATGATGCCGACTTTCAGGGTGTTGCGAGTCAGGCCCAGGACGTCTTCAACGCGACCGAAGATTTCGGTGGTGAAAGCGACTTCTTCCGGACCGTGCATCTTCGGTTTAACGATGTACACCGAACCGGTGCGGGTGTTCTTGCGGCTGGTGTTGCCATTCAGATTGTGCACGGCGATCAGGCTGGTGAACAGCGCGTCCTGAATGCCTTCCGGAACTTCGTTGCCTTGGGCATCGAGGATCGCCGGGTTGGTCATCAGGTGGCCGACGTTACGCACGAACAGCAGGCTGCGACCGTGCAGGGTCAGCTCACTACCATCGGTCTTGGTGTAGACGCGATCCGGGTTCATGGTGCGGGTGAAGGTCTGGCCGCCCTTGACCACTTCTTCCGCCAGGTCGCCCTTCATCAGGCCGAGCCAGTTCTTGTAGATCACCACTTTGTCGTCGGCATCGACGGCGGCTACGGAGTCTTCGCAGTCCATGATGGTGGTCAGCGCAGCTTCCATCAGCACGTCTTTAACGCCGGCCGCGTCGGTCTGGCCGACTGGGGTGCTGGCGTCGATCTGGATTTCGAAATGCAGGCCGTTGTGCTTGAGCAGTACGGCGATTGGCGCATCGCTTGCGCCCTGGAAGCCAACCAGTTGCGCGTCGTCACGCAGGCCGCTGTTGCTGCCGCCTTTGAGGCTGACAACCAGCTTGCCGGCTTCGATGCGGTAACCGGTGGAATCGACGTGCGAGCCCGCAGCCAGCGGCGCGGCATCGTCGAGGAAGGCGCGGGCGAAGGCGATTACCTTGTCACCACGAACCTTGTTGTAGCCGCGGCCTTTCTCGGCGCCGCCTTCTTCGCTGATCACGTCAGTGCCGTACAGGGCATCGTACAGCGAGCCCCAGCGTGCGTTGGAGGCGTTGAGGGCAAAGCGCGCGTTCATCACCGGCACAACCAACTGCGGGCCAGCCAGACGGGCGATTTCTTCGTCGACGTTCTGCGTGGTGGCCTGGAAGTCAGCTGGCTCGGGTAGCAGGTAGCCGATTTCCTGAAGGAAGGCTTTATAAGCTGCTGCGTCATGCGCTTGGCCAGCGCGGGCTTGATGCCAGCCGTCAATCTGCGCCTGAATCGCATCGCGTTTGGCGAGCAGCGCACGATTTTTCGGGGCCAGGTCATTGATGACCGCTTCGGCACCCGCCCAGAACGTTTCGGCAGCAATGCCGGTACCGGGGATGGCTTCGTTATTCACGAAGTCGAACAGCACTTTGGCAACCTGCAGGCTGCCTACTTGAACGCGTTCAGTCATCACTTGCCTCACTCTGCTCAGCTCTACTCAATAGCCGCGTCGGACATGGGAAATACGTCATGTAGTCCGAGGCGCGGCATACTACATCAAGATCCGGGGAAAATCAGTGGGTGCGCGTCGCTCTGCGACCAAGAAGTGCTTTGCAGTCACTGTGTGTGGCGTATTGTCGCGGTAAGCTTTGAATATTGTTTCATAAAAGTTAAAAAACAGTACACAGTTTATTGCGCGAGTTTCTCGCTCTGCTTGCCTTGGCATGCCTGCCTATACTGCAGCCCCACCGTCTAGGAGTGTGACCACCATGCATATACTGGCAGCCACAGCAGCAGATCTGGACGAGCTGGCCGAGCTGTTTGGCGCGTATCTGCGCTTCTATGAGGTGGCTAAACCTCAGGCGCAGGTGCGGGCCTTTCTCGCCGCGCGTCTGCACAGCAGTGATTCGACCATCTTGTTGGCTCGTGATGAGCGGGGGGCGGCATTGGGCTTTGTTCAGCTCTATGCGTTTTTCTCCTCGCTGGCGCTGCAGCCAGCTTGGTTGCTGAGTGATCTGTATGTCAGCGAACAGGCACGCCGCCAAGGCGTTGGCGAAGCGCTGATGAATGCGGTCCGTGCTCATGCCGAAGCCGCGGGCGCCTGCGGTTTGCAGTTGGAGACGGCAAAGAGCAATCTGCCAGGACAATCCCTCTACGAACGCCTGGGTTATGTGCGTGATGAGGTGTTTTATACCTATTGGCTGGCGCTCAAATAAGCCTCGTATAAGGAGCTGTTTATGGATCATCTGGTATTGACGGTTATTGCCCAGGATCAGCCAGGGCTGGTCGAGCGTATCGCCCAGTGCATCAGTGAGCACGGCGGCAACTGGCTAGAAAGCCGTATGTCACGCATGGCCGGGCAGTTCGCCGGGATTCTGCGGGTCGATGTGCCACTGGATGCGCACTCCGGTTTGGTTGCGGCGCTGGAGGCGTTGCAGGGGCAGGGCATTCGAGTGCAAGTCGCCGCAGGAGGGATTGAGCCGGCAAGCGTTTGGCAGGCGATTCGCCTGGAACTGGTGGGCAATGATCGGCCAGGTATCGTGCGCGATATCACCCGCCTGCTTAGCAGCCATGGCGTCAACCTGGAACGCTTGAGCACCGAGGTGGTGCCGGCGCCCATGAGTGGTGAACTGCTATTCCAGGCCCAGGCGTTATTGGGCGTGCCGCAGAGCCTGAGCCTAGAGCAGTTGCAGACGCACCTGGAAACCCTGGCTGATGATCTGATGGTTGAGCTGAAGTTGCAGGCTGAAGACTAGCAGGCCGTTGAAGGCTACCTGCGTTGGCAATACGGCGTTAAAAACAGGCTCGGAATGCTCATTTACACCAGCAAACTCCGCTTCCTCGCCAGTTTTTGCCTTGTCTTGCCTGCCTCGCCTACGCTTCAACAGCCTGCTAGAGCCACTGCTTATCCACGATCGATGTGGATAACTCTGTGAGTAGCATGAGGAGCCCCGGAGCACTGCTTAGTGCCCCGGGGCTTTTTGCTAAGTGCTTATTTTTTAAGCGCTTAGCAACTGGTTGTGCACAAAGGTCGGGGATGCTTCTGTGGATAAGCCGGGGGCAACTGGCTGCAGCCCAGGCGCGCTGTAAGCTGCAGCCAGTTGTCTGTTTTTTAACCAGGTTGGCGTTTACGTAGCGTCAGCCAGGCATCCACGCTATAGATCGCCAGGCCGGCCCAGATGCAGATAAAGGCCAGCAACTTGCTCGGGTCGAAGTGTTCGCCGAACAGGAAGATCGCCTGCAGCAGCACCAGGGTTGGCGCCAGGTACTGCAGAAAGCCTAGGGTGGTGTAGGGCAGGTGCCGTGCCGCAGCATTGAAGCACACCAGTGGCACCAGGGTGATTGGGCCTGCTGCTATCAGCCAGAGGGCCTCTGGCGTGTTCCAGAAATCGGCTTGAGTGCTCATCGCTGCCGGGTTGAGGAGTAACCAGCCGATGGCCACAGGTAGTAACAGCCAGGTTTCCACTACTAACCCGGGCAGGGCTGCCACCGGAGCCTGTTTGCGAATCAATCCGTAGAAGCCAAAAGTCAGCGCCAGCACCAGTGATACCCAAGGAATGCTGCCAACCTGCCACAGCTGTTGCAGCACCCCTAGTGCGGCCAAGGTCACGGCCAGCCACTGCAGTCGACGTAAGCGCTCGCCGAGAATCAGCATGCCCAGCAGCACATTGATCAGCGGATTGATGTAATAACCCAAGCTGGCTTCGAGCATGCGACCGTTATTTACCGCCCATACATACACCAGCCAGTTGCTGGCGATCAGCATGCCGCTAAGGCCCAAAACGGCGAAGCGCTTGGGATTGTCCCGCAGCTCACGCAGCCAGCCGGGGTGCTTCCAGGCCATCAGCAGCAAGGCCCCGAACACGGCCGACCAGAGTGCCCGATGCACGATGATCTCCACCGCCGGAACGCTTTGCATGGCTTTGAAGTAGAGCGGGAAAAGACCCCAGATGATGTAGGCGGTCAGGCCGAGTATGTACCCGCGACGCGGGTTGGCGGTGGCCATGCAGGGTCCTTGCTTAGGCTGCTAACTAGAGGTTTGCGATTCTAGTCGGCGCAGTGCGGGCTTGTCTGGACGGGCAGGATTTTCTTCGGCGTTCCAGGCTACTTGGCTGTAACAAAGACGTTACAGCTGCAGGGCTAACTGTAGTGGTCAGGCCTAGCCCGGATTGCACCCGGGCTATGCAGTGGACGTCAAAACAGCTTTAGCGGCTCTTCATCCAGCGCCGACAGCTGCTCACGCAGAATCAGGATCTGATCGCCCCAGTAACGCTCGCTGCCGAACCAGGGGAAGCTCATCGGGAAGGCTGGGTCGTCCCAGCGCCGTGCCAGCCAGGCGCTGTAGTGCATCAGGCGCAGTGCGCGCAGCCCCTCAATCAGCGGCAGTTCGCGCTGATTGAAATCGTGAAACTCCTGATAGCCATCCATCAACTCTGAGAGCTGGCCGAGGCGCTCATGACGTTCGCCAGCCAGCATCATCCATAAATCCTGTACCGCCGGCCCCATGCGACAGTCGTCGAGGTCGACCATGTGGAAGGTCTCGTCACGGCACAGCAGGTTGCCCGGGTGGCAGTCGCCGTGCAGGCGTATCGCCTGCACCGGGTTGGCGGCGAACAGTACATCCAGACGCTTGAGCAAATCGCGCGCGACCGACTCGTAAGCCGGCAGCAGGCTGCGTGGAATAAAGTTGCCATCCAGCAGCGTTGCCAGCGATTCATGGCCGAAGTTGCTCACCTGCAAAGCTTCACGGTGGGCAAATGGTTTGAGTGAGCCGACCGCGTGCAGGCGGCCGAGCAGTTGGCCGAGGCGGTAAAGTTGGTCGAGGTTACCTGGCTCCGGTGCGCGGCCGCCGCGACGCGGAAATAGCGCAAAGCGAAAGCCGGAGTATTCAAATAAGGTTTCGCCATCGCGCACCAGTGGCGCAACCACCGGCACCTCGCACTCGGCCAGCTCGAAGGTGAAGCTGTGTTCCTCGCGAATCGCTGCATCGGTCCAGCGGTCTGGGCGATAGAACTTGGCGATCAGTGGCGTTTCGTCTTCGATGCCCACCTGGTAGACGCGGTTTTCATAACTGTTCAGCGCCAGTACGCGGGCGTCGCTGAGGTAGCCGATGCTCTCCACGGCATCCAGCACCAGGTCGGGTGTGAGTGCGGCAAATGGATGGGACATGGGCTACTCCGGTGAGTTGGCCGCAAAGTGTAACCCTTCTATCGCCGACAATGGCCGGCAGCGCTCAATCCCCCGGCTTTGGCGTGCGCGCCAGGCAATACACATCGACTCGCGCCGCACCGGCTTTCTTTAGTAGATGCGCCAGGCTCTCGGCGGTGGCGCCGGTGGTTAGCACATCATCGACCAGCGCCACATGCAGACCACTGACTTGGCTACCCGGCGCCAGAGCGAAGGCCTTGCGCAGGTTGCGTTTGCGCGTGGCTGCATCCAGTTGCTGTTGCGCCGGGGTGTCGATGACCCGCTGCAACCAGTCTTTTTGTAGCGGCAGTTGCAGTGGGGGGCTTAACCATTCACCCAGTAGGGAGGCCTGGTTGAAACCACGCTGACGCTGACGTTTATCCGCCAGCGGCACGGGTAGCAGCAGATCAGGTTTACGCAGGCCGTCATCGAAGGCATGGCGCAGGTGATGTGACAAAAGCTCGCCGAGCAGACGTCCCAATGGCCACTTGGCCTGATGCTTGAAGCGAGTAATCAGGCTGTCGATGGGAAAGGCGTAGCGCCAAGGAACCTCAACCTTGGTAAAACTCGGTGGTTTTTTCAGGCAGCCCCCGCACACCAACCCATGGCTGGGTAATGGCAGCGCGCAAACCTGGCAATGTCCACTCAACCAAGGCAGCTCTGCCTCGCAGTTGGTGCAGATGGGCAGCGTGCCATCTGCAGCTTCATCGCAGAGCAAACAAGATTGTTTGTTTTTTAGCCAGTTGTAAACCTGGCGTGGTGAGTGAGGTTGACAGCGCATAAGCCTTCCATAACTATGCCGAACATCCGTGTCGTGCTTGCTCAGCGTAGCAAGCCACTGCCAATAACAAGGAATAACCGATGAGCGCTACTACCGCTGCCAATCTGCGTCACGACTGGACTCTCCCTGAGGTCAAAGCGCTCTTCGAGCAACCGTTCAACGACCTGCTGTTCGCTGCGCAAACCGTGCACCGCGCGCATTTTGATGCGAACCGTGTGCAGGTTTCGACCTTGCTCTCGATCAAGACCGGCGCCTGCCCAGAAGACTGCAAATACTGCCCGCAGTCCGGCCACTACAACACCGGCCTGGAAAAGGAAAAACTGCTGGAAGTGCAGAAGGTGCTGGAGGCCGCCGCTGAGGCCAAGGCTATCGGCTCCACGCGCTTCTGCATGGGCGCGGCGTGGAAGCATCCGTCTGCCAAAGACATGCCTTACGTGTTGAAAATGGTTGAAGGTGTGAAGGCCCTGGGCCTGGAAACCTGCATGACTCTGGGCAAGCTCGACAAGGAGCAGACTCAAGCCCTGGCCGAAGCGGGCCTCGACTACTACAACCACAACCTGGATACCTCGCCGGAGTTCTACGGCAACATCATCACCACCCGTACCTACGGCGAGCGCCTGGAAACTCTGGCCTATGTGCGTGATTCTGGGATGAAGATCTGCTCCGGTGGCATCCTCGGCATGGGCGAGTCGCTGGACGACCGCGCTGGGCTGCTGATTCAGCTGGCCAACCTGCCGGAGCATCCGGAGTCGGTGCCGATCAATATGCTGGTGAAGGTCAAGGGCACGCCACTGGCCGATGAGCAGGACGTTGACCCGTTCGACTTTATTCGCATGCTCGCCGTGGCGCGGATCATGATGCCGCAGTCGCACGTGCGCCTGTCCGCCGGTCGCGAGGCAATGAATGAGCAGATGCAATCTCTAGCCTTCCTCGCCGGCGCCAACTCGATCTTCTATGGCGAGAAGCTGCTGACCACCGCAAACCCGCAGGCCAACAAAGATATGGAGTTGTTTGCCCGCCTCGGCATCAAGCCGGAAGAGCGCGAAGAGCACGCAGATGAAGTGCATCAGGCCGCTATCGAGCAGGCCTTGGTCGAGCAGCGCGACTCCAAGCTGTTCTACAACGCTGCGGTCTGACTGCTGTACGCGCCTCACTCCTATATCCGGAGTGGGGCGTTAATGCCTCCTCCGAGATAGCCATGAGCTTCGATCTTGCCACTCGCCTCGCCGAGCGCCGCACCGCCAACCTCTATCGCCAGCGCCCCATGCTTGAATCGCCGCAAGGGCCGTTGGTGCAGGTCGATGGTCGGCAGCTGCTGGCCTTCTGTTCCAACGACTACCTCGGCCTGGCTAATCACCCGCAAGTGATCGAAGCCTGGCGCGCCGGCGCGGAAAAGTGGGGGGTGGGCGGCGGCGCATCGCATCTGGTGATTGGCCATAGCACGCCGCACCATGAGTTAGAAGAAGCGCTCGCCGAGTTTACTGAGCGGCCCCGGGCGTTGCTGTTTTCTACCGGCTATATGGCCAACCTCGGCGCGGTCACTGCGTTGGTCGGGCAGGGCGACAGTGTGTTGGAGGACCGCCTTAACCATGCCTCCCTGCTGGACGCCGGCTTGCTCAGCGGTGCGCGGTTTTCCCGCTATCTACACAACGATACGGTGAGCCTGGCCAATCGCCTGCGCAAAGCTACTGGCAATACCTTGGTGGTCACCGACGGCGTATTCAGCATGGACGGCGATCTGGCCGACTTGCCTGCACTCTGTGCCGAAGCGCGTCGCGCCAATGCCTGGGTGATGGTTGATGATGCCCATGGTTTCGGCCCGCTGGGCGCCACCGGCGGCGGGATTGTCGAGCATTTCGGTCTGGGCGCAGATGATGTGCAGGTACTGGTTGGCACCTTGGGCAAGGCCTTCGGCACCGCCGGTGCCTTTGTCGCCGGCAGCGAGGAGCTGATCGAAACCCTGGTGCAGTTCGCTCGCCCCTATATCTACACCACTAGCCAGCCACCGGCGCTGGCCTGCGCCACCCTGAAAAGCCTGGAATTGCTGCGCAGCGAGCACTGGCGGCGCGAGCATTTGAATGCATTGATCAAGCGCTTCCGCGAAGGCGCCCAGGCCATCGGCCTTGAACTGATGGACAGCACCACGCCGATTCAGCCGATTCTGATCGGCGACAGCGGCCGCACCATGCAGCTGTCACAGATGCTGCGCGAGCGCGGTCTGCTGGTTACCGCGATTCGACCGCCCACCGTACCATCCGGCAGCGCCCGCCTGCGCGTGACCCTGTCCGCCGCCCATAGTCTTGAACAGCTGGAGCTGCTGCTGGAAGCGTTAGCTGAGTGCTGGCCGCTGCTGACTGGCGAGGCAGCTGCACATGCGTGATCGGCTGATTCTGTTACCCGGCTGGGGCCTCGGCACTGCGCCATTGCAGGCGCTGGCTGATGCCTTGCATGGCCTCGATTCACGGCTACATGTGCAGATTGAGCCGCTGCCTTTACTGTCCTCCAGCGACCCCGCCGATTGGCTGGACGAGCTGGACGCCAGCTTGCCACAGGACGTCTGGCTCGGTGGTTGGTCACTCGGCGGCATGCTCGCCGCTGAGCTGGCGTCGCGCCGTGGCGAACGCTGCAGTGGCCTACTGACTATGGCCAGCAATCTGCGCTTTGTGGCTGAGCCAGGTTGGCCTGCAGCGATGTCTGCCGAGACTTTTAACGCTTTCCGTCAGGGCTGCGCCGCCGATGTCTCCGCGACCCTGAAGCGTTTTGCTCTGCTTTGTGCCCGGGGTGCGGCGGATGCTCGCGGCCTGTCGCGGCAATTACAGGCGGCGGCTCCGCAGGTGCAGCCAGAGATGCTGTTGGCCGGGCTGGACCTGCTCGCGAACCTGGATGCGCGGGCCGCGCTGCAAGCCTTTGTCGGACCGCAGCTGCATCTGTTCGCCGGTCAAGATGCCCTGGTTCCTGCAGGTGCCGCGCAGGCCTTGCTGGCGCTGCTGCCGGATGTCGAGGTTGGCCTGATTGATAACGCTAGCCACGCCTTTGCCCTGGAGCGTCCGCATGAAATTGCGGCGGCGATTCAGGCGTTCCTGCATGAGGCCGGTGATGACTGACCTGGCCCATGACCCACGCGGCAGCCTACCGGATAAGCGTCAGGTAGCGGCGTCGTTCTCCCGCGCGGCTGACAGCTACGACAGCGTGGCAGCTCTGCAGCGCGATGTCGGTCAGCAGTTGCTGGCGCAGTTACCGGCCACGATCAGCCCGGAGCGCTGGCTCGACCTGGGGTGCGGCACGGGCTATTTCAGTCGCGCCCTGGGCGCGCGGTTTCCGGCCAGTCAGGGCGTGGCCCTGGATATTGCCGAAGGCATGTTGCAGCACGCTCGGCCGCTGGGCGGCGCGCAGCAGTTTATTGCAGGCGATGCCGAGCGTTTGCCGTTGCGTAACGAATCCTGCGACCTGCTGTTCTCCAGTCTGGCGCTGCAGTGGTGTGCGGACTTTACCGCTGTGCTTAGCGAAGCGGCGCGCGTGCTCAGGCCTGGCGGTGTGTTGGCATTTAGCAGTCTGTGCGTCGGCACCCTGCAGGAGCTGCGCGACAGCTGGCTGGCGGTGGATGGCTTTATTCACGTCAACCGCTTCCGCCGCTTCGAGGATTATCAGCGCCTGTGCAGCGACAGCAGCTTGGCGCCGCTTGCCTTGCACGTCACGCCTGAAACTCTTTATTACCCGGATGTGCGCAGCCTGACCCATGAGCTAAAGGCCCTCGGTGCGCACAACCTCAACCCCGGCCGGCCAGGCGGTTTGACCGGGCGGGCGCGCATGCTGGCGCTGCTCAATGCCTATGAACAGTTCCGTCAGCCGCAAGGCCTGCCGGCGACCTATCAGGTGGTTTACGGCGTGTTGCGTAAGGATTGATATGAGCACGGCTTTTTTCGTCACCGGCACCGATACCGAAATCGGCAAAACCACCATCGCCGCCGGCTTGCTGCATGGGGCGCGTTTGGCCGGCTTATCCACGGCTGCGGCCAAGCCGGTGGCTTCCGGCTGCGTGCGGACGGTCGATGGGCTGCGCAATGATGACGCACTGGCGCTGCTCGGCGAATGCACCCTGGCGCTACGTTACGAAGAGGTTAATCCGCTGGCATTCGAGCCGGCGATTGCCCCGCATCTGGCAGCGCGCGAAGTGGGTGTGTTGCTGGATGTTGCCGCGCTGCAGGGGCCGGTGCAGGCGATTCTGGATAAGCACGCGGACTTTACCCTTGTCGAAGGTGCGGGCGGTTGGCGCGTGCCGTTAGCTGGGCAGGCGTCCTTGTCTGATCTGGCAGTTGCCCTGCAATTACCGGTGATTCTGGTGGTTGGCGTGCGCCTGGGCTGCATCAATCAGGCGCTGCTGACGGCAGAGGCAATCCTGCGTGACGGCCTGACGCTGGCTGGCTGGGTGGCCAATCTTGTCGACCCGCATACCTCGCGTCTTGAGGACAATCTGGCCACCCTGGCCGAGCGTTTGCCTGCGCCCTGCCTAGGCTATGTGCCGCGCCTGGCCGAGGCCACGCCGGCTGCGGTTTCTGGCTATCTCAACCTCGGCTTATTGCACCGCGCGCTATAAGCCGGGCAAGTGCCATAGCCTTTTGCTTGTACGTTTTTCGAGCAATTTCTGCTTCAATTGAATCGTTAGTGGTTTGCCATAGCGGAGCTTGGGCATGGAAATTTCTGGAAGCGCCTTCAATTCGGGCATCAGCACCATTCAATCCGGCCAGCGTCGGGTCGATCAGGCTGCGGCGGATATCGCCAGCAATGCGGTTACCCAGCCGCAGCAGCCGAATTCCACGCCGCCAGCCAATCAGGTCAATCCTGCGCCCAGCTCGGCCGAGCAGACTCGTCCCGATCTGGCGGAAAGTCTGGTCGCCCTGCGCCAAGGTCAGAGTGAGGCGGAAGCGGGTGCCAAGGTGGTGAAAACTGCCGATGAGGTGCTCGGTACCCTGATTGATACAACGGCTTGATACGCTTGCCCCGAGCGTAGTCCGGCTCTGTTGCGGAGTTTTAGCTGTCAGGGGCGAGGAGTCATTGCATGCAGATTGGTGGCGCAACGTCTTATCCTGCGCCTGCAGCAACTCTACTGCCGGCTCGCTCTCTTGCGTCCAATGTTTCCCCTGATGTGTCCCCCGATATCACCCGTGCCGTCCAGGCGCCGGTAACCGCTGGCCAGCCGTTAGCCGACGAGCAATCGGCTTCCGCGCGTGAAGAGGCCGACAAGCCAGCCGACGCCTCGGCAAATTCTGATAAGTCCAAAAGCCCCGAAGGCGAACCCAGCCCCCAGCAGCAACGTAGCGAACAGCTGGAAATCGCCAAGCTGGTCAGTCGTGATCAGGAGGTGCGCACCCACGAGCAAGCGCACGCTGCCGTTGGCGGTCGCTATGCCGGCGCGCCGAGTTACACCTATGAGCGCGGGCCTGACGGTAAACGCTACGCGATTGGGGGTGAGGTTGGCATCGATACCGGAGCCGTGCCGAATAATCCTGAAGCCACCCTGAGCAAGATGGAGTTGGTCATTCGCGCGGCTCTGGCTCCTGCCGAACCCTCTGCGCAGGATCGCCAGGTGGCAGCGCAGGCGCAGGTAAAAATGGCCGAGGCCCGTGTGCAGCTGGCGCAGCAGCAGCGCAGTGAAGCGCAGGCTGCCATTGATGCGCGTGCCGAGCAGCGTAAAGAAGATGAGAAGCCTGCCGAGGATGACAAATCCGCTGCTGCGACCCAGCAGGATCAGCCACCACCACCTAGTCTTGATCTGTACAAGCAACTAAGTGGTTTGCAGGCGCCGGCCCCGGTTGTCGATCTGGTGGCCTGAACGGCGCTTGGGGTGCTTGACATTAAATAGGCATAAACGTATGTTTCAAACGCTTGTTTGATTAGCTCGGTTGCCAAGGGGCAGGCGAGCACCGGGATTGCTCCCGAAAACGACCGAATAACCGGTCACCTACACACTAAGAATCCACCGCAGAGGTCAACCGCTATGCCTGATTACAAGGCCCCCTTGCGTGATATCCGTTTCGTACGCGACGAACTGCTCGGCTACGAAGCGCATTATCAGAGCCTGCCTGGCTGCCAGGACGCTACTCCGGATATGGTCGACGCCATCCTTGAAGAAGGCGCCAAGTTCTGTGAGCAAGTGCTGTCTCCACTGAACCGTGTAGGTGACACCGAAGGTTGCACCTGGTCCGCCGAAGGCGTGAAAACCCCAACCGGTTTCAAAGCAGCCTATAAGCAGTATGTAGAAGGCGGCTGGCCGAGCCTGGCTCACGACGTTGACCATGGTGGCCAAGGTCTGCCTGAGTCCTTGGGTCTGGTTGTCAGCGAAATGGTCGGCACCTCGAACTGGTCGTGGGGCATGTACCCAGGCCTGTCGCACGGCGCGATGAACACCATTGCTGAGCACGGTACTGACGATCAGAAGCACACTTACCTGACCAAGCTGGTATCCGGTGAGTGGACTGGCACCATGTGCCTGACCGAGCCGCATTGCGGCACCGATCTGGGCATGCTGCGTACCAAGGCTGAGCCTCAGGCTGACGGCTCGTACAAAGTATCCGGCACCAAAATCTTTATCTCCGCTGGTGAGCACGACATGGCCGATAACATCGTCCACATCGTTCTGGCCCGCCTGCCGGACGCGCCGCAAGGCACCAAAGGCATCTCGCTGTTCATCGTGCCGAAGTTCTCGGTTAACGCTGACGGCACCGTTGGCGCACGTAACGCCGTTTCCTGTGGCTCGCTCGAACACAAGATGGGTATCCACGGTAACGCCACCTGCGTGATGAACTTTGACGGTGCAACCGGTTACCTGATCGGTCCAGCCAACAAAGGCCTGAACTGCATGTTCACTTTTATGAACACGGCTCGCCTGGGTACTGCTCTGCAAGGTCTGGCTCACGCTGAAATCGGTTTCCAGGGTGGCCTGAAGTACGCTCGTGAGCGTCTGCAGATGCGTTCCCTGACTGGCCCGAAAGCGCCGGAAAAAGCTGCTGACCCGATCATTGTCCACCCGGACGTGCGTCGCATGCTGCTGACCATGAAAGCCTTCGCCGAAGGCAACCGCGCGATGGTGTACTTCACCGCCAAGCAGGTTGATATCGTCAAGTACAGCAAAGACGAAGCCGAGAAGAAGCAAGCCGACGCACTGCTGGCTTTCCTTACTCCAATCGCTAAAGCGTTCATGACCGAAGTTGGCTTTGAAGCTGCCAACCACGGCGTACAGATCTATGGCGGCCACGGCTTTATCGCCGAGTGGGGCATGGAGCAGAACGTTCGCGACAGCCGTATCTCCATGCTGTACGAAGGCACCACCGGTATCCAGGCACTCGACCTGCTGGGCCGTAAAGTGCTGCAGACTCAAGGCGAAGCGCTGAAAGGCTTCACCAAGATCGTGCACAAGTTCTGCCAGGCCAACGAAGGCAACGACGCTGTCAAAGCGCTGGTTGCACCACTGGCCAAGCTGAACAAAGAGTGGGGCGACATCACCATGAAAGTGGGCATGGCCGCCATGAAGGACCGTGAAGAAGTCGGCGCCGCTTCGGTGGATTACCTGATGTATTCCGGTTACGTCTGCCTGGCTTACTTCTGGGCTGATATGGCTCGCCTGGCTGCCGAGAAGATTGCTGCAGGTACTGAAGACGAGGCTTTCTACAAAGCCAAGCTGCAGACTGCCAACTTCTACTTCGCACGCATTCTGCCGCGCACCCGTGCGCACGTTGACGCCATGCTGTCTGGTGCCAACAACCTGATGGATATGGACGAAGAGCATTTTGCTCTGGGCTACTAAGCCTTAGGCTCCACCGCAGATCGAAAACCGCTACCCCCTGGGGTGGCGGTTTTTTTATGTTCAGCACATCCATGTGCTTCACCCCTTTGGGGCTTGCGCGCAAAAGCGCTCCCGGCGCTTTTGTGACCCGCCATCCCTGGCCGCCACCCTTCGGGCCGTCGCTGCGCGACAGTTAAAAACTGTCCCAGACAGTTTTTTGTTGGGCGAACTGAAAAGTCCCGGGCAGCTTGTCGATTTGCCTGTGAGGTTCCGTGCGCAATGCGCTCGTTGCAGGCAAACTGCGCGACGTTATCCACTTTTATTGCGGTGTGGAGCCTGTCTTGTCGCGTCTTGTTGCTGTGCGCTTCAGCCATTTTCTGCCTTCGCTGCTGCTTCTGGTCGGCGGCTTGCTGTTGGCGCGATTGGCGGTGCTGAGTGAATTTTTCACTTCGTTGTTCAATGTGCTGCCTACGCTGCTGCTGTTGCTCGGCGGCGCGTTCTGTATGGTGTATGGCCGCCAGCGCGAAGTGTTTCTGCTGTTGACGCTGTACCTCGGTTACTTCCTGCTCGATACCCAGGTCGATCACTTTCGCGCCACGGGGCAGGTGCGCAGTGATGCGGCGCTGATCTTCCATCTGTGCAGCCTATTGCTGCCGCTGCTCTACAGCCTTTACGCCGCCTGGCAGGAGCGCACTCACCTGCTGCAGGACCTGATCGCCCGGGCTGCTGTTCTGCTGGCGGTCAGTGCGGTGGCAGTGGGCCTGGCGCAGCGCTTTCCCGAGGCGTTGCTGCACTGGTTGTCGCTGGTGCGCTGGCCGGCGCTGCAGGTCGAGTGGCTGGCGCTGGTGCAACTGGCCTATCCGGTATTTATCCTTGGTCTGATCCTGCTGGCGGTACAGTACCTGCGCGCGCCACGGCCGTTGCATGCGGCGCAGTTGCTGGGGTTGTGCGGCCTGCTGTGGATGCTGCCGAATACTTTTATCTTGCCCAATGCGCTGAATGTAATGAGCAGCCAGATCATGCTGATCCTAGTCGCGGCGGTGGCGCACGAGGCCTATCAGATGGCCTTCCGTGACGAACTTACCGGCCTGCCGGGACGCCGCGCCTTGAATGAACGCCTGCAGCGTCTGGGCCGTAGTTATGTGATTGCTATGGCCGATGTCGATCATTTCAAGAAATTCAACGACACCCACGGCCACGATGTTGGCGATCAGGTGCTGCGCCTGGTCGCCGCTCAGCTGCGCAAGATCGGTGGCGGGGGCAAGGCCTACCGTTATGGTGGCGAGGAGTTCACCCTGGTGTTCCCCGGCAAGACGCTTGAGGAATGCCTGCCGCACCTTGAAGTGATACGCCAGGCCATCGAGACCTACCGCATCCAGCTACGCGATAAACAGCAGCGCCCGCAGGATGACAAGCAGGGCAGAGCGCGGCGGGCCGGTAGCGCGGCCAGTCAGGTGTCGGTGACGGTGAGTATGGGCGTGGCCGAGCGCGGGCTGGAGCAGCGTAGCCCAGAGGAAGTACTCAAGGCCGCCGACCAGGCGTTGTATAACGCCAAGGGCGCCGGGCGTAACTGTGTGCGCAGTTATGGCCAGCGGCGCGGCGCGGTAAAGCTGGAAGCTTCGCGTAACTAAGGCCGTCGGCTAATGGCAGTGTATTCAGCACCTGCACTGTGATTGTTGCGGCGCGGCATGGGCCTTAGCGTAGAGCACTAATCCACGCTCTAGCTGACGGAGATGCCAGCATGCCCGAGTACAAAGCCCCCCTGCGCGATATGCACTTTCTGATCGACGAGGTCTTCGACTTTCATGCCGGCTACGCCGCGATGGGTGCCAGCGATGCCACCCCGGATATGGTCAGCGCGATTCTCGCCGAAGGTGCGAAGTTCTGTGAGCAGGTACTCGCCCCGCTGAACCGCTCCGGCGATGAAGAGGAATGCCAGATCAACGACGGCGTGGTGACCACGCCCAAGGGCTTCAAGGAAGCTTTTGCCCAGTACGTTGAAGGCGGCTGGAACGGCCTGGCGGCTGACCCGGCCTATGGCGGTCAGGGTTTACCGCATTCCCTCGGCTTGCTGATCGGGGAAATGGTCGGCGCGAGCAACACCTCCTGGGGCATGTACCCCGGCCTGACCCACGGCGCGATGTCGGCGATCCACGCCCACGGCACTGAGGAGCAGAAGCAGACCTACCTGAGCAAACTCACCGAAGGCAGCTGGACCGGCACCATGTGCCTGACCGAAGCCCACTGCGGCACCGACTTGGGCCTGATCAAGACCCGCGCCGTGCCCCAGGCTGACGGCAGTTACGCGGTAAGCGGTAGCAAGATATTTATCTCCGCCGGCGAGCACGATATGAGCGAGAACATCGTCCATCTGGTGCTGGCCAAATTGCCCGACGCGCCGGCTGGCACCAAGGGCATTTCTCTGTTTATCGTGCCCAAGTTCCTGCCCAACGCTGACGGTCAGGCAGGCGCGCGCAATGGCGTCAGCTGCGGCTCGATCGAGCACAAGATGGGCATCAAGGCCTCGGCCACCTGCGTGATGAACTTCGACAGCGCCACCGGCTACCTGATCGGCGAGGCCAACAAGGGCCTCAACTGCATGTTCACCATGATGAACCACGCGCGCCTGGGCACCGGCATGCAGGGCCTGTGTCTCGGTGAAACCAGCTTCCAGGGCGCGATCAAGTACGCCACTGAGCGTCTGCAGATGCGTGCGCTGACCGGGCCGAAAGCGCCGGATAAAGCCGCCGACCCGATCATCGTGCATCCCGATGTGCGGCGCATGCTGCTGACCATGAAGGCGTTCAACGAAGGCAACCGCGCGCTGGCCTATTTCACCGCGCAGCTGATCGATCAGGCGCACCGCGGTAACAGCGCCGAGCAGCGTGAAGAGGCGGAGAACCTGCTGGCTTTCCTCACGCCGATCTGCAAAGCCTTTATGACCGAGACCGGCCTGGAGGTAACCAACCACGGCATGCAGGTATTCGGCGGCCATGGCTTTATCCGCGAGTGGGGCATGGAGCAGCTGGTGCGCGACTGCCGCATCGCACCTATCTATGAAGGTACCAACGGCATCCAGGCCCTCGACCTGCTCGGGCGCAAGGTGCTCGGCAGCCAGGGCAAGCTGTTGCGCGGCTTTACCAAGATCGTGCACAAGTTCTGCGAGGTTCAGGCCGAGCACCCGCAGCTCAAGGGTTATGTCGCCCAACTGGCGACGCTGAACCAGCAGTGGGGCGCGCTGACCCAGAAGATCGGCATGGCGGCGATGAAGAACCCGGACGAAGTCGGCGCGGCGTCGGTGGATTACCTGATGTATTCCGGTTACGTCACCCTGGCGTACTTCTGGCTGCGTATGGCCCTGGTGGCCGAGCAGAAGCTGGCTGCGGGCGCGGGTGATGCAGCGTTCTACCAGGCAAAACTACAAACAGCGCATTTCTATTTCGCACGTATCCTGCCACGCACCCTTAGTCATGAGGTGGCCATGCTGTCTGGGGCGGACAACCTGATGGCAATGAAAGCAGGCGACTTTGCCCTGGACTGCTAAGCACTGGCGTGATGTCGGCTCGAAAAGCCGCTGCCCGAGAAAGCAGCGGTTTTTTCTCTGCATTGCGCGTGCTTGAACTTGGCGTATTCCTACTTCGCGCGTGTTGCCCAACTGGATGGCGCTGTCGCACCGACCTATGTGCGTCATGTCTATGCGACGAGTTGGCCGGCGCATCTGTGTCCCCTGGTTAGTTTGCTCAAGATGCACTTGCAGGGTGTGGCTCGCCTGCTCAGCTAATGCAGCAACGCCGGCTATGTTGCCGGCGTTGCGCGTGTGCCCTGGTGGACTTATTGCTCCTGAGTGTTGGCGGCCTGTTCGATACCGGCCTGTACCAGGTGCCGGTCATTGTGACCGCCGACCCGTAGTACACCGATATTGAACAGTTGCTCCTGCTGAGTGGCGGCGTCCTGTTGCTGGGTCAGCTCGTCCTTGATGCCGAACAACAAATCCACCGGTGACTTGGACAGGTTGAGGCCGAGGTCGGCGCGGTAGTCCTTGCTGTCGAGGGCGCTGCTGCTGACAGTCGAGCCGCCGAGGTCGACTGCACCGTTACTGGCTTTGAGGGTTGCGCCAGTCAGTTGGGGCGTACCGCCGACCTGTAGCTCGATCCCTTGGCTGGCGCTGATACCCGAGGCCGAGGTAACGGCATCCTTGTCGATATGGCTGACGTCCAGATACAGGGTCGGAGTGAGCGCTGCCGTGTTGCTCTTGTCACCGAACAGCACGTTGCCCACCTTGTCGGCCACTGTCTTGCCGGTACTGGTTTTGTCGTTCACCGCGTAGCTGCCTTCCTTGCTGCCGCCGAGTTTGTCCTTGAGCTTGGCCAAACCGTTGGCGGCGGCGCTGGCCTTGTCGGCCAGGTAGCCCTTGGCCTGATCCAGCTTGTTGCCCAGGGCGCTGCGCGGTTCTGGATTGACGTCGTAGCTGCCGCTGCGCGAGAGAGCGTCAGTCAGCTTGTCCTTGGCAATGCCGGCCTGGCTGACCAGGCTATCCTTGGCGTCACCCAGCTTGCCGGCGACCTTGTCCACTCCGTTTTCCAGCTTTCCGCGATGCTTGTCGAAGGCGGCTTGGCTCTTCTCCTTGAGCGGGTCGGCGAGGGGGCCGGTGGTTTTGCCGAGTTTCTCTACCAGACCGGGCTGGTTCTTCTCGCCGGCGAGGCGCAGGTCGATGCCCAGTTTGAGACGCTGCTCGCTGTCTTTGCGGCTCTCGACGCTCAGGTTACCGCCGATATGGCCCCCGACCCGATCCGCCTCGATGGTCGCACCGGCCAGGCGGGTATCGCCCTGACTGTTCAGCGTCACCCGCTTGGCCTGGATCTGGCTGTTGTGCTGGGTGGTGCTGTCGAGTTTGTCGACATCGATCTTGACCCGACCGTAGACGCCGTAGTTGTCCTGGTCAGTGTCCTTGCTGGCGCCCTGATTCTGATAGGTCTTGCCGCCGCTACCGCCCAGGCCGAGGCCAAGACCCCAGGTGTTGCGGTGCTCGGTTGACTGCGCCGACTCTTGCAGGATGTCACCCTGGCTGGCATTCAGGTCGACGCTCTGGGCGTTGATCCGGGTGCCTTGCAGATGCAGTGCCTGGGCGTCTGCGGCCGCCGCACTCAGCTCGACCCGACCCTGGCTGTACAGCGTGCCGCCTTTGGCTGTCAGGCTGTTTTCCTGCACCCTGCCGATGGCGAACTGGCTGCCGACGCTGGCGCCTGAGTTGCTGGTCTCCGCCCCTTTGGTCTTGCTCGCGCCGAGGCTCAGACCACCACCGAGGTTGCTGCCTTCGGCTCGGTGGCTGTTGGTGGCTGCTTGGAAGTCCAGCTGGCCCGCAGCGTTCAGACGAACGTCCCCCACCTGCTGCTCGGCGCTACCGAACTGGCTGCCTTGCAAGTGCAGGTCGCCACCACTGTCCAGCACGATGGGGCCGTTACCGGCGAACGTGGCGACCTGGGCCTGGCTGTCCTGGCTATTTAGGCGCTGGTCGTTGACCAGGAAGCTGGCCGAAACGCTGCCGCCCTTGCCGCTCGAACCCTTGCTCATGCCAGCTTGCAGGCTGGCGTCGCCCTTCAGGCTGTGGCTGTCGCTGGCTTGTCGGTCGTTGGCCTGGTTCAGCACCAGGTCGCCGCCGGCTTGCAGCTGCACGCCGCCCTGCCCGCCATTGAAACGGCTGCCTTCGTAGGCACCGTCGGTGCCCAGCTGGACCTGAATACCCTGGCTGCCGCTGAGACTGCCGAGCACTGCCTTACTGTTGCTGCTGCTGCTCTCGGCAGAGCCACCAATGCCGCTGAGGCGTCCGTTGATGTCCTTGCCGGTGGTGGTGTAGACGCGCAGCGTGGTCTTCACGTTGAGGTTGTCGGCGCTCGTACTGTGGCTGTCGCTGGCGGCGTTCAGGGTATGGCTACCGGCATTGATCTGCAGCTGGCCTTGATCGGCGCGATACTGGGTGCCCTGGTCCTGTACGTGTCCGGCGACGTCCAGCAGCAGCTGGCCGGCGCGGAACTGGCTGACCACGGCCGTGCTGTCTTGTTGCTGGCTATGGCTGTTCTGGTAGGCAACGTCAAGGTCGAGGCCGAGGTTGGGCTGCTCGAAGGCATCGAGCAGGCCTGGCTGAAAGAAGTTGCGTTGGGCCACGCCTTCTACGGCTTTCTCGATGGGCCGCGTAATGCCCTTGTACTCAATGTTCGCCCCCAGATCGACGCTCCAGCCTTGTTCGTCGCGGGTGCTGCTCTGGCTATTTTGTGCGGCCCGGTTATCCACCGTTCCGGCGCTGATGTGGAGGCTATCGCCAGCGCCGAGTTGCGCTCCTTGGCTGGTCAGGGTGCCACTGCCGTTAGCTGCGTCGATGCGCAGTTGCCCGGCGGAAGCAATGCCGCTGGTCTTGGCCGTGCTGCCCGTGGCACTGCTATCGAGCGTTTGTTGCCCACCCTCCCAGCCGCTGCCGGCGCGATCCAGGCCGCCGGTGTAGTAGAAACCCACGCCAGTGGTGGTTTGGCTGCTGTCGCTGTGGCTGCTGTCCTGGGCCGCTAGCAGGTTGACGTCCCTGGCGGCCAGGCTGGCGCCGCCTTGGCCGGCGCCGATCTGCGAACCCTGCAAGGTCAGCTCGGCCTGGCTCGCCAGCGCTACCGTACCGCCCTTGAGCTCGCTGCCCTGATGGCTGGTGGTGTCGCTGTTGCGGGTTTCCTCGACCTGCTCATAGCGGATGCCCGCGCGATACTGCCGCGAGCCTTTCTGCGTGTCGGTCGCGACCTGGATTTCCTTGGCGTAGGCGGAGAAGCCGTGGCTGTCGGTGGTGACGGTGGTTTGTTCGGTGTTTTTCGCCGCCAGCACATCGATGCTGCCCACCGCATCGAGCTTGAGCTTGTCGGCGGCCTCGACCAAGGCACCGACCACGGACAGGTCGGCGGCACTCTTGAGCTGCAGGTTGCTGTCGGAGCTCAGCTCACTGCGCACCAGGGTGCTGCTGGCGACCCGGCTGCGTTGCTCATCCTTGACCAGGCCGAACAGCTTGCTGTCCTTGTCATGCTGATTGCTCAAGGAGCTGTCCTGCACACCGTCGATGGTCAGGCTGCCCTGTTGGCTGATCACGCTGGCGTCGGTCTTGCCGCGCACCTGGCTGCCGCTGATGCGCACGTCGTCGGCGGCGATTAGCAGTTTGCCCTGGGCGTTGACCTCGCTGCGCTGGTTGAGGGTCTGGGCCTTGTCGCCGCTGCCATTCTTGCCAAAGAAGCTGCCGCCGGTGAGGTCGCCGGAGTAGCTGCTGTTGCTGTTGCTCTGGCTGCGCGTGGCCGTGTCGATCTCGATTTTCTGCTTGCTGCCGAGGATCAGGTCGCCACCGCTTTGCACCACGGCACCCTCCAGGCGCAGGTTGGCGCCGCTCTGGACTGCCGCGTCGCCGTCGGCCTTGAGCTGGCTGGCGATGCTGCGCTCGCTGCGGGAGCTGTTGTCCCAGTTGGCTTTCCACAGGTGCTTGCGATGGTTGCCGCGGTCACGGTGTTCGCTGACCTCGTTGGCTGCGCTGAGCGTCAGGTCGCCGCTACTGTCGACTTTGAGCTGTTTACCGGCCGTGACGCTGGAGCCTTGCAGGCGGGTGTCGGCGCCGGCCTGCAGGCTGGCATCGCGACTGGCCTTGATGGTGCTGCCGTGTTGGCGCGAGTCGCGGTCGGTGATGGTCTGGTCGTAGGTCTCGTAGGTGATGCCCCAGAACTTGTTGTTCCAGTTGTTGCGCGACTCGCGTAGCTGCTTGCTTTCCAGGCTGCTCAAGGTCAGGTTGCGCCCGGCGCTGAGTTGCACGTCGCGCCCGCTGACCTCGCTGGCGGCTAGGCCGAGGTCGGCGGCGGCCTTGAGGGCCACGTCGCCCTGGCTGCTGCGCACGTTGGCTAGGCGGCCGTTGAGGCTGTTGTTCTGGGCCGCTTGGCCGCTGATGGTCAGGTCGCCAGCCGAGCTGATGCTGACGCCGTCGCGCCCGTCGATCTGAGTCGGGCCAACCTTGACCCCGGCGCCTTCAGCGGTGCTGACGATATTGATGCGTCCGGCTTGCATGGCGCCGAACAGGCTGGCGTCGATGCGCTGGCCGGGGCCAGCACTGGCCATGGCGCTGGCGTGCACCTGGCCATCGGTGTAGCCGACCTGGTTACGTCCGGCGGTCAGGTTCAGCTCATCGCGGGCGCGAATTTGTCCCTGACTATCAATTTGGGGAGCCAGCAGGTCCAGTCGACCGTCGTCGTTGCGCAGCCCCCCGGCCTGGATGGTGAGCTTGCCGTTGGCATTCTGCGTGTTCAGCCCTTGCAGTTGACCGTCCTGCAGTTCGGGCTTGCCCACCACCAGGCTGGCGCGTGGTGCGTTGATAAAGCTGGCGCCGTTGACGCTGATGCCATTGGGGTTGGCCAGGACATAGTCGGCGGGGCGACCGAAGATCTCCTGGGCACCGTTGATCTGCGAGGCGTTGCGGCTGATCACTTCGTTGAGGATCACGCTGGCGGCCTGGCTCTGCAGTTGCGGGTTGGCCGCCAGCTGTCCGGCCAGGATTGATTGGCCATTGCTCAAGGCGTTGTTCAGCACCAGCCCCTGACGGTCGACGTTAAAGTCGAGGAACTGGTTGTGCGACAACCCGGAGGCGTTGGGGGCGACGATGTTGATCACCGGTACGCCTTGCTGGTTGTGAATCTGCGGCGTGCCGCCGGGGCCGTTAGCGGCAGCCAGGCCGGCGGCGAAGGCCGGTTGCAGCGATTGAAACAGCATCAGGCCGGCGATGGACCAGCGCAGCCTGCCTCTGGGCGAGAGCAGAAATACTTCCGTGTTGTTGGGCATAAACACCTTCATTTTGTGGAGAGGAATAGGAGTGCGCGTCTTCGTATGGCCACAGGCTTCGCGCGTAGACCCGCGGCTCTGTCGGGCGATGAGCTAGAGCGACAGGCTCAGGCGCATCAGCCAGATTTCTGGTTCGTGAGTGAAGGTTTGCGGGCGGTGCAGGCTGCGTTGGTAATCCAGGTCCAGCCGCAGGTCGTGCCAGTTCAGGCTCAGGCCAGCACTGGCACCGGCCAGCTGCTCCGGAGCGACGCCGTGATCGGCCTTGACCCAGCCGCTATCCAGGCCCAGGCGCGGTGTTAGCAGCAGCCCATGCTCGAGCTGCTGTGGCAGTCGCAGGGTGTTGCGCCAGATGGCCGCGCTGGCGCCGGAGGCCGAGTTGCGGCGAAACCCCCGTACCGCCGAGTCGTCGCTGGCCAGGACTTGCTCGATGGCCGGCAGTGGGTCGGGGCTGTACTGCAGCGATAACTGGCTGTGCCACTGCCAGGGTTGAGTGGCGAACAGGCCATTGCGCCATTGACCGAGGCTGGCGCGCCATTTGCGAAATTGCGGGCGTGGCAGGTCGTCGAACAGGCGCTCATCGTCGCGATCGGCACCGAACCAGGTCAGGCCTTGGGCGTAGCCGAGATCAAGGTTCCACGTGGCGTTGTCCAGCCAGAATAGACTGACGCCGGCCTCGGCCACGGTCAGGGTCGGGCTCTGGATCTGCAAGCGCTGGTTGAGGAACAGACTTTCGACACGCTTGTGCGCGAGCTGCAGGTTGCCGCTCAACTGATGGCGCTGGCCGCGCCACAGAACCCGGTCCAGACGCAGGCTGAGCTGGTCGGTGCGGCCCTCGCTGTCCACGGTCTGCTGGCTCAGGTGCACCGGCGCCCAGTATTCGGCGCGGCTGGCGAATAGAGCCAGGTTCCAGTAGCCATAGGGCACGCTGTAGTAAAGGCTGCGACTGCGACTGAAGCGGGCGTCGCTGTTGAGCGTGTCGCTCAGGCTCAGATTGAAGTAGTCGTTGAGCTCCAGTGGGCTGTCCAGGCTTAGACTGAGCGTGGCGCGGTCGCGCCCGGTGCTGGCGCTGCCGAGGTTGTCCAGACCGACATCCAGCCCCCAGCGTTTCATCAGGGCGCGTGGGCGGATGATGATGCGCGAGCCGCCTTGCAGCGTGCCAGGGGCGATGTCGGCTGTGAGATCGAAGGCGCGCAGACGATTGAGCTGGTCGAGGCCCTGTTCCAAATCGCGCAGATTCAGCGGCTTGCCGAGCATGCCAGGGAATGCGCCACGCAGTGACACCGCTAGCGTTTGGTCGGCCAGTTCGATGGATTCGACGAAACCCTCTTCGACCAGAATATCCAGCGACTGACCGGCTGCCGGAGGGCTGCTGAGGTAAGGGCGGCTGGCGATATAACCGGCCTCGACATACAACTGTGTGATGGTACTGAGCAACTGGTTGATCTGCCTGACGCCCATGCAGGGGGCGATCAGCGGTTGCAGTCGCGCATCCAGCTCTGAGCGCTCAAGCAGGGTGACACCGCCAATTCGGGTACCACTCAAGGGCCAGCACTGGCTGTCTTGCTCGGCGCTCGTTGGCTTTGCCTGTACGGCGCTGTCGGTGGAAAAAGCGCCACGTTCGAGCTGGCGCTGGCGCTGCTGCTGTTGCAGTTGTCTGAGTTCGTGCTGTTGCTGTTGCTGCTGACGCAAGCCCTCAGTGTTCTGGGCAGGAGCTTCTGCCGCATACAGCTGTGGGCTGGCGGCTAGCCACAAATTGCAGAGCAGAGGCAGGTGCAAGCACAAACGGCAGGCGCCAAGAAAAGCTTTAAACACGCATACATCCTTGTCGTAATTGATTAAGCGGCGAAACGCTGACAATTAATGGATGGCAAACACTAATCTGGACTAGACCAGTATTGCCCCGTGCTTAAGTAGAGTTGACGTGAGCTTGGTTGTTACATCACGAAAGCTGCTCGAGGGGGGATTCCTGAAAAATGAGAACTGTTTGGCGAATTCCAGGCCTGCTTATGGGGAGTTATCCCGCTGGCTTAAGCGGGCCTCGCCGACATGTGTGGCCAAACTCAGAATTGGGACGGTGGAGTGGCGTTGCTTCTGACGAGCGGTAGTTGGCTCAGGGTCTGTGAGGTATCGGTGCTGCGGGTTTTGATACTGCTTGTGAATTGGCGGTCACGACGCGACCCTATGTGTCTGAAAAGTTGTTCGGGTAAACTCAAAACACTTCTGTATACCCGTTGGTTCGTCCGAGGAATTGCCCCATGGCTGACTACAAAGCTCCCCTGCGCGATATGCGCTTCGTGCTCAATGAAGTGTTTGAAGTTTCCAAGCTGTGGGCCCAGTTGCCGGCCCTGGCTGAAGTGGTCGATGAGGACACTGCAGCGGCGATTCTCGAAGAAGCCGGTAAGGTCACCGGCGGCGTGATCGCCCCGCTAAACCGCAGTGGCGACGAAGAAGGCTGCTCCTGGGCCAACGGCTCGGTGAAAACCCCAGCCGGCTTCCCGGATGCCTACAAAACCTACGCCGAAGGCGGCTGGGTCGGTGTAGGCGGTGATCCGGTATTCGGCGGCATGGGCATGCCCAAGGCGATCTCGGCCCAGGTCGAGGAAATGGTCAACTCGGCCAACCTGTCGTTCGGCCTGTACCCGATGCTCACGGCCGGTGCCTGCCTGTCGATCAATGCCCACGCCAGCGAAGAGCTGAAAGAAAAATACCTGCCGAACATGTATTCCGGCGTCTGGGCGGGCTCCATGTGCCTGACCGAACCGCATGCGGGTACAGACCTGGGCATCATCCGCACCAAGGCCGAGCCGCAGGCTGATGGCAGCTTCAAGGTGTCCGGCACCAAGATCTTTATCACCGGCGGTGAGCACGACCTGACCGAGAACATCATTCACCTGGTGCTGGCCAAGCTGCCGGACGCACCGGCGGGCCCGAAAGGCATCTCGCTGTTCCTGGTTCCGAAGTTTATGGTTAACGCCGACGGTTCCCTGGGTGAGCAGAACAGCCTGTCCTGCGGCTCGATCGAACACAAGATGGGCATCAAGGCCTCGGCCACCTGCGTGATGAACTTCGACGGCGCCACCGGCTGGATCGTCGATGCGCCGAACAAGGGCCTCGCCGCCATGTTCACCATGATGAACTACGAGCGCCTGGGCGTTGGCATCCAGGGTCTGTCTCTGGGCGAGCGCAGCTACCAGAACGCCGTGGAATACGCCCGCGACCGTATTCAGAGCCGTGCGCCGACTGGCCCGGTAGCCAAGGACAAAGCCGCCGACCCGATCATCGTGCACCCGGACGTACGTCGCATGCTGCTGACCATGAAAGCGCTGAACGAAGGCGGCCGTGCCTTCTCCAGCTACGTGGCCATGCAGCTGGACACCGCCAAGTTCAGCGAAGACGCCGCCACCCGCAAACGCGCGGAAGAGCTGGTGGCTTTGCTGACCCCGGTAGCCAAGGCCTTCCTCACCGATATGGCGCTGGAAACCACCACCCACGGCCAGCAGATCTTCGGCGGCCACGGTTATATCCGTGAGTGGGGCCAGGAGCAGCTGATCCGCGACTGCCGCATCACCCAGATCTACGAAGGCACCAACGGCATTCAGGCGCTCGATCTGGTCGGCCGTAAAGTGGTTGGCAGCGGCGGTGCGTTCTACAAGCACTTCGCCGAAGAGATCAAAGCCTTCACCGATTCCGCCGACAGCAGCCTGGCCGAGTTTATCGAGCCGCTGAAAGACGCCATCGCCAACCTGGAACTGATGACCGCCGATCTGCTGGAACGCGCCAAGGCCAACCCGAACGAAGTCGGCGCTGCCTCGGTCGAGTACCTGCAGGTGTTCGGCTACACCGCCTACGCCTACATGTGGGCCCTGATGGCACGCACCGCGCTGGCCAAGCAGGATCAGGACGAGTTCTACGTCAGCAAGCTGGGTACCGCGCGTTTCTTCTTCGCCCGTCTGCTGCCGCGTATCCACTCGCTGACTGCTTCGGTTAAAGCTGGTAGCGAGTCGCTGTATCTGCTCGACGCCGCGCAGTTCTAACGGCGTTTGCAGTAAAGCAAAGCCCCGGCCCAGTGCCGGGGCTTTTGCGTTTAAGGGCCTGGATTTGTCTGGCGCTAAACCCAGTTGTCGCTTAGCAGATCAATGGCGTCCTGTCCGGCGCTGGCCGGCTCCAGTCGCGCCAGGTAGAGGGCGCTGCGGCCCTGGCTGGTCAGCCGCCAGGGGCCGACTTCGTCTTCCAGCAGCAAGCCTTGTCCGGCTTTCAGGCTGACGGGCGCGGTCTCGGCGCTGGCGCACGTCAGGCCAGCGCCGCTGCAGCAGTAGATAAACAGCACGGCGCTGCTGTCGAGCCACTGCTGGCCCTGCAGTTCGCGGTATTCCAGGCGGTGTTGCCAGCGATTACGACGGCTCATCAGATTGAAGTCCTGCACCGGGCCATCAAGCAGCTCGGCCTGCATATCCAGCTCGCCGGGAAAGGCTACCACCGGAGTGTGGCTATCGAGTTCAAGGCTGATCTGCTCGGGCAGATTCAGGCGCAGGCCGGCGCCGCTGAGCAGGCCCAGGCTGCGGTCGATGCCGGGGTAATGAGAGAAGGGGCCGGCACTTTCCACCCGCGCGCTGCTGATGCGCCAGTCGAAATCGTCCAGGCTCGCGTCAGGCGGTGCGATGGCCAGTTCCAGGGTTACGCCCTTGCCGTTCTTCCACGGCAGTTGGCGGGCGGTGCTGCTGTCGATAATCCGAATGCTCACGGCGGTTGCTCATACAGGTTGCTCATACAGGTTGTTCGTGTATGTATATACATTAACGTTTTGCGGCTGCACAGCGGCTGTGTGAGCCGAGCGCTGCCGTTCGTCTGCTGCTGGACTTTGCTGCTGAACAGCATGCGCCGTCTATCTCGGTGATTTCTTTGGTTATGCCTTAGCGCGGGCATATGACGGTTGTAGCACGGCAGTGATTTTTCGGTGACGAACGGGGTTGACGACTGCATGGTCGAATTTTATTGTATATACATATTCGCTCAAGGAGAGTCCTATGCCCCCGTCCGCCCCGCGCCTGCTTTGGCGCGAGCTCTGCCTCTTTGATGGCCTGACCACGCTGGCTGAGCCGACCAATCTGCTGGTGGCGGATGGCAAGGTCGCGGGGCTGTGGCCTACCAGCGCGTTTCCTGAAGCTATGGCTGAAGGCGCGGTCGAAGCCGGGCGTGGCGGGGTAATGACCCCGGGTCTGGTGGATTGCCATACGCATCTGGTATACGCCGGCAACCGCGCCGGCGAGTTCGAGCAGCGCCTCGAAGGTGCCAGCTATGCCGAGATCGCCAAGGCCGGCGGCGGCATTCTCAGTACCGTGCGCGCCACCCGGGCAGCCAGCGAGGACGAGCTGCTGGCGCAGAGCCTGCCGCGTTTGCAGGCGCTGTTGGACGACGGTGTGACCACCCTGGAAATCAAATCCGGCTATGGCCTGAGCACCGCTGATGAATTGAAGATGCTGCGCGTTGCCCGCCGCCTCGGCGAGTTGCTGCCGCTGCGCATCACCACCACCTTGCTCGGCGCCCACGCCTTGCCGCCGGAGTTCGCCGGCGACAGCGATGGCTATATCGCCTTGGTGTGCAACGAGATGATCCCGGCGGCCGTTGCCGAAGGTCTGGTCGATGCGGTGGATGTGTTCTGCGAAAACATCGCCTTTAGCCCTGCGCAGTGCGAGTTGGTATTTCAGGCTGCGCAACGTCACGGCCTGCCGATCAAGGTGCACGCCGAGCAGCTGTCCAATCAGGGCGCCAGTGCCCTGGCCGCGCGCTATCAGGGCCTCTCGGCCGACCATATCGAGTTTCTCGATGAGGCCGGGGTGCAGGCCATGGCCGCTGCCGGCACCGTGGCCACCCTGTTACCGGGGGCTTTTTACACCCTGCGCGAAACCCAGCTGCCGCCTATCGCGTTGCTGCGACAGTACAAAGTGCCGATGGCCCTGGCCAGCGATGCCAACCCCGGCACCTCGCCGATCTGCTTTCCGACCCTGACCCTTAACCAGGCCTGCACCCTGTTCCGTTTGACCCCGCGCGAAGCGCTGGCCGGTATGACCGCCCATGCCGCCCGCGCCCTCGGCCGCCCTGACCTGGGGCGGATTGAGGTTGGGGCCCCCGCCGATCTGTGCCTGTGGGATGTGCAGCAACCTGCCGAACTGGCCTATGCGGTCCAGCCGGGCCGGCTGCGTCAGCGCATCTTCAACGGCGCCATTAGCTATAGCAAAGAGGTCAACACCTATGCACGCTGATCGCAACTCCATGAACCTCTGGCGGGGCCGCATCGACCCGGAAGCCGACAGCCCGCGCTGGCATCAGCGCATTCAGGCGCTCAGTGCAGACAGCCAGCCTGGCGTGGCGCTGCTCGGTTTCGCCAGCGACGAAGGCGTGCGCCGCAACCATGGCCGCGTTGGCGCGGTAAATGGTCCGCTGGCCATGCGCAAGGCGTTGGCCAATCTTGCCTGGCATCGCCAGGGCGCCGCCTATGACGCCGGCGATGTGCTGTGCGCCGATGGCGATCTGGAAAGCGCCCAGGCGCGCCTAGGTCACAACGTCTGCGCGCTGCTGGATGCCGGGCATCTGCCGGTTGTTCTAGGCGGCGGCCATGAGGTGGCCTTCGGCAGCTGGCAGGGTATTGCCGAACACTTAGCTGGTGGCAAACCTCGGATCGGCATTATCAATTTCGACGCGCATTTCGACCTGCGTGACCCGGCTCACGCCCGCTCCTCCGGTACGCCGTTCGCGCAGATCGCCGAGCAGTGCGCCGCCCGTGGCTGGCCGTTCGCCTATGCCTGCCTCGGCGTCAGCCGCGCCAGCAATACCCGCGCCTTGTTCCAGCGCGCCGCCGAACTGAACGTGCTGGTTCGCGAAGACCGTGAGATTCGTGAGGCCAGCCTGGCAGCCATCAGCGCTGAATTGCAGGCCTTTATCGCCGGTTGCGACGCGATCTACCTGACCATCGATATCGACGTGCTGCCGGCCTGCGAAGCCCCAGGTGTCAGCGCTCCGGCAGCGCGTGGCGTGCCGCTGGCGCTGCTTGAACCGCTGCTGGAAACCGTGCGCGACAGCGGCAAGTTGCGCCTGATGGACCTGGCCGAACTCAACCCCGAACACGATATCGACAGCCGCACCGCCAAGGTCGCGGCGCGGCTGATCCACCTGTTGACCCTGACCGGCTAAGCGCTACTTGGCCACTTCCCTGACAACAATAAATACAGAGGAATGCACAGATGACACCCTTCACCCAGCACCGCCACGGCGGCAGCCCGGCACCCCGTTTGTTGCCTGCGGAGAGCCGTCATGTCTGAACAACTTACGGCGCTCGCCAGCGTGTCCAAGGGGCGCGCCCTGGCCCGGTTGCTCGGCTATAGCCTGATCGGCCTGCTGCTGTTTTTCGTACCCTTCGAAATCGGCGGGCGCTCGACCATCCTTCTCGACCATGCTGCCAGCGCCCTGCAAATCCATGCGCGGCCGCTGGTGATCACTATTGCCATGCTGTTTATGTTCTACGGCGCGCTGCAGCCCTGGCTTAGCGGCAGCTGGCGCGGCGACCTGACCCGAATCGTGTTTAGCGTGCTCAAGGTGTTCGGCCTGCTGATCGGTGTCGCCTATCTCTTCCGTGTCGGGCCTGAAGCGCTGTACCAGCCGGGCATGCTGCCGTTTCTTTTTGACAAGCTGGTACTCAGCCTGGCGCTGATCGTGCCGCTGGGGGCGCTGGCCCTGGTGTTTCTGATCGGCTTCGGCCTGCTCGAGCTGGTCGGCGTGTTGATGCAGCCGGTGATGCGGCCGATCTGGCGCACGCCGGGCAAGTCGGCAATCGATGCCGTGGCCTCGTTTGTTGGCAGCTACTCGGTGGGCCTGCTGATCACCGACCGCATGTACCAGCAGGGCCACTACAGCGTGCGTGAGGCGGCGATTATCGCCACCGGCTTCTCCACGGTGTCGGCGCCTTTTATGGTGATCATCGCCAAGACCCTGGGTCTGATGGAAATCTGGAACCTGTATTTCTGGAGCGCGATGCTGGTGACCTTTGCCGTTACCGCCGTCAGCGCGCGTATCTACCCGCTGTCACGTCTGCCCACCGAGAGCCGTCCCGAGCCGCAGCTGCAAGTAGGCGAAAGCCGTATCGGCAATGCCTGGCGTGCCGGGCTCAGCCAGGCAGCAAGTGCGCCCTCGCTGCTCAGCGCGTTGCGCGAGACTTTTGTCGATGGCCTGCGCATGACCGCCGCCATCCTGCCGAGCATTCTCGCCGTCGGCCTGCTCGGTTTGCTCGCCGCCAAATACACCCCGCTGTTCGATGCCCTCGGTGTGCTGTTCTACCCGCTGACCTGGCTGTTTGGTCTGAATGAGCCGATGCAGGTGGCCCGCGCCATTTCGTCCGGCCTGGCGGAGATGTTCCTGCCGGCCATGTTGCTGAAAGACGCCGACATGCTGGTCAAATTCGTCACCGCCATCGTCTCGGTGAGCAGCGTGCTGTTTCTCTCGGCCTCGATTCCCTGCGTGCTGGCCACGCGAATTCCCCTGCGCCTGCGCGACCTGTTGCTGGTCTGGCTGCAGCGCACGTTCTTAAGCCTGTTGTTCAGCATTCCGCTGGGCTACCTGGCGCTTTACATGGGCTGGCTGTAAGCCGCCCGCACCTAACGATCTGTTGATAAGGAGCTTGTTATGAGCCTTTTCCGTGACACCGAAATCCGCGCCGCCCGTGGCACCACGCTGACCGCCAAGAGCTGGCTGACCGAAGCGCCGCTGCGCATGCTGATGAACAACCTCGACCCGGAAGTCGCCGAGAACCCCAAGGAGCTTGTGGTGTATGGCGGCATCGGCCGCGCCGCGCGCAACTGGGAGTGCTACGACAAGATCGTCGAAGTGCTGACCCGCCTGGAAGACAACCAGACCCTGCTGATTCAATCCGGCAAGCCGGTCGGCGTGTTTGAAACGCACAAAGACGCGCCGCGCGTGCTGCTGGCCAACTCCAACCTGGTGCCGCACTGGGCCACCTGGGAGCACTTCAACGAACTGGATGCCAAGGGCCTGGCCATGTACGGCCAGATGACCGCTGGCAGCTGGATCTATATCGGCAGCCAGGGCATCGTCCAGGGCACCTATGAAACCTTCGTCGAGGCCGGTCGCCAGCACTACGGCGGCAACCTCAAAGGTAAGTGGGTGCTGACTGCAGGCCTGGGCGGTATGGGCGGCGCGCAGCCACTGGCGGCGACCCTGGCCGGCGCTTGCTCGCTGAATATCGAGTGTCAGCAGAGCCGTATCGATTTCCGCCTGAAGACCCGTTATGTCGACGAGCAGGCCAGCGATCTGGACGACGCCCTGGCGCGTATCGACAAGTACTGTAGCGAAGGCAAGGCAGTGTCCATCGCGCTGTGTGGCAACGCGGCTGAAATATTGCCGGAACTGGTCAAGCGTGGCGTGCGTCCGGACATGGTCACCGACCAGACCAGCGCCCACGACCCGCGCCACGGCTACCTGCCGATTGGCTGGAGCTGGGATGAATACGTCGCCCGCGGCAAAACTGAAGAGGCCGTGGTGGTCAAGGCCGCCAAACAGTCGATGGCTGTGCACGTGCGCGCCATGCTGGCCTTCCAGCAGATGGGCGTGCCGACCTTCGACTACGGCAACAATATCCGCCAGATGGCTCTGCAGGAGGGCGTCGACAACGCCTTCGACTTCCCCGGTTTCGTCCCTGCTTATATCCGTCCGCTGTTCTGCCAGGGCATCGGCCCCTTCCGCTGGGTGGCGTTGTCCGGCGACCCTGAGGACATCTACAAGACCGACGCCAAGGTCAAGGAACTGATTCCTGACGACGCCCACCTGCACAACTGGCTGGACATGGCCCGCGAACGCATTAGCTTCCAGGGCCTGCCAGCACGTATCTGCTGGGTCGGCTTGAAAGACCGCGCGCGCCTGGCTCAAGCCTTCAACGACATGGTCGCCAGCGGCGAGCTGAAGGCGCCCATCGTGATCGGTCGCGACCATCTGGACTCCGGCTCGGTGGCCAGCCCCAACCGTGAAACCGAAGCCATGCAGGACGGCTCCGACGCCGTGTCCGACTGGCCGCTGCTCAACGCTCTGCTGAATACCGCAGGCGGCGCGACCTGGGTGTCGCTGCACCATGGCGGCGGCGTCGGCATGGGCTACTCGCAGCATTCCGGCGTGGTGATCGTCGCTGACGGCACCGCCGAAGCCCGTGCTCGTCTCGGCCGCGTGCTGCGTAACGATCCAGGCACTGGGGTGATGCGTCACGCTGATGCCGGTTATGACATTGCTGTCGATTGCGCCCGTGAACAGGGCCTCGACTTGCCTATGATTAGCGCAACTCAAGGAGCCCGAGCATGAGTCTGTTCACCCTGCACCCTGGCCAGTTGACCCTGGCCCAACTGCGCGCCGCCTACCAGGCACCCCTGCGCGTGAGCCTGGCAGCGTCGGCCTACCCGGCCATCGAAGCCAGTGTTGCCTGCGTCAACGGCATCATTGCCGAAGGCCGTACCGCTTACGGCATCAACACCGGTTTCGGCCTGCTGGCCTCGACCCGCATCGCCAACGAGGACCTGGAAAAACTCCAGCGCTCGCTGGTGCTGTCGCATGCCGCCGGCATCGGTGCGCCGCTGGATGACGCTATGGTGCGGCTGATCATGCTGCTCAAGGTCAACAGCCTGGCGCGAGGTTTTTCCGGTATTCGCCGCGAGGTGATCGAGGCGCTGATCGCTCTGATCAATGCCGAGGTCTATCCGCATATTCCGCTCAAGGGCTCGGTCGGTGCCTCCGGCGACCTGGCGCCGCTGGCGCATATGTCGCTGGTGCTGCTCGGCGAGAGCCAGGCGCGGCACAAGGGCCAATGGCTGCCGGCCACAGAAGCCCTGGCCATTGCCGGTCTCGAGCCGATGACCCTGGCGGCCAAGGAGGGCCTGGCCCTGCTCAACGGCACCCAGGTGTCCACCGCCTACGCCCTGCGTGGCCTGTTCGAGGCCGAAGACCTGTTTGCCGCCGCTACTGTTTGCGGTGGCTTGACCGTCGAAGCCGCACTGGGTTCGCGTTCGCCGTTCGATGCGCGCATCCATGCCGCCCGTGGTCAGCGCGGGCAGATCGACGCGGCTGCGGTGTATCGTCATCTGCTCGGTGATAGCAGTGAAGTTGGCCGCTCCCACGAAGCCTGCGACAAGGTGCAGGACCCGTACTCGCTGCGCTGCCAACCACAAGTCATGGGCGCCTGCCTGACTCAGTTGCGTCAAGCCGCCGAGGTGTTGGCAGTCGAGTCTAACGCAGTATCGGATAACCCCCTGGTGTTCGCCGCCGAGGGTGATGTGATTTCCGGTGGCAACTTCCACGCCGAGCCGGTGGCCATGGCCGCCGACAATATCGCCCTGGCCATCGCCGAAATCGGCGCACTGAGCGAGCGCCGCACCTCGCTGATGATGGACAAACATATGTCGCAACTGCCGCCGTTTTTGGTGGCCAATGGCGGGGTCAACTCCGGCTTTATGATCGCCCAGGTCACCGCTGCAGCATTGGCCAGCGAGAACAAGGCACTGGCTCATCCGCACAGCGTCGACAGCTTGCCGACCTCGGCGAACCAGGAAGACCATGTGTCCATGGCCCCAGCTGCTGGCAAGCGCCTGTGGGAAATGGCTGCCAATACCCGTGGCGTGCTGGCTATCGAATGGCTGGGCGCCTGCCAGGGCCTGGATTTCCGCGAAGGGCTGAAAAGCTCGCCGCTGCTGGAGCAGGCACGTCAGGCCCTGCGCGCGCAGGTGCCGTACTACGTGGAAGACCGCTTCTTCGCCCCGGATATCGAGGCCGCCAATGCTCTGCTCGCCGAGCGCGTGCTGACCCCGTTGTTGCCGAGCGGGGTATTGCCGTCGCTGGCGTAAGCCGTTGTACCCCTCTCCATGGTGGGAGAGGGCAGGTAAGCCGGTTATTATCCGCGCATCGGGTAACCACCCAAGGAGCCGCTGTGAGCAGTACAACCCCGCGCTACAAGGCGATTGAAGCGTTTCTGCTGGAGCGCATCCACAGCGGCGCTTACCCGGTTAACCATCAGATTCCGGCGGAAGAGCAGCTGGCGCGGGATTTTGGGGTCAGCCGGATGACCGCCAACAAGGCCATCCGCGACCTGGTGCAGAAGGGCTACCTACTGCGCCAGGCTGGCCTGGGCACCTTCGTCACCGACCGCAAGGCCGAATCATCGCTGCATGAAGTGCTGAACATCGCCAATGAAGTGCGCGGCCGTGGGCATGCCTACAGCAACGACATCATTCGCTGTGAAGCGCTGGCCGCGGATGATGAAGTGGCGTTGCGTCTGGGCCTGCGGTTGGGCGCTGAGGTGTTTCACAGCATCCTGGTGCACCGCGAGGATGGCGTGCCGATCCAGCTGGAAGACCGCTTCGTCAATCCGCGCTGGGTGCCGCATTACCTGGACAGTGATTTCTCTCTGCAGACGCCTAACGAGGTGCTGGTCAGCAGCTGCCCGATTTCCGATGTCGAGCATGTAGTGGAGGCGGTGCTGGTGGATCAGCAGGTGGCTGATTGGTTGGCTATCGAAGTGGCCGCGCCTTGCCTGAGTGTGATCCGCCGCACCTGGTCGGATGAGCATCTGATCAGCTACGCCCGGCTGATCCATCCGGGCGATCGTTATAAGCTGCGCTCCAGCCATAAACCTCGGCGCTGAACACGCATCAGTTATTGATCTGCTGCTCGACCAGTTCGGGGTTGTCGATAAAGCGGTTGCGGGTGCCTTGCAGGCTGGCAATCTTGTCGTTGCGCGCCTTTTCTTCGGCGTCCGGCGGGTCCATCTGGTGCCACTTCTTGTACACCTGCACCTGACCGACGATGGGCAGGTTGTATTCGACGTGCATATAGAAGATCGCCCGGGCCACGTTGCCCTTGGCTTCGTCGCGTGGCTCCACCAGTTGAAAACTGGTTTTCATATCGCAGCCGATATCGTCGAACTTGCTCGGCACACTGTCGTCCAGATCGCCGAATTGCGCATTGCGCCGCACCAGCTCGACGCGGGTCATTGCCGGGTAGAGGTTGTGCAAATCGGACGCCATATAGACGTAACGAGGGTTCATGATCTTGCACTGGCGGTCGGTGACGCAGCGCAGCGCGCTTTTCAGCTGCTTGCTGCTGTAAATAGGGCTGGCTTTGAACTGGCCGCTTTCCTCGGTGAACTCTTTCCCACAATACAGCGTGCTGCCGCCCTGGCCATAAAGCTGGCTCCAGAACAGTTGCACGGCGGCTTTGGGATCGGAAAGTTGATCTTGCCCATTCGCGAATGCAAGTGGGCTGATGCTGGCTGTTAGGCAGCTGATGGCAAGAAGCAATGAGCGCATGTGTGGCCCCAATGACCGCCGTTGACGGGGTCTGTTGTTTTTGTAAGACAAGATCGAGTCTAACAAGACCTGCGTCACAAAATAAAGCCGAGCGTTTGCTCGGTTTTACTCGAGAAGGCGTCGTGTAGGCTATGGCTTACACGACGTGCTGCAGATCGCCACTATGCCGCATGCAGGCCGGCGGCTAATCTGCTGCCCATGGACGTCGCGCAGGAAGCGCACTTTAGCAACAGGGATACGCGGGACAGCTGCCAGGATGGCAAGCAGATCAAGGATGTCAGCAAACAGTCTGCAAAGGCCCCGCAATGCGGGGTTTTCTTTTTTATGCTCAACGCTTCCATGCGCGTCACCCCTCTGGGGCTTGCGCGCAAAAACGCTCCCGACGTTTTTGTGTCCATGCCATCCATGGCAGCCACCCTTCGGGCCATCGCTGCGCGATGTTAAAAATTGCTCCAGGCAATTTTTTTATGGCGTTCGCCAAGTCATATAACCCTTCTTGATCTGCCGCATGCTATCGCGTGATCACGCTAAAGACCGCACTGGCGCGGGCGATGCGCACTGATTCGACCACAAAGTAGCAATTGGCAAACGCCAGGCTTTTGCCGACCTTTTGTACATCGGTTTCGATGCTGATCCAGTCGCCGAGCTTGGCGGTACCGGCGTAGTCGATGGTCAGGCTGCTGGTCACTATCGGAGTAGGCGGCTCCTGGGCGAAGGCGCTGTTATAGCCCAGGGCTACATCAGCCAGGCTGCTGAGTACGCCGCCATGCACCAAGCCTCGGGCATTGCAGTGTTTATCCTCGGCGCGCAGACCAATCACCAAGCCCGAGTCGGTGCGCTGGTTATAGATCGGCCCGAGCAAATCAAGAAAGGGGCTGCTGCGAAACAGTGGGGTAAAGCCTGCTGGGATCATGCTCATCAGCGAAACCTCCTTCAATCTGGGTTGTTCAGGCGGCTTGGCGTTGCGCCTGCAATTCAGCGAACCAGTTCAGCGTTTCATCCCACAGCGACTGCGCAGCCGGGCGGAAGTAGCCCATATGGCCGAGAGGACCGATGCTGGCGACTGAATCGATAGTGCGTGCTTGATAGGGCGCGGCGCTGTAGGCGGCCATAAAGGCATCGCGCGAGGCGGGCGGTGCCCACAGGTCGTCCAGCGCGTTGGCAGCAATAATCGGCGTGCTGACCTGGGCGAAGCGCTCGGCGAGATCCGGCATCTGCGGGTCTTCGAAGAAATAGCGTGGGAAGCTGCACCAGCGCTTCCACTGTTTGTATACGCCCAGCGGCAAATCCTCGCCCATGCCCAGTTTGCTCCAGGCCAGATAGCCCTTGTAGCGGGTCAGCAGTGGGCCGATCAGCCGCCACATGATCAGCACGCGCAGCTGTTCGGCCTTGGGCATCCAGCCATGCCAGCCGGCTCCGGTGCCGAAAGTGTAGAAACCCTGAACCTGATCATGGTTCGGCAGCAGGCCGAAGGCATGCCCACCAAAGGAGTGGCCGACCATATACAGCGGTCGCTGCGGGTGACGATGCTGGTCGACAGCCGCTGCGAGGTCGAGGTGCGCCCAGTCCAGATAATCCATGGCAAAGCCGCGCAAGCTGGCCGGCTTCGATTGGCCGATGCCGCGGTAGTCGAGGGTCAGGGTGCTATAGCCGCGTTGCGCGGCGTACTCGGCAAAGCGCCGGTAGAACCCCTGAGGCACGCCGGTGGCGCCGGCAATCACTAGTTGCGCCACTGGCTCCGGGGCGTGATACAGCGTGGCGGTGAGCGGATAACCGTCGAGTGCCGGCAGCTGCACCGTTTCGCTAATAATGGCTGGGGTGTTCATGGGCGGACTCCTCCCGGAAACTGTTCGCGGGTTAGGTTGAACAGGGCAGTGGCGGCGCGCTTAAGCGGCTCGCTACTACCGGCCACGCGGGCTTGCAGCAGCCCGCCTTCATACAGCGCTACAAACAGTGCGGCGAGATTGTCCGCCTGCTCGCTGGGGTAGCCGTAGGCATGCAGTTGGACGCTCAGGGCCTGGCGTACGGCGGTGAAACTGCGCTGCAGAGCGGCGCGAATCTCCAGATCTTCCGGGCCGCTTTCCAAGGCGATGGTGGCCAGCGGGCAACCACGTTCGAACTGGCTGTTCTCCAGCTGCTGCAGGGCACCTTGCAACCAGTTGTGCAGCGCCTTGAGCGGATCGGGCTGCTGAGCAAAAAGCTGGCTGAACAGGCTGTCGATATGCCGGCTGATATGGTCAATAGCCGCCACCGCCAGCTCGCTTTTACCGCCAGGGAAGTGGTGATAAAGGCTGCCCTTGGGCGCGCCGGCAATTTCCAGCAGCTCACTCAGGCCAACGCCATGCAGCCCCTTGCGTTGCAGGGAGTCGGCCATGGCGTGAATCAGTTTGTCGCGGGTCGAGGTTTTTTTCATGGGTTAAATATATAGACCGGTCGGTCTGTTTTGCCAAGATTTTTTTCCACCATGCGATATCTGGATAACACTGCATAAGCCAAGCGTCAGGACGTGTGGCGTTGTTCAGTGGCGGTTTAGGGCCTGCAGTTTTGCGCCGGTGAGCATTCGCTGCAGCGCTTTTCCGCTACCATCTGCATCTCCCCCGCATGCGATAAGGATTTCCCCCATGTCCATCTCCACGTTGATTTTCCTGGCGGTTGTCGCCGCGCTGATCTTTTTCGTGATCGGCATTTACAACCAGCTGGTGACCTTGCGTAACCGCTTTCAGAACGCCTTTGCGCAGATCGAGGTGCAGCTCAAACGCCGTTATGACCTGATCCCCAACCTGGTGGAAACCGCCAAGGGCTATATGGCCCACGAGCGGGAAACCCTGGAGGCGGTGATTGCCGCGCGCAATAACGCGGTAACCGGGCTCAAGGCCGCTGCGGCGCAGCCTGGCAATGCGCAGAGCATGGCGCAGCTGGGCGGCGCGGAAGGGTTGCTGAACAGCGCTTTGGGTCGCCTGAACGTTACGCTTGAGGCATACCCGGACCTCAAAGCCTCGGCAAACATGCAGCAGCTCAGTGAAGAGTTGAGCAGCACCGAGAACAAGGTGGCCTTCGCCCGCCAGGCCTTCAACGATGCGGTGATGGCCTATAACACCTACAAGCAGGCGTTCCCGCCGGTATTGCTGGCCGCCAGTTTCGGCCACGCCCAAGATGCCACCCTGCTGGAGTTCGCCGACAGCGCGGCGATTCAGGAAGCGCCGAAGGTGTCGTTCTAAGTTAAGGGCTCGGCACGATGAATTTCTTCGAGCAACAGGATCGCGCCCGGCGTAACAGCGGGCGGTTGCTGATCCTTATGGTGCTGGCGGTGCTTAGCCTGATTACCTTGACCAGTCTGGTGCTGGGCTTGGTCTGGCAGTTGTTTGGCCAGAGTCACACCTCGTTGTGGTTGGCCAGTGACGCACCGAACAGCGTACTGCCCAGTTGGCCACTGGTGGGTTGCGTCGCGCTGGCGGTGATTGGCGTAGTGTTGCTCGGCAGTCTGTACAAGCAGCTGCAGCTGAGCCGCGGCGGCCAGGCGATTGCCGAGCGCTTGGGCGGGCGGTTGATCAACCTGTCGCCACAGAGCCTGGAAGAGCGCCGGCTGCTCAATGTGGTGGAGGAAATGGCCTTGGCCTCGGGCACCTCGGTGCCGCCGGTGTATGTGCTTGATGATGTTGGGATCAACGCCTTTGCTGCCGGCCTGACGCCGCAGGATGCGGTGATCGGGATAACCCGTGGCGCGATTTGCCAGCTCAGTCGCGATGAATTGCAGGGCGTGATCGCCCACGAGTTCAGTCATATCTTCCACGGCGATATGCGTCTCAATACGCGCCTGGTGTCGGTGCTGCACGGCATTCTGCTGCTGGGCCTGATTGGCGGCTTTCTGCTGCGCAGCAGCGGCCGTGGTAGCCGTTCCAGTCGCGATAACTCGGTGGCGATCGTGCTCGCCATTGGCGTCACACTGTGGGTGCTAGGCTATGCCGGAACCTTTTTCGGCAACCTGATCAAGGCTGCCGTAAGCCGCCAGCGCGAGTTTCTCGCCGACGCCTCGGCGGTGCAGTACACCCGCAACCCAGACAGCATCGCTGGCGCCTTGAAGAAGATCGGCGGCAATTTGTATGGCTCACAACTGCAGGCCGGGCATGCCGCCGAGTTCAGCCATATGTATTTTGCCGCTGGCATCAGCCAGGCGCTGGAAGGCATGCTGGCCACTCATCCGCCGCTGGACCAGCGCATCCTCAGGATTACCCCAGGCTGGGATGGCCGTTACCCGCATGTGGCGGAGATCAGCACTGCAGCGCCGGGCGCCGGGGGCAGCGATTCTGCCGCCAAGTTGTATGACGCGAGTGCCTTTGTTCCAGGTTTAAGCCCGGCCTCGGCGAGTGAGGCGATTGGTGCCATTGGCGATCCACAGGCGCCACATTTGCTGGCTGCGCGCAGCACCCTGGCACATCTGGATATTGCTCTGAGCGAGGCTGCGCATAGCTGCAATGGTGCGCAGGCGTTGCTCTACGGCCTGCTGCTCGACCCGGTCGAGGCGCAAGCGGCGCAGCAATTACAGCTGCTGCAGCCGCGCATCGCCGCTGAGGTTGCCGCGCAGCTTGAGCAGTTGCGCGAGCCGCTGCGCCGGCTGGCGCCTGGGATGCGCTTGTCTCTTTTGGATCTGGCCATGCCCGCCCTCAAGCAACTGGCGACTGATCAGTTCGCCGTGCTCAAGGCCAACCTGGCCTTGCTGATCCGCGCCGATGGCCGGGTCGCACTGCTGGAGTGGACGCTACTGCGCATTGTTGAGCGTAATGTCGAAGGCGTACGCGCGCAGACCAGCCGTTATCAGCTGCAGGATCTGGCCGCTGAAACCCGCGTGGTGCTGTCGCTGCTGGCCCGCGCAGGCGGAGTGGATGAATCAGCTGCGCAGCTCGCTTTCAAGCATGCCGGTAGCGAATTACCGTTCCCGCTTGAGCCGTTGCTATCGGCCAGCGCAAGTGGCTTATCCGCGCTGGAACTTGCGCTGCGGCGCTTGAGTCTGCTCTGGCCGTTGCAGAAGCCGCAGCTGCTCAAAGCGATGGCACGCTGCATCGAGCATGACGGCCAGATCAGCGCTGAGGAGGCCGAGTTGATGCGAGCGGTGGCGGATATTCTCGACTGCCCAATGCCGCCGCTGCTGAGCCAGGGCTGACCGTCCGGCGGCCGATGGCTTGACCCGTCGCGGTAATCGGCGGACTGTTAAGGCGTCGGCGGGTCGCGTTTGCCCTCTCGGCCTCTGCAACCTAAAGACGCTTCTAGTCATAAGAAACGCTGTCGCGGCCTTGTGCCCCTTGCTACTGCCTCCTGACCTCGATCGTCACGCCTGCGTGTAGCCGGCAAGGAGCATCCTGTGACTATTTTCCAACCCCTGCCCCAAGGGCTGTTCGATCCACGCCTGCAGCTGGAAGCGGAAACCCGCGAATACCGGGCGTACCCTGACAGGACCTGCTTGGGTACGCCAAATATCCACGCCGATATCGTTCAGACCATCGCCGCCATCGACCGGCTGGCTGGGCAGTTGCTTCAGCCGCCGACGCATTAGCCTGCGGCCTGCTAGAGATGCCGCGCCACCCAGGCGGCATAGGCGTCGATAAACTTCTGCAGAAACGGTTTGATGCCATCGTCGAGCTTGCCGGCTTCATCGAAGAAGCTGCCGGCCCCGCCGAGGTAGGCTTCCGGCTGCTGCATCATGTGAACGTCGAGAAACACCATGGATTGGCGCAGGTGGTGGTTGGCCGCGAAGCCGCCGATGGCCCCTGGCGAGGCGCTCAACACGGCGCCGGGTTTACCGCTGAAGGCACTCTTGCCGTAGGGCCGCGAGCCGACATCGATGGCGTTCTTCATCGGTGCCGGCACCGAGCGGTTGTACTCCGGGGTAACAAACAGCAGCGCATCGGCCGCCTGCAACTGGCTGCGGAAGTCGTTATAGGCGGCGGGCGGGTTGTCCTGGTCGATGTCTTCGTTGTAAAGCGGCAGCTCGCCGATCTCGATAATCTTCAGCTGCAGCGAGGGTGGGGCGAGTTCGCTCAGGGCCAGTGCCAGTTTGCGGTTGATCGAAGCCTTGCGCAGGCTACCGACCAGCACGGCGACGCTGTAAGTCTTGTTCATGACGACTCCTTGGGGGTGAGTGACGAGACTGAAAACTATAGACCGCCACAACCCGTGCGCCGTTCTGCTTCAGATGGCGAAGGCCGCCAGCAGATCCTCACTGAACGCCCGCTGCGCATCACTGGGGGGCTGGCCGCGATGGCTGGCCAAGTGAAACTGCACCTCAAAACCCAGCTCTTCAGCCTGCAGTGCACGCAGGCGGCCGCTGGCCAGCCAGGGCGCGGCGATATGTTCGGGCAGATAACCGACATGCTGGCCGGAGAGGATAAACGCCAGGGTGCCGTCCACCTGCTCGGTTTGCGCCGAACTGGCCGCACTCTGGAAGGGCTCGCGGGCTTGTACGAAACGGTAGGGGTGATGCACCCGGTCGGTCTGTTGCAAGTCTTCCAGGCTGATTTGTGGGCACTTGAACAGCGCATGCCCAGCCGCGCAAAACAGCACCTGACGCTCGCGAAACAGCGGCTGATAATCCAGCGCGGTCTGATTGCCGGAGAAGTAGCCGATGGCCAGATGTAACTGGCCCTGCAATAGACGGCGCTCCAGCTCGGCAGGCATGGCCGTGAGCAGCTCGATCTGCACCGCTTGATTACGTCCGCGAAAATGGCCAATGGCCTCGGCCACCTGTTCCAGCACGTTGGCTGCCAGGCCTTCGGACAAACCAATGCGCAGCTCGCCCAGTAGCTTGTCGGCCATGCCCTGGGCTTCGTTCTTGAAGGTATCAATGGCGCTGAACAATTTGCGCGTGGCACTCAGCACCTGCTCGCCTTTGCGCGTCAGGCGAAAACCGCCCTTGCCGCGCTCACACAGGCGAAAACCCAGGCGGGTTTCCAGCTTGGCCATCTGCGTGCTGATAGTCGACTGACCGATCCCCAGTTCGCCTTGAGCGGCGCTAAAGCCGCCACACTCGACCACGGTAACGAACAGGCGCAGCAACTGCAGATCAAGGTCGCGTAACTGGCTGAGCATGACGGCTCCAAACATTGCTGATGGTCGATGCGCCAGTAGATCACTTGGGTTTTCTTCGATGCAACTTGGCTAGCGAGTCATCTTCTTCACAAACACCACAACAAACAGCGCCATGGTAAAGCTGCCGGCAAAGGCCTCGAAGGCGGCAATCGGGCGGGCTATGCCGTGGGGGGTGATATCGCCGTAGCCTAGGGTGGTGAAGGTCACTACGCTGAAGTAGAGGCAGTCGGCGAGGTCGTCCAGGTTGGCTAGCCAGCCGCGCTCCAGGGCCAGGCCCAGAGGTTGGCCGGCGTGTTGTACACCGACCAGAAAGTACAGCAGGCCGCAGAAAACGATCAGCGCGATTGAGAACAGCACAACGTTCAGTGGCTTTTCGCCGTAGCCGCTGAGTAGGTCGACCAGCCAGGACAGCGCGCGTCTGCCGGAGTAGCGTGGCAGTTGCCGGCGGCGCATCACCATTTCGCGGTGAAAGAACATGCCGGCCTGTTCGAACAGTCCGGCTTTCTCCAGATGCAGGCGCAGGTTGCGGTAGGTTTCTTCGGCCTCTTCGAAGCAGCGTCGGGCGGCAGTGCTGTCGCCCAGGCGCTGGTGCGCGCGGCCCTGGCGCTCCTGGCGCAGGCGTCGGTCCCAGATCACGTTGTCCAGGCGCGCGCCGTCCAGTTGCACGCCCAGCAGGTTGCAGTCGCGCAGGTCGCAGCAATGCAGGTTGGCGCCGCGTAGGTCGGCTTTCATCAGCGAGCTGCCGCGCAGGTCGAGGCCGAACAGATGGGCTTTCTGTAGATCGGCGCGGTACAGATCGCTATCGCGAAGGTCATGGCCTGTGCGCTGGTTATGGTTGACCAGGTCAATGCCGGCGAGTTGTGCGTACTTGAGCTGGAAGCCGCGCATCGGCGCGCCGCTTTGCGCGCGCTGGTGCAGGGCTGCGCACAGGCCATCGAGGTCGCGCTTGTCCTGATCGGCATCGAGCCAGAAGCTGTCGTCGACCTGCAACTCGTGCATAGGGCCGCTCTCCGTGGTGGTCTAGCAAGACTAGTCGGCTACTGGCTTAGCGAACGGCTTCATCTGTTTAAACATTGGTAGATGACAATGTCAGCGTGCATCACTTCATATTTATCCGAAGCAAGCCGCGCGGCAGGATGGCTTCACACCACTTGAAAGCCGATGAGGTAGCTCACCATGCGCCCGCTCATGCCACTGTTATTGCTGTGCTGCGTCGTTGCTGCGCAAGCCGAAGATAAGGCCCTGAACCTCTACAGCTGGTCCGCCTACCTGCCGGAGCAAGCCCTGCAGCGCTTCAAGGATGAAACCGGGATCACTGTCAAATACGACATCTTTGACAGCGCCGAAGCCCTGGACAGCAAACTGCTCACCGGCGGCAGCGGTTATGACGTCGTCTTTCCGGCCTCCAGCGGCCTGGCCCGGGCGATTCAGGCCAAGGCCGTGCAACCGCTGGATCGCAGCCAGCTGCCACACCTGGGCAACCTAGACGATGAGCTGTTGGGTAAGCTCGCCAGTGCCGACCCTGGCAACCTTTACGGCCTGCCATACACCTGGGGCACGGTCGGCGTGGGTTTCAACCGGCAGGCGCTCGAACAACGCCTGCCCGGCGTACCGCTAAACAGCCTGGATCTGCTGTTCAAGCCTGAGTACGCCAGCAAGCTGAAAGATTGCGGCATCGCGGTGATCGACTCGCCGCAGGAAGTGATCAGCATCGTCCTCAATTACCTGGGCAAGGACCCTTACAGCACTGAGCGCACCGACCTTGATGCGGTGGCGCAGCTGCTGGCCCAGCTGCAACCGAACCTGCGCTATGTCGGCGCCGGGCGGCATATCAATGATCTGGCCAAGGGCGAAATCTGCCTGGCGCTGACCTACAACGGCGACGCCTACATGGCGGCGGCCAGCGCCGCTGAGGCCAAGCAGCCATTCGAGGTGCAGTACCGCATTCCGCGTGAAGGCACACTGCTGTGGTTCGACACCATGGCGATTCCCGCCGATGCGCCGCACCCCGAGGCCGCCCACGCCTTTATTGACTACATGCTGCGCCCCGAGGCCATAGCCGAGCTGACTAACAGCGTGTTCTTCGCCAACGCCAACCAGGCTGCCACCGCCTTGGTCGACCCTGCGATTAGCGGCGATGCCGATATCTACCCCGGTGAAACGGTGCGTGCGCGGCTGTTTGCCGAGCAGTTGATGCCGCTGCGTCAACAGCGTGAGCGCACACGTATCTGGACCACTTTCCGCAGTCAGTATTGAGTACCCGCTAATGGAAGAATTTAACGGCAACGATCAGGCATTTACCCGCGATAGCCTCTACGGCACAGCTTCGGAACCGACCTATGCGGGCGTCACCAGCTTTATGCGCCGGCGTTACAGCCGTGATCTGCAGGGCGTCGATTTGGTAGTCAGCGGCGTGCCCTTCGACACCGCTACCACCAACCGCCCCGGCACCCGTTTTGGTCCGCGAGCGATTCGTACAGCCTCGGTGACCAGCGCCTGGGAACGGCATTACCCGTGGGAATTCGACCCCTTCGATCATCTGGCAGTAATTGATTACGGCGACTGCAATTTCGACCATGCCCTGCCGCACAAGATTCCTGCGGCCATCGAGGCGCATGCTGAGCATATCGTCCAGGCCGGTTGCGCCATGCTCACCCTGGGCGGCGACCACTTCATCAGCTACCCGCTGCTCAAGGCCCATGCGCGTAAGTACGGCGCGCTGTCGCTGGTGCATTTTGATGCGCACAGCGACACCTGGCCGGATGCCGATGACAGCGAGCAGGGCGTTAACCACGGCACCATGTTCTACCATGCCGCGCGCGAGGGCCTGGTTGATCCATCGTGCTCGGTGCAGATCGGCCTGCGCACCACCAATGACGACGTGATGGGCTTTCAGGTGCTGGACGCGCGCCAGGTGCACCGCAGTACGCCGGAGCAGATCGCCGCGCAGATCCGCGCACGGGTCGGTGATAACCCGGTGTACCTGACCTTCGATATCGACTGCCTCGACCCGGCCTTTGCCCCCGGCACCGGCACGCCAGTGTGCGGCGGCCTGAGTACCCATCAGGCGCTGGAAATTCTCCGCGGCCTGCGTGGGATCAATCTGGTCGGCATGGATGTGGTGGAAGTTTCGCCGCCCTACGACCACGCCGAAGTCACGGCTCTGGCCGGCGCTACCGTGGCGATGGAGTTGGTGTGCTTGTATGCCGCGCGGCACAAAGTCGGCGAGCGTTGAGAGGGAAATACCTAGGGTGGAAATCGCTGTTTATTTCCACCATTGGCATTCACCTCGGCCGCCCATGGTGGACCGGTGAAGAGTGGTCCACCATGCGATTCTGATGGGGCCTACAAGAACTGAGCATGTTGGCCAAAGCCAATTCAGGCTTCGCGATAAAAAAACGGGCCCAGCGGGCCCGTAAACTCACACTCAAATGTTAGTCAGCATTCAATCGCTCGCTCAGGCCCATGGATGTCGGCAGAAACAGCCGTGCATCCATCCGATGCGGTGCACGCACGATGGGGCTGAAGTTCATGCGATCGAGGATGTCGCGCTGGATATCCACGCCCGGCGCCACTTCTATCAGCTCCAGGCCATCCAGGGTCAGGCGGAAGACGCAGCGCTCGGTGACATACAGCACCGGCTGGCCACGTTCGGCGGCCTGATAGCCGGCGAAGGTACGGTGTTCTACCTCGGCGACGAACTTGCGCAGCTCGCCGTCCTTGATGATGCGCAACTGGCCGTTCTCGATGCGGATATCCTGCGGCCCGGCGCTAAAGGTGCCGAGGAATACCACCTGCTTGGCGTTCTGGCTGATATTGATAAAGCCGCCGGCACCGGCCAGACGTGAACCGAACTTGGACACGTTGAGATTGCCCGCTGCATCGGCCTGGGCCAGGCCGAGAAAGGCGATATCCAGACCGCCGCCGTCGTAGAAATCGAACTGATAAGGCTGGTCGAGCAGCGCGCTGTGGTTGCTCGCCGCGCCAAAATCCAACCCCGAGGCGGGTATGCCGCCGATCACCCCGGGTTCGGCGGTCAGGGTCAGGCGCTCGATCACGCCTTCTTCGGCGGCCACCGCTGCCACGCCTTCCGGCATGCCGATGCCGAGGTTGACCACCGCACCAGCTTTCAACTCCAGCGCCGCGCGGCGCGCAATCAGTTTGCGTATATCCAACGGCATGGCCTTTAGGCTGTCTACTGGCACCCGGGTTTCGCCGGCGAAAGCCGGGTTGTAAGCAGTGGCGAAGGTCTGCTGGTGATTGGCCGGGTCAGCCACCACCACACAATCGACCAAAATCCCGGGGATCTTCACCTCGCGCGCATTTATCGAGCCGCGTTCGACGATGCGCTCGACCTGAGCGATGACCAGCCCGCCCGAGTTGTGCGCAGCCATGGCGATGGCCAGGCTCTCGATGGTCAGCGCCTCGCGCTCGAAACTCAGATTGCCATCGGCATCACTGCTGGTGGCGCGCACCACGGCAACGTGAATCGGAAAGGTCGGGTAGAACAGGTAGTCCTCACCGTCGATGGGCATCAGCCGCACCAGCTCGGTGGTGGTACGCGCATTGAGCTTGCCGCCGCTGTGGCGCGGATCGACATAAGTGCCCAAACCAACCCGCGACAGCTGCCCCGGTTTGCCGGCGGCGATATCGCGAAACAGCTGGGAGATCACCCCCTGCGGCAGGTTGTAGGCCTCGATGCGGTTATCCACCGCCAGCTTCTGCAGCCCCGGCACCAGCCCCCAGTGTCCGCCGATCACTCGCCGCACCAATCCCTCATAGGCCAGGTGGTTAAGGCCGCGACCTTTGCCATCGCCTTGGCCGGCGGCATACACCAGGGTCAGGTCGCGTGGTGCCTGCTCAGCAAGAAAGCGCTGCTCCAGAGCAATGGCGATTTCCTCGGCGAAACCGATGCCGACAAAGCCGCCAGTAGCCAGGTTGGCGTTGTCCGGGATGCGCGCCACAGCTGCTGCGGCGGTCATGATCTTGCTCATGGTGCTTACTCAAAAAGCGGGATGGGATAACGGCGTCACCCTGTAGGAGCGGGCCATGCCCGCGATAGCGGTTCGCGGGCATGGCCCGCTCCTACGGATGCATCGGATCAAAAGCTGCCAAACAGCGTGCCCAGGGTAATCACCACGGCCAACGCCACCATCGGGAAGGCCACGGTGTTGACGAAGATAAATTTGTACGACTCGCGGTGGGTGAGTTTGCAGATCGCCAGCAGCGAGATCACCGCGCCGTTGTGCGGCAGGGTGTCCATGCAGCCGGAGGCCATGGCAGCGACGCGGTGCAGCAGCTCGGGGCTGATGCCGGCGGTGTTGGCCAGAGTCAGGTACTGCTCGCCGAGGGTCTTCAGCGCAATCGACATACCGCCAGACGCCGAGCCGGTGATGCCGGCGAGGATATTCACCGCCACGGCTTCGGAGATCAGCGGGTTAGCGGAGACGCCGAGCACCAGGTCGCGAATGATCACAAAGCCGGCTAGGGAGGCGATCACCGTGCCGTAACCGACTTCGGCGGCGGTGTTGAGGATTGGCAGCATGGAGCCGAACGCGCCGTCGTTGACGCTCTTCTTCAGGTCCATCCAGCGCTTCCAGTGCATGGCAATCAGCAGCAGGATGGCCGCACTGAGGGCGACGATAATCGCCCAGATGCCGATCAGCGACTTGGCGTCCTGCAGGCCGCCGAACTCCGGCTTGGCCAGGTAGCTGGTGTCGAGGCTTGGCAGAATCTGCTTGGCCATCAGGAAGTTCAGGCCGATCACCACAAAGATCGGCAGCAGTGCCAGCCAGAAACCAGGGATAGTGCGCTTCTCCTCGACGATGGGATCGTCGCGGTGCTCGCCGTAGCCCTCACCAGCCGCCATCAATTTGCGCGACTGGGCGGTGAGCCACCAGGTGCCGAGGCCGAACATGGTCAGTCCGGCGATCACCCCAAGGCCCGGCGCGGCAAACGCGTCGGTGCCGAAAAACGGGTTGGGGATGGCGTTCTGAATCGCTGGCGTGCCGGGCAGGGCGGTCATGGTGAAAGTGAACGAACCGAGTGCGATAGCGCCGGGGATCAGCCGCTTGGGAATGCCCGCCTCGCGGAACAGTGCCGCGCCAATCGGGTACACGGCGAATGCCACGACAAACAGCGACACGCCGCCGTAAGTGAGGATGCCGCACGCCAGCACAATGGCCAGAATCGCCCGCTCGCTGCCGACCTTGGCAACAATGCCGTGGGCGATGGCGCGGGCTGAGCCCGAGTCGTCCATCAACTTGCCGAACAAGGCACCGAGCAGGAATAGCGGGAAAAATTGCATCACATAGCCGCCCATGGCCTTCATAAACACCTGGGTGTAGGTGGGCAGCAGCAGGCCAATATCGCCGGCAAACAGCAATGCCAGCAGGGCCAGCAGTGGGGCGAGGATCAGCACGTTGATGCCGCGATAGGCGAGGTACATCAACAATGCGAGGGAAATCAGAATACCGAGGGTACCCATGGCTGGTTCCTTTTGTTGTTGTTTTAAGCACCGCTCTGCGGCGGTGCTGATGAGCTTGCTCGTGAAATCAGGCACCGAGACAAAGCGTTGAGCAGACTAGAGCGAAAGCTGTGCCAGGCAGGGCTACGACTTTGGTCTAGGTGGGTGAAAGGCTTGTGGTTGATGGATTGCGTGGGTTTATAGGGGAGCCGGCGGGGTTGCTGGGGGAGGTGGGCGTGTCTTTATTTTTGGAATTAGTCCAGATATTTGGATTGCTGAGTAAGCTTAAAGTCCAGAATTCTGGATTTTCGCTTTTGTAGGAGCGGGCATGCCCGCGATCTCTTGCGGGCTCAAAAGCATCGCGGGCAAGCCCGCTCCTACAGGGAATTGCGTTCGCTTTAGCAGACTGCGCTGCCTCGCTTAATCATGCTTACCCAACCCATGCAGGGCCAGCTTGGCATACAGCCCAGCGCGGGAAATGCCTAAGCGTTCCGCAGCCTGTTGGCGGTTGCCTGCAGTGGCTTGCAGGGCGTCGATCAGTGCCTGGCGTTCGGCCTGCGCCAGTTGCTCTGCCAGGGTTTGCGCCACTGTAGCGGCGGGCTGTGGGGCAAGGTTGTGCGCTGCGGGCGTCACCGGATCGACCAGCAACGCCCGCACAGCTGACGCGTCTAGGCGCCCGTCGACATCCAATTGCGCGCGCTCCAGCAGGTTGCGCAGTTCGCGCACGTTGCCGCGCCAGGGCTGTGCGCTCAGCAGGACGAGGGCGTCGTCGCTCACTTCCAGCGGGGCTTGAGCGGAGCGATTGGCGATATCGTCGAGCAGGTGCTCCAGCAACGCCGGAATGTCCTCGCGGCGCTCACGCAGGGGCGGTACGCGCAGGGCCAGGACGTTGAGGCGGTAGTAGAGATCGTCACGGAACTGCCCGGCTGCGACCTTGGCTTCCAGGTCGATATGCGTGGCGGCAATCACCCGCACATTCAGCGGTTTGACCTGATTGGAGCCGAGCGGCTCGACTTCCTGTTCCTGCAATACGCGCAGCAGCTTGGCTTGCAGCGGTAGCGGCAGGTCGCCGATTTCATCGAGAAACAGCGTGCCGCCGTTGGCCACCTCGAACTTGCCGATCCGCGCCTTGCGATCCGCACCGGTAAAGGCGCCGGGCGCGGTGCCGAACAGCTCGGCCTCGACCAGGGTTTCCGGAATGGCGGCGACGTTGACCGCGACAAACGGCCCGTTGGCCCGTGGCGACAGGTTGTGAATGCCCTGGGCCAGCAACTCTTTACCGGTGCCGGTTTCACCGCGCAGCAACACTGTGGCATCCAGTTGTGCGGCACGGCGGGCCTGGCGTTTGACCTCGCTGGCCGCGCTACTGGCGCCGATAAATCCGGCGATGGTGTAACGCGCACGGCGCGCCTTGGCCAGCTCGTGCTGGGTGGCGACTAGCTGGCTCTGCAGCAGGTTGAACTTGGCCATCAGCGGCTTGAGGTGGCGGGCGCGGTCGAACAGGACAAAACCCAGCGCGCCGACTAGGGTGCCGTCCTCATCGCGCAGCGGAATGCGCGTGACCACGAAATGCTCGCTGCCAAAGGCCATCAGGTCGAGCATGCTTGGCTGGCCGCTTTCCACCACCTCGCGCAGGCGACTGGCCGGCAGTACTTCTTCGATTTCCTTGCCGAGCACGCTGCGCGGGTCGCTGATGCCGACCTTCTCGGCGTACTTGTCGTTGATCCAGACGATGCGCGCCTGGCGGTTGACTGCGATGGTGCCCTCGCATTGCGCATTCAGGTGGTCGAACAGCAGCGGCATGGCCACGGCGCGAAAACGCTCGGGCGAAACGCCGATGATCAAACCGTGTTGGTCGAGGTCGTCGCGGGCAATGGCCATGGGCGCAGTACATCCAGAATCAGGTGCGGCCGATTATGGGTGGCGCTGCGCGCAAGGGGCAACCAGCGGGCGGTGCGCGAGCTGCCGAGCAAGGCTTTATGAAAGGTTTGCGGGCCTACGCAGCAAGTGGCCCGCGACGCTTACGTAAGCCAGAGGCCGACGGTTCATGTCACGCTATCTGGCCAAGGACCTGGCAGTTGAGGCACAGTGAGCCATCAAACCGCCATCTATACAGCGTCAGGCCATGTTTTTTCGACCGCGAACCAAACCGGGCAATGACAGCAGTGCCGCCGTCACCGACTTGCAGGATGTCGGCCAGCGGTCGTTGATCCGTATGATATTTGCCACCACCGGGCTGACCCTCGGGGTGTTCTGCGTGCTGCAATTTATGGCCGGCAACTACCTGTTTGCCAGCTTTGAACTGCTGGCCACCGGCGTCTTGTTGTGGGGCGCCTGGCGCGTCGTCAGGGCGCGCAACCTGTTGCCCTGGATCTACCTCTACCTGCTGCCGACCTTCAGCTTTCTGCTGTACATCATCGTTATCCCCAACGCCTCGAAAACCGCCTTCGTCTGGGTCTACAGCATCCCCGTGATGTCCTACCTGCTGCTCGGTCTCAAGCGCGGCAGCCTGCTGGCGCTGCCCTTCGTCATCGGCGCCTGCCTGCTGTACCTCTACACCTACCCGATCCACTGGGATGCCGAGAGCCTGATTGATCTGGGTAACGCAGTGTTCTGTGGGCTGATGATTCTGGTCTTCGTCTACCTCTACGAAGCCCGCCGCGCCGCTGCCTACCAGCAGTTGCAACACATGGCGCGCACCGACGCGCTGACCGGCGTGGCCAGCCGTGGCAGTTTCCAGCAGAGCCTGGAACAAAGCATTCGTGAGGCGCAGCGCAGCCAGGCCAAGCTGGTGCTGGTGGTATTGGATATCGACTATTTCAAAGCAGTTAATGACCAGTACGGCCACGATGCCGGCGACCAGGCCCTGCGGCATATTTGTAACAGCCTTGGCCAGCGTCTGCGTGCCACCGATACCCTTGGCCGCCTGGGAGGCGAGGAGTTCGGCCTGCTGCTGCGCAATACCGATGGCCAGGGCGCCGAACCGCTGGTGGAAAGTCTGCGCGCGCAGCTGTGTAGCCAGCCAATGCGCTACGGTGATCAGGACATTGCCCTGTCGGCTACCTTCGGCCTGGCCGAGTGGCCTGTCGATGGCAGCAGCGCCGAGCAGCTTTATCGCTGCGCCGATCAGCGCCTGTATCGCGGCAAGGAACTGGGTCGCAATCGCCTGGTTGGCCGTAGCAGTTAGGTGGACAAACGCAATACCGAGTAAGCGCTGCCTGCGCCGCGCGCAATCGCGCAGAAGGCCCTTGCTACGGCGTCTACACTCATCTTTGCCCATTTAACAATCGTAGTGCGGGCATGCCTCGAGCGGCTTTTGTCGCGAAACAACAGGTCACTCAGAGATTTTTCATGACCGTCCTTTCTGCCTTTCTCAAGCAGATTCTCAAGCTCTGGCATTCGCCCGACCTGGCCCTGATCGGTCAACGCCGCGAGCGGCGCATGCGCATGCTTGCCAGCTTGGTACTGCTGCTGGTCGGCAGCTTCTGGGGCCTCTTCTTCAGCCTGCGCGGCGAGTGGGGCGTCGCCCTGATGGACCTGCTGCTAATCCTCTGCGGCCTTAGCGTATTTATCCTGACCCTGCGCAACCGCGTGCGCCTGGCCAATCTGCTGCTGTTCGGGGTGATCATCCTGGTGATTGTCGGCACCACTTTGTTGATGGACCCGCACACCGCCGCCGCGCCGCGTGCGACCCACCTATACCTGCTGCCGCTTGCGGTGGCGGCGCTGATGGCATTTCGCGACGAGCGTCTGTGGCTGCGCTACGGCGTTGCACTGTTATGCCTCAGCTTATTTACCGTTCTGGCCTCCTCATCCTGGAGCCCAACCAGCGCCTTCCACCTACCGGATGAAGTGCGCATCGCCGGTTCCTGGATACAGAGCGTAGCGGCCATGCTGATGCTGTTTGCCCTGCTGCATGTTCTGCAGAGCGACGCCGCCGAGCGTTCGATGCTCGACCGCGACCTGCACGCCGCGCTGGCTGAGCAGCAGTTCGTGCTGCACTACCAGCCGCAACTGGACAGCAGCGGCAACGTCACCGGCGCCGAAGTGCTGATCCGCTGGCAGCACCCGCTGCGCGGGCTGGTGCCCCCCGCCGAGTTCATCGGGCATGCCGAGAAAACCGGGCTGATTATCCCAATTGGCCAGTGGGTGCTGGAGCAAGCGTTTACCCAACTGCGCGCCTGGAAGGACGACCCGCTTTACTGCGACATCAGCCTGGCGGTCAACATCAGCCAGAAGCAGTTTCGCCAAGCCAATTTTGTCACCGACATGCTCGGGCTGATCAATACCTACGGTATCGACGCGCGTCACCTCGAGCTGGAACTGACCGAAACCCTGATCGTCCACGACATCGACGACCTGATGCGCAAAATGGCCATATTGGTCGAGCATGGAGTGCGCTTCTCCCTGGACGATTTCGGCACCGGCTTCTCCTCCCTTAGCCACCTCAAACGCCTGCCCCTCAACACCCTGAAAATCGACCGCTCATTTATCAGCGACGTTCTCACCGACACCAGCAGCCAAACTATCGTGCGCACGGTGATCGCCCTGGGGCAAAGCATGGGTATGACGGTGATAGCCGAAGGCGTGGAAACCGAAGCACAGCAGCAGTTTTTGCTCAGTAATGGCTGCATGCAGTTTCAGGGATATCTGTTTAGTAAGCCGCTGCCGCTGGGGGCGTTTACTGCGTTTGTTGAAAGGCAGAATGGTTGAGAGGTAGATATGAAGTCGATACGGGTAGAAACGTAAAAGCCGCGCAGTGCGCGGCTTTTTGTTTGGTGGGCCCACACGGACTCGAACCGTGGACCAAAGGATTATGAGTCCTCTGCTCTAACCAACTGAGCTATGGGCCCTCAGAGGCGGGCGGATTATACCGGTGCCTTCTCGGCAGCGCCAACCGAATGGCGCGGGGTGAGGAAGTTTTGTGCGAAGGCGTCCGCATGAATAGCGCGGCTGATGACAAAGCCTTGGATCTGCTCGCAGCCTTCGGCGGCGAGGAACAGCTCCTGGGCTTTGGTTTCTACCCCTTCGGCGATCACGGTCAGTTGCATGCTGCGGCCCAGGGCGATGATGGCGCGCACGATGGCAACATCGTTGCTGTCATTGGGCAGGCCGCGTACGAAGGATTGGTCGATTTTCAGGGTGTCGACTGGCAGGCGCTTGAGGTAGCTGAGGGAGGAGTAGCCGGTGCCGAAGTCGTCGATGGCCAGTTGAATACCCAAGTCTTTCAGTTTATGGAGCAGATTCAGCGCTTCTTCGGCCTGGTTCATGATGAAGCTTTCGGTGATTTCCAGCTGCAGCAGTTCTGGGGCCAGGTCGTGGTCTTCCAGCAGGCTAGAAATGCGTACCAGCAAGTGCGGCTGGCGCAGTTGCACGCCGGTCAGGTTGACCGACAGCGGACCGAATGGGGCGTGCTGTTGTTGCCATTGCTGCATTTGCCAACAGGCCTGGCGCAGTACCCATTCGCCGAGGGCGATGATCAGGCCGGTTTCTTCGGCCAGGGGAATAAAGCGATCCGGCGGGATTTCGCCGAATAGCGGGTGATGCCAGCGCACCAGTGCTTCGGCGCCGATCAGGCGGTTGCTGCTCAGGCTGCGCTTGGGTTGGTAGTAGAGTTGCAGTTGTTCCAGTTCGATGGCGCGGCGCAGTTCGCGTTCCAGGGCCATGCGTTCGGTGGCCTGGAAGGTCAGGTCGCGGGTGTACAGCTCCACACGGTTGCGCCCGCGCGCCTTGGAGCGGTACATGGCGGCGTCGGCATTTTTCACCAGGGTAGCGACATCGTCGCCGTCATCCGGGTAGCGGCTGATGCCGATGCTGGCGCTGATAAACAGCTCCTGTTCGTCGAACTGGAAGGGCAGGCTGAAGCAGTCGAGCAACTTGTGCGCGACCAGCTCGGCATCGCCATCGTGCAGCAGGCCGGGTAGCAGGATGATGAATTCATCACCACCGAGGCGGGCCACGGTGTCGATATCGCGCAGGTGGGTTTTCAGGCGCTCGGCAATGCTCTTCAGCAGTTGGTCGCCGACCGGGTGGCCGAGGCTGTCGTTGATATGTTTGAAGCGATCCAGGTCAATAAAAAGTACCGCGCCCATGCGCTTATCGATATGCGCGTCTTCGAGGGCGACGCGTAAGCGGGCCTCGAACAGCATGCGGTTGGGCAGGCCGGTGAGCGGGTCGTGATGGGCCTGGTGGTCGAGGCTGGCCTGGGCGTGCTTGAGCGAGCTGATATCGGCGAACACGCCGACAAAGTGAGTGATCTGCTGATCGCTGTCGCGCACGGCGCTAATGGTCAGCCATTCCGGGTAGAGCTCGCCGCTCTTACGCTTGTTCCATATCTCGCCTTGCCAGTGCCCTGATGCGCTGAGGTTGTGCCACATGGCGGCGTAGAACGCGCTGTCGTGGTTGCCGGAGGCGAGCAGGCGCGGCGACTGGCCGAGGGCTTCGGCTTCGCTGTAGCCAGTGATGGTGGTGAATGCGCGGTTTACTGCGGTGATGCGCTGCTGCAGGTCGGTGATCATCACGCCTTCGGCGGTGCTTTCGAAGACGGTGGCGGCCTGTTTCAGGTTTTCCTGCATCTGCTCGCGCTCGGTGATGTCGCGCGCGATGGTCAGCATGCAGGTGTCGCCTTCGATAGGGATCGGTTGTACCGACATCTCGCAGGTGCGCAGCGAGCCGTTGCGGGTGCGAATAATGGCGCGGAAGTCGCGCACCGAGCCGTGCTGTTGCACGTGCTCGAACATCCGGCTGCGGTCGCCCGGGTCGGCCCAGATGCCCAGTTGCAGGGTCGAGCTGTCGGTTGCTTCGTTGATGCTGTAGCCGGTGATGCGGCTGAATCCTTCGTTGACGTCCAGCAGCTGGCCGTCACTCAGGCGGGTGATCAGCAGGCCATCTGGCGAGGCATGGAAAGCTTTGGCGAATTTGTCCTCTGAAAGTTTGAGGCGCTGTTGGATGTCCTTCAGTTCGCTAATATCGCGCACCGCTACGACTAGGGTGCTGACATCATCCAGGGTGACTTTCTGGGCGGAAATCAGCGCGGTGAATTGACTGCCGTCGCGTCGCTGGAATGTGCCCTCAATGTTGTGTGTGCGGCCCTCGCGAAGTATTTCGAGAACGCGTGGGCCAATGCCTTGTTCGATCCATAGGTCCAGCTCTGAGCTGGTATGGCCAATAGCCTCGGCGGCGCTGATGCCGAACTGTTGCTCGAAGGTGTTGTTGACCGCCAGCAGGCGGCCATCGTGTACGTTGAGCAGAACGAGGATGTCGGGGCAGCTGTGGAAAACCGAGGCGAATTTCTGTTCTGAGAGGGCCAGCGCATGCTCAGTGCGTTTAGTGTCGGTAATGTCGATTAGCAGGCCGCGCATCATCTGCTCATCACCCTGTGGTGACAGGGTGATGATGTCGCGTACCCAGACTTCGCGGCCGTCGGCAGCGAGCATGCGGTAATCCATGCTGTGGTCACGTCCTGCCAGGGTTTCACTGCGGCAGTAGTTGAGGGTATGGGTCGCGTCATCAGGGTGCAGCGTGCGTTCGATAAAGCCGGGCTCTAGCCAGTCTTGAATGGGGTAGCCGAGCAGTCTTTCTGCCTGTGGGGCGACATACGTAAAGCGGAAGTCGCTGGGGTCCATTTGCCAGGCGATTGCATTCAGGCTTTCCACCAGGCCGCGGTAGTGCTGCTCGCTGTTGCGCAGCTCGCTCTCCAGCAAGGCGCGGCTGTGCATTTCACTGCGCAGGCGATGGTTGATGCGCAGGATGCTGAAGATGATTAGTAGGGCTGCCAACAGACCTGGCAGGCCAAACAGCAGCAGGCTTCGCCAGAACGGACGCTCATCAAGCGGATCACCCACCCAGCGCTGCTGGATGTCGGCGATTTCACTGGGGGTGAGTTCGGCCAGCAGTTTGTCGAGAATGCCGGCTAGGATCGTTTGATCCTTGGGTACGGCCATCGCCAGCTGGTAGCGATACGGGGTCTGGCCGCTGATGATGATGCCGTCGAGCTTGAGTTGACGCAGGTGCCAGACGCTGGAGGCGAGATCGCCGACCATCGCATCGGCTTGCCCGGAGGCCAGTGCTTGCAAGGCGGCTGCCACGCTGGGGCGTGGCCAGAGACGCAACTCTGGGTGTTTGTCGCGCAGCAGTTCGTGGGTGGCGTAGCTGTCGACCACGGCCACGCGCAGCCCTTGCAGTTCGCGCAGTCTGCGCGGTTGCGGGCCTTGCTCCTGACTAAGAATAACAATCGGGAAGTCGAGGTAGGGGCGGGTGAAGGTCAAGTACTGCTGGCGTTCGGGGGTGGCCATCAGGCTGGGCAGCAGGTGCAACTTGCCGGTTCTGGCGTCGGCCAGCACTTCGCTCCAGTTCTGTGCGGGCGCTGGGCGCAGAGTAATCGGCAGGCGTTGTTCAATCAGGCGCACATAGTCGGCGGCTAGGCCCTGGTACTGCTCGTCGGTGTCGATAAATTCGTAGGGTGGCCAGTCGCGGTCAACGCCCAGGCGCAGTTGCGGATGTTCGGCCAGCCATGTTTGCTCGGCGGGCGTCAGCTCAAGGCTGAGCGCGGGCACGGCCCAGCACGCCAGACACAACAGGAGGGTGGCTGCAACACGCGGCATGGGTTGACTCGTTCTCTGGGCTATTAGGGGAAGTGTAGACCGCCTGGCAGGCCTTGGTAGTTGCCCAGAATGCAAAACCCCCGGCAGGCCGGGGGTTCTGGTGTTACTCGTCGAGGAAGGAGCGCAGGTGCTCGCTTCTCGTCGGGTGGCGCAGCTTGCGCAGCGCCTTGGCTTCGATCTGACGAATCCGCTCGCGGGTTACATCGAATTGCTTACCGACTTCCTCAAGGGTGTGGTCGGTATTCATGTCGATGCCGAAGCGCATGCGCAGTACCTTGGCTTCACGCGCGGTGAGGCCGGAGAGTACTTCGCGAGTTGCTTCTTTGAGGCTCTCAACGGTTGCAACATCGATTGGCGACTGCATGGTCGAGTCTTCAATGAAGTCACCCAGATGGGAGTCTTCGTCATCACCGATTGGGGTTTCCATGGAGATCGGCTCTTTGGCGATCTTCAACACCTTGCGGATTTTATCCTCAGGCATTTCCATGCGTTCGCCCAGCTCTTCCGGGGTCGGTTCACGACCCATTTCCTGCAACATCTGCCGGGAAATACGGTTGAGCTTGTTGATCGTCTCGATCATGTGCACCGGAATACGGATGGTGCGGGCCTGGTCGGCGATCGAGCGAGTGATCGCCTGACGAATCCACCAGGTGGCATAGGTCGAGAACTTATAGCCGCGACGGTATTCGAACTTGTCCACCGCCTTCATCAGGCCAATGTTGCCTTCCTGGATCAGGTCGAGGAACTGCAGGCCACGGTTGGTGTATTTCTTGGCAATCGAGATCACCAGACGCAAGTTCGCTTCAACCATCTCTTTCTTCGCGCGACGGGCCTTGGCCTCGCCGATCGACATGCGACGGTTGATGTCCTTGATCTCTGCCAGCGTCAGCTCACACTCGGCTTCCAAAGCAGACAGTTTTTGCTGGCAGCGCTGGATGTCGCCTTGCAGGTTGCCAATGGCTTCGGCGTACTTAGCTTTGCCTTTGGCCAGGCCTGCGGACCACTCGACGTCGACTTCATTGCCTGGGAACAGGCGCAGAAAGTCTGCGCGCGGCATGCGGGCATCACGTACGCAGAGCTGCATGATGGCGCGTTCCTGGGCGCGTAGGCGCTCCAGTGAGCTGCGAACACGGACAACCAGAGCGTCGTACTGTTTAGGTACGAGTTTGATTGGCATGAACAGCTCAGCCATTTCTTTCAGCGCGGCAATGCCTTGCTTGCTGCTACGGCCGTGCTTTTTCAGGGCTTTCTTGGCAAGTTCGAGGGCGTCGCCAATCGCGGTGAAGCGGCGCAGGGCCTCTTCAGGATCCGGACCGCCGTCGCCTTCTTCTTCCTCGTCATCGCTGGAGTCAGCTTCGTCGTCGTCAGTTTCTTCGGCAGCATCGCCGTCTTTAACTGGAACAGGCGCAGCCGCTTCGGCGGGAACGATGCCGTCATCCGGATCGATATAGCCGTTGAGAACCTCAACCAGACGGCCGCCATCGGTAGTGACACGGGTGTACTCGGCCAGAATGCTGTCGACAGTGCCGGGGAAATGAGCGATAGCGCCCATCACCTCACGGATACCTTCCTCAATGCGTTTGGCGATTTCGATCTCGCCTTCGCGGGTCAGCAATTCCACGGTACCCATTTCGCGCATATACATGCGCACTGGGTCCGTCGTACGGCCGATGTCGGTCTCTACCGCTGCCAGCGCTGCAGCTGCTTCTTCAGCGGCTGCCTCGTCGGTATCGGCGTCGGCCAACATAAGGGCGTCCGCATCGGGAGCACTCTCGTGTACGGGGATCCCCATGTCGTTAATCATGCGGATGATGTCTTCCACCTGCTCCGGATCAGAAATATCTTCCGGTAGGTGGTCGTTGACCTCTGCGTAAGTCAGATACTTCTGCTCACGACCCAGGGTGATCAACTCTTTGATACGAGACTGCTGTTGCGCTTTTCCGGACATAACACCCTATCCACTGAAGGTCTTGGCGGGCAAAAAACAAGCCGCGGATTATACCCGAGTAACACCCCTAAGCGCCAGTTGGACTCGGGATTACCAGTGATGCATTACGGCTCAGCAAGCTGCGCAGCTGATCTTTCTCTTCTGCGCTCAACTCACTTTGACGGGCTTTGCGCAGCAAATGTTCCAGGCTGCGCTCGCGTTGGCGGGCTACTAGACTAGTTATAGTGTCGAAAAACTGTTGTTCAAGGTTGTCGGCTGAAATCAGCCATTCCTTTTCTGCCAGGGCGCGTAATAGGCGGCCCTGTTCGGTGCCGTGCCAGCGTGCGATCAGCTGCAGTGAGCGCAGGTTCGGGCTCTTCTGCAGGGCGCCAAGTAAGGCGACCAACAGTTGTGCGTAGGTATCGTCTTCGGCAGCGAAATGGCTAACATCTTCGACCTTCTGCGCCAATTGCGGGTGGTGCAGCAGGGTGCGCAATGCGCTCAGGTGTGGCGATTCGACGCTGACCGCAGTGCGTGGTGCGCGCGGTGCGAACTCGCCCTGACCCTTCTTGCTCCACTTGCCGCCATCTTTTTTCCAGTTGCCCTTGCCTTTGTTGCGCTCAAATTCCGGGGCGGGGCTGGGGTTTTCGTATTCGTTGCGGCTCGGCTCGACATCGTAATAGGCGCTGTCGGGAATTTCGGGGTAATCCGGGTAGTCACTGGGCGGTGCGCTGTTCTGGCTCGGCTGGCTGCTGCGCGCAGTTGGCGCCATTTGTTGCATGGCTTCGCCGGACAAGCCGGTGATTTCGCTCAGGCGCTGGCGCATCAGAGCGCGCAGGTTGTTGCCGGGGATCTTGTCGATCAGAGGTGCGGCCAGTGTCATCAGGTGCGCTTTGCCTTCCAGGGAGCGCGGGTCGGCTTCTTCGCTGAGTTGCTGGAAGAAGTAGTCGGCCAATGGCTGTGCGTGCTGGTTGATGCGGGCGCGGAAGGCGTCGGTGCCTTCGCTGCGGACCAGAGTGTCTGGATCTTCGCCATCGGGTAGGAATAGGAAACGCGCGCGACGGCCGTCTTGCAAGCTCGAAAGGGTGGCTTCCAGGGCGCGCCAGGCGGCGTTGCGCCCGGCGGCGTCACCGTCGAAGCAGAACAGTACGCTCGGTACTACGCGGAACAGGCGTTTGAGGTGTTCTTCGCTGGTGGCGGTGCCAAGGGTGGCGACGGCGTTACGCAGGCCTTGTTGGGCCAGTGCAATGACGTCCATGTAGCCTTCAACCACCATGATTTCGTCAAGGTCGCGGTTGTGCTTGCGCGCCTCGAACAGCCCGTAGAGCTCCTGGCCCTTGTGGAACACCGGGGTTTCCGGGGAGTTCAGGTATTTTGGCTTTTCATCGCCGAGTACGCGGCCGCCAAAGGCAATCACCCGGCCGCGGCTGTCGCGGATAGGAAACATGATGCGGTCGCGGAAGCGGTCATAACGTTTGCCGCTTTCGGCGTTCTCCACCAGCAGGCCGGCGTCGATCATCGCCTTCTGTTGCAGGCTGTCGCTAGCCAGGTGCTTGAGCAGGTTGTCCCAGCCGGGTGGGGCGAAGCCCATGCCGAAGTCGCGGGCGATCTCGCCGGACAGGCCACGGCCTTTCAGGTATTCAATTGCGGCTTTGCGCTGCGGATGGCTTTTCAGTGCCTGCTTGTAAAACTCGGCGGCGGCAGTCAGCAGCGGGTAAAGCGGCGAGTCGGTGGGCTGGCGTGGCTTGTTGTTACGTCCGCCTTCCTCGCGTGGCACTTCCATGCCGGCGCGCTTGGCCAGGTCCTCGATTGCCTGGGGGAAATCCAGTTGATCGTGGTCCATGACAAAACCCAGGGCGTTGCCGCCGGCGCCGCAGCCAAAGCAGTAATAGAACTGTTTGTCCGGGCTGACGCTGAACGAGGGGGTTTTTTCTTTATGGAAGGGGCAGCAGGCGGTGTAGTTCTTGCCGGCCTTTTTCAGCTGGATGCGTGAAGCGACCACGTCGACGATGTCGGTGCGGTTGAGCAGATCATCGATAAAAGACTGTGGGATCAGGCCGGCCATAGGCGCTCAGGATACTGTCATGCGCTGGGGCAGAACAGGTCGGGCAAAAACTAAAAGACTCCGATCGTCACCCGGAGGTGGCGCGGAGTCTAAAAGCGAAACCCGGCCGAAGCCGGGTATCAGGCGTTGCTTGTAGGCAATCGTGCAGGCGAGGCTGCGGCGATTAGTACAGGCGAACGCTGCGGCGCTGCTCGCGCTGCACTTTCTTGGCGTGACGCTTAACAGCGGCTGCTGCTTTACGCTTACGCTCGGAAGTCGGCTTTTCGTAGAATTCACGGCTGCGAACTTCAGCCAGAACACCGGCTTTTTCGCAGGAGCGCTTGAAACGACGCAGAGCTACGTCGAAGGGTTCGTTCTCTTTAACTTTGACGGCTGGCATCCAGGGCTTACCTTCTTTATTACCGGGGGTAACGTTACTCCTGGCAGATGGCGCTGGAGAACGTAGGTTTTTAAGGGTTGCGGATGTTACCGCCTCATCGCGAGGAATGCAAAGCCTCTGATCGAAAAGCGCTGGCCGGCTCGCGGCAGCGGCCATTATCATGCGCGCCTTCGAAGTTGCACACACTACTACAAGGCACTGCCCATGCTGGTTCTGGGATTGGAAACCTCCTGCGACGAAACCGGTGTCGCGCTCTACGACAGCGAGCACGGCCTGCTGGCCGATGCGCTGTTCAGCCAGATTGATCTGCACCGTGTGTATGGCGGCGTAGTGCCGGAGCTGGCCTCGCGCGATCACGTCAAACGCATGCTGCCGTTGATCCGCCAGGTGCTCGCCGAGGCCGGTAAGGACAACTCCGATATCGATGCCATTGCCTACACCGCAGGCCCTGGTCTGGTCGGTGCGCTGCTGGTAGGCGCGTCCTGCGCGCAGGCGCTGGCCTTTGCCTGGGACATTCCGGCGCTGGGCGTACACCACATGGAAGGCCACTTACTGGCGCCGATGCTGGAAGAGCCGCCGCCGCAGTTTCCGTTCGTCGCTTTGTTGGTGTCGGGCGGGCATACCCAGCTGGTTCGCGTCGATGGCATCGGTCAATACCAACTGCTCGGCGAGTCCCTGGATGATGCCGCGGGCGAGGCCTTCGATAAGACAGCCAAGCTGATGGGCCTGCAGTATCCCGGCGGCCCGGAGATTGCCCGCCTGGCGCTGAGCGGCACGCCTGGGCGCTTCAAATTCCCACGGCCGATGACTGATCGGCCTGGGCTGGAGTTCAGCTTCAGTGGCCTGAAGACCTTTACCCTGAACACCTGGCAGCAGTGCCAAGCTGCTGGCGATAACTCCGAACAGACCCGCTGTGACATTGCCCTGGCATTCCAGCAGGCAGTGGTCGATACCCTGACCATTAAATGCAAGCGTGCTCTGAAGCAAACTGGGTTGAACAACTTGGTCATCGCTGGCGGTGTGAGTGCCAACCAGGCGCTGCGTCAGTCGCTGGAAAAGATGCTCGTTGAGCTGAAGGGCGAGGTGTTCTACGCCCGCCCGGCGTTCTGCACTGATAACGGCGCGATGATCGCCTACGCCGGTTGCCAGCGTTTGCTGGCGGGGCAGCATGAGGATTTGAGCATCAAGGTGCAGGCGCGTTGGCCGATGGAGCAGCTGCCGGCGCTGTGAGCGCGGGCGTGCTGAGCCGGATTCACCTGGTCGATTTAGAAATGCCGCTCACGGCCGGCGAACAGATCGCGTAAATTGCCGCGATGGCGCCAGACGATCAGGCCGGTCAGTACGCAAACGGGAAGTAAAGCGTCGGGTTGTTGCCAGGCCAGCAGTGGCAGGGTCAGTGGCGTGGCGATCAGTGCGGCCAGTGAACTGGTGCGGGTCAGGACAAACGTTAGTAGCCAGGCGGCAACGGCCAGCAAGGCGGCGGGCGGGTAAAGTCCCAGGAGCATGCCGGCGGCCGTGGCGACACCTTTACCGCCACGGAAGTTGAAGTACAGCGGATACAGGTGGCCGATAACGGCTGCCAGGCCGACCCAAGCTTGCTGCTGCAGGCTGAAGTCGAGCAGGTTGGCGATCTGTATCGGCAGCAGGCCTTTGAGCAGGTCGCCGATCAGCGTGAGAATGGCCAGGCGTTTGCCGGCGACCCGGAACATGTTGGTGGCCCCGGGATTGCCCGAGCCACTGGCGCGCGGGTCCGGTCCGCCGGCCAGGCGGCTGAGCAGAATGGCGAAGGACAACGAGCCGAGCAGGTAGGCGAGGGACGCCAACAGCCAAAACATGGTATCCATTCCGGGGCAAGGGAGCCCTGATTCTAACTAGGTGCGGCAGCCTTGTCGTGCCACGGAGAGCGTGCTTGGACACAGTTTTTATCGAGGGCCTGGAAGTCGATACGGTGATCGGTGCCTACGACTGGGAACGCACCATTCGCCAGTGTTTGCGCTTGGATCTTTACCTGGGCTGGGATAACCGTCCTGCCGCCGCCGGTGATGAGCTGGACAAGGCGCTTGATTACGCCAAGGTCTCGCAGCGGATTCAGGCATTTGCCAGCGAGTCGCAATTTATCCTAGTGGAAACCTTTGCCGAGCGGCTCGTCGAGTTACTGATGAGCGAGTTCCAGATTCCCTGGGTACGACTCAAGCTGACCAAGCCCGGCGCGGTGCCGGCGGCCAGTGGTGGGGTCGGTGTGGAGATCGAGCGCGGATGTCGCTAACTCGCGTTCTACTCGGTCTGGGCAGCAATATTGGCCGCGAAGCGCACCTGTGCGCGGGCCTCGATGCGCTCGCCTGCCTGCTCAGTGACATGCGCTGTTCGCCGGTCTTCGAAAGCCAGGCGGTGGGCATCAAGAGCGGGCCGTTCTTCAACCTGGTGGTGGCCGGCTACAGCGACCTGCCGCTGGGTGAGCTGGATCGTCGGCTGAAATTTATCGAAGCCGACAACGGCCGTTATGCGCCTGAGCGTAGGGGGTTGCCGCTGGATATCGACGTGCTGTTGTATGGCGATCTGGTTGGCAACTTCGACGGCTTGATCCTGCCGCGTGCAGAAATCCTCAAGAACGCCTTCGTCCTCTGGCCCCTGGCTCTGCTGGTGCCGGATGCTCTGCATCCAGGCGTGCAGCGCAGCTTTGTCGAACTCTGGCAGGCCGCTCAGATTGACCAGCAGCTGTGGCCAGTAGCCTTCAGCTGGCGTGAGCAGCAGCTGACGCCGGCGGCGCTATGCGCCGAGTTTCCGGCCAAACCCTGATCAGGGCGTGCTGACGATAATCGCCACGCGGCGGTTTTCGCTGCGCCCTTCGGCGGTGTTGTTGTCGGCAATCGGTTTGCTCTGCCCCATGCCGTATGTCGCAATCAATTGCGCATCCATGCCTGCGCCTTGCATTACGGCTGCTACCGTCTGGGCGCGGCGTAGCGACAGCTGTTGGTTATAAACCGCCACACCGACATTGTCGGTGTGGCCCTCCAGGCGCACCTGCTGAATACCGACGCCAAGCAGCGCCTGGGTGATTTGCGTCAGTTGTACAGTGCTGGCGCTGGAGACGACTTCCGAGTCGGTATCGAATAGCACTTTGCCGGAGAGGCCGAGTTCCCAGCCGTCTTCGGTCCACTGGAAACCATGGCTTTTGAGCAAGGCCACTTGCTCGGCACTGAGGCCTTTGGGTGTGCTCTGGCAGCCGCTGATGAGCAGTGCCGCGCCGAGCACGCCGATAAAGATCAATCGCATTAAGCTGCGCAAGATGAAGCTCCTTTTCAGTTGGTAAGTGAGTCCTGGCTTTTGGCCATGGTTCGCCCGCCCTGGCTGCGTTTGGCGTGATACATGGCGACATCTGCCTCGTGTACCAAGGCTTCAGGGTTGTCGGCGTGCTCCGGGTAGAGGGCGATGCCGATGCTCAGTGAGGTGGTGATGCTGCCGCCTTCGGGCAGGGCGATAGGCTCGTGCATGCTGTCGATGATCTTGTCGGCGATCAGCACGGCATCGTCTTCGTGGTGTATAGGTTTGAGCAGCACGGCAAACTCGTCGCCGCCCAGGCGTGCAACGGTGTCGCCTTCACGCAATTGGGCGCGCAGGCGCTGGGCAATGGCGATCAGCACCGCATCGCCGGCGGCGTGGCCGAGCTGATCGTTGATTTCCTTGAAGCGGTTGCTGTCGAGAAACAGCACGGCCATCTGCGTCTGGCTGTCGCGGGCCTCGCGCATGCTGCCGAGCAGGCGCGATTCGAAGAAAGCGCGGTTGGGTAGCCCGGTAAGGGCGTCGTGGCTGGCCTGGTGTGCTAGCGAGGCGTTCTCGCGCTCCAACTGATGCTGCCAGGCCTCCAGTTGGTCGAGCAGGGCGTTGAAGTCCTCGGCCAGCTCGTTGAGGTCGGCGATATGGGTAGCCGGTACGCGTTGGTTGAAGGTGCGCTCCACGGAAATGTTGTGCGCCACTAACGACAGGTTACGCAGCGGCTGAGTAATTGCTCGCTGTATGCGCTTGGAGCCATAGGTGGCTCCCAGGGCGCTGAGTGCCAAACTGGCCAACAGGCCAAGCAGTCCGCCGATCAGAAAGCGCAGCAGGGTGGTGCCTTGGCCGCTGAGGTGCAGCGCGCCGATCTGTTGCCCTTGATAGGTGATGGGTTGAACCACTGTATCCGGCAGCAGCAGGCGGGCGATCGATTGTTCGGCGTTGCTGAGTACGGTGTTACTGGGTGCGTCCAGGCTGGCGAGCAGCGTGCCGTCTTTATCGAAGACCGCGACCTGGGCGATTTCCTCGGTCTTGCAGATCTGCTCCAAGGCGTCACGCACTGCCGCGCGGTCGTTGAACACCACGGCAGCTTCCAGGGTATAAGCCAGGGAGCGGGCGATCAGTTGCAGGTTATGGCTGGCGTAGGTGCTGAGCGCCAGCAGGCTGACGAGGGTCAGTGACAGGCTGGTCAGGCCCATGGCCAGCAGCGCGACACGCAGGTGGGCGTTATGCAGCAGGCGGCGCAGGCTTGGGCGCTGCTGGATGACTTCGGGCTTTCTGCGATTCATGGTTGCGGTCCTGCGCGCTTGCCCAGCTGCAGCACGTTCGGGTGGATGCGAATGCCGCTACGCGCGACGGCATCGAGGTTGACCTTGAATCCCACATGTTCATCGCTGATACCCAGGCAGAACAGGCTGCCTTCGCTGCAGGCCTGGCTGCTTTCGCTGATAGTCAGGATGGGTTTGCCGACCAGGCGGCTGAACAGGGCAATCCGCTGGCTTTCCTCGAGCACTCCGAGGTAAACGGCTTCGCAGTCGGTTTCCAGCAGTGGGCTGTCGATCAGCAGGCGTTTGGCCTCTACAGGCTGGCGGGACTCCAGCTCGTGGTTCTGCCACAGCAAGTCAGCGTACTCAGTTGGTGCAATCACACACAGGCGCAGCGTTTCTGGCTGCTGCGGCCAGCGCGCATAACTGAGGATGCCGTGCACCACATGGGCAACCTGAGTGGCGCGCAGCGTGGCGCTGTCCGCGTCGCTCGATTCGGCGTGGGCCGGTATCGGCAAGAGTGCCAGTAGGGTGCAGCAGAGAACTTTTCGGTTGGCGCGCATAAACACTGGACGATTCAGGTACAAGGTATAGGTCTCCGGCGTGGCCTGTTCGGCGCTGATGCGACGCGCGTTGACGCGTGGCGAGGCAGGCTCTTTTAAGTAAAGCTCACATGCTTATATTTTGGCGTCAAAATTTATGCGTGATATGGCTGGAGGCCTAGTGCTGCAAGGCCTGCAGCCTATCAGTGTGCTGCGCGTAACGCTACGGTTGAGGGTGGTTCTGGCGAAATTGTTGAAGCGCCTGCAGGCGTTCTTCTTGTAGTGCGCTGCCCAGTTCGGCCCCTTGCAGGCCGCGCTCGAGCAGCGGTTGCACAGCCACTGCACGGGCGGCGTGCATGGCGGCGCGCAGGTAGTCCGCTTGCGGGTAGGCGCGTTGTTCCAGGCCGAGGCGGCCGCGGGCGTCCATTTCACAGGCGGCAATAAACTCTTCGAAGCGCTGCGGGCGGCGGAACACATCGAAGCCTTGCAGCAGCTTGAGCAGGGTCGAGGCTTTCAGCTCCAGGGCGCGATGGCCGTGGGTGTGGAACTCGCCGACCTGCAGGGCCAGTTCCTGACAATCCTTGGGTGCCTTGCAGCGCTGGTTGATGGCGCGGATCAGCTTCAGCCCGGTGTGTTCGTGGGCGATATGCCGGGGCCATTCGGCCTCGGGTGTCAGGCCTTTGCCGACATCGTGCAGCAGGCAGGCCCAGCGTACGGTCAGTGGTTGCTGGTGTTCGGCGCACTGGCGCAGCACGCTGAGTACATGTTCGCCTGTATCTATTTCCGGGTGATGGGCGGCCGGCTGCGGCACGCCAAACAGTGCGTCGACCTCGGGCAGCAGCTCGCGCAGCGCGCCACAGTCGCGTAGCACCTGGATAAACACATCCGGGCGCGGCTCCATCAGCGCACGGGAGATTTCCTTCCAGCTGCGTTCGGGCGTCAGCGCGTTGAGTTCGCCGGACTCGCTCAGTGCACGCATCAGTGCCATGGTTTCCGGCGCAACCGTAAAGCCCAGAGGCGCGTAGCGGGCGGCAAAACGGGCAACGCGCAGCACGCGCAGCGGGTCTTCGGCGAAGGCGGGAGATACATGGCGTAGCAGCCGAGCAGCGAGGTCGCGCTGGCCACCGTAGGGGTCGATCAGCGTGCCGTGATCGTCCTCGGCCATGGCATTGACGGTCAGGTCGCGGCGGATCAGGTCTTCTTCCAGGGTTACTTCCGGGCTGGCAAAGAAGGTAAAGCCGCCGTAGCCGCGCCCGCTTTTGCGCTCGGTGCGGGCCAGGGCATATTCCTCGCCGCTCTGCGGATGCAGAAACACCGGGAAGTCCGCCCCCACCGGGCGGTAGCCCAATTCGAGCATCTGTTCGGCGCTGGCGCCGACCACTACCCAGTCGATCTCGCTGACCGCGCGGCCTAACAGGCGATCCCGTACTGCGCCGCCTACTTTGTAAATCTGCATCATGGTTCCTCCGCTAAGTGCGGAGGATAGCGGCTGGCCGCTGACGAGGGGTAGCCTGGATGCAGTCCTGAGAGTTTTTCAGTGCGAGATCCGGGCTAGGAACTACCTGCTAGAGGGCTGCTTCGGGAATCTGCTGCAATAGTACTAGGGTGGCGCGTTCGAGCAGTTCGGCGCTGTCCTTGGCTGGGCTCAGGCCGGTGCTGATCAGACCCTCCCAGAGGATGTGCTGTTCTGGGGTGGTTAGGCGGATGCGCAGGGTGCCAGTTTCATCGCGCAGACGATGGATGGCCTGGTAAGGGCCGAGCGGGGTTGGTGGGGCAGCATCAGCTTTGAACTCCAGTGGACTGTCCTGCACGGCCAGCCAGTAATACACCTGAATCTCTGCCTGCGGGTTGGCCTGGTAACCGCGCGCGCTCAAACCTGCACGCAACAATTGCTCAAGCTGAGCATAGCGCTCGGCAAATGGCACGTGACCTGCTACTGCCTGTTCGGCAGCGATCAGGCTGAAGCTGCGTTTGCCTGTCAGCTCTGCGCTGGCGGGTGTCAGCACCTGGGCGCGTGGCAACTGGCTGCTGCAGGTGGCCAGCGCCAGGCACAGCAGTAATACGATAAACAAACGCATCGGCAGATTCCTGGTTGGCCTGCTGCGCATGCTGGTGCTTGGCATCGTGGGTGCGCAACCGATCAAATGGGCGGGATCATCAGGTCGAGGCGTGGGTAATCGCTGTCATGTTCGGCTTCATGCTTGGGCGGTACATGCTGGGTGCCGATCAGCTGTTCACCCTGGTACATCTCCAGGTGGATATTGAAGCCCCATAGGCGGTGCAGGTGTTTCAGCACTTCCTCGGTTGAGTTGCCCAGCGGTTTGCGGTCGTGCTGTTGGTGGCGCAGGGTCAATGAGCGGTCGCCGCGGCGGTCGATACTCCAGATCTGTACATTGGGCTCGCGGTTACCGAGGTTGTACTGCGCGGCCAGGGTTTCACGAATCTGCTGGTAGCCGGGTTCGTCGTGAATCGCCGGGACGTACAATTCGTCTTTCTGGTCGTCATCGAGAATGCTGAACAGCTTGAGGTCGCGGATCACCTTGGGTGACAGGTACTGCAAAATAAAGCTCTCGTCCTTGAAGCTGTTCATGGCGAACTTCAAGGTACTCAACCAGTCGCTGCCGGCGATCTCCGGGAACCAGCGGCGATCTTCTTCGGTAGGTTCTTCGCAGATGCGCCGGATGTCACGGTACATGGCAAAGCCCAGGGCGTAAGGGTTGATGCCACTGTAGTAGGGACTGTCGAACGGTGGCTGGTAGACCACGCTGGTGTGCGACTGCAGGAACTCCATCATGAAGCCTTCGGTGACCAGGCCTTCGTCATACAGGTCGTTCATCAGGGTGTAGTGCCAGAAGGTCGCCCAGCCTTCGTTCATCACCTGGGTTTGGCGCTGTGGATAAAAGTACTGGGCGATCTTGCGCACGATACGGATGATCTCGCGCTGCCAGGGCTCCAGAAGCGGGGCGTGCTTCTCCAGAAAGTACAGGATGTTTTCCTGCGGTTCGGCGGGGAAGCGCTTGCTGTCCGTGTCACTGCCCTTGCTGGCGTTTTTCGGGATGGTGCGCCAGAGGTCGTTGATCTGCTTTTGCAGGTGTTCTTCGCGGTCTTTCATGCGCCGCCGTTCTTCCTCGGCAGAAATCGGGTAGGGGCGTTTGTAGCGGTCGACGCCGTAGTTCATCAAGGCGTGGCAGGAGTCGAGCAAGTCTTCCACCGCGTCGATGCCGTGGCGTTCCTCGCATTGCATGATGTACTGCTTGGCGAACACCAGGTAATCGATGATCGAGCTGGCGTCGGTCCAGGTGCGGAACAGGTAGTTACCCTTGAAGAAACTGTTGTGGCCGTAGCAGGCATGGGCGATCACCAAGGCCTGCATGCAGATGGTGTTTTCTTCCATCAGGTAGGCGATGCATGGATCGGAGTTGATCACGATCTCGTAGGCCAGACCCATCTGCCCGCGCTTGTAGCCTTTCTCAGTGCTGAGAAAGTGCTTGCCGTAGGACCAGTGGTGGTAGCCCAGCGGCATGCCGACCGAGGCATAGGCGTCCATCATCTGCTCGGCGGTGATCACCTCGATCTGGTTGGGGTAGGTGTCCAGGGCATAGCGTTCGGCGATGCGACCGATTTCGCGGTCGTACTGACGGATCAGCTCGAAGGTCCATTCCGAACCGGTGGAGATCGGCTGGCGGCGCTTGTCTTTGCTGGTGCTCATGTGGCTAGCCTCCGCTGGAACAGGTCGCGGAATACCGGGTAGATGTCGCCGGCCGATACCAGCTGCTGCTGGGCAAAGGTGTCGGCGAAGGCCTCGCTGACTTGTTCATACTCAAACCACAGCGCCTGGTGCTCGCGCGGGGTGATCTCGACGTAGGTGAAGTACTGCACAAACGGCATGATCTGATTGATCAACAGATCGCGGCAGACGGGGGAGTCGTCATTCCAGTTGTCGCCATCCGACGCCTGGGCGGCATAGATATTCCATTCGTTGATCGGATAGCGCTCGGTCATGACCTCGTGCATCAATTTGAGGGCGCTCGAGACAATGGTGCCGCCCGTTTCCCGCGAATAGAAAAATTCCTCTTCGTCGACCTCTTTGGCGCTGGTGTGGTGGCGGATAAACACCACGTCGATCTTGTCGTAGTTCCGTTTGAGGAACAGGTACAAGAGGATGAAGAAGCGTTTGGCGATGTCCTTGGTCGACTGGGTCATCGAGCCGGACACGTCCATCAGGCAAAACATCACTGCCTTGGAGCTGGGGTTAGGCTGTTTAACCAACAGGTTGTACTTGAGGTCGAAGGTGTCGAGGAAGGGGATGCGCTTGATCCGTGCGCGCAGTTTGCTGACTTCCTCTTCCAGTGCCTGGATATCGCCAAGGTTATCCGGCTGCTCCAGCTTCAGACGTTCCAGTTCGGCTTGTGCGCTCTTGAGTTTGTTGCGGCTGCTGCCGGACAGTGCAATACGCCGGGCGTGAGCCGAGCGCAGGGTGCGGACGATATTGATGCGTGACGGGTTGCCTTCATTACTGATGCCGGCGCGCACGCTCTTGAAGGTGTCGCTGCCGGTCAGGTGGCGTTTGATCAGGTTGGGCAGCTCCAGGTCCTCGAACATAAAGTCGAGGAATTCTTCCTGGGTGATCTGGAAGACAAACTCATCCATACCTTCGCCGGAGTTGCTTGCCTTGCCTGCGCCCTGGCCACTGCCACCGCCTTGCGGGCGGGCAATCTTCTCGCCGGTAGTGAACTCGCGGTTACCGGGGTGCACGGTGGTCTGGCGGCCGCCGCGGCCGTGGTGCAGCACCGGCTCGTCGATATCGCGGCCGGGAATACTGATCTGCTCGCCGTGCTCCATGTCGGTAATGGAGCGGCGGCTGACCGCCTCTTCGACGGCCTTCTTGATATGGTCGCGGTAACGCCGCAGGAAGCGCTGGCGGTTTACCGTGCTCTTGTTTTTGCCGTTCAGGCGTCGGTCGATTACATGGCTCATAACTGCCCTCCGTGCGCTGCAGACATCAGGCGCAGCGAGTACAGGGCGGCGTTAGTTGCGCGCCCTGTACCCACTGGCGGCCTGTCGCGTCAGGCCGCGTTATTGCGATTTACGAACCCGCAGATACCACTCGGACAGCAGGCGTACCTGCTTGTCGGTGTAACCGCGCTCGACCATGCGAGTGACGAAGTCGTTGTGTTTCTGTTGATCCTCCTTGCTCGCCTTGGCGTTGAAGCTGATGACCGGCAGCAGGTCCTCGGTGTTGGAGAACATTTTTTTCTCGATCACCACACGCAGCTTTTCGTAACTGAGCCAGGTTGGGTTTTTGCCGTTGTTGTTGGCGCGGGCGCGCAGCACGAAGTTGACGATCTCGTTGCGGAAATCCTTCGGATTGCTGATACCGGCAGGTTTTTCGATTTTCTCCAGCTCCTCGTTTAGTGCTACGCGGTTGAGAATCTCGCCGGTTTCCGGGTCGCGGTACTCCTGATCCTGAATCCAGAAGTCGGCATACAGCACGTAGCGGTCGAAGATGTTCTGCCCATACTCGCTGTAGGACTCGAGGTAGGCGGTCTGGATTTCCTTGCCGATGAATTCGATATAACGCGGCGCCAGGTACTCCTTGATAAAGCGCAGGTAACGCTCGCGCACTTCGGCGGGGAACTGTTCCTGCTCGATCTGCTGCTCCAGCACGTAGAGCAGGTGTACTGGGTTGGCGGCAATTTCGTGGGGATCGAAGTTGAATACCTTGGAAAGGATCTTGAAGGCGAAGCGGGTCGACAGGCCGTTCATGCCTTCATCGACGCCAGCGGTGTCGCGGTATTCCTGAATCGACTTGGCCTTGGGGTCGGTGTCCTTTAGGTTTTCGCCGTCATACACGCGCATTTTCGAGTAAACGTTGGAGTTCTCCGGCTCCTTCAGGCGGCTGAGGGTGGAGAACTGCGCGAGCATCTTCAGTGTGTCTGGGGCGCAATGGGCTTTGGCCAGGGAGCTGTTGAACAGCAGCTTGTCGTAAATCTTGATCTCGTCGGTTACGCGCAGGCAGTACGGCACCTTGACGATGTAGATGCGGTCGATGAACGCCTCGTTGTTCTTGTTGTTGCGGAAGCTGTGCCATTCCGATTCGTTGGAGTGAGCCAGCAGGATGCCGCTGTAAGGAATCGCGCCGAGGCCTTCGGTGCTGTTGTAGTTGCCTTCCTGGGTGGCGGTCAGCAACGGATGCAGCACCTTGATCGGCGCCTTGAACATCTCGACGAATTCCATCAGGCCCTGGTTGGCTCGGCACAGCGCGCCCGAGTAACTGTAGGCATCGGCGTCGTTCTGTGGGTATTCCTCGAGCTTGCGAATGTCTACCTTGCCGACCAGGGCGGAGATGTCCTGGTTGTTCTCATCGCCCGGCTCTGTCTTGGCGACGGCGATCTGGTTAAGGATCGAGGGATAGAGCTTGACCACGCGGAATTGGCTGATATCGCCACCGAACTCCTGCAGACGCTTGGTCGCCCAGGGCGACATGATGCTGTTGAGGTAGCGCCGTGGGATGCCGTAATCCTCTTCGAGGATGGCGCCGTCCTCGGCATCGCTGAACAGGCCGAGTGGCGACTCGAATACGGGCGAGCCCTTGATCGCGTAGAACGGTACTTTCTCGATCAGGTGCTTGAGCTTTTCCGCCAGGGACGATTTGCCGCCGCCCACCGGGCCGAGCAGGTAGAGAATCTGTTTCTTCTCTTCCAGGCCCTGAGCGGCATGGCGGAAGTAGGAGACGATCTGGTCGATGCACTCTTCCATGCCGTGGAAGTCGGCAAAGGCAGGGTAACGGCGGATCACCTTGTTGGAGAAGATGCGCGACAGCCGTGGATCGGTTGAGGTGTCGAGCAATTCAGGCTCGCCAATGGCCAGTAGCAGGCGTTCGGCCGCCGATGCGTAGGCGCTACGATCCTGCTTGCACAGTTCGAGGTACTCTTGGAGGGAAAACTCCTCCTGGCGAGTCGCTTCGAAACGTTGTTGGAAGTGGCTGAAAATACTCATGACTTCACCTCGCTCGATGCGCAGAGCCGGTGCGGGATCGGTCAGGTGCTTGGCAGCTCCGGTGCGGATACAGCCGGGATAACCCCCCAGAACACCTAATAGTCTTACCGATGGCCCGATGCCGTTTGGCCGGCTCTACCTTGTTTTGGATGGCCTGAGACAAAGGATAGTTCGGAATCGGCGGGGGCAAGGGGCGCGCAACGATAACAGGATATTACCGTTGGTCGGGAGGGGCCGGCAGGCCGCTGCTGGTGCGGCCTGGCCGTTGAAAAAATTATTCTTCGGACGCTTGTGCGGTATCGCCAGGGAAGGTCGCACGCCACAGCTCGAAACCGCCATCGAGGCTGTACACATCACTGAAGCCCTGGCCGACCAGGTAGGCCGCTGCACTTTGGCTGGAGTTGCCGTGATAACAGGCAACAATCAGCGGCGCATCGAGATCCGCCTGGGTGATAAAGGTATGCAGCGAGTGGTTATCGAGGTGCTGTGAGCCGCTGATATGGCCGGCGGCGAAGCTCTGTGGATCACGGATGTCGACCACCACTGCGCCCTGCTGACGTAAGGCCTGAGCCTGCTCGGGGGGGATGCGTTTAAATTCGCTCATGCTTGCTCCTTACAGTCGCAGGTGTATTTCTCGCCGCTATCAATGTTCATCAAGGTCATGCTCGCACCCCAGACGCAGCCGGTATCCAGGGCAATCACGTCGGGTTCCGTGGATTGCCCTTCGAGCGCTGCCCAGTGGCCGAAGATGATCCGTTGGCCGCGGGTCTTGCGCTGCTTGTAGCTGAACCAGGGCGCGTAGCCCGGTGGTGCACTGCCGACGCCTTCCTTGCTCTTCAGGTCGAGGGTGCCGTCGGCTTTACAGAAGCGCATGCGGGTGAAGTAATTGGTGATCACCCGCAGGCGGGTTACGCCATGCAGGTCGCCGTCCCACTTGGCGGGCTCGTTGCCATACATACCGTCGAGAAACAGCGGCATGAGTGCATCGTCACGTAGGGCTGCCTCCACTTCGGCGGCGCGTCTGAGCGCTTTGTCCATGCTCCACTGCGGCGGGATGCCAGCATGCACCAGAGCGGTAGCGCGGGCTTCGTCGAAATGCAGAAGCTTCTGCCTGCGTAGCCAGTCGAGCAGATCGGCAGCATCCGGTGCGTCGATGATCTCGCGCAGGGTGTCGCCTCTTTTCAGGCGTTCGATATTGTGCGCCACGGCCAGAAGGTGCAGGTCGTGATTGCCCAGTACGCAGGTTAGCGCGTCACGAATGTTGTAGAGAAAACGCAGCGTCGCCAGAGACTCGGGACCGCGATTGACCAGGTCACCGACCAGCCACAGTTTGTCTTGTGCCGGGTCAAAGGCCACGCGTTCAAGCAGGCATTGCAAGGGCTTTAGGCAGCCTTGCAAGTCGCCAACGGCGTAGGTGGCCATCAGTGCAGCGAGCCCGGCACCGCGAGACGGAAGGGCGCGATCAGGGCGTCAAAGCGTTTGCCGTCGTCGGCGAGCATCTGATAGCTGCCCTGCATAATGCCCACGCGGGTGGTCATCACCGTGCCGCTGCTGTAGGTGTGACTGGCGCCGGCTTCAATCAGTGGCTGCTGGCCGATCACGCCGGCACCGCGTACTTCCTGCACGCGGCCATCGCCATCGGTAATCACCCAGTGCCGCGAGAGCAGTTTGGCCGGCAGTTCGCCGTTGTTGCTCACCGTGACAGTGTAGGCGAAGGCAAAGCGGTTCTGCTCCGGCTGCGATTGCTCCGGCAGGTAGCGGGTAACGACGCTGACGTCGATGTTGTAGCGCGAATCGCTCATGCGTAATTAACTCGGTAGGCAGAAAACCAGTCTAGCCGTTGTCAGTCGGTGTTGGGTTGTTCGGCCAGTTTGTCCGCCAGGCGTACAAACGCAGCCAGGTCCAGTTGTTCAGGGCGCAGGCTGCCATCCACACCTGCCGCTTCGATGGCATCGGCCGGCAGCAGGGCCTTGAGAGTATTGCGCAAGGTCTTACGGCGCTGGTTGAAGGCTTCGCGTACCACGCGTTCGAGCAGGTGATGGTCCTTGGCCGGATGAGGCAGCACTTCGTGCGGCACCAAGCGGACGATCGCCGAGTCGACCTTGGGCGGCGGGTTGAACGCGCCGGGGCCGACGTTGAACAGATGTTCCACGCGGCAGTGGTACTGCACCATGATTGACAGGCGACCCCAGTCGCCGCCACCAGGCTCGGCGGCCAGTCGCTCGACCACTTCCTTCTGCAGCATAAAGTGCATATCGCGAATCAGCGTGGCATTGCTCAACAGGTGGAATATCAGTGGCGTGGAGATGTTGTACGGCAGGTTGCCGACCACGCGCAGGCTGTGTGGCGCGGCCTGCAGCTGATTGAAGTCGAACTTGAGGGCATCGCCTTGGTTCAGGCGAAAACGCGGATTGCTGCCGAACTGGTGTTGCAGGATTGGCACCAAGTCGCGGTCGAGCTCAATCACGTCGAGCTGCGCGCCGCTGTTCAGCAGGCCTTCGGTCAGTGCGCCCTGGCCTGGCCCGATTTCCAGCATGTGCTCACCTTCGCGGGCGTGGATGGCGCGCAGAATGCGATGAATCACCCCGGCGTCATGCAGGAAGTTCTGGCCGAAACGCTTGCGCGCGCGGTGTTGGTATTCGGACATGCAGCAGCTCCAGGCTTCAAAGCATCGGCTTGAAGCGAATGTAACGCGGGTAGAAAGCCCGGCAGTTTAACAGCATTGGCGGCGTACGCCCCGTGCCGGGCGTGGCAGTCAGGCGCTTTTCACCTGGCTGGCGGCCATTTCATACGCGGTTTGCAGGGCGACCTGCAGGCTGCCGCTGTCGATTTTGCCGCTGCCGGCCAGATCCAGCGCGGTGCCGTGGTCGACCGAGGTGCGGATGATGGGCAGGCCCAGGGTGACGTTTACTGCAGCGCCAAAGCCTTTGTATTTGAGCACCGGCAAGCCCTGGTCGTGGTACATGGCCAGCACCGCGTCGCAATGATCGAGGTGTTTGGGGGTGAACAGGGTGTCGGCCGGCAGCGGGCCTATCAGGTCGATGCCTTCGCTGCGCAACTGCTGCAGGGTGGGTTCGATCACTTCGATCTCTTCCCGGCCCAGGTGGCCGCCCTCGCCGGCATGCGGGTTGAGGCCGCAAACCAGAATGCGCGGCTGGGCGATACCGAATTTTGTGCGCAGGTCATGATCGAGAATGCGCGTGACTCGGCTGAGTCGCTCTGGGGTGATAGCTGCGGCTACGTCCTTGAGTGGCAGGTGCGTGGTCACCAGCGCTACGCGCAGACCGTGGGTGGCGAGCATCATCACCACCTGCTCGGTGTGGGTCAGCTCGGCTAGAAATTCAGTATGGCCGGAGAAGGCAATACCTGCGTCGTTGATTACGCCTTTGTGTACGGGGGCGGTAATCATTCCGGCGAAGTGCCCGTCGATGCAGCCTTGCCCGGCACGTGTCAGGGTTTGCAGTACATAGGCGGCGTTAGCGTTGCTCAGTCGACCGGGAATGACCGTCGCTGCCAATGGTGTGTCCCAGACATACAGGCTGCCGGAAGCTGCGGCCTGCTGCGGCCAGGTGTCGGGGCTGACGCTGATCAGCTGGATATTCAGGCCCAGATGTTTCGCGCGTTCGGCCAGCAGTTGTTGACTTGCTATTGCGATGATCGGGTGTGGTTGTGCTTCGCGTGCCAGCAGCAGGCACAGGTCAGGGCCTATTCCTGCCGGCTCGCCGGGAGTCAGTGCGAAAAGGCGGGGCGTGGTCATTGGTGAACTCTCCGTGGCGATGCGCCAACTCTGTTAGTGCGGCAGCGGTTAGTAAAGAGGCGCGTTGTTAGCAGGCGAAAAAAAGCCCGGCTTTGCGTGTGCATAAAGCCGGGCTTGATTTGTTGCGTACGCTAGCTGCGTCCGCGTGCTAGGTCGATCAGAGCTTGCTCTCGACGTAGGCTTCATCGCGGATCTGGCGCAGCCAGGCTTGCAGCTCTTCGTCGTACTTGCGGTTACGCAGCACAGTCATCGCCTGCTGTTCGCGGAACTGCACGCTGCTGTCGGTGGCGCGGCGGCCCATTACTTCCAGTACGTGCCAGCCATAAGGACTCTTGAACGGCTTGGACAGCTCGCCTGCCGGCGTACTGTTCATCACTTCGCGGAACTCGGGCACCAATACGTTCGGGTCGATCCAGCTCAGCGTACCGCCGTTCAACGCAGAGCCTGGGTCTTCGGAGAAGTTCTTCGCCAGTTCGGCGAAATCTTCCCCGGCCAGGATGCGCTGGTACAGGCGCTCGACCAGGCGTTTGGTTTCGGCCTCGCTACGGATTTCGCTTGGCTTGATCAGGATGTGGCGAACATTCACTTCGTCACGTACCTGGCTGTCGCCGCCGCGCTTTTCCAGCAGCTTGAGCATGATAAAGCCGCCCGGGGTACGCATCGGTTCAGTCACCTGGCCAACCGACAAGGCGCTGAGCATTTTGTCGAAGGGCGGTGGCAGTTGTCCGGCCTTGCGCCAGCCCATTTCGCCACCTTCCAGCGCGGTTTCACTGGCAGAGCGAGCGATAGCTAGCTGGGCGAAATCGGCGCCTTGCTGCAATTGCTGATACAGGTCGCGGGCCTGGCGGTCAGCAGCCTGGATGTCCTCCGGGGAGGCACCTTCGGGTACTGGGATAAGAATGTTAGCCAGGCGGAACTCTTCCGAAAGCTGCATCTTGCCCATGTCCGAGGCGAGGAAGTTCTGCACTTCCTGATCGGTTACCTGGATACGCTCCGCCACACGACGTTGGCGCACGCGGCTGATGATCATCTCGCGGCGCACTTGGTCACGGGCGTCGGTATAGGACAGGCCGTCTTTCGCCAAGGCTGCACGGAACTGCTCGATGCTCATGCCATTGCGCTGGGCAATGGTGCCGATGGCCTGGTTCAGTTCTTCGTCGGTAATGCGAATACCCGAGCGCTCACCAATCTGCAGCTGAATGTTCTCGATGATCAGGCGTTCAAGCACCTGCTGGCTGAGCACATGCTCAGGCGGCAAAGCCGCACCGCGCTGTGTGATGGTCTGCTGCACCTCACGCAAGCGTGAATCGAGCTGGCTTTGCATGACGACATCGTTATCGACAATCGCTACAACGCGGTTGAGTGGTTGTACCTCAGCGTTTGCCGCAGTACCCAGAAACAGCGCGCCCAACAGCAGGGGGCGCACGCAATCAGAAAGCTTGATCTTCACGTTCACGATAACCTTGAATGCCTTTGTCGAGGAAAGTCTCAACTTTACTACCCACTACACCGCCCAGGCCTTTGAGTACGATCTGCAGGAAGATGCCGCGATCAGCCTGGTCGTTCAGCGACGGGTTGAGGCTGACTTCGTCGTAGTCGATCCAGTAACGGTTGATCAGGCGTAGTTTCCAGCAGCAACTGTCGTACTCGAAGCCGGCAAAGGCTTCCAGCGTACGGTCGCGGCCGTAGTCATACTGCCAGCGGGAGATCACGCTCCACTGTGGCACGATTGGCCAGATAACCGAGAAATCGTGCTGGCTGATCTTGTAGTAGTCCTTGATGAATTCAGGCGACCCAGGGGTGCCGTAGTCGCCACCGCCTACTACCCAATTACCGCTTGCCTCGTCATAGCGCACAGTGTCATTGCGGTAGCGATAACCGGCGTTAATCACCTTGTTTGGGTTATCTTCCGGTTGGTAATGGAACATTGCACTACCCGATCGGGTGCTGCCGCTATCCGGATCCCAGTTGAAGTCGGAGGAGAAGCGCCAGTCGCGGTTAAAGCGATACAGGTACTCAAGCGCATAAGGTGAGGTTGATGCTGTTGCGTCGGCACGTGTGCGGTAATCAATACCTGGCAGTTGCACCTGACGATCTTCAAAATAGAAGGCCTGGCCGATGCTAAAGCGCTGGCGCTCAAAGCCGTTTGACTCAATCAGGCGGCTTGTTATCCCCAGCGACAACTTGTTCTCGTCACCGATGCGGTCCTTGCCTGAAAAGCGGTTTTCGCGCCACAGCGAGGAGTAGCTGAAAGTGCTTTCGCCAGTATCGAAGACTGGAATATCAGTCTGGTCTTCTTCTGGGACATAAAGATAGAAGGCGCGTGGTTCTAGTGTCTGTCGGTACTGGGTACCAAACAGCTGAGTGGTACGGTCGAAGTACAGGCCACTGTCTAAGCTGAACATGCCGACGCCTCGGCTCTGGCTGCTCTTGTAGGTCTGTTCGTCCAGTAAAGTGCTTTTGCCTTGCGGGTCCAGGCTCAGATCGTAATTGGTCTGCAGGTATTTGACCTGGGGTTTGATATAGCCCCAGCTCCAGTTCAACGGCAGGCTAATCCCTGGCTCTACGTGCAGGCGGTCACCGTTCGCGCGGGCCAGGCCTTTTAGGCGAGTGTCGTACCATGGCGTGCCTACTGTACCGTCGGGGTTGAGCGGACCGCCGTCTTCGTCGATAAAGCTGCCTTTACGTAGGCTGCGGTCAAAGCGCACGTATTCCGTGCCATAACTGAAGTTAACCCCAGCAGGCTTAAATGGCAGTACGCCATCAAGCGTTAGCTGCGGTAAGCGGTTATAAGGTGTGGTGTCAGTGATATTCGCCAGCTCGTAGGCGTGAGCGTTAAAGCGCGCGGTATAGCTGTCGCCACGGTAAGTCAGAGTGCCGCGCTGATTGACGTAGCTGTTGAAGCCAACACCCAGATCTGTGCTCAGATCCTGGAAGTAGTAAGGGTCACTGATGTCGGTGTAGTCGACTTCGGCCAGCAGGCGTGAGGTAAGGCCAGTCTTGTGCTGCCAGCTGTACATCCAGCGCTGATCTTCATAATCAGACTGCAGTTTGCGGTCGTCATTGCTGTCTTGCAGGAATGCGCCGCCAACTTGGCCTTCGCTGTTCTTGGTGAGGTAGCGGAATTCGCCTTCCATCAGCAAGCCGCGGTCGCTCATGTAGGTTGGGTACAGCGTGGCATCGTAGTTCGGTGCCAGGTTGAAGTAGTAAGGCGTTTGCAGTGTCAGGCCATTACTGCCTGAGCTACTAATGCTCGGCGGCAGAAAACCGGACTGGCGACGGTCATCAATCGGGAAGTAAATATAAGGTGTGTAGAACACCGGAATATTCTTCACCCGCAAGGTAACGTTGGTTGCAGTGCCGAAGCCGGTTGCCGGGTTCAGTGTGATGTTGTTGCCCTTCAGGTGCCAGGCATTGCTGCCCGGTTCGCAACTAGTATAGGTGCCGTCTTTCAGGCGGATAATCGCGCTTTCTTCACGCTTGGCGTAGAGCGCGTTACCGCGAATATGGCTCTTGTGCAGCACATATTCGGCGTTATCGACTTTGGCTTCACCGTTGTCCAGTTGCAGCTCGGCGCGGTCACCGACAACCAGCATGCCTTGATCGCGCAGGCGTACATTACCGATCAGCTCGCCACGGTTTTCCGCCTGGCGCAGATTGGCCTCATCGGCCTCAACCTGCATGCCAGCTTGACGCAGCACTACATCACCGGCGAGGGTGGCGACTTGCTCTTCCTGCTCATAGCGCGAGGCTTTGGCAGAGAGGAACATCGGCGCTTCGCTCATTGGCGTCTTGTCGTTCATGCCTGGTCGAATAGGCTCTACATACGCACCTGCGCAGTATGGGCCGGCTTCAGCCAGTTGAGCCGCTGTGAGGTTTTCACGTGAGACCCAATCGAGGTGGCTGTAGTCGGCGCTGCGCGATGACAGGCCTTTGCCACGGCTTTCCGTAACCAGAGTTGCTTGCGCTGCTTTGCTCTGGCCGGGTTCAGCGCTGCTTTCACCTGCCTTGCTGCTGGCAAGCGAATCACGTTGTACTGGCCGTGCTGGCAGTGCAGCATTGCTGGTCTTCGGGGCGCATGCCCAGCCGCCGGTGGCGGAAACCTGGCAATCGTACTGCTCGGCAGCGATAGCAAAAGGAACGGCTAAAGGTTGTAGCGCCAGAAGGCTGCCAGTTACCAGTAGAGGGAATTTTTTACGAAACGCGGGGTATTTTACTGCCATCTTATTTTTTCCGGGCTTCCTGCGCGCCAATGGCCCTGAGGCCGCACGCCTCTCGATGGGCTTGAAAAGATGCTGGATAATAAAGCATGACCCGCGCAACGGCTAGCGCCGTCGGAGACCTTGTAATGCCTGATGAAGATGTACGCTTAAAACTTCTCGAAAACTGGCTGGATCAGCAGCTGCCTGGGCTGTTTGCCGAGCAGGGTTGGGGCGCTGTACCGGCCGCCACGCTTACCTCTGCCAGCAGTGACGCCAGTTTTCGTCGTTATTTCCGCTGGCAAGGAGCTGGGCGCAGCCTGATCGTTATGGATGCGCCGCCGCCACAGGAAGACTGTGCGCCTTTTGTCAAAGTAGCGCAGCTACTGGCTGAGGCGCACCTCAACGTGCCGCAGATTCTCGCCGCTGATCTTGAGCGAGGCTTTTTATTGCTCAACGATTTGGGCCGGCAGACCTATCTGGATGTGATCAACGAAGACAATGCGGATGTGCTGTTTGCAGATGCCATGCAGGCCCTGCTGGCACTTCAGCAGCTGCCGATGACCACGCCGCTACCCAGCTACGATGATGCCCTGCTGCGCCGTGAGCTGCAGCTATTCCCCGAGTGGTATGTACAACGCCACCTGGGTGTTGAGTTCAGTGAGCAGCAGCAGGCCCTGTGGCAGCGCGCCAGTCAGCTGCTGATCGACAGCGCCCTGGCCCAACCCAAGGTGCTGGTACATCGTGACTATATGCCGCGCAACCTGATGCTCAGTGAGCCGAATCCTGGTGTGCTGGATTTTCAGGATGCGGTCTATGGGCCGGTGACTTATGACGTCACTTGTCTGTTCAAAGACGCCTTCCTTAGTTGGCCCGAGGCGCGCGTGCGCAGTTGGTTGGAGCAATATTGGCAGCAGGCGCGTGATCTGGGTGTACCGGTACAGGCAGAGTTGGAAGACTTCCTGCGTGCCAGTGATTTGATGAGCGTACAACGCCACCTCAAAGTCATCGGCATCTTCGCACGCATCTGCCATCGCGATGGCAAGCCCAAGTACCTGGGGGATGTGCCGCGGTTTTTCTCTTATGTAGAAGCGGTATTGGCGCGTCGGCCGGAGTTGGCTGAGCTGGCTGAGCTACTTGGCAGCCTTCGGCGGGAACCTGTATGAAGGCGATGATTCTGGCTGCCGGTAAAGGTGAGCGGCTGCGCCCGCTGACCCTGCACACACCCAAACCGTTAGTGCGTGCGGCTGGCGTGCCCTTGATCGAATACCACGTGCGCGCGTTGGCAGCGGCCGGGTTTACCGAATTGGTGATCAATCATGCCTGGCTGGGGCAGCAGATTGAGGATTACCTGGGTGATGGATCGCGCTTTGGCGTCAGCATTGCCTATTCCGCTGAAGGGGAGCCGTTGGAAACTGGCGGCGGGATATTCCAGGCTTTGCCGCTGCTGGGGGATCAGCCGTTTGTATTGATCAATGGCGATATCTTCACCGACTACCCCTTTGCCGAGTTGCGCCGTCCGTTATCCGGCCTGGCTCACCTGGTGCTGATCGATAACCCTGGCCATCACGTCAAGGGCGATTTTTGTTTGCAGAATGGGCAGGTTACGGACGCGCAGGAAGGGCAGGACAGTCTGACCTACAGCGGCATGGCCGTGTTATCGCCTGGGCTGTTTGCTGGTTGTGAGGCAGGCGTGTTCTCGCTTGCGCCATTGCTGCGTGCGGCCATGGCGACGGGGCAGGTCAGCGGCGAGCGGTTTGCCGGTTGCTGGGTGGATGTGGGTACCCATGAGCGGCTGGCTCAGGTCGAGCGTTTGCTTGAGGCGCGCGGCTAGGATGATCTGGCCTGTGACCTTTCTAGGGGCGGTTGCCGGGCTGGCGGTTGCCAGTATTCCAGGTGCCATGCTCGGCGGTTTGCTGGGCCAGGTTCTGGATCGGCGCTTGCGTCTGCAGTCTTGGGCGGCCTTGCGGGAGCGCCTAGGCGGCCGTGCCGAGGTGCGTGACGAGTGGCTGCTATTCGTGCTTTTGGGGCGTTTGGCCAAAAGCGGTGGTCGCGTGATGCCGGCGCATATCCAGCAGGCGCAGGCGGAAATGCAGCGCTTGGGGCTGAATGCCGAGGGGCAGCGTCAGGCCATCGCGGCTTTTGCTCGGGGCAAGACCGGGCGCGACAGTTTGCGCATGCCGCTGCGGCGCCAGCACGCGCGAAGTGAAATGCTGATGCGCGCGTGCTGGCGAATGGCCTGGGTGGATGGCCAGGTCGGTCAAGCCGAGCGCGAGCTGATTATGCTCTGGGGTAAATGGCTGCAGGTTTCATCTGCTACCCAGGCGCAGCTAAGTGATGCTTATGCGCCGCAACGGGGGCCGCTGGTTTCGACGGCCAGCAATGCCTATCAGCGTGCCCTGAATCTGTTGAACGTGAATGCCGATGCCGAGCCGGCGCAGATCAAGCAGGCCTATCGGCGCTTATTGAGCCGCCATCACCCCGACAAACTGGCGGGCAGCGGCGCCACGCCAGGGCGTGTGCGCGAGGCGACTGAGCGTACCCGTGAGTTGCACCAGGCCTATGACCTGATTCGCCAGCGTCACGGCTTTCGTTAGCGGCTATTTCGCCTGTAGTTTCAGTGTCAGCCAGCCACGAATACGGCGGTAGAGCTGCTCCTGTTCGGCTTCACGGTTGCCCGGCAGCGCCTTCATGGCGATCTGTATATAGCTGGGGTGCTTCTGCCGTTTGCTGGCTTGCGAGCGTTTGAGTGCGGCCTGGCGGTCGGCGGGTAGATCCTTGTAATAGAAATCGCCGGTGGCCAGTTGCAGCTGCGGGATCAACTCATCGAGTGGCGGGGTATAGCCGGCTGGCAATTGTGCAGCTACCAGCAGCAGGTTCTGAATTTTGGCTGGTTTGCGTTCGGCCAGGTAGCGTGCGGCCCAGTAAGCGCCGCTGCCGTGGCCAAGCAGCACTATGGTCTTGGCTTGCTGTTGTTCGGCAAAGCCGATGGCCGACTCGATGCGTGCCAATACGCGTTCGGCATGGGCTTGCTCCTCCTCCTCGATGGTCTTCACTTTGCTCGCTGCGGTTTCGGCGCTGTCGAGTTGGCTATTGCTAGTGGCTTCATCTACAGCAGGGCTGCCCTCTGCGGATGTCTGCGTGGCGTCTGCAGTGTCTTCTGTTGGGGCTGTCGTCGGTGGTTCGGCGCTGCGCAGTGGCGGCGCATCGCTGTTGGGGTCGGGTAGGGTCAGGCTGAGGCTGTGCCAGCCGCCATTGGGCAGCTTGCTGCGCAAGGGGCCGACACTTTGCGGCCAGTCGGCGCTTTCATCGTCGCCCGGCAGAATGATTACCGCGCCGCTGGGCTCGGCAACATTGGCAGGTAGCCAGAGGGCCAGGAAGCGTTCATCGCCAGCCTGCAGTTGCTGCTGTTCCTTTTGCTCCAGTTGCTGCTCCAGCGCCGTGGCTTCCACCTCGCTGCGTTCGGCTAAGGGCGCGCGCACTTCTTCTGCAGGTGCGGTTGAGCTGTCTGTCGCCGCGGGTGCTTCTTCTGCGGGTGTTTGTTCTTCCGCCTGCAGTGGGCTGATTGCTAGCAGCAGGCTCAGGGCAAGGGTGGCGGGGCGCGAAAACATGGGGTTCTCCAGCGAACATCGAGTCTCAGCAGCCTAGCCTTTTCCGTCCAGCTTTGTCAGGTGTCGCTCACGCGCGCCAGGCCTTGGATCGGGCTGGTACAATGCGCGCCTTCCGTGAATGCCACCGAGGTGCGTTATGCAACCCTTCGCCATTGCTCCGTCGATTCTTTCTGCTGACTTCGCTCGCCTGGGTGAGGAAGTGGACAAGGTGCTCGCCGCCGGGGCTGACATCGTGCACTTCGATGTGATGGACAACCACTATGTGCCTAACCTGACGATTGGCCCGATGGTCTGCGCCGCGCTGCGTAAATATGGCATCACCGCGCCGATTGATGCGCACCTGATGGTGCAGCCGGTGGACCGTATCATTGGCGACTTTATTGAGGCCGGGGCGAGCTACATCACCTTCCACCCTGAAGCTTCGCAGCATATCGACCGCTCTCTACAGCTGATCCGCGATGGCGGCTGCAAGGCCGGGCTGGTGTTCAATCCGGCCACCTCGCTGGAGGTGCTCAAACACGTCATGGACAAGGTCGACATGATCCTGCTGATGAGCGTCAACCCCGGCTTCGGCGGGCAGAAATTTATCCCCCATACACTGGAGAAGCTCAAAGAGGCGCGTGCACTGATCGACGCATCGGGGCGTGATATTCGCCTGGAAATCGACGGTGGGGTGAATGTGCAGAACATCCGCGAAATCGCTGCGGCGGGCGCCGATACCTTTGTCGCCGGCTCGGCTATTTTCAATCAGCCGGATTACAAAACCGTAATCGACGCCATGCGTGCCGAACTGGCAAAGGCGCGCGGGTGAGTCTGCTGCGCGAGCTGTTCCAGGGTGAGCTGCCGCGCTTGGTGATGTTCGACCTGGACGGCACCCTGGTGGATTCGGTGCCTGATTTGGCTGTCGCCATCGACAAAACCTTGCTGCTGCTCGGCCTGCCGGCAGCGGGCATCGAACAGGTGCGCGATTGGGTTGGCAATGGCGCGCGGGTGCTTGTGCGCCGCGCCCTGGCGGGCGGCCTGCAGCATGAGCATATAGACGAGGCCCGTACCGAGCAGGCGCTGGAGCTGTTTATGCAGTACTACGCCGAAAACCACACGCTGACCCAGGTCTATCCTGGCGTGCGGTCTACCTTGGACTGGCTGCGCGAGCAGCCGGTCGAGCTGGCGATTGTCACCAATAAGCCCGAGCGTTTTGTCGCGCCGCTGCTGGATGAGAAGGGTTTGGGGGGCTATTTTCGCTGGATTATCGGCGGAGATACCTTGCCGCAGCAGAAGCCCGACCCTGCGGCGTTGCTGCATGTGCTGCAGCTGGCGCGGGTAGATGCGGCGCAGGCACTGTTTGTCGGCGACTCGCGCAATGACGTGCTGGCGGCCAAGGCTGCAGATGTCCAGTGTGTGGCGCTGAGTTATGGCTATAACCACGGGCGGCCGATTGCCGAGGAGAACCCGGCGCATGTGCTGGATTGCCTGAGCGGTTTACTGCGCTCCGCCGAGCCCACGCTTTTGCCGGGCCTTGCGGGTTGATTCGCTTCCGGCCCTGCGCTAGTGTGGCCGGAATTCAATCCCGCCTGAATTAAGAGAGCTTCGTGGTGGTTACCTGCAATCGCTGGTCGGCAAGTTCCGACATGAAAATCATCAAGGCCTTGGCCCGTTGGCGCTGGCGCCTCTGACCTGATCTTGGCCGCTTAGCCGGCGCGTTTGCACACGACCGTTTTAACCTCAAGCCACGAGGCTGATCATGACCCGCGAAGAATTCCTGCGTTTAGCCGCTGCCGGCTATAACCGCATTCCTGTTGCCTGCGAAACCCTGGTGGATTTCGATACGCCGCTGTCCATCTATTTAAAACTGGCTGACGAAGCCAACACCTACCTGCTCGAATCCGTGCAGGGCGGTGAGAAGTGGGGGCGTTACTCGATCATCGGCTTGCCGGCTCGCACCGTGCTGCGGGCTTATGAGCACGATGTAACGGTCAGCGTCGATGGTGTGGAGGTCGAGCGCCATCACTGCGAAGACCCGTTGGCCTTTGTCGAGCAGTTCAAGGACCGCTACAAGGTACCGACCCTGCCAGGCTTGCCGCGTTTTAACGGTGGTTTGGTCGGTTACTTCGGTTACGACAGCGTGCGTTATGTCGAGCCAAAGCTGGCCAAGGGCGTGAACCCGGACGCACTGGGCACGCCGGATATTTTGTTGATGGTCTCCGATGCCGTGGTGGTGTTCGACAACCTCGCCGGCAAGATGCACGCCATTGTGCTGGTTGACCCCGCTGATGCCGATGCGTTGGAACAGGGGCAGGCGCGGTTGCAGGAAATTCTGCACAAGTTGCGTCAGCCGATCACTCCGCGCTTGGGTGTTGACTTGGCAGCGCCTGCAGCGGCTGATCCAGACTTCGTTTCCAGTTTCAAACGCGATGATTACGAGCACGCGGTTAAGGCGATCAAGGATTACATCCTCGCTGGCGACTGCATGCAGGTGGTGATCTCGCAGCGTATGTCGATCCCCTTCAAGGCCGCGCCGATTGATCTGTATCGTGCGCTGCGTTGTATCAACCCGACGCCCTATATGTACTTCTTCAACTTCGGCGACTTCCACGTAGTCGGCAGTTCGCCAGAAGTACTGGTACGCCTGGAAGATGGCTTGGTCACCGTACGCCCGATTGCCGGCACACGCCCGCGTGGCGTGAACGAAGAAGCCGATCTGGCCTTGGAAGAAGACCTACTGTCCGATGCTAAGGAAGTTGCCGAGCACCTGATGCTGATTGACCTGGGCCGTAATGATGTTGGCCGGGTGGCCAGTACCGGCAGCGTCAAACTCACCGAGAAGATGGTGATCGAGCGCTATTCCAACGTGATGCATATCGTCTCCAACGTTACCGGCCAGTTGAAGGAAGGCTTAACGGCGATGGACGCGCTACGCGCGATTCTGCCGGCAGGCACCTTGTCCGGCGCACCGAAGATTCGTGCGATGGAAATCATCGACGAGCTGGAGCCGGTCAAACGCGGTGTCTACGGCGGCGCCGTGGGCTACCTGGCGTGGAACGGCAATATGGACACTGCCATCGCTATCCGTACCGCAGTGATCAAAAACGGTGAACTGCACGTGCAGGCCGGTGCCGGCATTGTGGCCGACTCGGTGCCCGCGTTGGAGTGGGAGGAGACGCTGAATAAGCGTCGCGCCATGTTCCGTGCTGTGGCGCTCGCCGAGCAAACCGTCACTGACCTGTCCACGCGCTGAGGAGTCCCGCCATGCTTTTGATGATCGATAACTACGACTCCTTTACCTACAACGTGGTGCAGTACCTGGGTGAGCTGGGCGCTGACGTGCATGTGATCCGCAATGATGAGCTGTCGATTGCCGAGATCGAGGCGCTGCAGCCTGAGCGCATCGTGGTCTCTCCGGGGCCGTGCACGCCGACTGAAGCAGGGGTGTCCATTGAGGCCATCCTGCATTTCGCCGGCAAGCTGCCGATTCTCGGTGTGTGCCTGGGCCACCAGAGCATCGGCCAGGCTTTCGGCGGCGATGTCGTGCGCGCCCGCCAGGTGATGCACGGCAAGACTAGCCCGGTGTTCCACCGTGATCTGGGCGTCTTCGCCGGCCTGAACAACCCGTTGACGGTCACCCGCTATCATTCCCTGGTGGTCAAACGCGAAACCTTGCCGGACTGCCTGGAAATCACCGCCTGGACCCAGCATGAAGATGGTTCGATGGATGAGATCATGGGCCTGCGCCACAAGACCCTGCATATCGAGGGCGTACAGTTCCACCCTGAGTCGATCCTTACCGAACAGGGCCATGAGCTGTTTGCTAACTTCCTCAAACAACAAGGAGGCCTGCGCTGATGAATATCAAGGAAGCCCTCAATCGAGTGGTCAATCAGCTCGACCTTAGCACCGAAGAAATGCAGGACGTCATGCGCGAAATCATGACGGGCCAGTGCGCGGATGCGCAGATCGGCGCCTTCCTGATGGGCATGCGCATGAAAAGCGAGACCATCGACGAAATCGTCGGAGCGGTCTCGGTGATGCGTGAGCTGGCCAGCCATGTGCACTTGCAGACCCTCGATCATGTGGTGGATGTCGTCGGCACCGGCGGCGATGGTGCGAACATCTTCAACGTCTCCACGGCGGCAAGCTTTGTGGTTGCGGCTGCAGGCGGCAAGGTGGCCAAACACGGCAATCGTGCGGTTTCTGGCAAGAGCGGCAGTGCTGATCTGCTGGAGACTGCAGGGATTTACCTGAGCCTGACGCCCGTGCAGGTGGCGCGTTGTATCGAGAGCGTCGGCGTCGGCTTCATGTTTGCCCAGGTGCATCACTCAGCGATGAAATATGCCGCCGTACCGCGTCGTGAGCTGGGCCTGCGTACCCTCTTCAATATGCTCGGCCCGCTGACCAATCCGGCCGGGGTCAAGCATCAGGTGGTGGGCGTGTTCAGTCAGGCCCTTTGTCGGCCGCTGGCCGAGGTGCTCAAGCGCCTCGGCAGCCAACACATCCTGGTGGTGCATTCGCGCGATGGCTTGGATGAATTCAGCCTGGCGGCGGCGACCCATGTGGCGGAACTGAAAGATGGGCAGATCAGCGAGTACGAAGTGCTGCCGGAAGACCTTGGGCTGAAGAGCCAGAGTTTGGTCGGTCTTGCAGTGGAAAGCCCGGAAGCCTCGTTGGCACTGATTCGTGATGCCCTGACGAAACGCAAGACCGACGCCGGGCAGAAAGCAGCCGACATGATTGCCCTGAATGCCGGTGCGGCGCTGTATGCGGCGGACCTGGCGAGCAGCCTCAAGCAGGGCGTGCAGCTGGCCCATGACGCCTTGCATACCGGCCTGGCCTGGGAAAAGTTGCAGGAGTTGGTGTCCTTTACCGCTGTATTCAAAGAGGAGAATGCCGGGTGAGTATTCCAACCGTTCTGGAGAAGATTCTGGCGCGCAAGGCTGAAGAGGTTGCCGCGCGCCGCGCCGTTGTTTCGCTGGCCGAGCTTGAGCAGCAAGCCCGCACTGCCGACCCGGTACGCGGCTTTGCCGAGGCACTGATCAGTCAGGCCAAGCGCAAACAACCGGCAGTGATCGCTGAAATCAAAAAGGCCTCACCGAGCAAAGGCGTGCTGCGTGAGCACTTCGTTCCTGCCGAGATTGCCCAGAGTTACCAGGCCGGCGGGGCTACCTGTCTGTCGGTACTAACCGATATCGACTTCTTCCAGGGCGCCGATCGCTACCTGCAGGAGGCCCGTGCGGCCTGCACGCTGCCGGTGATTCGCAAGGATTTTATGATCGACCCGTATCAGGTCGTTGAAGCCCGCGTCCTGGGGGCTGATTGCGTGCTGCTGATCGTCTCGGCGCTGGAAGACGGGCAGATGGCCGAGCTGGCGGCCACGGCTAAGTCTTTCGATCTCGATGTGTTGGTGGAAGTACACGATGGCGACGAGCTGGAGCGTGCGCTGAAAACCCTGGATACGCCGTTAGTGGGCATCAACAACCGCAACCTGCACACCTTCGAGCTGAATCTTGAAACCACCCTCGACCTGCTGCCACGCATTCCCCGTGACCGGCTGGTGGTGACCGAGAGCGGCATCCTCAATCGCGCCGATGTCGAGCTGATGGAAATCAGCGAGGTGTATGCCTTTCTGGTCGGTGAAGCATTTATGCGCGCTGATAATCCGGGCGCTGAGCTAGAGCGCTTGTTTTTTCCTGAGCGCAAACGGGTGATCACTTCGCCTGATGTGGATTGATAGCCAGACATAAAAAAACCGACGCATGAGTCGGCTTTTTTATGTCTGCGACATACGGCTTAGCGCGTGCCAAATACCACCATGGTCTTGCCTTTGACGTTAACCAGGCCCTGCTCTTCCAGAGCCTTGAGTACGCGGCCAACCATCTCGCGGGAGCAGCCGACGATACGGCCAATCTCCTGGCGGGTGATCTTGATTTGCATGCCGTCAGGATGAGTCATGGCGTCTGGTTGTTTGCACAGATCGAGCAAGGTACGGGCAACACGACCGGTAACATCAAGGAAGGCCAGGTCGCCGACCTTGCGCGTGGTGTTGCGCAGGCGCTCGGCCATCTGGCTGCCCAGGGCGTAGAGGATGTCTGGGTCCTGCTGAGTCAGCTCGCGGAATTTGGCGTAGCTCAGCTCCGCCACCTCGCACTCGGTCTTGGCGCGCACCCAGGCGCTGCGTTCTTTTTCGGTGCCGTCCTTTTCGAACAGGCCCATTTCTCCGAAGAAGTCGCCGGAGTTGAGGTAAGCGATGATCATTTCACGACCATCATCGTCTTCGATCAGGATAGTGACCGACCCTTTGACGATGAAGAACAGCGTTTCGCAGCGATCGCCCGCATAGATGATGGTGCTCTTGGCGGTGTAGCGACGACGGTGGCAATGCGCGAGAAGCTTGTCGAGATTTTTTATTTTAGGTGTGAGGGTAATAGCTACCATGCCTGAATCCCGAATTTATAAAGGTAAGCCGTTGTGCGGCTGAAGTTCTAATAATAGTTATCTGTACAAGTGTGCCAGTAATTAGCTATCAGCTTAACCACCAGTCCAAGACTAGGTGTTGTTTTGCGACCTGGCTAACACTCAGCACGAGCTTTTGGCTCTATTGGCACCCAAAGAGGTTGTAACGGTGCTGTGCTAAGCTCCCTTCCTTTTTAACAGCGGAGCCCAAGTAATGAAAGCGCGTATTCAGTGGGCCGGCGAAGCCCTGTTTATCGGTGAGTCGGGCAGTGGCCATGCGGTGGTAATGGACGGCCCGCCAGAGAGCGGTGGACGCAATCTGGGTGTGCGCCCGATGGAGATGGTGCTGATCGGTTTGGGCGGTTGCAGCAACTTCGATGTGGTCAGCATTCTGAAAAAATCCCGTCAGGCGGTAGAAAGCTGTGAAGCCTTTCTGGAAGCTGAGCGCGCCACTGAAGAGCCCAAGGTATTCACCAAGATTCATCTGCATTTCGTGGTCAAGGGCCGCGGTTTAAAGGAGGCTCAGGTCAAGCGTGCGGTTGAACTGTCGGCAGAGAAATACTGCTCGGCCTCGATCATGCTGGGCCGTGGCGGCGTTGAGATCACCCACGACTACGAGATTATCGAGCTGGGCGAGTAGCCTGCTGCGATAAACCCGTGAACGAAGAAGGGCACCGCGGTGCCCTTTTTTGTGCCCCTCATTCAGCCTTACACCCGATAGGTGGTGCTGGTCATCACTTTGGCCAGCAGGCTCATGCCGAACTTCACCGGCGCCGGAAAGCGCAGGCCGCCGGCATCCAGAGCGTTGCAGGCATGCTGTTCTTCATCGACACGCATTTGTTCGAGAATCGCGCGGGATTTCTGATCCTCCTGCGGAATCTGCTGCAGGTGTTCATCAAGGTGTTTGACCACCTGGTCTTCGGTGGCCGCGACGAACCCCAGGCTGACCTTGTCGCTGATCAGCCCGGCGGCCGCGCCTACGCCAAAGGACAAACCGTAGAACAGCGGGTTGAGGATGCTCGGCTGACTGCCCAGCTGGCGGATACGCTGCTCACACCACGCTAAGTGGTCGATTTCCTCATCGGCGGCATGCTCCATGGCTTTGCGTACCTGTGGCAGCTTGGCGGTCAGTGCCTGGCCCTGGTACAGCGCCTGGGCGCAGACTTCACCGGTGTGGTTGATGCGCATCAAACCAGCGACATGTTGGGCCTGCTGTCCATCCAGCTCGGCTTCCGGCTGCACGATGGCTGGCGATGGCCGGGTCGGCTGACCGCTGAAGGGCAGCAATGTGCGCAGCGCAGCATCGGCTTGCAGCAGCAGGCGATCAACAGGTGAGAAGTGACGTTCGCTGGCCATAGGGACCTCCGGCGATGATGACGGCGATCAGTTTACTCCACGCGGGGGAGAAGGTCTGTTGACGTTTCGTCGCAGCCTCGCCGATTCGTCAACCACCTATGAAGCATGGCCACCGTCAGGGCAATTCGCGTAGCACGCGAAAACCCAGGGCATAGTCCTTGTGCTGTGGTTGTTTCATGTCGCGCTGGCTGCTACGCAGGTAGGTCGGACCACCGTTCCAGGCGCCGCCGCGCACCACCCGGGGGCTTTTGTCGAGCAGGCTGGCCGCCTGCTGCTCGCTGCCATCGAAGGGGCTGGCAAAGCGCGAGGCGGTCCATTCCCAGACATTGCCGGCGGTGTCATACAGGCCGAAGGCATTGGCGGCGAATTGGCCGACGCGCTCAGTTTTGCTTTGGATCAGGCGTGACGTTGCGCAACCACGGCAATGCGCGCGCGGTCGTGTTTCCGGGCTGTCGAGCTGCTCGCCCCACCAGTAGTAGCTGGTGCTGCCGGCGCGGGCGGCGTATTCCCACTCGGCTTCGGTGGGCAGTCGATAGCGCTGGCCGGTAACCTTCGACAGCCATTGGCTGTAAGCCAGGGCCTGATGCCATGACACATGGATTACCGGTCGCTGCGCCGACAGTCCCCAGCCCTCGTTATCCGGCATCGCCGTGGAGGTGGCCTCGGCGTAGTGCTGCCAGTCGGTAAAGCTGACTTCGTAGCGACCGATGGCAAAGGGACGGCTGATTTCGATGGGGGTAAGCGGGCGTTCGTTATGATTGCCGCGGCCGCTGTGGTCACCCAGCAGATAGCGCCCGGGCGGGACCACAACCAGCGGCGGTCCTTGCTGATCCTGGGGCAACGCGTCGCTGAAAACGCTGCCAGGCGTATACGCATGCGCTGGATTGCCAATCAGCAGGGCGAGCAAGGTCAGTGTGCCGAGTAATGAACGATTCAACCCGGTGGCCATGCCATCTGCCGCTGACCCAGTACGTGCATATGGATGTGGTGCACCGTCTGGCCGCCTAGGTCATTACAGTTCATCACCACGCGAAAGCCTTCCTCGCAGCCTTGTTCCTTGGCCAGGCGCTGAGCGGTGAAGAGGATATGCCCTGCCAGCGGCGTGTCGGCTGCGCTCAGATCATTGAGAGTGCTGATGTGCTTTTTCGGGATAACCAGAAAGTGCACCGGTGCTTGCGGGCCGATATCGTGAAAGGCAATCACTTGATCATCTTCATAAAGCTTGCGCGCCGGTATTTCACCAGCGACGATCTTGCAAAATAGACAGTCCATGGACAGTCTCCCGGCCAATATTAAGAGGCCGAGTTTAACAGGCCGTTGAAAAACTACCTGCGTTGCCGATACTGCGTTAAAAACAGACTCAAAATGCTCATTTACTACTCGTAAACTCCGCTTTTTCGTCTGCTTTTGCCTTGTCTCGGCTGCCTCGCCGACATTTTTCAACGGCCTTTTTGTGGACAAGGAGCGTGGGTGAAAAACGATATTCATGATCTGGGCTTGGTATTGGATTCCAAGACCAAGCTTGTACTGATTGAGTCCTGGGATGAGCTGCGGGTGCTGGAAACCCTGACCAGCCTGGCGGTGCGTCGCAGTCTTGGCTTGCAGCTGTGGTCGGTAACCGAAGGTTTGCAGCGGGTGGGGTTTTCCATTCAAGAGCCTGTTGACAGCACGACGCTTGAGCCAGAAACCGCCCTACGTCTGATCAAGGCGGATACGCAGCCGACGTTGTATGTGATGTGCGACCTGCATCCCTTTCTTGATGACAATCCCAAACTGGTGCGTTTGCTCAAAGAAATCGCCATGAACGAGCAGCCCAGCAAACCGACACTGGTGCTGGTATCCCACGCCTGCAAACTGCCGCCGGAAGTGCAGCGTTACGCCTCGCGTTTCAGCCTGTCGTTACCCTCCGAGGAAGAGCTGCTGGCCATTGTGCGTGATGAGGCTACGGCCTGGAGTGCGCGCAACCGCAATGCTCGCGTGCGCACCGATAACCGCACCCTGCAACAGGTGGTGAAGAATCTGCGCGGCCTTAGCCATGCAGAGGCCCGTGCGCTGGCGCGCAATGTAATCTGCGATGACGGCGCGATTACCCAGGAAGACCTGCCGGAGCTGAACAAGACCAAATTTCAGCTGCTCGATCTCGATGGCGTGCTGAGTTTCGAGTACGACACCGCACGTTTCGCCGAGGTCGGTGGGCTGAGCAACCTCAAGCGCTGGCTGGGTGAGCGGCAGAGCATCTTTCTTGAAGGCAAAGGCGTTGATCTGCCCAAGGGTGTGCTGCTGGTTGGGGTGCAGGGCGGCGGTAAGAGTCTCGCCGCCAAGGCCATCGCCGGTCTGTGGGGCTTGCCTCTGCTGCGTCTGGACTTTGCCTGCCTGTACAACAAGTTCTTCGGGGAAACCGAGCGCAACCTGCGCGAGGCTCTCAAGCTGGCTGAGCAGATGGCGCCCTGTGTGCTGTGGATGGACGAGATCGAGAAAGGCCTGGCCAGCGGTGACCATGACGGCGGTGTCAGCCAGCGCGTGCTCGGTACCCTGCTGACCTGGATGGCCGAGCGCAAGGCGCCGGTATTTATGGTGGCCACTGCCAACGTCATCTCCCGGCTGCCGCCGGAACTGGTGCGCAAGGGGCGATTCGATGAGCTGTTCTTTGTCGATCTGCCGGATGCTGCGGTGCGTGCCGAAATCTTCCGGATTCACCTGGCGCGGCGCGAGCTGGAAGTGACTGGTTTTGATCTGACGCAACTGGCGGCTGCTTGTGAAGGGTTTTCCGGGGCGGAGATCGAACAGGCGGTGGTCAGCGCCCTGTATGCCGCGCAAGCCCAGCAACAAATGGTGGATCAGGCATTGCTGCTGCAGAGCATCCAGAGCACTGCGCCACTGTCGGTGGTGATGGCCGAGGATCTTGCCGCGCTGCGCGCCTGGGCGGATGGGCGCACGGTCAACGCGGGCTAGAACAGTCGCTTAGATTGGCTTGCCGAACTGGCGATTGAGCCGTGCGCTGATTCGCCGAACCAGCCAGCGCGGTCCCAGTCGAGGGCTGAGGGCGAGCAGGCGGTTGCGCCAGCCAGGAATAATGATCGCGCGGTTTTTTTCCAGCGCCTTGACGGTTATCAAGGCCACTTCCTCGGCGCTCATCATCAGTTTGCTGCCCTGTAGCGCCTCGCTGCTCATGCGTGCCGTGCGGAAAAACGCGCTGCGGGTTGGCCCTGGGCAGAGTACGGAGACTTTAACGCCGTACTCTTTCAGCTCTTCGCGCAGGCCTTCGGATAAGTGCAGCACGTAGGCCTTGCTTGCGTAGTAGTTGCTCATGCCTGGGCCTGGCTGAAAGCCGGCAACCGAGGCGACGTTGAGAATCTGCCCGCTGCCCTGGCCGGCCATGATGGTGCCGATGGCGTGGCAGAGCCGGGCAAGGGCCAGAACATTCAATTCGATCAACTGTTGCTCACGCGCCCAGTCCTGGGCAACGAATGAGCCAGATGTGCCAATTCCAGCGTTGTTAACCAACAGGTCGATACTGCGCTCGCCTTGCTCCAGTTCATGTAGCAGGCCGCTGACCTGCAGCGGCTGGCTGAGGTCGCAGACGCGAAATAGCACGTCCACGGAAAAGCGTTGTGTCAGCTCGCAGGCAATGCTTTCCAGCGCATCGCGCTGGCGCGCCACCAGAATCAGATTGCGGCCACGCCGGGCCAGGGCTTCCGACAGGGCCAGGCCAATGCCGCTAGAGGCTCCAGTGATAAGCGCGTAACGGGTCATAGCGTTCTCCGTGATGGGGCCTTTCGACCCCATGTGCCGCGCAAGGTTGCCAGTGGGTTACAGGCCGGCGTCGGCATAACCCATATAGGCAGGCAGGGCGATGGCCGCAACAATACCGATGACGATCATTGCCACCCAGAGCAGGGCGAGAATCTTCACTGCGCGGCTGTTCGGCGGTGGCGGCGGACCAAAGCGGTTGGCGGCGGTGCTGCCGGGGATGATAAACATCAGCAGGGAGAACACCCCGCCGACAATCGGCACCAGGGTGACCAGCAGCAACCAGCCAGACCAGCCGATGTCATGCAGTCGCTGTACGCCGAACATGATGCCCACCACCGCTACGGCGATACCCACGAGCACCATCAGTAGACCGCCGAGAATCTCCGATGCGGCGAAGAAGCCGCCGGCGATGCCGAACAACGGCAAGCAGGCCAGCATCAGCACCATCGACCAGGCCAGGTAGCGCAAACGACCGATTCTCCCGTCGGTGGTAAAAGCCTTCAGCTCGCCGAACTCCGGCAAGGCTTCTGCCACTGCTGCTTTGGGTGTGGCGTAGGGGGTGGCAGCTGCGCTGACCACTTCAGGCGGGTTTTCCGCAAGCATGGCCTGGCGGGCTATAAATTTCTCGATAACGATGCCGCAGGCCGAACACTCGATAGCTTTGCTTTGCTGGTGGCCGCACTTTGGGCAGGTCATCGGTACGTTGTTTTCGGCTTCGCTGCTTTCCGTACGGTGATCATCGGTTTCCACCAGGCTCAGGCTGGCCGCCAGGTCCTGTTCCTTGCGCACTTTGGCGCCGGCGCTCTGCAAGGCCTTGAGGTACTGGTCGGCTTCGTTTTCGCTGAGGTCACGCTTTATGTCGACATTGCCGCCGTTAAACAGCGCGTTGATCCGGGTCTGGTCGCTTTTGAACAGGCGGGCGAGATTCTCTTTGGCTGTTTCCAGGCTGACGTCGGGCATCAGCTCGCCGTTGAACACAATCTTGAAGCGGGCTTGGGTCATGTCGGCGTCCTTGTCGGTGCCAGAATGGAGTTGCGCTACAGACTAGCCGGCCTGCAGGCCAGTAAACAAGCCGCCTGCGCGCAAATGTGCACGGGCCTAGAGGCGGTTCACGCTCTGTTGGCGGACCAGCTACCGACCAAGCGGCCGTTGCGGAGCAAGTAGAGCTGGTTGAACAACTCGAACAGACCTTCCGAGCGCAGCGGCCGAAGAAACACCCAATCGTCGACCTGTAAGCCTGTGCCGGCTGAGCCGATCAGACGTTCCTGGTTGGCACTGCGGCCATACAGTGAGTCATAGCTGAGCCCGGCTGGAGACACTGGGGTTGCCGGCCATTGCCCGCCATACAGGTAATAAGCCTGCTGGCGATTGCGGTTCCAGCGTTGCAGCAGCTGTTGTGAACTGTCGAGAAACGGCAGCTGCCCAGGCAGAGCCTTGAGCACCGGGCTGGCGATCCACAGGGCCGCTTGTTGGGCGGCCAGCAGATCGCTGTCGAAATCACTGGGTTTGAGCAATGCGGAGCCGACCGCAACTTCATTCAGCGGTGTATCGCGTTTGGTATGCAGGGCATAGGTCAGGCTGCCTGCGCCATTGAGCAGCGGCTGTTGTGGCCACAGTTCGTTGAATGCAGCCGCGCTGGCGATAAACGCCCGGTAACGCGCAGCGCTTTGGGCAAAGGCGCTGGCCTGGTCAGTCCAGAACGGCGTATGGGCGAGGTGGGCGTCATAACCCATGAGGCCGCGCACGTGTAGCTGGTTAGGGGTGTTATCTAGCCAGGTAAATGCGGCGCCGAGTTCGGCGGGTGTAGCAAAGCCGCCACGGGCCAGGCCGATGTCGATTTCAAAGGCAATCTGCAGTGGTTGGTTGAGGGCGTTGGCCAGAGCCGCGTATTCCTGCAGACGGCTCTGGCTATCAATCAGCCAGGTCAGTTGCTCGGCCGGGAAAAAGCCACTGTCTTGTGGCAGTTGCTGGTAGAAACTCAGGGCGGCTGCGCTGGGCAAGGGTTTGCCGAGCAGCAGGTCGGACTGCGGGAAGCTCATCGCCAGCTGATTGATCTGCGGCTGGTGGAAGACCATAAAGCGCTGGGTGCCGAGCTTCTTCGCCAGGTAGTCGAGCATACCGATGGACGCCAGCGATTTGGCTACCAGGCGCAGCGGCAGTCGGCTACCCAGCTGACTAGCCAGCAGCTCGGCGTTTTGATCGAGCCGTTCGAGGTCTACCACCAGCAGCGGCAGCCCGGTGCCTGCGCGCCGCAGCAACTGATTGAGTGCGGCAAAGTAGGGCGCGTGGGGCTGGCCGAGATCGCTCGGGCGCAGCGCCCAGCCGGTCAACAACCCGAGTGCGCCGAGGCCGAGCAGGCTGCGTCGCTTCATCGCGCCCAGCGTTGTTGCAACTGCAGGCTGTGCGTGAGGGCGGCGCGGTATTCGTTGTCGAGTCGGGCGATCAATTGCTCGACGCTGGGCAGGTCGCGGATATTGCCGACGCCCTGGCCAGCCGACCACACGGTTTTCCAAGCCTTGGCTTCTTCATCCATGGGTTTGAGCTTCTCGCCGTAGTTGACCTCGCCTTTATTCTGCAGCTGCTTGAGATCGTAGCCGGCCAGCTCCAGGCTCTGGCGCATAAAACTCGCCGGCACCCCGGAGACCGCTGGGGTGTGAATGATATCGGCGGCTTTGGCGTCGAGGATCATCTGCTTGTAGGCAGCTGAAGCGGCATTTTCCTGGGTGGCGATCAGGCGGGTGCCGAGGTAGGCGAGGTCGGCGCCAAGCAGTTGCGCGGCCAGCACTTCGTGGCCCTGATTAAGGCAGCCGGCGAGCAGCAGGGTTTTATCGAAGAACTGGCGAATTTCGGCGATCAGCGCAAACGGGCTCCAGGTGCCGGCATGCCCCCCAGCGCCTGCAGCGACTGCGATCAAGCCGTCGACGCCGGCTTCGGCGGCTTTTTCGGCATGTCGGCGAGTGGTCACGTCATGGAATACCAGGCCGCCGTAGCTGTGCACCGCATCTACCACTTCCTTCACTGCGCCGAGGCTGGTGATCACGATAGGCACGCGTTGCTCGACGCAGATGGCCAGGTCTGCCTGCAGGCGCGGGTTACTGCCATGTACGATCAGGTTGACCGCATAAGGTGCTGCTGAGCTGTCCAGGCCGGCTTCGATCTCTTGTAGCCAATCCTTGAAGCCACTGCTGTCGCGTTGGTTCAGCGCCGGGAAGCTGCCGACGATGCCGTTGTTACAGCAGGCCAGCACCAGTTGCGGGTTGGACACCAGAAACATCGGCGCCGCGACGATGGGCAGGCGCAGGCGTTGTTCGAGCAGGGCTGGCAGCGACATGCAGTAATCCTCTTGATGTATTTAGAAAGGGCGAACCACGACCAGAATGACAATGCCAAGCAAGGCCAGCACGGGCGCTTCATTAAACCAGCGGTAGAACACATGGCTGCGTTGATTCTCACCCCGGGCAAAGGCCTTGATCTGGGCGCCGCACATAAACTGGTAAACCACCAGTAGCAGCACCAGGCTCAGCTTGGCGTGCATCCAGCCCTGGCTGAAGTAGTAGCTCGGGTTGAGGCTGATCAGCCACAGACCCAGGCCGACGGTGAGAATCAGCGATGGCCACATGATCCCGCGGTACAGCTTGCGCTCCATGATGCAGAAGCGCTCGCGGCTGACCTCGTCGGTGCTCATGGCGTGGTAGACGAACAGGCGCGGCAGGTAGAACAGGCCGGCGAACCAGCAGACCATGGCGATGATGTGCAGGGCCTTGAGCCACAGATAGAGCATTGTTCGACCTCGTTGCAGGAAAGTGCCCCGATAGTAGTGGGCATGACCGCCTCCGTCATCACTGGTGGCGCTCAAGTGTTGGCCCCTGGCCGAAGCGGCCGTATCATCGGCAGCTTTCCACTGCTGGTATTGCAAAGGGGCAAGTGATGATCAAGGTCGGAATCGTCGGCGGCACGGGGTATACCGGTGTCGAGCTGTTGCGTTTGTTGGCGCAACACCCGCAAGCGCAGGTCGAGGTGATTACCTCGCGCTCTGAGGCCGGCATGCGTGTCGACGAGATGTACCCGAACCTGCGTGGTCATTACGACAAGCTGGCCTTCAGTGTGCCGGACGTAGCGACCCTGGGCGCTTGCGATGTGGTGTTTTTCGCCACCCCACATGGTGTGGCTCATGCCCTTGCTGGCGAGCTGCTGGCCGCCGGGACCAAGGTGATCGACCTGTCCGCCGACTTCCGCCTGCAGGATGCTGATGAATGGGCCAAGTGGTACGGCCAGCCGCACGGTGCGCCGGATCTGCTGCCTGAGGCGGTTTACGGCTTGCCGGAAGTCAACCGTGAAGCCATCAAGCAGGCGCGCCTGGTCGCTGTACCTGGTTGCTATCCCACCGCCGCACAGCTGGCGCTAATTCCGCTGCTAGAGGCTGGCCTGGCTGATACCACGCAAGTGATTGCCGACTGCAAGTCCGGGGTTAGCGGTGCGGGGCGTGGTGCCAGCGTTGGCTCGCTGTTCAGTGAAGCCGGTGAAAGCATGAAAGCATACGGGGTTAAAGGTCACCGGCATCTGCCGGAAATTCGCCAGGGCCTGCGCCGGGCTGCCGGTAAGGATGTTGGCCTGACCTTTGTGCCACATCTGACGCCTATGATCCGTGGTATTCACGCCACACTTTACGCCACTGTGGTCGACCGCTCAGTAGATCTGCAGGCGCTGTTCGAGGCGCGTTATGCCAACGAACCTTTCGTCGATGTGATGCCGGCCGGCAGCCATCCGGAAACCCGCAGCGTACGCGGTGCCAACGTTTGCCGGGTCGCCGTGCATCGGCCGCAGGATGGCGACCTGGTGGTGGTGCTGTCGGTAATCGACAACCTGGTCAAAGGTGCGTCAGGCCAGGCGGTGCAGAATATGAACATTCTCTTCGGCCTCGACGAGCGCTTGGGGCTGTCTCATGCGGCCATGTTGCCCTGATGGCGGGCTGGGAGGTTCGTCCAAGCGATCCGGGGCGCACTCGGCGACGGCGCATGCTCGGGCTGCTGCTGGTGCTGTGCATTCCGTTGGCGTTCTATGTCGGCGGCTGGTGGCAGCAGTACATGCAGCCTACCGTGACTGCTGAGCAACCGGCCAAGCCGGTGCGCGATGAGCAGTTGTTGCGCGAGGTCGATGAGTTGCGTCAGCGTGTGGTGGTCTTGAGCAGCGCGGAAAAGGTCAGCCAGCAAGCCAACGAGCAGAGCCGTCTGACCATCAAGCTGCTGGAAGAGCAGATCTACAAACAACAACAGGATCTGGCCTTTTATAAGGGTGTACTAGCGCCTGCCAGCCGTCGTGAAGGTTTGCGCATCAAAACCTTTGAGCTGCAGGCCACGGACAGGCCTGAGCATTTCCGCTACAAGATACTCCTCAGTCGCGTGGGTAAAGGCGAGGCGCCGCTGGAAGGCCAACTGCATGTGTCGATCGCCGGCAAGCAGGGCGACAAGGATGTCACGCTCGAGCTGGAGGCGCTTGGTGCAGGCTTGCCGGATGGCCTGCCTGAACAGCCTATTGCCTTCGCCTTCAAGCACTTTCAGGCTATTCCCGAAGCGGGACGATTTGCCGAGCTAAAGTTGCCTGAAGGGTTTACCCCGCGCGAGATCAAGGTGCGTGCCGAGGTGCAGGGTGAGAAACCTCTGCTGCGCACATTCAAATGGAACAAAGAGGAGTAACTGTTCCTTATGTGGAATAAAGATAAAGCGCGCACTGACGTACAGCGTTTCGCGGGCAAGACCAGCTTGATTGCGGTAGGTGCCGAACTGCATGGCGATTTACGCTTTCAAGGCGCAGTTCAGGTCGATGGCAAGGTCATCGGTAACCTGGTCGCCAGCGAAGGCATGGTGCGCGTCAGTGTGCAAGGCCAGGTTGAAGGTGAGATCCGTGCCCCCCATATAGTGATTGATGGTGAAGTAGTTGGCGATGTACACGCCAGTGGCCATCTTGAGCTGGGCGCGCGGGCGCGAGTGCGCGGCAATTTGTATTACGCCCTGATGGAAATGGCCATGGGCGCACAGATCGAAGGCCGCCTCTGCCGCTTGCAAGACGAGGCGCGGCCGTTGGAGTTGCCAGAAACGCTGGATACCGCACAATAGTTGACCGCTTTTCTCGGGTAAGCGGATAATGCCGATCAGAATGCAGTATGGCGCGTAGCGCCGGGAGTTAATCAGCATGAGCGTCGAAACCTTCACCCCCAGCGCTATGCAATTTACGCAGGGCGCAGCGAACAAGGTGAAGAGCCTGGTCGATGAGGAAGGCAACCCGCGCCTGAAATTGCGCGTGTTTGTAACGGGAGGCGGTTGTTCCGGCTTCCAGTATGGCTTCACCTTCGATGAAGAAGTGGCCGACGATGACACCATTATTGAGCGCGAGGGCGTGAGCCTGGTGGTTGACCCGATGAGCTTCCAGTATCTGGCAGGTGCCGAGGTCGACTATCAGGAAGGTCTGGAAGGTTCGCGATTTGTCATCAACAACCCGAACGCTACTACCACCTGCGGTTGCGGCTCGTCGTTCTCGATCTGATCTGCAGGCTGTTCAAGCGAACGCCGTGCCTTGTGCGCGGCGTTTTCGTTTCTGGGTGCCGCAGATTTGAAAAAGTGGTTAAGCGGGGTAGATCGCGCCGAGCACTCGCAGGCCGCGAGCGCCGGTGACACTTGGCCGGTTGGCGGGAATGCCTTCTAGGCAGCAGTGTGCCAGCCAGGCAAAAGCCATGGCCTCGACCCAATCGGCGGGCACACCATGCGCATCGGTACTGCTCACCTGGCTATTGGGCAGCAACTGCGCAAGGCGGTGCATCAGCGCATGATTATGCGCGCCACCACCGCACACCAGCAGTATCTCGGTGTTCTGCTGAGCGGCTTTGAGCGCTTCGGTAATACTGATGGCAGTCAGTTCCAGCAGAGTTGCCTGCACGTCAGCCGCCGCAAATGTCGGTAGGTGCTGCAGGTGCTTATCCAGCCAGGCAAGGTTGAACAGCTCACGTCCAGTGCTCTTCGGGCCCTGAGTCTGGAAGTAGGGATCGCTCAGCAACGCTTGCAGAAGTAGCGCCTGTACCTGGCCGGTGGTAGCCCACTGACCGCTCTGGTCGTATGTCAGACCTTGGTGGCGTTGAATCCAGGCGTCGAGTAGCACATTGCCAGGGCCACAGTCGAAGCCATGCACTGGTCGCTCGGGCTCAATCAGGCTGAGGTTACTGAAACCGCCGATATTCAGGATGGCGCGAGTGCTGCCCTCGCTTGCAAACAATGCCTGGTGAAACGCCGGAACCAGTGGTGCGCCCTGACCACCCGCCGCAACATCGCGGCGGCGAAAGTCGCTGACGACGCTGATACCTGTCAGTTCAGCGAGTAGGGCCGAGTTGCCGATCTGGATACTGAAGCCGCGAGCAGGCTCATGACGCACAGTCTGACCATGGCTGCCGATGGCGCGAACGCTGTGCGCTGGTATGTCGTGCTGCAACAGCAGCTCATTGATGCCTTGTGCGGCGAGCGCAACCCACTGCTGTTCGGCGATAGCCGCGCGTGCAAGCTCATCCGGGCCGGAGGCACACAGGCTGAGTAAGCTGCTACGCAGTTCGTCTGGCATGGGCAGGTAGCGGGTGCCAAGCAGGCGGGTGCTGTGTTCCTGCTCAATCAGCGCAATGTCCAGCCCGTCCAGGCTGGTGCCGGACATCACGCCAAGATAGAGGGGCATGGTTTAGCGCTGATTGTTGAGGGCGAGCATCGTGGACTTCTCTTTGTCCATTTGTGCCATCAACGGTTTGCTCAACTGCATAAAGCGGGCTTTCTCACTGCTGGCGATAGGATCGGCCATAGGCAGCTTCTGACTCAGTGGGTCAACGTGCACGCCGTTGACCTGGAATTCATAGTGCAGGTGCGGCCCGGTGGACAGGCCGGTGGTGCCGATATAACCGATGATTTGGCCCTGTTTGACGTTGCCGCCACTGCGGATGCCCTTGGCAAAGCCATTCATGTGGGCATACAGGGTACGGTAGCGTTGGCCGTGCTGAATGATTACCGCATTGCCGTAGCCGCCGTGGCGACCGGCCAGGACGATGCGGCCATCACCGGCTGCCTTGATCGGTGTACCGCGTGGTGCGGCGTAATCCACGCCCTTGTGTGCGCGAATCTTGTTGAGCACGGGGTGGCGGCGCCCTGTGGAAAAGCGTGAACTGATGCGGGCGAAATCCACCGGGGTGCGGATAAAGGCTTTGCGCATGCTCTCGCCATTGGCGCTGTAGTAGCTGCTGTTGCCTTGTTTGTTGGTGTAACGCACTGCAGTGTAGGTCTTGCCACGGTTGGTGAAACGCGCCGAAAGGATATTGCCGGTGCCCACCTGTTTACCGTCAACCACTTTCTTTTCATAGATCAGCTCGAACTCATCGCCTTCACGAATATCCATGGCGAAGTCGATGTCGTAGCCAAATACATTGGCCAGATCCATGGTCAGGCTATGCGACAGGCCTGCGCGCTTGGCCGAGAGAAACAGCGAACTCTTGATTACGCCGTGACTATAGGAAGTCTGCACTTCTGGTTTGACCAATTCACGCTTGAAGCTGAAGCTGTTATCACTCTTCGTCAGTGCGATGCTTTCCAGGTCGCTGAGCTTGCTATGCAGGCTTTCGAGCTGGCCATCCGCGCTCAGTTTGAACTCAAGTGCCTGGCCGACCTTCAGGCGAGTCAGCTGTTTAGCTTCTTTGCTGCTATTGAGCACTGTATGCAGAGTGGTAGCGCTCAAGCCGACCTTGGCAAATACCGTGGACAGCGTATCGCCGTTCTCCACGCTAACAATGCGGTGCAATGGATCGGTTTCTGGTGGCGGGGCAACTTGTGCGGCCTGCGACTCATCATTTGTCGATGTATCAGTTACGGCGGTGCTGGCGAACGGCGACTGGCGCGTCAGTGAAGCGGCTGATTCCAGCCCATCCTGCTGCTCGGCGTATTCTGCTCCGTTGTCCAGCTCAAGGTTTAAGTAGGTTTTCTTTGCTTCGACTTCGCGGGAGGGGAATACCAGTAGGGCAAGGCTCAGTAGGGCGGCGACGCCACTGGCCGCCAGAATATGGCTTTTCGGGTACAGGGGCGGCGCTTTAGTTGTAGAGGTCATAGGCTGCTTTTTGACTTTAAAAATGAAAAGAAATAGATAAACGAAATGATGAATATGCAGTAACTGTATAAAATATAACCAAATCGCTAGCTAGGCAACCCCGGTTGTCGCAAGGTGGTCTTAGCGTAGGTGGGTGGTGGGCAGAACTTGTGATTTGTCTGCGATCTTGTATGGTTGGTTCCCTTTCGTTTTTGAGTGGTCGTGAGTCCTGTCATGAAGTCGGTTGAAGAGCAGTTGGCGCTGATCAAGCGTGGTGCGGAAGAGGTTCTGGTTGAGGCCGAGCTGGTTGAAAAGCTCAAGCGTGGCCAGCCACTGCGTATCAAGGCCGGTTTTGATCCGACTGCGCCGGATCTGCACCTCGGGCACACCGTGCTTATCAATAAGCTGCGTCAGTTCCAGGAGTTGGGTCATCAGGTGATTTTCCTGATTGGCGATTTTACTGGGATGATCGGCGATCCCAGCGGTAAGAGCGCAACGCGTCCGCCGCTGACGCGTGAGCAGGTGCTGGAGAACGCGGAGACCTACAAGACCCAGGTATTTAAGATTCTCGATCCGGCGAAAACCGAAGTCGCCTTCAACTCCACTTGGATGGACAAGATGGGCCCGGCTGACTTCATTCGCCTGACCTCGCAGTACACCGTGGCGCGCATGCTCGAGCGTGATGATTTCAGTAAGCGTTATTCGACCAATCAACCGATTGCCATCCACGAGTTCCTCTACCCGTTAGTTCAGGGTTATGACTCGGTCGCGCTGCAGGCGGATGTCGAGTTGGGTGGCACCGATCAGAAATTCAACCTGCTGATGGGGCGCGAGTTGCAGCGCTCCTATGGCCAGGCGTCGCAGTGCATCGTCACCATGCCGTTGCTTGAGGGGCTGGATGGCGTGAAGAAGATGTCCAAGTCATTGGGCAACTATATAGGCATCCAAGAAGCGCCTGGTGTCATGTACAACAAGCTGGTCTCAATGCCGGATGCTTTGATGTGGCGCTACTTCGAGTTGCTCAGCTTCCGCTCCATGGAAGAGATTGGGCAGTTCAAGCGTGATGTCGAGCAGGGTGCCAATCCGCGTGACATCAAGATCAAGCTGGCCGAAGAGATTGTCGCGCGATTCCATGGCGAAGAGGCGGCGCTCAGTGCTCATCGCTCGGCGGGCAACCGTATGAAAGAAGGCGAGCTGCCTGAAGATCTGCCAGAGATCGAGGTGTTGTCTGCGGAGGACATGCCAATAGCCGCGTTGCTGAATAAAGCCGGCTTGGTGAAGAACGCTGCTATGGCGCGTGATCTGCTGGGCTCTGGCAGTGTGCGCGTGGATGGTGAGGTGGTGGATCGCTCCTTTATATATAAGGTGGGGGCGGTGCACGTTTGTCAGGCGGGTAAGAAAGCGTTTGCGCGCATTACGCTTAAGCTCGAGTCATGATGCGTTAGGTGTGGTTGGTTCGACAAAGCCGTTGAAGCGTCAGCTTCAACGGCTTTGTCGTTTCTGCAGGCGACGCGGTTCTGGGGCTGGCGGCCTGGGTGTTGGTGGTTATTGCAACAAAAGCACAACAATCGATTGACCTGCGTTTCATTGTCCCTATAATGCGCAGCTCTTCAGGCGTATGCGGCTCCTTAAACTTCTTATAAAACAAGAGGTTAGATTTAAAAAGGGGTTGCAAAGCAGCGAAAGCTGCGTAGAATGAGCCTCCTCTTCGGGGTGATGTGTTTAGGTCTGAAGGGGGTCGGTCAAGTTGATCGGAGGCGGTAAAAGATGCGGTTGACAGCGGTTTGAAACGCTGTAGAATTCGCCTCCCGCTGACGAGAAGCTAGATGTTGATCGAAGGCGCAAGTGGTTGAGATTGAAAAGAAATTTTCGAAATCACTTGACGGAAGGTGAGGCTGCTGTAGAATGCGCGCCTCGGTTGAGACGAAAGGCTTAACCAACCCGCTCTTTAACAACTGAATCAAGCAATTCGT